>NZ_CP194946.1:0-4091553 GCF_051136245.1 Pantoea sp. Lu_F5_004
GTGTCACTTACGCTTTGGCAACAGTGTCTTGCCCGTTTGCAGGATGAGCTTCCTGCCACCGAATTCAGCATGTGGATCCGTCCACTACAGGCTGAGTTAAACGACAATACGCTTGCCTTGTATGCTCCAAATCGCTTCGTACTCGACTGGGTTCGGGACAAATACCTTAATAGTATCAATGCACTGCTGAATGAATTCTGCGGTCCAAACGTGCCCGCCCTGCGTTTTGAAGTGGGAACGCGCCCGGTTCAGCAGCAGGCGGCAGCGGTCAGCCAGCCCGTAATGGCCAGCGTCAGCGCGCCCGTGATGCCCGTACAGAGCCATATTCGTCCGGCCCCGACGCAGATCATGCGTCCCAGCTGGGATAATGTCCCGGCTCCGGCCGACGTCACCTATCGCTCAAATGTGAACAACCGTCATAACTTCGATAACTTCGTCGAGGGTAAATCTAACCAGCTGGCGCGCGCGGCGGCACGTCAGGTGGCGGATAATCCAGGCGGCGCTTATAACCCGCTTTTTCTGTATGGCGGCACCGGTCTCGGTAAAACGCACCTGTTGCATGCGGTGGGCAACGGCATCATTGCCCGTAAACCCAATGCAAAAGTGGTTTATATGCACTCCGAGCGCTTCGTACAGGACATGGTTAAAGCACTGCAGAACAATGCGATTGAAGAGTTCAAACGCTACTACCGTTCGGTAGATGCGCTGCTGATCGATGACATTCAGTTCTTTGCTAATAAAGAGCGATCGCAGGAAGAGTTCTTCCACACCTTTAATGCCTTATTAGAGGGCAACCAGCAGATCATCCTCACCTCAGATCGCTATCCAAAAGAGATCAACGGGGTGGAAGATCGTCTTAAATCACGTTTCGGCTGGGGTTTAACGGTGGCGATCGAGCCGCCTGAGCTGGAAACGCGTGTGGCGATCCTGATGAAAAAAGCGGATGAGAACGACATCCGTCTGCCGGGTGAAGTCGCCTTCTTTATTGCCAAGCGGTTACGCTCTAACGTGCGTGAGCTGGAAGGCGCGCTGAATCGCGTGATCGCCAATGCCAACTTTACTGGCCGGGCGATTACCATCGACTTCGTGCGCGAAGCGCTGCGCGATCTGCTGGCGCTGCAGGAAAAGCTGGTCACCATCGATAATATTCAGAAGACCGTGGCTGAGTACTACAAAATTAAGGTGGCGGATCTGCTTTCCAAGCGCCGTTCGCGCTCGGTGGCACGTCCGCGCCAGATGGCGATGGCGATGGCGAAAGAGTTAACCAACCATAGCTTGCCAGAAATTGGCGATGCTTTTGGGGGTCGCGACCATACGACGGTGCTTCATGCCTGCCGCAAGATTGAGCAGCTGCGTGAAGAGAGCCACGATATCAAAGAAGATTTCTCTAATCTCATCAGAACATTATCTTCCTGACGCTATGAAATTTATTGTTGAACGTGAGCAGCTGCTGAAGCCGCTGCAACAAGTAAGTGGCCCCCTGGGTGGTCGTCCGACGCTGCCGATCCTCGGAAACCTGCTGCTGCAGGTAACTGAAGGTTCGCTGTTGCTGACCGGTACCGATCTGGAAATGGAGATGGTCGCACGCGTGGCGCTGACTCAGGCACATGAGCCTGGATCCACCACCGTTCCGGCGCGTAAATTCCTCGATATCTGTCGCGGGTTGCCGGATGGCGCAGAAATTACTCTGGCACTGGAAGGCGATCGCATGCTGGTGCGCTCTGGCCGCAGCCGTTTTTCGCTGTCGACCCTGCCCGCCAGTGACTTCCCGAATCTTGACGACTGGCAGAGTGAAGTTGAATTTACCCTGCCGCAGGCAACGCTGAAACGGCTGATTGAAGCGACCCAATTTTCGATGGCGCATCAGGATGTGCGTTACTACCTCAACGGCATGATGTTCGAAACCGAAGGGGAAGAGCTGCGCACCGTGGCCACTGACGGTCACCGTCTGGCTGTCTGCTCCATGCCGATTGGTCAGGCGCTGCCGAGTCATTCGGTGATTGTGCCGCGTAAAGGCGTGATTGAACTGCTGCGTCTGCTGGATGGCGGCGATACCCCGCTGCAGGTTCAGATTGGCGGCAGCAATATCCGTGCGCATGTCGGCGACTACATCTTTACCTCTAAGCTGGTTGATGGCCGTTTCCCCGATTATCGTCGCGTATTGCCGAAGAATCCGGACAAAGCACTGGAAGCGGGCTGCGATCTGCTCAAACAGGCCTTTGCCCGCGCCGCTATCCTCTCTAACGAGAAGTTCCGCGGTGTTCGCCTCTATATCACCGAAAATCAGCTGAAGATCACCGCCAATAACCCTGAACAGGAAGAAGCGGAAGAGATGCTGGATGTCAGCTACAACGGCACGGAACTGGAGATTGGCTTCAACGTCAGTTACGTGCTGGATGTGCTGAACGCGCTGAAGTGCGAAAACGTCCGTCTACTGCTGACCGATTCGGTGTCGAGCGTGCAGATTGAGGATGTGGCGAGCCCGGCAGCGGCCTATGTCGTCATGCCCATGCGTCTATAGTCTGTGCCGGGCTAACTTACTCGCCATTTTGCGCCCGGGCAGTGCTCGTCCCTGGTCACATACTTCAGTATGCTCCCAGGGCCTGTGCGCTGGCCGTGCGCAAACTTGCTTCGCCGTCGACGCCCTGGATTGTTAAAGGTAAGACCTGAATTTTTACAAGGCAAAACCATTTCATCCCGATCATTGCCCTTCACGCTGGACTGATTCATGGCTTTAACCCGCCTTCTTATCAAAGATTTTCGTAATATTGAGCAGGCTGACCTGCAGCTGGCACCCGGCTTTAATTTCCTGGTGGGTGCCAACGGCAGTGGTAAAACCAGCGTTTTAGAAGCGATTCATACTCTGGGGCATGGCCGTTCGTTTCGCAGCCTGCAGGCGGGGCGCGTGATTCGTCACGATGAGGCGGCGTTTGTGCTGCATGGACGTCTGGAAAACAAAGAGCGGGAAATTTCAGTCGGGCTGACCAAAAACCGGGCCGGTGACAGCAAAGTGCGCATTGATGGCAGCGATGGTCACAAGGTCGCGGAGCTGGCGCAGCTGTTGCCGATGCAGTTAATCACCCCTGAAGGCTTTAGTTTGCTGAATGGCGGCCCCAAATATCGCAGAGCCTATGTCGACTGGGGCTGCTTTCATAACACCCCCGGCTTTTTTAACGCCTGGAACAACATGCGCCGCCTGCTTAAACAGCGGAACGCGGCGCTGCGCCAGGTCTCACGATACAGCCAGATTCGTCCCTGGGATCAGGAGCTGGTCCCGCTGGCTGAACAGATCAGCCAGTGGCGGGCGGAATACAGTGCGGCGATTTCCGCGGAAATCACCGCCACCTGTGGCCAGTTTCTGCCGGAATTTGAGCTGCGCTTCTCATTCCAGCGTGGCTGGGACAAAGAGAGCGACTACGCCGAACTGCTGGAACGTAACTTCGAGCGCGATCGCGCGCTGACCTATACCGCCAGCGGCCCCCATAAAGCGGATTTTCGTATTCGGGCTGAAGGGACGCCGGTAGAAGATTTACTCTCACGCGGGCAGTTAAAACTGCTGATGTGTGCATTGCGTCTGGCACAGGGCGAGTTCCTGACAAGCCAGAGCGGACGCCGCTGTATTTACCTCATTGATGACTTTGCTTCTGAGCTGGATGAGAGCTGCCGACGCCTGTTGGCGGAACGGTTAAAAGCCACTCAGGCTCAGGTGTTTGTC
This sequence comes from Pantoea sp. Lu_F5_004, assembly GCF_051136245.1. Lineage (NCBI taxonomy): Bacteria > Pseudomonadati > Pseudomonadota > Gammaproteobacteria > Enterobacterales > Erwiniaceae > Pantoea > Pantoea sp. Lu_F5_004. The sequence goes on from NZ_CP194946.1 coordinate 3,716, forward strand.
AGCGCAATTTCTGCCGGACATGTAATCGACATGACCGACGAAAAGGGCAAGATGTTCCGCGTGGAACAGGGTAAAATAGCGGTTCAACCTGAAGATTAAAATGAGCGAGAAACGTTGATGTCGAATTCTTATGACTCCTCAAGTATTAAAGTCCTGAAAGGACTTGATGCAGTACGCAAACGCCCGGGCATGTATATCGGCGATACCGATGACGGTACCGGTCTGCATCACATGGTATTCGAGGTCGTGGATAACGCAATCGACGAAGCGCTCGCTGGTCACTGTAGTGACATTGTGGTCACCATCCATGCCGATAACTCCGTATCGGTGCAGGATGATGGACGCGGCATTCCTACCGGTATTCACGAAGAAGAGGGCATCTCTGCCGCTGAAGTGATCATGACCGTGCTGCATGCTGGTGGTAAGTTCGATGATAACTCCTATAAAGTCTCCGGCGGCCTGCACGGCGTGGGCGTCTCCGTGGTTAACGCCCTCTCGCAGAAGCTGGAGCTGACCATTCGTCGCGAAGGCAAAGTGCATCAGCAGATTTACGTCCATGGCGTACCGCAGGCACCGCTGGCGGTGACGGGTGAGACCGACATTACCGGGACCCGTGTGCGTTTCTGGCCGAGCCACGAAACCTTTACCAACGTGCGCGATTTTGAGTATGACATCCTGGCGAAACGCCTGCGTGAACTCTCATTCCTGAACTCCGGCGTGTCGATTCGTCTGGATGATAAGCGTGATGGCAAAAGCGATCACTTCCACTATGAAGGCGGTATCCGGGCGTTTGTTGAGTACCTCAACAAAAACAAAACCCCGATTCACCCTACCGTATTCTATTTCTCTACCGAGAAAGATGGCATTGGTGTGGAAGTGGCGCTGCAGTGGAACGACGGCTTCCAGGAAAATATCTACTGCTTTACCAACAACATCCCACAGCGCGATGGCGGTACACACCTCGCCGGTTTCCGTTCAGCGATGACCCGTACCCTCAATGCCTATATGGAAAAAGAGGGTTACAGTAAGAAGGCTAAAGTCAGCGCCACCGGTGATGATGCCCGTGAAGGTCTGATCGCTGTGGTTTCGGTGAAAGTGCCGGATCCTAAATTCTCCTCGCAGACCAAAGATAAACTGGTCTCCTCCGAGGTGAAAACAGCGGTTGAGCAGCAGATGAATGAACTGCTGGCTGAATACCTGCTGGAAAACCCATCAGACGCCAAAATTGTAGTCGGCAAAATCATCGACGCCGCCCGTGCCCGTGAAGCGGCACGCCGTGCCCGTGAAATGACCCGCCGTAAAGGCGCGCTGGACCTGGCGGGTCTGCCAGGCAAACTGGCGGATTGCCAGGAGCGCGACCCGGCGCTGTCTGAAATCTACCTGGTGGAGGGTGACTCCGCAGGCGGCTCGGCCAAACAGGGCCGTAACCGTAAAAACCAGGCGATTCTGCCGCTGAAAGGTAAGATTCTTAACGTTGAAAAAGCGCGTTTCGATAAGATGCTCGCCTCCCAGGAAGTGGCCACGCTGATCACCGCGCTGGGCTGCGGTATTGGTCGCGACGAGTACAACCCGGACAAGCTGCGCTATCACAGCATCATCATCATGACCGATGCCGACGTCGATGGTTCGCACATCCGTACCCTGCTGCTGACCTTCTTCTATCGTCAGATGCCTGAAATCATTGAGCGCGGCCATGTTTATATCGCCCAGCCGCCACTCTACAAAGTGAAGAAAGGCAAGCAGGAGCAGTACATCAAGGATGATGAAGCGATGGATCAATACCAGATCGCTATCGCCCTTGATGGTGCGACGCTGCACACCAATGCCAGCGCGCCGGCGCTGGGCGGTGAGCCGCTGGAGACGCTGGTCACTGACTTCAACAGCACCCAGAAGATGATCAAGCGTATGGAGCGCCGTTATCCGATGGCCATGCTGCGTGCGATGATTTATCACGACACGCTGAGCGACCTGAGCAATGAAGCGGAGGTTACAACCTGGCTGAATGGTCTGGTGAGCTATCTGACTGAACGCGAAGCGCATGGCAGCACCTATCTGGCACAGGTGCGTGAAAACCGCGAATCAAACCTGTTCGAGCCGGTACTGCGCGTCCGTACCCACGGTGTAGATACTGACTATCCGCTGGATGCTGATTTCATTCAGGGTCCTGAGTACCGCAAAATCTGCGCCCTGGGCGGCAAACTGCGTGGTCTGCTGGAAGAAGATGCTTACATCGAGCGTGGCGAGCGTCGTCAGCCAGTGGCAAGCTTCGAACAGGCGATTGAGTGGCTGATTAAAGAGTCGCGTCGCGGCCTCTCGGTCCAGCGTTACAAAGGTCTGGGCGAGATGAACCCGGAGCAGCTGTGGGAAACCACCATGGATCCAGACAGCCGTCGTATGCTGCGCGTCACCATTAAAGATGCGATTGGCGCTGATCAGCTGTTCACGACCCTGATGGGCGATGCGGTCGAACCGCGCCGCGCCTTCATCGAAGAAAATGCGCTGAAAGCCGCCAATATCGATATTTAACCGGCATCAGAGATGAAAGGCCATCACCCAGGTGATGGCCTTTTTTTGTGCCGTACGAGCGGAAACCCGCCAGGCCGCGTCCTGCTGCCCACAGGCTGCGATCCCGATCACGTTTTAACCCGGTCAGCTCCCTTACTCTTGCCCCTCTTTGCGCATTTACCGCGCACCATTCAACACAGGGAGTTACACCATGATTGTTTGCGATCGTCACGACTGGGACAGAGAACGTCACGCCTTTCATCCGGTGGTCGATCAGGCGATAAGCTGGATTGCCAGCACAGATTTCAGCCAGCTGGAAACCGGCAAATATGAGATCCTGCCCGACAACAAAATGTTCTGTCTGGTGCAGGAGATGATGACCGAACCGGCCAGCGCACGCAAAGCGGAGTCCCACTTCAACTACATCGATATTCAGTATCTGCTGGCAGGCACCGAAAATATTGGCGTGGCCCGCGCCCATCCCGACCAGCAAATCACCGAAGATTTTGCCCAGCAGCGAGACGTCGTTTTTTATCAGAAGATATTGAATGAGTCAGTGATTACGCTGATGCCCGGCATGTTCGCGCTCTTTTTCCCGCACGATATTCATCGTCCCTGCTGCGCCCCTGGCGAACCCGCAACAATCCGAAAAGCCGTGATTAAAATCCACCGCGATCTCTTTACCGCCTGAAGCTGGCTATCAGCTGGCCGTTCTCGCCTGCCATGAAACTGGTCAATGTGCGCTGAATCGCGCTAGCATTGAATAAAACCCAGACGCTACGAGGACTCTATGGCTATTAAATTGATCGCTATCGACATGGATGGCACCCTGCTCAACCCGCAACATGAGATCACACCGGCGGTGAAATCCGCCCTGGATCGCGCCCGTCAGCAAGGGGTGTCGATTGTTCTGACCACCGGCCGGCCATTTGTGGGTATCCAGCGCTATCTCATGGAACTGGATATGCAGACGCCCGGCCAGTACGCGATCAGCAACAACGGTGCGCTGGTTCATCAGGCCGAAGATGGTGAGTGCGTGGCGGAAGTGACGCTGACCTTTGACGACTACCTCTACATCGAGAACCTGGCACGTGAGCTTGGCGTACATTTCCAGGCATTCGACAAAACCCATCTCTATACCCCTAACAAAGACATCAGCGAATACACCATCCATGAAGCGAGCCTGACCGGCATTCCGGTGCGCTACCGCGCGGTGGAGGAGATGGATCGTGCCATGCGCTTCCCGAAACTGATGATGATCGACCGGCCCGCCCTGCTCGACGCGGCGATTGCCCGCCTGCCCGGGCATGCTCAGCAGACCTACACCATCCTGAAGAGCGCGCCTTATTACCTCGAAATCCTCGATCGTCGGGTGAATAAAGGCCAGGGCGTTAAAATGCTGGCTGAGAAGCTCGGCCTGAAGCAGGAAGAAGTGATGGCGATTGGCGATCAGGAGAATGACCTGGCGATGATTGAATACGCAGGAACGGGTGTCGCAATGGGGAATGCCATTGACTCTGTTAAGAAAATTGCTCAGTTCATCACCAAAACCAATATGGAAGATGGCGTCGCGCATGCCATCGAAGAGTTAGTGCTGTAACGGCCCGTTCTCTGCCGGGCCACTACGGCCCGGCTCCCTTAACCCGGCAAAAAAGCTGCACCGCAAAACAGAATCGCGTAATTTGTCGGGCAACTCTTTCTCCGCGGGTTTCATCATGTCAGAAAAACAGATCACCTTTGCTGCCCGTCAGCATCAGCTCACCAATATTAATGTCTGGACTGCCGACAGTCAGTGGCTGGCGTTTGACGTTCGTCCATCGGGCGCGTCGTTTACCAGCCAGACCATTGAGCGGGTCAATGTGATGACCGGTGAGGTGGAGGTGCTCTATCAGGCCCGGCATGGTGCCCATGTCGGCGTCGTCACGGTCAGTCCCGATCTGCCACCGCGCTACGTCTGCATTCATGGCCCGGAACATCCCGATGCCAGCTGGCGGTATGACTTCCACCACAGGCGCGGGGTGATCGTTCAGAGCGGTGCGGCGGTGAATCTGGATGCCTGCGATATCACGCCACCGTTTACTCCTGGCGCGCTGCGTGGCGGCTCGCATGTACATGTCTTCAGTCCCGACGGTTCTCGCCTGAGCTTTACCTACAATGACCACGTGATGCACGAACTGGATAGCCGGCTCGATCTGCGCAACGTCGGCATCGCGGTGCCCCTTTGCGCTGTAACGCCTGAAAAGCAGCATCCGCGCGAATATGACGGCACCTTTTTTTGCCTGCTGGTGAGCCAGACGCATGCGGAACCGCTGCCAGGCAGTGACCAGATTAATCGTGCCTGTGAGGAGTGCTGGGTCGGTGAGCGTGGCTACCAGAAGCCGGACGGCAGCTGGCAGCGCTGGGCGATCGCCTTTATTGGCGACACGCTGACGGCGCAGGGTGAAAAACGGCCTGAAGTTTTTATTGTTGATCTGCCTGATGCGCTGGAGGATTACGCCCGCGCCGGAGAGATGCCGCTGGAGGGCAGCAGCCAGCAGCTACCTGCGCCACCGGCTGGCGTGCAGCAGCGTCGCCTGACGCACAGCCGTGGTGTGGCTCTGCAACCTCGCCACTGGCTGCGCACCGCACCGGATGGCAGCCAGATAGCATTTCTGATGGCGGATGCCGCAGAGGTGATCCAGCTCTGGACGGTCTCCCCCAACGGCGGCGAACCGCGTCAGATCACCCGACTCAGCCACAGCATTCAGTCCGCCTTTAGCTGGCATCCTGACGGCCAGGCGATCGCTTTTATCTGCGATAACAGCGTGATGCGATGTGACGTTGAGAGCGGCGCGTGTCAGCGTCTGACCCGCAGAACGGAAGAGGCGCCATCAGGTGACGCGGTGGTCTGGTCACCTGATGGTACACAGATTGCTTATATGCGTGAGGTGAATGGCTGGCGGCAACTCTTTACGGTTGCGGCAGTGACCGCATAGGAGGCATAGGCTGCGCCTGCGCCAGGCTTTCCTGCGTATGCGCCAGCCTTTCGCTCTGCAGGATGCGTTCACGTGGAGAGTCGAGAGATTTATCTTTGTCGCTGCGGTAGTAGTCCCACGGCAGCAGCAGCGTATCCAGCACGGCAGAGAAAGGAAGATCGATTAACGCCAGCGGCTTCAGCGCCCAGCTGGTATCACCATCGGACAGCATATCAGCACTGGCACGGGTGCCTGGATAGTAGCCCTGACTCGCACCTGTGTGAGACATCACGCTGGAACAGCCGGTTGTTGCCATTGCGCAGCACACCACTCCAGCCAGAGGTAAGGTCTTCATCAATTTCATCATCATCATCCCTTCAGTCATGGCATAAGCCTGGCTGAGTTTGCTTGCCAGACAACGTCAACACTCTGGGGCGAAGTCCGTCTGGGTCTGGCAAAAGTAGTCCTGAGTGTATGCCATTTCCACAATTTGGCGAAAAAAATTGCATTTCGCCCTCTTGAAAATGGTCTTGTGGCACCCATTTTTAGTTTACGGACGCACTCACCGTTGCCGCAAGGGACAGTGGGGTGCCGTATCCAGCCTGTCCAGTAGTGGAAGGTTGCCAAAACTTGCTGAAATTCAGGAGTCTTAATATGCGTAATTTTGATCTCACCCCACTTTATCGCTCTGCTATCGGTTTTGATCGCCTGTTTAACCTGCTCGAATCTAATCAGAATCAGAGCAATGGCGGCTATCCTCCCTATAACGTTGAACTGGTCGATGAAAATCACTATCGCATTACTATTGCGGTGGCCGGTTTTGCTCAGAGCGAACTGGATATCACGGCGCACGATAACGTGCTGATCGTGCGGGGTGCCCATCCTGAAGAGCAGACCGAGCGTAAATACCTGTATCAGGGTATCGCCGAGCGTAACTTCGAGCGTAAATTCCAGCTCGCCGACCACATTGTGGTGCGCGATGCCCGTCTCGAGAATGGTCTGCTGAGCATCGATCTTGAAAGACTGGTGCCGGAAGAGGCGAAACCACGCCGTATTGAGATTCTGAAGTAACCATGACAAACGCCGCGTTAGCGGCGTTTTTTTTGCCCTTATATCTGAAGGCGGACTTGTCCTTACGACTGCGTTCGCATCGCTAAGCGCTGACCCAGCACGCCACCAAACACATTGACCAGCAGCCCCAGTATAATCACCACCGCACCCAGCATCTGCTGCCCGGAGAGATGCTCATCCAGCACCAGCGCGGCGGTAATAATCCCCACCACCGGCACCAGCAGCGACAGCGGCGCGACGCGCCAGGTTTCGTAGCGACTCAGCAGATTCCCCCAGATAGCGTAACCCACAATGGTGGCGACAAACGCCAGATAGAACAGCGCCAGCACGGTCTGCAGGCCGATATGCAGCAGGCTGTTAACGATGGCGGCCTGACCATCAAACAGCAGCGAACAGGCAAAGAAAGGAACGATCGGCACCAGCGCACTCCAGACCACCAGTGACATGATCGGTACGCTACGGTTTCGCATAATAATCTTATTGGTGATATTACCCAGCCCCCATGAGAGCGCCGCCGACAGCGTCAGCATCATGGTGGTCAGCGTAATACCGGCGCTGGTCTGCCCTTCCATGCCTGCCGTCGCCAGCAAAAACATCCCCAGCGTAGCGATGATAATCCCGACGATATGATTCCAGCGCAGCTTCTCCGCCAGCAACAGCGCGCCCAGCAACAGGGTAAAGAATGCCTGCGCCTGCAGCACCAGTGAGGCCAGACCGGCAGGCATGCCGAGCTTGATCGCCAGGAACAGAAAGGCGAACTGACCAAAACTGATGGTCATGCCATAAACCACCAGCCAGCGCAGCGGAATCGGCGGGCGGCGCACAAAGAAAATGGCGGGAAAGGCGACCAGGGTAAAACGCAGCCCGGCGAGCAAAAAAGGCGGCATACCCTGTAGCCCCAGCTTGATCACCACAAAATTGACGCCCCACGCCACCACCACGCACAGCGCTAACAGCATATCTTTTACCGACATCAGAAACTCCTTGTCCTGCCGTCAGGCGGTGACCGCAATCGGGGTCGCGATATCGGCACAGCAGCCTTCACCCACGATGCGAAAATAATCATCTACAGCCAGCGCGATCGACTTATCCAGCTCGCCCGCGTTAAACCATAACGTTCCGACCTGTTGCAGCCGGGTATCCACCCGCAGCGCCAGCCGGTCATCAAAACTAAACGGCGGCACCGCGCCCATCACACAGCCCGTCAGCGCCTGCGCCAGCTCCGGAGCGGCGAAAGAGGATTTTTTGCCGCCGATGGCGCGCGCCGCACTTTTGAAATTGATCCGGCAGTCGCCCGGCACTATCGCCAGCAGCTGACGCGATGGCGCACCATCCGGCATGCTGACTTCCAGCACCATCGCTTTGGCCGCCTGGCCCAGCAGGTTACCGCGTATCTGGCTGATCTGTTCGGTCTGCCCTATCGCTTCATGTTGCACCACGTGGTAGCTGGCCTGCTGCTGATCCAGCAGCGCAGTGATTTTTTCAAACGTCGTCATTCCCTTCTCCTGTTCTGGCACAGCCCGGCTTAGCTCCAGGCGATAGCGTGTTTCATTTTTTTATCGGTCAGCCCGAAAAAGAAGCCCATGGTGATACGGGTATCGCCTTCGACCCGATCGATCTCATGATAAAACGCAGGATTAAACAGATAGATATCGCCACTGCGTGGTGAAAATTCGCAGATCTCGCTGTTTTCGATCACCCCACTGCGATAACCCAGCTCCCCGACGGTTTTGAACTGCTCATCCTCCGGCGACCACTTTTTGTTGTGGATACGCAGTGCCCCACCCGCGTTGCACTCCTGCAGGCAGACCACGCAGCTGAGCTGATGCAGGATTTGCGTCACCACCAGCGAAGTCTCTGCGGCGTCGCGCACGATATTGTCGTTATGCAGCGGGTTCGCGACGCCATTGGCATGAAAGCGCACGATAGAACCGGCGTAGTCTCCACAACCCGGTTCGTGGGCGATGCGTAAGCTTTCCAGCCGCAGCGCATGCTGAACCCAGCGGTAAATCTGTTCGCGCAGCGTATTCAGCGATGGCGGCAACGCTGGCTGGATATCGCGCAGCTCAGTAAAGTAGTTATCGGGAGCCGCAGTATGACGCGCCAGATAGGGGCCGAGCGTGGTCAGCGCGCCATTGGGATAGTGGGAGACACGGATCTTTTCCCGGCAGCTCTGCAGGTCAGTCACCACCGCTTCCCGCACCTCTGGCGTCAGGAAATTACGCAGCACCAGCAGCGGCACCCGTGCGGTGACGATGTCATCCAGCCAGGTCGATTCCACAAACATGTTGGGATTAATCACGCGGAACTGATTGAAAATTGCCATGTTTATCACTCCCTAAACGGTATTTCATAGAGTTCATGATTGTTCATTCGCCGCCAGTTGCCAGCGCTGCCTGGTATTGCCACGGGTTCAGAGGCGATCAGCGTGCAACCATCCTGTTGCTGAAAATGCATCGTAAAATAGTCGGGCCAGGGCGTGTCGTGCGGATACCACTGCCATGCCCAGGCTTTGTCACGGGTGACGAAAATGGCATTGCCTGCGCTACCGCCCGGCTCTACCTGCGCCATCTTTGCGCGCAGATAGTCGCGGGTGAAATCGGCGGGCGTGGTCTGATCCACCAGATAATGCAGATACTCTTCTGAATCGAAGCGCGATTCCGCCAGACCGAGCTGGCGGTAAATCGTCGGCAGAAAGCCGTTATGCATCATGTACCACTGATGTCCGGCGCTGTTGCGCCACAGCGGATGAGAAAACGCCAGTCCCTGATTTTTACTCAGCGTGGCGTGCCGCACATGCACCGCCAGAAACCGGCTGCGCAGCCGATCCACATCGATACCCGGCAGCGCTTCTGCGAACGCGCCGGTGCCGTGCAGGGTACGAATCTCGCCCTCTTCGAGCCACAGACAGCCCCAGCCGTTAGGGTGTGATTTGATCGGGCCATCGTGTTCGGCGCTTTCACCGCAGCTCATGGCGCGCGCCGCCTCCAGAATCTCTGCGCTGTCGAACCGGCCATGCGCCAGAATCATCCTGCACATACTTTATCTCTCCCGGCCGCCACCGGCTGCGCGGCAATCACCTGCTGAAAAGTGGTCATAATCGGCTCACGCGCTGTGGCCGTCAGGCTGAACGTGGCCAGAATGCCCGCGTGACGCGTCAGGTCGGCATAGAGCGAGGAGCGTGACGAAACCTGTAACGCAGGCAATCTGAGTGGCGGTAACAGTGCGCCCTGCTGATGCTGATCGATCCAGCGTTCGGCAGCCTGCAGCTGCGCTGGTTGCCGCAACCGCAGCTGGCCGACCGCACCGGGTGTGGTGAAGGCAAAGACGGGTAACGCGCCGCCCACTTCTAACCGGAAGGTGACTTCCGCCCAGTTGATGCCCGTCGCCTCCTGCACCAGCGTCGCCACGCCCATGCCGGAGAGCCGGAACCCCATCTCCAGGAAATGCGGCACGCCGTTGACCACAATAAAATCGATATGAAATGCACCCTGACGGTAGCCAAAGGTTTCGCAACAGAATGTCATCAGGCTGCTGAACGAGGCCGGCAGGGCCGCTGCCGCCATCGCCACATGCCCCGACTCATAAAAGCTGACGCAGCCCTCAGCATCCCGGTGCTGCTCAATCACCTTCTGGCAGCAGGTCAGCGCCTGGGGGTGTCCCTGATGCACCACGCCCTGCAACGAAAACTCATCGCCGATCAGGGCGCTTTCCACAATAAAGCCGCTGAAGCCGCGGCCGCCGTAGTTCATGGTCTGTACCAGCTGTTTCACCACGCTATGCAGCTGATCGGCATGCTCAATCAGCCAGATGCCCAGGCCGCCGCCGCCATCCACCGGCTTCACAACGCAGGGATAGATCAGCGCCTCTCCGGCATCCAGAATGCTGAGCGGCGAGGCGAAAAAGCGGAACTCCGGCTGCGGGAAGCGCGGCCAGGCTTTCTTCAGCGCCATGCGCTGCGCATATTTATCCAGCGGAATAAAGGCAGCGGGCGCATCCGGCCCGGCCAGCATCTCGCGCAGTCGTCCGGCGCTGGCGTTGTAAGCTTCAAAGCCCGCCAGCACCACCAGCGGATGCGCCAGTAAACCGGCGTGCAGATAGGCCTGCATCACCTCCCAGGGATTCTCAGGGCGATCGAGGCGAATGATCAGATCAAACGGCAGGGCCAGGCTTAACGACTGGTAATCGACGAAATCACCCATTTCAGCCAGCACGGTAAAATAGCCGTCGCGCTTCGCCACTGCGCAGTAAGGATTTTGCCCGTCGCGGGTGGCGCCAATTTGCAGAAAAATCTTTTTCATCGCCTCGCCTTACCGGGTTAACGCCCGGAAATGATTTCTGTCACGATGTCATTGAGCACACCGTTATTGACCTGAATCACCGCTTTGTGGGGATCAAAACGCAGCACGCGCGACAGCGGATCGGCGCTTTTGCCCTCCAGCAGCGAACTGACCGGCTTGCTCTGCCAGCAGTGCCGCATCTGCGTCAGCGTCATGCCGGAGAGCCGGGTTAACTGCTGTGCCAGCGCGCTATCCTCGCTGCGTTGCTCAAGCAGGTCGCGGATGGCCGCCTCATCCAGCGTAATCTGCTGCTGCATCAGCCAGTGTCCGAGCTGCTCTCCCTGCGCCAGGAACGGGGAGTAGATCATGCAGATCAGCTGATCTTCGCTGAGGTCAAACGCCTGTATGGCAAAGTCTGCCGCGCGCTGCCGCTGCTGCTGGATCGCGGCGTCATCCTGATAGCGCGCCGCCATCTCATCGATTAGCGCGGGTGGAAAATCTTTCTTCACCATCAGTCCCAGCGCAAAGCGCACATATTCGCGGATCCCTTCGGCATAGTGGCGCTGCAGCAGCGTTTCTGCCCGCAATCCGCGCAGGTGCGCCATTAGTGTCGGATTACCGCAGTCGGACTCGGAGAAGCTGAACATCAGCGCATCAAAACGGAAGCGCATAAATTCGCTGAGCAGTGCCCAGTGCGCGCCCGCTTCATAGGCGGTGTCCTGATAGATGTTGAAGAACAGTGGATTACGCGCCAGCTGGTGGGTGATGCGGTGCGCAGGCGTCAGCTGATCGGCGCCATAAACATCGCTGAAGTAGCGCTCTGCCACGCCATCCAGCGTCTGCAGAAACCCGCTGAAGCCCCGGTTTTTATCCGCCACCGGCGCATCAAACAGCCGTGAGAGGTGCCGCGCCCAGGCGACATAGGCGGCCTGCTCCTGTGGCGAGTCGCCGGTGATAATCAGATCCACGCCACCGTTGTAGTCTGCCGCCAGGCCAAAGGAGTTCACCATGCTGAGATTACAGGCATTGCAGAAGGTCGAGCGCGCGTCGGCGCGAAACCGGTGGCCATTCATCAGCACGTCATTACGGTTCTGCTGCCGCACGCTCTCCGGCATCGGCAGGTCGCGGTCAAACGGCCGGATAAGCAGGCCATCCACTACCAGACACTCCACCCGTTCATCGTCATGCATCGCCAGCGACTGATAAACGCGGTGAATATTCTCCATGACGCTCTGATTCATCGCCGCATGGCGGTTGGTGCTGATCCGCAGATGAAAGGTGCTGCCCTGCTGCTGCCAGATCAGCCCCTGAATGTAACGCACGTAAGCCACCATGTAGCTGCTGTCTTTTCCCCCGCCATAGGCGAGCAGCACACGGTTATTCTCCAGCTGCTGCTGATCCGGCAACGCTGCCAGCAGGCGAAGAGAGCAGCGCTGAGCGGACTCAATGATGGCGGGTGACAGATACGCTTCCATCTCCTTCATCATGGCGGGCAGATTATTCATTTCTCACGTTTTCCTCAGGTGAACAGAATCACTTTATGGTCTGAAGCCCGGCGGCTGACGGGGTCTGCGGGCCGTTTAGCGTTATGAATAATTAAGAGATGCAGCCTAAAGTACTTTGAATGTACTCTGTTGAATATGCACAGATCAGCGCGATATGGGGTGGAACAGATGGCCGATATTATCGGGGAACAGGAGAGTCAAAGCAGTCGTTACCGCCAGATCGCAGAACAGATCAAGCAGGCCATTCATGCCGGTTCACTGGCCCCTGACAGCCGTCTGCCGTCGGTGCGCACGCTGGCGACGCAGTACAATGTCAGCCTCACCACCGCCCTGAAGACACTGCGCACGCTGGAAGATGAGCGCTACGCCGTTGCCCGCCCCAAATCGGGCTTTTTTGTTGCGCCGCAGCGGCCCTCTTCCCGTCAACTGCCCGCCGTCAGCGAACAGCCGCGCGCCATCGCGCCGCTTGATGAGCAGACAGAACTCCATCTGGCGATGCTCGGCTCAGACTGCCGGGTGCGTCTCGATCTGGCCAACGGCGACAGCGCACTCTATCCGGTCAAGCGCATCGGCCTGCTGATGCGTCAGATGGGCTACAGCAAACCGGCCCTGCTCGGGAATACGGTGAAGGGCACCGGCTATGCGCCGCTGAAAACAGAGATTGCCCGTCGGGCAGTGGGTTACGGCTGCAATATCAGCGCTGACGATATTCTGATCACCAACGGCTGCATTGAGGCGATCTCGCTGTCGCTGCGCGCCACGACCCAGCCGGGCGATGTGGTCGCCGTGGAATCACCCTGCTATTTCGTGCTGCTGCAGATGCTGCATAACCTCAATTTACGGGTGATTGAAGTGGAAGCCGGGCCGGAAGGGTATGTCGATGTCGCGAAGCTCACCGGGCTGTTTCAGCGCAAGGCGGTGCGGGTCTTTCTCACCCTGTGCAACGTCAACAATCCGCTGGGCAAGAGCATTCCCAACGAGCATAAGGCCTATATTGCGCGGCAGGCGGATGAAAACGATGTGGTGATCATCGAGGATGATATTTTTGGCGATACCGCTTTTGGTGAACGCCGCCCTTTCCCGATGCGCGCCTTCAGCCCCAACGCCATTCTCTGCAGCGGCTTCTCTAAAACCGTGGCGCCAGGCATTCGTATCGGCTGGGTTCACAGCGTCAACTACATGCGCAAAATCGCCTCACTGAAATATACCTCAACCATGGGCACCTCGGTGTTGTCGCAGGCGGCGGTGGCGGAACTGCTGCGCAGCGGCGGCTATGATGCTCATCTGCGTAAGCTGCGGCGTGAGCTGGCACGACAAATCCGTGAAATGCGTCAGTCGGTGTTACGAGAATTTCCGGCGGGAACCCGGGTGTCCGATCCGGAAGGAGGCTATGTGCTGTGGGTTGAGATGCCTCGCCAGGCGCTGAACGTGCGCGAGCTGTTTCTGAAAGCGCGTAATGCGGGCATCGGCATCGCGCCGGGCCATATTTTTGCCACCGATCAGCGCTACGATCACTGCTTCCGGCTGAATGCCGGTTTTGGCTGGAATGCGGAAGTGGAACAGGCGATTCAGCAGCTGGCACAGTGGTGCCAGCTGTCGTTAACCGATTCGCAGGATTAGCTGTCGCGCCAGGCGTTCTCAACCTCTTCCGCCAGAATCTGCACCGCCCGCTCGATGTTCTCTGCGTCCGGCACGTAATTCATCCGCATACATTGATGGGTGTGCGGCCACGCCTGTTCCAGTCCCGGGAAGAAGAAGTGTCCCGGCACCATCAGCACGCCGCGCGCTTTCAGCCGCTGATAAAGCAATTCGGTGGTGATCGGCAGATCGCGGAACCAGAGCCAGAGGAAAATCGCCCCTTCCGGCTTGTGGATCAGGCAACGGTCTTCCGGCAGATAGCGCCGCAGTATCGCAATGGTCTGCTGCACCTTCTGCTGATAGAACGGCTTAATCACCTCTTCGGAGAGCCGCAACAGATCGCCGCGACGGATCATCTCATTGGCAATGGCCGGACCGATACTTCCGGGCGCCAGACTGATGATGCCGTTCATATTGCTCAGCGCGGTGATGGTCTTCTCGTCAGCGATAATGATGCCGCAACGCGCACCCGGCAGGCCGAGCTTCGACAGACTCATGCAGAGAATGATGTTGGGATTCCACAGCGGGCGCACCTCGCTGAAGATGATACCGGGGAACGGCACGCCATAGGCATTGTCGATCAGCAGCGGCACATCATGCTGCTGTGCCAGCGCATCGAGCTGCATCAGCTCATCATCGGTGATCACGTTGCCGGTGGGGTTGGTCGGACGCGATACGCAGATCAGCCCGACCTCCTCGTTCATCGGCAGATGCTCGAAATCGACATGATATTTAAACTGACCTTCCGGCAGCAGCTCAATGTTCGGCTTCGCCGATACAAACAGCCCCTCTTCCAGGCCGGCATCCGCATAGCCAAGATACTCAGGCGCCAGCGGGAACAGCACCCGCTTTTTGCTGCCATCGGCCCGGCGACCCGCATACAGGTTAAACAGATAGAAGAAGGCACTCTGGCTGCCGTTAGTCAGCGCAATGTTCTGTGCGGTGATGGGCCAGCCAAGCTGATCGCTCAGCAGCCCGGCCAGCGACGCCAGCAGCGTCGCTTTACCGCGCGGGCCATCGTAATTGCACAGCGCCTCGCTGAGTTTGCCTTCCTCATGCATCTGCTGCAGCAGTTGCTGAAAGTAGTCGTTCATGGCCGGGATCTGCGCCGGATTACCGCCGCCCAGCATGATGGTGCCGGGCGTTCGCAGGCCCGCGCCCATATCTTCCATCAGACGTGAGATGCCGGAATGTTGGGTAAATTTGTCGCCGAACTGAGAAAAAGACATAGCGGTTAAATATTTGTGATAGCGAATCGGGGGTCCACCATAACGCCCGCCATGGGCGGGCGCAATGGAAAGGCGAGGGGATTACTTCAGCGCCTGCGGGTTCACGCAGTTTTTCTCGACGCTTCCGCCGAGTGCAGCGAGGAGATTTTCTACCGCATCCTGCATCATGCCGTAGCGGGTTTCATGGGTGGCAGAACCGATATGCGGCAGCGTCACCACATTGGGTAGCGACAGCAGCGGAGAGTCGGCAGAGACCGGCTCCTGCTCAAACACATCCAGCCCGGCGGCATGCAGTTTGCCCGCCTGCAACGCGGCGATCAGCGCATTCTCATCCACCACCGGCCCGCGACCGGCGTTGATCAGCACCGCATCCGGCTTCATCAGTTCAAGCTCGGCGGCACCGATCAGATGGTGCGTCTCTTCAGTCAGCGGCAAACTGATGCAGACGAAATCACTCTGCTTCAGCAGCGCCTCCAGCTCACAGCGCTGTGCGCTAAAGCGCGACTGTGCCTCTTCATGCTCGCGGCGGGCGTTGTAGAGGATTTTCATGCCGAAGCCAAAGTGGGCGCGCTGCGCCAGCGCCATCCCGATACGTCCCATGCCGAGAATACCCAGCGTTTTATGGTGCACATCGATGCCGAACTGCGCCGGACCGATGCTCTTCTGCCAGTTGCCCGCTTTGACCCAGGCATCCAGTTCCGGCACCCGACGGGCGGTGCTCAGTACCAGCGCCATCATGGTGTCCGCCACGGTTTCGGTCAGCACGGTCGGCGTGTGCATCAGCACCACGTGACGCTGATTCAGCGCATCCACATCAAAATTGTCATAACCTACAGAGACGCTGGAGCAGACGCGCAGATTGGGCATCTTCGCCAGCAGTTCGCCATTCACTTTACCGCCCGATCCCAGCAGACCTTCTGCCTGCCGGAACGCCGCAGCATGTTCCTGCTGGCTTTCCGGCGAGAGATCGCTGATTTCCGTCACGTCACACTGTTCAGCCAGGCGAGCATAAAGATCGTCGGGTAGTTTTTTATAGAGAATTACAGCGGGTTTCATTCGGTGGCTCCCGGTCAATAAGTAGCGGGCGGCTTGCAGGCCGCCCGGAGAAATAGAGGCTAACGTTTACGCTTTCAGGCGGGTTTTGCACCCTGCAGCGGCGGCGCTTTGTTCTGCGCCGGTTTCACAATCAGCGTCAGCCACACCGAAACCAGCAGGGCCGATCCCATAAAGATGTAGGACGCGGACGGGCTGCCGGTGGCTCCATTAAGATAGCCGACAATCCATGAACCGATAAACGACCCCAGCGCACCCATACTGTTGATCAGCGCCATTGCGCCACCGGCGACATTGCGTGGCAGCATTTCAGGAATAATGGCGAAGAACGGCCCGTAAGGCGCATACATCGCGGCTCCGGCAATCACTAACAGGGTGTAGGACATCCAGAAATTGTTCGATCCCACCAGATAAGAGCCGAGGAACGCCAGCGCGCCCACCAGCAGCAGCGGCCAGACGAACAGCTTACGGTTCTGGGTTTTATCCGACGCCCAGGAGACCACCACCATCGCAATGGTCGCCGCCAGATAAGGCACCGCGGAGAGCCAGCCCGCCTCTACCATGCCCATCTGCGTGCCGTTACGCAGAATCGACGGCAGCCACAGCACAAAGCCATAGACGCCGATGCTCCAGGCAAAATATTGCAGGCAGAGAATGATCACGTTGCGGTTACGGAACGCTTCGCTGTAGTTGCGCACCGCTTTAATATTTTCCTGCTCTTTCTGCAGTTCAGCCTGCAATGCCGCTTTCTCGGCATCGCTCATCCAGCGCGCCTGCGCCGGCTTATCCTGCACCAGGAACCACCAGGCGATCGCCCAGACCACCGCCGGAATCCCTTCGAAGATAAACATCTCACGCCAGCCAAACGATTCGATCAGATAGCCTGACACGACCGACATCCACAACACCGTGACCGGATTACCCAGAATCAGAAAGGTGTTGGCGCGTGAACGTTCCGATTTGGTAAACCAGTTGCTGATGTAGATCAGCATCGCGGGCATCACCGCGGCTTCCACCACGCCCAGAATAAAGCGAATGGCCGCCAGCATCGGAATGTTGCTGACCACGCCGGTCAGTGAGGCACAGCCGCCCCACAGGATCAGGCACCAGAAGATCAGTTTCTTGACGCTGCGCCGTTCGGCGTAAATTGCACCCGGGATCTGGAAAAAGAAGTAACCCAGGAAGAACAGCGCACCCAGCAGCGAGGACATGCCTTTGGTGATGCCGAGATCGTCATTAATCCCGGCAGCAGAAGCGAAGCTAAAATTTGCACGATCGAGATACGCCAGGCTGTAGGTGATAAACACGATGGGCATGATGAACCACCAGCGTTTTGGCGCGATTGTCTGCTTTTTCATCGGGAACTCCTGTGACTGTAGAGGGGCGCGAACTACACGTCGCCCAGTTGCTGACGCGTCGGCAGACCTTCGCTGTCACCAATGACCTGAATCGCCATCGAACCAATTTTGTTGCCGCGACGAATCGCCTGCGGCAGCGACTGACCTTCCAGCAGGGCGCTGATGACGCCAACGGCAAAGCCGTCTCCGGCGCCCACGGTATCCACCACGTTGTCGACTTTGATCGCCTCAACCTGGCCCTGCTCGCCCTGCGCCGTTTTATACCAGGCACCGTCACAACCGGTTTTAATCACGACCGCTTTCACGCCCTTATCGAGATAGAAATCCGCGATCGCTTCTGGCTGACGATAGCCGGTCAGAATCAGCCCCTCTTTTTCGCCCGGCAGTACCCAGTCGGCATACTCCGCCAGCAGATTGAGCTGCTTACGCATCTCCTCTTCGCTGCGCCACAGCACCGGCCGCAGGTTAGGGTCAAACGAGATAGTTTTACCACGCGCGCGCATCTCTTTGGCCGTGTGCTTCAGCAGCTCCAGCGAACTCTCTGACAGCGCCGCCGCCACACCGCTCAGGTGCAGATGACGCGCCGAACCAAAATAGTCCGCGTCAAAATCGTCGACCGACAGATGGCTGGCCGCCGAGCCTTTACGAAAATATTCCACCAGCGGATCAGAGCCGTCATCGACTTTGGACTTGAGCTGAAAACCGGTGGGATAGCGCTTATCGACCGTCACCCGGGCGTGGTCGATACCCTCTTTTTCCAGCTGCTGGCAGATAAACCGGCCAAACGCGTCATCGCCAATACGACTGACCCAGCCCACTTTCAGGCCAAGACGAGCCAGGCCGGTCGCCACATTGAGTTCAGCGCCCGCCGCGCGTTTAACAAAGGTCTCTGCTGCGGCCAGGTCGCCGGTTTCACGGGCGATGAACATCGCCATCGCTTCACCGATAGTGACAACATCAAGCGGACCGTTGTGATGCATAGTGTGATGCGTGGTCATCTTCACTCCTTACACGTTACGCAGCAGCGACACGTAGTGGCGTGTCACCGCAGTCAGATCGTCGCCTTCCAGCGGAAATTCAATACCGCGCGGTGCCTGTGCGGGCAACTGTTGCAGCAGTGTGCGCCAGTGGTCATCAGCCTCATCCAGCGCAATCGCGCGGTAGCTATCCTGGTGCGCCACGGCAGCTTTGACATGCACATAGCCCACCTGCGCAGCCAGCTGCTGCGCCGCCTGATCGGCATCCTCACCGGTCCAGCACCAGTTACCCATATCAAAGGTCATGCTGATCGACAGATCCGCTTCCCTCACCGCCGTGAAAAACGCAACTGACGGAGCCAGTCGGCCATGTTCAGTCTGGTCGTTTTCCACCGTCAGCTGAAACGGCAGATCCGCCAGCAGCGCCTGCAACGCTTCGCGAGGCAGCGCACCGGTGAACGCTCCCAGCGCCACTTTCAGCCGCTGAGCGTTTAACTGGCGTGCTTCTTCAACGTAGTGGGTTATACGAGGATTGATTTCGCCGCCGTCACAAAACAGCGTATCGGGCACCGAATAGCTGCTGTGCAGCTGATGCTGCGCCACCGCCCGGGCCAGCGCCGGCAGATCGGCCAGCGCCGCGTCATCAAGCAGTTCGCGGCGGATTTCGACCCCGTCTGCGCCCGCCTGCTGGATAATCGGCAGCAGCGCACGCTGACCGCCGAGAGCGGTGATCTGTGCGTGGCCATATGCGGCGGTCACCACGATGATGTCAGGTTTCATGTTCTGCTCCATGGCAGGGTTCTGCCCATAACGAATACAAAAACCCTAAATGGAACCGGTTCCAAAGCAAAGCAGCAAACTGTGAAATTATGATCGTGCTCACGAAGCGAGCACGTAAACGGAAGGTTAAATCTGAAATTCAGTTAAGAGGCTGACTGGAGCCGCGAACGATAAGTTCGCCAGAGAAGACCTGCTCGGCAACCGGTAATCCGCTGCCCTCGATGCGCGCAATCAGCCGTTCCAGCGCACTGAAGCCAATCTGCCAGGTGGGTTGTTTCAGCGTGGTGATACCCACACCGGCCAGCGCCGCCCACTCCAGTTCGTCAAAACCGAGCAGGCCGATATCGCGGCCCCAGTGCAGATTGAGTCGCTGTAGCGATCGCGCTACCTGCAACGTCAGCGCCCCGTTGGCGACCATCACTGCGCAACGTTTGCCGGTGTGACGCTGATGAAAGGCCAGCAGCGCCTGATCCAGCGCAGCGGGCTGATGCAGCGCCACTTCCGTATTCTCATGCTCAACCTGCGGATGCTCCGCCAGTAGCTGGCGGAAGGCCTGCAGGCGCTCACGGCGCGTGTTGACGCTGCCCAGCGGCTCGCTAAGAAACAGCAGCGCATCGTAGCCATTGTCGACCAGATGCCGCGTTGCCGTTTCGGCTGCCTCGGCATTGTTCAGGCCCACCACATCGCAGGGAAAATCGGGGATTTTACGGTCAATCAGCACCATCGGCAGCAGGGATTGTTGCAGATGGTTCAGCACCTCTTCACGCATCCCGACGGCGTTAACCACAATGCCCTCAACCTGATAGCTGCTCAGCAATTGCAGATAGTGCTGCTCCAGATCCACTTCGTTATTGGTGTTACACATCAGCAGCGTGAAGCCCTGCTCGCGGCAGGCGGCTTCAATACCGCTCATGACATCAACAGAATAGGGATTGGTGATATCGGCGATAATCAGCCCGATCAGGCGGGTACGTCCGCGCTTCAGGCCGCGCGCCATCTGACTCGGGCGATAGCTGAGATCAGCAATAGCCTGTTCGATCCGCGCTTTCAGACCGGCAGAGAGCAGATGCAGTTCACCATTGAGATAGCGTGAAACGCTGGTTTTACCGGTTCGTGCCGCGTGAGCAACATCGCTGATGGTGGCGCGAGGCGGCCTGATTTTCATGAGATATCCTGCGTAATAAGAAACCAGGCAGAGACTAGCACAAGCAAAGCCCGGCGCAAAAAGCGCTACGCCGGTAATTGCAGCCAGGGTTGCCACAGAGTCTGTAACGTCTCCGGCGGTGCGCCATCAATCAGCTGGATGACCATTTCAGCCACCTGTTCACCGGCCTGATGCGGCGTCGCCTGACGAATGGCGACAATGGGATGATCGAGAATCGCATCTCGCGGCAATCCTTCCCAGCCCGCCAGCAGAATGGCACCCTCGCCCGCTGCACGCCCGGCCAGTTGCAGCGCCAGAGCCGCGCCTTCAGCCAGCGCAGCGCAGTCGGTGATGATCACTTCCGGTGCTGGCCCCTCTGCCAGCCACTCCCGGGTTTGCTGATAGCCGGCGCGACGCGACGGCGCCACCGCCGCCATCGCATAAGGCGTAACCTCCCCCAGCGCCGTCAGATAACCCTGACGCCGGTCACGCACCCGCGTACTGTTTTCATTGCTGCCAAGCCAGGCTATCCGCTGCCGTCCCTGCGCCAGCGACCAGCCCACCGCCAGCTGTGAACCGGCAAGGTGATCAACATCAAACCACGCATAGGTCGATGGCAGATCGCTGCGGCCCAGCGCCAGAAAACGAAAATTGGTCTGGAGCAAAGCATGAAGCCGACTGTCTTCTGGCGTGGTGTGGCCGACGATCAGGGCATCAACTACGCCACTGCGCAGCAGGCGTGTCAGAGTCGACTGACTCTGCTGCTTATCCGCCAGCAACAACAGGTTAATGTCATAACGGGCAAGGTGATGCTCCAGCGCCAGCAGCATGTCGCTGAAGTCGCTGCCATTCAGGGGAGAGGCACTGATCGGGTAGACGAATCCCACCGCGTTAGCACGGCCGGTTTTCAGACGCCGGGCCGCCGCATTAGGCCGGTAGCCACGCCGCTGCGCTTCTTCTTCGATGCGTTTACGCGTCTCCTGAGCGACATCCTGATAACCGTTGAGGGCGCGACTGACGGTCGTTACGGAAAGACCTAAAACCGCAGCGATGGCTTTAAGAGACATGGGAAGGCATCCATTGATCGATTTTTGATCAGACTATCATAAAGCCTCTGCTGGCTCTATTCGCAGAAACATTACTGATACTTTTAACGCGTTGCTTTACAGAAAAAAGGTGCCCCCAGGCGGGGGCGACCGCGTTTATCCCAGCGGGCTGAGCGTGATCTCAACACGACGGTTTTGTGCTTTGCCTGCTTCGGTGCTGTTGCTGGCAACCGGGTTATCCGGGCCTGCGCCCTGCGTGCGCAGGCGATCGCTGGCGACACCCTGCACGATCAACGCGCTGGCGACGCTTTCAGCACGCTGCTGTGACAGACGCATGTTCAGTGCGCGGGTGCCGGTGCTGTCGGTATAACCCACTACGTTTACCGCGGTTTTTGGATACTCTTTCAGCACCATTGAAACACCCGTCAGGGTGTTCGCGCCGGCAGGTTTCAGATTGCTGCTGCTGGAGTCGAAGGTGACATTGTTTGGCATATTCAGGACGATGTTATCGCCATTACGGGTCACGCTGACGCCCGTACCGCGCATCTTGTCGCGCAGTTTCGCTTCCTGCACATCCATGTAGTAGCCCACGCCACCGCCCAGTGCGGCTCCGCCTGCAGCACCAATCAGCGCACCTTTACGGCGATCTTTCTTCGACGAGGAGAGTACGCCGACACCGGCACCCACTAACGCACCCAGGCCTGCGCCCACACCTGACTTACCCGCCTGAGATTCGCCGGTGTAAGGATTGGTGGTACAACCTGGCAGGGCCAGACTGCCGCTTAGTAACAAGGTGATGGCGATTAATTTCTTCTGCATTTTTGTTCCCTTACATTCGACACACAGGGGAAAACCTTTCCCATAAGTGGCACGATTATGCCGCCTGGTGGCCGGGAATGTAGTGAGGAAAAATCCTGATTTAGCGGGAATTACGCCTTTTGATTGTCAGGATGGCAAAAACAGTTGCTCTGATGATCGTTTATCAGCCCGCAGGCCTGCATAAAGGAGTAGCAAATTGTGGGGCCGATGAATTTGAAACCACGCTGCTTTAGCGCCTTCGAGAGCGCAATGGCCTGCTCTGAGGTGGTGGGAGCCTGGCTATAGTCAGGATAATGGTGAACGATTTGTACGTTATCGACAAATTGCCAGACGAAGTGGCTGAAATCCTCTCCTTGCGCTTCCATCTGGAGATAAGCACGGGCGTTGGCGATAATTGCCGCGATTTTACCGGCGTGGCGGATAATGCCGCTGTTGAGCATCAGCGTGTCGATCTCTGCCGCATCCATCTGTGCAATCGCCTGCGGATCAAACTGGTGAAACGCCGCCCGATAGTTTTCGCGCTTTTTCAGCACGGTTATCCAGGATAACCCCGCCTGCTGTCCTTCCAGACAGAGCATCTCAAACAGCGAACGCTTGTCTCTCTGCGCCACACCCCATTCCCTGTCATGATAAGCCAGATAGAGGGGATCCTGCGTTACCCAACCACATCGTTGCATCGCTCTGTTCCTTTATAACGAGAATATTTTAGCGGTCCGCTTGATCTTAGAATTAATCGGTTGATAGTTAAACGATCACCGGTTAAATAACAGAGACGGGCCGAAATTTAATTTAAACGCCGGATAATAACTTCAGCCTTGCCTGGAGAAGCGATGTTGCCGAGAAGCGGTTGGAAAGGTCTGCGGATCTGCTGTGCTGTATGGCTGTTAATCTTAACGCAACCGACTTTTGCGCGCGGCGGCATCTCTGCGCCTCAGCATCCCGACTTTCTGCCCGACTACGATACGATTCTGGCGGAGAAGATCGCCCTGACGCCACTCGCCTTCAGCGATGAGAGCCGCGCCCTGTTTGAAGCCGCCATCAACTCTCCCACCGCGTCCCCCATCGCACTCCACAGTGAAACCGGCAGCGTAGGCACTACCCCGCTGGGAAAACGCTATCGGGCTGGGGTTGACCTGCCCATTGCCCCGTCATTTACCACCGGGCCGGTGGCGCAGTATGCCGTTGATCCGCAGCAGATGAACTGTCTGCAATGTGACTACAGCGATCAACAGAGTCGTGAGCAGAGCGCCAGCGTCGGCTGGCGCATCGATTCGCAGCAGGGATGGATATCGCCCTGGGCGCAGCTGAGTTATCACTATCTGCTGGCAGACACGCCGCAGAATCCCCGGCGTGAGGCGACGAACGGCACCGATCAGTCCGAAGGCATCGATCTGAGCATCGGTGCACAAATGCCTCTGAACGATAATCTGGCGGCTTTCGCCGCGTTTTCACAAAGCGAAGCGCTGAATAACCAGGAGCAGCAACTTTACACCTTTGGCTTCAGCGCCAGCTTCTGACCGGGGCATGAAAAGAGAAAGGGAATCGGGCGTTTAAAATATAATGAGTCCGCTAATCATTATACTGGTAACACTATGCGCAACGATTTGACAATTATTGGCCGCGAAATGACGGTCTTCATACTGGCAGCACTCTTTCTCGCTCTGATGATATTGCCCATCTATATTGATGTGGCCTGGATGAATGATGCGCTGCACGAAACCTCTTTTACTGAAACTACCCAGGAAATCATGCTGGCGGTGATTGCCGCCCTGTTCTTTATTGCTGCCCAGCGCCGTCCGGCTCAGCGCGGCGCGCTGACCTTAGTGGCGGGCTTCTATAGCTGTATGCTAATCCGTGAGCTCGACTTTGTGTTTGATGCCATCCAGCATGGCAGCTGGATCTGGTTCGCCCTGGCGGTGACGGCCGGTTGCCTGGCCGTCGCGCTGCGAACGCCGAAAAAAACGCTGCACGCGCTGGCCAGGCTGCTGCAACACCGCAGCTGGCCGGTGATGGCCTCCGGCTTTTTAGTGGTGCTGGTCTTT
Source organism: Pantoea sp. Lu_F5_004 (assembly GCF_051136245.1). Taxonomy (NCBI): domain Bacteria; kingdom Pseudomonadati; phylum Pseudomonadota; class Gammaproteobacteria; order Enterobacterales; family Erwiniaceae; genus Pantoea; species Pantoea sp. Lu_F5_004. The sequence continues at coordinate 28,117 of NZ_CP194946.1, forward strand.
TCACGACTGTTTGGTATTCATGCGCTGTGGCAGCACCTGATGCTGGGGGATTACAACCGCGTGGTGAAAAACATGGCCGAAGAGGGTACCGAACTGCTGGGTTACGGCCTGTGCTGGCTGGCCTCGGTTCGCTATCTATGGCAGACCCGCCCGGCCGCCGCGGCTGTCAGCGTGCGGGCCACCGAATCTGCACCGGCCCGTCACGCCACTTCTCCGGTCACCTCGCACTGATCCGCACTCTTGCTTTTTAAGCGATCCGCATCATTAAAAAAGGTACAATAAACACTTCTGCGTCGGCGACGGGTTCCCGGCGCAAGGTGTTCGTTAACCTCAGGTCTTTTCATGTCAGCTAAAATCTTAACTTCAACGCTCATTGGCCTGGATGCCTTCCGACAGGATCCGCTGACTGCCCTGCAGCAGGCGGAAAAGGGCACGCTGGCGGTGTTAGATAATTATGCGCCGGTGATGTACGCCATCACCCCGGCGCGTCTGGCTGAGCTGCTGGCGCTGGAAGCCGCCGCCCGGCAGCCGAATGATGTGGCGCTGGATGACAGCCTGTATGACGATTCCCCCGCCGCGATCCATACGCCGGCAGGTAAGTTCGCCATGTATCAGGGCTGGCAGCCGGATGCCGACTTTACGCGCCAGGCCGCGATCTGGGGTGTGTCGCTGGGTGAACCGGTGACCCCCAGCGAGCTGGCGGCCTTTGTGGCCTACTGGCAGGCGGAAGGCCGGATGTTCCATCATGTACAGTGGCAACAGAAACTGGCACGCAGCATTCAGATGAACCGTGCCGCAAACGGCGGGCAACCGAAGCGTGATATCACGCAGTTGCCCGATCCTGACCGTACCATTCCCGATGGTTTCCGAGGTGAATGATGAAAACGCCAAACGATCTCTTTAACCGTCTGAAAAAAATGATGCCCGCAGGCACCCGTCCTAAATTTGCCAATGGCGAAGAGCTGCTGGCGTGGAATCAGGAGCAGGGTCGCCTGCGATCAGAGGCGATTGTGCGTGAGAACCGCGCAATGAAAATGCAGCGCGTAATGGGCCGTTCCGGCATTCGCGAGCTGCATATGAACTGCTCATTTGATAATTACCGGGTGGAGAACGAGGGGCAGCGCAAGGCGCTGGAACTGGCGCGACAGTATGCCGCTGAATTTGATGGCAGCATCGCCAGTTTTGTCTTTTCAGGCCGTCCCGGCACCGGTAAAAACCATCTTGCAGCCGCGATTGGTAATGACCTTATCCTGCGCGGTAAAAGCGTGCTGATCGTGACGGTTGCCGATCTGATGTCGAGCATGAAGGGCACCTTCAGCGGCAGCAGTGGCATTACCGAAGAGCGGCTGATTCAGGATCTCAGCAGTGTTGATCTGCTGGTGATTGATGAGATCGGTATGCAGAGCGAATCGCGCTACGAAAAAGTGATTATTAACCAGATTGTCGATCGCCGTTCTTCATCGAAACGACCGACCGGCATGTTATCCAACCTCGACCATGCGGGCATGAATACGCTGCTGGGCGAACGTGTCATGGATCGTATGCGCCTCGGCAACAGCCTGTGGGTGCGCTTCGACTGGGAAAGCTATCGTAGCCGGGTACGCGGCGACGAATATTAAACAGTGACCCGGCAGCGCCGGGTCACTGCGCTCATCGGGCCTGAAGCCCCTCGTCACAACGACGAGCAACACCGCTTTTGTCCTTCCGCCCATGCCGGCGCAGCCGGACACGCTGAGTCAGGATCATCCCGACGCCCGGCCACTGGTGCAGCAGAAAACCCGGTATTAATCCCACGATCTGATCGCGGTCACGATCTTAGCCACAGGCGATCGGGTTGTGTGAAACCGCCCGCAAAAGTGTGGGATGTGGAATACGTATGGGCTGATACACTCAATTCTTACTCCTCTGTTGAGTGAACCCGTAATGAAAACGAACGGCAAAGGCCCTGCACTACTGCGACTGAATAACCAGAAACGGGTGATGACTCAGCTGCGTAAGCTGCGCGTGACGTCGCGTCAGGATCTGGCGGAGACGCTGACACTCAGCAAAAACACCGTATCCTTAATCATTGATGACCTGCTGGAGCAGGGCCTGATAGAGGAGCTGGGGCCGGTCAGCGTGGCGGCGGCCGGACGGCCTAAAATCGGGATTACCCTGCGGCCGGAAAAGCTCAAGAGCGCAGGCATCATGGTGGAACGCAACGTCATCCACTGGCGGGTCTGCGACTATTTTTCACAGGTGCTGGCTGAAAAGACGCTGCGCACCGATACCAGTAACCCGACCCGACTGCTGGCTGAGCTGGCGATGCTGTGCCGGGAACTGGTGAAAAGCTATCCTGATTTGCTCGGCATTGGCCTGGGTTTTCCCGGGATCGTCGATCCCCGGCGCGGCTGGATGCATATTTCATTGCCCCTCGAATGGCAGGATGTTGACCTGCTGGGCGCGCTGAGTAAGCACGTCAGTCTCCCCATCCGCATTATGAATAATGTCAAAGCCGCTGCGCTGCTGGCGGTACAGCTGCGTGGATTATCTGTGGAGAGCGGTCACTTTTATCTGCGTATTTCCGAGGGAATTGGCGGCGCACTGGTACAGCATGGCGAAGTATTTACCGGGCACAGCTGGACGGCGGGCGAGGCGGGACATCTGGTTGTCCAGCCCGACGGCCCGCGTTGCAGTTGCGGCCGCCGCGGTTGCCTGGAAGCGCTGGTCAGCCAGCCTGCGGTTAAACAGCAGCTGGCGCAGCGTCAGCCTGGCCTGAGCTGGCAGAACCGCGACAGCGCGCCACGGGTGGTGGATGAGGTGATGGCGCAGGCGGGTGGCTATCTGGGTGCGGCGCTGAGTCAGATTATGCTGCTGCTCAATCCCGCCACCATCATCATTGATTGTCCGTGGAACGCCAGTGAAGTCTTCTGCAAGGCGGTGCGCACTACCGCACACGGCAACGCGCTGGCCTTTACCGCCGCACATACCCTGCTGCACTTTCCTGAGCAGCGGATCGATCCGGCCAACGGGCTGGCGCTGGCGGTGCTGGAGAAGAGTGAGCAGCGGGTTGGTTGATCACAGGAGTGAGATTTGCTATCTAACTTACTGTTGTAATAAATTAAATATTTTATTCTCTCAGTTGAGTATACACATTTTTATACATTAAAATCTTAGCCGGACTGTTGTGTATCGGTTAGCCGCTTGGCAGTTAGCCCATCGACAAAGAATCTATAAGATGCATAAATAAACATTAGGATTTGAAATATACCCAATGTTAAAGTGGGTTGATTGAGCATATAAATATATAACACCATACTTGGAGCGATGCCAGTTATGAATAATTTCGCGACGTGCAGTTCCCAACCATATTGTTTTTTATTCTTTGGCGACAGGACAAGTGCAGAAGATAAAGAAGTTAATGACTGACCAAAAATAATAAAACTAGCAATTGACCAATCACTAGCTAAAAAAACATCTTGCCATTTTCCATCAATAAATTTAACGAAGCAAAGTATAGTAAATGGCAATAGCACAAATAAATATGATGCCATTAAAGACTTCAGATGGTTAGAGTAAAGCATCCTGAGCCTCTGAACTTGGAATCACCTTAATTACTTTGATTATTAAAGCTTTTTTTATGATGGGTTTTTTGTTTTTCTTGTCTAATTCGCAATACATATCAACCAACATGCAATACTTGGCTGTAATTATGGGGATTTCTCCATTTTGGTAAAGTTTAAGCCATTCTTTATCCCCAATAGTAGCCATAAAGGTTTTATGTGTCGTTCTGCTACGGACTTGCCATTGAGAATCGCCAAAGTTTACTGGCTTTATTATGTCTAAACTATCTCGACCACGGTATGACATGATGTTATGTTCATCAAACATCGTTTCCGGATCACCAAAAAAACGCATTTTGGTATTTAATAGTATAATGTTATTACCACTATTTCCAAAGGTTTCAATCTCAGCTCTCTCATCACGATAAAGCATTTCATTTGCAGCGGATATTTCTTGTAATATTTTAGCAAATTCAACTCTGTCTATGTAAAAGGAGATATCTCCGTTTATTTTCTCCATTTTATTTTCTTGTTTACGAGCCAAAGAGTCTACTTGATTAGGGGAGATTATGTCATCTTCATCTGTTAAATCTTCGAAAAGGCCATTTGACTGCTTAGTAATCAGGGAGTGAAAACAGCTCGAGATTGAACCAAGAAGAGCTTTGATTGAGCCTTTTTCTATATCTTTCAGGCATAAGTTGTAATTTAATTCTGACCCAGCCTCCTTTGCGATTAAATTGCAATATTTTTTATAGGCGGAAATGTAGAGAGCCATAGCAGAAAAAATTTGCTCTGGATTATTTCTGTTCTTTTCATAATCTATTTTTATTCCAACAGCATTTTCCATATGTAATCACCACTAAAATTAGTTAATTCAAATAAAATCAAGATTGTAAAGGTTCAGTAGAGTATATAAATACTCAACACTTAAATATTTCTCAATGAAAAGATTTTATAAAAAATTTTCGCACTATTTCAGATTTCATTTTTTATAAAAAAAACAGTAACTTAGGTGATGATGAATGGGTGATGCATGAATGTAAAAAAACGGCTTTCGCTGGTTCGCGTTAACCAGAATACTGTCAGTTCGCCACACTTCGGCTCGGAAGCCAGTTGGCACTTCAGTCGTCCGTCAGGTCGATGTTGATCTGTATCCCGGACTTCGTTCCCTTAAAGGCCCCGGCAGGCTGGAGGTGGCCACCCGGCAGCTGCAACGGGCGCGTCTGGCGTTAGGGACAGCTTACAAGGACGCTCTGGCCGAAACGAACCGTCTCTCCGAAAGCCCGGATGCTGCGCAACTGTCAGGGCGGCTACACGCCCGCACAGCACCTGCGCTTTACGCAGCGCCTTAGCTGGCTGCCGCAGGAGGGACGTAATGGCCATGAAATGCCCTGAGTGCGGCACCACCGCACACCCCCGCACCAGCGCCTACAAGTCTGCGATCATCAAGCGCACTTGTTATCAGCGCACCAACCTTGACCGCTCCTGCAAGTTCAACGCGCTATAGAGCGTTGAGAAAATCATCATGAAGCCCAAGAAGCCTGCCAAGCCGGCACCCAAAACGGAAATGCTGAGCGCGGCGCGCCAGCCGCAGACGCTGGGTCGCTATGGTTCTGCCAGTACACTGTCCAGCCGGCAGCAGCCATCTGCCTGAAACCGCCCGATCTTTTCCTAAGCCAGCCACTGCGCCGGTTTTTTCACGCCTCTTTTTCCTAGCTGGCATCTCTGCTCTTGAGTGCATGTCTATGCTGCATGAGAACGCATAAGTTTTTGCACCCCGCTTATGCTCGTTCAGGCCATGCCAAGTGCGGCGCCATTCATTCAGGCGCATGAAAACCACTGCATGAAGCGGACAGGCGTGGCGGGGTACGAACGTGCGCGGAGGGTTGTACTGATGACTGTGATCTAAGTATTTCGTTTAAGTAGTAAATAAGAGCATAAACGGAAAGGAAATTAGCAGAATGAGGAATTGATTCATTTTGGCTATTAGACAGCAGTGTTTTCATTGTGTTTTTTTAAGATGTTTTATTATACAAAGATACTTTTCCTCTTCAAATTGAAAGCCGTACTCTTTAAATGAGGATAAATAGTTAAGGTGGCCTTTTAAAGTATTTATTGTCAAGGGGCTATTGTCATTGGCTTTTATTGCTTTATGAAAAGCTGCTCTAACTTTTCTACGGTATTTTCTTGGGGGGCGCAATGCGCCATTAACTAGAATACCCGTTACTAATTGTCTGTTATTATAAGATAATAATCTAAACTTATGATCGTTTAGGCTAAACCCCATCGCTGATACTTTTATTCTTGCAATATTTGTTAATTCCTCGACATCACTTTTGGAATCTCCACTTATAGTGATATCGTCAGAGTAGCGCGTGTACACACATTCTCTCACCATAGCCTGGTTGGCCATAGCTTGGTCGAATTCATATAAAATTGCATTTGAGATATTGGGGCTTGTAGGAGCACCTTGTGGTAACGTACCGTAAAGCGTAGTTAGTCCAGCTATAGTGTTAACTAAATGTTCTGAGAAATTATTTCGAAGAAGACAAGTTTTGATCATTGTCTTATTAATAGAACCAAAATAATTTTCAATGTCCATATTGGCTACGAATTTCTTATTAGCATGTTGAAGAGCGTTATCATGAATACTCACTCCTTTTCTATATGAAAAGCATGCTGAGTGAACTTTTAGTCTATTAAGTAAGTAATCATTTAACCAATATTGAGTTACTTTCATAAACTTTCGCGGGGCTGATATTGTTCTAATACCACCATTTTTTTTTGATAAGTCAAAATTACGATAGTATCTTTCGGGATTTTTAATCATTGAGCTGATTAATCGTGGGGTAATTCCAATGCATGAGGCGATAGATAGAACACCATTTTCTTCGAACAAAGGATTGTTTAGTGATTTATAAGAATAGAATGTTGGTGCAGGTACCGATAAAAAATTGGCAAATAGATTTTTTGAATCATCTGTAGGATTGCTAGCCTGACTACTGGACATTGAACCAATTTGTAATTGCTCAAAGATCCGCACCCAGGCCTGTCTTGGGCGGCTGGGCAAGGTCCCGGACGCCCAAGACAGGCCTGGGTGCGGAACCTCTTTTAAATCATGCCTTAACTTTAAAGACGGCGAATCGCCGCCCATATTCTTTGTTTCAGTAGAGGCTAGCAACATTAATTTAGAATATTTGTGACATTTGTCAAGCATAAAAATGCGGAGTTTATCTCTAAGGTGCCGTAAATTGGATGTGAGTTTTTCATCACCGCTAGGTGTGATTGAATAGAGCTCACCTTTGACAGATGTCAATTCTATATATCCAATTTCCTTAAGTTCTTTTAAATATTGTTTTATCGAAGCCTCATCAGGAAGTGTCCCATCATCTTTTAGCACTAACTTTAAATAAGTTAATATTTCAATGGCGTTAGCAGGTTGTACAATTGATGTTGACCACAACAATAATCGAAAGTTTATTGAAATAGACATTTAGCCTCCTAGTAGACCTTTATCTTTTGAAATTAGTTTTTTGTTTTTTATTCTTCGTATTAGAACTTCAATTTTTTGATCTTGTACGTCAGCTATATCAAATATCTTAATATTGTTGTCGTCGCAATATTGAAATACACCTAATGAAAAGAATCTATCGAGACTTTTTACATGATTATTATAGATGACTATTAGGTCAGGAGATTTTACTTCTCTTGTTATTTTGTAGTAACTAATCAAGGTTATTTGAGATAGAGTTATCTCATCTAGTGCGAAAATTACTATGCTATCGCAATTTCTTTTTATAAAATCTAGCTCTGCTATGTGTATGTATACACTTTCTGTATCTGGTAAATTCTGCTTTCCTCCCCCTCAAAAACCACAGCATTAATACTGTTAAGTTCATTTCTCAAGTTCTCAATACATGAAGTGCTTTCTTCATCTTTATTTATGTTGGGATAACATAAAAAAACTCTAAGCTCTGAGTTAATAAGCTCACCTTCTAAGACACTTCTTATCTCTTTCTTAAGATCATCAGTTAATGATGAGTGATCATTTGAAAAAATTGAGATATTAATCTGGTTGACAACAGTTTCATTGTTTGTTCCTAAAACAGTAACTTTAGAGTGTTGAGAATTACTATTGGCCATTTTTTTGATTTACTTTGGATTTATTATTGCTACCTATAATAAGCGTGGATGTTTTTTGCTTGTTTTTTTTGGTACCGCTGCTTTTAGATGATGATAATATTTTAAGCAAAAACAATAGCACTGGAATTCCAATTCCAGAGAAAATCCACTCTTTATTTTTTATTATATAGCCAATTAGTTCACTCATGATTTAAATCTCTCCTAATAGAAAATTCACATACCATTGCAACATTTATCTTCTGTTTATCTCATAAGTAGCATGATTGTAAATAGATCTAATGATATTTTTATCGGCATGGGCTAATTGCATTTGAATACAAGCACTATCACAAGCTTGCTCATGCAAAATTTTCGACAACGTATGTCGCAAGACGTGACCAGTAGCATGGCCTTTATAACCCAGTAAATCAATAAGTTGGGAAGTTACCTCCTTAGAGATCGGTTTGCTACGATTTTTTCTATTAATGAAAATATAGGAGTATTGACGGGTAATGGGCTTCAATTGCCTGAAAAGAGCAACTACTTAGATTAATAGGGAGACAATATGAGGTCTTCTTATCTTCATTCTTTCATCTAGTATAACCCAAATACCGTTCTCAAGGTCAACCTCAGACCAGATTGCAAAGCCCATCTCCTGAGTCTTGACCCCTGTCAGCATAACTATTTTGGGAGCGTTTTTGGTAATTATGCTGCCAATGCCAGTGTAAGCTTCTAGATCTCGAACAAAATGAGGTAACTCTTCCGCTGATACAAAAGGATAGTTTTTTCGTTTTTGAACGGTCAGCGCCATGGACAAATCACGTTCTGGATTGTACCCAGCTTGACCGGCAATGATAGCATAACGAAGCACTTCAAGCAGTACCATCGGCTTAATTTCCGATATAGGGCGATTACTGATGAAGGGGAACACATCTTGCTCAAAGATTTAATGATCTTTTTGCGATAAGCGACCATCTAGTGATCAGCCTTATTCTCCTGCAATTCAAGGTTTATAAACTTGATAGAGTTTTCAGTAGAGATTTTAAACGCAAGCTTTTGAGCCTAGCTTTCCTCAACGGGGTCAACGCCATTTACTACCTGCTTGAGCGATATCGCGTTCCTCACGAGCCTCAGCGAGTGAAACAAGGCTATAAGAACCAAACGACATAAGCTTAGCCTTAGCGTTGAATCGGTAACGAAAGCGCCAGCCCTTGCTGCCATCTGTGTTGATGAGTAAAGCCGGCCCGAGGCCGGCGCTAAGGAGTTAAGGCTTTTCTTGGGGTTTTGCGCGTCGAATCTATATGCCTGTAAGTGTCGTGTGTATAAGTCTAAAGGGTGAATAAAAACTATACGCATCATTAAACATATTTTTCAGGATCCTAGCAGATGCTTTAGGACTTATACGGATAACGCATGTCGTTATGCAGCTGTTTTAAAAGAAATTAAAAATCAACAAGGATGATTTCGGAAGAACAGTGACGGAAAACCACAGGAGTCAAATCTGGTCTCACATTAATATTTTTCAACCTCATCATTATGCTGCGTACCCCACCCCACTCACAACAGACTTACAGAAAACAATCTCTTTACAACACATTCTCCCCAAAATGCTGGCGATACTCTTTTGGCGTGGTGTCGTAGCTTTTGCGGAAGACCGAATAGAAGTATTGCAGCGAAGGATAGCCGCACATCTGCGAGATCTCATTGATGTTGAGTGATGAAGAGGCCAGCAGCTCGCGCGCTTTTTCCAGTTTTTCACGGTGGATCATCGCATGGAGGGTGTCGCCGGTCTCATCCCGAAAGCGTTTTTCCAGATTAGAGCGCGACAGCCCGACGGCATCCAGCACCTGCTCCACTTTAATCCCCTTACAGGCGTTGAAGCGGATGTAGTGCATCGCCTGAATCACCGCCGGATCGCGCAGCGAGCGGAAATCGGTAGAGCGCCGGGCGATGACTTTCACCGGCGGCACCAGGATGCGCTGAAGCGGTAAGGGTTGCTTATCCAGCAGCCGATGCAGCAGTTTGGCCGCCTGATAGCCCATCTGCCGTGAGCCCTGCGCCACGGACGAGAGCGCCACGCGTGACAGATAGCGGGTCAGCTCCTCATTATCAATCCCGATCACCGTAAGCTTCTCCGGCACCGGTATTTTCAGATGCTCGCACGCCTGCAGCAGGTGTCGCGCCCGTGAATCCGTGACGGCGATAATGCCGGTTTGCGGCGGCAGCGTCTGCAGCCAGTCGGCGAGACGGTTCTGGGCGTGTTGCCAGTTTTCCGGCGCGGTTTCCATGCCCTGATAGACCACGCCCTGATAGCGCTCACGTCCCACCAGCTGGCGAAACGCCTGTTCACGTTCCTGTGCCCAGCGCTTGCCGCTGGAGGCCGGTAAACCATAGAAGGCAAAGCGGTTGATGCCCTTCTCTTTCAGATGCAGAAAGGCTTTCTCCACCAGCGCGGCGTTGTCAGTCGCGATATAGTGCACCGGCGGATAATCCTCCTGCCGGTGATAAGAGCCGCCAACGCCGACAATCGGCACGGAGACATTGGACAGCAGGGTTTCGATGGAGCGATCGTCGTAATCGGCGATCACCCCATCGCCCAGCCACTCCCGGATATTGTCGATGCGGCAGCGGAAATCTTCTTCGATGAAGATATCCCAGTCAGTCTGCGACGCCTGCAGATACTCACCGACGCCCTCCACAACCTGACGGTCATACACTTTGTTGGCGTTAAACAGCAGGGTAATGCGATAGCGTTTCTCATGCATGATGGCGCGTTCCCTTAAATCCTCAGCGCATTGCATAACACGGCTGAAAGGGGCAAAAAAAATTGTTTGCGCCACAATGTGATCGCCCGCGCGATTACACCCGACGCCGCGTTGCCGTATCCATCCACACCGCCAGCAGCAGAATCGCGCCTTTAACGATGTACTGCCAGAAAGTCGGCACATCCATCATGCTCATGCCGTTATCCAGCGAGGCCATAATAAACGCCCCCATGACTGCGCCCGCAACCGAACCCACGCCGCCCGCCAGGCTGGTGCCGCCGATGACACAGGCGGCGATAGCGTCGAGTTCCGCAATGTTACCCGCCGACGGCGAGCCTGCGCCCAGTCGTGAACTGAGGATCAGCCCGGCAATCGCCACCATCACACCGTTGATGGCAAACACCGCCAGCTTGGTACGTGCCACGTTAATGCCAGACAGGCGCGCAGCATCAATGTTGCCGCCGATGGCGTAGATACGACGGCCAAACGCGGTGCGGGTTGCCATAAACATGCCCGCCAGCAACAGCACGGCCAGCAGTAACACTGGCGTCGGCACGCCGCGATAGTCGTTGAGCAACCAGATGGCCCCCAGCACTAAGATGGCGGTGATCGCCTGACGCCCGACAGTGCCGCTGGCTGCGCCCTGCGCCAGTCCGAGCTGCTGACGACGCAGCCGCAGCCGCCACTGCCACAGCGTAAACAGCGCCAGACCAGCAACGCCAAAGCCGAAACCGACGCCGCCCGGCAGATAACTCTGACCAATCTGCGACATGCCCGGCGTGATCGGCGCAACCGTAGTGCCATCAGTAATCCCGACCAGAACACCGCGGAAAGCCAGCATCCCCGCCAGCGTCACGATAAACGAAGGCACTTTACGGTAGGCCACCCACCAGCCATTCCACGTGCCAAGCAGTAATCCCATCACCAGCGTTACCACGATGGTCAGCGGCAGAGGCCAGCCGAGCCAGACGTCGAATATAGCCGCCGCGCCACCCAGCAACCCCATCATGGAGCCCACTGACAGGTCGATCTCCGCCGAGATAATCACAAACACCATACCCACGGCCAGAATGCCGGTGATGGCAGTCTGGCGCAGCAGGTTGGAGACGTTACGCGCGCTGAGCCACGAGCCGTCTGTGGTCCAGGTAAAGAACAATGCAATCAGCACAATTGCGCCCAGCATCACCAGAACCTGCAGATTGGGCAGTGTGAACCTGCCCGGTGACGGTTTGCCCGGCGTGCCGGCGAGGCGGCTTTGGGTACTTTCACTTTTAAGCATAATGTTCACTCCGCAGGGCAGCTTCCATCACCTGCTCCTGAGTCAGGTTATCGTTAATCAAATCGGCTTTGATCTGCCCTTCATGCATCACCAGCACCCGATCGCTCAGGCCCAGTACTTCCGGCAGCTCAGAGGAAATCACAATCACCGCGATACCCTGCTGAACCAGCGCATTGATCAGCAGGTAGATCTCCTGACGTGCGCCCACATCAATGCCGCGCGTCGGTTCATCGAGGATCAGGATTTTTGGATTGAGCAGCAGACATTTCGCCAGAATCGCTTTCTGCTGGTTGCCGCCGCTCAAACGACCAATCGGCAGTTCTGAGGAGGAGGTTTTCACCCGCAGGCGGGTGATCGCGTCGTTGATCGCCTGCTGCTCCTGCGCTTCATCCAGCGTTGAGAGTCGGTGGCTGAACTGGTCCAGCGCCGCCAGGGTAATATTTTTGCCCACCGCCATCAGCGGCACGATGCCATCTTTTTTACGATCTTCCGGCACCATAGCGATGCCGTGCGCAATGGCGGCGCGGCAATCGGTGATGTTGACCGGTTTGCCATTGATCCAGATATCGCCCTGCCAGCGCCCCGGCCAGACGCCAAACAGACACTGCACCGTTTCAGTCCTGCCCGCACCCACCAGCCCGGCGATGCCGAGGATTTCACCGCGTCTGAGCGTGAATGAGACATTGTTAACGCGGCGAATGTGGCGGTTGATCGGATGCCAGGCGGTGAGGTTTTCAACTTTCAGTATCACGTCGCCAATCTGATGCGGCGCGTGGGGATAGAGCGCGGTCAGCTCACGCCCCACCATCATGGTGATGATGTCATCTTCGCTCAGGCCCGCTGCCGGACGGGTAGCAATATGCTGACCGTCACGAATCACGCAGATGGTGTCGGAGATCGCCTTAACCTCATTCAGCTTGTGCGAGATGTAGATGCAGGCGATGCCGTGTTCACGCAGATTACGGATGATGCCGAGCAGCACGTCCGTTTCCTGCTCCGTCAGGGAAGAGGTCGGCTCATCCAGAATCAGCAGCCGGACCTGTTTGTTAAGTGCGCGGGCAATCTCCACCAGTTGCTGCTGCCCAAGGCCTAACTCACCGACCCGGGTGGCGGGAGAGACGTTCAGCCCGACCCGCGCCAGCAGTTGCTGGCAGCGCAGGGTCATGGTTTCATCATCCACCATGCCGAAACGGCTCAGTTCGGCACCGAGGAAGATGTTCTCCATCACCGTCAGTTGCCGCACCAGCGCCAGCTCCTGATGAATAATCACAATGCCTTTACGCTCGGTATCGCGAATGGTCTGCGCCTGAATGTCGTCGCCAGAGAAGTGAATCTGCCCTTCAAAATCGCCGTGCGGATAGAGTCCGCACAGGATTTTCATCAGCGTCGATTTGCCCGATCCATTCTCACCACACAACGACATCACTTCGCCCGCCTCAAGTTGCAGGCTGACATCATTCAGCGCCTTCACGGCACCGAAACGTTTGGTGATATTTTTCATTTCCAGCAGCATCGACTGTTCTCCCTCACGCTATGCGCAGTCAGAGTTCGCTCTGTTTGTGGAAACCGTCTTTCACCACGGTGCTTTCAATATTGTCTTTGTTGACCGGAATCGGCTTCAGCAGCCGTGACGGAACCTCTTTCAGACCATTGTTCAGCGTGCTGTTGCTGGCAGGTGTTTTGCCCTCGCCCAGCTCGACGGCAATTTTCGCCGCTTCGGTGGCGAGCTCAGTGATCGGTTTGTAAACCGTCATGGTCTGGGTGCCCGCTTTGATACGCTTTATGGCTGCCAGATCGGCATCCTGACCGGAGATCGCCACTTTTCCTGCCAGCCCCTGCGCGCTCAGAGCCTGAATCGCGCCGCCTGCGGTGGCATCGTTAGAGGCCACCACCGCATCAATATGATTGCCGTTGGCGGTCAGGGCATTTTCCATAATTTTCAGGGCATTTTCCGGCAGCCAGGCATCGACCCACTGGTCGCCAACAATTTTAATGCTGCCGTTATCAATATAGGGTTTTAACACCTTCATCTGTCCGGCACGGAACAGGCGTGCGTTATTATCCACAGGCGATCCGCCCATTAAAAAATAGTTACCCTTAGGCACCTGTTTCACAATGCTTTCGGCCTGCAACTCGCCCACTTTTTCATTATCGAAAGAGATATAAAAGTCGATATCGGCGTTATTTATCATTCGGTCATAGGCCAGCACTTTAATGCCTTCCCGTTTCGCTTCAGCGACAACGTTACTCAATACCTGACCGTTGTAGGGAATAATCACCAGCACATCGACACCGCGATTAATCATATTTTCAATCTGCGACATCTGTGTCTCTTCGTTGCCGTTGGCTGACTGAACAAACACCTTAGCGCCCAGCGTCTCAGCCTGTTTTACGAAAATATCGCGGTCTTTCTGCCAGCGCTCGAGTCGCAAATCGTCAATCGCCATGCCGATCTTCACTTCTTTTGCCACGCTGGTCTGGCTGAACAGCGCCAGCGCCGCACAGGCGGCGAGCAGTGCATGTTTCATCTTCATTGTGATCATCCTGTAGGTTGAGGCTATTGTCGTTTCAGGCCTATAAACCAGGCGGATGAATTGTTGCCCTTATTTTCCTGTTACAGCAATTACTGATTTTTATCCGGCTATTACGTTTTTTGGTTTATTTCATTTTTTATGAGCGCGATCGAGGTTTCATCTTTTTCGGACAAGAGAGCGATAATGATAAACCACCCCGTAAATAACATTATTTTGCGAGCCAGCGCACAAATAATAATTATCTGACACCCGTAGTGAAATATCGTAATTGAGATGAGACAGCAGCCAATATCAAATATTGCTTCAACGCAGGCCATCCGGGTACTGATGCTAAGGAGCAAACCATGCACGCTTATTTCGATCAGATCGATCGGGTTCGTTATGAAGGCACCCAGTCGACTCATCCTCTCGCTTTCCGCCACTACAATCCCGATGAGGTGATCCTCGGCAAGACCATGGCGGAGCATCTGCGCTTTGCCGCCTGTTACTGGCACACCTTCTGCTGGAATGGCGCGGATATGTTTGGTGTCGGCGCTTTTGATCGTCCGTGGCAGAAAAGCGGAGATGCACTGCAGCAGGCAAAACTGAAAGCGGATGTGGCCTTTGAATTTTTCCACAAGCTGAATGTGCCGTGGTACTGCTTCCATGATGTTGATGTCTCTCCAGAAGGCGATTCGCTGCACAGCTACAAAGAGAATTTTGCCGCCATGACCGATAAACTGCTGGAGAAACAGCAGGAGACCGGCGTGAAACTGCTGTGGGGCACGGCCAACTGCTTTACCCATCCGCGCTACGGAGCCGGGGCTGCCACCAATCCCGATCCTGAAGTCTTTGCCTGGGCAGCGACGCAGGTCTGCAGCGCCATGCAGGCGACCAAAACCCTGGGCGGCGAAAACTATGTGTTGTGGGGCGGACGCGAAGGGTACGAAACTCTGCTGAATACCGATCTGCGCCAGGAGCGCGAGCAGATTGGCCGCTTTATGCAGATGGTGGTCGAGCACAAACACAAAATTGGCTTCCAGGGAACGCTGCTGATCGAACCGAAACCGCAGGAGCCGACCAAACATCAGTATGACTATGATGTCGCGACGGTTTATGGCTTCCTGAAACAGTTCGGACTGGAGAAAGAGATCAAGGTTAACGTTGAGGCGAACCACGCCACGCTGGCGGGTCACTCTTTCCATCATGAAATTGCGACGGCCATTGCGCTGGGCATTTTTGGTTCAGTGGATGCCAACCGCGGCGATCCGCAGTGCGGCTGGGATACCGATCAGTTCCCGGTCAGCGTGGAAGAGAATGCGCTGGTGATGTACGAAATTCTCAAGGCGGGCGGCTTTACCACTGGCGGCTTAAACTTTGATGCCAAAGTGCGTCGTCAGAGCACTGATAAATACGATCTCTTTTACGGTCATATTGGCGCGATGGATACCATGGCGCTGGCGCTGAAAGTCGCCGCTCGCATGATCAGCGATGGTGAACTCGATAAGCGTGTGGCACAGCGCTACAGCGGCTGGAATGGTGAGTTCGGCCAGCAAATTTTGAAAGGTGAGTTTTCACTGGAGGCGCTGGCGGCGCATGCTCAGCAGCAGCAGCTCAATCCGCAGCATCAGAGCGGACGTCAGGAGCAGCTGGAAAATCTGGTGAATCACTACCTGTTTGATTTCTAACCCTTCAGGAGCAGAGCATGTTTATCGGGATCGATTTAGGCACCTCTGGCGTCAAAGTGGTGCTGATGGATGCACAAGGCAACGTGGTGGCGACAGAAACAGCGCCGCTGCAGGTTTCGCGTCCGCAGCCATTGTGGAGCGAGCAGGATCCCGAAAGCTGGTGGCAGGCGCTGGATTTGGCCATGCAGGCGCTGAGCGCGCAGCAGGATCTGCGCGCGGTGCAGGCCATCGGGCTGAGCGGACAGATGCATGGTGCAACGCTGCTCGGCAGTGCAAACCAGGTATTACGACCGGCCATGCTCTGGAATGATGGGCGCAGCGAGGCGCAGTGCCGGGAGCTGGAACAGAAAGTGCCGGATTCGCGGGCGATCACCGGCAACCTGATGATGCCCGGCTTCACGGCTCCCAAGCTGTTGTGGGTTCAGCAACATGAACCGGCAATATTCAGTCAGATTGCTCACGTGCTGTTGCCCAAAGATTACCTGCGCTGGCGATTAAGTGGCGACTTCGCCACTGATATGTCAGATGCAGCAGGCACAATGTGGCTGGATGTGGCGCAGCGTGACTGGAGCGATGCGATGCTGCACGCCTGCGACCTCAGCCGCGATCAGATGCCGCAACTCTATGAAGGCAATGCCCTGACCGGCACCTTACATGCTGAACTGGCCACACGCTGGAAGATGAACGCAGTGCCGCTGGCGGCGGGCGGCGGCGACAATGCTGCGGGTGCGATTGGTGTCGGCATGACTGAACCGGGCCAGGGCATGCTGTCGCTGGGTACGTCGGGCGTCTATTTCGTGGTGAGCGACGGCTATCTCAGCAATCCGGAGCGCGCTGTGCATAGCTTCTGCCATGCGTTACCTCAGCGCTGGCATCTGATGTCGGTGATGCTCAGCGCAGCCTCCTGTCTGGACTGGGCAGCGACGCTGACCGGTTGCAGTGATGTTCCTGAGCTGCTGGCTGAAGCTGAACGCGCACGCGATGACGTGCCCGGCCTGTGGTTTCTGCCCTATCTTTCCGGTGAGCGCACGCCACACAATAACCCGAATGCCCGGGGTGCTTTCTTTGGTTTTACCCACCAGCATGGCCGTCCCGAGCTGGCCAGAGCGGTGCTGGAAGGCGTAGGGTTTGCGCTGGCGGAGGGCATGGACGCGCTGCACGACTGCGGCGTTCAGCCAAAGAGCATTATGTTGATCGGCGGCGGCGCACGCAGTGCACTGTGGCGTCAGATGCTGGCGGATATCAGTGGCCAGACGCTCGACTACTGCCATGGTGGGGAGGTTGGCCCGGCGCTGGGGGCCGCAAGGCTGGCACAGCAGGCGCTGGATGCAGAGGTCACCGTGCCGCCCCCGGTTCTGGTGCAGCGACACCAGCCGGATCCCGCCCGGGTAGCGCACTACCAGCCGCGTCGGGAGACCTTTGCAACGCTGTATCAACAGCTCCTGCCGCTGATGAAGTAAACAAGCCCGGACGCTCTGCCTGATAACAGGCTTCGCGTCCGGTTCTCCCTACTTAACCTGGTGGGGCAGACTTTCAGAGACAGGCATATTCTTTATTTCACCTGCAGGCAGAATAATAAAAAATTTCCTTTTTCTCTAAGAGATCTTTAATATTTTAAGATTATTCACGCAGAACAAAATGCGTCAGGCAACAAACATTGACTTACTTTAAAATATCTGTGCAGCCTGAATTTAAAAATGGATTTTTTACTATCTCACAATCCCGTTAATTAGCAATTAATGCTGACAAAATTACGCTTTATTTATTTGATGTTTACTTATTTTTTGATTGCGTTATAAATAAGCCACTCCACTTCAGGAGATAACGTAAATAAGGATATAACAATGAAAGAATTAAATAACAGCGAAATCGAAATGGTGAGCGGCGCTGGTCTGACCGAGTTTCTGGCTGGCCTGAATAAGGCGATTGGTCATGTTAACACTGCACTGACTGACACCACTACAGCGCTTGAGGCTTCCACCAGCACCGGTCAGACCATCGGACTGAGCCATAAGCAATTTGGCCTGAGCATCGCCTCTGTTCATATGACAGGTCTGTATAACTTTCTGTCTTCATTTAACACAGCAGCATAATAGATAAATTATCACCATTATCTGATTGGTAACACTGATAATTAAGGTTGTTATAAGCTAACTATAACAACCTGATTTATTATTTAACACTATTCCATCCCTGGTCGATTCTTCCCGTTTTAAATGCCCTTGAAACGCAAAACACGCCTCTCCTGTATCACTTAACAGTAGCGTTCAGCAAAACTACTCGTCTACTTTTATCGCGTTAAAGCATAACGCTTTCAGGTTAAATTTATGCCAGGATTTTATCTGTCACATAAAGTCAGGCGTTCAGGTGATGAAAACGCTAATAGCAGAAGTGTCACTGATCCATAATTGCTGGGATCACGAGTATCCCAGCATCACTCTCACGGCAGCATCAGCCAATCGCGCCCAGCGTATCTTCCTGACCCTGTTTCTTCGGCAGCAGGAACAGCGTCGCCGCAATATCCAGCAGATAAATCAGCGCCAGCAGGGTAATTGCCGCCGTAAACGAGAACTGGCTCGCCAGCAGACCAATCACCACCGGGCCGAAGCCGCCCACACCGCGGCCAAGGTTGAACAGGACGTTTTGCGCGGTGGCACGCACCTGCGGCGGGAAGGTATCGGAAATCAGCGCACCATAGCCGCCAATCATGCCGTTAACAAACATCCCCATGATCGCGCCGGTAAATAACATGATGTTCGGGTCGCGCAGCTGAGCATAAACCACCACCATCACTACTGCGCCAAACTGATAGAGCAGGAAGATTTTCCAGCGTGCGAAGCGGTCGGCCAGTATGCCAAACAGCCAGATGCCAAAGGTCATCCCGACCACGGTCACCGCGGTCCAGAGGCCCGACTTCGTCAGGCTGAAGCCAAAGCTGGAGGAGAGGTAACTCGGCATCCAGATCATCAGCCCGTAGTAACCAAAGTTCTGTACTGAACAGAGGATAAAAATGCCCAGGCTGGCTTTGGCGGTGGCGCGATCGCGCACCAGCAGTTTCAGGCGCGCCGGAAAAGAGAGTGACGGCACATGTTTAACCTGCCTTTGATACGCCTCCGGTTCACCCATGCCGCGACGAATGGCAAACGAGACCAGCGCAGGCAACAAGCCGACCAGAAACATGCCGCGCCAGCCGATGATAGTCAGCAGCGGCGGTGTGATAAAGGCCGCCATCAGCACCCCGAGTTGCCAGCCGATGCCGACCCACGCTGATGCGCGGTTGCGCTTCTCAGCAGGCCAGGCTTCGGCAATCAGCGCCATACCGATACCAAATTCGCCACCCAGACCGACACCCGCCAGCGTTCGCCAGGCGAGCAGATCCCAGTAGCCCTGCGCCACCGCGCACAGCCCGGTAAAGACCGAGAAGACCAGAATCGTGACGGTGAGCATGCGGATGCGACCATAGCGATCGCTGAGATGACCAAACACAATGCCACCGATAACCGCGCCAATCAGCGTCCAGGTCACCAGCGATCCCGCCTGCGATGGATTGAGCGCCAGCGAAACACTGATAGCCGGCAGCATAAAGCCGAGTATCAGCAGGTCAAATCCATCCATGGCATAACCGCTGACCGCAGCCAGCATCGCTTTGCCTGGCGTTACGCCGGGCTTAGATTGGGGAGAAGGGGACATTGTTGCGCACCTCATAATGAAAAGTGCCGCAATTATAGAGAGAGTTCAGGATGTGACCAATTGAAAAGGCTTATCCCTGCGCCGATCAGGCGCAGGAAGAAGATTTATCAGGAAGGTCTGTTGCTGCCGTCATCGCCCGACAGTAATTCATCGAGCCGGTCACCGCCAACGTGACGGAAATCCTGACCTTTGACGAAATAGAAGATGATTTCGCAGATGTTCTGGCAACGATCGCCGATACGCTCAATGGCGCGGGCACAGAACAGCGCCGTCAGCACGCTGGGAATGGTGCGCGGATCTTCCATCATGTAGGTCATCAGCTGACGCACAATGCCTTCATACTCTTTATCCACCTTTTTATCTTCACGGTAGATAGTGATCGCTTCATTGAGATCCATGCGTGCAAAAGCGTCCAGCACATCATGCAGCATCTGCACGGTGTGACGACCCAGTGACTCAAGGCTGACCAGCAGCGGCAAATGCTGCTGACCAAACTTCTCCAGCGCCGTGCGGCTGATCTTCTCCGCCACGTCGCCAATGCGCTCCAGCTCAGAAATGGTTTTGATAATCGCCATCACCAGTCGCAAATCGATCGCGGTTGGCTGACGTTTGGCGATGATGCGCACGCAGGCTTCATCAATCTCCACTTCCATCATATTGACCTTCTGGTCGCCGTCGATCACCCGCTGCGCCAGTTCGCCATCCAGATTATGCATGGCGGTAATCGCATCAGTCAGCTGCTGCTCGACCATACCGCCCATAATCATCACCTGGGTACGGATATGCTCCAGCTCGGCATTGAACTGACCGGAGATGTGCTTATTCAGATTAAGATTATCCATGTCGATCTCCTGTCAGATCAGCCGTAGCGGCCAGTTATATAATCTTCGGTTTGCTTCTGGGCGGGTTTAGTGAACAGCGTGTCGGTATCGCTGAACTCAATCAGTTCGCCCAGATACATGAAAGCCGTATGGTCAGAGCAGCGTGCAGCCTGTTGCATGTTGTGCGTCACGATCACCACGGTGTAATCCTGTTTCAGCTCGGTGATCAGCTCCTCAATACGGCCGGTGGAGATAGGATCAAGCGCAGAGCAGGGCTCATCCAGCAATAACACTTCCGGGCGAATCGCGATACCGCGGGCAATGCACAGCCGCTGCTGCTGGCCGC
Source organism: Pantoea sp. Lu_F5_004 (assembly GCF_051136245.1). Taxonomy (NCBI): domain Bacteria; kingdom Pseudomonadati; phylum Pseudomonadota; class Gammaproteobacteria; order Enterobacterales; family Erwiniaceae; genus Pantoea; species Pantoea sp. Lu_F5_004. Next base: position 48,883 of record NZ_CP194946.1, read on the forward strand.
CGGAGAGACTGTAACCGCTCTGATGCAGCTTGTCTTTGGTTTCATTCCACAGCGCCGCCTTGGTCAGTGCCCACTGTACGCGCGCATCCATATCGGCACGCGACAGCTTTTCAAACAGGCGAACGCCGAAGGCGATGTTGTCATAGATCGACATCGGGAACGGCGTAGGCTTCTGAAACACCATGCCGACCCGGGCGCGCAGCAGCGCGATATCCTGCTGAGTCGCCAGAATATTTTCGCCATCCAGCAGAATGTCCCCTTCAGCCCGCTGGTCAGGATAGAGCGAGTACATTTTGTTGAAGGTCCGCAGCAGGGTCGACTTACCACAGCCCGATGGCCCGATAAACGCGGTCACCTGATTCTTAGCGATATCCAGATTGATGTTCTTCAGCGCATGATATTTGCCGTAATAGAAGTTCAGATTACGGACCTGAATTTTATCGGCTGATGCTGTCGCGATACTCATAATTCATCTCTCTTATACGGCGCCGCACAGGGCCGCGCCGGAAATTAACCGTGTTTACCTTTGGCGAAAATCACCCGCGCCACGATGTTCAGCACCAGCACGCACAGGGTAATAATCAGCACGCCCGCCCAGGCCAGGCTCTGCCATTCTGCGAACGGGCTCATGGCGAACTTAAAGATGGTGACCGGCAGGTTCGCCAGCGGCTGCATCATGTCGGTGCTCCAGAACTGGTTCGAGAGCGCCGTAAACAGCAGCGGTGCCGTTTCACCTGCAATGCGGGCAATCGCCAGCAGCACACCCGTGATGATGCCGGAGACCGACGCTTTCAGGGTGATAGACGCGATCATCTTCCACTTGGGCGTACCCAGCGCGTAAGCCGCTTCACGCATGCTGTCTGGCACCAGTCGCATCATATTTTCGGTGGTACGAATCACAATCGGCACCTGCAGCAGCGCCAGCGCAATCACCCCGGCCCAGCCGGAGAAGTGCTGCATCTGCGACACCACAAGGGTGTAGACGAACAGGCCGACCACAATCGAGGGTGCCGAAAGCAGAATGTCGTTAATAAAGCGGATCACTTCTGCCAGTGGCGACTTGCGCCCATATTCCGCCAGATAGATACCCGCCATGATGCCCAGCGGTGTGCCGAAGAAGGTAGACCAGAAAATCAGTAATCCGCTGCCCGCCAGGGCGTTAGCCAGCCCGCCGCCCGCAGTATTGGGTGGCGGCGTTGATTCGGTGAACAGTGACCAGGAGAGCCCATCCACGCCGCGCGATACGGTGGTGAACAGGATCCACACCAGCCAGAACAGGCCAAAAGCCATGGTCAGCAGCGACAGCGTCAGCGCAATTTTATTTTTAGTGCTGCGCCAGGACTGCATTTTGCGGCGTGATGCGTCCAGTTCGGCGCGCGCCTGAATTTCAATTGTGGTCATGAGCGAGCTCCTTCACTTTTCGCCAGCCGCATAATCATCAGCTTTGAAATCGCCAGCACGATAAAGGTAATCACAAACAGGATCAGTCCCAGCTCCATCAGCGCGGCGACATGCACGCCCGATTCGGCTTCAGCGAACTCGTTGGCCAGCGCCGAGGTGATGCTGTTACCCGGCATAAACAGCGACGGGCTGTCGAGCTGGTAGGTGTTGCCGATAATAAAAGTCACCGCCATGGTTTCACCCAGCGCACGACCCAGTCCGAGCATCACGCCGCCAATCACGCCATTTTTGGTAAAGGGCAGTACGATGCGCCAGATCACTTCCCAGGTGGTGCAGCCGATGCCGTAGGCTGACTCTTTCATCATCACCGGGGTCTGCTCAAAGACGTCGCGCATGACCGAGGCGATGTAAGGGATGATCATGATCGCCAGAATCACACCCGCCGCAAGGATGCCGATACCGAAAGCGGGGCCGGAGAAAAGCTCGCCGACAATCGGAATGCCCGATAGCACGTCATTGACCGGTGTCTGGAAGTATTCGGCAAACAGCGGCGCGAAAACAAACAAACCCCACATGCCATAAACAATACTGGGAATGGCCGCCAGCAGCTCAATGGCGGTGCCCAGCGGGCGACGCAGCCAGCCTGGCGCAAGTTCGGTCAGGAACAGCGCGATACCAAAACTCACCGGTACTGCGATAATCAGGGCAATAATGGAGGTCACAAGGGTGCCGTAGATCGGTACCAGTGCACCAAATTGTTCGTTGGGCGCATCCCAGGTTTTGGTCCACAAAAAGGCGAAACCAAACTTCTGGATGCTGGGCCACGAGGAGATGATCAGGGAGACAATAATGCCGCCCATCAGTAACAGGACAATCAGCGCAGCCAGCCTGACCAGCGCGCCAAAAATTCTGTCACCTTGTTTGCCTGGGGCTTTGAATGCCGGCTTCGTTGCAGCCATAGAAGTCTCAGTCTTCAGAAGTTATCAGGACGGCATGACGCCGCCCGTTGAGTCTGACCGGACTGCTGTCCGGTCAGGGTCGGTCAATTACTGATAAAGCGCTTTACCAGAACTGTCTTTGATGTTGGCTTTCCAGGCGGCGCGAATCTGTTCAGTCACGCTCTCTGGCAGCGCAGCATAATCCAGCGCTGTGGCGGTTTTGCTGCCGCTTTTGTAAGCCCAGTCGAAGAATTTCAGTACTTCAGCGCCTTTGGCCGCATTAGCCTGATCTTTGTAGATCAGAATAAAGGTGGTTGACGAGATTGGCCAGGCATCAGCGCCCTTCTGGAAGGTCAGATCCTGCGCGAACGATTTACTCCAGTCAGCGCCTTTCGCGGCATTACTGAAGCTGGTTTCGCTTGGGGCAACCGCTTTGCCATCAGCATCGATCAGTTTGGTGTAGGTCAGGTTGTTCTGTTTAGCGTAGGCGTACTCCACGTAGCCGATTGAACCCGGCAGACGCTGAACAAAGGCGGCGACGCCGTCGTTGCCTTTACCGCCCAGACCGACCGGCCAGTTAACGGTGTTACCTTTACCAATTTTGCTGTTCCAGTCCGGGTTCACTTTCGCCAGATAGCTGGTGAAGACGAACGAGGTGCCTGAACCATCAGCGCGACGTACCACGTTGATGTTGGTCTCTGGCAGTTTCACGCCTGGGTTAAGTTTGGCAATCGCCGGGTCGTTCCACTTTTTGATGGTGCCAAGGTAGATATCACCGACGGTTTTGCCATCCAGCGTCAGCTGACCTGACTTGATACCCGGCAGGTTAACCGCCAGTACCACGCCACCGATCACGGTCGGGAACTGGAACAGGCCATTTTTCTGCAGATCTTCATCTTTCATTGGCGCATCGGATGCACCGAAATCGACGGTTTTGGCGATGATCTGTTTCACGCCGCCAGATGAACCGATACCCTGGTAGTTAACTTTGCTACCGGTGGCTTTTTGATATTCTGCTGCCCACTTGGCATAAACCGGCGCCGGGAACGTCCCGCCTGCGCCAGTGAGATCGGTTGCCGCAAAAGCAGATACCGCGCTTACGGCGAAGGTGGTGGCGAGGATTCGGGCTACGGTGCTACGCATCAGTGTCATATTCCCTCCAGGGGAGAAAAGTCAGGCTTGGGGCCGTTTTAGTAAGAATCTGTGATTGCTGCAGGAGGGAAAATAGGACAGTTTGATGACAGTGAAATGTACGAAATATGACAGTTATATGACAAAGGGCCGGAGCAAAGTGGGCCCGCGACGGGGCCCACCCGGTTATTCCACAGTAACCGATTTTGCCAGGTTACGTGGCTGATCGACGTCGGTCCCTTTGATCAGGGCGACGTGATAGGAGAGTAGCTGTAGCGGCACCGTGTAGAAGATGGGCGCAATGACCTCTTCGACATGCGGCAACGGGATAATCTTCATTCCGTCACTGTCGCTGAAGCCCGCATCCTGATCGGCAAAGACATAAAGCAGGCCACCGCGTGCGCGTACCTCTTCGATGTTGGATTTGAGCTTCTCCAGCAGTTCGTTGTTAGGTGCCACCACGATCACCGGCATGTCCGCATCAATCAGCGCCAGCGGGCCATGTTTCAGCTCGCCTGCGGCGTAGGCTTCCGCATGAATGTAGGAGATCTCCTTGAGCTTCAGCGCCCCTTCCATGGCAATCGGATATTGATCGCCACGACCCAGGAACAGTGCGTGATGCTTGTCAGAGAAGCCTTCTGCCAGATTTTCAATCAGCTTATCCTGCGCCAGCATCTGCTCAATCCGGTTCGGCAACGCCTGCAGTGCATGAACGATCTCATGTTCAGTCTCGGCAGACATCCCTTTCAGACGGCCCAGTTTCGCCACCAGCATCAGCAGCACCGCTAACTGGGTGGTGAACGCTTTGGTAGAGGCGACGCCAATTTCGGTGCCCGCTTTGGTCATCAGTGCCAGGTCAGATTCCCGCACCAGTGACGAACCGGCCACGTTGCAGACCGCCAGCGAGCCCAGGTAGCCCAGCTCTTTAGAGAGACGCAGCGCCGCCAGGGTATCTGCCGTTTCACCCGACTGCGACAGGGTGATCAGCAGGCTGTTTTTGCGAACGGCTGATTTGCGATAGCGGAACTCCGAGGCAATCTCGACATCACAGGGCAGGTTTGCCAGCGACTCAAACCAGTAGCGTGACACCATGCCGGAGTTATAGGAGGTGCCGCAGGCGATAATCTGGATATGCTCAACCTGGCTCAGCAGCGCTTCTGCGCCCGCGCCCAGTTCGCTGAGATCAACCTGACCCTGGCTGAACCGACCGCTCAGGGTACTTTTCAGCGCCATGGGCTGTTCGTAGATCTCTTTCTGCATGTAGTGACGGTAAATGCCTTTGTCACCGGCGTCATATTGCAGGTTCGATTCGATCTCGGCACGGGTCACGGTGTTGCCTTCACGGTCGATCACCGTGACATCGCGACGGCTGATCTCGGCGATATCACCCTCTTCCAGATAGATGAACCGACGGGTCACCGGCAGCAGAGCCAGCTGATCCGAGGCGATAAAGTTTTCGCCCATGCCACGACCAATCACCAGTGGGCTACCGGAACGGGCCGCCACCAGCAGTGACGGATCGCGGCTGTCCATGATCACCATGCCATAGGCACCGCGCAGCTGCGGAATCACACGCAGCACCACTTCACGCAGCGAACCGCCCTGCTTCTGCTCCCAGTGAACCAGATGCGCCACCACTTCGGTGTCCGTTTCAGAGGCAAAGACGTAACCGCGCGCGATCAGTTCAGCGCGCAATGGCTCATGGTTTTCAATGATGCCGTTGTGCACGATGATGATGTGCTCTGAGACGTGCGGATGCGCGTTCGCTTCCGACGGTTCGCCATGGGTAGCCCAGCGCGTGTGCGCGATGCCGGTGCCACCAATCAGCGGTTGCTGCTCAGCGGCTTCCGCCAGTTTCTGCACTTTCCCTAAACGCCGCAGGCGCGTGACGTGCCCCTGACGATCGACCACGGCCAGACCGGCCGAATCATATCCGCGATATTCAAGACGACGCAGACCTTCCAGCAGAATCTCTGCGATATCACGTTGCGCTACTGCACCAACAATTCCACACATAATGATGTTTTCCTGACTACATGGCTTTTCGCCACTTCTGTTGTCATGCGACCTGATATCCGGCTTTGCCGGTTCCCCGAGCCTTGTAGAGAGTGGGGATTATAGTTTTGGCACTGCACTGCATCGGCCCGCATTAAAGCGGGCCGTTAAAAATTTATTTTTTCTTCACCGGACGCTGCCAGTCCGCTTTATGATTCTGCTCTTTACGGTTATAGACCAGACCGGCCTGGGTCACATCTTTCATGATGGTCGTGCCCGCCGCAATGGTGGTCCCTGCCGCGATGCTGACCGGCGCCACCAGCTGGGTATCTGAGCCCACAAACACATCATCGCCAATCACGGTTTTGAATTTGTTCGCACCGTCGTAGTTGCAGGTAATGGTGCCTGCACCGATATTTACGTTGTCGCCAATCTCCGCATCACCGAGATAGGAGAGGTGCCCCGCTTTCGATCCTCTGCCCAGACGCGCTTTCTTCATTTCGACGAAGTTGCCCACGTGGGCGGCATCGGCCAGTTCGCTGCCAGGACGCAGACGGGCAAAAGGTCCGACGGTGCAGGCAGTGGCGAGATTCGCATCCTCGATCACCGAATAGGGACTGATTTCACAGTCATCTCCAATCACGCTGTTTTTGATAATGCAGCCTGCGCCGATTCTGACGCGTGCACCCAGCGTGACCTGGCCTTCAATAATGACGTTGGTGTCAATTTCAACATCCCGCCCGTGCGTCAGCGTCCCGCGCAGGTCAAAACGGGCCGGATCGCGCAGCATCACGCCAGCCAGCAGCAGTTTTTCCGCCTGTTCAGCCTGGTAAGTGCGCTCTAATGTCGCCAGCTGCAGCCGGTTATTGACGCCATCAGTTTCACTGATGCGTGCAGGATGAACCGCGTTGATCACACGACCTTCCTGATGCGCCAGCGCGATAATATCGGTGATGTAATACTCACCCTGCGCATTATTGTTGGTGAGCTGCGCCAGCCAGCGTTTTAAATCGCCGCCGTTGGCGATCAGAATGCCGGTGTTAATCTCTTTAATGGTGAGCTGTGCCGGGCTGGCATCTTTCTGTTCGATAATACCGGTGATGGTGTCGTTCTCACGCACAATGCGGCCATAACCGGTTGGGTCGTCCAGTACCACGGTAAGTAAGCCAATGCCGCCCTGCGGTTTGGCTTCGCGCAGTCGCTGTAGTGTCGCCTGAGAGATGAGCGGCACGTCGCCGTAAAGCATCATGATATCTTCATCATCAGCGAATGCGGGCGCTGCCTGCTGCATCGCATGGCCAGTGCCGAGCTGCTCGGCCTGCAGCACCCAGTTGAGCGTGCTGTCAGTGAGGGTCGCCTTCAGGCGATCGCCGCCGTGACCATAAACCAGATGAACCTGCTGTGCACCCAGCCCCTTAGCCGCGTCAATCACATGCTGAACCATGGGTTTGCCTGCCAGCGTATGCAGAACTTTAGGCAGATCGGAATACATACGGGTGCCCTTGCCAGCAGCAAGGATCACCACACTCATCGCACTGTTAGACATAACTATCCTGAGTGAATTTTTACGGGTGAAAGTAAAACGGTTTGGGATTGAGATTACTACATTTTTCTCAGGCCGAAATTAGGCGGACAGGCAGATCAGGCGCAGCAGACAAAAAAAATGCCAGCCCGAGGGCTGGCATTTCATGACGCATAAAGCTGGATTACATCGCTTTTTTGGTCAGTTCGATCACGCGCAGTTTAGCAATGGCTTTCGCCAGCTCGGCAGAGGCCTGAGCATAGTCCACGTCGCCGTGGCTGCTGTTCATATGGTCTTCTGCTTTGCGTTTTGCTTCCAGAGCGCGCGCTTCATCCAGATCGGTACCGCGGATAGCGGTATCGGCCAGAACGGTGCTGCTGCCCGGTTGCACTTCCAGCACGCCGCCAGAGAGGTAGATATACTCCTCTTCGCCATGCTGTTTCACGATACGGATCATTCCAGGCTTAATGGCAGTCAGCAGCGGCGCATGGCCAGGGAAAATCCCCAGTTCACCTTCGCTACCTGACACCTGAATTTTCTGTACCAGACCAGAGAACAACTGCTCCTCTGCGCTGACCACATCCAGGTGATAAGTCATAGCCATAATCTTCCTCCCGGGAAACCGTTATTACAGTTTCTTCGCTTTTTCCACGGCTTCTTCGATGGCGCCAACCATGTAGAAGGCCTGCTCTGGCAGGTGGTCAAACTCACCTTCCATGATGCCTTTAAAGCCACGGATAGTGTCTTTCAGCGTCACGTATTTGCCCGGTGAACCGGTGAATACTTCTGCAACGAAGAACGGCTGAGACAGGAAGCGCTGAATCTTACGCGCACGTGCCACCAGCAGTTTGTCTTCTTCAGACAGCTCATCCATACCGAGGATGGCGATGATGTCTTTCAGTTCCTGATAACGCTGCAGCAGTGACTGAACGCCACGTGCAACATCATAGTGCTCCTGACCGACAACCAGCGGATCCAGCTGACGGCTGGTAGAGTCCAGCGGGTCAACGGCCGGGTAGATACCCAGAGAGGCGATCTGACGGCTCAGCGTTACCGTTGAGTCTAAGTGCGCAAAGGTGGTTGCTGGTGATGGGTCAGTCAGGTCATCCGCAGGGACGTAAACGGCCTGTACGGAGGTGATTGAACCGGTCTTGGTGGAGGTAATACGCTCCTGCAACACACCCATCTCTTCTGCCAGCGTTGGCTGGTAACCTACCGCAGATGGCATACGACCCAGCAGTGCAGAAACTTCTGTACCGGCCAGGGTATAACGGTAGATGTTATCGATGAACAGCAGAACGTCGCGGCCTTCATCACGGAATTTTTCCGCCATGGTCAGACCGGTCAGTGCTACGCGCAGACGGTTACCCGGCGGCTCATTCATCTGGCCATAGACCAGTGCAACTTTATCGATAACGTTAGAGTCAGTCATTTCGTGGTAGAAGTCGTTACCCTCACGAGTACGCTCACCCACACCGGCAAACACTGAGTAACCTGAGTGTTCAGCCGCGATGTTACGGATCAGTTCCATCATGTTGACGGTTTTACCTACACCCGCACCACCGAACAGACCGACTTTACCGCCTTTGGCAAACGGACACATCAGGTCGATAACCTTGATGCCGGTTTCCAGCAGTTCCTGCGAGTTAGACTGATCTTCATAAGAAGGGGCGGCGCGGTGAATAGAGGCGATCTCTACTGCGCTGCCATCTTCTTCTTTCAGCTCGCCTTTCATATCGATTGGCTCGCCGAGAACGTTCATGATACGGCCCAGGGTCGCTTTACCGACGGGTACCTGAATCGGTTTCTGCAGGTCGTTGACGCTCAGACCACGCTTCAGGCCGTCAGACGTACCCATTGCGATGGTACGTACTACGCCGCCGCCGAGCTGCTGCTGAACTTCCAGCACCAGACGCGCATCACCATTCATAACCTCGAGGGCGCTGTACACTTGCGGTACCGCGTCCTGAGGGAATTCGACGTCAACAACGGCGCCGATAATCTGGACAATCTTTCCAGTTGCCATCTTGAATCCTCTACCTAATTCCAAACCTGGTTAAACCGCGGAGGCTCCACCGACAATCTCGGTAAGTTCCTGGGTGATGCTGGCCTGACGAGCTTTGTTGTACACCAACTGCAGCTCTTTGATCAGATTTCCGCCGTTATCGGTTGCGGCTTTCATCGCCACCATACGTGCGGCCTGCTCACTGGCCAGATTTTCCACCACACCCTGATAAACCTGCGATTCGACATAACGACGCAGCAGGGTATCCAGCAGCGCTTTCGGATCGGGTTCATACAGGTAATCCCAGGTCTTCGCCTTCATCTCTTCTTCACCTTCCGCTGGCGGTAACGGCAGCAGTTGGGTGATGGTCGGAGTCTGAGACATGGTGTTATTGAATTTGTTATTGACGATCATCAGCTTGTCAATGCGGCCTTCATCATAAGCCTGCAACATCACTTTTACCGGGCCAATCAGATCAGACAGAGCAGGTTTATCGCCCATGCCGCTGACTTGCGCCACAATGTTGCCACCCACAGCATTAAAGAATGATGCCCCTTTTGAACCGATAATCGACAGATCGCTCTGCACGCCTTTATCGGACCAGGACTTCATATCCGCCAGTAACTTTTTGAACAGGTTAATGTTCAAACCACCACAAAGCCCGCGGTCAGTTGAAACGACCAGGTAGCCGACGCGCTTCACGTCGCGCTCTTCCAGGTAAGGGTGCTTGTATTCCAGATTACCCAACGCAAGGTGACCAATCACTTTGCGCATGGTTTCTGCATACGGACGGCTGGCCGCCATGCGTTCCTGCGTTTTACGCATCTTGGAGGCGGCGACCATTTCCATCGCTTTGGTGATCTTCTGCGTGTTTTTCACGCTTCCAATCTTGCTTCGTATCTCTTTTGCGCCGGCCATTAGCTTCTCCTCAAAGCCTTGCGGCCTGCCTTTTCAGACAAGCCGCCAGACATTACCAGGACTGGGTTGCTTTAAACGTCTCGACCAGGCCTTTCAGCTTGGCTTCGATATCGTTATTAAAGTTACCCGACTGGTTGATTTCAGCCATCAGCTCAGCGTGGTCGCGATCGGCGAAGGCCAGCAGTGCAGCTTCGAAGCTGCCAATTTTTGCCAGTTCAACGTCGTTCAGATAGCCACGCTCTGCAGCGAACAGAACCAGACCCTGCTGCGCAACAGACATCGGCGCATACTGTTTCTGCTTCAGCAGCTCGGTCACTTTCTGACCGTGGCTCAGCTGTTTGCGGGTTGCATCATCCAGATCAGAGGCGAACTGCGAGAATGCCGCCAGTTCACGATACTGTGCCAGCGCGGTACGGATACCACCGGACAGTTTCTTGATGATCTTGGTCTGTGCAGCACCACCTACGCGGGATACCGAAATACCTGGGTTAACGGCCGGACGAATACCGGAGTTGAACAGGTTCGATTCCAGGAAGATCTGACCATCAGTAATCGAGATTACGTTGGTCGGAACGAACGCAGAAACGTCGCCCGCCTGGGTTTCGATGATCGGCAGCGCGGTCAGTGAACCGGTTTTACCTGTCACTGCGCCATTGGTGAAACGCTCTACATAATCAGCGCTTACGCGTGATGCACGTTCCAGCAGACGGGAGTGGAGATAGAACACGTCGCCAGGGAATGCTTCACGACCTGGTGGACGGCGCAGCAGCAGAGAAATCTGACGGTACGCGACAGCCTGCTTAGAAAGGTCATCGTATACGATCAGCGCATCTTCACCGCGGTCACGGAAGTATTCGCCCATCGCACAGCCTGCGTACGGAGAGAGATACTGCAGTGCAGCAGATTCAGAAGCAGACGCCACAACAACAATGGTGTTCTGCAGTGCGCCATGCTCTTCCAGCTTACGAACCACGTTAGAGATGGTTGAGGCTTTCTGACCAATCGCAACGTAGACACACTTGATGCCTGAGTCGCGCTGGTTGATGATCGCATCGATCGCCATCGCGGTTTTACCGGTCTGACGGTCACCGATGATCAGCTCACGCTGGCCACGACCGATTGGAATCATCGCATCGACCGACTTATAACCGGTCTGAACCGGCTGGTCGACTGACTGACGATCGATAACGCCAGGTGCAATGACTTCAACCGGTGAGAAACCGTCGTTGTCGATTGCGCCTTTACCGTCGATAGGAGCACCCAGGGTGTTCACTACGCGGCCCAGCAGGCCACGGCCTACCGGTACTTCAAGAATACGGCCAGTACACTTAACCTTCATGCCTTCGGCGAGGTCAGCGTAAGGGCCCATCACCACTGCACCAACCGAGTCACGCTCGAGGTTCAGGGCGATAGCGTAACGGTTGCCCGGCAGGGCAATCATCTCACCCTGCATGACATCGGCCAGGCCGTGTACGCGGATGATACCGTCACTTACAGAAACAATCGTACCTTCGTTGTGAGCTTCACTCACGACATTGAACTGAGCAATGCGCTGCTTGATCAGTTCGCTGATTTCGGTGGAATTCAGTTGCATATGCTCCAGTCCCCTTAAGACTGCAAGACGTCAGCCAGACGGTCAAGACGGCCGCGTACGCTGCCATCAATAACCAGATCACCCGAACGGATGATCACGCCTGCCATCACAGACTTATCAATTTTGCAATTCAGCTTAACTTTGCGTGACAGACGTTTTTCCATCGCGGCGCTGATTTTATTCAGCTGGTCGTCACTCAGCGTACTGGCGGAGATAACATCAACTTCAGCGGTGGCTTCATGAGCGTCACGCAGTTCGATGTATTGGGCCAGTACAGCCGGAAGCGCTGTCAAACGTCCGTTTTCCGCCATCACCTTAATCAGGTTCTGCGCGGGTTCATCCAGTTGATCACCACAGACTGCGTTAAACGACGCTGCCAGCGCTTCGGGTGCTAATGCACCTGAGAGAAGATCAGCCATCTGTTCATTGCGAGCCACTTCTGCGGCAAACGCCAGCATCTGTTGCCAGCGTTCAATACTTTGATGCTCAACAGCAAAGTCAAAAGCTGCTTTGGCGTAGGGGCGAGCTACAGTAATCAGATCAGACATCAGCCCCTCCCTCCTTACAGTTCAGCGACCAGTTTATCAACGATGTCGCTGTTAGCAGCTTCATCCACGGAGCGTTCGATGATCTTCTCGGCGCCAGCCATAGCCAGCAACGCGACCTGCTTACGCAGTTCTTCACGCGCACGTTTGCGTTCAGCGTCAATTTCAGCCTGCGCTTGTGTCACGATGCGATTACGTTCGTTTTCAGCTTCGGTTTTGGCTTCGTCCAGAATCTGCGCGCGACGCTTGTTCGCTTGCTCGATAATGACCTGAGCGTCTTCTTTGGCTTTTTTCAGCTGGTCGGTCGCATTAGCCTGCGCGAGATCCAAATCTTTCTTTGCACGTTCAGCAGAAGCAAGGCCTTCAGCAATTTCTTTCTGGCGCTTTTCGATAGCAGCCATGAGCGGCGGCCATACGTACTTCATGCAGAACGCGACAAACAGGATGAACGCGATAGCCTGGCCGAGGATTGTTGCATTAATGTTCACAGCACAATGCCTCTAGATTGAGTATTTAACTTTTCTGCCGTTATCAACGATAAGCGGCAGAATCCGTTCACCCTTGCACATTGTGCGCTGAGTGAACACAGGGCTTTAGGCGACAGCAAACATCACGTACAGACCCAGACCAACAGCGATCATCGGGATTGCATCCACCAGACCCATTACAACAAAGAACTGCGTACGCAGCAGAGGAATCAGGTCAGGCTGACGAGCAGCGCCTTCCAGGAATTTTCCTCCGAGGATGCCGATACCGATCGCAGCACCGATTGCCGCCAGGCCCATCATCACAGCGGCAGCCATGTACAGCAGATCCATATTCAGGTTTTCCATGACAGTCTCCAGTTTGTTTCAGTTAAATGCTCCCTTCATCTTCCGGGCTTCAGCGGTGTGCGCTGCAACCCGAAATCAAGAGGGAAAGTAGTGTTGAGAAAAAAATCAATGTTCTTCAGATGCCATCGACAGATAGACAATCGTGAGGACCATGAAAATGAAAGCCTGTAGCGAAATGATCAGGATGTGGAAAATGGCCCACGGCACATTCAGCACCCACTGCGACCACCACGGCAACAGACCGGCAATAAGGATAAAGATCAGTTCACCCGCATACATGTTACCGAACAGTCGTAAACCCAGTGATACAGGCTTAGACAGCAGGCTCACACCTTCCAGAATCAGGTTGATCGGGATGAAGATCGGGTGGTTAAAAGGCTGCAGCGTCAGCTCTTTAGTGAAGCCGCCAATGCCTTTCATTTTGATGCTGTAGAACAGAATCAAAATAAATACGCCCAACGCCATAGATAGCGTGATGTTCACGTCTGCAGATGGTACGACGCGCAGCGCCGGTAACCCCAATACGTGCTCGCCAATATATGGCAGCAAGTCGATTGGCAGCAGATCCATGAAGTTCATCAGGAAGACCCAGACAAAGATTGTCAGAGCCAGCGGGGCGATAAGTTTGCTCTTACCGTGATACATGTCGCGCACGTTACTATCGACGAAACCGACAACCAGTTCGATAGCCGCCTGCATTTTCCCTGGCACACCGCTGGTGGCAGATTTCGCCACACTACGGAACAACACCAGGAAGATGATTCCCAGCACCATAGAGAAAAACATGGAATCGATATTTAATACCCAGAACGTCGCGGGAGCGTCGTGCGGATTCACTATCTCGAAGGTACGCAGGTCCAACTGAAGATGAGTCAGGTGGTGACCAATGTACTCTTGCGGAGTAGAGATTTCTCCTGCAGCCATGATGCCTCTTACCCTTTGTTGTTAATTACCGCCGGTGCCAGCATTTGTACCACCAGCACCGATAACCAGGTTATTCCGACCGGCCAGAAAACCGCTCCGAATAGACCCAACGCCACAATGAGCAAAATGATGGTCGCAAACACTTTGGCTATTTCACCCAAAGCGAAGCTCCACGCGACTCGCCCCGAAGCTGGGGTTTGCCCCTGCAGGCGCCAGGCTAAAAACAAAAACAATACGTTTGGCAGCCAGGCTGCCGCACCGCCAGCAAGAGCAGAGAGACCCCAGATGACATCTTTAAGAGCAAAGAGTGCACCGATGATGACTATCGTCACCAGCTGAATCATCAGCACCGTTCGGGCGTATTTTACACTGTAAAGAGACACTGACATGACGCTGATACTCTCCTGCCCCGTTAGGGGTATGTCGCGTGTCGTATAAGACTGCCTTTGCGCAGTTGAGTCAAGCAGCAAAAGCCGTGCAAATTATACGGGCCGCACCTGCGATTTCAATCGGTAAGTAGCGAAAAGGTGAACAATTATTTAAATTTCTTTCCGGAGGGCTATTTTTCCAAAGATTACCCTGCAGAGATTCACCCTAATCTGACTGAAAATTCTCTCGCAACTTGCTTTTAAAGCGTGCTTTAGATCACATAATAAGCACTTTGACTGCACTGAGTTTTATCTGCGCTCTATTTAAGAACAATCTGTATTACAAATTAATTCAATAAAATCAAAACATTGAAATTATAAAAATGCATCTGCAAGACTATTTTCACAGAAAACACGCTATTGACATCGAACTGTGCTTAAGAATCGTGTAATTGATATTACGCACGCAAAGTTATTACCGCGATATATTTTCTGCCGTGACTACTTTTATTCAGCGACCCGCCTATACAAGTGATATTTCTGATAACTGAATGTGAATTAAACGTTAAATGTAACAGAGCTTTTCGGATAATTTCCGTCAGCGTTTTAACGTTTGGTCAGCAAGAGCTTAATCAAAATCTTTTATTGATAGCGCATCATCTGCACTTTTTTCATCCCTTAACTGACGAAAAAAACTGGCTGATAAACGCTAAATATCTGCCAGTTGAAAGCCTACTGGTGACGAAGAATGACCAGATGGCGGTCACCTTCCAGCTGCGGTACCTGCAGCTTAATCACCGCGTCAGAGACATAGCCTGCCGGTAACTCCGCAATTTCGTCGTCCGGGCGCACGCCTTTCAGCGCGAAGAAGCGCCCTTCTCTTCCCGGCAGATGATGACACCAGTTCACCATGTCGGTCAGCGAGGCAAATGCACGACTGATGACGCCATCAAAGGGCGGCTCAGCCGGGAACGCTTCAACCCGGCTCTGCACCGGAGTAATGTTAGTGAGTCCTAACTCATGCTGAACCTGACGCAGGAACCGCACCCGCTTGCCCAGGCTGTCGAGCAACGTAAAGTGCGCATCAGGCATCACGATAGCCAGCGGAATGCCAGGCAGTCCAGGTCCGGTTCCCACATCAATGAAACGTGAGCCTTGCAGATGCGGCGCCACCACGATGCTGTCGAGGATATGGCGTACCAGCATCTGTTGCGGATCGCGCACTGATGTCAGATTGTAGGCTTTGTTCCACTTATCCAGCAGGCCGACATAGGCAACCAACTGCTGTTTTTGTTGATCGGAGAGGGAAATACCGGCTGCCTGTAGCAGCGACGTGAGTGTGTTGATCACAGCATAAGTCCATTCAGCGGGGGCGAGTCTCCTCGCCCCGTTTTCAGATCAGGCGCTTTTACGCAGCAGACCCTGTTTTTTCAGATAGATAAGCAGAATTGAGATGGCAGCCGGCGTAATGCCGGAGATACGCGTCGCCTGACCGATCGAACTCGGTTTGTGATCGTTCAGCTTGGCGATCACCTCATTAGAGAGGCCGTTGACCTGGCGATAGTCGAGCTCCACCGGTAACAGCGTGTTCTCGTTACGCAGCTGGCGATCGATCTCTTCCTGCTGACGGGCGATATAACCTTCATATTTAACCTGAATCTCAACCTGCTCAGCGGCCTGCTCATCAGCCAGTGCCGGACCAAAGGCATCCAGCGTCATCAGCTTCAGATAGGTCAACTCAGGACGGCGCAGCAGATCTTCGCCGCTCGCTTCTTTGGTCAGCGGCGCGCTGAGTACCGTATTCACTTCCGTCACGTGCTCTGACTTCGGATGGACCCAGATATCGCGCAGACGCTGACGCTCCTGTTCAATCGCTTCCAGCTTCTGATTGAAACGCGCCCAGCGCGCATCATCCACCAGACCCAGTTCACGACCGGTTTCGGTCAGACGCAGATCGGCATTGTCTTCGCGCAGCATCAGACGATATTCAGCACGGGAGGTAAACATCCGGTACGGCTCTTTGGTACCGAGCGTGCAAAGGTCATCAACCAGTACGCCGAGATAAGCCTGGTCACGACGTGGTGCCCAGCCCTCTTTGTCCGCAGACTGACGGGCGGCATTCAGCCCCGCCAGCATCCCCTGCGCAGCGGCTTCTTCGTAACCGGTTGTGCCGTTGATCTGGCCGGCAAAGAACAGGCCGTGAATAAATTTGCTCTCCAGCGTCAGTTTGAGATCGCGTGGATCGAAGAAGTCATACTCGATGGCATAGCCCGGACGCACGATCTTCGCATTCTCCATGCCCTGCATGGAACGAACGATCTGAATCTGCACGTCAAATGGCAGACTGGTTGAGATGCCATTCGGGTAGATCTCATTGCTGGTCAGCCCTTCCGGCTCCAGGAAGATCTGATGCGAGTTACGATCGGCAAAGCGCATCACTTTGTCTTCGATCGACGGGCAGTAGCGTGGACCGATCCCCTCGATGATCCCGGCGTACATCGGGCTGCGATCCAGATTATTGCGGATCACCTCATGGGTTTTCTCATTGGTGTGAGTGATCCAGCACGGTACCTGCTGTGGATGCTGAGACGCATTGCCCATAAACGAGAACACCGGCATCGGGTTATCGCCGTGCTGCGGGCTGAGCACTGAAAAATCGATGGTGCGCGCATCGATACGCGGTGGCGTACCGGTCTTGAGGCGGTCTACCCGCAGCGGCAGCGCACGCAGTCGTTTTGCCAGCGGAATGGACGGGGGATCACCTGCGCGACCGCCACTGTAATTATCCAGACCGATATGAATTTTGCCGTCAAGGAACGTGCCGACGGTGAGGACGACGGTTTTCGCGCGGAACTTCAGTCCCATCTGGGTGACTGCACCCACCACACGATCGTTTTCCACGATAAGATCGTCGACCGCCTGCTGGAAGATCATCAGGTTGGGCTGGTTCTCCAGTGCCGTACGCACTGCCTGGCGATAGAGCACGCGATCCGCCTGAGCACGGGTCGCCCGCACTGCCGGACCTTTGCTGGCGTTTAGTATCCTGAACTGGATACCCGCCTGGTCAATCGCACTGGCCATCAGACCACCCAGGGCATCCACTTCCTTCACCAAATGTCCTTTGCCAATCCCACCAATCGCCGGGTTACAGGACATTTGTCCAAGCGTATCAATGTTATGGGTGAGTAACAGGGTTTGCTGACCCATTCGGGCTGCCGCCATTGCGGCTTCGGTGCCCGCATGACCACCACCAATTACGATGACGTCAAAAGGATCCTGATAAAACATGAAGTGGTACCTCGGTTGATGAACTTGCAGGATCGTCGTCCTGGGGCGTGGATTCTACTCAAATTCCGTCTGGGGTGAAAGCCGCGGGATCGTCCGGTTTTAAAAGAAAGGATCTTAGATCTGTATATGATCTTTCTGTTAGATCTCTTATTAGGATCCCGCTTTTCTGTGGATATGTGCCAGAAGCACAGCAGAAACAACAGGATGAAGAGGATCACTACCTGTTAGTGATCGGTGATCCTGATCCGTATAAGCTGGGATCAAAATGGCATGTTATCCACAGCTCAAAAATCATTCTACGGTTGTTCTTTGGATAACTACCAGTTATACGCAGTAAAAGAGGGTAGTTATCCACAAAATAAACGAGCGGAAAAGGATAAAATCAGCATCTTTCACTGGGGATCGTCACTATTTCGCGATCCCCAGCCCCCTTCAGATCGCCTTTTTCCAGCTTTCCAGCCAGGCTTCCGCGGGATCTTCAGGGATCTCATGCTCCAGCACGTCAATCTCCAGACGATCGCCGATCTGGCGGGCACCCTGAGCAATTAACAGCGCTTCAATCTGGCGGATCGCGCCACAAAAGAGATCATATTCATGATTGCCGAGTCCGATGGCACCAAACCGGACCTGCGAGAGATCGGGCTGGCTTTCCGTGATGGCTTCGAACAGCGGCAGCAGGTTATCGGGAATATCGCCTGCACCGTGAGTTGAACAGACCACCAGCCAGATACCCTCATGTGGCACTTCATCCAGCTCCGGGCCATGCAGCATCTGCGTTGAGAAGCCCGCTTCCTGTAGTTTTTCTTCCAGATGTTCAGCCACATACTCTGCGCTACCCAGAGTACTGCCACTGATTAAGGTGATATCGGCCATCTTGCTCTCCCGGACATTAAGGCGAGCATTGTACGCTGTGATCAAGCGGTGATCCACCTGTGGACAACAGGGTTAATAGATTAAGAGAAGCGAACGCAGCCGTTGTCAGCCGCCACATTCGTCAGGGATAAGATTATGCACAAGGCGGAGAAGGATCAGGGCTTGATAGTGCGCATGATCGGGTTTTGCAGTGAGATCAGCGTTTCCGTCGACTGAATTTCATCTATGGTCTGGATCTTGTTGATCAGCACCTGTTGCAGGGCATCAATAGACCGGCACATCACTTTAATAAAGATGCTGTAGTGGCCGGTGGTGTACCAGGCTTCAACTACTTCATCCAGCGCATCCAGTTTGCTCAGCGCCGCCGGATAGTCACGCGCGCTCTTAAGGATAATGCCGATAAAACAGCAGACATCAAACCCCAGCTGGCGCGGATCGATATCAACCCGGGTGCCCAGGATAATGCCCGCCTGCTTCATCTTCTCCACGCGGACATGAATGGTGCCGGGGCTGACGTTAAACTGTTTTGCCAGCTCGGCGTAAGCAGTGCGCGCGTTGTCGAGCAGGGCATTCAGAATGCCGCGATCCAGGTTATCGAGCTGCAGATGTTCGGCCATGGCCATCCTCGTTATTGGTCTGCTTAAGTAAACAAGGATGAATGTGCAGCAAAATAGTGGTTCAGGCAACTCCCGGCAGCGACGGGCGCCGCTGCCGGTTCACTTAGCGTTTGCGCCAGACGGTGACCTGCGCCAGCGTGTGCTGGAACTTGCGGGCCGTTTCTCGGATCACAAACGGTTTATCCTGCGGTTCATCGACCAGGTCGAAGTCGGCCGCCAGCAGACGTTGCAGTGCCTGCAGCGTCGTCAGTGCCTCACCGTTTTCACGCACGCCGCCCAGCCAGTTCTCCTTCGGCGTGAAATCCTCCAGCCAGGTATAGGGCGATGAGAGCACCAGAATGCCGCCCTGACGCAGCATCGGCGTGACATCCCGCAGGAAGCGTGCGGGCTGACGCAGGCGATCGATCAGGTTGGAAGCGAGTACCAGATCGTAACGGGCGGGTTGCGGCTTAAGGTTACAGGCGTCGCCCTGAACAAACTGAATCCGCTGCGCCAGTTCGCTCTCCAGCGCGAAATCTTTCAGGCGAACCTGGCGATACTCCACCAGATCGCCTTCCTGTGGCAGGAGATAACGGAAGTCTTCGCCGCTGGCCAGCTGAAGCGCCACATCGATGAAGCGCGCCGAGTAGTCCATACCGGTGACTCGTTCAAAGTGGCGGGCCAGTTCAAAACTGGCGCGTCCGGTGGCACAGCCAATATCCAGTGCCTCGCCGCGTGCCGTGGTGTAATTCAGTGCCAGGTTTACCAGGCTTTCGGCATAGTTATCTACGCCGAAATAGCGCGGGCCATACTGGAAATCGAGATATTGTGACACCATGGCGTCAGATTCATACGGGTTCAGCGCCATGGTTTCCTGATGGCTGGAAACCACGTAGCGGAAACCGGCATGCTGGAAGAAGTGGCGGCGGAACGCATAGCGTGCCGATTTCAGCGCTTCGTTGCCGGTCGATATCCAGCTACCGCCTTTGATCAGCGAATGTTTGCCATCAAAGGTCGGGGTAGAGAAATCATCATAAAGCGGGTGGACTTTAAAACCTTCAAAGCCGTTGGTCGGCGTGGTCGTCCACTGCCAGACGTTACCGACGATATCGAAGAAGTCACCTTGGGCGAAGAGATCGACCGGTGAAGAGGAAGCCCAGTACGCCAGATTAATGTTGCCCGGTGCCCGATCCCAATCCGGCTGATCGCCCGCGACCTGTTCGCGCAGCTGAGCCCACTCCGCCTCACAGGGAAGCTGAAGGCTCATACCCGTCTGATCCGCTTTCCAGCGGCAGAAGGCCGCCGCTTCCAGCTGGTTAACCTCGGCAGGCCAGTCCCACGGCATCGCGACTTCTTCACACATCAGACGCAGTTTAAGCTGATCGGGCATCGCAGGCGTGCCGACCCAGAAGGTGGGCATCTCCGCTTTAGCAAACTGACACCAGCCCCAGCCTTCGTCATCCCACCAGCGAGCGTCCTGATACCCCCCCGCCTCAACGAAGGCCAGGAATTCCGCGTTGCTGACCAGCATTTTGCTCGCCTGGAACGGCTGCAGCGCGATCTGCTGGCGGCCATATTCGACATCCCAGCCATAGGTATCGTCGGTTTTACCCAACGTGACGGTGCCGCCGGGCATCGGCAGCAGGGTATTGGCCGGAACAGCCTCGCGCTGGTGGCGCGCCATCGGGCAGACCGCCCACGCGGGCTGGGGTTTCACCCACCCGACCGGTAACTGGCGTATCAGTACGCTGGAGGTTTCCAGATGAATACGCTCATGCTCAATACCCATCAGGATCACCCAGGCCGGACTCTCCCAGGTGATCGGCAGAGTCAGCGGCAGGGTCTGGATGAGATCGCTGACCAGCGCTTTAACGCGCCCGCGGTATTCGCGGACTTCTTCAATGGTGGGCCAGTCATAGTGGCTGTCGTTGAGATCGTCCCAGCTCATTTCATCCACACCAATCGCCATCATCGCTTCGATACGATCGTCCAGACGCGCATCGATAAGGCGTCCGGCCATCAGCTTATTAATGTAGAAGGTGGCGGTGTGGCCAAAATAGAAGATTAAAGGATGGCGCAGCGGAATGGCTTTGGTAAACCAGGCCCTGGGATCGACCAGACAGGTAAACAGACTTTCATACTGTTCCCAGGTCTGGTGGAAATAGGCCAGCAATTCGGCACGTTTTTGTTCAATGTTATGGCCGGAGAGCAGTAGCGTTCGCGTCGGTGCAGGCAGATCGCGATGAGGTTGAGCAAGCGTCACAGGAAGCTCCAGATTGCTGAGTAAGTGAAACGGTAATTTACTATAGCAAATATGCATTTCTGCCCGATGACTTAACGCCGCCAGTGACGCAGCAGACGGCTTTTCATGCCGGTATCGAAACGCCAGATATGGTCGAAGATGCGCAGAATGCCTGGTTTCCCGTGGGCCGACATAGCCACGGCGTGAAAACGTTGCTGATTATTTCGCTGACGCGTTTTAATGGTCCCGATCACCTCTTCCGGCAGACGCTGGGCAATAAAATCGGAGACGATCACCGCATCGGCTTCCTGCCACAGGACGCCTTCCATACGGGTCACAACGGAAGAGAGGCAGGCTGCCAGATCGGTGCCGCCGCGAAAGCGCTGACTGAGAAAGCGAATCGCCTGTTCCAGCCCGTCATCACCGGTCAGTTCATAGCCGATCACCTCATGCGCAAACAGCATGATGTAGCAGCGACGGCGATCGGCCAGCGCGACTTTTAGCAGCGCCAGACAAAACGCTTTGGCGCAGCGCTCATTGAAGCCACCCATCGAACCCGAGGTATCGACGCAGACGATGAAAGGCCCGCGTGGCTGCTCTTCATGCTGCTGGTGGCTGGCCGGACGCATCGTGACCTTTTCATGCCAGGCATCGCCCTGCAGCTTGTAGGTCAGCAGCCGTTTCTCTACCAGCCGCCGGTAAAACTCCAGCTCCAGTTCACTGATACTCAGCGCAGCTAATTCCGGCGGCAGCAGACGCAGCACGTCATCGCTCTGGTGAATGCCGCTGACCTCCTCCGGCACGGCCGCAGGTTCCTGCACCATATGGTGAAAGGCCTCCATAGGGGCATCCTGCGACGGCACCGATTTTGCCTCGCGGCTGCGACCCAGCTGCTGGGCCAGCTTCAGCAGCTCCGGTTGCTGCGCCAGAAAGTCGCCATATTGCAGCATCAGCTGATAGTCGCCAGGCTGCAGTGACGCTTTGCTCATGTCCCACAGCCGGCCAGCGGCGGCTTCGTCATCGTCGCCGAGAATCGGTGCCAGCTGACCGCTCAGCGCCATACGCTGCTGCAGTTCCGCCAGCAGGCGTTCGCGCTGCTGCTCCAGCAACGCCTGATTCAGCGTCAGGGTCTGTAAGGTCAGGCTCAGCCGCCAGCGCTGTAGAAAAAGCTGGTGCTGCGCGCTGCTGAGATGGCTGATATCGGTGTGCTGCAGCAGCCGGTTGGCTTCATCCAGAAAAGGGGAAGGCAGGCTTTCAAGCGCCTGAAGTGTGGCATTCAGCTGGTGGCTGAATTCACGATCGCTGAGGAGTTGTACCCGCTGGAACAGCTGAAACTCTTCGGCCAGCGTGGCCGGAACCGGCGTGGTTTTGAGTTCAGCGTTGATCTCCGCTCGCCAGCGTGGCACATCGCGCAACAGCGCTTTTTTCAGCCCGGGAAACTTTTCAAAAAACAGCGCCAGCTGTGGAGACGCCAGCAGGGCAATAATCAGCTCTTCAATCAGTTCGGTTTCACCCACGGAGAGCAGTGTGCTGAGCGTCTCCAGTGGGATCATTTACGCGCCTGTTTCAGCTGTTCCGCCACATCCTGCAGGCTGGTTTCAACCCGCGCCAGCCAGTCATCACTGATAAACAGGCAGCGCTGGTGCTGGCTGAACAGATGACGCTGCGACCGCAGTTCACTCTCCAGTGCATCCAGCGCTTCGGTGATCTCACCGGGCAGTGGCTCGCTGTTGCTGACGCCAGGCAGTGTCAGACGCGACGATTGCAGGCTGACATCACGGATAGCCAGGCAGTGCTGCGCATCCACCTGTAAATCCAGACTCTGCGCAAAGCCAATCCCATTGAGCTTGCCGCGAACCTCGCCCCCTTTCTGCAGCCACTGATTCAGTGCATCACGCGCGATAACCAGATGTGTCACCTGCATGTCATGCAGCATCAGCGGCTTTTGCAGCATCAGCGTCAGTTGCTCATCAGTGAAGGTTTCCGGCAGATCGTAATGGGGTTTGCGACTGAACATCCCACTGTGTTTTTCCAGGGTGATCGCCTGTGCG
Organism: Pantoea sp. Lu_F5_004; assembly: GCF_051136245.1. Lineage (NCBI taxonomy): Bacteria > Pseudomonadati > Pseudomonadota > Gammaproteobacteria > Enterobacterales > Erwiniaceae > Pantoea > Pantoea sp. Lu_F5_004. Next base: position 72,107 of record NZ_CP194946.1, read on the forward strand.
ATGCTCTGTTGCTGCTGCAGAGCCATGCGACGCGCTTTTATCTGATGCAGTTTCAGCAGCATCGGCTGCTGCTGCCAGGCGTGCTGCGTCATCAGCTGATCGATTTCACGCTCCAGCAGTTGCATGGACGCGACGTCGTGCCAGAGGCAATCTTTCAGCAAGATCAGGTCTATCGGCGCAATGGCGCTGCGGCCACTGTAAAAGGCGCTGGCCTGCAGCAGATGAATCGCTTTTTTCCAGCGACGATCGGAAATATAGGGCGCGGCGGGCTGGCTTTCCAGTTGCTGGCGCAGCTGATAAATCAGCTCGAACACCGCATCCGGAAGGCTGACCTGACTGATGCCGAGCTGCCACTGCGCATACTCCTCATCACTGATGCGCAGGGATTCCGCGACCGGATTGGTGTGCTCATCCTGCTGATGGGTCAGCATGCTGCGAAAGTTCTGCTTCTCATGCACATTATCCAGCCACAGGCGGATCAGCATCCGATCATAGAGCGCTTCAAGGCCGCTGTCCGCTTCCGGCATTTCATTGGAGGCGGTGACCAGCAGACGCATCGGAATGGCCTCTTCACTGTCGCCATTGCGGAAGCGGCGTTCGTTGATAGCGGTCAGCAGGGTATTCAGAATCGCCGGGCCGGCTTTCCAGATCTCATCCAGAAAAACAATCTCCGCGTCGGGCAGATAACCTTTAGTGAGGCGCTGATAGCGCCCTTCATCCTTCAGTGCCTGAATGGATAGCGGGCCAAACACCTCTTCCGGTGTGGAGAAACGGGTCATCAGATACTCAAAGGCGCGGGCGTGCTGAAAGGCATATTTCAGGCGGCGGGCAATCAGGCTCTTGGCGATGCCGGGCGGTCCCAGCAGGAATACGCTTTCACCGCTCAGCGCTGCCAGCAGGCAAAGGCGGATGGCATGATGTCGCTCATACAATCCTTTTTCTAACGCATTGCTAAGGCGAGAAATTCTTTCTGCCAAAAGATGGGGTTGAGCCATAATCACTTCAATGTCCTTACGATCGTCGGGCCGCCGCGCTTCAGCAAGCGCCTTACTCTATAGATCATCATGCGTGAAAGCGTTGATAGCTGTCAGCTTTTTTGTTTCATAAGGTTTGCCTGCTTTGAAAGCGGCGCTGATTGACGCTTTAATGCCTGAAACCACCCTGTTACCCTGACAGACAGGCGAAGCGGGTATAGGAATTTTCGGCAAACCGTGCATACTGTGCGCTTTTTGATGGCCTGAGCGAGGGGTTTTTTGCGCCTCTTAGACTCCAACAAAAGATAACTCTATGAGCTCGGATAATAAGCAGTCACTTCGCGGATTAACGCTGGCCGCTATTGGTGTTGTTTACGGGGATATCGGCACCAGTCCGCTGTATACCTTACGTGAATGTCTCTCCGGACAGTTTGGCTTCGGCGTTGAGCGGGAAGCGGTGTTTGGCTTTTTGTCGCTGATTTTCTGGCTGCTGGTGCTGGTGGTATCACTGAAGTACATCAGCTATGTGATGCGTGCCGACAATGCCGGTGAAGGCGGTATTCTGACACTGATGTCGCTGGCGGGCCGCCATACGGGTGCACGCGCCACGGCAGTGCTGGTGATCATGGGCCTGATTGGCGGCAGCTTCTTCTATGGGGAAGTGGTCATCACGCCGGCCATTTCGGTGATGTCAGCCATTGAAGGCCTGGAGATTGCAGCGCCGTCGCTGGATCCCTTTATTGTGCCGATGTCGATTGCGGTGCTGACGCTGCTGTTTGCGATTCAGAAACATGGCACCGGCATGGTGGGAAAACTCTTCGCGCCGGTGATGCTGGTGTGGTTCCTGGTGCTGGCGATCCTGGGGGTCAGTGGCATCATGAAAAACCCGGAAGTGCTGCATGCGCTGAACCCCGCCTATGCGGTCGAGTTCTTCCTGCACTATAAATCTGTCTCATTCTTCGCGCTGGGCGCGGTGGTGCTGGCGATTACCGGGGTTGAAGCGCTGTATGCCGATATGGGTCACTTCGGTAAAGTGCCGATCCGACTGGCCTGGTTCTCGGTGGTGCTGCCGTCGCTGGTCCTGAACTACTTTGGTCAGGGCGCGCTGTTACTCAGCGATCCCAAAGCGATTAAAAACCCCTTCTTCCTGCTGGCGCCGGACTGGGCGCTGATCCCGATGCTGATTCTGGCGACGCTGGCCACGGTGATTGCCTCACAGGCGGTGATCTCCGGCGTCTTCTCGCTGACGCGTCAGGCGGTGCGACTGGGCTATCTGCCGGGGATGCGTATCATCCACACCTCTGAGCGCGAATCGGGCCAGATCTATATTCCGGTGATTAACTGGGTACTCTACTTCGCCGTGCTGATTGTGATTATCAGCTTTGAGCATTCAAGTAATCTGGCTGCGGCCTACGGCATAGCTGTTACCGGCACCATGGTGCTGACCGCGATGCTCTCCTGTACCGTGGCGGTTAAAAACTGGCACTGGAATAAGCTGGCGGTTGCCGTCATCCTGGTACTGATGCTCTGTATCGACGTGCCGCTGTTTACCGCCAACCTGGTGAAAATATTCTCTGGTGGCTGGCTGCCGCTCTGTCTAGGCCTGGTGATGTTTATCATTATGACGACGTGGAAAAGCGAACGTTTCCGCCTGCTGCGCCGCATGCACGAGCATGGCAACTCCCTGGAGGCGATGATCGCGTCACTGGAGAAATCGCCGCCGGTTCGCGTGCCGGGCACGGCGGTCTATATGTCGCGTGCACTGAATGTGATTCCGTTTGCCATGCTGCATAACCTTAAGCACAACAAAGTGTTGCATGAGCGGGTGGTGCTGCTGACGTTGCGGACGGAAGATGCGCCTTACGTGCACAACGTGCGTCGCGTGACGATTGAGCAGCTGTCGCCCACCTTCTGGCGGGTGGTGGCCAGCTACGGCTGGCGCGAAACGCCAAACGTTGAGGAGATTTTCCACCGTTGCGGGCTGGAAGGGCTCAACTGCCGCATGATGGAGACATCCTTCTTCATGTCGCATGAGTCGCTGATTATCGGCAAACGGCCGTGGTATCTGCGCCTGCGTGGCAAACTCTTCCTGGCGCTGCAGCGCAATGCGCTCCGCGCGCCAGACCAGTTTGAGATCCCGCCAAACCGGGTGATTGAGCTGGGCACCCAGGTCGAAATTTGATCTGCAGCGCCCGCCTTACGGGGTGGGCGCTGACCAGCGCAGCGTAACGCATAATCCGCCGCCTGAGCGCTGGCTGAAGCTGACCTGCATCCCGTGCAACTGGGCGATATTGCGGACTATCGATAATCCCAGCCCGCTTCCGCTCTTCTCCTGACCTGGCGGTCGCCAGAAACGTTCACCAAGCCGTTGCAGATCGGCTGCACTCAGACCTTCGCCGTTATCCTCTACCGACAGGCTATTCGCCTGAAGCCGCACATCAACTTCGCTGCCCGCTGGCGTATAGCGAATGGCATTATCCAGCAGATTACGCACCAGCAGTGACAGTAACAGCGGATGCCCCTGAATCTGCGGATCGGCGTCAGCATGCAGCCGCAGCGTGACACCCGTTTTATCCGCCAGCGGCAGCTGTGCAGCCAGCGTCTCCTGGACCGTGCGTTTCAGCGCCACCGTTTCGAAGGCGCTGCGTGCATCATCTGCTTCAACCCGTGAGAGTGTCAGCAGCTGATCCACCAGCCGGGTTGCGCGGATAATGCCGGCATCCAGTTGCTGCAGCGCATGGATTCGCATCACTTCATCATCTGCAGTCAGCTGGATCACCTCGCTTTGCACCTGCAGCGCGGCCAGCGGACTGCGCAGCTCATGTGCGGCATCAGAGGTAAAGCGCCGTTCACGCTGCATCATTGCGCTGATGCGGCTGAACAGACCGTTGAGCGCGACCATCAGCGGTTGCACCTCTTTTGGCACGCGGTCTGCCTGCAGCGGCGTATCATCATCGGGCGCGCGCTGCGCCAGCTGCTGTGCCAGCGTCTTCAGTGGGCGCAGTTCAGACCAGACCAGACCGATCAGTAGCAGCAACATAAAGGGCAGCGCGATCAGCCAGGGCAGCATGCTGGCTTTCATCAGATCCCGCGTCATGTCGTCACGGTATTCGGACTCCTGACCCACTACCACCCGGAACTGCTGGTCGGGCGTAGTCAGCCAGACAAACCGCCAGCGATCGTCATCATTGGTAAGCTGGCCCTCATGAAATCCCTGATACTCCGCCTCAAACGGCAGGTAGCGGCCATTGTCACCATCATTCATCACCTGCCTGCCGTCACGCGTGAAGACGGCAAAGGCCAGGGCGTCGTCATCCTGATCGCCGCGATGGTGGCGCAGTATCTCTTTGGTTCTGGGTAGAGTGGCGTTGTCCAGTGAGGAGAAATCCAGCGTCAGCAGACGCTTGGCCAGCAGCATTTGCTGGGTATCGAAGAGCTCATCAAGGGTTTCACGTGTCTGATGCCAGGCACTCAGGCTGGCGCTGGCCCAGCAGATCCCGAGCAGCAGCACAAAACCGATACCCAGCCGCAGAAACAGGCTCATTGATCGCATTCAGCCGCTCCCAGGGTATAACCGACGCCGTGCAGCGTGCGGATAAACTGGCTGCCCAGTTTTTTACGCAGATGATGAATGTGAACTTCTACCGCATTGCTGGAGACATCGGCGTCCCAGTTGTAGAGCTTCTCCTCCAGCTGGCTGCGTGTCAGCACCCGGCCAGGGTTTCGCATAAACAGTTCCAGCAGCGCCAGTTCACGGCTTTTCAGCGCAATCGCCTCACCTTCGCGCATCACACTGTGGCTGCCGGGGATCAGCACCACATTACCGTGCCGGAGTTCGGGCTGCAGCTGGCCATGACGGCGGCGGATCAGCGCCTGTAAGCGAGCAGCCACTTCAGTTAAGGCAAAGGGTTTACACAGATAGTCGTCGGCTCCCAGTTGCAGGCCTTCGACCCGCTGATCGAGCGCATCGCGGGCGGTCAGTATCAGTACCGGTACATCTTTCCCCTGCTGTCGCCACTGCCGCAGAATATCGAGCCCATCCCGCTCGGGCAGTGAGAGGTCCAGGATCACCGCATCCCAGGGCGCGGCCTCCAGCGCGTTAAACCCCGTCTCACCAGAGGTAAACCAGTCAACGCTGAAGCCCAGTTTACTCAGCCCCGCCTTGATACCGTCGCCAATTAAACGATCATCTTCAATCAGTAAAATACGCATCACGTCTCCCTGTTCCGATAGCGCTTTATACGAAGCAACTTCCTGCTTGTACAGCTGATTTCGGCGAAAATAGCTTATTTTTGCCTCTTAAGAAGCTGTTAAGAACTTTATGGTCAACTAAGCTCAACAAGACGAACCACATCATGGAAAAGAGGTGACAAAATGAAAAAACACGCTGCAATTCTGGCCGTCGTAATGCTGGCTTCTGCCCCGGTTTTCGCTGCACAGCAGGGTGGATTTGTTGATCCCAGTGCGCCAGCCGCACAGACGCAGGCAGCAGCCGGTCAGGGCGGTTTCAGTGCCGATCACACCAGTGTGGTGACCGTAAAGCAGGCTGAAGAGATGAAAGATGACAGCTGGGTCACCGTGCGCGGTAAGCTGGAGAAACAGATCGGCAACGAAGATTATCTGTTCCGCGACCAGACCGGCACCATGAAAGTCGAAATCGACCACAAGCACTGGAACGGCCAGACTATCTCACCTAAAGACAACGTTGAGCTGACGGGTGAACTGGATAAAGATTTCAACAGCATTGAGATGGACGTTAAGCAGGTTAAGAAACTGCCTTAATCCTCTCCTCCGGGGCCGCATTCGCGGCCCTTTTTTCTGCCCGTTCCCTGACTTAATACAAATTTCTCCCCGCGTGAGCGAAACGTTTCGATAACGATCACAGATTTCTTCTTTGCCGGTTGAGTTGATGGCGGCTTTTCATACACTCCTGACAGCGAAACGTTTCGCTGTGGAGTGAAAAGATGAAAAAAGGTCGCTTGTTAAACGCTGAACTCTCTCATGTGATTGCCCGCCTGGGACACACGGATACGCTGACGATTGCTGATGCAGGCTTGCCGATTCCGGCCGGACCGCAGCGCATCGATTTAGCGCTCACGCCGGGTACGCCTGATTTTATGCAGGTGGTTAATGCTGTCGTACTGGAGATGCAGGTAGAGAGCGCCCTGATCGCGGAAGAGATTAAGCAGCATAATCCGCAACTTCATAGCGCGCTTGTCGCCGTGCTCGAAGCCTTGCAACAGCACCAGGGGAATATCATCACCATCAGCTACACCAGTCATGAACAATTCAAACAACAAACGCAGCGTAGTCAGGCGGTCATTCGCAGCGGAGAGTGCTCTCCGTTTGCGAATGTCATCCTCAGCGCCGGTGTGACCTTCTGAGGCCGCTATGCAACCTTTACTGCAACTCGACGGCATTGAAAAATCCTTTCCGGGTGTGAAAGCCCTCAAGGGGGCGTCGCTGAATGTCCGGGCAGGACGCGTGATGGCGCTGGTGGGCGAGAACGGCGCAGGCAAGTCCACGATGATGAAAGTGCTGACCGGCATCTATCAATATGATACCGGTACGCTGCGCTGGCTGGGCAAAGAGACCCGTTTCAGTGGGCCGAAAGCGTCTCAGGAAGCGGGTATTGGCATCATTCATCAGGAACTGAACCTGATCCCTCAGTTAACCGTGGCGGAGAATATTTTCCTCGGCCGCGAATATGTCAGCCGTTTTGGCCGTATCCAGTGGCCGCGTATGTATGCCGAAGCCGATGCGCTGCTTAAACGGCTTAATCTGCGCTTCAACAGCCACAAGCTGGTGGGGGATTTGTCGATTGGCGATCAGCAGATGGTCGAAATCGCCAAAGTCCTGAGCTTTGAGTCGCAGGTGATCATCATGGATGAGCCGACCGATGCGCTGACTGATACCGAAACGCTGTCGCTGTTCCGGGTGATCAACGAACTGAAAGCGCAGGGCTGCGGCATCGTCTATATCTCGCATCGCATGAAAGAGATCTTTGAGATCTGCGATGACGTCACGGTGTTCCGCGACGGTCAGTTTATTGCTGAACGCCCGGTCAGCGAGCTGACGGAAGAGAGCCTGATCGAAATGATGGTCGGCCGTAAGCTGGAAGATCAATATCCCCATATTGATCAGGCACCAGGCGACGTGCGGCTGAAAGTGGAGAACGTCAGCGGACCGGGCGTGGATAACGTCAGTTTCAGCCTGCGTAAAGGTGAAATCCTCGGCGTTTCCGGCCTGATGGGCGCGGGACGTACCGAACTGATGAAGGTGCTTTACGGCGCCCTGCCGCGTCGCGAGGGCACACTGTGGCTCAATGGTCGGGAAGTAGTGACGCGCTCACCGCAGGATGGGCTGGCTAACGGCATCGTCTATATCTCCGAAGATCGTAAGCGCGATGGCCTGGTGTTGGGCATGTCAGTTAAAGAGAACATGTCGCTGACAGCGTTAGGCTATTTCAGTCACGGCAGCGGCACGCTGAAACATGCGGCAGAGCAGCTGGCGGTGGGCGATTTTATCCGGCTGTTTAACGTTAAAACGCCTTCAATGGAGCAGCCCATTGGTCTGCTTTCGGGCGGCAACCAGCAGAAAGTGGCGATTGCCCGCGGTCTGATGACCCGGCCTAACGTACTGATTCTGGACGAACCGACACGCGGTGTGGATGTCGGCGCGAAGAAAGAGATCTATCAACTGATTAACCAGTTTAAAGCCGAAGGGCTGAGCATCATTCTGGTCTCCTCGGAAATGCCGGAAGTGCTGGGCATGAGCGATCGGATTCTGGTGATGCATGAAGGCCGTATCAGCGGCGAATTTACCCGAGAAGAAGCCACTCAGGAGAGCCTGATGGCAGCCGCCGTAGGCAAGCAACACAGCGAGGATTTAGTGGTATGACGACCCAAACTTTACCTGCCAGCCGTCGCTGGTTTAGCAAAAGCTGGCTACTGGAACAGAAGTCGCTGATTGCGCTGATGGTGCTGATCGCTGTGGTGGCCAGCCAGAGCCCGAACTTCTTTACCGTGGCGAACCTGTTCAACATTCTGCAGCAGACCTCGGTTAACGCCATTATGGCGGTCGGGATGACGCTGGTGATCCTCACTTCTGGTATCGATCTCTCTGTGGGATCGCTGCTGGCCCTGACGGGCGCGGTGGGTGCATCGCTGGTGGGCATGGAGGTGAATGCCCTGGTCGCGGTGGCGGCGTCGCTGGCGCTGGGAGCGGCAATCGGTGCCCTGACCGGCACCATTGTGGCGCGCGGCAAGGTGCAGGCGTTTATCGCCACGCTGGTCATGATGCTGCTGCTGCGCGGTGTCACCATGGTCTACACCGACGGCAGTCCGGTTAACACGGGTTTTAATGCCAATGCCGATCTGCTGGGCTGGTTTGGTATTGGTCGTCCGCTGGGTATCCCTGCGCCGGTCTGGCTGATGGCGCTGGTCTTTATTGCTGCCTGGTACATGCTGCAGCACACCCGTCTGGGTCGCTATATCTATGCGCTTGGCGGTAATGAAGCGGCAACGCGTCTCTCCGGCATCAATGTGAATCGCGTCAAAATCATCGTCTATTCCCTGAGTGGCATGCTGGCGGCGCTGGCAGGCACCATTGAAGTGGCGCGTCTTTCTTCGGCACAGCCGACAGCGGGCACCGGCTATGAGCTGGATGCGATTGCTGCGGTCGTGCTGGGCGGAACCAGCCTGGCAGGCGGTAAAGGGCGTATTTTCGGCACCCTGATTGGCGCACTGATCCTCGGCTTCCTGAACAACGGCCTGAACCTGATGGGCGTCTCTTCGTACTACCAGATGATCGTTAAGGCGGTAGTAATCCTGCTGGCGGTGCTGGTAGATAATAAAAGCAGTAAATAACTCTGACCTTACACAGGATGACATGATGAAAAAGTTAACCGCACTGGCCGTGATCCTTGGCGCAACGCTCAGTACCAGCGCTATGGCCAAAGATACTATCGCGCTGGTGGTTTCAACCCTGAACAACCCGTTCTTTGTTTCGCTGAAAGAGGGTGCGCAGAAAGAAGCGGACAAACTGGGCTACAACCTGGTGGTGCTGGATTCACAGAACAACCCGGCTAAAGAGCTGGCTAACGTGCAGGATCTGACGGTTCGCGGCACCAAACTGCTGCTGATCAACCCAACCGACTCTGATGCTGTGGGCAATGCGGTGAAGATGGCTAACCAGGCGAACATCCCGGTTATCACGCTGGATCGCGTTGCGGCACAGGGTACCGTTGTCAGCCACGTCGCTTCCGATAACCGTTTCGGCGGTAAAATGGCCGGCGACTTCATCGCCAAAAAGGTCGGCGAAAACGCCAGAATTATTGAACTACAGGGCATTGCCGGGACTTCTGCCGCCCGTGAGCGTGGCGAAGGCTTCAAACAGGCCGCTGATGCGCACAAATTCCAGATCCTCGCCAGCCAGCCTGCCGATTTTGACCGTACCAAAGGTCTGAACGTCATGCAGAACCTGCTTCAGGCACACCCGGACGTTCAGGCCGTATTCGCTCAGAACGACGAAATGGCGCTGGGTGCACTGCGTGCGCTGCAGACCGCCGGTAAAACCGGTGTGATCGTCGTTGGTTTTGACGGTACTGCCGATGGCGTTAAAGCGGTAGAAGGTGGCAAACTGTCTGCGACCGTGGCACAGATGCCAGACAAAATTGGCATGATCGGCGTAGATACCGCTGATAAAGTGCTGAAGGGTGAAAAAGTGAAGGCGATCAACCCGGTCGACCTGAAGCTGGTCACTCAATAACTCAAAGAAAAGCAGGGCACTGCGCCACCCTCCTGGTGGCGCACTTATTCCGGACTCCCCTAATGAGCAAAAACGCAAAACTGGCCGTTCTTGGCAGCATTAACGCTGACCACATCCTTAATCTGGCGCACTTTCCTCGTCCCGGTGAAACGGTGATCGGGCAGAATTATCAGATTGCGTTTGGCGGTAAGGGTGCGAATCAGGCTGTCGCCGCCGGTCGTGCTGGTGCCGATATCGCATTTATCGCCTGTGTGGGCGCTGACGACATTGGTGAACGTGTTCGTCAGCAACTGGCCCGGGACAATATTGATACTACGCCGGTCGAAGTGGTTGAGGGTGAGTCGACCGGTGTGGCGATGATTTTCGTCAATGGCGACGGTGAGAACAATATCGGCATTTACTCCGGTGCAAACGCGGCGTTAACACCCGCCTGCGTGACACGCCATCAGCAGGTTATCGCCGACGCCAATGCACTATTGATGCAGCTGGAATCACCGCTGGAAAGTGTGCTGGCCGCCGCGACGCTTGCCCGACAGCATCAGACGCAGGTTATTCTCAATCCTGCACCCGCCACCCAGCTTTCAGATGAACTGCTGGCGTTGATCGACATTATTACCCCGAATGAAACTGAAGCCGAGAGTCTGACCGGCATTGCGGTCAGCAACGATGAAGATGCCGCCCGTGCTGCGGCAGTACTGCATGCGAAAGGTATCGGCACGGTACTGATTACTCTGGGTCGCCGCGGTGTCTGGCTGAGCGAGCAGGGAGAAGGTCAGCGTATTGCTGGCTTCAGCGTTAAAGCTATCGACACCATCGCGGCGGGCGACACCTTTAATGGCGCCTTTATTACCGCGCGGCTGGAGCAGAAAACGATGTATGACGCGGTGCGGTTTGCCCATGCCGCCGCTGCTATCGCCGTTACGCGCTCGGGTGCGCAGCCCTCCGTGCCGTGGCGCGCCGAGATCGATGAATTTTTGCAGCAGCAGGGCTAAGCATTTGAGCACCATGAAAGATGTCGCTCGCCTGGCGGGCGTCTCTACCTCCACTGTCTCGCACGTTATCAATAACAATCGTTTTGTTAGTGAAGGCGTGCGCGAAAAAGTTGAGCAGGCCATCCGCCATCTGAACTACGCCCCCTCTGCGCTGGCGCGCAGTCTGAAAATCAATCAGACGCACACGATCGGTATGTTGCTGACCACCAGTAGTAACCCATTTTATGCCGAAGTGGTGCGGGGCGTGGAGGAGAGCTGCTATCAGCGTGGCTACAGCCTGATTCTCTGTAACACGGCAGGCGATGAAGAGCGGATGAACCGCAGCCTGGAAACGCTGATGCAGAAGCGCGTCGACGGTTTATTGATCATGTGTACGGAAAGCCACCTGCCCTCGGCCGACATTCTGAACCGTTATCCCTCTATACCTGCCGTTATGATGGACTGGGCGCCGTTTGAAGGCCGTGGTGACATTATTCAGGATAACGCGCTGCTGGGCGGGGAGATGGCGACTCAGCATCTTATCGACAGTGGTTATACCCGCATCGCCTGTATCGCCGGTCCACAGGACAAAACCCCGGCTCGTATGCGTCTGGAAGGTTATCGCAACGCCATGACAAAGAGTGGCCTGGCGATTCTGCCCGGCTATGTGGTGAATGGTGACTTTGAATTCCAGGGAGGCTACAACGGGATGGTCGAACTGCTGGCGCTGGAAACGCCGCCGGAAGCGGTTTTCACCAGCAACGATGCCATGGCGGTGGGCGTTTATCACGCACTCTATCAGGCCGGCATGCAGGTTCCGCAGCAGATGGCGGTAATGGGATATGACGATATCGAACTGGCGCGCTATCTCACTCCGCCACTGAGTACCATTCATCAGCCGAAAGATGCGCTGGGTGAACTGGCAATAGACACCCTGCTCCATCGTCTCAGCAATCCCGACGCCAGTCAGCAAACGCTGGTGCTGACGCCGGAACTGGTGGTGCGTGGATCGGTTTAGCGCTTTTTCTTTTTGTCGCGATTACTGATCAGATTACGACCATCACCGTTTTTCAGCAGCATAAAGGTCAGCGCCGACAGTACTGTTACCACGCCCATGGTCAGAAACGTGGCGTGGAACTGTGAAATGGTGCTGGTTTCAAACTCCTGGTAGAAGCGCAGCACCGCGGCGCTGACGGCCACACCAAAACTGATTGCTAGCTGCTGAGTCACGGCCAGCACGCTGTTACCGCCGCTGGCGTTATCATCATTCAGATCGGCCAGGGTGATGGTATTCATGGCGGTAAACTGCGTAGACATGGCCATGCCGAGAATAAACAGCGGAAGTAATAGCACAATGATGCTTTCAGCGGGCGACTGCAGAGAGAAGCTGGCGATCAGAATGCCAATAATGGCGGTAATGCCAACCAGCAGGCGGCGGTAACCCAGCCAGCGCAGCAGTTGCGTCACAGTCGACTTCGCCAGTATTGAACCAATGGCGATGGGTGCCATCATGCAGCCCGCGATAATCGCTGAATAACCAAAGCCGACCTGCAACATGAGCGGCATCAAAAAGGGCACACAGCCGGTGCCAAGACGTGACGCGATGTTGCCACCGATGCCCACTGAGAACGTCCGGGTTTTAAACATCGGCAGATTGATCAGTGGCGAAGGGTGATTTCGGGCATGCACTATATAAAGAAGCAAAAGCACAATCCCGCTGAGTAATATCCCGCCCGCCAGCCAGGCGGAAACAATCCGCTCGCCAAACAGCTCAATCCCAATCGAGATCATCACCAGTCCGGCCCCAAACAATAAGAAGCCGAAAAAGTCGAAGCGGCGCTTCGGCGTGGTGAAGTCCGGCATATATTTGCGTGCGTAGATAATGCCGAGAATGCCAATCGGGATATTAATCAGGAAGATCCAGTGCCAGGTCGCGTAGGTCACCAGCACCCCGCCCAGCATTGGACCCAGTATCGGGCCAACTAATCCCGGCATGGTGACAAAGTTGAGCACCGGCAACAGCTCACTGCGCGGATAGGCGCGTAACAGCGCCAGCCGCGCGACCGGCATCATCATTGCACCACCGACGCCCTGTATGATGCGCGAGATGACCAGTACCTGGAGTGTGGGAGAAAGTGCACAAGCCAGCGAGCCGAGGGTGAACAGCGAAACGGCAACGATAAACACCTTGCGCGTGCCGTAGCGATCGGCGAGCCAGCCGCTGACCGGAATCAACATAGCGACAGTCAGGGTGTAACTGATGACGGCGGATTGCATGGCCAGAGGAGAACGGTCGAGGCTGGTGGCGATAGCGGGCAGGGCTGTATTCAGTATGGTGGCGTCGAGTGACTGCATGAAAAAGGCCATGGCAGCTATCCATGGCAAACCAGCCATGCTGCGCGCGGATTTTATCATTGAGTGTCCTTCCTGGGGTTATCCTGCGAGAAGAAGCAAAATAATAGCACCCGCATTAAGCAACGGCAGGTCTCTTTACAACGTTTAATGGCGATTTTTGTGCGTTATTCCTTCATGAAACGTCTCTTTTTAAGCCGTTCGTTTAAAAAAGATGCGCTCAGCAAATTAATTCAAAGAAACGCTTGTCAGCCCGCGGAAACTCCCTATAATGCGCCTCCATCGACACGGAACACCGGCAACGGGAAACGGGTTGAGAGGCACAGGAGACTGCGCCGCCGGAGAAAAACTTCTGAGAAAGAGGTTGACTCTGCAGGAGGAAAGCGTAATATACGCCACCTCGCGACAGGACGCTAACGCACTGTTCGCACTGCTCTTTAACAATTTATCAGACAATCTGTGTGGGCACTCGCAGGATTGATATCAGCGTCTCCGGACGTAAAAAATATCAAGCCTCACGAGTGAACACATAATGAAATTCATTATGACGTTTTACAGATGAGCACCGCTTAACTTGTTTAAGCAAATCAAACTTAAATTGAAGAGTTTGATCATGGCTCAGATTGAACGCTGGCGGCAGGCCTAACACATGCAAGTCGGACGGTAGCACAGAGAGCTTGCTCTTGGGTGACGAGTGGCGGACGGGTGAGTAATGTCTGGGGATCTGCCCGATAGAGGGGGATAACCACTGGAAACGGTGGCTAATACCGCATAACGTCGCAAGACCAAAGAGGGGGACCTTCGGGCCTCTCACTATCGGATGAACCCAGATGGGATTAGCTAGTAGGCGGGGTAATGGCCCACCTAGGCGACGATCCCTAGCTGGTCTGAGAGGATGACCAGCCACACTGGAACTGAGACACGGTCCAGACTCCTACGGGAGGCAGCAGTGGGGAATATTGCACAATGGGCGCAAGCCTGATGCAGCCATGCCGCGTGTATGAAGAAGGCCTTCGGGTTGTAAAGTACTTTCAGCGGGGAGGAAGGCGACGGGGTTAATAACCCTGTCGATTGACGTTACCCGCAGAAGAAGCACCGGCTAACTCCGTGCCAGCAGCCGCGGTAATACGGAGGGTGCAAGCGTTAATCGGAATTACTGGGCGTAAAGCGCACGCAGGCGGTCTGTTAAGTCAGATGTGAAATCCCCGGGCTTAACCTGGGAACTGCATTTGAAACTGGCAGGCTTGAGTCTTGTAGAGGGGGGTAGAATTCCAGGTGTAGCGGTGAAATGCGTAGAGATCTGGAGGAATACCGGTGGCGAAGGCGGCCCCCTGGACAAAGACTGACGCTCAGGTGCGAAAGCGTGGGGAGCAAACAGGATTAGATACCCTGGTAGTCCACGCCGTAAACGATGTCGACTTGGAGGTTGTTCCCTTGAGGAGTGGCTTCCGGAGCTAACGCGTTAAGTCGACCGCCTGGGGAGTACGGCCGCAAGGTTAAAACTCAAATGAATTGACGGGGGCCCGCACAAGCGGTGGAGCATGTGGTTTAATTCGATGCAACGCGAAGAACCTTACCTACTCTTGACATCCAGCGAACTTTCCAGAGATGGATTGGTGCCTTCGGGAACGCTGAGACAGGTGCTGCATGGCTGTCGTCAGCTCGTGTTGTGAAATGTTGGGTTAAGTCCCGCAACGAGCGCAACCCTTATCCTTTGTTGCCAGCGATTCGGTCGGGAACTCAAAGGAGACTGCCGGTGATAAACCGGAGGAAGGTGGGGATGACGTCAAGTCATCATGGCCCTTACGAGTAGGGCTACACACGTGCTACAATGGCGCATACAAAGAGAAGCGACCTCGCGAGAGCAAGCGGACCTCACAAAGTGCGTCGTAGTCCGGATCGGAGTCTGCAACTCGACTCCGTGAAGTCGGAATCGCTAGTAATCGTGGATCAGAATGCCACGGTGAATACGTTCCCGGGCCTTGTACACACCGCCCGTCACACCATGGGAGTGGGTTGCAAAAGAAGTAGGTAGCTTAACCTTCGGGAGGGCGCTTACCACTTTGTGATTCATGACTGGGGTGAAGTCGTAACAAGGTAACCGTAGGGGAACCTGCGGTTGGATCACCTCCTTACCTGAAGATACCTTCCCGCGCAGTGTCCACACAGATTGTCTGATAAAAAAGTAATGAGCAGGACGGCTGCGAAGTCGTGACACTTTTGTGTCCCCTTCGTCTAGCGGTTAGGACTCCGCCCTTTCACGGCGGCAACAGGGGTTCGAATCCCCTAGGGGACGCCACCTGCTTGGTGACAGGTGAAAGGTGTCTCCATACAGTATCTCAAAACCGATTTGGTTGCGTAAGCAGCCGGGCCGCGTTTGAGATATTTGCTCTTTAACAATCCGGAACAAGCTGAAAATTGAAACGACGCAGCGCGTCATTCCTCCGTAATAAGGAATGACTCAGCGATGCGTTCGAGTCTCTCAAATGCTTGCAGCACGCAGCGTTGTAAAACGCCTGTGGGTTGTGAGGTTAAGCGACTAAGCGTACACGGTGGATGCCCAGGCAGTCAGAGGCGATGAAGGACGTGCTAATCTGCGTAAAGCGACGGTAAGGTGATATGAACCGCTACAGCCGTCGATGTCCGAATGGGGAAACCCGGTGCACTCTGTGCATCATTGCAGCATGAATACATAGTGCTGCAAGGCGAACCGGGGGAACTGAAACATCTAAGTACCCCGAGGAAAAGAAATCAACCGAGATTCCCCCAGTAGCGGCGAGCGAACGGGGAGCAGCCCAGAGCCTGAATCAGTTTGTGTGTTAGTGGAAGCGTCTGGAAAGTCGCAGGGTACAGGGTGATACTCCCGTACACAAAAGCACACATGCTGTGAGCTCGATGAGTAAGGCGGGACACGTGGTATCCTGTCTGAATATGGGGGGACCATCCTCCAAGGCTAAATACTCCTGACTGACCGATAGTGAACCAGTACCGTGAGGGAAAGGCGAAAAGAACCCCGGCGAGGGGAGTGAAACAGAACCTGAAACCGTGTACGTACAAGCAGTGGGAGCCCTCTTTATGGGGGTGACTGCGTACCTTTTGTATAATGGGTCAGCGACTTATATTCTGTAGCAAGGTTAACCGTATAGGGGAGCCGCAGGGAAACCGAGTCTTAACTGGGCGTTAAGTTGCAGGGTATAGACCCGAAACCCGGTGATCTAGCCATGGGCAGGTTGAAGGTTGGGTAACACTAACTGGAGGACCGAACCGACTAATGTTGAAAAATTAGCGGATGACCTGTGGCTGGGGGTGAAAGGCCAATCAAACCGGGAGATAGCTGGTTCTCCCCGAAAGCTATTTAGGTAGCGCCTCGTGAACTCATCTTCGGGGGTAGAGCACTGTTTCGGCTAGGGGGCCATCCCGGCTTACCAACCCGATGCAAACTGCGAATACCGAAGAATGTTATCACGGGAGACACACGGCGGGTGCTAACGTCCGTCGTGAAGAGGGAAACAACCCAGACCGCCAGCTAAGGTCCCAAAGTCATGGTTAAGTGGGAAACGATGTGGGAAGGCACAGACAGCCAGGATGTTGGCTTAGAAGCAGCCATCATTTAAAGAAAGCGTAATAGCTCACTGGTCGAGTCGGCCTGCGCGGAAGATGTAACGGGGCTAAACCATGCACCGAAGCTGCGGCAGCGACACTATGTGTTGTTGGGTAGGGGAGCGTTCTGTAAGCCGTCGAAGGTGTGCTGTGAGGCATGCTGGAGGTATCAGAAGTGCGAATGCTGACATAAGTAACGATAAAGCGGGTGAAAAGCCCGCTCGCCGGAAGACCAAGGGTTCCTGTTCAACGTTAATCGGAGCAGGGTGAGTCGACCCCTAAGGCGAGGCCGAAAGGCGTAGTCGATGGGAAACAGGTTAATATTCCTGTACTCGGTGTTACTGCGAAGGGGGGACGGAGAAGGCTATATCAGCCGGGCGACGGTTGTCCCGGTTTAAGCGTGTAGGCGGAGCGTCCAGGTAAATCCGGACGCTTGTTAACGCTGAGGCGTGACGACGAGGCACTACGGTGCTGAAGTGATAAATGCCCAGCTTCCAGGAAAAGCCTCTAAGCATCAGGTAACACAGAATCGTACCCCAAACCGACACAGGTGGTCAGGTAGAGAATACCAAGGCGCTTGAGAGAACTCGGGTGAAGGAACTAGGCAAAATGGTGCCGTAACTTCGGGAGAAGGCACGCTGGCGCGTAGGTGGAGGGACTTGCTCCCCGAGCCGAAGCCAGTCGAAGATACCAGCTGGCTGCAACTGTTTATTAAAAACACAGCACTGTGCAAACACGAAAGTGGACGTATACGGTGTGACGCCTGCCCGGTGCCGGAAGGTTAATTGATGGGGTTATCCGCAAGGAGAAGCTCTTGATCGAAGCCCCGGTAAACGGCGGCCGTAACTATAACGGTCCTAAGGTAGCGAAATTCCTTGTCGGGTAAGTTCCGACCTGCACGAATGGCGTAATGATGGCCAGGCTGTCTCCACCCGAGACTCAGTGAAATTGAACTCGCTGTGAAGATGCAGTGTACCCGCGGCAAGACGGAAAGACCCCGTGAACCTTTACTACAGCTTGACACTGAACATTGAGCCTTGATGTGTAGGATAGGTGGGAGGCTTTGAAGCGCGGACGCCAGTTCGCGTGGAGCCAACCTTGAAATACCACCCTTTAATGTTTGATGTTCTAACGTAGGCCCGTAATCCGGGCTGCGGACAGTGTCTGGTGGGTAGTTTGACTGGGGCGGTCTCCTCCTAAAGAGTAACGGAGGAGCACGAAGGTCAGCTAATCACGGTCGGACATCGTGAGGTTAGTGCAATGGCATAAGCTGGCTTGACTGCGAGAGTGACGGCTCGAGCAGGTGCGAAAGCAGGTCATAGTGATCCGGTGGTTCTGAATGGAAGGGCCATCGCTCAACGGATAAAAGGTACTCCGGGGATAACAGGCTGATACCGCCCAAGAGTTCATATCGACGGCGGTGTTTGGCACCTCGATGTCGGCTCATCACATCCTGGGGCTGAAGTAGGTCCCAAGGGTACGGCTGTTCGCCGTTTAAAGTGGTACGCGAGCTGGGTTTAGAACGTCGTGAGACAGTTCGGTCCCTATCTGCCGTGGGCGCTGGAGAATTGAGGGGGGTTGCTCCTAGTACGAGAGGACCGGAGTGAACGCACCACTGGTGTTCGGGTTGTCATGCCAATGGCATTGCCCGGTAGCTAAGTGCGGAAAAGATAAGTGCTGAAAGCATCTAAGCACGAAACTTGCCCCGAGATGAGTTCTCCCTGACTCCTTGAGAGTCCTGAAGGGACGTTGAAGACTACGACGTTGATAGGCCGGGTGTGTAAGCGCAGCGATGCGTTGAGCTAACCGGTACTAATGACCCGTGAGGCTTAACCTTACAACGCCAGAGGCGTTTTTGAGAGACACAATTTTCAGCCTGAACCGGATATATCTGCGCGGCCTTACGGGCGGCGCGGAGACAGAATTTGCCTGGCGGCTTTAGCGCGGTGGTCCCACCTGACCCCATGCCGAACTCAGAAGTGAAACGCCGTAGCGCCGATGGTAGTGTGGGGTCTCCCCATGCGAGAGTAGGGAACTGCCAGGCATTAAATAAGTGAAGAAGCCCCGCACGGAAGTGCGGGGCTTTTTTACGTCCGCAGATCGTGAAAAACTGCATCACAACATCCATTTCAGCCTTTCTCAAGCCAGTCAGCAATGAAGTCTGCAACGCTGTCCGGACGATTTATATCCAGAACTGGCACGTTCAGAGTTAATTTCTGGTCGCTGGCGACAGCGATCACCTGCTCATCAAGCAGTTCCTCGATCCCACCCTTGATCCCGGCACGCCATAAAACAATTTTAGGTACGGGTTCATCCTTGAAGCCTTCGACCAGCACGACCTCAAGTGTAGCGTGATCCATGCGGCTGAGCAGATAAGGCAGATTAATCGACTGCTTTTCCGGCGTCTCACACATCAGTGCCCATCGCTCTGAACTGGCCACTATTACCTGACTGGCACCCGCTTTTCTGAGCAGATAGCTATCTTTGCCAGGCGTATCCACATCCATCTGATGATGGGTATGTTTAATCAATCCTGCGCGGATACCTTTAGCGCCGAGAATCGGTATCACCTGCTGCAATAGCGTCGTTTTCCCGGTTCCACTCCAGCCCACAATGGCAAGTATAGGTAATGACATGTCAGCCTCTGTTGTTCAGGTCATCAGGCGTATTGATATTGCGGAAGGCAGCCTCATCATCATCCATCCGGACAGCATGGCCACCGTGGTCGCGCAGAAAATGCATAAGACGTCGTTCACCAGCCTGAAGATAGTCATAAAGAGGTGCAGCCATTTCCCGATGAATCAGCGCCAGCGTAGGATGATCGCGCGACTGTGAACGTACCCAGACTGCCGGCGCCTCACCGCGTTGATCGACCAGTTTTTCCACGAAGTTGAGCGGTATTGCAGGCGTATCACAGGAGCAAAAAGCGGCCCATTCACCATCGATGGCGAGCAACCCACTGTAGATACCGGCCAGCGGACCGGGATAATCCTCAAAGACGTCCTGCACCACGCGGCATCCGCTTAACTGATAGCGATCAATATTACGATTCGCATTAATCATGACAATGTCGACTTGTGGCCTGAGCCGTTCAAGGACATGCTGATAAAGCGGCCTGCCATCCAGCTGTACTAATCCTTTGTCCTGACCACCCATACGGCGGCCCTGACCACCGGCCAGAATGATGCCGGTTAACATTGTCATGACTGTGCCCTCGCTGATGACGCACTGTGAAAGGAGAAATCTGAATGAAATGCCATCGTTTAAACGAGTTAATCGAGTTGCTGCAACCCGCCTGGCAAAAAGAGCCAGATCTTAATCTGGTCACATTTTTGCAGAAACTGGCTCAGGAATCTGGTTTCCGTGGCCCATTAAGTGAATTAACCGATGATGTATTAATTTACCATCTCAAGATGCGTGACTCAGCCAGCGATGATGAGATCCCAGGCCTGAAAAAAGACTATGAAGTTGATTTCAAAACAGCACTGCTCCGCGCACGGGGTGTCATTAAACAGGACGAGTAGTGTTATCCTTGGCTGCTATTTGCAAGGGCAACTACAGGTAACATGATGAGCGACGCTGCTTTTAATTTCCAGACATTGAATCCCGACGTGTTGCTTGATGCGCTCTGGGAAACAGGAATTCGCGTCGAATCGGGTCTGACAGCCCTGAACAGCTATGAGAACAGGGTTTATCAATTCAGCGACGACGAAAAACGCCGCTATGTTGCGAAGTTTTATCGCCCACAGCGCTGGCGTGCCGAACAGATTGCTGAAGAACATCAGTACGCACTTGATCTGCTGGCTGATGAAGTGCCCATCGCGGCGCCGCTGCGGTTAAAGGGTGAGACATTGCACAGTCACGCTGGCTTCTTCTTTGCCGTATTCCCCAGCCTGGGCGGACGGCAATATGAGACAGACAACGAAGATCAGATGGAGTGGGTAGGCCGCTTCCTGGGCCGCATTCATCAGACCGGGCGTAAAGCGCTGTTCAGGCATCGGCCTGCCATCGGTCTGGATGAATATCTGCATGAACCCCGGCAGGTGCTGGAGCACTCTCTGTTAGTGCCTGCATCGCTTAAAGTTGCACTGCTACAGGCTATCGATAAGCTGGGAAACACGCTGCAACAACAGTGGCACACCACGTGGCAGCCGCTACGATTACATGGCGACTGCCATCCGGGTAATATCCTGTGGCGTGACGGACCGCTGTTTGTCGATCTGGATGATGCCCGTAATGGCCCTGCTGTGCAGGATCTCTGGATGCTGATCAGCGGCGATCGTCAGGAACAGCGAATTCAATGGGATATACTGCTGGAGGCGTACAGTGAGTTCAGTGATTTTGATATTAATGAATTGTCACTGATTGAACCTTTACGCGCCATGCGCATGGTTTATTATCTGGCCTGGGTTGTCCGACGCTGGCAGGATCCCGCTTTTCCGCGCGCTTTCCCCTGGATGACAGATGAAGATTTCTGGCGCAGGCAAATTTCACTCTTTACCGAGCAGGAGAAGCTGTTGCAGGAACCTCCTCTGCAGCTGACACCGCAATATTAATGACGTAGTCAGGAGAATTTTTCACGATGAAAAAAATTTGGTTTGCACTGATGGGTTTAGTGCTGGCATTCAGCGCATCTGCTGCCCAGTTCACTGAAGGTAAACAATATGTGAGTCTGCCTAAACCTGTGGCCGGCGAACCTCAGGTGATGGAGTTCTTCTCCTTCTTCTGCCCGCACTGCTATCAGTTTGAACGTATTTATCACGTCAATGACGCGGTGAAAAAGAATCTGCCTGCTGACACTAAAATGGTGAAATACCACGTCGATTTTCTCGGTGGAGATCTGGGGCCGGTTGTGACCCAGGCCTGGGCTGTCGCGATGGCGCTGGGCGTTGAAGATAAAGTGACAGCACCGATCTTCGATGGCATTCAGAAAACGCAGACCATCACCGATCCTGCCAGTCTGAAAGAGACCTTTGTCAAAGCGGCCGGTATTTCCGCAGCTGACTATGATGCTGCCTGGAACAGCTTCGCCGTAAAAGCGCTGGTTGCGCAGCAGCAAAAAGCCGCTGCTGATGTTGATCTGCGTGGTGTGCCAGCTATTTTCGTGAACGGCAAATACATGGTTAACAACGGCGGTCTGGATACCAGCTCTATGGATAATTTCGTCGCGGACTATGCGAACGTGGTTAAATTCCTGGTAAGCCAGAAGTAATCAGCCTCACACCCCGTTAAACGCCAGCTCTGCTGGCGTTTTTTTTATGCCTTTGAACAACGGGCCAATTTTTGTCCATCTCCAGGGCATAAATTTAATATCCACACAAGGGATCGCGCTATTAAAAATAGCGATCGGGTCACGGAAATTAAATAAGCCAATGAAATTTATGATTTTTATTCAGGTGCCGATTATTTATTTTCCTGAAAAACAGCGCGTTATAATTTTTACGCACAAAGTTATCCACAGAACGATCGTTGCGATCCTGTCCCCAAAAGCGTGAAAAACACCAGACGTGGCACGCCTTAGTTCACCATTTCTGCCTGGTTGTGGCATCCTTATAGCCCAACTCATAGCAACGAAGACTACACAGACTTATGGCGCAAATAGCAGAAAATCCCCTGATTCTGGTCGATGGCTCATCCTATCTTTATCGCGCGTATCACGCGTTTCCGCCGCTGACCAACAGTGCAGGTGAACCCACTGGCGCCATGTACGGCGTGCTCAACATGCTGAAAAGCCTGCTGGCGCAATACAATCCGAGTCACGTTGCTGTGGTGTTCGATGCCAAAGGCAAAACCTTCAGAGACGAGCTGTTTGAGCATTACAAATCTCACCGTCCCCCGATGCCTGACGAGCTCCGTGCACAAATTGAGCCACTGCATGAGATGGTGCGGGCGATGGGGCTGCCGTTGCTGGCTGTGAGCGGCGTCGAGGCTGATGATGTCATCGGTACGCTGGCGCTGGAAGCGGAGAAAAAGGGTCTCTCAGTGCTGATCAGCACCGGCGACAAAGATATGGCGCAGCTGGTCACGCCCGCCATCACGCTGATTAACACCATGAGCAACACCATTCTGGGACCAGAAGAGGTTGAGCAGAAATATGGTGTTCCACCCGCATTGATCATCGATTTCCTTGCCATGATGGGTGATAGCTCCGATAACATTCCTGGCGTGCCAGGCGTCGGTGAGAAAACGGCACAGGCGTTGCTGCAGGGGCTGGGCAGCATGCAGACGATCTATGACAATCTGGACAAAGTGGCCGATCTCGGATTTCGTGGTGCCAAAACCATGGCGACCAAACTTGAGCAGAATCGTGATGTGGCGTTTCTCTCTTATCAGCTGGCGACCATTAAGACAGACGTTGAGCTGGCGCTGCCCTGTGAAGAGCTCACAGTCACTGAACCCGATACAGAGGCATTGCAGGCCCTGTTCAGTCGTTACGAGTTCAAACGCTGGCTGAGTGACCTGCAGGACGGTAAATGGCTGCAGGGCAAAAAGAGCACTACGCAGGCGCAAAAAGCGCTGGCTGATGCACCGGCCCCGGTGGCTGAAACCAGCAGCGTGTTACCGACCGAGGGTTATGTCACCATTCTGGATCAGGATCTCTTTGATAGCTGGCTGGAGAAGCTGAAAAACAGCGAAGTTTTTGCGTTTGATCTGGAGACCGACGCGCTGGATACCCTGAGCGCTAACATCGTCGGCATCAGCTTCGCGGTGGCGCCCGGTGAAGCCGCCTATCTGCCGGTTGCCCATGACTATCTTGATGCGCCTGATCAACTGGATCGCGCCACCGTTCTGGCACAGCTCAAGCCCCTGCTGGAAGATGAGAGCGCCTGGAAAGTTGGCCAGAACCTGAAATACGATCGCGGCGTGCTGAAAAACTACGACATTGAACTGGCCGGTATCAAATTCGACACCATGCTTGAGTCCTATATCCTCAACAGCGTGGTGGGCAAACATGACATGGATAGCCTGGCCGCTCGCTGGCTTAACCATAAAACCGTGACCTTCCAGGAGATCGCCGGTAAAGGTAAAAATCAGCTGACGTTCAATCAAATCGCGTTAGAGCAGGCATCCCATTACGCTGCCGAAGATGCAGATGTGACTTTGCAGCTGCATCTGAAGATGTGGCCAGAGCTGGAGAAAGAAGCGGGACCGAAAAAAGTCTTCGAACAGATCGAGATGCCGTTACTGACGGTGATTTCCCGCATAGAGCGCAACGGTGTGCTGATCGATCAGTCTATTCTGGCGCAGCACTCGAAAGAGCTGACGGCCCGACTGGCTGAGCTTGAGTTAAAAGCGCATGAGCTGGCGGGGGAACCCTTTAACCTCTCATCCACCAAGCAGCTTCAGGTGATCCTGTTTGAAAAACAGGGCATCAAACCCACGAAGAAAACACCAGGCGGCGCGCCGTCAACCAGCGAAGAGGTGTTAGCCGAGCTGGCACTTGATTATCCGTTGCCCAAAGTGATTCTGGAGCATCGCGGCTTATCCAAACTTAAGTCTACTTACACGGATAAATTACCGCTGATGATTAATCCGATCAGTGGCAGGGTACATACCTCTTATCATCAGGCCGTCACCGCAACCGGACGCTTATCCTCTGCCGATCCGAATCTGCAAAACATTCCGGTGCGTAATGATGAAGGACGCCGAATCCGTCAGGCATTTGTTGCGGCCAAAGGCCATCGCATTGTGGCGGCAGACTATTCACAAATCGAACTGCGTATCATGGCGCATCTCTCTCAGGACAAAGGATTACTGGACGCTTTTGCCCAGGGCGAAGATATCCACCGCGCGACGGCATCCGAAGTGTTTGGCGTGGCGCTGGATAAGGTCAGCGGCGAACAGCGTCGCAGCGCCAAAGCGATCAACTTTGGTCTGATTTATGGCATGAGCGCCTTTGGTCTGTCGCGTCAGCTGAATATCGGTGCGGGTGAAGCGAAAAAGTATATGGATCTCTACTTTGAACGCTATCCGGGCGTCCTGCGCTATATGGAGAACACACGCCAGCTGGCGGCGAGTAAAGGCTATGTCGAAACGCTGGAAGGCCGTCGGCTGTGGCTGCCCGATATTAAATCCGGTAACGCCATTCGCCGGAAAGCCGCAGAACGTGCCGCGATCAATGCGCCGATGCAGGGAACGGCAGCGGATATCATCAAGCGGGCAATGATTGCCGTGGATAACTGGCTGGAACAGCAAAACGACAATGCCGTCAGAATGATCATGCAGGTTCACGATGAATTGGTGTTCGAAGTCAAAGCCGAGGCGGTTGAAGAGGCGAGCCAGAAAATCCGTGCGCTGATGGAAGGTAGCGTACAGCTCGACGTACCTTTACTGGTTGAGGTCGGTGTGGGTGACAACTGGGATGAAGCCCACTGATTCGATGCGTGTGGTCGGTTCTGAAGAACAGAATCGGCCCTGAATCAGGTATAAGAAAATCGTTTAGTTGCCCGGTTTAGCGCGGTCAACGCTGGCACGGAGAGAAAGCGCTTTTCTAACTGCTTATCGCCTAAACACTTTTTTCGTCATTAAACTACATCACAACGCTATTTTTGTGACGTGCATGGTAAAAAAAGTCCTGTTTGATGTAAGTAAGCAACAAAAAAGCCTTTGTCACGCACAGAAAATCAGGTAAAGTTCGTCGCGTAGGGTACAGAGGTAAGATGTTCTATCTTTCAGACCTTTTACTTCACGTAATCGGATTTGGCTGAATTTAGCCGCCCCAGTCATTCTGTGACTGGGGCGTTTTTTATTGGGCTTTTTGTACCGTCAGCGTCACCGGCACAGGGTTTCCACTCACTCTTCCGCGTCCTGATCTTCAACCGCCGGTTCAAGCGTATTAAACCAGCTGTCCAGCTTCTGACGAACCTTATCCACGCCGATTTTCTTCAGCGATGAGAAGAGTTCTACCTGCACATCACCAACAAATTCGAGTGCGGCTTCACGCACGACATTGAGCTGCGCTTTACGGGCACCTGAGGCCAGTTTGTCTGCTTTAGTGAGAAGCAACAGCACCGGAATGCCACTTTCCACTGACCACTGAATCATCTGCCGGTCGAGATCTTTCAGCGGATGGCGGATATCCATCAGGATAACCAGTCCTTTCAGCGCCTGACGTTTTTGCAGGTATTCACCTAACGCGCGCTGCCACTTCAGCTTCATCTCTTCCGGGACTTCGGCATAACCGTAACCGGGCAGGTCGACCAGACGCTTACCTTCTTTCACTTCAAACAGGTTAATCAGCTGCGTACGTCCCGGCGTTTTACTGGTACGCGCCAGACCCTTCTGATTGGTTAACGTATTCAGCGCACTCGATTTTCCCGCGTTCGAGCGGCCAGCGAAAGCCACTTCAATTCCGGTATCGGCAGGCAGATGGCGGATATCCGGCGCGCTCATGACAAAGTGGGTAACGTGATAATTCAATTCAGACAAGGTGACACTCCAGAAAACGCATTAAGGCAATGCGGGCGATTATACGCGTTATGACGCGAAAGTGCTCAATCGCATCTCGGTAACAAACTTTGTAAGAGATTTGCCATTAACGGTGCGGGTTATTTCGCTTTTTACTTTAATTACTAAAAATAAAAAAATATGTAATTCAATGCCTTGATGTTAATCGTTCTTTTTTTGAACTAACTATTTTTGACACTGACTTGAGGCTTTTACCAGTTGGTCTACATTAGTGTGCAGTGCACGGCAGCACACATCAGGATGATGCGCTCAGGGATACCAGGAGGGTTATGAGCGATGGAGTGGAAAGGGGTCAGGGATGCGGCCAGACAGGGATAAGGAATAGCTCAGGAGTTGAGCAGGCGCGGGATTAACCGGGATGTTACGAGCCGAAAAGGATTTAAAACATGATTCCTTCTTATGAAGGTATGAAATAAGGCGACAGCTTGAGCTGTCGCCTTTTTTCTTTGTCTACTTTCTGCTAGATTTCGCCGCAATTCTATACTGAATAAAAAAAGCCGGGACCGAATACTATGAAGCAACCTGCACGAGCTGCTAACGGCAAACCTGCCGTCAAAGCCAAACGCAAATCGCGTGACGATATCAACCATGAAGCACGCGATCGCAAACGTGATAAAAAGCATCGCGGACATGCATCTGGCAGCCGTGCTAATCCGGCTGCGTCCGAAAACAATGGCGGACGTCAGGCGGACAGCGTGAAAGATCCGCGCATCGGGAGTAAAAAACCGGTGGCCCTGATCGCTGAAGGAAAAACCGCCGCCGTTAAACCAAAGAAAAGCGCAGAAAAACCAGCAGCAGAGAAGAAAGTGCGTCTGACACCAGAAGAAGAGCTGGCGAAGCTGGAAAATGACGAACGTCTGGATGCGTTGCTGGATCGCCTGGAAAATGGCGAAACGCTGTCGGCTGAAGATCAGGGCTGGCTGGATGCCTCGCTGGATCGTATCGACGAACTGATGGAGCAGTTAGGCATTGTGATGGATGATGCCGAAGATGAGCAGGCTGAAGAAGATATGTACCGTCTGCTGAAAGGCAACTAAGCAAATTTGATCGGCATGCGTTATCCGCATGCCGCGCTTAACAGGTAAACGACAATGTTTTGGCCTGGATCAATTTTCGCGCTGCTGGCGACATGTTATCTGCTGTGGTTATTGTTTAAACTACGACGCCTGTCGCGTCTGAAGCAACGTTTACGTCGGGTCTCATCCCGCTCACCTTTTGTCTCCTCTTCTTCGCGACCTTCTCTCAGACGACGTTCCCGGAAGGAGTGAGCATGCCATCGCAGCAGATTGAGTGGGATCAGGCGTTAATTGAAAAGTACAATTATGCCGGCCCGCGTTACACCTCCTATCCCACTGCGCTGGAGTTCAGCGAGCAGTACGCCGAAAACGACTTCCAGCGTGCCGTGGCGCGTTACCCTGATCGTCCGCTGTCGCTCTATGTCCATATTCCCTTCTGCCATCGTCTCTGTTACTTCTGCGGCTGCAATAAGGTAGTGACGCGTCAGCGCCACAAAGCGGACCGCTATCTGGATGTGCTTGAGCAGGAGATTATTCAGCGTGCGCCGCTGTTTCGTCAGCGTCAGGTCACGCAGCTTCACTGGGGCGGCGGCACGCCAACCTTCCTCGACAATGCGCAGATTTCCCGGCTGGTGGGTTTACTGAAGCAGCATTTCAGCGTGGCCGATGATGCCGAAATGTCGATCGAAGTGGATCCCCGGGAAATTGCGCTGGATGTGATTGATCACCTGCGATCGCTGGGATTTAATCGTCTGAGCATGGGGGTGCAGGACTTCAACAAATCGGTGCAGGAGCGGGTTAACCGGGTACAGGATGAAGAGGTGATTTTCGGTCTGATGGCGCGTGCCCGTGAACAGGGGTTCAGCTCGACCAGCATTGACCTGATCTATGGTTTACCCCTGCAGACGCCCGCCAGCTTCGCCTGGACGCTGGAGCGTGTACTGGCGCTGAGCCCGGATCGTCTTAGCGTCTTTAACTATGCGCATCTGCCGGCGATGTTCGCGGCACAGCGTAAAATCAAAGAGGATGAACTGCCATCGGCTCAGCAAAAGCTGGATATTTTACAGCAGACCATCGCAACCCTGACTCAGCAGGGCTACCAGTTCATTGGAATGGATCACTTTGCGAAGCCGCAGGATGAACTGGCCATCGCGCAGCGCAAAGGGCAGCTGCATCGCAATTTCCAGGGATATACGACGCAGGGCGACAGCGATTTGCTGGGGCTTGGCGTCTCTGCCATCAGCATGATTGGCGACAGTTATGCGCAGAACCAGAAAGACCTTAATACCTGGTACAATTGTGTGGAACAGCAGGGAAATGGCCTGTGGCGTGGCATCGCCTTAACCGACGATGATTGCCTGCGTCGTGACGTGATAAAAACGCTGATTTGTAACTTCTCGCTGAGTTTTGCCGCGACAGAAGCACAGTGGGGCATTCGCTTTGGCGACTATTTTGCTGAGGATCTGGCGCTGCTGAAACCGTTGATAGCTGATGGGCTGGTGGAACAAACCGCTACGGGGCTGGAGGTGACGGGGATTGGCCGGTTACTGATCCGCAATATCTGCATGTGCTTTGATCGCTATCTGCGTCAGAAAGCGCGTCAGCAGCAGTTCTCCCGCGTTATCTGAAGAAACGGGCTGGCAGACTGCACCAGCCCGTACTGAACCGCTTATTCCATGCCCAGCTCTTTGAGCTTGCGCGTCAGCGTGTTTCGTCCCCAGCCCAGCAAACGTGCCGCTTCCTGTTTGTGGCCCTGCGTATGACGCAGCGCAGTGGTGAGCAGCGTTCGCTCCATCTCCGGCTGTGCTTCTGACAGCAGATTCTGATGACCGGAACGCAGAGCGCGATCGGCCCACTGTGCCAGCAGCGTTGCCCAGCTGTCAGGCAGCGACTGCACCGGATTCTCCGGCGTACTGGATTCAAACAGTTCTCCGGGCAGGTCCTGAATCAGGACTTCCTGACCCGCAGCCATCACGGTCAGCCAGCGACAGGTGTTCTCCAGCTGACGCACGTTTCCTGACCAGTGCAGTCGGGTTAACGCTGTCTCGGTTTCCGGATGCAGAATCTTCGCTTCCACACCCAGCTCACGCGCCGCCACCTGCAGGAAATAACGCGCCAGACGCGGGATATCCTCACGACGCTCACGCAGCGGCGGCAGATGCACACGAATCACATTCAGGCGGTGAAACAGATCCTCACGGAACTTGCCTTCCTGTACACGTAATTCCAGATTCTGGTGGGTCGCCGCGATAATACGCACATCCACTTTGACCGGCGCATAGCCACCAACGCGATAGAACTGGCCATCGGCCAGCACGCGCAGCAGACGGGTCTGCACATCCAGCGGCATATCACCGATCTCATCCAGAAACAGCGTGCCGCCATCCGCCTGCTCAAAACGGCCCTGACGGATCTGGTTCGCCCCGGTAAAGGCGCCTTTTTCGTGACCAAACAGTTCTGATTCAATTAAATCTTTGGGGATCGCCGCCATGTTGAGCGCGATAAAGGGCGCTTTGGTGCGTGGGCTGTGGCGATGCAGCGCATGGGCCACCAGCTCTTTACCGGTACCGGACTCGCCGTTGATCAGCACACTGATCGACGAGCGCGATAATCGCCCGATGATGCGGAACACATCCTGCATCGCGGGCGCTTCACCGATGATATCGGTGGTGGGTCCGCTGACCGGCTGATTACGTGGCTGCTGCTGCTCCTGATAATGGCTGATAGCACGCTCGACCAGCGCAACCGCTTCATCGATATCAAACGGCTTAGGCAGGTAATCAAAGGCACCCTGCTGATAGGCGCTGACGGCAGCGTCCAGATCAGAATGCGCCGTCATTATGATGACCGGAAGCATCGGATGACGCTGTTTAATCTGTTTCAGCAGCGCCAGGCCATCCATACCGGGCATGCGAATGTCTGACAGTAAAACGTCCGGGGTCTTGGTTGAGAGGGCATCCAGCACCTCGCTTGCGCTGTCAAAAGTCGCACAGCTCAAACCGGCTCCAGTGAGCGCGCGTTCAAGCACCCAGCGGATGGAGCTATCGTCATCGACGATCCAGACTATCCCTCGTTGCATAGAAACCTCACTGGCGAATAGGCAGGTAAACCGAGAATTCGGTGTGTCCCGGCCAACTGTTAAATTCTATTTTTCCTGAATGTTGATCAATCAGGCTACGGGCGATGGAGAGGCCTAAACCGGTACCGCCTTCGCGTCCGCTGACCATCGGATAAAACAGCGTATCCTGCAGCTGGGCCGGAATGCCGGGGCCATCATCTTCAATATCAATACGTGCCACCAGGCGATAACGCGTGCCGTGCAGCGTCAGCTGGAAAGCCGTGCGGGTGCGGATAATAATGGTGCCGCCATCGTCGCCCAGCGCCTGAAGCGCATTGCGCACCACGTTAAGCAGCACCTGTTCAATCTGATCGGGATCGTGCGGCAGTTCCGGCAGGCTGGGATCATAATCCCGTACCAGCGAGACATTCTCCGGCAGCTCCATCGACACCAGATTGACCACCCGTTCGGCCACCTGATGAATGCTCTGCGTGATGTGCATGCCCGGCTGCTGCGGCCCCAGCAGACGATCAACCAGATTCCGCAACCGATCGGCCTGTTCAATAATGACTTTGGTATATTCATTCAGCGAGGGATCGGGCAGGGCGCGGGATAAAAGCTGTGCCGCGCCGCGCAATCCTCCCAGCGGATTTTTAATCTCATGGGCCAGGCCGCGAACCAGATCGCGAGCGGCCACCTGCTGGGCATGCTGTAACTGCTCCTGACTGAGACGACGCTGATTATCCATCGGCGCCATTTCCATCAGGATTAAGCCATCGGGTAACCGCTGGGCAGTCAGCGACATAATGTGTGCGCGACCATCTACCACCAGCGTGACCTCACTGTCAGTAAATCCCTGGCCAGCCTCAAGACTCTCGCGCATCACCTCGATATTCAGCGAAAAGTAGCCGGTTAATTCCGGTAACGGCGTGCCGAACAATTTGCGTGAGCTTTGCGCCAGTAATTGCTGCGCCGCCGGGTTGGCGTAATGAATAACCAGATCGTTATCCACCAACAAAATACTGTTGATTAACGCGTTGAGAATCTGCCCTGCATCGGGCAGAGAGCCAGTTGCCATACAACGTTCCTCTGCACTAAAGAGGTGCATTTTAGTCTTTAAGCCGAAAAGAGGGCGAATGAACGGTGAATTCGCGGAGAAAAAAGCCCATCCGAAGATGGGCTAAAAGTTTCCACGGCAACAAAAAACGTCTGACCAGTTAAACGCTGTAGTAGAGCTCGAACTCAACCGGGTGTGGCGTCATGCGAACGCGATCCATCTCTGCTTTACGCAGTTCGATGTAAGCATCGATCGATTCGTCAGTGAATACACCGCCGCGGGTCAGGAACTCGCGGTCTTCGTTCAGTGCATTCAGCGCTTCTTCCAGAGAGCCTGCAACTTTTGGAATCTCAGCTTCTTCTTCCGGTGGCAGGTCATACAGGTTTTTGTCCATCGCATCGCCAGGATGGATTTTGTTGATGATGCCATCCAGGCCAGCCATCAGCAGTGCGGTGAACGCCAGGTATGGGTTAGCCGCTGGATCCGGGAAGCGCGCTTCGATACGACGCGCTTTCGGGCTGGCAACAACCGGAATACGGATTGAGGCTGAACGGTTACGGGCAGAGTAAGCCAGCATAACCGGTGCTTCGTAACCCGGGACCAGACGCTTGTAAGAGTTGGTGGTCGGGTTCGCCAGGGCGTTGATCGCTTTAGCGTGCTTGATGATACCGCCGATGTAGAACAGCGCCATTTCAGACAGGCCGCCGTACTTATCGCCGGCAAACAGGTTCTGGCCACCTTTGGAGAGTGACATATGGCAGTGCATGCCTGAACCGTTGTCGCCAAACATAGGCTTCGGCATAAAGGTCGCGGTTTTGCCGTAAGCGTGCGCAACGTTGTGAACCACATATTTGTAGATCTGAATTTCGTCCGCTTTTTTGGTCATGGTATTGAAGCGGGTTGCCACTTCGTTCTGACCCGCGGTCGCCACTTCGTGGTGATGCGCTTCAACAACCAGGCCCATCTGCTCCATGGTCAGACACATGGCAGAACGGATGTCCTGTGATGAGTCAACCGGTGGAACCGGGAAGTAGCCGCCTTTCAGACCTGGACGGTGACCTTTGTTACCGCCTTCGTACTCTTTACCGGTGTTCCATGCCGCTTCGATATCGTCGATAGCAACGTGTGAACCGGACGTCGATGAGCCGAAACGGATGTCATCGAACAGGAAGAATTCTGGTTCTGGTCCAAACAGCACGGTATCAGCGATACCGGAAGAGCGCAGGAAATCTTCAGCGCGCTTAGCGATAGAGCGTGGATCGCGGTCGTAGCCCTGCATGGTGCCTGGCTCGAGGATGTCACAACGGATGATCAGCGTAGAATCTTCGAAGAAAGGATCCATGACCGCCGTGGTGGCGTCAGGCATCAGCACCATGTCTGATTCGTTAATGCCTTTCCAGCCGCCAATAGACGAACCATCGAACATTTTGCCTTCTTCGAAGAAGTCAGCGTTAACCTGGTGAGCAGGGATCGTAACGTGCTGTTCTTTACCTTTGGTATCGGTAAAACGCAGGTCAACAAACTTAACTTCATGCTCGTTCATCATCGAGAGAACGTGTTCAGCGGACATACTCAACTCTCCTGGAAATGGTCTTTCATTATCTACATGGCGAGGAAACGTCGTTTCCGGAATACGTTGCGGGAAAACAACTCCCTGACCTACCTCTTCCGGCACGCTCTTCAACCGACATCTGTCTGGCGTTTACGCTTGATTTAGATAAAGCGAATTCTGTGCCAACTTTTTTGATGTTGCTTAAATCGCCTTGTGGTGCACCTTTTTGTCATAAAGCGGCTGCACCATGATCGTTTTATTGCACCACTGTGGTGCTTAACGGTCATCGGGTGGCACTATTTTGGTGCATCAGACCAACTTAGTGCATTTTCTGCACCGGTAACAGGGCAAATTGGCCTCCATGCAATAAACTTTCAGTGAAAAGTGTGATCGTGTTCAGTCTTCCGCTTAATCAGTGTACAATAACGCGCTATTTCTAATGCCTGAGGCAAAGCTGTGATCGAAAATTTGCGTAACATCGCCATCATCGCGCACGTTGACCATGGAAAGACCACCCTGGTTGACAAACTGCTGCAACAATCCGGTACTTTTGATGCCCGTACCGAAGCAACAGAGCGCGTGATGGACTCCAATGATTTGGAGAAAGAGCGTGGGATTACCATCCTCGCAAAAAACACCGCCATTAAGTGGAATGACTACCGTATCAACATCGTTGATACCCCGGGACACGCCGACTTCGGTGGTGAAGTTGAGCGCGTCATGTCCATGGTGGACTCGGTGCTGCTGGTTGTAGATGCGATGGATGGCCCTATGCCGCAAACCCGCTTCGTGACCAAAAAAGCGTTCGCGCATGGTCTGAAGCCGATTGTGGTTATCAACAAAGTAGACCGCCCTGGTGCGCGTCCGGATTGGGTTGTTGATCAGGTATTTGACCTGTTCGTTAACCTGGATGCTACTGATGAGCAGCTCGACTTCCCTATCATTTTCGCCTCTGCGCTGAATGGTATTGCAGGTCTTGAGCACACCGACATGGCTGACGATATGACCCCGCTGTATCAGGCGATCGTCGACCACGTTGCACCTCCGCAGGTTGAGGCTGACGCCCCACTGCAGATGCAAATCTCTCAGCTGGACTACAACAACTACCTGGGCGTGATCGGCATCGGCCGTATCAAGCGCGGTAAAGTTAAGCCTAACCAGCAAGTCACTATCATCGATAGCGAAGGCAAAACCCGTAACGGTAAAGTCGGTAAAGTCCTGACTCACCTGGGTCTTGAGCGTATCGACAGCGACCTGGCAGAAGCGGGCGATATCATTGCTATCACCGGTCTGGGCGAGCTGAACATCTCTGACACCATCTGTGATCCACAGAACGTGCAGGCGCTGCCAGCACTGAGCGTCGATGAGCCGACCGTAACCATGTTCTTCAACGTCAACACCTCACCGTTCTGCGGTAAAGAAGGTAAGTACGTGACGTCACGTCAGATCCTTGAGCGTCTGAACAAAGAACTGGTTCACAACGTGGCACTGCGCGTTGAAGAAACCGAAGATGCTGACGCGTTCCGCGTATCAGGTCGTGGTGAGCTTCACCTGTCTGTTCTGATCGAAAACATGCGTCGTGAAGGTTTCGAACTGGCGGTATCCCGTCCGAAAGTTATCTTCCGCGAAATCGATGGCCGTAAACAGGAGCCATTCGAGAACGTTACGCTGGATATCGAAGAGAACAACCAGGGTTCAGTCATGCAAGCCATGGGTGAGCGTAAGGGCGATCTGAAAAACATGGATCCGGATGGCAAAGGCCGCGTACGTCTCGACTACGTGATCCCAAGCCGTGGCCTGATCGGCTTCCGTAACGAATTCATGACCATGACTTCCGGTACCGGTCTGCTCTACTCTACCTTCAGCCACTACGATGACATTCGTGCGGGCGAAGTGGGCCAGCGTCAGAACGGCGTACTGATCTCCAACGGTCAGGGTAAAGCAGTTGCGTTTGCACTGTTCAGCCTGCAGGACCGCGGTAAGCTGTTCCTGGGTCACGGTGCAGAAGTCTATGAAGGCCAGATCATCGGTATTCACAGCCGTTCTAACGACCTGACAGTTAACTGCCTGACCGGTAAGAAACTGACCAACATGCGTGCTTCAGGTACTGATGAAGCCACGACGCTGGTTCCGCCAATCAAGATGACCCTTGAGCAGGCGATCGAGTTCATCGATGATGACGAACTGGTAGAAGTTACACCACAGTCAGTGCGTATCCGTAAACGTCACCTGACTGAAAACGACCGTAAACGTGCATCACGTGGTCCTAAAGACGCATAATTGCGCCTTTAGCTGATAAAGAGCCCCGCCTGCGGGGCTTTTTTTTGCCTGAAATTCCTGCCTCTTCAGCCGGGCCAGCGATTATTTGCGGGATATGTCGCGCTTTTTAGCTGCCCGCTGCCGTTTACGCTTTTCTCTCCGCGAGTGCCTGTTCAGCCTGCCCTTTTGCCGCTAGAGTGAATACTCCAGGGAACAGAAGGAGACACACCATGCTGTATATCTTTGATTTGGGCAATGTGATTATCGATATCGACTTTAACCGCGTGCTGGGTGTCTGGAGTGACCTTAGTCGTGTGCCGCTGGCCTCGCTGCAAAGCCATTTCCAGATGGATGAGGCGTTTGAACAACACGAACGTGGCGAGATCAGCGATGAAGATTTCGCGCTGGCGCTGTGTGAAAAGCTGGAAATCGCGCTGAGCTATGAACAGTTTGCCGCTGGCTGGCAGGCGGTATTCGTTGACGTGCGTCCGGAAATCCTGGCGCTGATGAACCGGTTGCGGCTGGAAGGTCATCGGGTGGTGATCCTCTCTAACACCAACAAACTGCATTGCGAATTCTGGCCAACGCAGTATCCGGACGTGCAGCAGGCAGCCGACAAGCTCTATCTCTCCCAGCAGCTGGGCATGCGTAAACCGGAAGCCCGCATTTACCAGCATGTGCTGGACGCAGAAGGTGTGGCTGCCGATCAGGCGGTATTTTTTGACGATAATCCACAAAACATTGAGGCGGCCCGCGCGCTGGGTATTGAAAGTGTACTGGTTACTGACAGTAAAACGGTACCCAACTGGTTTGCAGGTCAACAGTAATTCATGATGTCACGTAAATTTCGTCCCGGGCTGCATGCGTTCTGGTTGTGGCTCAAACTGTTGTGGAAACGCATTGATGAGGATGGCATGACGACCCAGGCCGGTAATCTGGCTTATGTCTCATTGCTGGCGCTGGTGCCGCTGATTGCGGTGGTGTTTGCCCTGTTTGCGGCGTTTCCGGTCTTTTCAGATATCAGCGTGCAGCTGAAGCACTTTGTCTTTACCAATCTGATGCCGGCTGCAGGTAACACGCTGCAACGCTATCTTGAGCAGTTTGTGGCTAACGTAAACCGGATGACGGCGGTCGGAGCGGTCGGCCTGATTGTTACCGCCTTACTGCTGATGCATTCCGTCGATACCGCGTTAAACACCATCTGGCGCAGCAACAAGAAGCGGCCGATGGTCTATTCCTTTGCGGTCTACTGGATGATCCTGACACTTGGCCCGTTACTGGCCGGAGCCAGTCTGGCAATCAGCTCTTATCTGCTGTCGCTGCGCTGGATTAACGCTACAGGCGTCACCAGCCTGGTCGATCAGATGCTGCGAATTTTCCCGCTCCTGCTGTCGTGGCTCGCCTTCTGGTTGCTTTACAGCATCGTTCCTACCCAGCGAGTGCCGCCGCGCGATGCGCTGATTGGCGCGCTGGTTGCCGGTGCGCTGTTTGAGCTGGGCAAAAAGGGCTTTGCGCTCTATGTTACTATGTTCCCCTCTTATCAGCTGATCTACGGCGTACTGGCCGTGATCCCCATTCTGTTTCTCTGGGTCTACTGGACCTGGTGTATTGTGTTGTTAGGCGCTGAAATCACCGTTGCGTTAGCCGACTATCGGCAGTTAAAGCAGCAACACAAAGAGGAGCAACGCGAGGAAACATGATTGCATTGATTCAACGCGTACAGCGCGCCAGCGTCAGCGTCAATCAGGAAGTGGTCGGTGAAATCGATGCCGGTTTACTGGTTTTGCTGGGCGTGGAAAAGGGTGATGACAACGCGCGTGCGGAACGTCTCGCAGAACGCGTATTGGGCTATCGCATCTTTAGTGATGAGCAGGGCAAAATGAACCTGAGTGTTCGCCAGGCGGGCGGAAGCGTGCTGGTGGTGTCACAGTTTACGCTGGCCGCAGATACCCAAAAAGGGATGCGTCCTTCCTTTTCGGGTGGCGCCGAGCCCGCTGAAGCCGAGCGGCTGTATGAATATTTCAGCGACTGCTGTCGCAAGCAGGGCATCACCACGGCTAATGGCCGTTTTGCTGCGGATATGCAGGTCTCGCTGGTGAATGATGGTCCTGTGACGTTCTGGTTACAGGTTTGAGAACGTCAGCTGAGCGGCAGGGAACAGGCCACACATCCGAGCGGGAGAAACATTACATGTATCACCTTCGCGTGCCACAGACGGCGGAAGAGCTGGATATCTATTATCAGTTCCGCTGGGAGATGTTGCGTAAACCTCTGCGTCAGCCGCAGGGGTCGGAACGTGACGCCTGGGATGCGCTGGCGCATCATCAGATGGTGGTTGATGAGCAGGGAAATCCGGTCGCCATCGGGCGTCTCTATATTAATGCCGACAATGAGGCCGCTATCCGCTTCATGGCCGTTCATCCTTCGGTTCAGGGCAAGGGACTGGGTACCCTGGTGGCGATGACGCTGGAATCCGTGGCGCGTCAGGAAGGGGCTAAGCGGGTAACCTGTAGCGCCCGCGAAGATGCTGTCGCTTTCTTCGCTAAACTCGGCTACATCAATCAGGGCGAGATTACCGCGCCGCAGACGACGCCGGTTCGTCACTTTTTGATGATCAAACCGGTCGTCACGCTTGACGATATCCTGCATCGCGCCGACTGGTGCGGTCAGCTGCAACAGGCCTGGTATGATCATATTCCGCTCAGCGAGAAGATGGGCGTTCGTATTCTGCAGTTTACCGGGCAAAAATTTATCACCACCATGCCTGAAGCGGGCAACCAGAATCCACACCAGACGCTGTTCGCTGGCAGCCTGTTTTCGCTGGCAACGCTGACCGGTTGGGGATTAATCTGGTTGCTGCTGCGCGAGCGTCATCTGGGCGGCACCATTATTCTGGCGGATGCGCACATTCGCTACAGCCACCCCATCAGCGGACGGCCTGGCGCGATTGCCGATCTGGGCTCATTAAGCGGCGATCTCGACCGCCTGGCTCGCGGACGTAAAGCGCGTGTGCAGCTTGAGGTGGAGCTGTTTGGCAATGATGAGTGTGGCGCTGTATTTGAAGGGGTCTATATCGTCCTGCCCGCCGATCCTGACGGGCCGCTGGAAGAGGGCGGTTCCGGCGCGCGTATCAACTAATCATCAGGGCCGCATCTGCGGCCCTTAATGTTATCAATGTACCTCGCCAGCCTGCATGGTCTGCTGCAGTTGCTGACTGTCTGTAGTCACAGACAAACTGCCATTAACCGTCGGGCGCAGCGGCTGATTTGCGGTTAATGCACCGCTCAGCTGCAGTTGCATATTGCTGTCACCGGTTAACGGCAGTGCGGGCCATCCCCAGTTCTGCAACACATTCACCGGCACAGCACGACCTGTCAGTTGTAGCGTCAGCGGACGGGCTGGCTGCTGGCCTACGGTGGCCGTCCCTTCGAGCAGACCCTTATTACTGAACGCACTCAGCTCCGTAACCTGAATCTGCTGCTGGTCAGCGCTCAGCGCAATCGACGGATGACGCAGGTCGGTGCGATTAAAGGTTGATTCTGCCGCGTTCAGGCTGAGCTTACCCGACCAGATCCCCCACTGGTGCTGCTGCGCCAGCAGCAGGTTTTCACCGGATCCATCTAGTGAGGTCAGCTGGAAGGGAAAAGCCGGATTGATATCGATAATCAGGTTGCGATTAGAGGTGAAGCGCGTCACCGCTACGCTATCCAGCCACGCGGGCAGTGTCGCCTGCCAGCGGTCGCGCCAGTCCTGCGGCAGCGTATATTCCAGTCCGGCCACCGCCAGGTTTTTCAGTGTCAGGCGTTTATCGCTACGCGACCAGTCACCGTCAGCCCGAATCACCCCATTCGCCCAGCGTGAACTGAACTGCGTCAGCGCCACGCCCTGCGGTGAGAAGTCCAGGTTAACGATGGGGTCATTTAGTTCGAATCCACCGTTGATAAAATTGCTGGCATTCAGCGCCAGCGAACCATCGTTACTCTGCCAGTCATCACCCTGCCAGTTAACGTTTCTCAGCGTCAAATCCAGATCCGTTACCGCCCAGTCAGGCCCCTGCAGGCGGGCATCGGTCATGTCGAGTCGCGTAATGGCAATAGAGGGGACAACCTGCAGGCTATGCAGAAAATCTTTCAGGCTGCTGGTGGTCTGCAGACGGATATCGTTCAGTCGCAGCTGATTAATTTTCCAGTTGCCCTGGGCATCGCGCTCACCGTTGCCGGTCATAGAGCCACGCGCCAGGTCGGCACCAATATTGTCAAAGCGCATCCGCCCCTGGGAAACACTGCCCTGGATCAGTACGTTTTCACCCGGCACATTATTCAGCGTCATGCTGCCTGCACTCATCTGGAAGCGGGCATCGCGACCCAGCATATCAAGGGCAGTGGGTTTCCACGGCAGGATGCCGCCATTCACCTGCTGAGCAAACAGCGGTAACGCGCTGTTGGGGCTGTCGATACGCATATTGTTGAGTTGCAGGCGATCGGCCTGAATCGGTAGCGCGCTGCCTGCTGCCAGATTGGCCAGATTCACTTCTCCATCGCGCAGCTCAAGGCTGCTGAAATGCAGCGGATCGCTGAACTGAATCAGTGCCAGACCGAGATCGACCCGTTTCGCAACCAGAACTGCAGGCTGTCCATCGTGACCAAAGCTGAAGTCATCCAGAATGATGTGAGAGGGAGAGGAGAAATTGTGTTCAATTTTACTCAGGGAGAGATGCCATTCGGTTTTGTCACTCACCCAACGGCTAAACCAGCCTGCACCCCACTGTGTCTGCAACAGAACATAGATCACGACCAGGGTGAAAAGCAGCAGCAAAAGTAAGGTGAGGAAAAACTTTCCAATAAATTTCATAGCATCCTTCCCGAGTTAAATCCGGTGAGAGGTTGTTATGCCTGAATTACCGTTACAGCTCAACAGCCTGGATGTAAATCCGAATAATTAGCAGGCAGGCCGAAGCCTGCCTCTGGCCTTACTTCTCTGGCGGAAAAATCAGGTTGAGTACGATAGCGGTAATGCCGCCCGCCGCAATACCGGAAGAGAGCAGGGTTTTCAGCCAGTCAGGCGCAAACTGCAGGATCAGCGGCTGCTGGGAAACGCCCAGGCCCACCGCCAGCGACAGCGCAATAATCATGATGGCGCGGCGGTTAAGCGGCTCGCGTGACACAATGCGAACACCCGAGGCGGCGATGGTGCCGAACATCACAATGGTGGCGCCGCCGAGTACCGGTTCAGGGATCATCTGCACCAGCCCGCTGACCGCCGGGAACAGCCCCAGCACAATCAGCATCAGCGCGACAACAAAGCCCACGTAGCGGCTGGCAACACCGGTTAACTGAATCACGCCATTGTTCTGACCGAAGCAGGAGTTCGGGAAGGTATTAAACAGCGCGGAGACAAAGGAGTTGAGGCCATTCGCCAGCACGCCGCCTTTCAGGCGTTTCATATAGAGGGGTCCGCTGACCGGCTGCTCTGACACATCTGAGGTGGCGGTGATATCGCCGATAGTCTCCAGAGAGGTCACCATAAACACCAGCATCAGCGGGATGAGCAGATTCCAGTCGAAGCCCAGCCCGTAATAGAGCGGGGTCGGCACCACGATTAGCGGCTGATCGGTGGGGATGCCGGCGGCAGGCAGCATGCCCATCGCCCAGGCCAGCAGATAGCCCACCGCCATGGCAATGACCAGGGAGGCAACGCGCAGGTAGGGGTTCTTCTGCCGGTTAAGTAGCACGATCACCAGCAGCACAGCCCCTGCCAGCATCAGATTTTTCGGCGCACCAAAAGTATGGTCGTTAATCGCACTGAAACCGCCGCCAATGGAGGTAAGCCCCACCTGAATCAGCGACAGGCCGATAATCATCACCACGATACCGGAAACCAGTGGCGTAATGATCCGGCGCGCCAGGTGCAATACGCGTGACAGCACCATTTCGGTACAGGAGGCGACCATCAGCGTACCAAACAGCGCCGCCATCATGGTGGGCACGTCAGCGCCGCCATTTTTTAGCGCCATGCCGCCCATAATCAAGGGCGTAACGAAGTTGAAGCTGGTGCCCTGAATCGACAGCAGGCCCGAACCTACCGGCCCCCATGTTTTGATTTGCAGCAGTGATGCCACACCTGATGCAAACAGCGACATGCTGATCACGTGCCGGGTATCCTCTGCGGGCAGCCCTAACGCCTGACAAATCAGAATCGCAGGGGTAATGACCGCGACAAACATCGCCAGCAGATGCTGACCGGCGGCAAACAGCGTTTGCGGCAGAGGGGGACGATCTTCAAGACGATAAATCAGTTCGCTTTGCGTGGCGGAAGGCTGTTCTGGCTGCGGATTAGTGGACATCTTCTGTTCTTCCCAAAAAATAATGTGGCGATTGTAATCATCCGCAGGCTAAAAGCAATCGTTTGCCCGACGTGGTTCAAAAAGCCGAATCAGATGGGGATCATTCAGACGTTGGTATAACGGGTGTTCTCTGGCAGCCAGCGTTCAATCAATGCGCTGGCCTGCTCGGGATAGTGCTGGTGGATGTGGCGCGCCACACGCTGAACTTCGGGCACCATCGCCGCATCGCGCAGCAGGTCGGCCACTTTAAATTCGGCATTGCCGGTCTGACGCGTGCCCAGCAGTTCACCCGGCCCGCGAATCTCCAGATCGAACTGGGCAATGACGAAGCCGTCATTGCTGTCGCGTAGCACCTGTAAACGCTTCTGCGCCGTCTTGCTCAGCGGCGCTTTGTAGAGCAGTACACAGTGTGATGCCACGGCACCACGACCCACACGGCCCCGCAGCTGATGCAGCTGCGCCAGCCCTAACCGCTCCGGGTTTTCGATGATCATCAGGCTGGCATTCGGCACGTCCACGCCGACCTCAATTACGGTCGTTGCCACCAGCAGCTGCAGTTCATTCGCTTTAAACGCCTGCATTACCGCCTGTTTTTCCGCAGGCTTCATCCGGCCATGCACCAGCCCGATGTTTAAGTCCGGCAGCGCAGTTTTCAGGGATTCCCAGCTGGCTTCTGCCGCCTGTGCTTCCAGCAATTCTGACTCTTCAATCAGGGTACAGACCCAGTAGGCCTGTCGCCCTTCACGGCAGGCATGCTCAACCCGCGCCACAATCTCATCACGTCGGGTATCGGGGATAGCCACCGTGGTCACCGGTGTACGTCCCGGCGGCAGCTCATCAATGGTTGAGGTATCGAGATCGGCATAAGCGGTCATCGCCAGGGTGCGCGGAATTGGTGTGGCGGTCATGATCAGCTGATGCGGATGGAAGCCCTGCTCCTCACCTTTCTCCCACAGCGCCAGTCGCTGGTGGACGCCAAATCGATGCTGCTCATCAATAATGACCAGTGCCAGACCGTTGAACTGCACCTGCTCCTGAAACAGGGCATGTGTGCCCACCACCATCGCCACCTGACCGCTGGCTATCGCTTCCTGCTGAGCCTGGCGGGCTTTGCCTTTCTGTTTTCCGGCCAGCCAGCCCACTTCAATGCCCAGCGGCGCAAACCACTGGCGGAAGTTACTGGCGTGCTGTTCAGCCAGCAGTTCGGTCGGCGCCATCAGGGCTACCTGCTTACCATGTGCGATAACGTTCAGCGCAGAAAGCGCGGCGACCAGTGTCTTACCCGAGCCGACGTCACCCTGCACCAGCCGCATCATCGGAAAGTCATTTGCCAGATCTTTCTCTATCTCCGCCACCACGCGTTTCTGCGCATTGGTCGGTGAAAAGGGCAGCGCAGCCAGCAGCTGGTCACTAAGGTTGTGCCGGGGAAGCATCGGTAAAGCGTAATAGCGCTGAGCACCGGCGCGTACCGCCAGCATGCTGAGGTTGTGCGCCAGCAGCTCTTCCAGAATCAATCTGCGTTGTGCCGGATGACGACCACTCTCCAGCTCGCTGAGTTTTAGATCGGGTGGGGGACGATGCAGCGTGCGGAGCGCATCTGGCAGGCTGATTAAACCGCCGCTCAGTTCCTGCGGCAGCAGTTCGGCAATCGGGCAGCTCTCCAGCAGCGTCAGTGCCTGATCGGTGAGATTACGCAGCGTGGCCTGCCGAATACCTTCGGTGGTGGGATAAACCGGCGTTAAGGTCTCTTCCAGCGTCACATTGCTCTGTTCGCCCTGGATTCGGTATTCGGGATGGATAATCTCAGCGCCACGCTGACCGCGTTTAATTTCACCATACGCGGTGACGCGCCGGCCCGGCGACAGGTTGTTCTTCATCCCGGCATTAAAATTAAAGAAGCGCATCGTCAGTACGCCGCTGCCATCGCTAATCTGACACACCATCATCCGGCGGCGACCAAAGGTGATATCTGTGTGCAGCACTTCGCCTTCTACTGTGGCCCAGATACCGGGCAGCAGATCATCAATGGCATAGAGTTGGGTACGATCTTCGTAGCGTAGCGGGAGATGAAGCAGGAGATCCTGAATGGTATGCAGGTCAATTTTGGCCAGCTTTGCCGCCTGGCTGGCACCGACGCCGGTCAGGGTACTGAGCGGGATGGCATCCAGCAGACGGCCTTTCATCTTCTTTTACCGGTCGATTGCATGGTTGCCCACCAGCTGGGATCGGCTTCAACTTCTCCCTGCGCATTGATGCGCGGATAGGGTAAACCTTTCTGTTTTGCGACCCGCGCCAGCACCGGGAATCCGCCTTCGAACAACAGACGTTGCTGCTCATCTTCGTCCAGCAGGCTGTAGTCGCGCAGGTACAGACCCGCGTTCTGCCGCTGCCGCTGTGCTTCATACAGGATCAGCGCGCAGGCGACCGAGACATTCAGCGACTGCACCATACCCACCATTGGAATCACAATCTGCCGATCGGCCAGCGCCAGCGCTTCTTCGGTGATGCCGGTTTTTTCCTGGCCCATCAGGATGCAGGTCGGAAGGGTATAATCGATCTCACGGAAATCCACGGCATCGGCAGAGAGATGGGTCGCTAAAACCTGCATCTTCTGTTGTTTGAGCTTTTTTACAGCATCGCCGATGGTGGGATGGGTGACCACTTTTACCCAGCTGTTGCTTCCGGCAGATGCGGAAGCCTGAGTGCGCATCCGCTGGCTCGGCCAGACGGCGTGCACTTCGTGGATGCCGACGGCGTCCGCCGTGCGGATCACCGCGGAAACATTGTGCGGCTTATGCACCTGCTCCATACAGACAGTGAGATCGTGCTGGCGCAGTGCCAGCATCGCCTGAATCCGGGCAAATCGTTGATCGTTCATGCCTAATTACGGTTACGATGGACTTTGATCACATCCGGCATCACGCGAATTTTACGCATGATATTCGCCAGATGGACGCGATCACGTGCGGTCAGGCGGATAAAGGCGCTGTAAACGCGGCCATCACGCTCTTCGGTATTCAGGCTCTGAATATTGGAACCGGCCGTGTTGATTGCCGCTGTCAGGTTAGCCAGTGCGCCCTGATGGTTAAACATGTCGACTTTGATTTCCGCCACGAACTCCTGCTCGGTGACTTTATCCCACTCGACCGGCATGAATTTTTCGGGCTCTTTCTGGTAGCCGCGAATATTCCGACAGGATTCATGATGCACCACCAGCCCTTTGCCGGGACTGACATGGGCAACAATCG
The DNA here is from genome assembly GCF_051136245.1 of Pantoea sp. Lu_F5_004. Classification (NCBI taxonomy): domain Bacteria; kingdom Pseudomonadati; phylum Pseudomonadota; class Gammaproteobacteria; order Enterobacterales; family Erwiniaceae; genus Pantoea; species Pantoea sp. Lu_F5_004. Next base: position 116,774 of record NZ_CP194946.1, read on the forward strand.
GGTCACCGGGAATCGGACGGCAGCATTTGGCGAAGGTAATCAACACGCCATCTGCACCTTTGATCGGCAGTTTACCGCGCTTGCTGTTGCTGCTGATGGCGTTGCTGTCAGCCTGCAACAGGTTCTTCGCCACCACCACGCTCATCGCATTGCCCAGACCGATTTCTGCCAGCAGATCGTCAAGCGAGGTCAGCTTCATACGATCCAGCTCCTGCCTGATATTCTCAGGCGGGATCTCAGCCAGTTTACGGCTGCCGCCCAGCGCATGGCTGAGCAGGCGGCGACCCAGATTGACGGAGTCTTCGCGCTTGAGGTTTTTCAGCAGCTGACGAATTTTTGCGCGGGCTTTGGAGCTGACGACAAAGTTGAGCCAGGCGGCGTTAGGACGGGCGCCTGGCGCGGTGATGATCTCAATCGTCTGACCGCTGGTCAGGGTTTGCGACAGCGGATAAGGCTGGCGGTCAACGCGTGCGCCAACGCAGGCATGGCCGATATCGGTGTGGACCGCATAAGCGAAGTCCACCGGCGTCGCACCGGTTGGCAGCTCAACAATGCGGCCTTCAGGTGTAAAGACGTAGATCTCATCGGGAAAGAGATCGGACTTCACGCTTTCAATAAATTCAAACGAACTGCCCGCACTCTGTTGCAGCTCCAGCAGGCTTTGCAGCCAGCGCTGAGCGCGAATCTGTGCGGTGGTGCCACTTTCGCCCGCCTGTTTATAAGCCCAGTGCGCAGCGACCCCCATTTCCGCCATCTGATCCATATCCTCGGTGCGAATCTGTACTTCGACCGGCACGCCATGCGGACCAATCATTGAGGTATGGAGCGATTGATAGCCGTTCGCTTTGGGGATGGCGATGTAATCTTTGACGCGGCCCGGACGCGGTTTATACAAACTGTGCATCTGGCCCAGAACGCGATAGCAGGTATCCAGATCTTTCACAATGACGCGAAAGGCATAGATATCCATGATCGAGTGAAAACGCTGCTCTTTCAGCGTCATTTTGCGGTAAATCGAGTAAAGATGTTTTTCACGCCCGCTGACGCGGCAGGGAATGCCCGCTTCCTGCAAACGGCCGTCGATCTCAGACAGAATCTTCTGGATCATCTCTTTACGATTACCGCGCGCGGCTTTCACCACCTCTTTAATGACCCGATAACGGTTCGGATAGAGGGCCTCAAAACCGAGCTCTTCCAGCTCTGTTTTAAGATGATGAATACCCAGGCGGTGCGCCAGCGGACTGTAAATCTCTAACGTTTCCAGCGCGATGCGGCGACGCTTGTCCGGACGTAATGCGCCGAGAGTGCGCATATTGTGGGTACGGTCAGCCAGCTTGATGAGAATGACGCGGATATCCTGCACCATCGCCATAATCATCTTGCGGAAGTTCTCTGCCTGCGCTTCTTTCTTGTCGCGGAATTTCAGCTTATCCAGCTTGGAAACGCCTTCGACCAGTTCCGCCACGCTTTTACCGAACAGTTGTTCCATGTCCTGGTAAGTGGCAGGCGTATCTTCGATCACGTCATGCAGCAGCGCGGCCATGAGAGTTTCATGGTCGAGCTTCATTTCCGCCAGAATACAGGCCACGGCAACCGGATGGGTGATATAAGGCTCACCGCTGGAGCGTGTCTGTCCCTCGTGGGCATCACGTGCGACAAGGTAGGCTTGCTGGAGGCGCTTGATCTGCTCCTCTGGCAAGTATTTTTCAATCAGTTGATTGAGACTTTCAAACAGATACAAGGGCGACCTGCAGGTGGCTGTTAACGACGACCTTCAGCGATAGCGGTAACGGCCTGTAACTCAGCGGCTTCCTGCTCTTGCTGTTCCTGACGATCACGCACATCTAAAATCTGATTGGTGACCAAACCTTCTTCGATTTCGCGCAGGGCGATAACGGTAGGTTTATCGTTCTCTTCCGGAACCAGTGGATCTTTGCCGCCTACCTGCATCTGACGTGCACGACGTGCAGCGACCAACACCAGGTCAAAACGATTACCAACTTTTTCTACTGCGTCCTGAACGGTTACGCGTGCCATAGGTGTGCTACTCCACAGATGAAGAAATGACTGCGCATCATACTGAAACTGTATTCAGACTGCCAACAGTTTGCTGATTAAAGCATCGTGACGCGCCTTCTGACGCGCCATACGCAGACGTTCTGCGCGAATAATGGTTTTCAGATCGGACAGCGCCAGATCGAAATCATCATTCACAATTAAATAGTCGTACTCAGCGTAGTGGCTCATTTCCGCTACCGCCTGAGCCATGCGGCGCGTGATCACCTCTTCGCTGTCCTGGCCACGACCGCGCAGACGGCGATCGAGCTCTTCTTTCGAAGGCGGCAAAACAAAGATGCTGCGTGCGCCAGGCATTTTGGTGCGAATTTGCTGCGCACCCTGCCAGTCGATGTCGAGAAACACGTCAACGCCGGTTGCCAGCACCTGCTCAATAGCATGGCGCGAAGTACCGTAATAGTTGTCGAAAACTTTGGCATGTTCGAGGAAAGCCTCTTCCGCGATCATCTGCTCAAATTCATGTTTCTCAACAAAAAAGTAATGTTCGCCATGGGTTTCACCCGGACGCATACCGCGCGTCGTGTGCGAAACAGAGACCTGCGTATCATACAACGGCTGGGTCTTTAACAGCGCCTGAATCAGGCTGGATTTACCTGCGCCGCTGGGAGCAGAAACAATATAGAGCGTGCCTTGAGCCATGGTTTTCTTGAATTGATTAAAAGCGGAGTCGATTTCCTGCACAGTATACACAGCTTCCCGCTGCCACGCAGCGTTTGCGCAGCGGCAACCCTCAACTTTTGCGCATCTTCGCGCAAATCTCTGTCGGACGACTGTAATTATTCCCTGATTGCGACGGCATCCCTTCCATAACTGAACATCACCTCTGGCTGACGCTGAAGCACCGGTATTGAATGCTGCAAAACGTCAGGAGAGAGATCATGAAAGTATTCGGCTGGCCGCTGTTTGCGGCTGCTCTGTGGATTGCCATATGGCCTGCGCACAGCGCCCTTTGTCCCGTCTGGACACCCACCCGGGCGTCAGAAGAGATCCGTCGTCTGCAACAGCAACTGCAGCACTGGGATGATGCTTACTATCGTCAGGGGCAGAGTCCGGTGGCTGATGCAGATTATGACAGTCTGCAGCAGCGACTGAATCACTGGCAGCACTGCTTTAACCCTCTGCAGCCCGCTTACGCACCGCAACTGCCGGGTGAGGGTGAGCACCTGCATCCGGTCGCCCACACGGGCGTAAAAAAGATGCGCGACAAGCTGGCCCTGGCTTACTGGATGCAGGGACGGCACGATCTCTGGGTGCAGCCGAAAGTGGATGGCATTGCCGTTTCCCTGGTTTATCGCCACGGCAGGCTGGTTTCACTGTTGAGTCGTGGTGATGGATTACGCGGTGAAGAGTGGCTGGCTAAAGCCGCCTGGATCCCTGCGATTCCGCTGCGGATCGAGACCGGACTTGAAGAGGTTGTGCTGCAGGGTGAGCTGTTTCTGTCGATGACCGGTCATCAGCAGGCGGTTGATGGCGGCAGGAATGCGCGCTCACAGGTCGCTGGCGCCATGATGAGCAAGCAGCGGGTTCCTCTGCTGGATTCGCTCGATATTTTTATCTGGGCCTGGCCAGATGGCCCCGCCACGATGACGGAACGCCTTCAGCAACTCAGCCGCTGGGGACTGGGCGTTGCCGCAAACTGGAGCCACAGCGTTAAAGACGAAGAGGAGGTTGCAGCGTGGCGGGAGCGCTGGTTTCATGCTGCGCTGCCCTTTGTCACTGACGGCGTCGTCGTTCATCAGAGCCTGCGTCCTGCGGGCAAAAACTGGCTGCCTGGAGAGGGAACATGGGCCGTTGCCTGGAAATATCAGCCTCCGGAAGTCAGCGCTGAAGTGCTCTCCGTCGATTTTCCAGTCGGCCGAACCGGGAAGATAGCCGCGGTACTTAATCTGCAGCCGGTACAGCTGGATGATAAGACGGTCAGGCGGGTCAATGTTGGATCGCTGCGTCGCTGGCAGGAGAGCGATATCGTGGCGGGAGATGTCATCACACTGAGTCTGGCAGGCCAGGGCATTCCCCGGCTGGAGCGGGTGATCTGGCGCGTGGCAGAGCGGCACTATCCTCAGCCTCCCGACGCGTCGCGCTACACGCCGCTGAGTTGTTACACCTTCAGCGCTGAATGCCAGAAGCAGCTACTGGCAAAATTACGCTGGCTCAGTCAGAAAACGGTACTGAATATTCCTGGCGTTGAGCGCAGCACCTGGCTGCACTTACTGGAAACCGGCAGTATGACACACCTGTTCGGCTGGCTGACGTTAACACCAGAACAGATCGCCGCCGCAACGGGCCTCTCTCCGGAGCGGGCGGGCCAGCTCTGGCACCGTTTTAATCTCACCCGTCAGCAGCCGCTTCGTCGCTGGGTGGATGCCTTAGGTGTTTCACTGCCGCGGAAGGCCCTCAGTGCGCTGCCCGATCAGCAGTGGGAGAGCTTAACGCAGCGGGATGTCAGGGACTGGCAAGCTTTACCGGGTGTCGGTGCGGCGCTGGCAACGCGCCTGGTTGCGCAGTTCCATGATGCCCGCCTGCAGGCGCTGATCGCCTTCCTGAGACAGCAGGGAATTCCCGCATCCTCAATGCTCGGGATGGGGATAGTTGAAAATCGGCAAACCAAGACGGAAGCGCAGCGCCAGTAAACGGGCGAAGAATCCAAACAGCAGGGTGATGATAATCACCGCCTCATGCGCCAGCGTGGTTTTCAGCAGCAGGATATACATCCAGCCAGAGGCGAAAGCGATACCAGCGTAGAGTTCCTTCTGAAACACCAGCGGAATGCGATTACAGAACATGTCACGCAGTACGCCGCCAAAGACGCCGGTAATGACCGCGCTTATCGCGGCAATAATCATGGCGTGTCCTGAATCGAGCGCAACCTGCGCGCCGATAATAGAAAAGACCACCAGTCCCAACGCATCAAGCACCAGAAACACTTTGCGCAGATGCGTCATCAGGGGTGCCAGGAAAGTGGTTACTACCGCCGCCGCTGCAACAATCATGATGTATTCGGGATGTTTCACCCAGCCCAGCGGATAGTGACCCAGCAGGATGTCGCGCACCGAACCGCCACCAATGGCGGTCACAGACGCGATAATGATGACACCGAACAGATCCATTTTGCGACGCCCCGCCGCCAGCGCACCCGTCATGGCTTCAGCAGTAATACCAATAATGTAGAGAACGGTCAGTAACATAGCAGACTCCAGTAAGACGGCGGCAAGACTACGGCATTGCTTGAGAGACGGCGCCGAAGATTTTCTGGCGATCGGCGTCCGGGATGAGCGCAGTTTATACCAGCCAGCGCTGGCGTCATCATAGAAAGACTTTTTTGCGAAGGGTCTGCGGCAGGTGATTGAAAAAGTTGAGAGGAAACAACGTACAGAGGGTTTGCGCGTTCCGGCGCGGGGTTTTCCGACCCAGGGCGGGCGGTGAACTGACGACGATCGCCAGATAGCCGCTGGTCGAAAACCAGTTTATACAGGAGATAAAAAAGGGCTGGATGCTGCGGGAAAAGAATCGATCAGGTAAATATTGCGACAGACTAAATAAAAAGAAAAGGCGTGCTGGTTAACAGCACGCCAACGCATCGTTTCGGATGCTCAGAGCCCACCATACAGACTTATTTTATTATTTGTTTCTTGCACGAATTTTAGAAAATGCATTCAGGCTAAAACGGTATTCCGGCTGGAACCATGAACGACCATAGTAGCAGTAAATCAGCATACGAATCGATGCCATGGCCAGATAACCCCAGATCGCACACAATACTGAAGGGGTCAGCCAGACGGTAAATAAGGTGACGGCAAGCCCGGCTAATACCGAGGAGGTTTCAGCAAAAGCGATACGGGTATATTGTTTTTCGCGCTGTAATATCGCACGGTAATGCTGACCCTGTGGGATGATAATAAACACCACTGAGACCATCTGCAGCATTAATGCCAGTTCAGGTTGATCAAACAGGCTGGTCAGCAGGTGGCTGCCAGTAAATAACAGACCAAACACCGCGACGCCCATCAGCATATTCCCCCAGTAGATCGTGGAGAGGTCATTGATAGAGAGAATCGAGCGGCGGATCAGCGTATTTGAGAAGCCCCGATCGGCCAGAGTATCGATAGCCAGTAAAGCAATCACGGCGATCGCCAGCAGATTGAGTTCATTCGCCTGCAGAATCTGCGCCAGCAACGAGAGTTGTAATACGCCGATACCAATAATTTTGATTGAAGAGAGCAGAGACCATTTTGCGCTATTCAGACTGTTTTCACGTATTGCCATAATATACTCGTTAGAGTCCATCGACTCTGTGAGAATTAAATAGTTGTGTAACGGCAAGGAGAGGTTGCTGTAACACCGTTAGTTAGTGCAATTTTTCCGGCCGAAGTCCTGAAAACGCTTTACAGGCTTGCCATGTTATTATGGGTTCAATCAAATGATGCCTGGATAAAAAGATATCCCTGGTAAAATTGCTGTTTCGTATCATGGCGGAATCCCCTGCAGCGAATAAGAATTCCGCCAGATCACGAATAAATCCTGTTGTAGTTTTATATTCTCCTGCCAGCATCCTTGCGGCAATCTCAATGCATTCTTTTTCTGATAACAAAGGATACGTTGAGCGGTCCATGACTTTTTTCCTGCTTTATCATTATGGGTATTGCTGTGTGTGGAATGATTTATACATTGTTTTATTTAATTTAACACCATAAGAAAAGTCTGATTACGCGACCGCAGAAATAAATGGTTTCACTTTATGCATGATAAATATTAAATCCCCAGCAGATTGCTAATAAACGATTGTTAATGATTAATGTATGGGCCAGTGAGAAATTGTTTATGCGGCAAACCAGCAGGCCCGGAATCAGAGGGGGTCGCCTGCCTTTCATAGGGTTTTGCCAGGATTTTTCCTGGCAACGATGCTTAAGCAGGGTTGGTGATAAATGCGTAAGGATGATGAGTAATCAGATAAGCGCTTTATGCTTTATCGTCGAAAGTTTTTCTATTTTTTTTCATTAACGGCCAGTGATAAATGCAGAGAAAAAGGCGCGCTAACTCATTGATTTATTGTGTAAGAAGCTGGTTGAGTTTCTCAAGATCGTTGCTAACCCATTCAATATCCTGCTTAAATTTCTCATCTGAAGTAAATGGCTGGCGATAGACCGTTACCATCACCTCGGCGCCCTGTTCGTTTGCTATCACGCGCATCGGTACGTAGATCTCCTTTCCTGAGCCGCTATCAATCCAGTGATCCATTACCCCAAACGGATTATGTGGCGAGAACCGGATCTTCACACTGCCCTGGGGGCCTTTAGCACGCCAGCGATTGCCATCGGGTTCTAACGCACTGTGCGTCAGCCCGGAAGCCCACTTTGGGAAAAATTCTGGCTTCCAGATGGTTTCATAAAGATCTAACCAGTGACGTGGAATCGTCAGGCTCAGAGTGCGAGAGGAGAGCATGTAACCTCCAGTGAATAAGCTAAAAAAGCATTAAAGCATGGGGCCAGGCTTGTTAAAACGTTGTAACAGCAGAAGTGTGGTGTTGAAAGGGTTTCGTACAAATGGCAGACAACTGGTGATGCTGTCTGCCACTGACTCAGATGAAATTGCCGCGCGCAGAAACCACATGATCTTCGCAATGGCCGTTAGCGTGCCGCAGAACAAAGCCGTCCGACTGCGCCATCACGGCACAACTGTGATTAGGGAAGATACGCAGCAGCGTGCCGACTTCAGGGCGGCGATCCTGATAAAGCAGAAAACCGTGCTCCTCAGATAATTTTGTCACTTCATAAGTATGACCCGCTTCGTCGGCTGCCACACCAAAGCCGCTGGCATTGGTGCCGTGTGGCCCTTTATCCGAACTCAGCATTTTTGACCCGGCATCCACAATCGCGAAATGATCGTTCACCGCCACGACACGGGTAAGGACGCTCATTGCCAGCTGATCGACGTGACTTAATCCGAGACGGCAGGCGGTTAGGTCCAGTAGTGCATAGTTTCCGGGCCGGATTTCATGAATGCAGGGTGCAATCTCTGCTGCCAGCGTCGTAGGCGTTGAACCCACAGAGAGAGGGCAGTCGGTAAAACCAGCCGCCTGCAGTTTTGCCTGTACTCGCTGCATCAATGCCGTTTCCTGCCGGGCGACATCCGCAATGGCCGCGGCATTCCCGGCACCATAAGCGTGGCCGGCATGTGACACTAATCCGGCAAAGCGTAACCCTTTGGCCTGTAGCGCCTCAGCAATCAGCACCGCTTCATCTGTATCAGGATTGACACCTATCCGATGTAGCCCAACATCAACCTTAATCGCTACCGCAAGGTCGCATTCCGGTTGCTGCTGACAGGCATCAGCAATAGCCGCTACGCCCTGCAGCCTGTCCGCAATCAGGGTGAGCTTTACCTGATGAAGCACGGCGTGGCGCAGCAATTCAGCCACGCTTTGCGGTTGCACAATCGGGTAGGCTAATAGCAGATCACGAACGCCGCCCTGAATAAAACTGATTCCTTCGCTGGGCTTTGAGACGGTAACACCCTGGGCGCCGGACGCGATCTGACGCTGCGCAATCCAGACGCTTTTATGCGTTTTAATATGCGGTCGCAACGCGACGCCTGCCGCACTGGCTTTGCGCTGCATATGCTGCAGGTTCTGCTCCAGGCGCTCTGCATCCACTTCAATATAGGGCGTAAGGCGATCATCAATCAGCGGACGCTGCCACTGCTGTGTATCGTTGATATCCATAAGATTGTCCGGCATTGACGAGGTAAGAGGATTCATCATTCCTTAATTATCTCTTTGATACCAGCCTGCCGGACGCAGACAGGTGTGCTGAACAGCTGAAACTGCAGGGGTAGCTATAACGGCAGAGTCAGTATGAGAGCACAGCAAACGAGGATGAGAGAGTGGACGTAGAGCAGATGTCGTTCAGCAGATTAAAACAACAAAGCAGGCGCGAGGCCTGCTTTATCAGTTAACTCAGACGTAGAGCGACTCTTCACCCGGTGGCCGGGTTTTGAAGCGACGATGCAGCCAAAGATACTGTTCGGGTGCGCGAAGGATCTGATTTTCGATCACTTTGTTCATATAAGCTGCAGCAGCAGCCTCGTCCGTATGAGGATAATTTTCCAGCATCGGTTCGATGATCAAATGGTAGCCATCATTTCCTGGATTACGAATCAGCATAATCGGCACCATCGCTGGCTTCGCCAGACGCGACAGAACAAAAGTCCCGTTAGTCGTGGCGGCTTTTTCCACCGCAAACAGCGGCGCAAAGGTACTGCCTTTGGGGCCGTAATCCTGATCAGGCGCAAACCAGACCGATTCACCCTGTTTCAGGGCATTAACCATACCGCGTAGATCACGACGGTCGATCATCGCTTTATTTGAGCGCATCCGCCCTTTGGTCTGCACATACTCCATCGCCTGGTTATTGTGTGGGCGATACATCGCCATCATTGGCTGACAGAGTCCGCTGATGCGGCCGCCCAGCTCCAGTGACATGAAATGCACACCAATCAGCATCACGCCTCGCTTTTCTTTCTGCGCGGCATGCAGATTTTCCATTCCCGACACTTTAAACAGACGTCTTACCGCACGGTCAGACCAGAACCAGGCAATACCGGTTTCAGCCAGCGCCATCCCGAGCGACGCAAAATTACCGGCGATCATATGTTCTGTTTTTTCTTCGCTGATGCCCGGAAAGCAGAGTTCGATGTTACGACGGGTAATACGCTCGCGGCGCTGCAGGAAATGGCGAGAGATTTTGCCGGCACCGGCACCGAGACGCATAAGAACAGGATAGGGGAGCTGGACCAGCAGCCAGAGTACGCCAAGGCCAAACCAGGTAAACCAATAACGCGGATGCAGCAGCGAACTGCTAAATTTTCCGGTGTTTTTCATTAACAACCTTCATGGGATAGGGGGATGCATCGCACAAAGAGCACTTCCATGAGTCTTAAGGCGGTACAGCTGTACTGATTTCGACCAACATTTTATCAAAAAGTGCCTTCAAAGAAAGGGAAACTCCGGCATCTACAGGATTGACCTGTTTCATGGATATGCGGAAAAACCGGCTATAAAAGTACATATATCCTGTAAAATTATTATTTTTCAAATAATTAACATAAACCTGAAAGAAGCTTTATTTGTAAGCGAGGCCGTTTCAGGAACAGTCTGGAAATGATTATTTATTTATCTTTACCTGATTCTGATGCTGGCCGCGCTGAAAAAGCGATCAACTGGCATAAGGAGCTGACTCTTTAAGTGTTGACTGCGCCTGAAAGGGCAACAAAGCGCCACTGCGAGCGCTTTGTTGAGTGGAAATTACTCGATATTCTGAATCTGCTCGCGCATCTGCTCAATCAGCACCTTCAGTTCAATGGCTGAAGTCGTGATTTCTGCATTGATCGACTTCGATGCCAGCGTGTTCGACTCACGATTGAACTCCTGCATCATAAAGTCGAGACGGCGGCCCACGGCCTCTTTCTTTTTCAGGATGTTGTAAGTCTCTTTAACGTGCGCATCCAGACGATCCAGCTCTTCAGAAACATCAACCCGCTGCGCCATCATCACCAGTTCCTGCTCAAGGCGATTGTTTTCCAGCTGGACTTCAGCATCTTCCAGTTTGGCGACCAGCCGCTCACGCTGCCATTTGATTACTTCAGGCATCTGCGCACGCACTTTGCTGACTTCCTGCGAGACGCCTTCCAGACGCTGCTCAATCATTGCTTTCAGGGCGGTACCTTCGCTTTCGCGTGCCGCGATAAAGTCATCAAGCGCCCCATCCAGTGCCTGCAACAACTGGGTGTTAATGGCATCCAGATCCTGTTCCTGCGCAGACATTACACCCGGCCAGCGCAGAATATCCAGCGGATTAATCGCGCCTTCGTCGCTCTGCATTTTTACCCAGTTGGCAGCCTGCACCAGCTGTTTCGCCAGCGTTTCGTTGAGCATCAGTTCGCCCTGCGCGCTGGGATCGGCATCATAACGAAGGTTGCACTCAATTTTACCGCGCGTCAGACGCTGGCGAATGCGCTCGCGGATAACCGGCTCCAGCCCACGAAACTGTTCCGGCAGGCGGATGTAGGTTTCCAGATAACGCTGGTTCACGGAACGCAGCTCCCAGGCGGCGCTGCCCCATTCGCCTTTGGCTTCGCTGCGGGCATAAGCGGTCATACTGCGGATCATAAGCGGTACTCATTTGCGGAAAGATGGGTGAAGTATAGCGAGGCGAGCCACGGCATAACAGGCATAAGCGTCGCACAGGAAAATAACGAACCATTTCCGCTTTCAGCGACAGCCACTTATGATGACCATTGACCCTTTGTGAGGATGACTGATCTATGTCTCGCGTTATTGCCCTTCCTGTTGTGATGGCTCTGCTGCTGGCTGGTTGCCAGGCACGCCACCCGCCGCCCACTAAACCGCAACCCATCTGTGCGGGTGGCGACATGATGATGCAGACCACGTTGTGGTTTGGACTGAGCAAGCCTGATGGCGGCAGGGTGAGTTCACTCGACTGGATGAACTTCGTGGATAACGAGGTCACGCCACGGTTTAAAGCGGGGCTGTCGGTCTATGATGCCAAAGGGCAATGGCTGGGCGAGAACGGTCAGCTGGCACGGGAGAACAGTAAGGCGTTGATGCTGATCCACGGGATCGATCCCGCCACCAACAGTGATATAGAGGCGTTACGCAGCCTCTATAAAAAACGGTTTGGTCAGGAGTCGGTTATGCGGGTGGATGCACCCGTCTGCGTCGGATTCTAAGGCGAAAGCGGGCGGCAGAACTGCCGCCCGTTGAATAATCAGATAAACAGACCGGCAAAGGCTGCGGAGAGCAGACTGACCAGCGTGGAGCCATAGACCAGCTTCCAGCCAAAACGAGAAACTACATTTCCCTGTTTCTCATTCAGTCCTTTTATTGCGCCTGCCACAATGCCGATAGAGGCAAAGTTAGCGAACGAGACCAGGAACACCGACAGAATACCCAGCCCACGCGCACTCATGCCCGCCGCGACTTTCTGCAGTTCAATCATCGCCACAAACTCATTCGCCACCAGTTTGGTTGCCATGATACTGGCCGCCTGCAGGGCATCGGCTTTGGGAATGCCAATCAGCCAGGCCAGAGGATAGAACAGGTAGCCGAGCAGTTGCTGGAAGCTGTAGCCGAACACCGCCGCAAACAGTGCGTTGACGGCAGCAATCAGGGCAATAAAGCCAATCAGCATGGCCAGAATAATCATCGCAACTTTGAAGCCGGCCAGGATGTACTCGCCCAGCATCTCAAAGAAGCTCTGCTCTTCATGCAGTTTATCCAGCGCGATAGGCTGCTCATCCTGGCTTTTCATCGGGTTGATGATCGACAGGATAATAAAGGTGCTGAACATGTTAAGCAGCAGTGCCGCAACCACATATTTCGGTTCGATCATCGACATATAAGCACCGACAATCGACAGCGAAACGGTAGACATCGCGGTCGCTGCCATGGTGTAGAGCCGGCGCGGCGGGATATCACCCAGAATGCCTTTATAAGCGATGAAGTTTTCCGACTGCCCAAGAATCAGCGTGCTGACGGCGTTGAACGACTCCAGCTTGCCCATGCCGTTAATCTTCGACAGCAGCGTCCCGAAAATACGAATCAGCAGTGGCAGGATACGCCAGTGCTGCAATATGCCGATCAGTGCCGAAATAAAGACAATCGGGCAGAGCACGCCAAGGAAGATAAATGCCAGCCCCTGCTTACTCATTCCGCCAAACACGAACTCCGTGCCCTGTGCGGCAAAACCCAGCAGCGTCTCAAAGAAACCGGCGAACGAGCCGACCAGCGCCAGACCCCCGGCAGAGTGAAGGAAGAACCAACCCAGCGCGGCTTCCACCACAATCAGTTGAATAATAAAGCGCAGACGAATCTGCTTACGGTCATGACTGACCAGCAGCGCAAGGGCGAAGATCACCACCAGCGCCAGCAGGAAATGAAGAATGGCGGCCATATGTCTTTTTTATCAGAGAGAAAGGAACGCGCATTTAGCCACAGCTGGCGGGGAATTTCATCTGATGCCTGCGTCAGACCAGCGCAAGAGACAGCGGGCAAGGAAGTCCGTATAATGCGCAGCCAATCATTAGCAAGCCGGAGAATACCCATGCGTCCAGCAGGCCGTAGCGCACAACAGGTGCGTCCAGTCACATTGACCCGCAATTACACCAAACACGCAGAGGGTTCCGTTCTGGTGGAATTCGGCGAAACGAAAGTGCTTTGCACTGCCTCGGTAGACGAAGGGGTTCCGCGTTTCCTCAAAGGCCAGGGCCAGGGTTGGGTAACGGCCGAATATGGCATGCTGCCGCGTTCGACCCACAGCCGTATGGCGCGTGAAGCCGCAAAAGGCAAGCAGGGCGGACGTACGCTGGAGATTCAGCGTCTGATCGCCCGTTCACTGCGTGCCGCGGTTGATCTTAAAGCGCTGGGTGAATTTACCATTACGCTCGACTGTGACGTAATTCAGGCCGATGGCGGCACTCGCACCGCATCAATCACCGGAGCCTGCGTGGCGCTGGCTGATGCGCTGAACAAGCTGGTGGCCAGCGGCAAACTGAAAGCGAACCCGATGAAGGGCATGGTCGCGGCGATTTCAGTGGGCATCGTCAAAGGCGAAGCGCTGTGCGATCTGGAGTATGTTGAAGACTCAGCCGCAGAAACCGACATGAACGTCGTGATGCTGGAAGATGGCCGCATGATCGAGGTGCAGGGCACCGCTGAGGGCGAACCGTTCAGCCATGAAGAGTTGCTGACGCTACTGGCGCTGGCACGGGGCGGAATTGAGGAATTAATTCAGGCGCAGAAAGCAGCGCTGGAAAATTGATGTAACAGGCGACCTCAGAGTCGCCTTTTCTTTATTTGAGGAGTGAGAAATGAAAGCCTGGCAGCGTCAGTTTATTGAATTTGCCCTGAACAAGCAGGTGCTGAAGTTCGGTGAGTTCACTTTGAAGTCCGGGCGTAAAAGCCCCTATTTCTTTAATGCTGGTCTGTTTAACAGCGGACGGGATTTAGCGCTGCTGGGACGCTTCTACGCGCAGGCGCTGGTGGATGGCGCTGTTGATTTTGATCTGCTGTTCGGCCCGGCCTATAAAGGCATTCCGATAGCCACCACCACGGCGGTGGCGCTGGCGGATCATCATGACCGCGATGTGCCTTACTGCTTTAACCGTAAAGAAGCGAAAGATCACGGCGAAGGTGGCCTGCTGGTTGGCAGTCCGCTGCAGGGCAAAGTGATGCTGGTGGACGATGTGATCACCGCAGGCACCGCGATTCGTGAGTCGATGGATATTATCGGCGCGCACAACGCCACTCTGGCAGGCGTGCTGGTCTCGCTTGATCGTCAGGAGCGTGGGCGCGGAGAAATGTCGGCTATTCAGGAAGTGGAGCGTGATTACGGCTGCAAAGTAACCGCGATTATAACGCTGGCAGACCTGATTGCCTGGCTGGAAGAGAAGCCTGAGATGGCCGATCATCTGGCTCAGGTGCGTGCCTATCAGAAAGCGTACGGGATTTAACAGAGGCGGGCGCAATGCCCGCCTTCTTTTACGCTTTACGCCAGCTGCGCGGCAATCAGCGGCCAGCGAGCCTCAAAGTCTGCGGTAGGACTGAAACGAAACTCAGAACGGACATACCGTGACAGTAAACCCTCACAGAAAGCCAGCAACTGACTTGCCAGCACCGCCTCATCAGCCTGAAAGGCTTCGCCCTCGCGCATTTTCCGTTCCCGCATCACCTGTCGCAGCTGCACTTCAATCCGCTCAAACAGCTGATTGATGCGTCCCTGCAGTCGGTCCTGCTCAAACATCAATGCATGGCCGGTCAGAATGCGTGTCAGTCCCGGATTACGCTCACCAAATCCCAGAATCAGTTGCACGATCAGACGCAGACGCGTCATGGTCTCTTTTTCATCCTTGAGGATCAGATTGATGCGGGTAATCAGACTGTCTTCGATAAACTCAATCAGGCTATCGAACATTCGTGTCTTACTCGGGAAGTGACGATATAGCGCCGCTTCGGAAACGCCCACCGTGGCTGCCAGTTTGGCTGTGGTAATGCGCTGACTGCCATCACCCGACTCCAGCATCTGCGCCAGCGCCTGCAAAATCTCTTCGCGACGATTCCGCTTCGCGACTTTTTTTTCTGCCATGACCTTAAAGACCCCTGAAATTCACCTAAAAACAGGCAACACCTACGCATCTGCCACAGGAACGCGTCCTGTGGCGATGAGGAAAAAATAACGGGCGTAAGTGAAAGTCGGTAATGCGGGTTACTGGCGGCCGGAGTGGCCGAAGCCGCCTTCGCCGCGCAGGCTGGCGTCGAAATCTTCGACCAGGTTAAATTCCGCCTGCACCACCGGTACAAAGACCAGTTGTGCCATGCGATCGCCGGGCTGCAGCGAGAAGCTTTCCTGGCCGCGATTCCAGACCGAGACCATCAGCTGTCCCTGATAGTCGGAGTCAATCAGACCCACCAGGTTGCCCAGCACGATGCCATGTTTATGGCCAAGGCCTGAGCGCGGCAGGATCACAGCGGCCAGATCGGGGTCGGCAATATGAATCGCCAGGCCGGTCGGAACCAGCGTTGTGGTGCCTGGTGCGATGTCGAGAACATCATCAATGCAGGCGCGTAAATCTAACCCAGCGGAACCTGAAGTCGCGTAGGTCGGCAGTGGAAACTCTTTGCCGACGCGCGGATCCAGGATTTTAACGTCTATTTTTTTCATCATAACGGCTGACAATCTCGTCTATTAATTGTTGGCCAAGGAGTGACTTATCGCTGAGCGGTAAGCGTTTTTCTCCATCCTGCCAAAAAAGGTGAAGAGCATTGGTGTCGCTATTAAACCCCTGTCCGGCTTTAGCGACGTCGTTAGCGCAGATCAGATCCAGATTCTTGCGCACCCGTTTTTGCCGGGCGTATTCTTCCACATTCTGTGTTTCAGCAGCAAATCCAACGACGAATGGCCGGTTTTCCTGAAGTGCAGCGACGCCGGCAACAATATCGGGATTCTTTACCAGGTTCAGCGTGACGTTATCATCGCCGCCCTGTTTCTTGATTTTATCGGCCGCAATATCGGCTGCCCGGTAGTCTGCCACGGCTGCGCTTGCAATGAAAATATGTTGTTTATCTATCTCACTCATGACGGCGGCCTGCATCTCCAGCGCGCTGGTCACATCAATTCGCCGCACACCCGCTGGCGCAGACAAGGTGACCGGGCCGCTGACCAGCGTGACCTGTGCACCGCGTCTGGCGGCGGCGTCGGCAATGGCAAAGCCCATTTTGCCGGAGCTGTGGTTAGTGATGTAGCGCACCGGGTCCAGCGCCTCACGGGTAGGGCCGGCGGTAATCATAATGTTGAGATGTTGCAGATCGTTGACGGGCGAGGCCCACTGCACCGCATGGTCAACAATCACCAGCGGGTCGAGCATCCGGCCCGGCCCGACATCGCCGCAGGCCTGGCTGCCGCTGTCCGGTCCCCAAACCAGCACGCCACGCGCCTGCAGGCTCTGCAGGTTATGCTGGGTCACCGCCGCACGATACATCTGCTGATTCATAGCGGGCACCACTGCCACGGGTGAGGCCGTCGCTAACACGGCGGTCGTCACCAGATCGTTTGCCATACCGGCAGTAATACGGGCAATCAGGTCAGCAGTGGCCGGTGCCAGCACAATAAGGTCGGCCCATTTTGCCAGTTCAATATGACCCATCGCCGCCTCCGCTGCCGGATCAAGCAGATCGTCAAATACCGGATAGCCGGAGACAGCCTGCAGGCTGAGCGGAGTAATAAATGCTTTCGCACCCTCTGTCATCATCACGCGGACATCAGCACCGCGATCGCGCAGGCGGCGCACCAGCTCAGGTGCTTTATAAGCAGCAATACCGCCGCTCACGCCAAGAAGAATTTTTTTGCCGGCTAATCCCATCATGATGTTGCCCTCACTAAGCTCTCTGCCGCTCGCGGCGGCGAATGCACGGACTTTATCACAAAAGCGCGGATGCGCCTTTTCACTGACTGCGTTTGCGAGCCGTCTCGTAGATTGCAGCTTCACTCATAGCCGCACGCTTCATGATGGGCCATGCTGAGGCTCATCTCAGGGAGAGCGGACATGAAAATAAAGGGACCACGGGAAAAACTCCAGAAGCTGGGTGCGCATGCCCTCAGCGATACCGAACTACTGGCCATTTTTCTCCGTACCGGATCGCCTGGACAGAACGTCCTGGAGCTGGCCGGTCAGATGCTGGACGGTTTTGGCTCGCTTTATCAGCTCATGACGTCAGACAAAGCGGCATTCGGTGAAATCAAAGGGGTCGGCGATGCCAAGCTGGCACAACTTCATGCGATTGCCGAACTGGCGAAGCGTTTTTTCGCCAGTAAGCTGGCCCGCGAAAGCGCAATGGAAAATCCACAAATCACGCGCCAGTATCTGCAAAGTCTGTTAGCCCATCAGGAGCGTGAGATCTTTATGGCACTGTTTCTGGATAATCAGCACCGTGTGCTGCGGGCACAAAATATGTTCTCTGGTTCCATTAACAGCGTGGAAGTTCACCCCCGCGAGATTGTCCGGGAAGCGCTGAAGCTCAATGCCGCAGCCCTGATACTGGCGCATAATCACCCGTCGGGCATGGCAGAGCCGAGCCGTGCAGACCGTGAAGTGACCCATAAAGTCAGCGAAGCCTGCCAGCTACTCGACATCCGTCTGCTCGATCATCTGGTGATTGGTCATGGCGAATATGTCTCCTTTGCCGAGCGGGGATGGCTTTGACAGCGGGAAATTTCACGCCAGGTGGCGGCTTTTTGCCCGATCATTCGGGATCTTTATCTGTTCGGGACTTGAGCACTTGGGCTGAGCGGCGTATACTACGCCACCTTTGAGAATCTCGGGTTTGGCGGTTAGGCCAGCTTAGCGGGTTCCATGGAATTCGCCTGGCGGGCTGCAAGCCTGACGAGGCGGCCCAAACCTAATTTTTAAAGCTCGAGCTGATTTGATTTTTGGAGATATTGACATGTCACGAGTCTGCCAGGTAACTGGAAAGCGTCCGGTGACGGGTAACAACCGTTCCCACGCAATGAACGCGACGAAACGCCGTTTCCTTCCGAACCTGCACTCACACCGTTTTTGGGTTGAGAGCGAGAAGCGCTTCGTTACTCTGCGTGTATCTGTTAAAGGTATGCGTATTATTGATAAAAAGGGCATTGATACGGTGTTAGCCGATATGCGTGCCCGTGGTGAGAAGTACTAAGGTACTAAGGAACTGAATCATGGCTAAAGGTATTCGTGAGAAGATCAAGCTGGTTTCCTCTGCTGGTACAGGTCACTTCTATACCACCACGAAGAACAAACGTACTAAACCAGAGAAGCTGGAACTGAAAAAGTTCGATCCGGTTGTACGTCAGCATGTGCTCTACAAAGAAGCTAAAATTAAGTAATTTTAGTGTTCTGCTAAAAACCCGGCTCCGGCCGGGTTTTTTGTTTGTGTAAAACGCTGAGGAGAGGGTATGCCAGAGTTGCCAGAGGTTGAAACCAGCCGTCGCGGTATCGAGCCGCATTTGGTCGGTGAAACCATCCTTCACGCCGTGGTGCGTAATTCACGTTTGCGCTGGCCCGTTTCGCAGGAGATCCTGGCGCTGAGCGATCAGCCGGTGCTCAGTGTGCAGCGCCGGGCGAAATATCTGCTGCTGGAACTGCCGCATGGCTGGATCATTATCCACCTTGGCATGTCCGGTAGCCTGCGCGTGCTGTCAGAAGAGCTGCCAGCGGCGAAGCATGACCATGTTGATCTGGTCATGAGCAACGGCAAAGTGCTGCGCTACACCGACCCGCGCCGCTTTGGTGCCTGGCTCTGGAGCAGCGATCTGGCGGGCAGCAGCGTGCTGGCACATCTCGGGCCGGAGCCGCTTAGCGAGGAGTTTGACGGCGCTTACCTGTTTGAGAAGTCACGCGGCAAGCGGACGCTCATCAAGCAGTGGCTGATGGATAACAAAGTGGTGGTGGGCGTGGGCAACATTTACGCCAGCGAGTCACTGTTTACCGCCGGGATCATTCCCGATCGTGCTGCCGGCAGTCTGTCGCAGGCCGAAGCGGAACTGCTGGTCAATACCATCAAAGCGGTGCTGTTACGCTCCATTGAGCAGGGCGGAACCACACTGCGTGACTTCTTACAGACCGACGGTAAACCAGGCTATTTTGCACAGCAGTTACAGGTTTATGGGCGGGCAGGCGAACCCTGCCGGGCATGCGGTACGCCGATTGTCAGCGGCAGACACGGGCAGCGCAGCACCTACTGGTGCCCGAACTGCCAGCATTAAGCCAGTTTAGCCAGCAATGCCTGATGCACCGGCGCGGGCAGGAAGGCGGTAACATCGCCGCCGTGACGCGCCACCTCTTTGACCAGCGAAGATGAGATAAACGAGAAGCCTTCAGACGGCATCAGGAAAACACTCTCCAGCGTTGGCAGCAGATGACGATTCATCTGGGCCAGCTGCATTTCATATTCAAAGTCTGACACCGCACGCAAGCCACGGACCAGCACATTCGCCTGCTGGTCACGGGCAAAATTCGCCATCAGGTCGCTGAATCCGACCACCTCAACGTTGGGCAGATGGGCTATCACTTCACCAGCCAGCGCCACGCGCTCATCCAGGCTGAACATTGGTTTTTTACTGGGGCTGGCGGCAACGGCCAGAATGACCTGATCAAACATCTGCGCTGCTCGCGTCACGATGTCGAGATGGCCGAGCGTCACAGGATCAAACGTTCCGGGATAGATGGCTTTCGTGATCATACTCGCCCTTTTGCCGAAGCATGATTCAGCGCCCACAGGGCTGAATATTTATTGAAGGTATATTGCGCATTGACCACCGCCAGAATCCAGCCCTGTTTTCCGTCGAGAAAACCGGCACGCAGCAGCAGGGTTTTCACAAACGCGCCCAGCGTATGGCTGAACAGAGAAAACAGGCTGCAACGCTTACCGCGCCGATGGCGTTCCGTAGCCCAGGCTTCTGCATAAGCCAGCTGCTTGCGCTGAAAGGCGATTAAATCGCGGCAGGTCAGATGCTGCAGATCGCCGGGTAATGCCACCACTGGCGCGCCGTCACTCTGCAGTGATTCATGCACCAGATTGTCATTGTAGCGGAAGGTGCGTGGATAGAGTCGCATGACGCGGTCAGGATACCAGCCGCTATGGCGCATAAAGCGGCCGAGAAACAGATTACTGCGGCCCAGGCTATAAACCGTACGGCTGGGTGGCGCGACCAGCACCTGCTCAATCGCGGCGCGCAGTTCAGGTGTCACGCGTTCATCCGCATCGATCATCAGAATCATGTCGCCGGTGGCATAGTGCTGCGCGCGCTGGCGCTGGATGCCATAGCCCTGCCAGTCATCATTGTGGTAGACCTTCGCCCCAGCCTGCGTGGCGATGTCGACACTGTTGTCATGGCTGCCTGAGTCCAGCACGATAATTTCATCGGCCCAGCTGACCGAGGCCAGGCAATCAGGCAGCAGTTCCGTTTCGTTTTTGGCGATCATCACCACGGAAAGACGTTGGCGTGCTGACATTAGTGGGCCCGTGGTGGCAGATGCGGTTCGAGTAACTGTAGCAGACGCTGTAGCGCACCCTGATTCTGGTGCAGCACGTCTACCGCATGACGTCCGTAATAACGGCGGTAATCATCATCCTGTAACAGGTTGGTGACCTCTTTTTCCAGCGAAATCACGTCGGTGACGGTGATCAGCCCCTGGCCTTCCTGCAACTTGCTGCAGATATCTTTGAAGTTCCAGATATGGGGTCCCATCAGAACCGGAAGAGCATGGGCAGCAGGCTCCAGCGGGTTGTGTCCACCCCTTTCAACCAGGCTGCCGCCGACAAAGGCCAGGTCGGCAATGCCGTATAGCAGCATCAGTTCGCCCATTGAGTCTCCGATGACCACCTGCGTTGAGCCAGACGGGATCTCGCCGCTGCTGCGCAGGATAAAACTGAAGCCGCGTTCCTGCGTCAGTTCACGGGCATCGTTAAAACGTTCGGGATGGCGGGGCACCAGAATCAGCAGCAGATCCGGGAAGGTCTGCAGCAGGCGGCGATGGGCATCCAGCACAATGGCCTCTTCACCTTCGTGCGTGCTGGTGGCGATCCACACCGGACGGCGCGGCGCCCACTGTCGACGCAGCGTTACCGCTCTGGCGGCCAGTTCTGGCGTCACGGAAATATCAAACTTCAGGCTGCCGGTAATCGTTAGTTGAGAACGTTTCAGGCCCAGGCTCAGGAAGCGGTCGCCATCTTCCGCATTCTGCGCCGCGATAAGCGTGATGCTCTGCAACAGCCGGCGCATGAATTTACCCAGCTTGCGGTAGCCTTTGGCCGACCGGGCCGAGAGGCGGGCATTGGCGATCACCAGTGGAATATTACGCTGGTGCAGAATGCGGATAATGTTCGGCCACAGCTCAGTTTCCATGATGATCACCAGGCGGGGGTTGACCGTATCCAGAAAACGATTAATTGAACCCGGCAGATCATAAGGCAGATAGACGTGATGCACATCTTTGCCAAATGCAGATTGCGCGCGTTCAGAGCCGGTAGGCGTCATGGTGGTGACGGTAATCGGCAGGGTCGGGTAACGATGACGCAGAGCGCGCACCAGCGGGATCGCGGCCAGGGTTTCACCCACAGAGACCGAGTGCAGCACAATGCCGTCGGGCTTAACTTTGCCGACACAATAGCCATAGCGTTCTGCCCAGCGTTTGCGATAGGCAGGCGCTTTACGACCGCGCAGCCACAGGCGCAGCCAAATCAGTGGCTGAATTAAGTAGAGCAATGCGGTGTAAATGGTCGTCATAGTTACCGTTACAGCAAATTCGCGTCTAAAAGCAGATTAAAATCAGATGGCGGCATGTTATCAGAAACCCCGCATGCACTCATCCCACATTGTCAGTTGCTGCTCAGGACCTGCTGATAAAGCGAAGTCAGCGCCTGCGCCAGCCGTTGTGGACCATAAGGTTCAATTTTGCGCCGCGCCGCGTCACCCATTCGTGAATCGACAGAAAGCGCCGGTAGTGCATTAATAGCCTGATTTAACCCCTTGATATCCAAGGCATCACAGACGAATCCTTCCTGACCAGCGGTAATAAATTCTGCGCCACCGCAGCCGGTGCTGGTAATCACCGGTAAGCCGCAGGCCATCGCCTCCAGCACCACATTAGGAAAAGGATCGTAGAGGGTGGGCAGCAGCAGGCCATCAGCTGCGTGATAGAACGGCTGCACATCCTGCTGTACGCCGACAAAGCGCAGCCGGTCCAGACAGTTAAGCTGATTTGCCAGCTGCTGATACCGTTGCAGTTGCTTATCCTGACCCACCACAATCAGATAACGGTCGCTGGCAGCCAGCGCCTGTATCGCCGCTTTCAACCCCTTGCGTTCAAAGCCGGAGCCGACATAAATCAGTACGGTCGCCGCATCAGGCAGCGCCAGCTGCTGACGGGTAGCGCGACGTGCTGCTTCCGTGGCGGGCTGGAAACGGCTGGCGTCGATAGCATTATGAATAACGTGGATTTTTCCGGCGTCGAGCGAGAAACAGCGCAGGATATCGCGCTTTACCATCTCAGAATTACAGATCACCGCTTTCAGCGTCGGAGAGTTAAACATCTCCGCTTCCGCCTGCAGAACATAGCGATGATAAGGGCTGAGCACAGCACTCAGTCGTTGCCACGATGAGACGATGCGGGCGCGCTGTTCCAGCCAGACGCGATGAACACCATCACCCGCGCGAAAAATATCACAGCCCGCGATGCGCTCGTGGCTTTGCACAATATCGAACTTCTCGCGCTCCCAGCAGGTGCGTGCAGCACGGGCAAAACCACGCTCACGGGATACCCGGCCCAGCTTTGCCGGATTACAGATATGCAGATGCCAGTCAGGATTCGGTGTGCCCTGCCAGCTGCGGGTAATGATGTTGAGATCGAGCTGCTCGCTGCCCAGCGCTTCCAGCGCGCGGGAGATAAAACGCTCGGCACCGCCATCCGGACGATATTTCTGCCGGACAATCGCCAGCCGTAACTTACTCATTCAGATAGCTCCTCGCTGCCGCGACCACATCCTTCACCGGAATGGCCGACAGATAACGCTGGTCTGTTTTGGTGTCGATGGAATCGGGTGAGGGCAGCGGGCCATAGTCACCCGCCCAGATGACATGATTGTTGTCGCCCCATGGCCGCCAGTGCTGCAGCTTGGTCGGGCCAAACAGCGCAATGCAGGGCGTTTCAAGTGCGGCGGCCATGTGCATTGGTGCAGAGTCGACACCAATAAACAGCCGGGCATGATCGATAAGCGCCGCCAGTTGCGGCAGGGTAAACTGACCGGCCAGCGAAACCACATCCGGCGACGCACACAGCGCCCGAATGCGGTTAATCATCGCCAGCTCCTGTTTGTCCGGCCCGGCGGTCAGCACCACCTTGCGGCCCGGCTGCGCCAGCTGATCGAGCGTGGCGGCAACACTCTCCTCTTCCCAGCATTTAAAGCCCCAGCGTGAGGTCGGCTGCACCACAATATAGGGTGCAGTGACATGATGTTCCGCCAGTCGGGTCAGCACAGTTTGCTGGTCAGCGTCGCTGTAGTGCATTGAGACACGTGCGCCGTTGCTGCTGATGCCGAGGGGTGCCAGCGCCGACATATTCTGCTCAACGGTATGCAGTTTGCTGTGATTATGTGTGGGGACCAGGCAGTTGTGACACCATCGCCAAAGGACGTTATCGCGTTTTTTATAGGCAAAACCGATGCGAACGGGTGCCGCAGAGAGCCGCGTAATCAGGGCTGCCCGCCACTGATCGGCCAGATTAATCACAAGATCATAATGGGCGGCACGTATGGCGCGAATTAATGCACGCTCATGGCCCAGCTTGCGCCAGGTACCCTCCTGCTTCCATTTACGATCGATGACGTGCAAATGGCGGATAGCCGGATGCGCTTCCAGCATCGGACGCGTCTCCTGATAAAGCAACACGTCGATGCTGGCCTGCGGATAACGCTCATGAAGCGCATTGATGGCGGGCGTTGTGAGCAGCATGTCACCATGATGGCGCAGCTTAATCAGTAATATATTTTTTGGAGAGATGTTTGCTGGAGTCAGGCTGGCCATAAACAAGAGTTCTCAGAATTCAGTGAACCGATTGTAGGGCAAACCCTTTTTAGGATAAAGCCAGCCTCAAAGGTTATTTATCACGCCAGCGATAGAGTCGGGCCAGCCACAACAGCAACTGATACCACTGCTTAATTCCCCGGGCATTGCGTAACATGCGCAGGTGTGTCCGGGTGGCGAACAGCTCGGCAATGATTGCCTGGCGTGCGCGTGCGTCAGGCTCACGTCTTACACTGTGGCAAACGCTGAGCGCTTCATGAGTCACCTGATAGTGAAACGACGGGTAGATCTTCACGCGGTCACGATAGCGGTCATTGAGCTCTTCCAGCAGTCGCGCAATCTTCATGTAGTGGCGCTGATACTCAACGTTGCGCTCGCCGGTACGTTTGCGATTGCTGATTGAGGCGTCATGCATGTAGTAGCGATAGAGCACCGCTTCGGTATAACGCACGCGTTTTGCCAGCAGCATAAATTCAGTGGTCCAGGGAATGTCCTGATGATGCAGGCCGGGTTCAAACTGCAACTGGTGCTGCTCAATCAGTTCCCGGCGATAGATGCCCAGCCAGACCACATGCATATAACGATGGGTTTTCAGCGCGGTATTCAGCCAGTCGGGACCGCTCAGAACCGGCGTGCTGCGCAGGCGATCCAGCGGAATCAGCGGCTTTACCCGCTGGCTGTGTTTGAAAAACCACTCGGCGTTGCACTGTGCCGCATCCAGATTATCTGCTTCCGCCAGCGTCACCAGCGTCTGATACATATCGGGTTTCATGGTGTCATCTGCATCAGGGAAGGTGACATATTTCCCGCGGGCAATCGCCAGCCCGGCGTTACGGGCGCGCGAGACGCCGCCATTTTCCTGATGAATCACACGAATGTGAGAATGCTGCTGTGCATACTGATCGGCGCGCTCGCCTGAGCCATCGGTTGAACCGTCATCGACGATAATGATCTCAAGCAGAGTCAGCGTCTGCGCCAGCAGTGACTGCATGAACTCATCAAACATGCTGCCCGCATTGTACATCGGGGTAATGATACTCAGCAGAGGAGAAGTACTCATGACAATATCTGCACCAGCATTGTATTCACTGCGAAAGGGCGTTGCCTCGTCATAAATCATTTCCAAATCAGCAGAGTGAAATCAGGGAGTTCACAATTATAAAACGATGTTGCATCCCTGCTTTACTAAAAACCACGCCCGACAATAATAATGCGCTATATGCGCTTTTTTTACGCAATGTGGCCGTGCAGGTAAACAGATGATTATGCTGGCTTGCTGTCAGCGTCGTTATTACAGAGGTCGTGGCAAACAGCCGGCGGGATAAATGACGGGAAAGTCAGGCGCTGAAATAACAGCGCCTGCATCAATCTGATAAACCTGAGTGTGCTATTGCTCACTCTGCTTAAAAAACTTGAGACTGACATACTTCATCATCCAGCTCAGGCTTTCAGCATACTGTTTCTGATGCCATTTTACATGGGCGAATCGCTTCATCTCTTTATAATGCTTTGGCGTATCAAGCGGTTGTGAAGCCCAGGGTGAGCGCTGGTAATAGCTGTAGTAGCGTTGGGAAAGATCGCTGCCAGCCCATGCATGCCAGGGTTTGCATTTACCGGTGTAGTGAATCATCACCGTCTCTTCAGGCACGCCCGAGTGATCCCAGACTTTATTGGCGATGATGTCGTATATGTGGTTATAGCGGTCTGGCAGGATCAGGACCTCATCCTCCAGCACGATATTCAGCGCATCCTGATCGGGAAAACCAAACTCTGCACCCCGCGTTACCAGCACGTCGGTAATGCGCGCGGTGGTCTGCCTTTCGAGCCAGCGTGGAATATTAATCAGCATAAAGCCGGAGTTGAAATAATGGTGATGCTTCAGCCCCAGCCTTGCGCACTGGTTATGTCGCGCTCGCGGTGTGTCATTACAGGCCGCCAGCGTGTAATCAGTGATATCCAGCGTGAACAGGGGAGAGTAGTCGCCCACCACCAGGGTGTCAGCATCAATATAGATCACCCGATCGCTGTAGCTCGCCACGGTTTCCGGGATCAGGAAACGGTAGTGGATACTTTTGGGATAGCGTCCGACCGCAGGCAGCTGATCAACCCAGGCACGGTTAAAGATATGCAGCGTGATCGCCAGACTATGGCCCGTGGCCAGCGATCGCAGTTTTTCCACATCCTCTTCGCAAAGCGAGTCTGAAAAAATATGGGCGTGGAAAGCGGTATCAGGATGATGGCTGAGAAGTGAAAACAACGTAATGCCCAGGCCACGCGCGTAGGCGTAGTTGATGCCAAACGCAACATGAACCGGATTATCATCCGTGTCAGCAAGCGTGTTAACCAGCAGCTGACTTTGTTGAACGGCCTCAGTAAGAGGGGTAATTGCCATTACGCTTCACTATTCCAGATTATGAGTAATAAACGTTTGTATTCTAGTCAGTTTATCGTGATCCAGCCCGAATAATTTTTCAGCAGGCTGATCAAACGTATAAGGAGCGGCAAAAATGAACGACGACGCAGCAATATTATCCGGTCCGATAAACAGTGCATTATGGACCGGGCGCTGTTCTCTGATATCACACGGGCCATAAAGCACGATCACCGGTATCTGCTGCGCATCTGCAATATAAGCATTGCCAGAGTCAGAGGAGATGTAGAAATCCATCTGTGCAATGGCCCACGGAACCTCTTCCAGTTTTAGCTCACCAATCAGACTGACGATATTGTCTTTCGGGCCGGTCAGGCTCAGTAACTCATCCAGCCACGGCTGCTCAGCCGGTGGGCCAAACACATAAAAGGTACAGGGCAGGTCAGCAAGCGACGCCATCAGCTGCTGCCAGATGCTGGCGGGAATGGTTTTAGCCCGGTTACCGGCAGAAATACTGATGCCAATTTTAATACCGCTGCGCGGATTAACCAGCGCGGCGGGCGGCGCAGGCGGCTGCCAGAGCGGAGAGGTCGCATGCTTGGGGAAATCGGTGTAGCGGTAGTCTCGATTAATCAGCTTCAGGTAGCTGTCGAGCGTTAAATCCGTTTTGGTGTGGTCGACAATACCGCTGGCGCTGCGATAGAAGGTCTTATGGTAGGACTTACGCACATAGGTGCGCAGAAACTGCTTGTTCGGTGCGTTGCAGAGCGCGGCGAAAAACAGGTTCACGCTGTTTGGCTGCACCAGATAGACGTTGTCATAGCGGTTCATCAGAGTGAACGCGAGGTTCAGTTTGGCAAAAAAGTTGCGCTTCGCCTCTTCAATCAGAAAATAGCGGCTGACCGTGTCATCGTGACGCGCCAGCGGCTCCACCGCTTTGCTGATCAGCAACTCAGACTGACCCAGTGCGCGCAGCATCGGGGTGATATTAATAAAATCACCAATCTTTGCTGTCTGGATGATCAGGCTGCGTCCGGTTGGCCGGTAAAACAGCCGCATTATGGCCCGGAAAGGCAGCAACAGCAGGTAGATCAGCACATAGTTCATGGCATGTTTTCCGTAATAACGGCCCGCAGTTTCTCTGCCACCGTGTCAGCAGTCAGCTCTGCCAGATTATGATTCGGGGCGCTCAGTGCCTGTTGGTTCTGCCCGTAACCGCCAATCAATCCAGGATCGGTTGGACCATACAGCGTGAGGTTGGGGCGATCCAGTGCCGCCGTCAGATGGCTCAATCCTGTATCCACTGAGACCACCGCGCGTGCGCCCGCCAGCTGTTGTGCTATCGCTTCCAGCGTCAGCTTAGGCAGCACATCGACATGCTCAAATCCTTCTGCAAGGCGCTGCGCACGCTGATGCTCATGCTCAGCACCCCAGGGCAATTTCACCCGCAACCCGCTGGGCTGCATCTGCTCAATCAGCTGTCGCCAGTGTGATTCCGGCCAGTGCTTGTTGTCACGTGTCGTGGCATGCAGAAAGACCAGGTAATGATGTGCGTCAGCGGGCAGATGATGCAGGAAGTGTCCGGCAATCGCGTAGTCACCCTGACTTTGCGGCTTTTCATAGCCCAGGCTTTTGGCGAACAGTTCGCGCGTCCGCTCAACCGCGTGCTGTCGCTTACTGACCTCATGGCGGATGTCATACCACCAGCTGGCGAACGGCTCACGCGCGCTACGGCTGTCCTGCCCATGTTTCACCCCTTTCGATAAGCGGGTGACCAGCGCGGCACTTTTGATCAGGCCCTGTGCATCAATCACGATATCGTACTCACGTGACTGTAACGCGCGCTTAAACAGCACGCGCTCTTCACGCTGCTGACTGCCAAACCAGTGTTTGCGCCAGCGGCGAATCGCGACCGGTAACACTTTATCTACTGCGGGATGCCAGCCAGGGATCTGTGCGAAATTCTCTTCCACTACCCAGTCGAAACGGATGCCGGGAATGGCATGCATTGCATCGGTCAGTGCCGGGAGCGAATGCAGCACATCGCCCATTGATGAAGTTTTAACAATCAGGACGTGCATGGCACCTCCTGTGGCGCGAGCAGTTCGCTCAGCGTCTGATGTACACGTTCAGGCTGAATATCGATCAGGCTCTGGTGATAGCCCTGTTCGGCATCGCCTTTGCGCACTTTGTGATAGCCGGTAATCAGGCGAATAATTCGCGCCTGCTTTGCCAGCGGCGGCGTAAAGTCAGGGCTGCTTGGTCCATAGAGCGCCACCAGTGGACGATCCAGCGCCGCGGCGATATGCATCAGGCCGGAGTCGTTGCTGACCACGGCACGGCATTGCGCCAGCAAAATCACCGCCTGTTCCAGCTGAGTTTCACCCGCCAGATTACGGCAGTGGCCACGCGCCTCTTCGGGCAGCGCAGCGATAATCTCTTCGCCGGTCGGGCGATCTTTGGCGGAGCCAAACAGCACGATCTGAAAGCCTTCAGCAATCAACTGGCGGGCCAGCGTGGCGTAGTGATAGTGCGGCCAGCGTTTGGCCGGACCAAATTCAGCACCCGGACAAAAACCGATGACCGGACGGGTCGCGGCGAGCTGAAACTGTGCGGCCGTTTCAATTTTTTCCTGCTCTTCAACCTGCAGTTTTGGCCACAACAGCGGCTGTGGCAGCTGCGCCGCCGACGCAACAGGTGTGTCGTAGCCCAGCGCAACGTAGCGCTCAACCATCAGCGGAAACGCGGCTTTATCCAGCACCCGCAAATCATTCAGCAGGCCATAGCGCATTTCACCGCGCCAGCCGACGCGGCGTTTTATTCCGGCAAAGAAGGGGACCAGCGCCGACTTGAAAGAGTTAGGCAGCACATAAGCACGGTCGTAGTGACTGGCGCGCAGCACTTTGCCCAACCGGCGACGCTCACCGATTTCCAGCGCGCCATGCCCAAGCGGCATCGCCAGCGCCTGATTCACCTCCGGCATGCGTGACAACAACGGACGGCACCATGCAGGTGCCATCACGTCAATCACCGCATCGGGATGTTCGGCCTTGAGGGTGCGATAGAGACTTTGCGACATCATCATATCGCCGACCCACGACGGGCCGATTACCAGAATTTTCATCGCCGGAGCAGCTTCCTTTATGCGTTACGGTTCAGCCAGACCATATAGTCAGCGACGCCCTGCGCCACCGTTTTAAATGGCTTGTCGTAGCCAGCGGCACGCAATTTAGTGAGATCGGCCTGAGTATAGGCCTGGTACCGTCCTTTGAGCTTTTCCGGGAACGGGATGTACTCGATCTGACCTTTCTGGTGGAACTTCAGTACTGCGTCAGCCACTTCCTGGAAGGACTCGGCGCGGCCTGTGCCACAGTTGTAAATCCCGGAGACGCCATTTTCCCAGCACCACAGGTTCACTTCCGCAACATCATCAACGTGGATGAAATCACGTTTAAAGCCGTCGCTGCCTTCAAACAGTTTTGGATTTTCATCGTTGCTGATCTGCGTGTTCAGATGGAAGGCAACGCTTGCCATGCTGCCCTTGTGGCCTTCACGCGGTCCATAGACATTGAAATAGCGGAAGCCGCATACCGGCGAGTTCGCTTCCGGCAGCATCTGACGGACGTAATGGTCGAACAGCATCTTGGAGTAGCCATAAACATTAAGCGGCTGCTCATACTGACGCTCTTCAATGAAATTCTCATTGCGTCCGCCGTAGGTCGCTGCGGAAGAAGCGTAGAGGAACGGGATCTCGCGCTCAAGACAGAAGTGCAGCAGCTCTTTGGAGTACTGATAGTTGTTTTCCATCATGTACTTGCCATCCCACTCGGTGGTGGAGGAGCAGGCGCCCTGATGGAACACCGCTTCGATCGGGCCTAAATCATCGCCCGCCATCACGCTCATCAGGAACTCTTCTTTGTCCATGTAATCGACGATATCCAGGTCGACTAAATTGGCAAACTTGGTGCCATCCTTCAGATTATCCACCACCAGAATGTCGGTGTGACCGCGATCGTTCAGCGCTTTGACAATGTTGCTGCCAATCATTCCTGCGCCGCCAGTTACGATAATCATGTTGTTACCTTCAACGTTGTGGGGTGAAACAGGAGGTTTCACACACGAATATCTCACATCATAACATTTCATCAGGGTGCAGACAGCCAGATGACTCTGTAACGCTTTATGCGTACATCCTTGCGGCGTGAACTATGCTGCAAAAATGACATTCTGTTGGGCGATTTATCGTGAAGAAGCGGCCTGTTCAGTAAGATATGCCAGATTTTTGCCATCTGAGGAGAGCAATGATGCCTGCGCAATTTTATCAACAACTTCGTCAGCAACTTGATGATGCACGTCAGGAAGGACTGTTTAAACAGGAGCGGATCATCACCTCTGCCCAGCAGACGGAGATCGCGGTTGGCGATAATCCGGCGGTGATTAACTTCTGCGCCAATAACTACTTAGGTTTAGCGAACCATCCGGCGCTGATTCAGGCGGCGAAAGAGGGGATGGATTCGTATGGTTTTGGCATGGCGTCGGTGCGCTTTATTTGCGGCACGCAGGATAGTCATAAGCAGCTGGAAAAGCGGCTGGCAGACTTTCTCGGCATGGAGGATGCCATTCTTTACTCCTCCTGTTTCGATGCCAATGGCGGCCTGTTTGAAACCCTGCTCGATGCGCAGGATGCCGTCATCTCTGATGCGCTGAACCACGCTTCCATCATCGATGGCGTCCGGCTGTGCAAAGCGCAGCGTTACCGCTATGCCAATAACGATATGGCGCAGCTGCGCGCCTGTCTGCAGGAAGCGCGCGATAAAGGCGCGCGTCATATTTTGATCGCCACCGATGGGGTCTTCTCAATGGATGGGGTGATTGCGAATCTGCCCGCTATCTGCGATCTGGCCGATGAGTTTTCTGCGCTGGTGATGGTGGATGATTCCCATGCGGTGGGCTTTGTCGGGAACGCCGGACGCGGAACCCATGAATATTGCGATGTGATGGGCCGGGTCGACATCATTACCGGCACGCTGGGTAAAGCGCTGGGTGGCGCCTCCGGTGGCTACACCGCAGCAAAAGCAGAAGTGGTGGAGTGGCTGCGCCAGCGTTCCCGTCCCTATCTGTTCTCTAACTCGCTGGCCCCGGCCATTGTTGCCGCCTCGCTGCGGGTGCTGGATCTGCTCAGCGAAGGCGACGGGCTGCGTCAGCGTCTGTGGGACAACGCCCGTTACTTTCGGGAGCAGATGACGGCGGCGGGCTTTACGCTGGCGGGAGCCGATCACGCCATTATCCCGGTAATGCTGGGTGAAGCCAGCGTCGCCCAGGAGTTCGCCCGCCTGCTGCAACAGGAAGGCATCTACGTTACCGGCTTCTTCTATCCGGTGGTGCCAAAAGGACAGGCACGTATTCGCACCCAAATCTCTGCGGCGCATACCCAGCAACAGCTGGAACGTGCGGTGGCGGCCTTTACCCGTATCGGCAAACAACTGGGCGTTATCGCCTGAGGAGACCGTCATGAAAGCACTCGCCAAACTGAAGAAGGAAACGGGCATCTGGATGGTGACCGATGCGCCGGTTCCGGAGCCGGGCCACAACGATTTGCTGATTAAGATTCGTAAAACCGCCATCTGCGGTACCGATGTCCATATCTACAACTGGGATGACTGGTCGCGCAAAACCATTCCGGTACCGATGATTGTCGGTCATGAATATGTGGGGGAAGTGGTTGCGATAGGACAGGAAGTGAAAGGCTTTACGATTGGCGATCGGGTCTCGGGCGAGGGGCACATTACCTGCGGACATTGCCGCAATTGCCGTGCCGGGCGAACGCATTTATGCCGTAACACAATGGGTGTAGGTGTTAACCGCCAGGGCTGTTTTGCGGAGTATCTGGTTATCCCGGCCTTCAATGCGTTCAAAATTCCCGACAACATTTCCGATGAGCTGGCGGCAATCTTTGATCCGTTCGGCAACGCCGTGCATACCGCGCTATCGTTCGATCTGGTGGGTGAGGATGTGCTGATATCCGGCGCGGGTCCTATCGGCATCATGGCCGCCGCGGTCTGTCGCCATGTCGGCGCACGCAACGTGGTGATCACGGACATCAATGAGTATCGTCTGGCACTGGCGCGCAAAATGGGCGTCACGCGCGCGGTGAATGTGGCGAATGAGGATCTGCGAGACGTGATGCACTCGCTGGGCATGACAGAAGGATTCGATGTCGGGCTGGAGATGTCTGGTGCACCACCTGCCTTCCGTTCATTGCTGGAGGTAATGAATCACGGGGGGCGGATTGCACTGCTGGGCATCCCGCCGGGTGAAATGGCGATCGACTGGAATCAGGTGATCTTCAAAGGGCTTTTTATCAAGGGCATTTATGGCCGGGAGATGTTTGAAACCTGGTATAAAATGGCGGCGCTGATCCAGTCCGGGCTTGATTTAACGCCGGTTATTACCCATCGCTATGGAATCGACGATTTCCAGCAGGGCTTTGATGAGATGCGTTCAGGACGCTCGGGAAAAGTGATACTGAGCTGGGATTAAAACAGCGGCCGCCAGAGCGGCCGTATGATTAGCTTTGTTTTTTCTCTTCATCGGTCAGGTAGCGCACTTTGCGCGTGTAGTCCTGGCCTTTGAAGTTCAGCGGCTGTTGCGGATCGGCGAGGTATTTTTGCCATTCCGACAGCGGAAAGCCGCCATGTGCGCCTACCACTTCAGGCGGGATCACCGCCGACTGACCGCCAATTTTCTTTGAGACCGGCCAGTTAGCCCATTCGCCCAGATTGACGGTTTTAATATCCAGCATGTCCAGCAATACCGCCAGCGGCAGCTGGTCAGTAGGCGGCTGGCTGTCGTTCATTAAATTCCAGGTATCATTAAACAGCGTCAGCCACAGCGGCGAAATGCGCTGCCAGACATCACGGGTGGCGGCCAGGTAAGCCCCATTCACGTGATCCACCAGCCAGGGCCGGATACTGTGCGGGTAGTAGGCGGGAATCGCCTCTTCCGGCGCATCAGCCAGCTTGGCAATCATTTTCCCCTGACGAAAACTGGAATAGAGATGGCCGGGCTTCATCATGATCTCCGGCATCTTAAGCAGATTGAGGTCGGAATCGATCATCAGAATGCCGTCGCCTTTAGCCTGTAAGGGCGCCTGCAATTTAATCAAACGACTGCGATAGATCTGCTTGTAGCGATAACTCTCTTCCCGATGCGGGACATCCAGCGTAGCGACACGGGTTTTTACTGGCAGGCTGCCAAAGGCGTGAGCCGGCTGATCGCTGACAATTACGATCTCTTCAGCCTCTGTCGCAAAGCGCGCCGCAAAATCGGCACTGAGCAGGGCTTCTTCGATATAGTCCGCGCCGGTGCAGGGGATCACGACAGAAGTGACCGGTACAGTACCCTGAACCTCTTTCTGCGAATAAGGCAGGTTATGACTCGCCCTGATATGGCGATAACGGGGATTTAAAAAATTAAGCATGAGGTTTCTTTTTCACGACGCTTTGTAAAATATTCTCGACGCCGCTGATATAAGTTTCAATAGCGTACTGTTCACGTACGCGTTTCGCTGCCGCATTGATCAGGCGTTGACGTAAATCCGCATCCTGCCACAGTGCGGTCAGATGCTGGGTCAGTTGCACCACGTTGCCATAATCAAACAGCAGCCCGGTTTCGTCATGACTGATCAATTCGGCAGTACCGACCACGCGGGATCCCACTACGGCGGTATTCACCAGCATCGCCTCCAGCACAACCCTTGGTAAGCCCTCACTGCGTGAGGCAAGAATAAACGCATCAAAGGCAGTGAGGTAATCCAGCGCGTTGTTCTGAAAGCCGGTAAAGACCACGTGCTGCTGGATGTTCTCTGCGGTAGCGAGTTGCAGCAGATGCTGAAGTTCCGGACCCGCTCCGACCACCACCATCTTCCAGTCGGCATCGGGATTAGCGCGTTTAAAACGGCCCAGTGCCTGCAGAATATGGTGATTAGATTTACGCAATATCAGCGAGCCAATCGTGCCGAACACAAAGGTCGAAGGGGAGAGTTTAAAGCGCTGGCGTACTTCAAGGCGGTCGGGCAGAGGCTGGTGGATGTCGATAGCGTTATTGACGGTAAAACAGCGTTCCGCATCAACACCGTGGCTGCGCAGGGTGTTATTCACGCCCTGTGACACGGCAATGATCGCCTGGCAATCCTGATTGACCATGCTGACCAGCCGCGGTTCCAGAACCGGATCGATACGGCAGTGTTGCACTACCGCAACATCCAGGCTGCGCGCCGCCAGATAACCTTCCACATTGGTGCTGGGCTGGTTATTCATATAAAGCGTGTCAAACTTCCCCAGCTGCAGCAGTGAATTGATTTTGCTGGCATTGGGCATAATGCGCCAGTGTGTATCAATCTGATCGATGGCGCGCTTCTTGAGCTTTTTATTAAAAAACAGCAGTGCCCGCGCGACTTCTTTAACAAACTTTGCCCAGCGTGGCTGCCTGATTTGCGGAATAAAAAAGACCGGGATAGCCAGCGCATTCAGCGTGGCCTCAATGGTTTCGTCGTTGCCACGGCTGTAGTTGTGATAGAAGCAGCAGGTGATATCAAACTTTTGACGATCGATACGCTTCAACAGCTCCAGCATACTGTTGGTGCCGCCGCCCCACTCTCTGCCGTTATCCAGCAGCAGGATTTTTTGTTTAATCGTCATCCCTATCACTGTTCCTGCACAGCACGTTATCGCCCGACCGAGGATTATAGTAATTTCTGCGTATAAATGAACGCTAAGCTGAACACTTAGCATTCATAGCAAATTCAGAACAGATTTTTTAGCGTGTTAAACAGCGGACTGTTATTCACACTTTCCGCTATTACCGTTAAGGCTCGGGTGGCAGGAACCGGCGCCAGCGGCTGTTTCGGTTTACACAGGCCAGCGGGCTGGAAGCGCGGTGTCGCCGGTTTTGCCGGCGCCACAGGTGTCCGTGAGCCGCTGCGGAGTGATTCGTTCAGCAACTGACTGGGGCGAACCAGCGTAACGTCGGCTGGCAATGTGGGTAACATCTGCTGCAGCACCCGCACGGTGTTAGGGTGGGGATGACCAATAGCAATGGCGTAACCGTCGCGCTGCGCCAGTTTCACCGCCCGACTGAACTGCTGGCGGATGGCATTAATATCCTGGCTGTCATCCAGAAATACCCGGCGTTTTAATACCCTGACCTGGGTGCCCTGTGCGGCAGGAACAGCCTGACTGTTAGCGATGGTCATGCTATCCAGAAAGTAGAGATTATAGTGGTTCAGCGCCTGCATCACTTTCTGCATGCCGGGCAGGCTGGAGGTCATCCTGCTGCCCATATGGTTGTTCAGACCTACGGCATAAGGCACGTTGTTAACCGCATTGCGCATGATGCGGGTAACCTCTTCGCTACTCATCTCCGGCGTTAAGGTATCTTTTTCCAGCGGCTGTTTGCTCAGCGGCGCCATGGGCAGATGGATCAACACTTCGTGACCACTCTGGTGCGCTTTGGTGGCCATTTCACGGGCATGTGGCGCGTTGGGTAAAACCGCCACAGAAATGGCCTGCGGCATCTGCAGGACCTTGTTCTCTTCGGCAGGTCGATAGCCTACGTCATCGATGACAATGGCCAGTTTGCCCGCCTGCGCAGCGTAGCTGAACAGCAGGGCGCTCAACAGAACGGGGATTTTTCGAAGTTGCAGCAAAACCTATTTTCCTAACCACGGGAGTGGATTGACGGCCTGTCCCTGACGTCGGATTTCAAAATAGAGCGACGGGGTACCGCGGCCACCACTGGTGCCCACCAGTGCGATAGGCTGTCCTGCCTTCACCTGCGTACCCACGCTCACCAGCGCACTTTGGTTATAGCCATACAGGCTCATATCGCCTTTACCATGTTCCAGCACGACCACCAGGCCGTAACCCTGTAACCAGTCGGCCATCAGCACGCGGCCATCGGCGATAGCTTTCACCTCGGTACCTTCGCGCGCATCAATCACCAGTCCTTTCCAGCGCAGTTCACCCTGCAGCTGTTCACCAAAGCGATGTTCAATGCGTCCGCGTACCGGCCACAAGGCCTGCCCGCCGGCACGACCAAGTCCACCGGTGCGCGCCACCAGTTCGCGTTCGCTCTGGGTCGGCTGATAGCTGGAGCCTTTGGCTTTCGCCTGCGCCTGACGCTGACGCACTTTTTCCGCCTCACGCGCTTCACGGGCGGCGCGCTCGCGCGCCTCGCGTTCCGCACGGGCAATCTTATCCTGCAGACGGCTTTCGTTCTGACGCATCTCGACCAGATCGGCCTGATCTTTTTCCAGCGCGCTTTCCAGTTTCGTCAGGGTTTTTTTCCGCGCTTCGCTCGCCTGTTGCAGCTTCTGCTGCTGGCCCTGCTGCTGCGCTAATAAGCCTTTCTGCTGCTGTTGCTTCTGCTCCAGCGTGGCGCGTTGCTGAGCCAAATCCTGACGCGTCTGTTGCAGCGATTCGATATTTTTCTGGCGCGCAGCATTCAGATAGCCGAAATAGGCCAGAATACGCTCGCTGCGCTGGCTCTCTTCACCGCCCATCAACAGCTGTACACCGTTGTGCTTACCCTGACGAAACGCCGCATCAAGCTGCTCTGAAAGCAGGTTTTCCTGTTGGGTTTGCTGTTTTTCAAGGCGGGCGATGGAGGTGGCAAGCTGTTTGATTTCGTCATTCAGGGCGTTGAGGCTATTGCGGGTGTCACGCAACTGACGGCTCGCCTGAGCGATGATTTTTTCCTGGCTCTGCAACTGATCCAGTAATTTGCTGCGCTGAAGCTTTTGCGCTTTAACGCTTTTCTCTTTTTCAGCGATGTTTTGCTGAATAGATTGCAACTGAGATTTGCTGTCTTCTGCACTAACGGCGGCCGCAGGCAATAACAGTGCCCCCGCACAAAGCAGGCTAAGGGAGAGGCTGGACAAGTGTGTGAACAACGGCAGGTTATCGCCGTTGGGACGGGTCCTTGTGTGCGAAACGGTTGTTTTTCCCTTCATAGGCCAATGATTATTCCACGATGAACCGCCGCTTACCAGTGCTCCCCACTGGCATTTGCTTTTCCAGTTATGTCCACTTTCACAATGACATGGATTAAGCCTTACGCCATTTTTGCTATTCAGCCACTTTTTTTGGAAAATGAAGCACAAATCGATACTCTGGCCGCATAGCATCTGTACATGCGAAGTGGCGCAGGTATACTCAGAACCCTTGTTTTAGCTTATTAGCCCGGTCTGGAGTCGTTACCCCTCATGCAAGAAATTATGCAGTTTGCAAGCAATCACCCCATCCTGAGTCTGGCATGGGTCGTTTTACTCGTTCTGGTGATTGTGACTACCGTTAAAGGAATGTTCTCTAAGGTAAAAACGATCAGTCGCGGTGAAGCAACCCGCCTGATTAATAAAGAGGACGCGGTAGTTGTAGACGTGCGTTCGCGCGACGATTTCCGCAGAGGTCATATTTCAGGTGCGCTGAATGTCGCAGCCGCTGAGATTAAAAAAGGCAACATCGACGAACTGGCAAAGCATAAAGCGCAGCCCATAATTGTGGTGTGTGCAACCGGACAAAGCGCGGGTGATTCTGCTGCGCATCTCAGCGCGGCCGGCTTTGAGCAGGTTTCAGTGCTGAAAGATGGTATCAGTGGCTGGAGCGGCGAAAATCTGCCGTTAGTTCGCGGCAAATAATCATACAGAGGTGCTGATCATGGCAAATGTTGAAGTGTATACCAAGGCGACTTGCCCTTACTGTCATCGGGCGAAGGCGCTGTTAACGCAAAAAGGCGTATCGTTTCAGGAGATCCCCATTGATGGAGACATGGCGAAACGCGAAGAGATGATCAAGCGTAGCGGCCGCACCACCGTGCCTCAGATTTTTATTGATGCGCAGCACATTGGTGGCTGCGACGACTTATTCGCACTCGATAATCGCGAAGGTTTAGATCCCTTACTGCAGGCGTAATTTTACGCCGGACAATCTCATACATAGGATTTGGTCACATGTCAGAACATAACACCAACGAAATGCAATTCCAGATTCAGCGCGTATTCACCAAAGACATCTCTTTTGAAGCGCCAAATGCACCACAGGTTTTCCAGAAAGAGTGGGAACCGGACGTTAAACTGGATCTGGACACTGCATCTTCTCAGCTGGCTGACGAAGTTTACGAAGTGGTACTTCGTGTGACTGTAACCGCCACCGTGGGCGAAGAAACCGCTTTCCTGTGTGAAGTTCAGCAGGCCGGTATTTTCACCATCAGCGGTATCGAAGGAACGCAGATGGCACACTGCCTGGGCGCATACTGCCCGAACATCCTGTTCCCGTACGCACGCGAATGCATTACCAGCCTGGTATCACGTGGTACCTTCCCGCAGCTGAACCTGGCACCGGTTAACTTTGATGCGCTGTTCATGAACTACCTGCAGCAGCAGCAAGGTGAAGAAGGTGCTGAACCACATCAGGATGCCTGATGACAACTCACGCTTCGATTAGCGTCATCGGTGCCGGTTCATACGGCACCGCTTTGGCGATTACGCTGGCCCGCAACGGCCATCCGGTGCTGTTGTGGGGACATAACCCGGCGCATCTGGCGCAACTTCAGAGTGACCGCTGCAACACCGCTTTCCTGCCTGATGTCCCGTTCCCCGACAATCTTTCCCTTGAACCTGATCTGACCAAAGCTATTGCTGCCAGCCGCGATTTATTGGTTGTGGTGCCGAGTCATGTCTTTGGCGAGGTACTGCAGCAGATCAAGCCTCATCTGCGATCCGACTCGCGTATTGTCTGGGCGACCAAAGGGCTGGAAAAAGAGACCGGCCGTCTGCTGCAGGATGTGGCGCGGGAAATTGTCGGCGATGACATTCCGCTGGCTGTAATCTCCGGACCGACTTTTGCGAAAGAGCTGGCAGCCGGATTACCGACGGCTATCGCGCTGGCCGCAACGGATGCGCAGTTTGCTGAGGATCTGCAGCAGAAGCTGCACTGCGGTAAGAGCTTCCGCGTTTATAACAACCCTGACTTCATCGGCGTACAGCTGGGCGGTGCGGTAAAAAACGTGATTGCTATTGGTGCCGGGATCTCTGACGGAATTGGTTTTGGCGCGAATGCGCGTACCGCACTGATCACCCGTGGTCTGGCTGAAATGAGCCGGCTGGGCGCCGCGCTGGGTGCCGATCCCACCACCTTTATGGGGATGGCGGGTCTGGGCGATCTGGTGCTGACCTGTACCGATAATCAGTCACGTAACCGTCGTTTTGGCATGATGCTGGGCCAGGGCGAGGATGTAGATAGCGCGCAACGCATTATCGGACAAGTAGTAGAAGGCTACAGAAACACCAAAGAAGTCAAAGCATTGGCTGCCCGTTTTGGTGTGGAAATGCCGATCACCGAGCAGATTTATCAGGTGCTGTATTGCGAAAAGCCGGCGAGAGATGCAGCATTGAGTCTGCTGGGACGAACAAGGAAGGACGAAAACAGCACTGGCTAACGCAGGACGCGTAGCATCATCACCTGCAGCGCCCATTCAGGCGCTTTTTTTATCGGGAGAAAACAGCAATGTCGTCTGATGAGTTAGAACTGGTCTGGAATAATATCAAAGCAGAAGCGCGCGCCCTGGCTGATTGTGAGCCGATGCTGGCCAGCTTCTTCCACGCGACATTGCTCAAGCATGAAAATCTCGGTAGCGCACTGAGTTATATGCTGGCCA
This sequence comes from Pantoea sp. Lu_F5_004, assembly GCF_051136245.1. Taxonomy (NCBI): domain Bacteria; kingdom Pseudomonadati; phylum Pseudomonadota; class Gammaproteobacteria; order Enterobacterales; family Erwiniaceae; genus Pantoea; species Pantoea sp. Lu_F5_004. The sequence continues at coordinate 157,067 of NZ_CP194946.1, forward strand.
ACAAGCTGGCTAACCCGATTATGCCCGCCATCGCCATTCGTGAAATCGTCGAAGAAGCCTACCGTGAAGATCCGTCGATGATTATGTCAGCGGCGTACGATATTCAGGCGGTGCGCCAGCGTGACCCGGCAGTCGATAAATACTCCACGCCGCTGCTCTACCTCAAAGGTTTTCACGCCTTACAGGCCTACCGCATTGGCCACTGGCTGTGGAATGAAGGCCGGCGCGCGCTGGCGGTTTATCTGCAGAATGAAATCTCCGTCTCCTTTGCCGTCGATATTCATCCCGCCGCCAACATAGGCCACGGCATCATGCTCGACCATGCCACAGGCATTGTGATTGGTGAAACCGCCGTGGTTGAGAATGATGTCTCGATCCTGCAATCGGTTACGCTGGGCGGAACCGGCAAAACCAGCGGCGATCGTCACCCGAAAATCCGTGAAGGGGTGATGATTGGTGCCGGTGCGAAAGTCCTGGGCAATATTGAAGTTGGCAAGGGAGCCAAAATCGGTGCCGGATCCGTGGTGTTACAGCCCGTGCCGCCGCACACCACCGCAGCAGGCGTACCCGCGCGAATCGTCGGTAAGCCAGGCAGTGAAAAGCCGTCGATGGATATGGATCAGCACTTTAATGGCAGCCTGGCGGGTTTTCAGTTTGGCGACGGCATCTAGTCTTTAATCAGCGCGCCCGCATAATCAAGCTGGCGCCAGGCTTCATAGACCACCACCGAAACGGCGTTCGACAAATTCATACTGCGGCTTTCCGCTTTCATCGGGATACGGATTTTCTGCTGAGCCGGTAGCGCCGCTAAGATCTCAGCCGGAAGACCACGGCTCTCCGGGCCAAACAGCAGATAATCGCCAGCCTGGTACGCTACGGCACTGTGTGCGGGCGTACCTTTGGTCGTCAGCGCAAACAGACGCTCAGGCGACTCTGAGGCGATAAATGCCTGATAGTCGGCGTGGAATTTAATGGCAGTGAATTCGTGGTAATCCAGCCCGGCGCGGCGTAAACGCTTGTCATCCCAGGCAAAACCAAGCGGCTGAATCAGATGAAGCTGAAAGCCAGTATTGGCACACAGGCGGATGATATTGCCGGTATTCGGCGGAATTTCTGGTTCAAACAAGACAATGTTAAGCATAAGGCCCCCGATGACAGGGGCCGAAGCATAACAAATTATTGACGAGCGGAGGAGTAGAGCGGCAACCAGAGGGTCAGACGCAGGCCGCCCAATGGGCTGTCATCCGCTTTAACCCAGCCGCGATGTTGCTGCACTGCCGTTTCAACAATCGCCAGGCCAAGACCGGTGCCGCCGGATTCGCGATCGCGTGCTTCATCGGTACGGTAGAAAGGCCGGAAAATCTGTTCACGATCTTCCGGACTCACGCCAGGTCCATCGTCATCAACATGTACCGTGATGCCGGAAATATCGACGGAGAAGCTGACGCTGATATGGGTGTGTGAATAGCGCAGCGCATTGCGTACGATATTTTCCAGCGCACTCTCCAGCGCATGGGGGTTACCATAAAGCGGCCACGGGCCAGGCGGATAGGGAATATCCATCTTCTTGCCCATCTGCTCCGCTTCGAAGCGGGCATCTTCCAGCACCCCATTCCACAACTGATTCGCCTTCATCGCTTCGCTGACCAGCGCATTTTTATGCTGGGTGCGCGACAGCACCAGCAGATCGTTAATCATGCCATCAAGACGCTGTGCTTCCATCTCAATGCGGCCCAGCTCTTTGCCTTCACCCTGACGCCGACGCAGCAGCGCGGTAGCCAGTTGCAGACGGGTGAGCGGGGTACGAAGCTCATGGCTGATATCCGATAACAGACGTTGCTGACCGGTCATCATCCGCTCCAGCGCACTGACCATCTGGTTAAAGCTGGAACCCGCCGCCAGAAACTCCTGTGGGCCCGATTCCAGTTCCGGATGCTGACGCAGGTTTCCGCTTGCGACTTCGTCGGCAGCATATTTCAGCTTACGTGCCGGACGAGCCAGGCTCCAGGCCAGCCAGAGCAGCAGTGGTGAGCTGATGAGCATGGTGACGATAAGCAGTAACAGGGGACGGTCAAACAGCAGATTGACGAAATCGAGCTGGGAACTGTTGGCGGGACGAATCATGTAAAGCTGGTAGTTATCTTCGCCATCCCGAACGGCGAAAGGCCCTACCAGCTCAACACGACCATATTTCTTCTTCTGCGGATGATCGGCATTGTCAGACTGGCCGATAAAATTGCGGATAACCTGCATTTCGTTATGTTGCGCGCCGATCACCCGACCTTCACTGGTCACTAACAGCAGCCGCTGACCCGGCGGTGCCCACTTCTCCACTGCCCGAAACAGACGACGCCACCACATCAGATCGTTAGGGGGATCCTGTGACAGCTCTGCTTCGACGTGTTGCTCAATCATGATGCCCTGCCGCTGTTCACTTTCCAGCAGCGAGGTCATCTGTCGTGAATCGAGCTTGGGCACCATTAGCACCAGCATCAACACCAGCGCCAGCGTCAACCAGAAGATGGCGAAGATACGGGTGGTCAGACTTCCAATCATGATGCCGAAACCATCAGATAGCCGCGGCCACGTAAGGTTTTGAACCAGGGATGGCCGTCACGGCGTTCAGGCAGCTTGCGACGCAGATTGGAGATATGCATATCAATAGCGCGGTCAAAAGGCGTCAGGCGTTTGCCCAGCACTTCCTGACTCAGATGCTCACGCGACACCACCTGGCCCAGATGCTGCGCCAGCAGATAGAGCAGGGTGAATTCCGTGCCGGTCAAATCCAGCGTGACATCATCGAAACTGGCCTCCTGACGGCCGGGATTGAGACGCAGGCAGTCCACTTCCAGCGTGGGCGAGCTATTGTCGTGTTGCTGCTGCTGTTCACTCCAGTTTGAGCGCCGCAGAATAGCGCGGATACGCGCCACCAGTTCACGATCGTTAAACGGCTTAGGCAGATAGTCATCTGCGCCCAGTTCGAGGCCCAGTACGCGATCCAGCTCGCTGCCGCGCGCCGTTAGCATGATGACGGGGGTTTGATGTTGCTGACGCAGTTCTTTCAGGGTGTCGATACCGTTTTTCTTCGGCATCATGACATCCAGTAAAAGCAAATCAATTGAGTTATCGAGCAGGTTCAGCGCTTGTTCACCATCGCTGGCTACCACCACTTCAAACCCTTCCATTTCTAACAGTTCTTTTAAAAGCGAAGTTAATTCGCGATCGTCATCTACCAACAGGATTTTATTCATTTTTGTAGCCCTCCGCAGGCAAAATACCGTGTTCCTGGCGCACCTATCCATCGCTTTACGTAGTTTTACACCCCCTGACGGATGTTTGCAGCTGTCGCCGTACACTGGCTCTCGTTGAATCGCAAAACGGAACGAACTGGAGTACACGATGCGCAAATTAACCGCCGTCGTCCTTGCCTCAGCGATGGCTCTGAGTGTCGCCAGCGCAGGTGCTAAAGATGCGACGACGATTGACGAGATGCATCATGGCGGATTGCCGACAGGCAGTATGACGCAAAATCCGCAAAGCCACATGTTCGATGGCATCGAGCTGACTGAAGAGCAACGTCAGCAGATGCGAGACCTGATGCAACAGGCCCGACATGAGCGCCCGGTCGTCCATATTGACGATATCGCAGCACTACATGAGTTAGTGACTGCAGACCAGTTTAACGAAGCGGCCATCCGCGAGAAGGCGGAAGTGATCGCCAGAGTTCAGGTTGAACAGCAGGTCGAGATGGCGCGCGTACAGAATCAAATGTTCCAGCTGCTAACGCCAGCCCAGCAGTCGGCGTTACAGCAGAATTACCAGCGGCGGCTTAATGAGCTGCGACAGTTTTCGAATTTGCAGTCAGCGTCATCGCTGCAGGCAGTGAGTAGTACCAGCAGTAACCAGTAACATAGTATCCCTGTTTTCCTTGCCATAGACACATCCCTGTCTTCCCCCGCCATGATGGTGGGGGTTTTTTTTACCTTTTTTTCACTTTTTTTATTTTGACTGGAATCATCACCACGCAATAAAACCCCTGTTTGATTAGCGCTTGTTGAGCTTTAATGGATAAGTCTCGCCGATTCTTTACTATTCAGGTCATGACTTAAATTTAAGCGTACCGGTAAGGGTTTTACCGCCTGTTAAATATTATAACTCACTGAAAGTGAATGAATTACAGGCAGGCATAGAAAACTTTAATTATATTTTTCAATGAGATAAATCCCCCGCGTTACGCTTGCCGGTTCAGGCGCACCCTCTACACTTAATCCTGTCACTGCAGGGAAGTTAAGTGTCTTTGCGAAGTCTCAGGGAGCAGCAACCACATTATGTAGTCCTGAATGAATCTATTAACGGAGTAAGTTATGGCAGAGCATCGTGGTGGTTCAGGTAATTTCGCAGATAATCCGCAAAAAGCGTCTGAAGCCGGTAAGAAAGGCGGTCAGAGTAGCGGCGGCGGAAATTTCAAAAACGATCGTGAAAAAGCATCAGAAGCCGGGAAAAAAGGCGGCAAAAAGTAGTCGTCGCCCCTTTCTCAGCCCAGATCAGGGCCTGAATGTGGCCTGGTACTGATGTGTATGGCACTTTGCCCCGTCCTCCCACAGAGGCCGGGGCTTGTTTTTTTGTGCCTGTCGCGCTTTTCCAAAAGAGTCCGATCCGTTGAACGACTCGCTAAGCAGTGCCCGCCTCCCGATGTTAAACTTGAGCCATTCATTCATTTTGTTGCGCATCATCACTGATGCCGCACAGGGAATCTGGCATGCAACCCTCTTATGGCAGACTGGTAAAGCGTGCTGCGCTCGGCGCGACCATTCTTGCGTCTGTGCTGTTGCTCGTGAAAATTTTTGCCTGGTGGTACACCGGTTCGGTGAGTTTACTGGCCTCTCTGGTGGATTCACTGGTGGATATCGCCGCCTCGCTGACCAATCTGCTGGTGGTGCGTTATGCGCTGCAGCCTGCCGACGAGGATCATACTTTCGGGCACGGCAAAGCGGAGTCGCTGGCAGCGCTGGCGCAAAGTATGTTTATTTCTGGCTCGGCGCTGTTTCTGTTTCTGACCGGCCTGCAGCATCTGGCGACGCCCAATGAGTTGCGGGCGCCCGGCGTCGGTATTGTAGTAACCGTGGTGGCGCTGAGCTCAACGCTGGTACTGGTGGCCTTTCAGCGATGGGTGGTTCGTAAAACCCGCAGCCAGGCGATCCGGGCTGACATGCTGCACTATCAGTCCGATGTCATCATGAATGGCGCTATTTTGATTGCGCTGGTGCTGAGCAGCTACGGCTTTGCCCGCGCGGATGCCCTGTTCGCGCTGGGCATTGGTATTTTTATTCTCTACAGCGCACTGCGTATGGGCTACGAGGCGGTTCAGTCATTGCTGGATCGCGCGTTACCGGAAGAGGAACGGCAGCAAATCCTGACGCTTGCGACAAACTGGCCGCAGGTGCAGGGCGTTCACGATCTGCGAACCCGTCAGTCCGGGCCGACCAAATTTATTCAGCTGCATCTGGAACTGGAAGATCAGCTGCCACTGGTGCAGGCGCATCGGGTAGCCGATCAGGTTGAGAAGGCGTTACGCAAAGAATTTCCCGGGTCAGACGTAATTATCCATCAGGATCCCTGTTCTGTGGTACCGTTCGAGAGAAAGGATTCTTTAGGTTTTTAACTTAAATGAATCAAATCGATACGGCAGGGATGACGTAACGCTAACATTGCTGCAAAAAATAGTGAAAAGTTGTCTGACCTGAATCAATTCAGCAGCAAGCCTTTGATATACTATCTGCCATCACGTGTCGCGCGAGTCGTAAAATGAGCTTCAGCAGCGATCGACAGGCAGGATTAACCCTTAGTTTTGAACAATCCAGAGGTTGTCATGATCAAAAAAATTGGTGTATTAACCAGCGGCGGTGACGCCCCAGGCATGAACGCAGCTATTCGTGGCGTGGTGCGTTCCGCGCTGAGTGAAGGACTGGAAGTTTTTGGGATCTATGACGGTTACCTGGGATTGTACGAAGATCGCATGATCAATCTTGATCGCTACAGCGTTTCAGACATGATTAACCGCGGCGGCACTTTCCTGGGCTCAGCTCGCTTCCCTGAGTTCCGTAATGAAGATGTGCGTCAGGTTGCCATTGAGAACATGAAAAAGCGCGGCATCGATGCGCTGGTTGTTATTGGTGGTGACGGTTCCTACATGGGGGCTAAGCGCCTGACTGAAATGGGCTTCCCGTGCATTGGTCTGCCAGGCACCATCGATAACGACGTTGCCGGAACGGATTACACTATCGGTTATTTCACTGCGCTGGAAACTGTGGTTGAAGCGATTGACCGCCTGCGTGATACCTCTTCATCGCATCAGCGTATTTCGATTGTGGAAGTGATGGGTCGCTACTGTGGCGATCTGACACTGGCGGCCGCCATTGCCGGTGGCTGTGAGTTCATCGTACTGCCTGAGTTCCCGTATACCCGTGAAGAGCTGGTAGCGGAAATCAAAGCGGGCATCGCCAAAGGTAAAAAGCACGCTATCGTGGCGATTACTGAGCACATCTGCGATATCGACGATCTGGCGCGTTTCATCGAAACAGAAACCAAGCGTGAAACCCGTTCTACCGTTCTGGGCCACATTCAGCGTGGCGGTGCACCTTGTGCGTATGACCGTATTCTGGCTTCACGCATGGGTGCCTACTCCATTGAACTGCTGATGCAGGGTTACGGCGGCCGTTGCGTCGGTATTCAGAACGAGAAGATGGTGCATCACGACATCGTCGACGCCATTGAAAATATGAAGCGTCCGTTCAAACGCGACTGGCTCGACACCGCGAAAAAACTCTATTAATTCTTCTTCGGGGTGTGCGACCTGGCGCGCCCCGGCATCCCGCCTCTATATTCCCCATGGTTATAACAGCTTATTTTTAATTCTTTTAGCTCTGTATTGGTTTATGTCACGCTTAGCCCATAACGATATTGGGAGAGTGCGTAATGAACAAGTGGAGTATCGGCGTTACCCTGTTGCTGGCCTCAACCAGCGTTCTGGCGAAAGACATTCAGCTGTTAAACGTTTCCTACGATCCAACGCGTGAGCTGTACGAACAGTACAACAAAGCGTTCAGTGCGCACTACAAACAGGAAATCGGCGATAATGTCGTGGTCCGTCAGTCGCATGGCGGTTCCGGTAAGCAGGCGACCTCCGTGATTAACGGCATTCGGGCGGATGTGGTCACACTGGCGTTGCAATCGGATGTTGATGCCATTGCAGAACGCGGTCGTATTGATAAAAACTGGATTCAGCGTCTGCCGGACAACTCTGCGCCCTACACCTCGACCATTGTCTTCCTGGTTCGTAAAGATAATCCTAAAGGCATCCATGACTGGAGCGACCTGACGAAGCCAGGCGTATCTGTTATTACCCCTAACCCGAAAACGTCCGGCGGCGCACGCTGGAACTATCTGGCGGCCTGGGGCTGGGCGCTGGATCATAACAACGGCGATCAGGCCAAAGCGCTGGCTTACGTCAGAGCGCTGTTTAAAAACGTTGAAGTGCAGGATTCCGGCGCACGCGGCGCAACCAATACCTTCGTTGAGCGCGGGATTGGTGATGTGCTGATCGCCTGGGAAAACGAAGCGTATCTGGCGGTTAACAAGCTGGGCAAAGACAAGTTCGAGATTGTCACCCCGAGCGAATCGATTCTGGCTGAACCGACCGTGTCGGTGGTCGATAAAGTGGTAGATGAAAAGGGGACGCGTAAAGTCGCCGACGCTTATCTGAAATACCTCTACTCGCCAGAAGGCCAGACTATCGCTGCACAGAACTACTACCGTCCGCGTGATGCTGAAATTGCGAAGAAATTCGCCAGCACCTTTGCGCCAGTGAAGCTGTTTACCATTAAGGACAAGTTTGGTGGCTGGACACAGGCTCAGAAAGCTCACTTCGCCGATGGCGGCAGCTATGACCAGGTCATGAAACCGTAATGCGTTGCGGTCAGCGCATCCCTGCGCTGACCGCTTATCCTCTACCATCCCGGTTTTTCTCTTCTCCGCCCAGCCGCTGGGTTATCTGCCAGAATTCCCCGTGACATTTTTTTCTCGCCAGGCGAGGATGCAGGCTGCTAAGCCATTCAGGAAGCGTTGTTATGCCGACACATCGTCGTGCAACCCGCCTGGTTGCGGTTCTGCTGGTACTGGTCATTGCGGGGATGCTGGCTGCCGCACTGCATTTCAAAAAGAACAGTGATGCATTGTGGCAGATCGTCAGCGAGAAATGTCTGCCTCACCAGCAGAGTGGTGGAGAACCTGCGCCCTGTCAGCGCGTCGATCAGCGGCATCGCTATGCCATGCTGAAAGATATGCACGGGCCGTTGCAGTATCTGCTGATCCCGATCGACAGGATCACCGGCATCGAAAGCCCGGGGTTACTGCAATCCGCTACGCCCAACTACTTTGCCCTTGCCTGGAATGAGCGGACTCTGCTTGCGCAGCGACACGGCTCACCTATTGATGATCGGGTCCTGTCACTGGCTATCAATTCACAGCATGGCCGCACGCAGAACCAGCTCCATATTCATATTTCCTGCCTGCGACCCGATGTGCGTCAGCAGCTTGATCAGCTGACGCCACAGCTTAGCGGGCGGTGGCAGAGCATCACGCTGCGTAAGCACCGCTACTGGCTGCGTGCATTGACCCCGGACGAGCTGACCCGGCAGAGTGCGTTTATCCGACTGGCCGATGAGCGGCCAGAGGCACGCAGCGAGATGGGGAAATATGGGCTGGCACTGGCTGAATTAAGTGATGGACGACTGGTGCTGATGGCGATAGAGCGAAACTGGCTGCTGCTGAACAGCGGTTCGGCGGAGGAGGTACAGGATCACGCCTGTCAGCTGATAGCGCCCATAAAAAAGGCGGCTTAAGCCGCCTTTAATCGGTACGTTTACTGCTTAGGCGCTTTTTGCAGCCGCTGCAGCTTTAACGATCACAGCGAAAGCGTCCGCTTTCAGTGAGGCACCGCCAACCAGCGCGCCATCAATGTCGGGCTGGGTGAAGAGCTCAGCTGCATTTTTATCGTTAACTGAGCCACCGTACTGGATGATGACCTGTTCTGCGATAGCCGCATCTTTCTTCGCGATATGATCACGAATGAATTTATGAACGGCCTGTGCCTGAGCAGGGGTGGCAGATTTGCCGGTACCGATGGCCCAGACTGGCTCATACGCGATGACCGCATCTTTAAACGCTTCGGCGCCCTGAGTTTCCAGAACGGCATCCAGCTGACGAGCGCAGACTTCTTCGGTTTTACCCGCTTCGTTTTCCGCTTCGGTTTCACCAATGCACAGCACCGGTACCAGGCCCACTGACTTCAGCACCGCGTATTTCTTCGCGATGAATTCGTCGCTCTCTTTGTGGTAAGTGCGGCGCTCTGAGTGACCGATAATGATATATTTCGCGCCGATATCTTTCAGCATCTCTGCGGAAACTTCACCGGTAAACGCACCAGACAGGTTAACGTCTACGTTCTGCGCACCCAGTGCGATGTGGCTACCGGAGATGGCGTGTTTTGCCTGCTCGAGATAGAGAGCTGGCGGTGCAATGGCGACGCCACAACCCTCAACGCCAGACAGTTCCTTGCGCAGACCGGCGATCAGTTCAGCTGTGATCTGCTTGCTGCCATTCAACTTCCAGTTACCCATAACCAGTGGATGTCGCATTCTATCCTCCGCATAAAGCGATACATGAAAAATCGCTGCCAGCTGGCAGCGTTGTCTGCCAGACAGTATAGAGATCAAATGTAGCGATGGCTTTGCTTTTCGTCATTTTCGGCCTCATCATCAGGGGCTGGCGAGCGCCAGTTTGACCGGCTCAACGGCGAAGGTCAGCCCCTTGTCGCCGTTGTCAGCCACCACAAAACGCAACGCGCCCTCGACCTGCGCAAAGTAGGGTAAATCCTTACCTTGCTTCAGCAAACCCTCCAGCTTTTTACGTCCTTCATCGGCGCTCAGTCCCGGTACAAAGAAGCGCAACATGGCGGTCATGTAGGCCAGCGCTTTTTGCTGTGAGGCGTTCTGATCCGGGCCTGGCAACGGTAGCCAGGTAATCTGCAGCGTCTTAATTTTGCCGGTACCGGGCTCCAGCGCGGTAGACGCATAGAGAGTTTCATTGATTTTGCTGGCGGCGCGCGTCAGGGTGCTTTTGTCACCCCGATTATCAATGGCGCGATATTCCGGCAGCATCAGCGCCCCGTTGGCCTGATTATACTTTTCGCGGAACTGGCCGATAGTCATATCAAAGGTGGGGGCGCCCGCCAGCAGATAGGGGGCGGTGGGCAACGCATCGGCCCGATCCTGCGGTGGCGGATCGGCGGCAAAGACCGGAACCGTCAGCGCAAACGATAACAGCAGTGCGCCAGGCAAATTCTTCATTTTGTCGATCCTAACCCGTAAACTCAGGCGCAAATTAAAACGGTTTTTATCCGCGAGGTCAAAACCGCAGCGGTTCTCTTCTCTCTGGATGATAATGCATGACGTTACAACAATGGTGTTTTTCCTGGCGCGGCCGGCTGGGACGACGTGATTTCTGGATCTGGCAGGCGGTCTGGTTGCTGACAACAACCCTGTTATTCGCGTTAGCGGCTAACGACTGGCTTGATACTCAGATGGCGGCCTTTGGCGTGGTCTGCCTGCTATGGCCCGCCAGCGCGGTTATCGTTAAACGGTTGCACGATCGTAATCGCCGCGGCTACTGGGGATTTCTGGTGATTGTTGCCTGGCTACTGGTGGCAGGGAACTGGAGCATGCTGGACGGCATACTGCCCTGGCTGTTGGGTCGCGCCATTCCGTTTATGTTACTGGCTGGCCTGCTGCTCGATCTCGGTCTCTTTCGCGGTACCGCCGGCGCTAACCGGTTTGGTACCGCGACTCAGCCGGTGCGATACCGGCAAACGGCTCACCAGTAATGTTCGCTGGTGATATGGCCCGGCTTGCGCTTCAGGTGCTTGCGCATCTCGCGCGTCTCTTTCAGTAATTGCTGGGTATCACGCACCATCTGCGGGTTGCCGCACAGCATCACATGGCTGCTGTCAGCATCCAGGCTTAACCCGGTGGCGCGCTCCAGCTCACCGTTTTCGATCAGCGCCGGGACCCGGCCAGTCAGCGAACCGGCGATCTCTTCGCGACTCACCACCGTCTGGATGTGCAGCTTGCCTTGATAATGTTGTTGCAGCTGCTGCATCAGCGGCAAAAAGCTCAGGTCGGCTGCATAGCGTGCAGCATGAACCAGCACGATGTTTTCAAAGCGATCCAGACCTTCGCCCTGCTGTAGCATCGACAGGTAGGGGCCAATAGCGGTGCCGGTTGCCAGCATCCATAAGGTTTTGCACTCAGGGACTTCATCCAGCACAAAGAATCCTGCCGCTTCTTTGGTGACCATCACCTGATCGCCAGGCTGAAGTGCCTGCAGATGCGGACTCAGTTTGCCCTCTGGCACGGTGACCAGGTAAAACTCCAGCAGATCATCTTTCGGCGCATTGACGTAAGAGTAAGCGCGCTGTACCCGCTCACCGTCGATTTCCAGTGCCAGCTTGGCAAATTGCCCGGCGATAAAGGGATCGATGGGCGCTTTTACCCGGAGACTGAACAGCGCATCCGTCCAGTTTTTTACTTCCTTTACTTCAGCATTGACCCACTCAGCCATAATCACTCCCTGGTTGTTGATTATTCAGGCAGGTCACTATTTTCGCGGCTGCCCGGTGAGATTGCCAGCCTGCGCCGGGGCAAAGGCTCTAATCGACAAACTGTTGCTTTGTCTTTACAGGCTGGCCCATAAACTTGACAGGCGCAAGCCGGGACCTTTTCGCTCACCTCTCGCTTTGTCATCTAATCCTGATATTTTGCCCGCCATAACAAGATGACTGGCGGGTGAACCGCTGTTTTAACTTCCTTTCACAGAAAGAAATTTTGCATAATCATGATGACTAAACTCGAAAATCGCCCGCTGCTGGTGATGCTCATTGTGCTGGTGGCAGTAGGGCAGATGGCACAGACTATCTATGTCCCGGCGATGTCGGTGATGGCGGATGCTCTGAATGTGCGGGATGGCGCGCTGCAGCGTGTGATGGCGGCCTATCTGATGACCTATGGCGGATCCCAGCTGATCTATGGCCCGCTGTCAGACAGCATCGGTCGTCGTCCAGTGATCCTGGCGGGCATGATGATCTTTATGATCGGCGCAATTACGGCACTGATGGCGACATCGCTCGATATGCTGGTGTTCGGCAGCGCTGTTCAGGGACTGGGCACCGGCGTAGCTGGCGTGATGGCCCGCACCATGCCGCGCGATCTCTACGAGGGGCACGCACTGCGGCGCGCTAACAGCCTGCTTAATATGGGCATTCTGGTCAGCCCGCTGCTGGCACCGGTAATTGGTGCACTGCTGACTCAGCTCTTTGGCTGGCACGCCTGCTTTGCCTTTCTGCTGCTGCTCTGTCTGGCGGTAACCGTCTCAATGGCACGCTGGCTACCGGAGACCCGACCGCAGAGCGCGGAAGTGACACCTTTCTTTAAACGCTACGCCCGCCTGCTCAGCGACGCGAATTTCGTTCGCTACATTGTGCTGCTGATTGGCGCGCTGGCCGGGATTGCGGTATTTGAGTCGAGCTGTGGCGTCCTGCTGGGCGGCGTGCTCGGCCTGCATAGCCTGACCGTCAGCATCCTGTTCATCCTGCCGATTCCGGCAGCATTTTTTGGTGCCTGGTTTGCCGGTCGCGAGCAGGGTTCATGGCACAGTCTGATGTGGTGGGGCGTAAATAGCTGCCTGCTGGCGGGCATCCTGATGTGGATCCCGGCATGGTTCGGCGTGATGAATATCTGGACGCTGCTGGTTCCGGCTGCGCTGTTCTTCTTTGGGGCTGGCATGCTGTTCCCGCTGGCGACTTCAGGCGCGATGGAACCTTATGCCTGGCTGGCGGGTAGCGCGGGCGCGCTGATTGGCGGGATGCAGAACCTGGGATCGGGCCTGGTGGCGTGGCTGTCAGCCATGATGCCGCAGCGCGATCAGTTCAGCCTTGGCATGCTGATGTTCTTTACGGCGCTGGTGATGCTGCTCTGCTGGTTACCGCTCTCACGTCAGCCGGAGCGCGGCAACCAGCCGGTTACAGGATAAAGGGATGGAGCGCCGGATCTTTACGGTCGAGATAGTGAATCGACTGAATACGGCGGATGGTGCGTGATTTACCGCGAATCAGCAGGGTCTCGCTGGTGGCGATATTGCCCTGACGCGTAATGCCTTTCAGGAGTTCGCCACTGGTAATGCCGGTGGCGGCAAACACCACGTTGTCATTGCGTGCCATCTCATTCAGCGTCAGCTTTTTGCCCGCTTCAATCCCCATCTCTGCACAGCGCTGCAGCTCCTGTTCACCCAGCAGACGGTTTTCAGCGCTGTCGCCTTTCACGTGGTGACGCGCCAGCAACCGGCCCTGCATATCCCCATCCAGCGCGCGGATCACCGCCGCAGAGACCACGCCTTCCGGTGCGCCGCCGATGCCATACATCACATCGACTTCGCTGTCCGGCATGCAGGTCAGAATGGAGGCGGCGACATCGCCATCCGGGAAGGTAAACACCCGCACGCCCAGCTGCTGCAACTGGCCGATCACTGCGTCATGACGCGGCTTTGCCAGAATCGACACGGTTAGCTGCGACAGCGGCTTTTTCATCGCGATGGCGATGTTACGCAGGTTGGTTTCCAGCGGCAGGTCGAGATCGATCTCTCCACGCGCTGTGGGGCCAACAATCAGTTTTTCCATGTACATGTCGGGTGCGTGCAGAAAGCTGCCCTTATCGCCTACGGCCATCACCGCCAGCGCATTAGCCTGGCCAAGCGCCGTCATGCGGGTGCCTTCAATCGGATCGACCGCAATGTCGACCGCATCGCCGCGGCCGGTACCGACTTTTTCACCGATATAGAGCATCGGAGCTTCGTCGATTTCGCCTTCACCGATCACAATCTGACCGTCGATTTCAATGGAGTTCAGGACATGACGCATGGCATGGACAGCCGCGCCGTCAGCCGCATTTTTGTCGCCGCGTCCTAACCAGTGATAGCCTGCCAGGGCGGCAGCTTCGGTTACGCGGGAAAATTCAATGGCAAGTTCTCGTTTCATGGCATCTACCTGACAAAAAACAGGCAGGCAGTGTAACACAGCGGGGCAGTGGAGCGGGGAAAAGGCCCGCGACAGAAACGGTCGCGGGCATTGATATTACTCTTGTTCTTCCCACGCCTGGGCGCGGGCTACGGCTTTTTTCCAGCCAGCATAACGGAAGTTACGCTCGGTGGTTTCCAGGCTTGGACGGAATTCACGCTCAATAACCGCTTTAGAGCGGACTTCATCCAGATCCTGCCAGAAGCCGACGGCCAGACCTGCCAGATAAGCAGAACCCAGCGCGGTGACTTCACGCACTTCCGGACGCTCAACACGGGTGCCGAGGATGTCCGACTGGAACTGCATCAGGAAGTTGTTGGAAACCGCGCCACCATCAACACGCAGCGCCTGCAGGCGGGTGTTGGCATCGTTCTGCATCGCTTCCAGCACGTCGCGCGTCTGATAAGCGATAGACTCCAGCGTCGCACGGATGATGTGGTTAGCATTAGCACCACGGGTCAGGCCGAAGATGGCACCACGGGCATACGGGTCCCAGTAAGGAGCGCCCAGGCCGGTGAAAGCAGGCACCATGTAAACGCCGTTGGTGTCTTTCACTTTCATCGCAAAGTATTCAGAGTCAGCAGCTTCACTGATCAGCTTCATCTCATCGCGCAGCCACTGAATAGAGGCGCCACCGATAAATACAGCCCCTTCCAGTGCATAGTTCACTTCACCGCGCGGGCCACAGGCGATTGTGGTCAGCAGGCCGTGCGTTGAGGTTACCGCTTCAGTACCGGTGTTCATCAGCATAAAGCAGCCGGTGCCGTAGGTGTTTTTCGCCATGCCAGGCTGAACACAGAGCTGGCCATACAGCGCAGCCTGCTGGTCACCGGCAATACCAGCGATTGGAATACGTGTACCGCCTTTACCGCCGATGTTGGTCTGACCATAAACTTCAGAAGAGGATTTCACTTCTGGCAGCATTTCACGCGGGATATCCAGGATATCCAGCATACGCTGATCCCACTCCAGCTTATGGATGTTAAACATCATGGTACGGGAGGCGTTGGTATAGTCGGTGATATGCACCCGGCCCTGGGTCATTTTCCAGACCAGCCAGGTATCGACGGTACCAAACAGCAGCTCGCCACGTTTTGCACGCTCACGTGAGCCTTCAACGTGATCCAGAATCCACTTCACTTTGGTTCCGGAGAAGTAAGGGTTAATCACCAGACCGGTGGTGTGCTGGATATACTCTTCCAGACCCTCTTTCTTCAGTTTGTGACAGTAGTCGGCGGTGCGGGGATCCTGCCAGACGATGGCGTTATAGATCGGCTTGCCGGTCTCTTTTTCCCAGACGATAGCGGTTTCGCGCTGGTTGGTGATACCGATTGCCGCAATCTCATCAGAGCGGATGTCGGCATGTGCCAGGACTTCAACCAGCGTTGAGCTTTGTGAAGCCCAGATATCCATTGGATCATGTTCAACCCAGCCCGCTTTCGGGTAGATCTGGGTGAATTCGCGCTGCGATACCGCGACGATATTAGAGTCGTGGTCGAGAATGACAGCGCGTGAGCTGGTTGTGCCCTGATCGAGCGCGACAATATATTTTTTATCTGTGGTAGTCATAAATTCTGTCCTGATGATAAAAGGTGAAACTTACGCTTTACGCTGCTGAGCGCGTGCAACCGGTTTGTCTGCTGGAACGCTTGCAGGTTCCTGGGCGGTACCTGGCAGGTAGCGACCAATCAGTGTGCGATAACCTACTGCACCCAGGCAGGCACCGACCAGCGGGCCAAAAATCGGCACGAGGAAGTAAGGGATGTCACGACCACCGGTAAAGGCAACGTTACCCCAGCCTGCCAGCCATGCGAAGATCTTCGGTCCGAAATCACGAGCCGGGTTAAGGGCGAAGCCGGTCAGAGGACCCATGGAGCCACCGATAACCGCAACCAGCAGGCCAATCAGCAGTGGAGCCAGTGGGCCACGCGGAATGCCGTTGCCGTCATCCGTCAGACCCATAATGACCGCCATTAATACTGCCGTGATGACCATCTCAACCAGGAAGGCTTGGCCGACACCGATATGTGGATTAGGGTAGGTTGAGAAGATGCCTGCCAGGTCGAGACTTTCAACCGTGCCGCGCACCATCTGGTGGCTCTGCTCATAATCAAAAAACAGGCTGTAGTAGAGACCGTATACCAGCGCCGCGGCACAAAAGGCACCGGCAATCTGCGATACGATATAAGGCAGAACTTTACGTCCTTCAAAATTAGCAAACAGGCAGAGCGCAACGGTAATTGCCGGGTTCAGGTGCGCGCCCGAAATGCCTGCGGTGAGGTAGGCGGCCATGGAAACGCCAAGACCCCAGATGATGCAGATTTCCCACTGACCGAAGGCGGCACCGGCGAGTTTCAGTGCAGCCACACAGCCTGCGCCAAAGAAAATAATCAAGCCTGTCCCCAGAAATTCGGCAATACACTGACCTTTGAGCGTGTTAGTTGTCTGACTCATAATAGTGGTTCCTGAAGCGAGGTTAAATTTTATCAGTTTTTGTTCTCATTCCATGAGGCACCCAGCTTTAATGTAGGGCTGGTGTGAATTTATCGTTAACGAACATAAACGAGAAATAGCGAAATCGTTTTTTGTGTACTGCGTCATAAAAATGCGCGTTTTCGCGTATTCTGGCTTTCCTTAGCCAATATTCGCGCCTGATGACGGGGATAACGGACCCGTACCAGAAAGCAGTCGCAGTAAGCGCAGCGTAAATTCAGGGATTGGCTGAAAAGTGTTACAGACTACGCCCGCAGCGGCCGCGTTGCTGGACTTGCGGGGTGAGGCTACATACAATCGGGACAACGTTGCTGGCTTAAGCTGGCATCATCAACGCCTTGCAGGAATTTAGGAGAGGTCAGAAAGATGTCATTTGAAGTGTTTGAGAAACTGGAAGCGAAAGTACAGCAGGCGATTGATACCATCACCCTGTTGCAGATGGAAATCGAAGAGCTGAAAGAGCAGAACAACTCACTGCGTAACGATGCGCAACAAGTCGCGGGCAACCACGATGCGCTGATGCGTGAAAATCAGCACCTGAAAGAAGAGCAACACGTGTGGCAGGAACGTCTGCGTGCATTGCTGGGAAAAATGGAAGAGGTTTGAAGCCTCAGCTGATGTGAAAAACGGGTGCTCAGGCACCCGTTTTCATGTCTGGCCTATTCGAGGTCCAGCGCATCCTCTGACAGAATGATACCGGTGTTGTCGGCATAGAGATGGTCGCCGGAGAAGAAGGTAACGCCGCCGAAATTGACGCGCACATCGCTTTCGCCAATTCCTTCACCCGCAGCGCCTGCCGGAATTGCGGCAATCGCCTGAATGCCAATCTCCAGCTCTTCCAGCTCATCAACCTGGCGTACCGAACCGTAAATCACCAGACCTTCCCACTCGTTGGTTGCCGCCAGACGTGCCAGCTGCGCATCCACCAGTGCACGGCGCACTGAGCCGCCGCCATCAATCACCAGTACCCGACCCCGGCCATTCTCTTCCAGCAGATCGTAGAGTAAGCCGTTGTCTTCAAAGCATTTCACTGTGGTAATCTGACCACCGAATGAAGTGCGCCCACCAAAATTTGAAAAAAGCGGTTCAACAACATTCACTTCTTCATGGTAGATATCGCAGAGTTCAGATGTATCGTATTTCATAAGGGTTTCGTCTGTTTGCCACAGGAAGGGTAAGTATATCGCTATATGCAGATTGTTGGCAAAATCATCAGTATGAAAAAAGCACCGTTCGATCAAGAACATGCATAAAAAAGCCCAGCCGGGTGGGCTGGGCTTCTGAAAAGCGCTGAATCAGTGGATCAGAGAATGAAGCGGCTAAGGTCTTCGTCAGCCACCAGTTCATCCAGATGTTTACCAACATAGTCAGCATCGATGGTAACGGATTCACCGTGACGATCGCTGGCGTCATACGAGATATCTTCCATCAGACGCTCCAGCACCGTGTGCAGACGGCGCGCACCAATGTTTTCGGTGGTTTCGTTGACCTGCCATGCGGCTTCAGCGATCCGGCGAATACCCTCTTCGGTGAACTCAATGTTCACGCCCTCAGTATTCATCAGGGCTTTGTACTGCACGGTAATCGAGGCATTCGGCTCGGTCAGGATGCGCTGGAAATCGTTCACGGTCAGCGCCTGCAGTTCAACACGGATGGGCAGACGACCCTGCAGCTCCGGGATCAGATCGGAAGGGCTGGCAACCTGGAACGCGCCTGAGGCGATAAACAGAATGTGGTCCGTTTTCACCATACCATGCTTGGTGGAGACGGTGCAGCCTTCAACCAGCGGCAGCAGGTCGCGCTGAACGCCTTCGCGTGAGACATCCGGGCCGCCGGCATTCTGGCCGCCGCGCTTACAGATTTTGTCGATCTCATCGATAAACACGATACCGTGCTGCTCAACGGCATCAATGGCGTCCTGCTTAAGCTCTTCCGGGTTAACCAGTTTGGCCGCTTCTTCTTCGATCAGCAGCTTCATCGCTTCTTTGATCTTCAGCTTGCGGGCTTTCTGCTTCTGGCCGCCGAGGTTCTGGAACATCGACTGCAGCTGGCTGGTCATCTCTTCCATGCCCGGAGGGGCCATGATTTCGACGCCAGGGCTGCTGGCGGCCAGGTCGATCTCAATCTCTTTATCGTCCAGCTGGCCTTCGCGCAGCTTTTTGCGGAACGACTGGCGTGCTGCAGAGGGTTCAGCGCTCTGCTCTGACTGGCCCCAGTTGTTTTTTGCTGGTGGAATCAGCACATCAAGAATGCGCTCTTCCGCCATCTCTTCGGCACGATATTTGTTCTTTTCAATCGCCTGACTGCGCACCATCTTAATGGCCGAATCGGTCAGGTCACGAATGATAGAGTCCACTTCCTTACCGACATAACCGACTTCGGTAAATTTGGTCGCCTCTACTTTGATAAACGGCGCATTGGCCAGCTTAGCCAGACGACGCGCGATCTCGGTTTTACCGACACCGGTCGGACCGATCATCAGGATATTTTTAGGGGTCACTTCATGGCGCAGCTCTTCGTCGAGCTGCATGCGGCGCCAGCGGTTACGCAGTGCAATAGCCACGGCGCGCTTAGCGCTGTCCTGGCCGATGATAAAGCGGTTCAGTTCGCTGACGATTTCGCGAGGAGTCATCTCAGACATATTTATACCCTTACGACTTAGACGTTAATTCTTCGAAATTAACGTTGTGGTTAGTGTAGATGCAGATATCACCCGCGATATTCAGCGACTTTTCGACGATGTCGCGTGCGCCCATCTCGGTATTCTCCAGCAGCGCACGTGCCGCTGCCTGGGCAAAAGGCCCACCGGAGCCGATGGCGATCAGATCGTTTTCAGGCTGGATGACGTCACCGTTACCGCTGATGATCAGTGAAGCTGATTCATCTGCGACGGCCAGTAAGGCTTCAAGGCGACGCAGCATACGGTCAGTACGCCAGTCTTTGGCCAGTTCCACCGCAGCTTTCACCAGATGGCCCTGATGCATTTCCAGTTTACGTTCGAAAAGTTCA
Source organism: Pantoea sp. Lu_F5_004 (assembly GCF_051136245.1). Classification (NCBI taxonomy): domain Bacteria; kingdom Pseudomonadati; phylum Pseudomonadota; class Gammaproteobacteria; order Enterobacterales; family Erwiniaceae; genus Pantoea; species Pantoea sp. Lu_F5_004. Next base: position 176,751 of record NZ_CP194946.1, read on the forward strand.
AACAGGGTGAAGGCGTCTGCGGTGCCGCCAGCAAATCCGGCAATCACTTTATCGTTGTATAAACGACGCACTTTTTTAACGTTGCCTTTCATCACGGTATTGCCGAGCGTAGCCTGACCATCACCGCCAATCACTACCTGGCCGTTGCGTCGTACACTTACTATTGTTGTCACGGGCAGACCCCTTGTTGCAGTCGGAAAAGGACTCCGCGCACCGGGCGCGGAGTATCATGCAACAGATATGGGGCGGGTTTGACGGGTTTCAACCCCCGACGGAGAGCGGAATACAGCTGGAGTGTCCGGAACTGCGCAGGCGCTTCAGGGTGCTGTCAGCGGAGGCGCGGTCTTTATAAGGACCGATAACCACACGATTCCAGCCGCCACCGGTGGTAATACGGCTTTCAAATCCTTCAAAGGCTAAGCCGGCGCGCACCGATTCAGCCTGGTCAGTGCCTTTAAATGAACCACACTGCACCATCCAGCGCTGCGAAGAAGCTTTCTCCGTCGGTTTCGCCTTCGCGGTCTCCTGCGGTTTTGGCTGAACTTCCGGTTCACGCGTAACAGGTGCAGGCTGCGTCTGGCGCTGTACGTTTTGCTGCTGCTGCTGCTGCTGCTGACGTTGCTGTTGTTGTAATTGCTGCTGTTGCTGGCGCTGTTGTTGTTGCTGCAACTGCTGCTGGCGTTGCTGTTGCTGCTGAGCCTGCAACTGCTGACGTTGTTGCTGAACCTGTTGCTGCTGCTGTTGTTGCTGAACCTGCTGCTGCTGACGTTGCATTTGTTGCAACTGCTGCTGGTGCTGCAGTGTCTGCTGACGTTGCGCCGGCGTCTGTTCGTTCCACGGCACTTCGTTGAGCTGCGTCGGCTGCTGACGCATATCCGCCTGCATCTGCTCCAGCAACTGGCGCTGCTCGTCGGTCAGCTGTGTCTGCGACTTCACTTCGCCACCGGAAGAGGGTTCGATAGGTGTCGGCACGGTGACCTGACGGTTCTCCAGCTCTTTAATATATTTCCAGCGCTCTTCTGGCTTCGGCGGCAGGCCATTGCCGTTGGCTTTATGATCCGTAATGACCGGCACGTCCTCTTTTTTGTGATGCGCCAGGAACCATAAACCACCGGCAAAGGTCACCAACACTGCGACCGCCAGTACAATCATCAGTTTAGATGTTCCCGAACCGCCTTTGCTCTTCTTGCCACGGCTGGGGCTTTTTTTGCGACGCGTCCCTGTTGAACGCCCGCGGCCTACGTAATCTTTTTGTGCCACTCTCGTTCTTATACCCTTCAAAAATAGTGCCAGATGGGCGAAATGATGATTTTTACGCGCCCGGCAAGGAGTCCGCCATGTTACTTAAGGGTCGGAACTTTGACCAGCAGTGTTCGCCTTAAGAATCTACTGAAAAAATCAGACAAATACGCTTATTTTTCACGCTTTTTTGCTCGCGCCGTGCTGCCACGAATGGTTAAACCGGCATCCAGCAGCCGCGATCCGCTGATGACCCGTTTACCATTTAACTCATCCAGCAGCAGCAGCATCGCTTCCCGGCCTATCTGGTAACGTGGCTGCGTGACCGTGGTCAGCGGCGGCTCGCAGTAACGTGATAGCTCAATGTCATCGAATCCGACCACAGAGAGGTCCTCCGGTATCCGCAGTCCGCAGCGCCGGGCCTGATTCATCGCCCCAAGTGCCATAATATCGCTGTGGCAGAAGAGCGCGCGCGGCGGTTGCGGCAGGGTCATCAGCTGATTCATGGCGGCAACGCCCGCTTCAAATGTGAAGTCACCGCGCACAATATAGGTGGGATCGACCGTCAGCCCGCTGCGACGCATCGCCTGGACATACCCCTGCAAACGATACTGGCAGAGCGGCATCTCTTCCGGCCCGGCGATACAGGCGATATGCGTGTGACCCAACTGCAGTAAATGATTTACCGCTTCAAATGCGGCGGTCAGATTATCGATGTGGACAGTGGGCAGTGACATTTCCGGCGCAAACTCATTCGCCATTACCATAGGCGGCAAGTTGCGTTGCTCATCAATGCTGGCATCAAAAGGCAACTTTGAGCCGAGCAGCACCATGCCATCGATCTGTCGCGTCACCATCAGGTTGAGAAAGGTTCTCTCCTGCTGATTCTGATGCGCGCAGTCACCAATCAGCACCAGATAGCCCTCTTCGGCTGCCGTAACTTCAACGCCTCGGATGATTTCACTAAAGAAGGGATCGCAGATGTCAGGGACAATGACCAGGATGGTACGCGTCTCATTGCGACGGGCGTTGCGCGTGGGGCCATGTGCCGCGTAGCCGACGGCGGCAACCGCCTGCTCGACTTTCTGGCGGGTGGCCGCAGAAACCTTCTCCGGATTCATCAGCGCACGCGATACGGTGGCGGTTGAGACGCCCGCATGCTCCGCAACATCTTTCATCGTGGCGGCGGGCGGTTGTTGATTCTGCTCCAACACATGCTCCTGACGCGTTATGGCGCGTTCAATTCTGTTTCTGCCTGACCTGAAGGCAAACCGGGCAACATTGTTAACGATTGCCCGGCTGGTTGTTACTTAATTTGCATAAAAATTGTGACTTATGCGACATTTTTCGATCTGGCTCGCAGTGTCAGCTTAAATCAGCTCTCGGTAGGGTCGATATCCAGCGTCCATTTCACTTTGCGCGCCGCGGGTAGTGTTGAAACCAACGGCAACGAACTGCTCAGCAACTGTTGCAGACGCTGCCGGGAAGGATGCTGCAGCAGCAGTTGCCAGCGCCAGCGTCCACTGCGTTTTGGCTGCAGTGCAGGCAACGGACCCATAAACCACATCGCCTTATCGTTCAGCGGGCTTGCCTCCAGCAAATTACGGAGTTGTTGCAGGAATTCCGCCGCCTGCTGGTTATCCATATCTTCAGCGCGGAACAGCGCATGGCGGCTCCAGGGCGGCAGATGGACTGCCTGTCGCTCCAGCAAGGCCTGCTGGGCGAACGCTGAATAGCCCTGGTGCAACAGCGTCTGCAGCAGCGGATGTTCCGGATGGTGAGTCTGCAGCAACACCTCGCCCTGTTTGCCGGCACGGCCAGCACGACCGGCGACCTGGGTGTAGAGCTGAGCAAAGCGTTCCGCCGCACGAAAATCGGCTGAGAACAGTGCACCATCGACATCCAGCAGCGACACCAGCGTAACATCGGGGAAGTGGTGGCCTTTGGCCAGCATCTGGGTGCCAACCAGGATTCGTGCGCCGCCGCGATGAACGTCAGCCAGATGCTGCTCCAGCGCACCTTTGCGGCTGGTGGTATCACGATCGATTCGCGACACCGGCACGCCAGGGAAAAGTGTGCCGAGCTGCTGCTCCAGTTGCTCAGTCCCGACGCCTACCGGCAGCAAATGGGTTGAACCACACTGCGGGCATTGATTAGGCAGCGGACGCTGGCTGTCGCAATGGTGGCAGCGTAGCTGACGATGGTGCTGATGCAGCGTGTAGTAGCGGTCACAGCGGGTACACTCGGCAATCCAGCCGCAATCGTGACAGAGCAGGGCGGGCGAAAAGCCGCGGCGGTTAAGAAACAGCAGCACCTGATTATCGGCCTGCAGATGCTGGCGCATTTTACCAATCAGGCCCGGTGCCAGACCGCCGATCAGCTGCACGCCTTTTAAGTCGATAAGCTGTTGCAGTGCCGGTCTGGCATTGCCGGCGCGTTTTGTCAGGTCGAGCTGGCGATACTTGCCGCTGCGGACATTGTGCAGCGTCTCCAGAGCGGGTGTCGCCGATCCCATAACAATCGGGATATTCTCTTCATGTGCGCGGAAGACGGCCAGATCGCGCGCCTGATAGCGCCAGCCCTCCTGCTGTTTATAGGAGCTGTCATGCTCTTCATCGATAATAATTACGCCAGGACGGGCCAGTGGCGTAAACAGCGCCGATCGGGTGCCAATCACAATCGCCGTTTCGCCGCGCCGCGCACGTAACCAGACCGCCAGCCGCTCACTGTCATTTAATGCGGAGTGCAGCACATCGATGGGCGCATCAAAACGTTCGCGAAAACGGGCGATAGTTTGCGGGGTCAGGCCAATCTCCGGCACCAGCACCAGCGCCTGTTTACCGCGTGCCAGCACATTTTCCAGCACGCTGAGGTAAACCTCGGTTTTGCCTGAACCCGTGATGCCCGCCAGCAGCCAGGCTGCGTAATGTTCATCATCTGCCCGAATCGCACCCACGGCCATCGCCTGATCGGTATTCAGTCGCAGACGTTCGCCTTTTACGGCATAAGTGGTACGCCAGTCGTGCATCTGCGGCTGATGCTCATGCAGTTCGCATAACCCTTTGGCGCGCAGTGCCTGCAACGTCGCATCCGTGAGGTCATGTTCACTGACCTGATGACGATAGAGCGGTTGCTGACGCAGTGCAGCCAGCGCCTGCTGCTGTTTCGGTGCCCGCTTTAAACTCTCCGGCGCAGTCGCCCGACCCTGCTCGGTGATTTCCCAGCGCCATAAGGGATTGTCCTGCGCCGCTTTCCCCTGCCGCAGCAGTACCGGAATAGCGTGACTCAGTACCTCTCCCTGTGGCGAATGATAGTAGCTGGCGGCCCAGTTAAGGATGCGCCACAGCGACGGTGGATAGAGGGATTCATTATCCAGTACCTCGATCACGCGCTTGAGTTGTGCTTCCGGCAGATCGCTACTCTCACGAAAGGCGACCACAATCCCGATCATCCTGCGATTGCCAAAGGGCACACTCACGCGACCACCAATGACCGGCTGCGCGCCCTGTGGCGGCAGATAATCAAACAGGCGGGGCAAGGGGACGGGCAGGGCGACCTGGACTACGGGCATAACTCTCTCTTTCCGGCTCAATGATCGGGGAAGGTAGTGTACACGCTGACCCTGATGGCGGGTATCTCAGCAGATATTTGCAGCAATCGAAACTTACCTGTATAATATGCCGCCTTCGGTGAGAAATGTCTGGCCGGAGTACACCCTATAATGTTCAATCGCGTGTGGTGCTGTGCAGGTTAAAGCCTGGCACGGAGAGCGACACGGCCTTCAATGAGGTTTCCCATGAAACAAGGTATTCACCCGAAATACGAAGCAGTTACTATCAAATGTACCTGCGGCAACGAGATCCACACCCGTTCAACACTGACTCACGAACTGAACCTGGACGTTTGTGGCAAATGCCACCCGTTCTATACCGGTAAGCAGCGTGAAGTGGCAACTGGTGGCCGTGTTGACCGCTTTAACAAGCGTTTCAGCGTGCCAGGCGCTAAAAAATAAGATTAAAAGGCACCTGAACCTGCGGGTTCGGCGGCAAGAAAAAACCCAGCTTCGGCTGGGTTTTTTTATGGCTGAAAGATCAATACTCCCAGGTATCCGGATCGACACCCATCTGGCGCATGATTGCTTTTGCTTCTTCCGGAATCTCATCGCTACGCTCTTTGCGCAGGTCGACGTCATCCGGCAGCGGTTGGCCCGTAAAGGCATGTAAAAAGGCTTCGCAAAGCAGCTCGCTGTTGGTGGCGTGACGCAGGTTGTTCACCTGACGACGGGTGCGCTCATCCGTTAAAATCTTCAGCACGCTCAATGGGATAGATACTGTGATCTTCTTGACCTGCTCGCTCTTCTTACCGTGCTCAGCGTACGGGCTGATATATTCGCCGTTCCATTCAGCCATGAGTTACCTTAATTAATAAACGTTAAATGTGAGGAAATCAGCGGATTATGCCTGATTTTTTCCTGCCTGACCCCTGATATGGCGGGTTTTCTTCGCTCACTGCCTCTGTCTCACAGAGGGGAACGCCAGGCGATGACGCATAATTTTAGCGGTTATTGCGGTTTTGCTCAATCTATACGCAAAGACATTTAGATGTCCAGATGTATTGACGTCTAATTAGAGGGTGATATCCTGTGGCCTACATTTTATTCACTCTTCAGGAACAATTCGCTCATGACGCGTAAACCGGCAACCATCGCAGTGCGCAGCGGTTTGAATGATGACGAGCAATATGGCTGCGTTGTCCCGCCAATCCACCTCTCTACGACCTATAACTTCCTGGATTTCAATGAGCCTCGTGCGCATGACTACTCCCGTCGTGGCAACCCCACTCGTGATGTCGTACAGCGTACGCTGGCAGAACTGGAAGGGGGAGCGGGCGCGGTATTAACCAATACCGGGATGTCGGCGATTCACCTGGTCACGACGGTGTTTCTGAAGCCTGGCGATCTGCTGGTCGCGCCACATGACTGTTATGGCGGCAGCTATCGGCTGTTTGACAGCCTGAGCAAGCGCGGCGCCTATCGGGTGAAATTTGTCGATCAGGGTGATCCGGTAGCGCTGCAGGCAGCTCTGGATGAAAACCCAAAACTGGTGCTGATTGAAAGCCCCAGCAATCCGCTGCTGCGCGTGGTAGATATCAGCGCAATTTGCGCCGCTGCGCGTGCTGCGGGTGCCATCAGCGTGGTGGACAACACCTTTATGAGTCCGGCGCTGCAGAACCCTCTGGCGCTGGGTGCGGACCTGGTTATCCACTCCTGTACCAAATACCTCAATGGCCACTCCGATGTCGTGGCGGGCGCGGTCATCGCCAAAGATCCGCAACTCGCTACCGACCTGGCCTGGTGGGCGAATAACATTGGTGTGACCGGTGCAGCGTTTGACAGTTATCTGCTGCTGCGCGGAATTCGTACACTTTCGCCGCGGATTGCAGCCGCACAACGCAACGCACTCGCGATTGTAGAGTATCTGAAGCAGCAGAAACTGGTGAAAAAGTTGTATCATCCTTCGCTGCCGGAAAACGCCGGACACGAACATGCCGTACGTCAGCAGCGCGGCTTTGGCGCCATGCTGAGTTTCGAGCTCGACGGTGATGAGGCGCTGCTGCGTCGCTTCCTGAAAGCATTGCAGCTATTTACGCTGGCGGAATCGCTGGGCGGAGTAGAGAGTCTGATCTCCCATACCGCCACCATGACGCACGCGGGGATGTCGGCAGAAGCACGCGCGGCAGCGGGCATTTCCGATACGCTGCTACGGGTTTCTGTCGGTATTGAAGATCACGAAGATTTAATTGCCGATCTGGATAATGCATTCCGGGTCGCAGCCGAGGGTTAAGCATGACGATTTCAGCAGGCGCGGGAACGCCGAACATCAGGCAGTTGCATAAGTTTGGCGGCAGCAGCCTGGCCGATGCGCGCTGCTATCAGCGCGTTGCCGGTATTATGGCGGACTACAGCCAGCCGGGCGACCTGATGGTGGTCTCTGCGGCAGGCTCAACCACCAACCAGCTGATTAGCTGGCTGAAGCTGAGCCAGAGCGATCGGCTCTCTGCGCATCAGGTGCAACAGGCTTTACGGCGCTACCAGAGCGAACTGATCAGTGCGCTGCTGCCTGCTGAGGTCGCAGAACCTTTAATCACCGCGTTTATCCGTGACCTGGAAAAGCTGGCCGCACTGCTGGATGCGCCGATTACCGATGCGGTCTATGCCGAAGTGGTCGGTCACGGTGAAGTCTGGTCGGCACGCCTGATGTCAGCGGTACTGAGCCAGCGTGACCTTCAGGCTTGCTGGCTGGATGCGCGTGAGTTTCTGCGCGCTGAACGTGCCGCACAACCGCAGGTAGATGAAGGGAAGTCCTGGCCACTGCTACAGACTTTACTGGCGCAGCATCCGCACAAGCGCATCGTGGTGACCGGATTTATCAGCCGCAACGACGCCGGTGAAACCGTCCTGCTTGGCCGCAACGGCTCCGACTATTCTGCCACGCAGATTGGCGCACTGGCGGGTGTCGGACGGGTGACCATCTGGAGCGATGTGGCGGGTGTTTACAGTGCCGATCCCCGCAAAGTCTCTGATGCCTGCCTGCTGCCGCTGTTAAGGCTGGATGAAGCCAGCGAACTGGCGCGCCTGGCTGCACCGGTTCTCCACACCCGGACTCTGCAGCCGGTTTCAGGCAGCGATATCGACCTGCAACTGCGCTGCAGTTATCAGCCGGAGCAGGGATCAACCCGCATTGAGCGCGTGCTGGCCTCCGGGACGGGCGCGCGTATCGTCACCAGCCATGATGATGTTTGCCTGATTGAGATTCAGCTGCCAGAGCAGCATGACTTCGCCATCCTGCACAAAGAGATAGACCTGCTGCTGAAGCGCGCGCAGCTGCGTCCGCTGGCGTTTGGCGTTCATCCCGATCGTCAATTGCTGCAGCTCTGTTACACCGCTGAAGTGGTTAACAGCGCTTTTACGCTGCTTCAGGATGCCGGTTTACCGGGCCATCTGCAGCTGCGCGACGGCCTGGCGCTGGTGGCGCTGGTTGGCGCAGGCGTTACCCGCAATCCGCTGCATACCCATCGCTTCTGGCAGCAGTTAAAGGATCAGCCAATTGAGTTCATCTGGCAGTCAGAAGAGCACATCAGCGTGGTCGCAGTGCTGCGCGTCGGCCCGACTCAGCATCTGATTCAGGGATTGCATCAGTCGCTGTTCCGGGCAGAAAAGCGCATCGGTCTGATGCTGTTTGGCAAAGGCAATATCGGTTCACGCTGGCTGGAGCTGTTTGCCCGCGATCAGGAAACGCTGTCAGCGCGAACCGGCTTTGAATTTGTGTTGGCGGGCGTCGCGGACAGCCGTCGCAGCCTGCTGAGCTATGACGGGCTGGAAGCCAGCCGGGCACTCGCCTTCTTTGATGATGAAGCGGTAGAGCGCGATGAAGAGTCGCTGTTCCTGTGGATGCGTGCTCACCCGTTTGATGACCTGGTGGTGCTGGATGTCACTGCCAGCACACCGCTGGCGCAGCAGTATCTCGACTTTGCCAGTCACGGTTTTCACGTTATCAGCGCCAATAAGGTCGCGGGAGCGTCTGACAGTCAGACCTGGCGCCAGATCCGCGATGCCTTTACCAAAACCGGGCGTCACTGGCTCTATAACGCCACTGTTGGCGCAGGTCTGCCGATCAATTACACGGTGCGCGATCTGCGCGACAGCGGCGATACCATCCTGGCGATCAGCGGGATCTTCTCCGGCACGCTGTCGTGGCTGTTCCTGCAGTTTGATGGCACGGTGCCCTTTACCGAGCTGGTGGATCAGGCCTGGCAGCAGGGTTTAACTGAGCCCGATCCGCGCGCCGATCTCTCGGGTCAGGATGTGATGCGCAAGCTGGTTATCCTGGCGCGTGAGGCAGGCTACAACATCGAGCCGGATCAGGTGCGGGTTGAATCGCTGGTGCCCAATAACTGTCAGCAGGGATCTGTCGACCACTTCTTTGAAAATGGCGAAGAGCTGAATGAGCAGATGCTGCAGCGGCTCGAAGCCGCGCAGGAGATGGACCTGGTGCTGCGTTACGTTGCCCGCTTTGATGCCAACGGCAAGGCGCGCGTGGGTGTTGAAGCGGTGCGTCCGGAACATCCGCTGGCCTCACTGCTGCCGTGCGACAACGTCTTTGCGATTGAGAGCCGCTGGTACCGCGATAATCCGCTGGTGATCCGCGGACCGGGCGCAGGCCGGGATGTCACCGCAGGCGCTATCCAGTCAGATATTAATCGCCTCGCACAACTGCTGTAACTCCTCCTCCTCAGGCGCTTCGGCGCCTGTTTTCAATATGTTATCTCCCCCCTGTTGAATCGCCTTCATGTTGATTGAAAATTGATCGCGACTGTTGACCATTTTTAAGTTGACGGCACAGTCAGATTACGTCATTTTGAACATCTGGACGTCTAAACGTGTAGATGTTCACAGGCCGATTGTTAATCGATGAGGGTGCAGGATGAGTTTTTTTCATGCCAATCAGCGCGAAGCGCTAAACCAGAGCCTGGCTGAGCTGAACGGGCAAATTAATGTTTCATTTGAGTTCTTCCCGCCTCGTACCAGCGACATGGAAGAGACACTGTGGACCTCCATCGATCGCCTGAGCAGCCTGAAACCGAAATTCGTTTCTGTGACCTACGGTGCAAACTCAGGTGAACGCGATCGCACCCACAGCATTATCAAAGGCATTAAAGATCGCACCGGTCTGGAAGCTGCTCCCCATCTGACCTGTGTCGATGCCACGCGCGATGAACTGCGCACCATCGCTCAGGATTACTGGAACAACGGCATCCGTCATATTGTGGCGCTGCGCGGCGATCTGCCTCCAGGCAGTGGTAAGCCAGAAATGTACGGCAGCGATCTGGTTTCGCTGCTGAAAGAGGTGGGTGATTTTGATATTTCGGTTGCGGCCTATCCGGAAGTTCATCCCGAAGCGAAAAGCGCCCAGGCCGATCTGATTAACCTGAAGCGAAAAATCGATGCAGGCGCCAACCGGGCCATTACTCAGTTTTTCTTCGACGTTGAAAGTTATCTGCGTTTCCGCGATCGCTGTGTCGCGACCGGCATTGACGTGGAAATTGTGCCGGGCATTCTGCCGGTCTCTAACTTTAAACAGCTGCAACGCTTTGCCACGCTAACTAATGTGCGCGTGCCGGGCTGGATGAGCGCGATGTTTGCCGGTCTGGATGATGATCCGGAAACGCGGAAAATGGTGGGAGCCAATATCGCGATGGATATGGTGAAAATCCTGTCACGCGAAGGGGTGAAGGATTTCCATTTCTACACGCTTAACCGTGCCGAAATGAGTTACGCCATTTGTCACACCCTGGGCGTGCGACCTGCTGCTGCAGCGGCTTAACCGCTCTGCTTCAGCCAATAAAAAAGTCGGGAGAGTCCCGACTTTTTTGTTTTTACTGCAGTGCGACGCTGACGAGCGTCAGCGCCTCACCACCGTTAACCGGTATTGCGCATGCCTGCCGCGACACCGGCAATGGTCACCATCAGCGCCTGCTCAACGCGGGCATCCGGTTCATCGCCATTCGCTTCCCGCGCTCGCGAACGATGCAGCAGTTCGGCCTGGAGTACGTTGAGCGGATCGGTATAGACATTACGCAGTGCAATTGACTCGGCAATCCACGGCTGATCTGCCATCAGGTGTGAGTCATTGGCAATGGTCAGTACCGCTTTGATATCCGCATCAAGCTGATCGCGCAACTGTTTGCCCAGCGGCCAGAGTGATTTCTCGACCAGACGCTGATCGTAATATTCCGCCAGCCACAGGTCCGCTTTTGAGAATACCATCTCCAGCATACCCAGACGGGTAGAGAAGAATGGCCAGTCGCGGCACATCGCTTCCAGCTGATCCTGATGACCGGCGGCCATCGCCTGTTGCAGGGCCGCACCAGCACCCAGCCACGCGGGCAGCATCAGACGGTTCTGCGTCCAGGCGAAAATCCATGGAATCGCACGCAGCGACTCTACGCCGCCGGTAGGTCGGCGTTTGGCGGGACGTGAGCCCAGCGGTAATTTACCCAGCTCCTGCTCCGGCGTCGCTGAGCGGAAATAGGGCACAAAGTCAGCATTTTCACGCACATAACCGCGATACATCGCACAGGAGTCGGCGGAGAGCTGATCCATAATGTCGCGCCATTCGCGTTTTGGCTCCGGCGGCGGCATCAGGTTCGCTTCCAGAATTGCGCCGGTGTAAAGCGACAGGCTGGCGATGGTGACGGCGGGTAAACCATATTTAAAGCGAATCATCTCGCCCTGTTCGGTCACACGAAGACCGCCGCGCAGGCTACCTGGCGGTTGCGACAGCAGCGCTGCATGGGCGGGTGCGCCGCCACGGCCGATGCTGCCGCCGCGTCCGTGGAACAGCGTCAGTGAAATCCCGGCCTTCTCACAAGTTTTAATCAGGGCATCCTGTGCCTGATATTGCGCCCAGCTGGCGGCCATCACACCGGCATCTTTCGCCGAGTCAGAATAGCCAATCATCACCATCTGTTTGCCCTGAATTAAGCCGCGATACCAGTCGATGCTCAGCAGCTGGCTCATCACGTCATTGGCGTTATTCAGGTCATCAAGCGTTTCAAACAGCGGTGCAACCGGCATGGCATAGCCGATGCCTGCTTCTTTCAGCAGCAGATGCACGGCCAGCACGTCAGAAGGGGTTTTCGCCATCGAGATAACATAGGCGGCGATAGAACCCTGTGGCGCTTCAGCCGCGACGCGACAGGTCTCCAGCACTTCACGCGTTTCATCGCTGGGTTCCCAGCTGCGAGGCAGCAGCGGACGCTTTGAGTTCAGTTCACGGATCAGGAAGGCCTGCTTGTCCGCTTCGGACCAGCTTTCATAATCGCCGAGACCCAGATAGCGGGTCACTTCAGCAATCGCTTCGGTGTGACGGGTACTCTCCTGACGCAGATCGATCCGCACCAGCGGCACGCCGAAGCATTTCACGCGGCGCAGCGTATCAAGCAACTGACCGTTGGCGATAATGCCCATGCCGCACTTTTGCAGTGACTGATAGATGGCAAACAGCGGATCCCACAGCTGAGCGTTGGAGACCAGCAGATCGGCCGGGCGCGGCAGACGTTCACCTTTCAGGCGACGTTCCAGGAATGACTGGGTAGTCATTAACTGGCTGCGCAGGCGTTTCAGGATCATACGATAAGGTTCAAGCGCTTCCGGATCGCCGCTGAGTTCCCGGATCTCTTCAGTGCACTCTGACATCGACAACTCAGAGATCAATACGCCGATATCGCGCAGGAACAGGTCAGTGGCTTTCCAGCGACTCAGCTGCATAACGTGGCGGGTAATCGCCGCCGTAACGTTAGGGTTACCGTCGCGGTCGCCACCCATCCATGAGGTGAACTGAACCGGCACGAAATCGACCGGCAGCTTAATGCCGAACGCCTCTTCTACCTGCTCGTTCAGCTCACGCAGGAAGGCGGGTACGCCTTCCCACAGGCTATTTTCCACTACGGCAAAGCCCCATTTGGCTTCGTCGATAGGGGTCGGACGATATTTGCGGATCTCATCGGTGTGCCACGCCTGTGCCACCAGCTGACGCAGACGGCGCATAATCTGGTTACGTTCGTAGTCGGAGACGTCGCTGTGATCGAGCTGTTTCAGGCAGCTGTTAACTTCGACCAGCTTGTGAATCAGCGTACGGCGGGTGATTTCAGTCGGGTGAGCCGTCAGCACCAGTTCCAGCGACAGCGATTCAATGGCCGCAAGGATGTCGCTTTCGCTGATATCTTTCTGCTGCTTCAGGGTATCAAAGGTCTTTTTCAGCAGTTCGGGATGGTTCTCACCCTCGCCACTTTGCGAGATGGTCTGATACTGCTCAGCCACGTTGGTGAGGTTCAGAAACTGGCTAAAAGCGCGTGCAACCGGCAAAAGCTCCTCGTTGGAGAGGTTCTGCAGCGTATTGAGCAGTTCTTTACGATGAGTGTCATTTCCTGCACGGGATGACTTGGAGAGCTTACGGATGGTTTCCACCTGGTCGAGGATGTTCTCTCCCAGTGCATCCTTAATCGTATCCCCGAGCAGTTTGCCGAGCATACTGACATTACTTCGCATTGCGGAATATTGTTCGTTCATTGGACCCTGACACCCTTATCGTCTTGAAAAACTTCTACACCCGACCTTTCAGGCAGCAGAAAAATCAGCAACGCCATGTTCCCCCTAATCTACAGGGAACCGGCTCCGTTGCCGCCTGTCCACATTCTGAAACGCTCTGAATAATCACCCGCTGGGCATAACATCGTCTTTTATCTAGCCACGTAATGTTGCGTTCGTCAAATGCGTTAAAGTGCGCTGAAGATGTGGCTAAATAACGGAAATTCGTAGAATTTATCGGGAACGAAGCGGGATAAGTTATTCTTATCGCTAAATCCCGCACAATGAAGGGGCATTTTACTGTTAATGCAGTGAAATGCCCCATTTGCTGTTAATCAGTGGCAAAAATGCTGCACAACCTGACTGATAAGCGCCCTTGTCGGCTTAATAAATGCAGTATCAATAAATTCGTCTGGCTGATGTGCCTGCTCAATCGACCCCGGACCCAGTACCAGCGTCGGGCAGAGCTGCTGAATAAAAGGCGCTTCGGTGCAGTAGTTCACCATCTCAGTGGGTATACCCAGTAATTTCTCGACCACATTGACCAGTTCATGATCTGCCGGGCACTCGTAGCCAGGAATCGGCGGATGCAGTTCAGCCACCGTGACACGGCCCGGCCAGCGCGCACTGACCGGTGCCAGCGCCTCATTCAGTAGCCCATCGAGATCGTTCAGCGACAGGCCCGGCAGTGGACGAATATCCATATGCAGTTCACAGCAGGCGCAGATACGGTTAGCGGCGTCACCGCCATGAATATGGCCGAAGTTCATGGTGGGATAGGGGATGGCAAAACCGTCATGGTGATAACGCTCCTGCAGCGTATTGCGCAGTTGCATCAGATGGGTGATCGACTCATGCATCAGTTCAATGGCGTTAACGCCACGTGCGGGATCGCTGGAGTGGCCCGATTTCCCCTCGATACGGATCACATTCGACAGGTGACCTTTGTGCGCACGCACCGGTTTAAGTGAGGTTGGTTCACCGATGATGGCGCAGTCGGGACGCAGCTGCGTCGATTCAGAAAAATATTTGGCGCCAGCCATGGTGGTCTCTTCATCGGCCGTAGCGAGGATATAGAGCGGTTTGCTCAGCGTGCTGACATCCACATCGCGCAGTGTATCGAGAATAAAGGCGAAGAAGCCTTTCATGTCTGCCGTACCCAGGCCATAGAGCTTGTTGTCGTGCTCGGTCAGGGTAAAGGGATCGCGTGTCCAGCGGCCATCGTCAAAAGGAACGGTATCGGTGTGACCCGCTAACAGCAGGCCGCCCGCACCGCTTCCGGTGCGCGCCAGCATATTAAATTTATTGCGGGTGCCGGGCACCGGCTGCACTTCAACGCTGAAGCCGAGGTCGCGGAACCAGCCGGCCAGCAAATTGATTAAAGTTTCATTACTCTGATCCAGTGCGGCATCGGTTGCGCTGATCGACGGTGTAGCGATTAACTGGCGGTACAGTTCAATAAAAGGCGGTAATTTTGTCTTCACTGTTGGCGGTCCTTGGGTTAGGATGTATCCATATTCATGCAGTAATAGTGAATAAAAATACATTAACGTCCTCTGCAAGGGAACCTTAAATCACTGCAGATGACAGGGCGGGTAACGGGGCAAGGCCGCGACCCGGAACGTGCGACTGTAAAAAGGGTTACAGCCTGATGTTGAATACGCTGATCGTTGGTGCCAGTGGTTATGCTGGCACAGAGCTTGCCACCTTCCTGAATCGCCATCCACATATCAACATAACCGCTTTGGCGGTTTCGGCGCAAAGCCCTGATGCCGGCAAGCGCCTCTCCGATCTCCATCCGCAGCTGAAAGGTGTGGTGGATTTGCCGCTGCAGCCGCTGAGCAGCGCGGCCGAGTGGGCAGATAAGGTGGATGTGGTGTTCCTGGCGACGGCCCACGAAGTCAGCCACGACCTGGCGCCGGAATTTCTCAAGGCTGGCTGTGTGGTATTCGACCTGTCGGGCGCGTTCCGCGTTAATGACGCTGATTTTTATACCCGCTTTTATGGCTTCACCCATCAGCATGGCGACTGGCTGGACAAAGCCGTTTACGGCCTTGCCGAATATCAGCATGAGAAAATCCAGCAGGCGCAGCTGGTGGCTGTGCCAGGTTGCTACCCAACCGCTGCGCAGCTGGCGCTGAAGCCCCTGGTGGATGCCGGACTGTTAAACGAGGCGCAATGGCCGGTAATTAACGCCACCAGCGGCGTGAGCGGTGCCGGACGTAAAGCCAATGTCGGCACCAGCTTCTGCGAAGTGAGCCTGCAGCCTTACGGCCTGTTCAATCATCGTCATCACCCGGAAATCGTTGCGCACCTTGGTACGCCGGTGATCTTCACTCCGCATCTGGGTAACTTCCCGCGCGGGATCCTGGCGACGATTACCTGCCGTCTGAAAGCGGGTGTCAGCCGTGAAGATATTGCCGCAGTTTTCCATCGCGCCTATGACAACAAGCCACTGGTGCGGCTCTACGAGCAGGGCGTACCGGCGCTGAAAGCCGTTGTGGGTCTGCCTTACTGCGATATCGGTTTTGAAGTGCAGGGTGAGCATCTGATTGTCGTGGCAGCCGAAGATAATCTGCTGAAAGGCGCGGCATCGCAGGCGGTACAGTGCCTGAACATCCGGTTCGGCTTCCCTGAAACGCAGTCACTGATTTAACGGATAAATAAACCATGACCAATCCATTGATTATCAAGCTGGGCGGTGTGTTGTTAGACAGCGAAGAAGCGCTGGCCCGCCTGTTTGAAGCGCTGTTGACCTACCGCAGCGCCCATCAGCGTCCGCTGATCATTGTCCACGGCGGCGGTTGCCTGGTGGATGAACTGATGAAAAAGCTGGCGCTGCCGGTGAAGAAGAAAAATGGCCTGCGTGTCACACCAGCCGATCAGATCGACATTATTACCGGTGCGCTGGCAGGAACCGCGAATAAAACGCTGCTGGCCTGGGCAAAAAAATCGGGCATCAACGCGGTAGGCCTCTGCCTGGGCGATGCGGGCATCGTGAATGTCACACCGTTTGATGAAGAACTCGGCCATGTTGGCCACGCAATGCCGGGCGATCCGGCATTGCTGAACACCCTGCTGGCGGCCGGTTATATGCCGGTGGTGAGCTCAATTGGTATTACTGACAGCGGCGACCTGATGAACGTCAACGCTGATCAGGCGGCGACCGCACTGGCCTCGACGCTGGGCGCTGATCTGGTCCTGTTGTCAGACGTCAGTGGTATTCTCGACGGCAAAGGTCAGCGCATCGAAGAGATGACCGCCGACAAAGCTGAGCAGCTGATTACCCAGGGCATTATTACCGACGGCATGATTGTGAAAGTGCACGCTGCGCTTGATGCAGCGCGAACCCTGGGCCGCCCGGTGGATATTGCCAGCTGGCGTCACGCTGAGCGGCTGCCTGACCTGTTTAACGGCGTGTCGATTGGCACCCGGATTCTCGCTTAACGACTCTGATTCAAGGATTACGAAATGCAAACGCAAAACATCAAAAAAATCGTTCTGGCTTACTCCGGTGGTCTTGATACTTCGGCCATCATTCCATGGCTGAAAGAGAACTACGGCGGCTGTGAAGTCGTCGCTTTTGTCGCAGATATCGGTCAGGAGCGCGGCGATCTGGAAGGTGTAGAGAAGAAAGCCCTGCAGTCCGGCGCATCTGAATGCCACGTGGTTGACCTGCGTGAAGAGTTCATCAGCGACTATGTTTATCCGGTGCTGCAGACTGGCGCCCTCTATGAAGGCACCTATCTGCTGGGTACTTCAATGGCGCGTCCTATCATCGCTAAAGCACAGGTTGAGCTGGCGCTGAAAGTGGGTGCGGATGCGCTGTGTCACGGCGCAACCGGTAAAGGTAATGACCAGGTGCGTTTCGAAACCACCTACACCGCGCTGGCACCACAGCTGAAAGTGGTGGCCCCGTGGCGTGAATGGAACCTGCGTTCACGTGAAGCGCTGCTGGACTACCTGAAAGAGCGCAACATTCCGACCACCGCGTCACTGGAGAAAATCTACAGCCGCGACGAGAACGCCTGGCACATCTCCACCGAAGGTGGCGTGCTGGAAAGCCCGGCCAATGCACCAAATAAAGATTGCTGGGTCTGGACTGTCGATCCGCTGGAAGCGCCTGACCAGCCTGAAGAAGTGACCGTAACCGTTGAAAAAGGTCGGGTCGTGGCGGTTAACGGCGAAAAACTGAGTCCGTTCCAGTGCCTGGAAAAACTTAACGTGCTGGGCGCAAAACATGGCGTCGGCCGTATCGATATCGTTGAGAACCGTCTGGTAGGGATTAAATCCCGCGGCTGCTACGAAACCCCTGGCGGCACCATCATGGTCAATGCGCTGCGTGCGGTTGAGCAGCTGGTGCTGGATCGCGATAGCTTCAAATGGCGTGAGCAGCTCGGCCACGAGATGTCCTATGTGGTTTATGACGGCCGCTGGTTCGCCCCGCTGCGTAAGTCGATTCAGGCTGCTGCCGAATCGCTGGCGGAAGAGGTTAACGGTGAAGTGGTACTGCAACTCTACAAAGGCCAGGCGACAGCCACCCAGAAGCGTTCCGCGAACAGCCTCTACTCGGAAGAGTTCGCCACCTTCGGTGAAGATGAAGTGTACGATCACCGTCATGCTGGCGGCTTTATCCGTCTGTTCTCGCTCTCTTCGCGTATCCGCGCCCTGAACGAGCAGAAGAAGTAATTTTCAGGCGAGGTGCGCCTCGCCTCACAGTTTCATTTCAGGGGCGGCATTTATGCCGCCCCTTGTTTAACGATTCAGAGGAGTTTTCACATGGCACTTTGGGGTGGACGGTTTACTCAGGCAGCGGATCAACGTTTTAAACAGTTCAATGACTCGCTGCGCTTCGATTACCGCCTGGCAGAGCAGGACATTATTGGCTCTGTTGCCTGGTCCAAAGCGCTGGTGACGGTAAATGTCCTGACTCAGGATGAGCAGCAGCAGCTGGAAGCGGCCCTGAATACGTTACTGGATGAAGTCCGTGAGGATCCTGAGCAGATTCTGCAGAGCGACGCCGAAGATATCCACAGTTGGGTTGAAGGCCAGCTGATCGACAAGGTGGGCGCGCTGGGCAAAAAACTGCACACCGGACGTAGCCGTAACGATCAGGTCGCGACCGATCTCAAGCTGTGGTGCAAGGTGCAGATTGAGGCGCTGCTGGGCG
The DNA here is from genome assembly GCF_051136245.1 of Pantoea sp. Lu_F5_004. Classification (NCBI taxonomy): domain Bacteria; kingdom Pseudomonadati; phylum Pseudomonadota; class Gammaproteobacteria; order Enterobacterales; family Erwiniaceae; genus Pantoea; species Pantoea sp. Lu_F5_004. The sequence goes on from NZ_CP194946.1 coordinate 195,308, forward strand.
CCACCCGTGATCTCCAGCAGGCGCTGGTGGTCACCGCCGAAGCCAATCAGGATGCGGTGATGCCGGGCTACACGCATCTGCAGCGTGCGCAGCCGGTGACGTTTGCGCACTGGTGCCTGGCCTACGTTGAAATGCTGGCGCGTGACGAGAGTCGTCTGCAGGATACGCTGAAGCGGCTCGATGTCAGTCCGCTGGGCTGTGGCGCACTGGCCGGTACCGCGTATGAGATCGATCGTCAGCAGCTGGCAGGCTGGCTGGGCTTTGCCTCCGCCACGCGCAACAGTCTGGATACCGTATCAGACCGCGATCATGTGCTGGAGCTGCTCTCTGATGCTGCCATCGGCATGGTGCATCTGTCGCGCTTCGCCGAAGATATGATCTTCTTCAACACTGGTGAAGCGGGCTTTATCGAGCTGTCAGATAAAGTGACCTCCGGCTCATCGCTGATGCCGCAGAAGAAAAATCCGGATGCGCTGGAGCTGATTCGCGGCAAGTGTGGCCGGGTGCAGGGCGCGCTGACCGGCATGATGATGACGTTGAAAGGTCTGCCGCTGGCCTACAACAAAGATATGCAGGAAGACAAAGAGGGGCTGTTTGACGCGCTCGACACCTGGCTCGACTGTCTGCATATGTCAGTACTGGTGCTGGATGGCCTGCAGGTCAAACGTCCGCGCTGCCAGGAAGCGGCTGAACAGGGTTACGCAAACTCCACTGAACTGGCTGACTATCTGGTCGCCAAAGGCGTGCCGTTCCGTGAAGCTCACCATATCGTTGGCGAAGTAGTGGTTGCCGCCATCGGGCAGGGCGTGGCGCTGGAAGCGCTGTCGCTGGCACAGCTGCAGGAGTTCAGTGCAGTGATTGGCGAGGATGTCTATCCGATTCTGGCGCTGCAGTCCTGTCTGGATAAGCGTAATGCACAGGGCGGCGTCTCGCCACAGCAGGTTGCGCGTGCCATCGGTGACGCAAAGCAGCGTCTGGCGTAATGGTAAAGCTGGCAAAGCAAAGGCTTTGCCAGCTTTTGTAACCGTCTTTTTAACCCCCTCCTGAATTATCCTTCCTTGTTGAATCATTTTTTTGACTATTGCCAGGTTTTATATCTGAAACAAATTTCGGGAAATTTTTATTGTGGCATTTCAGTTTTTATAAAAATAATTTATGGATTTTTTGCGATTTTTTAAAGAGGTAAATACATTTAAATTGTCCCTGTAACAGAATGCGGTTACTTATTTTAAATGTTCTTGATTTGGGCCGGGAGGGCTTATGCGTGAATTAACATTAGATGAAGTTTCAGGCGTTTCAGGTGCTGCTATTACTCCTAATGATGCTGCATTATTTATCGGTGATCATTTGGCTAGCTCCGTCATTGGTGGTGTTGCTGCTGCTGTTGCGGGAGGCGCTATCGGTTATTTGCACGGTGGCGATGCAATGGGGATTTTAGGCCTGAGTGTAATTGGGCAATTGGTTGGAGCCGTTGGTGGTGCGATAATTGGCGGAATTGGAGGCGTAATCGGCGGCGCAATGGTATCGTTATCATATAGCCTGCCCTTGGTCGAGCAATTAGCACAAACTATTATTTCAGGTGGAATTCAGTAATTACTAATCATTCATTTAATAATGAATTTTTTTGCTATTCAAAAGGAATCGATGATGCGTACATTAAATAGTAATGAATTGAATTCAGTATCTGGAGCTTATGGCGAAAATTTACTGGCGAATGTTGCCGAAGGTATAGCATGTTCAATTGGCGGAGCTGTACTGGGTTCCTGGACGTTAGCTATTTTGGGCGGTCGTGGTGCCAGTTCTGCGGACGTCATTGGTATCGGCGGTGGTATTACCGCACTTGTCGGCATGATTGGTGGAGCGATCGCTGGAGCCGCAGCTGGTGCTGTTTATGGCCCTTACGTTGGTTGGGATGCCGGGCTTGTTGTGGCACAGGATTTAATAGGCGATTTGATGAAAGGCCTGCCTGGGGCATAACGTCAGCTCGTTATGTCTGAACTGCAGGCAAAAAAAAGCGGGCATATTAAATGCCCGCCAACCTCTAGCTTCAGAATTACTCATTTTTATAGGCACATCATCAAAGCGCCTGCTCTCCCGGCCGACGCTCAGATTCTCTTACGCTGACAGCAAATATTGTTGCAGATCCTCACTGCCGCCAATGTGACGACCCCCCATGAAGATCTGCGGTACCGTCGCCCGGCCTGAAACGGCGCGCAGACTCACGGTTGTTGCATCCTGTCCCAGCACGATCTCTTCGTACTGAATACCATGATCCATCAGCATCTGTTTTGCCTGTGTGCAGAAAGTGCAGCCAGGTTTGGTGAAGATTGAGACCGACTCCTGAGCTTTACACTCAGGCGCCAGATAGCGCAGCATGGTGTCGGCATCAGAGATCTCAAATGGGTCACCCGGCTTGTTTGGCTCAACAAACATTTTCTCTACCACGCCGTTACGCACCAGCATCGAGTAGCGCCATGAACGTGGGCCAAAGCCGAGATCGGCTTTCTCAACCAGCATTTCCATGCCGCGGGTAAACTCGCCGTTGCCATCAGGGATAAAGGTAATGTTGTCTGCGCGCTGTTCTGCCTTCCAGGCGTTCATCACAAACGTGTCATTCACCGAGACGCACAGAATGCTGTCCACACCCTGCTGGGCAAACAGACCCGCTAATTCGTTGTAACGCGGCAGATGGCTGGAGGAGCAGGTTGGTGTGAATGCACCCGGCAGTGAAAAAACGATGACCGTTTTGTCTTTAAACAACGCTTCAGTGGTGACATCGACCCAGCGATCGCCCTGACGTGTGTGAAAAGTCACTGACGGAATAGCTTTACCTTCCTGACTTGCAAACATTTTTTTCTCCTGACATACCGCGTTCCATTTGATGTGCGCATTATTCCCAACCACCCTTGATAGGGCCAATCGTTCATTGCTATTCTATCTATCGCCACGGGCTATCGTGGCTTGGAGGGTAATAATGAATATTCGTGATCTTGAATATCTGGTTTCGCTTGCTGAACACCGTCATTTCCGCCGTGCCGCGGATGCGTGTCATGTCAGTCAGCCGACGTTAAGCGGGCAGATCCGTAAGCTGGAAGATGAGCTGGGTGTGATGCTGCTGGAGCGCACCAGCCGTAAAGTGCTGTTCACCCAGGCAGGTTTGCTGCTGGTGGATCAGGCGCGTACGGTGCTGCGTGAAGTGAAAGTGCTGAAAGAGATGGCCAGTCAGCAAGGGGAAGCGATGTCAGGTCCGCTGCATATCGGCCTCATCCCGACTACCGCGCCCTACTTATTGCCACAGATTATCCCGACGCTGCACCAGACATTCCCGAAACTGGAGATGTATCTGCACGAAGCGCAGACGCAGCAGCTGCTGGCACAGCTCGATAGCGGCAAGCTGGACTGCGCGATTATCGCGCTGGTCAAAGAGAGCCAGGCCTTTATCGAAGTGCCGTTGTTTGATGAGCCGATGAAGCTGGCAGTCTATGCCGATCATCCCTGGTGCGATCGCGACCGGGTGCCTATGTCCGATCTGGCAGGCGAGAAATTGCTGATGCTGGAAGATGGGCACTGTCTGCGTGACCAGGCGATGGGGTTCTGCTTTGAGGCGGGCGCCGATGAAGATACCCATTTCCGCGCGACCAGTCTTGAGACGCTGCGCAATATGGTGGCGGCAGGCAGCGGGATTACGCTGCTACCGGCGCTGGCAGTCCCACCGGAGCGTATCCGCGACGGCGTCTGCTATCTCACCTGCTACAAACCGGTGCCACAGCGTACGATTGCGCTGGTCTATCGTCCGGGTTCACCTCTGCGCAGCCGTTATGAACAGCTGGCAGAGGCGATTAAAACCCACATGCAGCACTATTTCGACGCCGCGTTAAAACAGGCGGTTTAAGCCGTTTAACGCCGCAACGCGATAGGCTTCGGCCATGGTCGGATAGTTAAAGGTGGTATTCACGAAGTACTCAATCGTGTTGCCACCGTTTTTCTGCTCCATGATCGCCTGACCGATATGAATAATCTCGGCGGCACGTTCACCAAAGCAGTGAATTCCAAGAATCTCTTTGGTTTCCCGATGGAACAGAATCTTCAGGCTGCCAACGTTCATGCCAACGATCTGCGCTCGCGCCAGATGTTTGAACTGCGCGCGGCCCACTTCGTAAGGCACCTTCATTGCCGTCAGCTGCTGCTCGGTTTTACCCACGGAGCTGATTTCCGGAATGGTGTAAATCCCGGTTGGGATATCTTCAATCAGGTGCGCTGACGCTTCCCCTTTGATAATCGCCTGAGCGGCAATACGGCCCTGATCGTAGGCGGCTGAGGCCAGGCTTGGATAGCCAATCACGTCACCAACGGCATAAATGTGCGGCTGAGCCGTCTGATACATGCTGTTCACTTTCAGCAGGCCACGACCATCCGCTTCCAGACCCACATTTTCCAGCGACAGCGAATCGGTGTTGCCGGTACGGCCGTTGGCGTAAAGCAGGCAGTCGGCTTTTACTTTCTTACCCGACTTCAGATGCATGATGACGCCATCTTCCACCCCTTCGATCTTCTCAAACTCTTCGTTGTGACGAATCACCACGCCGCTGTTCCAGAAGTGGTAAGAGAGAGAGTCAGACATCTCCTGATCAAGAAACGCCAGCAGGCGATCGCGGGTGTTAATCAGGTCAACTTTGACGTTCAGGCCACGGAAAATCGACGCATATTCACAGCCAATCACGCCCGCGCCATAAATAATGACGTGGCCTGGTTCGTGGTGCAGATTGAGAATAGAGTCGGAGTCATAAACGCGTGGATGAGTAAAGTCGACATTGTCAGGATGGTAAGGTCGTGAACCACAGGCGATAACAAACTTCTCTGCCGTCAGCGTCTCACGCGTGCCATCCGGTTGCTCAATCTCAATGGTGTTGGCATCAACAAAATGCGCATCGCCCTGATAAAGTTCACAACGGTTACGCTCGTAGAAGCCCTGACGCATGGCTGTCTGCTGGCTGATCACGTTTTCAGTGTGATTGAGAATGTCGGCAAAAGAGGAGCGAAGCAGTCGGGTATGATCGCTGTAGAGCGGATTTTGGTTGAATTCAATAATGCGACTGACGGCGTGGCGAAGGGCTTTAGAAGGGATGGTGCCCCAGTGCGTACAACCGCCGCCGATGTTGTGGTAGCGTTCAATCACGGCGATGCGCGCTCCCTGTTTTACCAGCCCCATCGCCGCCCCTTCACCGCCGGGCCCTGAGCCAATCACAATGGCATCGTAATCGTAAGACTTTTGCATACCGATACGTCCTATTATTTATACATTTTTACAACGAGATTCTAACATCTCGTCGCGCACTTCTGAATTCTATCAGCGATTTTCATCACATTTTGACAAAGAGTGAGGTTCACAGGCGGTGACAAAGATTGCCAATCTGTACGCTGAAAATTTTGTTATAGTGCCTGCTTAACACCGCTAAAGGCAGAGAGAATGGGCGTCAGAGCGCAACAAAAAGAACGTACACGACGTACACTGATTGAAGCAGCGTTCAGTCAGCTCAGCGCCGAGCGCAGTTTTGCCAGTCTGAGTTTGCGGGAGGTTGCCCGTGAAGCAGGGATTGCACCTACCTCCTTTTATCGTCATTTCAAGGATGTTGATGAGCTTGGCCTGACGATGGTAGATGAAAGCGGGCTGATGCTGCGACAGCTGATGCGCCAGGCGCGCCAGCGTATTGCCAAAGGCGGCAGCATCATTAAAACGTCGGTGTCGACCTTCATGGAGTTTATCGGCAACAATCCCAACGCTTTCCGCCTGTTACTGCGTGAACGTTCCGGCACCTCTGCTGCTTTTCGTGCCGCCGTGGCGCGTGAAATTCAGCACTTTATCGCTGAACTGGCCGATTATCTTGAGGTCGAAAATCGCATGCCGCGCAGTTTTACCGAAGCGCAGGCTGAAGCGATGGTGACCATTGTATTCAGCGCCGGTGCAGAAGCACTGGATGTTGATGCTGAGCAGCGACGTAAGCTTGAGGATCGGCTGGTGTTACAGCTGCGTATGATCGCCAAAGGCGCTTATTACTGGTACCGCCGGGAGCAAGAGCGACTGGCGGCCACCCTGGAAAAACCCGAAGAGCAATGAGTAAGGATCAGTCCATGACCCACCCAGGTACTCGCGATAAAAGCACACTGGTACTGGCTTTTATTACCGGCTTAGCGATTAACGGCTCGTTTTCTGTGCTGTTCAGCGCCTTTGTTCCATTTTCGATTTTTCCGCTGATTGCGCTGGGTCTGGCGGCCTGGTGTCTGCATCAGCGTTACCTCAACACCAATATGCCGGATGGTATGCCAGGACTGGCAGCGGCGTTTTTCCTGCTGGGGATTCTGGTTTATAGCGCGCTGGTGCGGGCAGAATACCCGGATATTGGCTCAAACTTCGTTCCCACCGTTCTGATGGTAGCGCTGGTGTTCTGGATTGCGACGCGTTTTAAGCGCAAGCGTAATCAGTAGTGATAAAAAAACGGGAACCTCAGGGTTCCCGTTTTTGTTTACGCTTTACGTGTCAGCAGGACACCGCATTCCATATGGTGGGTATAGGGGAACTGATCAAACAGCGCCAGCCGCGTCACATCGTGCGTTTCCGCCAATGTCTGCAGATTATCGCTCAGGGTCTGCGGATTGCAGGAGATATAAAGGATACGCGGATACGCCTGCACCATTTTCACCGTCTCTTCATCCAGTCCGCTGCGCGGCGGATCGACAAAAATCGTCTCGCATTCGTAGCTGGTCAGGTCAATTCCTTCCAGACGATTAAAGCTGCGCACGCCATTCATCGCCTGGGTAAACTCTTCCGCCGCCATACGAATGATCTGCACGTTATCAATCTGGTTCACGGCAATATTGTATTGTGCTGACGCAACAGAGGGCTTGGCGATCTCAGTCGCCAGAACGCGGCGGAAATTGCGTGCCAGCGCCAGCGAGAAGTTGCCATTACCGCAGTAGAGTTCCAGCAGGTCGCCCTGTGAATTCTGCGTCACATCCAGCGCCCACTCCAGCATCTGAATATTCATCGCCGCATTAGGCTGGGTAAAACTGTTTTCGACCTGACGATAGATAATCTCGCGACCCGCCACCGGCAGACACTCATCAACGTAGTCGCGATCCAGACAGATTTTGGTCTTGGTGGCGCGACCAATCAGCTGCACATCCAGCCCTTCCGCGCGAAGCTGGTCACGCAACGCCGCGGCTGCCTGCTGCCACTCATCATCCAGTTTGCGGTGATAGAGCAGCGAAATCACAATCTGATTGCTCAGGGTCGACAGATAGTCGATCTGGAACAGTTTATGACGCAGGGTACGGTTATCACGGATCGCGGCGATCATCTTTGGCATCAGCTGATTGATCAGCTGGCTGGCCGCCGGGAACTGATCAACACGGATCCGCTCGCGTGTCTGCTGATCAAAAATGATGTGGTAGATATCATCGCCGTCGTGCCACAGGCGGAATTCGGCGCGCATCCGATAGTGGCTGACCGGTGAACGGAACACCTCCACGTCGGGCGCAGCAAACGGCGTCATCATCGTCTCTAAACGACTGACTTTTTCCGCCAGCTGTGCGTCATAGTCTTCAATGGGGAGATGTTCGGGTGTCATGAGCAATCCTGATTAATAGCTTACCAGCGGGCGATTGTAGGCATTCACTTGCTGATGTCCAGTCCTGCAATGAGAAGATGTTTGGCAGTCTGGACTTCCGTATCTCCACTCCGTAGACTGCAGACGCCGGCCTCAAGCCTGAGTTAATAGGGAATCCAGTGTGAATCTGGAGCTGACGCGCAGCGGTAAGGAATGTCGTGATGAGTGCAATTGCAGACACTGTCCTGTGGGATGGGAAGTCATCATCACTTATGGTTCCCAGCCCGAAGACCTGCCGGTGTAACGTCGCTACTCGTACAATCATCGCGTGCTATTGATTGTCGGCCTGCGGCATCCTGCTTCGTCTTATGGATGCGATAAAAATGACAAAAAAAACTGCTTCGCTGTTCGCTCTGAGCGCAACGGCGATTTCTCTCTGGGCGCAATACGGTTTTGCTCAGGGGAATGATGATACCCAAATAGTGACCGCCAACCGTTTTGCTGAACCTGTTTCAGGTGTGCTGGCACCCACCACCGTTGTCACACGTGATGAGATTGATCGCTGGCAGGCCAAAAGCCTGACGGATGTGATGCGCCGCCTGCCGGGTGTCGATGTCGCGCAAAGTGGCGGGTTAGGGCAGCAGAGTTCGCTGTTTATCCGTGGCACCGAATCAAGACATGTACTGATCCTGATTGATGGTATCCGGCTTAATCAGGCGGGGATCACCGGTTCGTCTGACCTCAGCCAGATCCCGCTGTCACTGGTGCAGCGCATCGAATATATTCGCGGCGCGCGTTCTGCAGTCTACGGTTCCGATGCGATTGGCGGCGTGGTGAATATCATTACGGGCCGATCGCAACCGGGCACCACGCTGACGGCGGGCGTCGGGTCCAACGGCTATCAATCCTACGATGGCTCAACTCAGCAGATGCTGGGCGATGCGACAAAGCTCACCCTGGCAGGCAACTACACCTATACCAAAGGGTATGACGTGGTGGCGGGTTATCCCAATGACTTTAGCCCGGCGCAACACGATCGCGACGGCTTCATGAGCAAAACCCTGTATGGCAACCTTGAGCATCAGTTCAGCGATGAGCTCAGTGGTTTTGTGCGCGGCTACGGGTTTGATAACCGCACCGCCTACGACGGTTCATACACTTTCGATAATAACTCCAATATTATCGGGCTGGCGGATACCCGCCAGCTCTACAGTCAGACCTGGGACACCGGGTTCCGCTTCAATCGTGACTTCTACTCTACCCAGCTCATCGCCAGTTATGGCCATACCAAAGACATTAACTACGATCCGCGCAATGGCCGCTACGGTGCCGCGTCCACCTTTGATGATGTCAACCAGTACAATCTGCAGTGGGGCAACACCGTGCAGGTGGGGCAGGGGGCGATCAGCGCGGGTGTCGACTGGCAGAAAGAGACGACCGAGCCGGGCACGAACTATTTGTCAGATAGTTATGAGCAGCGTAATACCGGTCTCTACCTGACCGGCCAGCAGCAGTTTGGCAGCGTCACCCTTGAAGGTGCGGTACGCGGTGACGACAACAATCAGTTTGGCTGGCATAACACCTGGCAGACGGCGGCCTCATGGGAGTTTATCTCCGGCTACCGCGCGTTCGCCTCTTATGGCACCGCTTTTAAAGCACCTAATCTGTCGCAGGTTTACAGCCCGGTTTATGGCAATCGCGACCTCGATCCTGAAAAAAGTAAGCAGTGGGAAGGCGGTTTTGAAGGGCTGAGCGGACCGGTGAACTGGCGTGTGTCGGGCTATCGCAACGACATCGATAATCTGATTGATAGTGATCCGGCGACTTTCCGTTACTACAACATTAAGCAGGCTCGCATTAAAGGCGTTGAAGCGACCGCAGGATTCGACACCGGGCCGCTGGCGCATCAGCTCTCTTATGATTATGTCGACGCGCGGGATGGCAGCACCGATCAGCCGCTCGTACGCCGGGCTAAGCAGCAGGTGAAATATCAGCTCGACTGGACGCTGTATGAGTTTGACTGGTCAGTCACCTACCATTATCTGGGTGACCGTTATGATACGGACTTTAACCGCTCTCCCAGCCGTCGCGTGAAGTTAGGGGGCGTCAGCCTGTGGGATCTCGCCGTCTCATATCCTGTCACTTCACAACTCACGGTTCGTGGTAGAATTGCCAACCTGTTCGATAAAGATTACGAGACAGTGTATGGCTATCAGACACCAGGACGAGAGTATTACCTCAGCGGCAGCTACAACTTCTGATTTGCGTCCCACCGTGCTGGTGTTTGATTCCGGCGTCGGTGGGCTTTCTGTCTATGATGAGGTCCGTCAGCTGTTGCCGGATCTTCATTATCTTTACGCCTTCGATAACGCTGGCTTCCCTTACGGTGAAAAAAGCGAGACTTTCATTGTGGATCGGGTGGTCGCTATCGTTGAGGCCATTACCCACAGCTATCCTCTCTCGTTAGTCATCATCGCCTGTAACACGGCCAGCACCGTTTCATTGCCCGCTTTACGTGAACGTTTTGCCTTTCCTGTCGTGGGGGTGGTTCCGGCGATTAAACCGGCCGCGCGCCTGACGCGAAATGGCGTAGTGGGCTTGCTGGCGACGCGTGCCACGGTGCGCCGTCCTTATACCCATGAGCTGGTGTCGCAGTTTGCCGGTTCCTGCAAGATAGAGATGCTGGGATCAGCGGAGCTGGTTGAACTGGCAGAAGCGAAGCTCCATGGTGCGGAAGTTGCTCTGGATGAAGTGCGCCGTATTGTTCAGCCGTGGCTGCGGATGGCGGAGCCACCGGATACGGTCGTTTTAGGCTGTACGCACTTTCCTTTACTGCGCGAAGAGTTGCAGCAGGTGTTACCGGAAGGGACGCGTCTGATTGATTCCGGTGCGGCAATTGCACGACGTACAGCCTGGCTGCTGGAGCATGAAGCACCTGAAGTGCATTCATCGCAGCAGAACGTTGCATTTTGTACGGAGCTGGATGGCGAAGCGGTACAATTATCACCCGTTTTACGGCGTTATGGCTTCTCGTTGCTGGAAAAACTGGCGCTTTAGCGGCTTTTAGCTGAAAAAATCAGCACTCGGAATTTTATTTGAAATTAGCACTTGTCACCCTCCGAGAACTCCCTATAATGCGCCTCCACTGACACGGCACAACGGCTTACGAAGCGCCGGGTTGAGTAGGTTCGAAATCATACGAACCAGTGAGTTAAGCGAAAATAAATGCTTGACTGACAATGCGGAAAGCGTAATATACGCAGCCCGCGCCGCAGTAAATCGCGGCATGCTCTTTAACAATTTATCAGACAATCTGTGTGGGCACTCGCAGGATTGATATCAGCGTCTCCGGACGTAAAAAATATCAAGCCTCACGAGTGAACACATAATGAAATTCATTATGACGTTTTACAGATGAGCACCGCTTAACTTGTTTAAGCAAATCAAACTTAAATTGAAGAGTTTGATCATGGCTCAGATTGAACGCTGGCGGCAGGCCTAACACATGCAAGTCGGACGGTAGCACAGAGAGCTTGCTCTTGGGTGACGAGTGGCGGACGGGTGAGTAATGTCTGGGGATCTGCCCGATAGAGGGGGATAACCACTGGAAACGGTGGCTAATACCGCATAACGTCGCAAGACCAAAGAGGGGGACCTTCGGGCCTCTCACTATCGGATGAACCCAGATGGGATTAGCTAGTAGGCGGGGTAATGGCCCACCTAGGCGACGATCCCTAGCTGGTCTGAGAGGATGACCAGCCACACTGGAACTGAGACACGGTCCAGACTCCTACGGGAGGCAGCAGTGGGGAATATTGCACAATGGGCGCAAGCCTGATGCAGCCATGCCGCGTGTATGAAGAAGGCCTTCGGGTTGTAAAGTACTTTCAGCGGGGAGGAAGGCGATGAGGTTAATAACCCTGTCGATTGACGTTACCCGCAGAAGAAGCACCGGCTAACTCCGTGCCAGCAGCCGCGGTAATACGGAGGGTGCAAGCGTTAATCGGAATTACTGGGCGTAAAGCGCACGCAGGCGGTCTGTTAAGTCAGATGTGAAATCCCCGGGCTTAACCTGGGAACTGCATTTGAAACTGGCAGGCTTGAGTCTTGTAGAGGGGGGTAGAATTCCAGGTGTAGCGGTGAAATGCGTAGAGATCTGGAGGAATACCGGTGGCGAAGGCGGCCCCCTGGACAAAGACTGACGCTCAGGTGCGAAAGCGTGGGGAGCAAACAGGATTAGATACCCTGGTAGTCCACGCCGTAAACGATGTCGACTTGGAGGTTGTTCCCTTGAGGAGTGGCTTCCGGAGCTAACGCGTTAAGTCGACCGCCTGGGGAGTACGGCCGCAAGGTTAAAACTCAAATGAATTGACGGGGGCCCGCACAAGCGGTGGAGCATGTGGTTTAATTCGATGCAACGCGAAGAACCTTACCTACTCTTGACATCCAGCGAACTTAGCAGAGATGCTTTGGTGCCTTCGGGAACGCTGAGACAGGTGCTGCATGGCTGTCGTCAGCTCGTGTTGTGAAATGTTGGGTTAAGTCCCGCAACGAGCGCAACCCTTATCCTTTGTTGCCAGCGATTCGGTCGGGAACTCAAAGGAGACTGCCGGTGATAAACCGGAGGAAGGTGGGGATGACGTCAAGTCATCATGGCCCTTACGAGTAGGGCTACACACGTGCTACAATGGCGCATACAAAGAGAAGCGACCTCGCGAGAGCAAGCGGACCTCACAAAGTGCGTCGTAGTCCGGATCGGAGTCTGCAACTCGACTCCGTGAAGTCGGAATCGCTAGTAATCGTGGATCAGAATGCCACGGTGAATACGTTCCCGGGCCTTGTACACACCGCCCGTCACACCATGGGAGTGGGTTGCAAAAGAAGTAGGTAGCTTAACCTTCGGGAGGGCGCTTACCACTTTGTGATTCATGACTGGGGTGAAGTCGTAACAAGGTAACCGTAGGGGAACCTGCGGTTGGATCACCTCCTTACCTGAAGATACCTTCCCGCGCAGTGTCCACACAGATTGTCTGATAAAAAGTAACGAGCAGAAAAAACCTCTACAGGCTTGTAGCTCAGGTGGTTAGAGCGCACCCCTGATAAGGGTGAGGTCGGTGGTTCAAGTCCACTCAGGCCTACCAAATTTCTTCTCATGCTGCGTTATGCGCGCGGTCGTTTACCTGAGTAAACTTCCCTTCCGCATGCCTTGCCTGAAAAGAAATTGCATCCTTCTCCTGAAGAATGTAACTCGGTTGAGTGGTAGTAGTGGTCTCTGCAGTAACTGTATGGGGCTATAGCTCAGCTGGGAGAGCGCCTGCCTTGCACGCAGGAGGTCAGCGGTTCGATCCCGCTTAGCTCCACCATACCGTTTATCTGTTTTTTTTCTGAAATACCTCAGAGCATACCGGCGACGGTGTGCTGCGACGTATTATGCTCTTTAACAATCCGGAACAAGCTGAAAATTGAAACGACGCAGCGCGTCATTCCTCCGTAATTAAGGAATGACAAAGCGATGCGTTCGAGTCTCTCAAATGCTTGCAACACGCAGCGTTGTAAAACGCCTGTGGGTTGTGAGGTTAAGCGACTAAGCGTACACGGTGGATGCCCAGGCAGTCAGAGGCGATGAAGGACGTGCTAATCTGCGTAAAGCGACGGTAAGGTGATATGAACCGCTACAGCCGTCGATGTCCGAATGGGGAAACCCGGTGCACTCTGTGCATCATTGCAGCATGAATACATAGTGCTGCAAGGCGAACCGGGGGAACTGAAACATCTAAGTACCCCGAGGAAAAGAAATCAACCGAGATTCCCCCAGTAGCGGCGAGCGAACGGGGAGCAGCCCAGAGCCTGAATCAGCTTGTGTGTTAGTGGAAGCGTCTGGAAAGTCGCAGGGTACAGGGTGATACTCCCGTACACAAAAACACACATGCTGTGAGCTCGATGAGTAAGGCGGGACACGTGGTATCCTGTCTGAATATGGGGGGACCATCCTCCAAGGCTAAATACTCCTGACTGACCGATAGTGAACCAGTACCGTGAGGGAAAGGCGAAAAGAACCCCGGCGAGGGGAGTGAAACAGAACCTGAAACCGTGTACGTACAAGCAGTGGGAGCCTTCTTTATGGGGGTGACTGCGTACCTTTTGTATAATGGGTCAGCGACTTATATTCTGTAGCAAGGTTAACCGTATAGGGGAGCCGCAGGGAAACCGAGTCTTAACTGGGCGTTAAGTTGCAGGGTATAGACCCGAAACCCGGTGATCTAGCCATGGGCAGGTTGAAGGTTGGGTAACACTAACTGGAGGACCGAACCGACTAATGTTGAAAAATTAGCGGATGACCTGTGGCTGGGGGTGAAAGGCCAATCAAACCGGGAGATAGCTGGTTCTCCCCGAAAGCTATTTAGGTAGCGCCTCGTGAACTCATCTTCGGGGGTAGAGCACTGTTTCGGCTAGGGGGCCATCCCGGCTTACCAACCCGATGCAAACTGCGAATACCGAAGAATGTTATCACGGGAGACACACGGCGGGTGCTAACGTCCGTCGTGAAGAGGGAAACAACCCAGACCGCCAGCTAAGGTCCCAAAGTCATGGTTAAGTGGGAAACGATGTGGGAAGGCACAGACAGCCAGGATGTTGGCTTAGAAGCAGCCATCATTTAAAGAAAGCGTAATAGCTCACTGGTCGAGTCGGCCTGCGCGGAAGATGTAACGGGGCTAAACCATGCACCGAAGCTGCGGCAGCGACGCTTATGCGTTGTTGGGTAGGGGAGCGTTCTGTAAGCCGTCGAAGGTGTGCTGTGAGGCATGCTGGAGGTATCAGAAGTGCGAATGCTGACATAAGTAACGATAAAGCGGGTGAAAAGCCCGCTCGCCGGAAGACCAAGGGTTCCTGTTCAACGTTAATCGGAGCAGGGTGAGTCGACCCCTAAGGCGAGGCCGAAAGGCGTAGTCGATGGGAAACAGGTTAATATTCCTGTACTCGGTGTTACTGCGAAGGGGGGACGGAGAAGGCTATATCAGCCGGGCGACGGTTGTCCCGGTTTAAGCGTGTAGGCGGAGTGTCCAGGTAAATCCGGACGCTTGTTAACGCTGAGGCGTGACGACGAGGCACTACGGTGCTGAAGTGATAAATGCCCAGCTTCCAGGAAAAGCCTCTAAGCATCAGGTAACACAGAATCGTACCCCAAACCGACACAGGTGGTCAGGTAGAGAATACCAAGGCGCTTGAGAGAACTCGGGTGAAGGAACTAGGCAAAATGGTGCCGTAACTTCGGGAGAAGGCACGCTGGCGCGTAGGTGGAGGGACTTGCTCCCCGAGCCGAAGCCAGTCGAAGATACCAGCTGGCTGCAACTGTTTATTAAAAACACAGCACTGTGCAAACACGAAAGTGGACGTATACGGTGTGACGCCTGCCCGGTGCCGGAAGGTTAATTGATGGGGTTATCCGCAAGGAGAAGCTCTTGATCGAAGCCCCGGTAAACGGCGGCCGTAACTATAACGGTCCTAAGGTAGCGAAATTCCTTGTCGGGTAAGTTCCGACCTGCACGAATGGCGTAATGATGGCCAGGCTGTCTCCACCCGAGACTCAGTGAAATTGAACTCGCTGTGAAGATGCAGTGTACCCGCGGCAAGACGGAAAGACCCCGTGAACCTTTACTACAGCTTGACACTGAACATTGAGCCTTGATGTGTAGGATAGGTGGGAGGCTTTGAAGCGCGGACGCCAGTTCGCGTGGAGCCAACCTTGAAATACCACCCTTTAATGTTTGATGTTCTAACGTAGGCCCGTAATCCGGGCTGCGGACAGTGTCTGGTGGGTAGTTTGACTGGGGCGGTCTCCTCCTAAAGAGTAACGGAGGAGCACGAAGGTCAGCTAATCACGGTCGGACATCGTGAGGTTAGTGCAATGGCATAAGCTGGCTTGACTGCGAGAGTGACGGCTCGAGCAGGTGCGAAAGCAGGTCATAGTGATCCGGTGGTTCTGAATGGAAGGGCCATCGCTCAACGGATAAAAGGTACTCCGGGGATAACAGGCTGATACCGCCCAAGAGTTCATATCGACGGCGGTGTTTGGCACCTCGATGTCGGCTCATCACATCCTGGGGCTGAAGTAGGTCCCAAGGGTACGGCTGTTCGCCGTTTAAAGTGGTACGCGAGCTGGGTTTAGAACGTCGTGAGACAGTTCGGTCCCTATCTGCCGTGGGCGCTGGAGAATTGAGGGGGGTTGCTCCTAGTACGAGAGGACCGGAGTGAACGCACCACTGGTGTTCGGGTTGTCATGCCAATGGCATTGCCCGGTAGCTAAGTGCGGAAAAGATAAGTGCTGAAAGCATCTAAGCACGAAACTTGCCCCGAGATGAGTTCTCCCTGACTCCTTGAGAGTCCTGAAGGGACGTTGAAGACTACGACGTTGATAGGCCGGGTGTGTAAGCGCAGCGATGCGTTGAGCTAACCGGTACTAATGACCCGTGAGGCTTAACCTTACAACGCCAGAGGCGTTTTTGAGAGACACGATTTTCAGCCTGTACCGGATATTCTGCGCGGCCTTACGGGCGGCGCGGAGACAGAATTTGCCTGGCGGCTTTAGCGCGGTGGTCCCACCTGACCCCATGCCGAACTCAGAAGTGAAACGCCGTAGCGCCGATGGTAGTGTGGGGTCTCCCCATGCGAGAGTAGGGAACTGCCAGGCATCAAATTCGTTCCTTTTCCCCTGACAAGGAAAATAACAGGAACAGACGGCTATCAGCCAGTTGCTGACAGTTGTGAAAGAATCGGTGGAGCGGTAGTTCAGTTGGTTAGAATACCTGCCTGTCACGCAGGGGGTCGCGGGTTCGAGCCCCGTCCGTTCCGCCACCCTATTAGGGGCGTAGTTCAATTGGTAGAGCACCGGTCTCCAAAACCGGGTGTTGGGGGTTCGAGTCCCTCCGCCCCTGCCAGAAAACGATCCTTTGCTTCGGCAAAGGATTTTTTTTTGCCTTTAAAAAAGCAAAAAAGAAAAACCAGCTAAATCTAACTGGCCTCTGATCTTCTCTGCTTACTGTCCTGCCTGCAAATTCAGCTGTTTTGCCTGACCAGAATCGGGAATTTAAGTAACTGACGGATATGTGCCTGCTGATCGCTGTTCTGCAACCAGACAGCATAGAGTGGACGAACGGCTACGGGCGTATCCGGAATCACCATCAACTCACTGTACACACTCTGCCAGAAGTCCGGCAGAAATGCGCACGCTCCGGTGGTATGCAGCAGTTCACGGGTAACATGTGCCGACGTGGTGGTTAGTACCGGCACATCATCAGCTCCGGAGAGATAGCTCTGATGCTGATGAAAATCTGCTCCCCATTCCAGCTTAATATAATCATATTTTTCACGCTTCTCGCTCTGCCGGGCGCAGAAAAGAGCCAGTGAAATATGACCAATCTGCTGACTGGTTAATTCATCCATCTTAGGCGCTTCAGTGGTGATCAGCAGATCCAGCTGGCGCTCATGGAGTTGCTTAACCAGCAGATGTCGTTGTGCCACGCGCGCTTCTAAATGCAGGCTCTCCCGATTCTCGTAGAGCGTCTGTAGCCATGGCGTCAGATAAGCCTCCCATAGTGATGCACTGGCACCTATTGAAAGCTCATGGTGCTGCTGAGTGTGTGAGACCTCCTTCTTCGCCATCATCCAGGTGCTCATCAGGCTTTCAGCATAGGGGAGCAGTCGCTCTCCGGCCGCCGTCAGACGTATGTTATTGCGATGCCGTGTAAAAAGGTTAACGCCAAGCTGATTCTCTAACTGACGGATGCGAAAACTGACAGCAGATTGCGTGAGGTAAAGTGCTTCTGCAGCACGCCCGAAATGGCGAGTTCTGCTCACTTCCAGGAAAGTTTTCAGTAATTCCGTATCCACAGCGTTCTCCCAAAAAATGTTTGTCGTATAGATTTAAATGTTTTGTTTTACACTCTGTCAAGCCTATCTAATACTCCGCGCCATTAACAGCACGGCATTAGAAAATCAGGAGCGTGTAACATGGCGGAAAGCTTCTCAACAGAGAATCGTTTCTTTGATAACAAACATTACCCGCGTGGTTTCTCACGCCACGGTGACTTTACTATTAAAGAAGCTCAGCTTCTTGAACGCCACGGTTTTGCCTTTAATGAGCTGGATTTATCAAAGCGTGAGCCTGCAACCGAAGAAGAACGTTTGTTTATTGAAGTGTGTCGTGGCGTGCGTGAGCCGCAAACGGAAGCTGAACGTGTATGGTCTAAGTATATGACCCGCATTAAGCGTCCTAAACGTTTTCATACGCTGTCTGGCGGTAAACCGCAGATGGACACCGTTGAAGACTTCACCGACAGCGACGATTAACAGAGAAGGGGCGAAAGCCCCTTTTTTTATTGCAGGCTGTTATGCAGATGGATCATTAATCGATCTATCGTGCGATAGCTGACAGCTTCCTGCAGATGATGCCGGGTGATGTCTGCTTCCCCAGCCAGATCGGCCAGGGTACGCGCCACTTTTAAAATCCGCTGCCATGCCCGTACAGATAAACCCAGTTTTTCCAGCACTGACTCCAGCCACTCCGCATCCTCTTTAGCCGGCTGACACCAGCGCATAATCTCTGCATTGTTTAAATGCGCATTTATTTTTCCTGCACGAGCCAGCTGAATGTCACGCGCTGCGACCACCCGATGACGAACCTGCTCAGATGCTTCCGCTTTGGTGCGCTGACCGCTGAGCATGCCGCTGGGGAGTAGCGGCACCTCCAGCGAAAGATCAAAACGATCAAGAAAGGGGCCGGATAGCTTACTGAGATAACGCAGCACCTGCTGCGGTGAGCAGCGGTTATGCTGTCCCTGATAGTGTCCGGTTGGGCTTGGATTCATCGCAGCAATCAGCTGAAACCGGGCCGGGTAGGTAACTTTTGCCCGAGCGCGTGAAATAGCGATGACGCCCGACTCTAATGGTTCGCGCAGGGAGTCCAGCACCTTGCGATCAAATTCCGGTAATTCATCCAGAAACAGCACGCCGTTATGCGCCAGGGAGATCTCACCGGGCCGTGGCAGTGAGCCGCCGCCAATCAGAGCATAGAGAGAGGCGCTGTGGTGAGGTGACCTGAAAGGCCGGGTGCGCCACTGTCGGTGCAGGGTATTGCTGTTCACCAGGCTGGCGATTGCCGCGCACTCCAGTGCTTCCTGATCGCTTAAGGAGGGCATGATGCCGGGCAACCGGGTAGCGAGCATGGTTTTACCGGTGCCAGGGGGCCCGATCAGCAACAGGTTGTGCCCGCCAGCTGCAGTGATCTCCAGTGCTCTGCGTCCCTGTTCCTGACCAATGATATCAGCGAGATCGTCAGCAGGTGCATCGCCCTTATGCTCAGGATATTGGGCTGTTGGTAATGTGAGTTCATTGCGCAGAAAGCCGCACACTTCGCTGAGGTGAGAGGCAACCAGCGACGATCCCTGACGGATTAGTCCGGCATCACACTGATTCTCAGTGGAGAGGACCAGCTGTCGTCCAGCCTGAATGGCTACCATGGCCGCGGGAATGGCGCCTTGTACACCGCACAGTGCGCCGTCGAGTGCCAGCTCACCCAGAAACTCATAGTGCGTCAGTTTGTCGGCAGGAAGCTGCTCAGAGGCGACCAGAATGGCAATCGCCATGGGTAAGTCATACCGCCCGCCCTCTTTGGGTAAATCTGCGGGTGCCAGATTGATGGTGACGCGTTTTGCCGGGAAGGCAAAACCGCTGTTGATAATGGCGCTGCGCACCCGCTCACGCGCCTCTTTCACCGTGGTTTCAGGCAGGCCCACCAGCGTTAACGCAGGCAGTCCGTTACTGATGTGTGCCTCGATAGTCACCAGCGGGGCTTCCACTCCCAGCGCTGCCCGGGTCAGAACTTTTGACAATGACATACTCGCTCCTTGTTACCGTCAGTCTGGTGACAGCATCAAAGGAAAGCCAGGGCATCATCAGCACTGTTCGGGTCATCGCACAACCTGTCAGAAGTTTTTGCACGGCCTGTTAAAACGCTGCGTGTCTGCTCGCAAATTCACCAAAACATTATTACGTCAGTAAAGTGATGAATAATTATCATCATGTAATTATTTCTTGTATTACAAATTGATAGGCCGCGATTTAGCGCAACGCGCTAAAAAAACTCTGTAAAAAAAGTTGTATCATGCCCCCTGACTATGATAACTCTGTAGGCATTACTTCGAACAAGCGAAAGAATTGAACAACACATGAAAGCCCTTCTACAAGTGATTAGCCTGGTCGTGATTAGCGTGGTGGTGGTTATTAACCTACCGTGCGGGGCAACGCTTGGAGAAAGAAAGGCTTAAAAATCAAGCCTCGAATCCGAAAAAACCCCCGCACCGAAAGGTCCGGGGGTTTTTTTTCGACCAGAGGAAATATCAGTAAATCCACAAGGAACAAACAATGAACAGTAGCATAAAATTCTGTTGTTCCGGTCAGGACACAGGAGAATAGCGATGACAGGTGCACAGTGGGTAGTTCAGGCTTTACGCGCGCAGGGTGTTGATACCGTATTCGGTTACCCTGGCGGCGCAATCATGCCGGTATACGACGCGCTCTACGATGGCGGCGTGGAACACCTACTGTGTCGTCACGAGCAGGGCGCTGTGATGGCGGCGATCGGTTATGCGCGCTCAACCGGCAAAACCGGCGTCTGTATCGCCACCTCTGGCCCCGGCGCAACTAACCTGATTACCGGTCTGGCAGATGCCATGATGGATTCGGTTCCGGTGGTTGCCGTAACGGGTCAGGTCTCTTCCGCTTTTATTGGTACCGACGCCTTTCAGGAAATCGACGTACTGGGCTTATCGCTGGCCTGCACCAAACACAGCTTCCTGGTCGAATCGCTGGATGAGCTGCCCGCCATCATGGCAGAAGCCTTTGCGCTGGCGCAGTCGGGCCGTCCGGGTCCGGTACTGGTGGACATTCCTAAAGATATTCAGATTGCGCAGGGAGAACCTGCCCCGCATCTGGTTCCGGTAGAAGAGGGAAATGCGCTGCCGCATCATGCGATTCAGGAAGCACGCGCACTGATGGCGCAGGCCAGAAAACCAATGCTCTATGTTGGTGGAGGCGTTGGCCTGGCACAGGCTGTTCCGGCACTGCGCGCGCTGGCAGAAGAGACCGGCATCCCGGCAGTGGCCACCTTAAAGGGGCTGGGCAGTGTAGACCCCCACAGCGAGGTTTATCTCGGCATGCTGGGGATGCACGGTACTAAAACCGCCAACCTGGCGGTGCAGAGTTGTGACTTACTGATTGCGGTCGGTGCCCGTTTCGATGACCGCGTGACCGGCAAGCTGGACACCTTTGCTCCCCATGCCAGCGTAATTCATCTCGATATCGATCCCGCTGAGTTAAACAAATTACGTCGTGCACACGTCTCTCTGCAGGGTGATCTCAACGAACTGCTGCCCGCCCTGAGTCAGCCTCTGCATATCAACGCCTGGCGTGATGAGATGAAAGCGCTTAAGGCCAGTCACCCATGGCGCTACGACCATCCGGGCGAAGCGATCTATGCACCGCTGTTGCTCAAGCAGCTTTCCGATCGCAAACCGGCCAATACCGTAGTGACCACCGACGTCGGTCAGCATCAGATGTGGACGGCGCAGCACATGGCATTCAGCGCGCCGGAGAACTTCATCACCTCCAGCGGCTTAGGCACCATGGGCTTTGGTTTACCCGCCGCCATCGGTGCGCAGGTTGCACGCCCGGAAGATACGGTTATCTGTGTCTCGGGCGATGGCTCCATCATGATGAACATCCAGGAGCTGGGCACCATCAAGCGCGGCAAGCTGCCGGTCAAAATCGTGCTGCTGGATAACCAGCGTCTGGGCATGGTGCGTCAGTGGCAGCAGCTGTTTTTCGATGGCCGCTACAGTGAAACCAATCTGTCCGACAACCCCGACTTCCTCACGCTGGCCAGCGCTTTCAATATTCCCGGCCAGCGCATTACCCGTAAAGATCAGGTCGACGCCGCCCTTGATGCTCTGCTGAACAGCGAAGGTCCTTACTTCCTGCATGTTGCAATTGATGAGCATGAAAACGTCTGGCCACTGGTACCGCCGGGTGCCAGCAATGCAAACATGATGGAGAAAACTGTATGAACCAGCATCAATTGTCTATCGAAGCCCGTTTCCGCCCTGAAATATTGGAGCGCATTTTACGCGTAGTGCGTCACCGCGGTTTTCAGGTCTGTTCTATGAACATGGCCTCAGTCGCCAACGCAGAAAACATTAATATTGAAATGACCGTTGCCAGTCAGCGCTCCGTCGATTTACTGTCTTCGCAGTTAAGCAAATTGATCGACGTTGCATGCGTTCAGATTCAACAACAGACAACACAACAAATCCGCGCTTAGCCGCGAGAGGGAATAACAATGAGCACGAAGAAAGCAGACTTTATTTGGTTCAATGGCGAGATGGTTAAGTGGGAAGAGGCGAAGGTCAGCGTCATGTCCCATGCGTTGCACTACGGTACGTCGGTATTTGAAGGCGTGCGCTGCTACGACTCTCACAAAGGACCGGTTGTGTTCCGCCATCGCGAACACATGCAACGTCTGCACGACTCCGCCAAAATCTATCGCTTCCCGATTAAAAGCAGCGTTGATGAGCTGATGGAAGCGTGCCGCGAAGTCATCCGCGTGAACAAACTGAAAAGTGCTTATATCCGTCCGCTGGCCTTTGTCGGCGATGTGGGCCTGGGCGTGAACCCGCCAGATGGCTTTACCACCGACGTGATCATTGCGGCGTTCCCGTGGGGCGCATACCTGGGCGCTGAAGCCCTGGAGAACGGCATCGATGCCATGGTCTCCTCATGGAACCGCGTAGCACCGAATACCCTGCCAACCGCCGCTAAAGCGGGCGGTAACTACCTCTCTTCACTGCTGGTGGGCAGCGAAGCCCGTCGTCATGGCTATCAGGAAGGCATTGCGCTGGATACCAATGGCCTGATCTCAGAAGGTGCAGGCGAAAACCTGTTTGAAGTCAAAGATGGCGTGCTCTTTACCCCGCCATTTACCTCTTCAGCACTGCCGGGCATCACCCGCGATGCCATCATCACACTGGCGCGTGATATGGGCATTGAAGTGCGTGAGCAGACCCTGTCGCGTGAATCTCTCTATCTGGCTGACGAAGTCTTTATGTCTGGCACCGCGGCAGAAATTACACCGGTGCGCAGCGTTGACCGCATTCAGGTTGGCGAAGGCAAACGTGGCCCGGTGACCAAACGCATCCAGGAGGCCTTCTTTGGCCTGTTCACCGGCGAAACCGAAGACAAATGGGGCTGGTTAGATCCGGTTAACCCATAATCAGATACAGCGCGGGCGTCATCTGACGTCCGCGAGCTTATTCTTACTGGAGTAAATAGAGTATGCCTAAGTACCGTTCCGCCACCACCACCCACGGCCGCAATATGGCGGGTGCCCGTGCCTTATGGCGCGCGACAGGAATGACCGACGACGATTTTGGCAAGCCGATTATCGCTGTGGTTAACTCATTCACCCAATTTGTGCCGGGCCACGTTCACCTGCGTGATCTTGGTAAACTTGTCGCCGAGCAGATCGAAGCGGCAGGCGGTGTGGCTAAAGAGTTCAACACCATTGCGGTGGATGACGGTATTGCCATGGGTCATGGCGGCATGCTGTATTCACTGCCGTCGCGTGAGCTGATTGCTGACTCGGTCGAGTACATGGTCAACGCCCACTGTGCCGATGCCATGGTCTGCATCTCTAACTGCGACAAAATCACCCCGGGTATGCTGATGGCGTCATTGCGCCTCAATATTCCGGTGATCTTCGTTTCAGGCGGACCGATGGAAGCGGGTAAAACCAAGCTTTCTGACCAGATCATCAAGCTGGATCTGGTAGATGCGATGATTCAGGGTGCCAACCCAAACGTCAGCGATGCCGACAGCGAGCAGATCGAACGCTCTGCCTGTCCGACCTGCGGCTCCTGCTCCGGTATGTTCACCGCCAACTCGATGAACTGCCTGACTGAAGCGCTCGGTCTGTCGCAGCCAGGCAACGGTTCACTGCTGGCTACGCACGCCGATCGCAAAGAGCTGTTCATCAATGCCGGTAAGCGCATCGTAAGCCTGACCAAGCGCTATTACGAGCAGGATGATGTCAACATGCTGCCGCGTAACATCGCGAACAAGGCCGCTTTTGAGAACGCCATGATGCTGGATATCGCCATGGGTGGCTCCACCAACACCGTGCTCCACCTGCTGGCGGCGGCACAGGAAGGCGATATCGACTTTAATATCTCCGACATCGATCGCCTGTCACGCAAAGTGCCTCAGCTCTGTAAAGTGGCACCAAGTACCCCGAAATACCACATGGAAGATGTGCATCGCGCGGGTGGTGTCTTCGCCATTCTCGGCGAGCTGGATCGTGCCGGCCTGTTCGACAGCAGCGCCCGTAATATCCTGCAGCAGACCATGCGTGAAACGCTGGATCAGTACGACATCATGCTGACCAAAGATCAGGCGGTAAAAGATATGTTCCGCGCGGGTCCGGCGGGTATTCGTACCACCCAGGCGTTCTCACAGAACTGCCGCTGGGACACGCTGGATGATGACCGTGCCGAAGGCTGTATCCGTACCCGTGAAAACGCTTACTCGCAGGATGGCGGTCTGGCCGTGCTCTACGGCAACATCGCAGAAGATGGCTGTATCGTAAAAACCGCAGGCGTAGACAAAGAGATCCTGACCTTCACCGGTCCGGCGAAAGTCTATGAAAGCCAGGATGACGCCGTTGAAGCCATTCTGGGCGGCAAAGTCGTCGCGGGCGATGTGGTCGTCATTCGTTACGAAGGACCAAAAGGCGGGCCGGGCATGCAGGAGATGCTCTATCCGACCACTTATCTGAAATCGATGGGGCTGGGCAAAAGCTGCGCGCTGATCACCGATGGTCGTTTCTCTGGCGGTACGTCGGGCCTCTCTATCGGTCACGCCTCGCCTGAAGCAGCTAACGGCGGCACCATTGCGCTGGTCAAAGATGGCGACACCATCGAAATCGATATCCCTAATCGCGGTATCAAACTCGCCGTGCCGGATAACGAACTGCACGCCCGCCGTGAAGAGCAGCAGGCACGTGGCGATGCGGCGTATACGCCGGTCAATCGTCAGCGTGAAGTCTCCTTTGCGCTGCGTGCCTACGCATTACTCGCGACCAGTGCTGACAAAGGCGCCGTCCGCGATAAGAGCAAGCTGGGAGGCTAACGATGGCCGAGTCTCAACCGCTACCCGAGGCGCCGTGTGGCGCCGAGTATTTGCGCGCAGTGTTGCGTTCACCGGTGTATGAAGTGGCACAGGTGACGCCGCTGCAGGTTATGGAAAAAATCTCATCGCGTCTCGGCAACACCATTCTGGTGAAGCGGGAAGATCGCCAGCCGGTGCACAGTTTCAAGGTGCGCGGTGCCTACGCGATGATTGCCGGTCTGAACGAAGAGCAGAAAGCGCGCGGCGTGGTAACGGCGTCAGCCGGCAACCATGCGCAGGGCGTGGCGCTCTCCGCCACTAAGCTGGGCATCAAGTCACTGATTGTGATGCCGCTGGCGACGGCAGACATCAAGGTTGATGCGGTGCGCGCATTTGGCGGTGAGGCTTTCCTGTTCGGGGCCAACTTTGACGAGGCGAAAGCCAAAGCGATAGAACTCTCAGAACAGCGCGGCTACACCTTCGTGCCGCCGTTTGACCATCCGGCCGTCATTGCCGGACAGGGCACGCTGGCGATGGAGCTGCTGCAGCAGGATGCGCATCTCGACCGGGTCTTTGTCCCGGTTGGCGGTGGGGGTCTGGCAGCCGGCGTCGCGGTGCTGATCAAGCAGCTGATGCCGCAAATCAAAGTGATCGCGGTGGAGTCAGAAGATTCAGCCTGCCTGAAAGCAGCGCTGGAAGCGGGTCATCCGGTCGATCTGCCACGCGTCGGGCTGTTTGCCGAAGGGGTCGCGGTGAAACGGATTGGCAGCGAAACCTTCCGGCTCTGTCAGGAATACATCGATGACATCATCACCGTCGACAGCGATGCCATTTGTGCCGCAATGAAAGATCTGTTTGAAGATGTCCGTGCTGTGGCGGAGCCCTCTGGCGCGCTGGCGCTGGCGGGCATGAAAAAGTATATCCAGCAGCACGGGATCAAAGGCGAGCGGCTGGCGCATGTGTTATCCGGGGCCAACGTCAATTTCCACGGCCTGCGCTACGTTTCTGAGCGCTGCGAGCTGGGCGAACAGCGTGAAGCGCTGCTGGCCGTAACGATCCCGGAACAGCAGGGCAGTTTCCTGCGTTTCTGCCAGACGCTGGGTGGACGGTCGATTACCGAGTTCAACTACCGCTACGCCGATGCGGACAAAGCCTGCATCTTTGTTGGCGTACGACTGACGCGCGGCGTAGAAGAGCGCAGCGAGATCATCAGCGAGCTCACCAGCGGCGGTTATCAGGTGGTCGATCTCTCAGATGATGAAATGGCGAAACTGCACGTGCGTTACATGGTGGGCGGACGTCCTTCTAAACCACTGCGTGAACGCCTCTTCAGCTTTGAATTCCCGGAGGCACCTGGCGCGTTGCTGAAGTTCCTGCAAACGCTGGGCACCCACTGGAATATCTCGCTGTTTCATTACCGCAGCCACGGCACCGATTATGGCCGTGTGCTGGCGGCTTTTGAACTCGGTAGCGATGAGCCACGCTTCGAAGAGCATCTCACCGATCTGGGTTACGACTTTCATGACGAAAGCCAGAACCCGGCATTCCGCTTCTTCCTGTCAGGCAGCTGATTACAGCTGGCTCCAGAAAGCACTGATCAGCGGCTCTCCGAGCCGCTTTTTTTGCACGCAGATGCCGAGTTCGAACGGCGCAACCGAGTCAATATTCTCCAGTAGCAGCACGCGGTTACGCACCGGATCCGGGCTGTTTTCCAGTACCACATCCGGTAAAAGTGCAATACCGCAGCCCAGCGCCACCATCGAAACAATCGCCTCATGACCCGAGACCGTGGCGTAAATCACCGGGTTCGGGATGCGCTGGCGGCGGAACCAGAGATCAATACGTCGCCGTGCCGGTCCCTGCACCGGCAGGATAAACGGAATTTTTGACCAGTCGGGCTGCGGCTGCGTTGCCTGGGTGCGAACGGCGCAGGGCAGTGCGGGTGCGATCAGCACCAGCGGGATCAGCCCCAGTGGCATAAAATCAATGCTGGCGGGCAGCGTCTCAGGACGGCCGGCAATGGCCAGATCGGCATCGCCGGAGTGCACTTTTTCCACCGCATCCGCGGCATCGCCGGTATCCAGTTTGATTTCGACCTGTGGATGTTCAGCGCGAAAGCGGTCCAGGATGGGCGGCAGATGACTGTAGGCCGCCGTCACCGAACAGAACAGGCGCAGCTCACCGCTGAGCGACGGGCCGTTAAGATCCATCACATGGCGCAGTTGCTGATACTGCAACAGTGTCTGCTGGGCAAACTGGCGCAGGCGTTCGCCCGCTTCTGTCAGCGTCACGGTGCGGTTATCGCGCAGAAACAGCGCATGGCCGACATCTTCTTCAAGCCGCTGGATCTGGCGTGACAGCGTGGAAGGACTGACGTGCATAGCACGCGCAGTGCGTCCGAAGTGGCAGCTTTCTGCCAGATGAAGAAACAGTTTCAGATCCCGTAAATCCATGTGCGCGTCGCCTCTGGGTGGTGTTGCATTTATTGCAATGTGACGTTGTTAATATATCAATTTAAGCAACAGAATTCCTGTCATATGATGGGGTCATTCGCGGCGCTGCATGACACGCCGTTCCTGAACAAAAAAAGCAAACACAACCTTACCGGAGTACCCATGGCTAACTATTTCAACACATTGAACCTGCGCAACCAGCTGGCGCAATTAGGCAAGTGCCGTTTCATGGCGCGCGATGAATTCGCGGATGGTGCCAGTTTCCTGAAAGGCAAAAAAGTCGTTATCGTTGGCTGTGGTGCGCAGGGCCTGAATCAGGGTCTGAACATGCGTGATTCCGGTCTGGATGTGGCCTATGCACTGCGTGCTGAAGCAATTGCGGAAAAACGCCCTTCATGGCGCAAAGCGACCGATAACGGTTTCAAAGTGGGCACCTACGAAGAACTGATCCCGCAGGCTGATCTGGTGGTTAACCTGACGCCAGACAAGCAGCACTCCGCTGTAGTTCAGGCTGTTCAGCCGCTGATGAAAGATGGCGCTGCCCTGGGCTACTCGCACGGTTTCAACATCGTTGAAGTGGGCGAAAGCATTCGTAAAGACATCACCGTGGTGATGGTGGCACCGAAGTGTCCGGGTACAGAAGTTCGTGAAGAGTACAAACGTGGCTTTGGTGTACCGACGCTGATCGCGGTCCATCCGGAAAACGATCCAAAAGGCGAAGGCATGGCGATTGCCAAAGCCTGGGCAGCAGCAACTGGCGGCGATCGTGCTGGCGTGCTGGAGTCCTCTTTCGTTGCTGAAGTGAAATCTGACCTGATGGGTGAACAGACTATCCTGTGCGGCATGTTGCAGGCTGGTTCACTGCTCTGCTTCGACAAGCTGGTGGCTGAAGGCACCGACCCGGCTTACGCAGAAAAACTGATCCAGTTCGGCTGGGAAACTATCACCGAATCACTGAAGTTTGGCGGCATCACACTGATGATGGATCGCCTCTCTAATCCAGCCAAACTGCGCGCTTATGCGCTGTCAGAGCAGCTGAAAACCATCATGGCGCCGCTGTTCCAGAAACACATGGATGACATCATCTCCGGCGAATTCTCTTCCGGCATGATGGCGGACTGGGCCAACGATGATAAAAACCTGCTGACCTGGCGTGAAGAGACCGGCCAGACCGCGTTCGAAACCGCCTCACAGTATGAAGGCAAAATCGAAGAGCAGGAGTACTACGACAAAGGTGTGGTGATGGTTGCGATGGTTAAAGCGGGCGTTGAGCTGGCGTTTGAAACCATGGTGGACGCCGGCATCATTGAAGAGTCTGCCTACTACGAATCACTGCATGAGCTGCCGCTGATCGCGAACACCATCGCCCGTAAGCGCCTGTATGAAATGAACGTGGTGATCTCTGATACCGCCGAATATGGTAACTACCTGTTCTCCTTCGCCGCGGTGCCGCTGCTGAAAGAGTTCATGACCACGCTGCAGCCAGGCGATCTGGGTAAAGCGGTTGAAGGCACGCAGGTTGATAACGCGCAACTGCGTGACGTTAACGAAGCGGTTCGCCAGCACCCGATTGAAACCGTTGGCCGCAAGCTGCGTGGCTACATGACCGACATGAAGCGTATCGCTGTCGCGGGCTAATTACCGTCATCACAGTTTTCAGCAAAACAAACCCCGGCTTGCCGGGGTTTTTTGTTGATGAACCATACCAGTCAAGGCCGATTGTAAGTTAGTGCCTGCACTGCTGTGAGACAGTGCAGGCACATGGAATACGGTCAGGTCGGAAAGACGCAAAACCCGCCATCCATGGCATGCTCGGCCCGCGCCGTCCATGGCGCGGGACGCTTTCCTCTTCTGACCGTGTTCCCTGTGCCCTTAAGCTTCTTCATTGCTGCCAATATCACTACGCCTTTAAACGCCATTGAGCATTTTCGAACAGACAACTAATCCACTTAAAGTGATGGGAGCATACGCCTGTAGCAAAGCATCGCGTGCCATGGACAAAAACGCCGGGAGCCTTTTTGAACAACGCAAAGCGTTGGCCCGTTTACGGGCGCACCTCAGGGATGAGGTGCGTAATCTCCCGCGCTGAGCCTGCCATGGATGGCGTCTTTTGCGTCTTTGCGAAAGGCGTATGCTCCCTGAGCCTGCCCTTTAACGTCAAGGTGATGGTTTAGTCCTTAATGCCGATGTGCTTCCCTGAGCTGCCCTTTATTCACTAAATCCAACCCATAAAAAAACCCGGCAGCCGCCGGGTTTTCACTGACCTTCATCCAGCCGGATTAAACGTCATACAGCGTCTGATTACGCGTCTCTTTACAGGCGAGCAATGCAATCAGCGTCAGCACGGCCATCGACGCCAGATAAAGCCCTACCGCCTGCAAACCATAATGCGCATTTAGCCAGGTCGCGATATAAGGCGCAACAGAGGCACCCAGAATCGATGAGAGGTTATAAGAGAACGATGCGCCGGTATAACGCACTTCCGTCGGAAACAGCTCCGGCAGCAGGGCGCCCATCGGACCAAAGGTCAGGCCCATAATGCTCAGACCCAGCAACAGAAACGCCATCACCAGCGCCTGCGATCCGGAACCGAGCATCGCCGGGAACAGGAACGAAAACGCGATAATCATCAGCGTAATGGTAATCATCGTCTTGCGGCGACCAAAACGGTCAGCCAGCAAACCGGCAATCGGCACCATCACTCCAAAGCCAATCACCGCCAGCATCAGCATCCACAACATACTATTACGCGGAATACCCAGACCGGCCGGTGCTGCCGTGGTGCCGTAGCTCATCGAATAGACGGTCATGATATAGAACAGCGTATAGGTCGCCAGCATGATAAAGGTGCCGAGAATGGTGGCGGTCAGATGCTTGCTCAGCAGCGCCGCAATGGGCACCCGAACCTGCTTCTTCTCTTTCTGTACTTTGGCAAACACCGGACTCTCATGCAGCGAAACGCGCACATACAGGCCAATCAGCACCAGCACGGCGGAGAGAATAAACGGCACGCGCCAGCCCCACTGCATAAACTGCTCGTCGGTCAGCAGCCACGAAAGCAGCAGAAAAGTGCCGTTAGCGAAGAAAAAGCCAATCGGCGCACCCAACTGAGGGAAGGAGCCATAAAGCGCACGCTTCTTCGCCGGGGCATTTTCCGTCGCCAGCAGCGCTGCGCCACCCCATTCACCACCCAGTCCCAGTCCCTGACCAAAACGCGCCAGCGCCAGCAGCAGCGGAGCCATCACGCCGATGGTTTCATAGCCGGGCAGCAGACCAATCACCACGGTGGAGATCCCCATGGTCAGCAGCGAGGCAACCAGCGTGGCTTTGCGACCCACGCGATCGCCAAAGTGACCAAACACGGCGGAGCCAATCGGACGCGCGATAAAGGCGATAGCAAAGGTGGCCAGCGACTGTAGCGTCGCGACCGTGGCATCACCCTGCGGGAAGAAAATGTGCGGGAAAACAATCACCGCAGCAGTGGCATAAATATAAAAGTCGAAGAACTCGATGGCCGTTCCGACCAGCGAGGCAATCACCACTTTACTGCGTGAGTTAACCGGCGTGGGATCCTGCTGTTTGTCGAGCGTGTCTGTGAGGGAGGCTTGCATAACTGTTTCTTATTTGTAAATACAGACAAAGAATCTTACGCATCTGCCAGAGCGCATTCAATGAAGAAAACCCGCGCCGCGTCTGGCTTCAGCGGGCAAAAAGAGGATAATTTCTGAGGTGCGGCTAATGTCGGGTGATACCGGGGTAATCCGGACGATATCTGGCGGGATACTCTACGAAAGGGCTAAATAAAAGTGACCCCTCAGCTATTCATCCTGTTATCTGGTTAAAAAATAGCCGAGAGGTAATATTTTCCGCTGCTGTTAACGGATTACGATGATTTGTGTCGTGACGCGCTGCCCGCTTCAGGCATTTGTGGGTCGTCTTTATATTTGGCAGTGGCGATCCATGCCGCACAGAACAGCGTCAGACGGGCGAAGAAGTAGAAAAACGCCATCAGGCCGAGCACGGAACCAAAGGCCGCACCGGAAGGCGAGGTCGCCAGCTTGGGCAGCGTCAGCGTCATCACAAACTTGATCACCTCAAAACCGATTGCCGCCAGCAGAGTGCCGCGGAACAGCGCTTTCTTACGCGGCTTATGACGCGGCAGGATCCAGAAAATCCACAGGAACAGCAGATAGTTAGCCATAACGGAAATCGAGGTGGCGATAATGGTCAGGGCAGGCCGTAACCAGTCGACACCGTCCAGCCCCAGTGCGCTGACGATCATTGCCTGCGCAGAACCGGCTACCGAGGTCAGCGACAGCGTAATCACCAGCGCCAGCATCAGACCGGTCAGCGACAGGAAATCGCGGATATAGCGCTTCCAGATCTTCTCTTTGTCATCCGGTTTGCGTTCCCACACGTCGCGCGACTGGGCACGAATCGCTTCGCGCAGGTTACCCATCCAGTTAAGACCGGAGTAGAGCGCCAGCAGTAAACCGGTAATACCCACGGTGGCACGCTGCTGAATGGCGGTATTTACCGTATTCTTCAGCGTGGTGGCCAGCGTCGGGTCGCTGATGCTGCTGACGATTTTGTTGATGATATCGGTCAGCAGATCCGGGTTCGATGCCAGCACAAAACCCACGGCGGCAAACGACACCATCAGAATGGGGATCAGCGATAAAAAAGAGAAATAGGTAATGGCCGCGCCAAACTGGCTGCCGAGCCGATCATTAAAGCGGTCAAGGGCGCGAATAAAATGCGCCACTGCCGGGATCGCCTGAAACCAGGCGGCAAAACGCGACACGCGCACTATCGAATGATCAACCGTCTCGTTGCCGGTTTTAATATCGATAAGTGGTTTTTGCGGCTGCGTATCCTGCGGGTTTTCCTGCTTGTCTGTCATAGACCTTCACTGTCCTGTTTATCATTAAAATCAAAGTATAGCCGCTCAGGTGACGTACTCCTGTAACACCTGACTCAGCCACTCCATAAAAACCCGCACGCGACGCGCCACATTGCGCCGGTGCGGATAGAGCAGGTGGATCGGCATCGGTCTGGCGGGAAAGCGATGCAACACTTCTACCAGCTCGCCTCTTTCCAGTAATGTCTGAATCCCGGCGGCAGGCACCTGAATAATGCCTAACCCCGCCAGACAGGCGGCGCGATAGGTTTCGGTGCTGTTCACGGTGACCACACCGCCGGTGTGAACATAGTGACACTGCCTGCCATCAAAATATTCAAAACCCGGTGAGGCCTGACCCAGTTGCTGGCTGTAATGCACCATCGCATGCTGCGACAGCTCTTCCAGCCGGATCGGCATGCCAAAACGCGAAAGGTAGCCAGGGCTGGCGCAGTTGATCAAGGTATGGGTACCAATTTTTCGCGCAATCAGGCCAGAATCTTTGAGTTCGCCGACGCGGATTACGCAGTCAAACCCTTCCCGGATCACATCCACCTGACGGTCGCTGCTGCTCAGCTCAATCTCTACGCCGGGGTAGTGCTGCAAAAATTCCGGCAGCCGTGGCAGGATAAAACTGGTGGCCATTGCCACTGACATATCAATCCGGAGTTTACCGCTGAGCGAGGCAGGCTCGTGCTGGAACAGGCTGTCCATATCGTCAATCATCGACAATAAATCAAGACAGCGATCGTAATAGACCAACCCGTCCTGGGTTAGTTGCACCCGGCGCGTGGTGCGATGCAGCAAACGTGTTGCCATTTGATTCTCCAGCGCCTGTATCTGCCGCGAAACGCTGCCTTTGGGGACACCTAAACTCTCTGCTGCGCGGGTAAAACTGCCCATTTCGGCCACCCGCACAAACACCTGCATTGCGTGAATTTTGTCCATGTTGTTCACCGATTGTTGTTTTTATTGAAACAGTGATGCGCATTTAACACTGTTTATAGATCAATAATTCGCGAATATCCTTAACCTGTGTTCAATTTTTCAACAGGTGTGAGAGATGAATCAGAAAGTGGCGTTAATTACCGGTGCAAACCGCGGTTTAGGCCGTAATGGTGCGTTAAAACTGGCGGCCAGGGGGACAGACATTATCCTGACTTACCGCAGCCATGCCGATGAGGCGCAGACGGTAGTGAAGGAGATCGAGGCGCTGGGACGACGTGCAGTGGCGCTGGCGCTGGACGTCGGCGAAACCGGTCAGTTCGATCGCTTTGTCGGCCAGGTGAAAGAGGCACTGCAACAGCAGTGGCAGCGTGAGCGCTTTGACTATTTAGTGAACAACGCCGGACACGGACACTACAAGCCATTTACCGACACTACCGAGGCGGAATTTGATGCGCTGGTTAATGTGCATTTCAAAGGGCCTTACTTCCTGACCCAGAAGCTGCTGCCGCTGATCAACGACGGTGGCCGCATCCTGAATATCTCCAGCGGTCTGACCCGGCTGATCTATCCTGGCTCCTCGACCTATGCGTCGATGAAAGGGGCGATGGAAGTACTGACGCGCTACCAGGCGAAGGAGCTGGGCGAACGACGCATTCGCGTCAATATCCTGGCACCTGGCGCGATAGAGACCGACTTTGGCGGTGGCCGGGTACGCGATACTCCCGAGATTAACAATCAGATTGCCGGGCTCACGGCGCTGGGCCGGGTCGGACTGCCGGATGATATCGGCGACGCCATCAGCGCGATCCTCAGTGACGAAACCGGCTGGATCACCGCTCAGCGTATTGAAGCTTCAGGCGGGCAGGGGATTTAACCGCTGGCGGCATCGCGGAAAGCACCCCGCGACGCCGCCGCCTTTTACAGCGTAATGGTGCCATCGATGACGGTTACCGTATTACCGCCAATCCAGATGGTCTCACCATTAAAGGTTACGTTCACCCGACCGGCACGCTGCAGGGCAGTACCCTGACGCACGCGATAGGAGATGGTATGGCCTGCGGCTGCAAAATACCGCGCCAGACAGGCGTTGGCGCTGCCGGTCACCGGATCTTCGGTCAGGCTGCCATTTTCCACCAGCAGGCCACGCACTTCATACTGTTCATGCTCGCCCGAGGGCAAACGGCCAAAGGGCATCACGCCCGAGACACCCGCATGTTTTATCAGGCGCTGCAAATCGCTGACATTGGGCTGCAGCGCCAGCACGGCCTCGGCGCTGACCATCGGCACCAGCAGCCAGCGGATACCCATATCCACCACGGTCGGGCTTTGCGTCAGATCGAACGCATCGCTGTTTAAGGCGTTACTCATCAGCGCATCCTGCCATGGCATCAGGGTGGCAGCAGGCGCGGCAAAGGCCAGTCCGCCCGTCTCATTAATCTTCACCGTCACGTTGCCGACACCACACTCCTGAACGATTTCACCCGGCGTACGGGTTGGCCAGCCCGCCTCCAGCAGCGCGTGTGCGGTGCCCAGCGTTGGGTGACCGGCAAACGGCAGTTCGCCTTCAACGGTAAAAATACGCACCCGGTAGTCCGCCTCTTCATGTTGTGGCGGCAGCACAAAGGTGGTTTCCGACAGGTTAGTCCAGCGGGCAATCGACGCCAGCTGGCTGTCGCTTAACCCCTGAGCATCCATAATCACCGCCAGCGGATTGCCATTAAAGGCTGCTGAGGTAAACACATCGACTTGCTTAAACGCGACCTTCATGATGACTCCTTGCGATTGGGTTCAGTGCGGCCTTTTCTCTGCCGGATGATTGCTTATAACAGCTAACAGCGTTATCAATAAGTTAAAGAGTTTACCGGAGACTGTGAATGCTAACGATCCTGGGACGCGCCTCCTCAATCAACGTGCGCAAAGTATTATGGCTGTGTGACGAGCTTGACCTTGATTACCAGCGCGAAGAGTGGGGCGATGGATTCCGCTCAACTCACCTGCCCGAATTCATGGCACTCAACCCCAATGCGATGGTGCCGGTACTGAAAGATGATGACTTTGTGATGTGGGAATCCAACGCCATCCTGCGCTATCTGGCGAACGCCTATGGTGGCGAGTGGCTCTATCCTCATCATCCGCAAACGCGTGCGCCTGTCGATCAGTGGATGGACTGGCAGTCCACCGAACTCAACACTTCATGGCGCTACGCATTTATGTCGCTGGTGCGAAATTCACCGGCTCATCAGGATCCACGTCTGCTGGCCGCGGCCAGCAAAGGCTGGGCACATACCATGAGCATTCTCAATCAGCAGCTGGAAAAAACCGGTCGTTACGTTGCCGGGCGTAATTTCACGCTGGCAGACATTCCGATTGGCCTGGCGGTGAACCGCTGGTTTGAAACCCCGCTCGAACACCCTGATTATCCGGCGGTACGCACCTATTACGAACGCCTGACTGAACGCCGCGGCTATACCGTCTGGGGCCGCAACGGCACACCCTGAGTCTCGCCGCATGCGACTCCCGCCAGTTCACAGGCGATTTCGCCCGCGCGTCTGATTGCCCAGCTGTAGCGCGCATCAAACGGATAGCAGCAGGAGAGGCGCAGTGCATGGTTGTAGCGCTCGCTCAGCGAATAGAGCGCGCCGGGCGTGACGCAAATCTGCTCCTGCAGCAGCCGATCAAACATCTCGGTGGTATTTACGCCGCCCGGTAACTCGACCCAGAAGACGAAGCCACCGCGCGGCAGCGTCGCGCGGGTGCCCTCCGGGAAGTAGCGTGCGATCAGTCCCCGCGCCTCATCCAGATTGGCCGCGTAGCGACGACGCAGCGTGCGCAGATGGTGGTCATAACCGCCGGAAGCAAGAAACTCCGCCAGCGTTTCAGAGAGCAGGGCGGATTCTGCCATCGACGACACCGCTTTCAGTCGGGCAATCGCATCATGAAAACGGCCAGCGGCGGTCCAGCCAATACGGAAATCGGGCGCCACAGTTTTGGTGAAGCTGGTGCAGTAGATCACCCAGCCGTCGCGATCAAAGGCTTTTACCGCGGGCGAGAGCGGCCAGTCGAACTGCAACTCGTCATACAGCCCATCTTCTATCAGCGGAATGTGGTAAGTATTCACTAACTTCGCCAGCCGCTTCTTGTTCTCCAGCGACATGCCGCAGCCCAGCGGGTTCTGCGCGCTCGGCATCGCAATCAGCGCCTTAATTCGCTGCTCCTGAAGCAGCATCTCCAGCGCATCCAGCGACAGCCCATGCTGCGGATCGGTGGGGATTTCCAGCGCCTTAAGGCCCAGTGAAGCCAGCAGCGGGAAGAGGAAAAAGTAGGTTGGCGACTCCAGCCCCACGCAGTCGCCGGGCTGCGTGACCGCCCGCAGCGCCAGCTGAAGCGCCTCCATACAGCCGTGGGTCAGGGTGATCTCATCGGCGGTGAGCGTCTGTCCGGCGTGCAGCGCCCGTCGCGCAATCTCCTCCCGTAAGCGCTCACTACCGGGCGGAAGCGCATAGCGCCCAATCATGTTCGGATGACGGCGCAGCAGTGAGGCGGTAATCCGGGCAATACGCGCCGCAGGAAACAGCTCACTATCCTGGGGGCAGGCCAGGGAAATATTGATGTAGTCGGGATGGTTCTGCGCCGCAAACACCTTATCGATCAGGTCGAGCTTGCCGCTGCTGGGGTCGCGTACCCGGGTTTTATGCTGACCATGACGGGTCACGGCGGGCAACACGCCGCGCACGTAATAGCCCGACTGGGGACGCGCCTCAATCAACCCGCGATCTTCCAGCAACTGCCAGGCATTCAGTACCGTATTGACACTGACCTGATGTGACTGGGCGACGCGGCGGATCGCCGGCAGACGTTTGCCGGGTTTCAGCGTGCCCTGATGGATAGCCTCAGCGAAGCTGTCTGCCAGCTGCTGATAGAGCGGCTGATCGGAAGTGGGAGCAAGGGACACAGTAGCCTCCGGATTGGATGGGTACAATTGCTGTTAACGGGAACTGTAACCATAACAATAGTGATTTTGTGTCACTGTTACCATCCCTTTTCCCGCCGTAGCATAGAACTCTGTCTGTTTTCAGGAGAGTCACCATGCTCGATCCCTCTTTCTTCAGTTACGTTACCGTCATGTCGATTACGCCAGGCCCGAACAATCTGCTGCTGGCGACCTCAGGCGTCAATTTCGGCATGCGCCGCACGCTGCCGATGGTGTTTGGCATACTGGTAGGTTGTGCGCTGCAAACGGTGATCGCCGGCGTCGCACTGGAGGTCTTACTGCACTGGATGGCGGCGATTCGCCTGCCGCTGACGCTGGCAGGCTGTGCCTATCTGTTGTGGCTGTCATGGAAGATTTTCCGTGCGGCAGCACCTGAAGTGCGCAGCAAGCCGCAGCCCATGACGCTGCTGGGCGGTGCCTGTTTCCAGGCGATCAATCCCAAAGCCTGGCTGATGGCGACCAATGTGGCGCTGTTGTACAGCGCCAGCAGCGGCGTGCTGACGGTGATGATCGGCTTTATGCTGCTGAACCTGCCCTGCATTCTGATCTGGGCTGCGCTGGGCGATCGCCTGCGCA
Organism: Pantoea sp. Lu_F5_004; assembly: GCF_051136245.1. Classification (NCBI taxonomy): domain Bacteria; kingdom Pseudomonadati; phylum Pseudomonadota; class Gammaproteobacteria; order Enterobacterales; family Erwiniaceae; genus Pantoea; species Pantoea sp. Lu_F5_004. The sequence goes on from NZ_CP194946.1 coordinate 232,994, forward strand.
GCCATCTGCAGATTGCCTGGAAGCGTCAGTTATTTAACAGCCTGATGGCGCTGTCGCTGGTGGCGACTACCATCTGGATGCTGACCGACGCCTTGCTGGCCGCTTAATCGGGTGCACCAGGTGCTGTGGCCGACGGCCATTTCCAGTTCTGCACCTCCGGCACATCTTCACCGTGTTCACGCACATAGCGATGATGCTCAGCGATGCGCTCCTGCAGATCGTCCAGCAGCTCAGGATGCGCATCGGCCAGGCCAGGCACGCGAAGAATCGCCTCCTGCGCCAGATGATAGCGGTCAAGCTCGTTCAGCACCGTCATATCAAATGGCGTGGTGGTGGTTCCCTCTTCATTAAAGCCGCGCACATGGAAGTTGCGGTGGTTAGTTCGCGAATAGGTCAGGCGATGTATCAGCGTCGGATAGCCGTGGAAGGCGAAGATCACCGGTTTATCCGGGGTAAACAGCGCGTCGAATTCCGCATCAGATTTGCCATGCGGATGCTGATCCTGCGGCTGTAGCGCCAGCAGATCGACCACGTTCACCACGCGGATACGCAGTTCGGGCAGCATACCGCGCAGCAGATCCACCGCCGCCATCGTCTCCATGGTCGGCACATCACCGGCACAGGCCATCACCACATCCGGCTCCTCATGCTCTGGCGTGGTGCCCGCCCAGCGCCACTCGCCCATGCCCGCTTCACAATGGGTTACCGCACTCGCCATGTCCAGCCACTGCGGCGCAGGCTGCTTGCCCGCAACAATCACATTGATGCGGTCCCAGGTGCGCAGGCAGTGATCGCCAACCCACAGCAGCGTATTGGCATCGGGCGGCAGATAGATGCGCACAATGTCCGCTTTTTTATTGGCTACGTGATCGATAAAGCCCGGATCCTGATGGCTGTAGCCATTGTGATCCTGTCGCCAGACGTGTGAAGAGAGCAGATAGTTCAGCGACGAGATCGGCTTACGCCAGCCCAGTTTACGCGAGACTTTCAGCCACTTGGCGTGCTGGTTAAACATCGAATCGACGATATGAATAAAAGCTTCATAACAGTTAAACAGCCCGTGGCGGCCGGTCAGCAGATAGCCCTCAAGCCAGCCCTGACACTGATGCTCACTGAGAATTTCCATCACCCGGCCATCACGCGCCAGCTGTTCATCGTAAGGCTCTGTTCGTTCCAGCCAGGTACGGCTGGTCACGTCGAAGACCGGCGTCAGGCGGTTAGAGGCAGTTTCATCCGGGCCAAACAGGCGGAAATTATCGCGGTTGCGCTGGAACAGCACGCTGAGATAACGGCCCAGATGCTCAGTGGCCTGCGCCATCTGTGCGCCTGGCTCGCTGACATCGCAGGCAAACTCCGCGAGTTCAGGCGCATCCAGCTCACGGCGCAACAGGCCGCCATTGGCATAAGGCGAAGACCCCATGCGTTTATCACCTTCCGGTGCCAGCGCCTGCAGTTCCGGCTTTAAGCGACCCTGTTCATCAAACAGGTCGTCTGGCTGATAACTCCGCATCCACGTCTCAAGGATCTGGCGATGACCTTCATCTTCACGACAGGCCGCGACGGGAACCTGATGCGCCCGCCAGAAATCCTCCACTTTCTTGCCGTCGACCGTTTTGGGGCCGGTCCAGCCTTTGGGGCTGCGCAGGATAATCATTGGCCAGCGCGGCACCCCGGTGGTGGCTTTGCCCTGACGCGCCTCGCGCTGATAAGCAGCGATTTTACTGAAAGCACTATCCAGCGCCTCCGCCATCAGCGGATGCATTTTTTCAGGCTCATGCCCGCAGACGAACAGCGGCTCGTAGCCGTAGCCACTGAACAACTGGTGCAAATCTTCATCGCTGCTGCGACCCAGCAGCGTCGGGTTGGCGATTTTGTAGCCATTGAGATGCAGAATCGGCAGGACCGCGCCGTCACGTTCAGGATTCAGGAATTTAATGCCGTGCCAGCTGGAAGCCAGCGGGCCGGTCTCCGCTTCGCCGTCGCCAATCACGCAGGGTACAACCAGCTCGGGATGATCGAAGGCCGCGCCAAACGCATGGGAGAGCGAATAGCCCAGTTCACCGCCTTCATTAATCGAGCCAGGCGTTTCCGGTGCCGCATGACTGGGAATGCCCCCCGGAAAAGAGAACTGTTTGAACAGACGCTGCATGCCTGCCGCATCCTGAGTGATGTGCGGATAAATCTCGCTGTAGCTGCCCTCAAGCCAGGTATTCGCCACCATACCGGGGCCGCCATGTCCTGGTCCGCAGATGTAGATCATATCCAGGTTTTGCTTCCGGATAACACGGTTGAGGTGGGCATAGATAAAATTCAGGCCTGGCGTGGTGCCCCAGTGACCCAGCAGACGCGGTTTAATGTGTTCCGGCCTGAGTGGCTCACGCAACAGCGGGTTATCCATCAGGTAAATTTGTCCGACGGAGAGGTAGTTTGCTGCCCGCCAGTAGCGGTCGAGCAGCGTGAATTCCGGTGAAGCAGGGGAGTAAGACATGCAGTTTCCTCCTGATCGTGCAGCTAAAAGATGCCTTAACCCTAATAGAGAATGCCCGGATCGACCAGGTAACCGGCCAATAAAAAAGGCCCCGCAGTGCGGAGCCTTTTTATCAATGGCGCTGAATTATTTGCCGACGACGAACGCGGTTTCCCGTCCTTCATCGTTTGCCGCCATCGGGGTAACCGGCGAATAGTCGAGCTGCAGAATCCGGCTGGTTTCGGCTAACACTTTCTCTGTCAGCGCTACGTCACCGTTCAGCTTACGTCCCCAGGATGGGATCACCGCACGGATTTTATTCTGCCATTCCGGCGAAGCCATCTGCTCAGGACAGACCTTGTGCAGCAGCTCCAGCATGATCGGTGCCGCCGTAGAGGCGCCAGGCGATGCACCCAGCAGTGCTGAAATCGAGCCATCCTGTGAGGCGACCACTTCGGTGCCCAGGCGTAACACGGCGCCCTCTTTCTCATCTTTCTTGATGATCTGCACACGCTGACCGGCAGTCACTAAGCGCCAGTCCTCCTGCTTCGCCTGCGGCACATAGGCGCGCAGGGCGTCCATCCGGTCGCGATCGCTTTGCAGCACCTGATCCATCAGGTATTTCACCAGATCAAAACTTTTCAGTCCCACTTTCACCATCGGCAGCATATTGCTGCTGTTCAGTGAGGTGAACATATCCATCAGCGAACCCTGCTTCAGGAACTTAGTCGAGAAGGTGGCGAACGGACCAAACAGCAGCACCTGCTTGCCATCCAGCACGCGGGTGTCGACGTGCGGCACGGACATCGGCGGCGCACCGACGCTGGCTTTGCCATAGACCTTGGCCATGTGCTGCGCGACGACCTGCGGATTTTCCGTTACCAGGAATGAACCGCCCACCGGGAAACCAGCGTAACCGTTGGCTTCCGGGATGCCAGCCTTCTGCAACAGCGGTAACGCTGCGCCGCCAGCACCGATAAATATTCTACCCGCCGTCAGTGTGCGACGCGTGCCGCTGTTCAGACACTGCAGCGTCACCTGCCAGCGACCGTCGGCGAGCTGCTTCAGCTCACGCACTTCCTGACGCAGACGCAGCTGGAAATTCGCTTTCTTCTCTAACGAGGCGATCAGCTGACGGGTGATTTCACCGAAGTTCACGTCGGTGCCCATCTCCGTCCAGGTCGCGGCCACTTTCTGGCTGCGGTCACGGCCATTCATCACCAGCGGGATCCAGCGGGCAATCTGCTGCGGATCTTCGGAGTAGGCCATGCCACGGAACAGGGTGCTTTTCTGCAGCGCCTTAAAGCGCTTGCGCAGGAAGTCGACATTGTCGTCACCCCAGACAAAGCTCATGTGCGGCGTACTGTGAATAAAGCTTTTAGGGTTGCGCAGGTTGCCTTTCTGGACCTGATAAGCCCAGAACTGGCGGGAAATCTGGAACGATTCGTTGATCGTTACCGCTTTAGTGATGTCGATGCTGCCATCCGCCTGCTGAGGCGTATAGTTCAGCTCCGCCAGCGCCGCATGACCGGTGCCCGCGTTATTCCAGCCGTTGGACGACTCTTCGGCCACGCTATCCAGCCGCTCCACCATTTCGATGGACCAGTCTGGCTCTAAATCCTGCAGCCACGCGCCGAGGGTAGCGCTCATCACACCTGCGCCAATCAGCAGCACGTCAACGTCTTTGCGCTCCTGCGCGGTAGTAGTGGTGTCCTTTGCCATGGCACTCATCGCGAGCGCAAGGTTTACAGCTGAATTGCACATGAGGCGACATCTCCTCTTCTGTTGACCTGAAGCCCAACAGTTTCGCAGGCGAAATAGTCACGCTTCTTACGAGCGCGTTGCGCTATTTCTCAAAGGTTAAGTCTCAGGTATAGGGTTAAAGCGGTAATAACGCGTTAACTGCACGTTATGCTTTGTCATCCGAATATAACATTCTCGCATCTGAATTAAACATTTGTTTATTTTTTAAATGCAGAAATGATTCAGCATAAGAATTAATCATCAGGGCTGGCAGCGTATTAGGAGTTTTTTAGTGTGAAGTCAGTGGTTTAACAAAAATAGCATGTTGCTGAAAAGCTCCATGCTGGTGCAACGCCGGAATGGATATGAACCGTGCGGAATTATTTAATTAGCTGAAATTTAGCGATTTATTATGCAGTAAGGAATAACGGGAATCGGGAGCAGAGCGCCTGAAAGGCCGCTTGTGTAAAAATAATGTTACATTTTTGTGAGTCTGAAAATGCGTGCACACCGGCGCACGCATCGGATTCACTTATGACAGACTGGCGCTGGCGGGCAACTTTTTCAGACTTATCGCCATGCGGTTGTAGGTGTTCATCAGACCAATCGCGATGTTCAGATCGACAATCTCTTTTTCACTGAAGTGCGCTTTCAGTGCGGTATAGCGGTCGTCTGGCGCACCCTGCTGAGCAATCAGGGTCAGGCATTCAGCCCAGTGCAGGGCAGCCTTCTCTTTATCACTGAACAGCGTACCGGATTCCTGCCAGACCGAGGTCAGTACGATCTTATCCCAGCCCATGCCCGCTTTATTCAGCGCTTTGGTATGTAAATCAATACAGTAGGCACAGCCATTAATCTGCGATATGCGCAGGAACAGCAGTTCCAGTAAAGTGAGCGGCAGATCGGTTTGTGCCAGATAGCTGTATACGCCGCCCAGCGCTTTCATGCCCGCCGGTGCTGCACTGTGAAAATCGATACGTTCGCTCATCTTATTGCCTCATTCAGGGTTGATAAGGCGATTTTCAGCCTTTCAATGGAGCAGATAAAGTGCCAAAAAATGAGAGTCTGACTGGTCCATCGCCGCTTTCCACGCTGACACTGCAGCGCGGCGCGTCACGTGGCCTCAGTGAACAACTGCGTCAGCTGATTGAACAGGCGATTGGTGAAGGACGTTTACAACCTGGCGCGCGTCTGCCTTCCTGTCGCGATCTGGCGGCTCAGCTCGGCGTGGCGCGTGGCACCGTTCGCGCCAGTTACGACATGCTGGTTGATGGTCAGTTTCTGCAGGCCAGAGGCGCGGCGGGTACCTTCGTCAGCCCATTACCGCCGTTAAAACCGGTCAGCGCCGATGCTGAACGCCAGCTGCTGGAAGGTGCAGAGGAGTATGAAGCGCCACCGCTGACCTTCCAGATGGGCATTCCTGCCAGCGATGCATTCCCGGCCAAAGTCTGGCTGCGCATTCTGCAGCGTCAGACGCGCCTGCAGGTCAGCAGACCGGCCAGCTATCCCGATCCCCGCGGCAGCTTAGCGTTGCGGCAGGCGCTGGTGGCCTACCTTGCGGTGGCACGCGGCCTGCGCTGTCAGGCGGACCAGATCATTATTACCAGCGGCTATGCTGGCGCAATGGGACTGATTGGGCTGGTGATGAATTTTCAGGGTAAAACAGCATGGCTGGAAGATCCCGGATTCTGGGTGGCGCGTCGCGCGGTTGAAGCGCTGCGCGTCACGCCGGTTGCCGTGCCGGTTGATTCCGAAGGGTTGCAGGTTGAGGCCGGGATTGCCCGCGCGCCGGATGCCGCTTTTGCGCTGGTCACGCCGGGACAGCAGGCGCCGCTTGGTATGACGATGAGCCTGGCACGCCGGCATGCCCTGCTTAACTGGGCCAGCCGCGCGCAGCGCTGGATTATCGAAGATGACTATCTCGGCGAGCTTCAGCCCGGCAATCGCGCCGCGCCGGCACTGGCCGCGCTCGACAGCCAGGGGCGGGTGTTGCACATCGGCACGTTCAGCAAGACGCTGACGCCGCAACTGCGGCTCGGTTTTATGGTGGTGCCACCCGCTCTGACGGCCCGGTTCGGCGAGGTCTGCGCGTTGCTTTCGCCTGCCTCCTCCGGATTGCTGCATAATGCGGTGGCGGAATTTCTGCGGGATGGCCACTTTATGCGGCATCTGCGGCGGATGAAGCGCGTCTATCATGAGCGGCTGGAGCAGATGATCGCGGCGCTGCATCCTCACTTTCCTGACCTGCAACGCGCCGGGCTGGCGGTGATTGTTCGTTTACCCGCCGGTTCACCGGATCAGGTGATTGCGCAGCAGGCGGTGGAGTGGGGCATGGCGCCGTCGCCGCTGTCGATCTGGTATCAGCAGGCGGATCAGCGCTGTGCGGGCCTGCTGCTGGGGGCGGCACATCTGCCACGTGAAGGTTATGCGTGCAGTGCCGAACGGCTAAAGGCGCTGGTCGATGCGTATCCTGCTGTCAGCCCCTGAACCAGCGACGCCAGACAAAACGGATCACAAAAAACTCCAGTGCGCCCAGCAGCAAAAACCAGACGCAAAACACCACCGTATAGAGCTGATTCAGGTCCTGCAAATGCAACATCTGCAACAGATGCTGCGCCACCGTCACGCTAAAGGCGGGCGCGGGCAGCAGCAGCGCCGAGAGAAAGCCCAGCAGTAAAATGCCACCAGGCACGATCAACGTTTCAAAAGGGTTATTCATAACCGGTATCCCATATTTATCAGCCCGGCATTTTCCGGTAAACGGCGACACGGTTCAATGGTGGCGCGCTGCTTCGTGCGCATCCGGCATGCTGCATGGCCAGAAAAATGGTCAGAAAATGCTTTGCTACCATCGACTTAGCGCGATTCATAGCGGATGATAAGAGTTATAGCCTTTGCTATACTTAAATCCCTGATTTTACTGTCTTTTTATCTTTGGGTTTGCATGATAGACTGCGCCCACTTTTTCATAACTGAACACTTTGTGTGGTGAATTCAGCGTGAATTGCCGCTTTTTCGCCCCAGGTGAATAAATCATGACCTTTATTGCCACTTTAATTCTTGCGCTGGGCATGTCGATGGACGCGTTTGCTGCTGCTCTGGGCAAAGGTGCCACATTGCATCGTCCCGGTTTTAAAGAAGCGCTGCGTACCGGTCTGATTTTCGGCTCAATTGAAGCGCTGACGCCGCTGATTGGCTGGGCGCTTGGCCTGGCCGCCAGCCGTTACATCATGGCGTGGGATCACTGGGTTGCCTTCATTCTGCTGGCGTTTCTGGGTGGCCGCATGATGATGGAAGGCTTCCGTCAGACTGCCGTCGCAGAGCCCTGTGAAGCCCCGCAAAGCCATGGCTTTATGGTACTGGCTACCACCGCGGTAGCGACCAGCCTGGATGCGCTGGCTGTCGGTGTGGGTCTGGCTTTCCTGCAGGTGAACATCATTACTACCGCGCTGACCATTGGTGCAGCCACTACGGTGATGGCGACGACTGGCGTATTAGTCGGGCGCTTTATTGGTCCGGTCCTGGGCAAATGGGCGGAAGTGCTGGGTGGAGTAGTGCTGATAGCTGTCGGCTCCACCATTCTGTTGCAGCATCTCGGCTACACCGCGTAGGGCTTTTGCACATAAAACCGTCATTTTTGTGATCTGGTTCAAATTTATTTGCTGTTAAAACGCACAGGAGCTATACTTTTTCGGTATATGTTCAACTAAATTTGAATCAGGTGTTCCATGAAACGTATTTTTAAACACGTGTTCCGCGCTTACGTTGAGACGTTCAAACACGTACCGCCGGGTGCCATGTACTAAGCACCCCGCAAGAAACCCTCGATAATCGCGGTCAGGGATCGACCTGTGATTATCACCTTTTCTGCTTCTGCTGATTTAAACCCGCGCTTTCGCACTTCTGGTGCATCCTGTTTATTGCTACCCCTCTCCTTCTGATTGCCGTTATGCGCCACTTTGAGCCAGAAACGGACGTTGCTGCAGTGATCTAATCTGCCCGGGAGATTTCCGGATGCCAGACAAAATGGCGGCATACCTTAAACAGGAAACACGCACTTTTAATGGGTCACGGGAGTGCCTGTGCCGAAGCTAAGATTCACGTTTAACACTGATCATTCTTCCTGAATACTTCAGTAAACCATTCGATAAAGACCCGGACCTTAGGCGGAAGATAGCGTCTGTCAGGGTAGAGTATTGAAACCGGTTTCGTCACTGTCGCATAACCCGATAATACTTCCTTCAGCTGGCCTGTTTCGAGGCAGGGCTTTAATGCCGTATATAATGCGTGAAGCATGCCGAGGCCCGCCACGCCACAGGAAAGAAGTACGTCAGAATTGTTAACTCGTACGCTGCTTCCCGGATGCCGTGAAACAATTTCGCCGTTCATAACGAATTTCCATTCCTGAATGTCCCGACTGTGTTCATTAAAAAAATAAATGGCTTTATGGTCTTTAAGGTCATCAGGCGTTAAAGGAGTGCCATATTTATCCAGATAAGAGGGTGCTGCACAGGTGACCATCTGCAGGCTGCCCATTCTGCGCGAAATAAAATTCGAATCAGCAAGCTCACCGAGACGAATAACACAGTCGACACCCTCTGTAATTAAATTGGTCAGGCGATCTGAAGCGGTTAAGACTATTTCAATTTCAGGATATAAAGCCTGAAACTCGCTTAATTGTGGGATCAGGATACTGTGTGCCAGCGCCAGTGGAACATCAATGCGCAGCTGGCCACGAGGTCGCTGATTTGAAGAGTAAGAAGCCATTATATCGCTGGCATCACTCAGCAGCGTTTTAGCCCGCTGATAAATTTCTTCCCCTTCAACGGTCACACTCAGACTGCGCGTGGTGCGGTGCAATAGCTTAACGCCAAGCTTGTCTTCCAGCTGTTGTACGGACTTACTGACCGCAGGGCGATGCAGCTGCAAGGCGTCAGCGGCCCGGGTGAAACTACGGAATTCAACGACGTGAACAAAAATATCCATCAATTCCAGCATGTTCGAGCGCATCATTTAACTCCACAAAAAATATTCCTGCCGAAATAGTGTATTGCGGATTATATCTCATTCCGATTGTTTCTCCTGCAGTAACACTGAAGTCCTTTTACGTGGCTTTTTACGCCCGCCTGCTTTTTTTATCATCACCCTATTCGATGCATACACATGGGAAATGACAAAATGAAAGCATGGTTACTGAAAGATTTTGGCCTTGAAAACTTAAAGCTTGAAGAGGTGGAAACGCCTGTACCCGGTCCGGGTGAACTTCTGGTTAAAGTTGGCGCGGTGTCTCTGAACTTCAGGGATAAGGCAATAGTAGAGGGCTTCTATGAGCCTCATCTGGTTCCAAAGCCACTGATTCCTGTCTCGGATGCCACGGGCACCGTTGTTGCCACGGGACAGGGTGTATCCCGTTTTAGCACGGGTGATCGCGTTAACTCGCATCTCTATTCACGCTGGTTAGAGGGTGAACCTGCAGCCGATGAGCCAGCATGGTGTATTGGAATGCCGTTACCCGGTGGGCTGGCTGAGTACATGATCATTCATGAGGACAGCGCAGTTAAAGCGCCTGACAGCATGACAGATGAAGAAGCCTCTACACTTCCCATCGCTGCACTTACGGCATGGTACTCGCTAATGGATATCGGCAATCTGCAACCCGGTCAGACCGTGCTCGTACAGGGAACCGGTGGTGTATCGGTCTTCGCTGCTCAGATAGCGCATGCCTATGGTGCACGTGTCATTGCCACCTCCAGTAACGATGCAAACCTTGAACGCATTAAATCACTGGGAGCCGATGAAGGAATTAACTATAAAAAATACCCTGAGTGGGAAAGAAAAGTGCTTGAAATGACTGATGGTAAAGGCGCTGACGTAACGATAGATGTCGCCGGGGGCAATGGCATCAATCAGTCAATTGCTGCGACAAAAGTTGCCGGTACGATTGCTCAGGTAGGATTTCTGACCGGCCAGACAGCACAACTTGATTTGATGCCGTTAATTTTCCGTCAGACAAAGATCCGGGGTATTGCGGTTGCACCACGCTCCTCGTTTGATCGGATGAATCCGTTCCTCAATAAACATAATATCAAACCCGTCATTGAACAGGTTTACAGCTTTAATGAGGCGGTTGAAGCCTTCCGGCACCTCTCCCGTGGTGCATTTGGCAAAATCGTCATTAGAATTAGTGACTGATAACGACTTTTTATTCCTCAATTCTGGCAGTTTTTACTGACTGCCAGATACTTTTTAATCCCACTCTCACCGCGTTAAACCCCTTCTCAAAGCGTGCTTATATTCCTTCTGCACATTACCAAAAGGGCCGCTTTTCGTATCACCACGACCGGTGGCGGAGGGTTATCTTTGCGGGTGGATAAGCCGAAAAGTACAGACAATTTTCGCCCGGCAAAAACGCTCCTGTCTTAAAGCGCATCGGCCAAAAATTCAATAAATGTCCGTACTTTCGAATTCAGTGCCGAACGTTCGGTGACACAGGCATAGATATTCATCGGCAGGGACTCAATGGTGCTCTCGCCACTGTGACCTGACCAGGACAAAGACCTTAACAGACCGCTGTCTATCAGTGGCTGAGCTACAAAGCTTGCCAGACGGGCAATGCCGCCGCCGTTTACGGCTATTCTGGCGATGATATCAATATCATCGCTGATAAAACTGGGGTTGAGTTTTGCATTAACAGGCTGTCCGTTGACCATAAACGTCCATGGCAGAAACCGTCTGTCGGTGGGATAGCGGAAAACCAGACAGGCGTGCTGGCTAAGTTCTCCAGGCGTCTGAGGCGTGCCAGCGCGATCAAGGTAAGCCGGAGCCGCACAGAATATAAAGGGTAGCGATGCAATTTTTCTGGCGATCAGTTGATCATTCAGCTGTGCTTCGATGCGGATACTGACATCGACGCCTTCCAGGCGATGATCGACGTTGCGATCGGTACTGATCAGTTCAATATCTATATCGGGGAAGGACGCTTTGAAAGCGGGCATAAGGGGAGCCAGAACGTACCGACCAAACGCGGCTGTTGTGGCGATACAAAGTGGCCCCTGCGGTTTGGTTTCATTCGCAGCAGCCTGCGAGGCGAGTTCGATATCATGTGGGATGTGACGGACTTTCTCGAAATAGCGTTTACCGTTTTCCGTTAAGGTCATGCTGCGGGTGGTGCGCGATAGCAGTCGCACGCCCAGATGCGCTTCAAGACGGGAAAGACTCTGGCTGACTGCTGCCGGACTCATACCTTTAGCGCGTGCCGCCGCTGCAATACTGCCGTTTTCCACCACGCGGATAAAAGTGCTAATCAACCCTAAAACGTCCATCGCATCCTCAACCGTTTATTCGTCACTTTTACTTAATAATGATTAAAGCATAACCGCTCTACAACCCCCCGCATAAGCTTGTTAAGTTAGCCGCAGTTTCGTCCACTTTTGTTAAACAGGATATTCAGATGACTGATGCTGCAACAAAAAAAACCTTACGAACCCGCCTGCCGGTGCGCACGGCACCTTACATATTTGCGTTTTATATGGCGATCATCATGGCGTTCCTGATGAGTCTGGTCATCACGTTAGCCGAATTCGGAATGGGGCCTCATTACATGACAAATGTGATGAATGCTTACCAGGTCGCCATGCCAGCGGCTTTCTTTTGCATCCTGGTTGTCCGTCCTGTTGTTATCCGGCTCGTAGGATTGACCGTTCACGGTCACTGAGACAGTCAGCATGCCCATTACGGGCGCCCGGGTGTGATTTAGCCCGCTTCTCGCTCATCGCGGCAGGCGACGGCTGCGCCAGAATGGTGGCGGGTGGCAAACCTCCAGCATTTCAGATGCAGGGTGGGCAGGTCGTTCAGATACTGACCGGTATCAGGATGAAAGATACCGAAGAGCCGGGCGTACGATATGCAGCAGGTAAAGCTCACAGATGAGGAGGGCGAGGAAACCCCTTCATTGGCCGTGCGGAGAGTTTCCCGCGATGTGACTTAACTGGCTCTGTTTATTGTTAAGCATCAACGTTAAATCGGCACCATTGTTATGACGGGGTTAGCCTGCTCCTCTTCGCACATAGCGGAGCCTGAAGCTCTTCCTGAGCAGCCAAAATAAAACAGCCATTCAGCCATCTGAGCGTTTAAATGGTTAAAATAAATAAACATATACATTGCTAAATTATTATCGCTATGTCTTAATGCGTCATCGGTTTGGAACACAGACCTTATGAAAGCAGTTTTAGTAAAGTAGTCCTCAGTTCAAGTGTTATCCACAGATATCCTTCTTCGAGAGCCTCCTCCTAAGTGCCCAATAAGTAAATCTCTAACTACAGGCCATCTTCGCCGCTCTTAGTGGCTAATCGATTAAGGAAATATCTATGTCTGACAAAATGACTGGTTTAGTAAAATGGTTTAATTCAGATAAAGGTTTTGGCTTTATCACTCCCGATGACGGCAGCAAAGATGTATTCGTACATTTCTCTGCTATCCAGGGTGATAACTACAAAACGCTTGATGAAGGTCAGAAAGTCTCCTTCACCATTGAAAATGGCGCTAAAGGCCCTGCAGCTGGCAACGTCACAGCGCTGTAAGCCGCGCTCATTATCAGCGACGCCTACAATAGCGATGAAGACATAAGTCTGAGCAGATAAGCTCTGCTGATAATAAAATAAACCCGCCCAGTGCGGGTTTTTTATTGCCTGAAATTCGTATTATCTCTGATCCGTTAACCTGCTCCGTGTTTATTCGTCCATCCCGAAGTTAATCCTCTCTTCATAAGCCCTGCCCGTGATGAAATGTGACGTTAAGCCATCGGGCAAAAGCCATAACGCGCTTTTTGAAATCAGCGATGCTCCCCTGAGGCGTATTACTGATTGCCAGCAAGTCATCCATTTCTTTTGCTAACGCTGGATATCGGGCATTGAATGTAAAGCGATACTCCTCGAGTGTTTCAGGCCACTGTTTGTCATGTTCACTGCGAAGAATATTGGTTGCTCTGATTGCCTTTCGTGCAGCAGCACGCTGTAGCTGCAACTTTTTATTTTCGTCAGCAGATAACTGCATTTGAGTTATTAATTTTTCCAGCACCGGCAGGAAGTCGCCATTCACTGCTACCGCGATTTCTTTTGAAGGTTTAAATGACTGGAATCGTTGACTCAGGTCCTCTCCGTAAACGCAGACACAGTGATGTTTGAGCCAGTATCCCCAGCTAAGCAGATTATCCGGATGCACTACCTGTTGTAACAGGCCACAATCAAAATCGATTTTACTGACAACAGGATTATTTTTTTCAAGTTTGCGCTGGATTTCAGTAAGTTGCACTTTAGCCACTTCGCCGGGATCAACGCTAAATATGACTGTCATATCCAGATCGGACTTCCCGATTTTTGCCCGGCCTTCAGCCACACTGCCATACAAATAAAGGCTATGTATAAGCTCAGGAAAACTTTGGATTAGCTTTGCCTCGACCTGTGCAACAATATTCCGGAACTCTGGCTGCAATTTATTGGTTTCTGGCAGGGCAATAAAACCGTTGTGATCGATTGCCATCCTTTCTCCCTTTTAATGGCGTCATTCACCGGATTAATTATATCTCTTATGTCCGCTTCTCGCTCACAACGTACACACATCATTCACTGCCGTCATTGCCTTCCCGCTTACATCAGACACATCCCCCGCCAGAGTTCATCACCCGCAAAGCCAGCGTCTTCTTAGGCGAAACCCCATACTTTTTCACACCATCACGCGGATAACCCGCCTGCTGTCTGATCCCGACCTACACTGAATTATTCTCCCCAAACCAGGAGCAGCGGATGATCCAGAAGCATCGACGAAAACAGGCAGCGATTGTGGCAGGTATTGGATTGGGTGTGGCGGCCACGTTATGGGGCATGAAAAGCTGGCGGCAGCTTAAGGAGACGCCGCCGGTGTCGCCGCACAGTCATCACGCCGGTCTGGCCGGTTATTATCAGCAGATTGGTGACTGGCGCATGTTTACCCGCGTTACGCCCAATGAGGATCAGGGACTGCCGGTCGTGCTGATCCACGGTCTGGTGATGTCGGGCCGGGCGATGGAGCCACTGGCGCTGGCGCTGGGGCGCGACTATCACGTGCTGGTGCCGGATCTGCCCGGTTTTGGCGCCAGCACACTGCCCCCTTCTGCGCCGATCATGTCGGTGGATCAGCTGGCGGATGCGCTGTGGCTGTGGCTACAGCATAACGGTTTCCAGCGTGCTATCTGGGTCGGCAATTCGTTTGGCTGCCAGATTCTGGCCGCGCTGGCGGTGAAACATCCACAGGCTGTGGCGGGACTGGTGCTGCAGGGGCCGACGGTCGATCGTCATGCCCGCAGTCTGCCGCGTCAGCTCTGGCGCGACTGGCGTAATGGCCGGCTGGAATCACGTCGTCCACCGGGGCCACTGGCCCGAATTGATTACGCCAAAGCGGGCCTGCGGCGCGCCTTCGGCACCATGCGCGCCATGATGCGTGACCGCATTGAGCATCGCCTTACTTACATTAACGCACCCACGTTACTGCTGCGGGGCTCGCGCGATCCCGTCTGTCCGGCCCGCTGGCTGGATGAACTCGCCGCCCTGATGCCGCGCAGCGAACGAGTGACATTACGCGACGGGACGCACACTTTGCACTACGTCTACCCGTGGAGTTTCTGTCACGCCATCCGCCCGTTCCTGGCACGTATCCAGCAGGAGGATCAACATGAGTAAACCACCAAGAGGGATTGCCCGCTTTGACTCTGCTGCCGCCATGCTGCTTGCGCTGGCCAATGCGCTGCACGACCGCCCCTTTGCCAGCCCCAGCCAGTCACCGACGCTGGATCGCCTGTTGCCCTCACTGAACCGTCTACCGACCGGGCTGCGTGAGTGGGGCTATGCGCTGGGCGGCATGGCAGAAGGCATCAGCCTGCGCCAGGCGGGTGAACTGGATGTGGAAGGGATCGCCGAATGGATGGTGAGTGAATACCCGCAACAGGATTATCCGGCGGCCTTTATCGGTTCATCGAATGGTGCACTGGTGCATCTGGCGGCGGCGATGGGTGTGCCCTGGTTGCCCCAGACTTTTCTTTGCCCGGTGCGGGCCGCAAATAACGATCCCGATGACGCACAGACCAGCTTTGAGCAGGGCAAAGAGATTGCTGCCGCGCTGCTGGCTGCCTGGCCCCGGCTGGCGGTGCACCATATGCAGGACCCGAATCAGGATCGGCTGATGCTCGATCAGATGCGCTACTTCCGGCTGAAACTGCGCGAACTGCCGCTGGCCTTCAACGAATTTCTGATGGGAAGTCTGCCCGCCGGATCAACGCTGTTTATCAATCACTGTACCCGACAGTGGCCGGTAACACGCACCAGCGATCGCTCGTTTTTCCAGTTTGGTGCGCTCGGCGGCGCAACCGAAAAAGAGTACTTACAGGGCGGCCCGCGGGTGGCGGAATATCTGGCACGCTATGGCATCGATCGTGAGCGCTGGACGCCGCCCGCCATTACTGACCACGTGCCGGAAGCGGAGTGGGGACTGGATGGTTACCTGATTTCGCCGCTGAAAAAACTGGCGGAAGCTCAGAACTGGAAGTTGATGGAGATTCGTTACGAAGACCCAGAGGCGATGAGCTATGTGGTGGCAGAGATCTACCGCGACTGGTATCTGGCGGCGGGAATTTTACCGACCCGGCTGACGGTGGACAGCTTCCTGCTGATGGACCCGTGGTGCAGCATGCATCAGCACGCCATCCCGTTCTGGCTGGTCTTTTGCACCGAGCCTTCGGCCGCGGCCCTGCAACGCTTCCTGGAAAAACAGCCGCCGTTCCGCAACATCGACATGATGCTCTTTTCTCACGGCACCGACAGTATCGGTCTGGCGGAGATTGATCGCTGGCGGGCGCTGCTCTCCCATGCACGTGATGAAGGCGTATTGATTGGCGTGGATGAGGAACGTTTCCCGCGTGATTTCGCAACGTTTGCCCGCTTCGACTCGGCATTGCGTGAACGGGCACCGCTGTTGCCACCACCACCCGCGCTGAGCGCGGAGAAGGTGATGACGGGTATTCAGCGTTATGGTGCAAAACATGGGGTCACCCTGACGGCGCTGACGTAGCAGTCGCGCCGTCAGTCGTGATTATTCGCCGTCGGTGATCGGCTGGCGCACCAGCAGCAGGTAGGCGAGTGCGCCAACCAGCGTCACGCAGGCACAAATCATCAGCGCCATGCTGAACGATTTGGTGGTGTCGAGCACCCAGCCGGTGATGACCGGCGCGAACGAGGCGAAGATAAAGCTGGCGAAGTTCTGGATGCTGCCGACAGACGCTGTCATACGGGCGGTGACGTTGGCGTGGATCAATCCCCAGCACGACGTTCCGGCGAAGTGGATACAGAACAACGCCATCCCAATCAGCGTTACGGCGCTGGTGGTGTCGGTCGCGCGGGTCACCACGGCGGTAAAGCCGGCGGACAGCAGCATCCCGCTGACGATGCAGACTTTGCGGGTTTTCACCGCGTTAAAGCCGCGACGTACCAGCGAGTCGACCACATAGCCATTCAGCAGCATGCCCGCCGCACCGAACAGGAACGGAATCGCCGCCAGCAGGCCGGTACTTTTAAGATCGAGATGATAGGTCGACTGCAGATAGCCCGGCAGCCAGGCGATATAGAGCCAGGCGGTATAGTTGATGCCGCTGAAGCCAATCATCATGCCCCACATGGTGCGCTGCTTAAACAGGCCGCGCCACTCTTTAAAGCTGATCGGCTCTTTACGCGAGGCAACGCTGCCCGCCTGTAAATAGTGGATCTCTTCAGCGCTCAGGGTATTGTTGTCGCGGTCACGGTAGATCATATACCAGCCGATGGCGAGGAACATGCCGAGGATACCGATCGTGACAAACATGCCACGCCAGCCCATCACCAGCATCATCGCCGCCAGAATCGGCGGAGCCACCGACAGTCCAATCATCGAAGCCGCATTGAACATCCCCATCGGCATGCCGCGATCTTTAATGTTGAACCAGTCGTTGATCACTTTCACGCCGCACGGGTTCATCGGCGCTTCACCAATGCCCAGGCCGATACGCACCAGGATGAACTGGGTAAAGTTATGCACCAGGCCAGAGGCGGCCTGAAACAGCGACCAGATAAACATGCCAATGCCGAGCATAATGCGCGGCCCTTTACGATCCAGCAGCGCGCCGCACGGCAGTTGCGCCAGGCCGTAAGCCAGCGAAAAGGCGGAGAGCAGGAAGCCGATTTCGGTGGCGCTCAGCCCCATCTCCTCGCGGATGGTCATATTCGCGACCGACAGCGAGCTGCGATCCAGATAGTTGATGATGGCGGCGAACAGCAACAACAGCATCGCCGTGATCTGGATCTTGCGGATACGCGGTGAACGCACCACGTCGCTACGCATCGGCACGAAATCCTGGTCTGATGGCGTGTCGCCAGCTGCGCTGTCGCGGCCGGTTACTGAAGTCTTTTCCATTGCACTCTCCCGAAACTGGGTACTTATCGTTATGGTGAGAAGGGGTCTGCGCGCAGCGGCAAAAGGCCGCCGTGACGTTGCAGTCGAGACTAAGAGCAAAGGGTTAAGGATGTTGCAAAGATGTTTCTGAATCGTGCGGGAGCTAATGCTTTGTGGTTTTTAATCGGTTTTTAATTGTACTGACCGATTGAGCGCACCATTGAGGTTTTAGCGGTTGCCAGATGGTTATGTAATGCACAGAGGGCGTCGACATCCTGACGGCCAATCAGCGCGGTCAGAATCGCCATATGCTCCTCCAGCGCCACAATATTTCGCTGCTTGAGGTCGCTCTCATCCCACTGATAATGCGAGTGAAAGATCACAGAGATAATCTCCAGCGACTGATTGAAAAATGGGTTGTTGGCGGCGGATAAAATCAGCGAATGCATCTGACGATCCAGCGCGGCAAAGTGGCGATAGTTACTGGCGATGGTGTCGCGCATCGATCGGTGACGATCCAGCAGATCCCGCGCCTGAACCCAGCGCTCGTCACCTGCGGGCAGATTCAGGAAGCGGCTCAGGGCGTGGGTTTCCAGCATCTCGCGCAGTTCAAACAGCTTCTCGGCGTAATCCTGGGTGAATTTTTTCATCCGCCACTGGCCGCGTCTGACCGGCTCCAGCAGGTCATAGCGCATAAAGCGCAGCAGGAATTCGCGCACCACCACCGGACTGACTTTCACCTGCTGCGCCAGTTGCAGCTCGCTGAAGGTATCGCCGGGCACCAGCTGCCGCTGATTAATCATATTAAAAAACATCTGCTCAAAGTGGCTGGCCTGCTGCTCAATCGGCGGCGTTAACGCGCTAAAACCGTCATCTTCTCGCGGATCGCGCACGATAACCCAGGTTTCATCCACCTTATCCAGCACGCCGCACTGATGCAGATAGTGCAGGGTGTGGCGCACTGTAGTCCGGCTGATATTGAACATTTCCGCCAGTGCCGCCTGGGGCGGCAGCGGTGAACGAATATGGCGCTGAGCGATGCTTTCCAGCATCTGGTTGATGACGTTCTGGCGCAAATTCTGGCTGCGGCTCATCTCACTCTCCGGTTTTTTATGCATTAAAAACCATTCAAAGCCCAAAAAAATCGCGGTGCTTCACACTTCCCGCAAACGAACACCGCAGCGCGTGCAGGATTCGCCATAACTGCCTGCAGGACAACCGGAGAATCACCATGACAACAATGAAAGCACTGGTCATCGCTGAACCACGTAAGATGGTATGGACCACCCGCGATATCCCCACGCCCGCCGCTGGCGAGGTACTGATTAAAATCCTCACCGCGGGAATCTGCGGCACCGACATCCACGCCTGGTCCGGTAATCAGCCATTCTTCAGCTATCCACGGGTGCTGGGCCATGAAATCTGCGCGGAAGTGGTGGCGCCGGGTCAGGACGCCGCGGGCTTTCAGCCGGGCCAGCGGGTGGCGTTAATGCCCTATATCTCCTGCCTGCGCTGTGACGCCTGCCAGAGCGGCAAGACCAACTGCTGTGAGCAGATCTCAGTGATTGGTGTGCATCAGGATGGCGGGTTCTGCGACTACTTAAGCGTGCCAGTCAGCACGCTGCTGGCGGTGGATGATGTCGCGCCGGAAGCGGCTGCGCTGATTGAGCCCTTTGCCATCAGCGCCCATGCGGTGCGTCGTGCCGCAATTGTGGCGGATGAGCAGGTGCTGGTGGTGGGTGCCGGACCGATTGGGCTGGGTGTTGCCGCTATCGCCGCCGCCAGCGGCGCGCAGGTGGTGGTGGCGGATACCAGCGAATTTCGTCGCCAGCATGTTGCTGACCAGCTCGGTCTGGCGGCACTGAATCCGGCTGATGAAGCGTTTTACAGCGCGCTGCGCGAGCAGTTTGGTGGCCGTCTGGCGCTGAAGGTGATCGACGCCACCGGCAGCCCGGCGGCGATGAACAATGCGGTCAACCTGATGCGGCACGGCGGCACTATTGTTTATGTCGGCCTGCACAAAGGCGATCTGGTGATCCCGGACAGTGAATTCCATAAAAAAGAGACCACCCTGATGGGCAGCCGCAACGCCACCCGTGAAGATTTCGATCGGGTGCGTGCGCTGATGGCCAGCGGCCAGCTGCGCGCCGAAATGATGCTGAATCACCATCTGGCCTTCTCCACGCTGGATGAAACCTTTGAGGCGCAAATCATCAACAACCGCGAGCTGATCAAAGGCGTGATTCATTTCGATCGGTAACGCGGCCAGTCGGTTCGCGTGGTTCAGGGCGCGGTGAGGGTCTGAAAGAAGTGCGCCCGCACCGCATCAGCATCCACGCCAAGTGCGATGCGTTGGGCGGGCAGGCCGTTAAAGGGATCCTGACGGGATGCCAGCGCGCTCAGCTTACGCACCGTCTGACCGCAGGCGATGCCCTCCGTGATCACCCGCAGCGGGCTTTCGGTCAGGGTAAATGCCTGTGGCAGAGTGAGCCACGCCACCGCCAGGGTGTCATGCAGCGCCATACCCTCGAATCCCTCTTTCTCCAGACTGTAAGCCAGGTAAGGGCGACAGATCGCACTCAGCACCGGCTGATTCAGACGCTGAACCTCATCGCCGCTGATCAGCACCTTGTGCGTGACATCCAGCGGGATCACCACCACGTTCAGCGCTGAGGCGAGCACCTGATCGGCAGCATGCGGATCTTTCCAGATATTAAATTCGCTGAAGGGCGTCACATTGCCACTATGCCCATCGGTGCCAAATGCGCCGCCCATGATCACCAGCTCTTTCACCAGCGGAATAATATCCGGCGCCTGATTAATGGCCGTGGCGATATTGGTCAGCGGACCAATCGCCACCAGGGTGATCTGATGCGGCTGCGCCCGCACGCTGTCGATAATAAACTGCACCGCGCCCGGTGCCTGATCGCTGCAGGCATTATCAAACGCATCGCCCAGCCCATCTTCACCGTGCAGTCTCGCGGGCGCAGAGGGTGGCAGCGCCAGCGGTCGTGAACAGCCGCGATAGACCTCCGCGTTAATCGTCATTTTCCCGCAAAACAGTCGGGCGTTTTTCACCGCCTGACCCACCGCCACGTTGCCAAAGACCGTGGTAATCCCAAGCAGACGCTGCGTCCGCGCCGCATAGGCCAGCGCAAAGGCGTCATCCACGCCGATATCGGTATCAAAAATCAGGGTACGCATAGGGTCTCCGCAACAGGCTGTAAACCGTCAGCATTACTCCGTCTGTGGCGTGCGCGTCAAGGTTTTAAGCCGCCATGACCTCACTGTTGCCAGCCTGAAACGGCCGTCGTATTATCACCGGCTCAAGGTGATGGCGTGCCACCTTTCCCAACCGCCGGTGGGCTTAACACCGGCTGATGACGCCTGACACTCAATCCTTTCGCGGGAGCTGAGGTGTCAGGCGCAGTTTATCTCTGCCTTTCCCCTCAGCCCGGCGTTAATCTGCAATCAGGAGCAAGACATGCTGAAACCGTTATTGGCTGTGATGATCGGCGGCTCTGCCGGCTGTGTACTGCGCTGGCTTTTTGCGATGCGCTTTAATGCGCTCTTTCCCAATCTGCCGCCGGGCACGCTGCTGGTAAATCTGATCGGCGGTCTGATAATCGGCGGCGCGATGGCCTGGTTTGTTCGCCATCCCGACATCGACCCGATCTGGAAACTGCTGATTGTCACCGGACTCTGCGGCGGGCTGACCACCTTCTCCTCTTTCACGGCGGAATTAATGGGGTTGCTACAATCAGGGAACTATCTCTGGGCGATGACCAGCGCGCTGGTGCATGTGATCGGCTCGCTGCTGATGGCGTTTGCCGGTTTCGCACTGGTCACGATGCTGGGCTGATCCGGCTAAGCGGCGCTTGTCATACTCCTTAAGAGGTAGATACTGTTTCAGGTTTTACGCCCGACCATCCCGCATGAACGGGCGCAGAAGCTGAACGTCACCGATTATTCCGGACGATTAAGGAGCCGAGCAATGCGAACTAACCCCACATTCCTTAACCTGGTGCTGTTAAACGGTGAGCCCGGCCAGAAACTTCAGGCGGCGCGTAACGCCGGTTTCGATCAGGTGGAGATCTGGCGCGAGGATGTCCAGGCGTGCGAGGGTGGCGCGGCGGCACTGGCTGAGATCGCTGCCCGGCAGGGACCTGGCTTTACTAATCTCCAGGTGCTGCGTGATTTTACCGGGGCACCCAGCGCGTTGCGCGGACAGAAGCGCGAAGAGCTGCGCCAGTTTATTCAGATTGCCCAGGCGCTGGGCTGCGACACCATTCAGGCGCCGGCCAGCACCCGCGAGGATTGCTGCGCCGACCAGATTGATGATGACCTGCGCTGGATGGCCTCTGAAGCTGCGCGCTACAACATGCGTATTATGTATGAGCCGATGGCCTGGTGCAGCGTGGATAACACGCTGCCACTGGCGTGGCAGCGATTGCAGCGGCTCGATCAGCCCAATATCGGGCTGGTGGTCGATCTGTTTCATATCTGCGCACTGGGTGGCGACGCTTCACAGCTGGACGGCATTCCGGCCGATCGCATCTATGAAGTGCAGCTGTGTGATATGGCCGCCATGCCTGCGCAGGATAAACAGAGCCTGATGGCGATGGCGAAGCACCAGCGTCTGCTGCCCGGCGATGGCATTATCGACATTGAACGCTTTGTCGATAAGCTCAAAAGCGCGGGCTATCAGGGACCAGTGGGCATTGAAGTCTTTAATGATGCGCTGAAACGCCTGCCGCCTGAGGTTGCTGCCCGTCATGCCTGGCAGGCATTAAAGCGCTGCTGGGGTTAATCCTGTAAGCACTGCCCGATAAACGCGGCGGCGTGCATGGCACCCTGAGCGGATATGGTGTGGCCGGTGGCGGGTTCAAATCGCGCTTCTACCGGCACCAATGCGGCCCTGAGTCGTGCTGCGGCAGATTCGCTCTCCTGCCACGGGATCACCTCATCGGCCTGGCCGTGGATCAGCAGCGCGGGCAAATGAGGCTGTGGCGTCAGTTCACCGTCAACCGCCAGACGACCCGAAAAGGCGACCACGCCCGCCAGCGGATAACGGCCAGATGCCAGCGCATCCAGCGCCATGATCGATCCCTGTGAAAAGCCGACCAGCACCACATCCTGCCAGCGGTCGGCGAAGCCGTGCTGTGCGATAACGTCGCTGAGGGTCGCGTCAAACGCCGCCCGCGCGGCCCGTACCCGACCTGGCCGGTTCTCTGGCGTCACCTCCTCCAGGCTGAACCACTGCCAGCCAAAACCGGCGGCAAAACGTTCTGGGGCGTTGGGTGAGGCAAAAATCACATCCGGCAACAGCGTCGCCCAGTGACGGCCAATCGGTGCCAGATCGTCGCCGTTACTGCCTACGCCATGCAGAAAAATCACCAGTGCTTTTGCCATTATTGCTCCTTTATAGGCCGTATTCACTCAGATCCGGGCCTGCCGGAACGATCCCGTTCGGGTTCAGTGCCTTGATCGAGTAGTAACCCTGTTTGATATGATCGATGTTGACCGTCTCACGCACGCCGGAGACTGACAGCATGCTCTTAAGATAGCGATTCAGCAGCGTATAGTCGCGTATGCGGCGCAGGTTGCATTTGAACAGGCCATGATAGGCGACGTCAAAGCGAATCAGGGTGACGAACAGGCGAATATCGGTTTCAGTCAGCCGTTCACCCAGCAGGAAGGTGCGACCATCGCTGAGCAGGGCTTCCAGTTCGTCGAGCTGGCTGAAGACGTCGTTAAAGGCCTGCTGATAGCTGATTGGTGTCGTCGCGAACCCGGCGCGGTAAACGCCGTTATTCAGACGCGGATAGAGACTCTCATTCAGCGCATCAATCTCAGGGCGCAGCGCGGCGGGATAGAGGTCGATGCGGTTATCGGCCAGATCGCCAAAGCCGCTGTTGAACATACGCACAATGTCAGCGGACTCGTTGCTGACGATGGTGCCGGTTTTCTTGTCCCACAAGACCGGCACGGTGGCCCGGCCCGTGTAATCGGGCGCGACGCGGGTATAGATTTCATGCAGGTACTGCGCGTTATTCAGCGTGTCCTGCTGTGCGCCGGGGAAACGGCCAAAGCGCCAGCCCTGGGCACCGAGCTGCGGTTCAACCACCGTCACGCTAATCAGCGACTCCAGCCCTTTGAGCTTGCGGGCAATTAACGCGCGCGACGCCCACGGACAGATCAGCGCCACATAGAGATGGTAGCGATCCGCTTCTGCCGCAAATTCAGTGGAGCCATCGCTGCTGATAAAATGCCGGAAACCGGACGTCTGACGGACAAATCCGCCCTGTTTATCGGTCGACTGCACCGGGTGCCAGTCACTACTCCATTTGCCTTCTACTAACATCGCGCGACTCCTCTGTAATGTGAGAAGCAGCTTAACTGATGACTAAACGGCTGATAATCCGGTCATAAAGACAATCATTTCTTCCATTCTGGAATAAATTACGCGGGCGGAAAACGGGTAAAGTGACTCACCAGGAAGTCGATAAGCAGGCGCGCCCGGTGTGCCAGATGACGGGCGGGCGGATAAACCGCAAACAGGCCAAGCGGTGGCGTGTCGAAATTCTCCAGCAGCCGGACAATCTCACCGCGTTGCAGCGCGGGAGCTGCGATAAAACCGGGCAGCCGCGCAATGCCCAGTCCGGCCATCGCGGCCTGCAGGCAGGCTTCGGTGTTGGCGAAGCGCAGACGCCCGCGGACCGGTACGGTGACAATCTCGCTGCTGCCGTCGCCGTCGCCGCCGGCAAACGGCCAGTGCCAGGGATCGCGAAAATTGGTGTCGATGATGCACTGATGCTGGGGCATCTCGCGCCAGTGCTGCGGCGTGCCAAACTGCTCAAGATAGACCGGCGAGGCGGCGATGCGCACATGCACCTCACCCAGCTTGCGCGCGACCAGGCTGCTGTCGCTGAGGGTGCCGATACGGATCGCCATATCAAAACCTTCATCGACGATGTTGACGGACCGGTCTGAAAAGCTGACATCCAGTTCAATCAGCGGATAGCGCCGGGCAAACGCCACCAGCACCTCAGACAACACCACAGTACCAAAGGAGCCGGGTGCGCTGATTTTCAGCCTGCCGGTAGGCGTGGTGGCGCTTTCACGCACGCTGGCATCCAGCGTTTCAAACGCATCGAGCAGGTTTTTGACCCGCTCATAATAGCTGCGCCCGACATCGGTGGGCGACAGAGCGCGCGTGCTGCGTTTAAACAGCTGAACGCCGAGCCGCTGCTCCAGCTTTGAAACCAGCTTGGAAGCCTGACTGCTGCTGGTGCCGAGACGTAACGCCGCCGCAGAAAAGCTGCCGGTTTCCAGCACCGTGACAAACATCCGGTCACAATCGAGTCGATCCATGGCGGTGTCCTGTGGAGATAAAGTCGCAGTATAGAAGCTGTGCTCCGCTGATGCAGCCTTCACTTTGCGTGCCTTAACCCTTTCGCTGGCGCGGAAAACCTGCTTGACTGACTCTCTGCCCGACGTTCTCTGGAGTAATTCATGTCGCTGATTCACCTGACGTCACTGGCGGAGATCCCGGCCGCCGAGTGGGATGCGCTGTTGCCTGATGACCAGCCGTTTTTGCGCCACGCCTTTCTGCTCACGTTAGAACAGAGCGGCAGCGTGCGGTTAGAGGCGGGCTGGCAGCCCGATCATCTGCTGTGGCGGGAGGAGGGCGTGACCCGCGCTGCGCTGCCAGGCTACCGCAAACGCCATTCACAGGGCGAGTACGTCTTTGATCACGCCTGGGCGGATGCCAGCCAGCGCGCCGGGATCCGCTACTACCCGAAATGGCTGGGCGCGATACCCTTCAGCCCGGTCAGCGGCGCGCGCCTGCTGGGTGAAACCGCTGCCGCTGCGCAACTGCTGTCGGCCCTGCCTGAGAGCCTGTTACAGCAGGGCTTAAGCGGGGCACATATCAACTTTACCGATGCTCAGGCTAACCAGCTGCTGGCCGATCAGCCCGACTGGCTCTCCCGGCTCGGTTGTCAGTATCACTGGCATAACCGTGGCTACCGCGATTTTCAGGATTTCCTGGATTCGCTGATGTCGCGCAAGCGCAAACAGCTGCGTAAAGAGCGTGAGCAGGTGATGCAGAGCGGCTTTGAGTTTGACCGCTACCTGGGCTACCAGCTGCGCGAAGATCAGTGGGATTTTGTCTACACCTGTTACGCCAACACCTATGCGGTGCGCGGTCAGCGTCCCTATCTGACGCGTGACTTTTTCAGCCTGCTGGCGGAACGCATGCCGCAGAATATTGTGGTGGTGATCGCCCGTTTACAGCAGCAACCGGCCGCGATGGCGTTTTATCTGCGGGACAGCAACGCGCTCTATGGCCGCTACTGGGGCTGTCTGGCGGAGTTTGACCGGCTGCACTTTGAAACCTGTTTCTATCAGGGAATGGATTTGGCCCTTGATGAGGGGCTGACGCGGTTTGATGCAGGCGCGCAGGGCGAGCACAAGCTGGTGCGCGGCTTCGAGCCGCAGATTACCCACTCCTGGCACTATCTGCTGCATCCCGGCCTGCGCGATGCCGTGGCAGATTTTCTGGTGCAGGAGCGGGAAGGCGTGCGCGGCTGGGCGGAAGAAGCACGCGACGCCTTACCCTATCGACGCGGCGATTAATCGATGCCGACAAAACCGCCGGTCTGATGCTGCCACAGCCGGGCATAGAGACCGTTTTGCGCCAGCAGTTCGTGATGGCTGCCCATCTCGGCAATGCCGCCTTTATCCAGCACCACCAGCCGATCCATCTTCGCGATGGTCGACAGGCGGTGCGCGATGGCGATAACGGTTTTGCCCTGCATCAGTGACTCCAGGCTCTCCTGAATCGCCGCTTCCACTTCGGAGTCGAGCGCCGAGGTGGCCTCATCCATGATCAGAACCGGCGCATCCTTCAGCAGCACGCGGGCTATCGCCACACGCTGACGCTGACCGCCCGACAGTTTCACGCCGCGCTCTCCCACGTGGGCATCCAGCCCGGTGCGGCCCAGTGAGTCGGAGAGCAGCGGGATAAACTCATCGGCGCGGGCGCGGTGAATCGCAAGCTGCAGCTCCTCTTCGCTGGCGTCGGGACGACCATAAAGCAGGTTTTCACGGATTGAGCGGTGCAGCAGCGAGGTGTCCTGGGTGATCATGCCAATCTGGCTGCGCAGGCTTTCCTGCGTCACAGCGGCGATATCCTGATCGTCGATCACAATCCGCCCCGCGTTCAGGTCATAGAGGCGCAACAGCAGGTTCACCAGCGTCGATTTACCGGCGCCCGAGGGACCAATCAGCCCAATCTTCTCGCCAGGTTTGATGTCGAGATTAAAGCCGTTAATCACCTGACGGCCACCGCCATAATCGAAGCGCACATCCTCAAAACGGATGTTGCCGCGCGTCACCTTAAGCTGCTTTGCCTGCGGTGCATCCTGCACGCTCAGCGGCTGCGCAATGGTTTTCAGGCCATCCTGTACCGTACCAATATTTTCGAAAATGCCGTTGACCACCCACATGATCCAGCCGGACATATTCACCAGGCGGATCACCAGACCGGTCGCCAGCGCAATTGCCCCGACGCTAATCAGCGACTGGCTCCATAACCACAGCGCCAGCCCGGAGGTCGAGACAATCAGCAGGCCGTTCAGCGCTGACAGCGTCAGATCCATGCTGGTGACCATGCGGCCAGCGTTCTGGGTTTTTTCGGTCTGCTCCTGAATCGCCTCACGCGCATACTGCCGTTCCAGATCGCTGTGAGCGAACAGCTTGATGGTGGCGATGTTGGTATAACCATCAACTATGGTGCCCATCAGTTTAGATCGCGACTCTGAGGAGACCACCGAACGCGCTTTGACGCGCGGCACAAAGAAACGCAGCGAGGCGCTGTAGGCCACCATCCACAGAATCAGCGGGATCATCAGCCGCCAGTCGGCACCGGCAAACAGCACCAGCGAGGTTACCGCGTAGATCAGCACGTGCCAGATGGCATCCACCAGCTGCACCGCAGAATCGCGCAGTGAACTGCCGGTCAGCATAATGCGCTGGGCGATGCGACCCGCGAAATCATTCTGGAAGAAATTGAGGCTCTGGCGCAGCACGTAGTTGTGATTCTGCCAGCGGATCATGCTGGTCATGCTCGGGCTGATGCTCTGATGCACCAGCATGTCGTGCAGGGCGATAAAAATCGGCCGCAGAATCAGCGCCACCGCCCCCATCCACAGCAGTATCGGCCAGTTATCCTGAAACAGGCTGGCGGGCGTGGAGTGATTGACCATATCGATAATGCGGCTCAGATAGCTGAACAGCGACACTTCAATCAGGGCTGACGCCAGCCCCACTACCAGCAGTGCCGCGAAACTCGGCCAGACCTGCCTCAGATAGTAGAGGTAAAACGACCAGACCGTTGAGGGGGGCGAGTCGGTGGGCGCGTCATGAAATATATTGATAAAACGCTCAAAACGGCGATACAACATAGCGATACTCTTTCCGTCCGGTAAAGAGCTACAGCTTAGTGCATGAACCCCGTTCGGCTAAAAGGAGAAAATATGGAAATCATTATTCGGGCACGGGAACCGCAGGATGCCGCCGCCTATCAGCGACTCTACAGTCATCCCGATGTTTATCCCTGGACGCTGCAGCTGCCGTTTCCCAGCGTTGCCACCTGGGAGAAAAAAATCGCCAGAATGGATGCCGAAGGGTTTATCGCCTTTGTCGCGGAGATCGAGGGCGTGCTGGCCGGTGAGCTGACGCTGTTTGTGGATAATAAGCCGCGCACCCGCCACTGCATCAGCTTTGGGCTGGGTGTGCATCCCGATTACGCCGGTCGCGGCGTCGGTGAGCGCCTGATCCGCACCGCGCTCGACTATTCCCGTAACTGGCTGGGGATTACGCGTATGGAGCTGGAGGTGTTTCACGACAACGAACGGGCGCTGCGGCTCTATGAGCGGCTGGGCTTTGAGCGTGAAGGATTGATGCGCCAGGCCGCCCTGCGCGACGGTCAGCTGCGCGATGTGGTGATGATGGCGAAACTGCTGCACGGAAAGTCATAACCGGAGCGGCAGCGCTGCCGCTCCGCTTTGCATTACGGATTTTTATTGCTGTATTGCTGCATGTTCTGCTGCGTCACCAGTTCAAACGGGATCCACTGGTGGGAATCGACTTTTTCCCCTTTGATCATCTGCTGCGCCACCTCGACCGATTTTTTGCCCTGGCCTACGGCATCCTGGAACACGGTGACGGCCAGTTTGCCGCTTGCCAGGGCTTTCAGGCCATCCGGCGTGGCATCAATGCCGCCCACCAGAATGGTTTTTTTCGGTTTCGCCTGGGCAATTGCCATGGTTGCGCCAATCGCCATTTCGTCGTTGTTGGCGGCGACAATATCGATCTCTTCCCCGTTCGACAGCCAGTTGAGCATTAAATCCATGCCCTCATTACGCGAATAGTTGGCGGTCTGCTTCAGCACCACTTTCATGTCGGGATACTTTGCCACCACCTGCTCGACATCTTTGGTGCGCTGCAGCGCACCCGCATCGCTGAGGTTACCGATGATAATGGCTACCCTGCCACGATAACCCGCCTGCTTCGCCAGCGCCTCCATCTGCAACGTGCCCGATTCGCGTTCGTCAGAGCCGACAAACACCACGCCCGGCGGCAGGGTTTTATCGCCCGGAGTGCGGTTAACGTAGACCAGCGGAATGTGAGCCTGCTGCGCCAGCCTGGTCAGGGCAGGGGTGCTGGCGGAGTCGACCGGATCGACGATAATCGCGTCCACCCCGGAACTGATAAAGCTCTGCACCTGATCGGTCTGACGGCCCACGTCGCCGCGTGCATCTTCAAACTGCGCATCCAGCTGACGCGCTTTGGCCTCTTTCTCGATCGACTGGCGGATAATGGTCAGAAAGTTCTGGTCGAACCAGGCCATTGAGACGCCAATTTTCTCTGCCAGCGCCGACGTGGAAAGAGAGAGCAGACAGAGTATTGCCCATGCACGTTTTTTCATTGCAGACTCCCGAGGTTAACTGTGTGGAATATATTTTTCATTTATTATAAAAATGGACAAAGATTATCATTTGCAGCTTATGGACAGTCGCCGGGTTTGACAACCGGCCCTTTTCACTCTTGCTAGCGCTGACACACTTTGCCGTAAAATCGCCGCGTCATAGCTGCCAGCGCCGATGAAATCCTCGACGTGGCGCACACTCTGCGGCAGGCAGCCGCGGCTTTTTGCGCTTTTGTGCACCATCGCACTGGCCTTTGTGGTGGTTGTCAGAAAACCGTTGAATCGGGCCTGACGATCTCAACATCCGCACAATGATCCATAGTTAGCCTCCTATCTATATTTCCTTAAGCGGGAAATCTCAGCGTTATTCCTGAAAAAAACCTCGTGGCGCAACCTGCCGCTTTTTAAGGAATTCAGCTCATGCTTAAAGACCAAACGACTCACCGGACGTCTCATGTGCGCATCTGGATCCTCTGCCTGATCCTCTTTCTGTCGGTTGTGGCTTATGCCGACCGTTCGATCCTCTCGATCTCCGGATCGGCGATCAAAGAGGAGTTCGGCCTGTCAGCGATCCAGCTGGGATTGATCCTCTCTGCTTTCAGCTGGGCCTATGTCATCGGTCAGATCCCCGGCGGGCTGTTTCTTGACCGCTTTGGGGCAAAAAAAGTGTATGGCGTCACGCTGGCGCTCTGGTCAGTCTCGACGCTGGCGATGGGATTCGTTGGCGAGTTCTCCAGCGGCATGACCGGCGCGCTGATGCTGATGTTTGGTCTGCGTTTTATGCTGGGATTGATAGAGGCACCCAGCTTTCCCGCCAATGCGCGCGTGGTGATTATGTGGTTCCCTGGCGCAGAGCGGGGACGGGCTTCATCGCTGTTCAGCTCGGCGCAATATTTTGCCGTCGCCATCTTCTCGCCGCTGTCAGGCTGGCTGGTGTCGCGCTTTGGCTGGGAGTGGCCGTTCTTTGTGCTGGGGGGCATCGGCCTGCTGGCGGTGTTTGTCTGGGCTGCCTGGATGCGGGAGCCACGCAATCACCCTGGCGTGTCCGAAAGTGAACTGCGCCACATCGTCGACGGTGGTGCGCTGGTGGATATCGACTCGGCGCAGACGCTGAAAGCGCGGCCACCGGTCAGTAAAGCGATGTTCAGAAAGCTGCTCACTAATCGCATGCTCTGGTGCGCCTATCTCGGTCAGTACTGCATCATCGCGCTCAGCTACTTCTTTATTACCTGGTTTCCGATCTATCTGGTGCAGGCGCGCGGCATGAACATCATGGAGGCGGGCTTCGCCACCGTTGCCCCGGCGCTGTTTGGTTTTCTGGGCGGGATCAGCGGCGGCTACCTGTCAGACAAGTTAATCGCCCGGGGCTGGAGCGTCTCCAGGGCGCGTAAAACGCCCTATATCGTCGGCATGCTGATGGCGTCCAGTCTGGTGCTGGCGGCGATCATTCCGGGCAATAGCGGCATTATCGCGATTATGTCCTTCGCCTTTTTCGGTAAAGGCATAGCGGCCGGTGCAGGTACCTGGACGGTGATCAGCGACACCGCACCCAAAGAGGCGGTGGGACTGGCCGGCTCCATTTTTAACGGCATCGGCAATATTGCCGGTTTCACCACGCCGCTGCTGTTCGGCATCATCGTCGGTCTGACCGGCAGCTACAGCATCGGGCTGGCGTTTGTGGCGGCACACTGCGTGGTAGCGGCCCTGCTGTTCCTGCTGGTGATGGGACCGATTGAACGCGTTGGTGAAGAGAGCGATCGCCCGGCATCCTATAACAATCAGGAGAAAGAAGATGGCATTAAAGCAATGTAATGTGCTGATCAAAGGGAGGTTTCTGCCGCCGCAGCTGATAGAGAACATTGAAAAGACGTTCACCGCGTTCCGGCTGTGGGAGGCGGAAGATGAGACAGCCTTTCTGGCTGAGCAGGGCGCAGATATCGACATGCTGGTCACCAGCGGCAACGCGGTGATGGGCGCACCGGCCGCGCTGATCGCCGCGTTGCCAAACCTGAAAGCCATCTGCAGTAACGGCGTCGGTTATGACAGCATTGATACGGAAGCCGCCCGGTCGCGCGGCATTGTGGTGACCAACACGCCAGAAGTGCTCAATGATTGCGTCGCCGATCTGGGGATGGCGCTGCTGCTGGATGTGGCGCGCCGCATCAGCGAAGCCGATCGCTTCACACGCGCCGGTCACTGGTTGCAGGGCCGCTTTCCGCTGAGCAGCAAAATCGGTGGCAAGGTGTGCGGTATCGTCGGGCTGGGCAATATCGGTCAGGCGGTGGCAAGGCGCGCGCAGGCGTTTGATATGGCGATTCACTATTACAACCCGCGTTCACGCCCCGATGTGCCCTACACCCGTCATGAGAGCCTGGTGGCGCTGGCGCAGCAGGCCGATTTCCTGGTGCTGACCCTGCCGGGCGGTGCCGCGACGCGCCACATTATCAATGCGGAAGTGCTGCAGGCGCTGGGAGCACAGGGCTATCTGATTAACATTGCGCGCGGCAGCGTGGTGGATCAGCAGGCGCTGGTGGATGCGCTGGAAACCGGGCAGATCGCCGGTGCCGGGCTGGATGTGTTTGAACAGGAGCCGCAGGTGCCTGACGCACTGCGCCAGCGCGACAATGTAGTGATTACGCCGCATATCGCCAGCAGCACCCGCGAAACCATGGCGGCGATGGCTGACCTGGTCTTTGAGAATATGCTGGCATTTGCCCGTGGTGAGCCGGTGCTGACCCGGGTAGTGTAACCACCGCGGCGTCTTAACTCCCTGCTGAAACAGGGGCGAGGCAGGACGCCTCTCCTCTGACCACTCACCAGACCCTCACCTTCGCACAAAACAGCCTGAAGAAAATTTGTCCGGCTGCCGATATCACCTTACCACCCGCTGATATTAAGGAGTGATAGCGTGATAAAGCTGATTACCATTGATGAATTGCGCCCAGGGATGTTTATCCACAAGCTGGAGGTCTGGTGGATAAAAGACCAGCGCATTCATAATGAGATGCTGATCACCGATCCCCGACAAATTGCCATGCTTCGCACTGAAGGGATCCGCCAGCTCTGGATCGACCTCGATCGATCGGTGCAGGCGCCGATCGCCTCCACGGTCGCGAAGAGAACCATTGGCCGCACCCCGTTTTTCCAGGAACTGGATCAGGCACAGCAGATCTTTTTGCAGGGCAAACCGAAAGTGCTGGCAATGTTCAACGAAGCGCGGCTGGGTAACGGCCTGAAGCTCGATTATATGATGGACCTGGTGGATGAAATCGCCGGATCGATCACGCGTGAACCCTCCGCCATGCTGAGTGTGGCGCGCCTGAAAAATCATGATGATTACACCTACCTGCACTCCATGGCGGTCTGCGGGCTGATGATTGCGCTGGGTAAAAAACTCGGGCTGGATGAGCAGGAACTGCGTCGGGTGGGCATGGGCGGTTTACTGCATGATGTCGGCAAAGCGGCCGTGCCGCTGGCGATCCTGAACAAAGCGGGCAAGCTGACTGAAGAGGAGTTCAGGGTGATGCGTGAGCATCCGGTGGTCGGTGCGCAGATGCTGATAGAAGCTGACGCCGATGACGATCTGCTCGATATCACCCTGCATCATCATGAAAAATATGATGGCAGCGGCTATCCGCACCGCCTGAAAGGCGAGGCGATTTCGTTCTACGCCCGCATGGCGGCGGTGTGTGATGTCTATGATGCCGTGACCTCGACCCGCTCCTATCGCAACGGCTGGACACCCGCCGAGGCGATGCACCAGATGCTGAGCTGGCGCGGCCATTTCGACCCTGCCTTGCTGCACACCTTCGTGCGGACCATCGGCATCTATCCGGTGGGATCGCTGGTGCGTCTGGCTTCCGGCCGGGTGGCGCTGGTGGTGAAAGCGGGCGAAAAATCGCTGATGCGTCCCTGCGTACATGTCTTCTGGTCGCTGCACGCCCAGCGTGAAGTGAAACCGGAAGAGCTCGACCTCGGCGACAGCTTCTGCACCGACAGCATTGTGGGCGCAGAGGACAGCACGCTGTGGGGTAACGTCGATCTCAATCGTATCTGGGCGCTGGAAGTCGCCTGATTTTTCGCCATTTTTACACTATTTTTACGCCCGCCCGCTGCATTTTAACCCCTTCTTTATACGCCTCCGCGCAAGCTAAGCCATAAATCCAATCCTCTGGAGGTTCCTGTGAGCGTGGGCGTAATAACCGGCATTGTGCTGGTGGTGTTGTTACTGGGCTATCTGATCTATGCCCTGTTAAATGCGGAGGCCTTCTGATGGCGGCCAATGCTTTTTTACTCATCGCATTTTATCTGCTGCTGCTGATGGTGCTGGCGCAGCCGCTCGGACGGGGTCTGGCGTCGTTAGTGGCTGACAAGCCGGTGTTTGCCCGCCTGGAAGCGCCGCTGTGGCGACTGCTGGGCGCGCAACAATCGGACATGCGCTGGCCGCACTACCTGCTGGCGATTCTGCTGTTTAATGCGCTGGGTTTCGTGGTGCTGCTGGCAATATTGCTGATGCAGGGCGCGCTGCCGCTGAATCCGCAGCAGCTGCCTGGCCTGAGCTGGCATCTGGCGCTGAACACCGCCGTGAGCTTCGTCACCAACACCAACTGGCAATCCTACAGCGGCGAAAGCACCCTGAGCTATTTCAGTCAGATGGTGGGCCTGACGGTGCAGAATTTCCTCTCAGCCGCGACCGGTATCGCCGTGGCATTTGCGCTGATCCGTGGCTTTGCTAATCGCAGCTCTGCGACCCTGGGTAACGCCTGGCGCGACCTGACGCGCATCACGCTCTATGTCTTACTGCCGATCAGCCTGCTGATGGCGCTGTTCTTTGTCAGCCAGGGCAGTATCCAGAACTTCGCGGCTTATCACAGTTTCTCCACGCTGGAAGGCGTGCAGCAGACGCTGTCGATGGGACCGGTGGCGTCGCAGGAAGCGATCAAAATGCTGGGCACCAACGGTGGCGGCTTCTTTAACGCCAACTCCTCACATCCATTTGAAAACCCGACGGTGCTGACTAACCTGGTGCAGATGCTGAGCATCTTCCTGATCCCGGCGGCGCTCTGCTTCGCGTTTGGCGAAAGCGTGCGTGACCGTCGTCAGGGCCACATGCTGCTGTGGGCGATGACGCTGATGTTTGTGGCGGCGGTCTCGGTCGTCATGTGGGCCGAACTGCAGGGCAACCCGCACTTCCTCCAGCTGGGTGCTGACAGCGCCATCAACATGGAAGGTAAAGAGACGCGCTTTGGCATTCTTAACAGCAGCCTGTTCGCGGTTATCACTACCGCCGCCTCCTGCGGTGCGGTGAATGCCATGCACGACTCCTTTACCGCGCTGGGTGGCATGGTGCCGATGTGGCTGATGCAACTGGGCGAAGTGGTGTTTGGCGGCGTCGGTGCCGGTCTCTACGGCATGCTGCTGTTTGTGCTGCTGGCGGTGTTTATCGCCGGGCTGATGATCGGTCGTACTCCGGAATTCCTCGGTAAAAAAATCGATGTGTGGGAGATGAAGATGACCGCGCTGGCGATTCTGGTCACACCGGCGCTGGTGCTGATCGGTACTGCACTGGCGATGATGACCGACGCCGGACGCAGTGCCATGGCCAATCCCGGCATTCACGGCTTCAGCGAAGTGCTCTACGCGGTCTCCTCGGCGGCCAACAACAACGGCAGCGCCTTTGCCGGACTGAGTGCTAACACGCCGTTCTGGAACCTGCTACTGGCTGCCTGCATGTTGCTGGGCCGCTTCGGCATCATCATTCCGGTGATGGCGATTGCCGGTGCGATGGCGGTGAAAAAAGTGCAGCCGGTGGGTAACGGCACGCTGCCAACCCACGGTCCGCTGTTTATCGGACTGCTGATCGGCACGGTGCTGCTGGTGGGTGCACTGACCTTTATTCCTGCTCTGGCGCTGGGCCCGGTGGCTGAGCATCTGCAACTTGTTCAGGGACAATCCTCATGAGTCGTCAACAACAGGCGTTATTTGACGCAGCATTGCTGCGTACCTCGGCCTGGGATGCAGTGAAAAAGCTCGATCCCCGGGTGCAGTTCCGTAACCCGGTGATGTTTGTGGTCTACCTCGGCAGCATTCTGACCTCGCTGCTGGCGCTGGCGATGCTGACCGGCCGGATCAGCGGCAGCGCCAGCTTTACCGGTGCGATTGCGGTCTGGCTCTGGTTCACCGTGCTGTTCGCCAACCTGGCGGAGGCGCTGGCAGAAGGGCGCAGTAAGGCCCAGGCCAGCAGCCTGAAAGGGGTGAAAAAAACCAGCTTTGCCAAAAAACTCTCAGCGGCGCGCTATGGCGCCGAGTGGAAGCAGGTCAGTGCCGATGAGCTGCGCAAAGGCGATGCCGTGCTGGTGGAAGCGGGCGACATCATCCCCTGCGACGGTGAAGTGATGGAGGGCGGTGCCTCGGTGGATGAGAGCGCCATTACCGGTGAGTCCGCACCGGTGATCCGCGAGTCGGGCGGTGACTTCGCCTCCGTCACCGGCGGTACCCGCATTCTCTCTGACTGGCTGGTGATCACCTGTAGCGCCAACCCGGGCGAAACCTTCCTTGACCGGATGATCGCCATGGTGGAAGGCGCGAAACGCCGTAAAACCCCGAATGAGATCGCCCTGACCATCCTGCTGGTGTCACTGACCATCGTGTTCCTGCTGGCGACCGTGACACTCTGGCCGTTCTCGGCATGGGGCGGAACGCCGGTCAGCATCACGGTGCTGGTGGCGCTGCTGGTCTGTCTGATCCCGACCACCATCGGCGGCTTACTGTCGGCGATTGGCGTGGCGGGGATGAGCCGGATGCTTGGTGCTAACGTCATTGCGACCAGCGGGCGTGCGGTAGAAGCCGCGGGCGATGTGGATGTGCTAATGCTGGACAAAACCGGCACCATCACGCTGGGTAACCGTCAGGCGACCCAGTTCCTGCCCGCGCCGGGCGTCAGTGAAGAGCAACTGGCCGACGCCGCACAGCTCGCCTCGCTGGCCGATGAGACGCCGGAAGGGCGCAGCATCGTGGTGCTGGCGAAACAGCGATTTAATCTGCGTGAGCGCGATCTCAGCAGCATGGGTGCCAGCTTTATTCCGTTCTCTGCGCAGACCCGCATGAGCGGCGTGAACGTGCAGGATCGACTGATCCGCAAAGGCGCGGTCGATGCGGTACGACGCCACATCGAAGCGAACCATGGCCGTTTCCCGGCCGAGGTCAATGCGCAGGTGGAAGAGGTGGCACGCAGTGGCGGCACGCCGCTGGTAGTGTCAGAGGGCGCAAACGTGCTGGGCGTGGTGGCGCTGAAAGATATCGTCAAAGGCGGCATCAAAGAGCGCTTTGCCGAACTGCGCAAAATGGGTATCAAAACGGTGATGATCACCGGCGATAACCCGCTGACGGCCGCAGCGATTGCAGCGGAAGCGGGCGTGGATGACTTCCTGTCAGAGGCCACGCCGGAAGCCAAGCTGGCGCTGATCCGCCAGTATCAGGCGGAAGGACGTTTAGTGGCGATGACCGGCGACGGCACCAACGATGCGCCTGCACTGGCGCAGGCGGATGTGGCGGTAGCGATGAACTCCGGTACCCAGGCGGCGAAAGAGGCGGGCAACATGGTCGATCTCGACTCGAACCCGACCAAGCTGCTTGAAGTGGTGCACATTGGTAAACAGATGCTGATGACGCGCGGTTCGCTGACCACCTTCAGTATCGCCAACGACGTGGCGAAATATTTCGCCATCATTCCGGCGGCGTTTGCGGCGACCTATCCGCAGCTCAACATGCTTAACGTGATGCACCTGCACTCGCCAGCCAGTGCGATTCTGTCGGCGGTGATCTTTAACGCTCTGGTGATTGTCTTCCTGATCCCGCTGGCCCTGAAAGGCGTCAGCTACCGCCCACTGAGCGCTGCTGCGCTGCTGCGCCGCAACCTGCTGATTTACGGTCTGGGTGGCCTGCTGGTGCCGTTTGTCGGCATCAAAGCGATCGATCTGCTGTTAGTGTTTTCAGGCATGGCCTGAGGAGAGAAAAATGAGTCAGTTACGTCCGGCAATTTTACTGTTGTTGCTGCTTACGCTTGTTACCGGCGTGGTTTATCCTTTGCTCACCACCGGTCTGGCGCAGTGGCTGTTTCCGTCCCAGTCCAGCGGCTCGCTGCTGGAGGAGGATGGCGTGGCGCGCGGATCGGCGCTGATTGGCCAGAACTTTACCCAGCCCAACTATTTCTGGGGCCGCCCTTCAGCCAGTGGCGATAAACCTTATAATCCGCTGGCCTCAGGGGGCAGTAATCTGGCCGCCAGCAACCCGGCGCTGGACAAAGCGGTAGCCGATCGCGTCGCTGCGCTGCGGGCCGCCAATCCGCAGGCACCGGCCGCCGTCCCGGTTGAACTGGTCACCGCCTCAGCCAGCGGGCTGGATCCGGATATTTCGCCACAGGCCGCCCTTTGGCAGGCCCCGCGTATCGCCGCCAGCCGCCAGTTGCCGTTGCCGCAGGTCGAGGCGCTGATTGATAAGATGACGCATCGTCCGCTGCTGCCATTTCTTGGCACACCGACCCTCAACGTGTTGCAGCTGAATATGGCGCTCAACGAACTGTAATGGTGTAAAGGAAGCGATGAACCACGAACCCCAGCGTCCCGATCCCGACGCGCTGCTGCAGGCTAACCGCGAGACTCATCGCGGGCAGCTGAAAATTTACTTTGGTGCCTGTGCTGGCGTGGGTAAAACCTACGCCATGCTGCAGGAGGCACAGCGGCTGCGTGCGCAGGGTCTGGATGTCTTAATCGGCGTGGTAGAGACCCATGACCGGCCGGAAACCGCACAGCTGCTGACAGGGTTAACTCTGCTACCGCGTCGCGCAACCGGCCGCTCGCGTCATGCGGAGTTTGATCTTGATGCCGCGCTGGCTCGCCATCCGGCGGTGATCCTGATGGATGAGCTGGCGCACACCAACGTGCAGGGCTCGCGCCATCCCAAGCGCTGGCAGGATATTGAGGAGCTGCTGGAAGCGGGCATCGATGTACTGACCACCGTTAACGTGCAGCATCTTGAGAGCCTCAACGATGTGGTGGGCGGCGTCACCGGCATTCAGGTGCGCGAAACCGTGCCCGATCCCTTTTTCGACAGCGCCGACGAAGTGGTGCTGGTCGATCTGCCGCCCGACGATCTGCGGCAGCGGCTGAAAGAGGGCAAAGTCTATATTGGCGACCGCGCGGAACGCGCTATCGAAAACTTTTTCCGCAAAGGTAACCTGTTCGCCCTGCGTGAGCTGGCCCTGCGTCGCACCGCCGATCGGGTGGATGATCAGATGCGCGCCTGGCGCGATCAGCAGGGACGGGAGCGCGTCTGGCACACCCGCGACGCCATTCTGCTCTGCATTGGCGACGACAGCGGCAGTGAAAAGCTGGTGCGCACCGCCGCCCGACTGGCGGCACGGCTCGGCAGTGAATGGCACGCGGTCTATGTCGAAACACCCCGGCTGCACCGGCTGCCGGAAGCGCGGCGACGGGCTATTCTGCGCACATTACAGCTGGCGCAGGAGCTGGGCGCGGAAACCGCGACCCTCTCTGAGCCGGATGAAGCCGAAGCGGTACTGGGTTACGCCCGCGCGCACAATCTGGGCAAAATTGTCACGGGTCGTCGCCCGCTGCGTCGCTGGCGGCGTGACAGTTTTGCCGAACGGCTCGGCCAGCTGGGGCCGGATCTCGACCTGCTGGTGGTGGCGCTGGATGAGCCGCTGAAGGATGCGCCGCATCCGCTGCCGGATGGCCGCGTCACCAGCGAAAAATGGCGTATTCAGCTGCGCGGCGTAATGATGGCGCTGGTGCTCTGTATCCTTGTAACCGCCGCCGGGCAGTCGGTGCTGATCGGTTTCGATCCCGCCAACTGCGTGATGATCTATCTGCTGGCGGTGGTGATCGTGGCGCTGCGCTATGGCCGCTGGCCGTCGGTGATCGCCACGGTGATGAATATCGTCGCCTTTGATCTCTTCTTTGTTGCCCCCACCGGCACGGTGGCGGTCTCCGATCTGCAATATCTGGTGACCTTTGGCGTGATGCTGGCGGTAGGCGTAATCGTCGGCAATCTCACGGCAGGCGTGCGTTATCAGGCGCGGGTGGCGCGCTACCGCGAGCAGCGGGCGCGCCAGCTCTATGAGATGGCGAAATCGCTGGGCAGTGCGTTAACGCCGCAGGATATCGCCGCCACCAGCCAGCGGGTGCTGGATGCCACGTTACAGGCGCGCTGCCTGCTGCTGCTGCCGGATGAGCAGGGCGAACTGCAACCGGTGGGCGATGCGTTACCGGCCAGCGAGCCGGATCGCGCGATTGCTAAATGGAGTTACAGCAAAGGCCAGCCTGCGGGTGCGGGCACCGATACCTTACCGGCGGTGCCTTATCAGATCCTGCCGCTGAAAAGTGGCGCGCACTGCCGGGGTTTGCTGGTGGTGGAGCCGCAGAACCTGCGTCAGCTGATGATCCCCGAGCAGCAGCGGCTGGTGGAAACCTTTACGGTGCTGATTGCTAACGCACTGGAACGGATGGCGCTGTCGCATAGCGAGGCGGCGTCCCGGCTCTCGGCGGAGCGTGAACAGCTGCGCAATGCGCTGCTGTCGGCGCTGTCTCACGACCTGCGCACCCCACTGACCGTGCTGTTTGGTCAGGCGGAAATGCTGATGCTCGACCTGGCCAGCGACAACTCAAAATATGTGCCGCAGGCGAGTCAGATCCGCGAGCAGACGCTGAGCACCATCCGGCTGGTGAGCAACATGCTGGATATGGCGCGCATTCAGTCGGGCGGCCTCAACCTGCGTGAGGAGTGGCTGGCGCTGGAAGAGGTGGTCGGCGGGGCGCTGAGCAGCATGGCACCGTCGCTGAAAGGGCATGAGGTCCGGCTCGATCTGCCGGACGACATCGTGCTGATCAAAGGCGACAGCACGCTGCTGGAGCGGGTCTTCACCAACCTGATTGAGAACAGCCTGAAGTATGCCGGTAACAGCGCACCACGCGGCATTCGCGCCTGGCGTGCGGCGTCACGGCTGGAGATCTCTGTCTGGGATAGCGGACCGGGCATTGCCGAAGACGATTTAAGCCGGATATTCGATAAATTCTGGCGGGGCGACAAAGAGTCGGCGGTGCCGGGCGTCGGGCTGGGTCTGGCAATCTGTAAAACCATTATCGAAAGCCACGGCGGTCAGATCTGGGCAGAGAACAGGGCCGAAGGCGGCGCGGCATTTCGTCTCTCGCTGCCGCTGCCGCCGGTCCCTGAAATTTCTGACGAAGGGCTGAAATAACTTCACAGTTGATCGGTTATACTCCCGGACCTGTTTGATTATTCGTGGGATTGTATGGAACGTTTTACCGAAAACCTGATGTATGCATCGCGCTGGTTGCTGGCCCCGGTTTACATTGGACTTTCGCTGGGATTGCTGGCGCTGACCATTAAATTTTTCCAGGAAATTTTCCACCTGCTGCCCAACATTTTCAGCATTGCGGAAAACGATCTGATCCTGCTGCTGCTGTCGCTGGTGGATATGACGCTGGTTGGCGGCCTGCTGGTGATGGTGATGCTATCGGGTTATGAGAATTTCATCTCTAAGCTCGATATCGACGAAGATAAAGAGAAGCTGAGCTGGCTGGGCAAGATGGACTCCGGCTCGCTGAAAAACAAAGTCGCCGCCTCCATTGTCGCCATCTCCTCGATTCACCTGCTGCGGGTATTTATGGAAGCGCGCAACGTCGAAAACGACAAGCTGATGTGGTACGTGATTATCCACCTGACCTTTGTGCTCTCCGCCTTTGTGATGGGCTGGCTGGATCAGATGTCGCGCAGCGATAAAAAACCGAAGTAACCTCTCTGGCGGCCCGCTGAGGCGGGCGCCTGCTTTACCCTTTCCGCTCTGTTCTCCCTGAACGACCCGCTGGCTGTGAGGCCGGACGCGTGCCCGCCAGCTGCGGCATCACCTCTTTGATCATGGCAAAAAAGTGTTGCAGCCTGGCCGGGTAGTAACTCGCCCAGGGATAGGTCAGCCACACCGGCAGCGGCGGTGCCTGCCATGCGGGCATCAGCTGAACCAGGCTGCCATCCGCCAGATCTTCCTGCACTGCCCATGACGAGACAATCGCGGCTCCCATCCCAGCCAATGCCGCTTTACGCACCGCATATAAACTGTCGCTGCTCAGCCGGGGCGTAATCGCCAGGTTTACCGGCTGGCCGTCGTCAATCTTCTGCAACGCCACTTCGTTACGGTAAAAACTGGTCAGCGCCAGCCACGGCAGATCGCGCAGCTGTTCAACCCGCTCTATCGGCGGCTGCTGCGCCAGCAGGTGCGGGGCGGCCACCACAATACGCGGCACTTCTGCCAGCAGTATCGCCACCACCGAAGGATCGGTTGGCGCGCCGACCTGAATGGCACAGTCCACATTCTCTGCCATAAAGTCGGGCGTGCGGTCATTCAGCATCCACTCAATATTGAGCCGGGGATAACGGTGCAGATAGTCCACCAGCGGGGCGATCAGCTGATCCTGACCAAAGGCGTGTGGGGCGCGAACCCGCAGCGTACCGACCGGGTCATCGCTGGCCCCGGTCAGCTCATCTTCCAGCGCATGCCAGGTCGCCAGCAGCTGCCGCGCCTGGGCGTAGCAGCACTCGCCATCATCGGTAAGCTTCAGCGCATGGGTGGTGCGCAGGATAAGCTTGAGGCCCAGCCGCTGCTCCAGGGTCTGCAATCGGCGGCTGACGGTGGGTTGCGTCGTGCCGAGCTGCGCGGCGGCGGCGGATAAGCTGCCGCTCTCGACAATACGGATAAACGTCTGCATCAGATCGATGCGATCGCTGCTGTTTGGGTTATTCATACGCACCACGCATAACGGTTTTGCCTGATATCAGTCTACCGCGTATAACCGCAATGCGCTTTAATGGCAGGACGAAATGATGAGGATTACAGCATGTCAGCCATACAGACCCAGACTCAAAATGAACCGCTCTCTGCGCCGCTGGTATTTACGC
The DNA here is from genome assembly GCF_051136245.1 of Pantoea sp. Lu_F5_004. Lineage (NCBI taxonomy): Bacteria > Pseudomonadati > Pseudomonadota > Gammaproteobacteria > Enterobacterales > Erwiniaceae > Pantoea > Pantoea sp. Lu_F5_004. The sequence continues at coordinate 275,638 of NZ_CP194946.1, forward strand.
TGGCCGCCGGTGCCGGACTCAGCGTCGCGTCGATTTACTACAGCCAGCCGATGCTGGATATCATCAGCAAGCAGTTTAACGCCAGCATCGGCGCGGTTGGCATGGTGCCGATGCTGACCCAGGCGGGCTATGCGCTGGGTATTCTGCTGCTGGCTCCGCTGGGCGATCGCCATGACCGGCGCACCATTATCTTTATCAAAGGCTTAATGCTGGTGGCGGCGCTGCTGCTGTGTGGTTTTTCCGGTGGACTCAGCGCGCTGCTGATTGCCAGTTTTATCACCGGCCTGACCGCCACCGTGGCGCAGGATATTGTGCCCGCTTCGGCGGCGCTGGCCCCGGAACGCAGCCGGGGTAAAACAGTCGGCACGGTGATGACCGGGCTGCTGGTGGGGATCCTGCTGTCGCGGGTGGTCAGCGGGGTGGTGGCGGAGTATTTCGGCTGGCGCACCATGTATATGATCGCCGCGTTGGCAGTGCTGCTGATTACGCTGACGCTGTGGCGGGTACTGCCGCGTTTCGCGCCAGGCACCTCGGTGAGCTATCCGCGCCTGTTGCTGTCGCTGGTGCACCTGTGGCGTCACCATCAGACGCTACGTCGTGCCGCACTGGCTCAGGGGCTGCTGTCAGTGGGCTTTAGCGCCTTCTGGTCGACGCTGGCGTTAATGCTCAGCGACCGCTTTCATCTGGACAGTGCCGTGGCCGGGGCGTTTGGTTTAGCCGGTGCGGCGGGCGCCATGGCGGCACCGCTGGCGGGAAGTTTTGCTGACCGCATCGGTCCGGCAAGGGTCACGCAGGCTGGCGCCGCGCTGGTAACGATCTCCTTTGCGCTGATGTTTCTACTGCCGCTGCTGCCGATGCCGGCCCAGCTGGCGCTGATTGTCCTCTGTACCATCGGCTTCGATTTAGGGGTGCAGGCCACGCTGGTGGCGCATCAGACGCTGGTCTATGGCCTGGCGCCGGAAGCGCGCAGTCGCCTGAATGCGCTGCTGTTTACCGTGGTGTTTATCGGTATGGCCACCGGTGCGGCGCTGGGAAGTCTGGCGCTGGCACACTGGGGCTGGAATGGCGTGGTTGCGCTCGCCACCTTAGCCGGTGCCGCCGCTCTCGCGGTCCGCTTCGCCAGTCGCCACCTGAAAAACTGACACCGCGCCCGTCAAAAAATGTGCCAGGCTTATTCATAAACCCAAAATATTGTGGAGTGTTATGAACTTTTTAGCCTGGACAGCAGCGACGGGCGGCCTCTTGCTGCTGATGTCGCTGGCTTCCGGTTGGATTCACCGGGGGCCAGTTACCTCATTTGGTCTGTTCCTTATTGCGGGCATGCTGTGCGGCCCGTGGGGATTTGATGTTATCCACCTCGATATCGTCACCCATTCCGAAGCCGTGGCCCATATCACTGAAATCACCATGGCGGCCTCGCTGTTTATCACCGGTCTCAAGCTGCGTCAGCCGCTGCAGAACAACTGCTGGCACACCGGGCTGAAACTGGCTTTTCCCGCCATGCTGCTCACCGTCGCCGCGATGACCCTGCTGGCCCACTTCCTGGTGGGATTAGACTGGCCGATTGCGCTGGCGTTTGGGGCCATTGTCGCGCCGACCGATCCGGTGCTGGCGAGTTTAATCTCGGTCAACGATGCGCAGGATGATGACTCGCTGCGCGTGGCGATCTCCAGCGAGGCAGGCATGAACGATGGCTCCGCATTACCACTGCTGATGCTGGCGCTGTTGCTGTTCAATGGCGAAAGCCTGAACGGCGCGATGCTGGCGCACTGGGGTGCGGTCGAGGTGCTCTGGGCGATTGGCGGCGGTCTGATGATCGGGTTTGTTCTGGGGCAGTTAATCGGCATGCTGGCGACCCGACTGCGCAATGCTAATGGCGACGTTGCGCCCAATGATTTCCTGGCGCTGGCGCTGATTGCGCTGAGTTATTCGCTGGTGGAGTACCTGGGTGCCTCCGGCTTCCTGGCCGCCTTCGCCGCCGGGCTGGGGTTACGTCGTGCCGAGCTGGGCGTGTTCCGTCGCCATCAGCCGGAAGATCTCTCTGACGACGAGCGTGTATTGCCCTCTGAGGCGCTGGTGAACCCTAACAAACGTCTGGCGCATCAGGGCGACAACAATATGGTGAAGTCGATTGGGTTTGTAGTAGGCGACGCCCTCTCTTTTGGCGATACTATTGAACGTTTACTGGCGGCTGGCATGATGGTGGTGCTGGGCGTCACACTGGCGCAGCACTGGAACATCTACGGCGTGCTGATTGGCCTGGTGCTGTTTGCGGTGGTGCGGCCGCTGGCCGTCTGGCTGGTGACAGTTCGCGCCGGACTGCCGCTGGGGCAGCGTTTGCTGATTGGCTGGCTGGGCATCCGCGGCATTGGCAGCCTGAACTACATCGCCTATGCCTGGACGCACGGCATGCAAGGCCCGCAGATGGAAATTATGACGAATATGGCGTTAACGCTGGTGGTCTGCAGCGTGGTGGTTCACGGCACGACAGTGACGCCGCTGCTGAACTGGCGTCAGAAGCGCCTCGAAGCCCTTCAGCGCAAGGTTTAACCCGAACGAACAGGAGTTAAGAATGAAAGTGACTCAGATAGTGCTGCTGAGCATCCTCGCCACCGGCAGCGCGCTGGCGGCGGACGACACTGATACGGAGCAGAATGTTTATGCCAGTCAGTTGTGCCACATTGTCAGCGGCGAGAAAAAGGTTGCGAGTGCGGATCAATATGTTGAACAGATGAAATCTTCAGTGGCGAGCAGTCAGTCGTCATCGGCGATGAATCAGCCCGAATTTGATGAAGAGTCTGCGCGTGAAGTGGCCAGTGCCTGGCTGCAACTGGGTGATGATGAGCGTGCCAAACTGCGCGTCAACGAGCAGCAGTGTGAGCAGGCCGTGATGGCCCAATTCCAGCAGGAAGATTAACCCCAGCGGATTAAATAAAAACGCGCCTGTCGGGCTAATGCTGGTCAGTTAAGATTAGATTTGTAAAGGCTGTCACGGTCAAACGTGGCAGCTTTTTTTCTGGGCGAGCGAGCCGCATTGCGGGCCAGAGCACCTCTGCTGCTGCCGGGCCGTCCTCGCGCCGCTCACGCGGTACCTTCGGCTTTGACGTCGTGCCGACGAACCGTTCGGGGATCGGCCCTCCCTGGCCGGCCCCGAACTGTCCACGCTTCCCGGCGTGGACTTCTGGCCCACCGTCACACCTCAGCGCTGCGGATAGCCCTTTCAGCAGCAGAGGCGCTCAGGCTTCCACTCTCGTGCCCTTTTTAACAGCACGCACTGACGCTTCAGAGCAGGCCGGGGCCGATCAGGAGCAGGCAATCCGCAGCGCTGAACAGAATGAGTCTGCCAGGAGAGCCCGCAGGACGCGGGCGAAAGGCGGGGCGGCACAGGATGTGCCATCCCCGGCGGTCCGTCAGGCAGGCGAATGAAGTGAAGGAACCGCGCAGCGGCGCGAGGACCGCCAGCCCCTGAGCGGCACCAGACTGCATTATCACCTGTCGCTTAACTGACTGGCGTTTTTTTATGGCTTTTCAGGGGCCATTGCGTACATAATCGCCAGCCATGGCACCACACTTGCATCGGTTCTATCTTCTGCAGCCTGCCGCAACGGTTTGCTGACACTTCGGGCATCACACAACAGGCATTATGATTACGCGTCGACGCTTTATTCTCGGCACGGGAGCGCTCGGGCTCTCCATGACCACTGGCAAATTATTTGCCCGTGATGACATTATTCCCCTCTGGCCGGATGATCCGCCCGGCGGCGGCGGCCCATCCGGCCAGTTGCACATTAACAGCACCGGTTCGTGGTCAAATATCGTCAGCCCGGCGATTCAACGCTTTAAACCGGAAAATCCGAATGGCGAAGCGGTATTGATCGCTGCAGGCGGCGGTTATCGCTGGATCGGCATGGGACGCGAAGCCTGGCCGGTCGCGCGCTGGCTCAATGCCAGTGGTTATACCGCCTACGTGCTCAGCTACCGGTTACCGCATGAGAAGTGGCAGGCAGGTCGGCTGGCACCGCTGCAGGATGCGCAACGCGCCATCCGGCTGGTGCGATCTTTTGAGCGCAAGGTGCATGTACTGGGCTTCTCCGCAGGTGGACATCTGCTGGGAATGGCGGCGGCGCGGCCGGATTTTGAGTCCTATCCGGCCATCGACCCGCTGGATGAAGTGGTGCCGAAAGTCGACAGCGTCGGCCTGATCTATCCGGTCATTACGCTGGAAGCGCCCTACCAGCACACCAATACGCATCTGATGATGGTTGGCAAAAATGCTACGCCGCAGGATGAGGCGAACTGGTCAGTGCAGAACTATGTAACCCGGCAATATCCGCCCACGTTTCTGGCGCAGGCCGAGGACGATCACACCTCAAATCCCTTTAACACCGAGCTGATGCGCGACACCTGTCGCCGCAACCGTGTGCCGGTTGAGCTGATTCAGATCAGCAAAGGCGGACATGGGTTTGGTCTTGGCAAGGCGGGAACGCCCGCGGCGTTGTGGGATCAGGCTTATGTGCGCTGGCTGGATCGGGTTAGCTGAGTTGCACTGGCGCGGTGCGTTGCTGCACTTCACGGTCAGAAAGCGGTTGAGAGAATGTGACACAAAAAAACAGGCGACCGGAGTCGCCTGTTCTGTTTCTGAAATCCGGTGCAGATTAACGCATCGTCACGAACTCTTCTGCTGCGGTCGGGTGGATCGCCACGGTGTTATCGAAGTCTTTCTTGGTCGCACCCATTTTCAGCGCCACGGCAAAGCCCTGCAGCATCTCATCCATGCCGAATCCGATACCGTGAATGCCGACAATTTTCTCGTCTGCGCCGACACAGACCAGCTTCATGCGGCACGGCTGGCGATGCTGGGTGACTGCGGTGTACATGGCGGTAAACGACGATTTGTAGACCTTCACCTGATCGTCGCCATACTGTTCGCGTGCCTGCGGCTCGGTCAGTCCCACGGTGCCAATCGGCGGATGACTGAACACCACGGTCGGGATATTACTGTAATCCAGATGCTCGTCCGGCTTGTTGTTAAACAGACGCTCAGAGAGACGACGGCCCGCCGCGACCGCCACCGGCGTCAGCTCAACTGCACCGGTGTTGTCGCCCACGGCGTAGACGCCTGACACGCTGGTGTTCTGGAATTTATCGACTTTGATATAGCCTTTGTCATCCAGCGCCACGCCAGCGGCTTCAATGTTGAGGGTGTCGTTAGCGGGCTCACGGCCAATCGCCCAGACCAGGCAATCCACAGTGTAGTCACTGCCGTTTTCCAGCTGCAGCGTCAGGCTGCCATCGCTGTTTTTGACCACGGCTTTAGGAATGGATTCGGTGTGCAGCGCCGGGCCTTCGGTGTTCATCACTTCGACCAGCGTCTCAGTAAGCAGCGGATCGAAACTGCGCAGCGGCGCATGTTTACGCACGAACAGGTGGGTTTCTGAACCCAGCGCGTTCACCACGCCCGCCAGTTCGACCGCGATATAGCCTGCGCCGATCACGGCGGTGCGTTTTGGCAGGGCATCCAGTTCGAAGAAGCCATCGGAATCAATACCGTACTCCGCACCCGGAATGTTGGGGTGAACCGGACGACCACCGGTCGCGATCAGAATATGGTTGGCCGTGATAATCTCGCCGTTAACTTCAACGCTGTGCGCATCGACAAAGCGGGCGAAGCCTTTGATCACTTCAACGTTGTTTTTACCCAGCACGTTGTCGTAAGAGTTGTGGATGCGATCGATGTAGGCGCTGCGGTTTTTCACCAGCGTGGCCCAGTCGAAGCGGTTCACGGTAGTGTCGAAGCCATAGTCCGGCCCATAGAGATGGATAGCTTCGGCGATTTGCGCGGCATGCCACATGATTTTTTTTGGCACGCAACCCACGTTCACGCAGGTGCCGCCCAGCTCTTTCGCTTCAATCAGGGCACATTTCTGGCCATACATAGCCGCACGGTTAATTGAGGCGATGCCGCCACTGCCGCCGCCAATGGCGAGATAGTCGAAATGTCGGGTCATTGAAGTATCCATCCGGTTGCATAAAAAAATTGGGGTTGAGTGTAACGCTGCGGGTCGAAATGACGCAAAGTTTGCGCCTATGATTGTAATAGGGTTCTGTTTTTTATTCGCTTACAGGGAAGCATACCATGCACCTTACTTTTCTCGGCACCGGCGGCGGTGCTCCCAGCCTGCAACGTAACGTAACGTCCATCGCTTTTACCCGCGCGCTGAGTGGTGAAACCTGGCTGTTCGACTGCGGGGAAGGCACGCAACTACAGTTTATGCGCTCCAGCCTGAAACCGGGCAAGCTGGATAAGATTTTTATCACCCATCTGCATGGCGATCATATTTTCGGGCTGCCGGGATTACTCACCAGCCGGTCGATGGCCGGACTGACCTCACCGATGACGGTCTATGGCCCCAAAGGATTAAAGACCTTTGTGGAGACGGCGCTGTCGATCAGCGGCTCCTACACTGACTATCCGCTGACCATTGTTGAGATTGAGGCGGGCTGGACGCTGGATGACGGAGAGTTTCGTATCAGTGCCTGGCCGCTGAGCCATCCGGTGGAGTGTTTTGGCTACCGCATTGAACAGCATGACAAACCCGGCCTGCTGGATGCCGCGCGTCTGAAAGCGGAAGGGGTGCCTCGCGGCCCATGGTTTCAGCAACTGAAGCAGGGGGAATGTGTGACGCTGGAGGATGGGCGGATAGTTAACGGTGCTGACTACCTTGGACCGGCAACACCCGGCAAAAAGCTGGCTATCTTCGGCGATACGGCACCGACCGAGGTCGCGCTGCAACTGGCGGCGGATGTTGACCTGATGGTGCATGAAACCACGCTGGAGGCGGCGATGGTGGAAAAAGCCAACGGTCGCGGACACTCCACGACACTGCAGGCTGCGGAAGTGGCAAAGCGTGCCGGGGCAAAACGGCTGATCGCCACCCATTTCAGCTCCCGCTATCTGGCAAAGGACATGAGCCGCCTGCTGGCGGAGTGCCAGACCATTTTCCCCTGCACCGAGCTGGCCTCGGACCTGGCAGTTTTTAACCTCTAATGATGCAGTGCGGGATAAGTGAAAAACAGCAGATGGGTGAGGTTAAGGCCAAAGTGCAGGGCGGTCGCCAGCCATAAGCGGCCGCTCCAGTGCCACGCCAGCCCATATAACAGCCCGGCCAGGGTGGCGAAGATCACCAGCAACAGGCCGCCGCTCAGATGCACCAGACCAAACAGCAGCGCACTCAGTAACAGCGCCGGGATGCCGCCCACTACCGGCTTTAAGCGCTGCTGCAGATAGCCACGAAACAGGGCCTCTTCCGCCAGTGAAACAAAGAACAGATTGGCGAGCATAAATGCGCCCAGCCAGTCTGGCGAGTGTCGCTCAAACGCTAATCCGCCCAATAATACCGCGCAGTACAGCAACAGCGGAATGGCCGCGACCAGCGCCAGTGCGGCGGGCAGCCGATAGCGTGGTGGCGTGGCAGGCGCGCGAAACAGCGTCGGCAGGCAGGCCAGCAGTACAAAAGGAATAAGCGCTTTATCGAAGTTAAACCCGAAGCTGAAAGGCACGCTGCGCGGCCCGGCCTGCACATCCTCTGCCTGAAGGGGGTTAGTAAAGCCTGGGAAAAGATGGAGGAGCAACCCGATAGCAATCAGTACCAGCAGCGCTTCGGAGAGCATTTGTCGTCGATGATGGTCACGGTCATAAATACGGAGTGCCACCACAGCGGCGGTGCCGGTAAAGAGCAGCAGTGCCGGCCACGCTAACACGTCCTGATAAAAACCCAGCAGGGTGGCGAGCGCCAGTAATAATAATGCCAGCCGTCGGGCCGGTTGCAGCGCGGCCAGCGCGCCAGCCAGTATGATCCACATGGTAAAGACCTGATACAACGCCGCAGCACCGGTAGTGAGCGGCGTAGAAGACAAAGAGAGTTATTCGGGGACGATCTGGTTAACCACGAAGTGGCCGGTACCCGCCGGAACCAGTTTCTGGTGCAGCCACGGTAGCAGGGTATTCATCTGCTGGGCCAGCTTCCACGGTGGGTTAATCACGATCATGCCGGAAGCGGTCATGCCGCGCTGATCGCTGTCTGGACGGGCGGCCAGTTCAATCTGCAGGATATTACGGATGCCGGTTGCTTCCAGGTCGCGCAGCATATGTTTGATCTGCTGGCGTAACACCACCGGATACCACAGCGCAAAGACGCCGGTGCCAAAACGCTTATGGCCTTCCTGAATGCCTTTCACTACTGCCTGGTAGTCGCTTTTCATCTCATACGGTGGATCGATCAGCACCAGTCCGCGACGCGATGGCGGTGGCAGTTTCGATTTTAACTGCTGATAACCGTCGGCACGATCGACGCGCGCGCGGTCATCTTTGCTGAATTCGTTACGCAGCAGCGGGTAGTCGCTGGAGTGCAGCTCCGTGAGTTGCAGTTTGTCATCCTCACGCAGCAGGTGACGGGCAATCAGCGGTGAGCCGGGATAGTAGCGCAGCGTACCGCTACGGTTCAGCGCACGAATCGCGTCAAAATAGGGTTGCAGCAATTCCGGCGCATCGGGCTGCTGCCAGATACGTGAGATGCCTTCCAGATATTCACCGGTACGCTCGGCGTGCTCGCCGCTCAGCTGGTAGCGACCTGCGCCCGCATGGGTATCCAGGTAGAAAAATGGTTTCTCTTTCTCTTTCAGCGCCGTGATGATCAGGCTCAGAACGGTGTGCTTCAGCACGTCGGCGTGATTGCCAGCATGGAAGCTATGGCGATAACTCAGCATTGTTTATCCTGTTGAATGTATAAGGTTTTAATTGATGGAAAATCAATTTATACCAATTATTACCTCACGTATTACCCACAGAACGACGCACAGCAACCGACGCAGGAAAAGCATGAGAATTCGCGATTATATCAGGGATGACCCGCTGATGGGCCAGAAGCGTGATAACAAATCGGGATTGCAGGGCGTGGTTCAGGGTGGCAGGTTTGGTTTGTGGTTTCCAGATGCATAAACCGGCCGCAAAACCTGCCCGGCGTGCCCGCCAGGATCTCGGGCATGAGACTCCCGCCTGCATCTTCCGTGCGGCCATTCGCGCGTTTCTTCCCCACCTCATCCTGGCTGCCATTGATTTCCGCTACACTAAGCCGCATGTTACTTAGATTGCGTTGCGCGACCCGCTGCGCCCCATACATCTATAAAGGACTGCGCTATGACCAATCCGCTACTGACATCTTTTACGCTTCCCCCTTTTTCTGCCATTAAGCCTGAACATGTGGTACCTGCCGTGACGGAAGTGCTGAGCCACTGTCGCGCAGAAGTTGAAAAAGTGGTGGCACAGGGCGCGCCCTACACCTGGGATAATCTGGTTCAGCCGCTGGCGGAAACCGACGATCGCCTGAGCCGTATCTTCTCACCGGTCAGCCACCTCAACGCGGTTAAAAACAGCCCGGAGCTGCGTGAAGCCTATGAGCAGACGCTGCCACTGCTCTCTGAATACAGCACGTGGGTCGGTCAGCACGAAGGTCTCTATCAGGCGTATCGCAACCTCAAAGAGGGTGATCAGTACGCTGCACTGGATCTGGCGCAGAAGAAAGCGGTCGACAATGCCCTGCGTGATTTTGAACTCTCCGGTATTGGTCTGCCAAAAGAGAAACAGCAGCGCTATGGCGAAATCGCCGCGCGTCTCTCTGAGCTGGGTTCGGCTTACAGCAACAACGTGCTTGATGCCACCATGGGCTGGAGCAAGCTGATCACCGATGAAAGCGAACTGGCCGGTATGCCGGAAAGCGCAATGGCGGCGGCGAAAGCACAGGCCGAGGCCAAAGAGCAGGAAGGCTGGCTGCTGACGCTGGATATCCCAAGCTATCTGCCGGTAATGACTTATTGCGACAATGCGGCGCTGCGTGAAGAGATGTATCGCGCCTATGCGACGCGCGCCTCCGATCAGGGGCCGAACGCCGGTAAGTGGGATAACGGTCCCATCATGGCGGAAGAGCTGGCGCTGCGTCACGAGCTGGCACAGCTACTGGGCTTCGACTCCTACGCCGATAAATCGCTGGCGACCAAAATGGCGCAAAGCCCGTCACAGGTGATCGACTTCCTCAACGATCTGGCTAAACGCGCCCGTCCGCAGGGTGAGAAAGAGCTGGAGCAGCTGCGCGCCTTCGCCCAAAAAGAGCATGGCGTCACTGAACTGAATCCGTGGGATCTTACCTATTACGGTGAAAAGCAGAAGCAGCATCTCTACACCATCAGCGATGAGCAACTGCGCCCTTACTTCCCGGAAGAGCGTGCGGTCGCCGGTCTGTTTGAAGTGGTAAAACGCATTTACGGCATCAGCGCGAAGCAGCGCACTGACGTTGAGGTTTACCATCCAGACGTGAAGTTCTTCGATCTGTTCGATGAAACCGGCGAACTGCGCGGCAGCTTCTATCTCGATCTCTACGCCCGCGAGCACAAACGTGGCGGTGCGTGGATGGATGACTGCGTCGGCCAGATGCGTAAAGCCGATGGCAGCCTGCAGAAGCCCGTTGCCTACCTGACCTGTAACTTTAACCGTCCGGTGAAAGGTAAACCTGCGCTGTTTACCCATGACGAAGTGATCACCCTGTTCCATGAGTTTGGTCACGGCCTGCACCACATGCTGACCCGCATCGAAGCGCCTGGCGTTTCCGGCATCAGCGGTGTGCCATGGGATGCAGTCGAACTGCCAAGTCAGTTTATGGAAAACTGGTGCTGGGAACCGGATGCGCTGGCGTTTATCTCGGGTCACTTTGAGACCGGTGAACCGCTGCCGAAAGCGCTGCTGGATAAGATGCTGGCGGCGAAGAACTATCAGGCCGCGCTGTTTATCCTGCGTCAGCTGGAGTTCGGCCTGTTCGATTTCCGTCTCCACACCGAATTTAACCCGGAGAAAGGTGCGCAGATTCTGGACACCCTGCGCGAAGTGAAAAGTCGCGTGGCAGTCGTTCCAAGTCCGGAATGGGGTCGTTTCCCGCATGCGTTCAGCCACATCTTTGCCGGTGGCTATGCAGCGGGTTATTACAGCTATCTGTGGGCAGACGTGCTGGCGGCGGATGCATACTCCCGCTTCGAAGAAGAGGGCATCTTCAATCGCGAAACCGGTCAGTCCTTCCTGGATAACATCCTGACGCGTGGTGGTTCTGAAGAGCCGATGGAGCTGTTCAAACGCTTCCGTGGCCGTGAGCCGCAGCTCGATGCGATGCTGGAACATTACGGCATTCAGGGATAAGTCGGTTCGTGAAAATCTGTTTGCTCGATGAATCAGGCGCCGGAGACGGCGCCTTATCACTTTTAGCGCAGCGCTGGCAGCTGGAGCACGATGAAGACGCGCCGCTGGCTCTGGTGCAGACGTCAACGCACCTTGAACTGCGTAAACGTGATGAGCCTAAGCTGGGCGGTATTTTTGTTGATTTTGTCACTGGCGCGATGGCGCATCGCCGTCGCTTCGGTGGTGGACGCGGCGAGGCCGTCGCTAAAGCGGTCGGTATCAAAGGCGGTTATCTGCCGGATGTGGTTGATGCGACTGCAGGACTGGGTCGTGATGCGTTTGTGCTGGCCGCACTCGGCTGCCGGGTGCGGATGCTGGAGCGTCATCCGGTAGTGGCTGCGCTGCTGGAAGATGGATTGCAGCGCGGTTACCAGGATGCGGAAATTGGCCCGTGGCTGCGCGACCGCCTGACGCTGATTCATGCCGCCAGCGCGCAGGCGCTGGGCGATATCACGCCGCAACCGGATGTGGTCTACCTCGATCCGATGTATCCCCATCGCCAGAAAAGTGCGCTGGTGAAAAAGGAGATGCGGGTATTTCAGTCGCTGGTCGGGCCGGATGAAGATGCGGATGCACTACTGGAACCGGCCCGGCGGCTGGCGAAGAAACGTATCGTGGTCAAACGGCCAGACTATGCACCGCCGCTGGCGGGTGTGGTGACGCAGGCGGCCGTAGTCACCAAAAGTCATCGCTTTGATATTTATCCGCCACTCGTCACTCTTTTATAAAAGATGACGCAACTTTTTCGCTCACCTGTGCGCTATAAATTGGCGTCAGGCGGCTAAGAGCTGAGATAATAACCAGTTTAGTGCTATTCAGGATATTATTGGAGACAGGCGTTTCAATTCCACTCTGATAGCGTAATAAAAAAAAGCATGTCTGATAATTTATCAGGCATGCTTTTAGTTCACCCTAATAACGCGTCAGTGTTAACAGGGTTAAGCTGAAACTAAATCAGACCAGTTTAGCCAGGAAGCCGGAAAAGGCGCTTAAAAAACCTTTAGCGAGACTCAGGCCAAATGCTTTATAGGTCAGGCCAATTTCTTCAGCCACAACAGTGGTTTCACCCATAGATTTGACAGTGGCATCAAAGAGATCAGAAACCTGAGTCAGCGCGCTATTAACACCGCCAATAATTTCGGTCAGGCCTGCGCCGCTTACTGCTGCGATTTCAGTCTGGTTAATTTCTCTCATAATCAATATCCTTATTAAAGTTTAAGTCACATTACCCTGCACTCTCTACTGCTAATGCAGTGGGGAGTGCAGGGTAATGTAATGAAAGAGAAAAAGGCAGTCTATAGTAAAATAGCTAAAAGCAGGCTTTCTCTTTTAAATGCCTTTTATATTGCAGCCTATTAAGTAATTTTTATTATGATGTATTCAAAGTGTTAAAAAAACGTCAGCGATAATTTTTTCTTAATGCTCAGGGTGAATTAATTTCAATCTTATTAAAAAAATTATATTTTTATATTGTATTAATGATTCATCCATTGAGGTTGTCAATAACTAAAGTAAAATATATTAATTAAATCAGATAAGTTAATTGCTACTGAACAAGTCAGTGATTACACCATGAATTAACAGAGGTCAGGATTACATCGCGGTTCAGGCAATCCAGCATGGTGACTATCAGGCCCATTGACATAATCAAGTTATAACTGGGCAACGTATTTCACTACCTGCACTTTATGGGGCCCGTTCTTCCCGAATGGATTATGACGCATTATTCCATCACACATTGATATAAAATTATTAATGTTTGATATTTTAACTTCTACTGGGCTTTTGACGCATAATACATGTGCGCCAGCAGCTGTTGCTGCCGCAATTCCATGAGGATTATCCTCTATTACTACGCATTCCTGAGGCATCAGCTTCATACGAGCAATGGCCTGATGGTAGATTTCCGGATGCGGTTTACCCCGTTTTACGTCCTCATTTGATAAGGTGAAGTCAAGATACGCCTGGAGTTCGGCCTTTTTCAACATAGTGTCTACACTAGCCCGGATAGAGTTTGAGGCCACAGCTAGCTGGTAGCCCTGGTCTTTGAGATTTATCAAGGCAAGCTGATGGTCTGTGACAGGATGACAGCGCTCTGCAACCATCTGTAGTGTATAAACCTGTTTCATTCGGTTAATAAACTCGTGAAGGCTGGCCGGTAAATCATGGCTGATGTTGAGTCGAATAAGCTTATCGCGTGTCGGCAGTCCGTCAAACTCACTTTGATGGGCATTTCGGCTTATGCCGTGACCAAATAACGCTAGCGCCCGATTCAAGGCCTCATAGTGCCAATCCCTGGCATCAATCAGTACGCCATCCATATCGAAAATAATGCCGCGTATTTTAGTCATAACAGAATTGCTCCCGCCTGTTCTGGATGGTCCGTGCAAAGCATCAGACCGTTATGACTTCTGACCGACACAGGTAACGCCGCAAGGCGAGACCAGAAAACGTCGGGCGAGCGGCCATGCAGCTCTGGTGATACCAGGCATACGCTCTGCCCCAGAGCCAGCCATTTTCCCAGTTGCTCTGCAGGTGGAAACCGTTCGCTAAATGCATCCCACCACAGGGCTCCCGCTAGCCTGGTCAATGGCCCCTCATCTTCATACTCACTCAGACGAGCGGCAACCGGCATATGTGCTGTAAGATAAGGCAGCGTATCTGGGATAGACATATCAAAGCAGAAGTAGTCTCTGACGCCATAGTAATCAAGCAGGTATTTAAGTGGTATGGTCAGCCCATCTGATTTAATATTCAGCGCCAGCGTCCCTGGAGAGCCAGCATCCACATAATTACCCAAAACTCTCGAGAGTGTAAGCGCTCCCCGGCGAGGCATGTCGTGGCTAATAACCAGTTCGCCGTCAAGATCCCGGATGTCAGTCTCAATTCCAATCCCCGACTGAAAAGCCTGCTGCATTGCGCGCAGGGTATTTTTTTCCTCACTACAGCGCCAGAGGCCGCGGTGTGCAATTATCTGCATATTTTTATTTTTCCGAGTTAATGCATGCGCTGGTTCGCTGCTCATAAAAAGAAAGGGCACCAGAGATGCTTCCATCAAAGACGGCTCTTCCCTGTTCCAATACCAGTCCGCGCGAGCATACCTGCTGCAACTGTTTTTCGTCATGACTGACCAGCACAAGCGTACCGCCAGCGCGTTGAAAATCATGTATCCGTGCCAGACACTGTGCCTGAAACCCGGCGTCGCCCACTGCCAGAGCCTCATCAATCACCAAAATATCGCTGTCAAGATGAACGCCTATGGAGAAGGCAAGACGAAGGTTCATGCCTGAAGACCACGTCCGCACAGGCGTGCTGATAAAGTCACCTAAGCCGGAAAAGGCGAGAATATTGTCTACCTGGCGAGTAATGTCGCGGCGGGACATCCCCAGAATTGCTCCTGCAAGGTAAATATTCTCCAGACCGCTCAAATCGAGATGAAAGCCTGCCCCCACTTCGAGCAGCGAAGATATTTTTCCATTGACCCGGATGCGCCCAGCAGAAGGCCGCGTAATTCGCGTTAACAACTTCAGGAGCGTTGACTTGCCAGCGCCATTGCGCCCAATAATGCCTAAAGACTCGCCAGGCAATAGGTGAAAGCTCACGCCGTTCAGCGCCATAAATGGCGGTACGCAGGCGGGCTGTCTAAAGGATAGCGCGCTCCTCAGTGTATCTCCGGTATTACGAGACCCTGCGTAGCGGCGTGTAACACGTTCAAAAATAATCATGCCCGCTCTGTCGCCTCCGGTTCGTTACGAATGAAATAAGCGTATCCGGCTGCAGCCACTGCCAGGCTGCTGACGCCAGCTGCCAGCAGGGCATTTGGCGACGGTACAGCACCATTTATTAGTGCGTGCCGAAAGAGCGTAGTCAGGGCCGCAAGAGGATTAACCGACGCCAACCACTGCCAGCGTGCTGGTAATATTCCGGGCGTCCAGACAACTGGCGTCGCGTAAAACATGCTCTGGATCAGCAGCGGCATCAGGTGGCGCACGTCCCGATAGCGCAGTCGTAGTACTGCCAGTACGCATCCTGCTCCCCAGCCACACAGGGCGGTCATCAGCCCACAAAGCAGCAGGAGCGGGAGCTGCAGTGGTGACCAGCTTATGCCGACTAACGGCAGCAGGAGGCCAAGGCATAATAGCGTTAATATGAAATCCACTAAGCTGATGCCGCAGGCTGCCACGGCCAGCGCCGTCCGCGGAAACCAGATCTTTTTTATCAGGTGCAGGTTATTTAGCAGGCATTCGCTGGTTGCGTTTAGTGCGGCGGAAAACAGCATCCAGACAACCAGGCCACATAGCAGAACCAGCGCATAGGGCGCACGATATTCCGGCGACTGGAAACGCACCATGATGCCAAAGACGCAGTAATAGAGTGTCATGTTCAGCGCAGGATTGATTAAAGCCCATAGCCAGCCAAGCCAGGTCTTACGATAGCGTACTGTTAAATCACGCCAGACAATCTGATGGACCAGGTGACGGGCCTGCCAGAGCTCACGCAACGTTTCCCGACTGCCAGGATCTGAAGTAAATCCTGAGCAGGAAGAAGGCGTAAAAATTTTCGATAATATTTTTTTTGACAAAACAGTTACTCGCTCCGGTGAACAAAAAAACGCAGCGCCAGTCTATGCAACGCGTTACACCGCAATAAAAGTCTTCGAAACCGATAGCCGCAACGCCATGCGTGTATGAAAAACGCATAAATTACATCAGGTAAAGAAAATCTCTGCTTTTCCTGATAACGTGCTGCTAACCGCTGCCAGCGTGAGTGCGTATAGGTGCTGAATAGCCCTCTAAGGGGATAACACCGCCAATATTTAGGCCAGGAAAAGCCCAGCATCCTGGCTGAGAAAGGTACAAAGTTGGCCATGTACCACTGCTCTGAAGCTGCAATATTGTGAGCAGAGTGGTCAAAGTTACCCTGATAAACCCACTTCCCGGTCGCCTGGTAGATGGCATGTACCCAAAACCATTGTTCCGGAACGAAACGCCAGGGACAGCCTAGCCCGGGCATGCTCACTGGAGAAAAAATCGTTGGTCCAGCGGCTGGCGCGTTGAAGAACAGACGCAAATCCTCTGTATGACCCGCCAGAAAAATGTCGCCGGGATGGTAAAGATAAGGCAGGCTACCGCGAGCATCGCGAGCAAACCAGCTGGCATTGATGACACGCGCCCGAAACACACGGAAGGCGGTATCGCGCGGTACTTCAGTTGTATCGCGCATGACGTGCTGTGCAAGCAGAAGAATTAACTTTCGGTTGTAGATAAAGGAGTCTGTCCGCAGTTTGACTGCAAGGGTCCGGCTGGCGACAGCCAGACCTGCACTCGCGGAAACGCGCAGCCGGTTGAGGTTTGTGACGTAACGATTGTCTTTAATTGTACCGATCAGGGCTCCAGGATCCTCACTCAGCACGAGTCGTACGCCCAGCGGTTGAAGGCGTTGCTGCCACGCATTAGCCTGATCCGGGTAGCTATTCCAGCTCGACAGAATAATTTCGGCGCGTGGAAAGGCGAGGCGTGTGCGCGTCAGATTTTTCATGACTTCATCACTGAGCTGACCACTATGATTTGAGGCCGCCCCTTGAAAAACGATGCTGAGGTTTTTCATTCTCGCTCCGGCATATCATGCTGTCCTGTCATGCCACAGCCCCACAAACTTGTCTCCGTGCCCGGTGCATCGCCGGGCTGGCAAGAAACGCAGCCAGATCGTCCGGTGTGCCCAGACCATACATGCCGCCACCAATATTGACAGTGTCAATTGCCGTCAGTCCACGGTTATACATCCTGCTGTAGACCGGTGCCACGTAGAACTCGCCCTTGCTGCGGTCGTCAGCCTCAATCATGCTGCGCGCATCGCGGCAGAAATCGCTGCCGTGGCTAAAGAAATAGATACCCACCGTGGCCTCGTCTGACACGACTTCTTTTTCAATAACCTGGCAGACCCGACCTTCGTTATCCCGACAGATGTAAGACCATTTGGGACTGTCAGCTGGCATAGTCATAATAAGGCCATCGGCATAGTGCTTGTCCGCTGCTTCCAGAAAAGCGTCAATGCTGGTATCCACCCACTGGTCGGCATTGGCAATCAGCAGTGGATGTACGCTATCAATGAAGTCAGACGCCATCAAAACTGAGCATGCAGCGCCTTCAGTGAGGCCGGGTGTGCTCACCACCTCACTGCCCGGCGCAAGCTGCTTCAGGCGGGCGCGAAAATCATAGCGATCCAGGTGAGTCTGCTGACAGACAAAGATAAACCGGTGCGGCCGGGAGGGGCGAAGGTTACGAATAACCAACTCTATCATCGGGACATCCCCGATCCGGATAAAGGGCTTTGGATCGGTAAAACCGGCGTCTGCAAAGCGGCTGCCCCGTCCGGCCATAGGAATAACAATATTCAGCATTGGGTATCCTCATCAGGATATTTATCGTCAAGGGTGCCGGGATGCTTGACCACCACGGTTACACAATCGGTCAGCGCCTCAAAAGCCGTTGAGGTGCCTGGCATCAGAGTAAGAATGTCCCCGGCCACCAGGGGCTCGCCAGCCATGCGTGCCTCGCCTGACAGCAGCAGGGTTACTTCAGTTGCTATTCTGTGGTAGTGGGCCTCCCCACGGTAGCCTGCCGGAAAAGACTGTACGGCCACTTCCACGTCTGATGTCTGATAGGCTGCCGGGGAAAAGGCTCCTACAAACCAGCCCCTGGTCATGTCAGCCAGTCGGCTTCGGCATACCGACTGAGCAATCAGTTTATTCATATTTGATAATCCTAAATATCTCTGCCTGATGACAAAAATCAAAATAAAAAGTACTGGCTCATATAAAACCAACGCAGTTCATAATTGATATTGAAAATTATTATTTTCATTATCATGTTATTGCTGACATGCCGGATCTTTCAGCCGTTCATCCTGAGGGAATATGCTGTTGCCTTCTCGAAGATAACGGCAGGCTGCCATTTCATGGTGAAGGTAACGTAGTGTCTCGACCTGACCGACATAATTATCTGGATGAGTGTGCGTTTTAAGCCAGCGCGCATTCTCACTTATTACATCCCGGAGTAACTGCAGGTCACCGCTCTGGTTGTACTGCTCAAACATCAAATTCATACGATCTGCGTCATAGCGAGATAGCAGCAGCCATGGCACCTGTGATCGGTTTATGCTTAAAGCATTGGGCATGTCGCCCGCGTCAAAATGACTTAATAGGCTGTTTATCTGGTAAGTGTTATACAGCGAACCCAGCAACGACATGCAAATACCTGCAGCAGCGGCACGCATATAAAATTCTATTTTCATTCTGGATGGCTTTATCGACAACTGCGGACCGGCACGCTCCAGGTTTAACGTAATTAACAGCAGGAGCAGAGCATGGGGCGAAGAGAGGTAAAGCGGATACTCAAGCATTGTATGAAGCAGCACCGGTAGCATAGCCATTGCTATAAGTCTTCGTGCTGGCGTCCAGTTTTTCTTGAACAGCATCACTACGGCGCTACCCATTACTACCAGTCCCGCCAGAGCAACGATGCCTCCCTCCATCCAGACATATAGAATTTCATTGTGAGGGTGGCCCATGAACTCGCGGGATGGGTTAGGATGATAGTGTGACGCGATATAGTGCTGGAACTGCACAATAAAGCTGCCTAAACCCCATCCCGCCCAGGGGTGAAGCCTTATCATTTCCCATGTCACTTTAAACGTCAGCCAGCGCTGAAAGTTTGAAGCGCTGTGATCAAGAGCCTGCGTTTCGGCTCCCCCCGGCAAAGATATTCCGCTTAGCAAAAAAATACCGGCGGCAATCCCAACGGCAGGAGCAAATACTATGGCAGCCACATCTCCCCGCCACATTCGCTGCGCTCTCCCACCCTGTCGGCGAGCAGTAAGCAAAACAGTAGTCACAGCGGAAAGATAAACAATAATTCCACCCAGCCAGCCTGTACGTGATTGTGTTAAAACCAGGGTGCAGGGCAGGAAAATCATTGTGACGATCAGATAAATATACTTAATCTTATCAGGATGAGACGACGGCAGGCCGTTCTTGCCTTTACGATAAAGAAATACCATCCGGTAAAATAATGCCAGTGAAAGGGCAAAACCCATAGCTATCAAGCTAGCTGTAACATTCACCTGCTGGAATATACCAAGAGATACCCGTCCACCGGTTTTCAGGAACATCTGGTTTACGGGGCTAAGGATCGAAGGACAAAATAACCCGGCGATTACATTACCTCCCTGAATGACTGACGCCAGGGTTATGCACCAGAGTAGCAGGCGCTTAGTTGCAAAGCTGAACCGGCATTGCAGTAGAGCAAAATAAAATACAGCACAGCCCCAGAGTCCGGCCAGACGAGGTAATGAGTAAATAATCCAGTCAAAGTTTGGACACCAGAGTACAGGAAAAGTGAGCAGTATGATGGCCAAAAATAACAATCCGGACGTCTGTGTAATCACAAGGCGACCTGATGGTATTAAAACAGCGATAATGAAGATAATAATTACAGCTATCGCCCAGGCAACAATATTCCATGGCAGCCCGACACCTTCTGCACCTCCGGAATTGTAAAGAGGGCAGTGCAGAATTATGCATATCCATAAGCAGAGAATAGTTAGCACAGCCTTTTGCGTGATAATAACCTGCCAGTCCGCACGTTTAGCAGGATTTTTTATGTTTTTCATAATGAATCATATTTCTGTGCTTGATAATACGAGATAAGTAATCGTCCGCACTAATTAACAGTGTCGATTTCGTATGCGCTCAATCAAATAATAAATCTATCGTTAGTCGTATGTCAGCGTGAATTCTGTGTCGGCATCCGCCGTGCCAGGCCTGACGCTATTATTTCCGGTGGCAACATAATTCGCCTTAAAATTCAGTATAATATTGCCATTCTCATCTATTACACGTCGCAAAGAATTATTGCCCATAGGAATGCGCTCACCGCTACTATCCATAATTTGCACAGCTACCCCGGTGGCGTAATCGTCATCGTCGCTTTTCAGGGCGAGGAGTTCGGGGTTTGTCTTATCTTTTGTACCTGTAAACGCAGTAGTGACGCCACTGGCAGTACAACCTGTAAGGTGAATACTGAAAGGTACAGGCGAGGTTGTTTCACCCGCTTTTTTTAATTGTTTTGTCGCCCATTCGCCAAGTTTAACTGGCTTGTCGACATCATTTGGATCAACAGTGCAGCCTAGCGCAACCACCGTGCCTGTAAGTTTAATATTGATCTCACCAAGAACGCCCTCTGCATTTGCTGGCGTTAGAACCATAAGTGTGCTCAACAACAGGATGCCTAAAGCAGCTGCCCGAATGGAAAATATTTGCAAGGAAATACCGGCTTTAATCAAAATCGACACGCAAATAGCCCTCCGAAGTGAAACGGCCTTCCACAGGTTTTTTTCCCGTGACACTGACAGGCCATGCGCTGATGGGTACGTTAGCTGAAGCGCTTTCGTCCAGCTTGAAGGGAATGTTGCTGTCGATACTGTTCGGTGTCAGCGGATTGTATTTACCATTAGCGATCACAAAACCCAGATCCGGGTTATCGGAAACAAGAGCATTTCCGGTAACTTTATTCGCCTCAATGCGCAGGGAGAGCAAGGCCTGGGCATCAATGTTTTTGCATTTGATGCCAATGCTGCGGGTCTGAGGATTAACACCAGCAGGCTTGTTGCCTGCACCGGCCTGTGAAAAAGCGGATGCAGCGATATTGCCAAAGTCCATAGTAATAATCTGCCCGGCATTAAGTTCACAGCTTTGAGGAACAATCATTTTTCCTGAGTAAGAGATCGTATAAACTACTTTTTCTAATGCATCTGTATTGGTAGTCGTAACATATACATAAAAAGCTGGCGTTAAAGAGTAATTAACACTACCAACAAAAGGGCGTGTTAGTTTGAAGTGGAAATCAAGATCTGAATCTTCTACTGCAAAAGGTTTATTTTTGCTGACATTGCTGTCATTCCCCATATGTACGTAATTTACCGGTGGATAGTAGGTTCCGGCGTAAGAATCTTTTATAGAAATACCCGCATTAAGATAATCGTTTAATTTCACATATTGATAGTTCCCATCTTTATCAATGATAGGGTGTGGAGATATATAGCTTCTGTAAGTATATCTGACTCCTACTCCTGCGGGACATATGGCCTTAACGCCAATATAAGAGCCAGCGTTTTTTACAATATTGAAAATGTAGCCAGCCTGATTGTTAGATGCGCTAAGGTTTTGAGTAATATCATAATTGATATTATCGGGTGTTCCTTTAATGTTGGAACAAACTGCAGCTTTGGTGGTGCCAACTTGAATAAAAAGCAAAGCGCAACTATATACGATTAATTGGATAATTTTTTTCATCTGTTTATCAGGTGAACCGATTATTTGCATCATTTATTTCTCTTGACCGGATTACAGTTGATTGACATCCGCACTACTGGAAGTGATTCACTATTGAGCGGCAGACTGTAAGGCACCTGACATTTATTCTGGTCACCATTTCCCCATACCATCTCAAGCAGCCCTTTCAAAGGCACTCCCGTCATGTAAGCTTCACCAGTATCATCAGCTATGCCGGTGGTTCCGGAGGTTTTCTCAGCAACAACTGTTCCAAACGGAACGGGATGTCCATTGTGAGTCAGGCTGAACATGGCTCTTAGCCCCACGTGCGTCCGGTATTCTGCCCGAACGATAGCGCCCTGCGTCGGCACCACATTTTGCACGCTATCTTCCAGGTCGGTGTGCATATCCAGACTCTTTACGTCAAGCGCTACGCGATTGCGGCGGTACATCGTGGCATAAGGCATTACTGCGTAACCCCGCCAGTCAGTGCTAACCCCCGATTCGTTCTCCACCCGTACGCCTTTTGCACCCGGAGCCTTGATCAGTACATTGGTATCCCCCAGTGACTGGCTAAAGGTGAGGCCGTTTGCATGGGCTACCATACCGCCCGAAAAATCCCAGTTCCAGGCGTGCTCATTCTGGCTGTAGCTGTAGCCGCCGCTGGCCCGCCCAACTTGTCCCTGCCAGCTCGCGTTCAGACTTCCACTGCCACCACTGCTGCTGCTGTGTCCCTGCGTCACGCTGTAACTCAAGTTGTTTCCCTCAAGCAGCGTTCCGGTCACACCGGTCTGCATCTGAGTAGTCCCATCCTGGTCACGGCTCATTTGAGCAGTGGCATACATGCTGTTAAGCCGGTCATGCTCAGCCATGTCGTGTCCCAGCCAGCGGCCAAATGGTATTGATACGTTCAGTGATACCAGACGGTCAGTACCGGGCATGCCCTGGCTACGGCTAAGAGAGTATGAAAGATTGTAATTAATGCCGTTCCAGCCACTGGAGAAACCCGCCTGGTACCAGGTATCGTTACCGGTACTGTTCCAGTAGTCCTGACGAGTAGCCGTTAGGTTCAGGGATCCAATATCCGATATCTGCTGCGAGACGCTCACCTGCAGGCGCCCCTTTTTACTGTTGCGAAGGTCGTGGTAACTAACGGGTTCAAGGTGACGCCCACGGCTGTCGCCTTCATCCTTCCACTCATACTGGTAACCGTTCATGACATTCCAGGCTGCCTCATCCAGGGTATAAAATCCCCGGGTGGAGTAGCGGTAGCCAAGTAACTGAAAAGTCGTACCATAATCGTTCAGGGATTTGGCATAAAGGAAACGTATCGACTGGCCATTGTGTGTGCTGCCGTCGGTCAGCTCGGTGTGCGCAGCAGTTACATCGGCTGATACCGCACCCAGGGTGCCAAGATTCATGCCAGCCCCAGCGACGGCAGAGGTATATTGCTTTGCGAACTGGCTCCCGCCATATAAGGTCATGCCGCCGCGAAATCCCCTGGCAAGCGTGCCCTGAACAAAGAGTGGGGCGCCTTTGCCAGCCAGGCCGCTGCGATAGCGGCCAACAACCACATCATATTTCAGGTGCCCCTCTCGCTGCAGCAGGGGAACGGTCGAGTAAGGAACCACAAAGGTCTGCACTGCACCTGATTCATTTTTTACCGTGACCTCCAGGTTGCCACTTGATGATGTGGCGCTAAGGTCGCTAATTTCAAAGGCACCAGACTGTACGGTGTTCTGGTAAATAACATAACCGTTCTGGCGGATCGTTACCTGTGAACGGCCTGCCGCAATGCCACGTATGGTCGGCGCAAATCCCTGCTGACTGTCCGGATACATAGGATCTGCGGAGGAGAGACGGGCACCGCGAAATCCCAGACTGTCATAGATTTCACCTGCGCTATTGCTATCGCCTAAAATCAGCTCACTTTTTAACGGGATAATGGTCCGTTCGGCATAAGTGGATATATTCTGCCATTTCTGCTGACGATACCCGCCCACATAATCTGAGTAGGTCCATGCACCATTATTACGAAGCCGCCAGGCCCCAAGGTTCAGGCCGCTTGTCAGGTTGAGGTAGTAGTTACTGCTATCGTTACCCTTACTTCCGGTAAGGGTATAGTCCAGCAGGCCGGCATTGATTCCTTCATCCCACTCCTCGGGTGGAATATATCCCCGGATGCTGTTCTGAATGGCGGCTTGTGGAAAAGAAAGGGTCAGGCGCTGTGATGAAAAATCGTACGAAGAAGATGCGCCGGGAAAGAGACGCATAAAGTCCACGCACTGATTTTCGTCATGCAAACTTTTCAACTCTTTAACTAATGCAGTATTAACGCCAAGCCGCTTCAGCCATTTAATTGACAGGCAAGGCGTCAGCCCCGTACCGTCATCCTTGAGCTGTCCGATACCCGGAGTTGTGTTTAAACTGGATGTTTTTTTGACTGCGTCAAAACGCAGGGGGCTGGTTGCCGCAAACTCGTCGTTAACCCAGATATCCACCCGATATACACCGGGCAACTGTCCCGCACCATTTTCAAAGCGTGACAGGTCCGCCACCTCCCCGCCATCCCTGGATAAAAAAGCAGGATTAAACCAGTCCTTAGCATGTGCAGAGCCTGTCAGCGCAATAAATACGGCAAGTGTTAAGTACCGGAAACGAGGTAGCCGGTATGGCGTGCGCAGTACTTTATTGTTTAACAAATACATGACATAACTCTTAGGTCTGAGTGGGCAGACTTTTGTTTAGTTTGCGGGCATTTTGAATAAAAAAGGCCTGTAAAGTGCTAAGAAGATTTACCCATTTTTTGCGGGGTAATAGCACCATAGTCGTTTACAGTCTGGTAATGCACGGGTCCTGATGCACCTGCAGGAAGCTTCATCGCATGCTGGCCAAATGGCTCAACCATGGTGTTTTCAAGCTTTTTGTTACCGATGCTGAAATTAACGAGTGATTGATAATAGGGGGTCGGATTTTTAATAATGATCTCACTGGCTGTCTGTTGAAAACTCAGCTTCTCCGCAGACTCAGGCTCGCTTATCTTCAGTCCGTCCGGACGCATAAAAAGCTTCATCCTCGACAGGACGGCAAGCTGAAGCGTATTCGCCCCTTCAGATGCCTCGCGATCCATAGCGGGAATGGCTTTTACGTTCATCCAGTAGACTATCTCGCGGTCCTTAGGAAGTGGTTTGCCGGTATAAACTATGCGAAGTGTGTTTTCACTTTTTGGCGCAGCGGCGAACAGAGGTGGGGTGACAATAAAATCATGTTCACGCTGTCCTTTATCGTTTTCAACCCAGGCCTGTATAAGATAGCGCTCGTGGCCATCGCTGTTAGTCACAGCAAGGGAGGCCTGGCTATCACTCTCCGGATAAATGACGCGTGTGGCACCGGGTGCAATTCCGCCCGCCGTGGCATACTGACTGATGGAAAATGCCAGAGCGGTAAGAGAAAATAAAAAAGCTTTCTTCAGCATGATGTAACCTGTTTTCATAGTCAGTGAACATTACGGATAGGCGATATCAAAACGTACTTCGCTGTGCAGTTCGCCTGGCCAGACACCGCGGGATGTTGCCTGATAGCGGGCGACGTAATGAAGCGAGATATCTTTTCCGGCTGGACGGGGAAAAACATTCGGGATGCTTCCCGGTATGATCGGATGTCCCCCCTGATCAGTAATTAACAATCCAAGGCCGCTAAAACCGTTGCCTCCAGAAATTCCTGTAGGGGAAGCATCAGAAGCCGTAACCAGAAAGAGATTCGGCTCCTTAGGGGCGGTAACGCCGGAGAAAGTAATCCCGACGCCACCTTCAATCTCAGGATCACAATCGGTCAGGCTGATAGTGAACGGAATGCCTGGCGTGGAGAGATCACCGATCCGCTCAAACGCATGCGTGGTGTACTGCCCCATATCAATATGCAAATCCTGGCTGTCCGCGCTGACGACACATGCCCCGTTTGTGAGCTGCCCTCGCATATGCAATTCGCCCCCTGGTATAACGATGCGTACATTGCGCGCCATCGTGCCGCCGGAGTGGATGAACAGCATTAAAAGGAGCGAAATCATGGTTAGCGGATATTTCATGACGATAACCTGGGAAAGTGTGCGGGGCGGCTGGCGTGCCGTCCCGCAAGTGCAGATAACTTAGTTGTACTGCATGATAAAGTTAGCGTCTGCGTTTGCATCACCGGCAGTTGCTGCGCCAGTAGATTTGTACTGAGCAGCAAATTTAAGGATGTTCTCGCCATCAATCAGTGTTGTTTCATTGACAAACGTTGAGCCATCAAATTTTACTGGTGCAGATTTATTATCCAGTACCTGGATGGCGATGTTTGTCGCCGTGCCGGCGTTGCCTGAAGATAAATCCTGATCCACGGCCAGCAGCGAGCCATCTGTACTGGAAGTATCAGTACGTCCAGAGAAAGCCACTGCCGCTGTTGACGCAACTGAGGTATCACAGTCTTCCAGCTTGATCTGGAACGGAACTACAGAGCCCAGCGTGCCTGCTGTTTTGAAATGGTGGGTAGTGTACTCGCCAAGTTTAACTTCCTGATCACTCGTATCAGTACTCACGGAGCATGGTGCAGCAACCAGCTTTCCTTTAAAATGTACGGTACCGCCGTTCACGGTCACAGTTCCTGAACCGGAGCCGACAGCATTTGCTGCGCCAGCTACGATCAATAAACCCATACCCATTGCCGCTGCGATCTTATTCAATTTCATTTTTTAATATCCCAATATATGTTCGTATTTGTAAATACACTTCTGAACAGGCCAAACGAAAGCGTATAGCCATCTTTATCAGCACCTAACATACTGATAAAGATGGCAATAGTGCATTAAATAGCAATCCCTGATCTGCTTTTAATAATGATCGGGTTGGTGTGAATTTATATCTATCAAGCAATCCAGTTCAGTAGCGAACTCTCTTAAAGGAATAAAATAATCCTGCCCATCGTCATGTCGTCTCAGACATAGGCCAATCTTGTTACGAATGTATACCAATTCACTGGTATCTAACTCACCGTGACACAGGAATTCAATGAATTTGAAGATATCGTTAACCTCAATAAAACCATAACCGCAGATGATAGCCTTTACTCTTTCTCCGGTGAGATGGAGAAAATCCAGGATCTCAAGTTCTGAATTTTCTTGAAGTAGATTCATCTTCTTAAATAACCCCAAGTATTGACGGGGGCTAATTATAGCCAAATCATTCTGGTTGGCAATAGCGATCAATAGCGCATCATTAATAGTGCATACCTATTAACATGCGCTCCAGAAAATCAATTAGGAATAAAACAATAAGTAAAAAAGTAATATAAATCAACGCTTTGGATATTTTATAATTATCAGGTTCGGTTGGTTTGTTATTAATTATTTAAATTATATCGAGGTGGCAGGTGTTAGCTTTTTTAATTAAATACAGAATCGTTTACAGATTGTTTAGTTTTCAGGTGGGGTATTTAAACAAACATTGAATTTAGTTGTTTTAACTATATATAGATAATTAAAATAAGAAATTAGTCTAAAATTCATTCGGGGGTGATTCATTTTAAGTCATAATAATGCGCTTTAACTCTGTCCGAGCCTGGTCGGTGTATAGCCATCTTCCTGAATAGCTTATCCTGATTTCGCAACATTTTGTTTGTCTGTGTTTCCGTACGGGGAGGGGGCATACATTGACGAACCTTGTGCAGCAGTTGCCACATTGAGCAGCACTGATAGTTAAGGCTTGTGGTGTCATTCAGCGCCCGCAATAGTCGCTCAACGTGTTTGAACCTCGATGAATAAACCGGCTGATAAATGACCCGGAATGTTGGACTCTGCTTCAGCCAGTGGAGCATCTGCTTGCTTTCATGGATGATGTCGTTATCCGCTACCAGCGCGATAGCTTTTGCACGACGGTATGCCGCCTTCTGGTATTTTTACAGGGTAATGAGCGGCACCGAACTTTTACTGCTGCCCCCCATAACTAACCCGGCGAGTACCGCTTTGGAGTGCTCATGCCAGATAAAATTTTCCGTTCTGCCCTGGCGTGACAATGCATTGCTGCTCGCCCCTTCTCTGCCAGTCTGCATTGATTTTGGGATTGAGATGGATCTCCACTTCTTCTTCGTAAAATACCGGATGCTCTGCGCTGCATTCGTCCAGTGCTTTGTGTATTGCCGCCATTTTTTAATCGTTAGGTGGTTTACGCATATGCAGTGTGGGCGCAGCGCCACACCAGACCTGCTGCAGGTAACCAGCAGCGGACAGTAGAAGCATGCAAACAGCAGCCGGTTCTCTCTCTGATTTTTATTGCCTTTAGCTCTTTACTCCACTGTGAACACTGATACCAAAGTCGCCTGACATATGTTTTAGCCGCTCGCGTGACAGTGTGCAGACATGCTCTAAAGGCCAGCGGCGTCAATGTCCGGGAGAAAACCATTTCAGGCCGTCGTTTCCATAAAGGGTAAATCAGTTAATCCAGCGGCCAACGAATGAGCGAGCGCAGCAGAGCGTTCTGGCGAGGTAGCTGACACTCTTGCCGCATTGCAACATCAGCAATGCTATAAGCCTGCGGGAAAGATCCTGATTCCGGGTTTTATGGATAGTTTTCTGCATCAGGCGTCATTCAGTTCGGGGGATAGGTGCTGTAACAGTGATCGCTCAGTCCAATGGATGATTTGTATTAGTCTGGCGATTGATTAGATCGCAAAATCCGGACTGAGTTTCTTTGAGGTGATCTGCTATACGGAATGCTTATTTAGGGTTTCACCCTCTAAAAAGAGCGATATCTTCATAAATTCAATTTAGCGTCCTTTTGTTTCGGATTCGTTTTGATTAGAAACCAACTTCATAAACATTTGATCTACGAAGCAGATAAATCATTATCGCTATAACATTTTGTTTAATGTGTTTTTGGTTATTTTTTTAAAAAAAACATTTTTCTTTGTGCGTTGAATTTATTCATTATTTTATATATTCGATTGAAATAAACATTTACCCTACCGATCAATCCGATCTGATTTGATAGTCTGTGGCTATCATAAATTTGATATTGATCGTTATTGTCGATCAATATTTTATCGGTTATGATTAATTACACCCTGCAGAAATATCATGATGGATTATGAGATAGATGATTTTTGATGAGTAAAGAAAGCAAATAAATTATTGATTTTATTGGTATTTATAAAGTAATAGCAATGTTGAAATTTACGTATGACGGTCATTGTATCGGTGAGTTATATCATTTCACTGCCAGGTCAGATGCTGTTAATAAGAGCTTAAGTTATGTTTTTAGTAAGGAAAGTATTAATCGCGCTTTTGTATTTGGCGAGCACTCAACCTTCAATATCTTGTGCAGGAGGAATCGGGCCAGGTGCAACCCGTGTAATTTATCCAGAATCCCATAGTCACGCACTGCTGGCTATGAATAACAGCGATGAGGCACAAGAATATTTAATTAAAGGATGGGTTAGTGACGAAAATGGAAATTATGCTCATGGATTTACTGTAACACCATCTTCGTTATTCGTTCCACCCAAAAACAAGAAAATGCTGCGGATTATTTATAGGGGAAAACCACTTCCCTCAGACCATGAGATTATGTACATAATGAATATTATGGCTACTCCAGCCATCAATAAAAATTTAAAACAAGGTGATGGTATACGCCCGTTATCAATACTTTTCCGTATGAAAGTATTTATGCGACCATCGGGATTAAAAATGAATGAAAAAGCATCAGCAAAAGATATACGGTTTATTTTCAATGGAAAAAAAATGACAGTGTTTAATCCAACGCCATATTATCAATCTATTGTTAATCTTCAGGTAGGAAATAATAAGATTGCAAACAGCACGGTTCCACCATTAGGGACATTCAGCTTCAGATTGCCAGTTGTAGCCGTCGGCGCTTTCCACTACCAGACCGTAGACGATTATGGCGCGCTCTCAGAGCAGCAAACTGGCAAGATTCAGTAAACCACAATTCTATCTGGTTTGGAGAGCTATCTGGTTTGGAGATTGATTGGATGAAAAAACTGTAAATCATTACATTGAGATATTAGTAAATTATTATCCTTGCTATAAATTTCCTTCCTTTTAGTTGAGATGAATATGTTGTAGAGAAAGAGCGAGCCAAAAACTTTAATGTCTAATGAAGAATGGCTGCCAATGATGAAGATATACTGATAGTGCTGAGGAACCTGGAATGTCATTAATTTATTTGAAGTCCCACCGGCTCATTAACTATTATACTATTATTATGGCCATGATCATTTCCATAATATTTAGTCAAAACGCAACTGCATCAATGGGGCCTTGTGTACCGGTTGGTGGAGTGAAGGTTTATCAAATCGACAACATCCAGACTGCGATTACAGATGTCGATAAAAACACTCCGGGAACAATACTTGACAAAATATTTTCTTTTGACTTGGGTGGGACATATAAAAATACAGGCTGTGAGTATGATGGGCCAGCGTATATTACAGCAACGAGCGATCTTCCTGTTGTAGGTGATAATGTTAAGGGGGGGCAATGGTTCGAGCTAAACGATTACCTGGCTATAGGTGTGTCGGAATATATTGCAGGTGAGGGCGGGCATTTTATTCCGGTGCCATTTGTCTCCAGGTCTAATGGAGTCTCGCCTACCTCCGATAATACAATCTGGAAATCAGGTAGTAAAGGTAACATCTCACTCATGATACGGAAAAGGTTTGTCGGTTTTAGTTCATTTAATAAAGTTGTTATGTATACGCAAATATCTACTGACCCCAATACTGGAAACAGCGGGCCATACGTTTCAGAACTGATTGTTTCTGGTCAGGTTGACGTCCCCCAGAGTTGTGAGTTGGATGCAGGAAAAATGGTTGAAATGAACTTCGGTAATATTGGTGCCAATCTATTCGTCCAGGCAGGCGCGGGAAATAAACCAGCTGGCGTAAATCCACAGATGCATATATTAAGAATAAAATGCAAGAATATGGATGCTAATGCCTTGCTTACATTGCGTCTGGAGGCTAATAAGGTTTCAGGGGGGGCAATAGTTTCGGATAACGCTGACATAGGTTTTATTGTTGCGGATAAAGATAGAAAACCGCTGATTCCAAATGATCTCACAAGCAATATACCCTTCCAGTTAGATGAACGTTCGGAAGCATCTGAATCGATTACAGCATGGCCGGTGAGCATCACCGGGAGTAAGCCAACGGAGGGTGTATTTACGGCAGAGGGATATTTACGCATGGATTTTCAATAAATAAAGTAAGAATAGGGAAGGTTAACAGAAGTTATTTTATATCTGCGCTAAAAACGATTTGAATAATATCTTTAATAATTTCTTCTCAGATTAAAGATTATCAGAAGTAAAAATGATTTCATCAAGGTGGAGGGAGTACCCATGGGCGTTGTAGCCTTGAAAGGGGACAGATAAGGCAATTGACTTTGGTAGGTGGTCAGTAGCGTTGTTGAATAAAACACTAAAATTCGAAGAATGCCAGGGTGATAAGCATTAACCAAACCAGGAGTTTTCCAGCAGGGTTAGATCTGACTTAAACAAAAACGCATACTAAGACAAATTGAAGCTCAATCTGATAAAAATAACTAATCGCAGAGCTTATTCAGTCAGCGAAACAGCACTTCAGACAATGTAAATCAAAAATCTCACCAGTCTTTGGAAAATAACTGATCCGCAAATTCATTGTGAATGTGGTTTATGTATATGTATTATATAGTTTTATGTCATCACTGTAGAAGGTATGATGATAAATGTAATGGATTATTATCCTTTGATGACGCTGTCATATGATTAGTATGGCAGTGAGTGAAATCTGCATATTGAGCTTTTAATATTACTCTCTTCAATAGCCGTTTAATTTTCCCCATGATTTCATCCGCAATAGTTAATGTAGAGTCAACGTTAATGTGTTGCTTTGTGGAACAACTAACTTTCTTGAAAAAGTCATTGACGGGTTTATCTTAATTCTATAAATCTGTGTGCAATGGTTCAGGCGGTTTAACTTATAAAAAAGGATTTATAGCTTATGGGTAACAACTCCCTATATAAAAATAGCGATCTTATCGTTTTTAATAATGAAGTGATTTCGCTGGCTATCCGTAAAGATTCAGATAAAAACAATTCACTAGTTATTCGAAGAGGAATTTACTCTGCTGAGACTGTTATTTATACGTCCAAAAGAGAAGTTTTAGAAGATCTCCAGGTTGCTGGTAAAGATTCAGGTATTAGCATTGTCTGGCGTGAGCGCAATAACCAGCTTTTCTCCGAAAGTGAGTTCCACTATGCAAAAGTCACTGCTGAGGGAATCATTTCTGAGCATCGCGTTCTTGAATGTAGTGATAATAATTTCAGACACGCAGCATTATTACGGGCGAAAGTATCTAATACGGGCCATCTTTTGCTTTCTATTGTCAGTGGAACGATGAAAAAAATCGTTCTGATAGCCTATCATTTGAAGGATTATTCGCAGGTAGACACAGTAAGCCTGGATGATGCTGTAACTGAGAAGTATTTTACAAGTCAGAAGATTGCTAATGCCAATGTTATTCTTTTAGTAATGAATGATGGATCTATTTATCTACAGTTTATTTTATCTTCAGGTACGTTGCGTAATTATAGTGTTAGCATCAATAAAGCATCAGGAAAAATAAATGCCAGTAAACTATTTGATTTCGCATTGGATAACATTGGATATCATAACTGCCTCATAGATGAAGAAGAAAAATTAATCCTCATTACCTATTCAGGTACAGATCTTGAAGGAAATAGTATCTATGTGGCTAAGCAGAAACTATTTACCTCAAAAACTATCAGCTCAGAAGATTTCACGAAAATCAGCCAGACAAATGGAGATTACTTTCGTCCTTTCGTAATAAAAAATGATGATAATTATCTGATAGCATGGGAGGGCGATAGCATTCACTATACAATTATTGATAAAAACCTGGATATTGTTGAAGCAGAAAATACTTTTAGTTCTGTGGCACCGGGATATATTCTCCTGACCGGGTTAGAAGGAGTTTTTGCCTCCTGTCAGACAGAAAATTTACCAAATCGTGAGTTTGGAAGCTCTTTTCTTTTAAGTAAATTATATTAGGAATATTTTAGTGTCTAAGATAGAAAGTATTACAGTACCACAATGTGAGTGCTCGCTTTCTCAAGGTGAAATTACATTTAATTCTGTGATTTCCTGTGATAAAGATAGTTTCCCTGACCGTATTGATTACTTTTTGGTTTCGCCTGAAGATAGTGGCGAGATTATTTTTTACAGTATGTTTCCGGCGTTTTCGATATCAGAAGAAAATAACGAAATATATAATATAAGCGTTGTAGGTGATCAAAATACAGATGTTTTGCTTTTACTGGTCAAGAAATATGGCATGCGAAGTTATACGATTATTGTTAAGCCAACAATCAATGGAGATAAAGAATGGGACGGGACAAAAACTATAACGACGCAGAATATTCAGTTTAGTGATGTCATAACGTCGTTGTCACCTGTAGCAGATGATGGTTCTACCTGTGCAGTAGAGATAAATGTCACATGTCTATGGTGGAATAATGATTGTATGACGCTGAATGCAAAATCATCAGCTTCAGAAAAAGAAGAAAATTTTGTTTTCAGTTGGGATGAAATCACACTGGCCTGGATAGGAAATGTGATGGTAAGTCTTGAGGAAGCTGGATGTAATAGTTCAGTCACCCTTTCATTAACAGGAGCATATTCATCAGTATGCGAACCATTACCCTGTAAACCGTGGGCTTATAATTATACATTTAAAGAAATTTTCAAAGGAGCATGTATGAATACAAAATATCAGGACGGACTTCATATCCTTAAAGATATTGCAGGTGATGATTTTGGTTGCACACTGGTTCGATCGTCTAAATCTGGTCATATGATCACAACATATACCAGCCTTCGTAATAATACATCTAATCGTTCTGTTTATATCCGTGTAGTCTCAGCTAGCGGTGCTCTTACTCCAGAAATTCTGGCTCCCGATGTTACTGATAATAATCAGTATGATGCTGACGTAGCACCTATTGCTAACACTGATGATTTTGTTGTCGTATGGACCAGTAATGCCGTAGGTAATGTAAGAAGAATATATGCTCGAAAATTCACTATCAACAGCAGTGGTCAGCCTGTTGCTGCTGGTACAGCTATACAGGTTAGTCAGTCTAACGGAGATTATGTCGCTCCCAGAATCGTATACAACAAAGCCATAAATAAGTTTTTTATTACATGGATTTCTATCGCGGACAAAGAAATACAATCAATTTATCTGAATAATGATAGCAGTATGAGCGAGGCTGGATATCAGGGGGAGTGGTCGCTGGAACTATCAATTCAACATATTATAGTCCTGCTCTGGATATTCATAACGACAAAGGTTTAAATATATCTTTGTTTAACGCTGGCAGTAAAATCATGGCTGCGTATAAAGGCGTGGGAGATAGTATTGTTATTTATGAATATACTTTCACAGCAGGAACTGCACCATCACCCACTACTCTACCTACATATGAAGTTAAATCACTAAAGAATTTTCATTTTGCATATGATGAAATAAATAGTAAGCTGAAAGTTGTCTACACGTTGTCTACTAATAGTAATGTTTTTGGTGACACCATAAGTTTTTTCCAGGAGTCTCTAACGGTTAATAATCCGGTTGTGCTTAATCAGAACAACCATCCATGTGCAAGACCTTTCATCAAGAGAACGCCGGTAATCGTTAATGGTACGGATAAATATCGCCACTTTGTTGTGGCGTGGGAAACTTCCAATAGTGGAACCTACTATAATGTCTTTGATAGTAATTATTCACAAATAAGCTCAGAGCAGTCAATAAATCCTGACGATAACAGTTCGGTCAAGCCACGTGTTATTTGTACTGATAATCAGATCGCTATTATTCTTGACGCAAGTAAATACAACACTCAACCTTTATCTTCTACTGGCGTCCTGTATTACGTAGCTGAAAGAACTGATTTTTAGTTATCTGTTAAAGAATATTGGAATTAAAATGGCACGCTTATTTTTCGGAGCGTGTCTTTTTTAATTTTTAGTATTCTTTTTGATTTTAAATAACACGGATTTAGATGCTTCTGTTTGGAAAAACCTCCCGATAAAATGCGAAAAATATCACTGTTGAATTAATATAGAACTGAAAAATATTTAAGTTGAGTGGTCGAGGACAACCTATGCCCTCCCGAGGTGTTTATACTAATTTTTCTGTAGTGGTTAACAGAAATTGGCTACGTTTTTTTTAAAAAATCGCCCCAGTTCATTTGTCATCAAACTACCATCACAGTGATGAGGTTTGGGTTGGCTGTAACATGCCATGATATAATTTGCTATCGCTGTACTGGCTTAGCCAAAATTAGCATATCCATTATCCGGGAGACACTCCATTTTCAGACTTCTGAAGAACTGAACCATCGAACTATTATCCCAGAAATTTCCTCTGCGACTCAGGCTTAACTTTATCTGATATCTCTACAATAAAGGTCTGAAGTTCCCGCTGGTATAGTGGCTCAGTGATACAGTGCATTAGCGGGCTTCCTCGCGCGTTCAGCCCATAGACAGTGCTATACCGGTCAGCGCAGAGTTCGAAAAAGATGACATTGCCCGGGC
Organism: Pantoea sp. Lu_F5_004; assembly: GCF_051136245.1. Classification (NCBI taxonomy): domain Bacteria; kingdom Pseudomonadati; phylum Pseudomonadota; class Gammaproteobacteria; order Enterobacterales; family Erwiniaceae; genus Pantoea; species Pantoea sp. Lu_F5_004. The sequence continues at coordinate 310,896 of NZ_CP194946.1, forward strand.
AACCGGTTTGCGGGAAAAGAGATTAATATCCTCTTTGATTTTAAGGCTTTTAGCCAGTTAAACTCTCATGGCTTTGAGTTTCTTTTCATCCATAATTTGCCTGTCTTCGTTGTTGGAACCAACATATCGAAAACAGGCGTATACATAATTTAAGTTATAGGCTCAAATGAATTTGTATTCATTAATGTGGCCTAGTGGCCGGCATTGGGCATAGCGCCGGCTTTTTCCGTTTAAGCGATTTAATTACTCGTCCTCTTCATCGCGCAGCGGCACAATCAGCATGTCGATATGCACGGTGTTGATTAGCTGACGGGCTGAGGACATCAGCTTGCTCCAGAAATCCTGATGATGACCACATACCACCAGGTCAACGTCATATTTCCTGATCGCATCAACCAGAACCTGGCCGAGGTCACCACTGCCGCTCAGCGTCTCACTGATCGGATAGCCCGCCGCATCTGACAACCCTTTCAGTGCTGCATGCGTTTCTTCAGAGATGCGCTTCTGCATATCCCCTAAGTTGACATCAATCAGGCCGGTATAGAGGTCTGAGTAATTCACATCAACGTGAATCAGGGAAATTCTGGCATCGTACGGACGAGCCAGCGAGACGGCCTTATCCACCAGCAACTGGCTTTCGGGAGAAAGGTCTACTGCAATCAGGATATGTTTATAAGCCATGATAAAACTCCTTTCACGAGATTAAGGATGGCATCCGGTGTTCCTGCCGCGTCACAGCTTAGCGAATCCCTTGCGCGAGCGGGCGATGAGCGCCACCAAAGTGTCTACCTGCATTGCAGGTGATGATATTGTTATGACCTGAGTATAGCCTTCTCTCACTGCAAATGCTGCTGTTGCCGCCTGGCTTATGAATAAGATCAAGGCTATGCCAGATTTACTCGCGCTGAACGAAAATCATCGTTGGAAAAAATGTAAAGAATTCTCCTACACTGAAAAAAGGCGGTCCGGTTCGCAGCCGCTCAGGGGGTCGAAAAACTTTCGCAGTCCGGTGATTCAGTGGCTGGTTTTTTCTGCAGGCGGGCTCCGTGTCAGACACGGGGTCTGTTACTGCGATTCCAGTCGGGAGGGGGAGAATATGATCAGCACTATTGCGCTTTTTTGGGCTCTTTGTGTGGTGTGTATCGTGAATATGGCGCGCTATTTTTCGTCTCTACGCGCGCTACTGGCGGTATTACGGGGTTGTGATCCGCTGCTGTATCAGTATGTCGATGGGGCGGGGTTCTTCACCTCTCACGGTCAGCCGAGCAAGCAGGTGCGACTGGTCACCTACATTTGGGCAAAACGCTATCTTGATCATCACGATGATGAATTTATCCGGCGCTGCGAGCGGGTGCGGGGGCAGTTTGTGCTGACCAGTGCGCTGTGCGGACTGGTGGTCATCAGTCTGGTGGCGCTGGCGATCTGGCATTAAAAAAGGCGACTTGCGTCGCCTTTTTTTAGCTGGCTGGTATCACACCAGTTTTAAAGCAATCCAGTAGAGCGAACCTGACAGCAGAATACAAACCGGCAGGGTGAAGATCCACGCCATGGCAATATTCTTGATGGTCCGGCTCTGCAATCCGCCACCGTCGACCAGCATGGTACCGGCCACCGATGAAGAGAGGATATGCGTGGTGGAGACGGGCATGCCGGTATAGCTGGCAACGCCAATCGACAGCGCGGCGGTCACCTGTGCTGACATTCCCTGCGCATAAGTCATGCCTTTTTTACCAATTTTCTCACCAATGGTGGTGGCAACGCGACGCCAGCCGATCATGGTGCCGATGCCCAGCGCCAGCGCCACGGCCACAATAATCCAGATTGGCGCATACTCGATGGTGCCAAGCAGGTCGCTTTTCAGCTTATTGAGGAAGCGTTTGTCATCTGGCGTGGTTTCCTGCAGACGAGCCGCTTTATCGGCGGTATCTGAGATACACAGCAGCAGGCGACGCATCTGACCGCGCTGATCAACCGTCAGCTGATCGTAGCTCTGCAGATTATTCAGCAATACCTGAGCACGCTGTACCGCCTGCAATGCGCGCGCGCTGTCACAGTGGAATTCCTGCGAGCTGGTTGCGGGCACTTCTTCCGGCGTGGGCAGCTTAGGCGGTGCCATCTGGATGATGTGCGTCAGCGCGGCGTTATGCTGCTGGTAATACTGCTCCAGGTGATTGACCGCATCGCGGGTGCGCGTGATGTCATAACCTGAGGCGTTCATATTCACCACGAACCCGGCTGGTGCCACGCCAATCAGGACCAGCATGATCAGGCCAATGCCTTTCTGACCGTCATTCGCACCGTGCGAATAGCTCACGCCAATTGCCGAAACAATCAGGGCGATACGGGTCCAGAACGGCGGCTTTTTCTTGCCGTCGATCTTCTCGCGGTCGGCAGGCGTCATATGAATACGCGCACGCTTTTTGGTATTGCTCCAGTAGCGACGCAGAATAAAGATTAGGCCGCCCGCCATCACCAGGCCGACAATCGGCGACAGGATCAGAGAAAGGAAGATGTTCAGGACTTTCGGGATATTGAGCGCGTCAACCACCGAGGTTCCGCTCATCAGGGCGTTGGTCAGACCGATACCGATAATGGCGCCGATCAGCGTATGGGAGCTGGAGGCCGGCAGACCGAGATACCAGGTGCCGAGGTTCCAGATAATCGCCGCCAGCAGCATAGAAAACACCATGGCGAGACCGTGAGCCGATCCAACATTTAACAACAGATCGGTGGGAAGCATATGAACAATAGCGTAAGCAACACTCAATCCACCGAGCAGCACGCCAAGGAAGTTGAATACACCCGCCATCACCACAGCAAGCTGGGCACGCATGGCACGCGTATAAATGACCGTCGCAACTGCGTTGGCCGTGTCGTGGAAACCGTTGATCGCTTCGTAAAACAATACAAACAGCAGGGCAAGAACCAATAACAGGCTAGTACTGAGGTCTAGACCAGCAAACAGATGTAGCATAAACGTTACGCCATTTTTGGAGGACATGAACGCGGCGCATTATCCGCGACAACGTGCTGTATGGGAAAGGAAAATATAGCGCTAATTTAACCTTTCTTCGTAAGGGTTAAGGGTAACTCAACGAAAAAGGGTTAGATATTAGACAGATACAATATGACACATTTACGGCAATTTTTTGACGCTGGCGTCTCAGTGAGCAGATCACTACAATCTGCGCCTTTCCAGTAAAGTGAGTGAGTCGTAGTGGAACAGTTTGACGTTATCATCATTGGTGCCGGAGCAGCAGGGCTGTTCTGCGCCGCCCAGGCCGGACAGCGGGGGCGCCGCGTGTTACTGCTGGATAACGGCAAAAAGCCAGGACGCAAGATTCTGATGTCTGGCGGGGGCCGCTGCAACTTCACCAATCTCTACACTGAACCGGCGGCGTATCTGTCGCACAATCCTCATTTCTGTAAATCGGCGCTGGCGCGTTATACCCAGTGGGATTTCATCGATCTGGTTAACCGCCACGGGATCGCCTGGCACGAAAAAACCCTGGGCCAGCTCTTCTGCGACGACTCCGCCCAGCAGATTGTCGATCTGCTGCTGGCCGAATGTGACAAGGGCAATGTCACCCTGCGGCTGCGCAGTGAAGTGCTCAGCGTGGCGCGCGATGAAAGCGGTTATACACTGCAACTTAACGGCAGCACGGTTCAGGCGGAGAAGCTGGTCATCGCCAGCGGCGGTCTGTCGATGCCTGGCCTGGGTGCCACGCCGTTTGGCTATAAAATAGCGGAGCAGTTCGGGCTGAGCGTCTTTCCGACGCGGGCGGCGCTGGTGCCCTTTACCCTGCACAAGCCGCTGCTGGAGCAGTTGCAGACGCTGTCAGGCGTCGCGCTGGAGACCACTATCGATGCGCAGGATGGCACCCGCTTCAAAGAGGCAATGCTGTTTACTCACCGCGGCCTCTCCGGCCCGGCGGTGTTACAAATCTCCAGCTACTGGCTACCCGGAGAATTCGTCACCATCGATCTGTCACCTGCCACGCCGCTTGAGGCGTTTCTGACGGCGCAGCGTGAAGCACATCCGAATCTCAGCCTGAAGAACAGCCTGGCGAAAATCCTGCCGAAGCGCCTGGTGGAAGTCCTGCAGGCGCTGAAGGTGGTGCCGGATATCACCCTGAAGCAGCTCAACAGCAAACAGCAAACCGAACTGGTGCAGACGCTGCACGCCTGGCGCATCCAGCCAAACGGCACCGAGGGATATCGTACTGCGGAAGTGACGCTGGGCGGCGTGGATACCACCCAGCTCTCCTCAAAAACCATGGAGGCGCGCGCGGTGCCGGGACTTTACTTTATTGGTGAAGTGGCCGATGTCGCCGGATGGCTGGGGGGATATAACTTCCAGTGGGCGTGGAGTTCCGCCTGGGCTTGCGCCCAGGCGTTGTAACGCGCGTTTACCAGCGCTGATGGACGTGAGGCGCGATCTTCTCCTGATAGATCTCTTTCAGCGCCGTCATCGTATCTGCAGAGAGCGCATCGACGTCGCTGGCGCGGGCATTGGCTTCAGCCTGTTCGCGGTCTTTCGCACCAGGAATCACCACGCTGACATCCTCGTTCATCAGGATCCAGCGCAGCGCAAACATCGCCATGGTGGTATCGCCCGTGACAAAGCGGCGAATCTCCTCAACCGCCTCCAGCGCCACCTCATAAGGCACGCCGGAAAAGGTCTCGCCTTTATCAAATGCTTCGCCATTCCGGTTAAAGGTGCGATGGTCGTCAGCGGCAAAGACGCTGTCGGCGCGCATTTTGCCGGTCAGTAAGCCTGAAGCCAGCGGCACACGGGCGATGATTGCCACATCACGGCGTTTCGCCTCACGCAGCAGCAGTTCCGCCGGACGCTGGCGGAAAATGTTGTAGATCAGCTGAATCGACGAGACGCTGGGAAATTCCAGCGCCTTCAGACCTTCCTCGACTTTCTCAACGGAAACGCCGTAATGACGGATTTTTCCGGCGGCAACCATCTCATCCATCACTGCAAACACGTCCGGGTTGTAGTAGACCTCGGTCGGCGGACAATGCAGCTGCACCAGATCCAGCGTTTCGGTTTGCAGATTTTCGCGTGAGCGTTCGATAAACGCGTTGAGGTTTTCGGCGTTGTAGCCCTCAGCGACGTGCGGCGAAAGGCGACGCCCCAGCTTGGTCGCTACAAACGGGCGCTCACCGCCGCGCTGATTCAGCACCTCTGCGATGATCTTTTCGGAGCGGCCATCGCCATAAACATCGGCGGTATCAATAAAGGTGATGCCCGCATCCAGCGCGGCGTTGAGCGCGGCTTTGGCATCCTCCATGCTTACTTCTCCCCAGGTTCCGCCAATAGCCCATGCGCCAAAGCCAATTTCGGAGACGCGCTGACCGGTACGGCCCAGTGTTCGTAGTTTCATGCAAACATTCCTCGATGCGTTTCAGACAGGGTGACAGAAAGCGGCTAACCATTGAGCTTAGCGCTTCCTGACGGAGAGGCGATTTCACGTCGTCGCAGGCCCGCCCAGTGAAAATGCGATGCGGCGACGCCAGGCTGCTGGTTACGTTGAAGATTTCAGTGAAAAACGGCTTCAGTTGTCTGGCTGCCGCTTCGCTAATTAATTGATTTTAAGAAATTTCACCCGAAATTAAACAGGCGAGAGTGTGGATTCGGTCACATACTTCAATTTTCAGGCCAATAAGTGGATCGCCATGTTTAAATTTGTTAAGTCGGTCTTTGCCAGTCCCGAGAAGTTTTTGCAGATCATGACCCGTCAGGATATCAACGATTCTATCGCTGAAGGTGAGCGCATCATTATTGATGAAAACGGCAATATCTCGGTCAACACGCTGAGCGAGGAAGTCCATGAAGATTTTGCCCGCCACGTGAATACGTTAAAGGGAGTGTGAGGTGGGTACCGCAATATTTATGGTGTTGATGGTCAGTGGTTACTGGTACACCAGCCGTGATTTGAACAGCCGCTTTAAAATCCGTCGTTCGTCGGGCTGGGATGTCTATTTCCTGGTCGCGCTTTACGGTTGTATTTTCGTCCTGCAGGGTGTGTTCGCGACCGGCATCGTCTGGTTACTGCTGCTCTGTATCTCCGGCATCGCCAACGCTGTCCAGATGATCCCCGGCGTTCATCTGAAGTGGCAGGTGGAGTTTATGAACTGGAGCTTCCTGGGCATCCAGGCTCCGGTGGTGATCATGCTCGCCTTTGCCATTCTGCTCTGTCTCTATCGCTCAAACTGGGCAGGCAGCGCACGACTGAACGTCTCCGGTCGTAAAGACCTCTATCAGCGACTGTCACGCTCCAATGGCGTGGAGCAATTATTGTTTCAGTGTATGGAAGAGGGCGAACTGGCGTGGATTACGCTGAAGTCGCGCCGCATCTACATCGGCATGGTTCATGCTTCAACCTTTGAATATGAGAGCACCAAAAACATCGTGCTGATCCCGATGCTGAGCGGATATCGCGACAGCAAGACGCTGAAGCTGGCGGTGGAACATAACTACAGCAAATGGTACGCCGAGCATGGCATCACGCTCGACTCGAAACCCAAAGATGCGATGTCGTTCCGTAAAGTGATCATGGTTGACCAGATTGAGAGTCTGTCACTGTTCGATCCGGCCAGCGCCACGGCGCTTTCGATGGGACATCCGCAGGAAGTGGAGAAGAGTCAGGGTAATGAAGATGGCGACAGCCCGGACGATGAAAGCCGGGATACCGCGGGTTAATCGAGCCCAATCTGTTTCCCTTAATGACAGGCTTCACCAGGGGAAACAGATTCCACCTCACACCATATTTTCCGCCGTAAACAGCCGAAAGGCCACTTTGCCCGCCTGATAGACATCTGGTTGATAGCCGGTTTCGAGATGACTCAGCATCAGATCAATCGCTAAACGGGCATGCTGCTGAGCATGCTGATCCAGGGTAAAGGCCACTTCATCGTTCAGCAGTAGCTGGCGGGTGACATCATAAAGCTCATGGGTGATGTAGGTGCATTTACCCAGTAACTGGTGGGCGCGCAGGGTGTCGCTGACATCACTATTCCCCATGCCGGTGTTATAGACCCCTGCAATCGCCTGCGACGGACGCAGATGGCGGGCCAGCTCACTGCGGATGGTCTCCCGCTGATCCTGACCCGACAGCACTTCACGCAGATGACGCTGCGGCGCGCGTTGCTCCATGGCCTCACGGAATCCCGCGATACGCTGACGATGGGCGCGGTAATCAAAACGGCCACTGACCATCATAATGTCGCCGGGCTGATTCACTGTCTTACTCATCAGCAGTCCGGCTGTGCGTCCCGCCTGATACTGGTCGATGCCGACATGACACAAGCGGTCGGCATCGGGCAGATCGGTGACGATGGTGATTACCGGCACATTGCGGCTGCGGCACAGCGCCAGTGCCCGATAGATGGGCGGCGAGTCATGCGCAAAAACAATGATGCCGTCGCGGTTGCTGCTGCGGGCGATAATGCTTTGCGCCAGCTGCTCAGGCTGCGCTTCGGCCACAAGGGTTTTGTGCAGTTTCAGGCGGCGATAGCCAAGCTGACTGGCAACCTCACTGAAATGGGTGGTGAGCTGCTGAAAAAAGGATGAGCCGTTATTGCTGAGGAACACCTCAATCTGCCACGGATGCTGGTACTCCTCTGGCAGCAGACGCTTCAGCCCCACTTCGCGTGCGGCTTTCAGGACTTTACGGCTGGTCTCCAGGGAGACGCCGCCGCGCTCATTCAGCACCCTATCGACCGTCGCAATCCCGACGCCTGCCATTTTTGCCACCACCTCTAAGGTGAGCTTTTTCATTCAGACTCCATGCGAAAATGGCAAATTGACTGCTGCCTGCCAGACTGTTTATCTCTTCTAACCGGTTAAAAGTAAAAGATAAAGCGATTTAATGATGGAAAGCCATCAACAGCGCTACGCCGTGGGGTTTTACCTGCAGTGCGGTCGCCCGACTAAACAGCACAACTGGCCGCTGCCTGGGCGGATTTACCGTTAAGCTTGTGACGAGACAATCAACGAGGAATAAATATGGCTCAGCAAAAAGAGGTTCTGATTATTGGTGCTTCACGCGGTATCGGTCTGGCGGTGGCGCAGGCCTTTGCCGGAGAGGGCTGGCAGGTTACGGCCACGCATCGCAGTGGCATCCCGGAGCAGGGTAACCGGCCAGACATTCACTGGCATTCGCTGGATATGACTCACTCATCAGCGGTTCAACAGTTTGCCAGCCAGCTCAGTGGCAAATCGTTCGATGCGATTCTGATTAACGCCGGAATTTCCGGGCCTGCGCACCAGAAGGTGTCACAGAGTGACGATCAGGCGCTGGCGCAGCTGTTCCTGACCAATGCGATCGCCCCGGTTCGCAGTGCAGAGATCCTGTTGCCGCTGCTGAAACAGGAAGGCGTGCTGGCGCTGACCTCATCCCAGCTCGGCAGCCTGAATGAAAATCCGGAGGCGCAGATGCCGATTTACTCGGCCAGCAAAGCCGCACTGAATATGCTGAGCCGCACGCTGACTCCGGCAGTGGAAGCGCAGAGCGGGACGCTGCTGACGCTGCATCCCGGCTGGGTGAAAACGGATATGGGCGGCGAGAGTGCGCCCCTGACGGCAGAAGAGAGTGCCGCCGGTATCGTCCAGCAGCTGATCCAGTGGCGCGGTCGCGGTGGTCATCACTACGTCGATTACGCCGGCCAGCAACTGCAGTGGTAGCCTGAAGCGGGGCGGTTACGCCCCGATGTCACGCAGCGCTTTACCCTTCATCAGATTGCGTTCAATGTGCTCCAGCGTCACATGTTTGGTCTCGGGTACCAGCATCAGCGTCAGCACGATAAACACCAGGTTGAGCGCGCCGTAGAACCAGAAGGTGTTAGCATTACCCAGCTGATCCAGCATGGTCAGGAAGGTGGCGCCAACAATCATATTGCCGACCCAGTTAGTGGTGGTTGAGGCGGTAATGCCGAAATCACGTCCTTTCAGCGGCTGAATCTCTGAACAGAGCAGCCAGATCACCGGTCCGGCAGCCATCGCAAAGCCGACGATAAACATCAGCAGCATCGCGACAGCAAAGTATTTGCGGAAATCTGTTTCAACGCCGATGTGCAACAGCGTTCCCAGCACGCCCATGCCAACCGCCATCACCAGAAAACTGGTGGTAAGCATCGGCTTGCGACCCCAGCGATCGACAAAGAAGATCGCAATCAGCGTGGCCAGCATATTGACCAGCCCGACAATCACCGTGCCCCACATCTGCTCGCTGGTGCTGGAGAAGCCGGCGATGTTGAAGATTTTAGGCGCGTAATACATCACCACATTCATGCCGGTAAACTGCTGCATAACCTGTAGCAACATACCCAGCCACACCGCGCAGCGGAAATTGCCATTAGAACGGAACAGCGACCAGCCGCGCTGCTTCACCTGCAGGCTTTCCCGGATCTCTTCCAGCTCCTCCCGGGCCTGCTCGCTGCTGTTACGCAGCCGATCCAGCACCCGCTGCGCCTCGTTAAAGCGTCCGTGCGCCGCCAGCCAGCGCGGACTGTTGGGCAGAAACAGCACGCCGATAAACAGGATCACCGCCGGAATGGCGATCACACCGAGCATCCCGCGCCAGTTACCGCTGTAGCTGAACGCGGTGTCGGAGAGATAGGCCACGACAATGCCGGTGGTCAGCATCAGCTGGTACATCGAAATCATTGAGCCACGAATACGTTCAGGCGCAATCTCCGCCAGATAGAGTGGCGCGGTGTAAGAGGCGATTCCCACCGCCAGACCCAGCATCACGCGGGCACAGACCAGCGACTCCACATCCGGTGAGAAGGCCGACCACAGCGAGCCAATGACAAACAGCGTCGCGCCCGCCAGCATACTTTTCTTCCGTCCCAGCTTTGATGACATCCAGCCCGCCGCCAGTGCGCCCAGCGCCGCGCCAAACATCATCGAACTCACTACCCACTCCTGCTGATGGTTAGTGATCTGCAAATCCTTCGCCAGAAACGGCAAGGCACCTGCAATGACGCCGATATCCAGACCAAACAGCAGGCCGGACAGCGCAGCCATAAAACAGACGAACCAGGTAAAGCGGTTCTGTTGATTTCCCGATTTTTTTGCCGCAACCATGCGAGTCTCCTTGCGGGGGGGCAGTGTCAATATTGTTAATGTTATGTAAACATAGCTGATGCCAGTGTGGGGGCGATCACACTTCTGGCTATAACCGGTGTCACACAGCATTGCCGCGATAAGAAAGCAAAAGAGATCAGCGGGTTGGTTCAGGAAAGGAAAGCCGCGGCCGGGGCACGATTACACAAAACAGGGCGCGTCAGGTCAGGTTTTGCAACTGCCCGCCTGCGGCATTACACTGCCGCTTTACTGCTATTGATTGAAGGTGCTTATGTCTGAACCTTTCCAGCGTCAGCCGCTGCCTCTGCCGGGCGGTCATAAAAAAGTCCTGCTGCACTCCTGTTGCGCACCCTGCTCGGGTGAGGTGATGGAAGCGATGCTGGCATCCGGCATTGAATACACGATCTATTTCTACAACCCGAATATTCATCCGCTCAAAGAGTATGAGTTGCGTAAAGAGGAGAATATTCGCTTTGCTGAAAAATTTGGTGTGCCGTTTATTGATGCGGACTATGACCGGGATAACTGGTTTGAGCGGGCGCGCGGCCTGGAGTGGTCACCGGAACGGGGTGAACGCTGCACCATGTGCTTTGATATGCGCTTTGAACGTACGGCACTCTATGCCCATGAGAACGGCTTTCCGGTGATGACCAGTTGCCTGGGGATTTCGCGCTGGAAAGATATGAAGCAAATTAACAGCTGCGGAGTCCGCGCAGCGGCGGCGTATCCGGATCTGATGTACTGGGATTTTAACTGGCGTAAAGGCGGCGGGTCGTCGCGCATGATTGAAATCAGCAAGCGCGAGAGTTTCTATCAGCAGGAATATTGTGGCTGTGTCTATTCACTGCGCGACACCAATCGTCATCGCGTCACCCAGGGACGTGAGCGTATTCAGATTGGTGTGCAATATTATCAGCCGGATGAATCCTGATTAACCTATATCGCGGAAAGCGTCTGTCGGCGCATATCCGCGCGCTGAGCGCGTAACAGGCCGGACTGTTACGCCACAGCTCTGCTTTATGCTTTCCGCCCGACCGTAACTGCACAGCGCACAGGGATCATCAACGTCGTCCAGCTGCTGCTTTGCCTCGTCCTTCATCAGACGTTTACGGCAGACGCTCGGCGTGCAGCCCATAATCTGCTTAAAAGATCGGGTAAAAGATTGCTGGCTTTCAAAATGGTATTTCAGCGCCAGGCTGATGATGGGCGTGCGGCTGTTTTTTAAATCATGAACGCTGGCGTTAAGCTTTTTCTTACGAATATATCGCGCCAGGGTTTCATTATGATAACGGGCAAAAAGTTTCTGTAAATACCACTTAGAGTAACCCGCCTTTTCTGCAATATCATCAACGCTTAAACGCTGATCCAGATTATTATTAATCCACTCAGTGATAGAGACGATCACGCTTTCGTTATATTTATTTTCGTTCATAGAACCCCCTGTTTGATTTAAGAAGATTCTAAAATATTTATCTTAATGTGCTTATTCTTTGCGTAAAGATTTTTCAGGATTTTAATCGTTATCTCTGAAGATATTCATTTGAGGGGCTGTTATTAATAAAAAAGATGAATTGTGATTAATCTGTTGGTAATTGTGGGTGAATGAATAAGTGATTCCGCGGGACAGTAATCAAAACGAGGTGTGGGTCCGCAGCCAGACTCACGGTTTACCCTGCCGGAGACTCTGTAATCACGGCTATAGCACGGCACATCAATAGATTTTTGGCTGTGACATGCCAGGCTTACGGCTCACCTTTAACCTGGAGACCCCCCGGATGAGCCCGACATACGCGCTGAAAAAACCGCTTGCCGCCTTGCTCACCTCGCTGGCGTTATTTGCTCATGCACCTGCCAGTGCCGCTGGTGTGTATGGCGAACAGCTGGAAGGATTTCAATACCCCTATCCGTTGCAGCATTTTGATTTTAAATCCCAGCAGCAACCGCTGAGTATGGGCTATATGGATGTGAAACCGGCGCAACGGGCCAACGGCGAAACCGTGGTGCTGATGCACGGTAAAAACTTCTGTGGCGCGACCTGGGAAGCGACCATTCGCGCACTCAGTCAGCAGGGATATCGCGTGATCGCGCCCGACCAGATTGGCTTCTGCAGCTCGACCAAGCCAGCCAGTTACCAGTACAGTTTTCAGCAGCTGGCAGATAACACCCATCAGCTGCTCGCCCGGCTGGGTGTGAAGAAGGCGGTGATTATGGGTCACTCCACTGGCGGAATGCTGGCAACACGTTATGCGCTGATGTACCCGGAACAGACACAGAAGCTGGTGCTGGTTAACCCGATCGGGCTGGAGGACTGGAAAGCCAAAGGCGCACCGTGGCGATCCGTGGATCAGTGGTATCAGCGCGAACTCAAACTCAGCGCAGAGGGCATTAAGAAGTATGAGCAGCAGACCTACTATGTCGGTCGCTGGAAACCCGAATATGACAAGTGGGTTGATATGCTGGCCGGACTCAACAGTGGGCCGGGCCACGAGAAGGTGGCATGGAACTCCGCCTTAATCTACGACATGATCTTCACGCAGCCCGTATTTTATGAATTCGGCGATCTGAAAGTGCCCACCACGCTGATGATCGGCACCTCCGACACGACTGCCATCGGCAGTGATATCGCCCCGGCAGAGGTGAAAGCCCGGCTGGGTGATTACGCGGTACTGGGGAAAGAGGTCGCAAAACGCATTCCGGGGGCGCGCTTAATCGAATTCCCCGGTATGGGACACGCGCCGCAAATGGAAGAACCGGCAAAATTTAACCAGACGCTGCTCGACGATCTGGCGCGTCCCTGAACCGTCAGGCGCTGCGGCGCCTGACCTTAGATCGCCACGCGTTTCTGCTTTTTACTGAGGTACATCTGCTCATCGCTGTCGTGCAGCAACTGCTCCAGCGATTGCGGGTGCGCCGCGTCAAACTCCACGACGCCGGACGAGAATTGCAGGCGATAACGGCGGTTCAGACTGACTGATTGCTGTTGCAGATAATGGTCAAACTGCATGAGCAGCGCTTCGCTCTGCTGCTGCTGCAGACCATTAAACAGCACCACAAACTCATCGCCGCCCAGACGGGCAAACAGATCCGAATGCTTGAACACCACTTTCATCGCATCGGCAAAGTCCATCAGCGCGCGGTCGCCTTCGCGGTGGCCCAGCGTGTCATTAATCTGCTTAAATTTGTCGAGATCGAGAAAGGTCAAAGAGGCGGGCCGTTTTTTCAGCCGGCACTCGTTCAGCACCATCTGTCCCAGCGTCATAAAGCCGCGACGATTAGTGATCTGCGTCAGTTCATCACAGGTGGCAGTCTGAAAGGCGACCAGTTCCGCTTCGGCCATGGCGGCCAGGTCGCGCATCGTGGCCTGATCCTCTTCATTAAACTGACGCGGTTCACGACCAATGATACAGAGGGTACCCATTTTAGCGCCGCCCGGTGCCCGCAGCGGACAGCCGGCATAAAAGCGGATATGCGGTTCGCCGGTAACCAGCGGATTATCATAAAAACGTTCATCTTCTGCGGCATCTTCAACGATCATGATCTCATCCTGCAGGATGGCATGGCCGCAAAAGGAGATGTCGCGGGGTGATCCTGCGGGTTCATAGCCCTGAGCGGATTTAAACCACTGATGGTCAGCTTCCAGCAGGCTGACTAACGCGATAGGAACGTCATACAGGCGGCGCGCCAGACGGGTTAAACGATCGAAACGCTCTTCCGCTGGCGTGTTCATTATGTTCAGCGCACGCAACTGCGATAAACGTTGTGCCTCGTCGGCAGCGATTTCAGGTGCTTTCATCACAGAGCCCTTTGTTTTTTTAGCTCAAGCCAGGTTCTGGTGTTTGCCTTACGGCGAAGAAGAAGAGCGTGACATAGCCATCACGCTCTTTATAAGGAGGGGATCAGAGCACTTTTTGTTCGGCGAGATCAAGGGCGAAATAGCTGAAAATCAGGTCTGCACCTGCGCGTTTAATCGCACCGAGGCTTTCCAGCACCACATTGCGTTCATCAATGGCACCGGCCTGAGCGGCAAATTTGATCATCGCGTATTCACCACTCACCTGATAAGCCGCCAGCGGCAATTCGGTACGTTCACGGATATCACGCAGGATATCCAGATAGGCACCTGCCGGTTTCACCATCAGTGAATCCGCGCCTTGCGCCGCGTCGAGCAGCGATTCACGGATCGCTTCACGGCGATTCATCGGGTTCATCTGGTAGGTTTTACGGTCGCCTTTCAGCGCCGTTCCGGCCGCTTCACGGAACGGGCCGTAAAACGAGGAGGCGAATTTGGTGGAGTAGGACATGATGGCGGTCTGAGTGAAGCCCGCCGCGTCCAGTGCCCGGCGAATCGCCTCAACCTGACCATCCATCGCCGCTGACGGGGCGATGAAATCCGCACCGGCTGCGGCGGCAACGACGGCCTGCTTACCCAGGTTTTCCAGGGTTGCATCGTTATCGACGCCGTGATCACACAACACGCCACAGTGGCCATGGCTGGTGTATTCACAGAAGCAGGTGTCAGACATCACGATCATTTCTGGCACGGTCTCTTTGCAGATGCGGGACATACGTGCCACCAGACCGTTTTCGTTCCAGGCATCGCTGCCGGTGGCATCGGTGTGGTGCGAAATACCGAAGGTCATCACCGAGCGGATACCCGCTTTGGCGATGCGCTCAATTTCATAGGCGAGACGTTTTTCCGGAATACGCATCACGCCAGGCATCGCCTGAATCGCTTTGTAATCGTCGACTTCTTCTTCAACAAAGATGGGCAGAGCCAGATCGTTCAGGCTCAGGGAGGACTCCTGGAACATTTCACGCATTGAGGCGCTGGCGCGCAATCTTCTTGGGCGCTGGATAAGGGAATAATCAGACATTTTCATTCTTACGCAGGTGAAAAAAGTGACAACAGTTTACTCCCTTTGACCGCGAGGGATGAAGGTTTGTGTGCGGTAAGAGAGGGGGAAAAGAACTCTCCCGCCGGGCGGCGGGAGAGCAGAACGATTACTCGTTGATATCCGGATGCTGCTGCACCAGGTTTTTACGTTTCGCTTCCAGGCGGGAGATCTCTTCGTCGATATCTTCGATTTTGTGCTCGATGTTATCGTGATGTTCCTGCAGGATTTCGCGCGCTTCTTCCATATCAGAAGCCGCCGGTGTCGCGCCTTTCAGGGGCTTATTGGCAGTTTCTTTCATGTACAGCCCGGTAATCAGACCAATCACTGCCACCACCATCAGATAGTAGGCTGGCATGTAGAGGTTATTGGTCGTTTCTACCAGCCAGGCGGCCAGCGTTGGCGTCAGACCGGCAACCAGTACCGAGATGTTAAACGCACTGGCCAGCGCACTGTAGCGGATATGCGTTGGGAACATCGCAGGCAGTGAAGAGGCCATCACGCCAGTAAAGGCGTTGAGGATTACCGCCAGCAGCAGCAGACCACCAAAAATCAGTCCCAGTACACCACTGTTGATCATCATAAAGGCGGGAATCGCGAAGATCATCAGGGCGATACTGCCGATGATGACAAACGGACGACGGCCGAAACGGTCACTCATCATGCCGATCATCGGCTGGACAAACAGCATACCGATCATGATGGCGATGATAATCATCACACCGTGGTCTTCGCTGTAGTGCAGGTTATGTGACAGGTAGCTCGGCATGTACGTCAGCAACATGTAGTAGGTGACGTTAGTGGCGATAACCAGACCGACACAGGAGAGCAGGCTGCGCCAGTGTTTGGTCGCAATCTCTTTAAACGATACCTGTGGACCATCCTGCAGGCCTTCGCGGTCGCCCTGTTCCAGTTTGTCCACGTGCTGCTGGAATGCCGGAGTCTCTTCCAGCGCATGACGCAGGTAAAGACCGATAATTCCCAGCGGCAGCGCGACGAAGAACGGCAGACGCCAGCCCCACTCAAGGAAACTCTCTTCTCCGATAATGGAGGAAATCAGTACTACCAGGCCCGCACCGAGCACGAAGCCCGCAATCGAACCAAAGTCGAGCCAGCTTCCCATAAAGCCGCGTTTACGGTCAGGCGAATATTCGGCCACAAAGATTGAGGCACCGGTATATTCACCGCCCACCGAGAAGCCCTGAGCCATCTTCGCTAACAGCAGCAGAACAGGTGCCCAGATGCCGATGGAGGCGTAGGACGGTATCAGGCCGATACAGAAAGTACTGACCGACATGATGATGATGGTGATGGAGAGAATTTTCTGACGACCATATTTATCGCCAAGCATACCGAAGAACAGTCCACCCAGCGGGCGAATCAGGAAAGGAACAGAGAAAGTGGCGAGCGCCGCAATCATCTGAACGCCCGGCGAAACATCCGGGAAAAAGACTTTACCCAGCGCATAGGCCACAAAGCCGTAAACACCGAAGTCGAACCACTCCATCGCGTTGCCCAGAGAGGCCGCGGTGATGGCTTTACGTAAACGGGTATCATCGATGATAGTCACATCATCGATCCCAATTGGTTTTACACGCTTCCTACGCAATTTCATAGAATTACCCTGTATTGGAACACGAAAGTCCTCAACGGCGCGAGCCGGGTGTGAGTCGTTCAGACCGCTGCGTTGAGAAATTTAAGCATAGCCGTAAATAAGCACTGTTTATGCGCCGGCAGACACAATAATTACTGTTGTGATTATTGCGAACAGCGACAGAGTATACCGTTTTTGTGTGATATCTGTCATGTTTGGGCTACATCCGGCCTGTTTTTACAACAAATTGAGCTGTTTGCAACCGCAAAAAAATTATCACTGAGCGTGACGACCGCCGTTTTTTTCAGCAAATCAGGGGTAAAGAAGGGAAGTTACGGGCCAGGCTGGTACCGGAAGCGGCTATCCGCTGTGCATCACAGGGCGGAGAGCAGAAAGATGAGTGAATGTGGCTCGACTGGCGGTTCAGCTGCCATCTTCTCTGGTTCAGACGTCGGGTTCCTGCCGGGTCTGAAGAGCCGGCTCCCGTTCAATCGGCTGTTCGCCCCTATCGGTCAGCCAGGCAACCAGCGCCGTGTTGTCCATCGGGCGGGCATAATAATAGCCCTGGATATAGACCACACCGCGCCGTTGCAGATAGCTGAACTGTAAGGCGGTCTCAACGCCTTCTCCCAGCACTTCAAGCTCAAGCTCATGGCTGAGCTGGATAATCGCGTCCAGCACCGGCGTTCTGCCTTCAAGGGATTCAATAGCGTTGATAAAGCCGCGATCGATTTTCAGATAATCTATCGTGAAGGTCTGTAAATAGCTCAGCGAACAGTGACCGGTACCAAAATCATCAATCGCGACCTTCATGCCGCAACCACGTAACTGCTCCAGCTTGCGTGCCACCTCCGCGCCATCTTTGATCAGGCTGCGTTCGGTCAGCTCCAGGGTTATCAGGAACTGCTTATCTTTGATCCGTTCGGCAAACTGCAGCATATCGTCCACAAAATCAGGATGCTGCAGATGATCCGCCGCCACGTTAATGGCCAGGTGGAAATGGGGCTCAACCTGCCACGCCTGCACATCCTCTGCAATTAAATCGAGCAGATGGCGGGTCAGCGGCACAATCATACCTTCCGCTTCTGCTGCGCCGATAAAAATATCTGGCCGCACGCCTTTACCGTCGGGCGTTGTCCAGCGCAGCAGGGCTTCAGCGCCGCTGCAGCGTTGCAGCCGGTTGTCATAGACCGGCTGATAGTGCGCCCTGAACTGGCCGCTGGTGATGGCCCGGCGAATCTCATCGCGCCATGAAATACGCCGTTTCAGCCAGTTCGCCATCAGCATCATCAGCAGAATAGAGAAGATAGCGGCCATCGGCATGATGATAAACATCACCTGACGCCAGGCCGAGATCAGTTCGGAGGGTGAGGCAATGAGGGTGACAGAGAGCGGATAGCGGTGGGAGAGAGCCTGATAAATCATGGGTTCAAACCAGCTGGACGCGGCGATGTGCGGATCGCCAAACGAGATCGGCGCGCCGCCGCTGAACGTCATGCTGAAATGATAGAGATGGCTGCTGCTGATCGCGCGCATAAAATCGATCAGATACTGGCCATCGATCACTGCCCAGAATCCCTCGCCATCGGGCAGATCGCGCATAAAAATCACTGCCGGCCGATCCGGTACGCCCGTTGTTCCGGCAATTGACAGACTCCACCAGGCTTTTCCGGTAACCGGCGCGTCGCGCATGATCATATTTTTCAGCAGGCCTGGGCGTGAACCATACACCGACGAACAGGCGATGTGATCCTGCTCCATTTTACCAATCGCGCGGAAATAGGGGTTTAGCGAGCCAATGCGCTGCAGCTGGTTTTCAATCTGGCTGCAGGGCTGATGATGAAACTGGCGCAGCACGGTAATCATATCCCAGGCGCTGTCGCTCATTCTTTCAGCCTGAGATAGCAGCGTATTCGCCGCGGTTACCTGCTGCTGATGCACGGTGTGGCGCGCATCCAGGGCGGTGAAAAAAATGCCAATAATCAGAGGCAGCACGCCGGAAATAATAATCACCAGCCTGGCGTAGTCGCGTTTTCGTTTCAGTAGCGGCACCGCTGAATCCTCTGAGTATTATTGGTGTTATGCGGAGGTGCTGATCAGTGGCGCAGCATAGCATCTCTCCGGGCGGTGCAGATTAGCGTTTTTGCGATCAGGAGAACTGACTAAGGTCAATTATCGACCAGACATTGCATTTTTTGACAGGTTGTTTGGTTTTCATTGCTATGCAGCAAAACAATCAGGTGAAAACGGGTGGCAGGCAGGGCAGAAGGCCGATCCGCCGCAGCGGCCAGGAGAGACCCTGGCCCGTCACAGGGCGGGCGCAGGGCAGGACGTTTTACTTAATCGGCAAAATAGATCTGTTTCAGTGCTACTTCAACGCCGCGTAGTTCGGCAAGGCCTTTCAGGCGGCCAATGGCGGAATAACCGGGATTGGTGCGCTTATGAAGATCGTCCAGCATCTGATGGCCGTGATCGGGACGCATGGGAATCGCCCGCAGGTTGCCCGCCCGACGGCGGCGCTGCTCTTCCGCCAGAATAACCTTGATCACGCTGACCATATCGACGTCGCCCGCCAGATGCGCCGCTTCATGGAAGCTGGCCGGGTTTGCCTCGCGTTTCGTGGCGCGCAGATGGATAAAGTTAATGCGGTCGGCATAGGTTTCCGCCATCTCAACCAGCGCGTTGTCGGCACGCACGCCATAGGAGCCGGTACAGAAACAGAAACCGTTGTGCAGACTGTCCACGGTTTCTTTCAGCCACTGCATATCTTCCTGCGTAGAAATAATGCGCGGCAGACCCAGAATAGGACGTGGTGGGTCATCCGGATGCACCGCCAGTTTAATGCCCGTTTCCTCCGCAACCGGCACGATGGCGCGCAGGAAGGTCGCCATATGCTCGCGCAGTTTCGCTTTGTCGATGCCGTCATACTGCGACAGCTGCGCCTGAAACTGCTCCAGGGTGTAACCCTCTTCGGCGCCTGGCAGACCGGCGATAATATTGCGCACCAGGGTGCTTTTCTCTTCTGCGCTCATGGCGGCAAAGCGCTGAGCGGCGGCCTGCTGCTCGGCAGCGCTGTAATCCTGTTCCGCTCCCGGACGCTGCAACAGATAAAGTTCGAAGGCCGCAAAAGCGTCGGCGTCGAAGCGCAGCGCCTTTGCGCCATCCGGCAGCGTCCAGGCGAGGTCGGTTCGCGTCCAGTCCAGCACCGGCATGAAGTTGTAGCAGACGGTATCAATGCCGCAGGCAGCCAGATTGCGTATCGACTGCTGATAATTGGCGATATAGCGAAGGTAGTCACCACGCTGGGTTTTAATCGCCTCATGGACCGGGATGCTCTCTACCACCGACCAGACCAGACCTTTTTCCGCCAGCAGTGCCTGACGCGCTTTAATCTCCTCAACCGGCCATACCTCGCCGTTAGGGATATGGTGCAGCGCCGTCACAATGCCGGTCGCGCCCGCCTGACGCGCATCATCCAGTGAGACCGGGTCGTTGGGGCCGTACCATCGCCATGTATGTTCCATTTTTACTCCTCAACTGTGATGTGGCCCAGTGGTCAGGCCGCTGGACCAAGAGTATGATAGTGGACAAAACAGGGCCGTGATCCGGATCGCAGCATGACAAACTGTATCGGTGAAGAGATCGCTTTTAAGTGCAATCAGAGGAGAGGGTGATGACGCTGCCAGTAATAAAAACCGAGCGCCTGTACCGTCAGATCGCCAACGTTATCATGGCCGGTATCACGCGCGGTGACTTTGTGGCAGGTGGGTTGCTGCCACCGGAGCGCGAGCTGGCAAAACAGCTGGGTGTCAGTCGTTCATCAGTGCGTGAAGCATTGATTGCGCTGGAGATGACCGGCTGGGTCGATATCCGCACTGGCAACGGTGTTTACGTCGCCCAGCCGCTGCCGCAGGCTGCGGTTCCGCAGGAGAGTGAAACCTGCAGTCTGCAGGATCTGTTGCAGGCGCGTGAAGCTTTTGAGGGGATGCTGGCGGGATTTGCCGCACGTAACGGCACCACTATTCAGCGGGCGGCACTGCTGGCGCTGACCGCTGAACTGCAGCAGTACAATGAAAACGACGCGGCCTTTCTGGAGCAGGACAAGCGCTTCCATCTGCTGATCAGTGAGATGAGCGGCAATGATGTGTTACGCGACCTGCTGGAGCAGTTATGGAACCGGCGCCACAGCCCGCATGTGCAGCGACTGGAGCGCCATTATGCCGATAACAGCTTCGCGCAGGAGATGAACGCTGACCATCAGCAGATCGCCAATGCGATTGTGGCGGGCGATGAAGTGGCTGCACGTCAGGCGATGGAGAGCCATCTGCAGCATGTGCAGCAGCGGCTACTTGGTTAATGCCCGCGCCCGCTTGGGTCGTCCGGTGCCCAGCATAATCGCCAGACGGCTGCCGCCTGGCGTGGTCTCCATCAGAATTTTAGTAATGCTGGTGAGCGGCACCGAGAGCAGCATGCCGACCGGACCGAGCAGCCAGCCCCAGAACACCAGCGACAGGAACACCACCAGCGTCGATAAGCCAAGACCGCGCCCCATCAGTCGCGGTTCCAGCATATTGCCAAACACCATATGAATTGCGGTAAACAGCGCCGCCACCATCGCGGCATCAAACAGGCTGTTCAGTAACAACGCCTGCAGGAAGGGCGGGATACCGGCGATAATCGGGCCGATATTGGGAATAAAGTTGAGGATAAACGCCACGACACCCCATAGCAGCGCAAACTTCACATCCAGCAGGTAGAGACTCAGCCAGACTGCGATGCCAGTTATCAGACTCACCAGGGTTTTCAGCGCCAGATAGTGCGTGACGCCTTTCAGCGCTTTATGCAATCCGGCGATGCGAATCTTCGGATTCACCAGCGCGTTGCGCATTTTATAGGGCAGGTGATGGACCTCAAACAGCATAAACACCACGGTCAGCACCAGCAGCACGGTATTGGTCATCGCGCCGGAAAAGCCGCTCAGCGCCACGGTAGCCAGGTTCATCATGGTATTAGGATCGAAACGCTGTACCAGCGCATCGGTTGAAATATTAAGATGAAAGCCCGCCGCCAGATGTTGCAGCACCGTCATTTTCTGCTCCATGGTGGCGCGCAGTTGCGGATAGAGATCGGAAAACTCACTCATGGAGCTGGCAATAATGGCACCCAGTAGCACGAGAGCGCAGAAAATCACCGTGATCACCAGCCCAATCGCCAGCCCACGGCGGAAGCCACGACGCATCAGCATCGTCACCAGCGGATTCAGCACAATGGCAAAGAACGCCGCCAGCAGAAGCGGAACCAGAATATCGGACGCTGCCCGAACCCCGGCGAGGATAATGACCAGCATCGCCAGTTTTATCAGAATATTTTGTCCGATCTTTTCCCGTTGCAGCTCGCTCATTCTCTCTCTCATAACGTAATTTGGCTGTTGAAAGTGTAGCTGAAACAAAATTAACAATCTGATTTATCAGAGAAACGGTAAAGCGCGGTGGCAGGTGGATGATGTCATCAGCGCCATAGCACTCAGCTATCGCGGCAGAGCCGCAAGTCCCCATTGTTCCGGTTTTTACCCGGCTTTCTGCTGCACGTCCGGGCAGGGGCAGCCATCCGATAACCGTGTCATTAAGATGCGCCAGTGGTGAAAGCGGGTATAGTTAAAGGATAAACCTTATCATTCAGCCAAATACGAGCGCGAGGACTCATGCCTGAACAGCCTTCAGCGGAACCGAACACCCCATCCGGAAACCTGCACATCTCTCTGCTGATCCTCTCTATCGTGGCCTACAACTTTGCCAGCTATCTCACTATCGGTCTGCCGCTGGCGGTATTGCCAGGATGGGTGCATGACCAGCTGGGCTTCAGCGCATTCTGGGCGGGCCTGGTGATCAGCCTGCAATATGTGGCGACGCTGCTGAGCCGCCCACACGCCGGACGCTATGCCGATCTCTGGGGGCCAAAGAAAGTGGTGGTGACCGGCCTGGTGGGCTGTCTGATTAGCGGGCTGTGTATTCTGCTGGCTGCGCTCATCGAATCACCGCTGTTAAGCCTGACGCTGCTCTGCGTGGGCCGCTTGATTCTGGGCGTGGGCCAGAGTTTTACCGGCACCGGCACCTCGTTGTGGGGTGTGGCGCGGGTGGGTTCGCTGCACATTGGCCGGGTCATCTCCTGGAACGGTATCGTCACTTATGGCGCGATGGCGATTGGCGCACCGCTCGGCGTGGTGATATTCCGGGCGGGTGGCCTGCTGTGGCTGTCGCTGGTCATTGTTGCTATCTGCGTGGTGGGCATCGTCTGCGCGGTGCCGCGTCCGGCCGTAAAAGCCAGCCGGGCCAGACCCCTGCCGTTTCGTGCGGTGCTGGGGAAAATCGCCGGTTTTGGTGCGATTCTGGCGATGGGTTCGGCGGGTTTTGGTGTCATCGCCACCTTTATTACCCTGTTCTATCAGGATAAAGGCTGGGAAGGGGCCGCCTTTGCGCTCTCCCTGTTCAGCGGCGCTTTTGTCGGAGCGCGTTTGCTGTTCCCGAATGCGATTAACCGCCACGGCGGTCTGCGGGTCGCCAGCATCTGCCTGGCGGTTGAAGCCGCCGGACTGTTTCTGGTCGCCGCAGCGGGTGATCCCTGGATGGCAAAAGCGGGCGCATTTCTGACCGGTGCCGGGTTCTCGCTGGTATTCCCGGCGCTGGGCGTGGTGGCGGTAAAAGTGGTTCCGCAGCAGAATCAGGGCAGCGCGCTGGCGACCTACACCGCCTTTATGGATCTGTCGCTGGGGATAACCGGGCCACTTGCCGGATTCATCATGACTTATGCGGGGGTCTCACGCGTCTACCTGCTCACGGCGCTGCTGGTCTGCGTCGCTTTTTTCTGCACGCTGCGCATGCAGCGGCGTCAGGCGGTGTTGCCGGCAGCAGACGATTCTTCAGGATAAAAAAAATGGCCCAGCAGCGGGCCAGAACGTCTTTTCAGACACAGATAAACCGATTAATGGTGCGCGCAAAGCGCAGAACAGGATTCAGGCCTGCAGCAGTTCAATACTGTTGCGAATCTGGCGTTCAATCTCCGCAGGGGGCCAGTTGCTGAGCTGACTGGAGAAGGGCTCAAAGGCATAAACGCCCTTATAGCCGAGCATCTCCAGCCGCTTCACCTGTACCACGCTCTTCAGTACATCGTTATCACTCAGCATGATGCGTTCTTCATCGGTCAGTTCGGCGATCGGGCGACGATCTTCCACGCCCGAAAGGTGCACCAGACCGATCTGGTTAACATCAATGCCTGCTGGAAACTCCAGTTCAGCCTGCTCATAAAGATGATGATGAAAGGTATCCAGCAACAACTTAAAGGGCACGTCCGCCGCGGCGATCAATTGCTGCGCGTGTACCGCCGAACGCAGCGAGCTGACCGGAAAACCCAGCGGCTCCACCAGCCCCTGAATGCCGTAGTGGGCAAAGCGCGGAGCCAGCTGCTGCATCGCCGCCTGAGTCTGCTGAGGCGACACGGCAATCCCCTCATTCAGCGGACACATGACCAGCGCCTTTGCACCAATCTGTTGTGCTGTCTGTAACAGTGCTTCGGCCCGGGCCAGTAGCGCGTCATCAATGCGGTTAAACGGATAGAGCGCATTAATGGTGATGATATCAATATGATACCTGTCGGTCAGAGCGCGCAGCTGATCGGTGCTGAGATCGTCAGTGACGCTGCCGCCCGGCATGTCATTACGCAGTTCAACCTTGCTCAGCCCCAGGCGCTGAACCAGCTGAAAAAATGCCTCCAGCGAGAGCCGGGGCGCAATTTTGCGGTTAATACAGAAACGGGTTGGATCGATGGCCATGCGCTGACTCCGGGACAGGAGGATGATGCGACCAAAGAGAACATTTATTTCATTAATAGTGAATAATGAAACACAAATTATTAGATCAGCCTCGCATTAATTTCATATTCCGTTTCAGCCGGATGCATAAAGGCTGGATCGACTTCGCAGTAAAACGCCCAAACCACTCCCAGGCTATTACCCTGCTACGCTAAGGCTGGCCGCTATTAGTGGCCTCCCGTCATCGTAATGCCGCGAGAGACTAAGTGGCGGGAAAAATGCGATCTGTGCCGCTAAAATCAAATTTTCCAAAAAGAACCATTTGAAAAATTTGTTCCACTGTAATAGCTTCATAGCACGCTTTCAGGTTTGCCTGGTCAGGCAGTGTGGCAGGTCGCATGGTCCGTCTGCAGGGAACTTAACCATCTAAAGAGGCAACATCATGACAATCATAGGTAACTTTATTGGCGGTAAAACCACTTTCAGCGCCAGCAACGAAACCATTCCTGTTTACGATCCGGCAACCGGCAAAGTGGTACGTGAACTGACGCAAAGTACCGCTGATGAAGTGGCCCAGGCGATTGGTGTCGCGCATGACGCTTTTGCCGCCTGGTCGAAAACCTCGCCGCTGCGTCGCGCCCGCGTTCTGTTCAACTTTAAAGCCCTGATGGAGAAGCACCGTGACGAGCTGGCGGCGCTGATTGTCTCTGAGCACGGCAAAGTCTGGTCTGATGCGCTGGGTGAACTGACGCGTGGCATCGAAGTGATTGAGTTTGCCTGCGGGATCCCCCATCTGCTCAAAGGCGAATATTCCCCGAACGTCGGCAGCGGCGTTGACAGCTACTCGCTGATGCAACCGGTCGGCGTCGTGGCGGGCATTACGCCGTTTAACTTCCCGGCGATGGTACCGCTGTGGATGTTCCCGATAGCCCTGGCCTGCGGTAACACCTTTGTGCTGAAGCCACCGGCTCTGGATCCTTCCGCGGCAGTGCGTATGGCTGAACTGCTGACCGAAGCGGGCCTGCCCGATGGCGTATTCAACGTGGTGCACAGTTCCAATGAAGATGCTGAGCAGCTCTATAAAGATCCGCGTATTGCCGCGGTGAGCTTCGTCGGTTCTTCTGGCGTGGCTGAGCATATCTATAAAACCGCCAGCGCCCACGGCAAGCGGGTACAGGCGTTTGGCGCGGCGAAAAACCACGCTATCGTTATGCCGGATGCCGACCTGGATGCCACCGTCAACGCCATTATGGGCGGTGCGTTTGGCTCTGCTGGTGAACGCTGCATGGCGCTGCCGGTTGTGGTCGCCGTGGGCGATGATACCGCCGACAAGCTGATCGCCCGTCTGACTCCGCTGGTGAACGCGCTGCGCATCGGCCCTGGCATTAATCAGGGCGCTGATGAAAATGAGATGGGACCGGTCGTTTCAGCGGCGCACCAGAAGAAAGTGCTGGGCTACATCGACAAAGGCGAGCAGGAAGGCGCGAAGCTGGTGGTCGATGGCCGTAACGTGCAGGTTGCGGGTCACGCCGAAGGTTACTATGTCGGCGGCACGCTGTTTGATCATGTCACCTCTGAGATGGTGATCTGGCGCGAAGAGATTTTCGGGCCGGTGCTGAGCATCATGCGCGCTCCGGACTACGACAGTGCACTGCAACTGGTTAACAGCCATGAGTTCGGCAACGGCAGCGCGATTTTCACCAGCAACGGTCACACCGCACGTGAGTTTGTGCAGAACGTTGAAGCAGGTATGGTCGGTGTCAACGTGCCGGTTCCGGTACCGATGGCATTCCACAGCTTCGGCGGCTGGAAGCGTTCAGTGTTTGGCGCGCTCAATGTCCATGGGCCGGATGGCGTGCGCTTCTATACCCGCATGAAAACGGCCACCGTACGCTGGCCATCCGGTCAGCAGACCGTGTCTGAATTCAGTATGCCAACCTTAGGCTGATTCATTTCAACGCTGATCCCGGTGCGCGACTGGCAGGATAATCTGCCGGTCGCTTTGTTCGCTGGCATCGCGCCCGCGAGCCCACCGCAGCGTCAATCGTGACAGAGAGGAGTATCAGGATGTCTTTACTGTCGAAAGCACAAGCCCCTGACGCGCAGGGTCGTATTCAGCATGTGACGCCTGAGCGCGCCGGCTGGCGTTATGTGGGATTTGATGCCTATTTGCTGAAGAAAGGGGAAACCCTGCGCCTCAGTAGTGGTGATAAAGAGCTATGTCTGGTGCTGGTGGCCGGGCTGGCCTCGGTAAAAACCCGCCATGCTGAGTTTCCCGGTATCGGTCAGCGCATGTCGCCTTTTGAGCGCGTACCGCCTTATTCCGTTTATGTGCCGCATGATGATGAAGTTGAGGTTTACGCTGACAGCGATCTTGAGCTGGCGGTCTGTAATGCGCCCGGTCAGGGGAATCTGCCTGCGCGCCTGATTGCACCAGCCGATGTCGGCGTTGAGCATCGCGGAAAAGGGCGCAACCAGCGCCTGGTTCACAATATCCTGCCTGACAATGAACCGGCTGATAGCCTGCTGGTGGTGGAAGTCTATACCAACGAGGGCGATACCAGCTCGTATCCCAGCCACAAGCACGACCAGGAGGAGAGTGAAAACGAAACCTACCTGGAAGAGTCCTACTATCACCGTTTCGATCCGGAGCCTGGCTTTGCCATGCAGCGCGTCTACACCGACGACCGTTCCCTGGATGTCTGTATGGCACCTTATAATCGCGACGTGGTGATGGTACCGCGCGGCTATCATCCGGTAGCGACGCTGGCGGGATACAATAACTACTATCTGAACGTGATGGCGGGGCCGGTGCGGCTGTGGAAATTTACCTGGGAGAAAGATCACGCCTGGGTGAACAGCGACAGCTATCCGCGGAAAGCGTAAGTCTTCGCTGAAAAATAAACAGCAATCACGGTTTATAACCCGCGTTCATATCAGTAAAAAGGGCAGCCTGTCGCGCTGCCCTTTTTTGTGTGTGGAACTCAGCTGGTCTTTGCGTTGTTCAGTGCCAGCGAAACCGCCAGCGTCTGTGCCAGGCAGAGTGAAGCGACCTGCGAACGGAAGCCATCGACCTGCGCTTCACGTACCACAAAGCAGACATCGCTGAAGGCGGCCAGCGGACTGACCTGACTGTCGGTAATGGCAATCTGATGCGCACCGCGTTTGGCACCCATTTCAACCACCTCGACCGCTTCACGTGCATAAGGCGAGTAGCTGATCGCAATCACCACATCTTTCGGGTTTACCAGGCTGAGTTGCTCGGTAAACATCCCGCCCAGGCCATCAATCAGGAAAGCGCGGCGCTCCAGATGACGCAGCGCGTAGACCAGGTAGGAGGCGACGCTGAAAGAGCGGCGCAGTCCGATGACATAGATATTCTCAGCTTCATTCAGCAGCTTCACCGCTTTGTTCAGCTGCTCAGGATTAACCTGCATCGCCAGCTGCTGCAGCGCCTGGCTGTTAACCATGGTAAAGACGTTGAGGATTTCCGCCGGACTTTCAGGCGCACTGGCGCTGTCGTCCGTTGAGGTCTGGCGAAACAGGCGAGCGCGCTCGGTATAGTTGACCGTCTCTTCCATCAGGTGCTGACGAAAAACCTGTTTCATTTCGTTGAAGCCGCTGAAGCCAAAAGCATTCGCAAAGCGGATCAGCGTGGACGGTGGCACATCGGCCTGCTGAGCAATCGAGGCGACGGTATCGAAAGCAATACTGTTACTGTTATCAAGGATGTAGCGCGCAACCTGTTTAAGACGCTTGCTCAGCGTTTCGTAGCGGCGACGAATATCGTCCTGCAAGAGAGAAAGTTGGGTGGGATTATTGTTCATCACTTCTGCCCGTATAATTAGAATAATGGCTGCATAATGAGCGCTATATTACCAGATGGATGGAAAATTTCATTTCTTTGCGTCAACGATGCAGTTTATTTCATGGCTTTATGAAATGGTTCACAGATTAGCCTCAGCACCCGAGGCGCGCCTCTGCACAGGTCATAACAGGATGAAAACCGGCGTGGAAAGTAAGTGAGGGGAAGAGGGATGCGAGTAAAAACGCCATCCCGGGTGTGATGGCGTGAGATTGTTGAAAAGTGTGTCCCTTCCAGCTGTAAGACTGTGCAGGCTCAGGTAACACGGTCAGATCGGAAAGTCGCTAAAGCCATCCCTGGCCGCTCGGCCCGCGCGATTACGCACCTCATCCCTGAGGTGCGCCCGTAGCCGGGCCAACGCGTTGCGTTGTTCAAAAACGCTCCCGGCGTTTTTGTCCCTGGCGCGGGACGCTTTCCTCCTCTGACCGTGTTACCTGCGCATTGAGCTTATTCGTTGCGGCAACGTTCACCCTGCTTTGAATGAGTCAGCAGTCTGAGGCTATCCTGGTTGAGACAGCCTCTGGCAGAGCAGGAAATCAGGTGCGGGCAGCGCGCCAGTACTCAATCAGTCGCAGATAGTTGCCTTTAACCGTCTCAATCAACGCCTGATCGTCCAGCTCCCCCTGTAACCACTGGCGGGAAGGCTGACCAAAGATAGTGCGGCCTACCGCAAAACCTTTCACCCAGGGCGCTTTGGCCGCCGCGGCGAAGCCCGCTTTAAGCTTCTCTTCGGGCGCATCCAGACCGAGTAACAGAATGCCGCGACAGTGGGGATCCTGCTGCTCAATCAGACCGCTAATCGCCTGCCAGCTTTCCGCCGACAGCGGTGGCAGTTTCCACCAGTCAGGCTGGATGCCCAGACTGTAGAAATGGCTCAACATATCAAAGTAATACGCTTCGTTCTTATCCGGGTTGTTGTCGGGCAGAATCACTTCCAGCAGCAGCTCATGACCGCTTTTGTTACAGCCGTTCCAGACATCGAGCACCAGCTCATCCTGCTCTTTACGCAGTTCAGCACTGTCATGCGGATGATAGAAGACCAGACATTTCACCACGTGTTCGGCAGGCCAGTCGATCAGCTGCGAGCCGATGTTGCCATGCTCCAGGCGCAGCGGACGCGAGCTCGGCAGCTCAATCGGGCGGCCAATCCACCAGTTCTTACCGGTGATGGCGTTCAGCGCCTTCTGACCGTAGGTTGTATCCGCCAGAATCCCGCTTTTATTCTCTAATCCTGCCTCTCTGGCAGCCTGCTGAGCAGCTTCCAGCAGCAGCAGTTTCAGTTCCGGAATGCGGCTCTCATCAACGCCCGCTTCCTGCGCCATATCCGCCAGCTGTTTGCGGTGGTCAAAGGCGAAGACATTCAGCTCCGGCCACTGCTGCTTGCGGGTAGTCACGCGGTGCAGATGGTTCAGACGGCTGTCGAGATCGGGACGCTTCACCTCTTTGTCACGACTCAGGAAATCATCCAGTTCTGCTTTGGTTGGCATGGCGGGCGCACAACCGTGGCGTGATACCACCAGCGCTCCGCAGGCGTTGGCGTAACGGCACGCCTGAGTCCAGCCCTCATCATTCAGCCAGCCGCGCAGCAGGCCAGACATAAAGGCATCGCCCGCGCCCAGCACGTTGAGAACCTCGACGCGAACGCCCGTGTGCAGCTCAGTCTGTTCCCAGCTATCCGGGATCTCACCTTCAAACACCACGCAACCCAGCGGACCACGTTTGCAGACCAGCGTCGCCTGACTCGCCTGACGCACGTTTTTCAGCGCGGTCAGGGTGTCGGTACTGCCACCGGCAATATGAAACTCCTCTTCGGTACCGACGATCAAATCGAAATAGTGCACCACTTCCTGTAACTGCTGCGTGACCTGTGACGACTCAATGAAACGCGTTTCACCGTCGCCCAGAGAGGTCAGTCCCCACAACACCGGACGATAATCGATATCCAGCGCCGTGCGCAGGCCGTTGCGGCGGGCGATATCCAGCGCTTTCAGCACCGCTTCGCGGGTCTGAGGATGGGACAAGTGCGTGCCGGTAACCGCCACGGCGCGCGCAGAGGTAATAAAGGCTTCGTCGATATCGTCCGGAACCAGACCCATATCGGCGCAGTTATCGCGGTAGAAAATCAGCGGAAAAGTCTCTTCATCTTTAATGCCGAGGATCACCAGTCCGGTCAGACGCTGCGGATCGGTGATTAGCGCATCGGTGTTACAGCCTACGCGCTGCAACTCTTCACGCAGAAAGCGACCATTATGCTCATCTCCCACCCGCGCCAGCATCGCCGATTTCAGCCCCTGAATCGCGGTGCCATAGGCGACGTTGCCCGACGAGCCGCCCAGATATTTAGCAAAGGAGGTGACATCTTCCAGTCGCGCCCCGATTTGCTGGCCATAAAAATCAACGGCGATGCGCCCGATACAAATCACATCAAGCGGTTTCTGTTGTGTACTCATACCTGTGGTTTCCTTCTGTGATTAGCAGCGCTGGCGGACGTAAAGACCGACACCAGTTTCGCTCTGCTTCCGGGTCTGTAGGTGTCTGACTGGCTATGAGGGGAGTATGAGGAATAAAAATTCCATATTCAATACGAAATGAAATATCCATCGCAATTTTGTGAACCAGGTAAAACTCCTGATTGCCGCCCGCCTGCGCGACCTCTGCCAGCATGATGTGCGGTATGTCAGGGTTGTGAAGGGGATCGCAGGAATCCGCACGCCAGTCAGGCAAGCTGCTGCATTGAAATGAATTTTTTCATCAGGCACCACTCTCTGTTAAACGTTCCAGATTTTCCCACTGTAATCGCCCGCCAGACCTGTTGCCGTCATTAAATTTGATCTCACTCGCAAAATGAAATGTTTCTTCTGTAATCGTGTTTTATGAAAAATATATTTGTTTATAATCGCCTCACGTTTCAGTTATTCAGGTCGCCTTTTCCGCCGATGACAACGCCTGGCGTGCTGTCGCGGAAGTCGGGGTCCACCAGCATGTAAGGAAGAATATGGGCACTATCAGACTGACCACGGCACAGGCGCTGGTTAAATTTCTTGATAATCAATTTATTGATGTCGATGGCGTTGAGACGAAGTTCGTAAAAGGCATCTTCGCCATTTTCGGACATGGCAACGTGCTGGGGCTGGGCCAGGCGCTGGAACAGGATAGCGGCGATCTGGTGGTCTATCAGGGCCGTAATGAGCAGGGCATGGCTCATGCTGCCACCGGCTTTGCGCGCCAGTCGCTGCGCCGCCAGATTATCGCCTGCAGTTCATCTGTGGGGCCTGGTGCGGCCAATATGATCACCGCCGCGGCGACCGCGACCGCCAACCGCATTCCTCTGCTGCTGCTGCCAGGCGATGTCTTCGCCACCCGCCAGCCCGATCCGGTGCTGCAACAGATTGAGCAGAGCTACGATCTCAGCATCAGCACCAACGATGCCTTCCGCGCCGTCAGCAAATACTGGGATCGCGTCAGCCGCCCGGAACAGCTGATGTCCGCCTGTATCAACGCCATGCGCGTACTGACCGATCCGGCAGAAACCGGCGCGGTCACGCTGTCTCTGCCGCAGGATGTGCAGGGCGAAGCCTGGGATTACCCGGACTACTTCTTCCAGAAACGGGTGCACCGTCTGGATCGCCGCCTGCCGGTGGCGGCGCAGCTGGCAGATGCCCTGACGCTGATTAACCGTAAGCGCAAGCCGATGATTATCTGCGGCGGCGGAGTGAAATACTCCGAAGCGGGCGAGGCGCTGCGCCAGTTTGCCGAGCGCTATCAGATTCCCTTTGCGGAGACGCAGGCGGGCAAAGGCACGCTGGTCTCTGACCATCCGCTGAATGTCGGCGGCGTGGGCGAAACCGGCTGTCTGGCGGCTAACCTGCTGGCGAAAGAGGCCGATTTAGTGATCGGCATCGGCACCCGCTACACCGACTTCACTACCGCTTCGAAATGGATTTTCCAGCATCCCGATGTCAGCTTCCTGAACATCAACGTCAGTAACTTCGACAGCTACAAGCTCGATGGCGTGCAGCTGCTGGCCGATGCCCGCGAAGGGCTGACCGCGCTCACCGCCGGGCTGGCCTCGCAGCACTACAGTAACGACTGGGGCAACCAGATTGAGCAGGCGCAGAGCCAGCTGCTGAAAGAGACGCAGCGTGTCTACCAGGTGGAATATCACGATGGCGACTTTGTGCCGGAGATTGCGGATCATCTCGACCGCGAAGCGGTGTTCGCCGAGTTTAACCGCCTGACCCAGTCGCTGCTGACACAAAGCAGCGTGCTCGGCACCCTGAATGAGCAACTGCCAAAAGACGCAGTGGTAGTGGCAGCGGCGGGCAGTCTGCCGGGCGACCTGCAGCGCGTCTGGCGCACCAAAGATTACAACGCCTATCACGTTGAATATGGCTACTCCTGCATGGGTTATGAAGTGAATGCCGCGCTGGGTGTGAAGCTGGCGCAGCCGCAGCGCGAGGTCTATGCGCTGGTCGGTGATGGCTCCTTTATGATGCTGCACTCAGAGCTGGTCACCTCGATTCAGGAAGGGGCGAAGATCAACGTAGTATTGCTGGATAACATGACCAACGGCTGCATCAATAACCTGCAGATGGAACACGGCATGGACAGCTTTACCACCGAGTTCCGGTTCCGTAATGCGGAAGGCGGCAAGCTGGACGGCGGCTTTATCCCGGTCGATTTCGCCGCTATCGCCGCCGGTTATGGCTGCAAAACCTATCGTGTGACCACGCTGGAGCAGCTCAAGGCGGCGCTGGAAGATGCCCGCACGCAGACGGTTTCCACCCTTATCGACATCAAAGTGCTGCCAAAAACCATGATCCACAAATATTTCAGCTGGTGGCACGTCGGCGTGGCGCAGGCCTCGAAGACCGAACGTTCTCAGGCGGTGGCGGACAAGCTCAACAGCCATCTGGATCAGGCGCGAAAATATTAATTTCAGGGCCGTGCCGCGGCCCGTTTTGCTCTTCTCCGTACGAACCCTACACAGGTGTAATTATGACTTTGAAACTTGGCGTCATCGGTACAGGTGCAATTGGTCAGGAACATATTCGCCGCTGCAGCCATGTGCTGCAGGGTGCACAGGTGGTTGCCGTCTCTGACATTAATGTCGAAGGCGCGCGTGCCGCACTGCAACGCCTGAATATTGAGGCGGAGGTATTCGAAAATGGACACGACGTGATTCAGTCTCCGAATGTTGATGCGGTGCTGGTCACCTCATGGGATCCGACCCATGAAGAGTTCACCTTAGCGGCGATTGCCGCCGGTAAACCGGTGTTCTGTGAGAAGCCGCTGGCGATGAGCGCTGAGGGCTGCCGCCGGGTCGTGGATGCAGAGATTCAGGCGGGTAAACGCCTGGTGCAGGTCGGCTTTATGCGTCCCTACGATGCGGGCTATCGTGCACTGAAAAAAGTGATCACCGATGGCGATATCGGTGAGCCGCTGATGCTGCACTGCGCGCACCGCAACCCGACCGTGCCGGAGAACTACACCACGCCGATGGCGATCACTAACACCCTGATCCACGAGCTGGATGTGCTGCGCTGGCTGACAAACGATGACTATAAAACGGTGCAGGTGGTCTTCCCGCGCGTCACCTCGAAGTCACACAGTCAGCTGAAAGATCCGCAGATCGTGCTATTCGAAACCCAGAAAGGGGTTCGCATTGACGTCGAGATCTTCGTTAACTGCGCTTACGGCTATGACATTCAGTGTGAAGTGGTGGGTGAAGAGGGGATTGCCCGCTTGCCAGAGCCCTCTTCGGTGCAGCTGCGCAAAGAGGCCCGCCTGTCGAACACCATTCTGGTGGACTGGAAAGATCGCTTTATCGAGGCGTATGACGTTGAGCTTCAGGCGTTTATCAACGACATCAAAGCGGGCCAGTTGACCGGTCCTTCTGCCTGGGATGGCTTTGCCGCCTCAGTCGCCGCCGATGCCTGCATTAAAGCGCAGAACAGTGGTGCGATTGAGCCGGTAGAGATGCCGCCGCGTCCTGCTTTCTATAACTGATTTAGCTGTCTATGCGGCATGGCCGCTCTCCGCCTGGGAATAAGATAATGAACAAAGAGAATGTAAAACTGGCGATCGCCCCGATCGGCTGGACCAACGATGACATGCCGGATCTCGGCAGTGAGAATACCTTCCAGCAAACCGTCAGTGAGATGGCGCTGGCTGGCTTTACCGGCAGCGAAGTAGGCAGCAAATATCCCCGCGATCCGGCGATCCTGAAACCGATGCTCGACATTCGCGGCATTGAGATCTGCAACGCCTGGTTCAGCACCTTTTTCGCCAACGGCGACAAACAGAAAACCATCGAACAGTTCATCGAGCATATGAACTTCCTGCATGCGATGGGCGCGCGGGTGATTGGCTGTTCTGAGCAGAGTAAAAGTATTCAGGGCACCGGGCTTGCGGTGTTTGAAGAGAAAGCCATTTTCAGCGATGAAGAGTGGCAGTTAACCGCGGAAGGCTACAACGAACTGGCCCGCATCGCGGCGGAGAAGGGGATGCGCGTGACGCTGCATCACCACATGGGCACCGGTATTCAGACTACTGAAGAGATTGACCGGTTTATGGAAATGACCGACGAGCAGGTCGGTTTGCTCTATGACACCGGCCACGTCTACTACTCCGAAGGCTCCCAGCAGAAGATGCTGGCGGTACTGGAGAAATATCTGCCGCGCATCTTCCACGTTCATCTTAAGGATGTGCGTGATGAGGTGGTCGCCGAGGTACGTGAGAACCATCTTTCGTTCCTGGAAGGAGTGAAAAAGGGCACCTTTACCGTACCGGGCGATGGCGTGATCGACTTCAGACCGGTGTTCAAAATCCTGGATGATTACGGCTATAAAGGCTGGATGGTGGTTGAGGCGGAGCAGGATCCGGCACTGGCCAATCCGTTTGAATATGCGGTGAAAGCGCGGAAATATATTCGCGAGAATGCAGGCTTATAAAAAGCCCTTCAGACCGAAGGCTGGCTTCCCCGCCGTGCAGGGAAGCCAGCCTTTTTTTACTTCAGCGTAATGCTTTTCACGATGTTGTCAGCATCGCTCTGTGCCTGCTGCTGATTATCACCTGGCAGCGTAATCTGCAGCGTCACCAGTTTGCCATCCACTTTCGCCAGAACCACTGAAGACCATGATGTCTGGTTGTTGGCAGAAATCACCGTATCCAGCTGCTGCGCGGGCTGATCTTTCAGCGTCACAGATTTGTTCGACACCACCTGCAACTGCGGATCGCGGTTACGCTGCTGCTGTTCCATACGCTGCGACAGCACATCCAGACCATCATTGGTCGGGTCACCGGCAATCACAATAATGGCGCGGGCACCGGTTTCATCAGCATAAACGTGCATGTTAGTGGTCTGCGAACCCAGTTTACCGCTTTTATCGGACATGCCTGGTGGCAGCGAGAAGCTCAGTTTGCCATCCATCAGCGTGACGGTTTGCGCCGACTGACTGGCGCTGACGCCGTTGTCATTCGCCGCTTCATCTTTCTTCTGGTCACAGGCCGCTAAGCCGAGTACCAGTAAACCCATTCCTACATATTTCACCAGGTTGCGCATCAGAATCCCTTTTTAAGTTTCCAGTCAGGCATTAATACAACAGGAATCAGGTTGCAAACGCAACCTGATGATTGTCAGAAGATCTTAGCGGATAGTGGTGGAAACCGTATGGGCGCTTAGCCGAAATTTACCTGGCGGGCGGTCTGGCGTTCAGCCATACGCTTCAGCGCTGCGTTGAGCAGTACACCGTAGGCGGGCAGGAAGAAGACCATGCAAATCAGCACTTTGAAGCTGTAATCCACCAGGGCAATCTCAACCCAGTGCTGCGCCATAAACGCATCGGGGCTTTTATAGAAGGCGATAAAGAAGAAGGCCAGCGTATCGCTGACATTCCCCAGGAACATGGCGCAGCCCGGCGCAATCCACCACTGTGGCAGGCGACGCAGACGGTTGAACACGTGAACGTCGAGAATCTGACCCAGCGCGTAAGCCATAAAGCTGGCGCAGGCGATACGGGCAACAAACAGATTCATCACTTCCAGTGCCTGCCAGCCCTGCCATTCACCCTGATAGAACAACGCCGAGACACTGTAAGAGATAAACAGCGCCGGGATCATCACGGCCAGAATAATGCGTCGGGCCAGCGGTGCGCCAAAAATACGCACGGTGAGATCGGTCGCCAGGAAGATAAACGGGAAGCTGAATGCACCCCAGGTGGTGTGGAAGCCAAACACTGAAATGGGCAGCTGAACCAGATAGTTACTTGAAGTGATCACCAGCAGGTGAAACAGCGATAACCAGAAAAGCGCATGCATGCGCTGACGCGAAGAAAATGCGAGCATATTCAACCTTTTTAATGTTGGGGTGAGGGAACCCATTGCGGGACGCCGTTCGGGCAGCGCCTGGCAGTTTTATGAGCAAAAAGCGGCGGCATCTTACCGCGTTGTGCTTTTTATGCAATGGTTAATTTTAGCGCAATCGTTATCGCCTTGCTTCACCGCCAGCACGCGCTAGAATGAGCGCCCCTTACCTGAACCGAGTTGATTATGAGCGATGCTTTTTCCTCTGCCGACCATCAGCTGGATGCCCGTGGCCTGCGTTGCCCGGAGCCGGTGATGATGGTGCGCAAAACCGTACGCAGCCTGCAGGATGGCGAAACGTTGCTGATCATCGCCGATGATCCGGCCACCACGCGCGATATTCCCGGCTTCTGCCGCTTTATGGAACATGGCTTGCTGGCGCAGCAAACCGACACGCTGCCCTATCAGTTTCTGATCCGCAAAGGCATGGCGGGTTAACGACAGCCGTACAGGCCGCCGTTAACTTCACTCTTCTGATCAGAAGCCGCCTGCTCAGGCGCGGCGACGCAGTAACCTCAGCGCGTTGGCGGTGACCAGCGCGGTCGCACCCGAATCCGCCAGCACCGCCAGCCAGAGTCCGGTCAGACCCAGCAGGGTTGTAACCAGGAAAATCGCCTTCAGCCCCAGCGCAATACCGATATTCTGACGGATGATGCGCCGAGTCCGGCGTGCCAGCGCAATCATCGGAGCCAGATTGCTGAGCTGATTACGCGTCAGGGCAGCATCGGCCGCTTCCAGCGCCACATCGGTGCCGCTGCCCATCGCAATGCCCAGCGTTGCCGCTTTCATTGCTGGCGCGTCGTTAATGCCATCCCCGACCATCGCCAGCGGCTGTTGCTGACTCAGTTCACGGATCGCCGCGACTTTATCGGCGGGCAGCAGACTGGCGCGATAATCAATATCCAGCTGGCGGGCTATGGTCGCCGCAGCGCGCGGATTGTCGCCGGTCAGCATCAGGCTCTCAATACCCAGCTTTTTCAGCGCCTTTAACGCCTCGACGGCATCGTCGCGCAGCTGATCGCGCAGAGCCAGCGCACCCAGCGCTTCGCCATTGCGCATCAGCACCACCAGAGTTTCACCTTCAGCTTCCTGTTGCGCTATCTGCGCATTTTGCTGCGGCGTCAGACCGGGCGCATGGCCGGGCGTCAGCAGCTGAATCTGCTGGCCAGCGACTTTCGCGCTGATGCCGCGTCCCGCCTGCACCTGCTGATCCTGCGCGTCAGGAATCACCAGATAACGCGCCTGCGCGGCCGCCACGATAGCGCTGGCCAGCGGATGGGTGGCACCCTGTTCTGCAGCGGCGCTCAGCGCCAGCATCTCTGACTCGCTGGTCGTGCCAAACCGCAGGATCTGCGTCAGCTGTGGCTTGCCCAGCGTCAGGGTACCGGTTTTATCAAACGCCATTCTGCGCACCGAACTCAGCCGCTCCAGCGCCGCACCGCCTTTGATCAGTGCGCCCTGTCGCGCCGCCGCAGCCAGCCCGGAGGTAATGGCGGCAGGCGTGGAGATCACCAGTGCACAGGGGCAGCCAATTAACAGCAGTGTCAGCCCTTTGTAGATCCACGGCTGCCAGTCGCCTGCGCCGAGCAGGGGCGGTACCACCATCACCAGCACAGAGAGCAGCATGACCAGCGGCGTGTAAATACGGCTGAACTGGTCGATAAAGCGTTCGACCGGCGCACGATGCGTTTCCGCTTCTTCAATCAGTTGCAGGATACGGTCGATCGCGCTTTCACCCGGCTTCGACACCACTTCCAGCATCACCAGTCGATCAACGCTGGTGGCACCGGCGAGAATTTTTTCGCCGCTGGCCCGCGTTACCGGCAGTGATTCACCGGTTAGCGCGCTCTCATCGAAACTGGCAAGCGGACTGATTAAGCTGCCATCGACCGGCAAGCGACTGCCCGCCGCGACTTCAATCACATCGCCGGGTTGCAGCGCTGCGAGTGGTACCTCAGTACGTTTGCCCTGTTCAAGGCGAATCGCCGATTCAGGCCGCAACGCCATCAGGCTGGTTACGCCGCTGCGCGCCCTGGAGGCGGCATAGCTTTCCAG
This sequence comes from Pantoea sp. Lu_F5_004, assembly GCF_051136245.1. Taxonomy (NCBI): domain Bacteria; kingdom Pseudomonadati; phylum Pseudomonadota; class Gammaproteobacteria; order Enterobacterales; family Erwiniaceae; genus Pantoea; species Pantoea sp. Lu_F5_004. The sequence continues at coordinate 349,572 of NZ_CP194946.1, forward strand.
CTGTTCGCCCAGCTGAAACAGCACCAGCACCATCGCGGCTTCAGCGTGTGCGCCAATAATCAGTGCGCCAGCTGACGCCAGCGTCATTAATGTCTCAATAGTAAAAGGCGATCCGCTGCGCAGACGCTGCCAGGCGCCGCGCGCCACCGGGACCAGGCCGACCAGCGTGGTCAGCACAAACAGCCGATCGCCCCAGGCGGGCGCGAACTGGCTGAGAATGCTACTGGCAAGCACCAGCAGCGCCAGCAAAATCAGCATCCGGTTATGCTGCCAGCCCGGCGTAGCGGGGGATGTGGCCGACGTGGCTGATGGGGTTGCGAGCTGGAAGCCAGCTTTTTTCACCGCCTGTTCAACGGCGTTTTGTACATCCTGGTCAGCGTTGATCACCAGTTTCTCGCTGCTGAACAACACACGGGCGTCGGTCACGCCACTTACCTGACGGACAGCGGTTTCAATAGTGCGGGCACACGACGGGCAATCCATCCCGCTGACCTGCCAGCTAAAGGGATAACTGTCGGCACCTCGCCGGTCGCTTTCCTCAGCGGCGTCGGCGTCGTTGCCAGGGCTGCAGTTACTGTCACAGCAACAGCCTGCCGTCTCCGCAGGTACAGGCGTCGCGGCGTGGATAGAAAGGGAGAGGGGGCGGGCCTGGCGAACCTGGCACAGCGGTTTTGCTGCGGCGTGACTGGCACGGGGTTTGCCGCAGCCACAGGCGTGATGTTGATGCATATGACCTCCAGAGTGTAAGAATAGTGGGATGAGCAACGCAGCCCATCCTTTATCCTACACTCTGGAGTGAACTCCAGAGTCAAGGCTATTTTCTCAGACGACCCACAATGAGCGCACGATCATAAAGTGACCGGCGAAGTAGCAGGCGGCGACAATCGCGCTGTCGGCGGAAAAGCGGCGACGATAGTGTGAAATAAACCAGACGGCGTTGGCCAGCAGCAGCAGACCGGCACCCACCATGATCGAGAAGCTGTAATCGGTCGGGCGGAAGAAGTACTGCTCGGTCGCTATCCAGGTCATCACCAGCGTCATGCCGATAAAGGTGCAGACAGGCCAGCGCAGATCTTCCAGTCGGCTCCAGATGATGCCAATCAGGGCGGCACCGATGATGAGCAGCGTCAGCGGAATCGGCCAGAAGAAGGTCATGGTCATGCTGGCGGCGAAGCAGAGGGTATAAAGCAGGTGCGACAGGAAGAAAGCCCCGATGGCATAGAGCATCTGCTGACGCGGCAGCAGCGTTAACGCATCACCGACCAGCGTCGCCACCAGACCGGCCAGAATCAGGTAGTCCGTAGTCTGCAGCACCGGTGCCTGCCAGGCCAGCCCGACAAGCAGCAGCAGCGTGACCGGCTTAAATAACCAGCGTTGCCATTGCGGGCCGCGATAGGTGGCGTCGACATAGAGCCAGCCGGAGAAAAGTACAGCGAGGAAAGACCAGAGCATTGTTTCTCCCTTTTTTGTTCAAAATGGTGAAAGATCCCAAAATATCCCTTCCAGTTTAGGTTAAGCCTCTGAGATGTGACAATCAGGCAACTCTGGTTGTATGCTTTGCCGCCTGATTAATCATCCTGCAGGCATGAGAGCGCTATGAGCAAACCGCCGCTAATCTTTATCATCGTTCTGGCGATTATCGCCGTGCTGGCGACCCGTCAGTTCATTAAGCAGCGCCGGGAAGTGGCGGTGAATGACGCTTCACCCGAGCGTTCTCTGCAGGCTGAGGTCAGAACCAAACGTGAGTTTCCTGCACCCAATCGCCGTTCACGGCAGCGCGAAGTTATCGCCGGGGAAGAGATGCGCTACGAGGTGCTGTTTCACCCGCTGAACGGCGCCAGCGACATCAAAGTGCAGCTTAAAGAGGCGGAATATCATCGGCTGGATAAGGGCGCCAGAGGCGAGCTGAAGATGCAGGGCACGCGCTTTATCAGCTTCACACCCCGGCAGTAACCGGCGGGCATTGCGCCCGCCTGGGATTATTTCTTGCGTGGGAAGTTTTTCTTCTGCCAGGCGACCAGTTCGAACACCCCGAACAGAAACACTTTGGCCTGGGTGACGCGGTCAATCGGCGGCGCATCTTTGGTCTGCGTGGTGCGCAGTAACACCAGCTGCAGACCATGCATCAGGATCATGAAAATCAGCGCAACGTTGATAAAATAAGTCAGCGGTTTCGGGTAGGGATGAATCAGGTTAGCCAGTAAAAATCCCCACACGCATAGCATCAACAGACGCCCCAAATTAAGTAACATCCTGCGTCTCCTGTTGACGTTGATACAAACGATAAGCCACTTGTCCGGCTATTTTCTCGCGATAAAGATCCCACTCTGGCGGCACCGGCGGTGCGCCATTTTCCACTTCACTTTCAACGTAAATCAGCGCCTGGTCGGCCAGCCAGTGATTCTGCTCCAGCAACTGTAACGTCTGTTCCAGCAATCCCTGACGAAACGGCGGATCGATAAACACTACATCGAACGGTTCACCTGGTTGTGCCAGCCAGTTTAACGCATTGGTCTGAATCACGGTGCCATTACTGGCGCGCAACGTCTGCAGATTTTTTGTCAGCTGCTGCGCCACCGGACGTTCCAGCTCCAGCAGCGTCGCCGATCCCGCGTAACGCGACAGGGCTTCCAGTCCTAATGCGCCGCTACCGGCAAAGCAGTCGAGGCAGCGCGCCTCTGGCAGCACCGGGGCCAGCCAGTTAAACAGCGTCTCACGTACCCGATCGGTGGTCGGGCGCAGTCCGGCGCTGTCCGGCACCGGTAATTTGCGTCCGCGCCACTGGCCACCAATGATGCGAATCTGCCCGGCACCGCCTGTACTGCGGGGGTTTTTATTCATCTTGCTCACAACTCGTCATAATTTGTTGCGTAGTTTAACGGGCGAATCGGTGAGAAGAAACGTTAAAAAAGGGTGCTGTGGTGAGCTGGCTGGAAAGTGTTAGACTACTGAGTTGCTGAAGTCATGCATTATTCTGCGGTTTACGCCGGTCTGGCGCTGACCAACTTTCATTGATTTACCCCTGGAAACCACGCGCGACCGGGACAAAGCCATCGAGGAGTGTCGTCACACAATGGCAAAAGAGAAAAAACGTGGCTTTTTTTCCTGGCTGGGATTTGGCAAAGAGGAAGAGAAACAACCTGTCGCGGAGGAGCAGACACAAGAGGTCGCAGAATCCGCACAGCAGCAGGCAGAACAGGAAGCCCCGGCATTAGGCCAGGCTGAAGCGCAAGCGGAAGAGACTGTCGTTATCACCGAAACGGTGGCCGGACAGCAGCGTGAGGCGGAAGTCACCGCGGCAGCGCCGCATGAGTCGGCACCCGCGGTGCTCGATGAGGCTGAGCCGATTGAGGCCGATCCCGAAGCGTTACTGGAGGTCTCCGCACCTGAACATGATGCGACGCCGGTTATTGACGCCGACGACGTGGTCACGCCGATCGCTGACGAGGCTCCGGCAGATGCGCCGTTAAGCGAAGAAGAGCTGACCGCGCTGGCGCTGGGCGACGCCCCGATCGTTGAAACCCCTGACAGCGAAGCGGACGCGCCGTTAAGCGAAGAAGAGCTGACCGCACTGGCACTGGGCGACGCCCCGATCGTTGAAACCCCGCACAGCGAAGCGGACGCGGCATTAAGCGAAGAAGAGTTGACCGCGCTGGCGCTGGATGACGCAGCGATCGTTGAAACCCCGCACAGCGAAGCGGACGCGGCATTAAGCGATGAAGAGTTGACCGCGCTGGCGCTGGATGACGCCGGGATCGTTGAAACCCCGCACAGCGAAGCCGAAGCGCCGTTAATCGATGAAGCGCTGACGCCGGACGAGGCTGCGATCGTTGAAACCCCGGACAGCGAAGCGGAAGCGCCGCTGACCGAAGAAGAGCTGACCGCACTGGCACTGGGCGAAGCTGAAGTCACCGACGCGGAACCGGCAGAGACATTATCCGATACCGTCAGCGATCTCCCGCTGGCCGCCGCGCCACTCATCGTGCAGGAGCAGGAGCGTCCCAGCAAAGAGGGCTTCTTTGCCCGCCTGAAGCGCAGCCTGGTGAAAACCCGTCAGAACCTCGGTTCCGGTTTTGTCAGCCTGTTCCGTGGCAAAAAGATTGATGATGAGCTGTTTGACGAGCTGGAAGAGCAGCTGCTGATTGCGGATGTGGGTGTGGATACCACTCGCCGCATCATCACGCATCTGACCCAGCAGGCAAACCGCAAGCAACTGCGTGACGCGGAAGCGCTCTACGGTCTGCTGAAAGCGGAGATGGCCTCGATTCTGGCAAAAGTGGATGCGCCACTTGAAGTCTCAGGCAAAACGCCGTTTGTTATCCTGATGGTTGGTGTCAATGGCGTAGGTAAAACCACCACCATCGGTAAACTGGCGCGCCAGTATCAGGCCGAAGGCAAATCCGTGATGTTAGCGGCTGGTGATACCTTCCGCGCCGCGGCTGTTGAGCAACTGCAGGTGTGGGGCCAGCGCAACAACATTCCGGTGATTGCTCAGCACACCGGTGCAGATTCCGCTTCGGTGATCTTCGATGCTATTCAGGCGGCTAAATCGCGTGGCGTTGACGTGCTGATTGCCGATACCGCGGGTCGTCTGCAGAACAAATCGCACCTGATGGAAGAGCTGAAAAAAATCACCCGCGTGATGAAGAAACTGGATGATTCAGCGCCACACGAAGTGATGCTGACGCTGGATGCCAGCACCGGACAGAATGCGGTCAGCCAGGCCCGACTGTTTAATGAAGCCGTTGGCGTGACCGGGATTGCGCTCACCAAGCTGGATGGCACCGCCAAAGGCGGCGTGATCTTCTCGGTGGCCGATCAGTTCGGTATTCCGATTCGCTACATCGGCGTCGGTGAAGGCATTGAAGATTTACGGCCGTTTAAGGCGGAAGATTTTATTGAGGCACTGTTTGCCCGAGAGGACTAATTAGGATGATTCGCTTTGAAGAGGTCAGTAAGGCATATCTCGGCGGACGTCAGGCGCTGCAGGGGGTAGATTTCCGTCTGCGTCCTGGCGAAATGGCGTTTCTGACCGGCCACTCCGGTGCCGGTAAAAGTACCTTGCTGAAGCTGATTTGTGGCATTGAGCGCCCGAGTGCCGGAAAAATCTGGTTCAGCGGCCATGACATTTCCCGCCTGCGTAACAGCGAGGTGCCTTTTCTGCGTCGTCAGATCGGCATGATTTTCCAGGATCACCACCTGCTGATGGATCGTTCGGTTTATGAAAATGTGGCGATCCCGCTGATTATCTCCGGTGCCAGCGGCGAAGATATTCGTCGTCGCGTTTCGGCGGCACTGGATAAAGTGGGTCTGCTCGACAAAGCGAAAAGTTATCCGATTCAGCTTTCTGGCGGTGAACAGCAGCGTGTGGGCATCGCCCGTGCGGTGGTGAACAAGCCAGCCGTGCTGCTGGCCGATGAACCGACAGGTAACCTTGACGACGCGCTGTCAGAAGACATTCTGCGCCTGTTCGAAGAGTTCAACCGCGTCGGCGTCACCGTCCTGATGGCGACGCATGACAGCGGTCTTATCGCCCGACGCAACTACCGGATGATGACGCTGAATCAGGGACGTCTGCACGGAGGCCACGATGGTCAATAAACGCATTAAACGTCCGGCTGCGCCGAAAGCGAAGCAGCAGTCGAAGAGTAAAGCGCTGAAGGGCGGCTGGCAGGAGCAGTGGCGCTATGCGCTGCGCGGCACGCTTTCTGATATGTGGCGTCAGCCGCTGGCAACTCTGCTGACGGTGATGGTCATCGCCATTTCACTGACGCTGCCCAGCGTCTGCTACATGGTGTGGAAAAACGTCAGCCAGGCGGCAACACAGTGGTATCCGGCGCCGCAGTTAACCGTTTATCTCTCCAAAACGCTGGATGACACGGCGGCAGAAAACGTGGTGGCGCAGCTCAAGCAGGTCGAAGGCGTGGATAACGTCAACTACCTGACGCGGGAAGAGGCGCTGAACGAGTTCCGCAACTGGTCAGGCTTTGGCGGCGCAATGGATATGCTGGAGCAGAATCCGCTGCCTGCGGTGGCCATCATCACACCTAAGCTCAATTTCCAGAACTCAGACACCATGCAAAGCCTGCGCGATCGGGTGACCAAAGTGCAGGGCGTGGATGAAGTGCGGATGGATGATAGCTGGTTTGCGCGGCTGGCGGCGCTGACCGGGCTGGTGGGGCAGATCGCCTCAATGATTGGCGTGCTAATGATCGTGGCAGTGTTTCTGGTGATCGGTAACAGCGTCCGGCTCAGCATCTTTGCCCGACGCGACACCATTAACGTGCAGAAGCTGATTGGTGCCACTGACGGCTTTATCCTGCGTCCGTTCCTCTATGGCGGGGCGCTGCTGGGCTTCAGCGGGGCAGTGCTGTCGCTGCTGCTGTCGGAAGTGCTGGTGCTGCGTCTGCAGTCCGTTGTTGCCAGTGTAGCAACCGTATTTGGTACCACCTTCTCACTGGAAGGCTTCTCCTGGGATGAGGCGCTGCTGCTGTTACTGATTGCGGCGATCATCGGCTGGGTGGCTGCGTGGCTGGCAACGGTACAACATTTACGTCGATTTACGCCGCAGTAAACGCCTGCAACATTTTTTTGTTATAATGGTCCTCTGCTACCGATGGCGGGTGCAGAGGATATTTCCCCTCTTCCCTTCCTGTAATCTGTGTGTAAAATATTCACCGCTATAATTGAACTTGTGGATAACTTTACTACTCTAAGTAGCACAGATTGCTTTCGGATTCCGCGCGACGTTGACGTAATGTATCGTCTGCGCAGGGAAATGTGCGGCAATTCCACTGAATTTGTGAGGGTTTGAATGACCAAAGAAATGCAAACTTTAGCTATTGCTCCTCTTGGCAACCTGGAGTCTTACGTCCGGGCTGCGAATACCTGGCCGATGCTCTCGGCAGAAGAGGAAAAAGCGTTGGCTGAACGGCTGCATTACCAGGGCGATCTGGATGCGGCAAAGACGCTGATCCTGTCTCACCTACGCTTTGTAGTTCATATCGCTCGTAATTACTCCGGCTACGGTCTGCCACAGGCTGACCTGGTCCAGGAAGGCAATATCGGCCTGATGAAAGCGGTACGTCGCTTCAACCCAGAAGTGGGCGTACGTCTGGTTTCGTTTGCCGTGCACTGGATTAAAGCGGAGATTCACGAATACGTGCTGCGTAACTGGCGTATCGTGAAAGTCGCGACCACCAAAGCACAGCGTAAGCTGTTCTTTAACCTGCGTAAAACCAAGCAGCGTCTGGGCTGGTTCAATCAGGACGAAGTCGAGATGGTTGCGCGTGAGCTGGGCGTAAGCAGCAAAGATGTGCGTGAAATGGAATCGCGTATGGCCGCGCAGGATATGACCTTTGATATGTCTGCCGACGACGAGAGCAGCGAAGGCCGCTCTATGGCACCCGTGCTTTATCTTCAGGATAAAACCTCTGACTTTGCTGACGGTATTGAAGAGGATAACTGGGATGCGCACGCGGCTGATAAGCTGAGCTATGCGATGGAAGGTCTGGATGAGCGTAGTCAGCACATCATTCGCGCCCGCTGGCTGGACGAAGACAATAAAACCACGCTGCAGGAGCTGGCCGATCAGTACGGCGTGTCAGCCGAACGTGTCCGGCAGCTGGAAAAGAACGCCATGAAGAAACTGCGTATGGCGATCGAAGCGTAACGCACTTCGACATCTCAAGGGGCGACTTTATGTCGCCCTTTTTGTTTTTCTGCGCCTGACTATTCTACCGCCATTATCCAGCCATCACTCTGCGCCCTGAAGCCACACGCCTGCATAAAGGCTGCCCGCACCTGCTGATCGTCACTGCCATCATCGGCAATCCACCAGTCTGCTATCGACCCATTCTGCCTGATCGTCTCTTCCAGTAAATATTGTCCCACCCCGCGTCGGCGCGTGACATCGCGCACCGACAGCCGGTGAACCTTGCCGTGGATCCCGGCGATTTCCAGCTGCAAACCCGCCAGCAGCCGGTCATTAAAACGGGCAGCATAGAGACGATGGCGCTCATCCAGCTGCTGCTCCAGTTGTTCAATCTCCAGATCCGGCCAGACTTTGCCAAGATCGATGCGGTCCTGCGCGGTCAGCGTGGTTAAACGCTGGATAGTGAGCTTCATAACAAAAACCTCTGTAACAGGGGAAAGTGCAGCGAAAATGTACAACCAGAGTGCTACCACATTTTCATCAATAAAACAGGTCAAAAGATGGTCGGGATGCCAGGATGATAGTTGTAAACAGGGAGAGCGTGCGATCAATCCAGCATAACGCGCTGGCAAAGCGGTGAAAAACCGGCCGTTGCCTCCAGTGTATTATGCTGTTTCACTCAGTCAATTCTGAATATGTCAGTTGATTTACAGAAGAAACTTCCTGTTTAATAACCTGAAAAATAAAGCCTTATTAATAAAAAATGTCAGAAAAGTACGCTAACTCATTCATGCTTAATCAGTTTTCGACTTTATCTGACAGCACAAACACTCACAACATACACGACAAAACAAATGGGGTAGTCAGGATGAAAATGAAAGGTCGCGCATTACTGGCGGGATGTGTAGCACTGGCGATGAGCCATGCGGCGCTGGCTGAAGATATCAAAGTGGCGATTGTCGGCGCAATGTCTGGCCCGGTGGCGCAGTACGGCGACATGCAATTCGCCGGTGCGACTCAGGCAATTGAAGATATCAACGCCAAAGGCGGTGTTAACGGCAACAAACTGGTTGCGGTGAAATATGACGACGCCTGTGACCCGAAACAGGCGGTTGCGGTAGCGAACAAGGTGATTAACGATGGCATCCGCTACGTGATCGGCCATCTCTGCTCTTCATCCACCCAGCCCGCTTCTGACATCTATGAAGATGAAGGCGTGCTGATGATTACCCCGGCGGCGACCGCACCTGACCTGACTTCCCGCGGCTATAAACTGATTATGCGCACCACCGGTCTCGACTCCGATCAGGGTCCGACCGCCGCGAAATATGTGATGAGCGAGCTTAAACCTAAGCGTATCGCTGTGGTGCATGACAAACAGCAGTATGGCGAAGGCCTGGCGCGCTCCGTACAGGAGAGCCTGAAAAAGCAGGGCGCTAATATTGTGATGTTTGAAGGTATCACCGCTGGCGATAAAGATTTCTCTACGCTGGTGGCGCGCTTCAAGAAAGAGAACGTCGATTTCGTCTATTTCGGCGGTTACTACCCGGAAATGGGCCAGATCGTGCGTCAGGCACGTGCTGCGGGCCTGAAAACCCAGTTTATGGGACCAGAAGGCGTGGGTAACGCCTCGCTGTCCAACATCGCCGGTGCCGCATCTGAAGGCATGTTGGTGACCCTGCCGAAACGCTACGATCAGGTTGAAACCAACAAACCGATCGTGGAAGCGCTGAAAGCGAAGAAACTGGATCCAACCGGACCGTTCGTCTGGACCACCTATGCAGCTCTGCAGTCGCTGGCAACCGGCATGGAGCGCAGCAAGAGCGCTGAGCCGGACGCTATCGTGAAAAACCTTAAGGAAGGTGCCGCGGTGCCAACCGTGATGGGCAACCTGAACTGGGATGAGAAGGGTGATCTTAAGGGCTTTGAATTCGGCGTCTTTAAATGGCACGCCGATGGCACCTCGACTGCTGTGAAGTAAACCAGGCTGTTTTGTGGTGAGCGGGAGGCTGGTTAACCGGTTTTCCCTGACCAGCGACACGAACGCCTGGTGCTTGTCTGCCAGGCGTTTTTTGTACCCCGATCGCCCATGATCGGTTAAGTAAGGGTCAAGGTATGTCCGAGCAGTTCCTCTATTTTATTCAGCAGATGTTTAACGGTGTGACCCTTGGTAGCACCTACGCGCTGATCGCCATCGGTTACACCATGGTTTACGGCATTATCGGCATGATCAACTTCGCCCACGGCGAGGTCTACATGATCGGCAGCTATGTCTCCTTTATCGTGATTGCCGCCCTGATGATGATGGGCATCGACACCACCTGGCTGATGATTGCGGCCGGCTTTGTGATGGCGGTAATTATCTCCAGCGCCTACGGCTGGAGCATCGAGCGCGTCGCCTACCGGCCTGTGCGCTCGTCCAAGCGCCTGATTGCGCTGATCTCCGCCATCGGGATGTCGATATTCCTGCAAAACTACGTCAGCCTGACGCAGGGTTCACGCGACCTGGCGCTGCCGAGTCTGATTACCGGACAGTGGACGGTAGGCGAGAGCAACGGCTTTGCCGCTACCATCTCCACCATGCAGATTGTGATCTGGGTGGTGACGTTCCTGGCGATGCTGGCGCTGACCACCTTTATCCGCTACTCGCGCATGGGCCGCGCCTGCCGCGCCTGCGCTGAAGACCTGAAAATGGCCAGCCTGCTGGGAATTAACACCGACCGCGTGATCTCGCTGACCTTTGTGATCGGTGCAGCAATGGCCGCAGTGGCGGGCGTGTTGCTGGGACAATTCTACGGTTCAATCAACCCTTTCATCGGCTTTATGGCAGGCATGAAAGCGTTCACCGCCGCCGTGCTGGGCGGGATTGGCAGTATTCCGGGCGCGATGATTGGCGGCCTGGTGCTGGGCATCGCCGAGGCGCTGACCTCGGCCTATCTCAGCACGGAATATAAAGATGTGGTCTCGTTTGCCCTGCTGATTGTGGTGCTGCTGGTGATGCCGACCGGGATTCTGGGCCGCCCGGAGGTCGAAAAAGTATGAAGACTTCCTTTATCAATGCCCTGATCTCCTCGGTGATGCTGCTGGTGCTCGCCACCTTCTTTATGGGGCTGCGCCTGAATCTGGACGGCACTAATCTGGTGGTGCAGAACGCCGGTAGCGTGCGCTGGAACTGGATCGCCACAGGCTGTGCGGTGGTGTTTCTGTTTCAGCTGCTGCGTCCGGTATGGCAAAGTGGCCTGAAGAAAATTTCCGGTCCGGCGCTGGTGTTACCGGGTCTTGATGGCTCGACGCCGAAGCAGAAGCTGGTGATGGCGGTGCTGATTATCGCCGCCGTTGCCTGGCCATTCCTGGTGTCACGCGGCACCGTCGATATCGCCACCATGACGCTGATCTACGTGATGCTCGGTCTGGGCTTAAACGTGGTGGTCGGCCTTTCTGGTCTTCTGGTACTGGGTTATGGCGGCTTTTACGCCATCGGTGCCTACACCTTTGCGCTGCTGAACCACTATTACGGTCTCGGCTTCTGGCAGTGTCTGCCGCTCTCCGGCATAGTCGCCGCGCTGTTTGGTCTGCTGCTGGGCTTCCCGGTGCTGCGACTGCGCGGCGACTATCTGGCGATAGTGACGCTGGGCTTCGGTGAGATCGTGCGTATTCTGCTGCTGAACAATACCGCCCTGACCGGTGGGCCGAATGGCATCAGCCAGATCCCGAAACCAACGCTGTTTGGTCTGGAATTTGGCCGTACGCCGCGTGAAGGCGGCTGGGATACCTTCCATAACTTCTTTGGGCTGAAGTACGATCCCAGCGACCGCATTATCTTCCTCTACCTGGTGGCGCTGCTGCTGGTGGTGCTGACGCTGTTTGTGATTAACCGGCTGCTGCGGATGCCACTGGGCCGTGCCTGGGAAGCCCTGCGCGAGGATGAGATTGCCTGTCGTTCACTGGGTCTCAGCCCGACCCGCATCAAGCTGACCGCCTTTACCATCAGTGCCGCGTTTGCCGGTTTTGCCGGCAGCCTGTTCGCGGCGCGTCAGGGCTTTGTCAGCCCGGAATCCTTTACCTTTGTCGAATCCGCCTTTGTGCTGGCGATTGTGGTTCTGGGCGGGATGGGTTCGCAGTTTGCGGTGATTCTGGCCGCCATCCTGCTGGTGGTGTCACGCGAGCTGATGCGCGATCTCAATGAGTACAGCATGCTGGTGCTGGGTGGCCTGATGGTGCTGATGATGATCTGGCGTCCGCAGGGCCTGTTGCCGATGAAGCGTCCGCATCTGAAGCTCAGGACTGGTAAACAAGGAGAGCAGGCATGATTCAGCCTTTATTAGCCGTTGAAGGCCTGATGATGCGCTTCGGCGGTCTGTTAGCCGTGAACAATGTGGCGCTGGAGCTGCGTCCGCAGGAGATCGTTTCGCTGATTGGCCCCAATGGTGCCGGTAAAACCACCGTGTTCAACTGCCTGACCGGCTTTTACAAGCCAACCGGCGGGACGATCACATTGCGTGAGCAGCATCTGGAAGGGTTGCCGGGCCAGAAGATTGCGCGGATGGGCATTGTGCGGACGTTCCAGCACGTGCGTCTGTTCCGTGAGATGACGGTCATTGAGAACCTGCTGGTGGCGCAGCATCAGCATCTGAAAAGCGGCGTATTTTCCGGTCTGCTGAAAACCCCGGCGTTTCGCCGCAGTGAGAGCGAGGCGCTGGATCGTGCGGCGACCTGGCTGGAGCGGGTAGGGTTGCTGGATCTGGCTAACCGTCAGGCGGGCAATCTGGCCTATGGTCAGCAGCGTCGACTGGAGATTGCGCGCTGTATGGTGACGCGCCCGGAGATCCTGATGCTGGATGAACCGGCGGCGGGCCTTAACCCCAAAGAGACCCATGAGCTGGATGCGCTGATTGCGGAGCTGCGTGGCGAACATAAGGTGTCGGTGCTGCTGATTGAACATGATATGAAGCTGGTGATGGGGATTTCTGACCGTATTTATGTGGTCAATCAGGGAACGCCGCTGGCTAACGGAACGCCGGAAGAGATTCGTAATAACCCGGATGTCATTCGTGCCTATTTAGGAGAGGCCTGAGATGGCAAATGCGATGTTAACCATTGAGAACGTCAGCGCCCACTACGGCAAAATTCAGGCGCTGCACAACGTCAGCCTCTATATCAATCAGGGCGAAATCGTCACCCTGATTGGCGCTAACGGTGCCGGAAAAACCACGCTGCTGGGTACGCTATGCGGCGAACCGCGCGCGACGCAGGGCACCATTACCTTTGATGGCAAAACCATTACCGACTGGCAAACCTCACGCATTATGCGTGAAGCGATCGCCATCGTGCCGGAAGGCCGGCGGGTCTTTTCGCGCATGACGGTAGAAGAGAACCTGGCGATGGGGGGCTTTTTTGCCAGCCGTCCGGACTACCTGACGCGGATCAAGCGCGTTTATGAACTCTTCCCGCGTCTGGAGGAGCGTAAAATCCAGCGCGCCGGGACGATGTCGGGCGGCGAACAGCAGATGCTGGCGATTGGCCGTGCGCTGATGAGTCAGCCGCGCCTGCTGTTGCTGGATGAACCGTCGCTGGGACTGGCACCAATCATTATTCAGCAGATCTTCGACACCATTGAGCAGCTGCGCAGCGAGGGAATGACGATTTTCCTGGTGGAGCAGAATGCGAATCAGGCGCTGAAGCTGGCGGATAGGGGCTATGTGCTGGAGAACGGGCATGTGGTGCTCGAAGACACAGGTGCAGCACTCCTTTCCAACGAAGCCGTCCGCAGCGCATACCTCGGAGCTTAACATTCAGAGGCCTGGCTTGCTTGCCAGGTTGCGGTTGGGCAGTGCTCGCCATCCTCACGTACTACGTGTACGCTCCGGTGGCTGCGCGCTGTCCGCCCGCAACCTGCCTGCGCCGCCGACGGCCTTGAGTGTCGGTGTTAGAGGGGCCGCCATCGTCTTTTGCGTTTGGTGAAGTGAAAACCCGCTGCGGGCTTTTTTACTGCCCAGACGCTCTGCAAATTATGTAACCAAAACCTGGCAGCGGTGACGCGTTACCGCTGCGCTGCCAGCGTCTTCTTTTCCGCTATTCAGTCTGTCACCCGGCTGTCATCTTTCTGTTATTAATCCTTCATTTCCCCGTGTCATGTTACTTCGCGAAACAGAAATCCGTGATTTCACGCGTATTTACCTGCACAGGAAAATTCTATGTCCGTCGTTACCTTTCGTCGTAGCCTGATGAGCGTGCTGCTCGGTCTGACGCTCAGCAGCCATGCCATGGCCGCCACTGAGATCCCTTTCTGGCACTCTATGGAAGGCGAGCTAGGCAAAGAAGTGGATTCGCTGGCACAGCGTTTTAACCAGACGCATCCCGATTACAAAATTGTTCCGACCTACAAAGGTAACTACGAGCAGAGCCTGGCAGCAGGGATTGCGGCAGTGCGCAGCGGCAAAGCCCCTGCGGTGCTGCAGGTTTATGAAGTCGGTACAGCGACCATGATGGCCTCGCAGGCGATTGTGCCGGTGCATCAGGTCTTCAAAGACGCCGGTATCCCCTTTGATGAAAAGCAGTTCGTGCCAACGGTGGCGGGCTACTACAGCGACAGCAAAGGTCAGCTGATCTCTCAGCCGTTCAACAGCTCGACGCCAGTGCTCTACTACAACAAAGACGCCTTTAAAAAAGCGGGTCTGAACCCGGACCAGCCGCCGAAAACCTGGCAGGAGCTGGCGACGGATGCCGCCGCACTGCGCAAATCGGGCATGAGCTGTGGCTACGCCAGCGGCTGGCAGGGCTGGATCCAGATTGAAAACTTCAGTGCCTGGCACGCTCTGCCGGTAGCGACCAAAAACAACGGGTTTGACGGACTTGATGCGGTGCTGGAGTTCAACAAGCCGGTACTGGTTCGTCATATCGAGCTGCTGGAAGCGATGAACAAGAAAGGGGACTTCACCTACTTTGGCCGCAAAGATGAGTCCACCGCCAAGTTCTACAACGGCGACTGCGGTATCACCACCGCCTCATCCGGTTCGCTGGCTGATATCCGTCATTACGCCAAATTCAACTTCGGCGTTGGCATGATGCCGTATGACGAGACCGTGCCGAATGCGCCGCAGAACGCCCTGATCGGCGGCGCCAGCCTGTGGGTGATGAAAGGCAAAGATGCCGCAACCTACAAAGGTGTGGCTGAGTTTATGCAGTTCCTCGCTAAACCGGAAATAGCCGCGGAATGGCACCAGAAAACCGGCTATCTGCCGATTACCACCGCCGCCTACGAGCTGACTAAGCAGCAGGGCTTCTACGATAAGAATCCGGGCGCGGATATCGCCACCCGTCAGATGATGAACAAGCCGCCACTGCCGTTCACCAAAGGCATGCGTCTGGGCAATATGCCGCAGATTCGTACCGTGATCGACGAAGAGCTGGAAAGCGTCTGGACCGGCAAGCAATCGCCGCAGAACGCGATGGATAACGCAGTGAAACGCGGTAATGAGTTGCTGCGCCGCTTCCAGCAGCAGGTGAAGTAATCTCTCCTTGCGGGCCAGCTCAGGCTGGCCCCTCTCTTTGACGCCAGGTATGCCATGTCTTCATCTCGTCCGGTCTTTCGCACCAGTCTGTTGCCCTATCTTCTGGTGCTGCCGCAACTGCTGATTACCGCCATCTTCTTTCTCTGGCCTGCCGGTGAAGCGCTATGGTACTCGCTGCAAAGCCTCGATCCCTTTGGCATCTCCAGCAGCTTTGTCGGGCTGGAAAACTTCAGACGGCTGTTTGCCGATCCTTACTATCTGGATTCGTTCTGGACCACCATAAAATTCAGCGGCATGGTCACGGTGTTCGGCATGGTGTTCTCGCTGCTGCTGGCGGCGCTGGTGGATTATGTGGTGCGGCTGCGCCGTCTCTATCAGACGCTGTTGCTGCTGCCTTACGCCGTTGCGCCTGTGGTGGCCGCGGTGCTGTGGATGTTCCTGTTTAATCCTGGCCTGGGCCTGTTCAGCTATCTGCTGAACCACATCGGCTACAACTGGAACTATGCGCAAAACAGCGGTCAGGCGATGTTCCTGGTGGTGCTGGCATCGATCTGGCAGCAGATGAGCTACAACTTCCTGTTCTTCTTCGCCGCACTCCAGTCTATCCCCAAATCGCTGGTGGAAGCCGCCGCGATTGACGGTGCCGGACCGGTGCGTCGCTTCTTTAATCTCTCTCTGCCGCTGATTACGCCGGTCAGCTTCTTCCTGCTGGTGGTGAATCTGATCTACGCCTTCTTCGATACCTTCCCGGTGATCGATGCCGCTACCGGCGGCGGGCCGGTGCAGGCGACCACCACGCTGATCTACAAAATCTATCGCGAAGGCTTTACCGGTCTGGATCTCTCCTCGTCCGCTGCGCAGTCGGTGGTGCTGATGCTGCTGGTCATCGGGCTGACGGTGCTCCAGTTCCGCTTTGTTGAACGTAAGGTGCAATACCAATGATTGAGAATCGACGCGGGCTGGATCTCTTCAGCCACATCGTGCTGGTGCTGGGCGTGCTCACCATCCTGTTTCCGCTCTATGTCGCCTTTGTGGCGGCGACGCTGGACAACGAAGCAGTCTATCAGGTGCCGATGACGCTGGTGCCCGGCACGCACCTGTGGGAGAACATCTCGCGCATCTGGACGCACGGCGTCAACGGCAACGGGCCGGCGTTTGGCCTGATGCTGCTCAACAGCATGATCATGGCGCTGGGCATCACCTTCGGCAAAATCACGGTGTCGATGCTGTCGGCGTTTGCGCTGGTCTGGTTCCGTTTTCCGCTGCGTACGCTCTTTTTCTGGCTGATCTTCATCACCCTGATGCTGCCGGTTGAGGTGCGTATTTTCCCGACAGTGCAGGTGATCGCCGATCTCAACCTGCTCGACAGCTACAGCGGATTAACCCTGCCGCTGATGGCTTCGGCCACCGCCACCTTCCTGTTCCGTCAGTTCTTTATGTCGCTGCCTGATGAGCTGGTGGAGGCGGCGCGTATCGACGGTGCCAGCGCGATGCGCTTCTTCATCGACATCGTTCTGCCGCTGTCGAAAACCAATCTGGCGGCGCTATTCGTCATCACTTTTATCTACGGATGGAACCAGTATCTCTGGCCGCTACTGATCATCAACGACGCCAGCCTCGGCACGGCGGTGGCGGGGATCAAAAGCATGATCTCCACCAGCGGCTCACCGACCCAGTGGAACGAAGTGATGGCGGCAATGTTATTAACCCTGATCCCACCGCTGGTGGTGGTGTTGGTCATGCAGCGTGCCTTTGTGCGCGGTCTGGTTGAGAGTGAGAAATAAGATGGCAGGCGTAACCCTTCAGGCAGTAACTAAATCCTACGATGGCAAAAATCAGATCATCCAGCCGCTGAATGTCACCATCAATGACGGCGAATTTATGGTGATGGTCGGGCCATCCGGCTGCGGTAAATCGACCCTGCTGCGCATGGTGGCCGGACTGGAGCGCGTCAGCTCCGGCGATATCTATATCGACGACCGGCGCGTTACTCAGGAAGAGCCAAAAGATCGCGGGATTGCGATGGTGTTCCAGAACTACGCGCTCTATCCCCATATGTCAGTAGAAGAGAACATGGCCTATGGCCTGAAAATCCGTGGCATGGGCAAAGAGCAGGTTCGCCAGCGGGTGCTCGACGCGGCGCGCAGTCTGGAGCTGGATCACCTGCTGATGCGTCGGCCTCGCGAACTCTCCGGCGGACAGCGGCAGCGCGTGGCGATGGGCCGCGCGATCGTGCGTGAACCGGCGGTCTTTCTGTTTGATGAGCCACTCTCCAACCTTGATGCCCGCCTGCGGGTGCAGATGCGGCTGGAACTGCAGCTGCTGCATCGCCGCTTACAGACCACCAGCCTCTATGTCACCCACGATCAGGTGGAGGCGATGACGCTGGCGCAGCGGGTGATGGTGATGAACAAAGGGGTGGTCGAGCAGCTCGGCACGCCAGTCGAGGTATATGAGCGTCCCGCCAGCCAGTTTGTTGCCTCGTTTATTGGCGCGCCCGCCATGAATCTGCTGAAAGGGCAGTTCAGCAGCGATGGATCACGCTTCGACCTCGACGCCTCGCACGCTCTGCCGCTCAGCGACAGTAAAGCGAAATGGGCTAACCGGCCGGTGGTGCTGGGCATCCGGCCAGAGCACATCCGGCTCAGTAGCCGCGAGCAGGGCGGCGTACCGCTGCGGGTCGATACGCTGGAAATGCTGGGGGCTGATAATCTGGCACATGGCCGCATCGGTGACACGCCACTGGTGGTACGCTTAGCCCACAGTGAACGTCCGCAGCCAGGCAGTACGCTGTGGCTGCATCTGCCGTCAGATGCGTTACACTTCTTCGATTCAACCCATGGAAAGCGTCTGGAATGAGCACACAACACTGGCCCTATCCCCACATCGTCGCCCATCGCGGCGGCGGTAAACTGGCACCGGAAAATACGCTGGCTGCGATCGACACCGGCGCGAAATATGGTCATCAGATGATTGAATTTGATGCCAAATTATCGGCCGATGCGCAGATCTTCCTGCTGCATGACGACACGCTCGATCGCACCAGCAACGGCTGGGGCGTGGCGGGTCAGCTGCCGTGGGAGAAGCTGTCGCAGCTTGATGCGGGCAGCTGGTTTGGCAACGCATTTACCGGTGAAAAGCTGGCGCGGCTGGATCAGGTGGCGGCACGCTGCCGTCAGCATCAGATGATGGCGAACATCGAAATCAAACCGACCACCGGCAGCGACGCTGAAACCGGACGCGCCGTGGCGCAGGCTGCCGCGATACTGTGGCAGGATCAGGTCGCACCGTTGCTCTCTTCGTTCTCTTTTGAGGCGCTGGAAGCCGCGATGAAGGCAGAGCCGCAGTTGCCGCGTGGCCTGCTGTCGCACAGCTGGGATCCGCAGTGGCAGGAGAAAACTGCTGCGCTGGCGTGTGTCTCAATTCATCTTAATCATAAGGTGCTGACCGCTGAGCGGGTCGCCGAACTGAAAGCCGCAGGCCTGAAGATTCTGGTTTATACCGTGAACAGCCCGGATCGGGCGCGGGAATTGCTGAAATGGGGCGTCGATGCCATCTGTACTGACTCCATCGACATCATCGGCCCCGATTTTAGTTAGTTCTGGTTTAGATTCTGATTCTGATTCTGCTGGCCCGGCTGCGTGGTAATCACCCGCTGCTGGGCGCTGTTCCGCTGTTCCTGCATTTTACGCTGCGTGTCCTGCGTCTGACGCTGCTGATCCTGGCGCAGCTTCAGCTGTTGCTGCTGCTGCTGGGTCTGCATCTGCGACTGCATCCGCTGCTGGCTGGGGTTATAGCCAGGTTTATTCGGATCGTTAGTGCTGTTCAGCGTGTTCGCCTGACTGGCGAAAGGCAGCAGAGCGGCCAGAATAATCATCCACTTTTTCATCACTCCTCCTTCCTTAAAGCGACAGGGTTTTGGGTGCACAACCGCGTACACCGATATCAGGGTCGTAGCCATAAGTTTACCCGATATCACAGACCTTACTTTCCGATCTATTCCTGATTTGACTTAACCCCGGTTATTTTGCTGTATTTGTAGGCACTTGCAGAAATGATAAAAAAATGTAAATAACAATATGGGATGGTGGCAGGATGAAAATGCAGCAAACAGTGCGTCAGCTTAGCTGGTCGCTGGTGATGAGTTTCACCGTCGTGGCAGGCGCTAACGCCGCGCCAACGCAGGCTCCTCCGGTCTCCTACGGCGTGGACAGTGATACTTTTCACCCGGTAAAAGCGCAGCACGGCATGGTTGCGTCAGTGGATGCGATGGCAACACAGGTTGGCGTGGAGATCCTGCGTCAGGGCGGTAATGCGGTGGATGCCGCGGTGGCGGTGGGCTTTGCGCTGGCCGTGACCCATCCGCAGGCGGGCAACCTCGGCGGCGGCGGTTTTATGCTGCTGCGCACTGCCTCTGGCCGCGCCACGGCTATCGATTTCCGTGAGATGGCACCGGGACACGCGTCGCGTGACATGTTCCTGGATAAGCAGGGCAACGCCGACAGCAAGCTCTCGCTGACATCACATCTCGCCTCCGGCACGCCGGGCACCGTAGCCGGACTGGCGCTGGCTGCGCAGAAATATGGCACTCTGCCGCTGAGCACGCTGCTGGCACCGGCGATCAAACTGGCGCGTGATGGTATTCCGGTTAACGACGCGCTGGCGGACGATCTGAAAACCTACGGCAAAGAAGTGCTGATCACCCATCCCAACAGCAAAGCGATTTTCTACAAACCGGACGGCACACCGTGGCAGAAGGGCGATAGGCTGGTGCAGAAGAACCTGGCTCACAGCCTGCAACTGATTGCCCGTCAGGGACCGGATGCGTTTTACAAAGGTGAAATCGCGGATGAGATCGCCGGAGAGATGGCGCAACATGGCGGCTTGATCAACAAAGCTGACCTGGCGGCCTATCGTGCGGTCGAGCGTAAGCCAATTAGCGGAACATACCGTGGCTATGAAGTCTTCTCAATGCCGCCGCCGTCATCCGGTGGCATCCACATCGTGCAGATTCTGAATATCCTGGAGAACTTCGATCTGGCGAAGATGGGCTTTGGCAGTGCTGATGCCATGCAGGTGATGGCGGAAGCGGAGAAATATGCCTACGCGGACCGCTCGGAATATCTCGGCGATCCCGATTTCGTGAAGGTGCCGTGGCAGGCGCTGACCAGTAAAGCCTATGCCAAAACCCTGGCGCAGCAGATCGATGTGGCAAAAGCGCGACCTTCCAGCGAGATCAAACCGGGCAAGCTCGAACCTTATGAAAGCAATCAGACTACCCATTTCTCGGTGGTGGATAAGCAGGGGAATGCGGTCGCGGTGACTTATACGCTTAACACCTATTTCGGCAGCGGAATTGTGGCGGGCAACAGCGGCATCCTGATGAATAACGAGATGGATGACTTCTCAGCTAAGCCAGGCACGCCCAATGTCTACGGGCTGGTTGGCGGGGAAGCGAATGCGGTGCAACCGGCGAAACGTCCGTTGTCATCGATGTCGCCGACCATCGTCGCCAAAGGGGGCAAAACCTGGCTGGTGACCGGCAGTCCTGGCGGCAGCCGCATTATCACCACGGTGTTGCAGATGGTGGTTAACAGCATCGATTTCGGGATGAACGTGGCGGAAGCCACTAATGCGCCGCGCTTCCATCATCAGTGGCTGCCGGATCAGCTGCGGGTGGAGAAGGGCTTCAGTCCCGATACGCTGCGTCTGCTGGAAACCAAAGGTCAGCATGTGAAGGTACTGCCGTCGATGGGCAGTACGCAGAGCATCATGATTGGGCCGGATGGCATGCTCTATGGCGCTTCCGATCCGCGCAGCATTGATGATTTGAGTGCGGGTTATTGAGATTTAAAACTGCTGACAAACTCAAACCCGGGTGAATCTGACAGCAATAAATAAGCTTAATGCGCAGGGAACTGGGTCAGAAGAGGAAAGCGTCCCGCGCCAGGACGGCGCGGGCCGAGCATGTCATGGATGACGGCTTTTGCGTCTTTCCGATCTGACCCTGTTTCCTGCGCAGGCGCTAACTGACAGCGAACCTGGTCAGGGTTTATCAGCAGAAAGGGCGCCTTCGGTGCTCTTTCTGCTTCCACACGTCAGGCTTTAACCCGCGCCATATATTGCGCGTCGATTAGTTCACCGTGCCGCATTGCGAAGCCTTTAGCCGTTCCCTCAATCTCAAAACCGAAACGCTGATAAAGGGCGATGGCCGGGCCATTATCGACGAACACGGTCAGTTCCATTCGGCTCACCTGTAGCCAGTTGTCGCACAACGCGACCATTTCGCGCATGAGTGCGGTTCCGACGCCACGCTGACGATAGCGTTCATCCACGCCCATACCCAGTGAGGCCACATGACGGCGTCTGCCACGCTCTTCCACATGCAGCGCACACTGACCGACGACCTCCTCATCAATACAGGCCACCAGCAGATGCGCATTCGGCTGAGGCGTCGCGAGACGGGTATGCCACATCTGGAGTGATGAGTGGGGCAAATGGAGTGTGCTGGCCTGGGTATCTGGCTGACCGTAGATCCTGTGCAGCGCAGCAGCATCTTCTGGCATGACATGGCGGACAACTATTTCACTCATGGTTTCTCCTTTAGTCCATTAAAACCCTTTAAACATCAAGGTATTCACCGCGTTAATCAGAGTAAAAAATGTGAAAATGACTTTACAGACGCGAATGATAATGATTATTATTGTCATGCGTTCTCGGGAGGTCGCCCGACAGCCTGAGAAAGCACGACATTGCTCACATTGCTTCCAGTATTATTTAGCCAGCTTATCCGCTGGCTTTTTTTTATCTGTCACTCACTGATAGGCAGGGATGAGCGGTAAGCACCCTCATCATCGGGCTCTGGACGGGTGACCCTTGCCTGGCCAACAGCGTAACAGTCTACCCCTTCGCCACCTCTTCAGTCACAGTCATAATTCAAAAAAAATAAAGCCAGAAGGTTATATTTGATCGTTTCAGTTGTTAATTAATAACCTCTATGGAGAGAATATTTACCAAAGACTAAAGCGCTGACGCGAAACGTCATGGGGTTGATGACGCGGAGAAATAAAGCCAGCACCATGGCCAGGTAATAACGATAATTTCATACTCTCTCACTACGCCGGGTATGCGGGCGTTTATTAAATAACTTACTTTGATGCTAGTGCTATTATTTCAAAATTATCTGCTTTATTTACCGGCTGGTTTACTCAATAATTTATTCTGTAGATTTCGCAATGAGGTATTGATATGCGTTTTAATACTCTGTCCGATGGCGCAATTATTTCTGAATTGTGCTGCAGAATTAAAGAAACCCGTATGCAGCTTGGGATCTCTCAGATTGAGCTTGCTGAACGCGCACGCGTCGGCACGGCCACCATTAAGCGGGCAGAGTTGGGTGAGTCAGTCACCCTGAGCACCTTAATTGGGATATTGCGTGGTCTTGGACGGTTGCATCAGCTGGAGTCAATTTTGTCCGATTCACACATGCGAACCTTTAACGCGCAGTTTACCGCTTCGCCACCTGCCCGCATTCGTATCCGGAAAAAACAGAGCAGCCAGTCAGCGGCGGCGAATAACTCTGAAGCTGTTCCTGAGCGTTCTGCCAGCGCAACCATCAATGAGTGGTACAGCTCTTCTGAAGTGCGAAGCATGGTCTGGTCCGCTCTGGCTAAGGAAAGTGAATCAAAATAACCCTGCTCAAAACATATCCTCTGCAGAACCGGATTAATGAAGAAACCGCCAGCCTCATCGCCAGCGGTTTTCAGGTCGTTACGATTCACATATCGCAACTTTGATCGCCAGGCCGCCGCGGGCGGTTTCGCGGTATTTGGCATTCATGTCTTTGCCGGTTTCAAACATAGTTTCAATGATCTTATCCAGCGACACTTTGGGATCGCTGGTGCGGTACATCGCCATACTGGTTGAGTTAATGGCTTTGACGGCAGCAATCGCATTCCGTTCTATACAGGGCACCTGGACCTGACCCGCAACGGGATCGCAGGTCAGACCAAGATTATGCTCCATGCCAATTTCAGCCGCGATGCAGACTTTTTCCGCATCGGCCCCCAGCAGTTCGGCCAGACCCGCCGCCGCCATTGAACAGGCCACGCCGACCTCTCCCTGACAACCGACTTCAGCGCCAGAAATCGACGCATTCATCTTATAAAGAATGCCAATTGCGCCTGCCGTCAGGAAATAACGCATATAGAGTTCAGGCGTTACCGGTTTGATGAATCGATCATAATAAGCCAGTACTGCCGGGATAATGCCGCATGCGCCATTGGTGGGTGCGGTGACCACACGTCCTCCAGCGGCATTTTCTTCACTCACTGCCATAGCGAACATATTCACCCAGTCCATGGCACTCAGGGGATTAGTGGACTGGCTCTGTGGTGCCAGGATGCGATGCAGAGAAGATGCCCGACGCGGCACCTTCAGCGGGCCGGGTAATACGCCTTCAGTACTGATACCACGGGTGATCGCATTGCGCATGGTTTGCCACAATTGTGCCATGTTGTCTTCGACCTCACGGCGACCATAGCGTGCTATCTCGTTCTTCATCATGACGGCCGAAACCGACAGGTTGTTATTATGACAATGCGCCAGCAGGTTACGGGCGGAGTAGAAGGGGAAGGGAATATCGATTTCGCTATCCAGGCTTTTACCAAAATCGTCTTCCGTGACAATAAAGCCGCCTCCGACAGAATAATAGGTCTGGGCGTGAACGCTTTTTCCGTCACAAAAGGCGGTGATGCTCATGCCATTTTCATGTAGCGGCAGAAACTCGCTGTGAAAGCGCATGCACTCTGCCACCGGAAAGGTAATATCCCGCCGCCCTTCTTCGATACGTAACTGTTGCAGCGTATTCACGTTGCGAATGATGGCTGGGATCTGATCGATATCCACAGTATCAGGCAGATAGCCACTCAGGCCGAGAATAATAGCAATATCAGTATGGTGACCTTTTCCCGTCAGAGAAAGAGAACCATAAATATCCACCACCAGTCGGCTCACGCTATCCAGCAGTCCCTTTTCCTTTAGCGTATCAACAAAATGTTTACCCGCTTTCATCGGTCCGACCGTATGCGAACTGGATGGCCCGATGCTGATTTTAAAAATATCGAAAACGCTAATCATGATTCACCCATGCGGATTGCAATATGAAAGAGGCGCTGACCGGTATGGCAAGCGACGACACTAGCTAAGTAAAGAAAAAGCGATGGCGGAGATAGCAATCAGGCCGATGATAACGACAAAAAGATTGCTCAGATGACCACTATATTTACGCATAGCCGGGACTTTATTAATGGCGTACATCGGCATCAGAAACAGGATCATGGCGATAACCGGTCCGCCCAGGGTTTCAATCATGCCCAGAATGCTGGGGTTCAGGGTGGCGACAACCCAGGTGGTGGCCAGCATAAAGAAGGCGGTGATCCGGTTCAGTTTATTAATTTCTATCGACTTGCCTTTGCTTCGAAGCGATTTAATCACCATGCCGTTGAAACCTTCACGCGCCCCCAGATAGTGGCCGAGAAAGGATTTGGTGATGGCGATAATGGCGATAATCGGCGCCATCCATGCAATTAACGGGGCGTTAAAATGGTTAGCGAGGTAGGAAAGGATGGAAATATTCTGCGCCTTCGCCTCCGCCAGGTTTTCCGGGGAGAGACTCAGTACGCAGCTGAAAACGAAGAACATCACGGTAAGGACCATCATGATATGGGCACAGGCCAAAATGCGAGAACATTTTGATGCCGCCTGTTCGCCGTACTCCTGACGCTTGGCTACCGCAAACGATGAAATAATTGGAGAATGATTAAAGGAGAATACCATCACGGGAATGGCCAGCCACAGCGTGAGCCATAATCCGCCGCCGGTAGTTTCAGAATCACTCATCGAGAGCGTATCCAGAATGGCTCCGTTCCATTGCGGGATCAGATATAGCGCGAGCAGCATCAGTGCGGCCACGAATGGGAACACCAGAATACTCATCGCCTTCACGATAGCTTTTTCGCCGAAGCGCACGATGGCCATCATGCCGACAATAAGAATGAAAGCCAGTACTGCACGCGGCGGCGATATCAGGTGAAGCTGGTGGGTGAGAAAACTGTCGACGGTGTTGGTAATCGCGACGCTATACACCAGCAGGATAGGGTAAATAGCAAAAAAATAGAGCAGGGTGATGAGTTTTCCCGCGCCGGTACCAAAATGTTCCTCCACCACTTCAGTAATGTTTTCTCCCGGATTCTTGCCGGAAAGAACAAAACGGGTAAGCCCACGATGGGCAAAGAACGTCATCGGAAAAGCCAGCAGCGTCATAATGATTAACGGCAGTAAACCACCAGTGCCGGCATTTATCGGCAAAAACAAAACGCCAGCACCAATTGCAGTTCCATACAATCCCAGCATCCAGACGGTATCGCTTTTTCTCCAGCGTGGAGCTTCACCTGATATCAGTGTGTTTTGAACGGCATCCATAATCGGGTTCCTATTAAAAATAAAAAATGAATCGGAGGGTATTTAAAACGACAGGCTTTTTATTTGCTGGCTATTTTAGTAGGATTTATGAGTGGAGGTTATTTAAGGCGATCACATTATTAATTTTATAGATAAAGTTTTAAGGTATCAAAAGTTATACCTTATTTATCGTTATTTTTAAGGTATCATTTTTAATACGCTAATAAGGTTGTATATGCTTACTCCAGAGCTTAAATATTCCTGAGTGCGGTGATGCGGCAAAATAAATTAACAGCTGGCTATCCCGCTTCCGTTATCCGGCGGATTTATCAGATTAAACTTTATGTCAGGCCTTCCCCCTTGATCCCTACATCACATCCGGTTCGTTCGATCTGTTTCAGTGATAAGCCCGCTTTTGTTCAACTATTTTGAACAGAGGCGTGAAGTTTTTCAGCTATCAATCAGACCCCCTCAGGGACAGACTATAAAAAACATTGAGGAGATTTGAACATGATTTATGTACGCAAAGCTGAAGAACGCGGTCACGCAAACCATGGCTGGCTGGATAGCTGGCACACATTCTCTTTCGCCAGCTATCACGATGCGAACTTTATGGGTTTCTCCGCGCTGCGGGTCATCAACGAAGATGTGATTGATGGCGGCCAGGGGTTTGGTACCCATCCTCACAAAGATATGGAAATCCTGACCTACGTGCTCTCCGGTACGGTTGAGCATCAGGACAGCATGGGCAACAAAGAGCAGATCCCGGCAGGGGAGTTCCAGATTATGAGCGCCGGCACTGGCGTACGTCATTCTGAGTACAATGCCAGCGAAAGCGAGCCGTTGCACCTTTATCAGATCTGGATCATTCCTGAGCGTACCGGTATCGAGCCACGCTACGATCAGCGCCGCTTCCCGGATGTGCAGGGGCGTCAACTGGTGTTAAGCCCGGATGCCCGTGAAGGGTCGCTGAAAGTCTTTCAGGACATGACCTTATCGCGCTGGGTAATGGCTGCTGGCGAACAGGACAATGTCGCGATTGATGCGGGACGTCGTATCTGGATTCAGGTGGTGAAAGGTGATGTTACCGTTAATGGCAACGCGATCACCACCAGCGACGCCCTGGCGATCTGGGACGAAAGCGCGCTGACCATTGAAGCCAGCTCGGCTGCAGAAGTCCTGCTGTTTGATCTGCCACCGGTCTAAGCAGATAACGGGCGCGCATCGTCGCGCCCGGTTGGCAATTTTGTGACAGAAAAGTGATAGACTCATCGTACTTTAGCTTTAAGGGCGATCCCAGGCGCTACGATGAAGAAGAAAAGACCGGTATTACAGGACGTTGCCGATCGCGTCGGCATTACTAAAATGACCGTCAGCCGTTACCTGCGTAATCCAGAGCAGGTCTCCGTTGCCCTGCGGGATAAGATCGCGGTGGCACTGGATGAGCTGGGTTATATCCCCAATCGCGCCCCTGATATGCTTTCTAACGCCACCAGCCGCGCCATTGGCGTACTGCTGCCGTCACTCACAAACCAGGTTTTTGCTGACGTATTGCGCGGCATCGAAGCCGTCACCGACGAGGCCAACTATCAGACGCTGGTCGCCCACTTTGGTTACAACCCGCAAAAAGAGGAGCTGCAACTGCGCTCGCTGCTGGGCTGGAACATTGATGGGGTTATCCTCACCGAACGCACCCATACACCAGGCACGCTGCGCATGCTGGAAGTGGCCGGTATCCCGGTGATTGAGGTGATGGACAGCGTCACGCCCTGCCTGGATATGGCGGTAGGCTTTGATAACGTTGAAGCGGCCCGGCAGATGACGCAGGCAATCCTCAGCAAAGGTCATCGTCATACCGTCTACCTCGGCGCACGCCTGGATGAACGTACGCTGCAGAAGCAGCGCGGTTACGAAATCGCGATGCGCGAAGCGGGGCTGACGCCACGCAGTGTGATGATGGAAGATGCCTCTTCATTCAGCGCTGGCTGTGATCTGCTGCGTGAGGCGCAACGTCTCTATCCTGAAACAGATAGCCTGTTCTGTACCAATGATGATCTGGCGGTCGGCGCGATGTTTGAGTGCCAGCGCCAGGGATTGCAGGTGCCCTCTCAGATGGCGATAGCCGGTTTCCACGGCCATGACATCAGTCAGGTTGTCACGCCACAACTGGCGACAGTGCTGACGCCACGCGACCGCATGGGGCGTGAAGCCGCGGCGCTGCTGCTGGCGCGCATTGCCGGAGAAACCAGCACCTGCCAGCCGCTGGATGTCGGTTTTGAGATCAGTGAAGGTGGCAGCATCTGATTGTGGCGTTTTTATGAGTCAGCTCACACTTTCATGCATTTCCTGGTAAAAAGGTTGCCAGGCTGTTAAGCGGCCAGGAGAATGAGAAACGACATTGTTATCGGTAACATTGGCAAATTCTCACCTGCCGGAGCAGAAAAATGACAACGCAATCCCCGTCACATCACGTTTTTATCCTGATGGGCGTTTCAGGCAGCGGAAAGTCTGCCGTCGCCAATCAGGTCTCTCACCAGCTGAATACAGCCTTTCTTGACGGTGATTTTCTCCACCCACGCGCCAACATCCTGAAGATGGCCGATGGTCATCCGCTGGATGACAACGATCGCCAGCCGTGGTTACAGGCACTGAACGACGCCGCGTTTGCCATGCAGCGCACCCAGGCAATTTCCGTGATTGTCTGTTCAGCCCTGAAGAAAAGTTATCGCGACATCCTGCGTCAGGGAAATGACAACCTGCGTTTCGTCTACCTGAAGGGCGATTTCGACACCATCGAAGCCCGCCTGAAAGCGCGTAAAGGCCACTTCTTCAAGCCGCAGATGCTGGTGACGCAGTTTGCGACGCTGGAAGAGCCGGGTAGCGATGAGCCGGATGTACTGGTGGTGGATATCGCGCATTCACTGGACGATGTGGTGGCGGCTACGGTTGCGACTATCCAGGACGCTATCAGCCAGGGTTAGAGATGAATACCGCAACACTCGTTTTGACCGCAGCAGGCTCCGTCCTGCTGCTGCTTTTCCTGGTGATGAAGGCCCGTATGCACGCCTTCGTCGCATTGATGTTAGTGTCCATCGGTGCCGGGCTGTTCTCCGGCATGCCACTGAATCAGATCGCTGAAACCATGCAGAAGGGGATGGGCGGCACGCTCGGCTTCCTCGCGATTGTGGTGGCGCTGGGCGCGATGTTCGGCAAAATCCTGCATGAAACCGGCGCAGTTGATCAGATCGCCATCCGGATGTTGAAAACCTTTGGTCAGAGCCGCGCCCATTACGCGATGGGCATTGCCGGTCTGATCTGCGCGCTGCCGCTCTTTTTTGAGGTGGCAGTCGTGCTATTGATCAGCATCGCTTTTGCAGTAGCACGGCGTACCGGCGGCAATCTGGTGAAGCTGGTGATCCCGCTGTTTGCCGGTGTGGCCGCAGCGGCGGCGTTCCTGCTGCCCGGACCGGCCCCGATGCTGCTGGCCTCGCAGATGCACGCAGACTTTGGCTGGATGATCCTGCTGGGTCTCTGTGCGGCGATCCCGGGCATGCTGATTGCCGGGCCGCTGTTTGGCAACTTCATTGGCAACCACGTTTCGTTCAGCGCGCCGCCGGAAGATCATCAACCGGATGTCGATGAGAGCAAGCTGCCGTCGTTTGGCTTCAGCCTCTCACTGATTCTGTTTCCGCTGGTGCTGGTTGGCCTGAAAACTATCGGCGCACGCTTCACGACCGAAGGCACCACCCTGTATGAGTGGCTGGAATTTATCGGCCATCCCTTCACCGCAATCCTGCTGGCGCTGCTGGTGGCGATTTATGGCCTGGCTTACCGTCAGGGTATGGATAAAGAGCGGGTAATGCAGGTGTGCGGCAGCGCGCTGCAACCGGCCGGGATTATCCTGCTGGTGATTGGCGCGGGCGGCGTGTTTAAGCAGGTGCTGGTGGACTCCGGCGTGGGTCCGGTGCTGGGCAATGCGCTGACCGGCGCAGGACTGCCGATTGCGCTGGCCTGCTTTATTCTGTCGGGTGCGGTGCGGGTGATTCAGGGATCGGCGACGGTCGCCTGTCTGACTACGGTGGGCTTAATCATGCCGGTGATTGAACCGCTGCACTACAGCGGCGCTCAGCTGGCGGCGCTGTCGATCTGCATCGGCGGTGGCTCAATCATTATCAGCCATGTGAACGATGCCGGTTTCTGGCTGTTTGGTCGCTTCACCGGGGCCAGCGAAGCGGAAACGCTGAAGACCTGGACGCTGATGGAAACCATTCTCGGCACTACCGGGGCTGTCGTAGGTATGATTGCTTTCGAACTGCTTTCCTGACCAACCCGGCGGGCTATCGGCCCGTCAGGTTTTTTCCCGCGAGCGGGGGAAGAGTAAAAAAGGGAACAGCAGATAAGGCGCCACCACCAAAAGAACAATGACGCCGCGTGAATAGCCAGAGTCATTTATTCTCCTCACCCCGCAGGAAAAAACAGGCAAAATAAACAGTAGTAGCGCGACTAAGCCTATTTCATGCTGTGGCCCGGTAAACCATTGCAGATAACTGCAGAACCAGATCAGCTGAAACAGCAGGAAAATAAAATAGCTCGTCCTTCCTTCACGCCCCTCATAGTTAAACGTGCGCAGCAGACAGCTTTTGATAATCTGCAGCAGCCTGTTCATGCCCATTTTCTTCTTATCAGAGCAAAAACAACCAGCGTAATGGCGGCGGCAAGTAAGTAAACCCAGGCAAAATCAGTGACGTCAAGATGGATCAGCTGCACGTCATTCAACGCCGCTTTCCGGCCCGAGACGGATAATACGGTCAGTCCAGCTAAACAGAGTATATTTGCCAGAAAGAATAGTGCCTGAAAGGCTGTTTCTTTAGCCGCGGACAGGAAGGCAATTTTTCTGAAACCCCACCAGGCTACCAGATAAACCAGCAGCCAGAGCAACGCGCAGAGTAGCGGGGCAACCAGATAACTGCGCATATCTGTGATCACCCCTGAATGGCCGCTGTTGGCATACTGCAGCACTTCCTGAAGGGAGACGTAACCTGTTATCAGATAGAGCGCGCCGAAAAAAAAGGGTAATAACAACCTCATTATATAAATATTATTGTTCATTTGAATGCCGTGACTTTCTGATAATCAGGCTGAATTAATGCGGCTACCTGCCGGCTTGTCAGGGTAAAAGGACAAAGGTGCGCTTATAACTTCAGATAAGCCCGAATGCCGTCCAGGAACATCTGAGTTGCCAGCATAATCAGAATCAATCCCATCAGCCGCTCCAGCGCATTGACCCCTTTATCACCCAGCAGACGCAGGAACAGACCTGACATCAGCAGAATGCCCACCGTCACGCCCCAGGCGATCAGCAGCGCGCCGACCAGGTGCGACATCTGATGCGGATATTGATGCGACAGCAGCATCAGCGTCGCCAGCAGCGATGGCCCGGCTACCAGTGGAATCGCCAGCGGCACCAGGAAGGGCTCTTCACCCGCCGGTAAACCAGAACTGCTGCTTTCCGCCGACGGGAAAATCATTTTAATGGCGATAAGAAACAGGATGATCCCGCCGGAAATCGACACCGTTTCAGTACGCAGATTCAAAAATGCCAGGATGCGTTCACCGGTAAACAGGAACAGCAGCATGATGATCAGGGCAATCAACATTTCACGGATCAGCACCACTCGCCGCCGTTTCGGCTCCAGATGCTTTAAAACCGACATAAAAATCGGCAGATTGCCCAGCGGATCCATAATTAACAACAATAATATTGTCGCTGAAATCATTTCAGTCATCGGTTTTACGCCATGTTGTTCACGAAAAAGCGGAGTTATTAGTTACGCTGCTGAAAAAGTTAGCGTAATCGAATTAATTCACTTGCTACCCGGCCTGCATTTTGTAGAGTGAAGGGACACAGGTAAATCTTATTATTACGCAGAGCGGCGTGAAAATAGCACGCCGCTCTCTCCTCTGAAATGAAAAGCAGGTGTAACTGCCTTAGACGGACACGACATGAAGAATGTAGGTTTTGTTGGTTGGCGCGGTATGGTCGGCTCCGTGCTGATGTCCCGCATGAGTGAAGAGCGTGATTTTGATGCAATCAATCCGGTCTTCTTCTCGACGTCGCAGCATGGTCAGGCGGCACCCGCATTTGCGGGCAAACAGCAGGGCACACTGCAGGATGCGTTTGATATTGAGGCGCTGCGGGCGCTGGATATCATTATTACCTGCCAGGGCGGCGACTACACCAGTGACGTCTATCCAAAGCTGCGCGCCAGCGGCTGGCAGGGATACTGGATTGATGCGGCCTCCACACTGCGCATGAAAGATGATGCCATCATCATCCTCGATCCGGTCAACCATGCGGTGATTCGCCAGGGCATCGACAGTGGGATCAAAACCTTTGTCGGCGGTAACTGTACCGTCAGCCTGATGCTGATGTCTCTGGGCGGCCTGTTTGCTCAGGACCTGGTGGAGTGGGCTTCGGTTGCCACCTATCAGGCGGCCTCTGGCGGCGGCGCGCGCCACATGCGTGAATTGCTGACCCAGATGGGCATGCTGCACGATCACGTTGCGCCTGCGCTGCAGAACCCAGCCTCCGCCATCCTCGACATCGAGCGTAGCGTGACCGACTTCACCCGTTCCGGCACTCTGCCGACCGATAACTTCGGTGTGCCGCTGGCGGGCAGCCTGATCCCGTGGATCGACAAACAGCTGGAAAACGGTCAGAGCCGCGAAGAGTGGAAAGGCCAGGCGGAGACCAACAAGATCCTCGCCACCCGTAACGTCATTCCGGTGGATGGATTGTGCGTGCGCGTCGGGGCACTGCGCTGCCACAGCCAGGCCTTTACGCTGAAGCTGAAACGCGACCTGCCGCTGGCTGAAATTGAGCAGCTGCTGGCCTCTCACAATGAGTGGGTCAAAGTGGTGCCGAATGACCGCGAACTGACGATGCGTGAACTGACGCCCGCCGCCGTTACCGGCACGCTGACCACGCCGGTTGGCCGGTTACGTAAACTGAATATGGGGCCGGAATATCTCTCCGCCTTCACGGTGGGCGACCAGCTGTTATGGGGTGCAGCCGAACCGCTACGTCGCATGCTGCGGTTGTTAACCAGCTAAACAGAAAACATCGCCAAAGGCCGGATTTATCCGGCCTTTTTTGTTTTTGTCGTACACGAAACAATCTGCCGTTTCGCTTACTCAGTGATCAACTTCCCTTTTTTGCCGGTCGGTAAAGATTATTTTGCTTTAGTCCATAGCAAGTGCCGTGACCAAGCTATGATTTAACCATGATGTGCCACAGGTAACTCTTGTGCTTTCCGGATTAAATGGTTGTGGTACACGGCAAAAACACTTTTCCCACGGAATGGCCTGACTTCTTTGTCGTTGTACGTATGGCTCAATGAAGAGCAGCGCAGGTGAACCGCGACAGGCTGTGTCGCGTTCATTTCGGCTGCCAATTATCACAGGAAGAAAGTCATGTCAGAGCTTCCCGATCGCGATGCGATCAATGCCCTGTTTGCGGGTAATTATGCCGACCCTTTTTCGTTACTAGGGATGCACCGAACTCAGCAAGGCCTTGAAGTCAGGGCGTTGCTCCCCGAAGCGCTTGAAGTGTGGGTCATTGAAACCTCCACCGGGCGCAAACTGGCTCAGCTGGTGTGTGAAGATGCACGCGGCTTCTTCAGTGGCGTCATTCCACGCCGCAAAAACCCGTTCCGCTATCAGCTGGCGGTGAACTGGCACGGCCAGCAGAACCTGATAGACGATGCCTATCGCTTTGGCCCGCTGCTGCAGGAGATGGATCTGTGGCTGCTGGCGGAAGGGACGCACCTGCGCCCTTATGAGACGCTGGGTGCGCACGGTGACGTCATCGATGGTGTCTTCGGTACCCGCTTCTGCGTCTGGGCACCCAACGCCCGTCGCGTTTCAGTGGTTGGCGATTTCAACTTCTGGGATGGCCGCCGTCATCCGATGCGTCTGCGTCAGGAGCTGGGCATCTGGGAGCTGTTTGTACCGGGCGCGGTCAACGGCCAGCTCTACAAGTATGAAATCATCGACGCCAATGGCGAACTGCGCATCAAAGCGGACCCGTACGCGTTTGAAGCGCAGATGCGTCCGCAAACTGCGTCGATGATCTGTGGTCTCCCGGAGCCGGTTGAGATGAAAGCGGAGCGCAAGGCGGCCAACGCCTTTGACGCGCCGATCTCCATCTATGAAGTGCATCTGGGCTCCTGGCGTCGTCACACCGACAACAACTTCTGGCTGAGCTACAAAGAGCTGGCTGAACAGCTGGTGCCCTACGTCAAAGAGATGGGCTTTACCCATATCGAACTGCTGCCGATCAACGAACATCCGTTTGATGGCAGCTGGGGCTATCAGCCGCTGGGCATGTATGCGCCAACCCGCCGTTTTGGTACCCGTGACGAGTTCCGCGCCTTCATTGACGCCGCCCATGAGGCGGGCCTCAACGTGCTGCTCGACTGGGTGCCGGGCCACTTCCCCAGCGACGATTTCGGTCTGGCAAGGTACGACGGCACCGAGCTCTATGAGCACAGCGACCCGCGTGAAGGCTTTCACCAGGACTGGAATACCCTGATCTACAACTTTGGTCGCCGGGAAGTGAGCAACTACCTGTCGGGCAACGCGCTCTACTGGACGGAACGCTTTGGCATTGATGGCCTGCGTGTGGATGCGGTGGCGTCGATGATCTACCGCGACTACAGCCGCAGCGAAGGGGAATGGGTGCCGAATCAGTACGGCGGCCGTGAGAACCTGGAAGCGATTGAGTTTCTGCGTCACACCAACCGTACGCTCGGCACTGTGGCATCCGGTTCGGTGACCATGGCCGAAGAGTCGACGGACTACCCTGGCGTGACGCGTCCCACCGAAGGCGGCGGGCTGGGCTTCTGGTTCAAATGGAATCTGGGCTGGATGCACGACACCCTCGACTACATGAAGGTCGATCCCATCTACCGCAAGCACCATCACGACCTGATGAGCTTCGGCATGATGTACAACTACACCGAAAACTTTGTGCTGCCGCTGTCGCATGACGAAGTGGTGCACGGTAAGCGCTCGATTCTCGATCGTATGCCGGGCGATGCCTGGCAGAAGTTCGCCAACCTGCGTGCTTACTACGGCTGGATGTGGGGCTTCCCCGGCAAGAAACTGCTGTTTATGGGCAACGAATTTGCCCAGGGTCGCGAGTGGAACCACGACGTCAGCCTCGACTGGCATCTGCTGGAAGGGGACGACAACTGGCACCACGGCGTTCACCGTCTGGTGCGCGATCTCAACCACACCTATCAGTACTACACGCCGCTGCATCAGCTCGACTTCGATCCGGCAGGTTTCGAGTGGCTGGTGGTAAATGATGCGGAGCACTCCGTCTTCGCCTTTGTCCGTCGTGACCGTGAAGGCAACGAAGTGATCGTCGTCAGTAACTTTACGCCGGTGCCGCGTCCGGGCTATCGCTTTGGCGTTAACCAGCCTGGCTACTGGCGTGAAGTGCTGAATACCGATCAGCATGAGTATCACGGCAGCGACGTGCGCAATCATCGGGTGCATACCGATGAGCAGGAGAGCCACGGGCGACCGCAGTCGCTGAGCCTCAATCTGCCGCCGCTGGCAACGGTATGGCTGGTGCGGGAGGCTGAATGACCATCACTGCCGGAGATCCTGAACCGCTGGGTGCCAGTTACGATGGCAAAGGCGTTAACTTCACTCTGTTCTCACAGCATGCCGGGCGCGTAGAGCTCTGCCTGTTTGATGAGCAGGGCGCTGAACAGCGTCTTGACCTGCCTGGCCGCAGCGGGGATATCTGGCACGGTTATGTTCCGGCGTTAAAACCGGGACAGCGCTACGGCTACCGGGTGCATGGTCCCTGGGCGCCGCAGCAGGGACACCGTTTTAATCCGGCGAAGCTGCTGGTTGACCCCTGCGCCCGCGCAGTTGAGGGCGATGTACCGGATGACCCGCTGTTTCATGGCGGCGAGGCGCAGCCCGATCCGTATGACAACGCGGCGATTGCGCCGAAGTCACGGGTAGTCGCGGAGGATTTTGACTGGCAGGGCGATGTCGCCCCGCGCACCCCGTGGGGTAACACGGTGATTTACGAAGCCCATGTGCGCGGCCTGACGCAGCAGCATCCGGAAATTCCGGAAACGCTGCGCGGGACTTACGCGGCGCTTGGTCATCCTGTTATGGTGAATTACCTGCGCAATCTGGGGATTACCACCCTTGAGCTGCTGCCGGTGGCGCACTTCGCGAGTGAGCCGCGACTGCTGCAGCTCGGCCTCAGCAACTACTGGGGCTATAACCCCTTTGCGCTCTGGGCGGTGGATCCCCGTTACGCCTCCGGTCAACCGGACGTGACGCCGTTGCAGGAGTTTCAGCAGGCGGTCAAAAACCTGCACGCCGCGGGTATCGAAGTGCTGCTGGATGTGGTGTTCAACCACACCGCTGAACTCGATGAGATTGGCCCGACGATCTCCATGCGCGGCATCGACAACGCCAGCTACTACTGGCTCGATGAGCAGGGCGATTATCAGAACTGGACCGGCTGCGGCAACACGCTGAATATTCATCATCCGCAGGTGATGACGTGGGCTTTAGAGGCGCTGCGCTACTGGGTGCGGGTCTGCCACGTCGACGGCTTCCGCTTTGACCTCGCGCCGGTGCTGGGCCGCACACCGGATTACCAGCGTGATGCGCCATTTTTTGAGGCCATACGCGCCTGTCCGCTGCTCTCTCAGGTCAAGCTGATTGCTGAACCCTGGGATATCGGCCCTGACGGCTATCAGGTTGGCCGTTTTCCGCCGCCGTTTGCTGAATGGAACGATCAGTTTCGCGACACCGCGCGTCGTTACTGGCTGCACGGCGACATAAGCAACGGCGAGTTCGTCCGCCGCTTTGCCGCCTCCAGCGATCTCTACCAGCATAATGACCGGCCGCCACACGCCACGGTTAACCTGATCACCGCCCATGACGGCTTTACGCTGTGGGATGTGGTGAGCTTCGAACGGAAACACAACGAAGCGAACGGGGAAGATAACCGTGATGGTCACGGCGATAACTACAGCCACAACCACGGCAAAGAGGGGCTGAACGTCAGCTTCGACGTGATTGAACGACGCCGTCGCAGCGTGCGGGCACTGCTGACGACGCTGCTGCTGTCACAGGGTACGCCGATGCTGCTGGCAGGCGATGAGCGCGGCCACACCCAGCGTGGCAATAACAACGCTTACTGTCAGGACAACGCCCTGAGCTGGCTTGACTGGCAGGCGGATGAGAAGGGATTAGTCGGATTTACCGCTGCACTGATCGAGCTGCGCCAGCGCATTCCGGCGCTGACCGCAGATCGCTGGTGGCAGGACGGTGACGGCAATGTGCAGTGGCTCAATGCTGGTGGCCAGCCACTGCAACACGATGAATGGGCACAGGGGATGCACAGATTGCAGATCCTGCTGTCCGGCCGCTGGTTAATAACAATAAACGCCACGGATACGGTGAATGACATCGTGTTACCAGACGGAGAATGGCGCGCCCTTCCTCCTTTCGCCGGGGACGACAACCCCATCCTGCTAACTGTCTGGCATGGTCCCGCACACGGTGTGTGCGTGTTCCAAAAGCAATCATAAGGAGTCAGACATGGTTAAGTTAGATAGAACAGATCACCTGATGCTGGCCCGCCAGCTCCCTACACAGACGGTTGCTCTGATCCTCGCCGGCGGACGCGGCACGCGCCTGGTCGACTTAACGGCCAAACGTGCCAAACCGGCGGTGCATTTCGGCGGCAAGTTCCGCATTATCGACTTTGCCCTCTCCAACTGCGTCAACTCCGGTATCCGACGGATTGGCGTGATTACTCAGTATCAGTCCCATACCCTGACTCAGCATATCCAGCGTGGCTGGTCGATCTTCAATGAAGAGATGAATGAGTTTGTCGATTTGCTGCCAGCGCAGCAGCGATTTTCGACCGAACAGTGGTATCGCGGGACGGCCGATGCCGTGACGCAAAACCTTGATGTGATTCGCCGCTATCAGGCGCAGTACATCGTGATCCTTGCCGGGGACCACATTTATAAGATGGATTATTCACGCATGCTGCTGGATCACGTGGTCAACGAGGCGAAATGTACCATCGCCTGTTTACCGGTGCCGGTGCATGAAGCCACTGCGTTTGGCGTGATGGCGGTGGACGAAGAGAACATGGTGATCGACTTCGTGGAGAAACCCGCGAAACCGCCCACTATGCCGGGTGATGACACCCAGGCGCTTGCCAGCATGGGGATCTACGTTTTCAACGCAGACTATCTCTATGAACTGCTGGAAGAAGATCTGCAGACGCCAGGCTCTAACCATGACTTCGGCAAAGATATCCTGCCGAAAATCGTGGCAAGCGGCGAAGGCTATGCGCACTCCTTTGCGCTCTCCTGCGTACAGAACGACGACAATGCGCCGCCTTACTGGCGCGATGTCGGGACGCTGGAAGCCTACTGGCGCGCCAATCTCGACCTGGCATCGGTGATGCCTGAGCTCGATATGTATGACGTCACCTGGCCGATTCGTACCCACATGGAGCCGCTGCCGCCGGCCAAATTTGTTCAGGATCGTTCCGGCAGTCACGGGATGACCATGAACTCGCTGGTCTCGGGTGGCTGCATCATCTCCGGGTCGGTGGTGGTCAATTCGGTGCTGTTCCCGCGGGTACGCGTTAACTCTTTTTGCAATATTGATTCAACTGTACTGCTGCCTGATGTGGTAGTGGGCCGATCGTGTCGTCTGCGTCGCTGCGTCATTGATCGCGCCTGCGAGTTACCCGAAGGCATGGTTATTGGCGAAAACCCGGATGAAGACAGTCGCCGGTTTCACCGTTCGGATGAAGGCATCGTACTGGTAACCCGCGCCATGCTGGCCAGACTGGCCAAAGCGGGGCTGTAAGCGATAAGCGAAACTTACGCAATCGACACGCGGAGCGTGCCGGATAACTTAATGAGGTCGAGGATGCAGGTTTTACATGTCTGTTCGGAACTTTTCCCGCTGCTAAAAACGGGCGGACTGGCTGATGTCGTCGGGGCATTACCTCAGGCACAAATAGCGGGCGGCACGGATACGCGGGTACTACTGCCCGCTTTTCCCGCATTGCGCAAAGGCATACCTGATCTCCAGGTCGTGACAGAGCGAGAAACATTTGCCGGTCATGTACGTCTGCTATTTGGTGAATTTAACGGTGTGGGCATCTACTTAATTGATGCCCCCGGCCTCTACGATCGTCCGGGTAGTCCCTACCATGACGAATCGCAGTTTGCGTATGTCGACAACTATCTGCGCTTTGCGCTGCTGGGCTGGGTTGGCTGTGAACTGGCGTGCGGCATGGACGCGATGTGGCGTCCCGATATTGTGCATGCCCATGACTGGCACGCAGGCCTGACCTGCGCCTATCTGGAAGCGCGTGGTCGTCCGGCTAAATCGGTCTTCACCGTGCATAACCTGGCGTATCAGGGGCTGTTCATGGCGCACCACATGGAAGAGATCGGCTTGCCATGGTCGTTCTTTAACATGCATGGGCTGGAGTTCTTCGGTCAGATCTCCTTCCTGAAAGCGGGACTCTTTTACGCCGACCATATCACGGCGGTCAGCCCGACTTACGCCCATGAAATTACTTCTGCTGAATATGCTTACGGCATGGAAACCCTGCTGGCACAGCGGATGCGTGAAGGCCGTCTCAGTGGGATTCTTAACGGCGTTGATCCCTCTATCTGGGATCCGGCGCACGATCTGTTGCTCAGCGCGCGTTATAACCGCGACACGCTGGAAGCGAAAGCGGAGAACAAACGTCAGCTGCAGGTGGCGATGGGACTGAAGGTGGATGATAAAGCGCCGGTGTTCTGCGTGATCAGCCGTCTGACCAAACAGAAAGGGCTGGACCTGGTGCTGGAGGCGCTGCCCGGCTTGCTGGCGCAGGGCGGTCAACTGGTGCTGCTGGGCCAGGGCGATGCTGAACTGCAGCAGGGCTTCCTGGCGGCGGCGGCAGAGCATCCGGGCAGCGTCGGCGTGCAGATCGGCTATCACGAAGCGTTCTCACACCGTATTGTCGGTGGCGCAGACGTGATTGTGGTGCCGAGTCGCTTTGAGCCCTGCGGTCTGACACAACTTTATGGCCTCAAGTATGGTACGTTGCCATTAGTGCGCCGCACCGGCGGGCTGGCCGATACCGTGAATGACAGCTCACTGGAGAATCTGGCAGACGGCATCGCCAGTGGATTCAGTTTTGAAGATGCCAACGCCTGGTCACTACTTCGGGCCATCCGGCGCGCGTTTGTGTTGTGGTCCCGCCCTTCGCTCTGGCGCTATGTTCAGCGCCAGGCAATGGCGATGGACTTTAGCTGGCAGGTGGCAGCACAAGCCTACCGTGATCTCTACCAACGTTTGATGTAACGGATTGGGAAAACTGGATATGAATGCACCTTTCACTTACGCCTCACCAACGTTGACGGTTGATGCCTTAAAGCATTCGATTGCCTATAAATTGATGTTTACCATCGGCAAAGATCCCTCTATCGCCAATAAGCATGAGTGGCTTAACGCCTCGCTGCTGGCGGTGCGCGACCGGATGGTGGAGCGCTGGCTGCGTTCCAGCCGTGCTCAGCTGTCGCAGGATGTCCGGCAGGTCTATTACCTGTCGATGGAGTTTCTGATGGGCCGCACGCTGGGCAATGCGCTGCTGGCGATGGGGATTTATGACGATCTCAACCAGGCACTGGATGAGATGGGCTTGGATCTGGCCGAGCTGATGGAAGAGGAGAACGATCCGGGGCTGGGCAATGGCGGTCTGGGTCGCCTGGCGGCCTGTTTCCTCGACTCGCTGGCAACGCTGGGCATGCCGGGCCGTGGCTATGGCATCCGGTATGATTACGGCATGTTCAAACAGAACATTGTGGAAGGTGAGCAGAAAGAGTCGCCGGATTACTGGCTTGAATATGGTAATCCGTGGGAATTCCAGCGTTTCAATACCCGTTACAAAGTGCGCTTTGGTGGCCGCGTCCAGCACGAAGGCGCGAAAGTGCGCTGGCTGGAGACCGAAGAGATCCTGGCGATGGCCTATGACCAGATCATTCCGGGCTTTGACACCGACGCCACCAACACCTTGCGGCTGTGGGGCGCGCAGGCGAGCAACGAAATTAACCTCGGCAAGTTCAACCAGGGCGACTACTTTGCGGCGGTGGAAGATAAAAACCACTCTGAGAACGTGTCGCGCGTGCTCTATCCGGATGACTCGACCTACTCAGGCCGCGAACTGCGTCTGCGTCAGGAATATTTCCTGGTCTCCGCGACGGTGCAGGACATTCTTAATCGTCACTGGCGGATGCATCAGACCTGGGACAACCTGGCGGATAAAATCGCTATTCACCTGAATGATACCCATCCGGTGCTGGCGATCCCCGAACTGATGCGCCTGCTGATCGACGATCATAAATTCAGCTGGGACAACGCTTTTGACGTCTGCTGTCAGGTCTTCTCCTACACCAACCATACGCTGATGACCGAAGCGCTGGAAACCTGGCCGGTCGATATGATCGGCAAGATCCTGCCGCGTCACCTCAGCATTATTTTTGAAATTAACGACTTCTTCCTTAAGACCATTCAGGATCACTATCCCGATGACCTGGATCTGCTGTCGCGCATTTCGATCATCGACGAAAACGATGGCCGCCGGATACGCATGGGCTGGCTGGCGGTGGTGGTCAGCCACAAAGTAAACGGCGTTTCGGAGCTGCACTCCAACCTGATGGTACAGTCGCTGTTTGCCGATTTCTCCCGCCTGTTCCCTGGCCGCTTCTGTAACAAAACCAATGGCGTTACGCCGCGTCGCTGGCTGGCGCTGGCGAACCCGGCGCTGTCAGAGGTGCTGGATGAGGAGATTGGCCGCAACTGGCGTACCGATCTCAGCCAGCTGGGCGAGCTTAAGGCGCAGATCGACTATCCGGCGTTTATTGAAAAAGTGGCGGTCGCTAAGTATCAGAACAAGCGTCGGCTGGCCGACTGGGTGGCGAAGAATCTGGACGTGGTGCTCGACCCGAACGCGCTGTTTGATGTGCAGATCAAGCGTATTCACGAGTACAAACGCCAGTTGCTCAACGTGCTGCATGTGATCACCCGATACAACCGTATCAAGGCCGATCCGCAGGCGGATTGGGTGCCACGCGTCAATATCTTTGCCG
Source organism: Pantoea sp. Lu_F5_004 (assembly GCF_051136245.1). Lineage (NCBI taxonomy): Bacteria > Pseudomonadati > Pseudomonadota > Gammaproteobacteria > Enterobacterales > Erwiniaceae > Pantoea > Pantoea sp. Lu_F5_004. The sequence continues at coordinate 391,418 of NZ_CP194946.1, forward strand.
GTAAAGCGGCATCGGCTTACTACGTTGCCAAGCACATCATTCATCTGATCAACGATGTCGCCAATGTGATCAACAACGATCCGCAGGTGAAGAACAAACTGAAGGTGGTCTTCATCCCGAACTACAGCGTGAGCCTGGCGCAGATCATTATTCCGGCGGCCGATCTTTCTGAGCAGATCTCTACCGCAGGGACGGAAGCGTCCGGCACCAGTAATATGAAGTTTGCGCTGAATGGCGCGCTTACCATCGGTACGCTGGATGGGGCCAACGTTGAAATGCTGGATCACGTCGGTGAAGAGAACATCTTCATTTTCGGTAATACCACGCCACAGGTCGAAGCCCTGCGTAAAGGGGGCTATAATCCGCGTGACTATTACGAAAAGGATGAAGAGCTGCATCAGGTGCTGACTCAGATTGCTTCCGGTCTGTTCAGTCCGCAGGATCCAGGCCGCTACCGCAATCTGTTCGATTCACTGGTCAACTTCGGCGATCACTACCAGTTGCTGGCGGATTATCGCAGCTATGTGGATACCCAGGATAAGGTGGATGCGCTCTACCGTAAACCGGATGAGTGGCAACGCCGCGCGGCTAAAAACATCGCCGGAATGGGCTACTTCTCGTCGGACCGTACGATTCAGGAGTACGCTGATGAGATCTGGAATATCTCGCCAGTAAGGTTGTAAGGCGCGGGCAGTCAGGTTTCTGACTTTTTTGCGGCCGAAGGATCGGCCGCACTCTCCTGTGTTCTCTTTGCTCACCGCCCATCCTGCACCTCTTCAGTAGATTCAGCCTCTTATCGCCTCTTCGTCCGTAAGTGCCTCTTGTGCGAGCCAGATCATTACACCCTGGCTGAGAATCGCTACTATGCGGGAAAGCAAAATGACCCTACAGGCAACAGCAGCAATGAGTGACAACATCAACCAGGAAATTACCTTCCGTAAACTCAGCGTCTTCATGATGTTTATGAGCAAGGGCAATATCGCCCGCACGGCGGAAGCGCTGGAGCTGAGCAGCGTCAGCGTGCATCGCGCACTGCATACGCTGGAAGAGGGCATCGACTGCCCGCTGTTTATCCACAAGGGCCGCAACCTGGTGCCGCTGCCTGCTGCCTGGACACTGCTGGACTATTGTCGCGATGTGACCACCCTGATGGGAAAAGGCATTGAAGAGGCGCGCAAAGTCGCAGGCATCGGCGGGGGGCGTCTGCGACTTGGCACGCTCTACTCCCTGACGCTGGAGACCATTCCCCGGCTGATCATGGGCATGAAGCTGCGTCGGCCGACGCTGGAGCTCGATCTGACCATGGGTTCCAATCAAATGCTGCTGAATATGCTGGAAGATGACGCGCTGGATGCGATTCTGATCGCCACCGATGACGGCGAACTCAGCGACGCACATTTTGATGTGATTCCGCTGTTTGAAGACAGGATCTTTCTGGCCACACCGGCCGGGGAGACGCGGGACGGAGCCGGTCCGGTGGATCTGCGTGATTATGCCGACCGTGATTTTGTCTCGCTGGCTGAAGGGTTTGCCACCTATGCCGGTTCGCAGGAGGCGTTTCAGATAGCCGGATTTGAACCGCGCATGGTCACCCAGGTGAATGACATCTTCTCGATGATAAGCCTGGTGCAGGCGGGCGTTGGCCTGGCACTGATCCCGGGACGGATGAAGAAGGTGTATGAAAACAACATTCAGCTGCTGACGCTCGCTGAGCCTTACCAGATGCGTCAGCAGATCTCGATTGTCTACTCACATCGCCGCGAACGGGATAATGACCTGCTGGCACTGGCGGCAGAAGGGCGGATGTACGCCCGCAGCCTTACTGACTCAGCCGTTTAACCAGATGGAGTGCAACCTCAACGCTGTTGCGCTCCAGACAAATCGCATCGCCCTGCCAGCCCGCCTGAAGCGTCAGGCCTGTCAGCACATTGCCAGGCGGCATCTCAATCGCCAGTCGGGCATCGCGCTGATTGGCTGAAACCATCGCATCATTCCACTGCACCGTACGCGCCATATTAAAGGCAAGATCGTCGGCAATCTTCTCCGGCTCCCAAATCACGCGTCCGGTTGAACCGCTGAGGTAAGCGCAATGGGGGCGGGAAAGGCTGACGGACCCGAACGCGCGCGCCAGTTCTGCGGCGGGCTTATCCAGCAGCGCGCAGTGCGACGGCACGCTCACCGCGAGTTTAATCGCTTTGCTGGCACCGGCATCCAGCGCTTTCTGCGCGACTACCGCCATATCCTCATCGCGGCCAGCAATCACAATCTGCGTTTCCGCATTCAGGTTGGCGATATAGGTGTTGCTGCCGGGCATCAGTTTCTCCAGACGACTCAGCGTCAGGCCGGTGATGGCAGTCAGGCCATATCCCTCCGGATAAGCCTGCTCCATCAGATCGCCGCGCAGCGCCACCAGCCGCAGAGCATCACTGAAATCCAGCGCGCCGGAAATCACCGCAGCAGGAAACGCACCAATCGACAGACCGCTGACGATATCGGGTTTCACCCCACTACGGATCAGCTCCCGCGCCCAGGCGACACCGCAAATCAGCAGACTGAGCTGTACGGCGCGCGTGTGGCGTAGTGCATCGGCACTGTCGAGCTGGTCAGTCTCGTCGCCCAGTACTGCACGCACGCTGTTTAACAGGGCGTCGCCGTCGGGCAGGTGCTGTAACATCCCGGCACGCTGAGTGCCCTGGCCGGGAAAGGTAAAGAGTATTTTCATTGTAGCTCCCTGCTCCAGGGTGAAGCGGTCAGTATCGGTCCGGTGACGGTTTTAACCAGCGCGCGGCCTTCACGCAGCCATTCGCTGAGGGCAAACGCGCCGGACGGCGTTTCTACCTGCGTATCGACCCGGCAGGCCAGCGTATCGGTTTGCGCCTGCCAGCGTTGCAGCACATCGCGCGTCAGCGGCTCTGGCGCGCGAATAACTAAATCAAGATCGCTGGCGGCATGCAGCGTGGGTTGCTGTGTTGCCAGTGCGTAACCGGTACTGCCGGTAATACCCCAGCGCCACGGCCAGTCGTGCTCACTGAGGGCAATCGCCGCGCCGACCGGCGCATAAGCGGTAAACGGCGAGGCAAGCAACTGTGCACGCGCCGCCAGCATCTCCGGCGTGACAACGCGAACGATATCCGCTGCATTGACCCATCCGGCGGCGCGCTGTTCGCGGCGCTCGCCGCGCACACCCACCGGTATCAGCCCGGTTTCGCTCCTGTCGCGCCGCACCACGACCGGAAGGCCCGGATGCCAGAACTGACTGACCCAGCTCTCACTGATGGCGGCTAAGGCGTTGCCGTCTCGCAGCCAGACCAGATCGTGGGGACGCGGAACAGAGCTCATATTACATTCCTGATGTCAGCGTAATGAACAGTGGTAATGACAAAATACAGAGAATGGAGCTGAGCAGCAGCACAGCCTCTGCATCCGGCGACTGCACGCCAAAGCGGTTGCCAAACACCACTCCGAAGAAACCGGCGGAGAGCGCAATCATCAGAATGGCGGTAATTGCCACCGGACCGCTGAGACCCAGCGCCAGCACCAGACCCCAGGCGATAAAGGGCTGAATCAGCAGCTTAGTTACCGTGCCGACGCCCACCACCGCGTTGAGTTTCAGTTTGCGTGCCGACAGGATGACACCGGTCAGGAAGAGTGCAGCGGCGGTAGCAGCCAGGCCCAGCGGTTTAATGGCGGCCAGCACCAGATCAGGCATTTTAACGCCCAGCGCTGATAACACCACGCCAATCAACGGCCCCAGTACGATCGGTTTTTTCACTGAACGCCACATCAGAATTGGCAGCATGGTCAGGGTTGAACCGTGTTCGGTGCCATCGGCAAACGCTTTTTCACGTTCCAGAATCAGCAGGCAAAGCGGTGTAAGCAGCACTGAACCACAGGCGATGGAGACCGCTACCGAGAGCGAGGTGGCACCATTTTCACCCAGCACGCTGGCCAGAATGGGCAGGCCCAGCGCGGCGTAATTTGGCAGCGCCACCGTCAGTGTTAACACAGCCGCATCCTGCGGTGACTTTTTGAAAACTTTTGTGGCCGCGAAATAGACAGCTCCATAGGTAATCCACATTGCGCCGGTAATAACCACAATCAGCGGCCATTGCGCCACGATGCCCGGCCAGGGCGTTTGTACCGTGGCACTGAACAGCGCGGCGGGCAGCGCAAAATCCATGACGAAAATATTCAGCAGAGAGACGTCTTTGTTGTTGACCATTCCGGCCTTACCGGCCCAGAAGCCCAGCAGCATGATGACAAAAATTGGAGCAAGGGCATGAACAATTATATAAATCATAAATCACCTGTATTTAAGAAAGAATTTTCTGTTAACAGCGATGTTTATAATTCTGAACACGGCCACTGCCCCGGGGCGCACTTAGCAATGCGCCCCGTCAGACCGGTTTCGGCAGGTTTATTTTTTTATTTAATTACCAGGTTGCGCGCATCCGCTCGCGAACCAGGGAGGAGCTGTGGCGATTGGATGCGCCCAGCCGGTTTTTCAGGCTCGGATCTTGGCGCGCATCGCTAATGGCTTTCTGCAAGGCGATCTCGACCATCGCCACATCGGCGTCAGAAGGTGCATCAGGATTGGCCACGTTCAGCAGATCGGAGAGCAGACCCAGCGTATGGAAGTTGCTGACGTCATAGGCCATCGGCGGAATGGTCGCCGCCAGTTTCTCCAGCGCCTCCACCGAACGCAGCGTGATACGCGCGGCGGACTCTTTACCCATCGCGTGCACCAGCACACCCTGATCGTTGAGCGCAATCAGGCGGTTGGCCTGATAACCGTGCGCCAGGAAGGCACCAGACATCGCTTTGCCAACAATCAGTCCAATCACCGGATGACCCGCAAGGCGTGCTTTGGCATAAGCGCCCGCAGCCCCCGCCAGCGCCTGATGAATACCGAACGCCTCTTCGCGACGGCCATAGGCCTGACTCGGTACGTCGATCACCGCCACAATCGGGCGTTTCACGTCGCTGTTCTTGTCCTCTTCCAGCGTTTCATTCACCACTTTCGCCAGCGTCCAGCCTTCCAGCAGACCGACTTCGCCCTGCGCGGCACGTGGATAGTGGTTTTGTGCATCGGGCACCACGGCGATAAAGCGCACGCTTTCACCATTAAGTTCACCGTCCGCCACCTGGACAGAGGCGCACAGGCCGCTGAGGCGCTGCGCATCAGGTGCAAGTTTTTCCAGCCAGGTTGCACCGCGGCTGTTAGTCTGGGTCATTATTTATCCTCCCGGGCGAAAAGCTGTTTAATCTGCGCCGTGTCCGCCTGCTGACGGGTGTCGAACTGTGTCAGACGTGGCAGGAAATCGGCATATTTATCGCTGCGGTGCTGCGCCGGAACGCCTTTGGCGATGCAGTCATTCATCGCACTCTTAACCGCATTGACACCATCACCGACCAGCGCATCGACCAGGCCGCTGGCGTAGCGGATTTCACCGCCGGTCATGCTCCAGATAAACGGGCGATCGCGCGAGTCATACTCTTCAATGCCCGCTTCCTGCTCAATCACCTGCGGACCGTTCAGCCCCAGGCGCGCTTCACGCGTCACAATCAGGTAGCTGCACAGCGCAGCGGCGATGGACATCCCGCCAAAGCAGCCGACGGTACCAGCAATAATGCCGATAACCGGGGTATAGCGGCGCAGATCGACAATCGCGGCATGAATATCGGCAATCGCCGCCAGCCCCAGATTTGCTTCCTGTAAACGCACGCCGCCGGTTTCCAGGCAGAGCACCGCCTGAGTGGGTATTCCGTTGCGATTGTCTTCGGCTGCCAGTTCCAGCGCCGCCGCCATTTTGGCACCGGAGACTTCGCCCATGCTGCCACCCTGGAAGGTGCCTTCAATGGCGATAACGACCGCAGGCTGACCGTTCAGCGTGCCGCGTGCCACCACCATGCCGTCATCTGACTGCGGCACCACACCCTGCGGGGCCAGCCACGGCGACATGATGCCTTCAAAAGGATCCAGCAGTTCGCGATAGCTGCCATCGTCCAGCAGTGCACGGGCGCGCTCACGGGCGCGTAATTCAATAAAACTGGCATCGTTACGCATGGCTCACCTCCTCAAAAACCTGTTCAATACGGATACGCGCCACGCCGGGTGTCGCGCCGAAATCGTGAATAATCAGCTTTCCGGCAGGCAGACCGTTGGTTAAATTCAGGCGGTCAAACAGCGCCTTCCAGCGGGCGTCGCTGTTATCCAGTGAGGTGGTGATATCAATGCTAAGCGTTTGTCCTTCGGTTGCGGTGTACAGCACTTCCATATCACCGGAACCAACGACCCCTGCCAGAGCTTTACCGCTGAGTGCGCGGTTAGCAGGTAAAGATAATGTGATGTGTTCCATAATGGCCTCTAGAAATAAGAATGTTCAGGTGAACAGACCCGATCAATGAACAGCGTCGCGGCCAGCAAATCGGCGGCCCCGCCAGGCGAAGCGTTGAGCGACAGCATGCGCTGGTCGAGCTGCGCCAGCGCCTTCTGGCCGCCTGCTGTGCGACAGCCGCCAGACAGCAGCACGGCGCGTGCTCCCTGCTGCATCGCTTTCAGTCCGGTCATACCGGCCCGTGACAGCACGCAGGTATCGCTGAGCGAGGTCATGATCGCCATCAGCGCATCAAGGCGGGCTTCGCTTTCACTGGCACCCGTTGCACGACTTGTCAGCAGCTGTGGCAGCGCCAGCTTCATCACGTGAGGAAAAGCCTGTTGCGCCTCTTCGCGTGCGCCGGGCACCTGATAGCGGTGCGTCGCTTTTAACCCTTTGCTGAACAGTTTTGGCGCGGCGCGGTCCGGCAGGCTGGCCAGCGCGGCTGCGGTGCGGGTCAGCTGGTCGGCACTGGCCGCGCCACCGTGCATGGCTGCAGCACTGACCAGCAGTCCCAGCGCCCAGATCGCACCCCGATGGGTGTTGACGCCGCCGGTTGCCGCCATCATCTGCTGTTCACCGTCACGGCCCAGCCGACCCACCGTTTCGCGCAGGGCAATATCAGCAGGGCGCAGCCAGCTGTGACGGGCCAGCGCCAGAAAGGTCGGCACAAGGCTGTGAGCGGAACGCTCCATCAGCGCCAGTGTCAGGTCCTGATGCGCGCCGTTCCCCCGACTGTCTACCAGACCCGGCTTGGGGCTTAGCCGCGCTTCATCGGTCAGACAATCGCGCGCAATCGTCGCCAGCTGACTGGCCTGCGCCTCGGTTTGAGTCTGCGACAGAAGTTTCATTACCAGCTCCGGAATTTTGCCGGTGGGTTATAAAGACCACCCGACCATTCCACCAGGTCAGAGACGCTGCTGGCGGCGAGCAGTGAGCGGGTCGCATCTGAACGACGAATGCCCATATCTTCCGGATAGACCACTTTGCCGCTTTTACGCAGGGCCGCCACGCGCGCCGCATCGACGCCAAGGCCGATATCGGTGATGCCGGCTACCGCAGCGACCATTGCACGGCGCTCTTCAAGGCTTTCCGCGCGATAGAGATAGGCAATCCCCTCTTCGGTCAGCACGTGGGTGACGTCATCGCCATAGATCATCACGGGTGCCAGCGGCATACCGGTCGATTTCGCCACTTCAACGGCATCTAGCGTTTCAACAAAGGTCGGTTTGGCACCGGCCTGGAAGGTTTCCACCATCTGAACCACCAGCTTTTTACCGCGCTGCATCGGATCCGGTTCGGTGATCATATTGAGCCATGCAGGCGTGGCATGACGTCGGCCGTGCGGATCGTGGCCCATGTTAGGCGCACCGCCGAAACCGGAAAGGCGACCACGGGTCACGGTTGAGGAGTTTGCCAGGCCATCAACCTGCAGGGTGGCACCGATAAACATATCCACCGCATACTGACCTGCCAGCTGACAGAAGGCGCGGTTAGAGCGCATAGAGCCGTCGCTGCCGGTGAAGAAGATATCGGGACGGGCGCGAATGTACTCTTCCATGCCCAGTTCGCCACCGAAGCAGTGCACGCTCTCAACCCAGCCGCTCTCAATCGCCGGGATCAGCGTCGGATGCGGGTTAAGGGTCCAGTGCTTACAGATTTTGCCTTTCAGGCCGAGTTGTTCGCCGTAGGTAGGCAGCAGCAGTTCGATCGCGGCGGTGTTAAAACCGATACCGTGGTTAAGTGACTGCACCTGATGTTCGGCGTAAATGCCTTTAATCGCCATCATCGCCATCAGGATATGTTCCTGTTTAATCAGGCGCGGATCGCGGGTAAACAGCGGTTCGATAAAGAAAGGTTTATCGGCTACGACGATGTAATCGATCCAGGAGCCGGGAATATCGACGCGGGGCAGGTCGGTCTCGTCATCGACCAGCTCATTCACCTGGGCAATCACGATACCGTCACGGAACGCGGCGGCTTCCACCAGGGCAGGCGTATCTTCTGTACTCGGGCCGGTGTAAAGGTTGCCTTTGCGGTCAGCTTTATAGCCGGCAATCAGCGCGACGTTTGGACTCAGATCGACATAGAGGCGGGAATAGAGTTCGATATAGGTGTGGATTGCGCCTATTTCCAGCTGCCCGTCTTCTAATAGCTGAGAAATACGCAGACTTTGCGGACCGGAAAAAGAGAAGTCGAGTTTACGGGCAATGCCTTTTTCGAAAATATCCAGATGCTCACTGCGGCCGACGCTCGGCATAATCATATGCAGGTCGTGTACTTTCGCCGGATTAACCTCAGCCAGGGTGCGCGATAAAAAATCGGCCTGCTTCTGATTATTCCCTTCCAGTACCACCCGGTCACCCGGTGCAATCAGTTTTTCAAATGCTTCTACAGCTCTTTCAGTAGGAATGACTTTGCCATCAACAGGGAAGGATGCCAGACGACGCGCTTTTTCACTGCGGCGCGTGTTCCATTCCCGGGCAGGCGTTTGGCCTGTGTTCATTTCAACCTCCTGATTAAAATAACGGTTGTTTCGTTTTTACTGAGGAAAGTTTGTGCTTTCTGATGACGTCGTTCAATTAAGCAAAAAGCCTGAACGTTATATTTACAGTAACAATAGGATGTGAACGTTTTGATATGCGAAGCAGAAAGAGTTGAGTTTAGGCGCTGACCAAAAATGTGATCGCATAAACGGATTTCTGTATAAAGAATGGTGTGAGCCCGGCATTTTTAATAAAAAGTAGGTTGAGCAAAAATAAACTCTGCTACACGCTGAAAAGAGCAACCTGTCGGATCAGCACCCGGATACACCGACCCGCTATCGCAGAGATAAAAAAAGCAGGCCGAAGCCTGCTTTCTGATGCTTTACTTAGGGACAGTTTATGAAGCCAGTGACAGTGCGGGTTTGGCTTTCGCTGCCAGCCATTCGGTAACTCGCGCCTGCTGCTCTTTGGTCAGCCACATGCCCTGTTTGGTACGACGCCAGATAGCATCATCCAGCTCACGAACCCACTCATGCTGCACCAGGTAGCGTAACTCTGCTTCGTAAAACTCGTGACCGAAGTTCTCACCCAGATCGTCCAGGCTTTTCGCGCCAGCCAGCAGGGTTTCAGTACTGCTGCCGTAGGTGCGCGAGAAGTGGCGCGCCATATTTTCACTGATGAACGGATAGCGACGACGCAGGCTGGCCGCGTAATCTTCACGGGTGCCGGAGATATTTCCGCCTGGCAACACGCAGTTCTTCGTCCATGCCGGCCCCGCGTTCGGGTAGTACTTCGCCAGTTTCTCCAGCGCATGTTCTGCCAGCTTACGGTAGGTGGTCAGCTTGCCGCCAAACACCGACAGCAGCGGAGCCTGACCATTATCGTCGCGCACATCCAGGGTGTAATCACGCGTGATCGCCTGCGGCGAATCGGATTCGTCATCACACAGCGGACGGACACCGGAATAGGACCAGACGATATCGTCAGCGGTCAGCTGCTTTTTAAAGTGTCCGTTGAACACTTTCAGCAGATAGTCGGTCTCGCTGTCATCAATATTGACGTTTTTCGGATCGCCTTTGTACTCCACGTCGGTGGTACCGATGATGGAGAACTCATCCATCCACGGGATGACAAACACGATGCGGTTATCTTCGTTCTGCAGGATGTAAGCCTGCTTTTCGGTATGAACGCGTGGCACCACGATGTGACTGCCCTTGATCAGGCGAATACCGTAAGGCGATTTCAGCTTCAGGCTGTCGTCGAATAGCTGTTTGACCCACGGGCCGGCAGCATTGACCAGGCCTTTCGCCTGCCAGGTAAAGGTTTTACCGCTGTCGACATCTTCCGCTTCGACCTTCCACAGGCCGCCTTCACGCCAGGCGCGGGTCACGCGGGTGCGGGTACGTACTTCGCCACCACGCTTCACGACTTCCTGTGCGTTCAGTACCACCATGCGTGCATCATCGACCCAGCAGTCAGAATATTCGAATCCGCGCGTAATTTCCGGCTTCAGGGCCGAATCCGCGCCAAATCGCAAACTTTTGCTGCCTGGCAGACTGGTACGCTTGCCAAGATGGTCATACATAAACAGGCCGGTGCGGATCATCCACGCCGGACGCAGATGCGGACGGTGCGGCAGACGGAAGCGCATCGGGAACGCCAGATGCGGAGCCATTTTCAGCAGCACTTCACGCTCGGCCAGTGCTTCACTGACCAGACGGAATTCGTAATGTTCAAGGTAGCGCAAGCCGCCGTGAATCAGTTTTGAACTGGCAGAGGAGGTCGCGCAAGCCAGATCCCGCGCCTCCAGCATTAACACCGACAGTCCGCGTCCTGCAGCGTCTGCTGCAATGCCGGCACCGTTGATGCCGCCGCCGATCACGATCAGGTCTTTGGTTTCCACGTCATCTCCTCCGATGTTCGGAATAGTTCACTAATGTTCGTTTTCGAGCATAATCATAATCGCAAACCAACATTGACGCCAGCTTTTAACCAGGTAAAAACATTTTTGCGTGATATAGCTAACATTCTGCCCACCAAAAAATCCGGTAGCCGTAACGATTGTCAGGTTATCGGCGTGGATTCTCGGGTTACACTACGCGCTATTGTGACGCTGTTATGAGAGATCCCATGGAAACGTTCGAATGTATTGATGTGCAGCAGGCGCAGGCGCGTCTGGCGCAGGGTGCGCTGCTGGTAGATATCCGCGATCCGCAAAGTTATGCCCTGGGTCATGCGGCGGGCGCGTTGCATCTGACCAACAGCAACCTCAGCGATTTTGTCAGTGGTGCCGATCACAGCCTGCCGGTGCTGGTGATGTGCTATCACGGCAACAGCAGCAAAAGCGCGGCACAATATCTGCTGGGACAGGGCTTCAGCGCGGCGTACAGCATTGATGGCGGCTTTGATGCCTGGCGTGCTGCCTTTCCTCAGCAGGTTGCCCTCGGCAGTGAATAGATTGCCGCTCGTCACATGGAGAGTTACTGATGCGCATTACCCAATTTAATCAGCCCCGCATGGCGCAGGCCTTTGTTGACTACATGGCGACGCGGGGCATCACGCTGCGTATTGAGCATGAAAATCACTACGTCATCATGCTGGATGATGAGAGCAAGATTTCAGTGGTCGAAAACGAACTTCAGCAGTTTTTGCACGACCCTAACCATCCGCGTTATCAGGCCGCCAGCTGGCACAGCGGAAAAACCGACAGTGGCCTGCGCTATGAGCGCAGCAATATCTGGGCGAATATCCGTGAGCGTGCCGGTCCGCTGACCATGACGCTGATGGTGCTCTGCATCGCGATATTTATTCTGATGCAGGTCATGGGCGATCGCACCGTGATGGCGTGGCTCTCCTGGCCGGATGCCGATCAGCATCTTCAGGTCTGGCGCTGGTTCAGCCATGCGCTGCTGCACTTTTCACTGCTGCACATTCTGTTTAATCTGATGTGGTGGTGGTATCTGGGCGGCGCGGTTGAGAAGCGACTTGGCAGCGGCAAACTCTTTGTCATCCTGCTGATTTCGGCTCTGCTCAGCGGCTGGCTGCAGGCGAAGTTCAGCGGCATCTGGTTTGGCGGCCTGTCAGGCGTGGTCTATGCCCTGATGGGTTACTGCTGGCTGCGCGGGGAGCGCGATCCCGACAGCGGCGTCTATCTTGAACGGGGATTGATCGGTTTTGCGCTGGTCTGGCTGGTGATTGGCTGGTTTGGCGTCTTTGGTCTGGCTATTGCCAACGCGGCGCACGTCGCCGGTCTGGTGGTCGGACTGGCGATGGCGCTGGTGGATACGCGTAAAGTCACGCGTCGTTAGACAGGATTATGCGGGTTAACAGGAGAGGAACGTGAAGCAGACGCAACGTCATGACGCGATTATCGATTTAGTCCGTCGTCAGGGATATGTCAGTACTGAGGAGCTGGTGGATCATTTTGAGGTCAGCCCGCAAACCATTCGTCGCGATCTCAACGATCTGGCCGATCAGAACAAAATTCAGCGTCACCACGGCGGCGCGGCGCTTCCCTCCAGCTCTGAGAATACCGCCTGGCACGACCGTAAAATGATGTGGTCAGCGGAAAAAGCGCGGATTGCCCAGCGCGTGGCCAGCCAGATCCCGGATGGTGCCACGCTGTTTATCGATATCGGCACCACGCCGGAGGCGGTGGCGCATGCGCTGCTCAACCACAGCGATTTGCGCGTGGTCACCAATAACCTTAACGTCGCCATGCTGCTGATGGATAAACCCGATTTCCGGGTCATTATCGCGGGTGGTGAAGTGCGGACCCGCGATGGCGCGGTAATGGGTGAAGCGACGCTCGACTTTATTTCTCAGTTCCGGCTCGACTACGGCATTCTGGGGATCAGCGGCATCGATATGGATGGTTCGCTGCTGGAGTTTGACTATCACGAAGTCCGCACCAAGCGCGCCATCATTGAAAATTCACGCTGCGTGATGCTGGTGGTGGATCACTCGAAGTTTGGCCGTAACGCCATGGTCAACCTCGGCAACATGAGTCTGCTTGACTACCTCTACACCGACAAAACGCCGCCTGCCAGCGTAATGAAGGTGATTGAGCAGCATGAGGTTCACCTCGAACTCTGCTGATTCCTGCCACGCCAGCCCCCCGGCTGGCGTTTTTCTTTGATTGCTGTCGCTTTTTTCCTCACTCCCGTCTTTACTTAACGGTTGCTGGCACCCGTTTGCCAGCCCGTGCGCTTTCTATTTTTGCTTCACCTCATTGCGTAACAGAAGGGAGTGATATGCCGCAGCAAAAATTTAATAAAGCCCGTTTTAATGCCACCTTTACCCGCCAGTGGCAACAGTTAAGTCTCCGTTCCGCCCAGCAGATGACCCCGCACCAGGCGTGGCAGGCGGTCAGCGCGGCGCTGGCGGAGCTACTGGACGCACAACCGGCACCGCGTCCGGCTGTGCAGCAGCGCCACGTTAATTACCTCTCGATGGAGTTTCTGATTGGCCGTCTGACCGGCAACAACCTGCTCAATCTCGGCTGGTATAACGACGTCAAAGCGGCGCTGGCTGAGCACGAGTTCGATTTAACGGAACTGCTGGAGCAGGAGGTCGATCCGGCGCTGGGCAACGGCGGGCTGGGGCGACTGGCCGCCTGCTACATGGATTCGATGGCAACGGTGGGGCAGTCCGCCACCGGCCACGGACTGAACTACCAGTACGGCCTGTTCCGCCAGTCTTTCGATGATGGTCAGCAGATTGAAGCGCCCGATGACTGGCAGCGTGAGCGCTATCCCTGGTTCCGCCACAACGCGGCGCTGGATGTGGAAGTCGCGATGGGTGGCCGGGTAGAAAAGCAGGAAAACGGCGGCGTACGCTGGCTGCCCGATCTTACGCTGCGCGGTGAGGCCTGGGATTTGCCGGTGACCGGCTACCGCAACGGCGTGACGCTGCCGCTGCGTCTGTGGCAGGCAGTGAGTGCACATCCGTTTGATCTCACGGCGTTTAACGACGGCAATTTTCTGCAGGCGGAGCAGCCGGGCATCGAGGCGGCAAAACTGACCAAAGTGCTCTATCCCAATGATAACCATCAGGCCGGCAAGCGGCTGCGCCTGATGCAGCAATATTTCCAGTGCGCCTGTGCGGTGGCGGATATCCTGCGTCGTCACCATCTGGCGGGACGCAGCATTCACAGCCTGCCTGACTTCGAAGTGATTCAGCTCAACGATACACATCCCACCATCGCCATCCCGGAGATGCTGCGCGTGCTGCTGGATGAGCATCAGCTGAGCTGGGATGAGGCGTGGCAGATCACCAGCCGGTTGTTTGCTTACACCAATCACACGCTGATGCCGGAGGCGCTGGAGCGCTGGGATGAGAAGCTGATGCGCAGTCTGCTGCCGCGCCATATGCTGATCATCAAAGAGATTAACCAGCGGCTGAAAAAGCAGGTGAAGCAGCGCTGGCCGGATGACAAAGCGATGTGGCACAAGCTGGCGGTGGTCGCTGAAGGTCAGGTGCGGATGGCGAATCTCTGCGTCGTCAGCGGGTTTGCGGTCAACGGTGTGGCGGCGCTGCACTCAAGCCTGGTGGTCAGCGATCTTTTCCCGGAATATCACCAGCTCTGGCCGCAGAAGTTCCACAACGTCACCAACGGCATCACGCCGCGTCGCTGGCTGAAGCAGTGTAATCCGGCGCTGGCCGGGCTGATTGATGAGACGCTGAAAACCGAGTGGGCCAATAACCTTGAGGCGTTAAGCGGTCTGGAGGCGTATGCCGACGATCAGGCGTTTCGTCAGCGCTATCGCAGCATCAAACAGCAGAACAAAGCGCAGCTTACGGAGTATATCGCCCGCCACACGGGGATTAACGTGAACCCGGCCGCGCTGTTCGATGTGCAGATCAAACGGCTGCATGAGTACAAGCGCCAGCACCTCAGCCTGCTGCATATCCTCTACTGCTATCAGAAGCTCTGTCATAACCCGGAGGATGTCACCTTTACGCCACGCGTGTTCCTGTTCGGGGCCAAAGCCGCGCCGGGTTATTACCTCGCCAAAAATATCATCTACGCCATTAACAAGGTGGCGGAGGTGGTGAACAACGATCCACGGGTCGGCGACCGACTTAAAGTGGTGTTCATCCCCGACTACCGCATCACCGTGGCCGAACTGATGATCCCGGCGGCCGATCTCTCAGAGCAGATCTCCACCGCCGGATATGAAGCCTCCGGCACCGGCAACATGAAGCTGGCGCTGAACGGTGCGCTGACGATTGGCACGCTGGATGGCGCCAATGTCGAGATTGCCGAACAGGTGGGTGAGGAGAATATCTTTATCTTTGGTCACACCGTGGATGAGGTCAAAGCGCTCAAGGCGAAAGGCTATAACCCGAAAAAGGTGCGTAAGCAGAACAAGCCGCTGGACGATTTACTGAAATCGCTGGAGAAGGGCAAATTCAGCAACGGGGATAAACATGCGTTTGACCTGATGCTGGAGAGCCTGACGAAACATGGCGATCCCTGGCTGGTGCTGGCCGATTTCCAGGCCTATATCGAGGCGCAGCAACGGGTGGAAGCCCTGTGGCACGACCCGGAAGGCTGGACCCGCGCCGCCATCCTCAATACGGCACGAACCGGCATGTTCAGTTCGGACCGGTCAATTCGTGACTATCAGCAACGTATCTGGCAGGCACCGCGCTAAGGAGCAGCAATGAAGCAACATTCACTCGGTCAGGCCGCTCGTGCCGCGGGAATTTCACTGGACTACATCAACGTCAATGGCGAGAAAGAGGCGATCAGCGATGAGACCCTGCAGGCGCTGCTGGCGGTGATGGACGATCCGCAGGACGCAAAAAAATCGCCGCTGCCGCCGGTCGCGGTATTCAGCGGCAGTGGCAAGCGACAGCTGACGCCACAGGGCAGCGGCGTTTACCGCTGGCAGTTGCAGACTGAAAACGGCAAACAGCACAGCGGCGAGTTAACCGCCGGTGAGCCTTTTACGCTGCCTGGCCCGCTGGCGCAGGGGTACCACCAGCTCACACTCAGTAAGGGCAAAAAAAGCTGGCAGACGCGGATTATCGTCGCGCCGCGCCGCTGCTATCTGCCTCCGGCGCTGGAGGCGGGGGAAAAACGCTGGGGTGCGCTGGTGCAGCTCTACACCGTGCGCTCTGAACAGAACTGGGGCATTGGCGACTTCGGCGATCTCGATCAGCTGCTGGTGCAGCTGGCTGAGCGCGGTGGCGATTTCGTCGGGCTGAATCCGCTGCATGCGCTCTATCCCGCCAGCGCCGGTTTCGCCAGTCCGTACAGCCCGTCGTCGCGCCGCTGGCTGAACGTAATCTATATCGACGTCAGTCAGGTCGCCGATTTTCAGCAAAGCGCGGCGGCACAGAAGTGGTGGAAAAGCGCCAGAACCCGGAAGGCGCTGACCAAAGCGCGTGAAGCGGAGCTGGTTGACTACGAGGCCGTAATGGCGCTTAAGCTCGCTGCGCTGCGGCACGCCTGGGCACACTTTCAGGCGCGAGACAGCCAGAGCGAAGAGCATCAATCCTGGGCGGCCTTTGTGCGTGAAGGCGGTGACAGCCTGCGTTATCAGGCCGCCTACGACGGCATACAGCTGGAGCGGCAGGCAGACAAGGCGCAGCAGGGCGGCTGGCCTGCGTGGCCGGAAGCGTGGCGCAACAGCCAGTTGCCGGAGGTGCAGCAGTGGTGTGCACAGCATGAAGAGGAGATCGCTTTCTGGCAGTGGCTGCAATGGCTGGCGCAGCAGCAGTTCTCTGGCTGCTGGACGCACAGTCAGGCGCTAGGCATGAGCGTCGGACTCTATCGTGACCTTGCGGTGGGCGTGGCGGAAGGCAGCGCGGAAACCTGGCACGACCCGGAGCTTTACCGCCTCAAGGCCTCGGTAGGTGCGCCGCCCGACCGTCTCGGTCCGCTGGGACAAAACTGGGGCTTACCGCCGATGGATCCGCACGTAATGAAGGCGCGCGGCTACCAGCCATTTATTGACATGCTGCGCGCCAACATGCGCGACTGCGGCGCGTTGCGCATCGACCATGTTATGTCACTGCTGCGTCTGTGGTGGGTGCCTGCCGGGGAGACGGCGGATAAAGGCGCCTATGTGGCCTATCCGGTCAACGATCTGCTGGGCATCCTGGCGCTGGAGAGCCACCGGCTGCGCTGCATGGTGATTGGCGAAGACCTGGGCACCGTACCCCAGGAGATTGTCAGCCTGCTGCGTAAAAGTGGCGTCTTTTCATGGAAGGTGCTCTGGTTTGAGCAGGAGAAGGATGAGCGCTATCGCGCGCCGCAGGACTATCCGCGCCAGTCGATCGCCAGCGCCAGTACGCACGATCTGCCTACGCTGACCGGCTTCTGGGAGCAGGGCGACCTGGCGCTGGGGGAGAAGATTGGCCTCTATCCGGGCGATGCGGTGAAAGCGTTACATCAGCAGCGCGCCGCGCAGAAGCAGGCGCTGCTGGATGCGCTGCATCAGGCGGGTGCCTTACCGGCACGCAGCCAGAAGAAGGCAGAGAAGCTCACCATGACGCCTGCGCTGAATCGGGCAATACATCGCTTCCTGGCGGATACCGACAGTGCGCTGCTTGGCCTGCAGCCTGAGGACTGGCTCGGTATGACCACGCCGGTCAACGTCCCGGGCACGGTGGATCAGTACCCTAACTGGCGACGCAAGCTGAGCAAAACGCTGGAGGAGATCTTTGCGGACAAGGAAGTGAATGCACTGCTGAAGGTGGTCAGCCAGCAGCGTCAGTCAGGACAGAAAGGGCAATAACAGAAGCGCGGCAGCCAGGCTGCCGCGCTTAACATCAGTAGAACGAGTGTTCACCGCGCTGATGCTCAGTAATATCCCGCACGCCTTTGAGTTCCGGGAAGGCGGCCAGCAGCTCTTTCTCAATACCATCTTTCAGGGTCACGTCGATCATCGAACAGCCGTTACAGCCGCCGCCAAACTGCAGAATGGCGTAGCCCTCATCGGTGATCTCCATCAGCGACACGCGACCACCATGGCCGGCCAGCTGTGGGTTGATCTGCGCCTGAAGCAGATACTCAACGCGCTCAACCATTGGCGCATCATCAGAGACTTTACGCATTTTGGCATTCGGCGCTTTCAGCGTCAGCTGTGAACCAAGATTGTCGGTAACGAAGTCAATTTCAGCATCTTCCAGATACGGCTTGCTCAGTTCATCAACGTAAGCAGAGAGCTTTTCGAACTTCAGTTCGGTGTCAGTAGCTTCAACGGCATCGGGCGGACAGTAAGAGACGCCACACTCGGCTGTTGGCGTACCCGGGTTAATCACGAATACGCGAATCTGGGTGCCATCTTCTTGTTTGGATAGCAGTTTAGAAAAATGTTCCTGGGCAGAGTCAGTAATTCGGATCATGTCGATTGCTCAATAGTTGACTAACTTAGTTGGTTATAATACGCCCATCAAAGACGCTCTACAAGGTACGGCACAGGCACCAGACCTGCACGCTGGCGGCACCCTGGGCCATTAACAGGCGGCTGATTTCATCTACCGTACTGCCGGTGGTAATGACGTCATCCAGCAGAGCGATATGGCGTCCCTGCACCGCCATTTCAAGGCGGAAAGCACCCCGTAAGTTGGTGCGGCGCTGGCGGGCGCTGAGCTGATGCTGTAATGCGCCCCCGCGCTTGCGGGAAAGACCTTCGCGCCATTCACATCCCAGCCAGTGCGCCAGCGGTGCGGCCAGTAATACCGTCTGATTAAAGCCACGCTGCCAGCGTCGTCGCCGATGCAGCGGAACCGGCAGCAGCAGATCGGGACGCGGCACACTGCCACGCCGGTAAACATTAAGCCAGCTTAGCAAAAGCAGCCGCGCCAGCATCACTCTGAGTGCGGTTATGTGAGAAAATTTAAGCTGGTTAACCCACTGGCTGAACGGCGGACAATAGTCATTGACGCAGACCAGCGCCTGCCAGGCGGGCGGTTTAAGCTGGCAGCGGCCACAGGCGACCTTTGCTGAACCTGCCGGCAATCCGCAGCGCGGACAGAGCAGCGGTAACGGCGGTAATGCGCTCAGACATAAGCTGCAGATGCCGTGCCGGGCTATCCGCAACGGCATCCGGCATAGCCAACACAGGGCGGGCATTGCTAGCATAGCGACCTCCTTATCATTTTCGGGATAGTAACTGATGACGTCGCTCTACTGGCACACCTGCGGAGAAGGAAAACGCGATCTTGTGCTGCTGCACGGATGGGGACTGAATGCCGAAGTCTGGCAAAGCATAATTCCGCGACTCAGCGCGCACTATCGCCTGCATCTGGTCGATCTGCCCGGCTATGGCCGCAGCCAGCATTTCGGTGCGCTGACGCTTGAGCAGATGGCAGCGCAGTTGCTGCCTGCGCTGCCACCGCAGGCGATTGTGGTCGGCTGGTCGCTGGGCGGACTGGTGGCGACGCAGCTGGCGCTGAGTGCGCCAGAAAAAATGGCTGCACTGATCACCGTTGCGTCGTCGCCCTGTTTCACCGCCACAGAGAGCTGGCCCGGCATTAAACCGGAGACGCTGCAGAACTTTCAGCAGATGCTCAGCAACGATTTCCAGCGCACGGTGGAGCGCTTTCTGGCGCTGCAGACGCTGGGTACCGAAACGGCTCGCGCCGATGCGCGGCAGCTGAAAGAGGTGGTGCTGTCGCAGCCGATGCCGGAGGTGGCGGTGCTGGATGGCGGGCTGGAGATTCTGCGCCAGGTCGATCTGCGCGACGCGTTACCGCAAATTACGCTGCCGTTCCTGCGACTCTATGGCGCGTTAGATGGACTAGTGCCGCGCCGGATTGCGGCGGAGATAGATGAAATGTTGCCAGCATCGCCCTCAGTGGTTATCGAAAAAGCCGCACATGCGCCTTTTATTTCCCATCCTGAGAGCTTTTGCCAGCATATTGTTAATTTTATCAGTAATCTGCCGGGATAATGACGCTTTGAACTGGCAAAATCGCCGACAGCAGCAATACTTCTCTCTGTGAGCGAGGCCGTTGCAATTTTATGTGATTAGTCATGGAAATGACTATGCCGTTCCATACTGCCTTACGCGTTTAGCGGCTGCTTACATCTCACAATGGATCATGAATGAGGGTAAACATAATGAAGGTTTTTAAATGGGTTGTGGCTTCAATGATGATGGGCACGATTTCATTTTCTGCGATGGCAGCGAAGGAAGTCACCAAAGAAGAAGTTAAGACAATGAACCTGCAGAAGATTGGCACCGTTAACACCACGGCGGAAACCACCTCGCCAATGGATGCTAAAAAAGTGCTGTCGCAGCTCGCTGACGAAAAAGGCGGTAAATATTACCTGGTGATCGCGGGTCGCGAACACGGCAAATTCAGCGCAACGGCTGAAGTGTACAAGTAATTAACGTAGCCACATGAACTGCCAGGCATCCAGCTTAACCGGCTGGGTGCCATCAATTTTCTCTCCGCTCACCACATCCTGCAACGTATGCGCCACCGGCAATTGCGTCTCCACTGACCGTCCACTGAGATTAAACACGCACAGCAGCCCGTCACCGCTTTCTGGCTGATGACGTCTGAGCACCAGCACGGCGTTTTCGCTCTCATAAAGCGTCATCGGATTATCCGGGTGAAACGCAGGCTGGCGACGACGCAGCTGAATCAGCTGGCCGAGCCGGGTATAGACCTGCTGGCGCAGCCAGTTACCGCCCGCCAGATCCGCTTCTATCTGCTGTAAATCATACTTCTGCCGATTAATCGCCCGGTTGTGTCCGGCGGCGCGCACGCCATCGTAATGGTTACGACCACCCAGAATGCTCTGGATATAGATGGCAGGCACGCCGGGAAAGACCAGCAGAATCGCATGGGCCAGCAAAAAACGTTTCAGCCGCGTGGCGTCATCGTCGTCTTCACGGTTGAGCGCATCCAGATAGGTGACGTTGATTTCATAGGGGCTGGTGGTGCCGTCAGGGTTGTTTTTATAGGAGACCAGCGCGCCTTCCAGCGCCAGATCGCGCACCAGCGCGACAATCTCCACTTCAGACAAAATGCCGCGTGCCGGATTAAGGCCGATGCCGTCGTGTGACGCCAGGAAGTTGAAAAAGGTGGTGTCGTTGCTGCTGAGATCCAGAGCGCTCGCCCACTGCCGCAGGGCGCGCGCCGAGCCGGTGTGAATCGCATGCAGCACCAGCGGCGGCAGCGAAAACTGATAGACCATCTGCGCCTCATCGTGCCCGTTGCCCAGATAGCTGATGTTGTCCTGATGCGGCACGTTGGTCTCGGTGATAATCACCGTGCCTGGCGCAACCTGGTCGGCAATAGCGCGAAACAGCTTCACCAGCTGATGGGTCTTTTCCAGATGAATACAGCGCGTGCCGGGCGTTTTCCACATGTAGCCGACCGCATCGAGACGCACATAGTCAGCGCCGCGTTTCAGGTAGTCGAGCAGCACATTGACCATGCGCAGCAGCACCTCGGGATTGGCAAAGTTGAGGTCGATCTGGTCGGCGCTGAAAGTGGTCCAGATAAAGCGGGTATCGCCATCCGCCATTTTAAACGGCGTCAGCAGCGGCGAGGTGCGCGGACGCGTCACGGCGCTGAGATCGGTGGCGGGCGGCATACTGATAAAGAAATCGTCCCAGCCGGGATCCTGCGCCAGGAAGTGGCTGAACCAGGCGCTGTGTGCCGACATATGGTTGCAGACAAAGTCGAACATCAGCCGGGTTTCCTGATGCAGCCGCGCGATATCCTGCCAGTCGCCGCACAGCGGATCGACCTGATGGTAATCAATCACCGAAAAGCCGTCATCGGACGACCAGGGGAAAAAGGGCAGCAGGTGAACCAGCGGAAACGTGGATTGGAGGTGCTGCTGATAGAACCGGGAAAAGGTGCTGAGCGTGGGTTTATCGGCTTCGCGAAACTGATCGGCATAGGTGATCAGCACCACATCCTGCTCATCCCAGTGTGCCTTGCGCGGCAGCTTAATGGCCTCGCGGGCTGTGGCGATGTCAGCCAGCAGGCGCGCAAAGGTCGCCTCCGGAAATGTGCCAGCATAAATCTTATCAATCAGATCGGTGATCGTTTCCATCGTGAATTGGGTGCCACAGCAGGTGTTGTTTTTATGACAGGCGTCTTTTTAGCGTAGCGCGATGGCGGGGATTTTCAACCGGGGAGAGGGGTGTGAAGAGGGGGCCAGGCAGTGGCCCCCTGAAAAGCTTAGCGTTTTTTACCGAAAGCAGCAGCCAGCGCATCACCCATCGCACTGTTACCTGCTGACGAGCTGACCGGACGCGGACGACCTTTTGCGTTGTTCTGACGTTTCTCTTCGCGCGGAGCAGCGTTCTTCGCGCCACCACGGGCATTGCCTTCGCCAGGCTGCTCATCAAGACGCATGGTCAGGGCAATACGCTTGCGCTGGAGATCGACCTCCATCACTTTCACTTTAACGATATCGCCCGCTTTCACCACCTGATGTGGATCTTCCACGAAGCGATCGGAGAGCGAAGAGATATGCACCAGGCCATCCTGATGCACGCCGATATCCACAAATGCACCGAAGTTGGTCACGTTAGTGACGGCACCTTCGAGGATCATGCCCGGCGTCAGATCGTTCAGCGTCTCTACGCCTTCAGCGAACTGTGCAGTTTTAAACTCAGGACGCGGATCGCGGCCCGGTTTCTCCAGCTCTTTCATGATGTCGGTGACGGTCGGCAGACCAAAACGTTCATCAATGAAATCGCGGGCGCTGAGATTACGCAGGCTGCCTGCGTTGCCCATCAGATCGCTCAGTGCCTGCTCGGTGGCGGCCAGGATGCGCTCCACCACCGGGTAGGCTTCCGGATGCACAGTTGAGGCGTCCAGCGGGTTATCGCCATGGTTGATGCGCAGGAAGCCCGCACACTGCTCAAAGGCTTTTGGCCCAAGGCGGCTCACTTTCAGCAACTGCTGACGGTTCTGGAAGCGGCCATGCTCATCACGCCAGCCGACAATATTCTGCGCCATCATGCGCGTCAGGCCCGCTACGCGGGTCAGCAGCGGCACCGAGGCGGTGTTGAGGTCAACGCCGACGGCGTTCACGCAATCTTCTACTACCGCGTCGAGTTTCTTCGCCAGCTGGCTCTGACTGACGTCATGCTGATACTGACCCACCCCGATCGATTTCGGGTCGATTTTCACCAGCTCAGCCAGCGGATCCTGCAAACGTCGGGCAATCGACACCGCGCCGCGCAGTGAAACATCGAGATCCGGGAACTCCAGCGCCGCCAGTTCAGAGGCCGAATAGACAGATGCGCCAGCTTCACTGACAATCACTTTCTGCGCCGTGACCTGCGGGAACTGCTGCTGCAGATCCAGGAAGAAGCGCTCAGTTTCACGTGAAGCAGTGCCGTTGCCAATCGCCACCAGCTCAACCTGATGCTTAATGCAGAGTGCCGCTACGGCGGCCGCGGCTTTCGCGGTCTGGCCGG
The DNA here is from genome assembly GCF_051136245.1 of Pantoea sp. Lu_F5_004. Lineage (NCBI taxonomy): Bacteria > Pseudomonadati > Pseudomonadota > Gammaproteobacteria > Enterobacterales > Erwiniaceae > Pantoea > Pantoea sp. Lu_F5_004. Next base: position 414,695 of record NZ_CP194946.1, read on the forward strand.
TATGCGGATAGACGGTATCGGTCGCGACGACCTTGCCGGTGGCATCGACCACCGCCACTTTGACGCCGGTGCGCAGGCCCGGATCCAGCCCCATGGTGGCGCGCATACCGGCGGGAGCGGCCATCAGCAGATCGTGCAGGTTGCGGGCAAAGACGTTAATCGCTTCATCTTCTGCGCGTTCGCGCACCGTGCCCATCAGCTCCGTTTCCAGATGCAGCATCACCTTGATGCGCCACGTCCAGCTCACCACCGCTTTACGCCAGCTGTCGGCAGGAGCGTTATTCAGGCGCAGGTTCAGGTGCTCAGCAATCAGCGTTTCACCATGGCTTTCACGCGGTGCTTCATCAAACTGCGGATCGGCATTCAGCGACAGTTGCAGCACGCCTTCGTTGCGGCCACGCAGCATCGCCAGCGCACGGTGCGACGGCACGCCGCTCAGCGCTTCATGGTGATCAAAGTAGTCGCGGAACTTCGCGCCCGCTTCCTCTTTGCCTTCCACCACGCGTGACACCAGATGGGCATTTTTCCACAGGTAATTACGCACCTTCGCCAGCAGCGCGGCATCTTCAGCGAAACGCTCCATCAGAATGTAGCGGGCACCATCCAGCGCGGCACGGACGTCGGCGACGCCTTTATCGGCATCGACATACTGTTCGGCAAGCTGCTCAGGGATGTGAGACGGATCCTGCCACAGCGTCTCCGCCAGCGGCTCCAGACCCGCTTCGATAGCGATCTGTCCACGCGTCCGGCGTTTCTGTTTGTAGGGCAGGTAGAGGTCTTCAAGCTCGGTTTTGCTGAGGGTGGTGTTGATCGCGCGGGCGAGGTCGTCAGTGAGTTTCCCCTGATCGTCAATCGACTTCAGAATCGACTGGCGTCGCTCTTCAAGTTCACGCAGATAGCTGAGGCGGGTTTCCAGCTGGCGCAACTGGGTATCATCCAGCCCGCCGGTGACCTCTTTACGATAGCGTGCGATAAACGGCACGGTATTCCCTTCATCCAGCAGGCGAACGGCGGCGTCAACTTGCTCTGGACGCGCCTGGAGCTCACTGGCAATTATCTGGCTCAGAACTTTCATCATCAGGATTGTCTTGCTTTCCGGGTTGAGAAATAGCCGACAGTTATACGGATTGATGGTTAAAATTGCCAGAGACGCGGGCGGCTTTCAGCGATAATCTGAAGGGTTATTGCGGGTAGTCAATCGCGTTGATATACCACAGCGCCGGCCCCACTGGCGTCTCGACGGTGGCGGCATCGCCGACCTCTTTTTTCAGCAGCGCCCGCGCCATGGGCGAGTCGATGGAGATGTAATCTTTGCGGCCAAAAATCTCATCGTAGCCCACAATGCGGAAGCGTTTGAGGTCGCCCTCATCGTTTTCAATTTCCACCCAGGCGCCAAAGAAGACTTTGCCATCCTGCTGAGGGGAATAGTCAACGATACGCAGCTGTTCAAGACTTTTGGTCAGATAGCGAACGCGACGGTCGATTTCACGCAGCCGTTTTTTGTTGTACTGATAATCGGCATTTTCACTGCGATCGCCAAGACTGGCAGCCCAGGTGACTTTTTTTGTCACTTCCGGTCGCTCTTCACGCCAGAGATAGTCGAGTTCTGCTTTCAGCTTATCGAAGCCTTCGCGGGTAATGAGTCGGGTTTTCATGCTATACCGGCCAGAGAGATCCAAAGAAGAACAGTGTAAGACAAAGGGGGCGCGGCAAAAAAGGGCGGGGAAAGGGTTTTTAAAGGCTAAAAACCCACGTTGACTTCCCCGGCGGCGAAAGGGTTGGTGCTGAACAACAATCTGAAGCCAGTAATCTGAAGCTGTAAAAGAAATCGTGATACTTATTTACCGGCGTGAGTCGCCGTGGTGGTCGATGTACCGGTGCTGTGACCGTCACCGCCGCCGCCGCCCATGGTGGCCAGTGCAACGCCCAGCAGGGCTGCGACTGCGCCAACACCGATGGCGTTAGAATTACCTTGTGCTGTGGTGGTTGCCGCTGCGCCAGCTGCTTCACCGGTGGCTGTGGCAGCATAAGCTGGAGTGACGCTGCTTAATGCCAGCGCGCTCAGCAGTAAAATTGTTTTTTTCATTGTGTGTAATCCCCGTTGAGACATCGAATGTTGCCTGAGCAGTCTGGTTGAAAACGGAGAAGGCGAAAAGTTGGCTTTACTGATTGATTTAACGGGCTTTAATTTCAACTGGCCTTGCTGGTGGCACCGCTGAAACTAATCCGAGAGGAGAGTGGGGCGTTACGCAGGTTTGCTGGAATATTATGCTGCCTGGCCGCTGTTGAGGTAGATTATCTGGAGCTTATCCACAATGATGGCTGATCATTAAGTCAAATTGTCTGCTAACTTGCTGAATTCGTTCATCGAATAAAAACCGGACCGCTTCTGACGCCAGCGATTCAGAGAAACAGAGCCATTTTTTCAGATTTGCCGTAACCGGGGCCGGGCAGCGCCAGACGCGTTAAAACTGGCCCGGAATCGCCTTAAATCAAATATAAGCTCCTGTTTAATATGCTTTGTAACAATTTTGGCTAGAATATAAACCATTAATGACTGTCACTATAAGGCATCTTTTTTTAACAATGTTGGCTCAGGCAATAGCGCCTTTGGGAGTTGAAAATGCAAGAGAACTACAAAATTCTGGTCGTCGATGATGATATGCGTCTGCGTGCACTGCTTGAACGCTATCTCACCGAGCAGGGCTTTCAGGTGCGCAGTGTCGCTAATGCCGAGCAGATGGATCGTCTGTTAACCCGTGAATCCTTCCATCTGATGGTGCTCGATCTGATGTTGCCGGGCGAGGATGGTCTCTCTATCTGCCGTCGTCTGCGCAGTCAGAGCAACCCGATGCCGATTATTATGGTGACCGCCAAGGGCGAAGAGGTGGATCGTATCGTGGGGCTGGAGATCGGCGCTGACGACTATATTCCTAAACCCTTTAACCCGCGTGAGCTGCTGGCGCGTATCCGAGCGGTGCTGCGCCGTCAGGCCAATGAACTGCCAGGCGCGCCTTCGCAGGAAGAGGCGATCATCGCGTTTGGTAAGTTCAAACTTAACCTCGGCACCCGCGAGATGTTCCGTGAAGATGAGCCGATGCCGCTGACCAGCGGCGAGTTTGCGGTGCTGAAAGCACTGGTCAGCCATCCGCGTGAGCCGCTGTCTCGCGATAAGCTGATGAACCTGGCGCGTGGCCGTGAATACAGCGCCATGGAACGTTCGATTGACGTCCAGATCTCTCGCCTGCGTCGCATGGTGGAAGAGGATCCTGCGCATCCGCGTTATATCCAGACCGTCTGGGGTCTGGGCTACGTCTTTGTGCCGGACGGCAGTAAAGCATGAAGCGACTGCGCTTCTCGCCTCGCAGTTCGTTTGCCCGCACCCTGCTGCTGATCGTTACCCTGCTGTTTGTCAGCCTGGTAACGACCTATCTGGTGGTGCTGAACTTCGCCATTCTTCCCAGCCTGCAACAGTTCAATAAGGTGCTCGCTTACGAAGTTCGTATGCTGATGACCGACCGGTTGCAGCTGGAAGATGGCACGCAGCTGGAAGTGCCACCGGCGTTTCGCCGGGAAATCTACCGCGAACTGGGGATCTCGCTCTACACCAATGCAGCAGCAGAGGAGAGCGGATTGCGATGGGCGCAGCACTATGAATTCCTGAGCGAGCAGATGGGCCAGCAGCTTGGCGGTCCCACCGATGTGCGGGTTGAGGTTAACAAAAACTCGCCCGTCGTCTGGCTGAAAACCTGGCTGTCGCCCGATATCTGGGTGCGGGTGCCGTTGACTGAGATTCATCAGGGCGACTTCTCGCCGCTGTTCCGCTACACCCTGGCGATTATGCTGCTGGCGATTGGCGGTGCCTGGCTGTTTATCCGCATCCAGAACCGACCGCTGGTGGATCTGGAGCACGCCGCCCTGCAGGTCGGGCGCGGGATTATTCCGCCGCCGCTGCGCGAGTATGGCGCGTCAGAAGTGCGATCGGTGACCCGCGCCTTTAACCAGATGGCGGCCGGGGTGAAGCAGCTGGCGGACGACCGCACGCTGTTAATGGCGGGAGTCAGCCATGATTTGCGAACGCCGCTGACCCGTATTCGTCTCGCCACCGAGATGATGAGCGAGCAGGATGGCTACCTGGCCGAATCGATTAATAAAGATATCGAAGAGTGCAACGCCATTATCGAACAGTTCATTGACTACCTGCGTACCGGTCAGGAGATGCAGACTGAGCGCGCCGACCTTAACAGTGTGCTGGGCGAAGTGGTGGCCGCTGAAAGCGGCTATGAACGTGAGATCGAAAATGCGGTGATGCCGGAAGAGTTAATGCTGGATATCAACCCGCTATCGATTAAACGGGCACTGGCTAACCTGGTGGTCAACGCCGCACGATACGGTAATGGCTGGATCAGGGTCAGCAGCGGACGGGAACTGCATCGTGCCTGGTTCCAGGTGGAAGATGATGGACCTGGCATCAAGCCGGATCAGCTGGCGCATCTGTTCCAGCCCTTTGTGCGCGGCGACAGCGCCCGCAGCACCAGCGGTACCGGTCTGGGCCTGGCGATCGTGCAGCGTATTATTGATGCCCATCAGGGCTCGCTGGAGATTGGCGAGAGCGAACGCGGCGGTTTACGCATTCGTGCCTGGTTACCGTTAGTGGAAAGCATGGCGCTGAGCCACAACAACGGCAGCAACAGCGTGTCGGGATGATAAAAACGGCGCGGCAGTTTCATTGCCGCGCCGCTTCTTTTAGCGTTGCGGGCCAGCTTTCACCAGCGCAGCACCTGCGGCGTTATCCGTGTACTTGTTGAAGTTATCAATAAAACGCTGCGCCAGACCTTCGGCGGCGGCGGTCCACTTCTCCTCACTCTCCCAGCTACGACGCGGATCGAGCGTATCACTATCCAGTTCGCCCAGCGTAACCGGCATCTGCAGATTAAAGATCGGCAGCGTTTCCATCGGCGCATCATCCAGCTCACCCGCCAGAATGGCATTGATAATGGCGCGGGTATTCTTCAGTGAGATGCGTTTGCCGCTGCCGTTCCAGCCGGTATTGACCAGATAAGCCTGCGCACCGGACGCCTCCATCCGTTTCACCAGCACTTCTGCATACTGCGTCGGATGCAGCATCAGGAATGCCGCGCCGAAACAGGCGGAGAAGGTGGGGGTCGGCTCAGTGACGCCACGCTCGGTACCCGCCAGTTTGGCGGTGAAACCTGACAGGAAATGATACTGCGTCTGCTCCGGCGTCAGACGTGAAACCGGTGGCAGCACGCCAAACGCATCCGCGGTCAGGAAAATCACTTTCTTCGCGTGGCCCGCTTTTGAGATCGGCTGCACGATATTGTCGATGTGATTGATCGGATAGGAGACGCGGGTGTTTTCGGTTTTGCTGCCGTCGTCATAATCGACGCTGCCATCTTCGCGGACCACCACATTTTCCAGCAGCGCATTGCGGCGAATGGCGCGGTAGATCTCCGGCTCAGCCTGCTCAGAAAGGTTGATGGTTTTGGCGTAACAACCGCCCTCGAAGTTAAACACGCCATCATCATCCCAGCCGTGCTCATCATCGCCGATCAGCTGGCGGTCAGGATCGGTAGAGAGCGTGGTTTTGCCGGTGCCTGAGAGGCCAAAGAAGACCGCCACATCGCCCGCTTTACCCACGTTTGCTGAGCAGTGCATCGAGGCGATGCCTTTCAGCGGCAGCAGGTAGTTCATGATGGCGAACAGACCTTTCTTCATTTCGCCGCCGTACCAGGTTCCGCCAATCAACTGCATGCGTTCAGTCAGATTGAAGGCGACAAAGTTTTCAGAGTGAAGACCCTGCGCCTGCCAGTCTGGATTGGTGCATTTGGCGCCGTTCATCACCACAAAGTCGGGGGTAAATTCGGCCAGTTCAGCGTCGTCAGGCTGGATGAACATGTTCTTCACGAAGTGTGCCTGCCAGGCCACTTCGGTGACAAAACGTACGCTCAGACGGGAATCGGCATTGGCACCACAGAACGCATCCACCACAAACAGGCGCTTGCCGGAAAGCTGGCGGGTGACGCAGCTTTTCAGCGCGTTCCAGGTCTCCTGCGACAAGGGCTGATTGTCGTTTTTGCCGGTGCCCTGGTCGTTCCACCACAGGGTATCGCGCGTGGTGTCGTCACGCACAATGTACTTATCCTTTGGCGATCGCCCGGTGAAAATCCCGGTGTCTACTGCAATCGCGCCGCTCTGCGTCAGGGTGCCACGAGCAAAACCTTCGAGGTCCGGGCGCGTCTCTTCCTGAAATAGCGTGTCGTAATCAGGGTTGTAAACCACTTCCGTGGTATCCACGATGCCCAAAGCGGCAAGGTCTTGCGAGGTCAGGCCGTTAACGCGCATTTTACTGCTCCTTAAATCGGTGTCTGTTCTGCAAAGCAGAGATAGGTTGGGATCGTGCCACCGGCTGTTGTATCGGCTGTGGCGAATCACTGACAGTCGACTGCGCTTCGTCACGACAGCCTGCAAAGATCACCGGGCTATTCAGGGCATCTGCCTCTGACTTCCGGGCGTTTGCACGATCGCGCGCAGTTTACTCTTCTGCGTTAAGGGAAAAAGGGCAGTGATCTAAAAATGCGACTCAGGGCGCGTTAAGGCTATGTTTCGAACGTTTAAAAGATGTTATGAAAGTAAAAAAAGATAATTTGTCTGAAAAATTATGGGGATAGAGATGGGCGGCGGGGAAGGGGCGGCAGAAGCCGCCCAATAAATCAGTGAAGCTGGTTATTATTCTCAAGGGAGTGGCTGCGGATAGCGGCGATATCGACGGCGTCAAACACGTAGTTTGAGCCGCAATAGTCGCAGTGCATGTCGATTTTGCCATCTTCCGCGATGATCTCATCCACCTCTTCCTGGGGCAGCGTGTTCAGAACTTCGCCACAGCGCTCACGCGAGCAGGTGCATTTGTAGGTCACCGGCTGCGGATCGTAGAGGGTAACCTCTTCCTGATGGTAGAGACGCCACAGCGCTTCATTCGCAGGCAGATCGATCAGCTCTTCCGTTTTAATGGTTTCGGTCAGCGTTGCCAGGTGGTCGAAAACCTCTTTCTCCGTATCCTGCGCCGGCATCACCTGCAGCAGAATACCCGCGGCGCCTTTGTCGCTGGTGCGGATAAACAGCCGCGTTGGCAGCTGTTCTGAGCGCATGAAGTAATCTTCCAGGCACTCCGCCAGAGTTTCACCTTCCAGTCCCACCACACCCTGATAACGTTCGCCCTTTTCAGGGGAAATGGTGATTACCAGATAGCCATTGCCCACCATGCTTTTCAGGGTACTGTCGTCCGGGATGTCGCCTTTGATACGCGCTACGCCGCGCAGTTCCTGGTTGTTGTTACCGTTGATCACCGCCAGCGACAGCGGACCGTCACCCTGCAATTGCACGGTGATTTCGCCATCAAACTTCAGCGTGGCAGTCAGCAGGCTGGTGGCGACCAGCATCTCACCCAGCAGCGTTTTAACCGGTGCCGGATAGTCATGGTTCTTTACGGTTTCACGCCAGGTTTCAGAGACGTTCACCAGCTCGCCGCGCACGGCGGCATTTTCAAACAGATAACGGTGCAGTTGATCCTGGACTGACATATTTTTTCTCTCACTGGTACGGGGCGATGGCGCGTCAGCTAAGACGGTGTTACTCATCGCCCGATAATTTAAACTTCATCAAATCGCGACGCTCTTTTTTGTCAGGTCGCCGATCGGGATGGGGCATAGTCAGCGCATTCATTTTGCGCGCCTGCGCCATTTTTTCGCGTTTTTCAATGCTGGCATCGGTTTCGCGATAGAGCTGCTGGGCCTCGCTGGCGGGACGGCGCTGAGCGCTGATGTCCGCCACCACCACGGTGCGTTCATCGTTGCCCTGACGCAGTGTCAGTTCCGCATTCAGCTCCACCACTTTGCCAGGTTTGCTGCGCTGGCCGTTGTAATGCACTTTGCCGCCTTCAATCATCTCCCGCGCAATTGCCCGGGTTTTGTAAAAGCGCGCGGCCCACAGCCACTTGTCGAGGCGTACCTCTTCGCTGCTTTTCTCTTTCTTCATTGCTGCTCCTGACTCAGATCAGCGTCCGGTAATCGCCGGTGGCGCGATGACGCTGAAAGATTTGCTCAGGGCGACCCGAATCGGGGTTCTTTACGCCTAAGCACTCGCCGATGCCCCATGTCGTCGCAGCATCCAGAATCACTTCGCTATCATCGATAAACAGCGTGCGCGGCGCAGAAAAGCCGGTGTGCTGTTGTACCGCCTGCCATAAACGTTGGTCTTCTTTCGGATACCCAAAGGTATGGGTGGAAAGTAATAAATCAAGGTGCGGCGCTAAACCCGTCTGCGCCAGTTTGACGTCCAGATTGTAAGGATGCGCGTTGGTCAGCAGGATAGTGGACTTGCCCGCGCGACGCAGAGCCTGCAAAAAAGGCAGAGTATCGTCACGCAGCGCAATGCGGCTGCGCATCGCCCATGTCATGGCACGAATGTCCAGCGCCAGCGCTTCTGCCCAGTAATCCAGACAATACCAGTTTAGCGTATGGGCGACGGCCTGATACTTTTCCGCGATGATCGCTTCGGCTTCCGCCCGGGTAATGCCGCGTTGCTGACTGAGTTGTTCAGGCACATGATCCAGCCAGAAGTGACGATCAAACGCCAAATCCAGCAGCGTGCCATCCATGTCGAGCAGCACGGTATCAATCTCAGACCAGTTGAGCATGCGGATGTTTCACCCTGTAAAAAAACCGGGCGACAGGGTAGCACAGAAGGGCAGGGCTCAGAATATCGGGCGCACGCTCTGCAAAGTGCCGAGGTTATGATTGAAGCACTTGTCGTAGTAGTGCTGGATATCGATCATGCGCTGGCGATTAAGGTGCATACGGCGCAGCGCCAGTAACCCATTGATCACACCGCAGGTCAGCAGCACCAGCAGCAGCAATACGGTGCCGAGATAGCGCCACTGCGCCATGGCATCCGGTTCATTGTGCAACACGATATGACGCGTGCCGTTGGCATCCGTTGAAATGCTGGTGATGATGCCGCTGGCGCTGAAAGGCGTATGCAGCAGCATGGCGGAGATACGTTGCAGTTCGCGCCACTGAGAGGGCGGATCGAGATCAAACAGCGACACGGTTGGCTGAGGCTGATTCACCAGCTGGCGACCCTCGTCGCTGACGATCAGGAACCCCCCTGGCGGCGGGCTGTTAAGATTTTCTGCCGCACGACGGGTTTCGCGGAAAAAGAAGGTCGAGGTGGCGGTATTAACCAGGTTTTCCAGGGCTTCGGCACTGACCGGCCGCAGCAGCACATTCATGCCGTTTAGCTGGCCGGAATCTGCGCGACGCATCAGCGCTTCCCAGTCTTTGGCATTGCCCAGGTTCACCAGCGCATTTTTCAGGCGCATACAATCCTGTGGCTGATTACAGAGATCCTGCGTTTTCATCACCAGATCGGAGAAGTCATCCAGCAGAATCATGCCGGACTTCTGAATCGCGGAGGCCAGCTGCGGATTCAGTTTAGGATCGGTATTGGTTTCCGGATGCAGCTGCTTTGTGGTGGTCTCCTGCAGAGCAGCGGCTTTATCAATAATGTCCGATTGCGGCTGCGGCAACGGCGTGGCGTTATTCCAGTAGACCGCCGAGCAGTCGAACGGCATGAAGGCGTAACTTCGGTTGCTCTGATAGTTGTCCGGCACCGAACACATGCCGGTACCGCTTACTTTGAGGTTGTCGCCAATATTCAGGGGCACGCTGCTGAGTTTATCGACGCTGCTGACCTCCAGGCTGTCGGTGCCCCTGGCCCAGGCCAGACTGAGCTTGATCGGCATGCCGAGCGGGATCCAGGTGACCAGCATGGTCAGCACCATCAGTGAACCACAGGCCAGCACTACGTTTTTCCGCCAGCGCTGAATAGGGAAGTTTTTGACTTCATCCTGCAGCGACAGGAAGCGGCCCTGACGCACAACCTGACGGTTGAGGTAGATCTCCACATCCGTCACCTGTCCGAGATCGTGCGCCACATAAGGCTGCCAGTGCGGTGGATAGGCGAGGTCAATAATCCCCAGTGTGATATTGCTCTGCTCCTGGTTCGATTCGCTGAACAGGCCCCAGCGCTTTGGCGCGCCGCGCAGGCAGTGTATGTCACGCAGGCCGCGCTCACCTGGAATGCGGTAGAGCAGCCACAGGCTGGCAGCAATCATGACTGCTCCCGTCAGCACCAGCCAGATCATCAGCGTTGCGGGTACTAACAGGCTGAAGAAGAAGAGTAAGAAGGCAAGAGAGATGATCACCGCTTCACGCGTGCCATCTGGCCGCGACAGACGATACTCTTCCGGCGTCTCTTTGCGCACCTGCAGCAGTTCGACGTTTTCCGTTTCCGCTTTGCGGATAGAGGCGTTGGTCGACACCGGACGCATCAGCGTCGGCAGCGATTGCTGATCCACGGCGTAATCCACCAGCGAGTGGCCGTTCAGCGAGATCACCAGCGGAATAGATTGGGTGCGGATTAACTCAACGTAGTTTTCGTCGGCGATGTACTGTTCCCACAGCGGCGGCAGATGAACTTCAACTTCATCAAGGTAGTAGCGCCATTTATGGGGATCGTCCGTAGAGAGTCCGTAGCGGGTAATCGCACGGGTAACGGGATAGACATTGTTGCTCTGTGCCGTCAGCGTCAGACGTTCGGACGCGCTGCGCTTATCGGTCGTCACCGTAGTACGGGGCTGCTTTTCCAGCGCGGCGACATACTTATCAACCGCCTCACGCTCCTGAGCAGAGAGTTTACGGCAGGGCGGACTGATAAATGGCAGAGGTTTCGCCAACGGCGGACGATGCCGCATAGCGTACCAGAACCCAATGCCTGCCAGTATTGAACAGGTCAGCACTATGGCCAGGATCATCAAGATTGTGCTCATGCTCTGCTCAATTCAGCCAAAATGCTGCCTTCACTTTAAACTTTCGCTTTCGGTTATGCTCGCTATAAAAGAGGCATTCCGGAAGATTATATAACCCTGAGGAGTCAGACACCCGATGAAATAGTGCCAGCGTATATCTGATTAGCATTTGTTAAACCCTGCCTTGTCCGAATGGTAACCGGCTCAGACTGGATTAAATATCGGTATTATCTGAAACTTATCGCAGCATATTGACTAATGCAAATTTAGTCTTAACTGATAACCAAAGGCTGTTATTCAATCGATGTAATCTGTGTAACGATAACGTGATTGTCTGACTGTCGCACAATTGCCTGTGGTTAGGTATGCTAATTCGCTCCAGATAGCCGGCGCAAAATAATTTGAGGCTGATATGAAAATTCCAAAAAAACCTGACATCCTCAATATCACCGCCGTGGCACGTTCACGGTTATTCACCATTGAATCGGTCGATCTGACTTTCAGCAATGGTGCGCATCGCGTTTATGAGCGGATGAAGCCCTCAGAGCGTGAAGCGGTGATGATTGTGCCGATTATTGATGACCATCTGATCCTGATTCAGGAGTATGCCGTCGGACTGGAAACCTATGAGCTTGGTTTCCCCAAGGGGCTGATCGATTCAGGTGAAACCGTGAATGAAGCGGCAGTTCGCGAACTGAAAGAAGAGGTCGGTTTTGGTGCTGATGAGCTGACAACGCTGGGCAAACTCACCATGGCGCCCTCCTACTTTTCCAGCAAAATGAATATTGTGGTGGCGGAAGGTCTCTACGCCGAAAAGCTGGAAGGCGATGAGCCGGAGCCGCTGATTGTCCACCGCTGGCCGCTGAGCGATATGATGTCGCTGCTGGATGAGCCCGATTTCCGCGAGGCACGTAATGTCAGTGCGCTGTTTATGGCGCGCGAATGGCTGGTGAAGCAGGGGCGGCTGAGTTACTGAGCGAGCGCATCGCTAAGGAAACGCGCCTGTCAGCAGGCGCGTTTCGATTTTATTCTGCTCTTGCATTTTCCTGTATGGCTGATGCGGGCTTCAACAGCGGGGCGGTCAACAGATAAACCACGCATGCCACGAGAATCGAATTAAGCACCGGTACGCCGCGCTCAACCAACAGCCCGATGGCTGCGCCCGCTGCGCTGGCAATCAGTGCGGGCCAGCCGATAAGCTGAGACGTTGCCGGTAAGGAATTGCTGTTGCGGCTCAGCGCCAGCGTCTGGCGGTCAGTTTTAAGCACATAGTAATCAATGATCATCACGCCCAGTACTGGCGGGAAGATGACCCCCAGAAGTTCCAGAAAATCGACAAAACGATCAAGAATCCCAAGAATTGAACAGAGTGTGCCAAGCATGCCGAGCAGCAGCGTAATCACAGGATAACGCGGCTTATAGCCGGTTAAGCCTTCAATCGCATTGGCGATGCCCAGCGTTGACGAATAGAGATTCAGGTCGTTAATGCGCAGGGTAGAAAAGACCACAACCAGCAAACCCAGTGAGCTGGTAGTTTGAGTAATAATCGCGATGATGTCTGAGGTCTGCAATTCTCTGGCAATCAGAATCGCCAGCCCATTAATCCCATATTCTCCCGCCAGAATGGTCAGCAGCGTAATGGCGAAGACATCTTTACCGTTACGTGAGAAACGCGTCAGGTCGGGAGTCATCAGACTGGCCAGGATTGCACCGCCAATTACCATGGTAATGGCGGCGCTCACGGTAATGGTTTCGCTCGCAATAACCGGCGGCGTCATCTGGCCAGACTGGCCGTGGAAAGCGTGCCAGAAAATCCAGCCGACCAGCACGATGAAGAGCGGAACCGCAATGCGTGCGGTAAAGCGCAGCGCCTTAAAGCCAAAGGTAACCAGTAAAGTCAACACGGTTCCTGAAAGCGCTGCCGACTCTGCAAAGCTGATTTTGCCGTTAAGGGCATAGCTCAGCGATCGGGCGAAAACGGCATTCTGAATGCCGAACCAGCCCAGCAGGCTGACCGCGACCAGCAGACCAATGAACACTGAGCCGTGGCGACCAAAACCACACCAGCGAGCCAGCAGACTGCCCGGCAATCCCTCGCGCATCCCTGCATAGCCGAGCGCGAAGGTCAGTACGCCAAATAGCAGGCTGGCCAGAGTGATTGCGGTAAACGCCTCGCCCGGCGTCATACTGTTGCCCAGAACCGCGCCAAGCATAAACTGATCCAGCGCAGTCAGCATGCCCATATGCACAATAGCGACGCTAAGCAGTGAGAGCCTTTTATTTGCAGGTACAGGGCTCAGTGGATAATCATCAAATTTACTCACAACATGGTTTCCTTACCGGTTTATATATAAATAACGCCTGTGCTGAGAAACCTCTCTGGCAGATAATTCTCCAGTGACTCCGCACGACAGTAGCTCTCAAATTGTTGTAGCGAATGCACACCCGCTTTTTGATAAAGCGTGGTGATGCGGTTACCGATAGTTTTTACGCTGAGGTTGTAGATGCGGGCGATCTCTTTCGCGCTGAATCGCCGTAGCAACAGGAAAATGACATCCAGTTCGGCGGGGGTGAACAGGGAATGTTCCAGGCGCGTCGTCAGTACAGAGGATTTTTTGGGATCGATAAAACTCATTGCCGTAAGGTTATCCACCGGACGTGCATTCCAGATGCAGCCCAGCCACTGATTTCGGTTGTCGAAAACAGGGTATTTCTCGCTGATGAAAGGGGTGAGATAATTGTTGCCATACCAGTAGTGGGTTTCAATCACGGCCACGCTACTGTTATTCAATTTTACCTGTTGATCATGCTCGCAGAATTCATCGGCGCAATCACTCCAGCGCGTGGGGAACTCACTGTCTCTTTTTCCCTCAAATAAATAACTTTTAGGCGTAGCAGTATACATTTTTGCAGCTTCATTCATATAAAGATGCTGCGATGCGGCATTCTTGAAACCCCAGGGTGTCGGTAATAAATCCATGGTGGTGGCGAATGCAGAAATGAAATCATCAATACTACGGTATGGGCTGTCCATGGCGCCTCGCTGAAAGCATTCCGATTATAATCTTTTTGCCAGATAATAACGTGCGTAGCGCTGCGCATATCCATCCTGTTCGCCATAGACGCGATAACCCAGTTTTTCGTAAAAACCACGAGCCTGGAAACTTAACGTGTCAACGACGGACATATGGCAGCCTCGATTGCGCGCTTCTTCTTCCGCTGCCTGCATCAGCTGACGTCCTGTGCCATGCAGGCGCCAGGTATCCTCTATCCATAAATAATGAATATCCAGCGTGCCACACCAGGTGTGGGCTAACAGGCCACCCTGGATATTTTTCTGATCGTCATACAGGATAACATTCAGCGTTTTCATATTGATGTCAGCAAAGCGTCCATTATGCTGCCAGAGTCGCTGAATAATATACTCTTCAGTTTTGGGGTCTTGTGTATGGCCCACTTTAATTTCCATATATAAAAGTATCCATAGGTGATTAAATCAAAATAGAGGTTATCGGGCTTTCTATTCCTATCATGATGATAAGCGATGCGCAAGAGTTAATATCCCTCCTGTTATTGAGCGCAATTAATATTAAGCTGGTTATCGTTGTTCAGCTGATATGCCAATAACTATGTTTGCTGACACCAGGGAAGACTAAGCTAATCATAGTGATATAATAACTATATTCTTTTTTAGGTTCACTTTCTGAATCGCTTCATACACATTGCTTTATATTATCTGACTGATTTAATGCCGATCGCTCAGGATGATCGGCATTTTCCTCAGCAACAAATGATGATCTCTCTCCGGCTTTTACCTTTCTTTTTCCCCATCCCAGTTGACTAAGTCGCTCAGGCACGAAAAGTATCGCGTGTTTCATCAGGATAAGCGGGCCGATAAAAAAGGCTGATCACTTCAGGTGACCAGCCTCAGATATTTCACATTGCAGATATCACATCAGAACAGCTCGTGACTCTCACCGTTATCCATAATGGTGGTACCCACATCATGAACCGAATATTCGGTTGGCTGGGTGCCATTGATGAAGTACTCCTGACGGGTGTTACCCCCACCATTTGCCAGCTTGCCAGTGCTGCGATCGATAGTGACGGTGACCACGCCATCCGGCGGCGTTAACGGCTGCACCGGTACACCATCCAGCGCACTCTTCATGTACTCATCCCATGCCGGTTGCGCGCTCTTGGCACCCCCTTCATAGCCCGAAATCTGATCGGGAATGGCGCCGGAGAGCGTGCTGCGGCCCAGATTGCGGCGCGCATCATCAAAGCCGATCCAGACTGAGGTGACCACGCCAGGGCCGTAACCCGAGAACCAGGCATCTTTCGAGCTGTTAGTGGTACCGGTTTTACCGCCGATATCATTACGCTTGAGGTCACGCCCGGCACGCCAGCCGGTTCCCATCCAGCCCGGTTCGCCAAAGATGTTACTGTTCAGCGCGCTCTTGATCAGGAAGGTGAGCGGGGTGTTGATCACGTGGGGTGCATATTGCTGCTCACCCTGTTGTGCCTGAGCGGGAACCTGCTCCAGTTCAGGCTGAGGAACGGCCTGATTCTGGTTGTTATTTGAGGCAGCAACGTTCTCGACGCTCTCTTCATTCAGAGCCAGCGCTTTTTTGGTCTCGCCGTAAATCACCGGCAGATTGCACTGCGGGCAGGCGATCTTCGGTTTCTCTTCAAACACGAGGCCGCCCTGTTCGTTCTCAATCCGGGTGATGAAGTAAGGATCGACCAGGAAGCCGCCATTCGCCATCACGGAGTAGCCGCGCACCACCTGTAACGGGGTAAACGAGGCCGCACCTAATGCCAGCGATTCAGTATGAACAATGTTCTGCGCCGGGAAACCAAAGCGCTGCAGATACTCCGCGGCGTAATCCACGCCCATCGCACGCATCGCACGCACCATCACCACGTTTTTCGACTGGCCTAAACCCTGACGCAGGCGAATCGGACCATCGTAAGTTGGCGGGGAGTTCTTGGGACGCCAGTCAGCACCCGCACCCGCATCCCAGCGTGAAATCGGCACATCGTTAAGGATTGAGGCGAGCGTCAGCCCGCGATCCATTGCGGCGGTATAGAGGAAAGGCTTGATGTTAGAGCCGACCTGACGCAGCGCCTGGGTCGCACGGTTAAACATGCTCTGGTTAAAGGCAAAGCCGCCTACCAGCGCGCGCACCGCACCATCATTCGGATCCAGCGAGACCAGCGCCGAGTTCACATCCGGCACCTGGCCCAGCCACCACTCATCACCCACTTTGCGCACCCAGATCTGCTGGCCGGCCTGCAATACCTGCGTCACGCTTTTCGGCGTCGGGCCCTGCACGGTGTCAGACTTATAAGGACGCGCCCAGCGCACACCGGCTAATGCCAGCGACACATTGCTGCCATCTTTCAGCATCACGGTCGCTTCATCGCTGCGCGCTTCCGTTACGACTGCCGGATTGAGCGGACCGTAGACCGGCAGCGTCTTCAGCGCTTTTTCAATCTTCGTCTGATCCCAGGCCGGTTCACCCACTTTCCACAGCACGCTGGTCGGGCCGCGATAGCCATGACGCATATCGTAGGCCATGACGTTATTGCGAACGGAGGTCTGCGCGGCTTCCTGCAGGCGACGGGTTACGGTGGTGTAGACCTTGTAACCGTCGGTGTAGGCATTCTCACCGTAGCGTTTCACCATCTCCTGACGCACCATCTCGCTGAGATAGGGGGCAGAGAAAGCGATTTCCGGGCCGTGATACTTCGCTACCAGCGGCGTATTACGCGCCTCATCATACTGCTGCTGCGTGATGTAATGCTGATCCAGCATACGCGCCAGCACCACGTTGCGACGCGACAGGGCACGACTCGGTGAGTAAAGCGGGTTAAAGGTGGAAGGGGCTTTCGGCAGACCGGCAATCATCGCCATCTCACTCAGCGACAGCTGGTCAACCGGCTTACCAAAATAGACCTGTGAGGCTGCGCCGACGCCATAAGCACGGTAGCCGAGGTAGATCTTATTCAGGTAGAGCTCAAGGATTTCATCTTTGTTCAGCAACTGCTCAATGCGGATCGCCAGGAACGCTTCCTTTATTTTACGCATCAGGGTGCGTTCCGGGCTCAGGAAGAAGTTACGGGCCAGCTGCTGAGTGATAGTACTGGCACCCTGCGAGGCGTGACCGGAGACCAGCGCAACGCTGGCCGCACGGAAAATACCCACCGGATCAACACCATGGTGCTCATAAAAACGGCTATCTTCGGTCGCAATAAACGCTTTCACCATCACAGGTGGCACTTGCTGCAGAGTCAAAGGAATACGGCGCATTTCGCCATACTGGGCGATCAGATCGCCATCGGCGCTGTAAACCTGCATAGGGGTTTGCAGACGCACATCTTTCAGCGTGTTTACGTCGGGCAGCTGTGGCTCTATGTATTTGTATAAACCATAAATCGAGCCAGCTCCCAACAGGATGCAACACACTGCAAGGATCAATAAATACTTTACGAACTTCACCTGGAATTTCCCATCTGTTGTCGTTTGAGCAGTTTATAAACAACCGCGCGGTAGTATAAAGGCAAGCCAGACGCTTTGATATGTCCATTTTCCCGGACGATAAGGAGATCGCGCGTATGGCTTTTCATACCTGGCAAATTGGGCTGGATATTCAGAATAGGCAGATTTGCGCCCTGGCCCTCCAGCCGCGTCGTGATGGCTGGCAGCTACGCCACTGGTGGCAGCAGCGGCTGCCGCAAGATACGTTAAGAAACGGCGTGCTGCAATCTTCGCCTGAATTACTGGCGGCCTTAACGACCTGGCGTCAGCGATTGCCACGCCGTTATTCGCTGCGGGTCGGACTGCCAGCCCAGCTGGTGCTGCAGCGCCAGCTTCCCCTTCCCGCGCAGTCGCTGAATGAGCCCGCGCTGGGGCACTACGTGCAGGCGGCCGCACGCCGTCTCTTTCCGCTGGAGCCTACTGCGCTGGCGCTGGATTACCGGCCGGATGCGCAGAGCGGTCAGCTCTGCGTCACGGCAGCGCGGCTGGAGATTATCGACCAGTGGGCGGCCCCCCTGTTGCAGGCGGGTTTAAAGCCGCAGGTGTTCGAACTGACCACCGAGGCGCTGAAGCGGTTAGCCCGCCAGGCAGCGCTGCAGGACGATGCGGTGCTGGTTCTGCAGCAGGATAACCGCTGGCTCTGGAGCGATGCGCACACCGCTGCTGACACAGGCGAAGCCGCCACGCTGGAGGCACTGCAACAGCAGGCCTTTCCCGGGACTCGCTCTGTCGCCTGGTGTACCGCAGAGCAGACGCCGTTGCCCGCAGACGTTAGCGCGTTTTCCCCTTTTGATCTGTTTCGTTATAAGCAGCCACCTTTGCCGGAGAATCCGGGCGCTTTTGCGCTGGCGGCCGGGCTGGCGCTGCGCGACGGAGATGAGTGATGGTCGCGGTTAATCTGCTGCCCTGGCGGCAGCGCCGTCGGCAACAGCAGCGGCGACAGAGCCTGATCATGCTGTCACTGGCGATGGGCACCCTGTTACTGGTGGTGATGCAGCAAACCTGGCGGATCCATCAGATGCGTCAGCAGGTGGCGCAGGCGAGCAGGGCGCAGCAGCAGGCGCTGGAAAGCCTGGGGCAGCAGTTAGCGCAACAGAAGCAGTTACTGGAGCAGCTCGCGGTCGTGCAAAAACAGCAGGCCAGGCATCGCCAGCAGGCTGCACAACTGGCCGCCTGGCAGCAGTTCTGGCTCGATTTACCCGCGTTACTGCCCGACACCGCCTGGCTGACCCGGCTGGAGAAGCGCGACAACCGTCTGACACTGGAGGGGCGGGCGCAGGATATCGCGGCAGTCCGACAGTTCCGCCAGCAGTTAACCACCGTGGCCCTGTTTGGTCAGGTGACGCAGGGCGGGGTTAAGCGTCAGGCTGATGGCCATTATCGGTTTTCACTGCGGGCAGAGATGCAGGAGGTGAACAGTGAGTGAATGGTGGGATCGCTGGTGGCAGATGGCCGCTATTGCGCGCTATGGCTCGCTCACCGCGCTCTTATCCGGTCTGCTGCTGCTCTCCTGGATCCTGTGGTTACGGCCACAGCAGCAGGCGCTAATTGCTGAACAGCAGAGGCTGTTGCAGTTGACCCGCACTCTGCAGCTGCGTCAGCACCAGTGGCGTCAGAACCCTGATAATGCGCAGTTGCAGTTGCAGTTGCAGCTGCAGTCGATGCAGATGGCGAGATCAGCATCTGCATCGGGCCGTGCAGTGGAAGAGATCCTGGCGGCACGCCGTAACCAGCTGGAAGAGTGGCAGCCGGACGCCCCCTCACGCATGCTGACGCTGCATCTGCAGTGGCCGGCGTTCCAGTCGCTTTTTGCCGAGCTTGCCCAGGCCTCCGCACCGTTTCCGGTGCATTTCCAGCTGCTGGCGCAGCCGCAGTACCTGGAGGCTCAACTCTGGCTGGAACCTGACGATGCGCCATAGTCTGCTGATTTTACTGTTGTGCTGTAGCGGCGTACTGGCGCGCGATCCGTTCCGGCCTGTTGCCGGTTCCGTCTGTGAGGCATCAGTGGAACCGCTCACCGACTGGCGTCTGCAGGGGATCATTGGCCGGGAGGCGCATTTCCATGCCTGGCTGCTGACCCCGCAGGGAGAGAGCGTTACGGCCCGCACCGGCAAGCCATTTCCATTCGCACCCTGGCAACTGGCGGATATGACTCGCCGCAGCCTCACCTTAGCGGTGCCGAATAGCTGCAACGCACAACAGGCCGTATTTTATTTAAAAGGACGTTCGCATGATAAGGATAACCACTCTGCTGCTACTACTAAGCTGCCTGCTGCCGGTTTACGCCGCTGATGAGGAGCCTCTCAGTCTGACTTTTGATAACGCACCGGTAGAGCGTATTTTGCAGGCGCTGGCTGACTATCAGCAGATCAATCTGATGATTGCGCCAGAGGTTGAAGGTTCGTTATCGCTGCGGCTGGATAATCTGCCCTGGCATCAGGCGCTCGACCTGGTGGCGCGCATGGCAAAGCTGACGCTGGTTGAACAGGATAATGTCCTGCTGGTCTATCCGGAAAGCTGGCAGCAGGCTCAGCAGCAGGCACGTGAGGCTGAGCAGCAGCTACAGTTGCAGCAGGTTCCTTTGCAACAGCGCGCTGTGATATTGCGTTATGCCAGCGCCAGCGAGGTGTATGCCAGCCTGCTGAGTGAGCGTCAGTCGCTGATGACGCCGCGCGGTAGCGTGACGGTCGACAAACGCACCAACGCATTGTTACTGCGCGATACTGCGGCGGCTTTGAAAGAGACGGAGCGCTGGATACGGGCGCTGGATCTGCCACTGGAACAGATTGAACTGTCAGCCCACATCGTCACTATCAGCGAGGAGCATCTGCAGGAGCTGGGGGTGAAGTGGGGATTGCAGGCGGGGGACGCCGCCGTAACTGATATTCTGCATCATCCCCGGCTGGATGTTCCGCTGGCGGTGAGTTCACCCGGCATCAGCGTGGGTATGGCGCTGGCGCGCATCGGGGGGCAGCTTCTGGATCTGGAGTTAAGTGCGCTGGAGCAGGAGAACCAGATTGAAATCATCGCCAGTCCGCGTCTCTTTACCTCACATCAGCAGACCGCTTCGATTAAACAGGGCACAGAAATTCCTTATGAGGTGTCGGCAGGAAACAGCGGTGCCACCAGTATTGAGTTTAAAGAAGCGGTGCTGGGTATGGAGGTGACACCGACGATTTCCGGCAATGGCCGCATCCAGCTGAAGATTCATATCAGTCAGAATATGCCGGGTCGCAGCATCAGAGCCGGCGATAGCGACATATTATCCATTGATAAACAGGAAATTGAGACTCAGGTCACGGTCAGTGACGGGCAAACACTGGCGTTAGGCGGTATCTTTCAACAGCAGCGCACCCGCGGACAGAATCAGGTGCCGCTACTGGGTAATGTACCGTTGATTGGCGGGTTGTTTCGCCAGCAATCTGATCAGCGCAAAAAAAGAGAGCTGGTGATCTTCATTACGCCGCGATTGGTCAGGGAAGCAGCGCTTACGGCTGGATAAAACGGAAAATGCGTCCCTTAAGGCCATCTGCGTTGACGCAGGAGAGGAATTAGCTTACAAGGTTTAGCGATTTTCAATACGGTGTAACCGTCTATGCTGGGTAAATCCCGGCAAACAGATCAGAAAACTCCTCTGTACGCAGCGTTGTAAAGACGCAGCGCTGGCGCGTTACAGTTTCGCGAACACAGGCCAATTCAGAAATGGATGTGCTGAAGGCAATATAATCGGTTGCCAAACAGCCTTGAGTGTTGAGATAATTTTTCATCTGACTCTTGCTAACGCTCATGAGGTCTCAGTTCCTGTCCCGCCAGCAAATGCTGAACGCGGGGTATCATTAACGAATTCTTAGTAATACCGACAAAATGGCAGAGAAACGCAATATCTTTCTGGTTGGGCCGATGGGTGCCGGCAAAAGCACTATTGGCCGTCAGTTGGCTCAGCAACTCAACATGGAGTTCTTCGATTCCGATCAGGAAATTGAGCGACGCACCGGAGCGGATGTGGGCTGGGTTTTTGATGTCGAAGGCGAAGCTGGCTTTCGCGATCGCGAAGAAAAAATCATTAACGAACTGACCGAGAAGCAAGGCATCGTCCTGGCGACAGGCGGTGGTTCCGTCAAATCCCGGGAAACGCGTAATCGTCTCTCCGCCCGCGGTGTTGTGGTTTATCTTGAAACCACCATCGAGAAGCAACTGGCGCGCACCCAACGTGACAAAAAACGTCCGTTGCTGCAGGTGGATTCACCGCCGCGTGAAGTGCTCGAAGCGCTGGCTGGCGAACGTAACCCGCTCTACGAAGAGATCGCCGATGTAACCATTCGCACAGATGATCAGAGTGCGAAAGTGGTGGCGAATCAGATTATCCACATGTTGGAAAAAGTTGATCCAACGTTCGAAGGCTCCTTAACAGGTATCGGGCATCATGGAGAAGATCACCGTCTCACTGGGGGAACGCAGTTACCCCATCACTATCGCTGCCGGACTGTTTAACGATCCGGCTTCTTTTTGGCCGCTAACCGCGGGCGAAAACGCCATGGTGGTGACAAACCAGACGCTGGCTCCGCTTTATCTTGACCAGCTGACGGCGCTGCTGACGGCGGCAGGTGTAAAAGTGGATCAGGTGATCTTACCCGACGGCGAGCAATATAAGACGCTGGCCGTGATGGATCAGGTTTTTACCGCGCTCCTGCAAAAGCCGCACGGTCGTGATACGACGCTTATCGCCTTAGGCGGCGGCGTTATTGGCGATCTTACCGGTTTTGCTGCGGCCAGTTATCAGCGTGGCGTACGCTTTATTCAGGTACCAACCACCTTACTGTCGCAGGTCGACTCTTCGGTTGGCGGCAAAACGGCCGTTAACCATCCGCTGGGCAAAAACATGATCGGCGCGTTTTATCAACCCGCGTCGGTGGTGATTGATACTGCCTGTCTGCAGACGCTGCCCGCGCGCGAACTGGCGTCGGGTCTGGCGGAAGTGATTAAGTACGGCATCATCCTCGACGGTGCGTTTTTCCAGTGGCTGGAGCAGAATCTTGATGCCCTGCTGGCGCTGGATGAACAGGCGCTGGCGTACTGCATTCGTCGCTGCTGTGAACTGAAAGCCGAAGTCGTGGCCGCCGATGAGCGTGAAAACGGTCAGCGGGCGTTGCTGAATCTGGGCCATACTTTTGGTCATGCGATTGAAGCACATATGGGCTATGGCAACTGGCTGCACGGTGAAGCGATTGCAGCGGGCATGGTGATGGCGGCATGCACGGCTGAACGCCTGGGGCAGTTCCAGGCGCAGGAGACGGACCGCATTATTGCCCTGTTCCTGCGTGCCGGTTTGCCGGTGCATGGGCCGGAGGCGATGAGTGCGGAGATGTATCTGCCGCACATGATGCGCGATAAGAAAGTTCTGGCGGGCGAATTGCGGCTGGTACTCCCGCTGTCGATTGGCCGCTCTGAAGTGCGTGGTGGCGTGGCACATGATATGGTGCTGGCTGCAATTAATGATTGTCAGCAATCCTGAGATTAAGCAGTTGAGTGGTGACGCGGCGCGCAGGGTGCGCAGTGCGGAATGCCGCTTTACGGAGGAGGCAAAATGGATGAGTTTAAACCGGAAGATGAGTTAAAACCTGACGCCAGCGATCGCCGTCCCTCGCGCCCTCGTAAGTCGTCTCCCGCAGCCAAAATACCGGTTTCGCGCCAGCGCATCATGATGGGTGTCGGGATCCTGGTTCTGCTGTTACTGGTACTGGGTATTGGTTCAGCGCTGAATGGCCCGGATGAGAAAAAACCAGCTACTGCGGGCAATACGCCTGCCGCTGGCGGTGGTTCCGGCAGCGAGAAGAACATCGACCTGGCCGGCTCCTCTTCCATGTCAGGTGGACAGACGACGCCGACAGGCGAGCAGACCACGCCAGCTACCAGCGAAAATAACGCGGCGACCAGCGGTAATGCTGCATCTGACCCGCAGCGCGACGTCTCAATGCCGCCTGTGGCTTCAACACCTACGCAGGCAGCCCCTGTTGAGACGCCAGCGAATCAGCAGCGTGTCACGCTGCCGGGCGATCTCAACAGCGCGCTGAGTAATCAGCAGCAGCAGGTCGACAGTGCCGCGGTGGGCACGCAGGGTGGCAGTTCACTGCCAACGGCGCCTGCCACGGTCAGCGGCAATGCCGGAACGGCTGCGAATCCGGTTACGGCCCCTGCAGGCCGTCAGACGCCAAACAAATCAAACGGTTCTGCCCGTCCGGCGCACGATTCATCGCATAAAACTGCCTCGAAGCCTGCAACCCGTGACAGCAAAACGCATACCACGCCAGCACGTACGCCAGCCCCTTCTGCTCCGGCCACTGCGGCGGCAGGCAGCAGTTCAGCCAGCAAATCATTGCCCGGCGGCAGCTATACCCTGCAGCTGAGCGGTGCATCGAAGGCGGAAAGCCTGAATGCCTGGGCTAAGCAGCAGAATCTGAGTGGGTATCACGTCTACAAAACCACCCGTAACGGTCAGCCGTGGTACGTGCTGGTGAGTGGTTCCTATGCCACACCGGCTGATGCCAAACGCGCGGTAGCCTCACTGCCTGCCGAAGTGCGTGCGAAGAACCCGTGGGTTAAACCAGTAAGCCAGGTGAAGAAAGAAGCCAGCCAATAGCGGATGTGGGGCCAGTTTCTGGCCCCGTTTTAAGCGCAGATCTGCTGTCGGTCCAGCCACAGCCTCACAATAAGATGTAATAACCACGACAGCATGAAAAAAAATCGCGCTTTCCTGAAATGGGCAGGGGGAAAATTTCCCTTAGTAGAAGAGATCCATCGCCATCTGCCGCAAGGCGACTGTCTGGTAGAACCCTTTGTTGGCGCGGGTTCAGTGTTTCTGAACACTGAATTTGATCGCTACCATCTGGCCGATATCAACAGTGACCTGATTAATCTCTATAACATTGTTAAAACGCGCACGGCGGATTTCATCCGTGACGCGCAGCTGCTGTTTACGCCGGAAAGTAACAACGAGATCTGTTATTACCAGCGTCGCACCGAATTTAACACCAGCACCGACGCCTACCTGCGCGCGCTGTTGTTCCTCTATCTGAACCGTCACTGTTACAACGGCCTCTGTCGCTATAACCTGCGTGGCGAGTTCAACGTGCCGTTTGGCCGCTATCGTAAACCCTACTTTCCGGAAGCAGAACTGTTATGGTTTGCCGAGCGTGCGCAAAAAGCGACGTTTGTCTGTGAATCGTACGATGTTACCCTGACCAATGCCGGTAAAGGCTCGGTAGTCTATTGCGATCCGCCTTATGCGCCGCTGTCGGCAACGGCCAATTTCACGGCTTATCACACCAACAGCTTCAGCCTGCGTGAGCAGGAGAACCTGGCGGCGTTAGCGGCAAAGCTGGCTTCGTCGGAGAACCGGATTCCGGTACTGATTTCTAACCACGACACTGCACTGACGCGTTTATGGTATCAGGATGCAGAGTTACATGTGGTCAAAGCCCGGCGTTCTATCAGCCGAAGCATAACGGGTCGCACCAAGGTCGACGAACTGCTGGCACTTTATAGCTAGTCTGTTTCGTCCGCGACCAACGCATTACGCCAGCCTGCGTGCTGGCGCACAACAGTGGGAGAATCGGATGAAACAATATTTGCTGGCCCCTTCAATCCTTTCGGCGGACTTTGCTCGCCTGGGCGAAGACACAGCCAAAGCGCTGGCGGCCGGAGGTGACGTGGTTCACTTCGACGTGATGGACAACCACTACGTGCCTAATCTGACCATGGGTCCGATGGTGCTGAAAGCACTGCGCGACTATGGCATCACTGCCCCCATCGATGTGCATCTGATGGTGAAGCCGGTAGATGCGCTGATCCCTGATTTCGCCAAAGCGGGTGCCACCTACATCACCTTTCATCCCGAAGCCAGCGAACACGTTGACCGCACCCTGCAAATCATTAAAGAGCATGGCTGCAAAGCGGGTCTGGTGTTTAACCCGGCGACCCCGCTGAGCTACCTCGATTACGTCATGGATAAGCTGGATATCATTCTGCTGATGTCAGTGAACCCCGGCTTTGGCGGTCAGTCATTTATTCCTGGCACACTGGATAAACTGCGTGAAGCGCGCAGGCGTATCGATCAGAGCGGTTACAGCATTCGTCTTGAAGTGGATGGCGGCGTGAAGATCGACAATATTGGCCAGATTGCCGCCGCTGGTGCCGACATGTTTGTCGCCGGTTCCGCGATCTTCGGTCACCCTGACTATAAAAAAGTGATCGACGATATGCGCAACGAACTGGAGAAGGCCAATGGCTCATTTCACTGATATTCGTGCGCTGGCGTTTGATCTTGATGGGACACTGGTGGATAGCGCACCCGGCCTGGCCGATGCGATTGATCGCACGCTGAACGATCTCCGTCTGCCGCAGGCGGGCCTTGAGCGTGTCTCAACCTGGATTGGCAACGGAGCGGATATCATGATGGCCCGTGCGCTGACCTTCGCGCTGGGCCGTGAGCCGCAGCCGGAAGAGCAGCGTGATGCGCGGGCGCTGTTTGACCGGCATTATGCCGATACCGTGGATGCAGGCAGTACGCTGTTTCCACAGGTAAAGCAGACGCTGGCCGCATTAAAGGCTGCCGGGCTGCCGATGGCGATAGTCACCAACAAGCCGACGCCGTTTGTGGCACCGCTACTGGATTCGCTTGGCATTGCTGATGCGTTTTCGCTGATTATCGGTGGCGACGATGTGCCGGTTAAAAAACCGCATCCTGCGGCAATCTTTATGGTGCTGGGTACCTTTGGTGTGTTGCCGAATGAGTTGCTGTTTGTCGGCGACTCACGCAATGATATCCAGGCGGCACAGGCGGCGGGCGTACCCAATATCGGCATGACCTTTGGCTATAACTATGGCGAGCCGATTGCCACCAGCCAGCCCGATTTAACCCTCGACTCTTTCGACGAACTTTTGCCCGCTCTGGGGCTGTAAATATCAGGACTTAAGTATGAAACCCATCGTTTTCAGCGGCGCACAGCCGTCCGGCGAACTGACCATTGGCAACTATATGGGAGCGCTGCGTCAGTGGGTGCAGATGCAGGATGATTTCCACTGCATTTATTGCATCGTTGATCTGCACGCGATCACCGTGCGTCAGGATCCTGTTGCACTGCGTAAAGCGACGCTGGACACGCTGGCGCTCTATCTGGCCTGTGGTATCGACCCGCAAAAAAGCACCATCTTTGTTCAGTCGCATGTGCCAGAGCACACGCAGCTGAGCTGGATCCTGAACTGCTACGCCTACTTCGGTGAACTGAGCCGCATGACGCAGTTCAAGGATAAATCAGCGCGTTACGAAGAGAACATCAACGCCGGTCTGTTCGACTATCCGGTGCTGATGGCGGCTGACATTCTGCTCTATCAGACCAACCAGGTGCCGGTGGGTGAAGATCAGAAGCAGCATCTGGAGCTGAGCCGCGATATCGCGCATCGCTTCAATGCGATTTATGGCGATATCTTCCGGGTGCCAGAGCCGTTCATTCCGAAGTCTGGCGCACGCGTGATGTCGCTGCTGGAACCGACGAAGAAGATGTCCAAGTCTGACGATAACCGCAATAACGTGATCGGCCTGCTGGAAGATCCGAAAGCGGTCGTGAAGAAGATTAAACGCGCCGTCACCGATTCTGAAGAGCCGCCAGTGGTGCGCTACGACATCAAAGAGAAAGCAGGCGTCTCTAACCTGCTGGATATTCTGTCGGGCGTGACCGGTAAAACCATCGCCGAGCTGGAGCTGGAGTTCGAAGGCAAGATGTATGGCCACCTGAAAGGCGCAGTAGCCGATGCCGTGTCGGGTATGCTCTCTGAGCTGCAGGAGCGTTATCACAGCTTCCGCAACGATGAGGCACTGCTGGAGCAGGTGATGCGTGATGGCGCGGCCAAAGCACGCGCACAGGCACAGGAAACGCTAAAGAAGGTCTATCAGGCGGTAGGCTTTGTCGCGATGCCGTAATGGCTGAGCAGACAACCAGGACGGCGGGCATTGTGCCCGCCGTTTTTATTTGCAGGACTCAGAACCAGCGCAGGCTGCCACGCAGACTCACCACGCTGCCGATGATCATCAGGCTGGGACTGGTTACCTGACCGGCTAACGCTTCCAGCTCGCTCAGTGTCCCGGTGACCACGCGTTGACGCGTAGTGGTGCCGTTTTCCACCAGCGCCACCGGCATATCGCTGCGCATACCGTGCTTTATCAGCTGCTGCTGAATCTCGCCGGCCTGCGTGAGCCCCATATAAAAGACCAGCGTCTGCTGTTCCGCCGCCAGCGTCTGCCAGGCGAGCGTGCCCTCTTTCTGCAGATGTCCGGTAACCAGTCTGACACTCTGCGCATGATCGCGGTGGGTCAGGGGAATACCGCTGTAAGCTGCACAGCCCGATGCGGCGGTGATCCCCGGCACCACGCTGAACGGAATCTGCAGCTGCGCCAGCGCTTCCAGCTCTTCACCGCCGCGACCAAAGATAAAGGGATCGCCGCCTTTCAGCCGCACTACGCGTTTTCCCCGCTGCGCCTGTTCGCAGAGCAGCTGGTTGATCTCATCCTGCGGCACGCAGTGATGTCCGGCGCGTTTCCCGACAAAAATGCGCTCGGCATCGCGGCGCACCAGATTCAGGATCTCATCAGAGACCAGCCGGTCATAGACGATGACGTCTGCCTGCTGGATTAGCTGTAAGCCTTTCAGGGTCAGTAATCCGGCATCACCCGGACCGGCACCGACCAGCGCCACTTCACCCTGTTGGCGAAGGTCAGACTTAAAGAGCTGGCCGGTAATCTGCTCCGCGCGTTCACTGTCGCCGTTGGCCAGCGTCTGGGCCAGCCGCTCGCTGTTAAAGAAGCGCTCCCAGAAGTGGCGGCGGGCACTGACAGAGCTGAACTGTTGTTTAACCCGCGTGCGCAGGGTGCCTGCCAGCTGCGCCAGCTGGCCAAGGTGTTGCGGCAGCATAGCCTCCAGCTTCTCCCGCAACAGGCGCGCCAGTACCGGCGCGCGTCCACCGGAAGAGACGGCGACCATCAGCGGGGAACGATCGATGATCGACGGCATAATGGCGCTGGCCTGCTGCGGCGCATCCACCAGGTTGCAGAAGATCTGCTGTTTTTCGGCGGCTTCAGCTACCTGCTGATTAACCGCATCGTCGCTGGTCGCGGCGACCACCAGCCAGCAGCCGGTGAGCCAGTGCGGATCAAACGCCCCTGGCAGCAGCGTGACGGTTTCCTGCTGCGCCCATTGCCGGAAGGCGGGGGAGAAATCAAGGGCACCGACCAGCAGTTCGGCGCCGGCCTCCAGCAGCAGGCGGGCTTTCCGCTCAGCCACGTCACCTGCGCCGACCAGCAGGCAGCGTCGGCCCTGCAGGCGGCAGAACAAGGGGAAGTAGTCCATCAGACGTCCTTAAAAAAGCCCGCGGAGGCGGGCTGTTGACGGGAGTTACAGGCAGACTTCGACCTGTCCGGCATTGACCCGCACCGGCCAGGCCGCCACGGAGCGCGTTTCATCCTCCATGCAGTAGCCATCGCTAAGACGGAAACGCTGCTTTTTCAGCGGGCTGGCAACCCAGAGCGCATCCTGATGTTCAGCAATAATGCCGCGTGACAGCACGCTGGCACCGGCAAAAGGATCGATATTGCTGATGGCATAGAGCTGCTCATCGTTGCGGGGACGGAAGATAGCAACCTGCTGGCCTCTGACCAGCGCGCAGACGCCCGTAGCGGGCAGGATCTGCGTCAGCGGACACACCGGATTCCACTGGCTCATGATTCGGTCTCCTCAATCAGGGTCACGGCAATGCGTTCATCGGCGCGTGCCGGGCGGTGCTGGTCGCGCTCCGCCACCCGCTGCACGCCAGGATCGCGCTGCGGCGAGTTGATAAAGTGGGCAAAGCGCGTCAGGTGATCCTTATCTTCCAGCGTCGCTTTCCATTCGCAGCTGACGCTGGTACGCAGGGCGGCCAGCTGCTGCTCCATCTGGCTGTTGAGGCCAAGTTTGTCATCCACGATCACCTTACGCAGATAGTCGATGCCGCCTTCCAGACTCTCCAGCCACAGCGAGGTGCGCTGCAGTTTGTCGGCGGTGCGGATATAGAACATCATGAAACGGTCGAGATAGGTGACCAGCGTCTGCTGATCGAGATCGGCCGCCAGCAGATCGCCATGGCGCGGTTTCATGCCGCCGTTGCCGCAGACGTAGAGGTTCCACCCTTTTTCCGTCGCGATAATGCCGACATCCTTGCCCTGTGCTTCCGCACATTCGCGGGTGCAGCCAGAGACGCCAAACTTCATCTTATGCGGCGTACGGATGCCTTTGTAGCGGTTCTCCAGCATCACGCCGAAGCCGAGGCTGTCACCCACGCCATAACGGCACCAGGCGCTGCCAACACAGGTTTTCGCCATCCGTAACGCCTTGGCGTAGGCCTGGCCGGTTTCAAATCCGGCGTCGATCAGCTGTGACCAGATGGCGGGCAGATCGTCTTTCTGCGCGCCAAACAGACCGATGCGCTGAGAGCCGGTAATTTTGGTGTAGAGCTGATAGCGCTCGGCGATCTCGCCAATCACTTTCAGTCCCTGAGGCGTGATTTCACCGCCGGGCGAGCGCGGGATCACCGAGTAGGTGCCATCTTTCTGGATGTTGCCAAGATAGAGGTCGTTGCTGTCCTGTAACGGCGCGTGCTGGGGCTTGAGCACATACTCATTCCAGCAGGAGGCGAGCAGTGAGCCAACCACCGGCTTGCACACTTCACAGCCGTAACCCTGACCATAGCGGGCCAGCAGTTCGTCAAAGGTTTTAATCTCCTCTACCTGAATCAGGTGATAAAGCTCCTGGCGTGACCAGGCGAAGTGGGCGCAAAGATGATTATTGACCTCAATGCCCTGACGGCTGAGTTCACTGTTGAGAACCTGGGTGATCAGTGGGATACAGCCACCGCAACCGGTGCCGGCACGGGTGCTGCTTTTCAGTGCTGCCACGGTATGACAGCCACCCTGAACCGCCTTAATGATGTCGCCTTTACTGACGTCAAAACAGGAGCAGATTTGTGCGGTATCAGGCAGAGAATCGACGCCGATGGCCGGTTTATCACCGCTGCCGGCTGGCAGAATCAGCGCTTCCGGATTAGCAGGCAGCGGAATACCATTCAGCACCAGCTGCAGCAGGTTGCCATAGTCGCTGGTGTCGCCCACCAGTACGGCACCCAGCAGGGTTTTCTGATCTTCACTGATAATCAGGCGTTTGTAGATCGATTTGCTCTCATCCAGCCAGACCACGCTGCGAGCGCCTGGCGTAGTGCCGCGCGCATCGCCAATGCCGCCGACATCGACACCCAGCAGCTTCAGTTTGGCGCTCATGTCCGCGCCGGTAAACGCATTGTCGCGGCCCAGCAGATGGTCGCTGGCGACCTGGGCCATTTTGTATCCCGGCGCCACCAGGCCATAGACACGATTCTGCCAGGCAGCGCACTCACCGATGGCGTAAATGGTGGGATCGCTGGTCCGGCACTGGTCATCAATGGCAATGCCGCCGCGCGGACCCAGTGCTAATCCACACTGCTTCGCCAGCTTGTCCTGCGGCCGGATACCGGTCGAGAAGACAATAAAATCGACCTCCAGCGCGCTGCCATCAGCAAACTGCAGCGTTTTGCCGCCGTGCTCGTGATGCACAATCTGTCGGGTATTTTTACCGGTATGGACCCGCACACCCATCTGCTCAATCTTGCGGCGTAACTGCTCACCGCCTTGCTGATCTAACTGCTCCGCCATCAGCACCGGCGCAAATTCAATAACGTGGGTTTCAATGCCCAGATTTTTCAGTGCGCCCGCCGCTTCCAGCCCCAGCAGGCCGCCGCCAATCACCGCACCGCGTTTGCTGCGGCGCGAACAGGCTTCGATGGCGTTGAGATCCTCGATGGTGCGATAGACAAAGCAGTCGCTGCCTTCAGCACCGTTGATTGGCGGGATCCACGGATAAGAGCCGGTGGCAAAAATCAGCGTATCGTAATGCACCGCGCGACCGGTACTGGAGTGAATGAGCTTCTCATCACGGTTGATCGTGATGGCGCGTTCACCCAGCAGCAGATTGACCTGATGTTTGTCGTAATAGCCTTCACGAACCAGCGACAATTCTTCAGCGGTGTGATGGGAAAAGTAGGCGGACAGGTGGACACGATCATAGGCGACACGGGGTTCTTCACAAAAGACGGTCAGCGAAAACTGGTCAGGTTCCGCTTTCTCTAGTAATTCTTCTATGAAGCGGTGGCCGACCATGCCGTTACCGATAACGACGACATTGTGCTTGCTCATTTTTGCCTCAAATTTGCGATATCTGCGGCTACAATAGCGCGCCGTTTCCGGCACTTATTGATATACATCAACCACGACGCCATATACCTATTAAGAGGTATATGGTTGATTTGAAATAATTTTTTCTGGTTCGGATAACCCGCTGATTATTCGGGCTTGCGGCGGGTCACCTGAATCGTGTTAGTTTTAAAACACAAAACCGGAAAAGGAGTCGGCAATGATGTCACCTAAGTGGATCAATAACGTGCGTTTACCCTGGCGGGATGGGTTATGGCAGATCGCCATCGCCGATGGCAAAATTGCCCGGCTCTCAGCCCAGCCGCAGCACGCTTCACCGGCGGATGAATCGCTGGACGGCGAGGGTGGCTTAGCCTGCGCGCCTTTTATTGAGCCGCATATTCATCTGGATACGACCCAGACCGCTGGCGAACCCGCGTGGAACCAGTCCGGGACGCTGTTTGAAGGCATTGAGCGCTGGGCTGAACGCAAAGCCATGCTCAGTCATGAAGATGTTAAGCGGCGGGCGATGCAGACGCTGAAGTGGCAGATTGCCAACGGCATTCAGTTTGTCCGTACCCATGTTGACGTTTCTGACCCGTCACTGACGGCGCTTAAAGCGATGCTGGAGCTAAAGGCAGAGATGGCGCCGTGGATCACTATCCAGATTGTTGCTTTTCCCCAGGAGGGCATTCTCTCTTATCCCAACGGTGAAGCGTTGCTGGAGGAGGCATTGCGGCTGGGCGCGGATGTGGTCGGCGCGATTCCGCATTACGAATTCACCCGTGAATATGGCGTTGAGTCGCTGCATAAAACCTTTGCGCTGGCTAACCGCTATGATCGGTTGATCGATGTTCACTGCGATGAGATCGATGATGAACAGTCGCGCTTTGTGGAAACCGTGGCGGCGCTGGCGCATCGCGATGGCAACGGCGCGCGCGTGACGGCCAGTCATACCACCGCGATGCACTCTTACAATGGCGCGTATACCTCACGACTGTTTCGACTGCTTAAGCTGTCGGGCATTAATTTTGTCGCGAATCCGCTGGTCAATATTCACCTGCAGGGCCGCTTTGATACCTACCCTAAGCGGCGCGGCATTACGCGGGTGAAAGAGATGCTGGAGGCGGAGATTAACGTCTGTTTCGGCCACGACGATGTGTTCGATCCCTGGTATCCGCTGGGCACCGCCAGCATGCTGCAGGTGCTGCATATGGGCTTACACGTCTGTCAGTTGATGGGCTATGAGCAGATTGATGCGGGTCTGGATCTGATTACGCATAACAGCGCGAAGTCGCTGCAGCTGTCAGGCTATGGCATTCAGACCGGTAACGATGCCAGTCTGATTATTCTGCCGGCAGAGAGTGGTTTTGATGCGGTAAGAAGGCAGGTTCCGGTGCGCTATTCACTGCGTCGCGGCATCGTGGTGGCAGAGACGAAGCCTGCAGAAAGCGAGATTTACTGGCGGGAGCGGGAGCGTATAGACTTCCGGCGTTAAACAGCAGGGCGGCGATCAATCGCCGCCCTGAATGATTAATGCGTAACGTGACCGTGCGAGCGATGTTTAGTGACCAGCCCCAGCAGGACACACATCACAAACACCACCGCGTAGAGGCCATTGGCGGTGGCCAGTGCCGTGTGCACGCCGCTCTTCTCGACAATCGGCGCGGTCACCACGAAGGTCAGCATGGTGCCGACGGTACCGCAGGTCAGAATGAAGTTCACTAGCTTCGGTGACGCCACTTTGGTCTGCAGCGAGCCGAGCGTGATGATGGTGGTGTAAATCGCGCTGGAGCTGAAGCCCAACACCATAATGATCCACTTCAGCATGCTGGCATCCTGGCTGCTGACGAACCAGTACATCAGCACGGTAGCCAGTCCCGCCAGCACCATCAGAATGCGTTGCAGATCGAAGAAGCGCAGCAGGAAGCTGAAGGCCCACATACCCACCATATAAGCGGTCCAGAAGCTGCCCACCAGTTGTCCGGCATCATTAATATTCATGCCCATGACTTTGGTGGCATATTCCGGCACCCAGGAGATAAAGCCAAGCTGGCCCAGAATGTAGCAGAGCGCCGCCACTGCCAGCAGCAGCACGCCCACACCCCATTTTTCTTTCTCAACTGTCGGGCTGTTTTCAGGCTTACGCAGCACCGGGAATTCAACAAACAGCGTCATGATGAAGATCGCGACGTAGATAAAGCCGATGCAGACGTAGACCCAGTACCACGGCAGCTGACGCGCCAGCAGAATCCCTGCCAGCACCGGAAACAGCGTGCCCGCCATGCTGAAGAAGGAGTCGGTAAACAGCAGGCGTGAACCACGCTGACGGCCTTCATACATATGGGTGATCAGGAAGGTGCCGATCGACATGGTAATGCCGCTGACCACGCCCAGCACAAACATACAGAGCGAGAAGACGGTCAGATCGCGGCTGGTCATCAACCCGATTATCGCCAGTACCATTAGGACGAAGCCGAAAATCAGCTGACGCTTCAGTGGCACAATCACCATCAGCCAGGCGTTCAGGAAAACCGCAGCCAGGATGCCGCTGTTGAGGAAGGTGAAGGTATTACTCATGCTGGAGATGGGGATCTGGAAATCTTTTGCGATATCGCCCATTACCATGCCGGTAACGATCACCAGCGCGCCGGTAAGCGCGTAGGAGAAGAAGCTTATCCAGGTGAGGCCAATACGATTACGGTTTGTCATGTTCTGAACCTGTTGAGAACCGGGTGCCAAAAAGTGTCAGAAAGTGTAAACGGAACCGTGATCTTAATAAACAACCAGTGAAACCAGAGATCCATATTTCATGTGTTGTGTGATTTTAATCACGTAATTGCCGGGGTTTAACGTTTGCTCCCCCCATTTGCTGTCACAGCGTAAATATAGGTAAAACGCTGGCTCCTGGAATAGAGTCTCTTTACAATCAATCACGTTTTTGTGCCCGCTCTCCCAGGTAAGGAATCTTTCATGTTTAAACGTACTTTAACAGCGGCCATCACCCTGTTAGCGCTCTCTTCCGTTTCCGCCCAGGCGCTGGCTGCAAAAGGTGACACCCACGTTCTGCTCACCACCTCCGCCGGCAATATCGAACTCGAACTGAATAACCAGAAAGCGCCGGTTTCTGTGAAAAACTTCGTTGATTACGTCAACAACGGTTTTTACAACAACACCATTTTTCACCGCGTGATCCCGGGCTTTATGGTGCAGGGTGGGGGCTTCACTACGGACATGCAGCAGAAGCAGACCAACGCGCCGATCAAGAATGAAGCGGATAACGGCCTGCGTAACCTGCGCGGCACGATCTCCATGGCACGTACCGCCGATAAAGACAGTGCGACCAGCCAGTTCTTCCTCAACGTCGCGGATAATGCATTCCTCGACCACGGACAGCGCGATTTTGGCTATGCCGTATTTGGTAAGATTGTGAAAGGTCAGGATGTGGTTGAAAAAATTTCTCAGGTACCGACCAAAGATGTGGGTCCTTACCAGAATGTTCCGTCCAAACCGGTAGTTATCCTCTCCGCCAAAGTCCTGCCTTAAGTCCGTTCGTCGCCATCTGCGGATGGCGACCGCCTGCCGCATCCGGCAAAGCCAGAATTTGCTCTTATACTTAGGGCAAAAACCTGAGCAGGAGGCGGCATGGCGAACAAACTCACCGAAAAACAGAAGGTCACCCTGTGGCGACAGCGGCGTAGCGCCAGCTATCAGGCCAGCTGTCGGCTGGAAGGCTTTACGCCAAATGAAACCAGCGTAAACAGCGATGATGCGGCCGCACGTCTGGCGTCACTGAGGAGGCAATATGGACTCTAATACCGCCGTCAGCCAGGATCCCTATCTGTGGCAGCATGACAATGTGCTAAAAAACCTGCCCGATATTCACGATGCCGCGCAGCTGCGTAAGGCGGAGCTGAGCTTCAGTGCGGCGCGTGCCGCCACGCTGGAGCTTGGCCCCCGTAATCCTGGACTGCCTTACCTGCGCCAGATCCACCGTACGCTGTTTCAGGACGTCTACAGCTGGGCTGGTGAACTGCGCACCATCGATATCTGGCGCGATGAGACGCCGTTCTGTCATTTCGAATATATCGAAAAGGAAGGTAACGCCCTGATGGCCGCGCTGGAGGAGGAGAAGGGACTCGCTGACCTGCCGCGTGACGCGTTTATTGAGCGTGTTGCCCACTACTATTGCGAAATCAATATGTTGCATCCTTTCCGCCACGGCAATGGTCGGGCGCAGCGGATTTTCTTTGAACAGCTGGCGCTGCATGCCGGTTATCTGCTCTCCTGGGAAGAGACGGACGCTGAGAGCTGGAAAGCGGCGAATCAGGCCGGTGTGGCCGGAGACCTGACTCTGCTGGAGCAGGTATTTGCGAAAGTGGTGAGCGAGGCGGCTTAACCGCGTAGAATAGCGGCGCGGGTAACTATTCTGGACTGGCCATGCTGCTGCTTATCGACAATTACGACTCCTTTACCTGGAATCTTTATCAATATTTCTGCGAGCTGGGCGCGCAGGTTCAGGTGGTGCGCAATGATGCCATCACGCTGGAGCAGATGGCGGCATTACCGCTGACTCATCTGGTGATCTCGCCTGGTCCCTGCACGCCGTCGGAGTCAGGTATTTCACTGGCGGCGATCCGGCATTTCGCCGGTCAGCTGCCGGTGCTGGGCGTCTGCCTGGGCCATCAGGCAATTGCGCAGGCGTATGGCGCGCAGGTCGTGCGTGCGCGTCAGGTGATGCACGGCAAAACCTCTGCGATTCAGCACACCGGCCAGGGCGTGTTCCGCAATCTGAATAATCCGCTTACTGTAACCCGCTACCATTCGCTGATTGTACAGCGCGACTCCCTGTCTGATGCATTCGAGGTGACTGCCTGGACGGTGCGTGACGGCGAGCCTGACGAAATTATGGGATTCCGCCATAAAACCCTGGCGCTGGAAGGCGTGCAGTTCCATCCCGAAAGCATTCTCAGCGAGCAGGGACATCAGCTGCTGCGTAATTTCCTTGAGCAATAAGTTGCCTTTGAGTGATTTTTTATGCATATTTTGTGATTATTATTTCAAAGTTGCACATCAATCATCTAAATGGGGTCATCAATGGCAGCGGAAAAAATTGCGGTCACGCGGGAGACGTTCGATAACGTTATTTTGCCTGTTTATGCACCTGCGCAGTTCGTGCCGGTAAAAGGCAAGGGCAGTCGTGTATGGGATCAGCAGGGCAAAGAGTATATCGATTTCTCAGGTGGTATCGCCGTCACCGCACTAGGACACTGCCATCCTGCGCTGGTGGAGACGCTGAAAAGTCAGGGCGAGACGCTGTGGCATACCAGCAACGTCTTCACCAACGAACCGGCGCTGCGTCTTGCCAGTAAGTTAATTCAGGCGACCTTCGCTGAGCGGGTCTTCTTCGCTAACTCCGGGGCCGAAGCCAACGAAGCCGCTTTTAAGCTGGCGCGCTACTACGCATGCAAACGTCACAGCCCGTTCAAAAGTAAGATCATCGCCTTTCATAACGCCTTTCATGGCCGGACGCTGTTTACCGTCACGGTCGGCGGACAGCCAAAATATTCTGACGGGTTCGGGCCTAAACCGGCGGATATCGTCCATGTGCCATTCAATGACCTGAACGCAGTGAAAGCGGTGATTGACGATCACACCTGCGCCATTGTGGTTGAACCGATTCAGGGTGAGGGCGGCGTCGTGCCCGCAACGCAGGAATTTATGCAGGGACTGCGTGAGCTTTGCGATCAGCATCAGGCGCTGCTGGTGCTGGATGAAGTGCAGAGCGGCATGGGGCGCAGCGGCAAGCTGTTCGCCTATGAGCATTATGGCGTCCAGCCCGATATTCTGACCTCAGCCAAAGCGCTGGGCGGCGGTTTCCCGGTCAGCGCCATGCTGACCACTAACGATATCGCCTCGACCATGGCGC
Organism: Pantoea sp. Lu_F5_004; assembly: GCF_051136245.1. Taxonomy (NCBI): domain Bacteria; kingdom Pseudomonadati; phylum Pseudomonadota; class Gammaproteobacteria; order Enterobacterales; family Erwiniaceae; genus Pantoea; species Pantoea sp. Lu_F5_004. Next base: position 452,361 of record NZ_CP194946.1, read on the forward strand.
CGGGCGTGCATGGCACCACCTATGGCGGCAATCCACTCGCCTGCGCCATCGCCGAAACCGCGCTTGATATTATCAATACGCCGGACGTGCTGGCAGGCGTTGAGACACGTCGTCAGCACTTTGTCACGGCGCTGCAGGCCATCGATGCGAAGTATGATCTCTTCAGCGATATTCGCGGCAAGGGTCTGCTGATTGGCGCGGCGCTGAAACCGCAGCATGCCGGTAAAGCACGCGACATCCTGAATGCCGCGGCCGCAGAAGGCGTGATGGTGCTGGTTGCCGGAACCGACGTGATGCGTTTTGCCCCGTCACTGATCATTGAGCCTGCCGACATCGAAGAGGGCATGAGCCGCTTCGCCACGGCCGTCGGCAACGTGCTCAACGGCTAGCTTAGTTTTTACGTAAGCGTCTGATCAGCCAGCGGCCATGTTGCGGCCGCTGGTTCCACGCCAGCGATGAAATGGTGTACATCACGCTCAGATGATCGAGAATGCGCCGTACATGCTGCTCCACCACCGTGATCGGTCCCTCACTGATATTTTCCAGGTCATCCAGCAGGTTAACCTGTGAGCTTTCACCATCATATTCCAGCCGCTGCTGACACCGCTGCAGCGCGATTTCACAGGATTGCAGGTAACGCTCAGCCAGCGAGGCAGTGAGCATGGTGTGCTCCCGCGCCAGAATCGTCATAGCGTTGATATGTTCGACGATAAACTGACTGTGCGTGACCCAGAGCCGCATATCACTCAGATAGCGGGAGTTGAACGCGGGTTCCTGCATCGCCTGATTCAGTGAGTTAAACAGCGCATTGTGTGCCTGATTGACCTTCACGCGCTGATAAGCCAGTTTCTCTGGTGACTGTTCGTCACCCAGCAACAGCCGTAGCGCATCCTGATAGGTTTCCAGTGCGTCATGGGCGTTCTGCCGCAGCAGGCCGCTCTGCCACTGCGGCCACAGCCAGAGCATCCCGCCAAAAGCGATCAGACAACCCATCAGCGTATCCATGAGTCGCGGCAGCAGAAACTGCGCGCCATTCAGCGACAGCAATTGCAGCGAGTAAACCGCCGTGACCGTAAAACCAATCATCGACCAGCCATAGAACTGGCGGGTAAAGCGATAGCTGATAAAGGTAATCGCCAGCATGATCAGCAGTACCAGCGACTCTGGCACCGCCATGCGCAGCGTGGCAGCCGCGATCACCAGACCGGCAAAAGTGCCCAGCGCCCGGTGCTGAATGCGGACACGGGTAGCGCTGTAGCCGTTCTGGCTGACGAACATGATGGTCATCAGGATCCAGTAGGGTTTGGGGATGTTGAAGAACAGCGCCAGCGCGCTGCCCAGCATCAGCATCACCGCAAACCGGCCGGCAGTGCGCAGGGCCGATGAGCGGAACGAGAGATAACTGCGCAGCGCCGGTAACAGCGGCAGACGGCGCTGGCGATCAGCCATCAGATCACGCTGATAAAGGGGTTTCTGGGTGCGCAGAACCCGCGCGATGCGGTTGAAGTGGTAAAGGCAGAAGTTACCCACCGGATTGTCGGGATGCTGATGGGCGATTTTCTCCAGCGCGCCGAGCTGTTTATCCATCGCAAAGCGATCGGGTAGCTGGTGATAGAGAATGTTATCCGCCAGCACCCGCAACCGGGCCGAGATGGTTTTGGCATTCCAGCGGATCACCGCTTCGGCGTGGCTCTGTTCGACCAGTTTCTGTACCTCTTCCGGCCGATGCAGGCTGACCGAGATATGTTCCTGCAGATCCAGCGCCACCTGAAAGGCGCGCGTCAGCCGTTTATGGCTGTGATCGCGGCTTGCCGACAGCATATGCATCTGCTGATAACAGGTGTTAATCAGATCGACCACTTTCTGCTGACGGGCCAGTAGCGGCGGCAGCGCCTTTTCCGGATCGGTCAGCTGCGTCAGCAGGGTATATTTTGCGTCGCAGTAGTTAGCCAGCTCGCGGTAGATCAGGCTCAGGCTTTCGCGCATCGGCTGCTCTTTCCACAGCCAGAACCAGAACCAGTTAAACAGCCCGTACCACAGCGTGCCACCGATATAGAGCAGCGGGGGGACATAGATTGGCATGCGGCCAATCAGGCTCAGGGTAAAGATGGCGGCAATCAGGGTGCCGGGCAGCAGACGACCATGCAGCGGGCTGATCTCCCCGGTAACGCCGAGCAATAAGGGCATGGCAAACAGGATGAGCGGCAGCGGAATAGCATGCAGGGTGAGCCACTGCATCAGAAAGCTGCCGAGGGCAAACAGGCTGCCGCCAACAATCAGGCGTTTGAAGAAGCGTTTATGCGGGGTATCCAGACCGGCAATGTTGCAGCAGGCGGGCACTAATGAGAACAGCAGACCTTTTTGCAGGTCGCCAGCCAGCCAGCCCAGCGCCACTGGCAGACAGAGCACCAGCGTTTGCCGCAAGGCGTAGTTAACTTCAGGATGGTAAATAATTCGACGCCACATCGGCCCAACACAAACAATAACGGCGTGATGTTGCCATCACGCCGTGGGTGACAGGAATTAGCGGGTGCCGTAAACGACGATGGTTTTGCCGTGTGCGGAGATCAGGTTCTGATCTTCCAGCATCTTCAAAATACGGCCCACGGTTTCACGTGAACAACCAACAATCTGGCCAATTTCCTGACGAGTGATTTTAATTTGCATGCCGTCGGGATGCGTCATGGCATCTGGCTGCTTCGCCAGGTTGAGCAGGGTCTGTGCAATGCGTCCGGTTACGTCGAGGAAAGCGAGGTTACCCACTTTTTCAGACGTCACCTGCAGGCGACGCGCCATCTGCGATGAGAGTCGCATCAGGATGTCAGGGTTAACCTGAATCAGCTGACGGAATTTCTTGTAAGAAATCTCCGCCACTTCGCACGCGCTTTTCGCACGTACCCAGGCGCTGCGTTCCTGGCCTTCTTCGAACAGGCCAAGTTCACCAATAAAATCGCCCTGATTCAGGTAGGAAAGAATCATCTCTTTGCCTTCTTCATCTTTAATCAGAACCGCGACGGAACCTTTCACGATGTAGTAAAGCGTTTCTGCTTTTTCACCTTGGTGAATCAGCGTACTTTTGGATGGATACTTGTGAATATGGCAATGGGACAGGAACCATTCGAGTGTAGGGTCTGTTTGCGGTTTGCCGAGAACCATTCGCTATTATCCTCTGTTGTAATCGTGCCCAAAATACAGGGGGCAGTTTTCCCTGTCAGGCGGTGAAAGCTTCAAGCGTTTCCATTTCAGGAAATTATTCGGGCCGCATCAGGCGCAGTGCGCATCATCCTTCCCGCCTTCGTCATCGGGTGACGAAAAATATTTTCAGCACTGTTTGTAGCACAGCTTTTGCCGACTGTCTTCTGTTGTCTCGCTTCAGCTACGGGCGGATTTCTCTGGATTGCTGTTTACCAGGCGAAAGCGTACTCTGGCGACAAAACAGCGTATTCCGGAGCAAAAATCATGCAGGCAAGAGTGAAATGGGTAGAAGGGCTGACATTCCTCGGAGAATCCTCATCCGGCCATCAGATACTGATGGATGGAAATTCGGGTGATAAAGCGCCCAGCCCAATGGAGATGGTGCTGATGGCGGCGGGCGGATGCAGTGCGATTGACGTGGTATCAATTCTGCAAAAAGGCCGAAACGATGTGGCTGATTGTGAAGTAAAACTGACCTCAGAACGTCGTGAAGAGGCGCCGCGAATCTTTACGCACATCAACCTGCATTTTATCGTGAGTGGTAAAGCGCTCCAGGATAAAGCGGTATCACGCGCCGTGGATCTTTCTGCTGAAAAATATTGCTCTGTGGCCATCATGCTGGGTAAAGGCGTCAACATTACGCATAGCTATGAAGTGATTGAGCTGTAGTAGCCGCAGGGGTCATTGCAGACCTGCTAACTTCACTTCCAGTATCTGATTCAGGTTGCTTTAAGACTGTGCCTGCATCGGGAATCCGCTTTGATACTGTGCCTGCGCTGGGAACCGGGTCAGATCGGAAAGTCGCTTAAGCCAATCTCTGGCCGCTCGGCCCGCGCGATTACGCACCTCATCCCTGAGGCGCGCCCGTAGCCGGGCCAACGCGTTGCGTTGTTCAAAAACGCTCCCGGCGTTTTTATCCGGGCGGCGGGACGCTTTCCTCTTCTGACCCGGTTCCCGGCGTGTTGAACTTATCTATTGCTGCCAGATTCTTTCTGCCCAGGCGTTGTCTGTAGCGACCTTCCTGAAACCGGATGCGGTTGCCGGACGTGAAGCGAAGGGAGCATATACCTGTAGCAAAGCATCGCGGGCCAGGGATGGCGGTTTTGCGTCTTTGCGAAAGGTGTATGCTCCCTGAAGCCTGCTCAGCGGTAAGTCTTTAGCCGCAGGAAAACCAGTTTTACCATCTTTGTGAAAGACATCTGCTCTCAGAGCGGTTTTTGCTGACCTCTTACTCTATTCGCTTACCTTCCATCAGCCGCTTCACCAGCGGGCCCATAATCAACTCCATCGCCAGACCCATTTTGCCGCCAGGCACCACCAGCGTATTGATGTGCGAGATAAACGAGCCCTGCAGCATCGCCAGCAGGTAGGGGAGGTCGATATCTTCCAGCGCCTGGAAGTGGATCACCACAAAGCTCTCATCCAGTGACGGAATAGCGCGGGCAGCGAACGGGTTTGAGGTATCGACCGTCGGGACGCGCTGGAAGTTGATATGGGTGCGTGAGAACTGTGGTGTGATGAAGTTGATGTAATCTTCCATCGAGCGCACTACCGAATCCATGACCGCTTCACGTGAATGGCCGCGCTCGCCGGTGTCGCGCACCAGCTTCTGAATCCACTCCAGGTTCACAATCGGCACCACGCCAACCAGCAGATCAACCTGTTCTGCTACGTTGTGCTGCGCCGTTACCACGCCGCCGTGCAGCCCTTCGTAGAAGAGAATATCGGTGTTCTGCGGCAGCGGTTGCCACGGCGTAAAGGTGCCGGGCACCTGATTCCACGGCACCGCTTCATCGTAGGTGTGCAGATATTTACGCGACTGCCCCTGTCCGCTCTGACCATACTCTTTAAAGCTCTGCTCCAGCAGGCCAAAGTCATTGGCTTCCGGGCCGAAGTAGCTGACATGACGTCCTAAATCGCGCGCCTTACGAATCGCCATATCCATTTCAGGGCGGGTAAAACGGTGAAAACTGTCACCTTCCAGCTCCGCCGCATGAAGATCGAGCTGCTGAAAGATTTTGCGAAACGCCACGCTGGTGGTGGTGGTCCCTGCGCCGCTGGAACCAGTCACCGCGATAATGGGATGACGTGCAGACATAGAAAAGCTCCCTGTGAGGTCGGGCAATAGGCATTGTTAACACGAAATGCCGTTGGGTGCATCAGCCACGAAATTCTTTGCGCGGCATGATATTGACCGATTCGTGCAGTTCCGACCACACCAGTACCACTTCACCCGTTTCCAGCTGACGTCGCACATCAGCCACTTTGTCAATCAAGCTGCGTTCCTGCTCTCCGTAGTCCGTGCCTTCGCGCAGCACAAAGGTTTCAATCAGATTTTCAAGGGTCTCAGGTGAGACCTGTTGCCAGGGAATAATCACGAGATCAGTTATCCAGAAAAGGGGCGATCCACTGGGGGATACGCTGTTCCAGCCACATTTCAGGCTGGCGTAATGTCCCACCAACAAAACCTACATGGCCGCCGTGTGGTGTCAGTTGATAAGTAATAGTGGCAGATAATTGGCTGCTGTGCGGGATCACCTCATCACTCATAAAAGGATCATCTTTGGCGTGGATGATCAGCAGCGGTTTCTCTGCGTGCTTCAGCCAGGGCATGGCGCTGGCACGATGATAGTAATCGGCCGCATCCAGAAAACCGTGGGCGCGGGCGGTAATGGCATCATCAAAATCGCGTAGTCGCCGTAGCGCTTTAAGCTGTGCCAGATTGACCGGCAGCGTATCCGGCCAGGCGTGCAGTTTGCGGCGGGCATTTTTCTTGAGCTGCGCCAGCAAATAGTATTGATAGACGCGTGAGAAGCCGCGTTCCAGTTTTAGGCTACAGGGCTCCAGCAGCAGCGGAGCGGAGACAATGACCCCCGCGTCTACCTCAGCGGCTGCGCCCTGCTGGCCCAGCAGGCAGCCCAGCATGTTACCGCCCAGCGAGAAACCGACCGCGGCGGTGGGCACGCGGCCCCAGCGGGTGCGCAGCCAGTGCAGAAAAAAGCGGGCATCTTCGGTTTCGCCGGAGTGATAGATACGGTTGAGCCGATTCGGTTCGCCGCTGCAGCCGCGAAAATGCATCACCACCGCCAGCCAGCCGCGCGCACGGCAGATCGCCATCAGGCCATGAATATAGGGGCTGTGAAAACTGCCCTCCAGCCCATGAAACAGCACCACGCGCGGTTTATGCTGCGCGAACTGCGGGTCTTCACTCCAGGCGAGATCGACGAAGTCGCCATCCGGCAGGTCGAGACGCTGCCAGTGGGGATCGCCCGCGATACGACGACGTAGCAGGCGCGGCAGCAGGGTCTGCAGGTGCGCGTTACGCAGACTCTCAGGTGGCGTGAAGTGCTCGTTTTCTGGTCCGGTAAATTTCATGTGGTAAAAGCTTGTCTGTTCCATATCACACTGTTAGCTTCGATAAGTTTTTTCTTGCAGGGTAAGGAGTACCCGATTGCCATGGAACTGAGTCTTTTCTTATCAATGTTGGGATTTCTTTGGGTCGCGGCCATTACGCCCGGGCCTAATAATATGTTACTCACCGCCTCGGGCGCTAATTTTGGCTTTATGCGCACCATTCCGCTGATGATTGGCATCATGATCGGGATGCAGGTGATGCTGCTGATGGTGGCCTTTGGCGTCGGCGGGCTGATCCTGCTCTATCCTTCGCTTCACCTGGTGCTGAAAATCGCCGGTAGCCTCTATCTGCTCTGGCTGGCGTGGAAGATAGCGACGTCCAGTTATGAAAAGCTGGAAACCGATCAGGCGCCGGATGCGCCGATGCCCTTCTGGCAGGGCGGCTTGTTGCAGTTGATCAATCCCAAAGCCTGGCTGATGGCGCTGGGCGCGGTCGCCAGCTTCAGCCTGGCCGGTGACGCGTATCGCCATTCAGTGATGGCGATAAGCATCGGCATGTTTCTGGTTAATCTGGTATCGGGTGTTATCTGGATGGGATTTGGTGCGGTGATCGGCCGCATTCTGCGCAGCCGTCGCGCCTGGAAAATCTTTAACCTCGCCATGGGGCTGCTGACCGCTGCCTGCGTGCTGTTAATCTGGCACTAAGTTAGCTGGATGCGCGTTCAACGCGCGTCCAGGGCAGCACCTCGCGGATCACTGGCGCATTAGCGTTGCGGATCTTCTGTAGCAGCAATTGCACGCTACGCGCGCCCAGCTGGTTCATCGGCTGCTCGATGGTCGTCAGCGGCGGATTCAGGCTGCGGGTAAACGACACGCCATCAAACCCGACCACCGCCAGATCTTCCGGCACGCGCAAACCCGCTTCCAGCGCCGCATGTACCACGCCTACCGCCAGCACATCTGAAACCGCAAACACCGCATCCGGCGGTTCCGGCAGCGCCATCAACTCTCTTAGCCCCTGACTGCCCGCCTCACAGGAGATTTCGTAAGTGTAGGAGACGCCGGACCACGCATACCCCAGCTCCTCAATCGCCTGCCGGTAGCCCTTTTCACGATGATGCGAGTAAAGGTAACGCATGTCGCCATTGATCAGCCCGATGCGTTTACGCCCTTTACCGGCAAGGTAGTGGACGGTGTCGCGCGCGGCTTCAAGGTGATCAATGCTGACCGAGGAGGCGGGAATATCCGGATCAAATTCGCAGCACTGCACCCAGGGCGCCCCGGCGATGAGCGCCTGCAAATCCTGTAAACCGGAGGCCGCATCCATAGTAATTACGCCATCCACCACTTTTCCGGTCAGCAGGGAGAGATAGGCGGCTTCACGCTGGAGCTGCGAGGCGGAGTTACAGAGCAGGATGTGATAGCCGTGCAGTTCGGCTTCGGCCTCGATGCCCTGAACCACGCGTGAACAGAAGGGATTGGTGATATCCGAGATCAGCACCAGCAGCATGTTGCTTTGCGACGTACGCAGCTGACGCGCCAGTAAGTTGGGCTGATAGTCGCAGGCAGAGATTGCCGCCAGAACTTTCTCACGCGTATCGGGCTTCACGCCGGGATGCGCGTTGAGAACCCGCGATACCGTGGCTTTGGAGACGCCAGCCAGCTGAGCGACTTTCTCGATCGACATCGGATTCAGAAACCTTAACAGGCAATAATTGGGAACGCATATGAATAGCACAGGGACAATGTGAGCGCCTGACATTTTTGCTTACTTTAGCTATTTTCAGCATTTGCGATTTTTGACTTAGTTTTGCAGATAGTGATCTAAGAACTTATTTCTATTAGGGATAATTTTTAATTCCTTTATGAAACTATAGCGCGCAGAGACACTGCCTCCACTATAAAAACGGTGGGGTAGTGATCATGGCAGCAACACGTTTAACTTTTTTAGCCGCAGCGCTGGCGCTGCTGGCGTTTCGGGCTGATGCGGTCAATGTCACCGTGGCTTACCAGACCTCGGCTGAACCGGCGAAAGTGGCGCAGGCTGACAACAGCTTTGCGAAAGAGAGCGGGGCCAGCGTTGACTGGCGCAAGTTTGACAGCGGCGCCGGGGTATTACGTGCGATGGCGTCCGGTGACGTCCAGATTGGCAATATCGGTTCCAGCCCGTTAGCGGTCGCGGCGGCGCAGAAGCTGCCGATTGAAGCCTTTTTACTCGCCTCTCAGCTGGGCAACTCTGAAGCGCTGGTGGTGAAGAAGAGCATCACCACGCCCAAAGATTTAATTGGCAAGCGCATCGCGGTGCCGTTCATCTCTACCACCCACTACAGCCTGCTGGCGGCGCTGAAACACTGGGGCATCAAACCGTCACAGGTACAGCTGGTCAATCTGCAGCCGCCAGCGATTATCGCGGCCTGGCAGCGTGGCGACATTGATGGCGCTTACGTCTGGGCACCGGCGGTTAATGAGCTGGAAAAAGAGGGCAAGGTGTTAACCGACTCTGCGGAAGTGGGAAGCTGGGGATCGCCGACGCTGGATGTCTGGGTGGTACGCAAAGATTTTGCTCAGCAGCATCCGGAGATCGTGACTGCTTTTGCCCGCAGCGCGCTTGACGCGCAGCAGGCCTACCTGAACAGCCCCGACAGCTGGCTGAAACAGTCCGATAACCTCAGCAAACTCTCTCGCCTCAGCGGTGTGCCGGAAGCACAGGTGCCCGGTCTGGTGAAGGGCAATACCTACCTCACGGCGCAGCAGCAGGTTGAGCAACTGGGCAAACCGGTCAATAAAGCGATCGTCGATACCGCGCAGTTTCTGAAAGCGCAGGGCCGGGTGCCGCAGGCGGATAATGACTACAGCAGCTATGTGACCTCCCGTTTCGTCGAGCCATTAGTTAAACCTTAAGGAGGCACTATGCTGCGCATCGCTCACCTTAATGCCCGTTATGCCGGACAGCCGGTGTTGCAGGATATCAATCTGCAACTTGATAGCCATGAGCTGCTGGTGGTGCTCGGCCCCTCCGGCTGCGGCAAAACTACACTGCTCAATCTGGTTGCCGGTTTCCTGCCGGTGGAGTCGGGCAGCATCACGCTGGATAACCAGCCGGTGACCGGGCCTGGTGCGGAGCGCGGCGTGGTGTTTCAGCATGAAGGATTACTGCCGTGGCGCAACGTGCTGGATAACGTCGCCTTTGGCCTGCAGCTGGCGGGGATGTCGCGCACGGATCGCGACACGATTGCCCGCCGGTTAATCAGGCAGGTGGGGCTGGAAGGTGCGGAGAAACGCGCCATCTGGCAGTTGTCAGGCGGTCAGCGTCAGCGGGTGGGCATTGCGCGCGCGCTGGCCACCGATCCACAACTGCTGTTGCTGGATGAGCCTTTCGGCGCACTGGATGCCTTTACCCGCGAGCAGATGCAAACCCTGCTGCTGACGCTGTGGCGCGACAGCGGTAAACAGATTCTGCTGATTACGCACGACATAGAAGAGGCGATTTTCCTGGCCAGTGAACTGATTCTGCTGTCGCCAGGACCGGGCCGCATCGTTGAGCGGCTGCGTCCTGGGTTTGGTCAGCGCTTTGCCGCAGGGGAGTCGTGCCGCAGTATCAAATCCGATCCGCAGTTTATCGCCCAGCGCGAGTATGTGCTGAGCCGGGTATTTGATCAGCGGGAGGCGTTTGCATGAGTGCACTCATCAATGACAAGTCTCTGCCGGTGCGCCGTCGTTTGCGCTGGCCGTTTTCAACCGCCTTTACGCTGAGCATGCTGAGTTTCTCTCTGCTGTTGCTGCTCTGGTGGGGTGTGACCGCGCTGGGCCTGATAGCACCGCTGTTCCTGCCGTCGCCACAGCAGGTGTTAAGCAAGCTGCTGCTGATTGCCAGCGCGCAGGGCTTTATGGATGCCACGCTGTGGCAGCATCTGGCCGCCAGCCTGACACGGATGCTGATTGCGCTGACTGCCGCTGCCGCCATCGGTATTCCGGTAGGGATCCTGATGGGCCTCAGCCCGGTTGCTCGCGGGTTGCTCGATCCCCTGATTGAACTCTATCGACCGATACCGCCACTCGCCTATCTGCCATTAATGGTGATCTGGTTCGGCATTGGAGAGACCTCGAAAATCCTGCTGATCTATCTGGCGATTTTCGCGCCGGTGACGCTCTCCACCCTGGCCGGTGTGCGTAACACGCAGCAGGTCCGACTGCGTGCGGCTCGCTCGCTGGGGGCTAACCGCTGGCAACTGCTGCGCTGGGTGATTCTGCCAGGCGCGTTGCCGGAGATCCTCACCGGTCTGCGCATCGGTCTGGGGGTTGGCTGGTCAACGCTGGTGGCCGCTGAGCTGATTGCCGCCACGCGGGGTCTGGGTTTTATGGTGCAGTCAGCAGGAGAATTCCTCGCCACCGATGTGGTGCTGGCGGGTATCGCGGTAATCGCCTTTATCGCTTTTAGCTTAGAACTCGGGCTCCGCGCGTTGCAGCGCCGTCTTACGCCCTGGAGTGGAGAACAATCATGAACGAACGTCTCAGTTTTACCCCGCTTGGCCCGTACATTGGCGCGCAGGTCTCAAACCTGGATGTGTCTCGCCCATTGAGTGATGCTCAGTTTGAGCAGCTTTATCATGGCCTGCTGCGTCATCAGGTGCTGTTTCTGCGTGACCAGAAAATAACGCCGGAACAGCACCGCGCGCTGGCAATCCGCTTTGGCGATCTGCATATCCATCCGGTCTATCCGCATGCGGAAGGCGTCGAGGAGATTATCGTGCTGGATACCCATCAGGATAATCCGCCGGATAATGACAACTGGCATACCGATGTCACCTTTATTGATACGCCGCCAGCGATCGCCTTGCTGGCCTCGAAGGTGTTACCGGAGTCGGGGGGGACACACTCTGGACCAGCGGCATTGCGGCTTACGAAGCGCTCTCTGAACCCTTTAAGCAGCTGCTGGCAGGTCTCCGTGCCGAGCATGATTTCAAAAAGTCATTCCAGGAGTATAAGTACCGCAAAACCGAGGAAGAGCATCAGCGCTGGCAGCAGGCGGTAGCAAAACATCCGCCGGTGCAGCATCCGGTCATCCGCACCCATCCGGTCAGCGGCAAAAAAGCGCTGTTTGTGAATGAGGGCTTTACCACGCGGATCGTCGATTTAAGCGAGAAAGAGAGTGATGCGGTGCTGGGCTTTCTGTTTGCGCACGCCACCAAACCAGAGTTTCAGGTGCGCTGGCGCTGGCAGCCAGACGATGTGGCTATCTGGGATAATCGGGTCACGCAGCATTATGCCAACGCCGACTACTATCCTGCCCGGCGCATCATGCAGCGGGCAACGGTGCTGGGCGATAAACCCCGTTAAAAGAGAATCTCCCCGCGAGCGGGGAGATTTTTTTATGAGGCCATAATCTGTTCGAGCTGTTCCTGCGCTTCCAGCCACGCCATCTCTACCTCTTCCAGCGCAGATTTGCTCTCCGCCTGACGCTGCAGCGCGGTGGTCAGGTCCGCTTTACGGCTCTGTTCATAGATAGCGCTGTCTGAGAGCTGAGCTTCGGCTTCGGCCAGCTGGCTCTGCCATTTGCTCATCTGCTTTTCCAGCTTCTCTATCTCTTTGCGCAGCGGCTGCGTCTGGGTGCGCAGTTCGGCATCACGACGCTTCTGGTCTTTACGCGCCTGGGCACTGTTGCCGTTATCCTGCTTCGGCGCGGCATCCTGTTGCGCCTGCTGCTTCTGCAGATCGCTCAGCCACTGCTGATAATCTTCGAGATCGCCTTCAAACACATCCACTTTGCCATCATGCACCAGATAGAGATCGTCGGTGGTCGCGCGCAGCAGATGACGGTCGTGCGATACAACGACCAGCGCACCTTCGAAATCGATCAACGCTTCGGTCAGCGCCTGGCGCATATCGAGATCGAGGTGGTTGGTGGGTTCATCCAGCAGCAGCAGGTTAGGGCGCTGCCAGACAATCAGCGCCAGCACCAGTCGCGCTTTCTCTCCGCCGGAGAAGCGCTTAGTGATTTCAGTGACTTTATCGCCGCGGAAATCGAAGCCACCCAGATAGTCGCGCAGCTGCTGTTCCAGCACGTCAGGCGCAATACGCGACAGATGCTGCAGCGGTGACTCATCGGCTCGCAGGTACTCCAGCTGATGCTGGGCGAAATAACCGAGCTTGATCCCTTTCGCCAGACCCATCTTGCCGTCCATCGCCTCCAGCTCACCCGCCAGCAGCTTAATCAGAGTCGATTTACCGGCACCGTTACGTCCCAGCAGGCCGATGCGCGAGCCGGGGACCAGGTTGAGCTTGATGGCGTCGAGAATAATACGATCGCCATAACCCGCGGTGACCTTCTCCATCTTCATCAGCGGATTAGGCAGGTTCTCCGGCTTGCGGAAAGTGAAGCTGAACGGGTTATCGACATGGGCGGGCGCAATCATCTCCATGCGCTCCAGCATCTTGATGCGGCTCTGTGCCTGCTTCGCCTTGGTGGCCTGAGCGCGGAAGCGATCAATGTAGCTGTGCAGGTGCGCCACTTTCTCCTGCTGGCTCTCATACAGCGCCTGCTGCTGAGCCAGTTTGGCGACGCGCTGCCGCTCAAAGGAGCTGTAGTTGCCGGTATATTCGAACATCGACTCCTGTTCGATATGAATAATTTTGTCGATGACGGGATCGAGGAAGTCACGATCGTGCGAGATCAGGATCAGCGTGCCTTCATAACTCTTCAGCCAGCGCTCCAGCCAGATCACCGCATCGAGATCGAGGTGGTTGGTCGGTTCATCCAGCAGCAGCAGATCGGAACGGCAAATCAGCGCCTGTGCCAGATTAAGGCGCATGCGCCAGCCACCCGAGAAGTCGCTGACCGGGCGTTGCAGCTGTTCCTGACTGAAGCCCAGACCATGCAGCAGGCTTGAGGCGCGCGCATGGATACTCCACGCCTGCACCGCGTCCAGCTTGCCATGCAGCAGCGCGATGGCATTGCCATCGTCACGCAGATTGGCGTCCGCCAGTTCTGCTTCAAGCTGGCGAAACTGGCGATCGCCATCAATCACGTACTCCAGCGCGGCTTTATCCAGCGCAGGGGTTTCCTGATTCACCCAGGCCAGCGCCCAGTGAGTGGGGAAAGTGACGGTACCGGCATCGCTGGTGATTTCACCTTTTAACAGCGACAGCAGTGTGGATTTTCCACAGCCGTTTTTACCCACCAGCCCGACCTTCTGGCCGGGATTGATGGTGGCGGTGGCGTTGTCGAGCAGGACGCGGATGCCGCGGCGAATTTGTAAGGCTGAGAAGACAATCATGTAAGCGCCGTATCGTCAGAATATGTTAATTTACTGGCAACATAATGAGATTTTGCTGCGTCGTGCATGGTAGCGGAAAACCGCACCAATGACGACGCTTTGGAGGGAAAGGATGTCGCAGCCACCCAGGGTTTTGCTGCTTTATGCCCATCCGGAATCACAGGATTCGATCGCCAATCGGATTCTGCTGCAGCCGGCTCAGGCACTGGAACACGTTACCGTGCACGATCTGTACGCAACCTATCCGGATTTTTTTATCGATATTCACCATGAACAACAGCTGCTGCGTGAACATGATGTCATCATTTTTCAGCATCCGCTCTATACCTATAGCTGTCCGGCGCTGCTGAAAGAGTGGCTGGACAGGGTTCTGTCGCGCGGTTTCGCCAATGGCGTGGATGGCAATGCGCTGGAAGGAAAGTACTGGCGCAGCGTCGTCACCACCGGAGAACCGGAAAGTGCCTTCAGACATCAGGGTCTGAACCGCTATTCGCTCAATGACATTATGCGTCCTTTTGAGCTGACCGCGCAGATGTGCCGTATGCACTGGATGCCGCCGATGATCGTCTACTGGGCGCGTCGTCAGAGTCCTGAATTAATGAAAAATTACGCTCGTGCCTATGGCGACTGGCTGGCGGCACCGCTGCCGAATGGAGGGGTATAGATGGAAGGGCAAACGCTGCTGACCGCCGGGGTGATTTATCTGGTCGCGGCGGTATTGATTGTACCGGTGGCGGCTCGCCTCGGTATTGGTGCAGTTCTGGGCTATCTGGTGGCGGGTATCGCTATCGGCCCGTGGGGATTAGGTTTTATCAGCGACGTCGACGAGATTCTGCACTTCTCTGAGCTCGGCGTGGTGTTCCTGATGTTTATCATCGGGCTGGAGCTGAACCCGGCAAAGCTTTGGGCGCTGCGCCGCTCCATTTTTGGCGTCGGCGCGGCGCAGGTGATCTTCTCAGCGGCGATTCTGGGCGGCTTATTGTGGCTGACCAACTTTAGCTGGCAGGCGGCGATCATTGGCGGGATTGGTCTGGCGATGTCCTCGACCGCCATGGCCCTGCAGCTGATGATGGATAAAGGCATGAACCGCAGCGAAGCGGGGCAACTGGGCTTTTCGGTGTTGCTGTTTCAGGATATCGCGGTGATCCCAGCCCTGGCGCTGATCCCGCTGCTGGCCGGAACCGACAGCGGTCATATCGACTGGATGAAGGTCGGCATGAAAGTACTGGCGTTTGCCGGCATGCTGGTGGGCGGACGCTATCTGCTGCGGCCTATCTTCCGTTACATCGCTGCGTCGGGCGTGCGCGAAGTCTTTACCGCCGCTTCGCTGCTGCTGGTGCTGGGCTCGGCGCTGTTTATGGATGCGCTGGGTCTGTCGATGGCGCTGGGTACCTTTATTGCCGGGATCCTGCTGGCGGAGAGCGAGTACCGGCATGAGCTGGAAGTCGCCATCGACCCGTTTAAAGGTTTACTGCTGGGCCTGTTCTTTATTTCGGTTGGCATGGCGCTCAACCTCGGTGTGCTCTATACCCATATTGTGACCATCCTGCTGGGCGTCGTGACGCTGGTGGCGGTGAAAACGCTGGTGCTCTATCTGCTGGCGCGCATTTATGGCTTACGCAGCTCCGAGCGGCAGCAGTTCGCTGGCGTGCTGAGTCAGGGGGGCGAGTTCGCCTTTGTGCTCTTTTCAGCGGCCTCCTCGGCAAAGCTGTTCTCTGGCGATCAACTGCCGATGCTGCTGGTGACGGTGACCCTGTCGATGATGACCACGCCCCTGCTGATGAAGGGAATTGATCGTCTGCTGGCACGCCGCTTCAATGAGCCGGATGATGAGGCAGAGAAACACTTTGTCGAAGACGATCAGCCGCAGGTGATTGTGGTGGGCTTTGGTCGCTTCGGGCAGGTGGTGGGGCGTTTGCTGATGGCGAATAACAAACGCATCACCGTGCTTGAGCGCGACATCAGTGCAGTCAGTCTGATGCGGAAATATGGCTATAAGGTCTATTACGGCGACGCCACCGAACTGGAGTTGCTGCGGGCAGCCGGTGCGGCCAGCGCTCAGGCGATTGTCATCACCTGTAACGAGCCCGAAGATGTGATGACGATTGTACATCTGTGCCAGCAGCATTTTCCGCAGTTGCAGATTCAGGCGCGCGCCCGGGGCCGTGTAGAAGCGCATGAACTGCTTCAGGCGGGCGTCACGCAGTTCTCGCGTGAGACCTTCTCCAGTGCGCTGGAACTGGGGCGTAAGACGCTGATGACGCTGGGGATGCATCCGCATCAGGCGCACCGCGCCCAGCAGTATTTCCGCCATCTTGATATGCGGATGCTGCGCGAGCTGATGCCCAATCTCTCTGAAAGCGCGCAGGCTTCGCGCGTCCGTGAAGCGCGTCGTGAACTGGAAGATATCTTCCAGCGTGAAATGCAGCGCGAAAAGCGGCAGATCGACGGCTGGGACGATGATGAATAACCTCTTTAAACAGGCAGAAGCTAATGCGTAAACGTTTTATTGCTGGTGCAACATGCCCGCACTGTCAGGAGAAGGACACGCTGGCAATGTGGCGTGAAAATAATGTCGATGTGGTGGAGTGCGTGAAGTGTGGTCACCAGATGCGTGAGGCCGATAAGCAGGCGCGCGATCAGGTTCGCACTAATGAGCAGGTTATCGGTATTTTTCATCCTGAGTAGCGGAATGGCGCAGCTTTTTTTACGCCTGGACTTACAGCGGGATTGAATTCCGTTACAATTGTCGCCATTAACGCTGTAGTCGCAAGAGAAAGTGAAAACGCTCTTGTACTCAGCCCCGAACCTTTCTGGTTGGTGTTATTGCACGAAAGAATAGACCAATGAGACGGGATCTCAGCTCTCAACGGTTAGGAGATATCATGAAAGTAGCAAAAGACCTGGTGGTAAGCCTGGCCTATCAGGTACGTACAGAAGACGGCGTGTTAGTTGACGAGTCACCGGTGAGTGCACCGTTAGACTACCTGCACGGTCATGGTTCCCTGATTTCTGGTCTGGAAAATGCGCTGGAAAACCACATTGCCGGCGACAAGTTTGACGTGCATATCCCGGCAAACGATGCCTACGGTCAGTATGACGATAACCTGGTGCAGCGCGTTCCTAAAGACGTCTTCATGGGCGTTGACGAACTGCAGGTTGGCATGCGCTTCCTGGCAGAAACCGATCAGGGTCCGGTTCCGGTAGAAATCACCGAAGTGGAAGATGATCACGTCGTGGTTGATGGTAACCACATGCTGGCGGGTCAGAATCTGAACTTCAACGTTGAAGTGGTTGCTATCCGTGAAGCCACGCCGGAAGAACTGGCTCATGGCCATGTTCACGGTGCAGATGGCCATCATCATGACCACGATCACGGCCATGATCACGACCACGACCATGATCAGGGTAAAGGCGGTTGTGGCACTGGCGGTTGCGGCTGCAGCCACTAAGTCTCAACAGACCTTTCAAGGCCACCCTCGGGTGGCCTTTCTTTTGGCGCGCACTCGGGTTCTGCCCGGATGAACCGGGGCCAGATAGCCCGCGATCAGTAGTGCGGTGGTGGCGTCTCTTCAGATTGTGAGGCGACGATCGATGGCGCATTCGCTTTGAGCTTGTCGGTTAAAATGCGCATCTGCTCACGCATCTTATTCATCTCCAGCTCGTGCTGAACGACCGCGCTGTTCAGCTGATCGATAGTCATCTCCTGAAAGGCCAGTTTGCTCTCCAGCGTCTCCAGACGCTGTTCCCACTCAGATTGTTGCATGACCTGTTCCTCTGTTAAGGTGCGACTCGGGGCGTGATTCTACGATCTGAATGCCAGGAATCACCTGTTTTTTTCACGCCCGGAGGCGTTGCGCTTGAAAAAAGGCAGCGCGGCATCATCTCTGATGAAACTTCCCGATGTTATAAAGGTCGGAGGTAAACCGGGTAATTACATTGTGGGAGTGTTCGACACTGCCACGTAAAGTTATAGTGTGGACCCTGAAGTCCGCAATGTTTCCCGAGGTTAGACGCTTCGGTTTTGGAGAATGGATGAAATCACTGTTTAAAGTCACATTGTTAGCTACCACCATGGCTGTTGCGCTGAATGCTCCGCTGGCAATGGCGGCAGATACCGCTGCGGCGCCACAGGCTGCACCAGCCGCCGCGCCACAGTCTGCGCCTCAGGCACCGAAAAATGCTGCCTTCAAAGATGAAGACCAGCAGTCTGCCTACGCGCTGGGTGCTTCGCTGGGTCGCTACATGGACAACTCCCTGAAGGAGCAGGAAAAACTGGGCATCAAACTGGATAAGCAGCAGCTGATTGCTGGTGTTCAGGATGCATTTGGTGGCAAGAGCAAACTCTCTGATGAAGAGATTGAGCAGACGCTGCAATCCTTTGAAGGCCGCGTGAAAGGCGCAGCCTCAGCGAAAATGGAAAAAGATGCGAAAGAGAACTCTGAAAAGGGCGAAGCTTACGCAACCAAATTTGCTAAAGAGAGCGGCGTGAAGAAAACCGAAAGCGGCCTGTTGTATAAAGTTGAGAAAGAGGGTACCGGCAACGCACCTAAAGACAGCGATACTGTAGTGGTAAACTACAAAGGTACGCTGATTGACGGTACTGAATTCGACAACTCTTATACCCGTGGCGAGCCACTCTCATTCCGTCTGGATGGTGTCATCCCGGGCTGGACTGAAGGTCTGAAGCACGTGAAGAAAGGCGGCAAGATCAAGCTGGTGATCCCACCAAATCTGGCTTACGGCAAAAATGGCGTTCCGGGCATCCCGGCTAACTCCACCCTGGTGTTTGATGTCGAGCTGCTTGATATCAAACCAGCGCCAAAGGCAGATGAAAAAGCACAGGCTCCTGCGCCTGCTGCTGCAGAAAAAGCGCAGTAATCTGCTGACCGCCGCCTCCGGGCGGCGGTTTCATTTCTGCTTCACGACAAACCTCTGGCATAAGCCGACGACATTTGCCAGACTAATGCCTGCCTAATTATCCCAATATTGAGTCTGCCCATAAGCCGCTGTGACAGGCTCCAGCCATTCAGGGTGATACTCTTCAATGTCTAATCCATTCAATCCGGGTGAACTGAGCGACTTCGATCTTCTGGAGCAGCGCCCGTTCGAACAAAGTGATTACGATATTCTGAAATCGTACGAGGCTGTCGTGGATGGCCTGGCGATGTTGATCGGTTCGCATTGTGAAATTGTCCTGCATTCGCTTGAAGATCTTAAGTGTTCGGCAGTGCGTATCGCTAATGGTGAACACACCGGACGTAAAGTCGGTTCGCCTATTACCGATTTAGCCCTGCGTATGCTGCATGATATGCATGGCGCGGACAGTAATGTCTCCCGTGCCTACTTCACACGTGCCAAAAGCGGCGTGCTGATGAAATCGGTCACGATTGCGATTCGTAACCGTCAGCAACGGGTCATTGGCTTGCTCTGCATCAACATGAACCTTGATGTGCCGTTCTCACAGATCATGTCGACCTTTATGCCGCCCGAGATGCAGCAGGTTGACTCCAACGTCAACTTCGCCAGTTCGGTAGACGATCTGGTGATGCAGACGCTGGAGTTCACCATTGAAGAGGTGAGTGCTGACCGTAATGTATCGAACAACGCCAAGAATCGTCAGATTGTGCTGAACCTGTATGAGAAGGGGATCTTCGACATCAAGGATGCCATCAACCAGGTGGCCGATCGGCTGAATATTTCCAAACACACCGTCTATCTCTACATCCGCCAGTTTAAAAACGGCGACTTCCAGGGGCAGGAGCGGTAATGCGTTACACCCTGCTGGTCACCGGTCCGGCTTACGGTACGCAACAGGCGACCAGTGCCTGGCTGTTTGCCCGCGCACTGCTGACGGCAGGCCATCAGCTTGACAGCGTTTTCTTCTATCGCGAAGGGGTGCTGAACGCTAACCAACTGACGTCGCCCGCCAGTGATGAATTTGATCTGGTGCGCGCGTGGCAGACATTGCATCAGGAGCAGGGTGTGGCACTGAATATTTGTGTGGCGGCCGCGCTGCGTCGTGGCGTCAGCGACCAGCAGGAAGCGTCACGACTCCAGCTGGCGGGCAGTAACCTGCAGCCGGGCTTTACCCTGAGCGGGCTGGGCGCGCTGGCGGAAGCGGCACTAAGCTGTGAACGCATGGTGCAGTTCTGATGAATCGGGTCGCGTTTGTCTTTACCCGGGCGCCGCACGGCAGCAGCGCAGGACGTGAGGGGCTGGATGCCGCGCTGGCCACGGGCGCGCTCAGTGAGGATATCGGCCTGTTTTTTATTGGTGATGGCGTGCTGCAGCTTAATCTGCACCAGCAACCTGAGGCGATTAAAAGCCGTCACTATGCCGCGACCTTTGGCGTGCTGGCGCTGTATGAGATTGAACAGTGCTATCTCTGCCGGACATCGCTGATAGCGCGTGGATTAGAGGTTGACGCTGACCGGTTGCTGGATGTTACGCTACTGGACGCGCCGGCGCTGCGACAGACGCTGGCCAGCTACGATCGCATTCTTACTTTTTAAGAGACGTTAATGCTGCATACGTTACTGCACTCACCGGCACACTGTGACCTTGAGAGCCTGCTTTTAATGGCGGGGGCGGGTGATGACCTGCTGCTGCTGCAGGATGGCGTGCTGGCCGCTTTAGCTGGCAGCCACGCATTGATGCGACTGTCAGAGAGCGAAGCGACGCTCTGGGTGCTGGACGAAGATGTTCAGGCTCGCGGTCTCGCTGGACAAATTTCGACCCGTGTGCAGTCAGTAGACTATACTGGGTTTGTCACGCTAACGATCAGGCATCAGCAACAAATGGTCTGGTAATCGGCTAAAACCTGGTTATTTCTTGACACCCCTTTGACTCAGCCCTAAAATTCTGCCTCCTCGTAATTCTACGAGGCGATTTATTACGTGTTTACGAAGCAAAAGCAAATTCAGGAGCTATTTAATGGCAACAGTTAACCAGCTGGTTCGCAAACCACGCGTCCGCAAAGTTGCAAAGAGCAACGTGCCGGCGCTGGAAGCTTGCCCGCAAAAACGTGGCGTTTGTACTCGTGTGTACACCACCACTCCTAAGAAACCAAACTCCGCACTGCGTAAAGTCTGCCGTGTGCGTTTGACCAACGGTTTTGAAGTTACCTCCTACATCGGTGGTGAAGGTCATAACCTGCAGGAACACTCCGTGATCCTGATCCGTGGCGGTCGTGTAAAAGACCTGCCAGGTGTGCGTTACCACACCGTTCGTGGCGCGCTTGACTGCTCAGGTGTTAAAGACCGTAAGCAGGCTCGCTCCAAGTACGGCGTGAAGAAGCCAAAGGCTTAATGGTTCTCCGTTAAGTAAGGCCAAACGTTTTAAATTAAATGTCAAAATAAACTCATAGAGTTTTGGACAATCCTGAATTAACAACGGAGTATTTCCATGCCACGTCGTCGCGTCATTGGTCAGCGTAAAATTCTGCCAGATCCTAAGTTCGGATCAGAGCTGCTGGCCAAATTTGTAAATATCCTGATGGTAGATGGTAAAAAATCTACTGCAGAATCAATCGTTTATACCGCGCTTGAGACCCTGGCTCAGCGTTCAGGTAAAAACGCGCTGGAATCTTTTGAAGTAGCCCTGGAAAACGTGCGTCCGACTGTCGAAGTTAAGTCACGTCGCGTTGGTGGTTCTACTTATCAGGTACCAGTAGAAGTCCGTCCGGTTCGTCGTAATGCTCTGGCAATGCGCTGGATCGTAGATGCTGCTCGTAAACGCGGTGATAAATCAATGGCTCTTCGCCTGGCGAACGAACTTTCTGATGCTGCAGAGAACAAAGGTACAGCAGTTAAGAAACGTGAAGACGTTCACCGCATGGCAGAAGCCAACAAGGCGTTCGCACACTACCGTTGGTAATCACCACGTAGTTGTTAAACCAGCGGGCGCTCAATCAGCCAACCCGCTGGGGTCGACTTACCTTGAACGTCCGAGAATCAGAGGAATCAAATGGCTCGTAAAACACCCATTGCTCGCTACCGTAATATCGGTATCAGTGCGCACATCGACGCCGGTAAGACTACCACTACCGAACGCGTTCTGTTCTACACCGGTGTAAACCACAAAATCGGTGAAGTACATGACGGCGCAGCAACCATGGACTGGATGGAGCAGGAACAGGAACGTGGTATTACCATCACTTCCGCTGCGACCACCTGTTACTGGTCTGGTATGGCCAAGCAGTTTGAACCACACCACATCAACATCATCGACACCCCAGGACACGTTGACTTCACCATCGAAGTTGAACGTTCTATGCGTGTGCTTGATGGCGCGGTAATGGTTTACTGTGCAGTTGGTGGCGTTCAGCCACAGTCTGAGACCGTATGGCGTCAGGCTAACAAATATAAAGTTCCACGCATTGCGTTCGTTAACAAAATGGACCGCATGGGTGCTAACTTCCTGAAAGTTGTTAAGCAGATGGAAGTTCGTCTGGGCGCAACTCCAGTTCCTCTGCAGCTGGCTATCGGCGCAGAAGAGAAATTCACCGGTGTTGTTGACCTGGTGAAAATGAAAGCAATCAACTGGAACGACGCAGACCAGGGTGTAACCTTCGACTACGAAGATATTCCAGCTGATATGCAGGAACTGGCTGAAGAATGGCATGCGAAGCTGGTTGAAGCCGCTGCTGAAGGCTCTGATGAGCTGATGGAGAAATTCTTCGGTGGTGAAGAACTGACTGAAGAAGAGATCAAAACATCTCTGCGTAAGCGTGTTCTGAACAACGAAATTATCCTGGTAACCTGTGGTTCTGCATTTAAGAACAAAGGTGTTCAGGCGATGCTGGATGCAGTTGTTGAATATCTGCCAGCACCGACTGACGTTACCGCGATCAACGGTATGCTGGACGACGGTAAAGACACGCCGGCTGTTCGTCACTCTGATGACAACGAGCCGTTTGCTGCACTGGCGTTCAAAATCGCTACCGACCCGTTCGTGGGTAACTTAACCTTCTTCCGCGTTTACTCTGGTGTTGTTAACACGGGTGACACCGTGTTCAACCCGGTTAAGTCAAACCGTGAGCGTCTGGGCCGTATCGTTCAGATGCACGCTAACAAGCGTGAAGAGATTAAAGAAGTTCGTGCGGGTGATATCGCAGCTGCGATCGGCCTGAAAGATGTGACCACTGGTGACACCCTGTGTGACCCAGATAACGTCATCATCCTTGAGCGCATGGAGTTCCCGGAGCCGGTAATCTCTATCGCCGTTGAGCCAAAAACCAAAGCTGACCAGGAAAAAATGGGTCTGGCTCTGGGCCGTCTGGCAAAAGAAGACCCATCATTCCGCGTATGGACTGATGAAGAATCTAACCAGACCATCATCGCCGGTATGGGTGAATTGCACCTCGACATCATCGTTGACCGTATGAAGCGTGAGTTCAACGTTGAAGCAAACGTGGGTAAACCACAGGTTGCTTACCGTGAAGCGATTCGCAACAAAGTTACCGATGTTGAAGGTAAACACGCCAAGCAGTCTGGTGGTCGTGGTCAGTATGGTCATGTTGTTATCGACATGTACCCACTGGAGCCAGGTTCGAACCCGAAAGGCTACGAATTTGTCAACGACATCAAAGGTGGTGTGATTCCTGGTGAATACATCCCTGCGGTTGACAAAGGTATCCAGGAGCAGCTGAAATCAGGCCCTCTGGCTGGTTACCCGGTTGTGGATCTGGGCGTGCGTCTGCACTTCGGTTCTTACCACGATGTCGACTCCTCAGAGCTGGCGTTTAAACTGGCCGCGTCTCTTGCCTTCAAACAAGGCTTTAAACAAGCGACACCTGTTCTGCTTGAACCTATCATGAAGGTTGAAGTTGAAACGCCAGAAGAGAACACGGGTGATGTCATCGGTGACCTTAGCCGTCGTCGTGGTATGCTCAAAGGGCAGGAATCTAACGCTACTGGCGTTCAGATTCACGCTGAAGTTCCGTTGTCTGAGATGTTCGGATACGCAACTCAGCTGCGTTCTCTGACCAAAGGTCGTGCTTCTTACTCCATGGAGTTCCTGAAGTATGACGATGCGCCAAACAACGTAGCGCAGGCCGTTATTGAAGCTCGTAGCAAATAAGCTACGGTTTAAATTTGAACTGATGCCTTCACCCAGATGGTGAAGGCACAACGTAAGGAATTATCGCCATGGCGAAAGAGCAATTTCAGCGTAACAAACTGCACGTAAACGTGGGCACCATCGGTCACGTCGACCACGGTAAAACCACCCTGACTGCAGCTATCACCACCGTACTGTCTAAAACTTACGGCGGCCAGGCTCGTGCATTCGATCAGATCGATAACGCACCAGAAGAGAAAGCACGTGGTATCACCATCAACACTTCACACGTTGAGTATGAAACCCCGACTCGCCACTATGCGCACGTTGACTGCCCAGGCCACGCCGACTATGTGAAAAACATGATCACCGGTGCTGCGCAGATGGACGGCGCGATCCTGGTTGTTGCTGCGACTGATGGCCCAATGCCACAGACCCGTGAGCACATCCTGCTGGGTCGTCAGGTTGGCGTTCCTTACATCATCGTGTTCCTGAACAAGTGTGACATGGTTGATGATGAAGAGCTGCTGGAACTGGTAGAGATGGAAGTTCGTGACCTGCTGTCAGCATATGACTTCCCAGGCGACGACACTCCAATCGTTCGTGGTTCTGCTCTGAAAGCGCTGGAAGGCAACCCAGAGTGGGAAGCGAAAATCATCGAACTGGCTGAGCATCTGGACAACTACATCCCAGAGCCACAGCGTGCGATCGACATGCCGTTCCTGCTGCCAATCGAAGACGTATTCTCAATCTCTGGCCGTGGTACCGTTGTTACCGGTCGTGTTGAGCGCGGCATCGTTAAAGTCGGCGACGAAGTTGAAATCGTGGGTATCAAAGATACTGTGAAATCAACCTGTACCGGTGTTGAGATGTTCCGTAAGCTGCTGGACCAGGGTCAGGCAGGCGAAAACTGTGGTGTTCTGCTGCGCGGTATCAAGCGTGAAGACATCCAGCGTGGCCAGGTTCTGGCTAAGCCAGGCTCAATCAAGCCGCACACCCAGTTCGAGTCAGAAGTTTACGTTCTGTCTAAAGACGAAGGTGGTCGCCATACTCCGTTCTTCAAAGGCTATCGTCCACAGTTCTACTTCCGTACAACTGACGTAACCGGCTCAGTAGAGCTGCCAGAAGGCGTTGAAATGGTAATGCCAGGCGACAACATCAAAATGGTTGTTACCCTGATCCACCCAATCGCAATGGACGAAGGTCTGCGCTTTGCAATCCGCGAAGGTGGCCGTACCGTTGGCGCGGGTGTTGTTGCTAAAGTTATCGCTTAATTGTGATATCTGCTGTGGCCGTGTAAATGGCCACTGCAACACAGTAAAAAGAGCACTTCGGTGCTCTTTTTTTTGCTCTGAAAACGGCATAACCCTGCAAAGGGTGGGTTTGAAATAAAAACGATTCGCATTTACACTGTGTACAGAAAATGTACCCGAGTGATGAATCAATGTACGTCTGCCTGTGTAATGCCATCAGTGATAAAACCCTTCGTGAAGTCGTGCGTCGCTATCAGCCCAAATCTATTCAGCAACTGCGCCAGCTTGTGCCGGTCGGCAAGCAATGCGGCAAATGCATTCGTGCTGCGCGTGAAATTATGGATGAAGAGATGCAGCATGCACCACTCTACAAAGAGATAGCCTGACCGACGAGCGGTGCGTGAATACCCACAATATCTGTCGCGTTTTTTTGACTTCTTTTTAACCGCATCTACGCTCTAATAAACCAGACGCGGAGGGTTAACAATGAAGGGCGATATCAAAGTTATCAGTCATCTCAATAAACTGCTTGGAAATGAACTGGTTGCTATCAATCAGTACTTTCTGCATGCGCGCATGTTCAAAAACTGGGGTCTGACGCGCCTCAATGATGTGGAATACCATGAATCAATCGATGAGATGAAACATGCCGATAAGTATATTGAGCGTATTCTTTTCCTGGAAGGGATCCCAAACCTTCAGGATCTGGGACGGCTCCGTATCGGTGAAGATGTTGAGGAGATGCTGAGTTCAGACCTGAATCTGGAGCTGGAGGGTGCGAAAGACCTTCGTGAAGCCATCTCCTATGCTGACAAAGTGCATGACTATGTCAGCCGTGACATGATGATTGAAATCCTGGCTGATGAGGAACATCACATTGACTGGATCGAGACGGAACTTGAGTTAATCCAGAAGATGGGCATCCAGAACTATCTGCAGGCTCAAATCAAACAAGAGTGAATCGGGTCTGCAGCATTATCGTTACCCAGCCCGCAATGGCCAGGAAAGGGCCAAACGGCAGCGGGCTGTCCCCCTGAATAAAACCCCGCAGTTGCAGCATCACGATCGACGTCAGCGCCATAACGGTGGCACCCAGCGCAATCCAGGGTAATGTCTGCCAGCCACAGCAGGCACCTAACGCTGCGAAGAGCTTGATATCGCCATAGCCTAACCCTTCGTACCCCCGCATCTGCCGATGGCTCCAGGCGAGCAGCCACAACGCACAGTAGCCCGCCAGAGCACCCCATATCGCCGTTGTTTCGGTTCCGGACAGCGTGGCATGGAGTAATCCGGACCAGAGCAGCAGATAATTGAGCGGGTCAGGTATACAGAAGTGGCGGCGATCGATGGCTGCCACGAGCAGCAAGAGGCCGGAGGCAGTAATAATAAAAATAGCCTCCGCAGAGTGGTCAAAGCTCTGCAACACCAGCAGGCACAGAAGGGCGAACAGCCATTCAATGACAAAACTTTCTGCGCCGAACGCGTGATGACAGAAGCGACACCGCCCTTTTAAACCTGGCCAGCTTATTAACGGCAGCGCATCGCGCCACAGCAGGCGTTGCTGGCAATGATTACAGTGCGAACCCGGAAAGCAGAGTAGGGCAAACCATTGAGCGGGTGAGAGGGCGGGGGTGAAGCGCTGGCAGGTCAGCGAAAGAAAGCTTCCCAATGCACCGCCGCCTGCGAGTGTAGCAATGTGAGTTATCAGAGTGGGCAACATGTTTATGCTCCGGACGAAAGGTTAGATGCACTCTCGTCGGCAATGGGTTCTGTGTCATCTGTGGATTAAGAACAGCGGAAACAGACTCACAACTGCATAACTGATTTATCAGCGATACGGCAGTGCAATGCGACGCACGCCTCATGAACCGGCCACAATTTAATGGGTAAAACCTCAACACGGGTTGCTTCCTGAACAGATTTACGTATAATGCGCGGGCCTGCAGATATTGCAGGCGCGATTCGAGCAGAATCGCAGACGGCTGAAATTTAGGCCGCCTGACAATACTCCCAATTGTGGAGTTATATGCTGAACGATTACACTCTCCCATCAATCGTAATGGGCTCGAGTAGTGATTTTTTTCGTCTATAAAAAGTTTGGAGCTCTGGTCTCATGCAGAACCAAAGAATCCGTATCCGTCTTAAAGCGTTTGATCATCGTCTGATCGATCAATCAACCGCGGAAATCGTTGAGACCGCCAAGCGCACTGGTGCGCAGGTTCGTGGTCCAATCCCGCTGCCAACCCGCAAAGAGCGTTTTACTGTTCTGATCTCTCCGCACGTTAACAAAGATGCGCGTGATCAGTACGAAATCCGCACTCACAAGCGTCTGGTAGACATCGTTGAGCCAACTGAAAAAACCGTTGATGCTCTGATGCGTCTGGATCTGGCTGCCGGTGTTGACGTGCAGATCAGCCTGGGTTAATCAGGTCATCGAGCGATTGAGAGGTTGAAACAATGATTGGTTTAGTCGGTAAAAAAGTGGGCATGACCCGCATCTTCACTGAAGATGGCGTTTCTATCCCCGTCACCGTAATCGAAGTTGAAGCGAACCGCGTTACTCAGGTCAAAGGCCTGGAAAACGATGGTTACCAGGCAATTCAGGTTACCACCGGTGCTAAAAAAGCAAACCGTGTGACCAAACCTGAAGCTGGTCATTTTGCTAAAGCTGGCGTTGAAGCTGGCCGTGGCCTGTGGGAATTCCGCACCGCTGAAGGTGAAGAATACTCTGTAGGTCAGAGCATCAGCGTTGAGATTTTCGCTGAAGTTAAGAAAGTTGACGTAACCGGTACCTCTAAAGGTAAAGGTTTCGCCGGTACCGTTAAGCGCTGGAACTTCCGTACCCAGGACGCTACTCACGGTAACTCCTTGTCTCACCGCGTTCCGGGTTCTATCGGTCAGAACCAGACTCCGGGCAAAGTGTTCAAAGGCAAGAAAATGGCAGGTCAGCTGGGTAATGAGCGCGTAACCGTTCAGAGTCTGGACGTAGTACGTGTTGACGCTGAGCGCAACCTGCTGCTGGTTAAAGGTGCAGTTCCCGGTGCTACCGGTAGCGACCTGATCGTTAAACCAGCTGTGAAGGCGTAAGGGGATAGCAATGGAATTAGTATTGAAAGACGCGCAGAGCGCGCTGACTGTTTCCGAAACTACCTTCGGTCGTGATTTCAACGAAGCGCTGGTTCACCAGGTTGTTGTTGCTTACGCATCTGGCGCCCGCCAGGGTACTCGTGCGCAGAAAACTCGCGCCGAAGTAACCGGTTCAGGCAAAAAGCCATGGCGTCAAAAAGGCACCGGCCGTGCGCGTGCAGGTTCTGTAAAGAGCCCAATCTGGCGTTCAGGTGGTGTGACCTTTGCTGCGAAGCCGCAGGACCACAGTCAAAAAGTTAACAAAAAGATGTACCGCGGCGCGCTGAAAAGCATCCTGTCCGAACTGGTACGTCAAGATCGTCTGATCGTTGTCGAATCATTTGCTGTAGAAGCACCGAAAACCAAGCTGCTGGTACAGAAACTGAAAGACATGGCTCTGGAAGACGTGCTGATCATCACCGGTGAACTGGATGAGAATCTGTTCCTGGCTGCGCGCAACCTGTACAAGGTTGACGTACGTGATGCATCCGGTATCGACCCAGTTAGCCTGATCGCCTTCGACAAAGTCGTTATGACTGCTGATGCAGTTAAGCAAGTTGAGGAGATGCTGGCATGATCCGTGAAGAACGTCTGCTGAAAGTACTGCGCGCGCCGCACGTATCTGAAAAAGCATCTAGCGCGATGGAAAAAACCAATACCATCGTTCTCAAAGTTGCTAATGACGCGACCAAAGCAGAGATCGTTGCTGCTGTTGAGAAACTGTTCGAAGTAGAAGTTAAAGACGTAAACACCCTGGTAGTTAAGGGCAAAGTTAAGCGTCAAGGACAGCGTATCGGTCGTCGTAGCGACTGGAAAAAAGCTTACGTCACCCTGAAAGAAGGCCAGAATCTGGACTTCGCTGGCGGCGCTGAGTAAGTCGGAGGAGAAAGACAATGGCAGTTGTTAAATGTAAACCGACATCTCCGGGTCGTCGCCATGTAGTTAAAGTGGTAAACGCGGAGCTGCACAAGGGCAAACCATTTGCCCCGCTGGTAGAAAAAAACAGCAAATCCGGTGGCCGTAACAACAATGGTCGTATCACTACCCGTCATATCGGTGGTGGTCACAAGCAGGCTTATCGTATTGTTGACTTCAAACGCAACAAAGACGGTATCCCGGCAGTTGTTGAACGTCTTGAGTACGATCCGAACCGCTCTGCGAACATCGCACTGGTTCTGTACAAAGACGGCGAGCGCCGTTACATCCTGGCCCCTAAAGGCCTGAAAGCCGGCGACCAGATCCAATCTGGCGTTGATGCTGCGATTAAAGCAGGTAACACTCTGCCGATGCGTAACATCCCGGTGGGTTCAACCGTGCATAACGTAGAAATGAAACCAGGCAAAGGCGGTCAGATTGCTCGCTCAGCCGGTGCTTACGTGCAGATCGTTGCGCGTGAAGGTTCTTACGTTACCCTGCGTCTGCGTTCAGGTGAAATGCGTAAAGTCGAGTCTGACTGCCGCGCAACACTGGGCGAAGTCGGCAACGCTGAGCATATGCTGCGCGTTCTGGGTAAAGCTGGTGCAGCCCGTTGGCGTGGTGTTCGTCCTACCGTTCGTGGTACCGCGATGAACCCAGTTGATCACCCGCACGGTGGTGGTGAAGGTCGTAACTTTGGTAAGCACCCGGTAACTCCGTGGGGCGTTCAGACCAAAGGTAAGAAGACCCGTAGCAACAAGCGTACCGATAAGTTTATCGTACGTCGCCGTAGCAAATAATATTAGAGGATAAGCCATGCCACGTTCTCTCAAGAAAGGTCCTTTTATTGACCTGCACTTGCTGAAGAAGGTAGAGAAAGCGGTGGAAAGCGGTGACAAGAAGCCTTTGCGCACTTGGTCCCGTCGTTCAACGATCTTTCCTAACATGATCGGTTTGACCATCGCTGTCCATAATGGTCGTCAGCACGTTCCTGTCTTTGTTTCCGACGAAATGGTTGGTCACAAACTGGGTGAATTCGCGCCGACACGTACTTATCGCGGTCACGCGGCTGATAAAAAAGCCAAGAAGAAATAAGTAGGAGGAAGAGATGGAAACTTTAGCTCAACATCGCCACGCTCGTTCTTCTGCTCAGAAGGTTCGCCTTGTTGCTGACCTGATTCGCGGTAAGAAAGTGTCGCAGGCACTGGACATTTTGACCTACACCAATAAGAAAGCGGCTGTACTGGTCAAAAAAGTTCTGGAATCTGCCATTGCTAACGCCGAACACAACGATGGCGCTGATATCGACGATCTGAAAATCACGAAAATTTTCGTTGATGAAGGTCCGACCATGAAACGCATTATGCCGCGTGCCAAAGGTCGTGCAGATCGCATCCTGAAGCGCACCAGCCACATTACTGTGGTTGTGTCCGATCGCTGAGACTCTGGAGACTAGCAATGGGTCAGAAAGTACATCCTAATGGTATTCGCCTGGGTATTGTAAAACCATGGAACTCTACCTGGTTTGCGAACACCAAAGAATTCGCTGACAACCTGGACAGCGATTTTAAAGTACGTCAGTTTTTGACTAAAGAACTGGCTAAAGCATCTGTCTCTCGTATCGTTATCGAGCGTCCAGCGAAGAGCATCCGTGTGACTATTCACACCGCTCGTCCGGGCATCGTTATCGGTAAGAAAGGCGAAGATGTAGAAAAACTGCGCACGGTCGTCGCGAATATCGCTGGCGTTCCTGCACAGATTAATATCGCCGAAGTCCGCAAGCCGGAACTGGACGCGAAACTGGTAGCTGACAGCATCACTTCACAGCTGGAGCGTCGTGTGATGTTCCGTCGTGCTATGAAGCGTGCAGTTCAGAACGCCATGCGTCTTGGCGCGAAGGGTATTAAAGTCGAAGTTAGCGGCCGTCTGGGTGGCGCCGAGATCGCACGTACCGAATGGTATCGTGAAGGTCGCGTGCCATTGCACACACTGCGTGCTGACATTGACTACAACACCTCTGAAGCGCACACCACTTATGGTGTAATCGGCGTTAAGGTATGGATCTTCAAAGGTGAGATCCTGGGTGGTATGGCTGCTGTTGAACAACCGGAACCGGCTGCTCAACCTAAAAAGCAGCAGCGTAAAGGCCGTAAGTAAGGAGAGTCGCTGATGTTACAACCAAAGCGTACGAAATTCCGTAAAGTGCACAAAGGCCGTAACCGCGGTCTGGCTGCGGGTACGGATGTCAGCTTCGGTACTTTCGGTCTGAAAGCTGTTGGCCGTGGTCGTCTGACTGCTCGTCAGATCGAAGCAGCACGTCGTGCTATGACCCGTGCAGTTAAGCGTCAAGGTAAGATCTGGATCCGAGTATTCCCGGACAAACCGATCACCGAGAAGCCGCTGGAAGTGCGTATGGGTAAAGGTAAGGGTAACGTAGAGTATTGGGTTGCCCTGATCCAGCCTGGTAAAGTCCTGTATGAAATGGACGGCGTACCAGAAGAGCTGGCCCGTGAAGCATTCAAGCTGGCAGCAGCAAAACTGCCTATCAAAACCACCTTTGTAACTAAGACGGTGATGTAATGAAAGCAACTGAGCTGCGTGAAAAAAGCGTTGAAGAGCTGAACACTGAGCTGCTTAATCTGCTGCGTGAGCAATTTAACCTGCGCATGCAGGCAGCATCTGGCCAACTGCAGCAGACTCATCTGCTGAAACAGGTTCGCCGTGATGTTGCACGCGTTAAGACTTTACTGACTGAGAAGGCGGGTTCGTAATGACCGATAAAATCCGTACTCTGCAGGGTCGTGTAGTAAGTGACAAAATGCAGAAATCTGCAGTTGTTGCTATCGAACGTTTCGTGAAACACCCGATCTACGGCAAATTCATTAAACGTACGACCAAGCTGCACATCCATGACGAGAACAATGAATGTGGAATTGGTGACGTGGTAGAAATCCGCGAATGCCGTCCACTGTCCAAGACTAAATCCTGGACCCTGGTTCGCGTAATCGAGAAAGCTGTTCTGTAATAAGAATCGTTTTTTCTGAGGAAACCCTCTGCTTCGGCAGGGGGTTTTTTTTGCCTGCAATTCGGGCTTGATCCATTTGTGCCTGTGGCAATGCGGATTTGATGGCGCTCACAAATTCAGGTGTTTGCAGGGATTAAGCTGCCTCTCTTCAGGCGACGCGGCCTGAAAGCGCCAGGCTATAAAAGCCGGGGTTATCATAACTGTACAAGGAAATGTGCCGTGAAAATGGAGAGTCATGACCGCTTACGCCGGTCACTGTTAAAATTGCCACTGTTAGCTGCGTTACCTGCGATTAGCTCTGCCAAAAGCTTGCCGCTATTATCGGGTAACACACAACCACTACCCACAGGCAATAGCATGGAACGAACTCTGTTACTGAAGAATGCTGAATGTGTGGTCTGCATGGATGCCGACCGTCGGGAAATACGTAATGCTTCTGTTCTGATAAAAGGAAATAAAATCGTTGCAGTCGGGGAAGCACGCTCGTTACCCGATAGCGCGGATGAGATCATCGATCTGCGAGGACACATTGTCATCCCTGGCCTGATCAATACGCATCACCACATGTATCAGAGCCTGACCCGCGCTATTCCTGCAGTGCAAAACGGCGAGCTTTTTAACTGGCTAACCCACCTCTATCCACTGTGGCAGAATCTGACGCCTGAGATGATTCATATCTCAACACAGATCTCCATGGCCGAGTTAATGCTCTCCGGCTGCACCACCACCAGTGACCATCTCTACGTCTATCCCAATGGCTGTAAGCTTGACGACAGTATTGAGGCTGCAGCCCTGATGGGCATGCGTTTCCATGCGAGCCGGGGCAGCATGAGCGTCGGTAAGTCCCTGGGGGGCTTACCACCCGATGCACTGGTAGAGGATGAAGCCGCCATTCTTAAAGATACGCAGCGTGTGATTGAGCGCTACCATGATGGCAGCCACGGTTCGATGTTACGCATCGTGGTTGCGCCATGTTCGCCGTTTTCAGTCAGCCGTGAGCTGATGAAGCAATCCGCAGCGATGGCACGCAGCTTCAATGTATCAATGCACACCCATCTGGCAGAGAACGACAGCGATATTCGTTATAGCCGTGAAAAATTCAATATGACGCCAGCCCAGTATGTTGAAGACCTCGGCTGGGTAGGACCGGATGTCTGGCATGCACACTGCGTCAAACTGGATCAGCATGGTATAGAACTCTTTGCACGTACCGGTACCGGCGTCGCGCACTGTCCCTGCTCGAACATGCGCCTCGGTTCCGGTATTGCGCCGATACGCCATATGTGTGATGCCGGCGTACACGTGGGTATGGGTGTGGATGGCTCAGCCTCCAATGACAGCTCAGACATGATGGCCGAGGTTCGTCAGGCGATGCTGCTGCAACGCGTAGGCTTCGGCCCGGATGCGATGACGGCACGTCAGGCACTGGAACTGGCGACGCTGGGTGGAGCAAAGGTGCTTAACCGCGATGATGTGGGCACCATTGCGCCGGGCATGATGGCCGATCTGGCCATTTTTGACCTGAACCGAATTGGACTTGCCGGGGCAGGGCACGATCCTGTCGCCGCCCTGGTGTTCTGTAATCCGGGACAGGTTGCCTATAGCATCATTAACGGAAAAGTCCGGGTACGGGACGGACAAGTGGCCGGAATTGAACTGCCAGCCGTGCTGCGTCAGCATAACCAACTGGCCAGGAAACTGGCTGGTTGAGTCAGAAGGGCACTTTATTTGGGAGGCGACGAAAAATAAGGCAGATTACATTTGCTACTGTTCGCACTATTCCCTAGAATACGCCCTCCCTGTCATCAGGGGAAATCAGCGGCTCGATTGAGAGCCGTTTATTTTTTCTACCCATCTGTGAGAACCGGTGTTACAATGCCGCGCCCTCAATTATGGGGCTTTCTAACGACCTGAGGTTTAGGTCCCGAAGTAGTAGTTGACATTAGCGGAGCACTAAAATGATCCAAGAACAGACTATGCTGAACGTCGCCGACAACTCCGGTGCACGTCGCGTAATGTGTATCAAGGTTCTGGGTGGCTCGCACCGTCGCTACGCAGGCGTCGGTGACATCATCAAAGTTACCATCAAGGAAGCAATTCCTCGTGGTAAAGTCAAAAAAGGTGATGTCCTGAAGGCGGTAGTGGTGCGCACCAGGAAGGGTGTTCGTCGCCCGGACGGTTCTGTCATTCGCTTCGATGGTAATGCATGCGTTATTCTGAACAATAACAGTGAGCAGCCTATCGGTACGCGTATTTTTGGGCCGGTAACTCGTGAACTTCGTACTGAAAAGTTCATGAAAATTATCTCTCTGGCACCAGAAGTACTCTAAGGAGCGAACAATGGCAGCTAAAATCCGTCGTAACGACGAAGTTATCGTGTTAACCGGTAAAGATAAAGGTAAGCGCGGTAAAGTTAAGAATGTCCTGTCTTCTGGTAAGGTCATCGTTGAAGGTATCAACCTGGTGAAGAAACATCAGAAGCCGGTTCCGGCTCTGAACCAACCAGGTGGCATCGTTGAAAAAGAAGCTGCTATTCAGGTTTCTAACGTTGCACTGTTCAACGCGGCAACTGGTAAGGCTGACCGTGTAGGCTTTAGATTCGAAGACGGCAAAAAAGTCCGTTTCTTCAAGTCTAACAGCGAAACTATCAAGTAATTTGGAGTAGTACGATGGCGAAACTGCATGATTACTACAAAGACGAAGTAGTCCAGAAACTCATGACAGAGTTTGGCTACAATTCTGTCATGCAAGTCCCTCGGGTCGAGAAGATCACCCTGAACATGGGTGTTGGTGAAGCGATCGCTGACAAGAAACTGCTGGATAACGCAGCAGCTGACCTGGCAGCAATCTCCGGTCAAAAACCGCTGGTCACCAAAGCACGCAAATCAGTTGCAGGCTTCAAAATCCGTCAGGGCTATCCGATCGGCTGTAAAGTAACTCTGCGTGGCGAGCGCATGTGGGAGTTCTTTGAGCGTCTGGTCACCATTGCTGTTCCACGTATCCGTGACTTCCGTGGCTTGTCCGCTAAGTCATTCGATGGTCGTGGCAACTACAGCATGGGTGTACGTGAGCAGATCATCTTCCCAGAAATCGACTACGACAAAGTCGATCGCGTTCGTGGTTTGGATATCACCATTACCACTACTGCGAAATCTGATGATGAAGGCCGTGCTCTGCTGGCTGCCTTTGACTTCCCGTTCCGTAAGTAAGGTAGGGTTACTTAATGGCTAAGCAATCTATGAAAGCACGCGAAGTTAAGCGTGCAAAATTAGCAGACAAATTCTTCGCTAAACGCGCTGAACTGAAAGCGATCATCTCTGATGTGAACGCTTCCGACGAAGATCGTTGGGATGCTGTTCTGAAGCTGCAGAGTCTGCCGCGTGATTCCAGCCCTTCGCGTCAGCGTAACCGCTGCCGTCAAACAGGTCGTCCGCACGGTTTCCTGCGGAAGTTTGGGTTGAGCCGTATCAAGGTCCGCGAAGCCGCCATGCGCGGTGAAATCCCGGGCCTGAAAAAGGCTAGCTGGTAATTGTCACCAATTGAATCACGGGAGTAACACAGATGAGCATGCAAGATCCGATCGCGGATATGCTGACCCGTATCCGTAACGGTCAGGCCGCAAACAAAGTTGCGGTCACCATGCCTTCCTCCAAGCTGAAATTGGCAATTGCCAACGTTCTGAAGGAAGAAGGATATATTGAAGATTTCAAAATCGAAGGCGACATCAAGCTGGAACTGGAACTTACTCTCAAGTATTTCCAGGGCAAAGCTGTTGTAGAAAGCATTCAGCGAGTAAGCCGTCCTGGTCTGCGCATCTATAAGAAAAAAGATGAGCTGCCAAAGGTAATGGCTGGTATGGGCATCGCTGTAGTTTCTACATCTAAAGGTGTCATGACTGATCGTGCAGCGCGCCAGGCAGGTCTTGGTGGCGAAATTATCTGCTACGTAGCGTAATCGGAGGATACATATGTCTCGTGTTGCTAAAGCACCTGTCGTTGTTCCTGCCGGCGTAGAGGTAAAACTCAACGGTCAGGTAATTTCGATTAAAGGTAAAAACGGCGAGCTGACTCGTACTATCAATGATGCTGTTGAAGTTAAGCATGCTGACAACGCTCTGACTTTCGCACCGCGCGAAGGTTTCGTTGACGGCTGGGCGCAGGCGGGTACTTCTCGCGCGCTGCTGAACGCAATGGTAATCGGTGTTACCGAAGGCTTCACTAAGAAGCTGCAGCTGGTTGGTGTAGGTTATCGTGCAGCCGTTAAAGGCGACGTGGTTAACCTGTCTCTGGGCTTTTCTCATCCAGTCGATCACCAGCTGCCCGCGGGTATCACTGCAGAATGTCCAACTCAGACTGAGATCGTGCTGAAAGGCGCTGATAAACAGCTGATTGGTCAGGTTGCAGCGGACTTGCGCGCCTACCGTCGTCCTGAGCCTTATAAAGGCAAGGGTGTCCGTTACGCCGACGAAGTCGTGCGTACCAAAGAGGCTAAGAAGAAGTAAGGTAACACTATGGATAAGAAATCTGCTCGTATCCGTCGTGCGACCCGTGCACGTCGCAAGCTCAAAGAGCTGGGTGCTACTCGCCTGGTGGTACATCGTACCCCGCGTCATATTTACGCACAGGTAATCGCCCCGAACGGTTCCGAAGTTCTGGTCGCTGCTTCTACTGTAGAAAAAGCTATCACTGAACAACTGAAGTATACCGGTAATAAAGAAGCCGCAGCTGCAGTAGGTAAAGCTATCGCAGAACGCGCAATCGAAAAAGGCATCACTGGTGTTTCTTTCGACCGTTCCGGTTTCCAATATCATGGTCGCGTCCAGGCACTGGCAGATGCTGCCCGTGAAGCTGGCCTTCAGTTCTAAGGTAGAGGTCTAAGATGGCACACATCGAGAAACAAGCTGGCGAACTGCAGGAAAAACTGATCGCGGTAAACCGTGTTTCTAAAACTGTTAAAGGTGGTCGTATCTTCTCCTTCACAGCACTGACTGTGGTAGGCGATGGTAATGGTCGCGTAGGTTTTGGTTACGGTAAAGCGCGTGAAGTTCCAGCAGCGATCCAGAAAGCGATGGAGAAAGCCCGTCGCAACATGGTTAACGTCGCGCTGACCAACGGCACCCTGCAGCACCCAGTTAAAGGTGCACACACGGGTTCCCGCGTGTTCATGCAGCCGGCTTCAGAAGGTACCGGTATTATTGCCGGTGGTGCAATGCGCGCCGTTCTGGAAGTCGCTGGAGTTCATAACGTACTGGCAAAAGCCTATGGTTCTACTAACCCGATTAACGTGGTTCGTGCAACTATCGACGGCCTGGGCAATATGAAATCTCCGGAAATGGTCGCTGCTAAGCGTGGTAAATCCGTTGAAGAAATTCTGGGGTAATCACGATGGCTAAGACTATTAAAATCACTCAAACCCGTAGTTCAATCGGCCGCTTGCCTAAGCATAAAGCCACTCTGGTTGGCCTGGGTCTGCGTCGTATTGGCCACACCGTTGAGCGTGAAGACACGCCTGCAGTACGCGGTATGGTTAACGCGGTTTCCTATATGGTTAAAGTGGAGGAGTAAGAGATGCGTTTAAATACTCTGTCTCCGGCCGAAGGGTCTAAGCACGCTACCAAGCGTCTGGGTCGTGGTATCGGTTCTGGCCTCGGAAAAACCGGCGGTCGTGGTCACAAAGGTCAGAACTCACGTTCTGGCGGTGGCGTACGTCGCGGTTTCGAAGGTGGTCAGATGCCTCTGTACCGTCGTCTGCCGAAGTTCGGTTTCACCTCTCGCAAAGCAATGATCACCACAGAGATTCGTCTGTCTGATCTGGCGAAAGTTGAAGGCGGTATCGTCGACCTGAACGCGCTGAAAGCAGCCAACATTGTCGGTGTTCAGATTGAATTCGTTAAAGTAATTCTGTCTGGTGAAGTTTCTACACCGGTAACGGTTCGCGGTCTGCGTGTCACCAAAGGTGCACGTGCTGCAATCGAAGCTGCTGGCGGTAAAATCGAGGAATAAGTAGCAGATGGCTAAACAACCGGGATTAGATTTTCAAAGTGCCAAGGGTGGCTTTGGTGAGCTGAAACGCAGACTGCTGTTTGTAATCGGCGCACTCATTGTCTTCCGTATTGGCTCTTTTATTCCAATCCCTGGTATTGATGCCACTGTACTTGCCAAACTGCTTGAGCAACAGCGTGGCACCATCATTGAAATGTTTAACATGTTCTCTGGTGGTGCTCTGAGCCGTGCTTCTATTTTCGCACTGGGCATCATGCCGTATATTTCGGCATCGATTATCATCCAGTTATTAACGGTGGTTCATCCAGCGTTAGCGGAAATTAAGAAAGAAGGGGAGGCTGGCCGTCGTAAGATTAGCCAGTACACCCGATACGGTACGTTGGTATTGGCCATATTTCAGTCGATC
The DNA here is from genome assembly GCF_051136245.1 of Pantoea sp. Lu_F5_004. Lineage (NCBI taxonomy): Bacteria > Pseudomonadati > Pseudomonadota > Gammaproteobacteria > Enterobacterales > Erwiniaceae > Pantoea > Pantoea sp. Lu_F5_004. Next base: position 490,973 of record NZ_CP194946.1, read on the forward strand.
GGTATTGCTACCGGTCTGCCGAATATGCCAGGGATGCAAGGCCTGGTAATGAATCCAGGCTTTGCTTTCTACTTTACCGCTGTTGTGAGTCTGGTCTCAGGAACGATGTTCCTGATGTGGCTGGGCGAACAGATTACTGAACGTGGTATCGGTAACGGTATTTCGATCATTATCTTCGCAGGTATCGTTGCGGGTCTCCCGCCGGCCATTGGCCATACCATCGAGCAAGCGCGGCAAGGCGACCTGCACTTCCTTCTGTTGCTGTTGGTTGCAGTACTCGTATTCGCAGTGACCTTCTTTGTTATCTTTGTTGAACGTGGTCAACGCCGCATTGTGGTGAACTACGCAAAACGTCAGCAAGGTCGTCGCGTTTACGCTGCACAGAGCACACATTTACCGTTGAAAGTGAACATGGCAGGCGTCATTCCAGCCATCTTTGCTTCCAGCATTATTCTGTTCCCGGCAACGATTGCATCGTGGTTTGGGGGCGGTACCGGTTGGAACTGGCTGACAACAATTTCGCTGTATTTGCAGCCAGGACAGCCGCTTTATGTGCTACTCTATGCGACTGCAATCATCTTCTTCTGTTTCTTCTATACGGCGTTGGTTTTCAACCCACGTGAAACAGCAGATAACCTGAAGAAGTCTGGTGCATTCGTACCGGGAATTCGTCCGGGAGAGCAAACGGCGAAGTATATTGATAAAGTAATGACGCGATTGACCTTAATCGGCGCTCTCTACATTACGTTTATCTGCCTTATCCCGGAGTTCATGCGTGATGCGATGAAGGTTCCCTTCTACTTTGGCGGTACTTCACTGCTTATCGTAGTTGTCGTCATCATGGACTTTATGGCTCAAGTGCAAACTCTGATGATGTCAAGTCAGTACGAGTCGGCACTGAAGAAAGCTAACCTGAAAGGCTACGGCCGTTAATTCAGTTGGTTGAGAAGTTACGGAGAGTAAAAATGAAAGTTCGTGCTTCCGTCAAGAGATTATGTCGTAACTGCAAAATCATTCGTCGCGACGGTGTCGTCCGTGTGATCTGCAGCGCCGAGCCAAAGCATAAACAGCGCCAAGGCTGATTTTGTCACATATTTTTCTTGCAAAGTCGGGTTGAGCTGGCTAGATTAGCCAGCCAATCTTTTGTATGTCAGTGCGTTTCCATTTGAGTATCCTGAAAACGGGCTTTTCAGCATGGGACGTGCTTGTTTAATTATAGGAGTGCATAGTGGCCCGTATAGCAGGCATTAACATTCCTGATCAAAAACATACCGTTATCGCATTAACTTCGATCTTCGGTATCGGTAAAACTCGTTCTAAAGCCATCTGCGCTTCAACGGGTATTGCTGAAAATGTTAAGATCAGTGAGCTGTCTGAAGAACAAATTGATCAGCTGCGTGATGCAGTTGCGAAATTCGTTGTAGAAGGTGATCTGCGCCGTGAAATCACCCTGAGCATCAAGCGTCTTATGGACCTTGGTTGCTACCGTGGTTTGCGCCATCGTCGTGGTCTTCCGGTTCGCGGTCAGCGTACTAAGACCAACGCACGTACCCGTAAGGGTCCGCGTAAACCGATCAAGAAATAATCGGGGTGAGTAAATAATGGCAAAGGCACCAGTTCGTGCACGTAAGCGTGTAAGAAAACAAGTCTCAGATGGCGTGGCTCATGTCCATGCTTCTTTTAACAACACCATCGTTACCATTACTGATCGTCAGGGTAACGCACTGGGTTGGGCAACCGCCGGTGGTTCCGGTTTCCGCGGTTCACGTAAATCCACTCCGTTTGCTGCTCAGGTCGCTGCAGAGCGCTGTGCAGAAGCGGTAAAAGATTACGGAATTAAGAACCTGGAAGTTATGGTAAAGGGTCCGGGTCCAGGTCGCGAATCTACGATTCGTGCTTTGAACGCCGCTGGTTTCCGCATCACTAATATTACTGATGTGACTCCGATCCCTCATAACGGTTGTCGTCCGCCGAAAAAACGTCGCGTATAACGCCCGTTTTTTTAGGATAGTTGGAGAAAGAAAATGGCAAGATATTTGGGTCCTAAGCTCAAGCTGAGCCGTCGTGAGGGCACTGACTTATTCCTTAAGTCTGGCGTTCGCGCGATTGATTCCAAGTGTAAGATTGAACAAGCCCCTGGTCAGCATGGTGCGCGTAAACCGCGTCTGTCTGATTACGGCGGTCAGTTACGTGAAAAGCAAAAAGTTCGTCGTATCTACGGCGTGCTGGAGCGTCAGTTCCGTAACTATTATAAAGAAGCAGCTCGTCTGAAAGGCAACACCGGTGAAAACCTGTTGGCTCTGCTGGAAGGTCGTCTGGACAACGTAGTTTATCGTATGGGCTTTGGTGCCACTCGTGCAGAAGCACGTCAGCTGGTTAGCCATAAGTCTGTTCTGGTAAATGGCCGCGTTGTTAACATCGCTTCTTATCAGGTATCTCCGAATGATGTCGTTAGCATCCGTGAGAAAGCCAAAAAGCAATCTCGCGTGAAGGCCGCTCTGGAGCTGGCTGAGCAGCGTGAAAAGCCAACCTGGCTGGAAGTTGATGCGACTAAGATGGAAGGTGTGTTCAAGCGTATTCCTGAACGTACTGATCTGTCTGCGGACATTAACGAACACCTGATCGTCGAGCTTTACTCCAAGTAAGGCTTAGTACCAAAGAGAGGACACAATGCAGGGTTCTGTGACAGAGTTTCTAAAACCGCGCCTGGTAGATATCGAGCAAGTGAGTTCGACGCACGCCAAGGTGACCCTTGAGCCTTTAGAGCGTGGCTTTGGCCATACTCTTGGTAACGCACTGCGCCGTATTCTGCTTTCATCCATGCCGGGTTGCGCGGTGACCGAGGTTGAAATTGATGGTGTACTTCATGAGTACAGCACCAAAGAGGGAGTACAGGAAGATATCCTGGAAATCCTGCTCAACCTGAAAGGGCTGGCGGTAAGAGTTCAGGGGAAAGATGAAGTTATTCTGACCTTGAATAAATCTGGCATTGGCCCTGTGACTGCAGCCGACATTACCCATGATGGTGATGTCGAAATCGTCAAGCCTCAGCATGTCATTTGCCATCTGACCGATGAGAACGCTGCTATCAGCATGCGTATCAAAGTTCAGCGTGGTCGTGGCTATGTGCCGGCTTCTGCCCGAATTCATTCGGAAGAAGATGAGCGCCCAATCGGCCGCCTGTTAGTTGACGCTTGCTACAGCCCTGTAGACCGTATCGCCTACAATGTTGAAGCAGCGCGTGTAGAGCAGCGCACCGACCTGGACAAGCTGGTCATCGAAATGGAAACCAACGGCACAATCGATCCTGAAGAGGCGATTCGTCGTGCGGCAACCATTCTGGCAGAACAACTTGAAGCTTTCGTTGACTTACGTGATGTACGTCAGCCGGAAGTTAAAGAAGAGAAACCAGAATTCGATCCGATCCTGCTGCGCCCTGTTGACGATCTGGAATTGACTGTCCGCTCTGCTAACTGCCTTAAGGCAGAAGCTATCCACTACATCGGTGATCTGGTACAGCGTACCGAGGTTGAGCTGCTTAAAACGCCTAACCTTGGTAAAAAATCTCTTACCGAGATTAAAGATGTGCTGGCTTCGCGTGGTCTTTCTCTGGGCATGCGCCTCGAGAACTGGCCGCCAGCAAGCATTGCTGATGAATAATCAGATCACAGGTTAAGGTTTCACTGAGAAGGATAAGGTCATGCGCCATCGTAAGAGTGGTCGTCAACTGAACCGCAACAGCAGCCATCGTCAGGCTATGTTCCGCAACATGGCCGGTTCTCTGGTTCGTCATGAGATCATCAAAACGACTCTGCCGAAAGCCAAAGAACTGCGTCGCGTAGTTGAGCCGCTGATTACTCTTGCCAAGACCGACAGCGTAGCTAATCGTCGTCTGGCATTCGCCCGTACTCGTGATAACGAGATCGTGGCAAAACTGTTTAATGAGCTGGGCCCGCGTTTCGCGAGCCGTGCCGGTGGTTACACTCGTATTCTGAAGTGTGGCTTCCGTGCTGGTGACAACGCTCCGATGGCTTACATCGAGCTGGTTGATCGTCCAGAAGCTCAAGCAGAAGCAGCCGCAGAGTAATCTGTAGCAACGTAAAAAACCCGCTTCGGCGGGTTTTTTATTGCCTGAAATTTACTACCTTAGAACTTATTACCTTTCATGTTCAAAGGAGCCAACTATGTGGCTGGTTGATGAACTTGCTGAACAGCATATCAAGGCGGCGCTGGAAAAAGGCGAGCTGAGTAATCTTCCCGGCTCCGGTAAGCCGCTACAGCTGGATGATGACAGTCATGTTCCGCCTGAGTTAAGAGCGGGGTACCGGTTACTGAAAAATTCGGGCTTTCTGCCGCCAGAGCTTGAACTAAGACGGGAAGCCATGGAAGTTAACGATCTTATTCGCAACCTCGATCCTGCGGATCAAAATTATCAGGATCATTGCCATCGGCTTCAGGTGCTGGAGCTAAGATTACGCCAGGCGGGTATCAGTACCGATTTTCTCCATGGCAGTTATTCCACTGCTATTCAGCATCGTTTCCGCGAGGAGGAGTAAATGTTTCGCATCGGTCAGTTAGCTAAGCTTGCGGAGGTGACGCCAGACACTATCCGTTTTTATGAAAAGCAGCAGATGATGGATCATGATGGTCGTACGGAAGGCGGTTTTCGCCTTTACAGCGAGGGCGATCTTCAGCGTCTGAAATTTATTCGTTATGGTCGTAAACTGGGTTTCAGTCTGGAAGCGATCAGAGAGCTACTTTCGATCCGGGTTGATCCTGCGCATCACACCTGTCAGGAATCAAAAGCGATCGTTGAAAAACGGCTGAGTGAAGTTGCTCAGATGATCGCAGAGTTAGAAACGATGCAGCGTTCCCTGCGACACCTTTCCGATGCCTGTTGTGGTGACAGTCACAGTAGCATTTCGTGCTCAATTCTTGAGGCGCTGGAGCGGGGAGAAGCTTCGAGCAAATAAGCATATTGTTATTTTGCTGCAAAGGAATAGAGTATCAGACCATCTTAACAGGAGGCGTCATGAGTAAATATCAGCACACCAAAGGGCAAATCCGCGATAACGCGATTCAGGCTCTGTTACACGACCCGCTATTTCGGCAACGCATCGAGCAGAAGCAAAAGGGTAAAGGTAGTTTTAAGCGGAAAGAGAAACATGGCAAGGGGATTGGATGGGAGGGCAGTGATAAGAAAGCGTCTTATCACTGCCTTTCTGCTTTTACGGTTAAAAAAACCGCCTGTGCGGCGGCTTATTAACTAGACCCGGGTATTCTGCTGTTTCAGCAGATCGCGGATTTCAGTCAACAGAACTTCTTCGTTTGACGGTTTAGCCACTGGCTTCTCTACTTCTTTTTTCTTGTACAGACGATTCATTAACTTGATCGCCATAAAGATTGCGAAAGCGATGATGACGAAATCGAAGATGGTCTGAAGGAAGATACCGTACTGCATTACAACGGCTGGAGCATCACCAACTGCAGGCTTAAGTACCCAGGCGAATGATTTAAAATCGACACCACCAATCAGTAAGCCTAAAGGCGGCATAATGATGTTGGCGACTAACGATGAAACAATTTTACCGAATGCAGCACCGATGATGACGCCGACGGCTAAATCCATCACATTGCCGCGCATTGCGAAATCGCGAAACTCTTTGATTAAACTCATACTTATCTCCTTGCCCAAGCCAATGCCATAAAGTCTAACAAACCCTACTGGTTTTGCCATCAACACAGCGAATTAAGCGGCAGTTTTGCGTTCCTTGTGTTCTGTTCGCCTATAAACGCGGCATTTACAGGAAAAATGGACTCGGCTGGAAGAGACGTTCCACATCTGATACAAACTTCTTGTCGGTCAGGAACATGATGACATGATCACCTTGTTCAATTCGCAGGTTATCATTGGCAATCATCACATCGTCTCCACGAACCACTGCGCCAATAATGGTGCCTGGCGGTAGTTTGATATCATCAATGGAGCGGCCGACCACGCGTGAAGTTGATTCGTCTCCGTGCGCTATCGCTTCGATCGCTTCTGCAATACCGCGTCGTAGCGATGAAACGCCCACGATATCCGCTTTGCGCACATGACCCAGCAGGGCAGAAATCGTGGCCTGCTGAGGTGAAATAGCGATATCGATAACGCTGCCTTGTACCAGATCGACGTAGGCGCGGCGCTGAATCAGCACCATAACCTTCTTCGCCCCCATCTTTTTTGCCAGCATGGCTGACATAATATTGGCTTCATCATCGTTGGTGACGGCGATAAAGAGATCAACCTGCTCAACATGTTCTTCAGCGAGAAGCTCCTGATCTGACGCATCGCCATAAAAGACCACGGTGTCGTGAAGGTGCTCTGCCAGTTCTGCTGCGCGCTGGGGGTTACGTTCAATCAGCTTCACGCTGTAATTTTTTTCAAGTTTTTGTGCCAGACCGAAACCAATGTTACCGCCGCCTACCAGCATAATCCGTTTATAAGGTTTCTCCAGCCGCTGCATTTCACTCATTACCGCACGGATGTTCTGACTGGCTGCAATGAAAAAGACTTCATCACCCGCTTCTACGATGGTTGAACCCTGCGGGCGAATGGGGCGATCCTGACGAAATATAGCGGCTACGCGGGTATCAATGTGTGGCATATGCTCACGCATGATCGACAGCGGATTTCCTACCAGTGGCCCGCCATAATAAGCTTTCACCACGGCGAGGCTGACTTTGCCTTCAGCAAAGTTGACGACCTGCAATGCGCCAGGGTACTGGATTAAACGATAGATATTGTCGATCACCAGCTGTTCAGGCGAGATCAGGTGATCGATAGGCACCGCTTCAGGAATAAATAATTTGTCCGCATCACGCAGATAGTCGGCCGCGCGAATACGGGCGATACGATTCGGCGTATTGAAAAGCGAATAAGCAATCTGACAGGCAATCATGTTGGTTTCATCGGAGTTGGTTACGGCAACCAGCATGTCGGCATCTTCCGCACCCGCCTCACGTAAAATGCGTGGATGAGAACCATGACCCTGCACGACGCGAAGATCGAACTTATCCTGCAGGTGACGCAGGCGTGAAGAGTCGGTATCAACCACCGTAATATCGTTGTTTTCACCCACCAGATTTTCTGCCAGGGTTCCGCCAACCTGTCCTGCGCCCAGAATGATTATTTTCATCGATTATCAATACTCATCTCAGTTTGTACCCGATTTTTTTATCAGCTTAGCGTAGAAGAAACCATCTCCGCCTTCGGCTTCCGGGAATACCTGTAAGCCGTTCGTGGGCGCATCTCTGAGGGGCTCTGCCTGCGCATCGTGCTGACGCTGCAGGAAAGCATCTATCTGCTGATGATTCTCTTCAGGCAGGATGGAACAGGTGGCATAAATCAGTGTACCGCCAGGTTTCAGGTGCGGCCAGATAGCATCAAGAATTTCCCCCTGAAGCTTTGTCAGCTCGGCGATATCCCGATCGCGACGCAGCCACTTAATATCGGGATGGCGGCGGATAACACCGGTAGCAGAGCAGGGCGCATCCAGCAGAATACGGTCAAACTGACGATCGCCGCACCACTGTTGCGGCGTTCGTCCATCACCCTGTTTCACGTCTGCTTTCATATCCAGTCGTTGCAGATTCTCATTTACGCGTTTAAGACGCTGCGCATCCACGTCGACGGCCATGACTTCGGCCTGAGGCGCGATTTCAAGGATATGGGTCGTTTTACCGCCGGGCGCAGCGCATAAATCCAGAATCTGTTCGCCGTTTTGGGGCTCAAGCAGCAAGGCACAGCGCTGGGCAGATAAATCCTGCACGGTGACCCAACCCTGATCAAAGCCTGGTAGCTGGCTGACCGGGGCAGGAGCGTCAAGCCGCAGTGCATCTGGCACATCGACAGCAGGCTGTGCATTCCTGCCGCTTTCGGTCAGCATTGCCAGCCACGTATCCCGATCGTGGTGCTGGCGATTAACCCGCAGCCACATCGGCGGACGCAGATTATTTGCTTCGACAATCTGTTGCCATTGTTCCGGCCAGGCATGCTGCAACCGCTTTAGCAGCCATCCCGGGTGCAGATAGCGTTGCGGGCCATCCTGAACAGTGGCGAGCAGCTCTTCCCGCTGACGCTGAAACTGGCGTAATACGCCATTTATTAAGCCTTTCATACTGGTGCGCTTCAGTACTTCGGCGCCCGCGACGGTTTCTGCCAGTGCGGCATGGGCAGGCACTCGGGTATATTCCAGCTGATAAAGCCCGACCATGATCAGATAGTGCAGAACCCGCTGTTTGCCGGTAAGTGGACGCTCCATCAGTTTGCCAATGAGCGCTTCCAGTTGCGGTAATGTGCGTAATACGCCAAAACAGATCTCCTGCACTAACGCGCTATCTTTGTCAGAGAGCTTTTTCTGTGCGGCTGGCAGTGCCGTATTCAGGGATTCGCCCTTGTCGACCACACGCTCAATAAGTTGAGCCGAGAGGCTACGCAGGTTGATAGATTTAGTCATAGGGTTTTGTCATCAAACAAAAGGCCCGGTGAGGGACCGGGCCTGAGAGTCAGTCCAGAAGGGTTCCAGGTTCAAACCATTCCCGGCGCGAGTTGAGAAGATCCTGAGCCGACATCGGTTTTTTACCGGCGGGCTGCAACTGCAGCAGGTTCAGTACACCCTGAGCCGTCGCCACCTGGATGCCATGCTTGTCAGCATGGATAATTTCACCAGGCGCACGATCGCTGTGGGGCAGAACACTTGCCTGCCAGACTTTAACCGGCTGATCTTCAATGGTGAAAAAGCTCATCGGCCACGGGTTAAAGGCGCGAATACAACGCTCAAGCTGTTCTGCAGAGAGTGTCCAGTCAAGACGTGCTTCCTCTTTACTGAGTTTCTCAGCATAGTTGGCCAGCGTTTCATCCTGTTTTTCAGGTGAAGCCTGCTGAGTAGTCAGTAAGGTCAGCGTATCCAGCAGCCCCTGTGGCCCAAGCTGTGCCAGCTTGTCATACAGCGTGGCACTGGTATCCTGGGCCGTAATCGGACAAGCCAGCTTATGCAGCATATCGCCGGTATCCAGTCCCACGTCCATCTGCATGATGGTCACGCCGGTTTCGCTGTCGCCAGCCCAGAGTGCACGTTGAATAGGCGCGGCTCCGCGCCAGCGTGGCAGCAGTGAGCCATGGACATTGATGCATCCCAGACGTGGCATATCAAGCACCGCCTTGGGCAGAATTAATCCGTAGGCCACAACCACCATCACATCGGCCTTGAGGTCAGCAATCAGTTGCTGATTTTCTTCAGGTCGCAGTGACTTAGGCTGATAAACCGGAATGTCATGTGCCATCGCCAGCGTTTTGACCGGGCCTGGCGTTAATTTGTTACCGCGACCAGCAGGACGGTCGGGTTGGGTGAATACGCCGATAACCTGATGTTCAGAAGCAAGCAGCGCGTCAAGATGACGCGCTGCAAAGTCAGGTGTGCCGGCAAAGATGATTTTTAGCGGGGCAGACACGTTTATCCCTTAGTAAGATCTCAGGAAGCCTGCGCGTTCTGACGCGCCAGTTTCTCTAATTTATTTTTGATCCGTTGCCGTTTTAAAGGCGACAGATAATCGATAAACAGTTTGCCTTCCAGATGATCGATCTCATGCTGGATACAGATGGCCAGTAACTCGCTGGCTTCCAGCTCGAAACTTTTACCCTCACGATCGAGTGCACGGACCTTTACCCGCTCGGCACGCGGAACAAATGCGCGCTGGTCCGGAATAGAGAGGCAGCCCTCTTCAATGCCGGTTTCACCACTTTTTTCCAGCAGCTCAGGGTTAATCAGCACTAAACGCTCTTCACGACTTTCAGAGACGTCAATCACGATAATGCGCTGATGAATATCGACCTGCGTAGCCGCAAGACCGATACCTTCTTCGGCATACATCGTCTCGAACATATCATCAACGATACGCTGAATGTCTGCGTTAACTTCTTTAACGGGCGCGGCGACTTTGCGAAGACGCTCGTCAGGGAAATGTAATACCTGCAAAACTGACATAAATATCCAGATCTGTATTCGGTTAAGAAAAGATTACTACCTTATATTGTAGACTTTTCGAGGCCTGATTGACAGCATTCTGCGGCAGGAAGCAAGGGCGATCAGGGAGCTGAAGATGGACAAAATAGCGCAGTCTGTACGGCTGGCCGCCGTCACTGGCATGACAGGAAAACGCTGGGTTGATGTGGCGCAGCAAATAGGTGCCGGACAGGCAGACAGGGAGCAGCTTATCCGGCTTGGCTTAGATGAGAGCCAGTGCCAGCAATATTATGATTTTAATGAAAAAAACCTTACAGAAGTCTATTCCTGGCTGGCTCAGAGTCCGGCTCATCATCTGGTGACTGCTCTGGACGCGGCCTATCCTGCCCGTCTTAAAGAAACAAACCGCTTTCCACCGCTGCTCTATATTGATGGCGATCCTGCGCTTATCAGCACACCACAGTTAGCGGTGGTGGGCAGCCGGAACTGTTCACACTATGGCCGTTACTGGTGCGACTGGTTTACCCAGCACTTAAGCCTCAGCGGTCTGACCATTACCAGCGGACTGGCAAGGGGTATTGATGGTGTTGCGCATCAGGCAGCACTCAACGTGGGCGGTAAAACGGTGGCCGTGTTAGGTAGTGGTTTGCAGCGGCTCTATCCCAGCAATCATGCCCATCTTGCCGCAGAGATCGTTGAACAGGGTGGGGCGGTGGTTTCTGAGTTTCCGCTGACGACCCTGCCGCATCCGCTTAATTTTCCGCGCCGTAATCGTATTATCAGCGGCCTGAGTCATGGGGTGCTGGTGGTAGAAGCCTCGCTGAAGAGTGGTTCCCTGGTAACGGCGCGGTATGGGCTGGAGCAAAATCGTAATGTCTATGCTTTACCTGGCGCGCTCGGTAACCCGTTAAGCGAAGGTGTAAACTGGCTGATTCAGCAGGGGGCGCTGCTGGTGGCCCATCCCAATAACATCGTGGAAGATCTGGCAAGTGCACTTAACTGGCTGCCAGAGACACAGGCCGATGAAATTTATTCTGAGGTGAGTGACGATGCTCCATTGCCATTTGCTGATGTGTTGGCTAACGTAGGTGATGATGTTACACCTGTTGACGTTGTCGCTGAACGTGCCGGCCAATCTGTGCCAGTTATCTCAGCTCAGTTGCTGGAACTGGAGTTAGCAGGATGGATCGCAGCTGTACCCGGCGGCTATGTCCGATTGAGGAGGGCATGCCATGTTCGACGTACTGATGTATTTGTTTGAGACATATATCCACAACGAAGCAGAAATGGGTGTTGATCAGGACAGATTGACAGACGACCTGACGGATGCCGGGTTCCATCGTGAAGATATTTACAGTGCGCTGAACTGGTTAGAAAGATTGGCTGACTATCAGGAAGGACTGGTTGCGCCAATTTTACTGACAAATGATCCGCTCTCCATGCGTATTTATACCGACGAAGAGAGCAAACGTTTAGATGCTGACAGCCGTGGTTTCCTGCTATTCCTGGAGCAGATTCAGGTGCTGAACCTGGAAACGCGTGAAATGGTCATCGAACGCATTATGGCGCTGGATACCTCTGAGTTTGACCTGGAGGATCTCAAATGGGTGGTACTGATGGTGTTGTTCAACATTCCCGGATGTGAAAATGCCTATCAGCAGATGGAAGAACTGCTATTCGACGCCAATGAAGGTATGCTGCATTAAATTTCCTTTCATGCATTGATCGCTATGAGTAAAGCTGCACTCTTCACCGTGCGTAAACAGGATCCCTGCCCCGCTTGCGGGGCAGAACTGGTTATCCGCTCCGGTAAACACGGTCCTTTTCTGGGCTGCGCGAACTACCCGGCATGCGACTACATTCGACCCCTAAAAGGTCAGGCCGATGGCCATGTGGTTAAAGTGCTGGAAGGCCACGCCTGTCCCGAATGTGGCGCGGATAAAGTGTTGCGGCAGGGACGATTTGGCATGTTCATTGGCTGTAGTCTCTATCCGGAATGCGGATACACCGAAACCATCGACAAACCGGATGAAACCTCGCTGGCCTGTCCACAGTGCCATGAAGGCCGGTTAGTTCAGCGGCGCTCACGTTACGGCAAAACGTTTCACTCCTGCGATCGCTATCCAGCCTGCCAGTTTGTCGTGAATCTGACACCCGTTGCCGGAATCTGTCCTTATTGCCAGTTTCCGCTGTTAGTTGAAAAAAAGACGGCACAAGGGATCAAACGCTTTTGCGCCAGTAAAAGTTGTGGCAAAGCCATTGCTGAAGAGAATGCATAGACCATGGAAAATCAACACCTCGCCGATTCACTTGAAACCTGCTTAGAGCAGCTGAATCGACAGGCGGTCATCGCCTATCCCACTGAAGCCGTATTTGGTCTGGGCTGTGACCCTGACAGTGAATCTGCCGTCATGGCTTTACTGGCGCTGAAACAGCGTCCGCTAGAAAAGGGGCTTATCCTGATTGCGGCTGATTACACCCAGCTGGAACCTTACATCTCCGCTCGGGAACTGTCTGTGATCCAGCGTGAGCGGATGTTTGCATGCTGGCCCGGCCCGGTGACCTTTGTCGTACCCGTTCCGCCACAAACGCCTCGCTGGCTTACCGGACAGTTTGATTCACTGGCCATTCGCGTCAGTGACCATCCTGATGTGCAGGCTCTTTGCCGCGCATTTGGTAAACCGCTGGTCTCAACCAGCGCAAATCTGTCAGGCCTGCCTCCCTGCCGCACGGCTGAAGAAGTGAAGCAGCAGTTTGGTGAGCAGTTCCCGGTTCTGTCGGGAAAAACAGGTGGGCGGCTCAATCCCTCTGAAATCCGCGATGTCATCAGCGGCGAACTTATACGTCAGGGCTAAATCATGGATCAATTCGCCGTTTTCGGTAATCCGATCAACCACAGTAAATCTCCGCTGATCCATCAGGCTTTCGCTGAACAGACGGGCGTTGAACATCGCTATGGTCGGATTTGTGCCCCGATTGATGGTTTTCCTCATGCGCTCTCTGCCTTTTTCGAACAGGGAGGCCGTGGCGCCAATGTGACGTTACCTTTTAAACAGCAGGCATGGGAATTTGCCGATCAGCTCAGCGAACGTGCAGCGCTGTCCGGCGCGGTAAACACGGTGAAAAAGCTCAGAGATGGGCAGATCCTGGGTGACAACACGGATGGTATCGGGCTGTTAAGCGATCTTGAACGGCTGAAGATGATCAACGCTGGCGACAAGGTATTGCTGGTGGGGGCGGGCGGTGCCGCACGTGGGGTCATTCTGCCGCTTCTCTCAGCAGACGTGACACTCACTGTTGTTAACCGTACCGCCGCGCGGGCGGAAGAGCTGGCTAGCCTGTTTGCAGAGAGCGGCACTATCCGCGCATGTGGTTTTGAGCAACTGGCAGATCAGCACTTTGATCTGATCATTAATGCGACCTCAAGCGGTGTGAATGGCGAAATTCCTCCTTTACCTGAAGCAGTCATCCATGCTGATGTGCGCTGTTATGACATGTTTTATCAAAGCGGGCTGACGCCTTTCCTGCGCTGGTGTCAGGCGCAGGGCACGGTTCATCTGGCAGATGGTTTGGGCATGCTGGTGGGGCAGGCTGCTCATGCCTTTTATCTGTGGCACGGTGTGATGCCGGAAATCGCGCCGGTGATTACTCAGCTTAAACAGGCCATGCAGCCATGAATCAGGCGATACAGTTTCCTGATGATGAAACCTATGATGCTGAACTGAACGCGGTCTTTTCCCGGTGCTGGTCAACGGCATGCGGCTGACCTGTGCAATCAGCGGGAAGTCGCTGGCTTCACGTTTTGGTGAAGGAGAGGCGATGGCGCTGTTTCAGCACCATCGCTGGGATCTGGAAGATGAGGCCGAAGCGGCTATCCGTCAGGATAATATTGATACTCAGGGCTGGATCTGGTTATCTCCCGCCAGGTAATCATCTTTCCAGGCGACATAATTATTAGCGGAATAGCGTAAACCTTCCTTCTCATTGTCATTCAGCGGCCTGATCTGCCTGACCGGACTACCCAGATAGAGATAGCCGCTCTCCAGTCTTTTACCTGGCGGCACCAGACTTCCGGCACCAATCATCACCTCTTCTTCTACTATTACGCCATCAAGCAGAATCGATCCCATTCCGACCAGCACGCGATCGCCAATGGTACAGCCGTGCAACATCGCTTTATGCCCGACCGTGACATCCTCGCCAATAATAAGAGGGAAGCCTTGCGGGTTAGACGCTGATTTATGCGTAACGTGCAGAACACTGCCGTCCTGTACATTAGTACGGGCACCAATGCGAACCTGATTCACATCACCCCTGATCGCAACCAGCGGCCAGATGCTCACGTCATCCTCCATTATGACATTACCGACCACAACACTGCTTGGATCGACCATAACGCGCTGGCCAGTTTGCGGGAAAAGGTCTTTATATGGACGTAGGGCAGAAGTCATCATGTTCTCCTTTGTTCTGTTTTCAATGCAGCCTGATGCGATTTCAGGCAGCTGACAAGCCAATTCTGGCCTGGATCGCTGGCGATCTCATCAATCTGGATCATTTATAACCGTTCAGATAAAAGATCCAAAAAAAGGGTTGTGCTCTGAAACGGGATCCCTATAATGCGCCTCCATCGACACGGAACACCGGCAACGGGAAACGGGTTGAGAGGCACAGGAGACTGCGCCGCCGGAGAAAAACTTCTGAGAAAGAAGTTGACTCTGCAGGAGGAAAGCGTAATATACGCCACCTCGCGACAGGACGCTAACGCACTGTTCGCACTGCTCTTTAACAATTTATCAGACAATCTGTGTGGGCACTCGCAGGATTGATATCAGCGTCTCCGGACGTAAAAAATATCAAGCCTCACGAGTGAACACATAATGAAATTCATTATGACGTTTTACAGATGAGCACCGCTTAACTTGTTTAAGCAAATCAAACTTAAATTGAAGAGTTTGATCATGGCTCAGATTGAACGCTGGCGGCAGGCCTAACACATGCAAGTCGGACGGTAGCACAGAGGAGCTTGCTCCTTGGGTGACGAGTGGCGGACGGGTGAGTAATGTCTGGGGATCTGCCCGATAGAGGGGGATAACCACTGGAAACGGTGGCTAATACCGCATAACGTCGCAAGACCAAAGAGGGGGACCTTCGGGCCTCTCACTATCGGATGAACCCAGATGGGATTAGCTAGTAGGCGGGGTAATGGCCCACCTAGGCGACGATCCCTAGCTGGTCTGAGAGGATGACCAGCCACACTGGAACTGAGACACGGTCCAGACTCCTACGGGAGGCAGCAGTGGGGAATATTGCACAATGGGCGCAAGCCTGATGCAGCCATGCCGCGTGTATGAAGAAGGCCTTCGGGTTGTAAAGTACTTTCAGCGGGGAGGAAGGCGACGGGGTTAATAACCCTGTCGATTGACGTTACCCGCAGAAGAAGCACCGGCTAACTCCGTGCCAGCAGCCGCGGTAATACGGAGGGTGCAAGCGTTAATCGGAATTACTGGGCGTAAAGCGCACGCAGGCGGTCTGTTAAGTCAGATGTGAAATCCCCGGGCTTAACCTGGGAACTGCATTTGAAACTGGCAGGCTTGAGTCTTGTAGAGGGGGGTAGAATTCCAGGTGTAGCGGTGAAATGCGTAGAGATCTGGAGGAATACCGGTGGCGAAGGCGGCCCCCTGGACAAAGACTGACGCTCAGGTGCGAAAGCGTGGGGAGCAAACAGGATTAGATACCCTGGTAGTCCACGCCGTAAACGATGTCGACTTGGAGGTTGTTCCCTTGAGGAGTGGCTTCCGGAGCTAACGCGTTAAGTCGACCGCCTGGGGAGTACGGCCGCAAGGTTAAAACTCAAATGAATTGACGGGGGCCCGCACAAGCGGTGGAGCATGTGGTTTAATTCGATGCAACGCGAAGAACCTTACCTACTCTTGACATCCACGGAATTTGGCAGAGATGCCTTAGTGCCTTCGGGAACCGTGAGACAGGTGCTGCATGGCTGTCGTCAGCTCGTGTTGTGAAATGTTGGGTTAAGTCCCGCAACGAGCGCAACCCTTATCCTTTGTTGCCAGCGATTCGGTCGGGAACTCAAAGGAGACTGCCGGTGATAAACCGGAGGAAGGTGGGGATGACGTCAAGTCATCATGGCCCTTACGAGTAGGGCTACACACGTGCTACAATGGCGCATACAAAGAGAAGCGACCTCGCGAGAGCAAGCGGACCTCACAAAGTGCGTCGTAGTCCGGATCGGAGTCTGCAACTCGACTCCGTGAAGTCGGAATCGCTAGTAATCGTGGATCAGAATGCCACGGTGAATACGTTCCCGGGCCTTGTACACACCGCCCGTCACACCATGGGAGTGGGTTGCAAAAGAAGTAGGTAGCTTAACCTTCGGGAGGGCGCTTACCACTTTGTGATTCATGACTGGGGTGAAGTCGTAACAAGGTAACCGTAGGGGAACCTGCGGTTGGATCACCTCCTTACCTGAAGATACCTTCCCGCGCAGTGTCCACACAGATTGTCTGATAAAAAAGTAATGAGCAGGACGGCTGCGAAGTCGTGACACATTTGTGTCCCCTTCGTCTAGCGGTTAGGACTCCGCCCTTTCACGGCGGCAACAGGGGTTCGAATCCCCTAGGGGACGCCACCTGCTTGGTGACAGGTGAAAGGTGTCTCCATACAGTATCTCAAAACCGATTTGGTTGCGTAAGCAGCCGGGCCGCGTTTGAGATATTTGCTCTTTAACAATCCGGAACAAGCTGAAAATTGAAACGACGCAGCGCGTCATTCCTCCGTAATAAGGAATGACTCAGCGATGCGTTCGAGTCTCTCAAATGCTTGCAATTCGCAGCGTTGTAAAACGCCTGTGGGTTGTGAGGTTAAGCGACTAAGCGTACACGGTGGATGCCCAGGCAGTCAGAGGCGATGAAGGACGTGCTAATCTGCGTAAAGCGACGGTAAGGTGATATGAACCGCTACAGCCGTCGATGTCCGAATGGGGAAACCCGGTGCACTCTGTGCATCATTGCAGCATGAATACATAGTGCTGCAAGGCGAACCGGGGGAACTGAAACATCTAAGTACCCCGAGGAAAAGAAATCAACCGAGATTCCCCCAGTAGCGGCGAGCGAACGGGGAGCAGCCCAGAGCCTGAATCAGCTTGTGTGTTAGTGGAAGCGTCTGGAAAGTCGCAGGGTACAGGGTGATACTCCCGTACACAAAAACACACATGCTGTGAGCTCGATGAGTAAGGCGGGACACGTGGTATCCTGTCTGAATATGGGGGGACCATCCTCCAAGGCTAAATACTCCTGACTGACCGATAGTGAACCAGTACCGTGAGGGAAAGGCGAAAAGAACCCCGGCGAGGGGAGTGAAACAGAACCTGAAACCGTGTACGTACAAGCAGTGGGAGCCCTCTTTATGGGGGTGACTGCGTACCTTTTGTATAATGGGTCAGCGACTTATATTCTGTAGCAAGGTTAACCGTATAGGGGAGCCGCAGGGAAACCGAGTCTTAACTGGGCGTTAAGTTGCAGGGTATAGACCCGAAACCCGGTGATCTAGCCATGGGCAGGTTGAAGGTTGGGTAACACTAACTGGAGGACCGAACCGACTAATGTTGAAAAATTAGCGGATGACCTGTGGCTGGGGGTGAAAGGCCAATCAAACCGGGAGATAGCTGGTTCTCCCCGAAAGCTATTTAGGTAGCGCCTCGTGAACTCATCTTCGGGGGTAGAGCACTGTTTCGGCTAGGGGGCCATCCCGGCTTACCAACCCGATGCAAACTGCGAATACCGAAGAATGTTATCACGGGAGACACACGGCGGGTGCTAACGTCCGTCGTGAAGAGGGAAACAACCCAGACCGCCAGCTAAGGTCCCAAAGTCATGGTTAAGTGGGAAACGATGTGGGAAGGCACAGACAGCCAGGATGTTGGCTTAGAAGCAGCCACCATTTAAAGAAAGCGTAATAGCTCACTGGTCGAGTCGGCCTGCGCGGAAGATGTAACGGGGCTAAACCATGCACCGAAGCTGCGGCAGCGACACTATGTGTTGTTGGGTAGGGGAGCGTTCTGTAAGCCGTCGAAGGTGTGCTGTGAGGCATGCTGGAGGTATCAGAAGTGCGAATGCTGACATAAGTAACGATAAAGCGGGTGAAAAGCCCGCTCGCCGGAAGACCAAGGGTTCCTGTTCAACGTTAATCGGAGCAGGGTGAGTCGACCCCTAAGGCGAGGCCGAAAGGCGTAGTCGATGGGAAACAGGTTAATATTCCTGTACTCGGTGTTACTGCGAAGGGGGGACGGAGAAGGCTATATCAGCCGGGCGACGGTTGTCCCGGTTTAAGCGTGTAGGCGGAGCGTCCAGGTAAATCCGGACGCTTGTTAACGCTGAGGCGTGACGACGAGGCACTACGGTGCTGAAGTGATAAATGCCCAGCTTCCAGGAAAAGCCTCTAAGCATCAGGTAACACAGAATCGTACCCCAAACCGACACAGGTGGTCAGGTAGAGAATACCAAGGCGCTTGAGAGAACTCGGGTGAAGGAACTAGGCAAAATGGTGCCGTAACTTCGGGAGAAGGCACGCTGGCGCGTAGGTGGAGGGACTTGCTCCCCGAGCCGAAGCCAGTCGAAGATACCAGCTGGCTGCAACTGTTTATTAAAAACACAGCACTGTGCAAACACGAAAGTGGACGTATACGGTGTGACGCCTGCCCGGTGCCGGAAGGTTAATTGATGGGGTTATCCGCAAGGAGAAGCTCTTGATCGAAGCCCCGGTAAACGGCGGCCGTAACTATAACGGTCCTAAGGTAGCGAAATTCCTTGTCGGGTAAGTTCCGACCTGCACGAATGGCGTAATGATGGCCAGGCTGTCTCCACCCGAGACTCAGTGAAATTGAACTCGCTGTGAAGATGCAGTGTACCCGCGGCAAGACGGAAAGACCCCGTGAACCTTTACTACAGCTTGACACTGAACATTGAGCCTTGATGTGTAGGATAGGTGGGAGGCTTTGAAGCGCGGACGCCAGTTCGCGTGGAGCCAACCTTGAAATACCACCCTTTAATGTTTGATGTTCTAACGTAGGCCCGTTACCCGGGCTGCGGACAGTGTCTGGTGGGTAGTTTGACTGGGGCGGTCTCCTCCTAAAGAGTAACGGAGGAGCACGAAGGTCAGCTAATCACGGTCGGACATCGTGAGGTTAGTGCAATGGCATAAGCTGGCTTGACTGCGAGAGTGACGGCTCGAGCAGGTGCGAAAGCAGGTCATAGTGATCCGGTGGTTCTGAATGGAAGGGCCATCGCTCAACGGATAAAAGGTACTCCGGGGATAACAGGCTGATACCGCCCAAGAGTTCATATCGACGGCGGTGTTTGGCACCTCGATGTCGGCTCATCACATCCTGGGGCTGAAGTAGGTCCCAAGGGTACGGCTGTTCGCCGTTTAAAGTGGTACGCGAGCTGGGTTTAGAACGTCGTGAGACAGTTCGGTCCCTATCTGCCGTGGGCGCTGGAGAATTGAGGGGGGTTGCTCCTAGTACGAGAGGACCGGAGTGAACGCACCACTGGTGTTCGGGTTGTCATGCCAATGGCATTGCCCGGTAGCTAAGTGCGGAAAAGATAAGTGCTGAAAGCATCTAAGCACGAAACTTGCCCCGAGATGAGTTCTCCCTGACTCCTTGAGAGTCCTGAAGGGACGTTGAAGACTACGACGTTGATAGGCCGGGTGTGTAAGCGCAGCGATGCGTTGAGCTAACCGGTACTAATGACCCGTGAGGCTTAACCTTACAACGCCAGAGGCGTTTTTGAGAGACACGATTTTCAGCCTGTACCGGATATATCTGCGCGGCCTTACGGGCGGCGCGGAGACAGAATTTGCCTGGCGGCTTTAGCGCGGTGGTCCCACCTGACCCCATGCCGAACTCAGAAGTGAAACGCCGTAGCGCCGATGGTAGTGTGGGGTCTCCCCATGCGAGAGTAGGGAACTGCCAGGCATCAAATTTAGTGTGCTGATATGGCTCAGTTGGTAGAGCGCACCCTTGGTAAGGGTGAGGTCCCCAGTTCGACTCTGGGTATCAGCACCAGTTAAGACACGAGTTCGGTAAATAAAAGAATTTGCCTGGCGGCTGTAGCGCGGTGGTCCCACCTGACCCCATGCCGAACTCAGAAGTGAAACGCCGTAGCGCCGATGGTAGTGTGGGGTCTCCCCATGCGAGAGTAGGGAACTGCCAGGCATCAAATAAGAGAGAGCCCTTTGCGTATGCGAAGGGCTTTTTTCGTTGTGGAAAACGGCGATAAAACTCCCTCTGCACGGCGTATCCGTCTGTTTATTCATAACAGTAACAGGTCAGTAAGCGTATTAAAGCGGCTGTTCAGGCCATAAAAAACCCGGCACCAGGCCGGGTAGTAAGATAACTAAACGTCTGATCAGTGAATAACCTGCGATAAGAACGCCCGCGTACGCTCCGATTTTGGATTCGCAAAGAACTCCTGTGGTGGCGCGACTTCGACGATCTCTCCCCGATCCATAAAGATCACCCGGTCAGCCACCGTTCTGGCAAAGCCCATCTCATGGGTGACGCACAGCATGGTCATCCCATCCTCCGCCAGACCAATCATCGTATCCAGCACCTCTTTAACCATCTCAGGATCCAGCGCTGACGTGGGTTCATCAAACAGCATAATTTTTGGCTTCATACAGAGTGAGCGGGCGATGGCGACACGCTGCTGCTGTCCGCCAGAGAGCTGGCCCGGAAACTTATGTGCATGCTCGGCAATACGCACGCGTTGCAGATAGTGCATGGCCAGCTCATCAGCTTCCTTCTTTGGAATCTTTCTTACCCAGGAAGGTGCCAGCGTGCAGTTTTGCAGTACGGTCAGATGCGGAAAGAGATTGAAGTGCTGGAAGACCATACCGACTTCGGTGCGCACGCGCTCGATGTTACGAACGTCATCATTAAGATGGATACCGTCAACAACAATGCGGCCCTGCTGATGCTCTTCCAGATGGTTGATACAGCGGATCGTCGTCGATTTGCCGGAGCCGGAAGGTCCGCACAGTACGATGCGTTCACGGGGTTTAACCTGCAGGTTGATGTCTTTCAGTACATGGAATTGCCCGTACCATTTATTCACGTTCTCAAGCGAGATCATTAACGCGTCGGAAGAGTGTGTCATAGAGTCAGTCATGTAAAACCTCAGTGCGATGTACGCCCGGTGTGAAAGCGCTTTTCCAGATACTGGCTGTAGCGCGACATGCTAAAACAGAAGATCCAATAGACCAGTGCAGCAAAGACATAACCTTCTGTCGACATCCCCAGCCAGGTCGGATCGACCGTTGCCTGCTGGACGCTGCTGAACAGATCGAAAAGACCAATGATGATGACCAGGCTGGTATCTTTAAACAGTGCGATGATGGTATTGACCAGGCCGGGAATAGTGAGCTTCAGCGCCTGGGGCAGAATAACCAGCATCTGCGTCTTCCAGTAGCCCAGCGCCAGAGATTCGGCTGCTTCGTACTGACCTTTAGGCAGTGCCTGCAGTCCACCGCGAACCACCTCTGCCACATAGGCGGACTGGAACAGAATGACGCCGACCAGCGCGCGCACCAGCTTGTCGATGTTAGTGCCTTCAGACATAAACAGCGGCAGCATCACGGATGACATAAACAGCACGGTAATCAGCGGCACGCCGCGCCAGAACTCAATAAAGATAATCGACAGCGTGCGCACGACCGGCATGCGTGAGCGACGGCCCAGTGCCAGCAAAATGCCCAGCGGCAGCGCACCGGCAATACCCACCGAGGCGATAATCAGCGTCAGCGTTAATCCGCCCCACTGACGTGTTTCGACGCGTTCCAGCCCCAGATATCCGCCATACAGCAGAAACCAGACAACCACCGGATAGATGACAGCCCAGGCAGCAATGTAGCGTCCACGATACGGCAGGCTCCTCAGGAACATCGGCACAATCGACAACAGGCCGATCACCAGCGCCAGGTTAATACGCCAGCGCAACTCATGCGGGTAAAGCCCATACATGAACTGGCCGAAACGAGCATGGATAAAGACCCAACAGGCACCCTCTTTGGTGCAATCGGCGCGCGTGGTGCCGATCCAGTTTGCCTGAAAGACCAGCCAGTTCAGCGCGGGCGGAATGACGTGCCAGATGACCCAGATGCAAAACAGCGTCAGTAGCGTATTAAACCAGCTGGAAAACAGGTTTTTACGAGCCCAAAACCAGGCGCGACTGACCAGAGTCGTCGGGACGGGGGGCGTTTCATGCGTAGTCACAGACATAGTTATCCCGTTCTCTTAACGCTCAACCAGCGCAATTTTGCGGTTGTAGAAGTTCATAAGCATTGATATCAGCAGGCTGATAATCAGGTAAACACCCATCGTGATAGCAATCGTCTCGATGGCCTGACCGGTCTGATTCAGTACCGATCCGGCGAACAGCGACACCATATCGGGATAACCGATAGCGGCGGCGAGTGAGGAGTTCTTCACGATGTTCAGATACTGGCTGGTCAGTGGCGGAATAATGACGCGCATGGCCTGAGGAATAATCACCTGGCGCAGCGTAACCGGATTAGGCAGCCCCAGCGACCGCGCCGCTTCATGCTGACCATAGGGGACCGACTGAATCCCGGAGCGGATCACTTCAGCGATAAACGACGACGTATAAATCGACAGTGCCAGCGTCAGGGCTGCCAGCTCCGGTATCATCACCGAGCCGCCACGGAAATTGAAACCGCGCAGTTGTGGCACATCCCAGTGCGTGGCTGGGCCAAACCCAAGGTGTGCAAGCAAAGGAAAGAGAATCAGCATCACAACGGCAGCGGGCCATGTGCGACGTAACTGACCGGTTTTCAACTGATGTTTACGGTTAAAGCGGTACAGGCCATAGCTCACAGCCGCGGCCAGAAGCAGTGCAATAACAAACGGCCAGCTGCCTGCTGCATAGGTCGGCCATGGAACGTAGAGTCCGCGATTACTGACATATGCCAGGTCAAAAGCATTCAGCGCCTGACGTGGCCCCGGCAGATTGCGCAAGACTGCAAAGTACCAGAAGAAGATTTGCAGCAGGGGTGGGATATTACGGAAGGTTTCGATATAGATATTCGAGAGTTTCCGCAGCAGCCAGTTGTCAGAAAGGCGGGCAAGACCGACCGCGAATCCGAGAATCGAAGCGAAAACAATACAGAGTGCAGAAACCAGCAGCGTGTTGGTTAATCCGACCAGAAACACGCGCGCGTAGGTATCTCCCTCAGTGTACTCAATCAGATGCTGAACGATGCCGAAACCGGCAGTGCGCTCAAGAAATCCAAACCCCGATGTTATGCCGCGATTGGCAAGGTTAATAATGGTGTTATGCACCAGATAACCCACCACACCAAGCACCGCGACGACGGCGATGAGCTGATAAATCCAGGCGCGAACCGTGGGATTACCAAATGAAAAATCCCTTTTCACGGTTGGGCGTTGTGACATGTTGAAACCTCAGTAACGAAAGCTGGGGTAGGGCACCGCAGAATAGGGTGCCCGATTAGTGAGGTCTGTTAACGTACCGGTGGTGCGTACTGAATACCGCCCTGGTTCCACAACGCATTCTGACCACGTGCAATCTTCAGTGCGCTGTCTTTACCGACGTTACGGTCAAAGCTTTCCTGATAGTTACCCACCTGCTTAACGATATTGTAAGCCCACTTGTTATCCAGCTTCAGATCCTTACCAAAATCACCTTCTGCGCCCAGGAAGTGTGCCATGTCTGGTGTGGTTGGCTTGGCTGTCATCTGGTCAACGTTCTTCGAGGAGATGCCCATCTCCTCCGCATTCAGCATGGCGTAGAGCGACCACTTCACGATGGTGAACCAGTCATCATCACCACGACGCACCAACGGCCCCAGCGGCTCTTTGGAGATCACTTCGGGCAGAACAATAAATTCGTCCGGTTTGCCCAGCTTAATGCGTAATGCGTAAAGCTGAGACTGGTCAGACGCCAGCGTATCGCAACGTCCGCTATCCAGCGCTTTAGCCGATTCATCAGAGCGGTCGAAGGTTACAGGCGTATATTGCATTTTATTGGCTTTAAAGAAGTCCGCTACGTTCAGCTCGGTATCGGTTCCCGCCTGGATACAGACGGTGGCGCCATCCAGCTCTTTCGCACTTTTCAGGCCGGCCTTCTGGTGAGTCAGGAAGCCGATACCGTCGTAATAGTTCACGCCCGCAAACAGGAAGCCCATGCCGCCATCGCGCGATGAGGTCCAGGTGGTATTACGTGAAAGCACATCCACCTCGCCGGACTGCAGGGCGGTAAAACGCTCTTTCGCGGTCAGCGGGGTATATTTCACTTTGGTCGCATCACCAAACACAGCGGCAGCCGTCGCACGACACACATCTACATCGATACCGGTAAACTTGCCGCCAGCATCTGCATAGGAGAAGCCCGGCAAGCCGTCACTGATACCACATTGAACAAACCCTTTTTTCTTTATCGCATCCAGTGTGGTGCCTGCGTGTGCTTGCTGAGCAACGGCAACCAGCGAGGCAGCAGCGATCAGCGTAGAGAGCATCATCTTTTTCATAAAGCATCCTGTGTGGCGGGATCATGTTGTTATGTTTGCGCACTTTAGTGTGCGTTTTTCCTGTCTGTGGCGGTCAGCCATCCACGACTCTGCAAAGCTGATGCCAGGTTTGCAGGTTCCTGAATTCGTATGAAAGAACGGTTAATAATCGGAAGCACTTAGAAAGTTCCGCTAATATGGCGCACCAAAAGGAAGCAATGCGAGTCGACCCGATCACATTTAGTGCAAATAGTTTCACTATGTGGGAGCAGTGTGAGCATTCACTCAGGCAAAAATGTATGAAGAGATTGCGTTGCTTTTTAATGCGCAGAAAGTCACATACCCAGCAGTGGCGGGGATGTGAAGCGAGGTGAGGGTCAGGCAGGCACTAAGTCAAATCACAGCGGGCAAAAGCGAGAGGGTGAAATATCACGCCAGCGATTGCAACTACAGTTACCATATTACCGGAAACTGTTTCACTATCATTACCGTGGCTTTGTGCGTCGACGCACAAATAAAAACGCCAGCCCGAAGGCTGGCGTGATTTACAGACAGAACTAAAAATCAGTTCATGCCGTATTTTTTCAATTTCTTACGCAGCGTACCGCGGTTGATACCCATCATCAGGGCAGCACGGGTCTGATTGCCACGGGTATACTGCATCACCATGTCCAACAGAGGCTGCTCGACTTCAGCCAAAACCAGCTCATACAGGTCGCTCACATCCTGACCATTCAGTTGAGCAAAATAGTTCTTCAGTGCCTGTTTAACCGAATCACGCAAAGGTTTTTGAGTTACCTGATCCTGTGAGTTAACGGTTGAAACGGTCAGTACGTCAGAATTTACGCGTTGTTCGAACATAGTTCTTTCAGCTCTTTATTTCGTTACGCAAGATTTTCGAAGTATGCCTCCAACGCCTCCAGCTGTTCGCTGGCATCCTCAATGGCGTTGAATGTGCGCCGAAACTGGTCATTCGGGGCGTGCTCCTGCAGGTACCAGGAGACGTGCTTTCGCGCTATACGGTATCCCTTGCCTGAACCGTAAAAGTCGTGCAGCTCACGTATATGCGAAACAAGCAAGCGCTTGACCTCTGCCATCGGCAGCGGGGCAAGCAACTCCCCAGTGTCCAGATAATGCTGGATTTCCCGGAAGATCCACGGTCTTCCCTGAGCAGCACGTCCTATCATCAGAGCATCGGCCCCTGTATAGTCGAGCACCGCTCTGGCTTTATGCGGGTCAGTTATGTCTCCATTCGCGATAATCGGAATGGAGACACTCTGCTTAACTGTCCGAATGCTGTCATATTCAGCTTCTCCGTTGAACAGGCAGGCACGAGTGCGGCCATGTATCGTCAGAGCCTGTATACCGCAGCGTTCAGCCAATTGGGCAATCGCGACACAGTTCCTGTTTTCAGGATCCCAGCCGGTACGAATTTTCAGCGTAACCGGCACATTCACTGCATTAACCACTGCGGAGAGAATTGACTCCACCACGGTGGGATATTGCAGCAAGGCTGAACCCGCCATTTTGCGGTTAACCTTCTTGGCAGGGCATCCCATATTAATGTCGATAACCTGTGCACCAGCCTCAACATTAATGCGTGCAGCTTGCGCCATTTCACTGGGATCGCAACCGGCAATTTGCACGGCGCGAATGCCTGGCTCATCGCTGTGAACCATACGTAATCGAGATTTGTCGCTTGCCCAGACTTCCGGGTTTGAAGACAACATCTCAGAAACTGCCATGCCTGCACCCATTTCGTGACACAGCGTCCTGAACGGCCTGTCGGTAATACCGGCCATCGGTGCTGCAATCAGTCGATTTCTCAGCTGGAGGTTTCCAATACGCATGAAGTCAGAATGGCCATACTGTGTCTGCAAGGCGGCGTATATTACGCATTTTTGCAGGAAGATGAAAGGCCAAACTTTGAACAATCAGCAAGAAAGATCAATGAAATCCGGGTCATGATCGATGTTATTATTTATTTCTATTTAATATCAATGGCTTAACGATTTATGCTGAAATTGTGAGCAAAAGTTTTTCCAGAAAAGTACGTCAATTCGCCAGATAAAAAACGTCACATGACGTGATTAACGATACAAGCATCCATTTCAAATCGGGAAAGCCCGCAACTTACGCTACGGGCTGGCTGAATGTTCTGTTAAGGCACTTTGTTCCGGGCAGAGCGATGTCAGAAGGGGCAGACAGGCGCTATATTCAGGATTTAATCCCGGTAATCCGGCACCACTCCTCTTTAACCGCAACCGGGTCGAGCGTGAACTCGCTGACATACGCTTCGCAGACGCTCTCTGCCTGGCTCTCTAACACGCCCGAGAGGCCCAGATGACCGCCAGACTTCGGCAGTACGCTGATCAGCGGTGCCAGTTCACGTAGCGGGCCAGCCAGGATATTGGCCACCACCACATCAGCCTGCAGATTGTCCGGTTGCTGGTGGGGCAGGTAGAGCGACAGGCGATCAGAGACGCCGTTGCGCTCAGCATTATCCCGGCTGGCCTGAATAGCCTGCGGATCGATATCAATCCCGATCGCCTGAGCCGCGCCCAGCTTCAGTGCGGCGATCGCCAGGATCCCCGAACCACAGCCGAAATCAATCACCGTTTTGCCCACCAGATCCAGCCCATCAAGCCAGGTAAGGCAGAGTGAGGTGGTCGGATGGGTGCCGGTCCCAAACGCCAGGCCGGGATCGAGCATCACGTTGACGGCATCGGGATCCGGCACATCACGCCAGCTCGGACAGATCCAGAGCCGCTCACCGAAGCGCATCGGATGAAAGTTTTCCATCCATTCGCGCTCCCAGTCTTTATCTTCGATCTGCTCGATCCGGTGACGAAAACCGGCGCCCAGCAACGGATGCTGCGCCAGTTCGGCGGTAATCGCGGCCATATCAGTTTCTGCATCGAACAGGCCGATAACATCGGTATCGCCCCACAGGCGTGTTTCACCTGGCAGCGGCTCATATACCGGCGTGTCATTGGTATCCTGAAAGGTCACTGAAACCGCACCGATGTCCATCAGCGCATCGCTCAGCGTTTCCGCGTGTTCACCTGAGCTGTTAATTTTGATTTGAATCCACGGCATAACGTCTCTCTTTCCGTCAATGTTGCGGCGCGTCGACCGTTTGCGGCGCGCGTCCAAACAGGTTGCCCACTAAAAATGCCAGCAGGCTCAAAAGCAGTGAGGGCACAATGGGATGAAAACCCAGAATCTGCAGGTTCAGGCTCGCCAGAAAAGCGTAGCAGCCTCCACCCACCACCATGCCGGTGATGGCTCCCGCGGCATTAGCGCGTTCCCAGTAGAGGCCCAGTACCAGCGGCCAGAGGAAAACCGCCTCAAGGCCGCCAAAGGCCAGCAGGTTGAGCCAGATAATCATATCCGGTGGATTCCAGGCTGCAATCAGCAGCAGCATACCCAGTGCGAACGTAATGGTGCCAGATAACAGCCTCAGCCGCGTCTCATTTTCCAGTTGCTGCGGGGCGACACGCAGATAGAGATCTTTGATCAGCGTGGCCGAAGCCTGTAACAGCTGGGCATTGATGGTCGACATAATGGCGGCCATAGGTGCTGCCAGAAACAGTCCGGCGGCTAACGGTGGTAGCACGGTGATCATCAGGGTGGGTATAACACTATCCGGCACGGTCAGATTCGGCAGTACTGCCCGGCCGAGCGCACCGGCCAGATGCATTCCCAGCATCAGGATCGCCACCACAATGGTGCCCAGAATAATGGCCCGATGGACTGCCTTGCTGTCTTTATAAGAGATGCAGCGCACGGCAGTATGCGGTAAGCCAATCACCCCAAAGCAGACCAGCACGACAAACGAGCTGAGGAAGGTCGGCGTTATAATCTCTCCCGGTCCCTGCGGCGACAGCAAAGCAGGATCGATGTCATGAAGTTTCTGGACGGCCGTGCTCAGGCCGCCAGCCTGATGAATCACCGCGAACAGCAGCAGAAATGTGCCAATCAGCATCACGACGCCCTGCATGGCGTCATTGAGCACGCTGGCACGGAATCCGCCAAAAGCGGTGTAGAGCGCAATAGTGCCGCCAAAAATCAGCAGACCGGTATCATACGGAATGCCTGCGGCGGTTTCGAGCAGCCGCGCGCCGCCAATAAACTGCACCGTCATGGCACCGATAAAGGCAACCAGCAGACTCAGACTCGCCAGCCAGATCAGCAGCGGGCTCTGATAGCGGGCGTAGAGCATGTCATTCAGCGTCACCGCATTATACTTACGTGCCAGTATGGCGAACTTTTTCCCCAGCACACCCAGCGAGAGCCAGACGGCAGGCACCTGCACCATCGCCAGCAATACCCATCCCAGCCCATATTTGTAGGCGGCACCGGGACCACCAATAAACGAGCTGGCGCTGATATAGGTGGTGGTGAGCGTCATCGCCAGCACAAATCCGCCCATAGAGCGGCTGCCAAGGAAATATTCAGTGAGGAAGCTGCCTTCACGCCTTTTACGGACGGCAAAGACCGACAGCGCAGCAACCAGCACCAGATAAATCAGTAACGGCAGAATGATTTCACTGTTCACTTTTATCCTCCAGCGGCATGTCGCGGAAAATGACCCGCACCATCATCCAGCACAGGAATATGAACAACAGGGGAGCAAACAGGCAGGAGAGTTCGAACCAGCGCGGCAGGCCGGTGATACCGATTTCACGTCCGCCCAGCCAGGCTGAAAGCCCCCAGGCAGCGAGCCAGAGCAGGGTGAGATAGAGCGACCAGCGCGCCTCTTTATGTGCCTGTATAAAACGAGCATCCATGATTCAACCTTAACGCCAGCGGCAAAAGAAAAAGGCCGGATTAACCGGCCTCTGACTGACTCAGCGTTGCGATTACTTCTCGTGCAAGCCGAGTTTTTTCTCCAGATAGTGGATATTGGTTCCACCGTGCTGGAAGTTTTCGTCGGACATGATTTTCATCTGCAGTTCAACGTTGGTTTTGATACCGTCGATGATCAGTTCCGCCAGCGCATTCTTCATGCGGGCAATAGCCACTTCGCGCGTTTCGCCATAGGTGATCAGCTTACCGATCATGGAGTCGTAATACGGCGGTACGGTGTAGCCTGAGTAAATATGCGACTCCCAGCGCACGCCAAAACCGCCTGGCGCATGGAAGCGGGTGATTTTACCCGGGCTTGGCAGGAAGGTGACCGGATCTTCAGCGTTAATACGGCACTCGACCGCATGCCCGCGAATAACCACTTCGTCCTGTTTGATCGACAATGGCTGACCCGCAGCGATGCGCAGCTGCTCTTTGATCAGATCCACACCGGTGATCATCTCGGTCACCGGATGTTCCACCTGAATACGGGTGTTCATCTCAATGAAGTAGAACTCACCGTTTTCGTACAGGAACTCGAAGGTACCTGCGCCACGATAGCCAATCTCAATACAGGCTTTGGCACAACGATTACCGATAAAGCTGCGCTGTTCCGGCGTGATGCCTGGTCCTGGCGCTTCTTCAACCACTTTCTGGTGACGACGCTGCATGGAGCAGTCACGTTCGCCCAGATAGATCGCGTTGCCCTGGCCGTCAGCCAGAACCTGAATCTCGATGTGGCGCGGATTCTCCAGATACTTCTCCATGTAAACCATGTCGTTGCTGAAAGCCGCTTTGGCTTCCGCTTTCGTCATGTTGATGGATTGTTCCAGATCTTTATCGCTGCGCACAACGCGCATACCGCGACCGCCGCCGCCGCCAGAGGCTTTGATGATGACCGGATAACCGATGCGCTTCGCAAAGGCACGGTTTTTTTCCATATCATCGGTCAGCGAACCGTCAGAACCGGGTACGGTTGGGACGCCTGCTTTCTTCATCGCATTAATCGCAGAGACTTTGTCGCCCATCAGGCGAATGGTGTCTGCTTTCGGACCGATAAAGATAAAGCCGGAGCGCTCAACCTGCTCAGCAAAATCGGCATTCTCAGAGAGGAAGCCGTAGCCAGGGTGAATCGCCACCGCGCCGGTGATCTCTGCAGCAGAGATCAGCGCCGGGATGTTGAGGTAACTTTTAACTGACTGCGCCGGGCCGATGCAGACGGTTTCGTCTGCCAGCAGCACGTGCTTCAGGTCACGATCCGCGCTTGAGTGTACCGCAACAGTCTTGATGCCCAGTTCTTTACAGGCACGCAGAATGCGCAGCGCAATCTCACCACGGTTAGCAATAACAATTTTATCCAGCATGATCTGCCCCGTTACTCGATGATAACCAGTGGCTCGTCAAATTCGACCGGCTGACCGCTTTCAACCAGAATAGCTTTCACCACGCCTGATTTGTCAGCTTCGATCTGGTTCATCATTTTCATGGCTTCGACGATGCACAAGGTATCGCCGGCATTCACTTTCTGGCCGACTTCCACAAAGGCTTTCGCATCCGGGCTCGGCGTGCGGTAGAAGGTCCCTACCATCGGTGAACGCACGATGTGACCGCTGATTTCAGCCGGTGCCGCTTCGGCAACCGCTGCAACAGGGGCAACAGCTGTTGCCAGAGCAGGCTGTTGAACCGGCGGAGCGTAAGCCTGCTGCATCATCGGGTAACCCACGTTTGCAGGTGCACGGCTGATGCG
Organism: Pantoea sp. Lu_F5_004; assembly: GCF_051136245.1. Taxonomy (NCBI): domain Bacteria; kingdom Pseudomonadati; phylum Pseudomonadota; class Gammaproteobacteria; order Enterobacterales; family Erwiniaceae; genus Pantoea; species Pantoea sp. Lu_F5_004. The sequence continues at coordinate 522,137 of NZ_CP194946.1, forward strand.
AACGGACTCTTCACCTTCAGAAATTTCCAGCTCTGAAATGCCAGACTCTTCAACCAGTTCGATCAGTTTTTTAATTTTACGAATATCCATGAGTGGGGTTCCGTACTCAGTTTGATTAATTAGTTTGAGACAGGCGTTTTACTGCCGTTTGTAAAGCCCATGTGTAGCCGTCAGCGCCAAGCCCACAGATCACGCCAGCAGAGACATCAGAAAGATAGGAGTGATGGCGGAAGGGCTCGCGGGCATGCACGTTGGAGAGATGAACCTCGATAAACGGTATTTCTACCGCCAGCAGGGCATCACGTAGTGCGACACTGGTATGGGTAAACGCGGCAGGATTAATAATGATGTAATCCACATTGCCTTTGGCCTCATGAATGCGATCAATCAGCTGAAATTCAGCATTGGTTTGCAGGTGGCTCAATTCCACATTCAACTGGTCTGCCTGACGTGTCAAATCGTCAACGATCTGACGCAGCGTGGTATGACCATACTTCTCAGGTTCACGTGTTCCCAACAGGTTCAGGTTGGGTCCGTTTAAAAGCAGAATATGTAATTTATGCGCCATCGTGCTGCCATCTCCCGCAATCATTGAGGCATCGCGTAAAATACCTTGCGAATCTTCATTTGTCACCTTTGAGAATGAAAAAGAAGACCCGACGAGCAATAAAGCCGGGCATTATATCCGTTTCGTGTCATTTCGCAGCAAAATACTGGTCTTATCTGCGAAGATGATCGGATGTGGCCAGCGGGCCACATCTTTTATCAGAAAACGGCAGAGGAAAACAACGGGGGAAGCGCTAGCGAGGCCACCATTTGAGAAATTTTTTGTAACGCCAGGCTAACAGTATCGCAGCAAGTAGGGCGTAGATAAGTGGCTGGGGTGACAGGGTTTTCACTGACCAGATATAGTGAAACGGCACCAGAATCGCCACCAGGTAGACCGCGTTGTGCAGGGTTTGCCAGCGTTTACCGAGCTTGCGCTGAGCGCGCTGAAACGACGTCAACGCCAGGGCCAGTATTATCAGCCAGCTGATAATACCCAGTGTCAGATAGGGACGGGAAATCAGCTCGCTGCCCAGCAGACGCAGATTGTCAGCGCCCAGCTCCAGCAGGTAATAGCTCAGCAGATGGAGAGAAGCCCAGAAAAACGTCCAGACGCCAAGCAGACGTCGCGTGCGGATTAACAGCGGTTGCCTGCCATAACGTGCCAGCGGTGAGACCAGCAGCGTACCCAGTAGCAGTTTCAGCGCCATGCGGCCGGTAAAATGCTGAATATCTTTTGCGGGATCCGCACTCAGGCCGCCCTGCATTGCGGCAAGAACCAGATAAACCAGCGGCAACAGGGCCGCCAGATGCAGAATCACCTTAAGCCAGGTGATCTGTTTTATCGACAGGCGTACCACCTAGTAATTCTCCCGTAAATCCAGGCCACGATAGAGCGACGCAACCTGTTCGGCATAGCCGTTAAACAGCAGTGTTGGCTGACGTTCGACCTTCAGACTGCCGCCCGGCCCAATAAACCGCTCAGTGGCCTGCGACCAGCGTGGATGATTAACGTGCGGATTCACATTGGCATAAAAACCATATTCATCTGCGGCGATCTGGTTCCATGTCGTTGGCGGCTGTTTGTCGGTCAGGGTGATTTTGACGATCGACTTAATACCTTTAAAGCCATATTTCCACGGTACCGTCAGGCGAATCGGCGCGCCATTCTGCGGCGGCAGCGCTTTGCCATAGACGCCGGTAGTCAGTATCGTCAGCGGATGCATTGCTTCATCCAGACGTAAACCTTCGACATAGGGATAATTGAGTCCGCCGCCAATAAAGCGATCTTTCTGGCCTGGCATCTGCTCGGGATCGTACAGCGTCTGGAAGGCGACAAAACGCGCTTTGCTGGTGGGTTCCGCCAGGGAGATAAGCTTATTCAGCTCAAAGCCTATCCAGGGCACCACCATCGACCAGGCTTCCACGCAGCGCATGCGATAGATTCGCTGCTCCATGGCAAACCGTTTAAAGATGTCATCCATATCCAGGGTTACGGGCTTAGCCACTTCGCCATCAATGGTCAGTTTCCAGGGTTCTGTTTTCAGCGTACCGGCATTGGCGGCCGGATCGGCCTTATCCAGCCCGAACTCATAGAAGTTGTTATAGCCGGAAACTTTATCCGCAGGCGTTAAGGTCAGATCGGCCTGATATTGCGCTGGTTTGGTAAAGTCCAGCGGCCGGCCTGCTGGCGCGGGTGGGCGGTCGTTGCCTTTGAACCAGCTGAGAATATCGGCTTGCGCCACGCCCGGCATACCCATCGCCGCGGCGCTCAGTCCCAGCGTTTTCAGCACCTGGCGGCGCTTCATGTTAAAAATGCTTTCCGGCGTTACGTCGGCTTCGGTCAGACAGGGTGTGCGTTTCATGGTGCCTTCTCCAGACAGGATGTCATTAACCAGCATGGTGACTATTACTGATATCAGCCAGTTTCGCCCTGAAAATGTGAAATTTCCTGGCTGGCCGGTACGATGAGAATGCACCGAAAAGTGTCAGGATCAACGTCAGCGATGATATCCCGACGATATACTTCGGCTTCATACGTCCCGGCGATGTCGGCAACGGCAAATTATGCTATTTTGCTCGCGTTTTCGTCAGGCTGACGGTACAAGGTTGGGTGATCCGGTTATCACCGCAGTAATACAGGCACAGGGATGCGATTAACCACAAAATTATCTGCGTTTATTACCTTTTTAAGCCTGCTGGCAATGTCGTTGATGCTGGCAGGCTGTGCATTCAGTGTTTTCTGGTTCAGTCATCAGCGGGTTGAACATCGGGCGCAGATACTGGCGACCGAAGTGGATCAGGCGATGTTCACCCAGACGCCGGCAGAGCTGCATGTCTGGCTCACGCGTATGATGCCGATAATGAATGCCGAGCAGATTTCACTTCACAACGGCAGGCAGACTTTCCTTACCCTCTCCCGACACGAAAACCAGATGCTGGAAGACGAGCCTAATCGTTTTATTCAGGTCGATGTGCCTTTGATGCACCAGACAGGTTTAGAGTTGCGGGTTGTCACCCTTGATCCTGCCAAAACCTGGCTGCGCTCCATTACCGGCACCTCTACGCTGGGCATCCTGTTTACCGTCATGCTGGTGATGAGTCTGGTGCTGCTGCTGATGCATCGCTGGCTCAGTCGTCAGTGGCGCGGTATGGAGCATCTTGAAGTGCGGGCAGAGGCGATTATCAGCGGTGAGCGCGGCGTAATGCCGAAACGCGGTGCGGATGAGTGGCCACCGAGAGCGAGCCGCGCACTGGATGTGTTGCTGGCGGATCTGCAGGAAGCGGGCGAACAGCGTCTGCGTATCGACACGCTGATCCGCACCTTTGCTGCGCAGGATGGACGCACCGGTCTCAACAACCGGCTGTTCTTTGATAACCAGCTCGCCACCCTGCTGGAAGATCAGGAAGCTGTCGGTACCCATGGTGTGGTGATGATGGTGCGCCTGCCCGATCTGGACACGCTGAAGGATTCGCTTGAGCCGGGGCTGGTTGAGGAGTACCTCTTCAATTTCGTCAATATGCTTTCCACCTTTGTGCTGCGCTATCCTGGCGCCCTGCTGGCACGCTATTTCCGCAGTGATTTTGCCGTGTTACTGCCGCATCGGAGTCTCAAAGAGGCAAACAGTATTGCGGATCAGCTGATCAATGCCGTTGATTCACTGCCGCCGATGCGGCTGGTCAATCGTGATGATCTCATCCATATCGGTATCAGCGCCTGGCACAGCGGGCAGACAGTACCGCAGGTGATGGAAAATGCCGAAATGGCCACCCGACGTGCGGCACTGCTGGGCGGCAACAACTGGACCAATGGGGCCGGAAATCCGCAGGACGCCGGGCGGGGGAGTGTGCGCTGGCGAACCCTGCTGGAGAACACACTTAGCCGTGGCGGCCCGCGGCTCTACCATAAACCCACCGTCAATATTGAGGGCAAGGTACAGCACCGGGTGATGCTGACCCGCATCTTCGACGGCGATAAAGAAGTGCTGGCCGCAGAATATATGCCCCTGGTGCAGCAGCTCGGCATGGCTGATGGCTGGGATCGCCAGCTAATGACCCGCATTGCGGCACTCTCTGAACTCTGGCCAGAAGAGACGCTGGTGATCCCGGTGACGATTACCTCGCTTCTGCAACGCTCTTTTGTCCTCTGGCTGCAGAACATGCTGCTGCAGTGCCCGAAAGCGCAAAGAAAACGATTTTTATTTGAACTTGCCGAGGCAGATGTTTGTCAACACATCAACCGTTTAACGCCAGTTTTCCGCGCACTTAAGGCTTTTGGCTGTCGGGTTGCGGTAAATCAGGCGGGGTTAACCGTGGTAAGCAGCGCCTACATACGACAGCTGCCGCTGGAACTGATCAAGCTTGATGCCGGTCTGGTGCGCAATATTGAGCGGCGGACTGAAAATCAGTTGTTTGTGCAGAGTCTGCTGGAAGTCTGTAAATGTACGGGCATTCAGGTGTTTGCTACCGGTGTTCGCACTAAAGCGGAGTGGCAAACATTAGTCGCGTTGGGCGTAGCAGGTGGGCAGGGCGACTTTTTTGCCCCCTCGCTTCCGGTTAACAGTAACGTGAAGAAGTATTCACAACGTTACCGTATTTAATGAATTGCGGTCGTACTGACGGAAATTTACGGTTTTTTTTAATGTTTATCCGCGTCTGAACCTCTGAACTTACTGCCGGAAATGTTAGATTTTATGTCGGACAGGGCGAGGGGAAACAGTGTGAAATGCAGTGCTGATGGCGTCTGGTCGCCATTCTGCCGTTGTGGATCGCCAGTTCAGATGACTTAAACGCAATCAGGCGTCTTTTTTCACCGAAGCAGAACGTTTTTGCGCCTTGTGGCAGCTTCGTGTGGTTGGTAAAGTAAGCGGATTTTATTTTCCGCCCCCAGCTTGCAGGATTACCCCTTAGTATGTTTAAAAAATTTCGTGGCATGTTTTCCAACGACTTGTCCATTGACCTGGGTACCGCGAATACCCTGATTTACGTGAAAGGACAGGGCATCGTGCTGAACGAGCCCTCCGTCGTCGCTATTCGACAGGATCGTGCCGGTTCACCGAAAAGTGTTGCGGCCGTGGGTCATGAGGCCAAACAGATGCTTGGCCGTACGCCAGGCAATATCGCAGCGATTCGTCCGATGAAAGATGGCGTTATTGCTGACTTCTTCGTGACTGAAAAGATGCTGCAACACTTCATCAAGCAGGTTCACAGCAACAGTTTTATGCGTCCCAGCCCGCGTGTGCTGGTCTGCGTACCCGTCGGGGCAACACAGGTTGAACGCCGCGCAATTCGTGAATCCGCTCAGGGCGCAGGCGCGCGTGAAGTGTTTCTGATTGAAGAGCCGATGGCTGCAGCAATTGGTGCGGGTCTGCCCGTTTCAGAAGCGACCGGCTCAATGGTGGTGGATATTGGTGGCGGTACCACAGAAGTGGCGGTGATCTCCCTGAACGGTGTGGTCTACTCCTCGTCAGTGCGTATTGGTGGCGATCGTTTCGATGAAGCTATTATTAATTATGTGCGTCGTAACTACGGTTCACTGATCGGCGAAGCGACCGCAGAACGTATTAAGCATGAGATCGGTTCAGCCTATCCGGGTGATGAAGTCCGTGAGATCGAAGTGCGTGGCCGTAACCTGGCAGAAGGTGTGCCGCGCGGCTTTACACTGAACTCTAATGAAATTCTGGAAGCGCTGCAGGAGCCATTAACCGGCATCGTTAGCGCGGTGATGGTTGCCCTTGAGCAGTGTCCGCCTGAGCTGGCTTCAGATATTTCGGAGCGCGGCATGGTGCTGACCGGCGGTGGTGCGTTACTGCGCAACCTGGATCGTCTGCTGATGGAAGAGACGGGCATTCCGGTTGTGGTTGCTGAGGATCCACTGACCTGTGTGGCTCGCGGTGGCGGCAAAGCGCTGGAAATGATCGACATGCATGGCGGCGATTTGTTCAGCGAAGAATAATTGCCTCAACCGGCTGAGAACGCAATGATCATGCGAGGGAGTGGCATGTGAACCGGCGCAATCTTTGCCGGTGCAGTGCGTTCAGCCCAGGGAAGCACGGTGTTATGCCGTTGCTTCCTCTCCTGTTGTCGAGGATCACGCAGATTATATGAAGCCGATTTTTAGCAGGGGACCTTCCCTGCAGTTGCGTCTATTCCTGGCGGTTATCGTGGCGATTGCCATTATCATTGCCGACAGCCGTGTGGGTTCTTTCACCCAAATACGCAACTATCTGGATACGTCGGTCAGTCCGTTTTACTTCCTGGCCAATGGGCCACGTCAGCTGCTGGATGGCGTGTCAGAGTCGCTGGCGTCGCGTCAGCTGCTGGAGCAGGAAAACAAAGCGTTACGTCGTGAGCTCTTCCTGAAAAACAGTAACCTGCTAATGCTGGGGCAATATAAGCAGGAAAACGCACGCCTGCGTGAACTGCTGGGTTCACCGCTGCGTCAGGATGAGCAAAAGATGGTGACACAGGTCATCTCCACCGGCACCGATCCTTACACCGACCAGGTGGTAATCGACAAAGGCAGCGTTAACGGCGTCTATGAAGGCCAGCCGGTCATCAGTGATAAAGGGGTGGTCGGTCAGGTCATCGCTGTCGGACAACTCACCAGCCGTGTTCTGCTGATCTGTGATGCGTCACATGCCCTGCCGATTCAGGTGCTGCGTAATGACATTCGTGTCATTGCCGCAGGTAACGGCTGTACTGAAGATCTCCAGCTTGAGCATCTGCCAGGTAATACGGACATTCGGGTCGGCGATGTACTGGTGACTTCAGGTATCGGTGGCCGATTCCCTGAAGGCTATCCGGTGGGTGTGGTTTCCTCGGTAAAAGTGGATACCCAACGCGCCTATACGGTGATTCAGGCGCATCCGACCGCGGGTCTGCAGCGTCTGCGTTACCTGCTGCTGCTGTGGGGTGCCGATCGCAATGGTGATATGCCGTTGCCGCAGGATGAAGTTCATCGCGTTGCGAACGAGCGTCTGATGCAGATGATGCCGCAGGTCTTACCGCCTGCGGGAGAAATGGGCCCGCCTGCGCCTGCCGTACAGATGGGACCGCCTGCACCGTCAGCCACCAGCAGCAGTGGACAAAGCAACTCCTCGCGTTCACGCGGGGGGCAGCCTTGAGTCGATATCGCAGCCAGGGACGTTGGGTCATCTGGCTCTCCTTCCTGGTTGCGCTTGTCCTGCAGATCATGCCCTGGCCGGATGAAATTTATATGTTCCGGCCCTCATGGCTGCTGTTGATCCTAATCTATTGGGTGCTCGCACTGCCGCATCGGGTCAATGTCGGCAGCGGATTTGTGCTGGGTGCCATCATGGATCTGATTGCGGGTTCCACACTCGGCGTGCGTGCGCTGGCGCTCAGTATCATCGCCTACCTGATTGCCTTTAAGTTCCAGTTATTCCGCAACTTAGCGTTGTGGCAGCAAGCGTTAATGGTTATGGTGCTGTCGCTGGCGATGGATGTGATTGTCTTCTGGGCTGAATTCCTGGTAATCAACGTTTCATTCCGACCTGAAATTTTCTGGAGCAGTGTCGTCGACGGTATTCTCTGGCCCTGGCTATTCTTATTAATGAGAAAAATTCGTCGTCAGTTCGCTGTTCAATAAGGAAATTTATGGTAACCCTCTATCTTGCTTCCGGTTCACCGCGTCGTCGTGAGCTGTTAACTCAACTTGGTCTGACATTCGAGCGCATCGTGACTGACGTTGAAGAGCAGCGTCAGCCGAACGAAGCGGCGGCGATCTATGTCCGCCGTCTGGCCAATGATAAAGCGCAGGCGGGTGTCAAACTGGCCGCGCAGGATCTGCCGGTGCTGGGCGCGGATACGATTGTGGTGCTGAATGGCGAAGTGCTGGAAAAGCCGCGTGATGCCGCCGATGCCCGCGCGATGCTGTGCAAACTCTCTGGTCATACGCATCAGGTGATGACGGCGGTAGCACTGGCCGACAGCCAGCAGGCGCTGGATTGCGTCGTAACCACTGATGTGACATTCCGCACCTTAACCGCAACCGACATCGACGACTATATCGCGACCGGCGAGCCAATGGATAAAGCGGGTGCATACGGTATCCAGGGCAGGGGAGGAAACTTTGTCCGCAAAATTAATGGAAGCTACCATGCAGTGGTCGGATTACCCTTGGTTGAGACAGGGGAGTTGATCAGCCATTTCGAGTCACTGCGTGCCGTAAGGGGTCAACATGACGGCTGAATTACTGGTAAACGTCACGCCTTCTGAAACACGTGTTGCCTATATCGACGGCGGCATACTGCAGGAAATTCACATTGAGCGTGAGGCGCGGCGCGGCATCGTTGGCAATATTTATAAAGGCCGTGTAAGCCGTGTTCTGCCCGGCATGCAGGCCGCCTTTGTTGATATCGGTCTGGAGAAAGCGGCCTTTCTGCATGCCTCAGATATCATGCCGCATACTGAATGTGTGGCGGGCGACGAAAAGAAAAACTTTATCGTGCGGGATATCGCCGAGCTGGTGCGGCAGGGGCAGGATCTGGTGGTTCAGGTCGTCAAAGACCCGCTTGGCACCAAAGGTGCCCGGCTGACCACTGACATCACTCTGCCTTCGCGTTACCTGGTCTTTATGCCAGGCGCATCGCATGTGGGTGTCTCTCAGCGTATTGAGAGCGAGAAAGAGCGCGATCGGCTTAAAGCGGTCGTGGCTGACTACTGCGACGATCTGGGCGGCTTTATTATCCGTACCGCCGCAGAAGGCATCGGGGAAGAGGAGCTGGCGCAGGACGCAGCTTTTCTCAAACGACTCTGGACCAAAGTCAGCGAGCGTAAAAAGCGCAATCAGACCCGCTGCCTGCTCTACGGTGAGCTGGCTCTGGCCCAGCGTATTCTGCGTGATTTTGCGGGCGCAGCGCTGGATCGCATCCGGGTCGACTCCCGCCTGACGTGCGATATGCTGGTGGAATTTACCGGTGAATATATCCCGGAAATGGCCGGTAAGCTGGAGCTCTACAACGGTAAACAGCCTATTTTCGACCTGTTTGACGTCGAAAATGAGATTCAGCGCTCGCTGGATCGAAAAGTTGAACTAAAGTCAGGCGGATATCTGATCATCGATCAGACCGAAGCGATGACCACCATCGATATCAACACCGGTGCGTTTGTCGGCCATCGTAACCTTGATGAGACGATCTTTAATACCAATGTTGAAGCCACTCAGGCGATCGCGCGCCAGCTGCGACTGCGTAATCTTGGTGGCATCATCATTATCGACTTCATCGATATGAGCAACGAAGACCATCGCCGCCGGGTACTGCATTCGCTGGAAAGCGCGCTCAGCAAAGATCGGGTTAAAACCGGTATTAATGGTTTCTCGGCGCTGGGTCTGGTGGAGATGACGCGTAAGCGTACCCGCGAAAGCATTGAGCACGTTTTGTGCCAGGACTGCCCGGTCTGCAAAGGGCGCGGCACGCTGAAAACCGTTGAAACGGTCTGCTATGAAATCATGCGTGAGATTGTCCGGGTTCATCACGCTTATGATTCTGACCGCTTTCTGGTCTATGTTTCACCGACGGTGGGTGAGGCGTTAAAAACTGACGAGTCTCATGCACTGGCTGAAGTCGAAATCTTTGTCGGCAAACAGGTTAAAGTTCATGTCGAAGCGCTCTACACTCAGGAGCAGTTCGACGTGGTGATGATGTAACGCCAGCCCGCTCACCGGTTTCTTCGGATATCGGGCTGAAAAATCGCCCTTGTTTGAGATAAAATGCGCGTTTTAACGCTTTTATCGGGAGACGGTCGGGTATGAGAACCAACTATCCGTCGTTTACGGAATACAAGGAGAGGCGTGAGTGAGGCAGTTGCCGAGGATTTTGTTACTGCTGGTCGCGGCAATCATCGTGATTGTCGCGCTGCTGGTCAGCGGATTGCGTCTGGTGATGCCGCATCTCGACAGCTATCGCAGCAACCTTCTGCAATACATCTCCGACAGCAGCGGCGTGCCGGTCAACGCCAGCCAGTTACAGGGTAAATGGGAGAATTTTGGCCCAACCCTGCAGATTCGCGATCTTAGCGTCGATCTGCATGAGAACGGCAAACTCACTATCAAACGTATCAATCTGGCTCTCGACGTCTGGCAGTCCCTGCTGCACTGGCGGTGGCAGTTTCGCGATCTGACCTTCTGGCAGTTGCACCTCGATACTAATCGTCCTTTACTCGACAACGACAAAGAGAAAAACAGCTTCCGTCCGGCGCAGATTAACGAACTCTTCCTGCGTCAGTTTGACCACTTTGATCTGCGTGACAGCACCATCCGTTTCCGCACCCCTTCCGGTCAGCATGCTGAGCTGGCGATCCCGCGCCTCACCTGGGTCAATGAAGATAACCGCCACCGGGCCGAAGGCGAAGTCAGTCTGTCGAGCTTCACCGGCCAGCACGGCGTGGTCCAGGTGCGGCTTGATCTTAACGACAGCAACGGTTTACTCAATGATGGCCGTATCTGGATGCAGGCCGACGACGTCGATATGCGCCCGTGGCTGGGCCGTTGGGTGCGCGACAATACCCGGCTGGATAGCGCCCGATTTAGCCTGGCGGCCTGGGTTAACCTGCGCGATGGCGACATCTACGCCGGCGATCTGCTGCTGCGCAAGGGCGGAGCCAGCTGGCAGGGCGAGACCGGACGACACCGCATTGAAGTCGATGGGCTGACCGCGCATCTGTCACGTTTCCAGAATGGCTGGGTGGTCAATGTGCCACAAACCCGGCTCAGCACCGACGGCCACGCCTGGCCCGCTGGCCACTTCTCTCTGTTATGGCGCCCTGAAGATAAGCAGATGCTGGGACCGGATGGTCAGCCGGAAGTGCGCGTTCGCGCCACACAGCTGGTGCTGAGTCATATTGCGCCGATCGTTCCGCTGTTTGCGCCGCTCTCTCCGGCGCTGTTTGAAAACTGGCAGACGCTGCAGCCACAGGGCACCATCGATGGCCTGGCGCTGGATATTCCGTTACAGCAGCCTGAAAAAACCCGCGTACAGGTGAAGTGGCGTGATTTCAGCTGGCAGCACTGGAAACTGTTGCCGGGCATCAGCCATTTAAGCGGGGAAGCGCGCGGCAGCCTGAGCAATGGTCAGGTCAGTGTGGATATGGGGGCGGCGATCGTTCCCTATGGCGACATGTTCCAGGCTCCGTTAGAGATTAAGCGGGTGACCGGTGCACTGCGCTGGCTGAATGATGATCATGGCCTCACGCTGGCGGGCGAAAATCTTGACCTGGAAGCTCGCTCGCTCTGGGCGCGCGGCGACTTCAGCTACCAGCAGAATAGCGGCGGTGAGCCTCGTCTGGATATTCTGGCCGGTATCCGGCTTACCGATGCGGGCGATGCCTGGCGCTACTTCCCGGTGCCGCTGTTGGGTAACAGCCTGACGCACTATCTGAGTGGGGCAGTGAAGGGTGGCAAGGTGGACAACGCCACACTGCTGTTTGCCGGTAATCCGGCGCTGTTCCCGTTCAAGCATAATGATGGCATGTTCCAGGTCTGGGTGCCGCTTCGCCAGGCAACCTATGCGTTTCAGCCCAAATGGCCAGCGTTGAGCAATCTCGATATCGACCTTAACTTCCTGAATGACGGTCTCTGGATGAAAGCGCCAGTGGCGAAACTGGGCGAGGTGGACGCGCACAACGTCACTGCGGTGATCCCCGACTACCTGAAAGAAAAACTGATCATTGAGGGTGATATCAGTGGTGAAGGCCAGCAGATCGCGGACTATTTCGGGCAGACTCCGCTGAAACCTTCACTGGGTGCCGCGCTGGAGCAGTTGGAAATCAAAGGCCGCGTCGGCGGCCACCTGAATCTGGATATCCCGCTGGATGGTGAGCAGGTTCACGCCCGTGGCAATGTGGACCTGAACAATAATTCGCTGTTTATCAAACCGTTAAAAACCACCATTAACAATCTCTCAGGGCGCTTCCGTTACGACAATGGAAATCTGGCCAGTGAGGATCTGCGTGCGAACTGGTTTGGTCAGCCGATGGGCGTGCGTTTCAGCACCAAAGAGAATCCGGACGATTTTGGCGTGAACGTCAAACTTCAGGGCGACTGGCAGCCTGCTAAAATCAGCCAGCTTCCTGCAGCCGTCAGCAAGCAGTTGGGCGGAAATCTGCCGTGGCAGGGCGACGTCAATATTACGCTGCCCCATCATGGCGGCGCGCGTTATGACGTAACGCTGAACGGTAATGCAAAAGAAGTAAGTAGTCACTTACCTGCACCGCTCGATAAAAAAGCTGGTGAGGCGATGCCTGTTGCAATCAAGGCCAGTGGCGACCTGCACCATTTCGATCTCAGTGGCAGCGTTGATGCAAACCATCGCTTTAACAGCCGCTGGTTGCTGGAGCCGACGCTGCGCGTCGATCGTGGCATCTGGCTGAATGATGCGCAGAAAACACCTGCTCTGCCCGATCATCCCGGCATGGTGCTGAACCTGCCTGCGCTGGATGGCGAGGCCTGGGTGGCGATGATGGCCGCAGGGGGAGCATCCGCGGGCAGCGAGTCAGGCGGCGGCAGCGGCCTCAAAACGGGTGGCGTCACGCTGCCCGGCAATATCACGCTTCGCAGCCCGGCGGTCACCCTGGCCGGGCAGCAATGGCATGAGGTTGAAGCGACACTGGCTCAGAGTGCAGGCGGAAAGGGCCAGGTCGGCGTCAGGGCTAAAGAGCTGCGTGGTGCGCTGGCAATGGCACCGAAAGCACCGTGGCAGGTGAACCTGGATTACCTTTACTACAACCCGCAGTGGGATAACGGTGAAGGCAAAGGCGGCAAAGCGCCACCTCAAAAAGCCACGACCATTAATTTCAGCCAGTGGCCCGCTTTACAGTTGCGCTGTAAAGAGTGCTGGGTACTGGGTCAGAAATATGGTCAGGTCTCCGCGATGCTGCAACCCCGCGGAGATACGTTAGCGCTTACTAACGGAAAAGTGGATACTGGCAGTTCACAGCTGAAAATCAACGGGGAATGGGTTAACCGCCCGGACGACCAGCGCACTTCGCTGAAGGGCTCGCTGAAAGGCCCGAATATTAATAACGCGACCAACTGGTTTGGCGTCAACACGCCGCTGCGCGATGCGCCATTTGATATTGCGTATGACCTGCACTGGCGCTCTGCTCCCTGGCAGCCCTCGGCAGAGACGCTGAGCGGTACCCTGAAGACCCACTTTGGCAAAGGCCAGATCGCCGATGTGAATACCGGTGCCGCCGGAAAAATCCTGCGGCTGGTGAGCTTTGATGCGCTACTGCGCAAGCTGCGCTTCGACTTTAGCGACACCTTCACCAATTCTTTCTATTTCGACTCGATTAACGGCACGGCCTGGATCGAAAACGGCATGATGCGCACCGATAATCTGCTGGTGGATGGTCTGGAAGCGGACATCGCGATGCAGGGTAATCTCGACCTGGTGAAGCGTCAGATCGATATGGAAGCGGTGGTTGCGCCGGAAATATCCGCCTCGGTTGGTGTGGCGACAGCTTTTGCCATCAATCCGGTAATTGGCGCGGCGGTGTTTGCCGCCAGTAAAGTTCTGGCGCCGTTGTGGAACAGGATATCGCTGCTGCGTTATCACATCAGTGGCCCGCTGGATAAACCGGAAATCAATGAAGTGCTGCGTAAACCGCGTGAAACTGACAACAAGTGAATTTGACGCCGTACCGGAATTACCGCAGGCTATGATTATCTGAGCACATAATGAGTGAGAAACGATGACTCTGAACCTGGTAAGTGAGCAGTTACTGACTGCTAACGGCATTAATCAGCAGGACCTATTTTCCCTGTTAGGGCAGCTTTCAGAACGTCGTCTGGATTATGCCGATCTCTATTTTCAGTCCAGTTTTCACGAATCCTGGGTGCTGGAAGACAAAATCATTAAAGATGGCTCCTACCATATCGATCAGGGTGTGGGCGTGCGTGCGGTCAGCGGGGAGAAAACCGGCTTCGCCTATGCCGACCAGATCACGCTGAATGCACTGCGTCTCTCCTCTGAAGCCGCACGCAGCATCGTACGCGAACAGGGAAATGGCAAGGCGCACACGCTTTCTGCCGTGATGAACCGTTCGCTCTATTCGTCGATCGATCCGCTGAGCAGCCTGACGCGTGAAGATAAAATTGCCCTGCTGCATCGCGTTGATAAAGTGGCTCGTGCTGCTGATCCGCGCGTGCAGGAAGTCAATGCCAGCCTGACCGGCGTTTATGAGCAGGTATTGGTAGCCGCGACTGACGGCACGCTGGCGGCAGATGTCCGTCCGCTGGTTCGCCTCTCTATCAGCGTACAGGTGGAAGATCAGGGCAAACGTGAGCGCGGCGCAAGCGGCGGCGGTGCGCGCACCGGTTATGCGTTTTTCCTGGCGGATGAAGATGGCGAAGTCCGCGCTGACGCCTGGGCGCGTGAAGCGGTGCGTATGGCGCTGGTGAACCTCTCCGCCGTGGCCGCACCTGCTGGTGCGTTGCCGGTGGTGCTGGGTGCGGGCTGGCCGGGCGTGCTGCTGCATGAAGCGGTCGGTCACGGTCTGGAAGGCGACTTCAATCGCCGTGGCACCTCGGTGTTCAGCGGTAAAATTGGTCAGCAGGTTGCGTCTGACCTCTGTACCGTGGTAGATGACGGCACCCTTGAAGGGCTGCGCGGTTCACTGGCGGTAGATGATGAGGGTGTGCCCGGTCAGTACAACATGCTGATTGAGAATGGTGTGCTTAAAGGCTACATGCAGGACAAGCTGAATGCACGACTGATGGGGGTTAGCCCTACCGGTAACGGACGTCGTGAATCCTACGCGCATCTGCCGATGCCGCGCATGACCAACACCTATATGCTGGCTGGCAAGTCATCGCCGCAGGATATTATTGAAAGCGTTGAGTATGGCCTCTATGCGCCGAACTTTGGTGGCGGTCAGGTGGATATCACCTCTGGCAAATTTGTCTTCTCAACCTCAGAGGCTTATCTGATTGAGAACGGCAAAATCACCAAACCGGTTAAAGGCGCAACGCTGATTGGTTCCGGCATTGAAGCGATGCAGCAGATCTCGATGGTGGGTAATGACCTGGCGCTGGATAAAGGCGTCGGCGTCTGTGGTAAAGAGGGGCAGAGCCTGCCGGTCGGTGTCGGTCAGCCGACCCTGAAGCTGGATAAACTGACCATCGGCGGCACCGCCTGATGTGACCCCAACAACCCGCCGCCTGGCGGGTTGTCAGAATGCTGACAAATCCATAGCCGGATGAACCTGGCAGCAATGCAATAGCTGAAAGCGCAGGGAACACGGGCAGAGGAGGAAAGCGTCCCGCGCCACGGATGGCGCGGGCCGAGCGTGTCAGGGATGACGGATTTTGCGTCTTTCCGATCTGACCGTGTTCCCTTCGCTGGCTGGGTCTTACAGCTGGTCGGGACAGATGTTGTCAACAATCTATTGTTAGCTTTTACGGTGCTGCTGATACTGCTCAGCCACCTGTTCAAAATAGCCGGTCAGATAATCGATACAGACCTGCACCTTAAGCGGTAACTTATCCTTCTCGGTATAGAGCGCGTAGACCGGGCGCGGATCGGACTGATACTGCGGAAACAGAATATCGATCTCGCCTGCGGTGATCTCATCAATCACCCACATCATCGGCACATAGGCGATCCCATTGCCCGACTTCAGCCAGCGAATCAGCGTCAGGGAATCATTGGTCACAAAACGTCCCTGCGGAGCCAGGCGTGTCACTAATCCTTCCGGCGCAATCAGTTCGAAATTGTTGTCGGGCCGTACGCTATATTCCAGCCAGGAAAAATTATCGATATCACCCGGCTTCTCCGGCGTACCATGCTGCGCCAGATAGCTTTTTGCGGCGCACACCACCATCGGCATCGCACCCAGGCGACGCGAAAACAAGCTGGAATCTTTTAACGCTCCCACCCGAATCACCAGATCCAGGCCATCCGCGATCAGGTCCGGGGCCGGAACGCCGGTGACCAGATTCACACTCAGCCCCGGATATTCCCGCAGCATATCGCTGGTCATGCCGGCTAACACGTTCTGCGCCATGGTAGAGGAGCTGCCAATTCGCAGTACGCCAATGGGCGTATTGTTAAAAGCGTAAAGCTGCTCATGCACCTGCGTTGCTTCGGCCAGCATACGGCGGCAGCCCTGATAATAGATTTTGCCCGCTTCGGTCAGGCCGATACTGCGGGTACTGCGATTCAGCAGTTTAACCTGCAATGCATCTTCCAGTTTCGCGACGATCTGGCTGATTGATGAGACGCTCAGATGAAGCTGACGCGCCGCAGCGGTAAACGAACCCAGTTCAACCACTCTGGCGAAGACAGACATGCCTTTCAGTCGTTCCATTATTTACTCTGGCTTAAAAGTGATTTAGATCACATTCTGTAGAAAACTTATAGTCAGGCGCGTTATTATAAGCGCGCCGGGGTATTTCCCGGTGATTCTTCATTGCCTGATACCCTTCGATGATACGCTATTATTAAGCCAGCTGCGGTTCGGATAACGCTTGCAGAGGGTTTTCCCGCGACATCGGAAGAGGCATGAGTATCCCGGCAAGGTCGAACTAAGGATTTGTGATGAGTGTGCTTCCGGTATTTGTCATGTTTGGGCTCTCTTTTCCGCCCATTTTCATCGAACTTATTATTTCACTGATGCTGTTCTGGTTAGTGAAACGCGTGCTTACGCCGAGCGGTATCTACGATCTTGTCTGGCATCCGGCACTTTTTAATACAGCGCTTTACTGCTGTGTGTTTTACCTTGTCTCCCGTTTATTAGTCTGAGGTTTAAGTGAAAGCACTCATAAGAAAAATCGCGCGCTACGCGATTACTATCCTGCTGGTCATTATCGCAGTGGTCATTATTTTCCGTGCCTGGGTCTTCTATACCGAATCGCCCTGGACCCGTGATGCGCGTTTCGCCGCTGACGTGGTGGCGATCTCCCCTGACGTCACTGGCCTGATTACCGAGGTTCCGGTACACGACAACCAGCTGGTGAAGAAGGGCGATACGCTGTTTGTGGTTGACCGGCCGCGCTATCAAAAAGCGCTCGATCAGGCGCAGGCGGATGTTGAATATTACCAGGCGCTGGTCAGTGAGAAACGTCGCGAAGCCGGGCGCCGTAACCAGCTGGGTACCTCCGCCATGTCGCGCGAGGCTATCGAACAATCCAATAACGATTTGCAAACCAGCGAACATCAGCTGGCGAAATCGGTGGCGACACGCGATCTGGCGAAGATCGACCTTGAGCGCACCACTGTGAAAGCGCCATCCGATGGCTGGGTCACCAACCTGAATGTCTACCAGGGTGAGTTTATTACCCGTGGTTCGGTTGCAGTAGCGCTGGTTCAGGAGCACTCCTTCTATGTGCTGGCTTACCTGGAAGAGACCAAACTGCACGGCGTGGAGAAGGGCTTCCGCGCGGAAGTGACCCCACTTGGCAGCAACATCGTGTTGCGCGGCACCGTAGACAGTGTGGCGGCTGGCGTTACCAACAGCAGCAGCTCGGTCGACAGCAAAGGCATGGCCACGGTAGATTCCAATCTGGAGTGGGTCCGTCTGGCGCAGCGTGTGCCGGTGCGCATCCGGCTTGATCAGCAGCCCGGCAATCGCTTCCCGGCGGGCACGACAGCGACAGTGGTGATCACCGGCCAGGCCGATCGTCAGCCTGAACAGGTTTCACCGATGGTCCGACTGTTTAATCGCCTGCGTGAGTTTGGTTAAGAGGGCGATATGATCGAGTTCCTGCGGTTCCCGGTAAAGCTCACCTTTGCGCTGGTATTAGCGCTGATGGTGGGTTTTCACTTTAACCTCGAAACGCCGCGCTGGGCGGTGATGACCGCCGGTATCGTGGCTGGCGGTACCGCGTTTGCGGCCGGGGGTGATCCCTATTCAGGGGCGCTACGCTATCGCGGCGTTTTGCGTATTATCGGGACATTTATTGGCTGTATCGCCGCGCTGACCATCATGATCGCCACTGTGCGTGCGCCGGTCGTGATGCTGCTGCTGTGCTGCATCTGGGCGGGACTCTGCGTCTGGCTCTCTTCGCTGATCAAGGTAGAAAACTCTTACGCGCTCGGACTGGCGGGCTACACCGCGCTGATTATTGTGGTGACGGCTAACGCCAGCGGCGGTCTGACGCTGGTGCCACAATATGCGGTAGAGCGCTGCAGTGAAATCGTACTCGGCATTCTGTGTGCCATTCTGGCCGACATGATTTTCTCACCCCGTTCGATTAAAAAAGTGATCGACGCTGAGGTCGATTCGCTGCTGGTGGCACACTATAACCTGCTGCAACTCTGCATCGCACACGGTGATAAAGAAGAGGTCGATAAAGCCTGGAGCGCGCTGGTAAGGCGCACCACGGCGCTGAACAGCATGCGCAGCCAGCTGATGATGGAGTCCTCACGCTGGAAGAACAGCAATCGCCGTTTGCAGATG
Source organism: Pantoea sp. Lu_F5_004 (assembly GCF_051136245.1). Classification (NCBI taxonomy): domain Bacteria; kingdom Pseudomonadati; phylum Pseudomonadota; class Gammaproteobacteria; order Enterobacterales; family Erwiniaceae; genus Pantoea; species Pantoea sp. Lu_F5_004. Next base: position 540,605 of record NZ_CP194946.1, read on the forward strand.
CTCAATACGCTGTCACTGACGCTGATTACACAGGCAGCCGAAACCTTTCTGATCCAGAATTCCCGTCCTGATTACATCCCGCCCCAGTATCGCCTGATGGTCGAAAAACCAGCCTCGACCGTTGAAGAGGTGCATAAGCGGATGAAAGTAATGCGGCGGGTGATTGGTGCCAGCGGCAAATCAACGCCGGTCACGCTGGCCAGTTGGGTAGGCACTGCTACCGAATATCTGCTGCTGCTGAAAGGGATCAAAAGTAATAGCCGGATCACCTCGCTGGAAGAGGAGATTCTGCAGCGCGAGGTGGTGATCCAGGCGCGTTCCGCTGAAACGCATCATGCGATGATCAACGGTATCCGTACCTTTGTGGCGACCGCACTGGGTTCGCTGTTCTGGCTCTATACCGGCTGGACCTCTGGCAGTGGCTGCATGGTCATGCTGGCTGTCATCACCGCACTGGCGATGCGTATGCCCAACCCGCTGATGATGGCAAAGGACTTTCTCTACGGCATGACGGTTGCGGTTCCGCTGGGGGCGCTCTACTTTATGTATGTTCTTCCGGCGACGCAGCAGAGTGCGCTGCTGCTCTGCATCGCCATCGGCCTGCTCGGTTTTATCGGTGGTATCTTCATTCAGCGGCGTCAGCTCGGCACGCTGGGGGCCTTGATTGGCACCCTTAACGTTCTGGTGCTGGATAATCCGATGGAATTCCACATTAACGTCTTTCTCGATAACGTTCTGGGCCAGGTCATCGGCTGCTTCGTGGCGATGATGGTGATCCTGCTGATTCGTGATAAATCAAAAGCGCGCACCGGCCGCAAACTACTGAACCGCTTTATGTATGCGGCTGTCTCTGCCATGACGACCAATCAGGCGCGCCGGCGTGAAAACCATCTGCCAGCGCTCTATCAGCAACTGTTTCTGCTGCTCAACCTGTTTCCGGGCGATATCAACAAATATCGCATCGCCCTGACGCTGATCATCGGTCATCAGCGGTTACGCGACGCAGAAGTGCCGGTGAATGCCGATCTCTCTGCTTATCACCGGCAGTTGCGTTACACCGCTGATCGGGTGATCTCCGCCAGCAGCGATGACAAGCGGCGTTACTATTTTGAACGTCTGCTGAAAGAGCTGGATGTCTATCAGGAAAAACTGGCCCACTACGAGGCACCCGCCAGCGTAACGGAACCGGTAAAACGACTGGCTATGATGCTGGATAAGTACCAGAACACGCTCATCCAAATCTGAATCTGGCCGCTGTGACCTGCAGCGGCCTGCGCAATCCCCACCCATCACAAAATCTGTCGCTTTTGCCAACTATACTCTCCAGACGGAAGAGCAAAACTGACAGGAGCGAATCAATGAAATCACTGCAAGAGAGCGAACTGTTCCGGACCGGCTATTTAGCGGACGGTCAGTGGCATCAGGCTACCTCTACCTTTGACGTGACCAATCCGGCGACCGGTGAGGTGATTGCACAGGTGGCAAAAGCAGGTAAAGCTGAAACGGAACAGGCTATCGCCGCAGCGGAGCGCGCATTTCCCGCCTGGCGGGCGCAGACTGCAAAAGCGCGCGCTGAAATTCTCACTCGCTGGTACCAGCTTATCATTGAGAACAAACGCTGGCTGGGACAGCTGATGACGACCGAACAGGGCAAGCCCCTGAAAGAGGCGGAAGGGGAAGTTGAATACGCCGCCAGTTTTATTCAGTGGTTCGCAGAGCAGGCGAAGCGGACCAATGGTGAGATCATCCCGCCAGCTAAACCCGGCTCCCGTATTCTGGCAACCCGCGAACCGATTGGCGTTGTGGCTGCCATTACGCCGTGGAATTTCCCGATGGCGATGCTGACCCGCAAACTGGGGCCAGCTCTGGCTGCCGGCTGCACCGGCATTATTAAACCCGCCAATAACACACCACTCTCCGCCTTTGCCCTGCTGGCGCTGGCGAAGGAGGCAGGCGTGCCTGATGGTGTACTGAATGCGGTAGCCGGTGATACCCATGCCATCAGCGATGCCATCATGGCCAGCAAAGCGGTGCGTAAAATCTCGTTCACCGGCTCCACCCAGGTGGGCAAGCTGCTGATGCGCAATGCTGCCGAAACCATGAAAAAAGTATCGATGGAGCTGGGGGGGAATGCCCCTTATATCGTGTTTGACGATGCCGACATTGATGCCGCCGTGCAGGGCGCTATTGCCAACAAATTCCGTAATGCGGGTCAGGTGTGCGTCAGCGTAAACCGCTTCTACATTCACAATGCTATCTATGATCGTTTTACTCAGCAGCTGGCTGCCGAAGTGAACAAGCTGAAGGTGGGCAACGGCATGGAAGAGGGCGTGATTGTCGGGCCATTGATTGAGGCATCGGCGGTGGAAAAGGTTGAGCAGCACGTCAATGATGCGGTAGCAAAAGGTGGTAAATTACTGGCGGGTGGCGAGCGACATGCGCTGGGCGGCAACTTCTGGCAGCCCACTGTGATTACTGAGGCGCACGAAGGGATGCAGCTCGCGCAGGAGGAGACCTTTGGTCCGGTGGCTGCCTGCTTCCGCTTTGATGATGAAGATGACGTCATCCGCCGCGCTAACGATACGCCGTTCGGCCTTGCCGCATACTTTTACACCCAGAATCTGCAGCGGGTGTTCCGTGTTTCAGCCGCGCTGGAAAGCGGCATGATTGGCATTAATGAATGTGCCGTATCAACCGAGCTGGCGCCGTTTGGTGGTGTAAAAGAGTCGGGGCTGGGCCGCGAAGGTTCGGTTCTTGGCATGGAAGAGTATCTGGAGGTCAAAGCGCTGCACCTGGGCGGTTTGAGCTAGCGGACAGTAACGGGCGGCGAAGGGTCGCCCGCAGACGGAGCATGGGAGCCGTCAGCATGAAAATCGAGCGTTTTGATTTTAATGAAATTGTCGATCAGGCCCATTTCTTCCGCCAGTTCAGCGAGCGATTTGCGCTGGAGGAGCGCCGCATCTGCGATCTGGATGGATTATGGGATGTGGTGACGGGCGATCTGTTACCGCTGCCGCTGGAGATTGAGTTTGTTAATCTGGGCAGGGGACAGCGACGTCGTTATGGCGCGCTGATTCTGTTATTTGATGAAGCGGAAGAGGAGCTGGAAGGTCAGCTTCATTTTAACGTCAGATAAAACGTCAGATGAAAAAAGGCCCCGGCGAGCGGGGCCAAAGGGTTCGTCATACATCTGACGAGGAATTACTTATAAAGCTGTGCGGTGATGTGATAGTTATCGCCGGTGCGCGCCTCAATAACTTTATAGGCACTGGCACCCTGTTCATCCGCTTTCTGAGAAAGCTCAGCGCGGTAATCCATTGGCGATCCCGCGGTTCCACTGATGGTCACGGTGCCCGCAGGCTGCAGGTTCTGCGTCTGATCGCCGGTGACCAGCTGTGCGGCTGATGCACCGAACGCCATAACGGAAAGCAGACTGACTGTAGCGATGGTTGTTTTAATATTCATGATTATCTCCTCAATACATTCAACAACCTGCGGTTACTCGTAAAGGCGGGTCGTCGATATCTTCTGACGCCCTTCAGGCGTCATCACGGTTAATTATTTATAAAGCTCAGCGGTAACGTGCCAGGTGTTATCCTGGTTGTTTTCGATGATGCGATAGTGGCTCGCGCCCTGGGCATCCGCTTTCTCTGACAGCACCTGACGGATATGCGTCTGGTCGCCATTTCGTCCACCAATGCTGATGGTCTGATTCATTGGCTGCAGACCCTGTGCCTGTTCGCTGGACACCAGGCTGGCGGCGTTAGCACCCACTGAGAACAGGGATGCCAGACTCAGTGCAGCGATAGCTAATTTCATTTTCATGGTCAACTCTCCTGAAATTTATGCTTCAGCTCTCCGGAGCGCAAAAGGGCGCGTCAGACAGAGAGCAGATGGAATTATCGGTTACGCCTTAGTTATACAGTGCGGCGGTAGCGTGATAGTTGCCGTTGTTGTATGCCTCAATCACGCGATAGGCTTTTGCGCCCTGCTGATCGGCTTTGTCGCTGAGTTTCTGTTTGATATCCATCGGTGAACCCGCCACGCCGCTGACACTGATGGTGCCGACAGCCTGCAGATTCTGTGCCTGTGACGCATCAATAGATTCTGCTGCCACAGCACCAAATGATAGGGCTGAGAGAATACTCAGGGTAGCAATAGTAGTTTTTACGTTCATAGATTTTTCCTCGTCGTCTATTTTTATCTTTTTATTTAGTGTGATTTGCATCACGAAAAGAAGTATAGAATTAATAACGGAAGAAATTAATACCCCGCTAATAATGTTTTTTTGTGATTCTTTATCCTTATGGCTACTTTTAATAACTTAACGTTATAAAAAAAGGATAAAAAGTAACCTTTAAGCCACTTTTAATTGCAAAAACAGTGAGATAGATCACTTTAACTTTTAGTGCGAAAGTGGAGGTGTATCGGGCTGGAGTTTGATCTGGATCCGGGCAATGGTGCCGGTTCAGTGATGTAAAGCAGTGTAAAATAGCGCAGAAAGTGAAGCAGAGTTATCGATCTGACCAACAGCCGGACGTGTTAAAGCAGGCTTATTACTTATCCAGAGCGGGTAATTGTTGTGAAAAGGGGTGAGCAGAGAGAACGAACTGACGATCTGGCGCATGATGGCCGGTCGTCAGTCCGCGATCAGAGTTCCTGTTCAAACAGGGTGAGGATGGCACCGTGCAGCTGCTTAACGGTGAAGTCGCGCGCGCGGGTGATAAAGATTGTGTCATCACCCGCGATGGTACCCAGAATCCCGTGCGACTTACCCAGTGAATCCAGCATACGTGCAATCAGCTGTGCTGCGCCGGGACTGGTATGAATCACCACCAGGGCATCGTTGTAGTCGATATCCAGTACCAGGTTTTTTAACGGGCTGGTGGTGGTCGGTACACCCAACTCAGCGGGCAGGCAATAGACCATCTCCATCCTGGCATTCCGGGTGCGCACTGCGCCAAACTTGGTCAGCATCCGCGAGACTTTGGACTGATTGATATTTTCAAAGCCCTCATCCTGAAGCGCCTGAACAATTTCGCCCTGGGAACTGAATTTTTCTTCTTTTAATAAGGCTTTGAAAGCCTTAACCAGATCGTCTTGTTTCGATGGGTTTCGCATAGGTTACCAATAAATAGAGAAAATAACCGCGCATCCGCCCGCGGCAGAGTGGTGATTATGCATTTATATGCATTTTTATGCAATCGTTCGATTGATGAGCAGCGTCCGGGCGGCTAGCGGGCGGCGATAATAGCAAATAAATCCGCTCAGACCAAAACACGCGTCACAGCCCCGGAAGGCGAAGGTTGCAAAGTTGTTATATTATTGGTGGTGTAGTAACAGAAAACGCACGTAGCCGTTCTCTGTCTGACGACGGCAAAGTTGTCGGTCATTCAGGTGCAATGATAAGTAACTTTTGAATCCGGAGATTAAGTGTGAAAACACGTAGAATTAACAACGGATATTTATCATCGCCTGAGCAGTTGATTAAGGTCTGACACAGATAGAATTTCGGCCCATCTCTGCCCCACCTTAATAAGGAGTTAAGAATGAAAGTTGCCGTTCTCGGTGCCGCTGGCGGCATAGGCCAGGCGCTCGCACTTCTGCTCAAAACCCAGCTTCCCGCAGGTTCAGAACTCTCACTGTATGACATCGCGCCGGTTACGCCGGGTGTTGCCGTTGATCTCAGCCATATTCCTACCGCAGTGGCTATTCAGGGATTCAGTGGAGAAGACGCCACGCCTGCTTTACAGGGTGCCGATGTGGTACTGATTTCCGCTGGTGTCGCACGTAAGCCCGGTATGGATCGCGCCGACCTGTTTAACGTTAACGCAGGTATCGTCCGTAACCTGATCGAACAGGTTGCCACAACGGCACCTAAAGCGTTGATTGGTGTCATCACCAATCCGGTCAATACCACCGTGGCCATTGCGGCAGAAGTGCTGAAAAAGCACGGTGTTTACGACAAAAATCGGCTGTTCGGCGTGACCACGCTGGATATCATTCGCGCCAATACTTTTGTGGCTGCATTGAAAGGCAAGCAGCCTGACCAGGTGGAAGTCCCGGTCATTGGTGGCCACTCCGGCGTAACCATTCTGCCGCTGCTGTCGCAGGTTAAAGGCGTCAGCTTCAGCGATCAGGAAGTGGCCGATCTGACCAAACGCATCCAGAATGCTGGCACCGAAGTGGTGGAAGCCAAAGCGGGTGGCGGCTCGGCCACGCTGTCGATGGGCCAGGCAGCCGCACGTTTCGGTTTGTCACTGGTACGCGCGCTGAAGGGTGAAGCTAATGTGGTGGAGTGTGCTTACGTAGAAGGCGAGGGTGAACATGCGCGCTTCTTCTCGCAGCCGCTGCTGCTGGGTAAAAACGGTGTGGCTGAACGCAGACCGATTGGTACCCTCAGCACTTACGAACAACAGGCGCTGTCAGGCATGCTGGATACGCTGAAGAAAGATATCGCCCAGGGCGAAGAGTTCGTTAAGCAGTAACTGACGGTTCAGACTTGCAATAACGCCCGGCTTTGCCGGGCGTTTTACTTGTTGGCAAATCCAGGCCCGTCTTGCTTTAAGATTGAGCCCGCGAAGGGAACACGGTCAGATCGGAAAGACGCAAAAGCTGTTATCCATGACGTGCTCGGCCCGCGCGATTACGCACCTCATCCCTGAGGTGCGCCCGTTGCCGGGCCAACGCTTTGCGCTGTTCAAAAACGCTCCCGGCGTTTTTGTCCGTGGCACGGGACGCTTCCTCCTCTGACCGTGTCCCTGCGCTTCAGGTTTATGCACCGCTGTAAGATTAAAACTGATCAGAGTGTGTCAGCAGAATGAAAATGCCCGGCTTAGCCGTAATGCCAGTCAGTTAAGCGACAGGTGATAACGCAGTCTGGTGCCGGGCAGGGGCTGGCGGTCCTCGCGCCGCTGCGCGGTTCCTTCACGTCATTCCTCTGCCTGACGGACCGCCGGGGATGGCACATCCTGTGCCGCCCCGCCTTTCGCCCGCGTCCTGCGGGCTCTCCTGGCAGACTCATTCTGTTCAGCGCTGCGGATTGCCTGCCCCTGCCCGGCACCGGCCTGCTCTGAAACTTCAGTGTGTATTGTTAAAAAGGGCACGAGAGTGGAGGCCTGAGCGCCTCTGCTGCTGAAAGGGCTATCCGCAGCGCTGAGGCGTGACGGTGGGCCAGAAGTCCACGCCGGGAAGCGTGGACAGGTCGGGGCCGGCCAGGGAGGGCCGATCCCCGAACGGTTCGCCGGCACGACGTCAAAGCCGAAGGTACCGCCTGAGCGGCGCGAGGACGGCCCGGCAGCAGCAGAGGTGCGCTGGCCCGCACTGCGGCTCGCACGCCCGGAAAAAAAGCTGCCACGTTTGAGCGTGACAGCCTTTACAAATCTAATCTTAACTGCCCAGCATTACCGGCTTAGCCGGGCGTTTTGCATTACAGGCCGCCAGATTTGTAGGCGCGGGCAGCGGGTGTGCCGTTGCTGGCAGGCAGCTTCTTGCCCAGGGTTTCCATACGCATCTGGAACGGCGGGAACGGCATCTCAATACCGTGCTGATCAAATCCGCTCAGAATCAACTGGTGCAACTCGTGACGCAGCGGCATACGGTGTCCCATCTCAGCGGCATGCACACGAAGTTCAAATAACTGAATTCCCTGCTGCAGATCGACCAGGAAGGCTTCCGGTTGCGGCGTGTCCAGGACATAGCTGCAGCGTTCAGCCGCCTGGATCAGAATGGTGGTCACCTGCTCACTGCTGACTTTCGCCGGAGCCGGAATGGTGAGCACCACGCGCGTCACGGAATCGGACAGCGACCAGTTAATAAACTGCTCGGTGATAAAGGCCTTGTTCGGCACGATGATCTCTTTGCGGTCCCAGTCGGTAATGGTGGTCGCGCGGGTATTAATCCGCGTGATACTGCCGGTCAGGTCGCGGATCGTCACGGTATCGCCAATACGAATCGGCTTTTCGAACAGGATTATCAGACCTGAGATAAAGTTGGCAAAAATCTCCTGCAAACCAAACCCCAGTCCCACACCCAGCGCGGCAACCAGCCACTGCAGCTTAGACCACTCAATACCAATCATTGAGAAACCAATCAGCCCGCCAATCAACAGCAGCAGATATTTGGTCAGTGTGGTGATGGCGTAACCCGTACCTGGCGTCAGATTAAGATGCTGCAACAGCGCCAGCTCAAGCAGCGCGGGCATATTGCGCACCAGCTGAGTGGTGATAATAAACACCAGAATGGCAATCAGCACCGACCCCAGACTGATGGGCTGAATCGACTCTACGCCCTGTACTGAGGTACTCACGTCCCACAGCGGAATATTCTCCAGGAAGCCAAAGGCCGAATGGATTTCTGACCACAGCACAATCACGGAGACCAGTGCGATAAGCATCAGGATAGAGCGTACCAGCCGCAGCGACTGCGCACTGATCGCATCCAGATCAATTACCGGCTCTTCAATTTCAATCGCATCAGTGTTCAGAGAGCCTTGCTCCTTCTCTTCTTCACTGCGCGCACGGTTAGCCAGCATATCGGCACGGCGCTGGCGGGCGCGATCAAAGCCAAGACGGCGACGCTGAATCAGCATCCAGCGCCGGATAATGTGATAGATAACCAGCAGCAGGAACCAGATGGCGACAGAGGTCTCCAGTCGCGCCAGCAGCGCCTGCGCGGTAGCCAGATAACCCACAGCGGAGGCGAGAGCCGCCATCAGCGGCATAGCGATCATCAGGTTCCACAGCATCCGGTTCACCATGTTCTCGCCATTTCCCTCTTTATCGAGATAGAGCGGAATCCCGGAACGCTTCAGGCTGACGGTGACAATGCTGATTGCCCCGCAGATCAGGATGAAACAGAGACGGCCCAGCGAGGAGGAGAACTGCCGATCTTCCAGATTACCAAAGGCGATCAGCAACATAATCAGCGGCACAATCAATCCGATGCTCAGCGAGTAGTAGCGCATGGCGCGCGCCACCCGGTTTTGCGGCCAGCGGAAATGCACAATGAACAGGCCGTTAGGACGGGCAAAGGCAGCGCTGATCATAAACGCCCACAGCAGTGGCAGCGTGGCGGTAATGCCATCACCAATCGCTACGGCGATAGGGTAGGGCCAGGCGTTCTGCAGGCCATAACCCAGCGCACCCCATAACACCGGTAGCGGCAACGCCACCAGGATCGACCAGAACAGGGTACGGATAGTCAGGCGGAAACGATCCTGAGTGACCTTGCCGACTTTGCTGGCGGAACGGTCAAGGAAAGCATTGAAGTGGCGGCGCGAACTGATGCTGAAGCCGACCAGCAGCAATGCCCCGATAATCGGCAGCACCGAGTTACGGCTGGTAAACATCATCGCCATCGCTTTGCCGAGCTGACCCAGCGTATCCAGCGACAGCAGACGGGAAAGATCTTTGGCCAGATCCAGCGGATAACTCAAACCAATCGGGTTAACGTCGGCGGTCCAGAAGAGATAGCGGTGCGTCGCCTCTTTGACTTCCGTCAGCGCATCCTGCAACTGCGTGTTGCCAACCTTGAGCTTGGTAATCTCCAGAATCAGCGTGTCACAGCCGGAGATCAGCGAATTGAGCAGTTCTCTCTGAGTGCGTAGCTGCGCATCAAGAATACGCTTCTGATCTGCGGTGAAGGGCTGACCATCGGCCTGCCGTCCCTTGCGCAGCGCCTCCTGGCGCTCCAGCAGATCTTCATAATTGAGACGCTGCACGCGAAGCTGTGCCATCTCATTATCAATCTGCTGCGACTTGGGCATCTCCGGCAGACGCGCGACCTGCGCCCGTAGCGCTTCGCCCAGCAGATTAGAGGCACCCAGCCACTGCGACTGTTCACGCAGGGTAGAGAGCGCCTGGCGGACCTGAATAATCTGGTTGGTGGCCAGTCGCTGCTGCGACGCCACCAGATCCATGCGCTGCGCCTGCTGATTCAGGGCAACCGAGAGTTCACGGTTAACCCGAAACTGATCGCTGATCTCTGGCGGAAGATCGCCACTGTTTTCCGCCAGTTGCTCGGTGCGGGCCAGCGCGACTTCGGCTTCACGTTGCCGCTGATCGTTGAGCTGGTTGCGCAGCGCCTGAAGATAGTTATCCAGCTGAGTCGCTTTACGCTGGTGGGCTTCAGCCCGCATCCGCGCCAGTTCCTGACGGTTGTTGGCAGAGAGCTGTGCCAGCTCAAGTTCATCGACCAGCGCTTTATTGGCGGCGCTTTCCGCCTGGCGAGCCGCCAGTTGCAGTTGCCCCTGTGGCGAACTGCTGCTGACGCTCTGCAAACGGCGTTCACTCTCCGTCATCGCCCGGCGTGCTTCAGTCTGCTGCTGCGGCAGTTGCGACAGCGAATCACTGATTTCCCGCGCCCGATCCTGCTCCTGCCGTGCCTGACGCCCCTCTTCCAGCAGCTGGCTGCTGACCTGCAGGATCTCCTGATCCAGCTCGGCGCTGCTCATGTTATTGCGCACGGTTTTCCCGCTGTCACTCAGCGCGGCGATCTGCTGACGCAGTTCGCGCGCCAGACGCGGAAAATCATCAATAACCTGCTGATATTGCGCCGCGCGCTCCAGCGATTCATCACGTTCAGAGAGAAAGTTTAAGGCAGCTTCAATCGTCTGGATCTGTTCAGCCTGCGAGGGTGAACTTTTGGCCGATTTTATCTCTTCCAGCTGCTGTTTGAGCTGGCTGGCGTCAGGAAGGCTGGCCGCGAAGGCCGGGCTGCTGAGCCACAGGCTCAGCAGCAGGAGGAGAATCGAACGCACAGAGGACACTCAATTTAATCGACAATGACGTCGGACATGTCTGTCGCGACCGGCAGCGCAATCGCCAGCGGTTGACCCAGACGGGTTTTGCTTTCTGCTTCCAGGCTTTCAGCCAGTTTGACGCGGCCAGGTGCGAACAGGTTGATGACGGTAGAGCCAAGCTTAAAGCGGCCCATTTCCTGGCCTTTCAACAGCACCACGGCGCCTTCATCATCCGCTGCCGGATAGTGCCAGCGCTTGATCACGCCTTCACGCGGTGGCGTGATGGTGCCAGCCCAGACGGTTTCGATGCTGCCGACAATGGTGGCACCCACCAGGATTTGCACCATCGGCCCGATATCGGTTTCGAAGTAGCAGATGACGCGCTCGTTACGGGCGAACAGGTTGGGAATATTACGCGCGGTCAGCGGGTTAACGGAGTAGAGGTCGCCAGGCACATAAATCATCTCACGCAGGATGCCGTTGCACGGCATATGGACGCGGTGATAATCACGAGGTGCCAGATAGGTGGTGACGAACTCGCCATCAACAAATTGGGCTGCCATGCGCTCATCACCCGCCAGCAGGGCGTCAATGGTGTAGTGATGACCTTTAGCCTGGAAAATCTGATCGCCTTCAATGTGGCCGAGCTGGCTGATAGCGCCATCCGCGGGCAGGGCGATGAGATTGGCATCGGCATCCACCGGACGCGCATCGTCTTTCAGCGGACGAACGAAAAAGTCATTAAAGGTACGATAGCTGGCGGTATCGGGCTTGCGCGCTTCCGCCATGTCGACTTTGTAAAACCAGACAAAGATGTCAATGACCAGTTTGGTCAACCAACCACCGCGGCGACTGGCGCCCCAACCGGCAAGTTCAGTCAGCCATTTCTTCGGGAGAATATGATTCAAGCCGAGTTTTAAACGATCAAACACCTTAGCCTCCTGGCTATTTTATGACGTTGTAAAAAAGGGGGCGGATTGTAGCAGCGCCCCGTTCAGATGGCGACTATACCCGATTTCCGGCACGCTGCACGGTCTGGACGCACGACTGGAATGCACCTCGCAAAATGCCCCGGCTTATCCGTTCAGACGCGGTTATACCGATTAACTTTCACCATCAGGGAAATTTTTACGCGTTTTTACCTGCGCCATGCTCTCCAGGATACGGTGGTAGTTATCAAAACGGGACCTGTTGATTTTGCCCTGTTCGACCGCTTCGCGGATGGCACAGCCGGGATCGCTGCCGTGTTTACAATCGCGGAATTTGCAATCGCCAAGGAATGCGCGGAATTCGACAAATCCGCGGGTAATTTGTTCCGGCTCAAGATGCCATAAACCGAACTCACGCACGCCGGGTGAATCGATCACATCGCCGCCATCCGGGAAGTGATAAAGACGTGATGCGGTGGTGGTGTGCTGGCCTAAGCCTGAGCCATCCGAAACCTCGTTAGTCAGAATAGCGACCTGCTCTTCTTTGTCGAAGCCGAGCAGGGCATTCAGCAGACTCGATTTGCCGACGCCAGACTGACCGGCAAAGATACTGATGCGGTCGGTCAGCGCCGCTTTCAGGTCGTCCAGGCCGTTTTTCGCCCGGCTGGAGACCATCACCACGCGATAGCCAATATTGCGATAGATATCCATCTGCTTATCGACAGACGCGCGCGCCTTGTCATCCAGCAGATCGGTTTTGTTCAGTACCAGCAACGGTTCAATGTCCAGCGTTTCGCTGGCAACCAGATAGCGGTCGATGATGTTTAACGACAGTTCAGGCAGGATCGCGGAGACGACGATGATCTGGTCGATATTCGCCGCCATCGGCTTCACGCCGTCGTAAAAATCGGGGCGGGTTAATACGCTGGTGCGCTCATGCACCGCTTCAACAATACCTTTGTTGCCGCTGGTTGCCGGACGCCACAGCACCCGGTCGCCGGTGACCAGCGAACGAATGGTTCGGCGGATATTGCAGCGGTGGGCGACGCCTGCGCTATCCTCAACATCAGCGTGCATGCCAAAACGGCTGACAACGACCCCATCTGCAGCTTCACCAAACAGGTTGTCATCCGCTTCCGGACGCTCTTTGCGCTGGTTGAGACGGCGATCGTGGTTAGCGCTTACGCGGCGTTGTTGGCCCTTCGACAGTTTATTTTTACTCACTCACCCTCACAGCGTTAGCCAGATTTCGCCCGGCTGGGCAAAACGTCTATGATACACCTTATTCATCGTAAATGACGACTACAGCAACCGCAGGAAACAGCATGCCTACTGGAAATGAACAGAATCTGATCTGGATTGATCTTGAGATGACCGGACTTGATCCGACGCACGATCGTATTATTGAAATTGCGACCCTGGTGACTGACGCCAACCTGAACATTCTGGCGGAAGGGCCGGTCATGGCCGTTCATCAGTCAGATGCGCAGCTGGCGCTGATGGATGAGTGGAATGTCCGCACCCACACCAACAGCGGTCTGGTTGCGCGGGTGAAGGAGAGTCAGATTGACGATCGCGCAGCAGAGCTGGCGACCATTGAGTTCCTGAAGCAGTGGGTTCCGGCGAACACCTCGCCTATCTGCGGCAACAGCATCGGGCAGGATCGTCGTTTCCTGTTTAAGTACATGCCTGAGCTGGAAGCGTACTTCCACTATCGTTATCTGGATGTCAGTACTCTGAAAGAGCTGGCTCGTCGCTGGAAACCCGATATCCTTCCTGGCTTCAAAAAAGGGGGGACGCACCAGGCTCTGGATGATATCCGCGAGTCCGTGGCGGAGCTGGCGTACTACCGCGAACACTTTTTGCAGCTTTAATCGGCGACGGGTGCGCATGAAATCACCAGGTTGCTGATTTAATCAGCAAACGCGCGGAAAGCGAAAATTTTTGCTTTCAGACGCTTGCAGCAGCAACGATTTCTCGTATAATGCGCACCCCGTACCGGTGAAGAATTTATTAACGGTACAAGGCGCGGGAATAGCTCAGTTGGTAGAGCACGACCTTGCCAAGGTCGGGGTCGCGAGTTCGAGTCTCGTTTCCCGCTCCAGTTTTAAAATGTAAGCAGTACCCTCTATGCGGGAATAGCTCAGTTGGTAGAGCACGACCTTGCCAAGGTCGGGGTCGCGAGTTCGAGTCTCGTTTCCCGCTCCAGTTTTATTTAGCAGTGCCCTTCTATGCGGGAATAGCTCAGTTGGTAGAGCACGACCTTGCCAAGGTCGGGGTCGCGAGTTCGAGTCTCGTTTCCCGCTCCAGATTTAACATCACCCTCATTTCAGTCCGTTATCCGACTGTTTTACGTCGCGTGATTGTGATTGTTTCATGAAGGTTATCCACAGCACTGCACCCTATCGTCTGCGCCTGTTACGGCGATCTGTAAATGGCTTTTGAACAGAGTTATCCACAGTCTCACAGGTTAACCGAAGCGATAGCCTCATTATTAAATAAACACAACTTTTATATAAGTGGTTGATATTTATCATTATGAAAATATTTCAATTTGTTATTTAACAGCAAAATCAGCGTTGTTGCAGTTGAATGACAACAGCTTTTTATTTTTATTCACAGCATGTGGAAAACGATAATTCGCGATCAGGCTGTTCAATCACGCATCACGCGGTAAACCCTTCTCTACTGCACGAACCAGGCGCTTCTGCTGGGCCGGTTGCACTTCAACCACGAGTTGCTCTCGTTTCTGCTGCTGCTGCGTGATTGCCCACAGAATATGTTCATCCAGCAGGTCACTTTCACCGAGTCGTTGTTCCAGTACCTGAACGATTTCGGGCGACCAGGGCGCGTTACCCAACGCCACTGCAATATTACGCAGCCAGCGTAAATGACCAATGCGGCGAATCGCTGAGCCTTCAGTGATGCGTAAAAACTTCGCTTCATCCCATTGAAACAGATCGATCAGCTCAGGGGCATGTAGCGCCGCTCGCGGTGAAAAGTCGCTTTCGTCACTGAGTTGTCCATAGCGATTCCACGGACAGATCAGCTGGCAGTCATCACAGCCATATATCCGGTTGCCCATCAGCGGGCGAAACTCTTCCGGGATCGCGCCTTCCAGCTCAATGGTGAGATAGGAAATACAGCGCCTGGCATCCACGACGTAGGGCTCAACGATCGCGCTGGTGGGGCAGATAGTCATGCAGGCGACACAGCGGCCACACTGCTCCTGCTGCGGTGTGTCTACCGGCAGCGGAATATCGATCAGCAGTTCGCCGAGGAAAAACCACGAGCCAGCTTCCCGATTCAGTATCAGCGAATGTTTGCCGGTCCAGCCGAGTCCCGCTTTGGCCGCGAGCGGCCGCTCAAGCAGCGGGGCCGAATCCACAAACGGGCGAAAATTAAGCTCGCCACACTGCTGCTGGATCATTTCTCCGAGCTTTTTCAGTCGATTGCGCAATACTTTGTGGTAATCACGACCTAATGCATAACGGCTGACATAGCCCAGCTGGGGATTTTTCAACGTGCTGGCAAAGGCGGCTTTGGCCGGAAGGTAGTTCATGCGAACGCTGATAACGCGCAGTGTGCCGGGCAGCAGTTCATGAGGACGCGCCCGCATCATGCCGTGTCGCGCCATCCACTCCATCTCGCCATGATACTGCTTATCCAGCCACGCCTGCAGGCGCGGCTCTTCCGCACTGAGATCGGTATCGGTGATGCCGACCTGCTGAAAGCCGAGATCCAATCCCCACTGTTTAATCTGTTGTGCGAATTGATGAAGATCGAGAGGGTATGACATGAGTAACCAGGATTCGAAGAAAAACAGCCGCAGTTTACCATATTCTGTCTGGCCTGCGCAGGCTGTGGCCCAGCTTGAGCAACAAGGGGCCGATGCGCTCGGCATTACGCTTTATGAGCTGATGCTGCGTGCCGGACAGGCCGCTTACGAGCATCTGACGGCGCACTGGCCAGAGGCCAGCCACTGGCTGATTCTGTGTGGTCACGGCAATAACGGTGGCGATGGTTATGTGCTGGCGCGACTGGGACAGGCGGCGGGCAAAACCGTTACGCTGCTGGTGTGCGAAAGTGAAAAAGCGTTGCCGGAAGAGGCGCAGCGTGCACGTGACGCGTGGCTGGATGCGGGCGGTGAAATTCATGCGGCCGATGCGGCCTGGCCAGAGCAGATCGATGTGATTGTGGATGCGCTGCTGGGAACCGGCAGTAATCGTGCGCCCGAAGAACCCTATGCCACGCTGATCCAGCGGGCGAACGCCCATGCGGCGCCGAAACTTGCCATTGATATGCCTTCCGGCTTATCAGCCGGCAATGGCACTGCGCCCGGCGAAGTAATTAATGCCAGCCATACGCTGAGTGTGGTCGCTCTTAAACCGGGCCAGATCACTGGCAAAGCGCGAGATTACATTGGAGAGCTTTACTATGCCGATCTCGGCCTGGCCGCTTTTCTGGCGGGCGAAGGGGCTCCTATCGCGCGTTATGATGCCAGCGCATTAACCCGCTGGCTCAAGCCGCGCAAACCAACCTCGCACAAGGGCAGTCACGGCCGGCTGTTGGTAGTGGGCGGCGATGCTGGTACTGCTGGCGCGGTGCGGATGACGGCAGAAGCGGCGTTGCGCAGCGGTAGTGGGTTAGTGCGAGTACTTACTCACAAAGATAATATTATTCCAATCCTGACCGCCCGGCCCGAAATTATGGTCGATGAACTGACCGATGAGCGCCTGACGGAGGCGCTGGAGTGGGCCGATGTCATTGCGGTAGGGCCCGGTCTGGGTCAGCGCGAATGGGGAAAGCGGGCGCTGAAGCAGGTCGCGGGCAGTGAAAAGCCGATGCTTTGGGACGCGGATGCACTTAACCTGCTGGCAATCAGTGCGGAGAAACGTCAGAATCGCATTATTACGCCGCATCCTGGTGAAGCGGCGCGTTTGCTGAATACCGAGACCAGTGAAATTGAGAGTGACCGCTTACATGCAGCGCAGACATTGGCGCAGCGTTATGGCGGCGTAGTGGTACTGAAAGGTGCCGGTACGCTGATTGCCAGCGAGCAGGGTGAAATGGCCTTTGCTGACGTGGGCAATGCCGGAATGGCCTCCGGCGGTATGGGCGATCTCCTGAGTGGAATCATCGCCTCGCTGGTGGGCCAGAAACTGACGCTGTTTGATGCGGCCTGCGCCGGTTGCGTTGCACATGGTGCCGCGGCCGATGCGGTCGCTGCGCAACGTGGTACGCGCGGTATGCTGGCAACTGATTTACTGGATCTGCTGTGGCAGTTTGTTAATCCTGAGATGAATAAAGAAGCATGAAGACCTGTGTTATCTCTTTGCCCGATGAGGCGGCTACGCTCAGTTTGGGCGCTCAGCTGGCGCGCGCCTGTGGCAGCGCGGCAGTGATTTATCTCTATGGCGATCTGGGGGCGGGTAAAACCACCTTCAGCCGCGGCTTTCTGCAGGCGCTGGGCCATCAGGGCAACGTCAAAAGCCCCACTTACACGCTGGTTGAGCCTTACACGCTGGACGACCGCACACTTTATCACTTCGACCTCTATCGTCTTGCCGATCCCGAAGAGCTTGAATTCATGGGCATCCGCGACTATTTCAGCGGCGATGCTATCTGCCTGGTCGAATGGCCGCAGCAGGGCGCCGGTTTTCTGCCGCCGCCCGATCTCACACTAACGCTGCGTTACGTGGGTGACGCGCGTGAAGCGGAACTGACCGCACAATCCTCGTCGGGCCAGCAATGGCTTGAACAATTTGGTCAGGGCAGGGATCAGGCATGATGTCACGGATGAAAATAGCGCTGGTGACACTGTTGCTGCTGGTCTCTACACCCCTGTTTGCCGCCACCCTGTCAGACATCAAAGTCGCCAATGGCGACAGCCAGGCAACCATCACCCTGAATTTTGCCGGACAGCCTGTCTATGGCTTCTTCCCGCTGCGCAATCCTGACCGTGTGGTGCTTGATGTGCGCCAGAGCGGCGTGGTTCAGGGCCTGCCGTTAAATTTCAGCGGCGAAAACATCGTAAAGCGAATTCGCACCAGCACCCCTAAAGATAAACAGAGCGTGCGACTGGTGTTTGAGCTGACGCAGGCGGGTAAAACCCGGGCGGTCACCCAGCGCAATGGCAACAGCTACAGCGTGGTCTTCACCATTACCGGTAAGCCGCCTGCTGTTAAGCGCAGTTTGCCTGCGCCGGTAACGGCCCCGACGCGCGTGCCCACCCAGAGTGCCGCAGCGGCTAACCCCTTTAATTCGAATCCGGTGACGTCCGTGACCAGCACAGCCAGCACCGTGAGTCCTGGCCGGGCCGTCAGCCAGAATGATACCGTGATTGTGGCGATTGATGCCGGACATGGCGGTCAGGATCCCGGCGCTATCGGGCAGCGCGGACTGAAAGAGAAGAACGTCACGATCGCGATTGCACGTAAACTGCGGGTGTTGCTGAATAACGATCCGATGTTCAAAGGCGTCCTGACGCGTGATGGCGACTATTTTATCTCGGTTATGGGCCGCTCCGACGTGGCGCGTAAAGCCAACGCCAATGTGCTGGTATCAATTCATGCTGACGCCGCGCCGAGCCATGCGGCGACCGGTGCATCGGTCTGGGTATTATCAAACCGCCGGGCCAATAACGAGATGGCTAACTGGCTGGAGCAGAAAGAGAAACAGTCTGAGCTGCTGGGCGGCGCAGGTGACCTGCTGGCTAACAGTCAGGCCGACCCCTACCTCAGCCAGGCGGTACTTGACCTGCAATTCGGTCACTCGCAGCGGGTCGGTTATGACATTGCCCAGAAAGTGTTGCAGCAGATGCGCAGCGTGACGTCGCTGCATAAACGTCTGCCTGAGCATGCTAGTCTTGGCGTGCTGCGTTCACCCGATATTCCTTCTTTGCTGGTGGAAACCGGCTTTATCAGTAATTCCTCGGAGGAGCGACTGCTTGGCAGTAGCGCACACCAGGATAAGATTGCGCAGTCGATCTATAAAGGTCTGCGCACTTATTTCCTGGCGCACCCGCTGCAATCCATCCCAAAGGAGGAAAACCGGCCGCTGGGCTCGTCGCCAGCGGTTAACGTCGCCAGCAACCCGGCGACCGGGGTGACGCAATATACCGGCGTAACTCAGCGCCATACGGTAACGCGCGGTGAGACACTTTCCGGGATTGCCGCGAAGTATGGCGTCAGCATGTCGACCCTGCGTGAAATGAACACCCTGAAGCGGGATGTGGTATGGGTTGGACAGCGATTGAAAGTGCCGGCCAGTGCGGCCGCCAGCCGCACCACGCGCGCCACGCCACGCGGCGTTGTACGTCATAAAGTGGTCGTGGGCGATTCACTGACCGGCATTGCCGCACATTATGGCGTCAGCCCGAAAGCGATAATGCAGACCAATAATCTGAAATCGACCAACGTCATGTTGGGGCAGAACCTGAAAATCCCTGCATCCTGATTGTTTGCCCGGCCGCTGCGCCGGGCGGCCAGCTAAAAGGAAAACCATGCCGATACAAATTTTACCGCCCCAACTGGCAAACCAGATTGCGGCGGGTGAAGTGGTTGAACGTCCTGCATCGGTTGTAAAAGAGCTGGTGGAGAACAGTTTGGATGCTGGTGCAACGCGCATTGACGTTGATATTGAAAAGGGTGGCGCAAAGCTTATCCGCATTCGTGACAACGGCTGCGGCATCGTGAAAAGCGAGCTGTCGATGGCGCTGGCCCGACACGCCACCAGTAAAATCGCCTCACTGGATGACCTGGAAGCGATCATGAGCCTGGGTTTTCGCGGTGAAGCGCTCGCCAGTATCAGTTCTGTCTCCCGCCTGACCTTAACCTCACGTACCGCCGATCAAACCGAAGCCTGGCAGGCCTATGCGGAAGGGCGTGATATGACGGTAACGGTTAAACCGGCTGCGCATCCCTGTGGGACCACGCTCGAAGTGCTGGATCTGTTTTATAACACCCCGGCGCGCCGCAAATTTATGCGCACAGAGAAAACCGAGTTCGGTCATATCGACGAAGTGATCCGTCGTATTGCACTGGCGCGTTTTGATGTCGCGCTTTCACTGAGCCACAACGGCAAAATGATGCGTCAGTATCGGGCCGTCAGCGAGGAGAGCCAGCGCGAACGGCGGCTGGCGGCTATCTGCGGCACCACGTTTATTCAGCATGCGCTGCGAATTGACTGGCAGCATGATGATCTCTCGCTGCGCGGCTGGGTCGCCGATCCTGCCGGTTCGCGCCAGGTCACCGAGTTACAATATTGCTACGTCAATGGCCGGATGATGCGCGACAAGCTGATTAATCACGCTATCCGCCAGGCTTTCCAGACCCAGCTTCAGGATGACCAGCAGCCCGCTTACGTGCTCTATCTGGAGATCGATCCGCATCAGGTGGATGTTAACGTTCACCCGGCCAAGCATGAAGTACGTTTTCATCAGTCACGCCTGGTGCATGATTTTATTTATCAGGGCGTGGTCAGCGCGTTACAGGCGATAGCGTCACCCGTTTTGCCTGCGCTGCAGGCAGAAGAAGCCGCACCGCGCTGGCAGCCTGAAAACCGTCAGGCGGCGGGGGGTAATCATTTTGCGCAGCCTTCAACGCCCGCCAGCGAGAATCAATCTTCAGCCTCCACACGGCAAACACCGCCCGCAGCGGCGCCGGCCTGGCAAAACAAAGAGAACGCGTATCGTCAGCGTGAAGGCGCGGTTTATCAGCAGTTGCTGAAAACGCCTGTCAGCGCCACGCCGCCGCCAAAAACCCGTGAACCGGCACCGCGTGCGGCCGAAAAACCCTCGCCGCTGGCCGCGCATGCCCAGAGTTTTGGCCGGGTACTGACCGTGTTGCAAAACCACTATGCGCTGCTGGAGCAGGATCAGAAGTTAATGCTGATGGCGCTGCCGGTCGCGGCGCGCTGGCTGAAACAGGCGCAGCTTGAACCGGGTGAAGAGGGGCTTAAACCGCAACCCCTGCTGATTCCGGTGCGGCTCAAAATCGCCCTGGATGAACGCCAGGCCGCAAAAGAAAAGAGCAGCCTGCTCAATCAGATGGGTATTGATCTTCAGCCCGAAGGTGACCACGTGACCTTACGCGCGGTGCCTTTACCGTTACGAACACAAAATTTACAAATCTTGATTCCTGAGCTGTTAGGCTATCTCGCCCGGCAGCAGGAGATCTCTGCGACGCAACTGGCCCAGTGGCTGGCACGGCGTCAGGATACAGAGTCCTCCGACTGGAATCACTCACAGGCGATCAACCTGCTGGCAGAGCTTGAACGGCTTTGCCCACAGCTGCTGAAATCGCCGCCTTCAGGCTTATTACAGCCCATAGAGATTGAGAGCGCGATCAACGCGTTGAAGCATGAGTGAATTAAACCAGGCTGGCCGGCCAAAGGCTATTTTTTTGATGGGACCCACGGCTTCTGGCAAGACCGCTTTAGCAATTGAATTGCGTAAGCGGTTACCAGTGGAACTAATCAGCGTAGACTCTGCCTTAATCTATCGTCAGATGGATATTGGTACGGCGAAACCGTCGGCTGAGGAGTTAGCAGTGGCACCCCATCGTCTGCTCGACATTCGCGATCCCGCTGAAGCCTATTCGGCAGCGGAGTTCCGGCGGGATGCTTTAGCAGAAATGGCGGAGATCGTTGAAGCCGGACGAATACCGTTGCTTGTTGGTGGAACCATGCTCTACTTCAAGGCGTTACTTGAAGGATTGTCGCCGTTGCCCTCGGCCGATCCCGACGTTCGTCAGCGGATAGAGCAAACGGCGCGTGAAAAAGGCTGGGAAGCTTTACACCGCCAGCTGTGTGAAATCGACCCGGTTGCCGGCAGTCGTATTCATCCGAATGATCCGCAGAGACTTTCGCGAGCACTGGAAGTTTTTTTTATTTCGGGTAAAACTTTAACGGAACTGACAAAAACATCCGGTGAAGCGTTACCCTACGACGTGCAACAGTTTGCCATCGCCCCCGCGAGCCGTGAATTGCTGCACCAGCGCATCGCGTTGCGTTTTGAGCAGATGTTGGCGTCAGGATTTGAAGCGGAGTCTCGGGCCCTTTTTGCACGAGGTGATTTGCATACGGACATGCCTTCCATTCGTTGTGTTGGCTATCGTCAGATGTGGTCTTATTTATCGGGCGAAATCGATTACAGCGAGATGGTTTATCGGGGAATTTGCGCAACCCGGCAGCTTGCTAAGCGACAGATGACCTGGTTACGCGGTTGGGAAAATGTTCACTGGCTTGACAGTGACGAGCCCCGGCTGGCGCGTGATACAGTGTTACAGGTTCTTAGTGCGAAGCATGGGTGATTGTGTACAATTGATGGGTTATCGTGCGCAAATTTTTACGCAGTTTTTTTCAGAACCATAGGTTCTACTTGCAACAAACAACAAGCATATAAGGAAAAGATAGAATGGCTAAGGGGCAATCATTACAAGACCCGTTTTTGAACGCACTGCGTCGTGAACGTGTTCCGGTTTCGATTTATCTGGTTAACGGTATTAAGTTGCAGGGTCAGATTGAGTCATTTGATCAGTTCGTCATTTTGTTGAAAAACACGGTGAGTCAGATGGTGTATAAGCATGCCATTTCTACCGTTGTTCCTTCACGCCCGGTTTCTCACCATAGCAATAATACCGGTGGCGGCAGCAACAATTACCATCATGGCGGCAGCAACACAACTGCGCAGCCACAGCCACAACAAGACGGTGATAACGCAGAATAACGCGTCACCGTACAGCCAGGAACGGAGAACAAAAGTTTTCCGTCCTGGTCTTTTATTTAGCGAGGTTATAGCTTGTTTGACCGTTATGAAGCCGGTGAGCAGGCCGTACTGGTACACATCTGGTTCTCCCAAGACAAAGAAGTAGAAGATTTGCAGGAGTTTGAAACCCTGGTCTCTTCTGCTGGCGTTGAGGCGCTGCAAGTGGTTACTGGCAGCCGCAAAGCGCCACATCCCAAGTATTTTGTCGGTGAAGGAAAGGCCGTTGAAATTGCCGATGCGGTAAAAACAACAGGAGCATCGGTCGTATTATTCGATCATGCCCTTACGCCCGCTCAGGAAAGAAACCTCGAGCGCCTGTGCGAATGCCGGGTCATTGATCGCACCGGTTTAATTCTGGATATCTTTGCCCAACGCGCACGTACCCACGAAGGTAAATTGCAGGTTGAGCTGGCACAGCTGCGCCATCTTGCGACACGTCTGGTGCGCGGCTGGACCCACCTTGAACGCCAGAAAGGCGGGATTGGTTTACGTGGCCCGGGTGAAACGCAGTTAGAAACGGACCGCCGACTGCTGCGCGGCCGTATCAGTCAGATTTTGTCTCGTCTTGAGCGAGTTGAAAAACAGCGTGAGCAGGGACGTCAGTCACGAGCCAAAGCGGATGTGCCAACGGTTTCGCTGGTGGGTTACACCAACGCCGGCAAGTCGACCCTCTTTAACGCCATGACCTCCGCCAACGTCTTTGCCGCAGACCAGCTGTTTGCGACGCTCGACCCCACACTGCGCCGTCTGAATGTTGCTGATGTCGGGGACGTGGTACTGGCGGACACGGTAGGCTTTATTCGCCATCTTCCTCACGACCTGGTTGCCGCTTTTAAAGCCACGCTGCAGGAGACTCGTCAGGCGACGCTGTTAATGCACGTGATTGATGGGGCTGACCTTCGCGTCACGGAAAATATCGCCGCCGTCGATGCCGTACTGGAAGAAATTGAAGCGGACGAAATCCCGACGTTACTGGTGATGAATAAAATCGATATGCTCGACGGATTTGAACCGCGTATCGATCGTAACGAAGAGAACCTGCCAATCCGCGTCTGGCTTTCCGCCCAGACAGGCGCAGGCATTCCGTTGCTATGGCAGGCGCTGTCTGAGCGTCTGGCGGGTGAAATAGCCCAGCACGCATTACGTCTGCCACCGGAAGCGGGGCGACTTCGCAGCCGTTTCTATCAGCTGCAGGCGATTGAGAAAGAGTGGAATGAAGAAGACGGCAGTGTAGGATTGCAGATACGTATGCCCATTATTGAGTGGATGCGTTTATGTAAGCAGGAACCGTCGCTGACCAGTTACATTGTTTGATATTGCCCAAACGCATTTACCTTAAAAATTGAAGATTGTCGCACTTTCTTTGCAGACCCGAATACGCTGGAGTTACCCGAGTATTTCGGATTTCAGCAAGGCGGCAACTGAGTGAATCCCCGGGAGCTTACGCAGGTAAGTGACCAGGGTGAGCGAAGGCAGCCAACACCGCTGCAATCCGAAAGCTGAAGGGTAAAAATCGTAATTACAATAAATGGAGTAGAAACATGGCGTGGAATCAGCCCGGAAATAACGGACAGGACCGCGACCCGTGGGGAAGCAGCAATAATCAAGGCGGCAACTCTGGGGGGAATAAGGGAGGACGGGAATCCGGGCCTCCTGATCTGGATGATATCTTCCGTAAGCTGAGCAAGAAGCTTGGTGGACTGGGCGGTGGCAAACAGAACGACAACGGTCAGCGCGGCTCCGGCAGCGGTGGCAAAATTGTTGGTATCGTGGCTGTTGCTGCTGTAGTCATCTGGGCTGCAAGCGGTTTCTACACCATCAAAGAAGCGGAACGTGGCGTGGTGACGCGCTTCGGTAAATTCAGTCACCTGGTCGAACCTGGTCTGAACTGGAAGCCGACATTCGTTGATCAGGTGCGTGCGGTTAACGTTGAATCGGTGCGTGAACTGGCTGCTTCTGGCGTCATGCTGACTTCTGATGAGAACGTGGTGCGCGTGGAAATGAACGTGCAGTACCGCGTGACCGATCCGGAACGTTATCTTTATGCTGTGACCAGCGCGGACGACAGCCTGCGTCAGGCTACCGACAGCGCGCTGCGCGGCGTGATTGGTCGCTCTACCATGGATCGCATCCTGACCGAAGGTCGTACCGTGGTGCGTAGCGATACCCAGCGTGAAATCGACGAGACGATTCGCCCTTATAACATGGGGATCGCGGTGCTGGACGTCAACTTCCAGGCTGCACGTCCGCCGGAAGAGGTGAAGTCTGCATTTGATGACGCGATTGCCGCACGCGAAAACCGCGAGCAGTACGTTCGTGAAGCCGAAGCTTACGCCAACGAAGTTCAGCCTCGTGCTAACGGCCAGGCGCAACGTATTCTGGAAGAGGCACGCGCTTACAAAGAGCGTACCGTGCTGGAAGCGCAGGGTGAGGTGGCGCGTTTCGCCAAGATCCTGCCTGAGTATAAAGCTGCGCCCGAAATCACCAAAGAGCGTCTCTATATCGAGACCATGGAACGTGTGCTGAGCCATACCCGCAAAGTACTGGTTAACGATCGGGGTAATAACCTGATGGTGCTGCCGCTGGATCAACTGATGCGTGGCGGTCAGACTTCATCGGGCCAGAATGGTCAGAAAGGCGCGAATGGTTCTTCGCTGCCTGCGCGCTCCGATAGCAGTGCCAGCCGCAATGACACGTCGTCATACAGTCCGGACAATATCATGGATCAGCGTCGGGCGAATGCTCAGCGCAGCGACAGCCAGCGCGAAGGGAGAGAGTAATCGATGCGTAAGCCAATAGTATTTTTAATCATTGTCGTGCTGGTGGCGCTCTATGCGTCCCTGTTTGTGGTGCAGGAAGGGCAGCGAGGCATTGTTCTGCGCTTCGGTAAAGTCCTGCGCGACGGCGAAAACAAACCGCAGGTGTTTGAGCCGGGTCTGCATTTCAAGATTCCATTCCTGGAAACGGTTAAAACGCTGGATGCGCGTATCCAGACCATGGATAACCAGGCCGATCGCTTCGTCACTAAAGAGAAGAAAGATCTGATCGTGGACTCCTACATCAAGTGGCGTATCAGCGACTTCAGTCGCTACTACCTGGCCACCGGTGGCGGTGATGTCTCTCAGGCGGAAGTGCTGCTGAAACGTAAGTTCAGTGACCGCTTGCGTTCTGAAATGGGCCGTCTGGATGTGAAAGATATCGTAACGGACTCCCGTGGTCGTCTGACCACCGATGTGCGTGACGCGCTGAATACCGGCTCTGCAGGTAACGATGATGAAATCGCAACCCCTGCGGCTGATGACGCGATTGCCAGTGCAGCGGCCCGTGTCGAGCGTGAAACCAACAGCAGCGAGCCAGCACCGAACCCGAACAGTATGGCGGCGTTAGGTATTCAGGTGGTGGATGTGCGCATCAAGCAGATCAACCTGCCGACCGAAGTGTCTGATGCGATCTTCAACCGTATGCGTGCTGAGCGTGAAGCGGTAGCGCGTAGCCAGCGTTCACAGGGTCAGGAAGAGGCGGAAAAATTGCGCGCCCAGGCCGATTACCAGGTTACCCGTACTCTGGCTGAAGCCCAGCGTGAAGCGCTGATTACACGCGGTGACGGTGATGCGGAAACGGCGCGGTTGTTTGCCGATTCGTTCAGCAAAGATCCTGACTTCTATGCCTTTATTCGTAGCCTGCGTGCCTATGAAAACAGCTTCAATAGCGATCAGGATGTGATGGTGTTAAGCCCGGATAGCGACTTCTTCCGATATATGAAGGCGCCCTCTAACGCGACACGCTAAGAACTGATATAACCTGTGGGCCGACAATGTTGTCGGCCCTTTTTTTGGGTATCAGAATGAAAACAAGCATCTGGATGGCGCTGGCGCTGGTGTTAGTGCTGGAAGGGTTGGGACCGATGTTTATGCCGCGCGCCTGGCGACGCATGATCCTGACGATGACGCGATTGCCCGATCGTCTGCTGCACCGCTTTGGTGGAGGACTGGTCGTTGCTGGTATGGTGATTTACTGCATGCTCAGCCTGCACGGCAACCTCTGAGGCTCACGTTCAGACCGGCTAAATTGTGCCTTTCAACGCTATTATCCCCAACATGTTGTAGTGATCAAAACTCAGGCAAAAAAGCGCGCAATCGTATGCTAAAAGTGCTGAAAACCACGGGATCAGATGGTAGAATCCTTTTTTAAGCAATCGGTGATTTTGAGAAATGGGTAAGAACGTCGTCGTACTGGGCACCCAATGGGGTGACGAAGGTAAAGGTAAGATTGTAGACCTTCTGACTGAGCGCGCGAATTACGTTGTGCGTTATCAAGGCGGCCACAATGCGGGCCACACGCTTGTCATCAACGGTGAAAAAACCGTCCTCCACCTGATCCCTTCTGGCATTCTGCGCGATAACGTCACCAGCATCATTGGTAACGGCGTAGTGCTCTCTCCTGAAGCCTTAATGAAAGAGATGAAAGGCCTGGAAGCGCGCGGGATTCCGGTACGCGAACGTCTGCTGATTTCTGAAGCCTGTCCGCTGATCCTGCAATATCATGTTGCGATGGATATGGCGCGTGAACGTGCTCGTGGCGCCAAAGCGATTGGTACTACTGGTCGTGGCATCGGACCGGCTTATGAAGATAAAGTCGCTCGCCGTGCACTGCGCGTCAGCGACCTGTTCAACAAAGAAACCTTTGCTGCCAAGCTGAAAGAAGTGGTCGATTTCTACAACTTCCAGCTGGTGGAGTACTACAAAGAGCCGGCAGTCGACTTCGATAAAGTCCTGAGTGATGTGATGGAAGTCGCTGACATCCTGACTGGCATGGTCGTTGACGTCTCTGAACTGCTGGACGTCGCGCGTAAGCGTGGCGATCTGATTATGTTTGAAGGCGCGCAGGGTACGCTGCTGGATATCGATCACGGTACCTATCCGTACGTGACCTCATCCAACACCACCGCAGGTGGCGTAGCGACCGGTTCAGGCATTGGCCCGCGTTATGTCGACTACGTGCTGGGTATCGTGAAAGCTTACTCAACCCGCGTTGGCGCAGGCCCGTTCCCGACCGAGCTGTTCGATGAAACCGGCGAATTCCTCTGTGCGCAGGGTAATGAGTTTGGCGCGACCACCGGTCGCCGTCGTCGTACCGGCTGGCTGGATGCGGTAGCGGTTCGCCGCGCGGTTCAGATCAACTCCCTGTCAGGTTTCTGCATGACCAAGCTGGACGTGCTGGATGGCCTGAAAGAGGTGAAGATCTGTGTGGCTTATCGTATGCCTGATGGCCGCGAAGTGACCACCACGCCACTGGCGGCAGAGAACTGGGAAGGCATTGAGCCGATCTACGAAACCCTGCCAGGCTGGAGCGAGACAACGTTTGGCGTCAAGACGCTGGAAGGTTTGCCTCAGGCCGCGCGTGACTACATCAAGCGTGTGGAAGAGGTAACAGGGGTGCCGATTGATATCATCTCTACCGGCCCTGACCGCAGTGAAACAATGATTCTGCGCGACCCGTTCGACGCGTAATCATTCAGGCCGGACGTTGTCCGGCCCTTGTTTTTCCATTCTTTGATGCCACTTAACCTCCCTTCGCTTGTCAAACCTTCTGCTGGCTTAAAAAAGCGCACGGCCAGACAGACTCTGGTTTATCATCGTAGCTAATCGAATGGCGATCCGATTTAATCCTGGCATCAATCACAGGGCGGATAAGGTCACGCCGCGTCTGAAGGTTCACTGAGGTTACTGTGCAGCTCACGAGTTTTACTGATTATGGCTTACGGGCACTGATTTATCTGGCATCGTTGCCGGAAGGTCAGCAGACCAATATTACGGAAGTGACGAACACTTATGGTTTGTCCCGTAATCATATGGTCAAAATCATCAATCAGCTGAGCCGGGCGGGCTATGTCGCCGCAACGCGTGGTAAAAACGGGGGCATTCGTCTGGGTATGCCAGCTCGTCAGATTGTCATTGGCGACGTGGTACGTAAGATGGAACCACTACAATTAGTGGATTGCGCGTCCTGTTCCATCTCGCCAGCCTGTCGTCTGAAGCAGGCGTTACATGATGCGGTGCAGCGATTTTTGCAGGAACTGGATAGCTATACGTTGGCAGATCTGGTCGAAGGAAATACACCACTTTATGAGATCATCTTGTCCAGATCGCCGGTGGAAATAAATATTAAATGACATCGGAGGAACCGCTATGTCAAAAGATCCTTTTCAGGATAGAGAAGCTGAAAAATACGAAAATCCTATTCCGAGCCGTGAGTTTATTCTGGCTCTGTTAGAAAAACGTGAAAAACCGGCCAGCCGCGAAGAGCTGGCTGAAGAGATGAATCTGCAGGAAGAAGAACACCTTGAGGCGCTGCGTCGCCGCCTTCGCGCCATGGAGCGTGATGGTCAGCTGGTGTTCACCCGCCGTCAGTGTTATGCCCTGCCTGAACGTCTTGATCTCCTGCGCGGTAAAGTCATTGGCCACCGCGACGGCTACGGCTTCCTGCGGGCAGAAGGTCAGAAAGATGACCTCTACCTTTCCGCAGAACAGATGAAATTCTGTATGCACGGTGACGTGATCCTGGCGCAGCCGCTGGGTGCCGATCGCAAAGGCCGCCGCGAAGCGCGCGTGGTCCGGGTGCAGGAACCCCGCAACAATCAGATCGTTGGCCGTTACTTTACCGATGCCGGTGCCGGCTTCGTGGTGCCGGACGATAGTCGCCTGAGTTTTGACATCCTCATCCCGCCTGAAGAGACGATGAATGCCCGCATGGGTTCCGTGGTGGTGGTTGAGCTGGTCCAGCGTCCGAACCGTCGCAGCAAAGCGATCGGTAAAATCGCCGAGATTCTGGGCGATGATATGGGCACCAGCCTGGCCGTGGATATGGCGCTGCGTACGCATGAAATCCCGCACACCTGGCCGCCGGAAGTGGAAGCTCAGGTCAGCAAGCTGAAAGAAGAAGTCCCGGAAGAGGCCAAAAAAGGCCGCGTCGATCTGCGTAAGCTGCCGCTGGTCACTATCGATGGTGAAGATGCCCGTGACTTTGATGATGCTGTTTACTGTGAGAAGAAGCGCGGTGGCGGATGGCGTCTGTGGGTAGCTATCGCGGATGTCAGCTATTACGTCCGTCCTGGCACCCCTCTGGATGACGAAGCGCATCAGCGCGGAACCTCGGTCTACTTCCCGTCGCAGGTTGTGCCGATGCTGCCGGAAGTGCTGTCGAATGGCTTATGTTCGCTTAACCCGCAGGTCGATCGCCTCTGTATGGTGTGCGAGATGACCATCTCGACCAAAGGTAAACTGACCGGCTTTAAGCACTACGAAGCGGTGATGAACTCCCATGCGCGTCTGACCTACAACAAAGTCTGGAACATCCTGCAGGGCGACAAAGAGCTGCGTCAGCAGTATGCGCCGCTGGTTAAAGACCTTGAAGAGCTGAACAACCTCTATCATGCGCTAGAAGCCGCTCGTGAAGAGCGCGGCGGTATCTCGTTTGAAACGGAAGAGGCGAAGTTTATCTTCAACGCCGAGCGCCGTATTGAGCGTGTTGAGCGTGTGTCACGTAATGACGCTCATAAGCTGATCGAAGAGTGCATGATCCTGGCGAACATCGCCTCGGCACGCTTCGTTGAGAAAAATCAGGAACCGGCGCTGTTCCGCGATCACGATCGCCCGACTGACGAAAGCATCAAGAGCTTCCGTACCGTGCTCAACGAGCTGGGACTGAGTCTGCCTGGCGGCAACAAACCGCAGCCAATCGACTATGCGGCGCTGCTGAAGCAGGTTGCCGATCGTCCTGATGCGGAAATGCTGCAAACCATGCTGCTGCGTTCGATGAAGCAGGCCGTTTACGACCCGGAAAACCGTGGTCACTTTGGTCTGGCACTCTCGTCGTATGCGCATTTTACCTCGCCAATCCGTCGTTACCCGGATCTGACGCTGCATCGCGCCATCAAATATCTGCTGGCAAAAGAGCAGGATGAAGGTAAAGGCCTGGTACAGCGCGCTATTAAATACCTGATGCCGAGAGATCGCAGCGTCGCCAAAGATATGACGACAGCAACCGGTGGCTATCACTACGACATGCCGCAGATGCTGCAACTGGGCCTGCACTGTTCTCTGACCGAACGCCGCGCCGATGAAGCGACCCGTGACGTCGCGGACTGGCTCAAGTGTGACTTCATGCAGGATCAGGTTGGCAACGTCTTCAACGGCGTCATCTCCAGCGTGACCGGATTTGGCTTCTTTGTACGCTTAAGCGATCTGTTCATTGATGGCCTGGTCCACGTTTCGACGCTCGACAACGATTACTACCGTTTTGACCCGGTAGGTCAGCGTCTGATCGGTGAATCGGGCGGTCGCACCTATCGTCTGGGTGACACGGTTGAAGTGCGTGTTGAAGCCGTCCATATGGATGAGCGTAAAATCGACTTTGCCCTGATCTCCAGCCAGCGTCAGGTACGTGGTGAAGGCAAAACCGCACGTGACCGGGCGAAGCGTGACGACAAAGCGCCAGCGAAACGCCGTCGTGATGCGAGCAAGAAGTCCAACTTCGAGCCGGACGCCGCTTTCCGGGGCGACAAGGGCAAGCCCGCCGCTGCAAATACCGAGAATAAAAGTAAAAACGTCTCGGAAAAAACCCGTAAAATCGCCGCCGCCACCCGGGCGAAGCGCGCCAGAAAAAAGGCGCA
This sequence comes from Pantoea sp. Lu_F5_004, assembly GCF_051136245.1. Lineage (NCBI taxonomy): Bacteria > Pseudomonadati > Pseudomonadota > Gammaproteobacteria > Enterobacterales > Erwiniaceae > Pantoea > Pantoea sp. Lu_F5_004. The sequence goes on from NZ_CP194946.1 coordinate 571,714, forward strand.
GCCTGACTGATGCGCGCACCCGCCCTTTCTCTCTGAGAAAGGGCGGTCATTCATTCATTTCCAAACTGAGCAGATCGATGAGCGAAATTATTTTTGGTATCCATGCCGTGCAGGCGCTGCTGGAACGTGATCCACAACGTTTCCAGGAAGTCTTTATCCTCAAAGGCCGCGACGATCGTCGCCTGCAACCCGTGGTCGCCGCGCTGGAAGCTCAGGGGGTCGTGATTCAGCTGGCCGAGCGCAAGTGGCTCGACAGCCAGGTTGAAGGCGGTGTGCATCAGGGTATTGTGGCGCGGGTAAAACCGGGTCGTCAGTATCAGGAAGGCGATCTGCCGGATCTGCTGCAGAGCCTGGACAAACCCTTCCTGCTGGTGCTGGACGGGGTCACCGATCCGCACAATCTGGGTGCCTGCCTGCGCAGTGCCGATGCGGCCGGTGTTCACGCGATTATCGTGCCGAAAGATCGCTCTGCGCCCCTGAATGCAACGGCCAAAAAAGTGGCCAGCGGCGCGGCAGAAAATGTGCCGTTGATCCGCGTCACCAACCTGGCACGTACCCTGCGTCTGCTGCAGGAGTACAACATCTGGGTTGTCGGTACCGCAGGTGAAGCGGATCATACTGTCTTCCAGAGCAAAATGACCGGTCCGATGGCGCTGGTGATGGGCGCGGAAGGGGAAGGCATGCGTCGTCTGACCCGTGAGCATTGCGATGAGCTGATCAGCATTCCGATGGCGGGCAGCGTCTCTTCGCTGAATGTCTCGGTTGCTACGGGTGTCTGCCTGTTTGAAGCGGTACGTCAGCGCAACGCCTGATCCCTGATGTGATCTTCGCCACAAATTAGTTTCTGTACCAGGCATAACTGCGCGTCATTCGTATATACCCAAAGGATTTCGGGTTGCATTGAGGCGGCAAGAGAACGAATCCCGATGAGCTTACATGAGTAAGTGATTCGGGTGAGTGAACGCAGCCAACAAAAATGCAGCTTGAAAGACGACGGGTATACTTACTGAGTGACATCCGCGAGGAGTGGTTATGACCTGGACAACACACACCGTTTTTAATCAGCCCCATCCTCTGAGCAACAGCAACCTGTTCCTGTCTGATACGCCGCTCGGCGAGGCACTGTCACGCGAAGGCGCCGGATGGGACCGGGAATGGCTGGCTTCCGTAGGCCTACAGCTGGGCAGCGCCGAGTCGCTGGAGCTGGGCCGGCTCGCCAATGCGGAGCCACCGGAACTGCTGCGCTACGACGCCCGTGGCGTACGGCTGGATGAAGTCCGTTTTCACCCCGCCTGGCACCTGCTGATGCAGGGTGTCTGCGCCAGCCGCCTGCACAATCTCAGCTGGCACCCCACAGTACGTGAACAGGCCAGCGTGGCGCGGGCTGCGCGCTTTATTCTGCATGCGCAGGTTGAAGCGGGCACGCTTTGCCCGGTGACCATGACGCACGCGGCCATTCCACTGCTGCAGACTTATCTGCCCGCCGCGTTCGAAGGCTGGCTCGATCCGCTGCTCAGCGATCGTTACGACACTCATGCGCAGCCCGGCGACCAGAAGCGGGGTCTGCTGATCGGTATGGGCATGACGGAAAAACAGGGCGGCAGCGATCTGCTCACCAGCACCACCCGGGCCGAGCCGCTGGGCGCGCGCGGCCCGGGTGAAGCCTACCGGCTGACCGGCCACAAATGGTTCTTCTCGGTGCCGCAGAGCGATGCGCATCTGGTGCTGGCGCAGACGCCGGCCGGATTAAGCTGTTTCTTCCTCCCGCGCCTGTTGCCTGACGGGTCACGCAACGCCATCCAGCTTGAGCAGCTTAAAGATAAGCTGGGTAATCGCTCAAATGCCAGTTGTGAGGTGGAGTTTCGCGATGCGACCGGCTGGCTGCTGGGAGAAGAGGGCGAAGGCGTGCGGCTGATCCTTAAAATGGGCGGTATGACGCGCTTCGACTGCGCACTCGGCAGTCATGGCCAGATGCGGCGTGCATTCTCGGTGGCACTCTGGCATGCACATCAGCGCCAGGTGATGGGGAAAAACCTGGTGGATCAGCCGCTGATGCGTCAGGTTCTGGCACAGCAGGCGCTGCAGCTGGAGGGGCAAACCGCGCTGCTGATGCGGCTGGCGCGCGCCTGGTCACAACCGGCAAAACCGCATGAGGTCACGTTTGCCCGCTTATTAACTCCGGCTGCAAAATATCAGATCTGCAAAGCGGGTGCCCCGTTCGTCGCGGAGTCGATGGAAGTGCTGGGGGGCATCGGCTACTGCGAAGCGAGCGAGCTGCCGCGCCTCTATCGTGACATGCCGGTCAACAGCATCTGGGAAGGGTCGGGCAACGTGATGTGTCTTGACGTACTGCGCGTGCTCACCCGTCAGGCAGAGGTTTCGGAGATGCTGAGTCAGGAATTTGAAGCGGTGAAAGGGAGTAATCGTCATTTCGATGCGCGCTGGCGTCAGTTACGGCTGCGAATGAGCAACGTCCCCGAAGAGCAGGCGCGCGAGGTGACCCGCACGCTGCTGCAGCTTGCGACAGGCGCCCAGCTACTGAAATATGGCGAACCACCGCTGGCGGATGCCTGGTGCCAGCAGTGGCTCGATCGACGTGGCTCCCGCCCGCTTGAGACAGCAATCACAGACCGTTTACTGGCCCGCGCCTGTGGCAGGTGATGCGCCGTAAAGAATCGCGCTGGCGTACCAGAGACCGGGCATCACTGTTTCACTCAGCGCCACGATCTGATAGTAAGCCGCACCAGCCTGGTTAGCCCGGGTGGCCACGGCCCGCCCGGCATCATCCGGTGAGCCACGCACGTTAACGGTAATATTGCCCAGCTTCGGCAAACCGCCACTCTGCGCCCGTGAAATTTCCTGCGCCTGTTGCGTCGGCGCGGGCGGTGCTTTTGGCGTGGTATCAAGCGCGGAACAGCCTGCCAGCAGCAGGCTTATCATCAGTAAATAAGCGAAACGCATAGCAAAACCCTCTTTCAGGACGAAGCATTAAGTGTATGCCATCGCCCTGAATGGCGTCAGGATTTAAGGCTAAATACACTGACCAGCTGGGTCAGGTGATGCCCTTTATCACTCAGGTTCTGCGCGCTGTTTTCCGCCTGTGTCACCAGTTCGCTGTTCTGGTGAGTTGCCTGGCTGATCTGGTTCATCGCCAGATTAACCTGGCCGATGCCTGCCGCCTGCTGCTGCGCCGCCACGTTGATCTCGCCCATCAGCGCCTGCACCTGCTCGATGTGGGTCACAATGTCGCTCATCGCATCGCGCGTCTGCTCAGATAACTGATGGCCTTCCGCCACATTGCTGATGGAGGTCGCAATCAGTCCATCAATCTCTTTAGCGGCCTGCGCAGAACGCTGTGCCAGCGCACGCACTTCTGCGGCCACCACGGCAAAGCCGCGGCCCTGTTCCCCGGCACGTGCTGCTTCAACGGCGGCGTTGAGCGCCAGGATATTGGTCTGAAAGGCGATCGACTCAATCACGTGGGTGATATCCGCAATGCTTTGTGATGAAACCTTAATTGCCGACATGGTGTTGACCGAGCGCACCACCGTCTGGCTGCCGTGACTGACGATATCGCTGGCTTCGGCCACCAGTGACATCGCCTGACGCAGGCTGTCTGCGGTGTGTTCAACCGTTGCGCCAAACTGCTCCATGCTGGCGGAGGTCTGTTCCACACTGCTCGCCTGACGTCCGATCTGCTCGCTGATGTTATGACTGCTGGCCGCGATGGTGTCCGTGCCGTCGCTGATCTCCTGCGCCGCGCCGCGCACCTGGCTGACGATTTTCTCAAGGCCATCGCCAATGCCGTTGATCGCAACGATCAACTGGCCCACTTCATCGCGACGCTGGGTATCCATATGGACCTGCAGATTCCCGGCGGCATACTGCTCCGCCAGATGGATCACCTGCTGCAGCGGACGGGTAATCGCCCGACGGCTGTACCAGACAAACCCCAGCGCAAAAACCACCACCAGAATCAGTCCGGTTATCAGGAACAGGTTACGACTATGCGTAATCGGGGCGAGCAGGCTGGCCCGGTTAACTTCACCGGCGATCACCCAGTTCCAGCCCGGCAGCTGCTGCCAGGCCAGAATCTGGTGCTCGCCGTTGATCTCTGCCTGCAGCATGCCCTGTGGCTGAGTCAGCAGCGGCTGGAGTGTCGCGTCATCCCAGTCGGGTCGTTTTCCTTCGCCGTGCTGATCGAAAAGATACACTCCCTGCGTCTTGCCGGGGGTGCCGTTGAGCACAAAGAAATGACCACTATCACCCAGCTTGCGTGCCAGGATTTTTTCACGCATCAGCGCATACTGCTTATCAATGCCAACGCCGACAAACAGGATGGCGACGACCTTGCCACTCTCATCTTTTACCGGCTGATATTGTGTGATGTAGCGATGGCCGAACAGCGTCGCCAGTCCCTGATAGACGTCGCCCTGACTGACGCTTTTCCAGGCGGCGCCGTTGCGGTCAAGCTGCGTACCGATCGCGCGACTGCCATCCTGCTTTTTCAGCGAGGTGGAAATACGGATAAAATCATCGCCGTCGCGTACAAAAATGGTCGCCACAGCGGCGGTGCGTTCGGTGAAATCGTCTACCGCGGTCTGGTCGAGGTTCAGCGTTTTTAACCCGGCGCGCAGCACCGGCGTCGAAAAGGCGCCGACCTGCACCCGGGAGCCTTCATCCAGGCTAAAACGCTTAGGCAGGAAGCTGGTAAACAGACTGGTGTAGTGAGCCACCTCTTCGGTGAGGGTAGCATTGAACATGGTGGCCATTTCACTGATGCCCTGCACCTGGTTCTGCATGTCATCGATGGCGAGATTTTCCAGCTGCCGCGAAGCGGTGTGGCTCTGGGTCAGCGTCAGAACCAGCAACAATAACGCTACGCTGAAAGACGTCAGTACAGACAGCTTAACTCCAAGACTCAGGCCGCTGAGAGAGAGACGCTTCATAAATTACCTTTGATCAAATTAGGGGGACACAACATCAACGGCAAAGCACGGGAAAAGTTTAGGCCGAAATCTGGCGACTAAACGCAGCAGGGGATTTCGTAAATTAACCCGCAGACGTACACTCAATCGGCACGCCTTGCCCCTTCTCAGGAGAGACCATGATTGAACTCACCACAGAAACGCTGGCCGGTATCGAATGCCTGCACGCCACGCCTGCCGGACAACGGCATCAGCCACTGCCCACCGTGCTGTTTTATCACGGCTTTACCTCTTCAAAAGAGGTCTACGCCTACTTCGCTGTCGCGCTGGCTCAGGCGGGGTTCCGGGCGGTGATGCCGGATGCGGATCTGCACGGCGCGCGCTATCACGGCGATGCCGATGCACGCCTTGGCCGCTTCTGGGAGATTCTGAAACAGAACATTGATGAGCTGCCGCTGCTGGAGTCGGCGCTGCGCGCTGACGATCTGATCGCCGGCGAGCGCTTTGCGGTGGCGGGCGCGTCGATGGGCGGCATGACGGCGCTGGGCGCGATGGCGCGTTATCCGCAGATTCAAAGCGTCGCCTGCCTGATGGGATCGGGCTATTTTATGCAGCTCAGTCAGTCGCTGTTTCCGCCGCTGGTGGCCGACACGCCTGAGCAGCAAGCGCAGTTTGCTGCCCGCATGGCACCGCTGGCGGACTACGATCCCTGCAACCGGCTGGAGGCACTGGCAAACCGTCCGCTGCTGTTGTGGCATGGTGAGGCGGATGAGGTGGTGCCCTGGGCGGAGAGCGTCCGGCTGGAGAGGGCGCTGCGTGACAACGGGCTGGCGCAGCATCTGGCTTCGCTGTCGGAAAAACAGATTGGACATAAGATCACGCCATCAGCATTGACGGCGCTGGTCAGCTTTTTTAAACAGCAGCTATAAAAAATGAACGGGCGGAGAGTGAATCTGCCGCCCGTAAACTTACCGGCACTTACCAGTGCGCAGACGATTTCTCTGCTGCTCTGGCAGGCGCGTTGACCGGGTTCTTTTGTGGCGCATCCAGCCGATTAACGTAGATATAACCCGATGCCGCTTCGCTGCTGTGACTTCTTATCTGCTGCGCACAGTCAGCATTGCTGGCAAGAGCGGGTGGAGACAGGAAGAGACCCAGTAAAGTGGCGATGACGAACGTTTTCATGCCCGACTCCTCACTTCAGGGAACACACTCTGTTAGACGCCGATAAGCCAAACCGCAACGTCTGCATTAAGTTTAGCGACTGTGCACATTATCGCCAGATCGTCCGCCTGAACCTCTTTATCAGCTTTTTTGAACCTTTCCCGCTTAACGCGCTGTATTCACATGATTAGCACGAAAAGCTACCGTATATGGCACGCCGGATGGCATTTGTTGAAATGTGCGCTTGAGTTTAGCCGTCGCCGCCAGTATGATTACGCGTCAATTTTTCAGCCGCATTCTCAGGCTGTGTCCCACAAACGCTCGTGACAACGAACCTTTGTGGGACACAGCCTATAACGTTCCTTGCTTCCATGGGCCGCGGTTGACCCCGACAGGAGGCTGAATAATCCGTAAGGAGCAATTTCGATGCGTCATTACGAAATCGTATTTATGGTTCATCCTGACCAGAGCGAACAGGTTCCTGGCATGATCGAGCGTTACACTGGTGCTATCACTGGTGCAGAAGGCACGATTCACCGTCTGGAAGACTGGGGCCGCCGTCAGCTGGCTTACCCGATCAATAAACTGCACAAAGCGCATTACGTTCTGATGAACGTTGAAGCGCCGCAGGAAGCGATCGATGAGCTGGAAACGAACTTCCGCTTCAACGACGCCGTTATCCGTAGCATGGTTATGCGCGTTAAAAACGCGGTAACTGAAGCATCACCGATGGTTAAAGCGAAAGATGAGCGTCGTGATCGTCGCGAAGATTTTGCTAACGAATCCGCTGATGAGTCAGATGCTGGGGATTCTGAAGAGTAATCCATCGTGACGGTTAATCGACTGCGCTTGTCTGGCACTGTGTGCAAGACGCCGGTTCGAAAAATTAGCCCGTCAGGAATTCCTCACTGTCAGTTCGTGCTTGAGCACCGCTCAGTGCAGGAGGAGGCCGGGTTTCACCGGCAAGCCTGGTGTCGTATGCCGGTTATTATTAGCGGCAGTGCCCATCAGGTGATTACTCAACATATAACGGTCGGCACGCAACTCACACTCGACGGTTTCATTAGTTGCCATCAGGCACGAAATGGCCAGAGCAAAGTGGTGTTCCATGCCGAGCAGATTGAATTGATAGATTCTGGAGACTAGCCTAATGGCACGTTATTTCCGTCGTCGCAAGTTCTGCCGTTTCACCGCGGAAGGCGTTGTTGAGATCGATTACAAAGACATCGCAACGTTGAAAAACTACATTACCGAAAGCGGTAAAATTGTCCCGAGCCGTATCACCGGTACTCGTGCAAAATACCAGCGTCAGTTGGCTCGCTGCATCAAGCGTGCGCGTTACCTGTCTCTGCTGCCGTACACTGATCGTCATCAGTAATCGGCAACTGTCCATTAACGACTTTAAGAGGATAAGGTAATGCAAGTTATTCTGCTTGATAAAGTAGCAAACCTGGGCAGCCTGGGTGATCAGGTTAACGTTAAAGCGGGCTACGCTCGTAACTTCCTGGTACCACAGGGCAAAGCTGTTCCTGCTACCAAGAAAAACGTTGAGTTCTTCGAAGCACGCCGTGCTGAACTGGAAGCCAAACTGGCTGACGTTCAGTCTGCAGCAACTGCACGCGCTGAGAAAATCAATGCACTGGGCACTGTAACCATCACGTCTAAAGCGGGCGATGAAGGTAAACTGTTCGGTTCAATCGGTACCCGCGACATCGCTGATGCAGTCACTGCAGCAGGCGTTGAAGTGGCTAAGAGCGAAGTTCGTCTGCCGAACGGCGTTCTGCGCACTACCGGTGAGCATGAAGTGGACTTCCAGGTTCACAGCGAAGTATTCGCGAAACTGATCGTGAAAGTAGTTGCTGGTTAATTATTAACTGAGCACTACACAAACGCCGGCCCTGTGCCGGCGTTTTTGTTTTTGTGCCTTTCAATCGCCGCTGTTCGCGTTACTGCGCGCGAATAAAGCTGCCGTCTGGCTGACGTGTAAACAGCACCGGGCCGTTTGCGCCATCGACCGTCAACCCTGTTACAGCCCCCTGCGCATCCTGACGGATTTTCACCTGCTGACCACTTTTCAGTGAGCTGAGTGGCTGATCGCTGCCTTCCACCCGCGCCATCGCAAACACATCATTGACCGGCAGACTGTTATCACGAAACAGCTGCGCCAGCGTCTGACCGGAAGCGATGGTCAGGTTGCGCCACTCGCCCTGAGAATCGGCTTTTGGCGTCTGCTGAGACGGTGAGGATGACGGCTGGCGACTACTGTTGTTCTCATAAATATCCGCCTGCATTGGCACCTCTTTCTCCGTCTGGGGTGCGACCGGCTGTTCAACCGGATAGCGCAGCGTGCTGGCGGGCCAGAGAAACGCCACCAGCATCACCAGGAGTGCGGCCACAATGCCACGGCGATGCGGCGCAGGCAGCGGGTCCATCCAGCGAATGTGGTCGGTAAAATGCCAGATACGCTGAAGCCATGTCGGCAGGCGGGATGACATGTCTGAAGCCATGCGGGGTTCCTCCTCTCCGGCAGGCTGCTTTAGCCTGCGTGCGGCCAGCCAGGTCTGCAGCCGGGATACAAGATGTTTTGCACGCATCCTGCGGCGTCGTGGGGCTATCTGGCCCATGTTTGCTCTCTTATTCGTGTGCTACAGAGGGGGTGATCCCCCCCGATAGTTATAGTATGGGCAATACCGGCGCGAAGTGCCTGCCAGCATTGATAAAATTGACGGCTCTATTGTTTCTCTTTCCCCGGCAAAAGTCATCTGCGATGCAGGGCATTTTACGCCAGCGGCCTGCGCTGCTATGCTGCCGGTTCGAATTTATCCGAGAGTGAAAGGAACGAAGATGACTACCCCTTCTTTCGACAGCGTCGAAGCACAAGCAAGTTACGGTATTGGTTTACAGGTTGGCCAGCAGTTGCTGGAATCTGGTCTGCAGGGTCTGCAACCAGAAGCACTGCTCGCGGGTCTGCGCGACGCGCTGGAAGGGAACTCGCCGGCCGTACCGGTTGATGTGGTTCATCGCGCACTGCGTGAAGTGCATGAACGCGCTGAAGGCGTGCGTCGTGAGCGCACCGAAGCCATGGCCGCAGAAGGTCAGGCGTTCCTGCAGGAACATGCGCAGCGTGAAGGCGTGAGCAGCACCGAATCAGGCCTGCAGTTCAGCGTGATTACGCAGGGCGAAGGTCCAATCCCATCACGTCAGGATCGCGTACGCGTTCACTACACCGGTAAACTGATCGACGGCAGCGTATTCGACAGCTCTGTTGCCCGTGGCGAACCGGCGGAATTCCCGGTAAGCGGCGTGATCCCAGGCTGGATTGAAGCGCTGACCCTGATGCCGGTTGGCTCAAAATGGGAACTGGTGATCCCACAGAACCTCGCGTATGGCGAGCGCGGTGCGGGTGCCTCTATCCCACCATTCAGCACCCTGATCTTCGAAGTCGAACTGCTGGAAATTCTGTAATTCCGGACGCTGCAACCACCCCGGTTGCAGCGTTTTCCCCCGCCTTATTTCTGCTGTAAATTCACCTGCCACAGAGCAAAGCCGATCGCATCTGTCCCTTTGGGCTGAAGCGGATATTGCGCATGCTGCTTAATAAATCCGGTCGCTTTATCACCCGGTGCCGTTTCAAACTGAATGTCGAGCGGGGTAGATGAGGTAATCGGTGCCAGACGCCAGTTATTGTCCGCCTTCGGCTGAACTTCACCGTGCGCTTTGGTTTCCGCGCTGATATAAGCTGCAACCACGGAACGGTTCTCATCCGGCGAGGCAAAGGCGATGTATTTATCCCCGGTGCCGGCAAACTTGCCGCCGTAAGCGCGATAGTTATTGGTCGCCACCAGGAAGGTCGCCTGTGGATCGACGGGTTTACCCTGCCAGCTAAGCTGACGGATACGTGAGGCCTCAGGATGGATCAGCTGACACTCTGCGTCGTAGCGCGCGGGCTGGGTCACATCAATCTGGTAATTAACCCCGTCAATCACATCAAAGTTATAGGTGCGGAAATCCCAGTTGATCAGCGACTGCGTTTTCGTACTGTGGGGATCGATCTGATTAAACTGGCCCGCTGAGCACTCCAGCCACTCTTTTACCTGCGCACCGCTGACTTTCATGACCACCAGGGTATTGGGATAGAGATAGAGGTCGGCCGCGTTACGGAAGGTCAGCGCGCCTTTCTCCACTTCGACATAGCTGGCCGGATCGTTTTTACGTCCGCCCGCTTTAAACGGCGCAGCAGCAGAGAGCACCGGCAGGCGGCCCAGATCCGGATCCCCCTGAATGAAATGTTCCACGTAGGCGCGCTGGGCATTATTAACGATCTGTACCGTCGGATCGTCCTGTACCAGCGACAGATAGCTGTACATCACATCGGCGGACTTGCCGATGGGCTTCGCCACAAACTCTCGCGTGGCGCGGTGATCGTCAGCCAGTACCTTCACCAGCGCCGGATCCTCTGCCGCCAGCGATTTCTTCGCTGCGGTGTCATAGATTGGCCGCGCCTGTGCTTTGCCGCTGCTCACCTGCCAGCGTCCGCCCTCATTGTTCAGCACCAGGTCAACCACGCCAAGATGATCGCCCCACATGCCTGGCATCACCGCCGGAATACCGTTCAGGGTGCCGTTGGCGATATCTGCGCCCTTGATGTCAGAAAACTCCTTGCCGGGGAAGACCGCATGCGCATGACCAAACAGGATGGCGTTGATGCCTTCCACCTGGCTGAGATAGTAAACCGAGTTCTCCGCCATCGTGTGATACGGCTCGCTGCTCAGGCCGGAGTGGGGGATAGCAATAATCACATCAGCGCCCTGTGCGCGCATCTCAGGCACGTAGCGGCGAGCCGTTTCGGTGATGTCATCGACGCGTACCTTGCCCTGCAGGTTGGCTTTATCCCACACCATGATCTGCGGCGGCACAAAGCCGATATAACCTATCTTCAGGGTCTGCGTCTTGCCTTCGCGATCAACCACCGTAGTGGATTTGATGAGGTAAGGGGTAAACAGCGGTTTGCCGCTCTTCACATCAATCACGTTGGCGTTCACATAGGGAAAACGCGCGCCTGCCAGCGCTTTTTTCAGGTAGGGCAGGCCATAATTGAATTCATGATTACCGAGGTTACCGACACTGTAATCCAGCGTGTTGAGTGCCTTGTAGACCGGATGGATCTCGCCCTCACGTAATCCTTTGGCCGCCATGTAGTCACCCAGCGGGCTGCCCTGAATGATGTCGCCGTTATCGACCAGCAGGCTGTTTTTCACCTCCTGGCGTGCGGCGTGGATCAGCGTGGCGGTTCGCACCAGGCCAAACTTCTCGGTTGGTGTGTCTTTGTAATAATCGAAATCCATCATATTGCTGTGCAAATCGGTGGTTTCCAGTATCCGCAAATCCACCGTCGCCGCCTGGGTGGCGACGGAAACGCTCAGTGCCAGTAACATCATTCCGGGCTTAAACATGCTTGCTCCTGCTGCAAAATAAATAAGGATCTCAAAATAATGTAAAAGCATGACAGATAGTCATTTTAAATCGTGATGGGTATAACGTTTTGGCGCATCGGTCAGCGACGGATTCTTAAACGATGGAGGCGTAGCGGCACAGGCGTGGCGATAAATGGGTAACTATGATATTGATATATCTATAAATTGAATCGCCGGAGTGCCTGTAAATGGGTACTTCAGGCGGAACTGCTAAAATGTCACTATCTGACGATAAGCTGATCCGGCAGCAGACAGACACAATGAGGTGAAAAATGTTAGAGCAAATCTGCCAACTGGCACGCGAAGCAGGCGACGCGATTATGCAGGTCTATAACGGTGCCGCGCCGCTTGACGTTTCTCACAAATCGGATGATTCGCCGGTGACCGCCGCGGATATCGCTGCACACGAAGTGATCCTCGCTGGCCTGACACAGTTAACGCCTGATGTGCCGGTGCTGTCAGAAGAAGATCCGCCAGCCTGGGAGGTGCGTCAGCACTGGCAGCGCTACTGGCTGGTCGATCCGCTGGATGGAACCAAAGAGTTCATCAAACGTAACGGCGAATTTACCGTTAATATTGCGCTGATCGAAGCGGGTAAGCCGGTAATGGGCGTGGTCTATGCGCCGGTGCTGGGCGTGATGTACTCCGCTGCAGACGGCAAAGCGTGGAAAGAGGAGGGCGGTCAGCGTGAACAGATTCATGTCCGTGATGCGCGACCTCCGCTGGTGGTGGTGAGTCGTTCACATGGCGACGACGACGAGATGAAAGAGTATCTGAAGCAGTTAGGTGAACATCAGACCGTCGCGACCGGATCCTCACTGAAGTTCTGCCTGGTGGCAGAAGGAAAAGCCCAGCTCTATCCCCGTTTCGGACCCACCAACATCTGGGATACCGGCGCGGGCCATGCCGTGGCGATGGCGGCGGGCGCGCATGTGCACGACTGGCAGGGTAAAACTCTGGACTACGCGCCGCGCGAATCCTTCCTTAATCCTGGCTTCCGCGTTTCACTGTTTTAACGCTGTCTGAGCGCTCAGCCTGCTGAAGGCTGAAACCCCGGCGGGCGATGCTCTTCCCACCGGGGCTTCAGCGATTAATCCTTCAGCAGGGATGTGACCAGCGTAATCACTTTCGTCACTTCATCCTGCGTCAGCGATCCATCCTTCACAAATTTCACCTTACCCTGCTTATCCAGCACCACAATGGCGGAACCGCCCGGCTGTAACTGCCAGGCATGCTGCACATTGCCCTTGCTGTCGACGACAAACTGCGACCACGGATATTGCTGCTTGTTGGTCTCGACGCTGCTGCGCACAAACATGCCCGTACCGGGAATGGCATCATCTGTATTCACGATGGTGGTGGTCTGATAGCGATCATGCGGCAACTTCGCGGCCTTAATCGCCTCGATCAATGCGGCATTCATCTCTTTAGCGGATGAGCGACCCGCGATGTGCTGAACCACGCGAACTTTTCCGCTGAGCTGCGCGCTATTCCAGTTTTTGTAGCTAAACTTATCCTGCTGCAATAACAGCTCGCCTTTGTCATTCACGCCAACGGCCGGTACCCGCATATCCTGCCTGAGGTCATGAGCCATCACGCTTGCCGGTATCAGTAAAGACAACGCTACAGCTGTCAGAGTTATTCGCATTGCTATTTCCTTGAGTGATCAGACCAGTTAGTCATTTTACTGCAATAGTAAGCAGGGATGATGCGCCTGTCCTGGAAAGGTGTCAGGTTTGTTATGGCCGCCACAATTCCTTAACCAACGAAGGTTTATACTGTGTTGTGTGAGCCTGATAACAGAGTGTTCTGTAATGATGTGTCAATTCAGTAAAAAAAATCACTTTTAGGAACATTAGTAGGTTTGAGTGTTCTATAGTTATCGCGAATTCGCGCTTCATGGGCTGGAACCAAATTTGGAAACGGCGAAGCGTGCTTAAAAATGTACAGGAGTTAGTCAGTATGAAGATCTTCCAGCGCTATAATCCGCTACAAATAGCGAAATATGTAAAAACGCTGTTCAAAGGAAGGTTGTATATCAAGGACGTCGGCGCGTTCGAGTTCGACAAAGGGAAAGTATTAATCCCGCGCGTCAAAGACAAACAGCACCTGAGCGTGATGTCAGAAATTAACCGCCAGGTCGTTCGTCTCAAACTTGAGTTCAACTAATCATAAGGGCGCCATCGGCGCCCTTAGTGTCTGGCCAGTCAGGCCATTCTATTTGTTACTCTGAACCTGAGCACTGCTCACAATCCTCACAGACTACGTCTGCTTCGGATTGTTCCGCGCTGTCCGTGTCCAGACTGCCTGCAGCAATTATACCTGCTGGGCCAGGTTGCTGGTCATTCTACTCTTCTTCGCTTTTCGTCATGCTCAGCACCGGTGGTCGTTCATCGATGCGGGTGACCAGCAGCTGATCGATGCGATAGCTATCAATATCCACCACCTCGAACTTGTAGCCAGCAAACTTCACAAAATCGGTACGCTTCGGAATCTTGCGCAACATATACATCATAAAGCCGCCGATGGTTTCGTAGTTACCTGACTGCGGGAAATCATCAATGTCCAGCACGCGCATCACGTCATCAATCGGCGTACCGCCTTCAACCAGCCATGAATTCTCATCGCGCGCCACAATCTGCTCTTCCATACCCTGACCAACCAGATCACCCATCAGCGTGGTCATTACATCATTCAGGGTAATAATGCCTACAACCAGCGCATATTCGTTCATGATCACCGCGAAATCTTCTCCGGCGGTTTTAAAACTTTCCAGCGCTTCAGAGAGGGTCAGCGTATCCGGCACGATCAGCGCCGAGCGAATCTGCAGGCCGCTGTTCAGCGCCATGCTCTGATTACCCAGTACGCGCAGCAGCAGCTCTTTGGAGTCGACATAACCAACGATATGGTCGATATCGCCGCTGCAGACCAGAAACTTCGAGTGAGGATGCTGGGCGATTTTGGTCTTGAGGCTGGTCTCATCTTCATGCAGATCAAACCAGACGATATTCTCACGTGAGGTCATGGAGGAGGGAACGGTACGTGACTCCAGCTCAAACACGTTTTCAATCAGCTCGTGCTCCTGCTTACGCAGCACGCCAGCCAGCGCACCGGCTTCCACCACCGCGTAGATGTCGTCGGAGGTGATGTCATCTTTACGCACCATCGGCAGCTTGAAAATACGGAAGAAGACGTTAGCCAGGCCATTAAACAGAAACACCAATGGACGCATTATCAGCAGGCAGAAACGCATCGGGTTGATGATGCGCAGCGCGATGGTTTCCGGTGCGACCATGCCGACCCGCTTTGGGGTTAAGTCAGCAAACAGGATAAACAGGCTGGTGACGATGGTGAAGGAGCAGATAAAGCTGAGCTGCTCCGCCAGTTCCGGCGAGACAAACCGGTTAAACAGGCCGCTGAAAACCGGTGAAAACGCCGCATCGCCGACAATACCCCCCAGGATGGCGACGGCGTTGAGGCCAATCTGCACCACGGTGAAGAACATGCCCGGCGTTTCCTGCATTTTCAGCACGCGCTGCGCATTTACGTTGCCTTCATCGGCCAGCAGTTTCAGTTTGATCTTACGGGCGGCCGCCAGCGAGATCTCCGACAGGGAGAAAAAGGCACTGATTACGATCAGTAACAGAATGACAAGTAAGCTATCTAACATATGAGATCCAAAGGGTTATCCACTTGTCATTTTTGGCCTGGGCAGCGTGGGTAAGCGCAAACAGAGTTGGTTTATCCGTGAAACAAAGCTATCCGTGCCAAAAATGTCTGCGCCAGTTCGACAACAAACGACATGTCGGGGCAGAAATGAAAACAGGCGGCATGCCTGTGGTGGCCGATTATAGCAGGAGCGCTCATCGCGCCGCCAGAGGGCAAACCGCTGCTTAAGGGCGCATTAGCAGCCAGAGCGGCCGGTTACAGACTCGGATTTATCTGAGTGAGTCATATCGGACTGATCATTCCGACCCGCAGGAGTTGTATCGCTCACCCCATTTACCGACAATAGCCCCGTTATTTGACTTAGATGTCAGTGTTGCTCCGCCGTTTGCCATAAAGTGCGGCTATGATGAGGATGTTGCCGTTGCGGTAGTGCGGGCAAAGAAGATTAATAAGCGCCCCGCGGAAAAGGGGCCGGCATGATTAACAGGAGTACAGGTGCCACGATTTTATGTTTATTGCATGGCTGGCCTGCTGCTTGCCGCGCCCGCCCTTGAGGCGGCAACAGTGCGATTACAGGTAGACGGCTTATCCGGGGATCTGCAAAAGAATGTCAGAGCGCGTCTGTCCACCATCGGCAGCGATGAGGTCTCTAATGATGGCCGCTTTCGCGCGCGCGTTTCTGTTGCGATAAAAGAGGGGCTGCGCGCGCTCGGTTATTACGAGCCCACCATCGATTTCGAATCCCGCCCCGCGCCTGCGCAGGGTGGACGACCGGTATTAGTGGCACACGTAACGCCTGGTGAACCGGTAAAAATCGGCGGCAGCACGATTGTGGTCGAAGGTGATGCGCGCAATGACGCGGATTACAAAGCCTGGGTGAAGCAGGGACGCCCTGAAGTGGGCAGCCAGCTTAACCACGGGCAATATGACAAATTCAAAAGCGGCTTCTCTAATCTCGCACTGCGTAACGGCTATTTCGACGGCACGTTTAAAAAAAGCCAGCTTGGTGTCTCGGTGGAGCGGCGTGAAGCGTTCTGGGATATCGACTACGACAGTGGCGAACGCTATCGCTTCGGCGACGTCACTTTCCAGGGATCGCAAATTCGCGAAGAGTACCTGCAAAACCTGGTGCCGTTTAAAGAGGGGGACTATTACAGCTCCCGCGATTTAGCCGAGCTGAATCGCCGCCTCTCCGCCACCGGCTGGTTTAATTCGGTGGTGGTCGCGCCGGAATTCAGCAAGGGACGACAGACCAAAGTCCTGCCGCTGAGCGCAGTAATGTCACCCCGCACCGAAAACACCATTGAAACCGGCGTCGGCTATTCCACAGACGTCGGTCCGCGCCTGAAAGGGACCTGGAAAAAACCGTGGATCAACGACAGCGGTCACAGCCTGGCGGCCAGCGCCTACGTTTCCGCGCCGGAACAGCAGGTCGATCTCAGCTATAAAGTGCCGCTGCTGAAAAGCCCGCTTGAGCAGTACTATACCTTCTCCGGCGGCCTGAAGCGCACCGACCTCAACGACACCAAAGCAGATACCACGACGCTTGCGATGTCGCGCAACTGGGACAGCAGCAGCGGCTGGCAGAAGGCGGTCAACCTGCGCTGGAGCCTGGATCACTTTACTCAGGGCAGCGTGACCAACACCACTATGCTGCTCTATCCTGGCGTCAGCGTAAACCGCACCCGTTCCCGTGGCGGCCTGATGCCGACCTGGGGCGATTCACAGCGCTATTCGGCAGACGTCTCTGATACTACCTGGGGTTCAGACGTCGACTTCCTGATCCTGCAGGCGCAAAACGTCTGGATCCGTACCCTTGGCGACAGTCATCGCTTTGTGGCGCGCGGCAATCTGGGCTGGATCGAAACCAACGACTTCGACAAAGTGCCGCCGGATCTGCGCTTCTTTGCCGGTGGTGACCGCAGTATTCGTGGCTACAAATACAAAAATATTTCACCGCGCGATGATGACGGCAAACTCACCGGTGCATCAAAACTCGCCACCGGATCGCTGGAATATCAGTACAACGTCACCGGGAAATGGTGGGGCGCGGTGTTTGTCGACTCGGGCGAAGCGGTTAACGACATCAAGCAAAGTAACGTCAAAACCGGTGCGGGTGTCGGCGTGCGCTGGTCTTCACCGGTTGGCCCAATCAAATTTGATATCGCCAGACCCATCGGGGATGACGAAGAGCATGGATTACAATTTTACGTAGGGCTGGGGCCAGAACTATGAAGCTGTGGAAAAAGGTCCTGATCGGCATTCTGATCTTTCTGGTCGTGCTGTTGGGCGGCGTAGCATTTTTAATCGGTACCACGCCTGGGCTGCATTTAGTGCTGAAAGGTGCGTCGCGCTGGGTGCCGGGCCTGTCAATCAAACAGGTCGATGGGGGCTGGCGTAACCTGACCCTTAACGGTCTGCGTTACGAAATGCCCGGCGTCAGTGTCGATGCCGGGCAAATTCATCTGGCGGTGGATCTCAACTGCCTGCTGCACTCCTCCGTGTGCGTTAACGATGTCTCCCTGCGCGATATCAGCGTGGTGGTCGACAGCAAGAAAATGACGCCAGCCGCACCAGCGCCGGAAGAGGAGAGTGGCAACACTAACCTCAGCACGCCATACCCCATCACGCTGCGTCACTTTGGCCTACACAATATCAATGTCAAAGTTGATGACACCGCAATATCGCTGCTCGACTTCACTACCGGCCTGCAGTGGCAGGATCGTGCGCTGACGCTGAACCCGACCCATATTCAAAGCCTGCTGATTGCGCTGCCGAAAGCGGCGAAAGTGGTCAATGACGAGGTGGTGGAGCCGAAAGTCCAGCAGCCACATCCTGCTGAAAAACCGCTGGGTGAAACGCTGCAGGCGATGTTTGCGCAACCCCTGCTGCCTGAGATGCCTGATTTCCGTCTGCCGCTGGATATTGAGGTGCAGCAGATTCTGGGTGAACAGCTGCGCATTACCGGCGACACCGATATTTCCGTCAGCCGGTTGCTGCTGAAAGCCAGAAGCGCTGACCGCCAGATGCAGCTCAGCACGCTGGAGGTGGACTCGAACCTCGGCAACCTCAAGGGTAGCGGTCAGGCGACGCTGGCGGATAACTGGCCGGTCGATTTCTCCCTTAACGGCACAGTGAATACCGATCCGATTAAAGGCGAAAAGCTCGCGCTGAAACTTAATGGCGCGATGCGCGACGAGCTGAAGATGGGGCTGAACCTCTCCGGTCCGGTGAATGCCCAGCTGGACGCCACGACCCAGCTGGCGGTGGCGGGATTGCCGCTGTCACTGAAGCTGACCAGTCCGCAGTTACGCTGGCCGCTGACCGGTCCGGTAGCGTATCAGGCGGATAACCTGGACTATCAGTTCAAAGGCAAAGCCACCGACTATGTGATGTCGCTGCAGACCGCCGTGAAGGGTGAATCTGTACCACCGGCGACGATCTCGCTGACGGGTAAAGGCAACGTTGAGCAGTTCAGCCTCGACCGCCTGCGCGTGGCTGCGCTGCAGGGCAATATCGATCTCACCGCGCTGGTGGACTGGAGCAAGGCGATAAGCTGGCGCAGTGAACTGACGCTGGCGGGAATCAATACCGCTAAACAGTATCCCGACTGGCCAGCACGGCTGGATGGCAAAATCACCACCCGCGGCAGTCTGTATGGCGGCAGCTGGCAACTGAGCGTGCCGCAGCTACAGCTGAAAGGCAATGTGAAACAGAACGCCGTGACCGCTGATGGCTCCCTGACCGGTAACAGCTACAACCAGTGGACGGTGCCGGGCATTAAGCTGGCGCTGGGACGCAACCATCTGGATGTTAAAGGGGCGCTGGGCGACAGTCTGGATCTCGATGCCAGCATCGACGCGCCCCAGCTCGACAATGCGCTGCCGGGTCTGGGCGGCGTCATCAACGGCACAATAAAAGCGCGTGGCACCCTGAAGGCACCGCAGCTGCTGGCCGATCTCAATGCCCGTGGTCTGCGCTGGCAGCAGATGCAGATCAATCGCGTCACCCTGAATGGCGACGTCCGTTCCGGCGAGCAGGTGGCGGGTAAACTGCAACTGCGCGTCGAGCAGCTGAAGCAGGATGCGCTGAACATCAGCCTGCTGACGCTGAATGCGGACGGCAATGAGCATCAGCATCAGCTGAAGCTCAATGTGCAGGGCAAACCGGTCTCTGGCCAGCTGGCGCTGAACGGCAGCTTTGATCGCCAGACCGAGCGCTGGAAAGGGTCGCTGAACGACACCCACTTTGATACGCCAGTCGGTGAGTGGCGTCTGACCCGCGCCATGGCCATCGACTATCTGAACAGCCGCCAGACGGCAACCATCGGGCCGCACTGCTGGCAGAACCCCAATGCGCAAATTTGTGTGCCGGAGCCGGTTGAAGCGGGCCCGGCAGGCAAGGCGCATGTGGTGCTGAACCGCTTTGACCTGGCGATGGTGAAGCCGTTTATGCCGGATGCGACTCAGCTTAGCGGCCTGTTCAGCGGCGACGTGCGCGTCAACTGGACTGCCGATGGCAACCTGCCGACCGGTACCGTGGCACTGAAGGGCAACGGCGTGAAAGTGGTGCAGGATGTGCAGGGCAACAATCTGCCGATCGCCTTTGACACGCTGAACCTCAATGCCGCGCTGCGAAACGGACGCGCCCAGCTCGACTGGCTGATCCGCATCGCCAATAACGGTCAGCTGGATGGCAATGTGCAGATCGACGATCCGCAAAACCGCCGCACGCTGGGCGGTAACGTCAACATCCGCAATGTCTCGCTGGCGATGCTCAATCCGGCGCTGATGCAGGGCGAGAAGATCAAAGGCAGCCTGAACAGCAGCCTGCGCCTGGGTGGCAGCGTGCAGCAGCCGCAGGTATTTGGTCAGCTTGGCCTGACGGGTGTGGATGTGGATGGCAACTTTATGCCGGTTGATCTGACCAGTGCCAACCTGAATCTGGTATTTAACGGCATGAGCTCCACCCTGAACGGGCTGGTGCAGACCGGGCAGGGCAATATCAACCTCAGCGGTAACGCAGACTGGAGCCAGCTCGACAACTGGCGTGCGCGCATTGCGGCGCAGGGCAGCCGGGTTCGCGTAACCGTGCCGCCGATGGTGCGCATGGATGTCTCGCCGGATCTGGTGTTTGAAGCGACGCCAGCGGCCTTTAACCTTGATGGCCGGGTCGATATTCCATGGGCGCGCATCACGGTGCAGGAAGTACCGGAAAGCGCCACCGGCGTCTCGTCGGATGAGGTGATGCTGGATAAACAGCTGAAGCCGATTGCACCGCAAACCGCGGCTATTCCGATTAACAGCAATCTGGTGATCCACGTCGGCAACGATGTGCGGCTCTCTGCGTTTGGCCTGAAAGCGAAGCTGAATGGCGATCTGAAAATGGTGCAGGATAAGTCAGGACTCGGTCTGAACGGTCAGATCAACATTCCGTCCGGCCGCTTCCACGCTTATGGTCAGGATCTGATCGTGCGTAAAGGCGAGCTGCAGTTTGCCGGTCCGCCGGATCAGCCTTACGTCAACCTGGAAGCCATCCGTAATCCGGATGCTACCGAGGATGGCGTCACCGCGGGTCTGCGCGTCACTGGCCTGGCGGATGAGCCAAAAGCGGAAGTCTTCTCCGATCCGGCGATGTCGCAACAGGAAGCGCTTTCCTATCTGCTGCGCGGTCAGGGATTGGGCAGCGACGGCGACAGTAACGCCCTCACTTCAGCACTTGTTGGCTTAGGGGTTGCACAAAGTGGGCAGGTTGTGGGTAAAATCGGGGAGACATTCGGTGTCAGCAATCTCGCTGTTGATACTGCCGGTGTTGGCGACAGCCAGCAGGTGCAGGTCAGCGGCTATGTGCTACCGGGTCTGCAGGTAAAATACGGTGTTGGCATATTTGATTCACTGGCGACGTTAACCTTGCGTTACCGCCTGATGCCTAAACTCTATCTGGAAGCCGTGTCCGGTGTGGATCAGGCTCTCGATTTGCTCTATCAGTTTGAGTTTTAGCAATGCGAATAATTGTCTACGGCAGTTTACGGCGCAAACAGGGAAACAGTCACTGGATGACGAATGCGCAGTGGCTGGGTGATCACCAGATTGAAGGCTTTGAGCTTTACAGTCTGGGCCATTATCCCGGCGTGATTGAGGGCAATGGAGCGGTACATTGTGAGGTGTACCGCATTGATGCCTCAACCCTTGCGGAGCTGGATGCGCTTCGCACCAAAGGGGGAGAGTACAAACGTTATCTGACTCAGACGCCGTTTGGCAGTGCATGGCTTTATGTCTATCAACGCTCAGTGGCAGGACGCCAGCGCATCATGAGTGGTGACTGGCTGAAGCGCGATGAGGAGCCAGAGGCCTGAACAAAAACACCGTCCATCCGGACGGTGTTTTTTTTCGACTCACAAACCGGCAGCAGAATTACTTCTTCTGTGCGCGCTCGTAAGAGGAGATGATTTCAGCTTTAGCGGCTTCGGCATTATCCCAGCCATCCACTTTCACCCATTTGCCTTTTTCCAGATCTTTGTAGTGCTCAAAGAAGTGGGTGATCTGTGCACGCAGCAGTTCTGGCAGGTCGTTCACATCTTTGATGTGATCGTACTCTTTAGAGAGTTTGGTGTGCGGAACGGCAACCAGCTTGGCATCTTCGCCAGACTCGTCGGTCATTTTCAGCACGCCAACCGGACGGCAGCGGATCACTGAGCCTGGAACCAGTGGATACGGGGTCGGAACCAGTACGTCAACCGGATCACCATCCAGAGAAAGGGTATGGTTGATGTAGCCGTAGTTGCACGGATAGAACATGGCGGTAGACATGAAACGGTCTACAAACAGGGCACCAGACTCTTTATCAACTTCATATTTGATCGGATCAGCATTCGCTGGGATCTCAATGACAACGTAGATATCTTCTGGCAGGTCTTTACCTGCTGGCACCTGGTTCAAACTCATCTGGCATTCCTTCAGTAGTCGTATGTTGAGTGTCGGCTATTATAGCCAACTGACTCTGAAAGTATGCCCCCTTTTTGGCGTTTCGGAATGCGCCCAAACGCTACTTAGCCGCCACAAACAGCGAAACAATGCCTGCGGCAATCAGTGGTCCTACCGGCACCCCACGGAAGAACGCCACGCCAATCACCGTACCAATCAGCAGACCACCAATCACCGAAGGCTGGACGCTCATAAAGTTCACGCCACGACCGCCCAGCCAGGCGACAAAGATACCTACCAGAATCGCCACAATCGACCTCCAGTTAGCAAACGACTTGATCAGCGCAGAGGCGGGCAGTGAGCCGCTTGCCAGCGGGGCCATCACCGCCACGGTAAGAATAATGATGCCTAAGGTAATGCCCTGTTTTTCTACGTAGGGGAAGAACTGAGCCAGCGGGGTGATTTTAATCGCCAGCAGCACCAGAATCGAAATCGTGACCGCGTTGTTGTGAACGAAATAACTCAGTACGGCGAGGCAAATCAGAATGATGGTCGAGGCGTAAGCAGCCATGGTTTCTCCCTGAAGGTTAATGAGTGCGCTGACTTCAGTCAGCGCAAAAGCCGGTTATCGATCAGCAGTCATCGGGGTTAGCACAGCTGCCTTTACCAAGTGACTGCAACATCAGTGCCTGATTGCGCACCAGGCTCAGGCTCTGAGCGCTCAGCGCCACGCTGCCCAGCGAGCCTTGTGTACTGAGCTGGCTGCGGCTCGCCTCAAGCCAGCTGTCGCGGTAGCTCAGCCAGGCGCGCTGTGCGACACGCAGTTTGTTTTTAGGTTCGCCGGAGAGGGTTTTCATCAGTTTGTTGTACTGCTTATTCATCTCCTGATCCCAGGCCCGATTGGCCGCAGCGTAGCACTGGTTCATGGCAAGGGTAGTAGAGGCGTCATTGAGGCAGCGGTCGGGCGAGGCGTCCTGGGGCATATCCTCTGCCAGCGCCGCCGTGCTGAGGCACAGCAGCATCAGAAGTAATCCTGGTTTCATTCTTTTCTCCGGAGAACGGATAAGCGGCGATTAGCTTGATGGATGTTCCCGTGATGATCAAGTTGGTAACACTAATCAGGGTTAAAGTTTCGCGCCGTTACTGCCGATACTTCATCCGTTTTAGGGCCGCTGGAAAATTTGCCTTTTCACATACACGGAAACTATCTGGATGAAACAGTTATCACTTCGCACGGGGTTGCTGGCCTTGCTGGCATTTATGACACTGCTGCTGTTGGCGGTGAGTTTTATGGGTATCGTGGCAATTAACAAAGGGAATCGCTCGCTGGATGTGATCAACCGCATTCAGGGGATCGAGCTGAACAGTCTTTACCAGAGCAATGCCGATCTGATGCGGGCCCGCGCTAACGCCGCGCTGGCGGTGCGTAAAATTGAAATTGGTTTACTGGAAGAGGGGGCGGCAGTAACAAAACTGTCGCAGGC
The DNA here is from genome assembly GCF_051136245.1 of Pantoea sp. Lu_F5_004. Classification (NCBI taxonomy): domain Bacteria; kingdom Pseudomonadati; phylum Pseudomonadota; class Gammaproteobacteria; order Enterobacterales; family Erwiniaceae; genus Pantoea; species Pantoea sp. Lu_F5_004. The sequence goes on from NZ_CP194946.1 coordinate 595,356, forward strand.
GGATGTGGTCTCATCACAGCAAAGCCTGAAGCGCTTTGTGGACGCCGGAACGGTGACGGCGCACGGCAAAAAGCTGGCCGATGCGGTTTCGGCCAGTTACAAAGCCTATCTCGACCAGGGCATCAAACCGATGATGAACGCCCTGGATAAGCAATATACCGACGAGTATTACCAGCTGCTGGAAGGCAACCTTGCGACGCTGGCGGCCAGCTACAACAAGGCCGTCACGGACTTCAGCCAGCTGGCCGATCAGATCACGCAGGCCCAGCTGGCGCAGGCGGCCTACAACGAAACCAAAATGAAAATCCTGATCGCAGTGGCGGTGGTATTAACACTGCTGCTGCTGGTGCTCGCCTGGCAACTGCTGCGTCGGATGCTGCTGCAGCCGCTGAACCTGGCCATTCTCCATCTTGAGCAGGTCGCGGCGGGCGACCTCTCGCAGGTGCTGCCACCGTCGGGCAACAATGAGCTGGGGCGGCTTAATCATGCGCTCGCCGGGATGCAGCAGTCGTTGCGTACCTCGGTGAGTCAGGTGCGCGAAGCGAGTATGCAGATCGACATCGGCAGCCGTGAACTGGCCGCGGGCAACGTCAATCTGTCGCAGCGTACCGAAGAGTCCGCCGCCTCGCTGGAGCAGACTGCGGCCAGCATGGAGCAGCTCACGGCAACCGTGCGGCTTAACGCCAGCAACGCCCAGCAGGCGCACCAGCTGGCTAACGCGGTCTCTGATACCGCCGATCGCGGCGCAGAGGTGGTCTGCTACGTGATGGAAAAAATGCATGAGATTACCGACAGTGCCAATCGTATCGGCGACATTCTTGGCGTGATTGATGGTATCGCCTTCCAGACCAATATCCTGGCGCTCAACGCCGCCGTTGAAGCGGCGCGCGCAGGCGAACAGGGCCGTGGCTTTGCGGTAGTGGCAAACGAAGTGCGCACGCTGGCACAGCGCAGCGCTAACGCCGCCAAAGAGATCCGTACGCTGATTAGTGATTCACAGTCGCGGGTGAAAGAGGGCAGCGAGATGGCGACGCGGGCCGGGGAAACCATGGATGAGATTTCTGGTGAGGTCATGCGCGTAACGGCGCTGATGAAAGAGATCTCGATGGCCTCCGACGAACAGAGCCGTGGCATTGAGCAGGTCAATCTGGCGGTCACACAGATGGATGCGGCGGCGCAGCAGAACGCGGCACTGGTGGAGCAGGCAACCGCCGCGACCCAGTCGCTGGAAGCGCAGTCCGATCAGCTTCAGGCAACCATGGCGCAGTTCAGGTTGCAGACGGCGTAAAAACAGCAAGGGCGCGAAAATCGCGCCCTTGCTTTTTATATGACTTTTATATCACTGCCGGATTAACCCTGACGGCAATCCGGGAACTCGGCCAGGAAACGCTCAACGTCGTTCACCATCGCCTCGTTACCGCAGTAGAACGGGCAGCGCTGATGCAGCGTGACCGGTGGAATATCCAGAATACGCTTCTGACCGTCGCTGGCTTTACCGCCCGCCTGCTCTGCCAGGAACGCCATCGGGTTGCACTCATACAGCAGACGCAGCTTACCCTGAGGATGGCTGGCGGTGCTTGGGTAGAGGTAGATGCCGCCTTTCAGCAGATTACGATGGAAATCCGCGACCAGCGATCCGATGTAACGTGAGGTATAAGGACGGTGCGTTGGCAGATCCTCTTCCTGACAGAACTTCAGATATTTCTTCACACCCTGCGGGAAACGAATGTAGTTACCTTCGTTAATAGAGTAGGTGTAACCCGTTGGTGGATAGGTCATACGTTCGTGGCTAAGGCAGAACACACCCAGAGACGGATCGTAAGTAAACGCATGCACGCCTGCACCGGTGGTATAAACCATCATGGTGGAGGAGCCGTAAACCACGTAACCGGCAGCGACCTGCTTGTTGCCTGGCTGCATGAAGTCCGCTTCAACAACCGGCGTACCCGGCTCGCTGACGCGGCGGTAGATAGAGAAAATGGTGCCGACGGAAACGTTAACGTCGATGTTTGAAGAACCATCCAGTGGATCCATTAACACCACGTACTTACCGTTTTCTTCACCTTCAAAGATCACAAACTCGTCTTCTTCCTCAGAAGCGATACCGGCGACGATGCCGCGTGCCTTCAGTGCTGCCTTCAGTTTCTCGTTGGCAAACAGATCAAGTTTCATCTGCTGCTCACCCTGAATATTCTCGACGCCGCTGGCACCCAGAATATCCACTAAACCGGCTTTGTTGATATCGCGGTGGATGATTTTGGCACCCAGCTTAATAGCGGAAATCAGCGCTGTCAGTTCACCTGTAGCGTGCGGAAAGTCATGCTGCTTCTCGACGATAAATTCGCCCAACGTTTTCATAACACATTCCCTGAATCTTCGATGGAGTGGCAGCACGCGTAACAGTCTGCCAACGGATGCGTACGCAGTTTAGCCGATTGAACTTCAAAAACCATAGTCCTAATCCGTTTCTTCCATCTGCGAGCGGCGTTACACTGTGCGCCGAACTTTTGAGTAATGGATCACGTAATGCGCATTCACATCCTCGGGATTTGTGGCACTTTTATGGGCGGTCTGGCGATGCTGGCCCGTTCACTTGGTCATCAGGTGACCGGGTCAGACGCCAACGTTTACCCACCTATGAGTACTTTGCTTGAACAGCAAGGCATTGAATTAACAGAAGGTTACGACGCCAGCCAGCTTGACCCGGTGCCTGACCTGGTGATAATCGGCAACGCGATGACGCGGGGTAATCCTTGCGTGGAAGCAGTGTTGGAACGCAACATTCCTTACCTCTCTGGCCCGCAGTGGCTGCACGATTTCGTGCTGCGCGATCGCTGGGTGCTGGCGGTCGCGGGAACCCACGGCAAAACCACCACAGCCGGCATGGCAGCGTGGATTCTTGAGGCCTGCGGCCTTGAGCCAGGCTTTATTATTGGTGGTGTACCCGGAAACTTCGATGTCTCGGCAAAATTAGGAAAAAGTCCATTCTTCGTGATTGAGGCGGATGAGTACGACTGCGCGTTTTTCGATAAGCGTTCCAAGTTTGTCCATTACTGCCCACGTACGCTGATCCTCAATAATCTTGAGTTTGATCACGCCGATATCTTTGACGATCTGCGGGCGATCCAGAAGCAGTTCCACCATCTGGTGCGGATCGTGCCGGGCCAGGGCAAGATCCTGCTGCCGGAACATGATCCTAACCTCAAACAGGTGATGGCAATGGGCTGCTGGAGCGAGCAGGAGAACGTCGGCGAGCACGGGCGCTGGCAGGCGAAGAAGCTCACTAACGATGCCTCTCACTGGGAAATCTGGCTCGACGGCGAAAAAGTCGGGGAAGTGAACTGGGCGCTGGTGGGTGAACACAATATGCACAACGGGCTGATGGCGATTGCTGCCGCGCGCCATGTGGGTGTGAAGCCGGAAGATGCAGGCCAGGCGCTGAACAGCTTTATCAATGCGCGTCGACGGCTGGAGTTGCGCGGCGAAGTGAACAGTATCAAAGTCTATGATGACTTCGCCCACCATCCGACCGCGATTCTGGCGACGCTGGCTGCCCTGCGTAGCAAAGTTGGCGGCAGAGCGCGTATCCTGGCTGTGCTGGAGCCACGCTCTAATACCATGAAGATGGGCGTCAGCAAGAACGATCTGGCACCGTCGCTGGCGCGTGCTGATGAGGTCTTTCTGTTCCAGCCGCACCATATTCCGTGGCAGGTATCAGATGTCGCAGAAGCGTGCATTCCGCCTGCGCACTGGAGCGCGGATATCGATACCCTGGTGGAAATGGTGGCCAAAGCCGCTCAGCCAGGCGACACGATTCTGGTCATGAGCAACGGCGGGTTTGGTGGCATCCATCAGAAGCTGCTGGACAGGCTGGCATAATGTCACAGGCGCCCGTTTCGGGCGCTTTTTTTAAAAGCGCTATTCCCGGAAATATTATTCCCTCAATAAATCCCGCATATTTTTGAATTCGATCTGCTCACTCTTCCTGCCGTTGCCATATTTTTCTTATTAGTGTCTGAAACAGAAAGGCCGCTCTCGCCGGTTATTTCTAGCATCATCCCTGTTGTTGCTGAGGAATAATAATTAAAGCCTTAAGGTTAAAGGAATAAATAACGGGTTATCTTTATGCGCGGTCTTATATTGATGATGATTTTAAATATAAGTTAACTTTGAGTTAAATGAATGAGTTCGGATAATTCATTGCTCTGATTACCACTAATAAGGATGTTCATATGGGAAATAATATTTCATTGCCGTTTTTGCTGGGCGCCGCGCTGTTATGCAGTTCTGCTGCGGCGCTGGCCACTGCCACCGTTGATTACCGGCATGAGTACCGCCTTCGCGACCGCACGCACTACGACAAGCTGGGTCTGAGCACCACGCTGCCGGACAATATGTTTCTCGGCGTCGAAACCAAATTCAAAACCGGCGGCGCCGATCCAAAAGACAAATATTATAACGACACCGTGTTAAATGTGGTGGAGGTGACATTTCTGAAATCGTATTACTGGGGGAACTGGACAGTGTCGCCTTTTATTCAGCCAGAGTTTAACTCCTCGCGCACTGAATGGAAATTTGGTGTGGCACCCTGGTATAAATTTAATGATCGCTGGTCTCTCGGTGGCCTTTATCGTCTTGAGCTGACCGATTATGCACATGACGATCAATGCCGTACCGGAGGTATTGATTATTGCGATACTGACCGGCATCGCACTGCCAACCGTTTTGATCTCTATCTGCGAAATAAAAGCGATCGGCTAACCACTACGTATAAGCTGGTGTATAAGCACGCGGATGCGAAACTCTTTGCCAATAAACATGATGATTACGAACAGGAGTTACAGTTCGATTATGCGCTTGGCAACGATCGCGTCTGGATGCCTTACGTCACCTTTGGCGATATCGGACGTTCTGCGACATCGAGCGAACGCCAGCTGCGGCTGCGTACCGGTATTCTCTACATCTATCGATGAATGCGCTGCCGGGAGGCGGGCGAGGCTGCCCGCCATGGCGTTACTTCGCTTCGGCCAGTTCGCGCAGATACTGGAAAATCTGACGGGCAGACTTCGGCGGCTTGCTGCCCGCTTTCTCTTTCTGCGCGTTACGGATCATGCTGCGTAACTGCTGACGATCGGCATCGGGATAAAGCGCAATCACGTCGCCCATCGCTTCATCACCCTGTTCAATCAGACGATCGCGCAGCATTTCCAGTTTATGGAACAGCGCAACCTGCTGGTTATGGCGATTATTGAGCTTGTCCAGCGCAACGCGGATCGGCTCCACATCAATACTGCGCAGCAGTTTACCGATCAGCTGCAGCTGACGGCGGCGACCCTCTTTCTTGATGCGCTGTGCCAGTTCAACTTCGGTACGCAGGCGCTCATCCAGCGGGATTTTATCCAGCGAGTTTTTACCCAGATCAACCAGTTCGGCACCCAGGCGCTTTAACTCTTCTGCATCGCGTTTAATTTCACTCTTACTGACCCAGATAATCTCTTCATCTTCTTCTTCGTCATTATCTGGCACATCGTCGAGCCACTCATCGGGCTGTTTGGTCATTTCCGGGCTCCCAAAAAAAGAGGCTAATCCTACCAGTTTATCGGGTGACTGCGAAATTGTTCTCTGACTCTGATAGACTCAAATCATTCACACATAAGATTAGACGGCAGGTCGATGAACGTATCTACTCAGGTTGCAGAACAGCGAAAAGTACTGGAGCAGGCCATTGCGCAGGCACTTGAACTGGCTAAAGCAAGCACTGACAGCGCGGAAGTGGCAGTCAGTAAAACCACCGGCATCGGGGTCAGCACCCGCTATGGCGAAGTGGAAAACGTCGAATTCAACAGCGACGGTGCGCTGGGCATCACCGTCTATCATCAGAATCGTAAAGGCAGCGCCTCATCGACCGACCTCAGCCCGGACGCGATCAAACGCACCGTGCAGGCGGCGATTGATATTGCACGCTATACCTCGCCCGATCCCTTTGCCGGTCCGGCCGACGCAGAGCTGCTGGCCTATGATGCGCCAGACCTGGATCTCTACCATCCGTGGGAGATTGATGCTGACCGCGCCATTGAACTGGCTGCGCAGGCGGAACAGGCATCACTGCGCGCCGACAAGCGTATTACCAATACCGAAGGTGGCAGCTTCAACAGCCATGTCGGCATCAAAGTCTTTGGCAACAGCCACGGTATGTTGCAGAGCTACTGCTCAAGCCGTCACTCGCTCTCCAGCAGCGTGATTGCCGAGCAGGATGGCAACATGGAGCGCGACTACGCCTACACCATTGGCCGCGCGTTTGAAGATTTGAAGAGCCCGGAGTGGGTCGGTGCAGAGTGCGCGCGCCGCACGCTCTCCCGTCTGGCACCGCGTAAACTTCCGACCATGAAAGCCCCGGTGATTTTCGCCTCAGAAGTGGCAACCGGCTTATTTGGTCATCTGGTTGGCGCGATCAGCGGCGGCAACGTTTACCGTAAATCGACCTTCCTGCTGGATTCTATGGGTCAGCAGATCCTGCCGGAGTGGCTCACCATCAATGAACAGCCGCATCTGCTGAAAGGGCTCGCCTCCACGCCATTCGACAGCGAAGGGGTGCGTACCCAGGCGCGCGACATCATTAAAGATGGCGTGCTGCAGACCTGGCTGTTAACCAGCTACTCAGCCCGCAAACTGGGCCTGACCAGCACCGGTCACGCTGGCGGCATTCATAACTGGCGCATTGCCGGCCAGGGCCACAGCTTTGACGACCTGCTGAAGCAGATGGGCACCGGGTTAGTGGTGACCGAACTGATGGGTCAGGGCGTCAGCGCGATTACCGGTGATTACTCACGCGGTGCGGCCGGGTTCTGGGTCGAGAATGGCGTTATTCAGTACCCGGTCAGCGAAGTGACTATCGCCGGAAATCTCAAAGAGATGTGGCGCAACATGGTGACCATCGGTGACGATATTGAAACCCGCAGCAATATCCAGTGCGGTTCAGTGTTACTGCCTGAGATGAAGATAGCGGGACAATAAAGATGGATTCCTGAAGCAGCCGGTTGGCTGCTTTTTTTCATCACAATAAAAAGGAAGTAATGATGCGTAAGCATGTGATTGCAATGTTGTCGGCTTCTCTGTTGTTCTCCAGCGTCAGTCTCTATGCGGCGGATCTGGAGCAGGATATGGATACACTGAATGCGAACCTGAAAATCGTCAAAAAAAGTGACAATGCCCAGGAGATGCAGCAGGCGTTAACCAAAATGCGTGCCGCGGCACAGGATGCGCGAAAGGGCACGCCGGATAAGCTGGAAGGCCAGCCGGCTGACAGTCCACAGGTGAAAGATTTCCATGCCGGTATCGACTCGCTGATCGCGCAGATCGATGTGGTCAGCACGCTGGCGAAAGCCAACAACGTGGATGGTGCAAAGCGCGAAGCAGCGAAGTTCGACGACATCCGCAATACTAACCATAAGAAATTCCGTTAATCAGATCGCCGGTCAGCCCGACCGGCGGTTTTTTACCATCACTTCTGCTTATCACCGCACCCTGAACCCCCGCGCGTCCGGCTTGTCGCCGCACAACATCGCCGCCTTTCACGATTAAATCCATCAAATTGCGCATTTTGCGACGCATATCGCACTAAGCATGCAGCCTGCGATCTGACGCACAACCTTCACTTCAATTTCCACTTGCTGCTGGAAATGTTGCCTCTCCACAGCCGGGGCGATGACCGTTAATTTGTTTTTAACGCGAATTATCCGGTTTAACAGGAGTAGCAAGGTGAGTAATAACGGCGTCCCGGTGTATGAAGCGGCACCTGAGAAAGTGCAACAGCTGGCTGACAGCGTGATGACGCAGATTGCTGCGATCTATCAGCAGCAGGGTATTCAGCCCAATGCGGTTCAGCAGCAGATGCTGCAATCGCATGTCGGTGCCATGGCGTCACGCTCGCTGAGCGGTGAGCCGCTGCCGGAAGTGGAAGCGGAGCTGTTTGAAGATATTCCGCCGGAAACGTTAGCGCTGGCGCAGCAGGTCGTCGATCTGTTTGGCAATCTGCCCCGCGAAGAGGCCTGGCTGCTGTCAGTGCATATTGAAGTCGCGCGATCAAACAACTAGAGAGGAACACAACATGGTAACAGTAGTGATTGGCGATCGTTTAGGTAAAGGGCAGAAAGTGGCTGCGGGCATCGAAAAAGCGGGTGGCCGTGCCGTCGTGGTGCCAGGTGTCGCCGCTGACATGAAACTGGGTGACGTGATGAAGGCGGAAAACGCCGATTTCGGCATCTCGTTCTGCGGCAGCGGCGGCGCTGGTGCTATCACCGCTCAGAACAAATATGGCTACAAAGCAAAGCATGGCATGCGTTCTGTCGACGAAGGCGTCACCGCCATCAATGAAGGTGCCACGGTGCTGGGCTTCGGCTTTATGGATAAAGAAGAGTTAGGCGAGCGGCTGGTGCAGGCCTGGAACAAGAAGCACGGCAGCTGATTATGAAAGAACAATACGTTACCCAGGTGACGGTCGAGGGCAAAGGCGACACCAAAGCGAAAGCCTTTGCCGATGCCCTGAGTCGTGTGCAGAACCAGGTTCTGCGCGCGACGCAAAAAATTCTGCTGCGCATTGAACCTCAGGATGTCCGGGTGCTGCGCGCGCAGGAGAGCGTCAAAACCGAGAAGTTTCTCTTCTTCTTTCTGGCGCGCCAACGGCGGAGCTTCAGCGTCACGCTGGAGATCACCGTCAGCGTCACCGTTTTCGACACCGAACAGGTGGCGTTCACGGCGGCATCGTAAAACAGAGCCTGTTAACGCCAGCCAGCCGTTTGCCCGATGCTCTGCTGTCGCGACATCGCGATGATCAGGCGTGGGCGATGCGGTGGCGTGCGATAGGGCAGGTAAAAACGACAACAAGGTACAACAACATGTTTTTAATCATTTTGTTTAAGTCGTTGATCATTGGCGGGCTGGTAGGGGTCGGCGTCGGCGCGGGTGCGGCGCGCATGTTCCACGCGCCAACCACTCAGGGCATGGGCGCTTTCCGTACGCTGGGCGAGCTGAACTCTTGCGAGGGCGATCCGGCATCCCACTTCTCCTTTGGTCTTGGCTTCTTTTTCAATGCCTGGGCATCATCTGTCGCAGCCGGTTCATTCACTCAGGATGTGGATCATCGCATCATTCCAAACTGGGGTGCGGCCGCCTTGATGGTGAAGAATCGTAATGTGGCGGAGACGCTGCACGATCCGAAAAAAATGGCCATCGCCTGCGGCATCATCGGCATGATCGTGGTCGCCTTCCTCAACTCCACCGCCTCGGCTGTTCCGGCTGCACTGCAGGTCACGGCGGTCAAAGTGCTGGTGCCCGCCGCTAACCTGCTGGTGAACACCGTCATGCCGGTGATCTTCTGGCTGGCGGCAATCGACGCGGGCAAAAAGTCAGGCTTCTGGGCCACCATTTTTGGCGGTCTGGCGCAGCTGATCATGGGCAATGCCGTGCCGGGACTGGTGCTGGGTATCCTGATCGGTAAAGGCGTTGAAGAGAGCGGCTGGAACCGGGTCACCAAAGTCATGATGACCGCCATCGTGCTGCTGTTTGTGCTGAGCGGCTTCTTCCGTGGTTTCGACATGAAGCTGCTGCAGTCCTTCCAGCTCGGCATTCCCGGCTGGCTCGACATGATCCACAACTCAGTCAGCGGCAAATAAGAGGCGATGCGATGAACGAAAATAAAGGCTTCTGGTACGCCGACTGGTCTTTCCCGATCTTTGTTGGCCTGCTCTCTTCTGGCGTCTTTGCCGGGACACACATGTATTACCTCTATGGCATCGGCGCGTTCAACGAAGTGGCGTTTGTGTCGATGCTGCGCGCAGGCATGGAGACCGGCGTCTACGGCGCGGTCGCTGCCTTTGGTGCCAGCTTCCTGTTCGCCCGTATCATCGAAGGCTCGCTGGTGGGCATTCTGGATATCGGCGGGGCGATTCAGACCGGCGTCGGGCTGGGCGTTCCGGCACTGCTGCTGGGTGCGGGCATTGTCTTCCCGGTGGCGAACTTCGCTGCCTCGCTGGCGACGGGCCTGGTAATTGGTGTGGCGATTGGCTACCTGATTATTCTGGCGCGTAAATTCACCATCAATCAGAGCGACTCAACCTACGGCGCAGACGTGATGATGGGGGCGGGTAATGCCTCGGGGCGCTTTCTGGGGCCGCTGATCATCCTGTCAGCCATGGCGGCATCCATTCCGATTGGCCTGGGTTCGCTGCTGGGCGCGCTGCTCTTCTATCTCTGGAACAAGCCCATTACCGGCGGCGCCATCCTCGGCGCGATGATCCTCGGGGCACTGTTTCCGATTGCTCTCTGATCTCACCGGCAGCCCGGCAGCGGGCTGCCGTTAAGGAGAAACCATGTACGACTTGATTATTCGCGGTGCGCGTTTCAGCGATGAGCAGGTGGTCGACATTGCGCTGCAGGATGGCCGCATCGCCGCCATAGGCAAGGTGCAGGGCAACGCACAGCACGAGCGCGATCTGGCTGGCCGTTACTACCTCAGCGCAGGCTGGATCGACTCCCACGTTCACTGCTATCCCAAATCACCGATTTATCATGATGAAGCGGATGCGATTGGTGTTGCGCATGGCGTCACCACGGTTGTCGATGCGGGCAGCACCGGCGCAGAGCACATTGATGACTTTTACCGGCTGACACGCGCGGCACAGACCCAGGTTTATGCGCTGATCAATATCGCCCGCACTGGCATCGTCACCCAGAATGAGCTGGCTGACATGAAACAGATAGATGGCGAGGCGGTGCAGCAGGCGGTGGCGCGGCTGCCCGATTTTATTGTCGGCCTTAAGGCGCGCATCAGCAGCAGCGTGGTGGGCGAGAATGGTGTGCAACCGCTGATCAAAGCGAAGGCGATCCAGCAGGAAACCGGCGGGCTGCCGCTGATGGTTCACATTGGCAATAATCCGCCCAATCTCGACCAGATTGCGGATCTGCTCACCACGGGCGACATCATCACGCACTGCTTTAACGGCAAACCCAACCGTATCCTGACGCCGCAGGGCGAACTCAAAGCAGCGGTAAAACAGGCTATCGCGCGTGGCGTCAAACTCGATGTCGGCCACGGCAGTGCCAGCTTCAGCTTTGAAGTCGCCCGCGCGGCGATTGCGCAGGGCATTCTGCCCGACACCATCAGCTCTGACATCTACTGCCGCAATCGTCTGGCCGGACCGGTTCACAACCTGGCGCATGTGATGTCGAAATTTTTCAGTGTCGGTATGACGCTGCCGCAGGTGATTGACTGCGTAACGGTCAATGCGGCGGCAGGACTGCGCCTGCAGCGCAAAGGCCAGCTGAAAGTCGGCTACGACGCCGATCTGACTGTGTTTAGCGTCAAAGAGGAAACCCGGCCATTCATCGATTCAGAAGGTGAACAGGTCGCAGGTGAGAAGCATCTGGTCCCGCTGGCGGCCGTCGTTGCTGGTACGTGGATCGCGACTGAAGAAGGAATAGCGCATGACCTCGGTATATGAAAAGTATGGCCTGAAGCCGGTGATTAACGCCTCTGGCCGTATGACGATCCTCGGCGTCTCTACGCCATCGAGTGAGGTGATCGATACGGTAAAATATGGCCTCGATCACTACTTCGAAATGAAAGATCTGGTGGATAAGACCGGTGCTTATATCGCCGGTCTGCTGAAGGTGGAGAACGCGCTGGTGGTCTCCTGCGCCTCGGCCGGTATCGCCCAGAGCGTGGCGGCGGTGATTGTGAAAGACAACGACTGGCTGGTGGATAACCTGCATGCCGCGCCGCTGACCGTCCCGCATCAGATTGTGGTGCCGAAAGGGCACAACGTGAACTATGGCGCACCGGTCGGCAGCATGGTGGCACTGGGTGGCGGACAACTGGTGGAAGCGGGTTACAGCAACGAGTGCTCACCCGCCCAGCTGGCGGCGGCGATCACCCCACAGACCGCGGCGATCCTCTATGTAAAATCGCACCACTGTGTGCAGAAGAGCCATCTTGATGTGGCGCAGGCCGCAGCCGTTGCGCGCCAGCATGGCGTCCCGCTGATCGTCGATGCGGCGGCGGAAGAGGATCTGCAATGCTACTACCAGGCGGGTGCCGATCTGGTGATCTACAGCGGAGCAAAAGCGATTGAAGGGCCGACCAGCGGGCTGGTGATTGGCCGACACCACTACGTTGAGTGGGTCAAACGCCAGACCAACGGCATTGGCCGCGCGATGAAAGTGGGCAAAGAGGGGATCCTGGGGCTGACCCAGGCGATTGAAAACTATCTGACGCAGCCAAAAATCAGCGGCGCGCAGATGATGGAAAAAATGACGCCGTTCATTGAACAGCTCAACGGTCTGAATGGCGTGACGGCCCGGGTAGTGTGGGACGCAGCCGGACGCGACATCGCCCGTGCTGAGATCAAGTTCGACGAAGCCGCGATCCAGCAGCGCACCGGCGATCTGGTGCAGGCGCTGAAAAACGGCGATGTGGCGATCTACTTCCGTGGATACAAAGCAAACGAAGGGATCATTGAGGCGGACGTACGCAGCGTCAGCGCCGATCAACTGCACACTATTTTCACCCGCATTCAGGCACTGTTAAACGGAGAGAAAAACGCATGACGCTGACCCCAAATTTCTATCAGGATCGTCTCTGCCTTAACGTACTGGCGGGATCGAAAGAGAATGCGAGCGCTATCTGGCAGGCGGCAGAAGGGCATGTGCTGGTCGGCGTGCTGTCGAAAAACTACGCCAGCAATGAAGCCGCTATCGCCGATATGCGCGAGTATGCCGCGCTGATCGATAATGCGCTCTCGATTGGTCTGGGTGCGGGCGATCCTAACCAGTCACAGATGGTGAGTGAGATCGCGGCAGTGCTGCAACCGCAGCATGTGAATCAGGTCTTTACCGGCGTCGCCACCAGCCGTGCGCTGCTGGGGCAGTCGCAGACGATAGTGAACGGTCTGATCTCGCCCACCGGCACGCCAGGGCAGGTGAAAATCTCCACCGGACCGCGCAGCTCAAAACAGCGTGACGGGATTGTGCCCGTCGAAACGGCGATTGCGATGCTGCAGGATATGGGCGGCAGCTCGGTAAAATATTTCCCGATGGGCGGTCTGCAGGCGGTGGATGAGTATCGCGCTGTGGCGGAAGCCTGTGCAAAACTGGATTTCTGGCTGGAGCCAACCGGCGGCATCGATCTGGAAAATTTCGGTGAGATCGTGCGCATAGCGCTGGAGTCGGGCGTCAGCAAAGTGATCCCGCACGTCTACAGTTCGATCATCGACAAAGCCAGCGGAGAGACCCGCGTTGAAGATGTGAAGCAGTTGCTGGCCATTTGTAAAACGCTGCTGGCTTAGAGATCAACACGATCTGCCTGTTACAGGCAGATCGCGCAACATGGACGTTGCGAGACGATCTCCGTAGGCTGATGTTCCCTATTTCTGTCTGCAAACAGGTAACGCTTGTGAGATTTCCCAATCAGCGCCTTGCGCAACTGTTCGATGCCATGCAAAACGAAACGCTGCCTCAGGATGAGCTGGCGCGGCGTTTCGCCGTCTCGACACGCACCGTGCGTACCGATATCACGGCGCTGAATGCGCTGCTGGCAGAACATGGCGCGCAGTTTGTCCTCAATCGTGGCGCGGGCTATCAGCTGAAGATTGAGGATGCTCAGCGCTTTCAGCATCTGCAACAGCATACCGCGTCGCCGCTGCGGGTGCCGCGCACCTCGCCGGATCGGGTTCGCTACCTGCTGACCCGCTTTCTTACCGCCGCCTATTCCCTGAAACTTGAAGAGCTGGCAGAAGAGTGGTTTGTCAGCCGCGCCACCCTGCAGAATGATATGGCGGAGGTGCGCGAATGGCTGGGGCGCTATCACCTCACCATTGAGAGCAAGCCACACTACGGCATGAAGCTGTTTGGCAGCGAAGTGGCAATTCGTACCTGCCTGACCGACCTGTTATGGCAAATCGATCAGGCGCAGCCCGAGAGCCCGCTGCTCACTATCGAAGCGCTGAACAGCGGCATGCTGGAGACGCTGCGCCCGCTGCTGCAAAGCTGTTTTGCTCAGCATAACATTCGGCTCAGCGATGAGGGTGAACGCTATCTGCGGCTTTACTGCGCCGTGGCGGTGCGGCGCATCAGTGAAGGCTATCCGCTTAACGATCCGGGTGCAGAGGAGATTGGTGATGAGGTGCGTGAAGCGGCCCATCACCTGATTAATCTGATGCGCCCGCTGGTCAGCAAACCGATTTCACCGGCGGAAGAGAACTGGCTGCGGGTCAATATCGCCGCGCGACGCATTCAGGCGATTGCTCCCAGCGCCATCAATGCTGATGACGCCGACGCGCTGGTGGATTATCTGCTCAGCTTTATCAACACCCATTACAACTTCAATCTGCAAAACGATCAGCAGCTGCGTGCTGACCTGCTCACCCACATCAAAACCATGATTACGCGGGTGCGCTATCAGATTCATATTCCCAACCCGCTGCTCAGTAACATCAAACAGCACTATCCCATGGCCTATGATGTCACCTTAGCGGCGGTGACCAGCTGGGGAAAATATACCCCTTACGTGATCACCGAGAATGAGATTGGCTTTCTGGTGCTGCATATCGGTGTCGGGCTGGAGCGCCACTATGACGTCGGTTATCAGCGTCATCCGCAGGTGCTGCTGGTCTGCGACAGCGGTAACTCTACGCTGCGAATGATTGAGGCGATGCTGCTGCGTAAATATCCGCAGTTGCAGGTCACGGCCCGCCTGTCCCAGCGCGAGTATGAGGCGCGCAGCCGCATCGACGAAGATTTTGTTATCTCTACCATCCGGCTCAGCGAAAAAGAGAAACCGGTAGTGGTGATGTCGCCGTTTCCCACCGGTTTTCAGCTGGAACAGATTGGCAAGCTGGTGCTGGTGGACCGTACCCGGCCCTATATGCTGGCGAAATTTTTTGATGCCCAGCACTTTCATATCGTCGACAGGCCGATGACCCAGTCTGAACTGTTTCGCCAGCTGTGCGATCAACTGGAGGCGGAGGGATTTGTGGATGCGGCGTTCTATCCGTCGGTTGAAGAGCGCGAAGCGATTGTCAGCACCATGCTCGGCGAAGGCATTGCGCTGCCGCACTCGCTGGGACTGCTGGCAAAGAAAACCGTGGTTTACACCGTGCTGGCGCCGCACGGCATCGCCTGGGGAGACGATACTGCCTATGTCATTTTCCTGCTGGCGATCAGCAAAAGTGAATATGAAGAGGCGATGGCGATATACGAACTGTTTGTGACGTTCCTGCGTGAAAGGGCGATGACCCGCCTGCGGGACAGCACCGATTTCACCCGCTTCAGGGCAGTGGCGATGGATTGCCTGAGCCGCTCCTGGCCCTCGCCCTGAATCGGCGCTTTAGTTTTTCTTCGCCAGCAGGCGCGGGATCTCACGCAGGCACCAGGATTTGGCTTCGCCCATGCTGTCACGCCGCCACGCCATAATAATATCGACCTCGCGGGTATATTCCGGACTCACCACCCGCAGACGGCCTTCCGCAATATCCTGCTCCACCAGCGAATAGGGCATGGTCGCCACGCCCAGGCCAGCCAGCAGCGCACGGCGCTTATCGTCCATGCTGCTCACGGTCAGGCGCTGCTGCTTATCCAGTAACTGCACGGTCAGCACCGGACGCTCACGCGCGGTATCTGCGACCGCAATGCCACGGTATTTCACCCGCGTCACTTCAGACTGGGGCTCAGGCTCGTTATGAATCGGGTGGTCAGCACTGGCGACGTAGACGCTCATCATGGTGTAGAGCTTGCGGGTGTTGATCTCGGTGGAGGCGCGGAAGTGCATATCGGGGGCGATCACGATATCGGCCCGGCCCTGTTCCAGCCGTTCCCACGCGCCCGCCAGCACTTCCGTCACCAGCGAAAATTGCGTATTGGCCTTGTCGGCCAGCCGCGTCACCAGCGGAAACAGTGCATCAATGGGCACCAGCGCTTCGGTGACGATGGTCAGATGGGTTTCCCAGCCACGCGCCAGCGCTTCAGCATCGGTGGTGAGCTTATCCGCCGCTTCCAGCAGCACCCGGCCACGCTCCAGCAGCATGCGTCCCACGTTAGTAAATTTGGTACGGTGACCGGAACGGTCAAACAGCACCACATCCAGCTCTTCTTCCAGCTTTTGCATGGTGTAGCTGAGGGCGGAAGGGACGCGCCCCAGTTCATCCGCCGCCGCGGCAAAACTGCCACGCCGATCAATCGCATCCATAACGCGTAAAGATTCAAGGGTTAACGCACGCTCTTTAGCCATCCCGGTTCTCTGTCAGGAAATTTGAACATGCCCGGCAGATTAACTGGCTAACAATCCGGCGTCCAGACTTTTACCATGGGAGCATATAGTCCGTGGCCGATCCTCGTCACCGGATGCTGGAGGTAAACAATGATAACGACACGCAGTGCGTCCGCATGTGGTCAGGCCGATTTCGGCTGGTTACAGGCGCGCTACAGTTTCTCTTTTGGTCACTATTTTGATCCCAAACTGATGGGGTACGCGTCGCTGCGCGTACTGAACCAGGAAGTGCTGGCGCCGGGTGCCGCTTTTCAGCCGCGCACCTATCCACAGGTTGATGTCCTGAACATCGTGCTGCAGGGTGAAGCTGAATACCGCGACAGCGAAGGCAACACGATCAGCGTGCGGGAAGGGGAGGCGCTGCTGCTCTCTGCCCAGCCGGGTGTGAGTTACACCGAAATGAACCTGAGCAAAGATCGACCGCTGACACGCATGCAGCTCTGGCTGGCCGCCTGTCCGGAGCGTGAAAATCCGCGGATGCAGAAAATTGCCCTGACGGATGGCCGGCTGTCCCAGCTGATCGCCTCGCCGGATGGCATGGACGACAGTCTGCAACTGCGTCAGCAGGTGTGGATTCATCAGGTCGAGCTGGCACCAGGCGAAAAACATTCGCTGCGGTTACAGGGGCCGCGAGCCTATCTGCAGTCGATTCACGGTTCGCTGGAAGCGATGTCCGGCACGGATCATCAGGAGAAGCTGGGCTGTGGCGATGGTGCCTTTTTGCAGGAAGAGAAGCTGTTGCAACTGACGGCGAAAACCGCGACCCGCGCACTGGTCATCGACATTCCCGTCTGAACATCGGGCAATAAAAAAGGCGGCCATGGCCGCCTTTTTTGCGTTTTGCGTACTACTTCAGCATGGTGAAGGCCGTGGTGACGTGCTTCACGCCACTGACGCGGCTGGCGACATCAGCCGCTGCCTGCGCTTCCTGCGGTGTCACCAGACCCAGCAGGAACACTTCGCCATTCTCCGTCGTCACCTTCACGTTGGAGGATTTCACCTGATCGCTGCCCAGCAGCTGCGAGCGGATTTTGGTGGTAATCCAGGTGTCTGACGACGTGGTGCCCAGCGTCACTTTCTGGCCGATACGGATCTCGTTATAGACCTCGGTTGCGCCATCAACGCCCATGGTGATCTGTTTGGCACGACCGGCGATCTCCTGCGAAGGCGCCTGACCGGTCAGCAGCACTTTGCCCTGATAGGCCGTGGCAATGATGCGGGCATCGGTTTTAATCTGCTGATCTTTAGCCAGCGCGTTAGTCACGCGTAGCTCCAGCGTGCTGTCATCAACCTGCGTACCCACCGAGCGTGGATCGGTGGCCGTTTTAGTGGCAACCGCTGCGCCACCCGCCACAACCGCAACGCAGCCCTGCAGCAGCATGGCGGTTAACAGAATAGCTATAGCATTCAATGCTTTCATTCGTGCTCCTTCGGTCATTCCTGATGGGGAAAGAGAGTGTTATCGATCAGATCGCATAAGCAATTAACGGTGAGCATATGCATCTCCTGAATACGGGCGCTGCGGTGCGACGGAATGCGGATCTCCACATCCTGCGGACCCAGCAGTCCGGCGAGCTCTCCGCCATCATACCCGGTAAGCGCAACGATAGTCATATCGCGTGTTACCGCCGCTTCTACGGCCTTAACGATGTCACGGGTGTTGCCACGGGTTGAGATAGCCAGTAACACATCGCCTGCGTGTCCCAGGGCGCGCACCTGCTTGGCATAGATTTCATCGTGCAGGCGGTCATTACCAATCGCGGTCAGCATCACGTTGTCGGCACTCAACGCCAGCGCCGGTAAGCTTGGGCGTTCGGTCTCGAAACGGTTGATCATGCTGGCGGCGAAGTGCTGTGCATTGGCGGATGAGGCACCGTTGCCACAGCTCAGGATTTTATTGCCATTCAGTAACGACTGCACCAGCGTCATAGCGGCGCGGGAGATGGCATCGGGCAACGCTTCGGCTGCGGCAATCTGAGTTTGAATACTTTCGGTAAAACACGCTTTAATTCTGTCCTGCACACGACCACCTGGTTCTAAACGTCTGCATTAAAGGCATTCGGCAGCCACTCGAGCGCCGTGCCGGTAATGGCGATGATGTCGAAACGGCAATTCACTGTTTCAAAACTGCCGCCGCGTTGCGCCAGCCAGAGAGCGGCAGCGCGCAGCAGCTTTTGTTGTTTATTCCGGGTTACGCTGGCGAGCGCGCCACCATAACGCGCATCGCGTCGGTAGCGAACTTCAACAAACACCCAACAGTGCCCGTCACGCATTATCAGGTCAAGTTCACCATTGCGAAAGTGAACATTACTGGCGACCCATTTCAGGCCAGCCTGCTCCAGATAGCGCCGGGCATCTTCTTCATGCCTGGCGCCAGTCTGACGCCGATTTAGTTGGCCGGTGCGATTTCGCCCCGACGATACTGGTTCCATGTCAACTTCCTGTTGATCACACAATCCGTGTTGGCGCTGAGCTTGCCGGTATTGCCGTCCAGCGTAAAGCCAGGTGACTGACGCATCTGGTTAAAGTGATTCGCCAGCGTCCAGGCATCCATTCCCATTGCATAGAGACGCACCAGCGAATAGTCATTATTGAATGACTTCGACGTCTGCTGCATCAGGCCAGGATTGCTGCCGGAGAGCAGCGGAATATCGCTGAACTGCAGGCCATCCATTTCCAGACGGAAGTCCGGGCCGGCACCTGCCTGCGCACTGCGCGAACTGGCGTAGAGCGAGATATTGCTGCGACTGCCGGTGCGCATGGTGATCATCGGTTTGATCAGCTGCAGTTCGTCCTGCGTTGAGACGATGTAGACCGCATCGACGCCACCACCGCTGCTGGTGCTGACCACATCTGGCGTGTTCTGCTGCGGTGCCGGGATAGTCAGGCCCGCAATCGTAACACCCTGCGGCTCGGCAGGTGCAGCGTTCACTGGCGTACCGGATAAGCTGATACCCGCGCCGCTGTTAATACCCTGTTTCAGCTCTGAGGTCGAACCAAAGCGCTGCTGCATCACCGTGCTGCCACCCAGCGTCTGCCACTCCTGAGCAAAGGCGTTGGTGACGCGATCGCCCAGTCCGCTGCGCGGAACCAGCAACAGCGGCTGGCGTTTGCCCTGATCCCAGATATGGTGCGCCGCATCACGCGCTTCGTCTTCAGGAGAAAGCGCAAAGTAGCAAATATTCGGATGGTTCTGGATCTTTTCCGGCTCGTTGAGCGCCAGCACATTCAGTGGCGTCTGGCTGTTGGCGACCTTCTCAACGTTGCTCTTCAGCAGCGGGCCGACCACGATGGTGGCACCATCCTGCTGTGCCTGTTGCATCACCTGCTCAATCGGCTGGCTGCTGGTGTCATAGACCTTGATCTGTGCGTTGCTGGCCGGTTCTGCGGCAGCAGGCTGAGATTGAGGCTGTGGCGTCGTGTCGGCAGGCTGTTGCTGCTGCGGCGCGCTGATTGGATCGGTGGAAGAACCAGCAGCGGCAGCGGGTTGGGTGCTGGCGGTTGCATCAGAAGCGGCGGGCTGAGCTGCCGCAGGCTGAGCGACCGGCGCGGAGATGCCATTCTTCGCATCATTAAAGCCTTTCTGAATCGCGTTGGCGAACACCTGCGCCTGGCCATTCAGCGGCAGCAGCAGCGCGATGATGCTGGTTGAAGCTTTGGTGTAGTTCTGCATCTGGCTCAGCTGCGTCGGCAGCGTTTTGGCCGCCGGGTTCTGCGGATAGCGGGTCTGCCAGTCTTTGATGCCTGACTTGAGCATCTCAGCATCCTGCGTGTTGGCGCGCCAGACCGCGAGCAGATCCAGCCAGCCCTGCAGCACATTTTCATCGGCATTGATGACCAGGTTGCTGACTTCCTGCGGCGACATCTGGGTCAGTGTCTGCCAGGTGGCGTCGATATTGCCCTGATGATCGGTGCCTTTCAGCAGCGGCTCCTGGGCAATATAGTTGCGCAGCAGCGAGAGTGAAGGGCGACCCTGTGCGCTGGCAATCTGCAGGCTGTAATAACGCGCCAGCTGATCCTGCGACAGTGCGCCGGTTTTCACTGCCGCTAACAGCGGTTCGGCGTCTTTGATCTTCTGCTGTGCAATCAGCAATTGCGCTTTCAGCAGCAGGGATTCCTGTTGCTGCGTCTCAGAGAGCTGCTGCGGCAACTGGCTCAGTTGCTGAGTCGCCTCAGGATACTTTCCTTCCTTCAACAGGGCGCGGATTGCAAGTAATTGCCAGTCGGTCTTGCTATCATCGCTGCTTTGCTGCGCTTGCTGCAGATAGTAAGCGGAGCTGGCTGTGACGGGCCCCTGAATATTGACGGTTGAGGTTTGCGGCCCCTGACCGCTACATGCGGCTAAA
This sequence comes from Pantoea sp. Lu_F5_004, assembly GCF_051136245.1. Classification (NCBI taxonomy): domain Bacteria; kingdom Pseudomonadati; phylum Pseudomonadota; class Gammaproteobacteria; order Enterobacterales; family Erwiniaceae; genus Pantoea; species Pantoea sp. Lu_F5_004. The sequence continues at coordinate 616,020 of NZ_CP194946.1, forward strand.
ATCAGCCCAGCAAGAATGACAGGCAGAAAGCGTCCTGCTTTATGACGAACGACTTTTGAAGGAAGCATACTGTATCCAGTGATGTTTTTTTCAAGATGCTCAATATTAAATCGGCAATTCGGATGAAACAATGAAACAACTCGATCGGGCAGAGATTTCTGCCAGCACGCTCTACATCGTTCCAACCCCGATTGGTAATTTGGGTGATATCACCCAGCGGGCGCTGACGGTGCTTTCGAGCGTCGATCTGGTCGCTGCGGAAGATACACGTCATACCGGACTGTTGCTACAACATTTCGCCATCAATGCGCGACTCTTCTCACTTCATGACCACAACGAGCAGCACAAGGCTGAACTGCTGCTGACGAAGCTGCAGGAGGGTCAAAGCATAGCCTTAGTTTCTGATGCTGGCACGCCGCTGATCAACGATCCGGGCTACCATCTGGTGCGTCGCTGCCGTGAAGCGGGCATCCGTGTGGTGCCGCTGCCGGGCGCCTGTGCTGCCATTGCTGCATTAAGTGCTGCAGGACTGCCATCCGATCGTTTCTGTTACGAAGGGTTTCTGCCCGCCAAAACCAAAGGCCGTTGCGACGCCCTGCGGGCGCTGGTGCAGGAGCCGCGCACGCTGATTTTCTATGAGTCGACCCACCGTCTGATCGACAGCCTGCAGGATATGGTGAGTGAGCTGGGTGCCGAACGCTACGTGGTGCTGGCGCGCGAGCTGACTAAAACCTGGGAGTCGATCTACGGTGCACCGGTCGGCGAGTTGCTGGCGTGGGTAAAAGAAGATGAGAATCGTCGCAAAGGCGAGATGGTGCTGATTGTCGAAGGGTACAAAGTTGATGATGACGATGCGTTACCGGCCGATGCGCTGCGTACGCTGGCGCTGCTGCAAAAAGAGCTGCCGTTGAAACGCGCGGCTGCGCTGACCGCTGAGATCCACAGCGTGAAGAAAAATGCGCTTTATAAGTATGCGCTGGAGCAGCAAGAGGCGTGACAAACGCCGGCGAATGTCCTATTATCCCGCGCCGAAGCTGACCAGACAGTCGCCGCTTTGTCGTCGTCCTCACTTGTGGGGAGACGGGCAGAGGGGAGGAAAGTCCGGGCTCCATAGGGCAGGGTGCCAGGTAACGCCTGGGAGGCGCAAGCCTACGACCAGTGCAACAGAGAGCAAACCGCCGATGGCCCAGAAATGGGATCAGGTAAGGGTGAAAGGGTGCGGTAAGAGCGCACCGCGCGACTGGCAACAGTTCGTGGCACGGTAAACTCCACCCGGAGCAAGGCCAAATAGGGGTTCACAAGGTACGGCCCGTACTGAACCCGGGTAGGCTGCTTGAGCCAGTGAGCGATTGCTGGCCTAGATGAATGACTGTCCACGACAGAACCCGGCTTAACGGTCAGCTTCGACTTTTTATCAAAAACCCCGCTTCGGCGGGGTTTTTGCTTTGTGACGCGCGGTGACAGGATGAATGACTGCCCACGACGCTTTCTATGAAAAGAATGCGGCTTAACGGTCAGCGTCGGCTTTTTATCAAAAACCCCGCTTCGGCGGGGTTTTTGCTTTGTGTTGCGCGGTGACAGGATGAATGACTGCCCACGACGCTTTCTATGAAAAGAACGCGGCTTAACGGTCAGCGTCGGCTTTTTACCAAAACCCCGCTCCGGCGTAATGCTGATCAGTTAAGATTAGATTTGTAGAGGCTGTCACGGTCAAACGTGGCAGCTTTTTTTGTGGGCGAGCGAGCCGCAGTGCGGGCCAGCGCACCGCTGCTGCTGCCGGGCCGTCCTCGCGCCGCTCACGCGGTGCCTTCGGCTTTGACGTCGTGCCGACGAACCGTTCGGGGATCGGCCCTCCCTGGCCGGCCCCGAACTGTCCACGCTTCCCGGTGTGGACTTCTGGCCCGCCATCACGCCTCAGCGCTGCGGATAGCCCTTTCAGCAACAGAGGCGCTCAGGCCTCCACTCTCGTGCCCTTTTTAACAGCACGCACCAGAAGCTTAAGAGCAGACTGGTGGTGATCAGGAGCAGGCAATCCGCAGCGCTGAACAGAATGAGTCTGCCAGGAGAGCCCGCAGGACGCGGGCGAAAGGCGGGGCGGCACAGGATGTGCCATCCCCGGCGGTCCGTCAGGCAGAGGAATGAAGTGAAGGAACCGCGCAGCGGCGCGAGGACCGCCAGCCCCTGAGCGACACCAGACTGCGTTATCACCTGTCGTTAACTGACTGGCATTACCGCTTCGGCGGGGTTTTGCTTTGTGGGGTATAAGCATGCAGCGATCAATGTCGAAGTTTGGTGCATCATGCTCAGCGTCCCTGGGCAGACGACTACAGAGAATGAAAAACTTTTTGCATTTACATCAACAGCAATTACAGCTTCATATACATCACAAAGTCGAAGCATTGCCTATATAGCAAAATATTCGATACTGAGTACAGGTACAGCTAATACCGGTGCATCATTTTTCGCAGGTTACCGTACACCTGGTATTCACTAAATAGAACTTTTCCTGTGGTTTGTGCTTATTGTTATTGTGGTTAAATTTTGTAATATTCCTTACAGGGTAAATGGAAATTAAATAGAGGGAATTATGACTCGTGGATTTGTGAGGTACCCAATTTGAGCAATCGTGGAGAAATCCTGGATTCATCCCGATTTGGTTCAGAAAACGGGATTAGGCATGGGCTTCTTTATTCAGGAGTGCTTGGCTGGCTTGATATGGGTCACGCTCGCGGAGATGATGTTCGTAAACTTATGGCACAGTTCTCCAATGGTGAAGCTGGCAGCGATTCTTATTACCGGGTGCGTTATGAACAAACTATGGGGATCAGCCGGTTTGCTACTGGTCGCTTTAATGTCTGGGAGATAAAAAAAGGGAGAACTCTCACAGAAAGGCAGAGTATTGCATTGGCGATGATGATGAGTACTGCTGTCGCTTTTGAAAATTGGCAGTCAATGCCCTGGTTCAGTTGGTATACTGATAGCGGTTTCAGTGGCGAGGATCTTGTGTCGGACTTATTTGGTTTCTATAAAGTTAATTATCCCCGCGTATATTGGGGAGAACTTAAGATTGCCAGCAAAGAATCAGCCCTACGCCGATGGGACCATTATGGACCAATTAGTCGTTATAAGAACACGGGTTTTTTACCCTTGTTATTTCCTGATCCTATAGAAAAATTCACCTGCCCACGCCCTTATAAAGGTCAGCTTCCGCGATTTATGAAACAGGTTATGCCATATAAATTTACTCCGAATGATGACATAGTGCGACGGTCTAATGATAAAGCCGGAATCATTAACGCATTTCAGTAAACAGAGAGTGAAAATGTTAAAAAGGATCGCTGCAATCGGCGCTGTCATTATCATTATTTTCCTGCTGATTGATTGTAGTATGCAGAAGGTGGCTGAACGGGATGAAGGTTACACTCAGTCAAATCTATGGGCATATTATCTATACACTGACAGGGATATCAGGAGGGCCCCACGTGCTTCTGAATCATATCATTTTACGTTTACCGCGCAGGATGGTAGTCAACCGCAGGAAAGTAGTATTGTTTACAGCACGGATGCTCCTTTAGTTGAGGTTAAAAATTATCTGGCGTCCTTAGGTTACAGGGCGGTGGAGCATAATGGATTGTCTGAAAAATGGGAAAAGGAAGGCAATGTTGCGCCTTACTTCTATATATCTCATGACAGCAAATCACATTCGCTAACGCTAAGTAAGGTAGATTTTCGCTGACAATCTTTAGGGACCCAATCTCCAGCATTAATCAAGCGACTCTTCCCCCCAAAAACAGATACGCGACGTGTGGTTAAAGCAATCTGCCTTAACGGTCAGCATCGGCTTTTAACCAAAAACCCCGCTTCGGCGGGGTTTTTGCTTTGTAGGGTATGTGCAGGCAGCTTAACCGCGGCCGTGCGGCTCATCCCAGTCAAACGCCGGGCCCAGCGAAATAACACCATTCGGGTTGATGGTCTTATGGCTGCAATAGTAGTGATGACGAATATGCGGCAGATTAACCGTCTCTGCGATACCAGGCATCTGATAGATATCACGCAGGAAACCACTCAGGTTTCTGTAGTCATTGATGCGATGGCGATCGCATTTAAAGTGGGTCACATAGACCGGATCAAATCGCACCAGCGTGGTCCATAACCGCAGATCCGCTTCGGTCAATTGATCGCCAGTAAGATAGCGATGCTGGCCTAAAATCTGCTCCAGCCGCGACAGCGAATGGAACAGCGCAGTGACTGCCTCGTCGTAAGCGGACTGAGAAGTGGCAAAGCCTGCTTTGTAAACGCCGTTGTTCACGGTGTCGTAGATCCAGCTATTCAGTTCATCAATCTTTTCGTGCAGTGCAACAGGATAATAATCCCCGGCACGGGCACCGACAGCATCAAACGCACTGTTGAACATGCGGATGATATCGGCAGACTCATTGCTGACGATGGTGTTCTGCTGCTTGTCCCACAATACCGGCACGGTTACGCGGCCACTGTATTGCGGATCGGCGTGCAGATAGAGCTGATAGAGGAACTCATTCTGGTAGAGCTTATCGCCGGTCGCATCCTGAAAACTATCATCGAAGGTCCAGCCATTCTCCAGCATCAGCGGATGCACCACGGAAACATCGATCATGCTATCCAGGCCCTTCAGCTGACGCATCAGCAGTGTGCGGTGTGCCCAGGGGCAGGCCAGTGAGACATAAAGATGATAGCGGTCGCGTTCGGCGACAAATCCCGCTTTACCCACCGGACCGGCGCTGCCATCCGCGGTAACCCAGTTGCGGAAAGCCGACTCTGAACGCTTGAAACGTCCGCCGGTAGATTTAGTGTCGTACCAGGTGTCATGCCAGACACCGTCAATTAACTGTCCCATAATGGCTCCAATGCAAACAGGGCGGGGAAATGTCCCCGCCCTGCTAAGTATATGTGGCATTACGCTTTATGTGAGATTAGCGCGCAATCGCTGGCTGTGGTTTTCTTTTGCTGATCAGGCGATCAATGCTGTATGCACCAGGACCCACCAGACCTAACACCAGGAAACCACCGGCGATAGAGAGGTTCTTCATGAACATCAGCTGGTTCACGCCTTCGGCAAAGTTACTGTGGAACAGAAACGCGGTCAGGATGGTGAAGCCTGCAGTAAACAGGGCAGTGAAACGGGTCAGGAAACCAAACAGGATGGCCAGACCGCCACCAAACTCCAGCAGGATAACCAGCGGCAGCATAAAGCCCGGGACGCCCATTGCTTCCATATATTGCTGAGTGCCTGCATAACCGGTGATTTTGCCCCAGCCAGCCGTAATGAACAGGATTGGCATCAGGATGCGAGCCAGTAACAAACCAACGTCTTCGAATTTTTTCATCATTTACTCCAGCGCTATCAGGGATGCAGGGCACGCTGCCCGCAAGGTTTATGCCCGCTGAAAGCAGTATTGCGTTCATTGGGTTGATAGCTGGAGATGATAGTCGCGGAGTGGAAAGGTTGTAAGCGAGATATACTGTCAGTGTTTTTCAGAAATTCTGATGAAGAAAAGCCGGCCTTTTCAGGACCGGCTTTTAGCAAAATTAACGCGGTGGCAGAGCGGACTTGATCATGCGCCAGGTACTCCAGGCGCCGAATCCCCGTTTTACCCAGCGTAACAGCATGTTGGGACTGCGAACGGAGTAGATGGCCAGCGCGCTGCTCCCAATGGCCAGATAGCGGCGTAAGCTGAGGAAAGTGAACCAGCCGCGATCGTAATGGGCGGTGCCTTCCAGCCAGTCACGCCGCGCAGCGCTTAAATCCAGCCGCTGCTGCTGCACATGCTTAAGCAGTTCATGGATGCGTTCTTCACGCTCGCGGCGGCTCATCAGCGCTGGTCCTCAAGTAAATCCCGGTCTGTTTCCAGCTCCTTGCGCGTGTGGCGCAACAGCGTGGACTGACGTGATTTTCGAAGCGTCCAGAGCCCCAGAATAACCGCCAGCAGTAGCAGCGTGCCGGTCGTGATGCCAATGGCCATCAGACGGTACTGCGCATCCACTGCCCAGATAATCAGAACCATCAGGCTCATCAGACCAAATGCAGTGAACAGCATTGTCAGGCCAACCATCAACAGCAGCTGAATCAGGTTAGCTTTCTCGTGCTCCAGTTCCACCACTGCCAGACGAACGCGCGTCTCGACCATGCCAACCAGCGTGGTAACAATGCGCTGGCCGATGTTAATGACCCCTTTAGCCGGGCCGTGGTTATGCTGTGAGTCAGCCATAATTATCGACGCGAAATGAGCATGCCCAGTGCGACGCCAATCGCTGCACCGATACCCACACCATGCCATGGATTTTCACGCACGTAGCCTTCGGCTTTTTGCGCCGCTTCGCGGGTGGTCGCAGCAATGCGCTCGCTTGATTCGCCCAGACGTTCACGTGAGCTATCCAGCGCCACACGCGCTTTATTGCGAAGTTTATCCAGCTCGCCTTTGGATTTTTCAGTGCTGCTGCTCAGCACCTCTTCCAGGGTATCGGCAAGGTTTTTCAGTTCAGCACGCAAATGTTCCGATGATGTGTCTTTAGACATAAAATACTCCTTTAACATCAGTTGGTTAGTTCCGATTAATAGGGCTCCGCCTGTAACTTTTTCAGCTCCCGGCGCGCTTCATCCAGTTTTTGTTGTCGCTTAGCAATCTTCTCCTTGTCATGGCCCTCTTCACGCTCTTCCCTGAGTGCGTGCTCACGCTCAGCAACTTTCTGCTTCTGAACGTTAATTCTTTCCAGATGGGCGGCCTCGAGCTTTTTGTCGCTGCAATCGGCCCGGACTTCGGTCAGCGCGCGCTCCAGTCCGTTAACCCGGCGCTGGTTGTTATGCTTCTGCGCCATCCCGATTTCACGCTGAATATCCTGCTCTTTCTGCTCACACAGCGATTCTGACGCCAGCAGCGAACCCGACAGCGAAAACAGCGCGACTCCCAGTAGTACTTGATATTTCATTGGTCCTGGACCCTTCCATTGCGACCTGATCCGTCATCACCCGCGTAATCATATGACTGCGGGTGCTATGAATCGACTCTCGCTTAAGCATAGACACCCATAGTAAAAAGTTCAAAGAAGACCGGGAGATAGAGCGCCTTTCAGACCGCCGAGCGATGGCGCGACGGTCTGAAAAGGAGAGGGGAGTCGGGAGATTACGCCAGTGAGAGGTGCTGAGAGTGATCGTGCTGCGCCACAATAAAGCCCTGTGGCAGCAGACGGCGTAACACCTTCTGGGCCGCCAGGCTCTGCTCTTCGCTATCAAAATGGATGATCAGTGCATCACCCGCAGGCGTAATGCTTTTGATACGAATACCCTGCGCACTTAATTGCTGGTAGAGATAAAAACCATCGGGCAGAGTTGCGCCAGCATGGGAAACCCGAATCTGCACCACCGTCTCGTGCTTCATCAGGCCGGGGACCACACAAAGCGCGACCAGCGCAAAGGCGCCAGCGATCAACCACGGTAACCACCGTTTAGGAATAGCCTGCAGCAGTTTCATTACTCGGCTTTCCCGTTCTGATTCGCCTGACGCTTACGCCATATCACTACCAGCGATCCCACCAGACCAAATACCAGCAGCGCCAGCGGCAGCATCATCAGGAAGAACATCATCTCATCTTCATAACGACGGAAAATCGGGGTTTTACCCAGCGCGAAGCCGATAACGGTCAGAATCACCACCCACAGGAACGCACTTACCCAGTTGAAGAACTGAAAGCGGGCATTACTGAGGCCTGACAATCCAGCGATGGTAGGCAGCAGAGTACGCACAAACGCGATAAAACGACCAATCAGCAGGGCAGATAAGCCGTGACGATGGAACATGCTGTGCGCGCGCAGATGATACTGGGCGGGAAGATGGGAGAGCCATTTCTGCACCGTAGGCGTGTTACCCAGCCAGCGGCCCTGTAAGTAGCTCACCCAGCAGCCAAGACTGGCACCGGTCGTTAAAACCAGAATCGTCAGGGGGAAGCTCATGGTGCCTTTGGCAATCAGTACGCCGACCAGAATCAGCAGACTGTCACCCGGCAGAAATGCAGCGGGAAGAAGGCCATTTTCCAAAAACAAAATCATAAACAGCACGCCGTAAATGGCCCATACCAGCGTGGGATCGGAGAGGGTTTCGTAGTCCTGCTGCCAGAGGGCATGCAGCAACGATTGCAAAATATCCATCAATTCATTCCTGAACATCATTGTTAAACATGTCCCACAGGGACTTAAACGCAGACCGGCATTTCGTTATAAATTTTAGGAGCGCAGCCTGGGCGGGATTTTCCGGATCCTTCCAGAATTGATTGTTAAATCAGCGACTTTATAACCCCCAGTCGCAAAGGGTAATAAAAGGGCGATAACTGTAACAAAAATCGCCTGTCTGAGACAGGAAAACTCTCTGGCGAACAGGAGTTTTACCTTGTGAAACGGCGTGTAAAAAGGAGCTTTACATGACCTGACACTATTGCAGATTAACTGACCGTCTCAGGGCATTTTCAGGCACTTTTAGCGGGCGTTATTGGACCCATCAGGCAGGATGACCGGATTCTCACCAAACATGTATCGATCCACGTTAAATTCAAAATCATCCGCCGTCGCGTTAAACAGCATCTGTTTAGTATTTTCCAGATGTTGCCACATCGCCAGTTTGCTGGCGGCGGGATCTTTGCGCATCAGAGCTTTAAGAATCTGATCGTGGTCGTCACACCAGCTGAGAATGCTGCGCTGGTCGATGTGTTCGTGAAGTTTGAGCCAGTAAGGATTGTGCAGGCGATGCAGCCACATTTTTTCAACGATGGCGGCTAAGGCACTGTTCTGGGTGGATTGCGCGATACGTACATGAAACTGCATATCCCACTCGGAGTCGCGGAAGTGATCCTCCTGTCGGGCTTTTTCCTGAATCGCCATCAGGTCGATAATGTCCTGGCGCGTTACCTGAGTTGCAGCGAACTCGGCCACATTACTCTCAATCAGCTGACGAGCCTGGAGCAGTTCGAAGGGGCCAAAAGTGGCGAACTCCAGCTGACTGCTGGTGGAGGCGATGCGGTTCTGCTGCTGGCTGGCAATGACGTGGATGCCCGAGCCTTTGCGGACCTCAACATAGCCTTCAACTTCCAGCATGATGATCGCTTCGCGTACGACGGTGCGGCTCACTTCCATCTCTTCGGCAATCAGGCGCTCAGCAGGCAGTTTGTCACCCACCGGGTAGATCCCGGTTTCAATGCGGCTTTTCAGCTCGCTGGCCAGCTGTTGATAAAGTCGACGGGATTCAGTGAAGTCCATAGCACAATCCTGGTAGCAGACAGATAAGTTGTTATACCACTTCAGGAGGTGCGAGGAAATGGGCTGGCCTGCGCCAGCCCGGCAGATCAACTGCGAACGGCGCTGGCCTGCGGAATAACGGCTTCGGCATTCAGCTCTGAAATGGGTTTATTTTTCAGAACCGTCCAGATAACGACGGCACCCAGCAGATCAAACACCGCCAGCGCGGCAAACAGCGGGCTGAAGCCCAGCGTATCGGCCAGTGCGCCTACCACCAGCGCAAACATGGTACTGGCGGTCCAGGCTGCCATGCCGGTCAAGCCGTTAGCCGTAGCGACTTCATTGCGGCCGAAAACGTCTGAGGAGAGGGTGATCAGCGCGCCAGAGAGGGCCTGATGCGCAAACCCGCCGATGCACAGCAGACCAATGGCGACGTAGGGGCTGGTGAACAGGCCGATGGTGCCCGGCGCAATCATTAACACCGCACCCATCGTCACGACCATCTTGCGGGAGACGATCAGGTTAACGCCGAACCAGCGCTGAAACAGCGGCGGCAGATAGCCACCCAGGATGCAGCCGAAGTCCGCGAACAGCATCGGCATCCAGGCGAACATCGCAATCTCTTTCAGATTGAAGCCGTAAACCTTAAACATAAACAGCGGAATCCAGGCGTTGAACGTTCCCCACGCCGGTTCTGCCAGAAAACGCGGCAGGGCAATACCCCAGAACTGGCGGTTACGAATAATCTCCAGTGCTGACATTTTGCGGGTGTTGCCGGTCTGATGCTGCGCTTCCTGACCGGAGATAATATAGTCGCGCTCTTCATCGCTCAGCTTCTTCTGCTGTTTCGGGTGTTTGTAAAACACCAGCCAGCTGAGTGCCCAGGCCATGCTCAGCACACCGGTCATGATAAATGCCATCTGCCAGCTGTGCGCCACAATCGCCCAGACCACCAGCGGCGGAGCCAGCATCGCACCGATAGACGAACCCACGTTAAAGTAGCCCACGGCGACCGAACGCTCTTTAGCCGGGAACCATTCGCTGCTCGCTTTCAGTCCGGCCGGGATCATCGCCGCTTCAGCCGCACCGACTGCGCCTCGTGCCAGCGCCAGTCCGCCCCAGCTGCCCGCCATCGCCGTAGCGGCACAGAAAATCGCCCACATAATAGCAAACACCGCGTAGCCGACCTTGGTGCCGAGCAGATCCAGTACATAACCTGCCACCGGTTGCATCAGCGTGTAGCAGGCTGAATAGGCCGCAATTATGTAGGAGTACTGCTGCGTGGTGATATGCAGCTCTGACATTAATGTCGGGGCCGCCACGGCAATGGTGTTACGGGTCAGATACCCCAACACCGTACCGAGCGTCACCAGTCCAATCATGTACCAGCGTAACCCTTTGATCTTACGCATCCTCTACCTCTTCCAGTTCTGTATGCGGTCTTGCCGCTGTTGTTATCTGGAGCGGGACAGCACGTGATGCAGCTCTGCTCACGCCCGCAGGTTCTGTAAAAGCAACCCTGTTATAACCTTGCCATTTGTGAGTCGCTAACGACCTCACGATGGGGCGAGAGCCTAACTTGTTATACAACTTTAAAAGTTGAGAGCCATCACAAAAACCCTTTCTGCACTGTGGGATACTGGAAACCTGCGTAATGACAGCCATTTAGCGCGATACGGGCGACAAAAACGTCCATAACGGCAGCCAGCTACCGCCGTTTATGTGAGCAGGATCGCAAATAAATCCGTAACGCACTAAAATTGGTATGATAACTTTGGGCCATCAGTGGTTCAGTCGATGAGGAAGCATGTATGTCACGTTTCATGACCGAAGATTTTTTGCTGGATACCGAATTCGCCCGTCGTCTCTATCACGACTATGCAAAGGATCAGCCGATTTTCGACTATCACTGCCACTTGCCGCCGCAGCAGATTGCCGAAAATTATCGCTTCGCCAACCTTTATGACATCTGGCTGAAGGGCGATCACTATAAGTGGCGGGCCATGCGCGCCAACGGTGTGGCTGAGGCGTTCTGTACCGGTAACGCCAGCGATCGTGAAAAATTTGACGCCTGGGCGCGCACCGTGCCACACACTATCGGCAACCCGCTTTATCACTGGACCCACCTGGAGTTACGCCGGCCTTTCGGTATCACCGATACGCTGCTTTCTGAGAAAACGGCTGATAGCATCTGGCATCGCTGCAATGAACTGCTGGCGCAGGATAGCTTTACCACGCGCGGCATCATGCAGCAGATGAAGGTGAAGATGGTGGGCACCACTGACGATCCGCTGGATGACCTGCGCCATCACCGCGCGCTGGCAGACGATGCCAGCTTCAGCGTTAAAGTGCTGCCGAGCTGGCGTCCGGACAAAGCGTTTAATATCGAAGCGGAAACCTTCCTGCCGTGGATCGAGACGCTGGAGCAGCTGACGGACATCAGCGTGCAGCGTTTTGACGATCTGCGCAGCGCACTGCATCAGCGGCTGGATCACTTCGCGGCGCACGGCTGTAAAGTCTCCGATCACGCGCTGGATGTGGTCTGCTACGCCGAGGCGGATGACGCCACGCTGGATGCGATTCTGGCGCGTCGTCGAAGCGGCGCCGCGCCCAACCCGCAGGAAACGGCACAGTTTAAAACGGCGGTGCTGGTCTGGCTGGGCAGCGAATATGCCCGCCGTGGCTGGGTCCAGCAGTATCACATTGGCGCACTCCGCAACACCAATCCGCGCCAGTACCAGCTGCTGGGGCCTGATGTCGGCTTCGATTCGATCAACGACCAGCCGCTGGCGGAACCGCTGGCACGCCTGCTGGGCGCGCAGAATCTCAATAATGCGCTGCCTAAAACCATTCTCTACTGCCTGAACCCGCGCGACAACGAAGTGCTGGCCACCATGGCGGGCAACTTCCAGGGCGAAGGTCAGGCGGGCAAGATGCAGTTCGGTTCAGCCTGGTGGTTCAACGACCAGCTGGATGGTATGCAGCGTCAGATGACGCAGCTGGCGCAGATTGGTCTGCTGAGCCGTTTCGTCGGCATGCTGACCGACAGCCGCAGCTTCCTCTCCTACACCCGCCACGAATATTTCCGCCGCCTGCTGTGCCAGATGATGGGACGCTGGGTGGAGCAGGGTGAAGCGCCAGCCGATGAAGCACTGTTAGGCCAGATGGTACAGAACATCTGCTTCAACAATGCCCGCGATTACTTCGGCATCGAGCTGGGAGCCTGATAATGAAAAGGCTAAACCGTCACGACTTCCCGGGCGCCGTCTATCGCGACCGGGTGATCCAGTTCGGCGAAGGCAACTTCCTGCGCGCCTTTATTGACTGGCAGATCGACTGGCTGAATGAACATCAGGGCACCGATGCCGGGATCGTGGTGGTGCGGCCGCGCAACCGTGAAGTCAGCGACAGCCTGAATCAGCAGGATGGACTCTACACCACGCTGATCCGCGGGCTGAACGATCAGGGCGAGCAGGTCAGCGAAACCCGGCTGATCCGCAGCCTCAACCGTGAAATCCAGCCCTGGCAGCAGTTCGGCGAATTTATGGCGCTGGCCCGTAATCCTGATCTGCGCATGGTCTTCTCCAATACCACCGAAGCGGGCATCGCCTTTGTCGGCAAGGATCAGCTTACCGATCAGCCCGCCAGCAGTTTCCCTGGCAAACTGACGCAACTGCTGTGGGCGCGCTATTCCCACTTCAATGGCGCCAGCGACCGGGGCTGGCTGGTGGTGCCGTGCGAGCTGATTGACCATAACGGCGACACGCTGCGCGATCTGGTGCTGCGCTACGCCGATCAGTGGCATCTGCCCTCAGAATTTAAAACCTGGGTTCATCAGCACTGCGCGTTCTATAACACTCTGGTCGACCGCATCGTCACCGGCTTCCCGGCGGAAAGCGAGCAGCTGCAACGCGAGCTGGGTTATGAAGATCGCTATCTGGTGGCGGGCGAAGTCTACTATCAGTTTGTGATTCAGGGGCCGTCGGCGCTGTTTAATGAACTGAAGCTGGCGGCACTGTCGCCGCAGGTTCGGCATGTGGATGACATCGCGCCCTATAAAGCGCAGAAAGTGGCCATTCTCAATGGCGCGCACACTGCAATGGTGCCGGTCGCGTTTCTGGCCGGTATTGAGAGTGTGGGAGAGGCGATGGCCGATCCGGCTATCGCCGGATTTGTGGATAACCTGCTGCGTCACGAAGTGATCCCGACGCTGGATCTGCCTGCCGATGAACTGCACGCGTTTGCCGATGCGGTACAGCGTCGTTTCCGCAATCCGTTTATTCGCCACGCGCTGCTGTCGATTGCCCTTAATGGCATGACTAAATTCCGCACCCGTCTGCTGACGCCACTCCTTGCCGCGCATCAGCAAACCGGCGAGTGGCCGACACACATCACCTTTGCGCTGGCCGCACTGATCGCTTTTTATCGCGGCGAGTCAGCTGGCAAGAGCTGGCCATTGCAGGACGAGCCGCAGTGGTTACAGCGCTACGCCGACGCCTGGAAAGCACTTGATGCGGATCAGCTGTCACCGCAACAGCTGGTGAACGGCGTACTCAGCGACGCGCAACACTGGGGTGAAGATTTAACCCGTCAGCCCGGACTGGCTGCGGCTGTCACCCAACACCTGCAAAATATCATCGCCCACGGAATGCGTGAGGCGCTGAGCCAACTGAGATAACGCTATGCAAGACGCAATCAAAATTGATCCCCGCGACAATGTCGCCGTGGCGTTACGTGATTTAGACGCGGGCGCCACGATAGAGCTGCCGCCACTGCGTGTGGCGGTGCAACAGGCGGTCGGACGCGGGCATAAATTTGCCCTGCAGCCTATCGCGCAGGATGAGCTGGTGATCAAATATGGGCTGCCGATTGCCCATGCCACGCAGCCTGTGGCCGCCGGTGAGTTAATCCATTCGCAGAACGCCCGCACCAATCTCAGCGATCTGGATCAATATGCGTATCAGCCCGAGTTTGTGACGCTGCCGCCGCAGCCGGGTGACCGTGAGGTGCAGATCTACCGTCGTGCTAACGGCGAGGTTGGCATCCGCAATGAGCTGTGGATCCTGCCGACCGTCGGCTGCGTCAACGGCATTGCGCGTCAGATCCTGCAGCGCTTTCTGAAGGAGACGCAGGATGCAGAAGATATCGATGGCGCGTTCCTGTTCAGCCATACCTTCGGTTGTTCGCAGCTGGGGCAGGATCACGAAAACACCCGCACCATGCTGCAGAATATGGTGCGCCATCCTAATGCTGGCGCGGTGCTGGTGATTGGTCTCGGCTGCGAAAACAATCAGGTTGATGCTTTCCGTGACACCCTCGGCGCGTTTGAAAGCGACCGGGTCGAGTTTATGGTGTGCCAGCAGCATGACGATGAGGTGGAAGCCGGGCTGGAGCGGCTGCACGCATTGTATGAAAAAATGCGTCACGACCAGCGCGAGCCGGGCAAACTCAGCGAGCTGAAGTTTGGTCTGGAGTGCGGCGGTTCAGATGGTTTGTCTGGCATCACCGCCAATCCGTTGCTGGGACGTTTCTCGGACCAGATGATCGCTAATGGCGGCACCACCGTACTGACCGAAGTACCGGAAATGTTTGGCGCAGAACGGATTCTGATGAGTCGCTGTCGCGACGAGGAGACCTTCAGCAAAACGGTGGCGATGATCAACGACTTCAAACAGTATTTTATCGATCACCAGCAGCCGATCTACGAAAACCCGTCGCCAGGCAACAAAGCGGGCGGTATCACCACGCTGGAGGAGAAGTCGCTGGGCTGTACTCAGAAAGCGGGGCAGAGCCAGGTGGTCGATGTGCTGAAGTATGGCGAACGGTTAAAAACGCCGGGGCTGAATCTGCTGAGTGCGCCGGGCAATGATGCGGTCGCCACCAGTGCGCTGGCAGGTGCCGGTTGCCACATGGTGCTGTTCAGTACCGGACGCGGCACGCCTTATGGCGGTTTTGTGCCGACGGTTAAGCTGGCCACCAACACACCGCTGGCGGAGAAGAAGCCGCACTGGATCGACTTTAATGCCGGACGGTTGATCGAGGGAATGAGTATGGATGCGATGCTGGAAGACTTTGTCGACAGCATTGTGGCGATTGCCAGCGGTCAGCCGACCAACAACGAGAAGAACGATTTCCGCGAGCTGGCGATTTTCAAAAGCGGTGTGACGCTATAGTTTGTCAGGCAAACAATGGCGATCCTGATATTGTCATTACCGTCGGTTAATCCTGTGCCCTTCGTGGGTGGCAGAGTCCGATCGCAAAGTCGCTTAAAGCATCCCTGCTCGCTCGGCCCGCGCCTTCCCTGGCGCGGGACGCTTTGCTCTTCGGACTCTACCACCCACTCTTTGAGCTTTTGAGCTATCTGAAAGGTTAAGCCCGGCTGGTTTCGCGCTCCGCTTCTGCCTGACAGACAGCTGCGGTAAACAGAATATCGGTTGAAGAGTTCAGCGCGGTTTCCGCCGAATCCTGCAGGACGCCGATAATAAAGCCGACCGCCACCACCTGCATTGCCAGATCATTCGGAATGCCGAACATGTTACAGGCCACCGGGATCAGCAGCAGCGAACCGCCCGCCACGCCAGATGCACCACAGGCACAGAGTGACGCCACCAGACTCAGCAGAATTGCCGTCGGCACATCAATGCTGATCCCCAGCGTATGCACCGCGGCCAGCGTCAGCACGGTAATGGTAATCGATGCCCCCGCCATACTGATGGTTGCGCCCAGCGGAATCGACACCGAATAGGTATCCTCATCCAGATCCAGACGTTTCGCCAGTGCCATATTTACCGGAATGTTGGCGGCAGAACTGCGGGTAAAGAAGGCGGTCACGCCGCTTTCGCGCAGGCAGGTGAAGACCAGTGGGTAGGGGTTGCGACGGATTTTATAGAACACCAGTAGCGGGTTCACCACCAGCGCCATCAGCAGCATACAGCCGATCAGTAACGTCAGCAGATGGGCATATTGCCACAGCGCGCCAAAGCCGGTAGACGCGAGGATCGAGGCCACCAGACCGAAAATACCGATCGGCGCGCAGCGAATCACGCAGCGTACCAGCCAGGTCACCGCATGCGAGGCATCATTGAGAAAGGCGCGGGTAGTGTCACTGCTGTGACGGAACGCCAGCCCGAGCCCAATTGCCCACACCAGAATGCCGATGTAGTTGGCGTTCATCAGGGCCGTGATGGGATTCGACACCATGCTCATCAGCAGTCCGCGTAATACTTCGGTAATGCCGGATGGTGGTGTGATTTCCGTGGTGCCCACCGCCAGCGTCAGCGTCTGCGGGATCAGATGGCTGAAGACCACCGCGACCACCGCCGCGAAAAAGGTGCTCAGCAGATAAAGCATAATAATCGGCCGGATATTGCTCTTCTGGCCCTGCTGGTGGTTGGCAATCGAGGCGATCACCAGCATCAGTACCAGCAATGGCGCGACCGCTTTCAGCGCACTGACAAACAGTTCACCCAGCAGACCGACCGCGATCGCGGCATCGTGTGAAATCCAGGCGAGCGCCACACCGGCGATCAGCCCAATCATGATTTGCTTCACCAGGCTACCGGCGAGCAGCGTACCCAGACGTGCGGAGAGAGTTTTCTGCATAATATTTTCTATATTTTGTCGCGGATGTAGTTTCAGACGCGATGTTTTGCATCGGCTAAAACGGTTTGCCCGGCGGAGTATAAGGAAAAGATCGGACGAGAAAAGAGAAAGTTCTGTCACTGTGGAGCAGGTCAGATTTTTATTATGCTGGATAGTGGAAGTGTGACAGAGGGATGAAATGGCGTGACAGGCTGCCACAAAATAAAACAGGGGCATCCGCTGCCCCTGCAGGTAATTATGGTGCGAGCTTTTTCTGGTCTCTTTAGCGGTTAACCCAGGCATTAATCAGCAGAGTTGATGCCAGAATGGCACCGACCACACCCAGCGAGATACCGACCGGGATATGGTAGAGGTCGACAATCAGCATCTTAAAGCCGATGAACACCAGCACAATCGCCAGGCCATACTTCAGCATTGAGAACCGTTCCGCCACGTTTGCCAGCAGGAAGTACATGGCACGCAAACCCAGGATAGCGAACAGGTTTGAGGTCAGCACAATAAACGGGTCGGTTGTCACGGCGAAGATCGCCGGGATACTGTCGACCGCAAAGATCACGTCGCTGATTTCCACCATGATTAGCACCAGCAGCAGTGGCGTCGCAAACAGCACGCCGTTTTTGCGGGTGAAGAACTTCTCGCCGTCGAGATCGTCAGTCATGCGCAGATGCTTACGCAGCCAGCGCACCACAGGTTTTTCGCCCACCGCGCCGTCATCCTCTTTCGCCAGCGCCATTTTCACACCGGTGAACAGCAGGAAGGCACCGAACACATAGAGGATCCAGCTGAACTGCGTGACCAGCCAGCTACCGGCGAAGATCATGATGGTACGCAGCACGATAGCGCCTAATACTCCATAGATCAGCACCCGGCGCTGCAGATTGGCCGGAATAGAGAAGTAACTGAACAGCATCAGCCAGACGAAGACGTTATCCACCGCCAGCGCTTTTTCCAGCACGTAACCGGTCAGGAAGGCGAGCGTCTGCGTGTTAGCAACTTCACGTCCTGCGCTGCCCTCCAGATACCACCAGAAGGCGGCGCTGAACAGCAGTGAGACTGAAACCCAGATCAGCGACCAGATAGCCGCCTGCTTGAAAGACATGGTCTGCGCGCCACGGCGTCCCTGCAACAGCAGGTCGATAGCCAGCATGATAAGCACCACAACCGCAAAGCTGCCCCACAGTAAAGGCGTACCCACAGTTTGCATATTCGTATCCTGTCCGAAAAATAAAAAAAAACGGCTGAAGTCAGAAGACGTCAGCCGCTTATTTTTGTGTAAGCAAACCTCGCCTTCCGGCAAGGTCTCACTTACAACACAGAAATTGATTCCGGGTTGCCTGATGACCGGATGCTTTCGCATCGTAATGACGATCAATCAGCTTACAAGTTACTCCCCTTTGCAGGAGGGTAAGTTACGGTTTAGCTGCACAGGAAGCAACACCTCTCAGACATATTTAGAAATATTTACACAGCAGCCTGGTCGGCCGGGAAGATCACGCCGGTCTGGCGGCGTATCTCAGTCAGCAGCGATGCAGTAATCCGCGAAACCTCAAGCGAAGGGTGGTCCACCTGGCGCTGCTCAACCAGCCGGGCAAAAGCGGCGGCCTCATACAGCATGGTATTGATATGCTGCGGCTGGTTCAGCGTCTGCTTTTCCGCGCCCCGTGGCACAAAAGTCAGCTGCTGGCACTCCGATAACTTCTCTATCACCAGCGCGCCCGCTTCACCCTGAATCTCGCTGGGGAGGCTGGAATCACTCACCTTCGAATGCAGAATCGTCACGTCGAAATCACCGTAACTCAGCACCACCACGCCGTGCGCGTCCACGCCGCTTGCAAGCAAAGTCGCGCTGGCCTGCACGCGATCTGGCTCGCCCCACAGCGTCACCGCCGAGGCCAGGCAGTAATAACCGATATCCATAATTGAGCCATTCGACCAGCGCGGATCAAAGGTATTGGGGTTCTCGCCGTTGAGATAGCGTGGGTAACGTGAGGAGTACTGGCAGTAATTCAGCAGCGCTTTTCGCAGTTTACCCACGTCAGGCAGTGCCTGCTGCAGCCGCAGGAAATTCGGCAGGCTGGCAGTTTTAAATGCCTCAAACAGCACCACCTGATGCTCACGGGCGCAGGCGATCATCTGCTCCACTTCTGCCAGGTTAGAGGCCAGCGGTTTTTCGCAAATCACATGCTTGCCGTGCGACATAAACAGCAGCGCCTGCTGGCAGTGCAGGGCGTTGGGGCTGGCCAGATAGACCGCATCGATCTCCGGGCTGGCGGCCAGCGCTTCCAGTGAGGTAAAGGCCTGTTTGCAGGGATAATCGGCGATAAAGGCTTCAGCCTGCTGCTGACTGCGTGAATAGACCGCACAGAGCTTCATCGCTCCGGTTTCATGAGCGGCATCAATAAACTGGCGTGTAATCCAGTTTGTTCCCACAATGGCAAAACGAATCACGTCATCTCTCCGGCAACTGTAAAGCGGCAGAGTAACATCTCACCCACGCTGTGCAATGGTGCCGGGCGGGCAGGGATTGATCCTGCGATCCGCATTCCAATAATATGCGGAAGCGATGATGTTTATGTACCAACCAGGGAGCGCAGGTGAAAGCAAGTAAGCACGCATTAAACTGGACCACACTTCTGATCGCCATTCCGGTCGGGTGTGCGGCGTCGCTGGTGACGCTGGCTTTCCGCGGCGTGATTGAACTGATCAACCATCTGCTGTTTGCCCGCAGTGGCGAAATAACCGAATCCCTGCATCTCTGGCCGTGGATCTTCTGGCCCCTGCTGGTGGGGGCGGGCGGCGTTCTGGCAGGCTATTTTCTGCGTTATGCCGTTGCCATTGAGCAGCAGCAGACGGTGAAAACGGATTACCTTGAAGTGATCAACGCCCGGCTCGATGCGGTGCCGACCCGGACCTCACTGTTCCGCGCCTTATCGTCGATTGCCAGTATTGGCAGCGGCGCGTCGATAGGTAAAGAGGGGCCGATGGTGCAGCTCTCGGCACTGTGCGGCAGTGCGATTGGTCGCCTGTTACCGGCCTCACTTAACCTGAAAAACAGTGACGTGGTGGCGATGGCGGCGGCGGCGGGCCTCGCCTCGGTTTACCATGCGCCGCTGGCGTCGGCGATTTTTGTGGCGGAAATCGCCTTCGGCATTTCTGCGTTGCAGCGGCTGATCCCCCTGATCATCGCAGCCGCCACGGCAGTGATGACCATGTGGACGCTGGGTTTTCGCAGCGCGCTCTATCCGCTGGCAGACGCGAACTTCGCTATGGATCTCAGCAGCCTGCTGATGACGGTGGTGATTGGTCTGTGCGCCGGGCTGGCGGGCTGGATCGTGATTAAATGCATCGCCCGCAGCAAAGTGCTGTTCAGCCGGGTCGCCTCACTGCCGCTGCGCCTCGGGGCGGGCGGCTTTGCGGTCGGCTTACTGGCGCTGATCTCCACTGATATCCTCGGCAACGGCTACGAGGTGATCGTCAAAGTGATGGCAGGGCACTACCTGCTGCCGGGTCTGCTGCTATTGCTGGTGCTGAAAACCCTTGCTACCAGCCTGTCGGTAGGCTCGAACGCCGTCGGCGGACTCTTTACCCCTTCGCTGCTGATTGGCGCGCTGCTGGGGGTGATCATCGCGACGGTGGGGGCGGCGCTGCATCTGCCGCTTGGCAATGTGCTGCTCTATGCCGCGATTGGTATGGCGGCGGTGCTGGCGGCGGTCAGTCAGGCGCCGTTGATGGCGATGCTGATGGTGCTGGAGATGACGCTCAACAGCAGCCTGCTGTTTCCGCTGATGATCGCTACCGTGCTGGCGTCGATGGTGGTCTATCGCCTGCAATCCGCCAGTACCTATCCGATCGTGAGTCATCACTTCAGCCGTTCAGAAGCGAAATATGATTTCGATAATATGCGCATTGCCGAGCTGATTATTGCGGGTGCGGCGTTGCAGCCGGAGGAGTCGGTGGGGCAGGCGCTGGCGGTCAGCTCCCTGAAGCGTGAACGCTATGTTTATGTGATCAACGCCGCGGGCGCTTTCCTCGGCGTGGTCTCGATTCATGAAATTTCGCGCCGGGTGCTGGCACAGGAGATCACCCTCGACTCACCGGTGGAGTGCGTGATGGATCAGGATTTCCCGGTGGTGTATCAGAATCAGAGTATGCGTGAGGGATGGGAAGCCTTTGCGGCGGTGACGCTGGAGCGGTTGCCGGTGCTCAACAATCCGCAGGAACGGCGCTTTCTGGGCGCGCTGACCAAAACCAGCCTGATTCAGAAAGCGCAGGAGTTTCTTTAAGCCGCGTTGCCGCGCATCGCCTGGTCCGTCATCCACAGTCGCGCATCAAATTCGAGCTGGTGATAATCCGGCTCCATATGGCAGCAGAGCTGGTAGAACGCCTTATCGTGATCTTTCTCTTTAAGGTGTGCCAGCTCATGCACCACGATCATCCGCAGAAACGGCTCTGGCGCGAGGCGGAAAAAGGTCGAGATACGAATTTCCGCTTTCGCCTTAAGCTTACCGCCCTGAATCCGTGAGATGGCTGTGTGCAGCCCGAGTGCATGCTTCATCACCTTAATCTTGTTATCCCACATCACTTTGCTGATCGGCGGCGCATTGCGCATATAGCGATTTTTCAGCGCCTGCGTGTAGTCATACAGCGCTTTATCACTCATCACGTCGTGGGTGTCGGGATAACGTTCCTGCAGGAACGCACCTAAGCGCTGATGGGCGATCAGCGACTGAACCTGCTCAAGAAGGGGTGCAGGATAACCCTGAAGGTAGATCAGTGAGGACATTAGGGATTCCAGGCGAAAGACAGTATACTGCGCCCCCGATTTTGGGGCGAAAATCAACCAAAGTGTACCACGCCGGAGAATTCATGAGCCAACTTGAACTGAACGATCGCACACTGATCCTGCATCGCTTCCCGCAGATGCGTGACGAAAGTCCATTACAAGCCTGGGATGCGGCTGATGAATATCTGTTACAGCAGGCGCTGCCAGAGGGGCCGGTGCTGGTCTTCAACGACAGTTTCGGGGCATTAACCTGCGCCCTGAATCCGCGTACCGTCTGGCACGTCAGCGACTCCTGGCTGAGCCAGCAGGCCGCCCGTCAGAATCTGACCTTTAATGGGCTGGATGACAGCGACGTTCACTTTGTTGATAGCCTGGCTGAACTGCCTGCTTCACCTGCGGCTGTGCTGATCAAGGTGCCTAAAACCCTGGCGCTGCTTGAGCACCAGCTGCGCGCCATTCGCGAAGTCGTCACGCCTGATACGGTGATTCTGGCGGCGGCGCGCGCCAAAGAGATCCATAACTCTACCCTGCAGCTGTTCGAACAGATCATTGGTGAAACCAAAACCTCACTGGCGTGGAAAAAAGCGCGTCTGATCTACAGCCAGTTCAGCAAGCCTGAACTGCGTGAGGCCACGCCGACGCTGGTCTGGCCGCTGGATGGTACCCCTTATCAGATTCACAACTACGCCAACGTCTTCTCGCGCGCTTCGCTGGATATCGGTGCACGGCTCTTTGTGCAGCATCTGCCGGAAAACATTGAGGGCGAGATTGTCGATCTCGGCTGTGGTAACGGCGTGGTGGGGCTGGTGGCGCTGGAGCAGAACCCGCAGGCCGAAGTGCATTTCCTTGATGAGTCTTACATGGCGGTCGCCTCCAGCAAGCTTAATGTGGAAGTGAACCGTCCTGAGGATCTGTCACGCTGTCAGTTCCTGGTGAACAATGTGCTGAGTGGCTATCCGTCGGATCGGCTGCACGCGGTGCTGTGCAACCCGCCGTTCCACCAGCAGCACGCGGTGACCGATCACCTGGCATGGCAGATGTTCCGCGATGCCAAACGCTGCCTTCAGTATGGCGGCGAGTTGCGCATTGTCGGCAACCGCCACCTCGATTATCACCACAAGCTGAAGAAGCTGTTTGGTAACTGTACGCTGATCGCCTCTAACCAGAAGTTCGTGGTGCTGCGCGCGGTGAAAATGCGCTAGTCAGACGGTTAATGCCAGTTGCGTCGCCTGCGCAATCGCACGGCGCGCATCCAGCTCCTGCGCCACATCCGCACCGCCGATGACTGTTACCCTCTGTCCTTTTGCACGCAGCGCGGCTTCCAGTTCGCGCTGCGGCTCCTGTCCGGCACAGATAATCACGTTATCGACCTCCAGCAACAGCGTTTCGCCGTTGCGCCGCAGATGCAGGCCGCTGTCATCAATCGCCAGATACTCAACGCTGCCCCACATCTCAACGCCCTGCGCCTGCAGACTGGCGCGATGGATCCAGCCGGTGGTTTTTGCCAGCCCGGCACCCGGTTTTCCCGATCGGCGTTGCAGCAGCCAGATTTGCCGTAACGCGGCAGGCGGCTCGGGTTTCATCACACCGCCACGCTGCGTCAGGCTGTGGTCGATGCCCCATTCGGCATAAAACGCCGCCAGATCTTCGTCATGGGATGGCTGTGACAGATACTCCGCCACATCGAAGCCAATCCCGCCGGCGCCGATAATCGCTACCCGTTTACCCACCGGGCGCTTATCGCGCAGCACCTCCAGGTAGCTCAGCACGCTGGGGTGGTCGATGCCCGGAATGTCAGGCGTACGCGGCTGAATGCCGGTCGCCAGTACCACTTCATCGGCGTCACTCAGCTGATCCGCCGTCACCCGACTGCCCGTCTGAACCGTCACGCCTGCGGCCGCCAGCTCATGCCGGAAATAGCGCAGCGTTTCGCTGAACTCCGATTTGCCGGGGATCAGCCGGGCAAGATTGAACTGGCCGCCTATCTCCGGCGCGGCCTCATAGAGTGTTACCTGATGGCCGCGCTGGGCCGCCTGCAGCGCAAACGCCATGCCGGCCGGACCGGCACCCACTACGGCCAGCCTGCGCGGGGCGGTGCTGGCGATGACCGGCATCAGCGACTCGTGGCAGGCGCGCGGATTGACCAGGCAGGAGGTGATTTTACCGGCGAACACCTGATCGAGGCAGGCCTGATTACAGGCAATGCAGGTGTTGATGCTGTCCGGTTCACCGCGCTGGGCTTTAGTGACAAAGGCGGGATCGGCGAGAAAAGGGCGCGCCATCGACACCATATCGGCGCAGCCCGACTGCAACAGCTGCTCGGCGACGGCGGGATGGTTGATGCGATTAGTAGCGATGACCGGCACCTTCACCTGTTCACGCAGGCGCTGCGTCACCCACGCAAAGGCCGCACGCGGCACGCAGGTGGCGATGGTCGGGATGCGCGCCTCGTGCCAGCCAATGCCGGTATTGAACAGCGTGACGCCGTACTGCTCCAGCTCGCCCGCCAGCAACAGCGTCTCCTCCAGCGTGCTGCCCTCTTCGATCAGGTCGAGCATCGACAGCCGGAAGATGATGATAAAGGCGTCGCCGGTCGCGGCGCGAACGGCGCGGGTAATCGCCAGCGCAAACTGCATCCGCTGCCGGAAGTCGCCACCCCAGCGGTCGGTGCGCTGATTGGTGTGCTTCACCAGAAACTGATTAATCAGGTAGCCTTCGGAACCCATGATTTCCACGCCATCGTAGCCCGCCTGCTGTGCCAGTCGGGCGCAGCGGGCAAAGTCATCAATGGTCTGTTCAATCGCCGCCTCGCTCATCGCCTGTGGCGTAAACGGGTTAATCGGCGCCTGGCGTGCCGAGGGCGCAACCAGATCGGGCTGATAGCTGTAACGGCCGGTATGCAGGATCTGCAGGGCGATTTTGCCTTGGTGCTGATGCACCGCCTCCGTGATCTGCCGGTGCCAGTCACATTGCGTCTCGTCGGTGAGCATCGCGCCATGCGCGGTGGTGACACCCTGCGCATTGGGGGCGATGCCGCCGGTGACGATCAGCGCGACACCTTCACGCGCCCGCTCGCCGTAAAAAGCCGCCAGCCGGGCTGCACCATCCGGATGTTCTTCCAGTCCGGTGTGCATCGACCCCATCAGAAAGCGGTTTTTCAGTCGGGTAAAGCCAAGGTCCAGCGGCGTAAATAGCGCAGGATAGTCAGGATTGACGGACATGATAATCACTCACGGTAAAGTGGTCGGATGAGTTCACTCTAGCCACTTCTGCGTTAAAAAAAAGTGAAAGAATGTCAGGGTGTGAGTGAAATCATAAACAACGGCAGGCGAGTGAGGTGAGTGACAAAGAGTGGGCGGAGCTAGCCCGTGCCTGGCGCAAAGAGGTGAAGACCGCCATCCATGGCCCGCGTGGCTTTGCGACAGGCGTCAGCGCCCGTCTCAGTGCAGGTTCCGCTATCTGCTGTCAGCGCGATGCCAGAAAACCCATTAACGTCGACGGATCCACGAATAGCGCGAGCGATAGCCGCTGCCGTGGTGAGTATTGAAGCGGTAGCTTGAACCGCTCTCGGCCATGCAGTAGGTGCAGACATTGACGTTATCGATCTGCGCAGCCGGCACACCCGCCTGCACCAGCAAATGTGTTGCCAGCGCAGGCAGATCGAACCAGACACCCTGCTGGCGGGCAGCGGCCTGTGGACGTTGCGCCAGAGGATTAACCGGCTGGTTCTGGTGCCAGCGCAGCCCGCTGGCCAATGCCGGGTTCTGAGTAATCTCCGCCAGCTGCGGTTCGGCCAGTTCATAACAGCAGGGGCCCATCGCCGGACCGATCGCCACCATCAGGTTCTGCGGCTCGCAGCCCTGTTCGCAGAGTTTTTCAACCGCGCGGATCAGCACACCCGCCAGCGTACCTTTGAGTCCGGCATGAACCGCGGCCACGATCCGCTGCTGGCGATCGGCGAACAGCACTGGCAGGCAGTCGGCGGTGTAGACCGCCACCGGGCGCGTCCCGCTGCCGATCACGCCGTCAGACTCGCAGCTTTTGGGTGGGATGTTCTCGATATCGGTGACCACGGTCGCGCTGTGGCGCTGATGTCCATAGGCGGCCTCAGCGGGTGGTGGCTCTCCGGCTGGCTGAAACGCATATTCGAGCCACTCCAGCGAATCGAGCAATGGCGAGCGCGGGATCACGGCCATAGGAATCTCCTGTTATAACAGCGTGCGTTGGGCTGCCCACAGCTTACGTTAACTGCTACATTTTTGAAGCTTCTCCTCAGACCTTTCTCACCTTAAGGATGAAATGATGAAAACCTCCGCAAAACTGGCTGCATCCGGACTGGTCGCGCTGCTGCTTACCGGCTGCGCCTCGTCGTCACATCAGACCGCGCAACAGCAACTCGGCCAGCAATCGGTGCTGGCGGTAAACTGGTTCCAGCAGTCTGGTGAATATCAGGCGCTGACCTGGCAGGCATTTAATACCGCGCGTATGGCGTTTGATCAGGCCCCCTCGCTGACCGGCAAACCCAAAGCGGTGATTGTCGATCTGGATGAAACGATGCTGGATAACAGCGCCTACAGCGCGTGGCAGGCGAAGAACGGCCAGCCGTTCAGCAGCAAAACCTGGTCAGCCTGGACGCAGGCGCGGCAGGCGAAAGCGGTGCCGGGCGCGATAGAGTTTGCGCGTCATGTCACACAGAATGGCGGCACGCTGTTCTATGTGTCGAACCGCGATCAGAAAGATTACGCGGCCACGGTTGCTAATATGCAGCAGCTCGGCTTCCCCAACGTCAGCGATAAAACGGTACGTCTGAATACTGACAGCTCCAATAAGCAGGCGCGTTTCGATGCCATTAAAAATGCCGGCTATAACGTGGTGCTCTACGTAGGCGATAACCTCAACGATTTTGGTGGCGCGACCTGGCATCAGGGCAATCAGACGCGTCGTGATTTTGTGAATCTTAACCATCAGCAGTTTGGAACGCAGTTCATCGTGCTGCCGAATCCGCTCTACGGCGACTGGGAGAGCGGAATGGCGGAAAACTACAATAAACTGACACCGGAACAGCAGCTGTCAGTGCGGGAATCGCGCCTGCAAAGCTGGAACGGTAAATAATTCGTCAAGAAAAAGAGCCTGACCGGGTCAGGCTCTGTTAAATCGTGGTCCTGATTTACTTTCTCCCGTCACTATTTTGCTGCAAATTAAATTAATTATCTCTTGCTTCATTCTTATCTGAAATCAGGCATATCTGACTGGCTATCAGCAATTAAGCCGGTTGATCGTGCTAATGGTTAATTTTTTAATTAAGAGTATTCCTGGTAAAAAGCAGGGCGTTTGGTATGGCAGTGAATATCCCCTTGTTTAATGATTGTATTTTTTTGTCAGCAGTAACTTTAGTTTATTATCTTTTATATTTTAATGTATTGATATTGTTAGATTTAAAATGATTACCGCTAATTATTTCACTTCTCTTCTGCTTAATTAAATTTACTTAACCCTGACTCTTACTGACGCCGGATTGACAAATAGCATGATGTTAAAGTGCTGTGAAATATTGCTCGTGCATTGGTAATGGTTAGCGGCTATAACCTTTTTCTGTGACTCAGTTCTTATTTACCTGGCGGCTCATGCTTTATTTGTGAGCCGATACACTTTGTGGTTAGCCAGGATGCGACATCCCGGTAGTAGAGAGAAGATGATTGTGACGACACTTAAACCCTTATTAGCGAAAAATCGCAGTTGGGCATTACAGCGCCGCCAGCGTAATCCAGACTACTTTAAAAAATTCCTTCATCAGCAAAAGCCGCACTCACTCTGGATAGGTTGTTCTGATAGTCGCGTTCCGGCAGAAGTCTTAACCGGCTCCCATCCTGGCGAACTCTTTGTGCATCGTAATATCGCCAACATGGTGATTGAGGACGATGACAATTTACTGAGCGTGCTGCAATACGCGCTCTTTTTTCTCGGTGTAAAACGCATTGTATTAAGCGGTCACTATGGCTGCGGTGGAGTGGAAGCCGCGCAGAATCTGCCGGGCAGCGTGCTGGACGGGCAGGAGAGCGCGCTGGCGAGACGCATTCAGACGCTGCGTCATGATATTCAGCATGGCCTGGCGGAAAGCCCCCCTTCAGACGCGGAGCCGGGTGAACAGCTCGATCGGCTGGTTGAGGCCAACGTTAAGGCGCAATTCGCCAGACTGGTGAAATCTGAACCGGTCCGGCAAATCTGGCAATCGGGCCAGGAACTGGAGGTGTTTGGTTGTGTTTATGACCTGCGCTCCGGCCATCTTAAAGAGCTGATTCATCAATCTGCAGAGGAACCTTCATTATGAACCTCGATACCCTGCGTCGCGACATTCCTGCGGGTCTGGTGGTGTTTCTGGTCGCCTTACCGCTCTGTCTTGGCATCGCACAGGCCAGCGGATTACCGCCGTTTGCCGGTCTGCTGACCGGTGTGATTGGCGGCCTGGTGGTCACATCACTGAGTCCGTCCCGGTTTGCCGTCAGCGGCCCGGCGGCAGGCCTGGTCACCATCGTCGTCGCCTCAATGGCATCACTGGGCAGCTTCTCTGCCTTTCTCACCGCGCTGATTATCGCTGGAGCACTGCAATGTCTGTTTGGCCTGCTGCGTGCCGGACGATTTATTTCGCTGGTGCCGGGCAGCGTCATCAAAGGGATGCTGGCGGCGATCGGTTTGCTGCTCATCATGCAGCAGATCCCGGTGGCGCTGGGTGCCGCGGGCGATGCGGAGCTGGTTTCACTGGTGACCGGTGAGATGACCTTCTCGCTGCCCGCGATTCTGGTAGCGGGTGTCGGGCTGGCCATTTTATGTCTCTGGACCACCGCACCGGTGAAACGGATCAAAGCGCTGGCCTGGATCCCTGGGCCGCTGATTGCCGTGCTGATAGGCTGCCTTGCTACCGTGGTGGGTGGACGGCTGTTCCCGGAGATGACCAGCGGTCTGGCGCGCATTTCGCTGCCCGCTTTTGACAGCATTTCCGCGCTGGTGGCAGAGCTGGAAACGCCCGACTGGATGGCCTGGAAGAATCCGCAGGTCTGGGTCGTTGCGGTGACCTTAGCCCTGGTCGCCAGTCTGGAAACGCTGCTGAGTCAGGAAGCGCTGAAAAAACTGCGTCCTCAGACGCCCGCGCCGTCGCCCAACAAAGAGATGTTCGCGCAGGGTATCGGTAACCTGGCGGCCGGTTTCCTTGGCGCGATGCCGATCACGGCGGTGATTGTGCGCAGTTCGGTTAACGTCAGTGCGGGCGCGCAGACCAAACTGTCGATCTTCATTCACGGTGTGCTGCTGCTTATTTGCGGTATGTGGTTCAGCGAGATGCTGAACGCCATTCCGCTGGCCAGCCTCGCTGCCGTACTGCTCTATACCGGCTACAAGCTGGCAACACCCAAACTGTTTATTGAGCAGTTCCGGATGGGCGCCCAGCAGTATGTGCCGTTTCTGGCCACCATCGTCGGTATTATCACGCTTGGCATGCTGGTCGGGATTGGTATCGGCATCGCCACGCAGATCCTCTATAGCATCTATAAAAGCCATCGCAACGCGCTGCAGCTTACCCGCTATGACGACCACTACGTGCTGCGCTTTCAGCAGAACCTGACCTTTATGCACAATCCAAAGCTGCAGGGATTGCTGGATGAGATCCCGGAGAACAGCGTAGTCATCGTTGATAATGACAATGCGGAATATATCGATCCCGACGTCAAAGCGGTGCTGAAAGATTTTGGCGATAACGCCGACAAACGCGGCATTCGCCTGAGTCAGTGGCCGGTTGCCGTAAAATAGCGTTAGCGCAACGGTAAAGTCGTCAGAACAGCAAAAATCGGATATCTCGGATATCCGATTTTTTTATTTGCGATGCATAATAGAGCCCCAGTTTCTGCTGTCATCTGATGGGTTTAGCCTCAAAACGGTAACTTTTCTTAGTTAGCCCATGAAACGAGGTTTTATCGCCGGATGACATTGAGGATATTCAGGATTTAATCATTCTGACACCACGCGCCTGTCCAGGCTGGCGTGGACAGCCAGCCTCTCTGTGACAAGGTCCGGATGTATGCGCATACAGCTGTTTGAAGAGCACAACGTTAAGAAGAACGCATTTTCACTGTTTTTAATCACGTTGCTGTTTTGCTTTATCGGCGGACACCTGCGCTTTCCACAGGAGCTGTCGCTGTTCTGGCCGGTCAACGCGATCGTCACTGGCGTGATCGTCCGGAATCCTTTTCTGCATCAGACCCGCTATTACCTGGCCACCTTTGCTGCGATGGTGTTTAACGACACCGTTTTTTCAGGCTGGGCGCTCTCTGCTTTTACCCTCAATATGGCGAATCTTCTGTTTGTGCTGGTGGCGGTGACGCTGCTGGTAAAACATCTTCAGCACGACTCCGGCAGCGAGCGTATAACCAGCGTGCTGCGCATTTTTCCGGCCTGTTTGCTGGCCGGACTGGCCTGCGCCAGCTGGGGGGCACTGGCGCAGCAGGCCGATTTCAACAGCGGGCTGGTGACGGCCTGGGGCGAATGGTTCAGCGAACAGTTCTCAACCGGACTGATGCTGCTGCCCTTTTTGCTGACGCGCGACTGGGCGTCGCTGTCGCCCCGGCAGTTTATGCAGATGCGCAAACTGGCACCGGTTGTCGCCGTGATTTTTTCGCTGATGATTGGCGCGATGATGGGCGGCGCAGGCAGCCTGACGTTCCCGGTTCCGGCGCTGGTCTGGTGCGCCATCGTGCTGCCGATGCCGCTCACCAGCCTGGTGATTTTGCTCACCGGCATTAGCGAAATCATTCTGGTTTCGCATGGCGTGATGAATATCCAGGGCGATGACAATATGCTGCCGATCACCCATCTGACCTCGGCACGGCTGGGCGTGGCGACCATTGCGATCAGCCCGCTGATTGTGGCGGTGAGCATGGATGCGATTCGCCAGCTCAACCAGCGTCTGGCGTTGCGCGCCAACTATGACTTCCTGACCCGGCTGCTGTCGCGTTCCGGCCTCTATGAAAGTCTGCGTGCTGAGCCGATCTTTCCGGACCGCCGGGCGGGGGTGATCCTGCTGGATGTCGACTACTTCAAAGCGATTAACGACAATTTTGGTCATGATGCGGGTGACAGTGTGCTGGAAGAGATCGCCCGCCGTATGCAGCGCGTCGTGGGTAAAGAGGGGCGCATCTGCCGTTTTGGCGGCGAAGAGTTTGTGGTGGTGCTGTTCGACCAGAATCCGGAAAAGCTCTACTTTCTTGCTGAGAGCATCCGGCAGAAGATGGCGAAAGAGAAGTTCTGGCTGCAGGGCAGTACGGCCACGGTCACTGTCAGTCTGGGGCTGGCGCATGGCAGTGCCGGTGAGGCGCCGGAGTGGCACCGCGTGATCAACCGGCTGATCTCCGCAGCCGATAAAAACCTCTATCTGTCGAAACGCAATGGCCGCAATCAGACCTCGCCGGTTAACTACCGTGCCATCACCAGCGACGTGGCATAACGCCACGCCGCCGGGTTCTGTCAGCTGACGCTGCTTTTCAGGGTACTGGCCTGCTGGTGGCGTTCAAGCGCCAGGTCGATCAGGCGACTGATCAGATCCTGATAGCTGAGTCCGGCCGCCTGCCACAGTTTCGGGTACATGCTGATATTGGTGAAGCCGGGCAGGGTATTCACTTCGTTGACGATAATTTCGCCATCGTCAGTCAAAAACACATCGACGCGCGCCATGCCAAAGCACTCCAGCGCGGTAAAGGCCTTGATGGCGACCTCACGAATCGCATCGCTGGTTTCCGGTGTAATAGCCGCCGGGACCACCGTCTGCGCACCGCTCTCGGAGATATATTTGGTGTCATACGAGTAGAAGGTGTCATGCACCACCACTTCACCGCAGGGGCTGGCTTCGGGGGCATCGTTGCCCAGCACCGCACACTCGATCTCGCGGCCTTTGATACCCTGCTCAATCAGCACTTTGCGGTCAAAGGAGAAGGCCAGCGCCAGCGCGGCATCAAACTCTTCAATGCTGTCCACTTTGCTGACGCCCACTGATGAACCCTGGTTGGCGGGTTTGATAAACAGCGGCAGGCCAAAGCGGGCAATGACTGCGCTGGCATCCAGCTGTGCGCGCTGGGCCTGGGTGACGCTCACCCACGGCGCGACGTTGAGGCCGGCGTCGCGCAGCAGGCGTTTGGTAAAATCTTTATCCATGCTGACCGCAGAACCCAGCACGTCGGAACCGACAAAAGGTAACGAGGCCATACGCAACAGGCCCTGCAGGGAGCCATCTTCACCCAGCGTACCGTGCACGATCGGGAAGATAACGTCGATCTGCGACAGCGGATGGGCGTTATGACGGGTAATGATCTGCTGCTGAGTCGTACCAGGCACCAGCGCCACATCTTCAGCGGCGTGATTCAGCGCGATCAGCGCCGGATTTTCAGCGTTCAGTAAGAAGTTTGAAGCATCGTTAAGACGCCAGTGTCCCTGCTTATCGATGCCAAGCAACACCACGTCAAACCTGGTTTTGTCGATCGCCTCAAGGATATTTTTGGCCGACTGTAACGACACCTCATGCTCAGCCGATTTCCCGCCAAACACGATCCCTACCCGCAACTTTGTCATCAATTTTGCCCACTGAAAAAATCAAAACCACAAGATAGCATGGGCTTCGCGCGGGAAAACAGGGCAGGGCGACAGATAATTGTGGGCAGGTTGAACCCTCGCCATTCACCAGAACGCTGCCGTTGAACTGCCCGTGCTGACGCCGGTGGCAGCTCAACGGCTCGCTCGCAAAGGTCACTGAATCTCCTCTTTCACCTGATGCAGGCGGAGTGTCAGGTTTAACTTAATCTGACGCAGAGCCCAGCCAGACTTCAACCTGATGTTCCTGGCTATGGCTTTCCAGCGCTATTTCGTCGCCGTCACACCGTTTGCCATCCAGCCACAGCTGATAGGTGCTGTCACCGCGAGTAACCCGGATGTTGTAGATCCCTTCCCCCTCACGGTAGACAATTTTTATCTCTGACCAGTCAGCGGGCAGCTGTGGGCGAAGAGACAGCGCGTTGCCGCGCCGGCTTATCCCAAGCAGACTCTCACTGATAAGCTGATAGGCCCAGCCTGATGAACCAGTATACCAGGTCCAGCCGCCTCGCCCGCTGTGGCCTTCGGCCGCATACACATCCGCAGCCATCACATAAGGTTCCGCTTTGTAGATCGCCATATCCTGTTGATTGCCACTATGATTAATCGGATTAATCATGGAGAGCAGGGACCAGGCGCGCTCTGTCTCACCCATCGCCGCAAAGGCCATAATCGCCCATAGAGCCCCATGGGTGTACTGACCGCCATTTTCCCTGACGCCCGGTAAATAACCGCGAATGTAGCCTGGATTTGGCCCTGCACCATCGAAAGGCGGAGTGAGCAATTTAATCAGCCGGTTATCCTTATCAACCAGATGCTGATAAAGCGCCGCCATCGCTGACCGGCATCTGGCGTCCTCGCCTGCGCCAGAGAGTACCGACCAGCTCTGGGCAATGGCGTCTATCCGGCACTCACTGTCAGCATGTGAACCGAGCGTCTGGCCACTGTCAAAAAAGCCGCGCAGATACCATTCGCCATCCCAGGCCGCATGGTTAAGCGCGGTCTTGAGCGTCTGCGCGTGCTCCTGACAGTGGCGGGCGGTATCGGTATCGCCGAACCGCGCAGCCAGCGCGGCAAAGCGGTCCAGAACCGTATAGAGGAAGAAGCCGAGCCAGACGCTTTCACCCTTGCCGGCAATCCCGACGGTACTCATACCATCGTTCCAGTCCCCGGAGCCCATCAGCGGGAGGCCGTGCTGGCCGAAATTAAGGGCGTGGTTAACCGCGCGTACGCAGTGCTGCCATAGCGTTTCATTAATCTTACTGACGCCCGGAAGCTCATAGACAGACTCTTCGTCCTCTGCCAGCAGGCGACCTTCAAGGTAACTTACTGGCTGTGACAGCAGCGCCATATCATCGGTTGCCTGCACATAGCGGCACAGCGCATAGGGCAACCACAGGTAGTCGTCGGAGCAGCGGGTTCTGACGCCACGGCCAGCAGGCGGATGCCACCAGTGCTGTACATCTCCCTCGATAAACTGGCGGGATGCACACAACAACAGCTGATCGCGCAGCCGCTGCGGGGCAGCGTGGGTCAGCGCCAGCGTATCCTGCAACTGATCGCGGAAACCAAAGGCACCACCGGATTGGTAATATCCGCTGCGCGCCAGCAAACGGCTGGCCAGCGTCTGGTACAGCAGCCAGCCGTTTGCCAGTAAATCGACCTCCGCTGCCGGTGTCTGGATTTGCACTTTAGTCAGTAGCTGCTGCCAGTGCTGTTTAACCCTGGTCAGCTCGTTCTGTGCCTCCCCGGTGGAGAGGAACTGCTGCATCAGCGCGGTCACTGCACCCTCATCTTCCCCGACGCCGAGGGCAAAAACAAAGCTGCGGCTGTCGCCGTCAATCAGTGTCGTCAGCGTCTGCAGCGCGGCGCAGGGATCCATTCCTGCCCCGGTGTTACCCGAAAGACCACGAACATTCATCATCGCGGGCTGCCGTGTGGTGCCGTTACGACCCAGACACTCAAGCCGGTTGCCGCTGTACGCAATCCGGGTACCTGTGACGGCAAAAAAAGCGGTCCGCGCAGAGCCCGTGCTGTTATAAAAGTTTCTGGCCAGAACCGCGCTGCCTGTGGCGATAGCGGCAGGGGAGGTCACCACATGCCTTGCGGAGCGGCTCGCCAGCTCACCCAGAACCCATTCGACGTATCCGGTAATCGACAGATTACGCGTTTTGCCAGAGAGGTTACTCAGCGTCAGCAGGGAAAGTCTGACCGGCGCCTCTTCTGCCACGAACACCGTTAACGTGCTGCTGATACCATACTCCGTGTGTTCAAAACTGCTGTAACCGAAGCCATGACGGGTCAGATAATCGCCCTTGCCGCGAACCGGAAGCGGCGTCGGCGACCAGACATCACCCGTCTCTTCATCACGCAGATAAAGCGCTTCGCCAGAGCTGTCACTGACGGGATCGTTGTGCCAGGGCGTCAGACGATATTCATGCGCGTTTTCATACCAGCTATAGCCCTGGCCACTCTCGGAAATGACGGTGCCCAACTGGCTGTTGGCCAGCACATTGCACCACGGCGCAGGCGTCTGCTGCTGGCCGGAAAGAATGATGTGATATTCGCTACCGTCCTCGTTGAAGCCACCGGTACCATTGAAAAACTGCAACCGCTCCGGCGAAATGGTGACGGCTGCAGGCGGCGGCGTCTTACTGACCGATGGAAACGCAAAAGCAGGCGGGGTGCGCACCGGTTTTAACAGCGTGCTGAGCTGATCGGCGAGGCTGCCGTTCCGGCCTTCCAGCACGACCGCCGCGACGCTCAGCAACAGTTGCAGATCGTCAGCAGAAAAACTTTCGCTTTTGCGGATAAATATGCCGCCAGGTTTGTCCGCCTGCTGTCGTTCATCTCCGGCGGGGATCAGGGTCGTGAGCTGATTGAACAGGTTCTGCTGGTAGCCGCCCTGATCGCTGTTCAGGATGAGCAGATCGACCGTCAGCCCTTTTTGTCGCCAGTACTGGTGCGCCTGAATGAGCGTGGTGACCAGGTCGAGCTGATTATCGTTTTCTATCCGAACCAAAAGAATCGGCAGATCACCCGAAATCGCATGGCGCCACAATGACTCCTGGCCCAGCCGGTTCTGCATCAGCGCGTCTGATTCGCCACGCATTTCGGCACTGGAAAACAGTACGGCACTGGCCAGTTGATTAAACAGGCTGGTATCTTCGGTGCGGATATTCAACTGACGCAAGGCGACCTGACTATGAGACCACGCCAGTTCAAACACCCGATCGGCGCTGATGTGGTTACGGTACTTCTCAATCAGCGCAATAGTGGTGTCACGCTGAAGTGTCACACCGTAAAGCATATCGATGGTGACGGTCTCTCCCGCTTTTAACGTCACTGACTGGCGAATTGATAACACGGGATCTAACACCGCTCCCTGCTGACCCGTTAATTCACTGCCCGGCATCAGCGCCTGAGCATCGGCTGGAGTCCTGCCGCGCCCGAGAAAACGAGCCCGGTCGGTTTCAAATGAGGTCTGGCGGCCGGTATTGCCATGTATCGCCATCGCGTGAAACATCCATGCCGTCACTTCTTTCTCTTCACGTGGCCGACGGTGAGCCAGAATCGCTTCCAGCCTGTCAACGATCTCAGTCTGGACGAACAGATTACTGAACGCAGCGTGGGCCATATCGCTGGCTGCTGGCGCCAGTACCACTTCGGTGTAGCTGGTGATATCAAACGGGCGGGTCTGACGGGAACGGTTAGTGACCGTGATGCGTCTGATCTCCACATCATCTTCCGGGGAGACCACAATATGCGTGTGAATGCTGAAGGTGGTGCCTGAAGCGTCAAACTCAATCCCGGCATCATTGAAACGGGTTTTATAATGCGGACGCTCGCAGCAGGTCGGCTGATAGCTGTGAGCAATCACTTCGGCGGATTGCTGATCGGTAACGTAGCAGAACGTTCCGTAGTTGTTGCTGGTGCTATCCGCACGCCAGCGGGTGAGTGCCAGCCCCTTCCACTGGCTGTAGCCTGTCCCCGCGTGCGTCACCATCAGATGATAATCTGCATTGGAAAGCAGCTGAAGTTGTGGCTGGCGCGGATCTGAACCACTGAATTCACGCTGGTCGGGAATGCTGCGCTGCTGTTTAGGGTCACTGTTTTCGACAAAACTGCGGCGTGGGGTATAGAGCTCAATATCATCAGGCACTTTTTCCTGAAGCAGCAAACGCGACGACTGAAACAGTGCGCTGGACATAAAGCGCGCGACCATGGGCGCATCCAGCAGCTGGTGAGAGAGCGCAAGCAATCCCATCGCCTGATGATGAGCCATATACGATTTGACGATCGCAAATGGCTGACCGGGAGCCAGTCGATCCGCAGTGAAATCCAGCGCTTCGTAATAACCGTAGTCACCGCTGGCACCCATTTTTTTAAGTCTTATCAGATTAGCCGTCGCCTCATGCGGCAGCACCATCAGCGCCAGCAGCGTCGCATAGGGCGCAACAACATGATTGTCATTCAGGCCGCGTTTCAGCCCCAGTTCTGGCGTGCCAAATGCCCGATACTGGTAGTTATGATTGACGTCAAACGCAGCGTAACCCGATTCCGAAACACCCCAGGGCGTATCAGTACTGTTACCCGAGGCAATCTGTTGCCTGACCGCCGATAACGCCATCTTTTCCAGCAGCGTGTCGGGGTAAACCGGCATGACCAGGTGCGGCATCAGGTATTCAAACATTGAGCCGCTCCATGACATCACGGCGGGCTGGTTATTAAGCTGAGTAAATAAGCGACCCAGTACAAACCAGCTCTTGGCAGGAAGCTGACTGGTGGAGATTGCAAAGTAGTGCGTCAGGCGGACTTCTGAAGGGAAAAGGTCATATTTGCTGGCGTCCAGCAGACCGCTGTCCATGTTGTAGCCCACGCTGAGTAAAGACGTGGCCGGATAATAGAGAAAGCGGAAGTCCATACTGGCGTGATCGCTAAGGCGGCTGTCCAGCTCCAGCAGGGCAGCCATCCGTTCGCGGGCGGCCCATATCGCAGTCTCTGCCTGTTTTTCCGGGAGTCCGGGGCGGTTCAGGTTCAACTCAGCGAGCCACAGCAATGACGGAATCTCGGCAGGCAGTGGTGCATCCGGGCTAACCCAGCTGAAAAGGAGGGCCCACTCCTGAGTAAAATCGACCAGCTGCTGGTGGAAAAGCGCCGGCCAGTTCACCTGCGTTGTCGGAAGATACGCCTGTTCTGCCACCACGCTTAACGCCAGCAGAGCCTGCATCCCGGCGTGAAAATCGGCGGGCGAAGCGCGCTGCATCTGGCTTAAATGCGCATCGATTTGTTCCACTATGTCGCTGCGGGTGTCGCTCAGTTGGTCTTTAAGCAGTGAGAAGGTGTCGCTGAGACCTTCCAGGATACAGGGAAGAGACATCACCGGCTGGTATTTCCACTGCGCCAGGCCAGCCTGAAGGGTCACAAGGTGAGCCGCCATATTACCGCTGTCTACGGTTGAGACGTAGCGTGGGTTCAGCGGTTTTAACGTCTGGGTGTCATACCAGTTATAAAGATGACCTCTGAAATGCTCCATTCGATCAAGGGTATCGAGGGTGTCGAGCGTCCGGCTGATGACCCGATTCTGGCTGATATAACCAAAATCCCAGGCGGTCAGGTTTGCCAGCAGCGACAGGCCAATGTTGGTCGGTGAGGTCCGGTTGGCCACCCGCGACTCCGGAATCTCCTGCAGATTATCCGGCGGCAAATGGTTGTTATCACTGCTGGCAAATTCGTTAAACCAGGCCCAGGTTTTACGCGCGGTGCGACGCAAAAAGATGCGCTGTTCCGCTGAAAGGCTGCCTGGCTGAGCGCGTTTAGGCTGGCTCATGCGGCTCAGTAACGCGGGGGCGACGGCCCACAATAATGCGAGCGCCAGTGCGACATGCGTCATCGACGGCATGCTCAGGCTGGTCAGAAATACCAGAACCGCGCCTGCTACCGGATTAATCCACATGCGGCGGTAGAAATGGCGCACATCAGGCTCGACAGGTTTCTGTGATGAAGCGCTTTTCCACTCGTTCAGAAAGCGATGGCTGATAGTCAGGCGCCATAAGGTTACGATAATCGCCTTCAGCGACCAGTAACTCTCGTGAGGCAGAATGGCCAGCGCCAGGCCAGCGCGGGAGAGGCGGTTAAAGGCATCGGTGACAAGCATGGATAAATGCTGCCGCCAGGCACGCTTTTTACTTTTCGTCACCCCATCGATTACCAACGCTGGCAGCCCCGGAAGCAGCAGAAAGAGCATGATGCATCCGACCCAGAATACCGGGTTCGGTACTATCGTACACAGCATAAACACCAGCATCAGCAGGGCTGGCGCCACCAGGCTGCGGCGCAGATTGTCTGTTAATTTCCAGCGGGAAAGCGCACTGAGCGGGTTCTTTTGACGACTGCAATCTTCCTGCCGCACCTGCAACCGTAGCCAGTTAAGGAGCTGCCAGTCGCCCCGCACCCAGCGAAAACGGCGGGCAACATCGCTCAGGTAACTATCCGGATATTGTTCATACAGGACGACGTTACTGACCACACCGGAGCGGGCATAGCACCCCTCAAGCAGGTCATGGCTCAGCACCAGATTTTCCGGACAGGTATTGCGTATCGCCCGGCTAAAGGCAGCGACATCGTAAATACCCTTGCCGACAAATGAGCCTTCACCAAACAGATCCTGATAAATATCGGATGAGAGTGAGGAGTAAGCATCATTCCCCGGAATGCTGCTGCACAGCCGGGCATAGCGGCTCTGACCGTTAACCGGTATCTCTTCAGCCAGACGAGGCTGCAGGATGGCATAGCCTTCAACCACCCGATTTTTGATATCGTCGAATACCGGCGCATTGAGCGGGTGGGCCATGACGCCAATCAGCTTATGCGCTGTCTCACGCGGCAGTATTGTGTCGCTGTCGAGAGTAATCACATATTTAACGCTGTGCAGCTGCGTCTGCGTGGCACCTACCGTGACGCTGAAGGCGTTTTCTTCACCCTGAAGCCAGCGATTCAGGGCATGGATCTTACCGCGCTTGCGTTCATACCCCATCCAGACGCCCTGAGAAATATTATGGGTGCGGTCACGGTGTAACAGGGAGAACAGCGCAATATCCGATTTACCCCCGCTGTAGCGCCGATTCAGCGCTTCCGTTTTCAGCACGGCGTAACGGATAAGCGCGGCGTCATGATGATGGTCCTGTTCGGCGCTATCGGTAAAGTCGGTCAGCAACGCAAAACTGATATTCGCTAAGGCGTTACCGAGATAGCAGATTTCCAGAGAGCGCAGCAGGGCGTCTGTTCCCTCATTGCTGCTGAGTAAACAGGGGATAACTACCAGTGTGCGGTCATGCTCCGGTACCGCCAGAGAATAATCGAGTCGGGGCAGGGGAAGGGGATGGCGGCTACGGGTGGTTAACTCGCTCAGCATCTGCAAGGCTAGCTGGCTGCTGACAATGATGGCGGGCAGCACCAGCAACCACAATAAAGATGCCATGCCCGCCTGATGGGTGCTGTAGAGCATCTCGGCGGTAAACGCGGTTGTCAGCAGTAAAAGGCTGCCTAACCAGGAGAGTAAAGGAGTCTGGCTCAGATGCTGCCGGCTCCTGTTCAGCCACGTTACTTTAACGTCAAGCTGCTGTTCCAGCTGCTGAAATCCTTTATCCAGCAGGTAATAGCCGACATGCTGCTGACGCAGGGGAAGATCAGGCTGGCTGGCTAGCGTCAGCACAGCCTGGGCGACTTCACGTTCATCAAAGCGACTGTGCCGTGCCAGACGTTCAATCACGTGGCGGTAGTCATCGCGACTGTCAAAATGCATCAGCGGGTATGTCCCGGTGGGATCCTGCTGCAGGACTTTCTCAACCAGGCTGACGGATTCGACAAAAGCCTGCCAGTCAATTTCGCCGAGTTGCCGCAGGCCGGTAATACTGTTGCTGACAGAGAGCTGACTCAGGGCCAGCTGCCGGTTGAACTGCTCAATGACTTCCGAGGTTTTCCGGCCGGTATTTTCCAGCTGTTGTTCGACCCAGGTTAACGCCAGAGTATTGTTCTGGCCACTTAATCGCCGTTCAAGTTCAGCGACGAAAGCGCCGGAAACCTGCGGGTTCTGGCGGGCCATATCAGCGATGACCAGAATAACTTTTGATGCATCTTCGGCGGCTGTGGAGAGGATATCGCTGATCCACTGCTCCGCTTTATTACGTTCCTGATGTACCCTGGCGACGTCAGCCGCAATCCGGGCCAGATTGTTGATAAGCGCAAACCGTAACATGGCAGGCATGGCCCACAGTTCGCCGAGCAGCAGGGGCGTAACGCGCTGGTAGGCAGCGATAAAAGGATGCAGAACGCTGGTTTCCAGGCGGCCATCACTGTGCTTAATCATCTCCTCGGCGATAGCCTGGATGCGCAGGTAATGAGCCGACTCCTCCAGCATGGGCAGTCCTTTACCGAATTTGGCCGGTAACAGGTGCCGGACCAGGCGGATCTGCTCTTCAATGATGTAAAAATTATCCAGTATCCAGACGGCCGCCGGTGTCTGGCTGCGTTTATCGCCTTCACTCAGGATCTCTGCGCTGCGCGTCAGTGACAATTCATTATCTGCCAGCTGCTGCAACAGTCGGTAGGACCATTTTCCACCCGACAGATTATGCGTTTTCGCTAATTTTTCGCCGTAGTTATCCATTTGTTCAGCCGAAAAAATATCTGGCCGGTGGGCCTGATAAATACCTTCAGTCGGGAACAAAGGAAAATGCTCATCGGGTAATTCACTTTCCCGGCTGAACCACGTCGTCAGTTTTATTTTCACACTCATTTCCTTGCGCTTGCGCAGCAGCTGGATCCGGAAAAAAAGAAAGGATGACAAAAAAGGAGCCAAAAGAAGGGCTGGAGGTGATAAACAGGTGTAGATGGTATTGATTATAGTCCTGTTTCCGTTATTCGTAGCTATCCTGATTAACCGGCTGGCGTTCCTTTATGGCGATAAAATAAAGTTAAAAAAATAAACAGCTGCCTTCTCCTCACCTTAGCCCTGTTTAACATCAGAGCCGACAGATAAAAAAATTAATTTACCTGCACTGTGTTACGCTGAGGAAAATATTTCAGAGGATAACGACATGACCTGGTTGAGCTTTCTCTTCGACGCGCTACACAGCAGCGAAACCAATACACAGTGCCCGGTGTGTAAAAAGTTTTCCAGACAGTCTGTAGCTAAAAAGAATAAAGGACAGGCAGTCTTATGCCCTCACTGTAAGTCATTGTATGTTATATAAAGTCCGTCGTATTTTTATGTTGCGAACAGCAGGCAGCAGCAGGTCATACTGTTTAACCTTATCCCTCATTGAGGCAATTTATCCGTAACATTAATTTCAATGTGCTGATAATTCTGCATTATCTTTCGTACTCGGTGAAATAACGCTTTGATTCACCCTGGTCGAGAAATTCGAATGGTGAAAGTTGAATAATATCTGGTCCTGCAGACCACACTTCATTAACTCTTGAGATAATATCGCCTTCCTGAAGCGTCAGAAGATTATTAATGCGTAACACAGCAAATCTGCCATTTTCAAATTCGACCTGATACAACGCAACTTTCTTCAACGGCATGATGGTTCTTCCACGAATTACCCGGCAGCAGAGTTCAGCACTCGATGAACTTTTCATGATAAACCTCTAATCTATTCATACTCTTCTGTTCAATAAATTAATCTGCAGAATTGTGGATCTGACCTCAGCGCACACGTTGTGCAGATTTCAATTGGCCCGTTTTGACTGCATTTGTTCATATCCGTAAATATAGCGGGTTTATGAAAATAATCTGATACACCCTCTGCAGGGTTAAAAAGTGACTCCGGAGTATTAGTCGGGTCATCAGAGTGAGGATTAGCGGTGTCTTTTACAGGGAAAATAGTGGGTAAGAGAGTGTGAGGTTAATCGGGGGAAGGGAGAGGTGAAACCTTAGTGCAGGTACTGGAAGCTGAAAATGCAGTGCTGAAAGCTATCACCTGACTCGCCGCCGCGACCGATGAGGCAAACCGGACCACCAAGCCACAAACCACACGTGGAACCAGCCCGCTTTCTTTCGCAAGCCGAATGCGTATTCGCCAGTGTTTTCAGAAAAAACGTCGTACTATTACATGGAAAAAAATGCTGCGCGGTGAATGGGCATATACAACAAGTGTCGGGGCATATGTTGGACGTTGGGTGCCCTGGATTGGCGCTGTGTTAACTGCATATGATCTTTCGATTATTACCCGCAATGTTGTTCATCGATATATGCTGATTACAGGTGATAAAGGATAAGGCTGGTTATGAGTAAAGTTGAAGATGTTCATCGTCTGATAAAGAAATACTTTTGGGAAATGCGAGATGATGCATCCCTGAGTACAGGTAAAAATTGCGTTTTGCCTGAAGAGGCTTTTGATTTTTTTGAAGAATATGCTGAACTATTTAGTGTTGATATGAAGCGATTTGATTTTCGTCTCTATTTCCCTGCTTCAGGAATCCCTTTTTTGGCGAACGCTATTTTGCCAAAATATCTGCGCACCGATCATCATCAGCCTGAGCCTTTAACTGTTCAGATGCTGATTAATTCCGCTGAGGCGGGGGAGTGGCTTTACTAAAATGTGATGCAGTTGAAAAGATTGTTCGTTTTTTATAAAAAATAAAGAAAGTTAGGTAGAAAATTAAAAGAGGAAAATGGAAAGTAGTTAAAACTACTGACTATACAGAGGTTGCTATCGATATGAGCGCTACTAATAGCGCGCTATGGCAGTGAGTTTATGCAGGACTGCTGGGGGGGGCTACTCATTAATGGCTTGATATCTTCATTCGGCGTCTCATTAGGTACTTGAATGAGAAGGAGTATTCCATAGAACTAACATCTTCTTTATAGCTCTTCTTCACCCAGGAAAACCATGAATGCAACTGGCGCATGGTTTGTAAGTGTGGATTATCCGTCTGGATCTTCTTCAATGTTAGTTCTATCGGGGTTTTGAAAGACCCATGCAGTAGCTTTAAAAATGAGGATCAAGATGACCTTAATCTGCTGATTTAACCGCTTAAATTGGTGGCTCCTGCTGGGTTTGAACCAGCGATAAAGCGATTATGAGTCCCATTTTGAAGAGGGTAAAATCAGTAAGT
The DNA here is from genome assembly GCF_051136245.1 of Pantoea sp. Lu_F5_004. Classification (NCBI taxonomy): domain Bacteria; kingdom Pseudomonadati; phylum Pseudomonadota; class Gammaproteobacteria; order Enterobacterales; family Erwiniaceae; genus Pantoea; species Pantoea sp. Lu_F5_004. Next base: position 659,417 of record NZ_CP194946.1, read on the forward strand.
TAATGATTGTTATGCTTTATTTTCGCCGAGTGGTGATGAAAAGTGGCACATAGCGTTGCGCTCTGCTGCCACTTACGGGGGATAATAAATTTATGAATTCTTAACTAGTTCACTTAAAAAAGATTGCAATGCCTCTGATGGTTCATGAACATCACTGACAATCATTTTCACTCCTCTTGCATCTAATATTTTCTCTTGAACAGGGTTTGGTCTTGTTGAGAAAACGAAAGACTTTGGTCTGGATGTTGAAGTGTTGCTATTCTTTTTCCATAGCTTATCTAACTTATAAAATAATAGCTTTATATTCCAATCTGAAAGGCTATAACCAATAAAAAGAACTGATTTACCTAACATGTCGCTTCTAAATTTTATGTCTAATGGGCTATCAAAATCTAAACGATCAAAATAGCTTGATTCACCAAGCACAATCGATGAGTCATCCGAAAAATCCCCATGAAGCTTGACTACTTGTGTTACATCGCTTTTTATATCTGCTATATCAGACACATCAACGATAACTTTATGTTTTTTATTATAGTGTTTAAGTGAATGCTCAATCCATCTGTCGTAATTAGTTGTATAGATTATTGGAAAATTACCGGTTGCAATATGTCTATGGATTTTAGAGTCTTCGATTTTTATATCACCACTATGCCACTTTGTATCCATCCAACTTCTTAATTTCCCGATCTTATTGTTATTATTCAATAAGTAATATTCAGCTAGACTTAAGTAATCACCGTATGTAAGGAATACATCGTCGTCGAACTCAAGTTCATTTGCGATTTCACTAATCAGTTCCTTCCAGTCTGGAAGATTAAGGTTTTTTGAAACGCCAGCTCCAATAAAAAGAATGAGATTATCATTTTTATAAGCATCCAATAACTCTTGATCTAACATCACTTTTCCTCCAGTAAATGTGACGAAAACTTATCCAATGCTAATTTCCTCATGGATATTTCATTTTTTTTATCGCCCATCTCAGCAAAGCTTTCTTGGTAACCATTTGGTATAAATATACAGTCCCACTGAAAATCTCGGTTTCCTAATGGTGAATCTGATATCGTTCCTTCAACTTCGCCTTCAAAAAAATGTATTTTCTTTCCATCGCAATAGCCAATTACTGTTTTAGCAATTGCAGCCTTATCTTGATGAGAGTTGAGTAGTGATATGAACCCTTCCGCTTCAAGATCATCCCAAAATATTTGAGTTAACCCGCCAGGTAACTCTTTTAATGATTTTAAATATAAACCAGTATGTTCTACAAATACTGGCCTTCCGATCTGCTTAAAAGCTTTTAATAATTTATCTCTAACTAAATCCTGCGTATCTTTACTCTGTATTTCTTCAATTTTTATATTGGCACTCACTACCTCCACTCGATCACCTAAGATATCATTTATTTCCTTGATTTTATTCGGATTGTTACTCAGGAAATGTAGTCTCATAGTATTCCTTTAATAAAGGTAAATTGTTTTTGATATTCATACATCTTTTTAGAGAAGTTAGGGATTGTAATTTCTTTATTGCAATAATCGTAATCATCAATAAGGCTTGTCTCTTGTATCCCCGGATTGTCTGAGCAAACAACAAAGGGAACTTCGAAATTCAAAAACTCTTGAAGAGAATGTCCTTTGGCTATATTTGTAGCACCTGTCATCACGTTGCTTAAAGGGCATACTTCAACACAAACTTGATTCTTACTTAGCATTTCTAATACATATCTATCGTTTTTAGCGCAAGTTCCGTGGCCTATTCTATCTGCATCGAAATGAGTTATGGCTTTTTTAATATTATCGACATTGCCAGTCTCGCCTGCATGAATTGTAATTCCTAATCCTAAATCATATTTGCATTCCTTAAACAGGTTGTAGATGTTATTGTCCAGTTCAGCATCCTCATCTCCAGCCAGATCAATGCCAACGATATTATTCTGTGAGCTTGATAAAGGAATGTTAGTGATGGCGAGTTTAATATGGTACATGGCCTCTTCGCCTCTCCCAATTGTAATAATTAACCCAGCTTTTATCTGATATTTGCAGCTATAAATTGTAATGCCTTCTAGAAGCCAATCTAATGCCTCGAGATAAGTAATCCCACAATTTCTAGCTAAATGGATTACCGTGTGCCTGATCTCAACAAATTTTATGTTTGTTTCTACCATGGCTATAAAAAAAGCCTCAATCATAGTATTTAATTGATCTTTGTTTATAGGGATAAGCCGAAGAAATTCCCAAGGCTTAAGATACTCTATCAGCCCTGAAGATTTTTTATTAACTAACAATTTACTGCAATGGTAATTAATTTCAATCAATCTATCAGCAGAATTATTTTCTACAATAATTCTATCAACTATTTCTGGAGGCAAAGCTCCATTGAAATGTACGTGTAATTCACCTTTTGGAGTAACTAAAAAATCATCCATGCGTTATCCTAATTTAAATTCACATTTTCTCTTGAAAATTTGGTTATTAGTTTGAGGCGTTTAATGGCAGTAATGATATTGATTATATCAATTTTTCATATGGAAGAGTTAGATATAATTAATAGGATTAAGCCGTGTCGCTTCAGCTAAATGGTCTGGCGCGAAATGCGCGTATCGCATCGTCACCTTAATATCTGTATGCCCTAAAATTCGCTGAAGCACAAGGATGTTTCCTCCGTTTATCATGAAGCGAGACGCGAAGGTGTGACGCAAAAGATGCGTCAGCTGCCCTGCAGATGTCTCGATACCGGCGCGTTGCATGGCCTTTCTAAAAGCTGAATAGCATTGTCTAAAGAGCAACTGCGCTTTCCTGCTCAAAGGCAGATCAGCCTGTAATTTTTCAGTTATCGGCACCGCTCGGTTTTTCTTGCTTTTAGTTTTCACGTAGATGATCTGACCGGCGCGGATTTGGTTGCCCTTCAAGCCTTCGGCTTCACTCCATCGTGCACCTGTTGCCAGGCAGATTTTCACAATGGTCGTCAAATCTTTAGATCGGCTGTTCTCACATTCGGCGAGGAGGGTTCTAATTTCCTCAATGGTGAGATACGCCATTTCTGATTCACTGATTTTAAACTCGCGCACGTTCTCTAATGGGTTCGGTGCCGTCCATTCATCTAACCGGCGTAGTTCGTTAAACATCGCCCTGAAATACGCCAGCTCTAAATTAACAGTGCGCGGCGTAACCGTCTTCACTCGGATGGAACGGGTGATCTTCCCGCTTAATCGCTGCTCACGATAAGACGCCAAAATTTTCGCGTTGAATTCGGTAGCCAGTGGATTTCCCATCGCTTCGCAGGCGAATGCCATTGTAGTTCGCCGCTTCTCGCCATCCGCCAAGGTGATGCCATGTGTGTTGAACCATAATTCAACCAGCTCGATTACCCGGCGCTTATCTGTTTTCTCTCCAAGCCAGGGCTTATCCTGAGCCTGATCTTTTACGAACTTCTCATAGGATTGTGCTTCGCCCTTCGTCGCAAACTGTCGGCGAATCCTTTTGCCGTCTCGGCCATTGGGAAAAACCTGCACCTGCCATTTCCCGCTGGGTAATTTATTTATCGCCATGCTTAGCCTTCAAAGGTACTCAGTGCGGGCAACGACTTTGCCCAAAACCCTGATGTCATCTGCTTTGCATTCGAATGAGGTTTTTCCGTTCTCAACACGAATACGTCCTCCAGGAAAACGATATAGCTCCTTAACGCTGATGAGCTTATCGATCTCGATTAGCCACACCCCATCGGTGATCTCTGCGGCGGTCATATCAACCAGGTAGTTCTGCTTCTCAAAATGTAATAACAGAGGAGGTTTAACATTACTGGGTAGAATTGCGCATCATATTTAACCCAATCAGATGATGAAAAGTTCCCATCTGTGATTTTTCTGAGTTCGATTTTGGTTGATCAAGCTTCCTGGTTTGTGATGTTTGAATCACCGCGGCCATACGTTAGCCACTCCAGCGAAGTACAGGTTTCCATAGAGCAAATCAAAACCCAATCAGCAGGAAAGTTCCCACGCATTATGCGGTTAGCCATAGTGCTTTGAAACACGTTCAAATGGCGGCACAGTGTCTGGATGAAGTGCAGGAAGGTGGTACCGGCCATCGACGTGTCGGGCGCGCCGGATATCAGTTGGCCGGAAAAGCCCGTCTGACGGGCAAAGCGGTAACGGATTAACAAGCTGTCGCGCAGATGTTAGAGTTAAAATTTGTTGACCATCCAATGAGAGGGATCTGAGGCGATGGATACGACTGAGCAACTGAACGGAACCTATTTTTACCACGGCGTGCCGAACCTGACACCGCAGGAATTATTATTCTGGGTGCTGCTGGATGAAACCCAGGAACAGTTGGGCGTGCAGGATATTGTAGCCGTTGCAAGCATCATTCTCGGTAACAATAATATCGACGTGCCGGGGAAACCGCTCACGTCAACGCCAGGCACGTCGGTTGTGTCACTCTTTTTCCGCAGGTATATGTCCTATAGATTCCGGCGGCGCATTCTCCCGACTCTGACCTTAAAATCCTTCAGCCTGCGCGGGCTGAAAATTTTCTGGGTGAATAATCTGGGAGCCTTTGTGGGCAGGGCCGTGCCGGTTGTAGGGTGGGTTATCTTGGCAAATGATGTTGCGCAAATCAGTTTTCGCACCGTACATCGCTATAACATGATTGTGAGGCCGGAGGATAAAATCTGGTGAATGATATGACGACTACTCCTGACCTGGTGCGCAAATATATCCTGCGCGAACTGCCGCTGGTAACCACGCTTCTTTTAAAAAAGATTGAAATCGGTGACGATGATGTTTTGCAGGAACTTTTTGAAGCAGAAGATATTGCAGAGGTATCGGAGAAATTTTTTCGTGATTTTAACGTACAGCCAGCAGGTTTTACGCTCGCCACTTATTTCCCCTGGAAAACCCGTTCTTTTTTCACGCGCGCGCCAGTAAAGCAGGGTAAAGCCCCCCTGACTATACGCATGTTTATTGAGTCAGCTGTTGCCGGTCGCTGGCTCTTTTAGTCACTGTCTGCGGGCAGCAGGTTTGTCCGTTGTGTCAGCTGCCACACAGTGACAACAGCATGATTTCCCTTCCCTAAAATCTGACCATCGCGGAACCCCTTCACAGGAGAACCGCCACATGTCACAGGATTATCACCACGGCATGCGCGTTGAGGAAATCAACGAAGGCACGCGAACCATCACCACCGCTAGCACCGCGATTGTCGGGCTGATCTGTACCGGCGGCGGCGACGCGGCCACCTTTTCGCTAAACCGCCCGGTACTGTTAACCGACATACTCACCTTCAGCGGCAAGGTCGGATACTGGGAGCGCCAGACCGACCAGGCTATCCGTGAAACGTCCATGAGCAGGGAAGTTAAAGCCGATACGGAAACGTGTGAGCTGGTCAGCAGGGATACGACAGTCAAAGCCACTGACAGGGCCACGGTGATTGGAACGGCGTCACTGATGGCCGGAGCAATTCAGCACGTAACTACCGGCAGTTACAGCGTGGCTGCATAGCAGAATCAGCTGATTACAGTGGGCGGCAATGCGGAAACGGACGTCACCGTCAGCGTGACGATAAATGTTGGTCAGGCACTGACTGAAAAAATTGGCCAGCTGCGCCAGAGTATTGCCGGGGCGCGTCAGGAAATTATCGCGCCGGTGGGGTGGATAGGTTCAGCAAAGATTAATGTGGCCCAGCTGATGCTCGATACCGTGGCGATTGTGCAGCCGCTGGCTGACCAGCTATACGTACCCCTCAACCGGCCAGCCCACGAACAGCAGTGCCATCGCACAGAGTGGCCAGCAGGCCGCCGCGCTTAGTACGAAATACTCACCCGTCATCGGCAAGTAAGCCAGCCAGCAAGCAGCGAGTTTTTTATTGCCCGTCACCAGAACGCCTCAGACGCACGATGCGCCACGCAAAGGCGCGCCCATCACGCACAACAACCATAAAAAGATCATCCGCATAGCGCGGCTCTGGCTACGCGTCAGCCCCGACAAAATAATCGCTGCGCAGACAAAATCGGCGCTACACCGTTCCCGCCTGCAGGTTTTGCATCATGAAAATTCTTCAGTTTTATTTTTCTACAAACCGGTATGGCAGAGCGCGCTGCTGCTGGCTTTATTCCGGAGTTCGACAACTGAAAACTTTGAAAGAGATTTCAGTGTTTTTCAGTTTTAAGGATCTCGAATGGATCTAAATAAAAATGCATGAGCTTGAAATTTAAGGATATTGTCTATTTGTGTCGCTATTGGATCTTTAAGAGATCTCAGTTGGTTAAAGCCATTATCCAACAAAATCCAGCAGTGGCAGGGGGTTGGGGAATTACAGAGCGCTAAGGGCAACTGAAAAGCACGAAATAAAATTACTGTTATTATATACAGTAATTAATTGTGTATGAGGATAACAGAATGAAGAAAATTTCCATTAACGGCGCGCTTTTTTTGTGCATGGCGCGAGGTGAAAAACTAACTGAAGATGCGATCTGGAATGAAGCATGGGGACCGCATAACAGATACGTGTTTTGGCCGCGGGGTGAGTTTTGGGATGTACGATTTAAAAAAGTTGAAAATGGAAAACTGGAATGGTTACCCGTTGCAGATGGACCAATTGCGAATTAAGGAGAGGCTTGGCAGGCAGCTTATTCACATTGGAATGAGCTGCCTGTTTACCATCAAATAAAAATTTAATAGCTAACTATTTAGTGAGCTTTTTATGGCTAGTTGCTTCTTCAAAGTCTTTATAACAGCGCTCTCTGGTTTTTATTGCACTCTCAAGAGATTTATTAATTTGCGAAAGCAAAGAGTTTTCATCGATGTTGTTACTATCATTTTGCTCGACACCTAATTCAATTATGCAATCCGAGGCAAGTTTCAGGCTTATCTCTGATTGGTGACTAATCATGTTAAATATATTTGATGCTAATTGGCCCTCTCTTTTCCACCAATCTTTAACAAACATTTCCAGCTCAAATAGTGAATCATAGTAAATGACTAACTTTACGGCTTTGTTGCCTGATAAGTGTTGAAGCTGCGGAGCCTGAGGATAAAGAAGGGGTAAGTAAGGAAGAAAGTCTTCTTTTTGGTCTCCTAATGCTACGGGTTCATGGTGACCTGAGCTAAGTGAGCCGCCAGATTTTATTCTGTTATTGTTTTCAGATGCATTCATGCTGTAGTTAACAATAGCTCTGTGTTGAATATAAATAAGCCGTTTGATTGTTCTAATCAATTCTGGACTGAGATAACTAACAGCTTCAACTTCCTTTAGTTGTTTAGAGGCCGCATCTTTTTTTCTTGAATTAAACTCTGAAATCCATGCACCTAATAATGATGCTCCAGCTCCGAATAATGCTCCGGATGCGGCGGTGTACTTTGTAGTTGAAAGAAATATCATGCCTAAGCAAAAGAGGAAAAGAGAAGGGCCTAAATGCGGATTGGTTCTGAAAAAAAATTGAGCATTTTGCATTAACTCTTTGACCTTTGCGCCTTGGATTTTCATGCCTTTGCCATTTCCTGCTTAGTTTGAAAAAACTCGATTAGAAGGGAGGGGGCCAAAACTAGTGCGACACTTGCTTCTTTAAACTAAAAAGCCACCTGCAATAAGGTGGCTTAACTAGATGAAATCAATAAAAAAATTTGGTGGCCCCTGCTGGGCTTGAACCAGCGACCAAGCGATTATGAGTCGCCTGCTCTAACCACTGAGCTAAGGGGCCAGCGGAGCGGGGATTATAAAGTATCTCTTCAGGGCAATCCAGCACTCAGCCATCGGTTGCTGAAATAAGCAGCAGTGATTTACCTGCTGATTTCTATAACAAATCTGGCGAACCGCGATCCTGAAGTCGCAAACAGGCACGGATCATGCTTCTCCGTGCCTTTAGTGAAACCGGACTTCAGTCGTTATGGCTGACGGCTGACTCAGCGCTGACGATAACGTGATGCTGATTGATTCCGCGAAAGGTGGGGAACCATTGTGCCACGTGCCTGATCGTAGTCGTGCCACATCTGCAGATCTTCCAGCGCCGGAATGGTTACCGTCTCCTTGCTGTCGAGTCCGGCAAGCGCGGCGTCCACCATCTCATCAACGTCCATCAGCATTTCAGCCGGAATGTCATTAATAGACTGGCCTGCGCGGTCGAAAATCTCCGTACGGGTCGCACCGGGCAACACCGCCTGTACCTGCACGCCGCTCTCTGCAAGTTCACGCTGCATCGCACGCGTCAGAGTCAGTACGTAAGACTTAGTGGCGTTATAAGCGCCGTTGAACATCTCGTGCACCAGTGACAGCACTGAGGCGATATTGATAATGATGCCATTTCCGCGCGCTTTGAAAGCCCGGCCAGCTGCCTGTGCCAGACGGGTGGGTGCCAGAATATTTAACGCCAGCATGGTTTTTATGCGTGTGATGTCCGCCTCCAGAAACTCACCCTCAACGCCCATGCCCGCGTTGTTCAGCAGCAGCGTAATCTGTGCGTTGTTCGCGAGTTCCGACTCCACGCGTTGCAGATCCTGCTCGTGCGTTAAGTCAGCCGCCATAACCGTCACCCGAATATCGTGCTGCTTTGCCAGTGCGTCAGCCAGGGTGGTGAGCCGCCCCTGATCGCGCGCGACCAGAATCAAATCATAACCGCGTGCTGCCAGTCGTTTTGCATAGGTCGCACCGATACCGCTGGATGCGCCGGTGATTAAAGCTGTGCCTGATTGTGACATCTTTTTTTCCTCGTATGATGATCGTCATAATAGCCATCAATATGACGACCATCATATCTGTCGTCAAGCTGGAATATGATGACCGTAATAATTACTATAATAGCCAGACGCTACGTAGCAGACACCGCAGGAGATGAGATGGAGAAGCAGAGCAGCAAAGCGCATACGCGGCAGCGTATCCTTGATGAGGCGGCGCGCGTGATGCGTGAAACCGGCACCGAAGGAATTGGTGTAGCGGCGCTGATGAAGCGGGTCGGCCTGACACACGGCGGTTTTTATGCGCATTTTACCTCACGCGAGGAGCTGGTTGAGGAGGTGCTGAAGCATATGTTTGCTGAAGCCGATACCTTAACGCCCGCGGAGTCCGTGACCCAGCCAGCGCAGCAGCTGGCAGATTTTATTGATAGCTATCTTTCCGAGGCGCATCGCAATGCGCCGGCGCAGGGCTGTCCATTAGCCGCTCTGGTGAGTGAAGTAGCTCATCTTCCACAGCCAACGCGGCAGATCTTCGCACAGGGCTTTAACGCGATGCATGCCGGTCTGGCGCAGATATTGCGTGAGCTGAGGCTGCCCGATGCGGAAGCGCTGGCCTCCAGCATGCTCGCAGAGATGGTTGGCGCGCTGGCGCTGGCGCGCGCCTGTCCGGATGCTGAGCAGGCCAGCCAGATGCTGCAACGCAGCCGCGAAGCGCTGAAGCAGCGCACACTGGAGGTGGCGGCATGAGTGAACACGCTATCCGCGACATCATCACCTCCGGTCTTGATGTGCTGTTCTGTGGTATTAATCCGGGTCAGTCAACGGCCCATCAGGGGTTTCACTTTGCGCATCCCGGCAACCGGTTCTGGAAAGTGATCCATCTGGCGGGATTCACCCAGCAGCAGCTGAAGCCGGAAGAGGAGCAGCGCTTAACGGAGACCGGCTGCGGCATCACCATGCTGGTTGAGCGGCCCACGGTACAGGCGAGTGAGTTAGCGCCTGATGAGCTGCGCGATGGCGGCAAACGGCTGATGGAAAAGGTACTGGATTACCAGCCGGCTGCGCTGGCTATCCTGGGTAAGGATGCGTTTCGTCGTGCTTTTAAACAGAGCAAAGTCGAATGGGGCAAACAGCCGATATACATGGGGAAAACGCAGGTGTGGGTGTTGCCGAATCCCAGCGGCCTTAATCGCTCATCTCTGGAAGAGATGGTAGAGGCGTATCGTCAGCTCTATGTGGAACTGCATGCGGGGAACGAATGAATCTGCGCAGGGCAGGGCAGGGGAGAGGCGGTAACAGGCAGGCATAAAAAACCCCGGCGAACCGGGGTTTTGTCTGACTTAATCGTCGAGGAAGCTGCGCAGCACTTCCGAACGGCTCGGATGGCGCAGTTTACGCAGAGCTTTGGCTTCAATCTGACGAATACGTTCACGCGTAACGTCGAACTGTTTGCCCACTTCTTCCAGCGTATGGTCAGTGTTCATATCGATACCGAAACGCATGCGCAGCACTTTCGCTTCGCGCGCGGTCAGGCCAGCCAGCACGTCATGGGTCGCAGAACGCAGGCTCTCTGAGGTAGCAGAATCCAGCGGCAGCTCCAGCGTGGTGTCTTCGATAAAATCGCCCAGATGTGAATCTTCATCATCACCAATCGGCGTCTCCATAGAGATCGGCTCTTTAGCGATTTTCAGCACCTTGCGGATTTTATCTTCTGGCATCAGCATACGTTCAGCCAGCTCTTCCGGCGTAGGTTCGCGGCCCATCTCCTGCAGCATCTGGCGTGAAATACGGTTGAGCTTGTTGATGGTCTCAATCATATGCACCGGAATACGGATGGTACGCGCCTGGTCGGCGATAGAGCGGGTGATAGCCTGACGGATCCACCAGGTCGCATAGGTCGAGAACTTGTAACCACGGCGATATTCAAACTTATCTACCGCTTTCATCAGGCCGATATTACCTTCCTGAATCAGGTCAAGGAACTGCAGACCGCGGTTGGTATATTTCTTGGCAATCGAAATAACCAGACGCAGGTTAGCTTCCACCATCTCTTTCTTGGCGCGACGTGCTTTAGCTTCACCGATCGACATGCGACGGTTAATGTCTTTGACCTGTTCAATGGTCAGACCGGTCTCTTCTTCAACCTGCGCCAGCTTCTGCAGGGAACGTGTCACGTCATCCTGCACTTCCAGCAGCTTTTCAGACCACGGCTTGTTCATGGCCAGTGCGGCTTTGAACCAGGTTTCATTGGTTTCGTTGCCGGTAAACAGCGTGATGAAGTTTTTCTTCGGCATTTTGCACAGCTCAATACAGAGCTTCATGATCAGACGTTCCTGCGTACGGACGCGTTCCATCATGGTGCGCATGCTGCCTACCAGGTAATCGAACTGCTTCGGTACCAGGCGGAACTGCTTGAAGACATCAGAGAGGTTCTGGATTTCAGCAACGGCGGCAGCATGACTGCGACCTTTGCTTTTAATCACTGCGCGGGTAGTTTCATATTGCTTACGCAGGTCAGAAAACTTCTCGCGCGCCAGTTCCGGATCGATTGAGTTATCGTCGTCGGAGCTGTCATCATCCTCCTCATCTTCTTCTTCATCGTCTTTACGATCGGCTTCAGAAAGTTCAGAGCCCACGTGCGTTGCCGTTGGGGCGATATCTTCTTCTGCGTTAGGATCGACGAAACCGGTGATCAGATCGGAGAGGCGTGATTCGCCTGCTTCAACTTTGTCGTACTGATCCAGAAGATACGTAATCGCTTCAGGGTATTCGGCTACAGAACACTGAACCTGGTTGATACCGTCTTCAATACGCTTAGCGATGTCAATTTCGCCTTCGCGCGTCAGCAGTTCAACGGTACCCATTTCACGCATATACATGCGGACCGGGTCAGTGGTACGCCCGATTTCAGATTCAACGCTGGATAACACCTGAGCGGCAGCTTCCGCGGCATCTTCGTCAGTATCGGAGCTGTTTTCGTTCAGCATCAGATCGTCGGCATCCGGGGCTTCTTCAACCACCTGAATACCCATGTCGTTAATCATCTGGATGATGTCTTCGATCTGATCTGAGTCGACGATATCTTCCGGCAGATGGTCATTGACCTCAGCATAGGTCAGATAGCCTTGCTCCTTACCACGGGTGACAAGAAGCTTGAGCTGTGACTGCGGGTTTTGCTCCATAAGACGGTATCCACACTTCTGTTAAATTAGATTGGTGTCGGTCGGCAGCGAGCCAACAATAGCAGTAAAGGCATTTAATTCTTGCCGCTGCCTTCGTCGCGGCGTGGGCTTTGCCCATCAGTATTCGGCACTTAAGCCGCTTGTATAAACTCTGTGCTAATGGCCTGGCTTACTCGCCATTCTGCTCTCCGGCAGTGCTCGCTTTCCTCACGTACTTCAGTACGCTCCGGAAGCTGTGCGCTGGCGGTGACCAGACTGACTTTGACGCCTGGCCTTTAAAATGTGTGCTAATGACCCGGCTCTACGCCAGAGGCCTTTAAACCTGGTGCTGCGGGCCATTTCGATCCCGGACTGTTCACGGTAGTGAAACAGCTGGCAGCACTAAAACAGACAATCTGCCCTTTCCTCTGTCAGAACGGGCAGCGTGCTGAAAACAGTTACTTTCTGGCAAACGCCTGACTGAGAGTCCAGAGTTCACGGCGCTCATCGGCGCTCAGTCCCTGGGTGCGTTCACGCGCAATCAAAAACTCCAGGCGCTCTTCAAGAGCAGAGTCGTAGATGCTGGCCAGCGAGTCCTGAAACACCGCTTCGGCTTCCTCATCTACTATCATGTGGTTCCAGATCGCCAGTGTTTCAAGCGTCTGACTAAAATTTGTTCCGCGATATAACTCTAGTAGCTGACCGGTGGTCAATCCAGGATTCTCATTACAACGGCCCACTAATTCAATAAATAGCGGTAAACCCGGCATTTTTGACTCAGACAGCCCATCAAGCGAAGGCACCAGGGTGGCCAGCTGCGGACTCTGAATCAGCAACGCGATCAGCACGCGCATAGTGGTACGCTTGAGCGGTGGCGCTACCGGCATCGTTCCGCTTGCGGCCAGCTTCGGCATCAGCTTTTCAAGCTGATTGTCGTCAAGAATACCCAGCTTATTCCCCAGTTCCTGACGCATATAAATTCGTAAGGTCTCACCAGGGATCTGTGTAATCAGCGGTAAAGCCAGCGTGCTCAGGCGCGCCTTTCCGTCGCGTGAGCTCAGATCCACCTGCGGCAGCAGGCTATCAAATAAAAACGAAGAGAGCGGCATCGCCTGCTCCATCCTCGCTTCAAAGGCGTCTTTACCCTCTTTGCGTACCAGCGTATCCGGGTCTTCACCATCGGGTAAAAACATAAAGCGTAGCTGACGACCATCATTCATGTAAGGCAATGCGGTTTCAAGTGCACGCCATGCCGCTTCACGACCAGCCCTGTCGCCGTCGTAACAGCAGATCACGGTGTCGGTACTGCGAAACAGCAACTGAATGTGTTCAGCAGTGGTGGAGGTGCCTAATGACGCAACGGCATAATCTATCCCGTACTGCGCCAACGCAACCACGTCCATGTATCCCTCAACCACTAACAGGCGGGCGGGTTCAGGATGGTTCTTAACTGCTTCATAGAGGCCATAGAGCTGGCGGCCTTTATGGAAAATAGGTGTTTCCGGCGAGTTCAGATACTTCGGCGTATCGTTACCCAGCACGCGTCCGCCAAAACCTATGACGCGTCCACGCTTATCGCGGATCGGAAACATGACGCGGTCGCGAAACCGGTCATAAGTACGGCCTTTGTCATTGCTGACCAGCATGCCCGCTTCCATCAATGACTCGCGATCTTCCGATTGCTTACCAAAACGCTTGAGAACGTTATCCCAGCCAGCTGGCGCGTAACCTATGGCGAAGTGATTGATGATTTCGGCGCTCAGACCACGACGATCAAGATAGTCGCGTGCTGGCTGCGCACTGGATTGCTGCAGACCCTGCTGATAAAAACCGTTCAGGTTCTCCATCAGCTGATACAGGCTCTGGCGCTGATGGCGTTCCATCTGGCTGGGCCCGCTGCCTGCTTCGTAAGGCACGTCTAAACCGTGGGAAGTGGCTAACTCTTCGATACTTTCCACAAACTCCAGACGATCAAAGTTCATTAAAAAGTCGATAGCGTTGCCGTGTGCACCACAGCCGAAACAGTGATAGAACTGCTTTTCGCCGTTTACGGTGAAAGAGGGCGTTTTTTCATTATGGAAAGGACAGCACGCATGGAAATTCTTACCCTGCTTTTTCAGCTTAACGCGGGCATCGATAAGATCCACGATATCCGTGCGGGCAAGTAAATCGTTGATAAATACGCGTGGAATTCGTCCAGCCATACGCCCCAGATTTTCAGCTCATAAACGGCAACAAGCCGCGCTTCCTTTCGGAAAGCACGGCCTTTTACTTGACTCTGTCTGCGTGAATCACGCGGTGGAGGCGGACCTCCGGAACGACTTAGTACAGACGAGTGCGGCGTGCGTTTTCGCGAGCCAGTTTCTTGGCGTGACGCTTAACTGCTGACGCTTTAGCGCGCTTACGTTCGGTAGTCGGTTTTTCATAGAACTCACGACGACGAACTTCAGCCAGAACGCCTGCTTTCTCGCATGAACGCTTGAAGCGACGCAGTGCTACGTCAAATGGCTCGTTTTCACGTACTTTAATTACCGGCATGTAACTCTCACCTCGATAAAATTCGGTTTTTGCTGCTGACTGCGGCGCCAGCACATTTCAAAATGGTGCAGCATTTTACTCCAACTCAAGTTGGTTTGTAAAGCACCATGGATAATTTGAAACCAACAGGAGCGTTTGCCTGTGCGGCTGCCGGTTTTTCCAGGGGCGGGAGTATAGCGCACTCTTTAGCCGACAGAAAATGACTTTTTACGGTGGATGCCCGCGCTGCACATCCAATTGCTGTGATAAACTGCGCGCCGCAAGAATGAGGTGATGCAATGCGAATTCTGGGTATTGAAACGTCGTGCGATGAAACCGGCATCGCAATCTATGATGACGAGGCCGGATTACTGGCTAACCAACTCTACAGCCAGGTAAAACTGCACGCCGATTATGGCGGTGTGGTGCCGGAACTGGCCTCACGTGATCACGTGCGTAAAACCGTGCCGTTGATTCAGGCTGCGCTGAAAGAGGCCGGTCTGGAGCCGCAGCAGATCGACGCGGTGGCTTACACAGCAGGCCCTGGACTGGTCGGTGCGCTGCTGGTCGGTGCCACCATTGGCCGTGCCCTGGCGTTTGCCTGGAAAGTCCCCGCCGTGCCGGTCCACCATATGGAAGGCCACCTGCTGGCGCCGATGCTGGAAGAGAATCCGCCGGAATTTCCGTTTGTCGCACTCCTGGTGTCGGGCGGGCATACGCAGCTGATTAGCGTCACCGGCATTGGTGAATACGCGCTGCTGGGTGAATCGATCGATGATGCCGCGGGTGAAGCGTTCGACAAAACGGCCAAGCTGCTTGGGCTGGATTATCCGGGCGGGCCAATGCTGTCGAAGATGGCGCAGCAGGGCACGGCGGGACGTTTTACCTTCCCGCGTCCGATGACCGATCGTCCGGGCCTGGATTTCAGCTTCTCCGGCCTGAAAACCTTTGCCGCCAATACCATCCGCGCCAATGATGATGACGCTCAGACCCGTGCTGACATCGCCCGCGCCTTTGAAGATGCGGTGGTGGATACGCTGTCGATCAAATGTAAGCGTGCGCTGGATCAGACCGGCTTTAAGCGTCTGGTGATTGCCGGTGGCGTCAGCGCTAACCGCACACTGCGCGAGCAGATGGCGATCATGATGCAAAAGCGCGGCGGCGAAGTGTTCTACGCCCGCCCGGAGTTCTGTACCGATAACGGTGCGATGATCGCGTATGCGGGCATGGTGCGGTTAAAAGGCGGAACGCGGGGAGAGTTAAGCGTCAGCGTGCGACCGCGCTGGCCGCTGGCGGAACTGCCCGCCATCTGATGTGAAAAAAGCCGGCTTGCCGGCTTTTTTTATGGCTGAGATTTCTTTTTGCGCTTCCAGATTTTGCCTTCCTGACCCCGCCACAGCCGCTGAATATTATCGTGATGACGCAGCAGGATCAGACAGGAGAGCATAGAAACCGGGAAGGTGAACTGCGGTTTGAACCACCACACATAAAAAGGCGCGATCAGCGCGCTGACGATGGCACCCAGCGAGGAATAGCCGCTGAGTAAGACCGTTAACAGCCAGGTGCCGGTGACCAGCCCGGTTAAGTCCCAGCCAATCGGCGCAATCGCGCCAAATGCCGTCGCCACACCCTTGCCACCGCGAAAGTGAAAGAACACCGGATAGATATGACCCAGACAGGCGGCAATGGCGGTCAGACCGAGATAGAGCGGAGTCACGTGCATCAGATAGGCCAGCCAGACCGGCACCATCCCTTTCAGCACATCAAACACTAATACGCTGGCTGCTGCGGTTTTACCGCCCAGACGCAGGACGTTGGTGGCACCCGGATTGCCGGAACCGTGTGTGCGCGGATCGGGCAGGCCAGCGAGTTTGCAAACCAGAATCGCACTGGAAATCGAACCGCAAAGATACGCGAAAATAATCATACCAAGCGCGAAAGCACTCATAACACCGTACCGTTCCCTTTAGGGTCGTTTTGATCTCTTTAACCGTGGATAATACGCATAATCAGCCGGAAGTGGTATCCGGCTTAGCCAAAAACAGAGACTCTCATCATGGATATCGTATTTATAGAACAACTCACGGTTTTCACCACCATTGGCGTTTACGACTGGGAACAGGGCATACAACAGAAGCTGGTGCTCGATGTCGAAATGGCCTGGGATAACCGTCTGGCGGCAAGCAGCGACGATGTGAAAGATTGTCTTAGCTATGCGGATGTCTCCTCGGCGATTCTGACGCATCTTACCGGCAGTCGTTTTGCGCTGGTTGAACGGGTTGCTGAAGAAATCGCGGATCTGTTGATGAACCGTTTCAATTCACCTGGCGTCCGCATAAAGGTAAGCAAACCGGGGGCTGTAGCCCAGGCAGCACAGGTTGGCGTGCGAATTGAGCGCGGGACTATTCCTAAATAAATACGATGTGATTGCCATCACAATGAAACCAAACCAAATTACTGTCTGTCATAGCGTGTACCGTTTCGTTACAGCAGGCGAAATGGTGTAGACCTTAAGGTTTAATTCAGGCTGATAGCGGCATGATTTCAGGCGATAGCCACGCGCTACCGCCTTTTTAATGGTTTTGAAACGGATAGAGGAAACATTTGATGGCAGATATTCATCAGCTTTGGGTAGCTGCAATCCTGGGCGTTGTGGAAGGACTGACCGAATTTTTACCGGTCTCTTCCACAGGGCACATGATTATAGTGGGTCACCTGCTGGGCTTTGAGGGTGAAAAAGCCGAGACCTTTGAAGTTGTGATCCAGTTAGGATCGATTCTGGCTGTAGTAGTGATGTTCTGGCGCCGTCTGTTTGGCCTGATCGGCATCCACTTTGGCGAAGTCAAACATGAAGGCGTCGGTACTGGCCGTCTGTCGCTGATCCATATCCTGCTGGGTATGGTACCGGCGGTGGTCGTGGGTCTGGTGCTGCACGATCAGATTAAAACGCTGTTTAATCCGATCAACGTGATGTACGCCCTGGTGGTAGGTGGTGTGCTGCTGCTGGCAGCAGAGTTCCTTAAGCCAAAACAGCCGAAAGCGGTGGGCGTCGATGATATTACCTATCGTCAGGCGTTTATGATTGGCTGTTTCCAGTGCTTAGCGCTGTGGCCGGGCTTCTCACGTTCCGGTGCAACCATCTCCGGTGGCATGCTGATGGGCGTGAGCCGCTATGCCGCGTCTGAGTTCTCCTTCATCCTGGCGGTGCCAATGATGATGGGTGCGACCGTACTGGATATGTACAAGAGCATCGGCTTCCTGACGATGGCGGATTTCCCGATGTTCGCAGTGGGCTTTGTCACGGCGTTTATCGTGGCGCTGATTGCGATTAAAGCTTTCCTTCAGCTGATCAAACGCATCTCGTTTGTTTCGTTCGCGATCTACCGCTTTATTGTGGCAGCCGCGGTTTACATGGTCTTCATGTAAAGCCCACGCAGCCTGCTAGTCAGGCTGCGTAATCGCCAGACCCTGCGCGACGGCGTCAATCCGTCGTCGCGTCAACTCTTCCCGCACTTCTGCACCTTTAAATCCCGCTTCGACCACCGCTTTAGTCGGCACCGCCTGCGCCAGCGCAAAAGCACGACGCAGATAGTCGCCCTGCGGATAAGGCATGCTCTCCAGTCCGGCTCGCCCGCGCGCATCCGCTTCACTGGTCAGTGCCATCTGCTCAACGCGCTGCGGCTTACGCCAGGCATCGATCCGGTCAAACAGTGCCACCAGTGACGCGGCGGATTGCCGTTCAATGGTGTGCACCACGTCGTGAAATTCGGTCACAATCAGCGCCAGATCGCGAATCGCGTTTGGCACCCGCAGTCGCTGGCACAGCGCCCCGACCAGCGGAACGCCCGCCAGGCCATGACCGTGGTGGCTGGGCCACAGCTCAGGCGGCGTCAGCGCCTTGCCGACGTCATGGAACAGCGTGGCGAAGCGCACCTCGATCTCACTGGAGAGGGCGGCGGCCATCGCCAGTGTCATCAGCGTATGGACGCCGGTGTCGATCTCCGGGTGCCACTTAATCGGCGCAGGAATACCAAACAGATTATCCAGTTCAGGAAACAGCACCTGCAACGCACCGCAGTCGCGCAGGACCTGAAAATAGACCTGCGGATTACGGGAACTCAGCGCCTTTTCCGTCTCTTTCCACACCCGCTCAGCAGTGAGATTCGACAGCTCGCCGCTTTCGGTCATCTGCTGCATCAGCTGCTGGGTTTCGGGGGCAATACGAAAGTTAAGATGGGCAAAACGCGCCGCAAAGCGCGCAACGCGCAGTACCCGCAGCGGATCTTCACTGAAGGCGTCGGAGACGTGACGCAGCAGGCGCAGGGCAATATCACGCTGGCCATTATAAGGATCGACCAGCTCGCCGTTTTCATCCTGCGCGATCGCATTGATGGTCAGATCGCGGCGCTGTAAGTCCTGCTCCAGCGTCACGTCGGGCGCGGACCAGGTGACAAAGCCGGTGTAGCCTTTCCCGTTTTTCCGCTCGGTACGTGCCAGCGCATACTCTTCGCGACTGACGGGATGCAGGAAAACGGGAAAATCGCGACCGACCTGGTGATAGCCCTGCTCAAGCATGGCTTCGGGCGTGGAACCTGTCACCACCCAATCTTTGTCTGTAACCGGCAGATTCAGCAGCGCATCACGCACCGCACCGCCAACAAGAAACGTCTTCACGCAAAACTCCAGAGAAAAAGAAATAACCTGCACGCCGGGCGCGTCCCGCGCCTGAAAACAGCGGTGCATCTCATTTTATTGTTGCACAGATTCCCCGGATTGCAGACATGCCAAAAGGGGGATCCTGCGATCCCCTGCTCAAATCCGGCTAAATGGTGTCAGTTCATCCAGCGATCGCTTTTCTTACGGCGCGGCAGCATGTGCGGCAGTAACAGGCCCAGCAGCAGTCCGACGCCCAGCACGCCGCCGCCATACATAAACCACTGCATGATGATGGTGCGCTGCTTATCATCCAGCTGAACGTTAGCGGCGCTGACTTTCTTCTGCGCGACGATCAGCTCATTTTTCAGCTTCTGATTCTCGCCTTTCAGCCCGTTGATAACGCCGTCGCTGCTGGCGACTTTGTTCTGCATCTCAGCCGTGCGCTGGTTCCAGCTGTTGTCGATGTTATCCAGTTTGGCGGTCAGATCTTTCACCTGCTGCTCAAGCTGAGGCACCCGGGTGCGCAGGCTCGGATTAGCACTGAGCTGCGACAGCGGGATCCAGGTAGTACGGCCTTCCGAATCACGGATCTGGCCATAATGCGTGTCATTGTTGGTCTGTAACAGCTGCACCTCTTCCCCGGCGTTCAGCTTACCGAGCAGGCGAAACTGATCGCCCGGTCCGCTACGAACCCAGGTTGAAAGTTCATCAGAAACATAGCGTTTTTCGTCGGCATGGGCAGGTGCAAGGGTGCTAAGGGCCAGCAAAGTGAGTCCAGCGAGAGTAATTTTTTTCATTCGATTTCGTTTGGCTTAGTCTGACTAAAAATTTACCGGCACAGTCTGGAGAGGCCTCGCATAAATCTGAATGAGAACTATCCTGGTCTCATGAGAGTGCGAAAAGGTCTGCGAAAGAGCAAAGAAAGCAGAGACAGCGCGGCTTCTGTGCATTAATCTTCGCCTGATAACCCCTTGCCCTCCAGGCGACAGCTTGAGTAACCTGCTGATAATCGCCTGAAATATGCAGGAAACACCCTCTTAAGTGCCAGCGGCGTAGTGAATAAAAAATTATGACCATCGAAATCGAACTAAAGTTCATTGCAACTCCACAGGCGGCCGGGAAACTGGCTGAACTGCTCTCCACTCTGCCGCATCAGCATCAGGCTGCTCGCGAGCTGACCAACATCTACTTTGAAACCGACGACAACCAGCTACGACGCTGGGATATGGGATTGCGTATCCGCGGCGTTGACCAGCGTTATGAAATGACGCTGAAAGCGGCGGGGCAGACGCTCGGCGGACTGCATCAGCGCCCGGAATACAACGTTGAGCTCAGCGAACCGGTTCTGGACATTGCACGCCTGCCAGCAGAGATCTGGCCGCAGGGCACTGATGTCGCGGCGCTGCAGCCGCGCTTGCAGCCCCTGTTTACCACTCATTTCCAGCGCGAGATCTGGCTGATCACCACAGGCAACAGTGAAATTGAAGTGGCGTTTGATCAGGGCGAGGTCACGGCAGGTGATCTCAGCGAACCGCTGTGCGAGATCGAGCTGGAGCTGAAACGTGGCGAACGGCAGGATCTGCTGGCCTTCGCACAGCAGCTGGTGGCGCTGGGCGGTCTGCGTATGGGCAGCCTGAGCAAAGCCGCCCGCGGCTATCAGCTGGCGCAGGGTAATCCGCCGCGCCAGATACAGTCTTTCCCGCTGCTGAAAGCGGGCGCCAAAGCCACCGTAGAGCAGGGCATGGTGGCCGCGATGTCAGCAGGACTTCATCACTGGCAATATCATGAAGAAGTCTGGCTGCGCGGCAACGCGGCGGCTCAGGATGCGGTGCGCGAAGCGCTGGATCTGCTGCGTCAGGCGTTCAGCCTGTTTGGTGCGCTGGTGCCGCGTAAAGCCAGCAGTGCGCTGCGTCAGCAGCTGACCACGCTGGAAGAGACGCTGGTGAATGAAGAGCAGGATGCTGCCACTTTCTGCTTATCTTCCCTCTCGGTTGAGACGCAGCTGGCGCTGACACACTGGCTGGCTGAGTCTCAGTGGCGTCAGTGGATCGATGCCAAAGGGGAAGCCAAGCTGCAGGGGTCCTATAAACGCTTCAGCGACATTATGCTGAGCCGCGTCAATGCCGATCTGAGAGAAACGTTCATCACGGTAAAACAACCCAACGAGTATCAGGACAAAGCCACCCGTCTGGCGCGTCAATTGCTTACCGTCCACCTGCTGGCGGGATTCTATCCGTCTGAAGCGGTCGTCAGCTGGCTCGACCCGTGGCAACAGCTGCTGTCGGCAATTCATGAAAAACAGACGTCCGGGTTAGCCTGGCTGGCGATGCAGGCGCTGAAACAGCCTCCGTTCTGGCTCACCAGCGGCGCTGGCCGCTAACGGGCATTCCGTCACGCCATCAAGGAGGGAGTTATGTTGTCAGCACTTCCCGCGTTGCTACGCGACCAGGCCGAAGAGGCCGCCCGACAGCTTGGGGTTCCGCTGGCTTCGTTAAGCCCGGAGCAGGCTGCCGGACTGGCTTTCAGCGATTTTGTGCTGGAAAACCTGCAACAACATCCCGACTGGTGGCAGGCGATGCTCGACCAACCGCCGCAGCCTGATGAGTGGCAACACTATGCTGCGTGGCTCAATCAGGCGCTTAGCGGCATCGACAGTGAAGCGAGCCTGATGCGTGAACTGCGGCTGTTTCGTCGCCGTATGCTGGTACGCATCGCCTGGATGCAGTCTCTGCAGCACGCCACAACCGAACAGAGCCTGCAACAGCTCAGCGCATTAGCCGAAGTGCTGATCAGCCGGGCGCGTGACTGGGTTTATCAGGATTGCTGTCGTGATTTTGGTACGCCCTGTAATGCGGACGGCGACGCGCAGCCGATGCTGATTCTGGGCATGGGCAAGCTGGGCGGCGGCGAACTCAATTTCTCCTCTGATATTGACCTGATCTTTGCCTGGCCGGAAAACGGCACAACGCGTGGCGGACGGCGTGAACTCGATAACGCTCAGTTCTTTACCCGCATGGGACAGCGGCTGATCAAAGTGCTGGATCAACCCACCATGGATGGCTTTGTCTATCGGGTGGATATGCGGCTGCGCCCGTTTGGCGACAGCGGCCCGCTGGTGATGAGCTTTGCCGCGCTGGAAGATTATTACCAGGAGCAGGGACGCGACTGGGAGCGTTACGCTATGGTCAAGGCGCGGCTGATGGGTGATGACCACGATCGCTGGAGCCTTGAACTGCAGCAGATGCTGCGACCATTCGTTTATCGCCGCTACATCGACTTCAGCGTGATCCAGTCGCTGCGAAACATGAAAGCGATGATCAGCCGTGAAGTGCGGCGACGCGGGCTGAAAAACAATATCAAACTGGGTGCGGGCGGCATCCGTGAAACCGAATTTATCGTTCAGGTATTCCAGCTGATTCGCGGCGGGCGTGAGCGCTCATTACAGCTGCGTTCACTGCTGCCGACGCTGGAGGCGATCAAAACCCTGGCCCTGCTACCCGCGGAACAGGTCGATGCGTTGCGTGTTGCCTACCTGTTCCTGCGGCGGCTGGAGAATCTGCTGCAAAGCCTGGGCGACGAGCAGACCCAGACCCTGCCAGAGGATGAACTGCATCGTGCCCGGCTGGCGTGGGCGATGGATTGTGCCGACTGGCCTGCTCTGATGACCCGGCTCGACGGCCAGATGGCGGCGGTGCGCGCTATCTTCGACGAGCTGATTGGCGAAGATACCCCCGAAATTGGCGACCAGCGTGAGCTGGCGGAGTTTCAGGTGCTGTGGCAGGACCAATTGGAAGATAGTGAACTGGCGCCGCTGGTGCCGCAGCTCAGTGACGAGCAGCGGCTTACGCTGCACCAGACGCTGGAGGCGTTTCGGCAGGATATCAACCGGCGCACCATCGGCCCGCGTGGTCGTCAGGCGCTGGACCAGCTGATGCCGCGTCTGCTGAGCGAAGTCTGCCCGCGTGAAGATGCGGCGGTGACGCTCAGCCGCCTGACGCCGCTGCTGCTCGGCGTGCTGACCCGCAGCACCTATCTGGAGCTGCTGACCGAATATCACGGTGCGCTGCGCCACTTAATTCGCCTGTGCGGCGCCTCACCGATGGTGGCCAGTCAACTGGCGCGTCACCCCTTATTGCTGGATGAACTGCTCGATCCCGCCACGCTCTATCAGCCAACCGCCACCGATGCTTATCGCGATGAGCTGCGTCAGTATCTGCTGCGCATCCCTACCGAGGACGAAGAGCAGCAGCTGGAAGCGGTGCGGCAGTTTAAGCAGGCACAGCATCTGCGTATTGCTGCCGCCGACATCGCCGGAACGCTGCCGGTGATGAAAGTCAGCGATCATCTCACCTGGCTGGCAGAAGCGATTATCGAATCTGTGGTGCGCCAGGCGTGGAATATGATGGTGCAGCGTTACGGGCGTCCTTCGCATCTGAGTAATGAACATGAACGCGGTTTTGCCGTGCTGGGCTACGGCAAACTGGGGGGCTGGGAGCTGGGTTACAGTTCTGACCTCGATTTGGTGTTCCTGCATGACTGCCCGGCAGACGCGGTGACAGAAGGAGAGCGTAGCATCGATGGCCGTCAGTTCTATCTGCGCCTCGCCCAGCGCATCATGCATCTCTTCAGTACCCGCACCTCCTCCGGCATTCTCTACGAAGTGGATGCGCGCCTGCGTCCTTCGGGCGCAGCGGGCATGCTGGTCAGTACCTTTGAGGCCTTTGAAGAGTATCAGCGCAGTGAAGCCTGGACCTGGGAGCATCAGGCGCTGGTCCGGGCACGCGTCGTCTTTGGCGAGGCGGCACTGGGTGAACGTTTCAGCGTAATTCGTCAGGCGATTCTGTCGCTGCCACGTGCCGCGGAAGCGCTGCAAACTGAAGTGCGTGAGATGCGTGAAAAGATGCGCGCTCACCTCAGCAACAAACATAAAGGTCGCTGGGATATTAAAGCCGACGCGGGCGGCATTACCGATATTGAATTCATCGCCCAATATCTTGTCTTACGCTACGCCGCTGAGCAGCCTGAACTGACGCGCTGGTCTGACAATGTGCGCATTTTCGAATTGATGGCGAAGTACCATAAAATGCCCGCCGATGAAGCACAGGCGCTGACGCAGGCTTATGTGACGCTGCGCGACGCATTGCACCATCGCGCCCTGCAGGAACAGCCCGGTCACGTTGAGCCAGAGGCCTATGCAGCGGAGCGGCAGACGGTTCTGAGCAGCTGGCAGCGCTGGCTGATAACGCCTGCGTCTATCCTGGCGTGATGCTGATAGCACAAATCGCAACTGTGCTATCATCCGCGCACTATTTTTAATGCAGTCTGGAGTGTCTGGAATGAAAGTGACTCTGCCCGCGTTCGGCCAAGCCTCAGTGCTGGTTGTTGGCGATGTAATGTTGGATCGTTACTGGTATGGCCCAACCAGCCGTATCTCCCCTGAAGCGCCGGTTCCGGTGGTGAAAGTGGACACGGTTGAAGAGCGCCCTGGCGGCGCGGCAAACGTGGCGATGAACATTGCAGCACTCGGTGCCGCGTCGCGCCTGATTGGCCTGACTGGCGAAGATGATGCGGCGCGAGTGTTGAGTAACACGCTGAAAGACGTCAACGTGCATTGTGACTTCGTGGCGGTCAAAAGCCATCCGACCATTACCAAACTGCGCGTGCTTTCCCGTAATCAGCAGCTGATCCGTCTCGATTTTGAAGAGGGCTTTGATCAGGTCGATCCGGAGCCGATTCACCAGAAAATGCGTGATTCACTGGCCGCCGCGGGTGCGCTGGTGCTGTCTGATTACGCCAAAGGCGCGCTCTCCAGCGTGCAGACCATGATTACTCTGGCGCGCGAAGCGGGCGTACCGGTATTAATCGATCCGAAAGGCACCGATTTTGCGCGCTACCGTGGCGCGACGCTGCTGACGCCGAACCTCTCTGAATTTGAAGCCGTGGTCGGCAAATGCAAAAACGAAGAGGAAATTGTGGCGCGTGGCACCCAGCTGATCGCCGATTTTGACCTCTCCGCGCTGCTGGTGACCCGTTCAGAAAATGGCATGACGCTGCTGCAGCCGGGCAAAGCGCCTCTGCATCTGCCCACCCAGGCACAGGAAGTCTATGACGTGACCGGTGCCGGCGATACGGTGATTGGCGTGCTGGCGGCGGCATTAGCGGCCGGTGATTCGCTGGAAGAAGCCTGTTTCCTGGCCAACGCGGCTGCGGGTGTGGTGGTGGGTAAACTGGGTACGTCTACCGTCAGCACCGTTGAGCTGGAAAATGCGATTCATGCCCGCCCGGAACAGGGGTTCGGCATCATGACCGAAGCGCAGTTAAAAGCCGCCGTGGAGATGGCCCGCCGCCGTGGCGAAAAAGTGGTAATGACCAACGGCGTGTTCGACATTCTGCATGCCGGTCATGTCTCCTATCTGGCAAATGCCCGCAAGCTCGGCGATCGACTGATTGTCGCGGTGAACAGCGATGCGTCGACTAAACGTCTGAAAGGCGAAAGCCGTCCGGTGAACCCACAGGAAAACCGGATGATCGTGCTGGGCGCGCTGGAAGCGGTCGACTGGGTGGTGGTCTTTGAAGAGGATACGCCGCAGCGGCTGATTGCGGGCATTCTCCCTGACCTGCTGGTCAAAGGGGGAGATTATAAGCCGGAAGATATCGCGGGCAGCAAAGAAGTGTGGGCAAATGGCGGCGACGTTCAGGTGCTGAACTTCGAAGATGGTATCTCTACTACCAACATTATCAAAACCATCCGCGGCAGCTAAAGCGCGGCGTAAGCGGGAGCCGGGCTCCCGCTTAAAGGCTTATTCTGGCTTGTTGTCCGCGACGGGTTTCACCACGTCCGCAACCGGTGACGGCGAGGCTGCGGGTGAGGTCGCTACGGCGGCTGATGGTGTGGTCGCAGCAACAGGCGTTACCGGTGCGGTTGCCGTCGGCGGCGTACCGGCTGATGAACCCTGACTTTCCAGCTGTGCCAGACGCTGCTCCAGCGCCGCCAGCTTCTCACGTGTACGCAGTAATACCTGCGTCTGCACATCAAACTCCTCACGGTTGACCAGATCCATCCGGGTCAGCTGCGCCTGAAGAACCTGACGAATTTTCTTTTCGACATCATCACCAAACTCACGAACACCTTTAGGCATCGCTTCGTGAACCTGACGGGCAAGTTGTTCAATTTTTTTCGTGTCGATCATGATGATTTCCTGGTTACGGGGAGCTGTGTCAGCGTGTTTACCAACGTAATAAGTGTTAAGTGTAATGCCAGAAATGAAAAGGATAAACCTCAAATCGGTAACGCAGGAAATGCAAAAGCAATTGCGCTATTGATGATTGCCGCCTCAAACGATCGGCGTTATAGTTAAAGTGCTTATTCTCAGGGCGGGGCGCAATTCCCCACCGGCGGTAAATCAGCTTCGGCTGAAAGCCCGCGAGCGCTTTATCTTGATGAAAAGAGAGGTAAAGGTCAGCAGATCCGGTGTAATTCCGGGGCCGACGGTTACAGTCCGGATGGGAGAGGGTAACGACATCTGTCGGACAATTGTGTCTGCTTCACGTTATTGCCACGTCTTTTTGACGTCACTCCTAAGCACGCCCTGATTCTGGTAACCCATACATTTTAAGGTTTTTATTACCATGAATCAGACGCTACTTTCTGAATTTGGCACGCCTGAACAGCGTGTAGAACGTGCTATCGCCGCCCTGCGTGAGGGACGCGGTGTGATGGTACTCGACGATGAAAATCGCGAAAACGAAGGCGACATGATCTTCGCCGCAGAAACCATGACCGTTGAACAGATGGCACTGACTATCCGTCACGGCAGCGGCATCGTCTGCCTTTGCCTGACCGAAGCGCGTCGCCAGCAGCTCGATCTGCCAATGATGGTGGAAAACAATACCAGCTCTTTCGGCACTGGCTTCACTGTGACCATTGAGGCCGCAGAAGGCGTCACTACGGGCGTCTCCGCGCAGGATCGTATCACCACCATCCGCGCCGCCATTGCCGACAATGCCAGACCCACCGATCTGCATCGCCCTGGTCACGTCTTCCCGCTGCGTGCCAGTGAAGGCGGCGTATTAACCCGTGGCGGGCATACCGAAGCGACTATTGATTTAGTCACCCTGGCCGGCTTTAAGCCCGCAGGTGTGCTGTGCGAACTGACCAACGATGATGGCACCATGGCCCATGCGCCAGAAGCGATTGCGTTCGCCCGTCAGCACAACATGCCGGTGGTGACCATCGAAGATCTGATCGCCTGGCGTCGCGCGCACGAAACACGCCACGCCAGCTAATCTGGCTGCCGCGATAAACAGGCCCCTCCCGGGCCTGTTTTTCTTCCTGACGCCCGGGATGGCGCGGCCTGACCGCTGACTTCTCCTCTCTCCTTCATGCCGAAAGCGCTGTTAAACCCGCCACGTAAAATTTCATTCAAATTTCCTGATGATCACCATCATGGTTATCCGCGTGATAAAGCAGCGGATGCGCGTATCTTAATGGCTATCAAATACTCGATCCCGGGGATCACATGAGCCAGTTACGAATGCCAGCGCTGTTTTTGGGTCACGGCAGCCCGATGAATGCCCTTGAAGAGAATCGCTATACCGCCGCATGGCGTCACCTGGGCGATACTCTGCCACGTCCACGCGCGATTATTGCGGTTTCGGCGCACTGGTATACGCGTGGCACCGCCGTGACGGCAATGGCACAGCCTGAGACCATTCATGATTTTGGTGGCTTTCCGCAGGCGCTGTTTGATACGCGCTATCCGGCACCGGGATCGCCTGAACTGGCGCAGCAGCTGGTGGAGCAGTTAGCGCCCGTTGCGGTGACGCTGGATCACAAGTGGGGACTGGATCATGGTTCCTGGGGTGTGCTGATCAAGATGTATCCGGATGCCGATATTCCGGTGGTGCAGCTAAGCATTGATGGCACCAAACCCGCGGCATGGCACTTTGAGATGGGCCAGAAACTGGCTGCACTGCGCGATCAGGGTGTGATGATTGTCGCCAGCGGCAACGTGGTACATAACCTGCGTAAAGTGCGCTGGGATGGCAACAGCGAAGTTTATCCATGGGCCAGCAGTTTTGAACAGTTCGTGCGCGATAACCTGGCGGTGCAGAGCGATGCTGCTTCTCATCCGCTGGTTAACTTTATGGATCATCCTGGTGCGGCGCTTTCTAATCCGACACCTGAGCACTATCTGCCGCTGCTCTATGTACTTGGCGCACGTCAGCCGGATGACGCCATCAGCATTCCGGTTGATGGCATGGAGATGGGGGCGATCAGCATGTTGTCGGTTCAGGTAGGTTAGGGCGAAGCTGACAGCCATAGAAGAGCTTATTGTGCAGGGAACACGGTCAGAAGAGGAAAGCGTCCCGCGCCAGGGACGGCGCGGGCCGAGCGTGTCATGGATGACGGCTTTTGCGTCTTTCCGATCTGACCGTGTTCTTTGCGCAGGCTCGGTCTAACCGCTAAACCAAACGGAGATTATCGCGGTGCATTAACCGATAAAAGCGTGCGGATAGAAACGGGAAAGATCCTGCGTGATCAGGTCGCGATCTTCCCGCAGGCCGATACCGGCCGGTTGATCGTCAATCAGCCAGCTGCCGATCAGCGTATAGCTGTCGCCAAACTTAGGCAGCGGATGGAACTGCTGGACGATCATTCCCTCTTCGCCATAGGGTCCATCGACGCGGGCGATCTCCTGACCATTTTCAACGATGCGGATGTTGGCACCTTCACGTGAAAACAGCGGTTTCACCACATATTTGTCCATGTGCGGCACGTCATCTTCCGCGAACCAGGCGGGCAGCAGGTTAGGGTGATTCGGGAACATCTCCCACAGCAACGGCAGCAAGGCTTTATTCGAGATAATGCTTTTCCAGGCCGGTTCCAGCCAGCGCACGCCAGCATCGCCCAGCTTGGTGGAGAACATCTCACGCAGCATGAATTCCCACGGATAGAGCTTGAACAGGTTGCTAATCACCTGATCCTGGGCGTCGGTAAATTCCCCTTTTTCGCCCAGTCCAATTTCATCCATGTAGAGAAACTCACTCGGCAGTCCCGCTTCGGTGGCGCAATCCTGAAGATATTGCACGGTGCCGCGATCTTCGTCGGTATCACGGCAGCAGGCGAAGTGCAGCCAGTTGAAGCCGTGCTGCTGATGTAACGCGGCAAAGCGTTCAATCAGCTTTTCCTGCAGGCTATTAAACTGATCGCTGCCTGCGGGGAGCTGACCGGCGTTGAGCTGGTCCTCCAGCCACAGCCACTGGAAAAATGCCGCTTCATACAGCGAGGTCGGCGTATCGGCATTGTTCTCCAGCAGCTTTACATCGCCTTTGCCATCCCAGGCGAGATCCAGACGAGAGTAAAGCGAAGGCTGACGCTGATGCCATGAATCGCGCACGAAGTCCCAGGTGTGTTTGGGGATGCGGAATTTAGTCAGCAGCGCTTCGCTGTTAACCACTTTTTCAACCACCTGCAGGCACATTTGATGTAATTCAGCGGTCACATCTTCCAGATGCTCGATTTGCGCCAGCGTGAACTGGTAATAAGCATCTTCACACCAGTAGGGTTCACCATGCATGGTGTGAAAACGAAAACCGAACTCGGTGGCTTTTTCGCGCCAGCCTGGGCGCTCTGAAATGGCAATGCGTTCCATCGGGGCGTTAGCCTCCCATTGAGCGGCTGGAAGTGCCGCTGGCGCTGCTACGCTGCATGCTGTTCTGCTTCGCGACGGTTTCACCAAAGCCACCACGGGTAATGGTGGAGGTGGTAGCCGGTTTTGGTGCCAGCGCCGTTTTCGGCACGGTCATGCTTTTGCCGGATGTTGCTGCACCATAATTACGGCCTGATGCATCAACAAACTGACCATTGGCCGGGCTGCGGGCATTTTTCGGTGAGAAGAGCGGTTGCTGTGCAAAGCCCGAACCACCGCCCATCATGCGACCCATCATGTAACCTGCCATCAGTGGCATCCAGAAGCTGCCGCCACTCTGCTGCGATTCGGCATTAGTGGTGCCCACGCCCGCCTGAGCCGGTGTCTGCTGACACTGGTTTTCACCAAATTCAGCGACACAATCTTCACGCGTGGCATATTTAGGCGCGGTGCGTTCCGCCTCTTTTTTGGCTTCATTGAATGCGGTAGTACATTGCGCACTCTGGCCCGGATTGGCTTTTGAACAGTCATCAGCGTTCTGGTACATCGAAACTGTTTCGTCGTTCTGTTCACAGCCAGCCAGCATAAATACCGCCGAAACGGCGATAGCAACGGGCGTTAAATGGCGTGCCTGCCAGCTTTTGCGAAAAGCGGCATAGCGAATAGATTTTGTGCGTTTCATTATGATTATCCTGTGCCCAAAGGTAGCGCATAGAATAGGGGATGGGGGGTAAAATTGAAGCTGGAGGCCTGATACAACAGGGATCTTTACTTAGTTATACGTTCAACAGAGAGACGGGCCGCAAAGCAGCCCGTCCGCTCATTAATTACCGAAAGGATTACCGCTGCTGTGGCGAGCCGCAGGACGTGCTGCCTCAGAAGAGCCGGTTGCTGCCGGACCGCTATCCACGCGCGCGGTCTGCTGTGCATTTTCCGGTGCTACCGTTTCCGGTGACGTCGGGATCTCTTTACCCAGCTGGCTGTTCAGTTTCTGCAGGCTCTGCTCATTGAGCGTACCCAGCGCATAGCTGATATTCAGCTGGTTAATCAGATAGCTATAGCGCGCATCGGAGAGCTGCTGCTTAGCGTTGTAGAGCACGGTGGTTGCATCCAGCACATCAACGATAGTACGCGTACCAACCTGATAGCCCGCTTCTGACGCATCCAGAGAGCTTTGCGCAGAGACCACGGCCTGTTTATAAGCGTTGATGCTGCTGATAGAAGCATTCACGTTGTTAAACGATGAGCGGACTGTCTGAACCGCAGAGCGGTGCGCGCTTTCCAGCGATTCACTGGCGCTGACGAAGCTGTACTGTGCCTGTTTCACCTGAGAGGTGACGCTGCCGCCGCTATAGAGTGGCAGTGAGAAGCTCAGACCCACCTGGTTAGTACCGCTAATGGAGTCAGTAGAGCCCTGGCTCTGGTTCGCACGGCTGCCGCCATATTTGCTGTTCGACATGCCGGTAGAGGCTGTCAGACCAATAGTGGGCATATGACCCGCTTCCATCTGACGGATCTGCTCACGGGCTAAATCCTGGTTCAGACGCGCAGAGAGCAGCGAAAGGTTACGGCTTTCCGCCTGCTTAAGCAGCGCGCTGACCGGCTCGGGCTTATCGGTTCTGAAGCGATCAATGCTCAGCGAAGCCAGCGACATGTAGTCCATGCCGGTAATCTGACGCAGCGTTTCCACGTTGTTATCGAGGTTATTACGCGCGGTCACTTCGTTAGCCAGCACGCTGTCATATTGCGCACGGGCGTTCTGTACGTCAGTGATGGCAACCAGTCCAACGTTAAAGCGTTGAGTGGTTTGATCCAGTTCGCGATAGATCGACTGTTTCTGCGCTTCGGTGTAAGAAAGGGTATCAATCGCTTTCAGCACGTTGAAGTAGGCGGTCGCGGTGTTCAGAATCAGATCCTGCTGCGCCACCTGATAGGTCACATCCTGGATACCGGCAGCTTTTTCCTGCAGGGTCAGCGCGCGCCATTTCGACATGTCGAAAATAGTCTGGGTTAATTGCAGCGAGCCGCTGGTCGTGTTGGAATGGAGACCGCTACTGTCGCGATAGCCGCCGTTATAGGTGTAGTCTGCACCCAGGCCGAGCTGGGGTAATAATGGGCTACGCGCTTCGTTGATTTTCTCAAAGGCAGAATCGCGATCGGCAGCGGCGCTGCGCAGATCCGGGTTGCTCAGACGTGCTTGTTGATAAACCTGAAGCAGGTCTTCGGCCTGGCTGGCGAAGCTGAAACCGCCCAGGCTCAGCCCAATAAAAAATGGGAGCAGTTTTTTCATTTGCATTCCTTTTGTTGCAGCAAATTGCAGTGGGTGCGCTGCCGGGTAAGCCAAAAAATTATCGCCGATTCTAGCAGAGGGCAACTGTGAGATAAGTTGGCTGAACGTGCCTTCTCCCCCTAATTTACGTAAATAATTCAGAAAGAACCACTTACATGGAGCACGGTTACAGGCTTTTTTCGCTCCACCTCAATCTGCATAAGGAACCCGATGATGCCGGAAGAAAAAAAATCCCCTGTGACTTTCACAAAAAACGATGTAGAAATTATTGCACGCGAAACCGTCTATGATGGTTTTTTTTCCGTCGTACGTTATCGCTTCCGCCACCGCCAGTTTAACGGCGAAATGAGTGGAGAAGTACAGCGCGAAGTTTTTGAGCGCGGACATGCCGCTGTGCTGCTACCTTATGATCCCTTACGCGATGAAGTGGTGCTGATTGAACAGATCCGCATCCCGGCTTATGACAGCAGTATTTCGCCCTGGCTGCTGGAGATGGTCGCCGGCATTATTGAGCCCGGTGAATCTGTTGAGCAGGTCGTGCGCCGTGAAGCCGTTGAAGAAGCAGGATTAGAGGTCGGCCGGATTAAGCCCATGCTTAGCTATTTGGCCAGCCCTGGCGGCACCAGCGAACGTCTGTCGGTGCTGATTGGGGAAGTGGATGCCAGCCAGGCAGAGGGATGCCATGGTCTGGAGGAAGAGAATGAGGATATTCTTGTCCATGTGGTGAGCCGCGAACAGGCTTACCGCTGGGTGGAAGAGGGGATAATTGACAATGCGGCGTCTGTCATCGCCCTGCAATGGCTGGCGTTGCACCATGAGAAACTACGCGAAGAGTGGATACAAAAATGAAACAGCGCTATACCCCTGACTTTCCCGAAATGATGCGGCTCTGCGAAACCAATTTCGCCCAGTTACGCCGCCTGCTGCCGCGTAACGATGAGGCGGGAGAATCGGTGATCTATCAGGTGAGTGGCGCCCGTTATCAGCTGACGATTCAGGAGTCGACACGCTACACCACGCTGGTGGAGATCCGCCAGGTCGCGCCTGCCGTGAGTTACTGGAGTCTGCCCTCGATGTCGGTAAGGCTCTATCACGATGCGATGGTCGCCGAAGTGTGTTCAACTCAACAGATCTATCGTTTCAAAGCGCGCTATGATTATCCTAATAAAAAATTGCACCAGCGCGATGAAAAACATCAGATAAACCAGTTTCTCGCAGACTGGCTGCGCTACTGCCTTGCACATGGTGCGATGGCAGTTCCGGTCTGCTGATGCGTATAATGCAGTAAATGGCGTGGAGACGAAGGAAACGCTTTGGATAGCCTGCTAACTCTTCCTGCAGCGAACGGTTCCGAAATCAGGATTTTGCAAATCACGGATACCCACCTGTTCGCGGGAAAACATGAATCGCTGCTTGGGGTGAACACCTGGTCGAGCTATAAAGCGGTGCTGGATGCGATTATTGCGCAACATCGTGACTACGACCTGATTATCGCCACCGGCGATCTCGCCCAGGATCACTCTATCGAAGCCTATCAGCATTTTGCTGAGGGCATCTCACGTTTGCCCCGGCCCTGCGTCTGGCTGCCCGGTAATCACGATTTTCAGCCCGCGATGTTCGACACGCTGGCAGCCGCTCATATCAATGCCCACAAGCAGGTGCTGGTGGGTGAGCAGTGGCAGATTGTGTTGCTGGACAGCCAGGTCTCAGGTGTGCCGCACGGCATGCTGAGCGATTATCAGCTGGAGTGGCTCGATAACGCGCTGGCCCGCTATCCGCAACGTCATACGCTGGTCCTGCTGCACCACCATCCGCTGGCCTCTGGCTGTACCTGGCTCGATCAGCACAGCCTGCGCAACTCACATCAGCTCGATGCCGTGTTACAGCATTACCCGTTAGCCCGGACGCTGGTCTGTGGTCATATTCACCAGGAGCTGGACCTTGAGTGGCACGGTCGTCGTGTGCTGGCCACCCCTTCAACCTGCGTTCAGTTCAAACCGCACTGCACCAGCTTTACGATTGACACCGTGGCACCAGGCTGGCGCTGGTTCACGCTGTATCCGGATGGCGGCCTTGAGACCGAGGTTAACCGGCTCGACACCGACGCTTTTCGTCCCGATTTAGACTCAGAAGGATACTGACGCGTGGCGGCATTACTCTATCTGCACGGTTTTAACAGCTCGCCGCAGTCGGCAAAGGCGACGCAGTTCCGGCAATGGTTAGAGGCGCAGCATCCGGAGATCGAAATGATCGTGCCCCAGCTGCCGACGTTTCCGGCCGATGCCGCCGCAATGCTGGAAGATCTGGTACTGAGCCGCAGCGGCGAAACGCTGGGGCTGGTGGGCTCTTCGCTGGGCGGTTATTACGCCACCTGGCTGTCGCAATGCTTTATGCTGCCTGCTGTGGTCGTCAATCCCGCGGTACGGCCTTTTGAGCTGCTGGCGGATTTCCTGGGCGAAAATCAGAATCCCTACACCGGCCAGCAATATGTGTTAGAGTCACGCCACATTTACGATCTGAAAGTAATGCAGATTGAACCGCTGGAAGCGCCCGATTTACTCTGGCTGCTGCAACAGACCGGCGATGAAGTTCTCGATTACCGTCAGGCGCTCGACTATTACAGCGCGTGCCGTCACACGGTAGAAGAGGGCGGAAATCATGCATTTACTGGATTCGAGCGCCATTTCCCGCAGATTCTGGACTTTCTCGGTCTGAATCATCCCTGAGTAATGCGGAAATCGCACCCCATTTCACCCTTCTAATCAGACATTTACGATGAGTCAATCTAACTATAACGCGGATGCCATTGAGGTCCTGACTGGCCTTGAGCCTGTTCGCCGTCGCCCGGGGATGTACACCGATACGACGCGGCCCAACCATTTGGGTCAGGAAGTGATTGATAACAGCGTCGATGAGGCGCTGGGCGGCCACGCGAAGCGGGTTGAAGTGATTCTGCACGCTGACCAGTCGCTGGAAGTTATTGATGATGGTCGTGGCATGCCGGTGGATATTCACCCGGAAGAGGGCGTGCCTGCCGTCGAGCTGATCCTGTGTCGTCTGCACGCGGGCGGCAAGTTCTCCAATAAAAACTATCAGTTCTCGGGCGGCCTGCACGGCGTTGGCATCTCGGTGGTGAACGCCCTGTCAAAACGCGTCGAAGTCACGGTGCGCCGTAATGGTGAAATCTATGACATGGCGTTTGAGAATGGCGACAAAGTCCAGGATCTCACGGTCACCGGCACGGTGGCTAAACGCAACACCGGCACGCGCGTCCATTTCTGGCCCGATGAAAGCTTTTTCGACAGCCCACGTTTTTCGGTGTCACGCTTATCACATCTGCTGAAAGCCAAAGCGGTGCTCTGTCCTGGCGTTGAGATTGTCTTTAAAGACAAGCTGAACAATACCGAACAGACCTGGTGCTACGAAGATGGCCTGACTGACTACCTGTGCGAAGCGGTGAATGGCTTACCGACGCTGCCGGAAAAACCGTTTGTCGGCAGCTTTGCTGGCGATGTGGAAGCGGTTGACTGGGCGCTGTTGTGGCTGCCGGAAGGCGGTGAACTGTTAACTGAAAGCTACGTTAACCTGATCCCGACCATGCAGGGCGGGACTCACGTCAACGGCCTGCGTCAGGGGCTGCTGGATGCGATGCGCGAGTTCTGCGAATACCGCAACATTCTGCCGCGTGGCGTGAAGCTCTCCGCTGAAGATATCTGGGATCGCTGCGCCTATGTGCTGTCGGTAAAAATGCAGGATCCGCAGTTCGCCGGGCAGACCAAAGAGCGCCTCTCTTCACGTCAGTGCGCAGCCTTTGTCTCTGGCGTGGTAAAAGATGCCTTCAGCCTGTGGCTGAACCAGAATATCCAGATCGCAGAGCAGCTGGCTGAGCTGGCGATCTCCAGCGCCCAGCGACGTATGCGGGCAGCCAAAAAAGTGGTGCGTAAAAAGCTCACCAGCGGTCCGGCTCTGCCGGGCAAACTGGCGGACTGCACCGCGCAGGATCTGAATAAAACAGAACTGTTCCTGGTCGAAGGGGACTCGGCAGGCGGCTCGGCCAAGCAGGCGCGCGATCGTGAATATCAGGCGATCATGCCGCTTAAGGGCAAGATCCTGAACACCTGGGAAGTCTCTTCCGATGAGGTGCTGGCGTCGCAGGAAGTGCATGATATTTCCGTGGCGATCGGCATCGATCCCGACAGCGAAGATCTTTCACAGCTGCGCTACGGCAAGATCTGCATTCTGGCGGATGCGGACTCCGATGGTCTGCACATCGCCACGCTGCTGTGTGCCCTGTTCGTGAAACATTTCCGTTCACTGGTCAGAAACGGACACGTCTACGTTGCCATGCCGCCGCTCTACCGTATCGATCTCGGTAAAGAGGTCTACTACGCGCTGGATGAAGATGAGAAAGA
Source organism: Pantoea sp. Lu_F5_004 (assembly GCF_051136245.1). NCBI lineage: Bacteria > Pseudomonadati > Pseudomonadota > Gammaproteobacteria > Enterobacterales > Erwiniaceae > Pantoea > Pantoea sp. Lu_F5_004. The sequence goes on from NZ_CP194946.1 coordinate 695,770, forward strand.
GGGCGTGCTTGAGCAGCTGAAACGCAAAAAAGGTAAACCTAACGTTCAGCGCTTTAAAGGACTGGGCGAGATGAACCCTTTGCAGCTGCGCGAAACGACGCTGGATCCGAATACCCGCCGTCTGGTACAACTGACCATCAGTGAAGAGGATATCGATCAGACGCTGCGTATGATGGATATGCTGCTGGCGAAGAAACGTTCCGAAGACCGGCGTAACTGGTTGCAGGAAAAAGGCGACAAGGCCGATATCGAAGTGTAAAAAAACAGGACGCGAAAGCGTCCTGTTCTCTTTGTGCTTCAGCCAGCACATTCCCAGAGAACCCGGCAGATTCAGAGCAGAGACAGTAACCCTTGTGAAAATTACCCTGGAAGAGCTACGCGCCTGGGTGGCGGTGGTGGACAGCGGTTCCATTACCGCGGCAGCATCCCAGCTGGCGCAGACCAGTTCGGGCATCAGCCGGGCGTTGTCCCGGCTGGAGAGTAAGCTGCAGACCACCCTGCTGCATCGCACCACCCGACGGCTGGCGCTGACCGAAGAGGGACAGGTTTTTCTGGAGCATGCGCGCCAGATCCTGGCCTCGGTTGAGCAGGCCGAAGAGCAGATAGCCCTGCGGCGCGAGATGCCGTCAGGACGGCTGCGGGTAAACGCCGCCACCCCTTTTATGCTGCATGTAATTGTGCCGCTGGTGGACGATTTCCGCGCCCGCTATCCCCTGATCCAGCTTGAACTAAATACCGACGATATCCTGATCGATCTGCTGGAGCAGCAAACGGACATTGCCATTCGCATCGGCGAACTGCGCGACTCTACGCTACGCGCCCGGATGCTTGGCAGCAGTGCGATCCGGCTGATGGCCAGTCCGGCCTATCTGGCGAAAGCGGGCACCCCGCAGAGCGTGGCCGATCTCGCGCAGCATCAAATCATCGGCTTCAGCCATCCTGAATCCCTCAACGTCTGGCCGGTCCTGCAGCCTGATGGCGATTTCATGCGCATTAAGCCCACAATCTCTGCCTCCAGCGGCGAAACCATCCGGCAGCTGGCGCTGGCAGGACAGGGGATCGCACGCCTCTCCGACTTTGTCAGCCGGGAAGATTGCGCGACAGGACGGCTGGTGCCGGTTCTCCCCGCTGAAACCCGCGAGCTGCGGTTGCCGGTGCATGCGGTCTATTACCGTAACACCACGCTCTCTTCGCGTATCGGCTGCTTCCTGGATTTTCTCCGCACCGAGATTGATCGGCGTCAGCTGCTGTGATCTCTCCTGGCATAATAAAAAACCCCTGTCATAGGGCAGGGGTTTGGAGATGCTGGCAAGTCTGGCCGGATTCGCTGTGAGATTGTGCTTGCACAGGGAACACGGCCAGATCGGAAAGACGCTCAAGCCAGTCCCTGGTCGCTCTACCCGCGCCATCCCTGGCGCGGGACGCTTTCCTCTTCTGACCGTGTTCCCTTCGCGTTGAGCTAATTCATTGCTGCCAGAGGCACTCAGGTTTGAGGTTGTCAGCAGCCTGACCCCTTTTACCGAAAAGGGGTTAAGCCTTCAGCACGAATCAGGCGCTGGGTTCCAGCACCAGAATCTTCACATCCACCACATCATCTTTAATGATGGCGCGATGCGCATCCATATGCGGCATCTGCTGATGCTGCTCCAGATGACGCAGCGTTTCCCACTGTTCCAGCATAAAAATGGAGTCCGGCGAGTTCTGCTTCCACGGCACCTGCGCCTGATGGTCCAGCAGCGCGTCATACTGATGGCAGCCATCTTCTTCTAAAACCAGCGGGATCAGTTTTTTCACCGCATCCAGCACGGCCTGACGGCGACCGGGTTTGACACAAATTTCAGCAACGACTGTTAACATTCGCGAATTCCTCTTTCGTGGGAAAATAGGGGGTATCCCCCAGCCATCTTACGCAAAAACGCGACTAAGATGGGTCCGATAAGCGGCAATATCGCGTGGCACGTCCGGCGCTTTAATCACATCGTTGCAGATAAAGGTCGGCAGCGCTTCCATACCCAGGAACTGGTTGGCTTTGTGGAAGTGCAGATAAAGACCGTCGACGCCGACGCCTTCAAAGAACTGCTCCGGGTCGGTAAAGGCCTGCAGCGGCGCATTCCATGTCAGCGACAGCATATATTTTTTGCCCTGCAGCAGACCGCCGGAACCATATTTCTTCGCCGCATCAGAACGGGTACGGCCATCGCTGGCGTAGAGTGAGCCGTGGCCTTCGGTAAAGACTTCATCGATATAACGCTTCACCGTCCACGGCTCGCCCATCCACCAGCCAGGCATCTGATAAATCACCACATCGCTATCGACATATTTCTGCACTTCATCGGCGACCACGTAGTCGCTGTCAGCCAGGGTCACAGACACCTCATGCCCCATGTCACGCAACTGGCTGGCCGCAACGTCGGTCAGCGTGTGGTTCAGTTCACCTTTAGAGTGGGCAAAGGTTTTGCCGCCATCGATAATTAAAATCTTGCTCATGAATCGTTTGCCTCATTTCCTGAATATGGCGCTTAGCTTACGCGCGCTGCGGTCGCAGAAAAATGGGAGGTTGATCACAACACTTTTGCTGTGGAAGCAACAATGCGCCGGTTTATGGCACCATCGGCAGGCAAACTCACTGTGAAAACAATTATAGAAAAACGCAAAATGAAAAAAATTGTCCTCTCTTTGCTGCTGGCCACCGGTGCTGTCCAGGCACAATCTCATCTCGACACCATCCTCAGTTCTAAAACGCTTAAGGTCTGCACCACCGGCGATTACAAGCCTTACAGCTACCTGCGACCCGATGGTCAGTATGAAGGGCTGGATATCAGTATGGCGAACGCGCTGGCTACCTCGCTCGGCGCGAAAGTGGAGTGGGTGCCAACCAGCTGGAAAAACCTGATGCCCGATTTTCTGGCAAAGCAGTGTGATATCGCCGTCGGCGGCGTCTCCGTCACGCTGAAACGCCAGCAGACCGCCTGGTTTGCCCGGCCGCTGGATGTGGATGGCAAAATCCCGCTGGTGCGCTGCAGCGATAAAGAGCGCTTCCAGACCATCGAACAGCTCAACCGGCCTGACGTGCGGCTGATTGAACCGGCAGGCGGCACCAACGAAGCCTTTGTGCACAGCCACCTGCCACAGGCCTCACTGACGCTGTTCCACGATAACGTCACCATCTTCCGGCAGCTGGTGGACAACAAGGCGGATGTGATGATCACCGATGCCTCTGAAGCGCGTTTTCAGCAGCAGCATTACCCGACGCTCTGTGCGATCAATCCCGACAAACCGCTGCAGTATGGCGAGAAGGCTTACATGATTCCGCGTGACGATATCAGCTGGAAGCTCTATGTCGATCAGTGGCTGCATCTCAGCACCGCCACCGGCGAATATCGTGACATTGCCCGCCAGTGGATGGGCGCAAAGCCCTGATCCACTTCCGCAGACAGGTCAGACACTTGCCGGTCTGAATCCGGCGTGTCTCTGACACATAAAATTGCGCGGCGGGACGCCTGCTCTCCCGCGCTTCCCCTGTGACTAACACCAGCGAATAAGGTACTATCCTCGCCAAACCACCGCCGGGTGTCCCGCCGTTGTGGGCCACGATGTGAGGATGAGAAATTAATGAGTGAACTGACTCAGGATGGTGCAGAGCGTCTTGCCCTGCACACATTCACCGAGAATGCGTACTTAAACTATTCGATGTACGTCATCATGGACCGCGCCCTGCCTTACATTGGCGACGGATTAAAGCCGGTTCAGCGACGTATCGTCTACGCCATGTCCGAACTGGGACTTAGCGCCAGCGCAAAATTCAAAAAATCGGCGCGTACCGTAGGTGACGTGCTGGGTAAATACCATCCGCACGGCGACAGCGCCTGCTATGAAGCGATGGTGCTGATGGCGCAGCCGTTCTCCTACCGTTATCCGCTGGTCGATGGCCAGGGTAACTGGGGTGCACCGGATGATCCCAAGTCATTCGCGGCGATGCGTTACACCGAATCCCGCCTGTCGAAATATGCCGAGCTGCTGCTGGGTGAGCTGGGTCAGGGGACGGTCGATTATCAGCCGAACTTTGATGGCACGCTGCAGGAGCCGAAGATGTTACCGGCGCGCCTGCCCAATATTCTGCTGAACGGCACCACCGGGATTGCCGTGGGTATGGCGACCGATATTCCGCCGCACAACCTGCGCGAAGTGGCTCAGGCCGCCATCGCGCTGATCGACTCGCCGAAAACCACGCTGGAACAGCTGCTGGATATTGTCCAGGGGCCTGATTATCCTACAGAGGCGGAGATCATCACGCCGCGTGACGAAATCCGCAAAATCTATCAGACCGGTCGCGGCTCGATTCGCCAGCGTGCAGTCTGGAAGAAGGAAGAGGGCGAGGCGGTGATTACCGCGCTGCCGCATCAGGTGTCGGGCGCGCGCGTGCTGGAGCAGATTGCGAACCAGATGCGCAATAAAAAGCTGCCGATGGTGGAGGATCTGCGTGATGAATCGGATCACGAAAACCCGACCCGCCTGGTGATCGTTCCGCGCTCCAACCGCGTCGATCTCGATCAGGTGATGAACCATCTGTTCGCCACCACCGATCTGGAAAAGAGCTACCGCGTTAACCTCAACATGATCGGGCTGGATAACCGCCCGGCGGTTAAAAACCTGCATGAGATCCTGACCGAATGGCTGGTGTTCCGCCGCGATACGGTCAAACGTCGTCTGAATCACCGCCTGGATCGCGTGCTGCGCCGCCTGCATATCCTGGAAGGTTTGCTGGTTGCGTTCCTGAACATCGATGAAGTGATCGAGATCATCCGTACTGAGGATGAGCCTAAGCCGGTCCTGATGTCACGCTTTGGCATCAGCGAAACCCAGGCCGAATCGATCCTCGAACTGAAGTTGCGCCACCTGGCAAAACTGGAAGAGATGAAGATCCGTGGCGAGCAGGCGGAGCTGGAAAAAGAGCGCGATCAGCTGCAGGCCACGCTGGCCTCTGAACGCAAGATGAACACCCTGCTGAAAAAAGAGTTACAGGCTGACAGCGCCAGTTACGGCGACGATCGTCGCTCGCCGCTGCGTGAGCGTGAAGAAGCCAAAGCCCTGAGCGAAACCGAGCTGGTGCCGTCTGAACCGGTGACCATTGTGCTGTCGCAGATGGGCTGGGTGCGTAGCGCCAAAGGCCACGATATCGATCCAGCCGGACTCAACTACAAAGCCGGCGACAGCTATCTGGCTGCGGCACGCGGCAAGAGCAATCAGCCGGTGGCCTTTATCGACTCCACCGGCCGCAGCTACACTCTGGATCCGACGTCGCTGCCTTCAGCGCGCGGGCAGGGCGAGCCGCTGACCGGCAAGCTGACGCCACCGCCGGGTGCGGTAGTTGAACAGGTGCTGATGGAGCCGGATGACCAGCGCCTGCTGATGGCCTCTGATGCGGGTTACGGCTTTATCTGTACCTTCAGCGATCTGGTGTCGCGCAACCGCGCCGGTAAAGCGCTGCTGACGCTGCCGGAAAACGCCCGTGTGATGACGCCGATGGCCGTCCATCATGAAGATGACATGCTGCTGGCGATTACCCAGGCGGGACGGATGCTGATGTTCCCGGTCGGGGAGCTGCCGCAGATGTCGAAAGGCAAGGGCAACAAAATCATCTCGATTCCATCCGCGGAAGCGGCCGCCGGTCAGGACAAACTGGCCTGGCTGATGATTTTGCCGCCGGGCAGCGCTATCACGCTGCACGTGGGCAAGCGTAAAATGCTGCTGCGCAGTGAAGAGCTACAAAAATTCCGCGCCGATCGTGGACGTCGCGGCACGCTGTTACCGCGCGGCCTGCAAAAAATTGATCGTGTTGAACTGGATGCGCCTGCGCGTCCGGCGAGCCCGGATAGCGAAGCGTAAACTACCCGGCTGACACCGCGTCAGCCGTGGCTCAATGAGGGAACTATGTTACTGATTCTGCGTGCCATTATTGTGGTCATCTATTCGATCTTAGTCTGTATATCTGGCTGTATCTGGTGTCTGTTTTCACCGCGCAATCCGCGTCACGTCGCCACATTTGGCCATCTGTTCGGCAAACTGTCGACGGTGTTTGGCCTCAAAGTAGAACTGCGCAGACCGGAAGGTGCTGAGAACTATGGTAATGCGATCTACATCGCGAACCATCAGAACAACTACGACATGGTCACTGCGGCTAAAATGGTGCAGCCCTGCACGGTGACGGTGGGCAAGAAGAGCCTGTTGTGGGTGCCGTTTTTTGGCCTGCTCTACTGGCTGACCGGTAACCTGTTGATCGATCGCGATGACCGTGCAAAAGCACGCGGCACGATCGGTCAGCTGGTGGATGAGTTTAACAGTAAGCGCATCTCCATCTGGATGTTCCCGGAAGGGACGCGCAGCCGTGGCCGTGGCCTGCTACCGTTTAAAACCGGTGCCTTTCACGCCGCTGTGGCGGCGGGTGTGCCGATCATTCCGATTGTGGTCTCCAACACGCATGGCAAGATCAACCTCAATCGCTGGAAAAACGGGCTGGTGATCGTTGAGATGCTGCCCCCGATTGATGTAAAGGCTTTCGAGTCGTCGTCGGTGCGTAAGCTGGCGACCCACTGTCGCGAACTGATGGCGGCAAAGCTGGAAGAGCTGAACGCCGAAGTCGCAGAACGCGAAAAAAACGGAAATATCTGACCGGCGAACCATTCGCCGAACTATCCTGCAGGGATGCCGCACGGCGGGGCACGTCCGCCCGCCGTGAACGCAGCACAGCAAAAACAGATCAATAAAAACAGGGTCGGCGCTTAGCGCCACGCGTAAAGGGTCAGAAGTTTTATGTCTTTCAGCAGACGTCAGTTCATCCAGCTTTCTGCCGGAGCGGCGCTTAGCGCCAGTGTACTACCTCATGCGGCGCGTGCCGCTTCTTCAGCTAATGGCGACACGCCACTTCCGGTTCCGCCGTTGCTGGAATCCCGTCGCGGCCAGCCGCTGTTCCTGACAATGCAGCGCAGCCACTGGTCTTTTAATGGCGACAACAACAAAGTGCCGGTGTGGGGCATTAATGGCCTCTATCTTGGCCCGACCGTCCGGGTTTACAGCGGCGATGACGTTAAGCTGATCTACAGCAACCGTCTGAACGAGCCGGTCTCCATGACTATCAGCGGCCTGCAGTTGCCGGGTGCGCTGATGGGCGGCGCGCCGCGTATGATGTCAGCCGGTGTTGACTGGTCGCCGGTGCTGCCGATTCGTCAGGCGGCCTCAACCTGCTGGTATCACGCCAACACGCCGAACCGCATGGCTCCGCACATCTATAACGGACTGGCGGGGATGTGGCTGGTGGAAGATGATATTGGCAGGCAGTTGCCGTTGCCGAAGCATTACGGCGTCGATGACTTCCCGATTATCATTCAGGACAAGCGGCTCGATAACTTTGCCACGCCGGTCTATGACCCGCCGCAGGATGGTGGTTTCCTGGGCGACACGCTGCTGGTGAATGGCGTACGCAATCCGTTTGTGGAGGTATCACGCGGCTGGGTGCGTCTGCGTCTGCTGAACGCGTCGAATGCGCGCCGTTACGAGATGGTGCTCAGCGACAATCGTCCGTTTATGGTCATCGCCAGCGATCAGGGCTATCTGCCTGCGCCGGTGGCGGTGCAGCGCCTGTCACTGGCGCCGGGCGAACGCCGCGAGGTGCTGGTGGATATGTCGCAGGGCGATGAAGTGTCGATTACCGCAGGTACGGCGGCGGGCATTATGGATCGGCTGCGCGGCTTCTTTGAGCCATCCTCCATTCTGACGTCAACCCTGATCCTGACGCTGCGGCCAACCGGCTTGCTGCCGCTGGTGACGGATAATCTGCCGATGCGGCTGCTGGCCGATCAGATTCTGGATGGCGTGGCGGTTCGCACCCGTGAATTCCGCATCGGTGACAGCATGCCGGGCATTAACGGCGCGATCTGGGATATGAGCCGCATTGACACCACGGCACAGCAGGGCACCTTTGAGCGCTGGATCCTGCATGCTGATCGGCCACAGTCGCTGCATATCCAGGGCGTGATGTTCCTGATTAAAAGTGTCAATGGTGCGCAGCCGATGGGCGAAGATCGTGGCTGGAAAGATACGGTGTGGGTCGATGGCAGCGTGGAACTGATGGTCACTTTCCCGCAAAGTTCGTCAGATCACTTCCCGTTCGTCTACTACAGTCAGACGCTTGAACTGGCCGACCGCGGTACTGCCGGTCAGCTGGTGGTGCAGCCCAGCGCATAACAGCGCGGTCAGGCAGGGAGAGCCCGCCTGACCGCGTTAATCGTTAGCTGCCCCAGCCGCAGGGCAGATAAGGTGAGGTCATCCGATGACGCCAGGCCTTAGTTAAAGGTTTCCGGATCCGGCCCCAGACGATTGCCGCTGTCCAGCTTCGCAATATCACTCACTTCATGCTTGTCCAGACGGAAGTCGAATACCTTAAAGTTCTCTTCGATGCGGGCTGGTGTCACCGACTTCGGAATCACCACCAGGCCGCTATCCAGATGCCAGCGGATCACGATCTGTGCCGGCGTCTTGCCATATTTCTTCGCCAGCGACTTAATGATCTCCTGATCGAAGACCCCTTTGCCGCCCTGCGCCAGCGGACTCCAGGATTCGGTCTGGATCTGATGCAGTGCATTCCACGCATGCAGCGTGCGCTGCTGTAGCATCGGGTGCAGCTCAATCTGGTTCACCACCGGCGTGACACCGGTTTCATCCAGCAGTCGCTTCAGATGCGCCTCATGGAAGTTACAGACGCCAATGCTTTTGGTCAGCCCCTGCTGCTGCAGTTCAATCATCTTCTTCCAGGCATCGACATAATTGTCTTTTTCCGGGCACGGCCAGTGCATCAGATAGAGATCGACCTGCTCCAGTTTCAGTTTCTCCAGGCTGGTTTCCATCGCCTGCTGAACGTTCTGCTGATCGTCGTTCCAGAGTTTGGTGGTCACGAAAATCTCTTCACGTGGCACGTCAGTTTCCTGCAGTGCCTGGCCAATCGCCTCTTCATTCTTATAGGCGGCGGCGGTATCGATTGAGCGATAGCCGACCTCCAGCGCTTTCAGCACCGCATGACGTGCATCTTCAATGCTGGCCTGCCACACGCCGAGTCCGAGTTGCGGCATCATATTGCCATCGCGCAGTTTGATAATGGGTTGGTCTGCCATAGTTGCTCCTTTCCGTTGCGGTTAATCCGTGAGATTTCACTGTGCTTAAGTCTAGCCAACAATTCTCAGCCTGCTTAGCTATAGCGAATCATGCTCGAAATTGGCCCGAATCGTATTTATGCCGGTTTTCTGCAGGCGTGAACTAAACCGGCTTGCTTATAGGATATAGTCCAGTTTTGCCAGGGACCCATAGCATTTATATCTGAAGCGGGAAATTCTGCTTGCGAGCGGCAATACGGGCATAGTCGTAGTGCCATAACAATAAAGCGGTATCGTTAGTCTCGCGAGGGTGATAGCACAGTAATTTCAGACGACACAGAATCCCGAATAAGACAACACGTCTCTCTTAATGTATATCAAAATAAGAAGACAGGTTAATGATAATTAACATTCCCGGCCAGATAAGAAAATATCCAGCGCATTTTTCTTAAAGTGATTTCTCTCCTGTGGCATGATTACGCTTTGCTGAAACTCATTAGTTAAATAGGGAGAGTAAAAGATGAGTAAACGAAGTGATATCATTGATGGAACTGCTGCTGCCAGAGTCCCCTATGGACTGGTTTATACGGAAGTACTGGGCTGGATTGATCTGGGACATGCTCAGGGTAGCGATATAAGAACGCTTTTGAGAAGTATTGATTCCGGAGAGGCTTCAAGCAAGAAATATTACGATGTTACCTATTCGCAGTCTATGACTGACCCGACCAGAACTATGAGGATGGGTAAATTTATTACCTGGCGTATCAAACACGGTCGTTCCCATTTTGAACGCAAAAGCATTGCGCTGGCCATGATGATGTCTCTGGCCCGGAAGTTTGAAGGATTGCAGGCATCATTTCCCAGCACTAGCATTACAGACAGTGGTTTCAGTGGAGAAGATCTGGTGTCAGATTTGCTGGGTTTTTACCGTGTAATCACCCTGTATGATCTCTTTGAGCTGCTGCGTCCCGTCAGCAAAGCAGAGGCGCTAAAAAGATGGGATTATTACGGTAAGATCGGTTCCTGGAAGAACGACTCCTTTTCGCCACTTTTATTCCCCGATCCTGAAAAATTCCCCAATGCGAAACCCCGAAAAGGTGTTCTGCCGGATTTTATGACGACAGTCAGACCGTGGAGTGACTTCCATTCGGGAATCGTCGGTATTGCCAGCACTGATGGTTCATATATAGATAAGGCAACCGGTGGGGTATTACCGTATGCGTAAGTCATTTAAAATAGTATCAATGATTATTATTGTTATTATGTCAGTGCTGGTCTGGATATGGCCTTATATAAAAATGGAATTCTCCGGAAGCGCAAGCTATACCGAGCAGGATGTGAGAGAATATGAATTCTATACCCCCGATATCCTGAAAAAAATGCCACGAATTTCTCCGCGATATAATTTTGACTTTGCCAATATTACGGGGCCAGCTTCACAGGTTTATGCAATAAAATATTATGACACAGATAATTCAGGCGAAATTGACGCCTATTTGATTTCTCTGGGATATAAAAAGCAGAAGGATTGTCACATTGAAGCAGTATGTTGGATCGGTAATGAACCTCAGCAAATGGTGACTGTAAGCACCTTAGAAAACCCTAAAGTATTATTAGTTTCAGTTATCTACAACTTCTGATCGAAGCGGCTTGCGGACAGACGCATCGGGCTGCATGATAAAAACGATTTGCAACATTTCAGTGACGTAAACGAGCGCCTGATTCTCCAATTCACTGGTGATTCAGACATTTGCACGGCACACTGGCTTTTTGCCCGTAAAAGGAGTCGCTATGGCGCACGATGCCCTGTGTCACCGGCTGGCGCAGCAGGTCGTCACGTTAATGACCCACGGTCACGACCGTCTTTGCCCGGTCGAAAATGTGTCGCTGATTTACGCTAATCAATATCGTCCCCGTACGCCGATGATGTATCAGCCCGGCATTGTGATCCTGTTTCAGGGCAGCAAAACCGGCTATCTCGGCAGCACCGTGTTTCAGTATGACGCCAGCAAGTACCTGATGATCACCGTGCCGCTGCCGGTGGAGTGCGAAACCTGGGCCTCGCCAGAGGTGCCGATTGCCGGGCTGTGTCTTAATGTCGATACCGCCAGCCTGCAGGATCTGCTGATTGAAATCGGCGATGACGATCAGTTTCAGCCGCAGCCGCAGACCTCGGGGATCCACTCGGCCTGGCTGACGGAACCGATGCTGTGTGCTGCTGAGCGGCTGCTTGATGTGATGACCCAGCCGCGCGATGCGCGGGTGCTGGGGCCGCACATCGTGCGGGAGATTATCTACTACGTGCTGACTGGCCCGATTGGTGGTGCGCTGCTCTCACTGGTAAGCCGACAGACGCAATTCAGCCTGATCGCGCGTGCCCTGCGACGGATTGAGAATCACTATGCGGAAAACCTCAGCGTCGATGCGCTGGCGGCGGAAGTGAACATGAGCGTTTCAGCCTTTCACCATAACTTTAAAGCGGTTACGCAGACGTCGCCCCTGCAATATCTCAAGCGATATCGCCTGCATCAGGCGCGATTGCTGATGCTGCACGATGGACTGAAAGCGAGTGCGGCGGCGGTGCGGGTTGGCTATGAAAGTCCCTCACAGTTTTCGCGGGAATTTAAGCGCTATTTTGGCGTGACACCGGGGGAAGAGGTGAATCGTGTGCGGCAGACGGTAGCGGATCCGTCCGCCTGAGTGGCGGCGGATCCTGATGCTACACGCTGACGTCAGGCCTGTTTCTGCCGACGCTTTTTCCAGATAACCAGAATGCTGCCAAACAGCCCGAGAAACAGCAACACCATCGGCAGTATCATCAGGATCGCCATCACCTGATCTTCATGACGCTTGATGAACGGCACCTGGCTGATGCCATAGCCAAACGTCACGACGATGCCAACCCACAGCACGCCGCTGAGCCAGTTGAAGAGCTGAAAACGACCATTCTGTAAGCCCGCAATGCCCGCCATGGTTGGCAGGATCGTCCGGATGAAGGCCAGAAAACGGCCGACCAGCAGCGCCATCAGGCCGTGACGGTTAAACATATTCCAGGCGCGCTGGTGATACTGCGCCGGAAGATGCATCAGCCAGCTCTTCACCAGCCGGGTATTCCCCAGCCAGCGACCCTGCAGATAGCTCAGCCAGCAGCCCAGGCTGGCGGCGGTGGTGAGGATCACCATCGTCGGCACAAAATCCATTACCCCTTTTGCCACCATCGCACCCGCCAGCAGCAGCAGGCTGTCGCCCGGCAGGAAAGAGGCGGGTAACAGCCCATTTTCCAGAAACAGCGTCAGGAACATCACGCCGTACACCACCCACACCACATCCGGATTTGCCAGCGCGGCAAAATCCTGATGCCAGAGCGCGTGGACAATCTCGTGTAAAACACCCATTTGCTATTCCATCACGTCACAAGGAACTATCCGTCTGCATTCAGGCAATCGGTCGCGGCGCTGCGCAATAAATGCAGCGACCTCACTGATGACCTGAACGGTCTGGGATAAATTTTAACAATAAATGAGCAGCAGCCCGGCAAACTCTGCGGGTGGCCGCTACCCGGTTCATCTTCTGTTTAGCGTCTGTTTATCTTTTACCTGAGTTTATTAACGCGTCAGGCGCGCAAAACCGGCGTCCAGGTCGGCCAGCAGATCGTCAACGTGCTCCAGACCAATATGCAGTCGCACCAGCGTACCGGTGAAATCGACTCCACCCGCCGGACGAATCGCGGCCAGCTCTTCCGGCTGATTCGCCAGGATCAGCGATTCATAGCCGCCCCAGGAGTAGGCCATGCTGAAATGATGGAAGTGATCGAGATATTCCGCCAGCTGGGGCGCGCTGAGTTTTTCCTGCAGGATAAAAGAGAACAGGCCGCTGCTGCCGTTAAAATCACGCTGCCAGAATTGATGACCTTTGCTCTGCGCCAGCGCCGGGTGATTAATCCGCGCCACTTCGGGACGCGCGGCCAGCCATTCTGCCACCTGAATCGCGCTCTCTTCATGCTGACGCAGACGGGTGCCCAGCGTGCGGAGACCCCGACTCGCCATGTAGGCGGTATCGGCATCGACCATCTGACCCATCAGATAGGAGTTCTCGCGCAGCTGATCGATACAACGCGCATTGGCGACCGCCGTGCCGATCATCGCATCGCTGTGCCCAATCAGATATTTGGTGCCCGCCTGAATCGAAATATCGATGCCGTGCGCCAGCGCATCAAATAAGATACCGGCCGCCCAGGTGTTGTCGATCATGATGATCGCCTCGGGCGCTTTAGCGCGAACCGCCGCCACAATCGCCGGAATATCCTGAACTTCCATCGTAATAGAGGCTGGCGATTCCAGGAAAACGACCCGGGTATTGGGCTGCACCAGCTCACCGATTTCACTGCCGATGCAGTGATCGAACCAGCCCGTTGAAACCTGCAGCTTAGTCAGGATTTTAGTACAGAAATCCTGGGTCGGTTCATAGACTGCGCCACTCATCAGCACGTGGTCGCCCGCCTCGACAAACGCCAGAATCGCGTTCGCCACGGCAGCCGCGCCGCAGGGATAGAGCACACAGCCTGCGCCGCCTTCCAGCTCCGTCATCGCATCCTGCAGCGCAAAGTGCGTCAGGGTGCCACGACGGCCATAAAAGAGTTCGCCTTTTGCCCGACCGGCGGTGGCGCGTTTCTTCTCCGCGACCGTATCAAAAACCAGCGAGGAGGCCCGTTGAATTACACTGTTCACCGAGCCCTGGGTATAACGCTTGCTGCGTCCTGCACTGACGAGCGTGGTATCAATTTTTCTGGTGGTCATGAGTCGCCTTTGCCGCTTCTGACTAAGCCCTCACGTTACCACGAAACGACCAGCAGGGTTGAGACTCAATGGTGATTATCAGAGTGCGTCGCAGGATGAAAATCGGGTCCGCTACCGGACCCGATTTTGCCGACGCTACATCACGCCCATCAGGCGCGGTAACCAGAGGGAGATAGCCGGAATATAGGTAATCAGCATCAGCACGATAAACAGCATGCCGTAAAACGGCAGCATGGCACTCACCACCTGCTCGATTTTCTGCTTACTGACCGCACTGGCGACAAACAGTACCGTACCGACAGGCGGGGTGATCAGGCCGATCCCGAGGTTGGTCAGCATGATCATGCCGAAGTGAACCGGATCGACGCCAAGCGCGGTAGCGACCGGCAACAGCACCGGCGTCAGGATCAGGATCAGCGGCGCCATATCCATCAGCGTCCCCACCACCAGCAGCAGGATGTTGATACACATCAGGATCACATATTTGTTATCGGAGAGGCTGGTAAACGCCTCAGTGATAATCGTTGGCAGTTGCATGAAGGTCATCACCGCGCCGAATCCGGCCGCGAAGGCGATCAGCACCATCACGATGGTGACGGTTTTAATGGTGCGGAACAGCAGGATATGCAGCTGGTTCCATTTAAAGTCTCGATAAATAAACATGGTGACGAAAAAGGCCCAGATACAGGCAATCGCGGCGGACTCCGAGGCGGTAAAGATGCCGGAGAGGATGCCACCCATAATAATCACTACGGTAAACAGTCCCCAGAACGCGTCGAAGAAGATTTTCAGCGCCTGACGAAACGGAATACGCTCCCCTTTGGGATAGCCGCGTTTATGGGCAAAGCCGAGGCACATTACCATCAGGCAGCCACCCAGCATCAGGCCAGGCAGGATACCCGCCACGAACAGGGAAGAGATAGTTACCAGCCCACCGGTCGCCAGCGAATAGATCACCGAGTTGTGGCTGGGTGGCGTCAGCACCGCCTGCACTGAGCCGCTCGCCGTTACTGCGGCAGCGAAATCACGCGGATAGCCTTTCTCCTCCATCTGCGGAATCATCACCGAGCCAATCGAGGCGGTATCCGCCACCGATGAGCCAGAAATCGCGCCGAAGAAGGTCGAGGCGACAATGTTCACCAGCGACAGGCCACCGCGGATAAAACCAACAAAGATATAGGC
Source organism: Pantoea sp. Lu_F5_004 (assembly GCF_051136245.1). Lineage (NCBI taxonomy): Bacteria > Pseudomonadati > Pseudomonadota > Gammaproteobacteria > Enterobacterales > Erwiniaceae > Pantoea > Pantoea sp. Lu_F5_004. Next base: position 710,891 of record NZ_CP194946.1, read on the forward strand.
GAAGTTGACCAGCCGGCGAGCAATGCCGCCCTCCGCCATGATCGCCCCGGCGAGAATAAAGAACGGGATAGTCAGTAGCGAAAATTTGTTAATGCCGTTGGTAATCTGAATCACCACGGCTTCCAGCGGCAGATCGATCCACCATGCACCAATAAATGCGCTCAGGCCGACCGCAAATGCCACCGGAAACCCCACCAGCAGCAGTACCAGCAAACTGCCTAACAAAATCAATGCATCCATCTTCTGCTCCGGATTAGTGGGTGCCACCCAGTGTGACAATCGGCCGCTGGCTCTGATCGCCTGTCAGCAATCGCTCAATAACAAACAGCAGGGTAAAGATCGCGCCAATCGGGATCGGCAGGTACATCTCGCCATAGGTAACGGCGGGCAGCGAGGCCAGGGTCTGGACCCACATCGCTTCACACAGGCTGTAGCTGGCCTGAAAGATCACCAGGCAGGTGAGGATCATCAGCACATCGCAGACCAGCAGCAGCAACCGTTGCCGTACCGGCGACAGGCGATCGGTCATCATGGAAACGCAGATATGCGTTCCGGCCCGCAGTCCGACCGGTGCACCAATAAACGTAAAAATAATCATGCAGATAATGGCTACCGGTTCCGGCCAGGAGAGTGCACCGTTCATCACGTAGCGGGCGAAGATCCCAATCGGGATCACCGTCACCATAATCATCAGTGCCACGGCGGCAATCAGCATGCACAGCAGATAGAGCCCATCCATCAGACGTGTATAAGCAGCCATAATTGATACCTGATTAAGCACGCCACACGGCAGTGTGGCGCGGAAGGGTTATTTCACCTCAGCGATCCGGGTCATCAGATCCTGATATTTGCCGCCAAACTGATCGCGCACCGGCTGGGTCGCTTTGACGAAGTAGTCGCGGTCGGTCTGCTGGAAGGTGACGCCGCCTGCCTTCATTTTGGCGATCGACTGCTCGGTATAGGTCGCCCAGAGCTGACGCTCCTCATCCTGCGCCTCTTTGCCGAGCTTCTTCAGCAGCGCCTGATCCTCAGGTTTCAGGCGATCCCAGGCGCGTTTTGAAAACAGGATCATCTCTGGCTGGATAAAGTGGCCGCTGAGGGTGTAGTACTTCGCCACCGGCATATAGTTATGGGCGACAAAAGTAGGCGGGTTGTTCTCGGTGCCATCGACCACACCGGTCTGCATCGCACTGAACACTTCACTGACGCCCATCGCCACCGGATTCGCGCCCATCGCTTTCAGGGTCGCCAGCGAGATGGCGCTGTTCTGCACCCGGATCTTCATGCCTTTCAGATCTTCCGGTTTTGCCAGCGGCTTCTTGGTGATCATGTTGCGCTCACCAGCATCAGTCCAGCCCAGAAACACCATGCGGGCGTTGGGATCTTTATCGAACTTGTCGGCAATTTCGCGGCCTATCTCGCCATCCAGCACTTTGTGCATGTGGTCAATGTCGCGGAAAATATAGGGCAGGGTCAGCACGCTGGTTTCCGGGGCGATCGAGGTGACCGGCGCCAGCGACACACGGATCATGTCGATTGCGCCCAGCTGCACCTGTTGCAGCGTCTGATCTTCGTCCCCCAGCACGCCACCGGCATAGAGCTTCATCTCCAGCCGTCCATCGGTGGCCTGTTTGAGTTTATCGCCCATGTGCTGCAGCGCGACCACGGTCGGATAACCGGCAGGCTGGACTTCAGCCACTTTGATCACCTGTGCCGTGGCGGTGGCGCTCATCATCATCGCCGCCAGGGCACTGGCCAGGCATGTTTTCGTCATTCTCATTATTTTGTCTCCCGCTGAGGTAGGACGGCGTCCGGCGTCGGGGGCTAACCGGAGAGAACCGTGTGGAGCCAGCATAGTGAAAACGCGCGCCAGTAAAATACGGCAATGCTGATTGAATGAATGCCATCACATTTTGAAACGATGTTTTAATAAATTTTCATGCAACTTCACATTTTCGAAACATCCTTCTTAAAAGTGTTTAAACCTGGTCAATTGCGGGTAAATGGCGGCGATCAGCTTTGTAAATACTAATGAGAACTACTATCAATTCGCCGTCATTTTGCTATTATTCGCGCTTGTCTCGCATCCCTGAATCAGAAGTTGGAGAAGCAGCGTGGTAGCCAGTGATTTGATGCAAACGGACCTCTCCGTTTGGGGCATGTATCAACATGCCGATATCGTGGTAAAGGTGGTCATGATTGGCCTGTTATTGGCCTCAGTGGTGACCTGGGCGATCTTCTTCGGCAAATATGCCGAACTCAGCGCCGCTAAGCGCCGCCTGAAGCGCGAGCATCTGGCGCTGGGCGAAGCCCGCAATCTGAACGACGCCGCCCGCATTGCCCAGTCGTTTACCGGTCACAGCCACAGTGTGGTGCTGCTGAATGATGCGCAGAATGAACTTGAACTGTCGGCTGGCGTGGAAGATACCAACGGGATTAAAGATCGCACCAGTTTCCGCCTTGAGCGCCGCGTCGCTGCGTTTAGCCGCCATGCAGGCCGGGGCAATGGCTTCCTGGCGACCATCGGTTCGGTTGCGCCGTTTATCGGCCTGTTCGGCACCGTATGGGGCATCATGAACAGCTTTATCGGCATCGCTAAAACCCAGACGACGAACCTTGCGGTTGTTGCACCGGGTATCGCCGAAGCGCTGCTGGCAACGGCGATTGGCCTGATCGCTGCGATTCCGGCGGTGGTGATCTACAATGTCTTTGCCCGCATGATCGCCAACTATAAAGCCTCGCTGGGTGATGTCGCCGCTCAGGTGATGCTGCTGCAGAGCCGTGATATCGATCTGGGCACCGTCGCGACTGATGTTCCGCGTCCTGCGACGGCTCAGAAACTGCGCTTAGGGTAAGTTCTTATGGCAATGCGATTAAACGACGATCTGGAAACCGATGGTGAAATGCATGAGATCAACGTGACGCCGTTTATCGACGTCATGCTGGTTCTGCTGATCATCTTTATGGTGGCCGCGCCGCTGGCCACGGTCGACGTACGCGTCAATCTGCCCGCCTCAACCAGCGCGCCGCAGCCGCGCCCGGAAAAGCCGGTTTACCTGTCGATTAAAGCGGATAAGCAGCTTTACGTCGGTAACGATCAGGTCACGCCGGAGTCGCTGGTTAACGTGCTGACTAACCAGACCCAGGGCAACAAAGAGACCACCATTTTCCTCCAGGCGGATAAGTCGGTCGATTATGAAACGCTGATGAGCGTGATGGATAAGCTGCGCACGGCGGGCTATCTGAAAATTGGTCTGATGGGCATGGAAACCGTGAAGAAATAGCGGTTTATCCGGTTCAGGAAAAAGGCGACTGTTCAGGTCGCCTTTTTTTATGGCTGCTCTCCAGCCCTATAAAATCAGGCAAATCAGGGCCAGGCTAATCACTTATGCTGCCTGAGCTGAATTGTTAATTTGTTGTTACTTATGTACATATATTTGTAAAGTGCAATGGTGAGCCAGGTCACATTAATCCCGCATCAGGCAGGCTAAAACGGCTAAAAAACAACAGGAAGCCGTTATGAGTCACACCCCGTCTTTACAAAAGCCGCCGAAAAGTGCCGCTCGAACCATCTTCACCGTCACCAGTGGTAACTTCCTGGAGATGTACGATTTTATGGTGTTTGGCTACTACGCCACCGCCATTTCAAAAACCTTCTTTCCCGGTGATGACCCGTTTGCTTCCCTGATGCTGACCCTGATGACCTTTGGTGCCGGCTTCCTGATGCGCCCGCTGGGGGCGATCATCCTCGGTGCCTACATCGACCATCATGGTCGTCGCAAAGGGCTGCTGCTGACGCTGGGCTTAATGGCGATGGGCACCCTGACCATCGCGCTGGTGCCGGGCTACGCCACCCTGGGCGTGGCAGCGCCGATTCTGATCCTGCTGGGACGGCTGTTGCAGGGCTTCTCGGCGGGCGTTGAGCTGGGTGGCGTGTCGGTCTATCTGGCCGAAGTCGCACCCAAAGGACGCAAAGGCTTTTTCGTCAGCTGGCAGTCGGGCAGCCAGCAGATTGCGGTGATCTTTGCTGCTCTGCTGGGTCTGATGCTGAATCATCTGCTGGCGAAAGAGGCGGTGACGGAGTGGGGCTGGCGTATCCCGTTTGTGGTCGGTTGTCTGATTGTGCCATTCCTGTTCTATATCCGCCGGATGCTGGAAGAGACAGAAGCGTTCAGCAAACGTAAACATCATCCCAGCATGACGGAAATCATGCGGTCGGTGGCCAGCAACTGGGCGCTGGTGCTGGCGGGGATGCTGATGGTGGTCACCACCACGGTGATGTTCTACATGATCACCGCCTTTACTCCGACCTTTGGTAAAACGGTGTTGATGATGAGTGACAAGCAGGCGTTCCTGGTGACGCTCTGTGTCGGTGTCTCAAACCTCTTCTGGCTGCCGCTGATGGGGGCGCTGTCAGACCGCGTCGGACGCCGTCCGCTGCTAATCATTTTTACCCTGCTGATGATTGTCACCACCTGGCCGGTGCTGCACTGGCTGGTGGGATCGGCCAGCTTCGCCCACCTGCTGGAAGCGGAACTGTGGCTGTCGTTTCTCTATGCCAGCTATAACGGTGCGATGGTGGTCTATCTGGCGGAGATCATGCCTGCTGAGGTGCGCGCAGCCGGTTTCTCTATGGCTTACAGCCTGGCGACGGCGCTGTTTGGCGGCTTTACGCCTGCCATCTCCAGCTACCTGATCCATGCCACCGGTGACAAAGCGATGCCGGGCGTCTGGCTGACCTTTGCCGCAGTCTGTGGGCTGATCGGCACGTTGCTGATTGGCCGGATGGTGAAGCAGTATCAGATCCGTCACAGCGGCACGCCGGTCAGTGCTTCACTCTAAAACGACAAATCGACCACCACGCTGTCGCTGTAGTTCCCGGCTGGCGGCGTGTTCTGCGTGGTCAGGATGCGCGCGGTGTAGTTAAAACCGCGCGTCAGTCCATCCGTGGATACCGCCGTCGAGGTGGTACTGCTCCAGCGTTCAGTGCCTGCCGATCCCCAGCGATTGCTGGTGGTGCTTTTATAAATTTCATAGCTCAGCCGATTCGCGCCGCTCGCCATATTCCTGACGCTGCCCACCGGATAACTGCCGTTGCTCAGCCCGACGGTATAGGTGCTGCCTTTGCTGCACAACACGTTGATGGTCTGTGATACGGCGGAGAAGCTGCCGACCAGCGGCGCGCTGCCAAAGCTGATATTCGGCGCGGTAATGGTGGTGCAGTCATTGGTAAGAATGGCGGTGATATTAATCGGGATGACACCGCTGCCGTTCTGCTCGCTTAAACAGATATTGCCAATCGCAATGCTGGTGCAGATGCGATAAGTCACGGCCATATTCAGCGTCAGCTGGTACGTCCCGGCGGCGACCACCTGACCGGGAACGGTGCGCAGATAGACCGGGATAGCGAAGTTAAGGCTGCCCAGCAAGCCCGCCAGGTTGATCAGGGTCTGCGAACCATAGACAAACGGTGTGCCGCCAATCGTCAGTTCAGTCGCGCAGGCCGTGTCGGTGCAGAGCCGCACCGGCACATTATCGCTGCCGGTATCACCGCTGCGTTTCAGCGTACCGCGCGTGCCGTTGCTATTGGTCGCGCCCGTCAGCTGAAAGGTGATCTGGTTATTGCCCAGCAGCGACAGCCCGGCACCCGCGCCACAGTTGACGTTGGCATTCGTGGTGGTGGAACTGACGGTGGTGTTCGCCACAAAGGTCGTAACTGAACCGAAACTGGCGGTCGATGCGGGCAGGGCGCAGGCGGCGTAGCCCAGCGACGGCAGTAACAGCAGCAGGCCAGCCAGTATTACAGATTTCATCATGGTCGGTTTCCGGACGTAAAAGATTCAGCGGGAGAGGGGGCGCTGCCTGCTGCAGGGGCGGGCAGCGCACAGGTCAGGGGGCCGTAAGTTTTCAGCGCCTGCGGCTGACCGCTGGCGATGCGCAGTTCGGCTTCGCACTGGCGGCCATCGGGCGTCACCACCTGCATCGGGTTACTGGCGGTGAGATCTTCCATCCAGACGATGCCATCCCAGCCGACATACTCGGTGGGATGACTGGGACGCTGTACCAGGCTTGATACCGGCAGCGGCTGGCCCTGCGCATCGACCAGGATTACGCTGGCGGAGCGCAGTTTCTCCACCGGGAAGTTGAGCAGATAGCCGCTCTGGCGTTTCACCGCAAAGCGCTGCTCAACCCGTGGCGTGGTCATATCTGCCGGCAGGTCGAGGGTGTCGATATCATATTTGGCCGGGTAGTAGCTGCTGATGGCGGGCACCAGCAGATAGCCCTGTTGATTGGTGCGTCCCATCGACTGATTCTCGTAGCGCACGTTTACGTCGGGATAGTTGGTCTTCACCAGTACAAAGGCGTCGTTGATCTCGTTAGCGGCAAAGACGCTGTTGTCCATTAACACCAGCGCACCCGAGAGATCGGCCCACTGGGTAAGGTTGTCATCGTCGCCATAGAAGCCCGCTGAGGTGTCGATCTGGTTATTGCGATAGCGCAGACTGCCCTGACGATAATCGCCGCTGTCTCCGCTCTGATTCGCCCAGGAGGCATCCCAGGCGAACCCGCCGTCGCTGGGCATGGCGCGTGAGGCATAAACGCGCTGACTGTCGCGGCTACGCTGATCGCGTTCGGTGCTGAGGGCCACGCTGCCCTGTTCACCAAACGGGATCACCAGCGAAATCGCCCCGGTCCAGCTTTTCTCCTGCTGATCGCGGCTGGCCGAGACATAGAGGCTGCTGTTACCCCACAGGTTTTTACTCCATGAGAGGTTCCACAGCCGGGTGCGATCGCCCTGACCGTCGGTGATGTCGATGAAGGCGGCACCGACGCTGCCAAAGCGGTTCAGCGAGACGCTGGCGCTGTACTGAGCACTGCGGCGTGAGAGTGCGTAGCGGCTATCCGCCTGGCTACCGGCACGGCTGCCGACCAGCGCCAGATTGCCGAAGTCGCTGCTGCGCTGGGTCTGTTGAGTGCCGATGTTGAACCAGCGGTTGTTGTACTGATATCCCCAGCTATATTGCCTGCCGCTCTCGCCATCGAGCTGACTTTGCGCCACCGCGCCGTTGACCACGCCCCAGCTGCCGACGCGCAGCTGACCACCCAGCCCGCCCATCGCCAGCGTTTCGCTGCCTTCGGCGTGGCTCTCCAGCGTCAGCCAGTCGGTCATACCGTAACGATAAGAGCCGCTGGCCGCTGCCTCACCATAATCGAAGTTCTTTATGCCGTAGTTTTCGCGGATTGCCCCGGCAGAGAAGGCGTAGTCCGACAGCCCCGATTTCAGCAGGTTACTGGAGACGTAAAACGGCATGGTGGTGGTGACGCGGCGGCCAACCGCATCGGTGGTGGTGATCACGGCGTCACCCGCGCCGTTAACGAATGGCACATTGGTCATCGACCAGGGGCCAGGCTGCACGTTCGCCTGGCTGGAGCGATAGCCGTTGATAAAGAGATCAACGGTGGAAGGCACGGCGGCCTGACCGGAAAAGGCGGGCAGCGGATAGGTCACCAGATCGGGGCGGACGCTGAAGTCGCGGCCAATGCGGATGCCACCGAGCCGAACGCTGCTGCTCCAGGCCAGCGAGTCGGTAACCAGATCGCCGACCCGCCAGCTCACCGCCGCATTCTCATCTTCATTGCTCCACCAGGTGTCGTAGCGGATATAGCCATCATCCTGATAAGTGGTACTGCCTTCCAGCTGCTGTTGCCAGACGCCATTAGTAGAGAAATGACCGGCATCACCAAACAGCCGCAGTTCGTTCCAGGCGGACAGGCGGGAGCCACTGTTATCCGTGCGGCTGGCGTAAAGATCATAATTAATCAGCGCGCCGCTGCTGGTACGGCCCGGATAGCGCGGTCCGTTCTTCGCCTCGCCAATCACCTGACCGGGCAGCCATTCAGGCGGTACGGTCAGCAGCAGACGCTGTCGCGCAGCGTCATACTCTACTTTGATGGGCTGCAGGCTGCTGACATCGACCTGCGGCTGCTGGCCCAGCTTATCCGCTGGCAGGCCGGCACGCTGCAGATCGCCACTGCGAATCCAGAAATGACCATCGCGCTGCTCTGCCGGCACAATATTGCCGTTCTCCTGCTGGTTAATCACCAGCTCCAGCATATATTGCTGACCGTTGCTGTTGGTCTGCAGGCTGGGCGGCGGGGGCAGGGATGAGTAAGTCTCCGCCAGCACAGGATCCGGCGTAAAAGCGTAAATGACGCTGGCCACGGCCAGCGCGCAGGGATGCAGGGAAAACGGTCTCATTCAGCGCTTACTTCTGGGCAGCGCTGCGCCACTGGCTCTTGTTAACCTCTGCGGTGAGTTCGCCGCTCACTGGCGAGGTAAGCGGCCAGCGGTGATAGCTGTCAGCCAGCACATAGCCGTATAAGCCTTCGCCCAGTTTGTGACCGCCAATCGCCACATTGCTCAGCCGGGCGTGACCGCTGCCGCTGTTGGTTAACTGGAGCCAGCGCCTGCCGCCCTCGCTGATCTGTTGCCAGCGCAGAGCCGGGCGAGCGCTGTCTGTGTTCAGCCCGGTACCATAAACAAACAGCGGCACCGAATAGCGCATCTGGAAGGTCAGCCCGGCCTGATTCTCGCCGGGGTTACGCGGGGTGGGGATCTCATCCAGCACCACCCGATAGGCCAGCTCTTTACCGGCCGCAGGCGGCGTCTGTTTAATCAGCCTGACCAGCTGTTTCTGGCCTGGCTCCATGCGCACCATTGGCGGGCTGGCGACCACCTGCTGCTGAGTCTGATACTGCTCCTGGCCATTGTGCTGCTGCCAGCTGAAGACGCGGATCTGCATCATGGTAGTGCTGTTACCGCGATTCTCCAGCCAGAGTTCGCTGGCTTTCTCTTCGGGATTAATGGCGGGATCGATGGGCCAGATCATGACCGAATTCGCGGCGAAGGCCGGGGAGAGCAGGGTGGAACTTAGCAGCAGCAACAGGGCGCGCAGTGGCTTCATGATCATATCCTTGTTTTCTATCACCTCACCAGCTCAGGGTGACGGTCAGCGTGTCGGTATAAACACCGGCGCGCGCAGTGCCGGGCAGTTGTAGCTGACCGTAGATCGGCAGCGTAATGTTATTGGCATTGCTATAACTCAGCGGCACCGCCTGGTTCACGGGGATCACCGTAGTGCGGCTGGCGTTGCTAAAGAGCGTATAGGGAACGGTATTGCTGAAATTGGGCAGCTTCAGGTTACGGGTCGTGGTGAAATTGTTGCCCTGATTAATGCTCATGCTCAGCGTTGTGCCTGGCGTACAGGCGAGATTAATCGAGGTGCTCTGCAGAAAGCTGGCGTTGACGGTATTCGCCGCTACGCCAGACTGCGTACCGAAATTAAGCGTGCCAAAGACGCCGGTATTGGTACCGGATATCACGCAGCCTGCCACAATCGACGCGGTAACCTGGAAGGTGCTGGTTGGCAGACTCCAGGTGCTGATACTCCCTGTCAGCAGGGGCAGACCGCATGCGATCGTCAGGCAGGATCGCCAGAGAACCACCCGTATTTACCTGCGACAGCAGTTAATAGTTCACGGCAACGTTAATCGTGTCGGTATAGGTTCCGGCAGGGATCAGGGGGTTAAAGCCGCCGCCGACTACCCGGCCATAGATGGCGTAGTTGGTCCCCAGCGTCGGATCGGTGGTACCGCTGGCGGCGATAGGCGTATTGTTGGCGATCGCCGTGGTAAAGGAGGCGTCACTGTAGAGGGTATAGGCAATGCCCTGCGCATTATCCGATCCCAGCACCAGATAACGCGGCGATGCAGAGGCGGTGCCATAGATGGTCGCCGGTGCAGTATTGCTGCTGGTGACCACCACGTTGTAGTCCTGACCGGTGGTGCAGCGCACAAAAATACCGTTACCAGCCGCACCGACCAGTGTGGCGTTCAGGGTATCGAAAGTGGCAGCGCTGCTACCAAAGTTCAGGGTACCGAAGTTAACGCCCGCCGTAGCCGACTGACCGTTCACCAGACAACCGGTGGTCAGAGTTAACGTGGCATTGATGGTTCCCGAGGTCGTCGCCGCCTGGGTTAATGACGGAATAGCGACAGTTAATCCTGCAGCGGCAAACAGAAAAAGCTTGAGTTTCATAATATTTCCTTACGGATTATCCAGAGTCAGTGCTTTTTCACCCGGTGTTTATTAACGATTCAATCCAGAATAAGGAAATAAAAATAACAAGGCAGTGCAGTGCCGCTATCTTAAGAGAAATCTTAGACTTAAGAATACTGATTTATATCAGTTTTACTTACTATAGATCAGCTAAAGCGTTACGCGAAGCATTGCTGTTTATTTTTGACTAATCAAAACGTCACCCCGGCCGATAACCCAGTAACAGCAAGGCGCGAAGTCGAGTCGATAAAACAAAATTCTTAGTTTTTTCGGGCTCTGGCAAGCTTTCTGCTTCGGTGATATGTTCCTGTACCAATCAGACATAATAACGGTTTACCGGCTTGCTCTGCGGGCGGTTAATAAGATGCAGGTTATAAATGGCCAGCGTCGGCGGGCGCGTTTTGCCTGGCCGTCAGGACCAGAAAATACCGAAATTTAATTACTTTCACCCATCGGGTGTTTTCAGATCACTTTTCAGACTGTACACAGCATCCGTTTCTCTGCGGGTGGTGAGGAGTTGCACATGTTGCCTGTCACCTGGGATAGCGTCCTGATCTGCGTTTCGCTGATCGTGGTGTTCATTGCCTCTTTTACAGCCCTGGATACCGCCGGACGGGTGGCGGTAACCCGTGGCTGGAGCGCCCGGTTCTGGCTGTTGGTGGGCGGCATCGCAATGGGGATTGGCGTCTGGGCAATGCACTTTATCGGGATGCTGGCGATGATGTTGCCGATGATGATGCGCTATGACACGCGGCTGACGATCCTCTCGCTGCTGGTGGCTATCCTGGCGTCTGTGCTGGCTTTTGGCCAGACGGTGGGTGGCCTGCATCTCACCCGCCAGCGGCTGCTGCGCGGCACGCTGATCCTGGGCGCGGGTGTAGCGATAATGCACTATCTTGGTATGTATGCCCTGCTGATTGAACCGCAACCGGAGTGGAATGCGCTGCTGGTGGCGCTCTCTGTGCTGATTGCGTTTGCGGCCTCTGGCCTGGCGCTGTGGCTGGCCTTTCATCTGCGCCAGGGCGATCATCATCTGATGCTGATGCGTGGGCTGGCCTCTCTGGTCATGGGTATCGCCATCGCCGGTATGCACTATGTGGGTATGGCGGCAGCAGAGTTCAGCCACAGCAGTATGATGCAGCCGCACGGCGTCAGTAATGCGGGCCTGGCGGTGTGGGTAACGCTGATTACCCTGACTATTCTGGGTATCACTCTGCTGAGTTCGATGCTGGATGCGCAACTGCGCGCCGCGCGTCTGGCGACCCGCCTCAATCGCGCTAACCAGGAATTGCGTCAGCTGGCGATGCATGACAACCTGACCACGCTGCCCAATCGTGTGATGCTGGAGCAGCAGCTCGATCTCGCCATTAAACAGGCGATGCTTAATGAGCATCGCTTTGCCGTGATCTATATGGATCTCGATGGCTTCAAAGCGGTCAATGACACATGGGGACATCACGTCGGTGACCGGTTGCTGGTGGCGGTGGCGGAACGGCTGCGCAGCCAGCTCAGCAACACGATGCTGCTGGTGCGTCTGGGGGGCGATGAATTTGTGCTGATGGCTGAGTGCGATATCAGCGCAGCCCGCCAGCTGGCGCAAAAACTGGTTAAAGTTATCAGTTCGCCGTTTGAACTTGACCGCTATGTGCTGCACGTTTCACTCAGTGCGGGCATTGCGATCTTTCCATTGCACGGTCGCAACCGGCAGGAGCTATTGTTTAATGCTGATGCTGCGATGTATCACACCAAACACAGCGGACGAAACGGCTGGTGCCTGTTTGAACCGGCCATGAGCGCCGCGACGCAGCATCAGCTGGAGCTGGCGAACGATCTGTGGGAGGCGATAGAGCGCGAGCAGATGCGGCTGTTTTATCAGCCCAAATTCTGTTCCGGCGGCACCAGGTTAATGGGATTCGAAGCGTTGTTGCGCTGGCAGCATCCGCAGCGCGGTTTACTGACGCCAGAGCTGTTTCTGCCGCGTGCCGAAAAAACCGGTCAGATTATTGCGCTGGGTAACTGGGTGATCGGGGAGGCCTGCCGTCAGCTCAGGATATGGCACAACCAGGGCCACAGTGACTGGACGGTATCGGTGAATCTCTCCGCGTTGCAGTTTCACCAGCGTGATTTGCTGACTATCCTGACGCAGACCCTGGCGCGTTACCAGCTGTCAGGCAGCGCGCTGATGCTGGAGATCACTGAAGCGATTGCCATGCGCGATCCCGCTTTCAGCCAGCAGCGCATTCGTGAATTGCAGCAGGCGGGTGTCAGCGTCGCGATTGATAACTTCGGCATCGGCTATGCCAACCTGCTGCATCTCAAAGATCTGGATGCCAGTGAGCTCAAAATTGATCGCAGCTTTATTAACTGCCTGCGGCCCGGCAGTGAAGATGCGACCGTGGTCAGTGCCATGCTCACCCTGGCGCAGAGCCTCAATCTGCGTATGGTGGCGGAAGGGGTGGAGACTGAAGAGCAGCAGCATTTGCTCACCAGCTTAGGCTTTGATGCGTTGCAGGGCTATCTGCTGGGTAAGCCGACGCCAGCGGACCGGGTTGAGGCGCTGAGTTTTCCCTCACTGCGACAGCCGGTGGCGTCACTGCCCGGCTGACTGTGTTGACAGCAACGATAGATTTCATCACTCAGAATGAGTGGAAGGATGCAGGGTTCGCGGCTCATTAACCGCCGGGCTGTGCCGATAACTAAGAGAATAATTTTAAAATCCTCTGCCCAACCACAAGCTCTGCTTTCGCGGGAATGCACTATGTTAGCGACCTCATACGACTCTTTTATCGTCATCGTCTCCGTTCTTGTCGCGATGCTGGCTTCGTTTACCGCCTTAGATATGGCGGGACGGGTGGTGCATTCAACCGGCAAAGTTGCGCTGGTCTGGCTGTTCGGCGGCGGTTTTTCCATGGGCATCGGCATCTGGGCGATGCACTTTATCGGCATGCTGTCGATGAACATGGAGATGGTCATGAGCTACAACGCCGGGCTCACCGCCTTCTCTGCGGCCATCGCGGTCTGTGCGTCGATATTTGCGCTGTGGCTGGTCTGCAGTGGCGATCTGCCTTTGCCGCGCCTGGCGGGTGGCGCGCTGATCCTTGGCAGCGGCGTAGTCGCGATGCACTACACCGGCATGGCGGCGCTGATGTTCTCTCCCGGTATCGTCTGGAAATGGGGCTGGGTGGCGCTGTCGGTGGCGATCGCCCTGGCCGCCTCTGGCACCGCGCTGTGGCTGGCGTTTAACCTGCGGGAAGGACAGACCAGCCGGGTCACCCTGCTGCGCATTGGCGCATCGGTGGTGATGGGCTGTGCGATTGCCGGCATGCATTACACCGGCATGATGGCGGCAGAGTTTCCCGTCCACAGTCATCCGGTCGGGCAGGGCGTCAACAGCAACTGGCTGGCGATCCTGGTCACGGTGGTCACTATTTCGATTCTGGGCATTACTCTGCTGGTGTCGATGCTGGATGCGCGGATGCAGGCGCGTACCTCGATTCTCGCCAGTTCGCTGGCTGAAGCCAATCGCGAGCTGGCACAGCTGGCGCTGCACGACAACCTGACGCGGCTGCCCAACCGCATCCTGCTGGAGGATCGGCTGGAGCAGGCGATCAACAAAGCGAACCGTGAGCAGAGGCAGTTTGCTCTGATGTTTATGGATCTCGATGGGTTTAAGGCGGTCAACGACGCGTTCGGGCACCACATTGGCGACAGCCTGCTGATTGGCGTGACCGAGCGCATGAGCGAGCAGATGACCGGCTACTTCACGCTGGCGCGGCTTGGCGGCGATGAGTTTGTGCTGCTGGTGGAGATCCACGATCCCAATGATGCGGCGGCCATCGCCGATAAGCTGGTCAAAGCGGTGGATCGTCCGTTTGATATCTCACGCTATGAGCTGGTGGTCTCGCTGAGTCTTGGTATCGCAGTCTATCCCGGCGATGGCGTGGATGAGCGCGAACTGATGTTCAACGCCGATGCGGCGATGTACCACACCAAAAATAATGGCCGCAACGGCTACACCTTCTTTCAGCCTTCAATGAACATTCAGGCCCAGAGCCAGCTTCAGCTGAATAACGATCTCTGGCAGGCGCTGGATCATGATGAACTGCGCCTGTTCTATCAGCCAAAATATTGCGCGCCGAGCGGTCCGATTCTCGGTTTTGAGGCGCTGCTGCGCTGGCAGCATCCGCAGCGCGGCCTGCTGTCGCCGGATAAATTTCTGCCAATGGCAGAAAAGACCGGAATGATTGTCAATATCGGCAACTGGGTAATCCATGAAGCCTGTCGCCAGCTGCGCCAGTGGCATCTGAAGGGCCATCCGGACTGGTCGGTGGCGGTGAACCTGTCGGCGTTGCAGTTTGAGCAATCGAATCTGGTGAAGACGGTGGTGGATGCGCTGGAAAAACATCAGATTCCGGCCGAACTGCTGACGCTGGAGGTGACGGAAACCACCGCGATGCGCGATCCCGATGAGAGCGTGCGTATTCTGACTGAGCTGACTCAGCTCGGGGTGAAAGCTTCAATTGATGACTTTGGCACTGGCTACTCCAGCCTGCTCTATCTGAAACGGCTACCGGCCAGTGAACTCAAGATTGATCGGGCCTTTGTGAACGAACTGCAGCATCACACAGAAGATGCCACCATCGTGTCGGCGATAGTGGCGCTGGCGCAGTCGCTGCAATTGAAAGTGGTGGCCGAAGGCGTTGAAACCGCTGAGCAGCAGGCCTTCCTGACCAGCCTGGGCTGTAATACGCTGCAGGGTTATCTGCTGGGCAAGCCGGTTCCCCCGGAGCGGGTGCCGGAACTGGCTGATTATGTGGTGGCGGAAATTAAAGAGGCGGTTGCGGAAGTGAGTCTGAATGCCGAAGCCGAAGCCGGGCAGCCGCTGACGCCGCAGGTCGCTGTGATCTGACCTGCCTGAAGCCGTGAAGAATCAGCGCAATCGGATAAAGCGATTCGCGCCGCCTGTCATTGGTCGCCGTGCGTGGTAAAGTCTCGCGGTCAGACTATTCACGGTATAACAAGGAGCGGTCACCCGTGGCGAAATACCAGCGATTGATGGATGAGATTCAGCAGCAGATAGAGGCCGGTATCTGGCTGCCAGGCACACGTCTGCCGTCGTTGCGTCAGCAGGTCGCGCAGCAGGGCGTCAGCCTGATGACGGTGCTGCATGCCTATGAATTGCTGGAGAGTCAGGGCTGGATCGTCTCCCGTCCACAGTCGGGTTACTACGTTGCACCGCGTGCCTTAGCACCCGCACCGCTGAGCGTGGCGATCAGTGAACAGGTCGATATCAACGACTTTGTGTTTGATGTTCTGCAGGCCACGCGCGATCCGGCCATCGTGCCGTTTGGCTCCGCCTTTCCCGATCCCGCACTCTTTCCGCAGCGCCAGCTGATGCGCTCGCTGGCTAACGTCTCTCATCATCTGACCCCAACCGATGCGCTGCACAATCTGCCGCCCGGCAACGCTACGCTGCGACAGCTGCTGGCGCAGCGCTATGCGCGTCAGGGCATCACCCTGTCGCCGGATGAAATAGTCATCACCAGCGGGGCGCTGGAGGCGCTGAACCTCAGTCTGCAATCCCTGACCGAGCCGGGCGATTATGTGGTGATTGAACAGCCGAGTTTTTATGGCGCGCTGCAGGCGATAGAGCGGCTTAAGCTCAAGGCGCTGGCGATTCCGGTCGATGCCAGAAATGGCATCGACCTCGTCCAGCTGGAGGAGGCACTGCAGCGCTGGCCGGTGAAAGCCTGCTGGCTGATGACCACCCTGCAGAATCCGCTGAGCGTAACCTTAACGCCGGAACGCAAACAGCAGCTGGTCGCACTGCTGGCGCGTTATCAGGTGCCGATGATTGAAGATGATGTCTATGCCGAACTCTGGGCGGGTGATGCGCCGCCGCTGCCGGCGAAAGCCTGGGATCGCCAGGGGAACGTGCTGCACTGCGGCTCATTTTCAAAGTCGCTGGTGGCAGGATTCCGCGTCGGCTGGGTCGCGGCGGGGCAGCATGCGCAGCGTATTCAGCGGCTGCAACTGATGAGCACGCTCTCTACCAGTGCGCCGATGCAGCTGGCGCTGGCCGATTTTCTTGCCACGCGGCGTTACGACACCCATCTGAAGCGGCTGCGGCAGATTCTGGCGAAGCGACAGCAGATGGTGCGCCAGGCGTTAATGAAGGTGCTGCCGCCACAGGCCACGGTCAGCGAAGCACGCGGCGGCTATTTTCTCTGGGTGACGCTGCCGGAAAGCATCAACACGACCCGGCTCTATCAGCGGGCGCTGGCTCAGGGGATCAGTATTGCACCGGGGCAGCTATTTTCGGCAGGTGAGCAGTTCAGGCATTGCTTCAGGTTAAATACCGCCTGGCCGTGGGATAGTCGGGCCGAGGCGGCAATCGTGAAGCTGGGTCAGCTGATGGCGGAAGGACTGGCGGATTAGACCCGCGCCGCTTCCTGATGGCCCCAGGTCAGGTAGTAGACATCATAGAAGTCCACTTCCCCTTTTTGCGTCAGCAGACGCTGGATACCGCTCTTCACGCGTTCTGGTGTCTCAGGCAGCGACAGAATACGTGAGATTGCCTGTTCGCGCACCGGCTGAATGTAATACCACTCGCCGTTGTAGCAAACGCGCAGGTCGAGTGCATCGATATCTTCAAAGCGATATTTCGGGTTGATATCCAGCAGCATCAGCACACTCATCACCAGCACAAACACGGTGGCGAACCAGAAGGCGGGCCAGCCGAGCATCTCGGTAGTGAAAATCAGCGCCACGCAGAGGCCGTAGCAGAGATACATTACTGCCCAGAGACCAGGGTGGTTCTTCAGAAACGAGAGGCTGAAACGCGGCAAATTGTCGCGACGTTCTTCGCGGTTAAGCAGGGCGATCTCGTCAATCAGGATTTGTTTAATAGCGTCCATTTGTTACCTCACTGTCATCTGTTAGCTATTACAACAGATAACAGTCAAGCATATCAGAAACAGATCTGTGCTTTTTTTATATAACAGTTTATACAACAGTAACCGGGGCGTCGGGCTGCTGCGCCTTTAGACTTGCCGCCTGACATTTTGCAACACTTTGCCGCAGTAAGAACCGCTACCCTCTGTCGCACAGGCACACTCCGGCCCTATAGTTAACGACACATTTGGCTTTAGTCAGCAATATCAGTCAATTATCTCAATTGTGTCGTCTGGCGCACATTGCATTGTGTCGCGGGTTTGCCACACTTAGAAAAACATCGGAGAACCTGTATGCGTGCCTCATCCTCCAGTCTGCTATTAATGATGTCCTTTGCCGCTGGCACCTTCTCGGCCGGGGCTTCTGACAATCCTCAGCATCTGATGCTCGCCAGCCCATCGGGCGGCGTGCCCAATAACCCGTTACCTCTGATTATCTGGCCGCGCGTGGTGCCGGAAGAGGAGGAGATCGCTGCGTGGTTTGAGAAAACCTTCGAGGAGAACGGCTGGCCACCCGCCTGGCGCTATCCGATCTTCCCATACACCCATTATCATCCTAATACCCATGAGCTGCTGGGCGTCGCTGAAGGCTGGGCGGAAGTGCTGTTTGGCGGCGACAGTGGCCGGATGGTGACCCTGCGCGCAGGCGATGCAGTCCTGATTCCGGCCGGTGTCGGCCACCGGCAGGTCAGCGCCAGCGAAGATTTTATGGTGATTGGCGCCTATCCGCACGGAATGTCGCCGGAGACGCTGCGCGATGAGCCCGCGAAGCTGAAAATGGCCCAGGAGCAGGTGAAAAAAGTGCCGTTCCCGACACAGGACCCCTTTACCGGCAAAGAGGGCGCATTAACCGAGATCTGGCAGCCGATTGCGGCGCTCACCGCCCAGCAGTAAGCCACGGGGCGAGCACGCCCCGATGCTGCCCGGCTTTCGCGTCCCGTAAGCCGGGCTGTCACCGGGCTGTCATCAAACTGTCGTAGCGTTTTGCCCAGCATGTTAACGGCAAAGGCAGAGTAAGATGGCGGCAATATCGTTAACCGGACTGAGCAAAGCGTTCGGCGCGCAGCCGGTACTGGACGCGATTTCGTTACAGATTAACCAGGGCGAGTTTGTCGCCGTTCTTGGGCCTTCTGGCTGCGGCAAAACCACCCTGCTGCGCCTGCTGGCCGGCTTTGAAACGCTCGACAGCGGTGAAATCCGCATCGGTGATCGTCAGGTTGCCGCAGACGGGCTGCACCTGCCGCCGGAAGCCCGCGAGCTCGGCGTGGTGTTCCAGAACTACGCTTTGTGGCCGCATATGACGGTCGCGGAGAACGTCGCCTACAGCCTGAAGGTGAACGGTGTGGCGCGCGCAGAACGCGAACTGCGCACCACCCAGGCCCTGACGCTGGTCGGGCTGGATCGCTTCGCCGACCGCCGACCCGCCGATCTCTCCGGCGGCCAGCGCCAGCGCGTGGCGCTGGCTCGCTGCCTGGTGGCACGGCCTACGCTGGTGCTGCTGGATGAGCCGCTGGCTAACCTCGATGTCCATCTGCGCGCTACCATGGAAGAGGAGTTCCGCCGCTTCCATCGTCACAGTGGCGCCACCTTACTCTATATCACCCACGATCAACGCGAAGCGATGGCACTGGCCGACCGCATCGTGGTGCTCGAACACGGCAGAGTGATGCAGTTCGCCAGCCCGCAGACCCTGTGGCGCGAACCGGCTAATGAGATGGTGGCGGCCTTTATTGATGAGGGGCGGGTGCTGCCGGTCAGCGACATTGAGCCACTCGATCCGGGTCAGGCGACCGCCACGCTCTGCGGGCTGCGGGTTTTGCTGCGCTGCTCGCCTCACCAGCGCCCGCTGCCATACGGCAAAGCCAGCTTCCACAGCGTCAGTTTTCACCTCGCCGCTGAGGGAGAGCGGCAGTTTGCCGCCCGCGTTGAGCGCATCATCTTTCGCGGTGGCTACCATCAGATCAATCTTCGACCGCTTAATCAACCGGATGTCAGCCTGTCGCTGACACTTAACGATGCTGCATTACTGGCGGTGGATGACACCGTCGGCGTCGCCGTCGATGACGGCTGGATTCTTCCTGCATAAAGGGTTTCAGAAACCATGAAAACGGCTTTTCGTACTCCGCTTCACGCGCTGTTGTTGCTATCGGGCCTCGCGGCCTCAACCCTGCTGCAGGCGGCCGACGCGCCCGGCGGCAAGCTGGTGGTTTACACGTCGCAGGCACCTGAAATTGCGCAACAGACCATCGATGCGTTTAAGGCCGCGTATCCGGCGGTGGAGGTGGAGTGGACCCGCAACGGCACCACTCAACTGATGAACGTGCTGCACACGGAGATGATGAGCGGCCAGGTCAAACCCGATGTGCTGCTGGTGGCCGACGCGATCAATCTGGGCGCGCTCAAGAAAGAGGGGCAGCTCTATGCTTACCCGGCCGCCCCGGTCAGCCACCTGAAGCCTGCCTATTACGATGCGGATAAAACCTTTTTTGGTACCAAAATTATCGCCACGGTGATCGCCTATAACACCCAGCGTGCGAAGCCGGTCAGTAGCTGGAAAGCGCTGGCAGTAGAAGCAAACAGAGGCCAGATTGCGGTCCCCAGTCCCCTCTATTCCGGTGCTGCGCTCTATAAGCTGCATACCGATATCCATACCCCGTCGATTGGCTGGGCGTTCTATCAGCAACTGGCCGCCATCGGCATTGCGCCTCAGGGTGGCAATGGACCGGCGCTGAAAGCGGTTGCCAGCGGCATGGATAAGTATGGCGTGATCACGGATGCCGATATTATCCGCGCCAAAAAGCAGGGATCGCCCATCGATCTGGTCTATCCGCAGGAGGGCGTCTCCTATGTGACCGAGCCGGTGGCGATCATGAAGTCGGCGCATAATCTGCCGGCCGCCAAAGCCTTTGTTGATTTCATGCTGTCGGAAGCGGGGCAGCAACTGGTGGCGAAGCAGGGCAACCGGCCGGTCGATGCCCGCGTGGCGGCACCCGGTGGCTTTGCGCCGATTGAGCAAATCACGCTGCTGACGCCGGACGTGGCCCAGGCGGTGGCCGAGGATGCTCAGGTCCGCGAAACCTTTACTGAACTGTTTGGCGGCTGATCGTGAGCGTGCTGGGCAACGAATGCCGAAGAGGCCAGGCTGCCAGGCATCGCAGATGGCGGGCGGAACCGCTGGTGCTGGGCGTACTGGTGCTGGTGATCGGCCTGCTGTCGGTGGCACCCTTTGCCCGGCTGATGGGAACCGCGCTGGCACCGGATGGCATACTGGATAGCGATCGCCTGCTGAGATTGCTGACCAGCCGCCGGGTGCTCAGCGCCACGCTGAATACCCTGGCGATCGGCATCAGCGCAACGCTGATGTCGCTGCTGCTGGGAACGGTGGCCGCCTGGCTGGTGGCGCTCACCGATTTGCGTGCCAAAGCGGCCTGGGTATTCGCCTTTATCCTGCCGCTGATGATCCCGCCGCAGGTGACTGCGCTGGCCTGGATACAGGCGCTGGCACCGGGCAGTCTGCTGGCCAATGCGGTGAGTGCGCTGGGCGGGACGTGGCTGGCACCCGGTCAGCAACCGCTCTATTCCGCGACCGGCATGGTGCTGCTGCTGGGTCTGCACAATGCGCCGCTGGTGTTCCTCACGGTGCGGGCTGGCCTGCGTCGACTCCCCGCCGAACTGGTGGAGGCGGCCCGTATCAGCGGCGCATCACCCCGGCAGATTCTGTTCACGGTGATCCTGCCGCTGGCGCGCCCCGCGATCTTCGCCGGGGCGGCACTGGCGTTTGTCGCTGCGGTCGGGAATTTCGGTATCCAGGCGATGCTGGGTATTCCGGCGCGGGTGCCAACGCTGATTACGCTGGTTTATCAGCAGCTCAATACCCTCGGCCCCGGTGCGCTGCCCAATACCGCCGTCTACTCGATGCTGATTGCGCTGATCACCCTCGCCGGGATGCTGATTAGCAGCTGGCTGGGCGGACGACGCGATGTCCGGGTCAGCGGATCGCCACGACCCTGGCACCAGCCGCTGCGGCGCGCGCGACTGCCGGGCGAAATCATCGCCTGGCTGTGGATGGTGATGACCTTGCTGCTGCCGCTCAGCGCCTTGCTGACCACCGCCTTAACCCGCGGTTTCGGTCAGGCTCTGAACTGGCAAACCCTGACGCTGGAGAATTTTCAGCAGGCGCTGTGGGGCTATCCGGCGATACGGCAGGCGTTCTTTACCAGCCTGTGGCTCACCGGCCTGACGGCGCTGCTGCTCAGCGTCATGGCACTGTTCCTGGCTTTCTTTCTCAGCTGGCATCGTACCCGGCTGGTGCGGGGGCTGGGATTCGCCAGCGAGCTGACCTATGCGCTGCCCGGCATTGTCACTGGTGTAGCGGCGATGCTGTTTTTCCTGCGGCCGCTGCCGCTGCTGGGATTTTCTCTTTACGGAACGGTGTGGATTATTCTCGCTGCCTATCTGGCCAATTTCCTGGCGCTGGTGTTAAGGCCGACGCTGGCCGGGTTCGCGCAAATCGAACCGTCACTGGATGAGGCGGCGCGCTTATGCGGCGCAGGTCTGATGCGGCGGATGACTGACATCCTGCTGCCGCTGGCGGCGCCTTCTGTGCTGGCCGGTGCGCTGCTGGTGTTCCTCACCGCGCTGAATGAAATACAGGTTTCAGTGCTGCTGGTTACCGCGCAAACCCAGACGCTTGGTCCGACCATTATTTTCCTGGATGAAGGCGGATCGGCGCCGCTGGCGGCGGCGGTCGGATGCCTGATGATTGGGATCGTGCTGGGCTTAATGCTGCTGGCCTCACGGCTGACGCGTCGTCTGCCGCAGGGAGTCCTGCCATGGCAAGCCTGACGGTGATCAGCGGCGTCGGCGGAAAACTGCCGGCCGCTTTCCTGCTGGAGATAGAGGGGTACCGTCTGTTATGGGATTTAGGTGCCGGGCCGGAGCCGGGCGTCCGGCCCGCAGTGGCCGCCATCGGCCAGGTCGATGCGCTCTGCCTGACCCATTCCCATGTGGATCACGCGGCGGCGCTGGATAGCTGGGCCGACATCGGTTCACCGCCGGTCTATGCCAGTGAGATCACCTGGCAGCAGCTGGGCGAGGCTGGCGTGCCGGCTCAGGCACGACGCATCCTGCCATTGCGCGGCCAGTGCGCGCTGGGGCCGCTGAATCTCTTTACCGGTCGCAGCGGACATTCGCCGGGATCGATCTGGTTCCATCTGCCGATTGCGGGTGGCATCACCTATATGGGCGACTGGAGTCGCGAATCGCTGCTGTTGCCGTTTGATTGCCCGCCACGCGCACGGCTGTTGATTACCGATGGTTCCTATGGCGACCGGAATCAGCGACTGGCGCAGCAGAGCGACGCGCTGGCCCTGGCTGCACAAGGGGGCGCCGTGGTCACCGCGCCGCTGCACGGTCGCGGCCCTGAGATGGCGCTGCAGCTCAGCGCTCGCGGGCTGCCGGTGGTGATGTGTCCCCAGGTGCGCGAAGAGGTGGCGCAGTTGCTGGCGCTCAACAGCCTGCCCGCCGCGGCGATGCTGGCGCTGGCCCGGTTATTGCGCGTCGCAACGCCGGACTGCTGGCGACCGGATACGGTGATTGTCGCGGCGGATGCGGTGGCTGACAGCGGCCTGGCGGCGCAGCTCAGCCATCAGCCCGACTTTCGTCTGATCTTCAGCAGCCACGTTTCCCGCGGCACCCGTGCCTTTGAGATGCTGCAATCCGGCATGGCGCGCTGGCTGCCGTGGAATGTGCATCCGCCGCTCGACGATCAGCTGGCGCTGATCAGACAGACGGCGGCCCAGAAAGTGATCCCGGCGTTTGTCGCGCCGCAAGAGTGCCAGCAGCTGATGAGCCAAAGTCCGGCAATGCTCTGCTGGCAGCTCCGTTATTCGCTCTCCTCGCGCTGGGAGCGGGTCGTCTGACGCGCCGCCACGACGGAGTCATTGAACATTTACTCGCCGCTGCCGATAAACCCCCTATAAACACTGATTAATCTTCTTAATGCGCTTGTCATCTCAGCTCTTTTCGGCTGTAGTCTGCGCACGCTATTGAGAACATTCCTAAGCCGTTATCCGGCTACAGAGCAGCAGGCTAATCACAATGGATAATAACTCTGATGTCATCTATCGCATGCTGGTACAAAGCGTGAATGATTACGCCATCACTATGCTAAAACCTGACGGTATCATCGGCAGCTGGAATCAGGGTGCTCAGCGCACGATAGGCTATACGCCAGACGAGATGATTGGTTGCAGCTTCGCCCTGTTGTATAGCGAAGAAGATCGCCGCCGGGGCCTGCCGCAGCGTGGACTGGATATGGCTGCCACAGCCGGACACCATGAAAGCGAAGGCTGGCGCTATCGCAAAGATGGCAGTGCTTTCTGGGCGCATGAGACGATCGATCCGATACGCAATGACGCCGGTCTGCTGGTGGGATACGCCTGTATTACCCGCGACTGCACTCAGCAGCAGGAGCAGCAGCGCAAGGAGCGGGAGCAGGAGATGCGCTTCCGCCTGCTGGTGGAGGGCGTTACCGATTATGCCATCTATATGCTCGATCATGACGGCAATGTGGTGAACTGGAATGCTGGCGCACAGCGCGCCAAAGGCTATGTGGCGGAAGAGATTGTCGGCCAGCATTTTTCCCGCTTCTACAGCGCCCAGGATCGCCTGAACCGTGTCCCGGAGCAGAACCTGCAAACCGCTTATCGCACCGGCCGTTTTGAAGATGAGGGCTGGCGCTACCGCAAAGATGGCAGCGCCTTCTGGGCGCATGTGGTGATCGACACGATCCGCGACGATCAGGGCAAGCTGCTGGGCTACGCTAAAATCACCCGCGACTGCACCGAACAGCAGCGCGTCCGCAGCCAGCAACGGGAGCAGGAGCAGCGTTTCCGTCTGCTGGTTGAAGGGGTCACCGATTACGCCATCTATATGCTCGATGTCGACGGCGTGGTGGTGAACTGGAATGCCGGTGCGCAGCGTGCCAAAGGGTACAAAGCGGATGAAGTGGTGGGGCAGCACTTCTCGCTGTTTTACAGTTCCCAGGAGCGGCTGAACCGCATCCCGGAAGCGAATCTCGGTATCGCGTTTAAGACCGGCCGTTTTGAAGATGAGGGCTGGCGCTACCGCAAAGATGGCAGCGCCTTCTGGGCGCATGTGGTCATCGACGCGATCCACGATGATGACGGTAAGCTGGTCGGCTTCGCTAAGATCACCCGCGACCGCACGGAACGCCGTGAGCAGGAGCAGCAGGTGCTGCGCGCCAGGGATCTGGCTGAAGCCCAGAGCACCCAGAAAACCGCGCTCTCTAAATTTCTGGATAACATTATCGCCAACATTCCCTCCTGTGTGATTGTGGAAGATGCGATCACCCGCGAGATCCTGCTGGTTAACGACCGCACTCAGCAGCTGTTTGGCCTGTCGAAAGCGCTGATCGTCAACAAGCGCCCGCACGAATGTATGTCGCCCGAACTCAGCGATTACTTTAATAATCTGGCGGATGTTGCGCTGCGCAGTGAGGGCATGCATGAGCGTGAGCAGTTGCTGATGACCGCCAGCGGCGAACGCATTCTGCATACCCGCGCCACCGCGATTAATGGTCAGGATGCGCGTCGTAACTACCTGATGCTGCTGGTGGAAGATGTTACTGACCAGCGCGCTGCTGATGCCCGTATTCACCATATGGCGCACCACGATAACCTCACCAGCCTGCCGAACCGCATTCTGTTCCGCCAGCGTCTGAGTGAAGCCCTGCGCACAGCCGGTCAGATACAGCGCCAGACCGCCGCGCTCTGCCTTGATCTCGATAACTTTAAAAATGTGAACGATGCGCTGGGCCACCAGATTGGCGACGAGTTGCTGCGCAGTGTGGCTAAGCGTCTGCGTAACGCGCTGCGCGATCAGGATACCCTGGCGCGTATCGGAGGCGATGAGTTCGCCATCGTGCTGCCTTCGGTGGCCAGTAATGAAGAAGCGAGCATTGTCGCGCAGCGCCTGATTGAGGCGATTCGCCCGCCGGTCAACGTTGAAGGCCATAATCTGTCGGTCGGGCTCAGCGTGGGGATTGCGCTCAGCACCACCATCACCAATACGCCGGAACAGCTGCTGCGCTGTGCTGACATGGCGCTGTATGAAGCCAAACGCAACGGCCGCAACCGCTATGAGCATTTCACGCTGGAGATGGACGATGTGGCGCGCAGTCGACGCCTGATTGAAAACGATCTGCGCGATGCGATTAGCGGCGGGCATCTGCGGCTCTACTATCAGCCCATCACCAACGGTGATAACCGTACCATCATTGGCTATGAGGCGCTGATGCGCTGGCATCATCCGATTCGTGGGCTGATCATGCCCAACGACTTCATCCCGATCGCTGAAGAGACCGGGCTGATCCATATGCTGGGGGCGTTTGCACTCTATGAAGCCTGTCGCGAAGCGGCGAGCTGGGAAGGGGAGCAGTCGGTCTCGGTCAACCTCTCACCGCTGCAGTTTAAAAACAGCTCGCTGGTGCCGGTGGTGGAAGGCGCGCTGAAAGAGTCGGGTCTCGATCCGGCGCGGCTGGAGGTTGAGATCACCGAATCGGTGCTGCTGGATGATTCGCTGGGTAATATCCGTACCCTGCAAAACCTCAAGGCGCTGGGCGTGCAGATTGCGCTGGATGATTTCGGCACCGGCTATTCGTCGCTGAGCTATCTGCGATCTTTCCCGTTCGACAAAATCAAAATCGACAAATCCTTTATCAATGATATGGGTGACAGCCGCGAGGCGCTGGCGATTATCCGCGCCATCACCGGCATGAGTCGCAGTCTGGATATCCAGATTACCGCCGAAGGGGTGGAGAGCGATGAGCAGTTCGCTAAGCTGCGCGATGAGGGCTGTACCCTGTTCCAGGGCTTCCTGTTCGGACGGCCTCAGCCGTCGGAACTGCGGCTGAAAACGCTGGGTTAATCCGCGCCGGGTTAATCCATACCGTGTTAATCATAGAGGCCATGCTGCTGGACCGGTGCATGGCTGAGATTATCGCGAATGCGCCGCACCGACTCGCGCACCACCAGCCTGCCATTCAGCAGCAGGCTGCCGGTGGGCGTGCCGGGATTCAGTCGCATCTCCTGCAACATTCTCACTGCCGCTGCGCCCAGCTCATCACGCGGCACCTGCACCGAGGTCAGCGGAATATCGTGGATAGCGGCCAGGTTAAAGCCATCCATACTCATCACCGAAATATCCTGCGGCACCCGCAGGCCAGCCTGCTCCAGCGCAGTGACGGCGCCCGCCGCAATGTAATCACCGCTGGCGAGAATTGCGGTCGGGCGCAGCGCATCAGGGCAGTGGCGCAGATATTCACTCAGCCGTTCCGCCGCTTCATTGCTGCTGAAGCTGTTCAGGGTCAGCAGATGCTGGCGGCTGTCAAACCGCAGGTTCATGGCATGCCAGGCGTCGCGCACTCCCTGCAATCGCTGCTCCATGGTGTAGCGGCGTAAGCAATGTAGCGACAGGATCTGCCGGTGTCCCTGCTCAAACAGATAGCGCGCTGAGAATTCACCAATCAGCTGATGATGGGGCGAGACCGAAGGCAGGCGCATTCGGCGATCGCGGGCGTTAATCAGCACGCAGGGTTTGTTCATCTCCGCCGCCAGCTGATGAATATGCTCATCATCAATGCCGATCAGCAGTGCCGCTTCGGTCTGCTGCATCTTGTCGATAAACAGCGCGGCATCACTTTCCACCTCCTCCAGCGGGCAGTAGCGCAGCCGCACCTCATGCGGCTCCACCGCCTGGCTGATCCCCTGAATGACCTTGTAGTAGAAGATGTCACTGCGTACATCAAAGGCGCGAGGCGGGGCAAAGACCATCAGGTTATTCAACAGCAGGCGACCACTGTGCAGGTTGTTAAGTACGCCCTGTTGCTGCGCCACGGCCAGCACTTTGTCTCGGGTGGCGGGCCGGGTATTGGCTTTACCCGCCAGCACCCGTGACACCGTACTGATGGAGACGCCGCTGAGTGCCGCAATTTCGCTTACTTTCAGCCTTTGTTTCATTCTGTGATCGCCTTCAAATCCACTGATAAAAAATTTTTCATAACCTGCTGAATCGCGTCATATAAGCGTTTCAGTGCCATTTTCTGCCGGGATTCAGCCTGCCATGAAAAGCGTTGCAAAAAAGTGTCTGTACCCACGTTTCGCACTTTTCTAAGTTCGTTACAGGACACGCGGTACGCCAGCAGGCGGTGTGCGTCATCAATGGCAATCAGGAGTGGCACAATGAGCCTCGAATCAACAACCAAACCCATCAGTGCATCCCGCACGGTGCGCGTGATTAAAAATTTACGCTGGTGGATGCTGGGAATGTTCCTGCTGGGTGTAACCGTCAACTACATCACCCGCAACTCGCTCGGCATTCTGGCACCGGAACTTAAAAACAGTCTGCACATGACGACCGAACAGTACTCCTGGGTGGTGGCGGCGTTTCAGCTGGCCTATACCCTGTTTCAGCCAATCTGCGGCTGGCTGATCGATGTGATCGGACTGAAGATGGGCTTCCTGATCTGCGCGCTGATCTGGTCGGTGACCTGTCTGCTGCACGCCGGTGCGGGAAGCTGGCTGCATCTGGCATTGCTGCGCTTTGTCATGGGCGCCTCTGAGGCGGCGGCAACGCCCGCTAACGCCAAAGCGATCGGTGACTGGTTTCCGAAAAAAGAGCGCCCGGTCGCGGCGGGCTGGGCGGGCGTCGGCTTTTCGATTGGTGCCATGCTGGCGCCACCGATTATCTATGTCGCACACATAACGTTTGGCTGGCAGGGCGCCTTTCTGCTGACCGGCGGGCTGGGCCTGCTGTGGGTTGGACTCTGGTGGTGGGGCTATCACTCGCCTGAGAGCCATCCTCGTCTCTCTGATGAGGAGCGGGCCTTTATTAATCAGGACAACGAAGCGATCGGGGAAAAACTGCCGTTCTTCACCGCGCTGAAAGTGATTGGTAAAGAGAAGAAATTCTACGGCATCGCCATCCCGGCTTTTCTGGCCGAACCGGCCTGGGCGGTACTGAGCTTCTGGGTGCCGCTCTATCTGGCCAATGAGCGCGGCATGGATCTCAAGCAGATCGTGATGTTTGCCTGGCTGCCGTTTCTGGCCGCCGACCTCGGCAGCGTCGCCAGCGGCTATCTGACCAAAATCTATGTGCGCTGGTTTGGTCTCACCCGCGTCAATTCGATTGTCGCCAGTTCGGTGACTGGCGCACTGCTGATGGTCTCACTGGCGCTGATGACGCTGGTAAAAGATCCCTGGCTGGCGATCGCCCTGATCTCCGTCGGTGGCTTCGGCCATCAGGTGATCTCCTGCATGCTGAGCGCGCTGGTGGTGGAGCGTTTTGATCGCCGCCAGATGGCCACGGTCAACGGCATGCGCGGCTCCTGCGCCTGGATCGCCAGCTTTATCTTCTCGCTGATTATCGGTGTCACCGCCGATACCATCGGCTTCAATCCGCTGTTTGTGGCGATGGGCTTCTTTGACCTGATTGGTGCCGTTTTCCTGGTGATGCTGGTCGCCGAACGCCGCCAGCGCCCTGCTAACCCATAAGGATATCGCGATGAAAACCCTGAAGAACTGGACGCTGCATCAGCAGGCCGATCACTTTGTTGAACTCAAGGTCGAAGATCGTCACTTCCTGCGGCTTTACGTGCTGGAGGATAAGCTGATGCGCGTGCTGCTGAAGCGCGACGGTGAGCTGGCGCTGAACCGCACCTGGAGCATTGCGCCTGTCAGCGACGTGCCCTGGCAGGGGCGGGATCGTGAGGCGCTGGATGGCTTTACGCTGCCGGCATTTAAGGTTGAACACGATGCGCAGCAGCTGCGCATCAGCACGCAACGGCTGCGTGTCACGGTGCATCAGCCGCTCTGCCTGAGCTGGGAACAGTTTGAGGGTGAGAGCTGGCAGCCGCTGGCCGCCGACCGTCACACCGGTGCCTATCTGCTCAATGCGCACGGCGACGGGGTCGAGCACTATCAGCGTCGCCAGCCGCAGGATCGGGTTTATGGCCTGGGCGAGAAGAGTGGCGACCTGAACCGCGTTAACCGCCGTTTTGAGATGCGTAATCTGGATGCCATGGGCTACAACGCCGCCAGCACCGATCCGCTCTATAAACATATTCCGTTTACCCTGACGCAGCGCGATGGCGTCAGTTTTGGCCTGTTCTATGACAACCTGAGCAGCAGCTGGCTCGATCTGGGGAATGAGCTGGATAACTACCATCTCCCTTATCGTCGCTACCGCGCCGAAGCGGGCGATCTTGATTACTACATGATGCTGGGCCCGACGCTGCTCGACGTCACCAAAGCCTTTGTGCGTCTGACCGGTCGCACCCTGTTTCAGCCGAAGTGGAGCCTGGGCTACAGCGGCTCCACCATGCACTACACCGACGCGCCCGACGCACAACAACAGCTGCAATCCTTTATCCGTCTGTGTCGCGAGCATGAAATTCCCTGCGACTCGTTCCAGCTCTCTTCGGGTTACACCTCGATTAACAACAAGCGCTACGTCTTCAACTGGAACTTCGACAAAGTCCCGAATCCCAATGCGCTGAGCGACGCGTTTCATACTGCCGGAATGAAGCTGGCGGCCAACATCAAGCCCTGCCTGCTGCAGGATCATCCGCGCTATCAGGAAGTGGCCGCGCAGGGGCTATTTATTCGTGACTCTGAGCAGGATCGTCCTGAGCGTTCGGTGTTCTGGGACGATGAGGGATCGCACCTCGACTTCACTCATCCGCAGGCGGTGCGCTGGTGGCAGGAGAATGTCACCCGGCAGCTGCTGGAAAAGGGCATCGATTCTACCTGGAATGACAACAACGAATATGAGGTGTGGGATGGCGAAGCGCGCTGTCACGGTTTTGGTCAGCCGATCGCCATCAAGCATATCCGGCCGGTAATGCCGTTGCTGATGATGCGCGCCTCAATGGAAGCCCAGCAGCGGTTTGCACCGGACAAACGCCCTTATCTGATCTCCCGTTCCGGCTGCGCCGGGATGCAGCGCTATGTACAGACCTGGAGCGGCGATAACCGCACCAGCTGGCAAACCCTGCGCTACAACATCCGCATGGGACTGGGGATGAGCCTCTCCGGGCTGTTTAACGTCGGGCACGATGTCGGCGGCTTCTCGGGCGATAAGCCGGATGCCGAGCTGTTTGTGCGCTGGGTTCAGAATGGCGTGATGCACCCGCGCTTTACTATCCACTCCTGGAATGACGATCACACGGTGAATGAGCCCTGGATGTACCCGGAGGTCACACCGATGATCCGCGAGGCGATCCGGCTGCGCTATCGCCTGATGCCCTACCTCTATAACCTGGCGTGGCAGGCCAGCGTGGAAGATGAGCCGATGCTGCGCCCGACCTTCCTCGATCACGAGCAGGATCCGCTGACCTATCAGGAGTGTGATGACTTTATGCTGGGGCGCGATCTGCTGGTCGCCAGCGTAGTAGAGCAGGGCGCGCGCAGTCGTGAAGTCTATCTGCCCCGTAACCGCGGCGGCTGGTATGACTGGCACAGCGGCAAGGCATTTGCGGGCGGTGAGACCATCACGCTGGATGCGCCGCTGGATCGGTTGCCGCTACTGGTGCGGGCCGGTGCGGTGATCCCGCTGGGCGAGTGCGAAAGCACCACCGATGCGCGGCGCGATACGGTGCGGCAATGGCAGCTATGGCCTGCCCCCGAAGGCGTGCAGACACAAGGCGAAATGTTTGATGACGATGGCGAGAGCCACGGCTGGCAACAGGGTAATGCGCTATGGCTTCGCTGGACGCTCTGCAGCAGCGCCACGCGTATCGATCTGACGGTGGAAAAACGCGGAGATTATCAGCCAGCCTGGCGGGAGATCGCGCTGTTACTGCCTGCGGGTGAAAACCGTGAACTGTGGGTGAATGGCAAGAAAGCCGCGAGTTACCGGCTGGAATAGCGGTGCCGTGGTGGCAAAGCCTAATCAATCAGGTTTTGGGCAGCAACGCTTAAGTTCAGTTAGCAGGGAACAGGGGCAGAGGAGAAAAGCGTCCCGCGGCAGGGACAAAAGCGCCGGGAGCGCTTTTGAACAACGCAAAGCGTTGGCCCGTTTACGGGCGCACCTCATGGATGAGGTGCGTAATAGCGCGGGCCGAGCGTGCCAGGGATGGAGGCTTTTGCGTCTTTCCGATCTGACCCTGTTCCCTGTGAAGGCACGATCTCACAGCGACCAGGCCTTCTACCTCAGTGGCCCCAACAGAAATTACTCTGCGTGGTTCTCGGTGCTCATGCGGCCCAGATCTTTATCGACCAGGAACAGACCGTTGCCGCTGTTGCTGACCAGCGCCAGTTTATCCAGCACGGTTTTGAACAGCTTCTCTTCTTCATGCTGCTCGGCAACATACCACTGCAGGAAGTTGAAGGTAGAGTAATCCTGTGAGGTCATGGCGGCATGGGCCAGTTCATTGATTTTGCTGGTGATCAGCTGCTCATGCTCCAGCGCCTGCTGCAGAATTTCATTCAGTGAAGTGAAAGAGACTGGCGGCGCAGCGATGGTACCCAGCACCGGCATGCCGCCGGTATCGCTCAGGTAATCAAACAGACGCTGCATATGCTGCATCTCTTCGCGTGAATGCATCTTCAGGAAGGAAGCGGCACCCTCAAAGCCTTTGTCGCTGCACCAGGCGCTCATTTGCAGATAAAGATTGGCAGAGAAAAATTCCAGGTTCAGCTGGTCGTTTAAACGCCCAGTCATTTCAGCAGTCAGCATGGCCGAGTCCTTTTAAGAAGATGTTAAATAAACAGGTATAGTCGGTGAATTATGCATCAAATATGTTAGTAAAGCGAAGGCTTTTCCGCAAAAACAGCCAATTTATCTGATTGATTTAAATAGAATTATTTCACAAATTGAATGCGAGCGATTCTCATTCTGCATCACTCCTTATCGGGCAACAAAATCAGGGTTTCAGCACCATGATAGTGCGCCCGGTCGCTATCCTGCTGGTGCAATCGCCGCTGAAGCTGGAGAAATAGCGGTCCTCTGATGACGCGCCGCAAATATCACGTTGTCGTCAGAAAAAGATATTTTGATGAGCCATAACAGGTATGGCGTGGATTAAATGCCCGGTGGTGACAGCAGGGCCATTAATAATCGCGCGCCGATCGGCTCTGGCATAAATCATGCTTAGAACTCAGTTCCATATATTGAAACTTGCCACGTCACGGAAGAGGCGGCAAGCCTGCTTATCAGGAGAAAATAATGTCAGATGAGAGTGTGGTTAGTCCGGTAAAAATGACGGCGACCAAAGGCAGTTATGTCGCGTTAATTTTTGCCATCCTTTTTTTCTCAGGGTTGTTTTATAACGTCGAGGGTCTTTCATGGCTGGGCGCCTTTGACTTCACCACGCTGGGCGGCAGCTTTGGCACCATGAAAGATCCCGCCAGCAACACCTTTCTTGGCGCAGGCGGACTCAGTGCCAAAGCGGGGTTCCTGTTTGCGCTGTCGCTGACGCCCACGGTGATGCTGGCGCTGGGCGTGCTGGAAATCTTCACCCACTACGGCGCGATTCGCGCGGCGCATCGGTTGCTGACGCCGCTGCTTAAGCCGCTGATGGGGCTGCCGGGCCATTGCGGTCTGGCATTAATTACCGACCTGCAAAGTACCGATGCGGGCGCGGCATTAACCAAAGAGATGGCTGACCAGAAACAGATCGGTAAAAAAGAGGTGGTGGTGATGAGTGCCTGGCAATATTCCGGTGCCGGCTTAATCAATAATTACTTCGCCATCGGCTCCGCGCTGTTCGCCTCAATGACGCTGCCGATTATTATTCCGCTGTTATTAATGTTCGTGCTGAAATTTGTCGGTGCGGCAATAACGCGCGCTGTGTTAAACAGTGTTTATAAAAAGGATTTCGCCGATGGAAAATAAAATCACGACCAGCAGTAATCCCTTTGATGTGTTTGTGACCGGCGCGCGTAAAGGCTTTCACATCGCCATTCACAACCTGATGCCAAATGTGGTGATGGCCTATGTGCTGGCAGAAGTGCTCAATCTGCTCGGCATCATGCAGTTTCTCGGGCACGTTTTTGCGCCAGTGATGGGGCTGTTCGGCCTGCCGGGCGAGGCAATTACGGTGCTGCTCACCGCCTGGCTCTCATCGTCGGCGGGCACCGGCGTAGCGGTGAGTCTGCTCACCAAAGGGCTGCTGACCGGCGCGGATATCACGATTCTGGCCCCGGCGATTTTCCTGATGGGATCGCAGCTGCAATATATGGGACGGCTGCTGGGCGTGGCCGATGTGCCCAAAAAATACTGGCCGCTGCTGATGCTGGTGAGCATCATCAACGCGCTGATCGCAATGTCTGTTATGCGTCTGTTTATGCAGGAGTAACGCTGTGTCTGAGGTATTAGAGCATTACCACTATTTGCACGAAATTCCGGAGCTGGGTTTTCAGGAGGTGAAAACCTCGGCCTACATCGCCGATCAGCTGGAGAAAGCGGGCCTGAAGGTGACGCGCAATATCAATAACACCACCGGCATTGTGGCCGAGATCGACAGCGGTGTACCGGGCCCGGTGCTGGCGCTGCGCGCGGATATGGATGCGCTGGGGCACATCATTGATGGCGTGCCGTGTGCGCGCCACACCTGCGGTCACGACGGTCACTCTTCGGTCGTGCTGACGGCGGCGACGGCTTTGCTGCAGGAGGGTGCGGTGAAACGTGGCCGGCTGAAGATCCTGTTCCAGCCCGCCGAGGAGCTGGGCGCCGGTGCGCTCTCAATGATCGAAGGTGGCGCACTGGATGATGTGGAGATGATTCTGGGGTTCCATCTGCGTCCGCTGGAGGAGTGTGTGGTCGGCCAGGCGGTGCCTGCGGTGCTCTACTCAGCCTGCAGCACGCTGGAAGCGACCATCAAAGGCCAGCCCGCCCATGCGGCGCGTCCGCACCTTGGGGTGAATGCGCTGGATGCTGCCGTACAGGCGGTTCAGGCGGTCAACGCCATCCATCTCTCGCCCGGGCTGACCTGGAGCGTCAAAGCAACCCGCTTCCTGTGCGATGCCGGTGTCACCAACTCGGTGCCGGATGAAGCCCGCGTAGTGTGGGATCTGCGTTCGCAGGAGAACGGGCCGATGACGCTGCTGAAAGAGCAGGTCACGCGCGCCATTACTCACAGCGTGGCGGCACTGGGTGCCAGCGCCGAGGTACGCGTATTAAAAGAGATGCCCGCCGCCGAGATTGATGATGAGGCGACGGCGGTGATCCGCGCCGCGATCGTCGAGGTGCTGGGAGAAGAGGGCGCGCTGTCAACCCGGACCACGCCAGGTAGCGAGGACTTTTTCTACTATCCGGTGAAGCGTCCGGGTGTAAAAGCGGGCTTCTGGGGACTGGGCACCAACCTGACGCCAGGATTGCATCATCCCGACATGCATTTTGATCTCGACTCGCTGGAGATTGGTGTGCAGATCTTCAAAGCCTGCGTCAGAAAGGTGCTGGGATAAGGTAGGCGGGGCGGGTGCAGACCCGTCCCGCTTTGTTGTGGCATCCACCGTTCCCCGATTCCCCGCCCCTGAAATCCTGCCCCTCTCCCTGTAGGCCGCGCGCGCAAAATATTGTATGCTATGCCGCCTTAAAGCTGACCAGGTAACCGGAATTCACGCCAATGTAACTTCGCGCTGACCCGCCAACGATGAAAGATCGTTTTTGGCACCGTTTACCCGCCGGTAAGGTTCTGCCGGCCACCGTGATTTATCAGCAGCGCCAGTAAGTTGCGCTGCCTATTGAGAAGAATTCCATGTCTAATCCCTTTTTAGAAGAGGTGGCACGCCGCCGCACCTTCGCGATCATTTCGCACCCGGATGCCGGTAAAACCACCATTACCGAAAAAGTGTTGCTGTTCGGACAGGCTATCCAGACCGCCGGTACGGTAAAAGGCCGTGGCTCTAACCAGCACGCTAAGTCGGACTGGATGGAGATGGAGAAACAGCGTGGTATCTCCATTACCACCTCGGTGATGCAGTTCCCCTATCGTGATAGCCTGGTGAACCTGCTGGATACCCCGGGTCACGAAGATTTCTCGGAAGATACCTACCGTACGCTGACCGCGGTTGACTGCTGTCTGATGGTGATTGATGCCGCTAAAGGCGTTGAGGATCGTACCCGTAAGCTGATGGAAGTTACCCGTCTGCGCGATACGCCGATCCTGACCTTTATGAACAAACTTGACCGTGATATCCGCGACCCGATGGAAGTGCTGGATGAGGTGGAAAGCGAGCTGAAAATTGCCTGCGCACCGATCACCTGGCCTATCGGCTGCGGCAAACTGTTCAAAGGGGTTTATCACCTATACAAAGATGAGACCTATCTCTACCAGACCGGTAAAGGCCATACCATTCAGGATGTCCGCATCGTGAAGGGGCTGAACAACCCGGACCTCGACACCGCAGTCGGTGACGATCTGGCGGCACAGCTGCGTGAAGAGCTGGAGCTGGTACAGGGCGCATCGCACGAGTTTGAGCAGGAAGCCTTCCTGAGCGGCAAACTGTCGCCGGTCTTCTTCGGCACCGCGCTGGGTAACTTTGGCGTTGACCATATGCTGGATGGCCTGGTGGCATGGGCACCGCGTCCGATGCCGCGTGACACCGACACCCGTACGGTAGAAGCGAAAGAAGAGAAGTTCACCGGCTTCGTGTTTAAGATCCAGGCCAACATGGACCCGAAACACCGCGACCGCGTGGCCTTTATGCGTGTGGTGTCCGGTAAATATGAAAAAGGGATGAAGCTGCGTCAGGTGCGCACCGGCAAAGATGTGGTGATCTCCGACGCCCTGACCTTTATGGCGGGCGACCGTTCGCACGTTGAAGAAGCGTATCCTGGCGATATCATCGGCCTGCATAACCACGGCACCATTCAGATTGGCGACACCTTTACTCAGGGTGAAAACATGAAGTTCACCGGTATTCCGAACTTCGCGCCAGAGCTGTTCCGCCGTATTCGTCTGCGCGATCCGCTGAAGCAGAAACAGCTGCTTAAAGGGCTGGTTCAGCTGTCGGAAGAGGGTGCAGTACAGGTGTTCCGTCCGGTGCATAACAACGATCTGATCGTGGGTGCGGTCGGGGTGCTGCAGTTCGATGTGGTGGTCGCCCGTCTGAAAAGCGAATATAACGTCGAAGCGATCTACGAAGCGATCAACGTCTCTACGGCGCGCTGGGTTGAATGCAGCGACGCGAAAAAGTTTGAGGACTTCCAGCGTAAAAACGAAGTTAACCTGGCGCTCGATGGCGGTAATAATTTGACTTATATCGCGCCAACCATGGTTAATCTTAATATTACGCAGGAACGTTACCCTGACGTCCGTTTCCGCAAAACGCGCGAGCACTAATCGCCTGTTTCCGGGCCATTCCAGCTGGGAGTGGCCCTGTTTTCCTCCTTCCAGACTCCTCCTAAAAACCCCGTTTTTCTTCTGTTTTGACGTGTGATCAACCAGTTAGCCAGGCAAATTGCAAAATGCCGTCTATGATTACTCTATCGGACGGCGGAAGAGACTTCTCTTGTCCTTACGTCCTGTAACGCAGCGGCACCTGTGCCTCTGTTGCGCCCACAGTTTTTGGGTGAGTTAACTGATAGAAGGAAGATATCGATGAACAAGACTAAGATTGCTAAAACCCTGATGGCCGCCATGATTGGCTCAGCACTGATCAGCGGCAGCGCACTGGCTGACGAATCAATGTCGCAGAAAGCGTCACAGACAGCCGACAGCGCGGGTTCAAAAATCGATAGTTCTATGAAAAAAGTCGATGGTTATATGGATGACAGCGGCATCACCGCCAAAGCCAAAGCGGCACTGGTAGATGATGACGCAATTAAAAGCACGGATATCTCGGTAAAAACGCATAGCGGCGTCGTGACCTTAAGCGGTTTCGTCACCTCACAGGATCAGGCTGAGAAGGCTGTGGCTGTGGTGCAGAAAATCGAAGGTGTTAAATCCGTCAGCGACAAACTACACGTCAGAGACAGCAAAGCATCATCAATGAAAGGTTATGCAGGCGATGCCGCTACGACCAGCGAAATTAAAGCTAAGCTATTAGCGGATGACATTGTTCCGTCGCGCAACGTAAAAGTTGAGACCACCGACGGCGTTGTTCAGCTTTCAGGGCAGGTTGCTAATCAGGCACAGTCAGAACGTGCAGAAAGCATTGCTAAAGCCATTGAAGGCGTGAAAAGCGTTAAGAATGACCTGACGGTTAAATCTTAAGCTTGCGTACGGCCACTTCTGTGGCCGTACGAATAAAAGATACCCATCCGGGGATGAAATAAGCAGATCGATTTTAAAATATTCGATTTTTAAATAGGGTAAGGAGAGGCTTATGTTTCGTTGGGGCATTATTTTTCTGGTGATCGCACTGATCGCTGCAGCGTTAGGTTTTGGCGGTTTAGCGGGCACAGCAGCATGGGCAGCTAAAGTTGTCTTCGTCGTTGGTATTATCCTGTTCCTCATCAGCCTGTTTACCGGCCGTAAAAAGCTTTAGCCGATGAGTCCTGCAGTGTAATGCAACGCAAAGCATAGAGCGGAGACCAGTCATCTGTAGCGACTGACGTGAAGAGAGGGACTCCTTCACATCGCTGCAAGGTAAGCCAGCCCAGCTGGCCTGCCGGTTAAAGGAACACATGACTGGTTCTCCGGAATGCTGCCGTCATTAACGGATCGATCCTCCAGCAGACCCGGAACCCCTTTTTGAGGTTCGTACAGTGGGTATACGCATTCCTGTCACGCTCGGCGCCATTGAACCTCTGGCCCTGACTCCGTTTAAATCTCAGAAGATTGCGCTGGTTTGTGAAGGCGGCGGTCAACGCGGCATTTTCACCGCAGGCGTATTAGATGAATTTCAGCGTGCCCGATTCAACCCCTTTCAGCTGATGCTCGGCACCTCTGCCGGTGCACAAAATCTTTCTGCCTTTGTCTGTGGTCAGCCCGGCTATGCCCGGCGTGTGATTACCCGCTATACCACCAGTAAACTCTTCTTTGATCCGCTGCGCTTTGTGCGTGGTGGCAATCTGATCGACCTCGACTGGCTGATAGATATTACCCGCAGTGAATTTCCGCTGGCGATGAGCAGCGCGGAACAGCTGTTCTCCAGCGGCCGCGAGTTTTATATGTGCGCCTGCCGCAGTGACGACTACACGCCCGGCTACTTCAACCCGACCGCTGATAACTGGCTGGATCTGATTAAAGCTTCCAGTGCCATTCCCGGTTTTTACCGGCTGGGAGTCAGTCTGGAAGGGATCAGCTATCTTGATGGCGGCATCAGCGATGCGATTCCGGTGCGTGAAGCCGCCCGCCGTGGCGCTGATACCATTGTGGTGATCCGCACCGTGCCCTCACAGATGTTCTACACCCCGAAATGGTTTAAGCGGATGGAACGCTGGCTCAGCACCGGCGCACTGCAGCCGATGATCAACGTGCTGAATAAGCATGAGCAGAGTTATCGGGAAATTCAGCAGTTCATTGAGAATCCGCCCGATGATTTGCGCATTATCGAAATCTTTCCGCCGCATGCGCTGGCCAGCAGTGCGCTGGGGAGCCGCATCGCTTCACTGAATCAGGATTATCATCTGGGACGGCGTTGCGGTCGCTATTTCCTCGCCACGCTGGGCCAGTGGCTGAGTGATGCGGAACCGATGACCACGGCGCGTATCGTAACGCCGCCTGCTCCGGCAGCCAATGCACCCGATACCCGCCTCATCATCACACCGCCGCTGGCGGATAATGATGCTGATTACGACAAAGGATCGCTGGCATGAAGTTTATCGATACGCACTGCCACTTCGATTTCCCGCCGTTTGAAGGGGATATCTCTGGCAGCCTGGCACGTGCTGCAGAAGCGGGCGTGGAAAAGATTATTGTTCCGGCGATCGATGCCAGCCGCTTTGAGCGGATCTGCGCGTTAGCCGCGGCGCATCCGCCGCTCTATGCCGCGCTGGGCCTGCATCCGATCGTCATCGAAAATCATCAGGAGGCCCATCTCGACCAGCTGGAAACCTTACTGCAACAGCGGCCGCGTAAGCTGGTGGCGATCGGCGAGATCGGGCTGGATCTCTATCGCGACGATCCGCAGTTTGATAAGCAGCAACGCTTTCTTGAGGCGCAGCTTAAGCTGGCGAAAGCGTATCAGCTGCCAGTGATCCTGCATTCGCGCCGCACTCATGACAAACTGGCGCAGATTCTGCGTCGTTACGATCTGCCGCGCCGTGGCGTGGTGCATGGTTTTGCGGGCAGTCTGCAGCAGGCGCAGGCCTTTATTAAGCTGGGTTATGCGATTGGCATCGGCGGGACCATTACCTATGAACGCGCCAGCAAAACCCGTCAGACCGTGGCGCAGCTGCCGCTCTCTTCGCTGCTGCTGGAAACCGACGCACCCGATATGCCGCTGCAGGGCTTTCAGGGCCAGCCTAATCGTCCGGAGCGGGCGCGTCAGGTGTGGGAGGTGCTCTGCAGCCTGCGAGAAGAGTCACCGGAGGAGATTGCCGATGCGCTGTGGCACAAC
Organism: Pantoea sp. Lu_F5_004; assembly: GCF_051136245.1. Lineage (NCBI taxonomy): Bacteria > Pseudomonadati > Pseudomonadota > Gammaproteobacteria > Enterobacterales > Erwiniaceae > Pantoea > Pantoea sp. Lu_F5_004. The sequence goes on from NZ_CP194946.1 coordinate 750,493, forward strand.
AGTCAGCAGCTATTTCAGCTCGATCCCGCTTTCCCGGCGCTGCGCAACTGACCGCCCGCGTCTCACCCGACCTGCAGCCTTCGCGCTTAAATGTGATAATAGTAACATTGCACCCGCTGGCGTATAATGACCATCAGGTACCGTTATCTGTAATGTCAGTCACAGTAAACGTGGCAATGTTGCACTAATTTCTTATTCCTATGTGACTCCTGGCACATATCAGGCCGCATCAGAGTGTTATTATTATAACATTCCGCCGGCGAGCCGGTGGGTTGCACCCCGATCCTTTGGAGAGCCTCATGACCGATATCAAAAACCTTGCCCTGCGCGCCCTGAAACTGATGGATTTAACCACCCTGAATGACGACGACACTGACGCAAAAGTGATCGCCCTGTGTCATCAGGCCAAATCCCCGGCAGGCAACACCGCCGCAATCTGTATCTATCCGCGTTTTATTCCGATTGCCCGTAAAACGCTGCGCGAGCAGGGAACTCCGGAGATCCGCATCGCCACGGTGACTAACTTCCCGCACGGCAATGACGACATTGATATTGCGCTGGCAGAAACCCGCGCCGCTATCGCCTACGGTGCCGATGAAGTGGATGTGGTGTTCCCGTATCGTGCACTGATCGCCGGTAACAGTCAGGTCGGTTTCGATCTGGTGAAAGCCTGTAAAACCGCCTGTGCCGAAGCAGATGTGCTGCTGAAAGTGATCATCGAAACCGGTGAACTGAAGCAGGAAGCGCTGATCCGTCAGGCCTCTGAGATTGCCATTGATGCCGGTGCCGATTTCATTAAAACCTCTACCGGTAAAGTGCCGGTTAACGCCACGCCTGAAGTGGCGCAGATCATGATGAACGTGATCCGCGATAAAGGCGTCAGCCAGCAGGTTGGCTTTAAGCCCGCTGGTGGCGTGCGCACCGCTGAAGATGCCGCTATCTATCTGAAAATGGCTGAAGAGACGCTGGGTGCCGACTGGGCCGATGCGCGTCATTTCCGCTTTGGTGCATCAAGCCTGCTGGCGAGCCTGCTCAACACCCTGGGTCATGACAGCGACACCAGCAAAGCGGGTTACTGATCCTTCAGGCGGTCGCTGACCGCCTGTTCCCCATCCTGATTTCCCTGAACCAGGGGGTTACCTTGTTCCTGCCACAAGAAATAATTCGCAAAAAACGTGACGGCCATGCGCTGACTGAAGAGGAGATTCGCTTCTTCATCAATGGCGTGCGTGATAACACCGTTTCGGAAGGTCAGATTGCCGCGCTGGCGATGACCATCTATTTCCACGACATGACGCTGCCTGAGCGGGTCGCGCTGACCATGGCGATGCGTGATTCCGGTACGGTACTGAACTGGAAATCACTTAATCTCAATGGCCCGGTGGTGGATAAGCACTCGACCGGCGGCGTCGGCGATGTGACGTCGCTGATGTTAGGGCCGATGGTCGCGGCCTGCGGCGGATATGTCCCGATGATCTCGGGTCGTGGCCTTGGTCATACCGGTGGCACGCTGGATAAACTGGAAGCGATCCCGGGCTTCGATATCTTCCCGAGTGATGACCGCTTCCGCGAGATCATCAAGCAGGTCGGTGTGGCGATTATCGGCCAGACCAGCTCGCTGGCACCGGCGGATAAGCGTTTCTACGCCACGCGTGACATCACCGCCACCGTCGATTCGATCCCGCTGATTACCGCCTCGATTCTGGCGAAGAAGCTGGCAGAAGGGCTGGATGCACTGGTGATGGATGTCAAAGTGGGTTCCGGCGCGTTTATGCCAACCTATGAGGCGTCAGAAAGTCTGGCGCAGTCGATTGTTGGCGTCGCCAATGGCGCAGGTTGCCAGACCACCGCACTGCTGACGGATATGAACCAGGTTCTCGCCTCCTCAGCCGGTAACGCGCTGGAAGTGCGTGAAGCGGTTCGCTTCCTGACCGGCGAAGAGCGGAATCCGCGCCTGCTGGAAGTGACGCTGGCGCTCTGCAGCGAAATGCTGGTCTCCGGCAAACTGGCCGCCAGCGACACCGAAGCGCGTCAGAAGCTGATGACGGTGCTGGACAACGGCAAAGCAGCCGAGATATTTGGTCGTATGGTCGCTGCCCAGCAGGGACCTGCCGATTTCGTGGAACGCTACGACGCTTATCTGCCCGCGCCAATGCTGAGCAAGCCGGTGTATGCCGACCAGCCAGGCATCGTCAGCAGCATGGATACCCGTGCGCTGGGTCTGGCGGTGGTGGCAATGGGCGGCGGACGTCAGCGTGCCAGCGACAGCATTGATTACAGCGTCGGCTTAAGCGACATGATCACCCTGGGCGAACGTGCCGATGCGCAGCGTCCACTGGCGATCATTCACGCCAGCAGCGAAGACAAATGGCAGCAGGCCGCCGCGGCGGTCAAAGCCGCGCTGGTGCTCGGTGATTCCGCCCCGGCTGAGACGCCGGTTGTCTATCGCCGTGTGAGCGATATCAGCTAACTGACCGGTAACCGGTGCCAGCCGCGATGCATTCGGGTATACTGATCTGATCGCTTTTTTTGACTTGTCACGCGCCAATGCGCAGGAGACTTGCATGAAACGTGCTTTTATTATGGTTCTCGATTCCTTTGGAATTGGCTCCAGTAAAGATGCCGATAAATTCGGCGACGCAGGTTCGGATACGTTAGGTCACATCGCCGAAGCCTGTTTCAGGGGTGAAGCAGACAAGGGACGTAAAGGCCCATTGCATCTGCCTAATCTTACCGCGCTGGGTCTGGGCAAAGCCGCAGAGCTGTCGACCGGCCGCTTCCCGGCAGGTCTGGATCCTGAGGCGAAAATCACCGGCGCGTATGCTTACGCCAGCGAGCTTTCGTCAGGTAAAGATACGCCGTCAGGCCACTGGGAGATCGCCGGTGTGCCGGTGCTGTTTGACTGGGGCTACTTCAGCGACAAAGAGAACAGCTTCCCGCAGGAACTGCTGGACAAGCTGGTTGAGCGTGCCGACCTGCCGGGCTATCTCGGTAACTGCCACTCATCAGGTACGGTGATCCTCGACCAGCTGGGCGAAGAGCACATGAAAACCGGCAAGCCGATTTTCTATACCTCTGCGGACTCCGTATTCCAGATCGCCTGTCACGAAGAGACCTTTGGTCTTGATCGTCTCTATGCACTGTGCGAAATCGCCCGTGAAGAGCTGACCGAAGGTGGATACAACATTGGCCGCGTTATCGCCCGTCCGTTTGTGGGTGACAAAGCGGGTCAGTTCGAGCGCACCGGCAATCGTCACGACCTGGCAGTTGAGCCACCATCCGCCACCATGCTGAAAAAGCTGGTGGATGAGAAGGGCGGTCACGTAATCTCCGTGGGTAAAATCGCCGATATCTATGCTGAGCAGGGCATTACCAAAAAGGTCAAAGCGACCGGTCTGGATGCGCTGTTTGACGCGACGATTCAGGAGATGAAAACCGCGCCGGATCAGGCGATTGTTTTCACTAACTTTGTTGATTTCGACTCAACCTGGGGACATCGTCGTGATGTTGCCGGTTATGCGGGCGGGCTGGAGCTGTTTGACCGTCGTCTGCCTGAGCTGATGGAGTTAGTCGGAGAAGATGACATTCTGATCCTGACCGCTGACCACGGCTGTGACCCGACGTGGGAAGGCACTGAACACACGCGTGAGCACATTCCGATTCTTATCTACGGACCGAAAGTCGAGCCGGGTTCACTCGGTTACCGCGAAACTTTCGCCGATATTGGTCAGACAATTGCACACTATTTTGGCCTGTCCGAGATGGACTATGGCAAGAACATGCTGTAAATCAGCAATTTAATAAGGATTAAACAATGGCAACCCCTCATATTAATGCTGAAATGGGCGATTTCGCAGACGTCGTGCTGATGCCTGGCGATCCGCTGCGTGCAAAGCACATCGCTGAAACCTTCCTGGAAAATCCGGTAGAAGTGAACAACGTGCGCGGGATGCTGGGCTACACCGGCACCTATAAAGGCCGCAAAGTCTCTGTAATGGGCCATGGAATGGGTATTCCTTCCTGCTCCATCTATACCAAAGAGCTGATCACCGACTTCGGCGTGAAAAAGATCATCCGTGTGGGCTCCTGTGGTGCCGTGCGTGCCGATGTAAAACTGCGTGACATCGTGATTGGTATGGGTGCCTGCACCGATTCCAAAGTGAACCGTATGCGTTTCAAAGATCACGATTTTGCTGCGATTGCTGACTTCGACATGGTGCGTAACGCGGTTGATGCGGCGAAAAACCTGGGTGTTGAAGCGCGCGTAGGTAACATCTTCTCTGCCGATCTCTTCTACACTCCGGATCCGCAGATGTTCGACGTGATGGAGAAATATGGCATCCTCGGCGTTGAGATGGAAGCTGCAGGTATCTACGGTGTGGCCGCAGAGTTCGGTGCTAAAGCGCTGACCATCTGTACCGTATCAGACCACATCCGTACGCACGAGCAGACTACCGCTGCTGAGCGTCAGACCACCTTCAACGACATGATCAAGATTGCGCTGGAGTCTGTTCTGCTGGGTGATTAATCAGCGTGGCAGGCATTGACGCCTGCTGCCCGATCCCCTTGCGCAGATCCCCCTTAACCGGGGGATCTGCATTTTCCCGCCTCGCCGTCCCGGTAACATTCACATCAAATGACACACTTTTGCTCAGGCTTGTGCATCTTCGCGCTGGCACGCCCGCGATCGCGCTTTATCATGGTGCGCAATAACAGATAATAATTAATCGCCTGATAATGCCCCCTGATGAACTTTCGTAACTTCGAAGCTGAAGAGAAGCTGTTTGCCCGCCGCGCTGCAATAGCCTTTGCTCTGGTCTGTCTCTGTTTCACCATTCTTGGCGTAAACCTTTTTCGCTTACAGGTGCGCGACCATGGCTATTACCAGACGCGCTCTAACCAGAACGACATCAAAATGATCCCCATTGCGCCGACGCGTGGGCTGATTTATGACCGCAATGGCATTCCGCTGGTGCGAAACGTCAGCTGGTACGCCATTACGCTGACGCCTTACAAAATCAGCGACATGGACGCCACGCTGCGGGCACTCACGCCGATCGTTAATCTGACGCCGGACGAAATCGACACCTTCCGCCATGCGCTGAAGCAGACCAGCCGTTACAAGCCGGTGGTGCTGAAAGAGGAGCTGACCGAAGAGCAGGTCGCCCGCTTTGCGGTCAATCAGTTTCACTTCACCGGCGCCAGCATTGAGACCTACCAGGATCGTGAATATCCCTATGGCGCGGATCTGGCGCATGTGATCGGCTATGTGTCGAAAATCAACGATAACGACTATAAAAGGCTGAATGCGGAAGGCATCGCCGAAAACTATGCGGCTGACCATAACATTGGTAAGCAGGGGATTGAGGGCTATTACGAAGCGCTGCTGCACGGCAAGCCGGGTTATCAGGAAGTGGAAGTGGATAATCATGGCCGCATTGTACGGGTGCTGAAAGAGGTGCCGCCGGTCGCGGGTAAAAACCTGACGCTGACGCTGGATCTGCACCTGCAACAGTATGTGGAAAGCCTGCTGGCGGGGCAGCGTGCGGCGCTGCTGATTGAAGATCCGCACGACGGCTCCGTGCTGGCGATGGTCTCCAGCCCCAGTTACGACCCCAATCCGTTTGTAAAAGGCATCAGCTATCAGGCCTACAAAAAGCTGCTACAGGACAAAGATCTGCCGCTGATTAACCGCGTCACGCAGGGACTCTATCCGCCCGCCTCCACGGTGAAGCCTTACATGGCGATGTCGGCGCTGCTGACTCATGTGATTACGCCGCAGTCGCAATTCTTTGGCGCACCCACTTGGACGCTGCCAGGCACGGACCGGCGCTATCGCGACTGGAAAAAGAGCGGGCACGGCATGCTGGATGTGACCCGGGCAATCGAAGAGTCCGCCGACACCTTCTTCTACCAGGTGGCGTTCATGATGGGCATTGATCGCATTCACACCATGCTCAGCCAGTTTGGCTATGGCAAATCGACCGGCATTGACCTGAATGAAGAGTACAGCGGCTTACTGCCGAGCCGTGAGTGGAAGCAGAAGGTGCATAAAAAGACCTGGTATCAGGGCGATACGGTGTCCGTTGGTATCGGACAGGGCTACTGGGTTGCGACACCCATTCAGATGGTGAAAGCGATGGTGGCGCTGATTAATAACGGTCGGGTTATTGCACCCCATCTGCTGGAGAAAACCCAGCGCGGCACCCTCGTGGAGAACTACCATCCCAGGCTGCATGAAGCGCAGATTGGCGATCCTCATTCACCCTACTGGTCGCTGGTACGCCATGCGATGTTTGGCATGGCTAATGCACCCAACGGCACCGGTTATAAATATTTCCACACGGCACCTTATGGCATCGCCGCGAAGAGCGGGACGTCGCAGGTATTCAGCCTGCGCCAGAACCAGACCTATAACGCGAAGATGATACCGGTACGGCTACGTGACCATATCTTCTACACCGCCTTTGCGCCCTTTAATGACCCGAAAGTGGCGGTGGCGTTGATACTGGAGAATGGTGGCAACGAAGGGATTACTGCGGCACCCGTGATGCGGGCGGTTCTGGATCACATCTTTATTCCGCCGGTGCCAGAAGCGCCGGTTCAGGCAACACCTTAAAAGGGGGGCGGTTGCCCCCGCAGCGCGTCAGACTTTAAGCGTTTTGGTCACCTGACCGATGGCGCGTACTACATCGGTTGCGCCTTCACGGATTTCCGCAATCACGCCGCCCGCCTCCTGGGCCAACTGTACGCCCTGATCGGCGCGCTTCAGGTTGGATTCAATCCCTTTCAGTGCCCGGCTTGCCAGCAGATGGTTTTGCTGTATCCGATTTTCGATGTCGGTGGTGGCGCGGTTGATATTTGCTGCCAGCGTGCGGACTTCATTAGCCACTACCGCAAAGCTGCGGCCATGGGTTCCGGCCCGCGCCGCTTCAATAGCGGCATTTAACGCCAGCAGGTTAGTCTGATCGGCTATCCGGCGTATGCCTTCCACAATCGCACCGATACGCTCTGAGGATTCACTCAGGCCGGTAATATCACCGGAGATCCCCTGCAGTTCACCCGCCAGGGCGTTCATGGTCTGCACGCTGCTGGCGATAACATCGGCACCCAGCTTTGTGCTTTCATCCGTTTGCAGCGCGGTGTGATAAGCCCGCTGTGCCGCATCATGTTCCTGCTGATTCTTTTCCACCTGCGCGGTCACATCGGTGGCGAATTTCACGATTTTGTAGAGCCTGCCCTGTTCGTCAAACACCGGATTGTAGGTGGCGCGCAGCCAGATAGTCTCGCCCCGTTTATTGACCCGTGGAAACTGACCTGAGACAAACTCGCCGCGGTTCAGCTGCTGCCAGAACTCGCTATATTCGCGGCTGTCGCGCAGCGCCTGCGAGCAGAAGCGCCGGTGGTGGACACCTTCTACCTCCTCACGACGGTAGCCCATGGTTTTCAGGAAGTTGTCATTGGCTTTCAGCACTTCACCTTTGAGGTTAAAAGCGATCACCGCCATCGAGCGTTCTATGGCGGTGGTGATGGCGCGCTGCTCCTGCGCATCGTTGATATGATCGGTGATGTCGGTTGCCAGTTTGACGATTTTAATCACCCGGCCATGGCGGTTCTGCACCGGTACATAGTTGGCTTCGAGCCATACCGGTCGGCCGTTTTTCGCCACGCGCAGGAACTTATCGCTGAAGCTTTCGCCCCGGTTCAGTCGCAGCCAGAAATCCTGATAGTCCCGCGACTCAAGCTGCTCTGCGGTACAAAACAGGCTGTGGTGCTGGTCTTCGATCTCCGCCAGCGCGTAGCCCATGCGCGCCAGAAACAGCGCATTCGCGCTGAGAATGGAGCCATCGGGAGAGAATTCGATCATGGCGATGGAGCCGTTGAGAGAGCTCAGCGTTGCCGCTGAGTGTGAACGCTTCTGCCAGCTGTGACGGGAAGTGATACCTGATGTAATGGTGGAAAACATGGCGATCCTTATTATTAGTGTTGGTCTCGCATGCTATATCGGCAATTTCGCATCACAATGCAGACTCTGCCTGCCTTCTGACTAAAATATATCCGGCCAACAGAGAGGTTTATGGCGGCAGGTCAGACCCACTCTTTGGGTTGATGGAAAAGCGGTCAGTCGATTTGATTTTGGTGAAAAGCGTTTGACGCTGCCGGGCCGCTTTGGTTTAATGCGCCCCGTTGCCCGAATAGCTCAGTCGGTAGAGCAGGGGATTGAAAATCCCCGTGTCCCTGGTTCGATTCCGGGTTCGGGCACCATATTTAAAGAACCCGCCTCTGGCGGGTTTTTGCATTCTGGAGCGAACCCGTTATCGAAGGTTCGATACACTCGCCACATCCTGTGGGTCGCCCTTTGGGTCGCGCTGGCACGCGATGCAAAAATGCTCCCGGCATTTTTGTCCGGGTTCGGGCACCATCTTTAAAGAACCCGCCTCTGGCGGGTTTTTGCGTTCTGGAGCGAACCCGTTATCGAAGGTTCGATTCACTCGCCACATCCCTGTGGCTCGCCCTCTGGGTCGCGCGAAGCCGCGCGATGCAAAAATGCGCCCGGCATTTTCGGGTTCGGGCACCATCTTTAAAGAACCCGCCTCTGGCGGGTTTTTGCTTTTTTAAGGCCACCCGATTCGCCATGTCCCCGAACATTCCGAATTTCGCCTCTCCCGCGCCCATTCCACTTCTCAACTCTGTAGCAACACAAACAGATTTCAGGGCGAAACCAATTGCCAGGTTTGCCTCTGTGCTGCATTGCCAGACTGGCACCGCCTGATATCCTGTCCAGCCTGCAATTGACCGCGGCTAATCGTGTTTTATAAGCCACCCTTTACAGAATCAGCCTGACAGGCACAATACCCCTTTTTCCTCCTCTTACACGGTTATGTCAGAAGAAGCGCTGCGTCTGCAGATACAGAACCTCAAAAAGCACAATGCGCGTCTGAAGCGTATAGCGCATGACGCCCGCACAAAACTCAATGCGGCGCTGGATGGTACCGGGCTGTTCCTGTGGCAGCTGGATATTCCCAGCGGCAAACTGGTGATCTTCAACCGGCGCTGGGGGGCGATGCTGGGCTTCCAGCCGAAAGAGACCGACGCCAACTTTGAATCCTGGAAAGAGAGCCTGCATCCCGATGATGCCGCCGACGTTCTACAGGCATTCAACGACCACATCGCCGGGAAAGCGCCTTATTACGAGGCTCTGCACCGCATGATCGCCAAAAATGGCAGCATTACGTGGGTGCTGGATCGGGGCCGGGTCAGCGAATGGAATGCGCACGGAGAGCCGGTTAAAGTGATCGGCACTCACATCGATATGACCAAAGAGAAGCAATATGAGGAGCAGCTCGCCCTGCTGGCGCTGCACGATCCCCTTACGCTGCTCAACAATCGTCATGCTCTGCAGAATTATTTCTGTGAAATGAAAGCTCAGGGTCCGCTCTGCGTGGTCTTTATTGACCTGGATAACTTCAAACACGTCAACGACACCCTGGGGCACCGTAGCGGAGATGAAGTCCTCATCCAGTTAAGTCAGCGGTTTACGGAACTCTCTCCGGCAGAAGTGATCATTGGCCGACTGGGCGGCGACGAGTTTGTATTGTTAATACCCTGGGCGCTGAACCATCCGCGGGTAAAGAAACTGGCGCACGCCTGTCTTGACGCGGTAATGACACCTTTTGATATGGCAAACGGGCATGCCCTCATTGGGGCGTCTGTCGGTGTGTCTCAGGCGCAGGACAAAGATGACTTTGATACTGCACTGCAGCGTGCTGATGAAGCGATGTACCGCATCAAGAAAAATGGCAAGCGCGGTGTCGCTTTTGATTCCACTTTTCCCGACTCCCTCTGACTCTGCTGAACAGGGCATATGTTTTGCCTGCCATTAACGCACAATCTCCCCCTCATGGCTTTGCGCCATCTCATTCAAAACGTTGAGTTCCCCTTTTCACAGGCATGCAAAATTTATGCGTATCCCCGCAGAAAATGCTTTTTAGTACTATTCCGAAAAGACGTATTTTGCCTTCAGGAAGCAGAAATTCATCCGCTTCGCTTAGGTTCAAATTTCATCGTTAAATCTGCCCTCTATTTTTAATAAAAATTTTCATTAAATCAGCATAATTGATCGTTTATTGGTCGATTCAGGCTATTTTTAACTGGTGCCATCAATGCGTCACGCTTCGCTTATTTTTAACGTTAAAGCAGAGCGCAGGATTTCTATTTAGCGCTTCGCTTGGGGAAATTGATCGTTTGTTGATCATCTTCACTACCTGATATTGATGAAATTGTCACTTTGCCGTTTCGCTTATATTTTTTTCAATTGGACTTTTTTTGAAAATGATCGATTAATAGGGCGCGGCGATTTTTGTTATAAAGGTTTTTCATGCCGCGGCTCTTTTATGAATTGAAAAGAGCGATGGTTGGAATCCGTTATCATTTTGGTTGAGAGTAGTACGTTCAATAAACCAGAACTGTGACGGGTTTTTTATTTATCTCACTTGATCGGCCCGATTTTGTGTCTACATTTATGTTGCTGAATCGGCCTGATGAAGCGTTAGCTGTGCAAATTCTAATTTTTAAAAATCAAAGAGGACGCATATGACTCAATATCGCGGTGGGGCCGGGAATTTTGCGGCCGACAAAGAGCGTGCTGCTGAAGCAGGACGCAAAGGTGGCCAGAAAAGCGGCGGCAACTTCAAGAACGATCCTGAACGTGCCATTGAAGCGGGGCGCAAGGGGGGTAAGGTTAGCCGCCGGAGCTGAACGTCTTTAACACTGCTGTGACTGCAGGGTTACTCTGTTAGCCGGGCATTTTGAATCTATTTAGTTCTTTTGTAAGATAATTGCCATCTGAATTATGCCAGTGCTGAATCATTAGCTATGGCCGGAACTGTTAATTAAACCGGAAGGGTTTTCCCTTCCGGTTTTTTATTTCCGCTCGATTAAAGCTATACGGATTAATAAAACTTTGTACAGGTAAGTTTTAGACTGGTACTTTTTTATGCAGTTAATCTTATAAAATTTATACAACGATTTCTTAGTTTGTACAATTACAACGCCACTAGCGAAGCCGCAAAGATAAAAACAATTTTCCAGCTAAATGTTTGCTGCAAAAAGGAAAATGCATTTTGCATGCCACTTTTGTATTAAATTCATACTGATGTGGCGTGCGATATTAAAAATCTCCACTAGACTTTTCAGGTGTCAACGATATGACTGGCGCTGCGTTATTACAGACGCAGCTTTTTAATCAATGAGGCTATCTTATGACAGTGAAAACGTTAAACGACCTGTTCATCCATGACTTATCCGATGTATACAGCGCTGAGAAGCAGATAACCCGTGCATTGCCTAAAATGGCGCGTGCAGCCAGTGACGAAAATCTTATTGCTGCGTTTAATCAGCATCTGGAAGAGACCCGTGCTCAGATTGAACGACTCGACGAACTGGTGGAAGTAACACCTGAAGTCAAAATCAAACGAATGAAATGCCATGCGCTGGAAGGTCTGGTTGAAGAAGCGCAGGAAATTATCGACTCGGTTGAAAAGGGCGAGGTTCGCGATCAGGGGCTGATCGGTGCAGCGCAGAAAGTTGAGCACTATGAGATTGCAACTTACGGTACGCTGCATGCGCTGGCGCTGAAGCTGGGTTACACCAAAGCCGCGCAGCTGCTGGAAGAAACCCTGAATGAAGAGAAGCAAACGGATGAGAAGCTCACCTCGGTAGCCGACTCTATTACCGTCTCTTAAGGAGCAACACATGACTGCGATTGAACATTATCACGACTGGCTGCGCGATGCGCATGCGATGGAAAAACAAGCAGAAAGCATGCTGAGCAAGATGTCAGGTCGTCTTGAACACTATCCGGCGCTGGAACAGCGTCTGGCGCAACATCTGGATGAAACTAAACATCAGCTGACTCTGCTGGAACAGCTGCTCGACAGCCACGGTATCGATCACTCTGTAATGAAAGATGCGATGGGCAAAATGGCAGCCACCGGCCAGGCCGTGGGCGGCATGTTTAACTCAGATGAAGTGGTGAAGGGCGCTATCAGTGGCTATGTATTCGAGAATGCCGAGATCGCCAGCTACACCAGCCTGATCGCCGCGGCTGAGCAGGTCGGTGATGCGCAGGGCGTACGCATACTGAGTGAGATCCGCGATCAGGAAGTGGCGATGGCGGAGTGGCTGCTGCAGCACCTGCCTGAAGTGACACAGCAGTTCCTGCAACGTGCGTCACAACCAGGCACTGAAGCGAAGAAGTAGCGCTGAATAGCCTGCATGAAACATGAAAAAGCCGGGATAACCCGGCTTTTTGCGTTTTAAAAGTTTACAGGCTGCGATACTCAGTCAGCCATTAAATGCCCATACATCGTCATCAGCTTACGTGTAACGCCGTTAGTCCAGCCGAATCCATCCTGTAACGGATACTCACCACCGCCGCCTGGACGGGCGCGCTCGCCGCTGATGTCATACTTCTCTACCAGCTTATGGTGCAGCTGATAGAAGTTACTGACCGTGTTGAGCCAGTTCACTGCCACTTCAGTCGCCAGCGTCTCTTCACCGTAATTATTCAGGCCAACAACCGCCATCCATTGCATCGGTGCCCAGCCGTTGGGTCGATCCCACTGCTCACCGCTTTCCACCATTGAGGTCAGCAGGCCGCCGTTGCTCAATAGCAGATGGCGTAGCGAGATCGATTGCAGGTGCGCCTGATGCGGCGTCGCCAGACCGACAAACAGCGGCACCACGGAGGCGACGGTAAAGGCACCGAAACGCTCCCGACGCCAGTCGTAGTCACGGAACACACCGGCGGTGCTGTCCCAGAGATAACGGGTAATCGCACGCTTACGCGCTTCGGCTTTTTTCTGCCAGGCCAGCGCGGTCAGCTCTTCGCCTTTTGCGTGCGACAGGGTGGCGATCATCAGCTCCAGCTTGTACAGGAACGAGTTCAGATCGATAGGAATAAACTGCGTGGTACGGATGCTCGACAGCCGTTTCGGGTTACGCAGCCAGCGCGAGGAGTAATCCCAGCCCGATTCCGCTCCGGCACGCAGGTCACGATACACTTCGCTGGCCGGACGTTTCGATTCGCGGGCGGTTTCCACATCTTCAATCCACGACTCATCACGCGGCGTATCACGGTCATCCCAGTAGCGGTTCAGCAGTGAGCCGTTTGGCATCCGCACCACGTGACGATAAGCCTGGTTCGGCATCAGTGAACCGGCACCGTCCATCCAGAACTGGTATTCCTTCATCAGCTGTTCCTGATAGCGCTTAGCACCGCGCACGCCATCTTCTTCGAACAGCTCAACCATCAGGGCAAACACCGGCGGCTGCGAGCGGCTGAGATAATAGGTACGGTTGCCGTTTGGCACATGACCGTAGTTATCGATCAGCCAGGCAAAGTTATCCGCCATGTGACGCAGCAGATCGTCGCGGCCCGATTCTGCCAGGCCGAGCATGGTGAAGTAAGAATCCCAGTAGTAGGTTTCGCCAAAACGTCCGCCCGGCACCACATAGGGTTTGGGTAATGGCAGCAGCGATGAGTGCGGCATATGCTGCTGCGGCATTTTGGTCAGAACCGGCCACAGGTCGTCGATATGCTCATTGAGCGTTTTATCCGGGTTGGAGACATAAAAGCTTTCGTTTACGCCAGGCAGATAAAAGTGATCGGCGACAAAACGCGACAGGTCGAAATCACTGCTGCGTTTCTGTCGACGATAGCGCATCAGCACATCCAGCGGATCGTACTTTGGCGAACAGTCGGGGAAGGTTTTGCTGTCCTCGAAAATCCGCGACATCTGAACATGTTCAAACAGTTCCAGATAACGATCGGCAGGGGTCAGCGCATCCGGCGCCGGTAAGCCTTCAATCAGCTCCGGCTCCGGTTCAGAATCCTGCATGCGATCCAGCTTCAGTTCATGGGGATCGTATTGATACTCAACTTCCGCCCCGGCACGAACCTCTTCAAGTGCATTTTGTTGCTGGCGATGGGTATTAATAACGGCCTCCTGAGCGGTCGTGGTTGCACAAAGGACAAATTATAGACCTCTCATCCCCCGGAACAACAATGCAGAATATCTATGAACGTAATAAATATTGTCGATTAATCGAGGTTTTTGGATAAATTCCAGACAATTCAACCAAATATAGCGCTGTTCACAAAAAACGCATTTCAGATGAATCTCTTAGCGACCTGAATAAAAAAATTTAACCTGAAAAAAACTGGCGTTTATTCACATTTTGTAAAAGAAACCGCAGCCGCAAAGAGTGCAGAAAGTGGCATACCCAACGGGAATTCGGCAGGAGAGTGAGGTGAGCGGACCCGATTGCCCGCTCATGAATGACAGAATTAACGGTTCGCCAGTGCCGCGCGAATGACAGCCTGCCAGGTGGTGGTGGGGCGACCGATGAGCTGGCTCAGCTGACGGGAGTCATCGAACAAACCGCCTTTCTCTGCACCGGCATCGGAATCTGCCAGCATTTCCGCCAGACCTTCTGGCAGGCCTGCATTTTTCAGCGCCGCCGCAAACTCACTCTGAGAGAGATTGACGTAATCGACCTTCTCACCGCTCTGTGCGGCAATCTCCGCAGCAAACTGCGCCAGCGTGTAGCTGTCGTCGCCTGCCAGTTCATACACTTTGCCCGCCTGATCCTCTCGGGTCATCACTTCTGCCGCCGCTTCAGCATAATCCTGACGCGCTGCCGAGGCGATACGACCTTCACCTGCTGCGCCAATAAACGCATGATGCGCCAGCGCCGGTGGGATGCTCGCGGCGTAGTTCTCGCTGTACCAGCCGTTACGCAGCAGGGCGAACGGGATACCAGAGGCTTTCAGCAGCGCTTCTGTTGCACGGTGTTCAACGCCCAGGCCCAGCGGCGAGGTATCTGCATGCAACAGGCTGGTGTAGGCGATAAAGCCCACGCCCGCCGCACGAGCAGCCTCGATGACGGCTTTATGCTGCGCTTCACGCTGGCCCACTTCACTACCGGAGATCAGTAGCAGCTTATCCACGCCTGCAAAAGCGGCCTCCAGCGTCTCTGGCTGGCCATAATCGGCCTGGCGGACAATGACGCCCAGCGCCGCAAGATCGGCCGCTTTGGCAGGCGTACGGACGGCGGCAATAATTTCTCCCGCCGGGACTTTTTTCAGTAATGCATCGATAACGATACGGCCAAGCTGGCCGGTGGCACCTGTTACTGCAATCATGTTATTACTCCCGTGGCTGTTGGTGAAATTCAGACTAGTGTATAAACTAATTTTTAGTAAGTACTTACAGAATTGTTAGTTTGAGATGGGTAAGTTAAATGTCTGAAAAAATGAGTGAAAAATTTATCCGCGGCGAATTGCTCAACGTTAACTGCCCGTCACGTGACGTGCTGAAACGCGTGACCAGCCGCTGGAGCGTATTAATTCTGCTGGCCCTGCAGGACCAGACGCTGCGCTTCAGTGCGTTGCGCCGGACGGTCGGTGGCGTCAGCGAGAGGATGCTGGCGCAGAATCTGCGCTACCTGGAAGAAGATGGCTTCGTGCAGCGTATCGCCTACGATGTGGTGCCACCGCACGTGGAATATCGCTTAACCCCGCTTGGACGCGAAGTCGGTGAACAGGTTGTGGGACTGGCTGACTGGCTGGAGCTGAACCTGAGCCGGATTCTGGCACAGCGCGAAAAATCTGCGGCAGAGTAAAATCTCCCTGTATCAGCCGTCATAACGTGATGGCATGGGGATACTCACTGCAAAATTTCTGACTCCATTTGTCTGTCATATGACTTCCTGAAACCGTAATAACGTAACGGCAGCGCAAATAATTCCCGCGGTCTTTTCGCACGGTTGCTGGTTATTAAATCGTTTTATGAATCTCTGGCCCGGAATAATCAACTGCCCGTAGCACGCTGTTAATTCATACCTTCTTTTTGACTCATTTTATTAACATCTCTTATGGCGCTTAAAATCGCCGTTCTGCGTTTTTTCTGTCAGAAGTTATAGCTGCATTAGCCAGGCAAAAGCAAAAAAGCAAACAAAGCGGCAGAGGTAACAACTTACTCTTTTAACCTGTTAAAAAATAAGGGAATTAAATTTGTTGTCTCTAAAATTTGACCTTTACTCAATCAGGGTTTATAACAAAATAGTGCCTGAAAACAGCCTGTTGAAGGAATTTTCCAGGCAAGATTCGCCTTAGCGCGAGCGATTTTTAAAGTACAAATTACCGTAACATTAACGACACATAAACACGCTCTGATTAACCTTTAGGCCTTATTTTTAAATAAATAATTCCCGTCAAAAACAATGATCAGAATCAATAAAGACTGTTATAGTTTTCATTAACCCCACTGTTTCTATTTCCTCGCCGCGAATAGTTTTAAATTTGCGGCGGGAATTTCAATAAGCGCAGAGAACCAGGCGCATCAGGCTTAAGTTGTTAATTATAAGTAAATACATGGTGTTCTATGTGGCAAAGAGGTAAGCAATGTTCGGATTAGATGCCTTTCATCTGGCCAGGATTCAGTTCGCATTTACTGTTTCCTTCCATATTATCTTTCCCGCCATCACCATCGGTCTCGCCAGTTTTCTGGCTGTGCTCGAAGGTATGTGGCTCAAAACCCGCGATCAAACCTATCGCGATCTCTACCACTTCTGGTCGAAAATCTTTGCCGTTAACTTCGGCATGGGTGTGGTATCAGGACTGGTCATGGCTTATCAGTTCGGGACGAACTGGAGCGGCTTCTCGGAGTTTGCTGGCAGTATCACCGGTCCGCTGCTGACCTATGAAGTACTGACAGCGTTCTTCCTGGAAGCGGGCTTCCTGGGCGTGATGCTGTTTGGCTGGAATCGCGTGGGTCCCGGGCTGCACTTCTTTGCCACCTGCATGGTCGCCCTCGGTACGCTGATTTCCACCTTCTGGATCCTGGCCTCTAACAGCTGGATGCATACGCCTCAGGGCTACATCATTCAGAATGGCATCGTGGTTCCGCAGGACTGGTTCAAAATCGTCTTTAACCCCTCATTCCCTTATCGCCTGTTCCATATGTCCGTAGCGGCGTTCCTGGCGAGTGCTTTTTTTGTGGGATCGTCGGCGGCCTGGCATCTGCTGAAGGGAAATAACAATCCCGCTATCCGCAAGATGTTCTCAATGGCGTTGTGGATGGCACTGATTGTCGCGCCGATTCAGGCGATGATTGGTGATGCTCATGGTCTGAATACGCTGGAACACCAGCCTGCCAAAATCGCGGCGATTGAAGGGCACTGGGAAAACCCACCGGGGGAAGCCACACCGCTGATCCTGTTCGGGATCCCCGACATGGAGCAGGAACGTACCAAATATGCGCTGGAGGTGCCTTATCTTGGCAGCCTGATTCTGACGCATAGCCTGGACAAGCAGGTCCCGGCGCTGAAGTCTTTCCCGAAAGAGGACCGGCCTAATTCAACGGTCATCTTCTGGTCCTTCCGCGTGATGGTGGCGCTGGGCCTGCTGATGATTACGCTGGGCGTGGTCAGCCTGTGGCTGCGTTTCAAAGGGCGTCTCTATGAGTCGCGTCCTTTCCTGTGGTTTGCGCTATTGATGGGGCCGTCGGGTCTGATTGCGATTCTGGCAGGCTGGTTTACTACTGAAATCGGTCGTCAGCCTTGGGTGGTCTATGGCGTGCAGCGCACGATTGATGCGGTCTCGGCACATGGGGACATGCACATGAGCATCAGCCTGCTGGCCTTTATTCTGGTCTACAGCTCGGTGTTCGGCGTGGGGTATCACTACATGATGCGTCTGATTAAGCAGGGACCGGTTACCGGCGAAGGCCATATCACCGAAGAGGGTGGTCCTGGCCAGAAGAAAACCCCGGCGCGTCCGCTTTCCGCTGCCACCTTTAAGGATGGAGACCACTAAGATGATCGATTATTCCGTTATCTGGTTTGCGATTATCGTTTTCGCAACCCTGATGTATATTGTGATGGATGGCTTCGACCTGGGTATTGGTCTGCTGTTCCCGTTCAATAAAGATGCTGGCGAGCGCGACATGATGGTTAACACCGTCGCGCCGGTCTGGGACGGAAATGAAACCTGGCTGGTGCTGGGTGGCGCTGGTCTGTTCGGGGCGTTCCCGCTGGCCTATGCGGTGATTGCCGATGCGCTGTCGATTCCGCTGACCGCTATGCTGATTGGCCTGATTTTCCGTGGTGTCGCCTTTGAGTTCCGCTTCAAGGCGGTAGAAGGCCATCGGGCGTTCTGGGACAAGTCGTTTATTGCTGGTTCTGTCATTGCTACCTTCAGTCAGGGTGTGGCCGTGGGTGCGTTGCTGGATGGTATTCCGGTTGAGGGACGTCGTTTTGCCGGTTCCGCAATGGACTGGCTGGCACCGTTCCCGCTGTTCTGCGGCGTGGGTCTGGTTGTTGCCTACGCGTTGCTGGGCTGCACCTGGCTTATCATGAAGACCGAGAACGAACTGCACCGTAAAATGTCTGCGCTGGCTACGCCGCTGGTGATTGCGCTGTTAGTGATTATCGGCATCATTAGCCTGTGGACACCGTTTGCGCATGCTGATATCGCGCATCGCTGGTTCAGCAAACCCAACCTGTTCCTGTTCCTGCCGGTTCCGGTATTGGTGCTGCTCTGTTCGTGGGGCATTGTGCGCGCCATTAAACGCGAGGCGCACTATTCACCGTTTCTGCTGACGCTGGCGCTGATCTTCCTGGGCTTCTCCGGGCTGGGCATCAGTATCTGGCCAAACATTATTCCGCCATCAGTGACCATCTGGGCTGCCGCCTCACCGCCGCAGAGCCAGGCCTTTATGCTGGTGGGTAGCCTGTTGATTATCCCGATGATCCTGGGCTACACCTTCTGGAGCTATTACGTGTTCCGTGGAAAAATCAAAGCAGACGCAGGATATCATTGATATGAAAAGCCTCAGCAGCATGAAAGACCACAATCACAATGAAGAAACGAAAGCGCCATGGTGGAAGCGTGTGATGTGGCTGGTGTTTATCTATGCCGCCAGCGTGCTGGCGCTGGGCGTTGTCGCCTCGCTGTTCCGCATGATGATGACAGCGGCCGGAATGCGCAGTCATTAGTTGTCGCAGGCTCCGTCTTACAGCTATCCGGCGCAGTTTTTATCAATAATCAGAAGGCTGACAGCAGTCAGCCTTTTTTAGTTAGTAACCTAAGCAATTAATGCGGAAACGCCCTGAACGGGCGCGCAATGCTTACCCTTTCCTTACACCGATTTGCGATTTTTGTTATCCTTTTGTAACTGAAATCCCAGTCCTAACCCGCGTCGTAAATCGCCATCATGCTCAGTCAGGCCATTAAAAAACAGCACATCAACGATCTGGTCGAGTGGATTGAAGCCAATCTCACCGACGATCTTAATATCGATCAGATTACCCTCAAGTCAGGTTATTCCAAATGGCACATGCAGCGCATGTTTAAGGAGATGACCGGACAGACCCTGGCGGCTTACACCCGTAAACGGCGTCTGACGATGGCCGCTATGGCGCTGCGTCTGACGCGCATGACGCTGATCGATATCGCCGTACGTTTTGGTTTTGATAACCAACAAAATTTTACCCGGGTATTCAAAGGTCACTTTTCGTTGACGCCTGGTGCGTTTCGCCGTATCCCCCATTTGCCGGTTAAAAACTTCCATGGTCGCATTCTGGTGCGATCGCTGGCAGAGCGTGCAACGCTGGTGGAGCGTGAGGAAGAGCTGCATTTGTGCGGAGAGACGCTGGAGTGGGAGTGTAAGTTTGGCGATTACATTGCCGATCGCGATCACCGGGTGGCTGAACAGGCGCGGCAACTGGTGTCGCTGGCGGGCGGCCGCGTGTCGCAGGGCTGGTTAGGCTTTCAGTATGGCCCCGGCCATAGCTCTGCTGATCAGCAAAATATCAGCCTGTTTCAGGCGCTGGAGCCGCAACATGCCGGGTTGCTGGGTGACGACACCGCCAGCTGGAGCGAGGTTCGTGGACTCTATGCGTCGATCCGCTGGAGCGGCAGCCCGGAGCAGCTGACACGCTTTATCGAGGATATCTACTATCAGCATCTGCCAGCACTGGGTGTGTCACGTCGTCCCGGTAAAGATCTGCTGCGTCTCGATTTTGCGCACTGTAAGCCCGACTGGCTGAGCGGCGTTTTTTCTATTCCGGTGATGCAGGCGTAGCCAGCAGGGCATAACGCCAGTCAGTTAAGCGACAGGTGATAACGCAGTCTGGTGCCGGGCAGGGGCTGGCGGTCCTCGCGCCGCTATGCGGTTCCTTCACTTCATTCCTCTGCCTGACGGACCGCCGGGGATGGCACATCCTGTGCCGCCCCGCCTTTCGCCCGCGTCCTGCGGGCTCTCCAGGCAGACTCATTCTGTTCAGCGCTGCGGATTGCCTGCCCCTGTCTGGCCCGCACTGCGGCTCGCTCGCCCGGAAAAAAAGGCTGCCACGTTTGACCGTGACAGCTTTTATAAATCTAATCTTAACTGATCAGCATTACGCCAGCAGGGCAGGGCGAGTGACTCCCGACCCTGTTAATGCATAATTCGTGCGGTAAACCGTGACAAACCGCACGATTTTATAAAATAACTCGCCGTTCTGGCGTAAAATCCTCTCCCGAAACCCTGCCATGCCTGAATCATCGAGCATCTGTGCCAGGGCTGGAATATTTACCTGCATTTCAGGCCTTTTCTGGTCAAAAAAACAAACGAAGACAACTATGCGACGCTTAATGATTTCACTGATCCTGGCATTGCCTGTCATGGCGATGGCACAACAGGCTGAACCTTTTTCACCTCCTGCCGGACTGCATCCGCACTCTCAGGCCACCCAGCATGAAATTCTGGGTGATGGTGAGCTGCCGGAACACACCAGCAGCAATCCTTCCCTCTCCGGATTCAACGACACACTGTAAGTGGTCATGCGCTGCCATAATGTGTGGCGCAACATCATGCCCGGCTCGTCAGGAGCCGGACAGCCTTAGCCTGATCTGCCTGCCTCACTAAACCTGCCTGTTATCTCTCACTGAACGCTCTTATCAGGGCCGCTCTTCGTCTGCACTGTGCGCACCCGTACAGGTATAAAATATATCTTAAACCGCTGGATCGCATTTTTCGTTCTTGTAGTGAAGATATATCATAGCTAATCTTGGCACTTCAGATGAGAATGATTGTTATTCCATGATTGTCAGCATGCCTTGAGTCACGGGCATCCATCCCGTTTCAGGAGAGAAATTTTGCCTGTATCAGCCGATCAGCGTGTACCACAGCGCGTCCGTAATGAATTGCGTTTCCGCCATATCCAGGTCGCGAGTAAAACTAACATTGCCGGTAAATTCTGGCGCATCCGGTTCAGCGGCAGCGATCTGGCGGGCTTCACGTCGCCAGGCTTTGATGACCACATTAAGGTTTTCTTCCCTTCCGCTGAAGGGGCCACACTGGCTCTGCCACAAATCACCGATGCGGGGATTGTCTGGCCTGAAGGGCTGCGTCCGCAGGCGCGCGATTACACACCGCTGGAATTCGATGGTGAATCTTCACTGACCCTCGATTTTTATATTCATCAGCAGGGCGTAGCCAGTGACTGGGCAACTCAGGCACAGCCTGGCGATCGGTTGATTGTCGGCGGGCCACGCGGCTCGCTGGTGGTGCCGACCGATTACGCATTCCAGCTCTACGTCTGTGATGAAACCGGGTTGCCGGCTTTTGCGCGCCGTCAGCGTGACGCCCGGGCGCAGGCGCTGCATCTCTATGCCTTTACCGATGAAGCGACGGGCCGCGACTATTTATCTGATACGGCTGATGTGACGACAAACTGGCTCGGCAGCGGCCAGATGCAGAAAGCGCAGCTCAGTCAGCTGATTGCCCGGCTGGATCAGATCTCTATCCCGACGGAAGATTACTTTATCTGGCTGACCGGCGAAGGTGAGTTTGTTAAAGCGCTGTGTGACTACTTCACGGTGCAGCGCGGCCTCAACAGTGATTTCGTGCGGGCGGTGGCCTACTGGCACCAGAAGTAAGCCGCTAAGGCAATTGAGTTTTGCCAGGCAGCGCACTACCATCAATTCCACTTTTTTCGCAGCAGGGCAGGCCATGAAACAGCATCCGACTTCCACTTCATCTGACGATCAGACTGCGCGCGCAGGCAGTTGCAGCGGACGGCGCAAGCGACGTGAAAAGATGCTGGAAGCGAGTGAGATTCGCCTGCTGATGCTCCATTTCCTGGCGCAGAATGCCGCGCACGGCTATGAGCTGATCAAGTCTGTTGAGGAGCTGTCAAAGGGAGAGTATTCGCCCAGTCCGGGGATCATTTACCCCAATCTGACGCTGCTGGAAGAGATGGAGGCGATTCAGGTGGTGGATGCGCAGGCAACGCGTAAAGCCTACCGCCTGACGGCAGCGGGAGAAGCGCAGCTGGCAGAGAACCGTGAAACGGTCACCAGCCTGATTACACGGCTCTCTACGCTGGCAATTCTGGTCAATAACCGCAGCATTCCTGCTGTTGAGCAGGCGATTCATGGGTTGAAGGTCGCGCTGAACCGGCGGCTTGCGCAGGAAGATATCTCAGAAGCCGCGCTGCAGACGCTGATTAAGGCGCTGCACGACGCGGCAGAAAAAATCACCCACAGCTAATAGCGGACTTAGCTGATTTCAGTTTTGTGTTTGTCGATGTGGCCCAGCGTACGATCCGGGAAGCAGATGTCCCGCACACGCTGTTTCAGCGTGGTTGCATCCGGGAAGCCACCATCCCGCTTACGTTCCCACAGCAGATGCTCATCCAGCGTAATCTCAAAGATACCGCCGGTGCCCGGTTTCAGCGTCACTTCCGCCAGATCCTCAGCGAAGGTATGCAGAAGTTCCTGTGCCATCCACGCTGACCGCATCAGCCAGTTGCATTGCATACAGTAGTGAATAACAACCACAGGTTTTTGCGCCATAACTCTATTCCTTTACGTGTTGATAAATGCCAATGCATTCGGGTTAACAATTTGTGCGCTGTGGTTTATATCTAAATGTAAATAATATTGATAATGATTATCAGTTGCATTAAATTCCGGGCGATAATTACTACACCAGCATGATGTTCTGACTTTTCACGGCTTTTATGCGGAGCCGTTTTACTGTTGCCAGCAAGCAAGTGAGCGAATACTAACAATTAATCAGGTAATTCGCGCCTATGTCACCACGTTTTCGGAGATTGACGCAACCGCGTCTGACTCAACTGGCGTTGCTCGCCACCTTCATCAATACCACCTGCACTTATGCTGCGGGCAGTGAATCTGCCACGCTAACCCTTTCTGACCGCTATGGCAGCAGTGCCGAACCGGTAATGACGGTGACGGCACCGGAAATCAAAAAAACGGCAGGCAGTAAAACCTCTCTCTCTGCCAGCGATCTGCAACAGCGTGGTGCCACTGACTTTGGATCGATCATGCGCTATGAACCGCTGATCAGCGCTACCGGTACCCGTGGCGGTTCATCAGCCGGTAAGAGCGGTTTTGATCGGGCCGGTTATACCGGCTACAACATTCGTGGCCTCGAGAGCAACCGAGTCGGTCTGGATGTGGACGGCATTCCGTTGCCGCAGGCCACTGGCCGCAGTTATGTAGGACGCGCAGGTCTCGACAGCTTTGGCATTGGCCGCGATTACATCGATCCTTATATGTTTGGCCGTATTGAGATTGAGAAGGGCGCCACAGCAGTGGATCAGCCGAACACCTCGATTGGCGGCAACGTCTCGTTCCGTAATAAGTCTCCCGACGATTACCTGCATCCCGGAAAAGCGACCGCATTCAGTTATCAGAGCGACTATGACTCGTCCAGTCGCAGCTGGCATAACGGCATCACCGCCGCTGCCGGTGACGATGAACTGCGCGGCATCTTTGTTTACAGCCGCCGCGACGGTCAGGAAACCCGTAATAACAGCGGCACGCTCGATGCTTATCCGGCCAACTGGCACTCCGATGCCTTTATGACCTCCGGCATCTGGCAGCCCAATGATGCTCATAAGCTCAGCGCGACGGTCGATTACTATCACAAAACCCACCACAGCCATTACGACAGCTGGAGCACTTCAGGCAATACAGTCTGGGGAACGGCACAGCAGCAGAGTGATACCCGCCGCTGGGGCATCAGCCTGGCGGATGAGTACACGCCTTACAATGACCTGATCGACAGCCTGACGACCCGCGTTTACTGGCAGCAGACCCAGGCGCATGACAATACCCGCATGCCGTCGAGTGCCACTGCCAGGCAAACCGTTTATTCCGACTACAATAGCGACAGCTACGGTTTTGACGCCGGCGCGCTCAAAAGCGTCGGGCGACATGAACTGAGTGCCGGGCTGAATGCGCGTCTGGTGGATACTGAACGACCTTTCCGTCAGTCACCACCCGCCAGTGCTTTTACTGCGATCATGCAGCCGCAGGCTGACAGTCGTAGCTACACCGTGGGCGGTTATCTGCAGGATACCATCAGCTTCGATGCTGACGGACATCGGGCGGCCATCGTGCCGGGCGCGCGCGTGGCCTATCAGAACACCCGACCGCGTGATGTGGCGACGCTGACCACGAACAGTAGCGTGCTCGACGCCAGCGAAGTCTCAGCGCTCTATGGATCGCCAAACAGCGACACCCAGATATTGCCGTCGATCGCCTTCCAGTACGATCTCACACCGAAGCTGATGACTTATCTGCAATATACCCGTGGCGCGCAGTTCCCCAACGATACCCAGCTTTATGGCTCATGGAACCTTGGCTCCAGCTATGCCGGACCTGCACAGTATGCGCTGATTGGTAATGCAGACCTGAAAACCGAAACCAGCAACAACTACGAGTGGGGTGTAAAAGGAGAGGTGGCAAAAGGCGTCACGCTTAACGCTGCCGCTTTTTATAACGACTATAAAAACTTTATTGCCTTTACCCGCTACAGCCGGGCGGCTAATCCGGGTCAGTTCGTCAATGTGCCTGCCAACATTTACACCACCTATCAGGCGGAGAACCGCGATAAAGCCTACATCTACGGGGCTGAAATCAGCAGTAAAGTGAACTTCGGCAGCTGGTTCAGCGAGGTCGAGGGTCTGAGCGCCAATCTGGCGTTTGGTTACACGCAGGGCGCGGCAAAGTCGAGCTACCTTGGTGACCGCTATATCGACCTTGAGAGTGTTGCCCCGATGAAAGCGATCGTCGGACTTGCCTGGGATGATGAGGCGCACGGCTACGGTGCCGCCGTTACCGCTACCTTTGTCAAAGGTAAGCAAGCCAGCGCGACTAACCGCGAAAGCTTCGCTAACAACGGCAGCAGCCTGGCCGACTCCAGCACCGATTACATGCGGGTGCCGGGTTATGGCATGGTGGATATGACCGCTTACTGGCGTGTCGCGCACAACGTCAGGCTGAGTGGCGGGCTTTACAACATAACCGATCGCAAATACCGGGATTACCTCAGCAGCCGTGAACTGACCAGCGCCACTCAGCAGGAGCGCAACGATCAGGCACTGGCCGTGATGCCGGGCCGTACTTTCCAGTTAGGTGTTAACGTCGATTTTTGATAGCCGTCGCCCTGCGCTGATGCAGGGCATTACTAAGAGAGCCTGAGTCATGAACCCGATTTATCAGCACTATCTTGTCCTTAAAGGTGAACAACCGAAGAAATATGCCCGCGACCTGGCCGCGCTGATCGGCATCAGCGAAGCGGAATTGTGTGAAGCGCGCATCGGCGTTGATGCCGTGGCGCTGAAACGCGATTTTCCGGCGTTGCTGAAGGCACTGGGCGCAGTCGGTGAAACCAAAAACATTACCCGTAACGCTTATGCGGTACATGAACATCTGGGTGAATACCACAATGTGCAGATTGGCGCGCATGGTGGCTTGGTGCTAAATCCCCGTGCGCTCGATCTGCGCCTGTTCGTCGGTCAGTGGTGCAGCGCCTTTGCTCTGCAGGAGCCAGCCGGGCTGGGCGTTCGTCACAGCATTCAGATTTTTGATCGTCATGGCGATGCGGTGCTGAAAGTTTACGCCACGGAGCAGACCAGCATGGCAGTGTGGCAGACGCTGATCGCCGACTTTACCGACGCCGCGGCGACGCCGCTCGTGGTTGAGCCGGTTGCCGCTGCTCCCCTGGCGGAGGCGATTGATGCCACCGCCATCGACCGTGAATGGCGCGCCATGACCGATGTTCATCAGTTTTTCGCGTTGCTGAAGCGCCACCAGGTGTCACGGCCGCAGGCGTTTCGCGCGGTGGGTGAGGATCTCGCCTGGCAGACCGGCAACGACGCGCTTGAGCGCCTGCTACAGATGGCACAGCAGGCGGGCAATGAAATTATGATTTTTGTCGGCAACCGTGGCTGTACTCAGATTTTCACCGGCAGGGTAGAAAAGCTGCAGCCAGTGGAAAACTGGCTCAACATCTTCAATCCGCAGTTCACGCTGCATCTGATGGCTGATCAGATCAGCGAAAGCTGGGTAACACGCAAGCCAACGGGCGATGGCTTTGTTACCAGCCTGGAACTGTTTGCCGCCGACGGCACGCAGATCGCCCAGCTCTACGGTCAGCGCACGGAAGGTACGCCAGAGCAGTCACGCTGGCGCGAGCAGATTGGCGCACTCCGCACGCCGGGAGCGGCGGCATGAAAAGAGTGATGCTGTTATGGCTGCTGATGACGCTGCCATCACTGGCGGCGGAGCGGGTGGTGTCGATTGGCGGAGACGTCACTCAGATTATCTATGCGCTGGATGCCCAGTCACAGCTGGTGGCGCGCGACAGCACCAGTCTGCGTCCGGCGCAGGCCGCCCGACTGCCGGACGTGGGTTATATGCGTCAGCTCAACGCCGAAGGCATCCTGGCACTGAAACCGACACTGGTGATCGCCAGCGCGCAGGCGCAACCGTCGCTGGTGCTGCAACAGATTGCCCGCGCGGGCGTCAGGGTGGTCACGGTCAGCGGCGACAGCAGCCTGCAGGCGATTCCGCAGAAAATTATCACTGTGGGCCAGGCGCTGCAGCGTGAAAGCGAAGCTCAGACACTGGCGCAGCAAATGACGCAGCAGATTCGCCAGTTGCCGCAGCAACCGCTGCCGGTAAAAGTGCTCTACATCATGGCGAACAGCGGCATGAAGTCGATGGCAGCTGGAAATCAGACTGCGGCCGATGGCGCCATTCGCAGCGCCGGGCTGGAGAATGCTATGGGCCCGGTGCCGCACTATCAGGCACTGTCACAGGAAGGGGTGATCGCCGCCGCGCCGGATCTGGTGGTAATAGGCGAGGATGGCCTGAAAACCCTGGGCGGCGAAGCGCAACTGTGGCAGTTACCGGGATTGGCGCTGACGCCTGCCGGGCAGCAGCATCGTCTGCTGGTGATCGACACCATGGCACTGCTGGGGTTTGGCCTTGATACGCCACGGGCAATCGTGAAATTGCGCCAGGCGGCGGAATCGCTGAACCATGATTAAGGATAATGCGCTGCGTGGCCTGGTGCTGATGCTGATCTTCCTGCTGGTGGCGATGATGCTGGCGGCAAATCTGGGGGCGATGTCGCTTTCAGTGCGGGCGCTGTGGCAGGCACCGCTCAGCGATCTTATCTGGCAGATCTGGCTGGATATTCGCCTGCCGCGCGTGCTGCTGGCGGTGGTGATGGGCATGGCGCTGGCAGTCTCTGGCGCAGTGATGCAGGGTGTTTTTCGTAACCCACTGGCCGATCCCGGTCTGCTGGGGATCAGCAGCGGGGCGGGACTGGCGGTGGCGCTGGCAATCATTATTCCGCTGACGTTGCCGGCACCGCTGGCATTGTGGCTACCGATGATCGCCGCGTTTATCGGCAGCCTGCTGGTTACACTGCTGATCTTCAGTTTCAGTCGGCTGGCGCGCGGCAATCTTTCGCGGCTGTTGCTGGTCGGCATTGCGATTAATGCGTTGTGCGGGGCAGCGGTAGGCGTGCTGTCATGGCTGAGCAACGACCAGCAGCTGCGCCAGCTGTCGCTATGGGGCATGGGAAGCCTCAGCCAGGCACAGTGGCCCGCACTGCTGATCTGCCTGCTGCTGATTCTGCCAGCCTTGCTGCTGTTACAGACTCGCGCCCGCCACCTTAACCTGCTGCAGGCGGGCGAAGAGGATGCGCATTACATGGGCGTTGATGTGAAGCGTACTCAGCATCAGCTGCTGATCCTCAGTGCGTTGCTGGTCGGTACGGCGGTCTCGGTCAGCGGCGTGATCGGTTTCGTCGGACTGGTGGTGCCACACGTGATGCGTTTTTGCCTTGGCGGCGATCATCGCTGGCTGCTGCCTGGCTCAGCGCTGGCGGGGGCGATTCTGCTGCTGCTGGCCGATACGCTGGCGCGCACTCTGGTGGTTCCTGCCGAGATGCCGGTGGGGCTGCTGACCAGCCTGATTGGCGGTCCGTGGTTTCTCTGGCTGATTCTGCGTCAACAGCGAGGGCTGGAGTGATGGACATTTTACAGGCCAGGGGATTGTGTCTCACGCGCGGCGGCAAAACTGTTATCGATAATCTTGATGTCACGCTGTCAGGTGGCGAGCTGGTGGCGCTGATTGGCCCCAACGGCGCGGGTAAATCGACGCTACTGCGGATGCTGACGGGATTTCTGTCGCCCGATCGGGGCGAGTGCTGGCTGGGCGATCGACGGCTGACGGCATGGCCGCGTGAGCAGCTGGCACGACGCCGGGCAGTGATGCGCCAGCAGAACAACCTGACCTTTGCGCAGTCGGCGCAGTCGGTCGTGGCGATGGGCCGTGCGCCCTGGCCGGAGGCGCAGACGTCGCAGATTGTGGCTGAGGTTATGCGGCTGACCGGTTGTGAAGGGCTGGCGCAGCGCGATTACCGCCAGCTCTCCGGCGGTGAACAACAACGGGTTCAGCTGGCGCGGGTGCTGGCACAGCTCTGGCATGAGGGAAGACCACGCGGCTGGCTGTTTCTGGATGAGCCGACTTCGGCGCTGGATCTCTTCTGGCAGCAGCAAACCCTGCGTTTACTACGCCAGCTGACGCGCGCAGGAGATCTCACCGTCTGTACCGTGTTACATGACCTTAATCAGGCCTCATTATGGGCCGATCGCATACTGCTGCTGCACGCAGGCCGACTGGTGGCACAAGGCTCACCGCAGACGGTGATGACGGAATCGACGCTGACGCGCTGGTACCAGGCCGATCTGCAGGTAGTGGCGCATACCGGGAGTGGACAGCCGCATATCCAGCTGCGTATTTAGACCGTTTCGCTTTAAAAACATTGCCTTGCGCGGTTTTATTCGCTGATTTTGCGCTATACCTGGAGTTCCGGACAGATTCAAGGAGACCATAATGGCAAAATCATTAGATCAGACCGCTGAGCAACTGGGTAATATTTTACTCTCTTCCGGACTTCATCTGGCGACTGCCGAATCCTGTACCGCCGGGCTGATCAGCATGACGCTGGCCGCGGTGGAAAACAGCGGAGATTTTTATACCAGCGGCTTTGTGACCTACAGCGAAAATGCCAAAATCCGTCTGCTGGGGGTGCGCCCTGACACGCTGAAACAGCATACGGCGGTGAGCGAACAGACGGCGCGGGAGATGGTGCAGGGCGCCTGCGCCCGCTCCGGCGAGCCGGTGGGATTATCCATTACTGGCTATGCCGGACCGGATGGCGGCGAAGATGGTACACCGGCGGGCACCATCTGGTTTGGCTGGGTATTGCCCGACGGCAGAGACGAAGCGGAGTGCCATCAGTTCAGCGGCGATCCGAAATCGGTGATGGAGCAGGGCACGCAGTTCGCGCTGGAAGGACTCATAAAACGGCTGCAGCGAGCCGATCGTTAAAGGCGCGAAAACGCGCCTTTAAACAGGATTAGCGACAGTCGACAATCAGACGACCCTGCACTTTACCATCCAGCAATGCCTGCGCACCTTCTCTGGCTTCACTTAGCGGGATCACCCGGCTCAGTTTACTGAGCCGTTCGCTATCCATCAGCTCACCGAGTCGCTGCCACGCCTGCTGACGAAGCGGCTTCGGACACATCACGCTATCGACACCGGCCAGCGTAACGCCACGCAAAATAAAGGGTGCGACGCTGGCTGGCAGGTCGAGTCCCTGCGCCATACCACAGGCGGCAACCGCGCCGTCGCGCTGGGTGGCGGCCAGCACATTCGCCAGGGTGTGACTGCCTACGCTGTCTATCGCGGCGGCCCAGCGCTCTTTTGCCAGTGGCTTGCCGGGTTGGGAGAGTTCTTCACGGTCAATGACCGATGCCGCGCCCAGCGTTTCGATCAGATAGGCATGGTCGCTGGTGCGCCCGCTGGAAGCGATCACCTGATAACCCAGACGCGCCAGCAGGCTGACGCTATAGCTGCCGACGCCGCCACTGGCACCGGTTACCAGTACCGGCCCCTGTTCAGGTGTAATGCCCTGTTTTTCCAGCGCCATCACGCAGAGCATTGCGGTCAGTCCCGCCGTACCGATTGCCATGGTTTGCAGCGGACTCAGCGTGGCGGGCGGGCGCACCAGCCAGTCGCCGCTGACGCTGGCTTTCTGTGCCAGGCCGCCCCACTGTTTTTCGCCCACGCCCCAGCCCGTCAGCAGTGCCACATCATCCTCTTTCCAGTCGGGATGGCGGCTGGCCGTCACCCGGCCAACAAAATCGATGCCTGGCACCATCGGGAACTGGCGCACAATCGGGCCTTTGTTACAGATAGCCAGGGCATCTTTGTAGTTCAGGGATGAGTAGCTGACGTCGAGCGTGACATCGTGGTCGGGCAGTTGAGATTCGGGGAGATCTTTCAGCAGGGAACGGTAACCTTGTTCGTCATTTTCAATGACCAGTGCCTTGAACATGCAGCCTCCGGCAGAGTAGGAAAGAGAAGATCAGTTTACGCCTGGCAGATGCAATGCGGTAGGGCAATGGCCGCGTCTTCCGGCAATGAAGACGACACGAGCGGAAAAACAGGCTGATAGCGGCAGTGAGTTAAGTGCATAAATCTGCATATAATTCAGATAATTAGTCGTATTATGAATTTTTTATGATAAATAGACTATAAAAATCATGTTGTTACATACGCAGAGGGTGACTGAATAATTACCTGGTTCGGGTTGTCCATGCCTGAAAAAGATGACATTATGACCGCCACTTTTTGACCCTGCTTCTTTGCCACAGAGGACGTCGCCATGTCCGGTTCACCGCGCATCCGCCCGGATTACCGTTCGTTTCTTCCGGCGCTCACCGGGTTTTCCTCTTTTCCGATATCTCCGTTATTCACCATGCGGTGAGGCCAGCCAGGCAGCGGCTATGGATCTGCTCTCCACAGGCTGCGGAACGCCTTCTGACTGTTAAGTATTCGCCGGGGCACTGTCCCCTTAATTGTGCCTCTGGCACTTCCTCCCTGACGTTAGGGATTCTGTTATGACTCCACTGAAAATTGCTGCCAGCGCCGCTGTGGCGCCCAGTCTGACCCTGAACACTGCGCGAGACGTGGTGACGCTGGATAACACCGACTTCACCGATGTGGCGGCGGTTGTCGTCTCGCTGGCGGATACCCGCAGCGGCGTGCTGGCGCTGCTGCGTCATACCGGCTTTAATCTGCCGGTATTTGTCGCTAACGCGTTTGAAGAAGAGGTGATGCACCTGCCCGGCGTCAGCGGTGAGCTGAATGGCGATCCGCAGGAGTGGATCGCGCTGGAAGCGGCTGCGCAGGCGTATGAAGCGGCGCTGCTGCCCCCTTTCTTCGAGACGCTGACCCGCTATGTCGATATGCAGAACAGCACCTTTGCCTGTCCCGGCCATCAGGGCGGTGCTTTCTTTAAAAAGCATCCGGCAGGCAAACAGTTTTATGACTTCTACGGCGAGAATGTTTTCCGCTCTGATATGTGCAATGCCGACGTCAAACTGGGCGATCTGCTGATCCACGAAGGCTCGGCTAAAGATGCGCAGAAGTATGCGGCAAAGGTGTTTAACGCCGATAAAACCTACTTTGTGCTTAACGGTACCTCCAGTGCCAACAAAGTGGTGACCAATGCGCTGCTGACGCGTGGCGATCTGGTGCTGTTCGACCGCAACAATCACAAGTCGAACCATCATGGCGCGCTGATTCAGGCGGGCGCAACCCCGGTTTATCTTGAAGCGACGCGCAATCCCTTCGGCTTTATTGGCGGCATTGACGCGCACTGCTTTGATGAGGCTTATCTGCGCGAGCAGATCGCTGCCGTGGCTCCGCAGCGCGCGGCTGAAGAGCGGCCTTTCCGTCTGGCGATCATCCAGCTGGGCACCTACGACGGCACGGTCTACAACGCGCGTCAGGTAGTGGATCGCATCGGCCATCTGTGTGATTACATCCTGTTTGATTCCGCGTGGCTCGGTTATGAGCAGTTCATTCCACTGATGGAAGGCTGTTCGCCGCTGACCCTGCAACTGAATGAGAACGATCCCGGCATTTTTGTCACGCAGTCAGTGCATAAGCAGCTGGCAGGTTTTTCGCAGACTTCGCAGATCCATAAAAAAGATAATCATATTCGCGGACAGCGCCGCTTCTGCCCGCATAAGCGACTGAATAACGCCTTTATGCTGCACGCATCAACCAGTCCGTTTTATCCGCTGTTTGCCGCGCTGGATATCAACGCCAGAATGCATCAGGGGGAAGCGGGGCGTCGTATGTGGGATGAGTGCGTCACGCTGGGTATTGAGGCGCGTAAAGCCATCCTGGATCGCTGTGAGATGATCCTGCCGTTTGTGCCGGAGACGGTAGATGGCCAGCGCTGGCAGGATGCGCCCACTGAGACGATCGCCCGCGATCTGCGCTACTTCAGCTTTGAACCGCAGGCGAAGTGGCACGGTTTCGCGGGTTATGCGCGCGATCAGTATCGGGTGGATCCCTGCAAGCTGCTGCTGACCACGCCGGGGATTGATGCGGCCAGCGGTGAGTATAGTAATTTCGGGATTCCGGCGACCATTCTGGCGAACTATCTGCGCGAAAACGGCATTGTGCCGGAGAAGTGCGATCTCAACTCAATCCTGTTCCTGCTGACCCCGGCAGAGAGTCCGGAGAAGATGGCGAATCTGGTGGCGATGCTGGCGCAATTCGAACAGCACGTCAAAGAGGATGCGCCACTGGCCGAAGTGCTGCCGACCATTTACCGCAAAAATGCTGAACGCTATGCCGGGTATACCCTGCGTCGCCTCTGCCAGGAGATGCACGACCTTTACGTCAGTCACAACGTCAAGGATCTGCAGCGCCTGATGTTCCGCGCCGCGGAGTTCCCGCCGGTCAGGGTGAATCCGCAGGATGCGCATCAGGCTTATATTCGCGGCGAAGTGGAGCTGGTGCCGATAGCCGAAGCGCAAGGCCGGGTTGCCGCGGAAGGTGCACTACCTTATCCACCGGGTGTGCTGTGCGTAGTCCCGGGGGAAGTCTGGGGCGGCGCGGTGCAGCGTTACTTCCTGGCGCTGGAAGAGGGGCTTAATCTGCTGCCTGGCTTCTCACCAGAGCTGCAGGGCGTTTACACCGAAGAGGATGACCAGGGACGAAAGTATCTGGTGGCCAATATGATAGTGGGGCGCTGATCTGAGCGTGGGCAGAGGCGGGTAGCGGCCCGCCTGCCTTTTTGTTCGCTGCGCGAACGGGGCTGAGAAGGTTTCATTCGCTTAGCAGCGGGCTAACAGTGAGCGGGTTACGCCGGGCAGGTCCTGGGTTCGCTGCGCGAACGGGCTATGAGAAGGCTTCGTTCGCTTAGCAGCGGGCTAACAGTGAGCGGGTTACGCCGGGCAGGCCCTGGGTTCGCTGCGCGAACGGGCTATGAGAAGGCTTCGTTCGCTTAGCAGCGGGCTAACACTGAGCGGGTTCCGCCCGCCAGGCGATGGGGAGTTTCAGGTTGCCCGAGCAGGCGGACGCGTCAAGGGGCGGACGCCCGCCCCTTAACAATCCCGGCGTCCGGCTGCCTGCGCGCCCCGCTGTGCGGGGTACCTTCGTCACGCCCTGCGGCCGACGGACCGTCCGGACTCGCCATCCCTGGCTCGTGCCGTCCTTTCGCCGACGTCCTGTCGGCTCATCCTGGCCTGCGGTTGTTCCTCAGCGCTCCGTACGCCTCTGGGAAACCCCCGGCTGTGATTTCTTTATGTTTTCTTTGGTGCACAGTTGTCTGGTGGTCTGAAAGCCAGTCTCAATTCCTGAAGTTCACCGCAACAATCTTAGTTACCTGAAAACGAGATAACAGCGGGTAGGGTTGAATGCCATTCTGTGTGATGAGCCGAAAGCCAGAGGCAATCCCAAAAAACCACAGCGATAAAGCACTCAACATAAAAAGCAGAGATAACAGCGAGGGGGTGGGGAGGCCGTCAGAACCGCTGAGCGGATGAGGGATTTCAGGACGAGCGACAGGGATGTCGCGAAGAGGCGGGTTCGCGCCAGGGATGGCGCGTCCCGCCGTTCCGTGAGAAATCCTGAAGTAGCGAAGGAACCGCGAAGCGGCGGTGAAGCAGGCCGGAGCCCGGGGTCAAGGGGGCGCGGCGACTGGCGCCCCCTTGTCGGTCGCCTGCAGAGGCGAATCTGAAACTGCCCGGCTTACCAGGCGAACGAAACCTACTCATAGCCCGTTCGCGCAGCGAACAATCCCAGCTTCAGGCGCTGCACCCCTGATCGCCTGGCGGGCGGAACCCGCTCAGTGCATACCCGCTGCTAAGCGAACGAAACCTTCTCATAGCCTGTTCGCGCAGCGAACAATCCCAGCTTCAGGCGCTTCACTCCTGATCGCCTGGCGGGCGGAACCCGCTCAGTGCATACCCGCTGCTAAGCGAACGAAACCTTCTCACAGCCCGTTCGCGCAGCGAACAATCCCAGCTTCAGGCGCTTCACTCCTGACTGCCTGGCGGGCGGAACCCGCTCAGTGCATACCCGCTGCTAAGCGAACGAAACCTTCTCATAGCCGGTTCGCGCAGCGAACAATCTCAGCTTCAGCGCTGCACTCCTGACCGCCTGACGGGCGGAACCCGCTCAGTGCATACCCGCTGCTAAGCGAACGAAACCTTCTCATAGCCTGTTCGCGCAGCGAACACTCCCAGCTACAGGCGCTGCACTCCTGACCGCCTGGCGGGCGGAACCCGCTCAGTGCATACATACCCGCTGCTAAGCGAACGAAGCCTTCTCATAGCCCGTTCGCGCAGCGAACAATCCCAGCAGCCAGGCGCTACACCCAAGCCCGTTCGCGCAGCGAACACTCCCCGCTTTAGCGCTGAGCCAATCAGAATCCCCGGTAACTCTTCTGCGCGGTACTCACCTTATAAAGATAACGACGCGACTCCGCCGACGGATGCTGGTTCGCCAGGGTCGAATAAACCTTGCTCGGTGACATGCCGTTAATCATCGAAAACGCCCGATCTTTATCGCTGGAGAAGACTCGCAGCACGCTGCCTGCGCCGCCGTTATAGGCGGTGATCACCGCATAACGACGTGACACCGGATCCTGAATGCCGCCCAGATAGCTACGCTGCAACAGCGACAGATAAGCGGTACCCGCATCAATATTGTTCTCCGGATCCAGCAAATAGCTGCGGCTCGGCTTGCCCCATTTACCCTTCATGCGGAACACGTCAACACCGGCAGTATGCTGCACCACCTGCATCAGACCCAGCGCATCAGAATGGCTCACGGCGTAGGGGTTAAAGCTCGACTCGGTCTGCATAATCGCCAGAATCAATGAGGCATCGACACCATACTGATCGGCGGCTTTACGCACCATCGGCAGGTATTTGTGCGCACGCTTATCCAGGTGGTTCGGCACCATCGGAATTGAAATGGTGTAAATCACATGCAGACCCGAGGTGCGGCGCTGCAATTTATTCTGAATCAGATAGTCAGCAAAAGCTTCCGCGCGACCCTGCCAGCGAATCGGCTGACCGGTATTATCCAGCACCTGCCCATACAGCAACGGCTCTTTACTGATTTCAATATCGTTGGCGTCAGAGTAGAGATCGACATTACCCGGATCTTCGCCAATCAACAGGGTGGTCACGATTGCCTGACGCAGGCTGGCCATAGGATCGGTGCCAGAAATCGTCTCGATGGTCAGCTTACCGCTTTCAAAGTTAATGTGGCTGCGGGTGTAATAGTTGTCACTATATTTGACGTAATCTTTGGGTCCGGCGATCAGGACCTCATTGATACCCCAGATATTCTCAATATTATGAGCAAACTGCCCCATCAGAATATCAAAGGCGTTGGTATCTTTTACCCACTCCTCGTGGGACTGCTGTTTCTTTGACCCGGAACAGGAAACCAAAAGTGGTGCTATCACCAGCAGGGCGATTAATTTTTTATTCATTGGGAATGCAAGCCTGACCTGGATAACCGGCCTCAGCGATGAGGCCCGGAATGTTTACGCTTCTGGCGGTGTATAGCCTTCGATATGAACGTCTTTACCTTCGAACAGGAAATTGATCATCTCCTTCTCCAGCACTTTACGATCTTCGGGATTCATCATGTTGAGCTTCTTCTCGTTGATCAACATGGTCTGTTTCGCCATCCACTTCTGCCAGGCTTCTTTAGAAATGTCGTTGTAAATGCGCTTACCCAGATCGCCCGGATAGAGCTGAAAATCCTGTCCTTCCGCGTCGCGCTGTAAAAAAGTACAAAAAATGGTGCGGCTCATTATTCTTCCTCATTAATCTCACAACTGTTCAAAGCCAGTTGTCGGGGATGGCGCAGCTCGTGTAACAGGCGCTCAACGGGTGCGGCTAATCCCACAGATGGTGGCAGCGCTAAGTTATACCAGAGACCGCCTGCTTCATCCATCGCCGCCCCGACAGAAGGCCACGTCAGCCACATTGGCACGATATCGAGATGGAAATGGCTGAAGGTGTGGCGAAACGCAGTAAGCTGCTGCGGTTTTGCATGGATGCCGCGGGCCGCCAGCCAGTCGGTCAGTGCCGCTTCCGTTGTGAACTGCGGGAAGCAGAACAGACCGCCCCACAAGCCCACAGGCGGGCGCTGCTCCAGCCAGACATCATCACCATCCTGCATCATCAGGAACCAGCCGCTGCGCTCTGGCAGCACCTGCTTAGGCTTCTTACCGGGATAGCTCGCCCAGCTGCTGCTGGCATACGCCTCACAACCGCTGTTCAGCGGGCAGATTTCGCACTTCGGCTTCGATCGGGTACAGACGATAGCACCCAGATCCATCATCGCCTGATTAAACTGGCTGACGCCCTCGGCGGGTGTGACCTCTTCGCTGATCTGCCAGAGCCGTTTTTCGACCTCTTTTTTACCCGGCCAGCCGCTGACGGCATAGCAGCGGGCCAGCACGCGCTTGACGTTGCCATCCAGAATCGGGAAATGCTGCCCCAGTGACAGCGACAGGATCGCGCCCGCCGTGGAGCGGCCTACGCCGGGCAGGGCGGAGACATCATCGAAATTACGCGGGAACTCGCCCTGATGAACCTCGACAATCTGCTTTGCGGCTTTATGCAGATTGCGCGCACGGGCGTAGTAGCCGAGGCCGGTCCAGAGATGTAACACCTCATCCAGCGGAGCCGCAGCCAGATCGGTGACCGTGGGGAAGCGCGCCATAAAGCGTTCAAAATAGGGAATAACCGTGGCAACCTGGGTTTGCTGTAGCATCACTTCGGAGAGCCACACCTTGT
The DNA here is from genome assembly GCF_051136245.1 of Pantoea sp. Lu_F5_004. Taxonomy (NCBI): domain Bacteria; kingdom Pseudomonadati; phylum Pseudomonadota; class Gammaproteobacteria; order Enterobacterales; family Erwiniaceae; genus Pantoea; species Pantoea sp. Lu_F5_004. The sequence continues at coordinate 788,068 of NZ_CP194946.1, forward strand.
AAGGCGTTTTCTCCAGCTGCCACGGCAGGGTTTTGCGACCAAAGCGCTGATACCAGTCCAGCACCTGTTGCGCGAACTGCGGCGCTTGCATCATAAGAAGGAAATTTTCCGTGTTTACTCTACACTCAGGCAGGAATTCCAGCACATGCGCACCTGGGTGTAAACCGGAAGATTGCAAAGGCTTGCTTCTGCTTATGAACTTTGCATAATGCCCGTTTCCCGGAACAGGCTAACCAGCAGGCTTTTACATGATTAATGACGTCATCACCCCAGAATTTGATGAGAACGGGCGGCCATTACGCCGGATCCGCAGCTTTGTGCGCCGCCAGGGCCGCTTAACCAAAGGCCAGCAGCAGGCGCTGGACACCCTGTGGCCGGTCATGGGGGTGGAATATCAGCCGGAGCCTGTCGATCTGACCGCGCTGTTTGGCCGCGAAGCCCCGGTGACGCTGGAAATTGGCTTTGGTATGGGCGCTTCGCTGGTAACGATGGCGCAGAACACGCCGCATCAGAACTTCCTGGGTATTGAAGTGCATGCGCCGGGCGTGGGTGCCTGTCTGGCCGCCGCCAAAGAAGCCGATGTGCAGAACCTTCGGGTGATGTGCCATGACGCGGTGGAAGTGCTGGAGAAGATGATTCCGGATAACTCGCTGCGCATGGTTCAGCTCTTCTTCCCCGATCCGTGGCATAAAGCGCGTCACAATAAACGCCGTATCGTTCAGGTGCCTTTCGCCGAGCTGGTGATGCGTAAACTGAAGCTGGGCGGCGTCTTCCACATGGCGACCGACTGGGAAGCCTACGCGGAACATATGCTGGAAGTGATGAACAGCATCGATGGTTACCGCAACCAGTCAGAACAACAGAATTATGTGCCGCGTCCTGAGACGCGTCCACTGACCAAGTTTGAGCAGCGCGGGCAGCGTTTAGGCCACGGCGTATGGGATTTAATGTTTGAGAGGGTGAAATAATGGCCACACAACGCAGCCGCCGTTTACGTAAAAAACTGCACATTGATGAGTTTCAGGAACTGGGCTTCTCGGTTGCCTGGCGCTTCCCGGAAGGCACCAGCGAAAGCGAAATTGATGAGACGCTGAACCAGTTCATCAATGAAGCGATCGATCCTAACGGCCTGGCCTTCGATGGCAGCGGTTACCTGGTGTGGGAAGGTCTGGTTTGCCTGCAGAAAACCGGCAAATGCACCGATGAGCATCGTGCTCTGGTTCGTAAATGGCTGGAAGATCGCAAGCTGCAGGACGTTCAGATGACTGAACTCTTTGACGTCTGGTGGGACTAAGTCGTCACACAGTGTCGGGCTGAGGCCCGATCAGAGGGTTTCAGACCCGATCTTAGGGAGTAGATATGATGCGTAAAGCGCTTCTTGCTGTGCTGCTGGTGGCAGCAACCCAGGCTCAGGCAGCCTATGAATGCAGCGTTAAGCCGCAGGACGATGTGGTGATTAAGCCGCAGAGCGTGCAGGTGGTCGGTGCCAACGGCAATATGGAAATCTCGCCGCAGGGCGACGTGCAGTTCAATGGACAGAAGGTCACGCTCGATACGGCCGGACGCCAGAAAGCGATCGACTATCAGAACGCGCTGCGTCGCGATCTGCCGTGGATCGACAGCGGGGCGACATCACGTCTGGAGAAAGGGCGTGCGGCACTGGATCAGGTCATCGTTGAAAAACTGGGCACAGATAGCAACGTGCGTAATCGCCTGACCACGCTGAATGGTCAGCTGAAACAGCAGATGAACCGCATCATTGAACACCGTGAAGATGGGCTGACGTTCCACCATCAGGCGATTGATCAGGTACGCGCCGAAGGTGAAAGGCTGGTGCAGTCGACCCTGGGCGGCGTGATGCAGGATAGCCTGAACGAGATGGGCAGTAAGCAGGGCAGCGGCGGCAGTAATCCGTTGCAGGCGATTATGGGTAATCTGGGCGGTTTGCAGCAGTCGATTCAGGCTGAGTGGAGCAAGCAGGAGCAGGATTTCCAGAACTTCGGTCACGAGGTATGTAATCGCGTTATTTCGCTGGAAGATCAGCGTAAACAGCTTACCGGCGCACTGAAAAAATAGGTTAACGCCTCAGTCTGTCGGGCTGAGGCGCTTTTGTTACTCTTCCGCTAAGAACAGCTCCAGCAGCGAATTCAGAAACAGCTTCCCTTTCTCCGTAATCTGCCACTGCTCCGCGGTTTCAGTCACGTAACCTGCGGCAATCGCGGCATCCATCTGCGGACGGATCACCTGCTCTGATAAACCGGTATAGCGGCTGAACTCGTCGCGCGGCGCGGCTTCCAGCAGGCGAAAGCGGTTCATGAAATATTCAAACGGCTTGTCGCTATCGGCAACGTCATACTGCTTTTCGCGGTAGTTCCCCTGCATAAATCCACGCGGATGACGGGTTTTCACCGTGCGGACTATGCGGCCATCCGGTTGCGTCAGCTTGCCGTGTGCGCCACACCCAATCCCCAGATAGTCGCCAAAGCGCCAGTAATTGAGGTTGTGTTCACAGCGATAACCCGGCTTCGCGTAGGCGGAGGTCTCATACTGCTGATAACCGGCAGCCTGCAGCAGCTGATCGCCCTGTTCGAAAATATCCCATAGCGCATCATCATCCGGCAGCACCGGCGGGCGTGAGCCAAACAGGGTGTTGGGTTCAATCGTGAGCTGATACCAGGAAAGATGCGGCGGATTAAGCGCAATCGCCTGACGTAAATCGTCGAGCGCCTCTTCCAGCGACTGATCGGGCAGTCCATGCATCAGGTCAAGGTTAAAACTGCGCAGCGACAGCGACTCTGCCAGTTCAGCGGCGCGGACCGCCTCTTCCGGGCCGTGAATGCGGCCAAGACGCTGCAGTTTTTGCGGACTGAAACTCTGTACGCCAATCGAAATACGGTTGATACCGGCGCGCTGATAGGCGCTGAACCGGTCCGCTTCCACGGTGCCCGGATTGGCTTCCATGGTCACTTCCGCATCGGGCGAGAGCGTCAGACGCTCCCGCACACCATCCATCAGCATCTGCATCGCGCTGCTGCTCAGCAGGCTGGGCGTGCCGCCACCGATGAAGATCGTGCGCACTTCCCGGCCATTGATCAGCGGTAAATCGATCTCCAGATCGCGCAGCAGGTGCTGCACGTATTCAACGTGCGGCACCTCATCTTTCAGCGCGTGGGAGTTAAAATCACAGTAGGGACATTTCTGTACGCACCACGGAATGTGGATATAGAGACTTAACGGCGGCAGATTAGGCATTACGCATCGCTTCCAGCAACAGCGTCAATGCTTTACCCCGGTGAGAAACTGCACCTTTTTCCGCTTTACTCAGTTCGGCCGCGGTTTTACCCAGCGCCGGGACAAAGAAAATCGGGTCGTAACCAAAACCACCGGCACCAGCGGCGGCGCGGGTGATCTCACCCTGCCAGCTGCCGTGGAACACCAGCGGGGTCGGATCTTCCGCATGACGCAGATAGACCAGCACGCAGTGAAATTGTGCCTGGCGCTGACCGTCCGGCACGTTTTCCAGCGCCTGCAGCAGCTTCTCCAGGTTCTGTTGATCGCTGGCTTCTTCACCGGCGTAGCGCGCCGAGTAGATGCCGGGCGCGCCGCCCAGCGCATCCACGGCCAGGCCGGAATCATCGGCAATGGCCGGTAATCCGGTGATCTGTGCCGCGTGACGCGCCTTGAGAATCGCGTTCTCAATAAAGGTCAGGCCGGTCTCTTCCGCCGATTCAACCCCAAGGTCGGTCTGTGCGACGATATCCAGACCAAAGGCGGAGAGTAACTCCGCCAGTTCACGCACTTTGCCGGGATTGCCGGTTGCGAGGACAACTTTTTGCATAACAGTTCCAGTTTGATTCATTTACAGCAGATACCAGAGACCCGGGAACAGGTCCATGCCGAGAAAGTTCAGGGCATACAGCACCAGGATGACGATCATCGCTGAGAAATCGATGCCGCCCATCGCAGGCAGAATACGGCGAACAGGTGCCATCATCGGCTCGGTTAACTGCACCAGCAGATAGTCGACAGGACCCCGGCCCTGGCTGATCCAGCTCATCAGGGAGCGAATAATAATCACCCAGAAGACCAGATAGCCGGCGGATTTAACCAGCGACAGCAGGCCGACCAGCAGATTGGTTGGGTCGACCGAGAAGACGCCCACCTGAATCAGCAATAAAATCGGGTATTTCAGCGTGGTCAGCACAAATGCCAGCAGCAGCGAGGCGGTATCAATCGGTCCCAGTGCCGGCAGTATACGACGCAGCGGCTTAACAATCGGCTGTGTCACTTTTACGACAAACTGCGCCACTGGATTGTAAAAATCGCAGCGGGACCACTGCATCCAGATGCGTAACAGCAGCACCATGACGTAGAGATCGATCAGCGTTTTTACTAAAAACGTCAGTGTTAACATGAAGTTCCTCTGTTATTGTTGTGAGTTGTGCGCATAATCTCGTGCGCCAAAAATGGCGGTGCCGATACGCACCATCGTACTGCCTGCGGCGATTGCCGCCTCCATGTCATCGCTCATTCCCAGCGAAAGCGTGTCTGCATGCGGATAGTGCTGTTGCAGCTGCCGGAAGGCTTCCGCCATCTGCTGACACACCGCCAGCTGCCGCGCGTAATCACTCTCGGCTGCCGGAATCGCCATTAATCCGCGCAGCCGCAGTTGCGGCAGGGCAGCGATCTGCTCCGCCAGCCCGGATACGGCCTCCAGCATGATGCCAGATTTGCTGTTCTCGTCACTGATATTTACCTGAATTAACACATTCAGTGGTGGCAGCGAAGCAGGCCGCTGATCGTTGAGCCGCTGCGCGATGCGCTGACGGTCAATGGTGTGACACCAGGCGAAATGTTCCGCCACCAGACGGCTTTTATTGGACTGCAGCGGACCGATGAAGTGCCACTCCAGCTCAGGATGTGCGGCCAGTGCCTGGACCTTTTCAACCCCTTCCTGAACGTAATTTTCACCAAAGGCAATCTGGCCAGCGGCAAAGGCTTCTTCGACCGCGCTCGCAGGTTTGGTTTTACTGACTGCAAGCAGGGTAATTTCTTCTGGTGCGCGGCCGCAACTCGCGGCAGCAGCAGCGATTCGCTGCCGCACTTGCTGTAGGTTCTGCTGGATTGAGGTCATAGTCAGGAGAAATTATGAATCTGGATGAAATGGTGGGGCTTAGTGTAAAGCATAATGCCGCCGATCTGCACCTTTGCAGCGGACATTTGCCCTACTGGCGGCGGCAGGGAAGGCTGGAGGCGATGCCGCAGCAGTGCCCGCTTTCTGGCGCATGGATGGCGCAGTTTATGGCCCGCTGGCTCAGTGACCCGCAGCGTCAGGAGCTGGAGCGCGCAGGGCAGCTCGATTTCGCTCTGAGTCTGGCCGATGGTCAGCGTCTGCGCGCGAATCTCTTTATGCAGCGCAATGGCCTGTCACTGGCACTGCGCATCATCGCCACGGCATGCCCGACGCTTGCGAGCCTGCAACTGCCCGCCATTGTCCCGACGCTGCTGGAGCAGCAGGATGGGCTGATTCTGGTGACGGGAGCGACCGGCAGCGGTAAATCAACCACGCTGGCGGCGCTGGTCGATGCGCTGAACCGCCAGCAGGCGCTGCATATCATCACGCTGGAAGATCCGATTGAATTTATCCATCACAGCCAGCAGTCGCTGATACAGCAGCGGGAAATAGGCCTGCACTGCGGTTCGTTCTCGCTGGGGGTAAAGGCAGCACTGCGTGAAGATCCCGACGTCATCCTGCTGGGCGAACTGCGCGACAGCGACACTATTCGTCAGGCACTGACGGCTGCGGAGACCGGCCATCTGGTGCTGGCGACGCTGCACACGCGTGGCGCGGCGCAGGCGGTGGATCGGCTGGTTGATGTCTTTCCGGCAGAGGAGAAACAGCTGGTGCGTACTCAGCTGGCGGGCAGCCTGAAAGCGGTAATTGCACAGCGGCTGGTGCCATCAGTTGCCGGTTCGCGCATCGGACTGTTTGAGGTCCTGATCGCCACACCGGGCATCACCAATCTGATCAGAGAAGGCAAGATGCACCAGATCCCTGCGCTGTTACAAACCGGCGCACAGGCCGGTATGCAGACGTTTGAGCAGAGCAGACTGGCACGTCAGGCAGCCGGACTGATTGAGTCAGGATGTCAGTAATGGTTTTCGAACCAGTCCTGCAAAATGATGGCAGCAGACTGTGAGTCGACCGATCCTTTATTGAGCGCGCGATAGCCGCCGCGTTCAAACAGGCCTGCACGCGCTTCTACCGTGCTGAGTCGTTCATCCTGCAGCTCCACGCGGATGCCAAAACGCCCGTGCAGGCGGTTGGCAAATTTACGTGCGCGATCGGTCAGCGGCTGCTCGGTGCCATCCATGTTCAGCGGTAATCCCACCACCACGAAATCGGGCTGCCACTCTTTCAGCAGCTTTTCGATTATCAGCCAGTCCGGGATGCCATCCTGCGCTTTCAGGGCGGTCAGCGGACGGGCGCTGCCAGTGAGTTCCTGACCTACGGCGACACCAATACTTTTGGTGCCGAAGTCGAATCCTAACAGAGTTTGAGTTGACATCAGGCGTGTCCGGCGTCGCTGGCCATGTTGTGAATATCGACGCCAATACTGCGCGCCGCTTCGCGCCAGCGCTCTGAAATCGGCGTCTGGAACAGGATGTTGCTGTTAGCGGGGGTGGTCAGCCAGGCATTTTCCATCAGCTCATTTTCCAGCTGATCTTTCTCCCAGGCGCAGTAACCCAGCGCTACCAGCACGTTAGTGGGCTGAGACGCCGTACCGATCGACTCCAGCACGTCACGGGACGTGGTGATGATCGTGTTATCGGAAACACGAATACTGGAGGTAAAGGTGCGTTGTGCGGAGTGCAGGATAAAGCCACGATCTTCCGCCAGCGGGCCGCCGGTAAACACCGGTTTATCCAGCTTGATCGCCGGATCGCGATCGTCAGCAGAGATTTTGAGCTTCTTCAGAATGCCTTCAACCGTCAGGTTTTCCATGGGTTTATTGATGATCAGTCCCATTGCACCCTCTTCGTTATGTTCGCAGAGATAGACCACGGAACGTTTGAAGAAAGGATCCTGCAATGAAGGCATGGCAATCAAAAAGTGATGTTGTAGATTCATTCTCACACGATGTACCAAAAAAATAACCGGCACGCGACGGCCGCACCGGTATTGGGTTGATCACGGAGCTTCGCCCCGGCGTCATGCTCAGCCCAGGCGCTTCTCAATGGCATCCATCAACATGCCGGTGATGGAGATCGGGAACGCAGCCTCAATTTCACGAATGCAGGTTGGGCTGGTCACGTTAACTTCAGTCAGTTTATCACCGATGATGTCCAGACCGACAAAAATCAGCCCTTTTGCTTTCAGCGTTGGACCAACACGGCGCGCGATTTCCCAGTCGCTTTCGCTCAGCGGACGCGCTTCACCGCGACCACCGGCGGCGAGGTTGCCACGCGTTTCACCGCCCTGCGGAATACGCGCCAGGCAGTAAGGCACCGGCTCGCCATCGACGACCAACACGCGTTTGTCACCCTCGGTGATCGCCGCAATATAATTCTGCGCCATGCAGAAACGGCTCTCATGCTCGGTCAGCGTTTCGGTAATCACGCCAAAGTTAGGATCATCTTTCTTCACGCGGAAAATCGACGCACCACCCATGCCATCCAGCGGCTTCATGATGATGTCGCCATGCTCCTGCCAGAAGGCGCGCAGCTGCGCTTTGCTGCGGGTCACCAGGGTGTCAGGCGTAAACTCGGCAAACCAGGCGGTGTAGAGCTTTTCGTTACAGTCACGCAGGCTCTGCGGTTTGTTCACGATCAGCGTACCCAGCTCTTCAGCGCGTTCCAGAATGTAGGTCGCATAGATGAACTCGGTATCGAATGGCGGATCTTTGCGCATCAGCACCACATTCAGGTCAGCCAGCGGGATCACCTGCTCGCTGCCGAACTGATACCAGTTCTCAGGATTCTGCTCGACGGTCAGCAGGCGGGTGCGGGCAGAGGCCACGCCACCGCGCAGGGAGAGATCGTGCATCTCCATGTAGTGAATTTCGTAACCACGGCGCTGTGCTTCCAGCAGCATAGCGAAGCTGGAGTCTTTTTTAATATTGATGGACGAAATAGGGTCCATCACGATGCCAAGTTTAATCATTATTATCTCCTCGGTGAGGCGGCATTTACCGCCTCGTCTGGTTCGGTCTGCAGTGGGCCGATCGGTCAGGACATCATGCCTGCTCTCTTTCCGCTGAAAGTATCGCTTAACCCAGGTCGCCAAACCTCACCTGAAGTGCCGTAATGGCCGTCAGCGCGGTAGTTTCGGTACGCAATACCCGTGGGCCAAGCAGAATGTCAGTAAAATCGTGCTGCGCCGTCATCGCAATCTCGTCCGCAGACAAACCGCCTTCAGGGCCAATCAGCAACCTTACCCGCTCAACAGGCTGGGGCAGCGTGTTGATGCTGTGACTGGCGCGCGGATGCAGGTTAAGCTTCAGACCGCTGTCCGCTTCTGCACACCAGGCTTCCAGCGTCATCGCTTCACGAATCTCCGGCACGCGATTACGGCCGCACTGCTCGCAGGCGGCAATAGCAATTTTCTGCCACTGCTGGATCTTCTTCGCCAGACGCTCAGCATCAAGCTTTACGCCACAGCGCTCGGAAAACAAGGGTGTAATGACATTCACGCCCAGTTCAATCGATTTCTGGATAGTGAATTCCATTTTTTCACCGCGCGACATCACCTGACCTAAATGCAGATGTAAAGGTGACTCACGATCGTCCGGCTGGCTCTCTGTGACCGATACTTTTACACGCTTTTTATCAACATGCGTGATCTCTGCTGCAAAAGTCAGATTAGTGCCATCAAAGAGTTCCAGACGCTGACCTGCCGTCATCCGGAGCACCCGGCCCACATGATTGGATGCATCTTCATCCAGGGTAATTTCACTGCCGATGCTTAATGGCCCGGCGTGATAGATGCGAGGTATGCGCATAAGGTTCCTGAGACCGGACGCCGCGCTGCAGCGGCGTCATTGGAAAAAGAGCTAGTGTAGGGCAGGGATTTTAGCGCTGGCAAGCCTGCTGCACATAAGGATTATGATTGCCCTGAACCTTTGCAATGCGCTGGTCGCGTTCGCACTCCCATATTGTCACGGGATAGAGCTTGTTCCAGGCGGTAAACAGCTGCGTCTGCTGGCGCGAAATACGCAGATGATACTGGTCGCGCATATAGAAATAGGTGCGGGCAATGGCACCACGCGCCCGCGCAGGTGGCTCCGCCTGTTTGAGTTTAAAGTCGATCTTCATCTCACACTGGCCGTACTGCTGCTCGCTGCCGTTCCATTGACTGTAGGCGAAGTTGCCACGGTCGCCATTCACTTCACCCACCGCAGGCTGCAGGTTGTGCAGGTCGGTTTCGATGCGGCGGTAGTCGGGATCTTTGCTGCAGTTTTTACGACCGCCATCCTGCCAGCACTGACGCTGATGGCCAAACTCCCAGGCGGGCATCACGTGTTCCCACTCAATGCGTGCGGCGCGATTGGCGTTTTTGCGCACCTGATAGCCACAGCTGTTGAGATCGGGAATCCCCTTTTTTCCCTGCCACTGAATCTTACAGCCACAGTAAAAAGAACCCGGTGCATCGGCGTTGATCGCCGCCGCAAAGGTTTTGGCCTGCTGAAAGTTATTTTGATGATAGTTATTCAGGTTGAGGGCGTCAGCGGCGGGCGCAAACAGCAGCGCAACCGCCAGACTTAGTATGCGAGACATATTCCAGATTTCTACTCAGTACGAAAAAGGGCGGCAGGGTAACAGAATGTGGAATAGGGCGGAATGGGGATTCTTCTCAGGACGCGACAAATTCACCCGCGATCAGCAGGCTGCCGCAGTGCACGCAGCGATATTCACTCTCTTTGCGCAGTATGCGATTGTGGCGGCGCACCGTCAGTTGATGCTGCTGGCACTGACAGCGGTAGGCAAAGGTGTTGCTGCGTACGGATGCGATCTCAAACTGGTGAGTACGCCGTGCCGGAACGCCCAGCACCTGCTCCATCATCCATTTCCACTCTTTGCCGTGCGGCGCGACGCGACCAAATTGCTTCCAGACCAGCAGATGCGCCAGCTCATGCGGCACCACTTCATCGATAAATGCCTGCTGGTTTTCCAGCAGCAGCAAAGGATTGATGCGAATTTCCCAGGATGCCAGCCAGGCGGTGCCCGCCGCCGTACCACGCTGCTGGTAGAGCAGTTTCGGTTCCGGATAACGGGTTTTCAGCGCCTGATTCGCACGTTCAAGCGACTGGCGCAGCGAGCGCATCACGGCCTGCTGCAGGGCAATGGGGAGACGAGGCGTTTTCATGGCGCTCAGAATAATCGCCGCCGCGCAGGAACTCAACTTCGCCAGCGATAAGTACGGTTCTGGCTGGGGAAAATTTCTGGTTTAAATATTGTTATGCTCTTTTTTAGAATATTCTATTAATGACATTCACCGCAGAGTGGATGGATGAAAAGCGAACGGCACAGGGCATGGATAAAGCAATGAAAAATAATGATAACGTCAGGAAACAACGGATTGTGCTGGTGACGGATCTGATGGCCGGTCGTGGTGGTATGGAAAATGTGACCGGACAGTTGATCACGGCCCTGAATGCGGAAACCGGTACCGAAGCAGGGCTGTTTATTATCAACAGCGGTGAGGAGAGCCACTCCCGCGCCTGGACCGCCAACGCTGTTCTGGCTGAGAGCGTCTGCACGCTGCGCAATAAGAAAATAAAAAATCTTATTCATACGCTGAGAATGGCCGCCTTCTTTCGTCGTTATCAGCCCGATCATGTCCTGACCCTCAACACCATTCCCTGCCTGATGACGCGCCGGGCAATCACGCTTTCAGGATGTAAAATCGTGTTGTCGAGCTGGATGCACCTGCCTCCGCGTGAACGTTATCGTCCCCATTATCTGCTGCGGGCCGATCACCATTTTGCGATCAGTAATCAGATTAAAGAGCAGCTGGTGGAACTGGGCGCACGCGCCACTGACGTTGACGTTATCTATAACCCGATCAAACGCAATGACACGGTAATCGGCAGACCCCAGGCGCTGAAGTTCCTCTATATTGGTCGCGTCCATTATCAGCGGCAGAAACAGCTTAAAGATCTGTTTGATGCCCTGCAGCAACTGGAGGCGCCCTGGACGCTGGAGATAGTGGGGGACGGGGAAGATCTGACGCAATGTCAGCACTACGTGACGCAACTCGGCATTCAGGATCGCATCACCTGGCATGGCTGGCAGGAAAATGCCTGGGAGTATGTCATCCGCCATATCAGACAGGTCACCTGCCTGGTCATGACCTCTAACTTCGAAGGCTTCCCGCTGATCCTGCTGGAGGCGATGTCGCGCGGCGTCTACTGTGTTTCATCCGACTGCATCAGCGGCCCGGCGGAAATTATTCAGAACGGTATTAATGGTCAGCTCTATCCCACCCATGACAGCATGGCGCTGGCCGCGATTCTCAACGCCATGAGCGGGGATTTCCACTTCCCCGATCATCAGGCTATTAAAGCGAGCATCACCGGTTTTTATGAGGAAAATTATATGAAGCACCTGATGAGTGTGTTTAACCGCCTTACTGAGGTTAAGCATGACGAATAAAATCAGTCGCAATGGATTAACGTTAATGGTTAATTTTTCAGTTATTGCGCTCTGCCTGGCGCTGTCGCTGAATATGTTTGTTACCGGCCTGCCGCAAAAAATATTCTATCTGGTCTCTTATCTCTCTATCGCGTCCGTGTTGTATGGCCTGGTGCGCAGGCGGATGGACTTTAAAGAGAATGGTTTTTATATCGCCCTGTTTGCTGTGCTGATTATCTTTGCCCTGATTCGGCTGTTCTGGGCGATACACGTGAAGGGGATCGAAACCGCGCCCTCAACCGATGCCATCACCAATATCGGCAACTATCTGCTGGGGGCGAAGCGGCTGTTGATGGGTGCCTTTGTGCTGCTCAGTCTGGCTGTTTATGGGGATCGGGTCTCCCTGACCACGCTACGCGTCGGAAAAGGGCTCATCCTTCTCGGCCTGCTGATTACGCTGGGCTTTGGTATCCACGAGCATCTCTACACTGAGAATATTCGCATCAAGCTCACTACCGAAGCCGCCTCCATGTCCTCCTACATGATTCTGTTTATTTACTGTGCCTGGCTCTGGCTAAGCCGCTATGAGACGCACGCTTACTGGAAGGTGGCCGATATCGCTGTGCTGGCAGTGACCTTTGCCTTGCTCTACCTGTGCGGCACCCGTGTGACCCTGATTGCGCTGATTGCCGTGGGGCTGCTTTTCCTGGTGCAGACCTACCGGCTGTCGCTGCTGACCAACTGGCGGATTAGCGCTCTGCTGGTGGGCGTAATGGCGGTGCTGATTCTGATGACCAGCAACCGCTGGGTAGAGGGGGTGCAGGATATTGAGAACTTTGGTTCAAACAGTTCGACCTCGCTGGGCGCACGTGTCGCCATCTGGGGCGGAGCGGTCAACTTTATTGAGCACCATGGCGGTTTTGCGACGCCGGATGCGCGCACCACTGAGGCGCGTCAGTTCATCACTGCGCACTATCCTCTCAATGTCGAAGGCTTCACCAACGTTAAATACAACATGCACAACGAGTTCCTCGAAGTGACGTCATTGCAGGGATGGCTGGGTACAGCGTCGCTGGCGCTGCTCTATCTGACGGTGCTGGCGGGCTGGCTGAAGAAGTGTGATCTGCGCGGCGTGGCGCTGCCGATGGTGGCACTGTTTACCACCGGACTGACCGATTCGGTGCTGCCCTATAATCAGACCGCGACCATTTTCATTATGGCGCTGGCGCTCTGCTGCATACGGCGGCCCCTGCCGGTAACGCGAGTAACCACAGCGTAGTGGGGCGTTGAACAAATAAAAACGGCGGGGTTTCCAGAGAAACCCCGCCGTTTTTTTACCGCGTTTTTTACCGGGTAAAGTTAGTCGCGTGAACCGATGTCGCGCAGTTTTTTACCTGCCATCAGGTTACGTTCAATGTGTTCCAGCGAGACGTTTTTGGTCTCAGGGATCAGCATCACCGTCAGCAGAATGAAGAACAGGTTAAGCAGTGCGTAGACCCAGAAGGTGTTCGCATTGCCCAGCGTATTCAGCATTGTCAGGAAGGTCGCACCCACGATCATGTTCGCGATCCAGTTGGTGGTGGTGGAGACAGTGATACCGAAATCGCGGCCTTTCAGCGGCTGAATTTCGGAACAGAGTACCCAGATCAACGGACCGGCTGACATCGCAAAACCGATGATGAACATCAGCAGCATACCTACCGCAAAGTACTGTGCGCCCGCCGAGTGAATGCCGAAGTGCAGCATCGTACCCAGAACGCCCATACCGGCTGCCATCACCATAAAGCCCAGAATCAGGGTAGGTTTACGACCCCAGCGATCCACCAGGCCAATGGCAATAAAGGTCGCCAGTACGTTAACCAGACCCACAATCACCGTACCCCACATCTGCTGGGTGGTGTTGGTGAAGCCCGCGATTTCAAAGATTTTTGGCGCGTAGTACATGATGACGTTCATGCCGGTAAACTGTTGCATCACCTGCAGCAGGATGCCGAGATAGACCGCACGGCGGAAGTGACTGCTGCTGGTGAACAGACCCCAGCCAGACTGTTTGATCTTCAGGCTTTCACGGATCTCTTCCAGCTCACGTTTTGCCTGCTCGCTGGTGTCACGCAGACGATCCAGTACGCGTTGTGCATCGCGGAAGTTGCCTCGCGCCGCCAGCCAGCGTGGGCTGTTTGGCAGGAAGAAAACGCCGACCAGCAGCAACAGTGCCGGAATAGTGATGATGCCCAGCATCCAGCGCCAGTTGCCGGTAAAGCTGAACGCCGTATCGGACAGGTAAGCGCCAAGAATACCGATGGTGATCATCAGCTGATAAAGAGAAATCATACTGCCGCGAATTTTTTCCGGAGCGATCTCAGAAAGATAAAGCGGGGCGGTATAAGAGGCGATACCGACTGCCAGGCCCAGCAGAACGCGGGCGCTGATCAGCATTTCCGGGTTTGGCGACATCGCCGACCAGAGTGAACCGATAACGAACAGAATCGCACCGGCCATCAGGCTTTTTTTACGGCCCAGGCGGGATGACATCCAGCCGCTGCCGATAGCACCGACCGCCGCACCAAACATCATGGAACTGACGATCCACTCCTGCTGATGAGGGGTGACGTTAAAGTCCTTTGCGATAAACGGCAGAGCACCGGCGATAACGCCGATATCCAGACCGAACAGCAGACCCGCAAGGGCCGCCAGAAAGCAGACAAATAAGGTCATCGCCTTATTTGAAGTTCTGCTTTTGTGTGTATTGCCAGGCATTTTAGCCTCCAGGTTTATCCATCATTGTTTTTATCAATGTTAAAAAACCTTTTGCCGGAAAAAAGTGAGCCTGATCACATCAGTGTAATCGCTTACACACGCTGAAACCCTGAAATTCAGCATATTTTTCCCGGAAAGATTAATTAACCAGTGAGGTATAGCACTCATTAAGTTTCTGACAATGCTCTATTTACTGGCTATCAGACGACGCTGAAAATAACGCATTTTCAGCAGAATAACTACGTGCGTTAATTCCTAAATATCGGATAAACAAAGCCTTTCAATTTGTAATCGTTAACATTTAGTCGTCAGAAAAAGCGAAAAGAAGTGTAGCTGAGAACTGAAAATTTGCTGCAGAGAGAAGAAGAAGTTGGGCAGATGCGTTTTTTTGTCGTCACGCGCTCGCCAGAAACTGCGCTGGCTTATCGTTCAGAAGGGTAGCGGGAGCAAAATTGCTCCGGTTAGCATTGGGGCTGAAAAGGCAATAAAACACCCTGCCGCAGTAGCATAATGCCAGTCAGTTAAGCGACAGGTGATAACGCAGTCTGGTGCCGGGCAGGGGCTGGCGGTCCTCGCGCCGCTGCGCGGTTCCTTCACTTCATTCCTCTGCCTGACGGACCGCCGGGGATGGCACATCCTGTGCCGCCCCGCCTTTCGCCCGCGTCCTGCGGGCTCTCCTGGCAGACTCATTCTGTTCAGCGCTGCGGATTGCCTGCCCCTGCCCGGCCCCGGCCTGCTCTGAAACTTCAGTGTGTATTGTCAGAAAGGGCACGAGAGTGAAGGCCTGAGCGCCTC
The DNA here is from genome assembly GCF_051136245.1 of Pantoea sp. Lu_F5_004. Classification (NCBI taxonomy): domain Bacteria; kingdom Pseudomonadati; phylum Pseudomonadota; class Gammaproteobacteria; order Enterobacterales; family Erwiniaceae; genus Pantoea; species Pantoea sp. Lu_F5_004. Next base: position 803,254 of record NZ_CP194946.1, read on the forward strand.
TGCTGCTGAAAGGGCTATCCGCAGCGCTGAGGCGTGACGGTTCGTCGGCACGACGTCAAAGCCGAAGGTACCGCGTGAGCGGCGCGAGTACGGCCCGGCAGCAGCAGAGGTGCGCTGGCCCGCACTGCGGCTCGCTCGCCCGGAAAAAAAGGCTGCCACGTTTGACCGTGGCAGCCTTTATAAAGCTAATCTTAACTGACCAGCATCAGGCCGCAGTGGCAGGGTTTTATCAGCAGCCGGTAACCTTACAGGCCAGCCGCTTCACGCAGCAGGGCAGCTTTGTCGGTTTTTTCCCATGGGAAATGTTCACGACCAAAGTGGCCGTAAGCTGCGGTCTCTTTATAGATTGGGTGCAGCAGATCCAGCATCTGGATCAGACCATATGGACGCAGGTCGAAGAACTCGCGCACCAGCAGCGTCAGCTGTTCGGTAGAGATTTTCTCGGTGCCGAAGGTTTCCACCATGATGGAAGTGGGTTCAGCCACGCCGATAGCGTAGGAGACCTGGATTTCACAACGGTCAGCCAGACCGGCCGCTACGATGTTTTTCGCCACGTAACGCGCCGCATAGGCTGCAGAGCGGTCAACTTTAGACGGATCTTTACCCGAGAACGCACCGCCACCGTGACGCGCCATGCCGCCGTAGGTGTCTACGATAATTTTACGACCGGTCAGACCGCAATCGCCCATCGGGCCACCGACCACAAAACGACCGGTTGGGTTGATGTGATATTTGGTCGAGGCGCTCAGCCACTCTGCGGGCAGAACCGGCTTGATGATCTCTTCCATCACTGCTTCCTGCAGATCTTTCTGGCTGATGGATTCAGCATGCTGGGTAGAGAGCACAACTGCATCGATGCCCACGATTTTGCCATCGTCATACTGGAAAGTGACCTGGCTCTTGGCATCCGGACGCAGCCACGGCAGGGTGCCATTTTTACGCACTTCAGCCTGACGCTGTACCAGACGGTGCGCATAGGTCACCGGCGCAGGCATCAGCACGTCTGTTTCGTTGGTGGCATAGCCGAACATCAGGCCCTGGTCGCCCGCGCCCTGTTCCAGCGGATCGGTACGGTCAACGCCCTGATTGATATCCTGAGACTGTTTACCAATCGCGCTTAATACCGCGCAGGAGTTGGCGTCAAAGCCCATATCGGAATGGACATAGCCGATTTCACGTACGGTTTTACGGGTGATCTCTTCGATATCGACCCAGGCGCTGGTGGTGATTTCACCGCCAACCAGCACCATACCGGTTTTAACGTAGGTTTCGCAGGCCACGCGCGCTTTAGGATCCTGTTCAAGGATCGCATCCAGCACAGCATCGGAGATCTGGTCGGCGATTTTATCGGGATGTCCTTCTGATACAGACTCGGACGTAAAAAGGTGTTTAGCCATTCTGTTCTTTACCTTAAATATGGTTTGAGTACGACTGCATAGCGCCAGTGAGGTGGTCTGACCTGACGCCCCTTCAGGCAAAGCCGCGAGCAGTGAGGTTGTGTCAGCACAGCAGGCCAACACCGCCTGGATAGTAACCTGTTTAGATGGAAAACCATCTGGACGGCTATTTTAGGATAGAGGATAAACCAATTACCAGCCCTTTTTCTGTTTCAGCATTTAACCTGTCTCTGTTATCGGCATAATTTGCTGACGCTACACGCAATTCCCCGATAATATTTTTGCATTTTAGGGCGGTAAACTGTATAAAACGCCGCTGCTTTGATAGCAGCAGCAAGGATGACGCCACTGTTTGCGTCGCGCCTGTCAGACTCTGGTCTGGCTTTCACCCAGGTTGTTTTCCATATGCCCCTGGCATATGCGGAGGTGATACAAGTAATGAACCACGCTTTTTCTTCTTCCGGTTCTCTGCGCTGCGGCGCTGCGCTGGCTCTCTCCTGCCTCCCATCTGTTTCTCTTTCCTGCCGACGCGATGTCCGATGCGGTAATTTTACCGACACAGGCGCAGGCTAATCTTTATCTCTGCTCGATCGGTTTTGTCTCTTCTCTGCGCCCGCGCAGCGGAACGACGCAGGTTATCCATGGTCAATACAGATCAGTTAAATGTTCTCTGTTTAAACGGAGATGGCCCGGGTGTTTTACACTTAACTCTCATGCGTGAATCGCGCTGACGGCAACGTCAGGTGAACAGGACATTGCGTTTAATGTGGCAACAGGTTTTCAGATTAGCGGCCATAAAGCCGGTTAACAGTTTCATCTTTCAACGGAAAATTGAGGTTCGCGATGTCTGACGACATGAAGAATATCAAAGGTTCGTCAGCTGGCGAACAGGGTACACTCCGCTCCATGCAGGAGGTTGCAATGAACGATCAGGATGCGAGCAAAATGTTGCGTACGTACAACATCGCCTGGTGGGGCAACAACTATTATGACGTTAACGAACTGGGCCACATCAGTGTCTGCCCCGATCCGGATCGTCCTGACGTGCGCGTCGATTTAGCTCGTCTGGTCAAAGAGCGCGAAGCGCAGGGCCAGCGTCTGCCCGCTTTATTCTGCTTCCCGCAGATCCTGCAACACCGTCTGCGTTCCATTAACGCCGCCTTTAAACGTGCGCGTGAATCCTACGGTTACAAAGGCGACTACTTCCTGGTTTACCCGATTAAAGTTAACCAGCACAAACGCGTGATTGAGTCACTGATCCACTCCGGCGAACCGCTGGGACTGGAAGCGGGCTCAAAAGCCGAGCTGATGGCGGTGCTGGCGCACGCCGGTCAGACCCGTTCGGTGATCGTCTGTAACGGCTATAAAGATCGCGAATATATTCGTCTGGCGCTGATCGGCGAGAAGATGGGCCATAAGGTCTATCTGGTGCTGGAGAAGATGACCGAAGTGCGGCTGGTGCTGGAAGAAGCAGAGCGTCTGAATGTGGTGCCGCGTCTTGGTATCCGTGCGCGTCTGGCTTCGCAGGGCTCCGGTAAATGGCAGTCGAGCGGCGGCGAAAAGTCGAAGTTTGGCCTGTCAGCCACCCAGGTGCTGAAACTGGTTGAGATCATGCGTGAAGCGGGACGCATCGACAGCCTGCAGCTGCTGCATTTCCATCTGGGCTCGCAGATGTCCAACATCCGCGACATCGCTACCGGCGTGCGTGAGTCGGCGCGCTTCTATGTCGAACTGGCTAAGCTGGGCGTCAACATCAAATGTTTCGACGTCGGCGGCGGTCTGGGCGTCGATTACGAAGGAACGCGCTCGCAGTCTGACTGCTCGGTCAACTACGGCCTGAACGAGTACGCCAACAACGTAATCTGGGCGATTGGTGCTGCTTGTGATGAGCACGGTCTGGAGCATCCGACGGTGATCACCGAGTCGGGCCGTGCCGTAACCGCGCACCACACGGTGCTGGTCTCCAACATCATTGGTGTGGAGCGCAACGAGTTCAGCGAACCTGAAACGCCGGATGCGGATGCGCCGCGCCCGATCCTCAGCATGTGGGAAACCTGGCAGGAGATGCACGAGCCAAGTACCCGCCGTTCGTTGCGTGAATGGCTGCATGACAGCCAGATGGATCTGTTTGATATCCATACCGGCTACTCGTCAGGTACCTACGATCTCAAGCAGCGTTCCTGGGCTGAGCAACTCTATCTGAGCATCTGCCACTATATTCAGCAGCATCTCGATCCGAGCAACCGTGCACACCGTCCAATCATCGACGAACTGCAGGAGCGGATGGCGGATAAGATCTACGTTAACTTCTCGCTGTTCCAGTCAATGCCGGATGCGTGGGGTATCGATCAGCTGTTCCCGGTACTGCCGCTGGAAGGGCTGAACAAGAAGCCGGAGCGCCGTGCCGTGCTGCTCGACATCACCTGTGACTCCGATGGCACCATCGATCACTACGTGGATGGCGACGGTATCGCGACGACCATGCCGATGCCGGAATATGACCTTGATAACCCACCCATGCTGGGCTTCTTTATGGTGGGTGCTTATCAGGAAATTCTGGGCAACATGCATAACCTGTTTGGTGACACCGAAGCGGTGGATGTCTACGCACGCGAAAATGGCGATGTGGAAGTGCAGCTCTCCGATGAAGGCGACACTGTGGCGGACATGCTGCGTTACGTGCAGCTTGATCCCAACGAGCTGATGGCGCTGTTCCGCAATCAGGTTCAGGCATCCGATCTCGACGAAGAGTTGCGTGCGCAGTTCCTGGAAGAGTTCGAGAGCGGCCTCTACGGCTATACCTATTTAGAAGATGAATAATCGATCCTGGCGACCGGTAATCGCATATTGCAGTTGCCGTTAACTATGTCGATAATCTGACTCACTCAATCCCTTCCTCGTCGGGCCTAACGACGCGGAGGGGATTTTTTTCATCTCAACCTTAATGGTTTGCGGGCTGGCCCGACTTACGCACATAGAGAGAGCAATTATGTATAACACGCTTGGCAATCAGTACGACAACTCCCTGGTTTCTAACGCCTTTGGTTTCATGCGTTTTCCGCTGAATTTTCAGCCTTACGACAGCGACGCCGAGTGGGTTATCACCGGCGTGCCGTTTGATGCCGCGACCTCGGGTCGTCCGGGCAGCCGCCTGGGTCCGGGCGCGATTCGCCAGATCTCCACCAATCTGGCCTGGGAAGGCTGCCGCTGGCCGTGGGATTTCGACCTGCGTCAGCGTCTGAACGTCGTCGATTGCGGCGATCTGGTTTACGCCTTCGGTGATTCGCAGGATCTCTCCGACAAATTGCAGGCCCATGCTGAAAAACTGCTGGCCAATGGCAAGCGCATGATGACCTTTGGCGGCGACCATTACGTCACACTGCCACTGCTGCGCGCCCATGCAAAACACTTCGGCAAGATGGCGCTGGTGCACTTTGATGCGCATACCGACACCTACTCCAACGGCCCGACCTTTGACCACGGCACCATGTTCTTTACCGCGCCGAAAGAGGGTCTGATCGATCCACAGCACTCAGTGCAGATTGGTATCCGTACCGAATTCGACAAGAGCCTGGGTTTCAACGTGCTGGATGCGGCGCAGGTCAACGACCGCAGCGTTGACGATATCCTCGCCGAAGTGAAACGCACAGTGGGCGATCTGCCGGTCTATCTGACCTTCGATATCGACTGTCTGGATCCGGCGCATGCGCCTGGCACCGGCACGCCGGTGATTGGCGGCCTGACCACCGATAAAGCGACCAAGCTGATCCGTGGCCTGCAGGGCATGAACATTGTCGGCATGGATCTGGTGGAAGTCGCACCGGGTTACGATCATGCTGATCTGACGGCACTGGCGGCGGCTACGCTGGCGCTGGATATGCTGCATGTTCAGGCTGTGAACAAAGGCTGATGCCTGCTGCCTGCCGGCTTCAGTCCGGCAGGCGCTGAACGCGGCGTCCTGTCCGTCGGGCGGGCCGCTGCTGTGATGTTCCTTTCTTTGCCATGATCCGATTGATTCCCTTCTGACCCCGACGGGTAACCGTCAGGCGCGAACCCCTATCTGCAACTAAACTTACAGCGTAAAAATGGCGTAGTGGAGATAATCATGGGCTTTCTTGATGAACTGGCTGGCGCACTGGATGGCAACCAGAGTGAAGGGCATCCGCCGGGACAGTTACAGGCTGTCTGGCATTGGGTGCAGGAGCAGGGCGGTATTGAAGTGCTGCTGCAAAAATTTCAGCAGGGCGGGCTGGGTGAGGTGTTTGGTTCCTGGATCGGCACCGGCGATAACCATCCGGTTGGCCACAGTGAGATTCAGTCTGCTTTTGGTCAGGATGAACTGCAGTCACTGGCCGACAAACTCGGCACCGATGTGAAAGGGGCATCGGGTACGCTGGCCGCGCTATTGCCGCAGCTGATTGATAAAATGTCGCCGCAGGGACACATGGATGAACAGGCGCTGCATGACAATAAGCTGGATCTGGGCTCGATGGTGGATCAGATATTTAAGCGCTAGCGGAGTTCGCACGGCTAAGCGCGCACGCCGGATGCATGCGCGCTCAGAGGCGGGATTACTTGCTGTCGGCAGCAATTCGCTCACGAATATGCGCTGCGCGCGCTTCAGAGGCGGGATGCGAGTCAAACATCGAACTCTGACGTCCCTGTTCCATCTTCGCCAGCTTTTCAAAGCTGGTGGCCAGGCCCATTGGATCGATATTGCGCTTCTTCATCAGGTCGTAGGAGTAGTCATCCGCCTGTGACTCCTGCGTCTGGGAGAACTGCGCATTCACCAGTTTTTCACCCATTTCACCCAGTTGCGACTGCGACAGTGAACCAATCACGCCGCCAACCGAGGCGGCTGCGGTGCGGGCCGCGGTTGTGGCATATGCCAGCTGCATCGCCTTGCGCGTATGCCCTAACGCAACGTGGCCCATCTCATGACCCAGCACGCCTTCCACTTCATTGTCAGTCATCATATCCATCAGACCGCTGTAAACGCGAATACAGCCGTTTGCCATCGCCCAGGCGTTGACATCTTTGGTCTGATAAACCTTGTAGTTAGCCGGTACGCCGTTGATGTTATCGCCCAGCGCCGCAGCGATCTTGTTCAGACGCTGCTGATAATCACTGTTAGCAGGCGCAATCTGATTATCTTTGTCCATCTGCTCACAGGATTTATCGCTCAGCTGCTTTACCTGATCGTCGCTGAGGGTATAAGCCTGATACGCCTGCGCGCCCGACTGCATCAGCGCATTGTTGTCTAAACCCTGACAGCCACTCAGCAGCGTCGTCAGTCCAAGCGCTAACACCATTTTTTTGATTTTCATGCTGTATCCCATTCATAACAAGGTAAGAAAAACAAACACCTGAAACTCAGCCAGGTGAATAAACGATTTGGTTATAGCGTGCCAGTCTGCACTTTGCTAGCAGATATGGCTGGAAAAGCCATACGAAGCGGCTGCATTTAGCGTTTTACAGCATGTACTTTTGCCCCGTTTCTCATGTACATTGATGGGCAACTTTTTCCTTGTTTTGCCCGGTAACTCATTAATAACAATAAGTTAAGGTGCGAAGCATTAATCCGACCTGGAGTAGAAAATGCCCTCTCGTAAAGAGCTTGCCAACGCCATTCGTGCGTTAAGTATGGATGCAGTACAGAAAGCGAAATCGGGACATCCGGGTGCCCCAATGGGCATGGCGGACATCGCTGAAGTACTCTGGCGCGGCTACCTGAACCACAACCCAACCAACCCGCTGTGGGCTGACCGCGACCGTTTCGTGCTCTCTAACGGTCACGGCTCAATGCTGATCTATAGCCTGTTGCACCTGACCGGTTACGATCTGCCCCTGAGCGAACTGGAAAACTTCCGTCAGCTGCACTCAAAAACTCCAGGTCACCCGGAATATGGCTACACCGTGGGTGTTGAAACCACTACCGGTCCGCTGGGGCAGGGCATCGCTAATGCAGTAGGTTTTGCTATTGCTGAGCGCACGCTGGCAGCACAGTTCAACCGTCCGGGTCATGACATCGTAGACCACAACACCTATGTCTTCATGGGTGATGGCTGCATGATGGAAGGTATCTCGCACGAAGTCTGCTCACTGGCCGGTACGCTGAAGCTGGGCAAACTGGTGGCGTTTTATGATGACAACGGTATCTCTATCGACGGTCACATTGATGGCTGGTTCACCGACGACACCGCTAAGCGCTTTGAAGCTTACGGCTGGCACGTGGTGCGCGGCGTCGATGGTCACGATGCGGATGCGATTGCTAAAGCGATCGAGGAAGCGAAAAGCGTCAGCGACAAGCCTTCACTGCTGATGTGCAAAACCGTTATCGGTTTTGGTTCACCGAACAAAGCGGGTACCCATGATTCGCACGGCGCACCGCTGGGTGATGACGAAGTAGCACTGACCCGCAAACAGCTGGGCTGGACCCACGCGCCGTTCGTTATTCCTTCTGATATCTACGCTGAGTGGGACGCGAAAGAAGCGGGCCAGGCGAAAGAGTCTGCATGGAATGAGAAATTCGCCGCTTACGCACAGGCTCATCCTGAACTGGCTGCCGAGTTTAAACGCCGCGTCAGCAACGAACTGCCAGCTAACTGGCAGGAAGAGTCGCAGAAGTTCGTTGAACAGCTGCAGGCGAACCCGGCGAAGATCGCCAGCCGTAAAGCCTCACAGAATGCTATCGAAGCTTTCGGTAAAATTCTGCCGGAATACCTGGGCGGCTCAGCCGATCTGGCACCCAGCAACCTGACAATCTGGTCGGGCTCTAAGCCGATCAACGAAGATGCTGCGGGTAACTACATCCACTACGGCGTGCGTGAGTTCGGTATGACCGCAATCGCTAATGGCCTGGCGCTGCACGGCGGCTTCCTGCCTTACACCGCGACCTTCCTGATGTTCGTTGAATATGCGCGTAACGCAGCGCGTATGGCGGCACTGATGAAGATCCGTCAGATCATGGTCTACACCCACGACTCTATCGGTCTGGGCGAAGATGGCCCGACGCACCAGCCGGTTGAACAGATGGCGAGCCTGCGCACCACGCCAAACATGAGCCTGTGGCGTCCATGTGACCAGGTTGAATCTGCGGTGGCGTGGAAATATGCCATTGAGCGTAAAGATGGCCCGACTGCGCTGATCTTCTCTCGTCAGAACCTGGCGCAGCAGGAGCGTGACACGGCACAGCTGGCTAACGTAGCGCGCGGCGGTTACGTGCTGAAAGATTGCGATGGCACGCCTGAGCTGATCCTGATCGCCACTGGTTCCGAAGTTGAACTGGCAGTCGGTGCCTGGGACAAACTCACCAGCGAAGGCCGCAAAGTGCGCGTGGTCTCTATGCCATCAACGGATGCCTTCGACAAGCAGAGCGATGAGTACCGTGAATCCGTGCTGCCAAAAGCGGTCAGCGCACGCGTCGCAATCGAAGCGGGCATCGCTGATTACTGGTTCAAATACACCGGCCTGAACGGCGCTATCGTGGGTATGACCAGCTTCGGCGAATCGGCACCTGCCGATCAGCTGTTCGAACTGTTTGGCTTTACCGTCGACAACGTCGTCGCGAAAGCGAAAGCGCTGCTGGCGTAAAACCGGTCAGGCGGGCCTGTTCCCGCCCGGCTGTAAAAACAGAGGGACGAAATTTTCGTCCCTTTTACTTTTTTATTCCTGCAGTAATAACCGCCTTTTGCTTTAATTTGTGACGCAGATCCAAATTTAAGCAGTCAGATTGATCACAATCATTCCTGTTATTCCTTCCTTCTATTATTGTAGCTGAACCGTTTCAGTCGCCAGGCGAATCGCCCTGGTTTCGGACAATGCCGGGTAAGAATCTCCTGTACAAAATGCAGTGAAACGCTCAGGCTAACGGCACGTTTTTTTCAGTCTGACGTGGCAGGAGAGAAATGACGGTACGGGTAGCGATAAATGGTTTTGGCCGGATTGGACGCAACGTCCTGCGCGCGCTGTATGAAACGGGGCGACGTGCAGAGATCACTGTGGTCGCGATTAACGAGCTGGCAGAAGCCACCGGTATGGCGCACCTGCTCAAATACGATACCAGTCATGGCCGTTTTGCTTTCGATGTCCGCCAGGAGCGCGATGTAATGTGGGTGGGTGGCGATACCCTGCGCATTTTGCACCGTGCAGCCATTGCCGATCTGCCGTGGCGTGAACTCGATGTGGATGTGGTGCTGGACTGCACCGGCGTCTATGGCTCGCGCGCTGATGGCGAAGCGCATCTTCAGGCTGGCGCCAAAAAAGTGCTGTTCTCTCATCCCGGCGGAAACGATCTCGACGCCACAGTGGTGTATGGCGTTAACCAGCAGTTACTCACCGCCAGTGACCGCATCGTCTCCAACGCTTCCTGTACCACTAACTGCATTATCCCGGTGATTAAACTGCTGGATGATGCGTTTGGCATCGAATCCGGCACCGTCACCACGATCCACTCAGCGATGCACGATCAGCAGGTGATCGACGCCTATCACAGCGATCTGCGCCGTACGCGTGCAGCCAGTCAGTCGATCATCCCGGTGGACACTCGCCTGGCGGCAGGCATTACCCGTATTTTTCCGAAATTCAACGATCGCTTCGAGGCGATAGCCGTTCGCGTCCCGACGATTAACGTGACGGCCATTGATCTCAGCGTTTCCGTGCATCAGGCGGTGACGGCGTGTGAAGTTAACACCCTGTTGCGAAGCGCGGCAGAAGGGACATTTCGTGGTATAGTTGACTATACGGAATTACCGTTAGTCTCAGTAGATTTTAACCATGATCCGCACAGTGCCATTGTGGACGGAACACAAACGCGGGTCAGCGGTCAACACCTCATCAAGACCCTGGTCTGGTGTGACAACGAATGGGGCTTTGCTAACCGAATGCTCGACACGACGTTAGCGATGGCCGCAAGCGGTTTCAGGTAAGACGCGGTATGCGTCTGGCAAAACTTATGAGAATCAACGAGAGGATTCACCATGTCTGTAATTAAGATGACCGATCTGGATCTGGCTGGTAAACGCGTTCTGATCCGTGCCGATCTGAACGTACCGGTTAAAGAAGGTAAAGTGACGTCTGATGCACGTATCCGTGCTTCTCTGCCAACCATTGAAGCGGCGTTGAAACAGGGCGCGAAAGTAATGGTTACCTCTCACCTGGGTCGTCCGACCGAAGGTGAATACAATGAAGAGTTCTCGCTGCTGCCGGTAGTTAACTACCTGAAAGACAAGCTTAGCGGCACCACCGTGACCCTGGCAAAAGATTACCTTGATGGCGTTGAAGTCGGCGCTGGCGAGCTGGTTGTGCTGGAAAACGTTCGCTTTAACAAAGGCGAAAAGAAAGATGACGAAGCGCTGTCTAAAAAATATGCTGCTCTGTGCGACGTATTTGTGATGGACGCCTTTGGTACTGCGCACCGCGCACAGGCTTCTACCCACGGCGTTGGCAAATTTGCCCCTATCGCCTGTGCGGGTCCGCTGCTCTCTGCAGAACTGGAAGCGCTGGGTAAAGTCATGAGCAACCCGGAGCGTCCGCTGGTGGCTGTGGTAGGGGGCTCTAAAGTTTCTACCAAATTTGACGTGCTGCAATCTCTGGTCAAAATAGCGGACACCGTGATTGTGGGCGGCGGCATTGCCAACACCTTCGTCGCTATCGACAACAACGTCGGTAAATCTCTGTATGAGCCAGACTTCGTTGAAGCGGCTAAAGGCCTGCGCGATCAGCACGGCATTCCGGTTCCAACTGACTCACGTGTCGGCACAGAATTCTCTGAAACTGCGACCGCTACCGTGAAAAAGGTTTCGGAAGTTGCGGATAACGAAGAGATTATGGACTTTGGTGATGAAACTGCACAGGCGATGGCTGCCATCCTGAAGGATGCCAAAACCATCCTGTGGAACGGCCCGGTGGGCGTGTTTGAGTTCCCTAATTTCCGTAAAGGCACCGAAATCGTGGCTAACGCCATTGCAGACAGCGATGCCTTCTCTGTTGCAGGCGGCGGCGATACCTTAGCGGCTATCGACCTGTTCGGCATCGAAGACAAAATTTCCTACATCTCTACCGGCGGCGGCGCGTTCCTTGAGTTCGTGGAAGGCAAAAAACTGCCTGCAGTTGCCATGCTGGAAGAGCGTGCGAAGCAGTAATCCTTTGGGGGCGATGCCTGACGGCATCGCCTGAAGTCTTGCCCGTCTGGGCGTTTAAATCGACGTTCCTCAAGGGGAACAACGGTCACGAAACAGGACACAATCATGTCTAAAATTTTTGATTTCGTAAAACCCGGCGTTGTCACTGGTGATGACGTACAGAAGATCTTCAAAGTTGCGAAAGAGAACAAATTCGCACTGCCAGCCGTAAACTGCGTCGGCACTGACTCCATCAATGCGGCACTGGAAGCAGCGGCGAAAGTTAAAGCGCCAATCATCATCCAGTTCTCTAACGGCGGTGCTGCATTTATCGCGGGTAAAGGCTTCAAGACTGACAAACCACAGGGCGCGGCAATTTTCGGCGCTATCGCGGGTGCGCACCATGTCCACCTGATGGCTGAACAGTATGGCGTGCCGGTTATCCTGCACACTGACCACTGTGCCAAGAAACTGCTGCCATGGATCGACGGTTTGCTGGACGCAGGTGAAGAGTACTTCCAGAAAAACGGTAAGCCACTTTTCTCTTCTCACATGATCGATCTGTCAGAAGAGTCACTGGAAGAGAACATCGAGATCAGCAGCAAATATCTGGCGCGCATGGCGAAACTCGACATGACGCTGGAAATCGAACTGGGCTGCACCGGTGGTGAAGAAGATGGCGTTGATAACAGCCACATGGACGCATCTGCACTCTATACCCAGCCAGAAGATGTGAACTACGCGTACGAAAAACTGAATGCTATCAGCCCGCGCTTCACCATTGCGGCCTCATTCGGTAACGTTCACGGCGTTTACAAGCCAGGCAACGTGAAACTGACTCCGACCATTCTGCGCGATTCGCAGAAATATGTGTGTGAAAAACATGGCCTGCCGCACAACGCGCTGGACTTCGTTTTCCACGGCGGTTCAGGTTCTTCTGCTGCAGAAATCGAAGAGTCTATCAGCTACGGCGTGATCAAGATGAACATCGATACCGATACCCAATGGGCAACCTGGGACGGCATCCTGCAGTACTACAAAAAGAACGAAGGCTATCTGCAGTCGCAGCTGGGTAACCCGGAAGGCGCTGACAAGCCAAACAAAAAATACTACGACCCACGCGTCTGGCTGCGTTCAGCCCAGGCCTCTATGGTGGTGCGTCTGGAGCAGGCCTTCAAAGAGCTTAACGCTGTCGACGTGCTGTAACTGAAGAGTCGTTACCGTACAAAAAAGGCCCGGAAGGGCCTTTTTTTGACCTTTTTTCGCCAGAATGGCGTCAAAGGTCATGCAGGTTTGGCACGCCGCCATTTATTGTTTACCCTTTTGTCAGGGATTGTCAGAGCGGTTCTGACAATGTGGTGTCATTTCCCTTGGGAATTTAATTACAGGATGGTTACATGCAGGATACGGGTATGCTCGGTGAACTCAATAACGCGGGAAACTGGATAGTACGTAATCAGGAGCTTCTGATTAGCTATGCGGTAAACATTGTCGCAGCCATTGCGATTATCGTTGTGGGGATGATGATTGCACGCATCATCTCCAACACCGCTAATCGTCTGCTGCAGGCACGCCACATTGATACGACCGTTGCTGACTTTCTGTCGGCGCTGGTGCGCTACGGCATTATCGCATTCACACTGATCGCGGCACTTGGGCGCATCGGGGTACAGACAACCTCGGTCATCGCCATCCTCGGTGCGGCCGGTCTGGCTGTGGGTCTGGCCTTAAAAGATTCGCTGTCAAACCTTGCGGCGGGCGTGCTGCTGGTGATTTTCCGTCACTTCCGTGCCGGTGAGTTTGTTGATCTGGGCGGTATCATGGGTACGGTAATGAACGTACAGATCTTCTCTACCACGCTCAAGTCAGCCGACGGCAAGCGAGTGGTGGTGCCTAACGGTAAAATCATCGCCGGAAACATCATCAACTTCTCACGTGAGCCGGTACGCCGCAATGAATTTATCATTGGCGTCTCTTACGATGCGGATGTTGATCAGGTTCTGACGCTGCTGCGTGAAGTGGTCGACGCCGACAGTCGTGTGTTACAGGATAAAGGCGTGCAGGTCGGTCTGAATGAGCTGGCGGCTTCTTCAATGAACTTTGTGGTGCGTTGCTGGAGCAACAGCGGCGACCTGCAGGACGTTTACTGGGATCTGCTGAAGAACTTTAAGCGTGCGCTGGATGGAAAAGGGATTGGTATTCCTTATCCACAGATGGATGTGCATCTGCACCGTGTCAGACAGTCCGACGCAACTACGCCAGAGACTCAGCCACAGTAATCTTTCAGTGGGCGGCTTCCGTCGCCCATTCATTTTGCTAATCGCAGATTAATTCTTTCAATTTCCGCTAATCATCCTCTCTCTTTATACTTCTCCTCCTCTAACGATGTGAGGAACTAATCCTGTGTTATCTCTCTATTTTCAGGGACTTGCCCTAGGCGCCGCGCTGATTCTGCCGCTGGGGCCGCAGAACGCTTTTGTTATGAATCAGGGCGTGAAGCGTCAGTATCATCTGATGACGGCGGCCCTCTGCTCGCTGAGCGATATTCTGCTGATTTGCGGTGGGATCTTTGGCGGCAGCGCCTTGCTGAGCCAGTCTCCACTGCTGCTGATGGTGATCACCTGGGCGGGTGTAGCCTTTCTGTTGTGGTATGGCTGGGGCGCACTGCGTAGCGCTTTTCGCGGCGACGCCGATCTGGCGGATGGTGAGCCATTAAAGCAGAGCAGGGGACGCATTATCGCGACGCTGCTGGCAGTGACCTGGCTCAATCCACACGTCTATCTCGATACCTTTGTGGTGCTGGGCAGTCTTGGCGGGCAGTTGCCGACCACCACCGCGCGTCAGTGGTTTGCGCTAGGCACCATTAGTGCCTCTATCCTGTGGTTCTTTGGTCTGGCGCTGCTGGCCGCCTGGCTGTCACCACGCCTGCGCACCGCCAAAGCCCAGCGTATCATTAACCTGCTGGTGGGCGCGGTGATGTGGTTTATCGCCCTGCAGCTGGCGCGCCAGGGCATTGCCGGATTTTGATCCCAACGTCAATCCGATGCGGTTATTGCCGCGCGGAGGCCGAACTTTTGCCATAATGACCACTCAAAGCATGGCGCATACCGATGCGCTGTTGGGCTTCGCCGGTTGGAAGCCGTCATAGTACCTTTTCAAGGAGGACTTTCATGAAACTGAAAGCATTGGCTCTGGCCGCAATCATGAGCGCCGGGGCATTGCCTGGCGTACACGCTGATGAGTTACCGAACGGGCCACACGTGGTGACCTCAGGCAAGGCAACGGTCGATGCCCGTCCCGATATCGCCACGCTCTCTATCGTGGTGAACGTGTCGTCAAAAGATGCCGCAGATGCGAAAAAGCAGGCGGATAGCCGGGTTGCACAATATTTCGATTTTCTGCAGAAAAACGGCATTGAGAAGAAAGATATTGATGCGGCAAACCTGAGCACCCAGCCAGAGTACGATTACACCAAAGAGGGTAAATCCGTCCTGAAAGGCTACCGTGCGGTGCGTCAGGTGCAGGTAACCCTGCGTCAGCTGGACAAGCTGAATGATCTGCTGGACGGGGCGCTGAAGTCCGGTCTGAATGAGGTGCGTAGCGTCGAGTTAGGCGTGGCAAATCAGGAGAGCTACAAAGAGCAGGCGCGTAAAGCAGCGATTAAAAATGCGACTCAGCAGGCATCACAGCTGGCTGAAGGCTTTAACGCGAAGCTGGGATCGATCTACAGCATTCGTTATCAGGTCGCTAACTATCAGCCAATGCCGATGAACCGTATGTATAAAGCGGCTACAGCGGCAGATACCTCGGCGCAGGAGACCTACGATCAGCAGAGCATCAACTTTGACGATCAGGTTGATGTGGTGTTTGAGATCAAGCCCAACACGCCATAATGCAAAACGGGGCTGATGCCCTGTTAAGACTGCCGATGAATCTCAGGATCTGACCTTGTTCCCTGAGCCAATCCATCCTTACAGCCGTTCGGGGCATAATTTGTCAGCAGTAAAAACGGGGCTTTCGCCCCGTTTTTGTTTTCAGGCTGCGACGTCATCCTGACGCAGCACCCGATGTCCATGCGCAATGAGCGCATCGGTCACCCGACGCATTAACCGGCTTTCCGGTGCAAAACGATGCCAGTAGAGCATCCGGCGCTGACACAAGCCTGGCGTCAGATCAATTAACTCACCGCTCGCCAGCTCACGCTCAATCTGCAGATGCGGGATCATACAGCAGGTCGAACCCTGTCGCGCCATCTGCACAAAGGCTTCAGAGGAGTTCACGATGTGGCAGGGCACACTGCCCGGTGAGAGATCAAAGTTCTGTTGCAGGAAGGCCTGATGCATATCATCAAGATGGTCAAACGCCACCGCAGGCGCTTTCAGCAGGGCAGAGCGGGTGACGCCGTTGGGGAAGAAGCGATCGGCAAAGTCGCGCGACGCCACAAACAGGTAGTCGAGGGCGCCGAGCTGATCCACCAGGCAACTGGGCAGCGGCTGCGGCTGAATACTCACCGCACCCACCACTTCACCACGACGCAGACGCTCCTGGGTGCGGGTTTCATCTTCGACCTGCAGATTCAGGCGTACGGGTGAATCTGCCAGCACATCTTTCAGCGCAGGCAGCAGCCAGGTCGCCAGACTGTCGGCATTGACCGCCAGCGACAGCAGCAGCGGCGTGGTGCCACTGTTCTCATCGCCCAGCCACTCCTCTTCCAGCAGTTCCACCTGGTGCAGCAATGCCAGCAGTTTCTGACCCTGTTCGGTCGGACGTGGTGGCACGGTGCGCACCAGCAGCGGCTGGCCAAACAGATTCTCCAGCTGCTTGATACGCTGTGAAACCGCTGACTGAGTGATACATAATTTTTGAGCGGCACGCTCAAATCCGCGTTCGCGGATCACTGAATCCAGCGCCTGAAGCGTTCGATAATCCGGGCGTTTCATTATTCTTCTCTCTCCTTCAGGATGGATGTCACTATGCCACAAAAGTATCACCTGTGATGGCTCTCTTGTTTTTTGTGGGCTGGCTTCCAAAGCGATAAATCCACGTCGGTCAGCCGAGCATTTTCAGCAAGCCTTGTTTTATACTACGCGCACTTCGTTGTCGCACAGGTTTTAAACATACCATGACCCAGGATGAACTGAAAAAAGCCGTTGGCTGGGCTGCACTTGAGTACGTGCAGCCGGGCACCGTTGTTGGTGTGGGTACCGGATCCACCGCTGCCCACTTTATCGATGCGCTTGCCACGGTCAGGCATCAGATTGAAGGTGCCGTCTCCAGCTCGGATGCCTCAACCCAGAAGCTGAAGAGCCTGGGTATTCAGGTGTTCGACCTGAACGAGATTGACCTGCTGTCGGTGTACGTAGATGGCGCGGATGAGATCAACCCACAGATGCAGATGATCAAAGGCGGCGGCGCGGCGCTGACGCGCGAAAAGATCGTGGCCGCCGTGGCTGAAACCTTTATCTGTATCGCTGACGCTTCAAAAGAGGTCGATGTGCTGGGTCGTTTCCCGCTCCCGGTCGAGGTGATCCCAATGGCGCGCAGTTACGTGGCGCGTCAGCTGGTGAAAATGGGCGGCTTGCCTGAGTATCGTCAGAACGTGGTTACCGATAACGGCAACATTATTCTCGATGTGCATAATCTGCGCATTCTCGATCCCATTGAGCTGGAAAAAACCATCAACGCCTTGCCAGGTGTCGTTACCGTGGGCCTTTTTGCCGCGCGCGGTGCTGATATTGCGCTAATTGGCGGGCCTGATGGCGTGAAAACCATCAAAAAATGATCTGTCCGGCGTCGATGCGGCGTCGGTTATTTCTGCCCGCAAATCATCTTTTCTCGCTGTGGTGAAATTTGGTGACTTATGTCACATAACCGTCATCCGCAGCGGGTTCGTTCTCTCTTCCAGGCTGACCTCCTTATTTTGTCCGGCAATGTGCTGTCGTCAGCCGCTGCCGTGCTGGCGGCCGGGCAATCGTTTGTATTGCCCGACGCGATTTTTTTGATATTTTGACAGAAGGCTGGCTTATGGTAGTCCTCATTGAATGCTGAATAGGATCGGGAAATGGCAAAGGTATCACTGGAAAAAGATAAGATTAAGTTCCTGCTGGTGGAAGGTGTCCATCAGAGCGCGCTGGAGAACCTGCGGGCTGCAGGCTATACCAACATCGAATTCCATAAGGGCGCACTGGATTCCGACGCGTTAAAAGCATCGATCCGTGATGCACACTTTATTGGTATCCGTTCCCGCTCCCAGCTCACTGAAGAGATTTTTGCGGCGGCTGAAAAGCTGGTCGCCGTTGGCTGTTTCTGTATCGGTACCAACCAGGTTGATCTGCAGGCGGCTGCCAGCCGGGGTATTCCCGTGTTCAATGCGCCGTTCTCAAATACCCGCTCGGTTGCGGAGCTGGTGATTGGTGAGATGCTGTTGATGCTGCGTGGCATCCCGGAAGCGAATGCGAAAGCACACCGTGGCATCTGGAATAAGATTGCCAAAGGCTCATTTGAAGCGCGTGGCAAAAAACTGGGTATTATCGGTTACGGCCATATCGGAATGCAGCTGGGCGTGCTGGCAGAAAGCCTGGGTATGCATGTTTTCTTCTACGACATTGAAAACAAGCTGCCGCTGGGTAATGCCACGCAGGTACGCCATCTGGCCGATCTCCTCAACATGAGCGACGTTGTCAGCCTGCACGTGCCGGAAACCGTCTCTACACAGGATATGATTGGTGCAGAGCAGCTGGCGCAGATGAAGCCTGGCGCGCTGCTGATTAACGCCTCACGCGGTACCGTAGTAGATATTCCGGCACTGTGCGATGCGCTGGCCAGCAAACAGGTGGGTGGCGCAGCCATCGACGTCTTCCCGAGCGAGCCAGCAACCAACAGCGAGCCGTTTATCTCTCCACTGAGTGAGTTCGACAACGTGATCCTGACGCCGCACATTGGCGGATCGACGGAAGAAGCGCAGGAGAACATCGGCATTGAAGTGGCTGGCAAGCTGGCGAAATACTCCGATAACGGCTCGACTCTCTCGGCGGTTAACTTCCCCGAAGTGTCACTGCCGATTCACGGTATCAGCGCCAGTCGTCTGCTGCATATCCATGAGAACCGCCCTGGCGTGCTGACGGCCATCAACCAGATTTTTGCCGAGCAGGGCATCAACATCGCTGCCCAGTATCTGCAAACTTCGCCGTTTATGGGCTATGTGGTGATCGACATTGATGCAGAGCCGGAAGTGGCCGAGAACGCGCTGCAGCTGATGAAGGCGATTCCGGGTACCATCCGCGCTCGTCTGCTTTACTAAGCGCTACCAACCTGAACAGGCGCTTAGTCGCGTCTCTTCAGGTAGTTAATACAGGCTGTCCCGATTTGCTGTAAGACCGAGACTGCGAAGAGAACACGGTCAGATCGGAAAGACGCAAAAGCCGCCATCCATGGCATGCCCGGCCCGCGCGATTACGCACATCATCCCTGAGGTGCGCCCGTAACCGGGCCAACGCGTGGCGTTGTTCAAAAACGCTCCCGGCGTTTTTATCCGGGCGGCGGGACGCTTTCCTCTTATGACCATGTTCCCTGCGCGTTGAGCTATTTCATTGCAGCCAGATGCGCCCGGATGTGGGTTTTCACTTGTCTGCAAAAGCGACTCTTCTACTCCCACAGCCAGAGTTTTGACGGCGTCATTACCGCCGGCAAAGGCACATCCCATTCTGCCACCGGCAGGCTATCGACCTGCTGACAATCGTGTGCCAGGCCCACCGGCAAAAAACCGTGCTGCCGCCAGTTCTGCAGGGTGCGATCGTAGAAGCCGCCGCCCATCCCCAGACGCTGCCCATGCTGATCAAACGCCACCAGCGGCACCATCATCAGATCCAGTTGATCAAGGGTGATCAACTGCCGGATATCCAGCGGCGGTTCAGGAATGCGCAGCTTATTTTTGAGCAATGGGGTATCGGGCGAGTAGCGCAGAAACAACAAATTACCGGGAGAGAAGGGGTGTAAAACCGGCAGACAGACTGTTTTCTTCAGATGCCAGAGGCGGGCAATCAGCGGACGGGTATTGAGTTCGCCATCCACCGACAGAAACAGGGCAATATTGCGCGCTTCGGTCACCGGGGCGTAGTTGAGCGCATGTTCAGCGAGCTGCTCAGCAGCCTGCGTTTGCTGCTCATCGGTAAGTGCCCGTCGCAGATGTCGCACATGCTGGCGAATCGCCTGACGCTGGGTCATTGAAGGTTCAGACATGGAAGGTTCAGACATGATTTCCCCGCCGGATAAGTCGCTGTTGAGCGACTATAACATGTCAGTCAGGGGAAAAAAGCAGGACTACAGGAAGAGAGATCTCCGAGATGCCGCCGTAGGCTGTAACCCTTGAACCCTTGGTTCAAGGTGAACATGCCGTCATAACCATCAGGCTTCTCGGACGAACCGAGCATGCACACAGGTTACGAGCGTCACATTCTGTTTTTTCGAAATATCGGCTCAGGGGACTGGCCCACATGCAAACATCTCAGAGAAAATTTACCTCACCGTTACTTAAGTATAGCAACCATGAAGTTTTATTCGAACTTCGCACCCTCACGCTCAGAGATGCGACCCTGCTCAACTAATGCCTGTTCAATCGTCTGCTGCAACATACGGATACGCTGTTCCATATTAGCAGCATAATCGCGCGTTTTCACTTTCTCTTGCGCCAGCTCGTGGCAGACGTTTAACGCGGCGATGAACACCAGTTGTTCTGTATTGGTGACTCTAGTGCGAACTTTTAGATCTTGCAACCGTTGATTGAGATCTTCAGCCGCGCTATTGAGCGCATCTTGCTGCTCTGGCGGACAATTTACTCTCAACGAACGACCAAAAATTTGTAAATCTACCGGTTGTGCAGACATGCCACCTTCCTGACTGATTACTTCGCTCGCAACTCCCTTAGCAGTCAATGGCTTGGGAGGCGGGCAACTATATAGACCCACGAAATAAGATACAACCCCTTTTCTGGAAACCTTGAGGCAGCTAGTGGTAGCATAACACGAACTTATTCTGCCAACGACGATGAAAACTTATGTCCTTACAGAACGCAACCCCCGATTACAACGCGCTCGCGGCGGTGCTCTCACAGCAGGGCGTTGGAATGACGCCCGCGGAAATGCATGGCCTGCTGAGCGGGATCCTCTGCGGTGGTAACCAGGACACCAGCTGGAAGACGCTGGTACACGATCTGGCTAACGAAGGCATGGCGTTTTCACACACTCTTGCCGTGCCGCTGGCGGAGCTACACGAGCATACGGCGACTACGCTGGAAGATGAAGGCTTCCTGTTTCAGTTGCTGCTACCTGCTGACGACGACATCACCGTCTTTGACCGTGCCGACGCGCTGGCGGGCTGGGTTAACCATTTTCTGCTCGGCCTGGGCGTAACACAGCCTAAACTGGATAAAGTCACCGGCGAAACCGGCGAAGCAATCGATGATCTGCGCACTATCGCACAGCTCGGTTACGAAGAAGATGAAGACCAGGAGGAGCTGGAGCAGTCGCTGGAGGAGGTGATTGAGTATGTACGTGTCGCCGCGCTGCTGTGCCACGATACGTTCACCCGCCCGCAGCCAACCGCGCCAGAAGTGCAAAAACCGACGCTACACTAATTTCAGGTCAACGAGTTTAACCGGTCAGTTTACAGGGAGTGCAGAGATGATTTCACTGGAACGATTCCTGCAGCGTCGTCAGGCGCTGCTGGCGAAGATGGTGCCTGGCAGCGCAGCGTTAATCTTTGCTGCGCCAGAAGTGATGCGCAGTAATGACACCGAATATCCGTTCCGCCAGAGCAGCGACTTCTGGTATTTCACCGGTTTTAACGAGCCGCAGGCATTGCTGGTGCTGATCAAAAGCGATGAGAATCATAACCACAGCGTGTTGTTTAACCGCGTGCGCGATCCTGCCGCGGAAACCTGGTCTGGCCGTCGCCTGGGTCAGGAGGCCGCACCCGACAAACTGGGCGTCGATCGCGCTTTACCCTGGAATGATATTGGTGACCAGCTGCACCTGCTGCTGAATGGCCTGGATGTGGTTTACCATGCGCAGGGCGAATATGCCCACGCGGACACACTGGTGTTCAGCGCGCTGGATAAGCTACGTCGCGGCTTCCGCCAGCATCTTAGTGCGCCCGATACCCTCACTGACTGGCGTCCCTGGGTGCATGAGATGCGTCTGTTTAAAGATGCGGATGAGATTGAACTGTTACGTCGCGCCGGGAAAATCAGTGCACTGGCGCATACCCGCGCCATGCAAACCTGCCGGCCAGGCCTGTTCGAGTATCAGCTCGAAGGGGAAATTCAACACGAATTTAACCGTCACGGCGCGCGTTTTCCCTCCTATAACACCATTGTGGGTGCCGGAGTTAACGGCTGCATTCTGCACTACACCGAAAACGAAAGCGAAATGCGCGACGGCGATCTGGTGCTGATCGATGCAGGCTGTGAGTTCCACGGCTATGCAGGCGATATCACCCGCACCTTCCCGGTTAACGGTAAATTCAGCCCGGCGCAGCGCGCGATTTATGACATCGTGCTGGCTTGCCTCAACCGCTCGCTTGAACTGTTCCGGCCGGGCATCAGCATTCGTGAAGTGAATGATGAAGTGGTGCGTATCATGGTCACCGGGCTGGTGGAGCTGGGCATTCTGGAGGGCGACGTCGATACGCTTATCGCCGAGGAAGTCCATCGTCAGTTCTATATGCATGGCCTGGGCCACTGGCTGGGGCTGGATGTTCACGATGTCGGCCACTACGGTACCCCGAGCCGCGACCGCGTACTGGAACCGGGCATGGTGTTAACCGTCGAGCCGGGTCTTTATATCGCACCGGATGCCGACGTGCCCGCGCAGTATCGCGGCATTGGTATCCGAATCGAAGATGACATTGTGATCACTGAAGATGGCATTGAAAATCTCACCGACAGCGTCGTGAAAGAGGCGGATGAGATTGAAGCATTGATGGCGGCGGCAAAACAGGCATGACGATTCTGATTGCCGGTGGCGGCATGACCGGGGCGACGCTGGCGCTGGCGATCTCCCATCTGACCCAGGGCACACTGCCGGTAACGCTGATTGAAAGCAGCGAGCCCGGCAGCCGGGCGCATCCCGGTTTCGACGGCCGCGCTATTGCGCTCTCTGCCGGTACCTGCCAGCAGCTTGCGGACATCAATCTGTGGCAGCACATCGCCCGTTGTGCCACGCCGATTACCGACATTCATGTCTCCGATCGCGGTCACGCCGGTTTTGTGTCGCTGGCGGCGGCTGACTACGCTATTCCGGCGCTGGGACAGGTTGTCGAGCTGTTTGACGTCGGTCAGCGTCTGTTTGCGGAACTGAAAAAAGCACCCGGTGTAACGCTGCGCTGTCCGGCTCGTGTTACCCAGGCTAACCGCCGTGAGCAGCAGGTTGAGGTGACGCTGGACAGTGGCGAACAACTCAGCGGCAAACTGCTGGTGGCGGCGGATGGCACGCGATCTGCGCTGGCGGCTTCGTGCGGCATTCAGTGGCAAAGAGACGACTATCAACAGCTTGCCGTGATTGCCAATGTCTCCACCGCGCTGCCTCATCAGGGCCGGGCATTTGAACGTTTTACCGAAAATGGCCCGCTGGCGCTGTTGCCGATGTCCGGCAATCGCCTGTCGCTGGTCTGGTGTCATCCGGTTTCGCAGCGTGAACGCATTGAGCAGTGGAGCGAGGCCGAATTCCTCAGCCAGCTGCAGCGTGCCTTTGGCTGGCGGCTGGGTAAATTCACCCACACCGGCCAGCGTGAGTATTACCCGCTGGCGCTGCACCGGGCGATGTCGCCAGTGACGCATCGCGTGGCGGTGGTGGGCAATGCGGCGCAGACGCTGCATCCGATTGCCGGGCAGGGCTTCAACCTGGGCCTGCGCGATGTGATGTCGCTGGCTGAAACGCTGGCAGCCGCCCATCGGCAGCAGCAGGACCCCGGCAGCTATGCGGTGCTGCATCATTACCAGCAGCGTCGTCAGCCCGACCGCGCCGCCACCATCGGTATCACCGACGGACTGGTTCGCGTCTTCGCGAATCGCTATGGTCCGCTGGTGGCAGGACGTAACCTGGGCCTGCTGGCGATGGATCATCTGCCGTGGTTAAGAAATCAACTGGCTGAGCGCACGCTTGGCTGGGTTAAGCGTTAATAAAGAGGCTCAGATGCAAACTTTTGATGTGGTGATTGCCGGTGGCGGTATGGTGGGACTGGCGGTGGCCTGCGGCTTGCAGGGCAGCGGACTGCGCATCGCCGTACTGGAAAAATCACCGGAGCCACCGCTGGCGCTGAGTGCGTCACCGTCAGTTCGCGTGTCGGCAATCAATGCCGCCAGCGAACGGCTGCTGCAGAAGCTGGATGTCTGGTCGACCATTCTCTCGCTGCGCGCCAGCGCTTATCACGGCATGGAAGTGTGGGATAAGGACAGTTTCGGCTCCATCGCCTTTGATGATGAGCAGCAGGGCCTGTCGCATCTGGGCCATATCATCGAAAATCCGGTGATCCACAATGCGCTCTGGCAACGTGCCAGCGCCTGCAGCGACGTGACGATAATGGCACCCTCGCAGTTACAGCAGGTCGCGTTTGGTGACAACGAAGCCTTTGTTACCCTGCAGGATGGCAGCATGTTAAGTGCGCGATTAATGATTGCCGCTGACGGCGCTAACTCCTGGCTGCGCAACAAAGCCGATATTCCGCTGACCTTCTGGGATTATGATCACCATGCGTTAGTGGCAAATGTCCGCACTGAGAAGCCGCACGACGCAGTAGCGCGCCAGGTGTTCCACGGCGACGGCATTCTGGCTTTCCTGCCGATGCAGGATCCGCATCTCAGTTCCATCGTCTGGTCGCTCTCGCCACAGGAAGCGAGCCGTCTGGAAACCATGCCGGAAGCGCTGTTCAATCAGCAGCTCTCGGTGGCGTTTGATATGCGGCTCGGCCTGTGCCAGCTGGAAAGCGAGCGCAAATCGTTTCCGCTGGTGGCGCGCTATGCCCGCAATTTCGCGGCACACCGTCTGGCGCTGGTGGGCGATGCGGCTCACACCATTCATCCGCTGGCGGGTCAGGGCGTTAACCTTGGCTTCATGGATGCCGCCGAGCTGATCGGTGAGATTCGCCGCCTGCATCAGCAGGGCAAAGATATTGGTCAGCACCTCTATCTGCGACGCTATGAGCGCAGCCGTAAACACAGCGCCGCGATGATGCTGGCGGGAATGCAGGGCTTCCGTGAAATGTTCGCAGGCAATAATCCGGCGAAAAAATTGCTGCGCGACGTGGGTCTGAAACTGGCTGATCGCCTGCCGGGTGTTAAACCCATGATGCTGAAGCAGGCGATGGGCCTGAATGATCTGCCCGCCTGGCTACGCTAAATTCGCTTTTCTGTTAAGCCAGCTTTTGCTGTAATGCTGAGCAGTTAAGATTAGATTTGTAAAGGCTGTCACGGTCAAACGTGGCAGCTTTTTTTATGGGCGAGCGAGCCGCAGTGCGGGCCAGCGCACCTCTGCTGCTGCCGGGCCGTCCTCGCGCCGCTCACGCGGTACCTTCGGCTTTGACGTCGTGCCGACGAACCGTTCGGGGATCGGCCCTCCCTGGCCGGCCCCGAACTCTCCACGCTTCCCGGCGTGGACTTCTGACCCACCGTCACGCCTCAGCGCTGCGGATAGCCCTTTCAGCAGCAGAGGCGCTCAGGCCTCCACTCTCGTGCCCTTTTTAACAATACACACTGAAGTTTCAGAGCAGGCCCGGCACCAGACTGCATTATCACCTGCCGCTTAACTGACAGGCATTACAGCTTCTGCTGGCTTTTTTATGCCTGACACCGCTCTGCACCACAAAAAGGCAACGCTGCACCAGCAGAGGTCTTCGTTTGATTTATTCTAATTTTGCGGATTAATTCGCATTACTTTTTCTCATTCTTCTGTCCGCTGAGCGCGGGATTTTTTTAACATCCTGAATGCCATCCCGCATAAATTTGCTGCGTATATTTAAAATCCCTGCATTTATTGCGCGATTAATCACAAAATTGCAGTTTTATATCCTGTTGGCAGCCGTTCCTGGTTAGGCTGTGCCTCTGCTTTCGACCCCGGTTTGCTTATGGTTAATCGTCAGATTCGGTGGTAACGTCAGCCCTAAGAGAACGTTTGCGTCGGCACTGAATCCCGGCGCATTTTTGCACTCACTCGCTTCTGCACAGGATGGTTATGACTCAGCAAACACCTCTGTTTGAACAGCATCAGGCCTGCGGTGCCCGCATGGTGGATTTTCATGGCTGGATGATGCCGCTGCACTATGGCTCCCAGATGGATGAACATCATGTAGTGCGCACCGACGCAGGTATGTTTGATGTCTCTCACATGACCATCGTCGACCTGACAGGCCCGCGTACCCGTGAATTTCTGCGCTACCTGCTGGCAAATGATGTGGCAAAACTGACCCAGCCAGGCAAAGCGCTCTACACCGGGATGCTGAATGCCTCGGGTGGCGTCATTGACGATTTGATTGTTTACTTTATGAACGAAGAGTTCTTCCGGCTGGTGGTGAACTCTGCCACCCGTGAAAACGACCTCGCCTGGATCACGCAACACGCGCAGGGCTATGGCATTACGCTGACGGAACGCGACGACCTGGCGCTGATTGCCGTGCAGGGTCCGCAGGCGCAGCAGAAGGCACAGACGCTGTTCAGCGAGGAGCAGCGTCAGGCTGTTGCTGGCATGAAGCCATTTTTCGGTGTGCAGGCGGGTGACCTGTTTATCGCCACTACCGGCTATACCGGCGAAGCCGGATATGAGATTGCTATGCCCGCAGACGAGGCGGCCGATTTCTGGCAGCGTCTGCTGGCCGCTGGCGTAAAACCTGCCGGACTGGGCGCACGCGACACGCTGCGTCTGGAAGCGGGTATGAATCTGTATGGTCAGGAGATGGATGAAGGCGTTTCACCGCTGGCTGCCAACATGGGCTGGACGGTCTGCTGGGAACCTGCTGACCGCGATTTCATCGGCCGGGAAGCGCTGGAACTGCAGCGTGAACGCGGTACCGAAAAGCTGGTGGGACTCATCCTCACAGAAAAAGGGGTGCTGCGTAACGGCTTGCCGGTGCGTTTCACCGATGACCAGGGGCAGCCGCAGGAGGGGATCATCACCAGTGGCTCTTTCTCACCGACGCTGGGTTGCAGCATCGCCCTGGCGCGCGTACCGGCCTCAGTCGGCAGCACCGCCATCGTTGAGATCCGTAACCGCCAGATGCCGGTCCAGGTTACCCGTCCCGTTTTTGTCCGCGCCGGTAAACCGGTCGCTCAGTAAATTTTATTCAGGAGAAATGGCCAATGAGCAATGTGCCGAATACGTTGAAGTACCGCGACAGCCACGAGTGGGTGCGCAAAGAAGAAGATGGCAGCTACACCGTGGGTATCACTGAACATGCGCAGGAGCTACTGGGCGATATGGTGTTTGTCGATCTGCCGGAAGTGGGCGCGACGTTTGCCGCCGGTGAAGAGTGCGCGGTCGCGGAATCCGTTAAAGCGGCTTCAGATATCTATGCGCCGATCAGCGGTGAGATTGTGGCGGTCAACGAAGCACTGACTGACTCACCGGAGCAGGTCAACAGCGAGCCTTATGAAGGCGGCTGGTTATTCAAAATCAAAGCCAGCGACGCGTCTGAAATCGACACGCTGCTGGATGCGGATGCTTACAAAGCCTCCATCGACGAGTAGTCGTCAGGCGGCCTCACAAAGAGGCCGCAGATTTATGTTTGCTCTCCGGTTCCCCCAGCCCGATTCAGGATTTACTGCTAATGACTCAGACTCTCAGCCAGCTTGAACACAACGGTGCATTCATTGAGCGCCATATCGGTCCTTCACCTGAGCAGCAGGCGCAGATGCTTGACGCTATTGGTGCCCGTTCGCTGGAAGCATTAATCAGCACGATTGTGCCGGCAGACATTCAGCTGCCAGGCCCGCCAGCGGTTGGCGAAGCCGCCACTGAACAGCAGGCTCTGGCCGAACTGAAAGCGATTGCCAGCCAGAATCTGCGTTACAAATCCTGGATCGGTATGGGATACAGCGCGGTGATCACCCCGCCGGTCATCCTGCGTAATATGCTGGAGAATCCGGGCTGGTACACCGCCTATACCCCGTATCAGCCTGAGGTCTCCCAGGGCCGTCTGGAAGCGCTGCTGAACTTCCAGCAGCTGACGCTGGATCTCACCGGCATGGATATCGCGTCCGCCTCACTGCTGGACGAAGCAACCGCTGCCGCTGAAGCAATGGCGATGGCAAAACGCGTCAGTAAGCTCAAAAATGCCAATAAATTCTTCATTGCCGATGATATCCATCCGCAGACGCTGGATGTGGTCCGCACCCGGGCGGAGACGTTCGGCTTCGAACTGATTATTGATAGCGCGGACAAAGCGCCCGATCATGACGACCTGTTTGGTGTACTGCTGCAACAGGTGGGCACCACCGGCGAAGCGCACGATTACAGCGCGCTGATTGCCGGACTGAAAGCCCGCAAAGTGGTGGTCAGCGTGGCGGCGGACTTTATGTCGCTGGTGTTACTGGAAGCGCCGGGCAAACAGGGTGCAGACA
Organism: Pantoea sp. Lu_F5_004; assembly: GCF_051136245.1. NCBI lineage: Bacteria > Pseudomonadati > Pseudomonadota > Gammaproteobacteria > Enterobacterales > Erwiniaceae > Pantoea > Pantoea sp. Lu_F5_004. The sequence continues at coordinate 831,375 of NZ_CP194946.1, forward strand.
TTGTCTTTGGTTCAGCTCAGCGCTTCGGCGTGCCAATGGGCTACGGCGGCCCTCACGCGGCCTTTTTCGCCAGCCGCGACGAACATAAACGCTCTATGCCAGGCCGTATCATTGGTGTTTCACGTGATGCGGCGGGCAACACGGCGCTGCGTATGGCGATGCAGACCCGTGAACAACATATCCGCCGTGAAAAGGCCAACTCCAACATCTGTACGTCGCAGGTGCTGCTGGCAAACATCGCCGGTCTCTATGCGGTGTTCCACGGCCCGGCGGGCCTGAAACGCATTGCCTCACGCATTCATCGCTTCACCAACATTCTGGCGGCGGGACTGCAACAGGGCGGCCTGAAGCTGCGCTATCAGCACTGGTTCGACACGCTGACGGTGGAGGTGGCGGATAAAGGCGCCGTGCTGAACCGTGCCCTGAGCTTTGGCGTTAACCTGCGTAGCGACATCCATAACGCCGTGGGCATCACGCTGGATGAAACCACCTGCCGCGAAGATATTCTGGCGCTGTTCGCCATTCTGCTGGGTGATGAACACGGTCAGGACCTGGAAAAGCTCGACAGCGAAGTGGCCAGCGAAAGCCACGCGATTCCTGCTGGCCTGCAACGCCACAGCGAGATCCTGACCCATCCGGTGTTCAACCGTCATCACAGCGAAACCGAGATGATGCGCTACATGCACAGCCTGGAGAAAAAGGATCTGGCGCTGAATCAGGCGATGATCCCGCTGGGCTCCTGCACCATGAAGCTCAATGCCGCGGCAGAGATGATCCCGATCACCTGGCCGGAATTTGCGGAGCTGCATCCATTCTGCCCGGCTGAGCAGGCTACCGGCTATCTGCAGATGATCGGCCAGCTTTCGCAGTGGCTGGTGCAGCTCACCGGCTATGATGCACTCTGTATGCAGCCAAACTCCGGCGCGCAGGGTGAATATGCCGGACTGCTGGCGATCCGCCGCTATCACGAAAGCCGTGGCGAGGGCGATCGTCATCTCTGCCTGATCCCGAGCTCGGCGCACGGGACTAACCCGGCCTCAGCCCAGATGGCGGGCATGGACGTGGTGGTGGTGGCCTGCGATAAACAGGGCAACATCGACCTTGGCGACCTGCGTGAAAAAGCGGCTCAGGCGGGCGACAAACTCTCCTGCATCATGGTGACTTATCCGTCAACTCATGGCGTTTATGAAGAGACCATTCGCGAAGTGTGCCAGATCGTGCATCAGTATGGCGGTCAGGTTTATCTGGATGGCGCGAACATGAATGCGCAGGTTGGCATCACCACGCCTGGCTATATCGGCGCGGATGTCTCGCACCTGAATTTGCATAAAACCTTCTGCATTCCGCACGGCGGCGGCGGTCCGGGTATGGGACCGATTGGCGTCAAAGCGCACCTGGCCCCGTTTGTGCCGGGACACAGCGTGGTGCAGATCGACGGTGTACTGACGCAGCAGGGCGCCGTATCCGCAGCGCCGTTTGGCAGTGCATCCATTCTGCCAATCAGTTGGATGTACATTCGCATGATGGGCGCAGAAGGGCTGAAACAGGCCAGCTCGGTCGCGATTCTGAATGCCAACTACATTGCCCGCCGGCTGCAGTCTGCCTATCCGGTGCTTTACACTGGCCGTGACGGTCGCGTGGCGCACGAATGTATTCTCGATATCCGTCCGCTGAAAGAGCAGACCGGCATCAGTGAGCTGGATATTGCTAAGCGCCTGATCGATTACGGATTCCACGCACCAACGATGTCCTTCCCGGTAGCGGGCACGCTGATGGTGGAGCCGACCGAATCGGAGAGCAAAATCGAACTGGATCGCTTTATCGACGCGATGCTGGCGATCCGCATGGAGATTGATCGGGTGACGTCAGGTGAATGGCCGCTGGATGACAACCCACTGGTTAATGCGCCGCATACACAGCTGGAAATCGTCAGTGAGTGGTCACATCCTTACAGCCGTGAACTGGCAGTCTTCCCGGCGGGCAGCCACAACAAATACTGGCCGACGGTAAAACGTCTGGATGATGTGTTTGGCGACCGTAATCTCTTCTGCTCCTGCGTGCCGATGAGCGACTATCAGTAATTTCCCCGCAGGCAAACGTTAACCACAAAGGGCCGATTCGTCGGCCCTTTTTTCTGGAGAATCAGCATGAAACTGGCACTGGTTACGGGTGGCAGCCGCGGTATCGGGCGGGCCACAGCGCTGTTACTGGCCGCCCGGGGTTATCGGGTTGCGGTGAACTACCGTCAGCGCGAAGCGGAAGCTCAACAGGTGGTGGCGCAGATCCGGCAGCAGGGCGGTGAAGCCTTTGCTGTTCAGGCAGATATCAGTGATGAAGCCCAGGTGATGGCGATGTTTGCGCAGCTCGACCAGCAGTCTGAACCGCTGGCGTTGCTGGTGAACAACGCCGGAATTTTGTTTCAGCAGTGTCGCACCGAGCAGCTGGATGTGGCACGACTGCATAAGGTCTTTGCCACCAACGTGATTGGGTCTTTTCTCTGCTGTCGTGAGGCGGTGAAGCGGATGGGCACGCATCACGGCGGTCAGGGCGGAGCCATCGTCAACGTCTCATCGGCAGCGTCGCGTACCGGTGCGCCTGGCGAATATGTCGATTACGCCGCCTCAAAAGGGGCGATGGACACGCTGACCAGAGGATTGTCGCTGGAAGTAGCGCAGCAGGGGATTCGGGTCAACGGCGTACGTCCGGGATTTATCTATACAGAGATGCATGCCGATGGCGGAGAGCCAGGCAGAGTAGACAGGCTTGCCAGTGTGATCCCGATGGGACGCGGCGGTGAAGCAGAAGAGGTGGCGGAAGCGATCGTCTGGCTGGCCAGCAACGCGGCCTCTTACGTCACCGGCAGCATCATTGACGCTGCCGGTGGGCGTTAACTCACTTCGCCGCTGATGCGGCGTGATGACTTACAGGTTTTCGCCGTTACTGGCGATAACCTGCTGATACCAGCTGAAACTCTTTTTCTTCCCACGAGAAAAATCGCCGCTGCCATCATCGTTTTTATTCACATGAATAAAGCCGTAACGTTTGTCGTACTGGCCGGTGGTGAAAGAGACGCAATCGAGGCAGCCCCACGGCGTATAGCCCATTAACTCAACACCATCATACGCCACGGCTTTCTTCATCTCTTCGATATGCGCACGCAGATAGTCGATGCGGTAATCATCTTCAATTACGCCATTGTCGTTTGGCTTATCGATAGCACCAAAGCCGTTTTCAACAATAAACAGCGGCTTCTGGTAACGCTCATACAGCTCGTTCATGGCATAGCGCAGGCCAACCGGATCGATCTGCCAGCCCCAGTCTGACGCTTTCACATGCGGGTTTTTCACCACACCTTCAAAGCCGGTGATCGGATCGTCAACGCCGCTGGCATCGGTTTTCACCGCGTTGCTCATGTAGTAGCTGAAACCGACATAGTCTGCACAGCCCTGGCGCAGCGTCTCGGCATCATCCGCTTCCATCTGAATGTCGTAACCCTTGCGCGCCCACTCTTTCAGGGTGTAGGCCGGATAGTAGCCGCGCATCTGCACGTCACTGAATACATAGCGCTGATGCATCGATTCCTGTGCCAGCACCACATCGTCCGGGTGGCAGGAGAAGGGATAGACCGGCACCATGGCGATCATGCAGCCAATCTGAAAGTCAGGATTGATGTCGTGGCCGAGTTTCACCACTTTTGCACTGGCAACAAACTGGTGGTGCATCACCTGATACATCGCCTGTTCAGGTTTCTCATGTTCGGTAAAGATCACGCCTGAACAGCAGTAACCAAACAGCGGATACTGCCAGTTACGCTGGTTGTTGATCTCATTGAAGGTCATCCAGTATTTCACTTTGCTTTTATAGCGGTTCAGCACCACTTCGCTGAACCGCACAAAGAAGTCGACCACTTTGCGGTTGTGCCAGCCGCCATACTCTTTGACCAGGTGATAAGGCATTTCGAAGTGCGAAAGGGTGATGACCGGTTCAATGCCATACTTCAGCAGTTCATCAAACAGGTCGTCATAGAATTGCAGGCCCGCCTCGTTGGGTTGTTGCTCGTCACCGTTAGGGAAGATACGGGTCCAGGCAATCGAGGTGCGGAAACATTTGAAGCCCATCTCGGCAAACAGCGCGACATCCTGTTTGTAGTGGGAGTAAAACTCCACACCCTTGTGGTTCGGGTAGAAATGACCCGGCTGCACGCCGTCGGTGATCACCCGGTCAACGCCATGTGAACCGCCGGTCATCACATCAGCAATGCTGACGCCTTTGCCGCCCTGATCCCAGCCGCCTTCAACCTGATGCGCTGCCACCGCTCCGCCCCAAAGAAAGCCTTTTGGTAACTGCAATTCTGCACTCATGCTTCACCCCATTACGGATATTGAAATTGAGCTGAGTGTAGCAAGGCAATAATGAAAGTCACGATATAACAGCGCGGCAATAAATGCGTTTGTTACATCCAAAAAACAGGCTGTTTTATTTCCCCAGCTGGCGGCCGATTGCTTCAATAATATAGGTCACCGGCACCTGAGTCGTAATGTCGGAATTGTCCGCCATACGGATGATTGGCACATGGTAGCAGAGGTTGAAATCACCGATCTTCGCCAGCGAGCAGCTCTCCGTGTTGGTTATCGCAATGATTTTGCACTTATTCAGGCTGAACTGGCTGGCAATGCGCAGGATCTCTTCCGTTTCACCGGAAACCGATAAAATAAGGGCAATGGCGTTTTCATAGAGATCGGGACTGACCGGATAATAGGGATCGTCAATCGCGTGGCTGAATTTACCGAGGTTAGAGAAAAAGCGTGCGCCATATTTTGCCAGGCTGCCGGAGGTGCCGACGCCAATAAAGAAGACCCGCTCAGCCTGATTAATCTTCTGCGCGGCCTCAGCGATGAGCTGTTCAAACTCAGGATTATTGATGCTCTTAAAAAAGCTCAGCATTTCACTGACGCCCGCCGTGTTGAGCATTGGCGCACTCTGCTGTTCGTTTAAGCGCAGGCGGATGCGGAATTCCGACCAGCCTTCACAACCCATCTTGCGACAGAAACGCAGCACGGTGGTGGTGGAGACACCAGCCTGCTCAGCCAGCTCGCGGATCGTCATGTAGCTGACGCCTTCGCGGTGCTTAATGATGAACTGATAGACCTGCATTTCCAGATCGTTAAGGCGGGCGAGATCGCTATGCGAAAACATGGATGACTCGTTGAACAGTGGACTGGCGGCCAGTTTACCAGATTCATCACCCGGTTTAAGGGATAGTGAATTTCACCACGATAATTTTAGCGTACAAGTGTACACTGAAAAAATTGTTGGCTACGCTGGATAACGATATCACCGCTATGGAGCTGCTCAGGAACCTGTTATGACCCCCACACTCTCTCACAAACATCAACACGCCGCGGGCTATTCGTTCGCCGAGGAAATTGCCAACAGTATCAGTCACGGTCTTGGCTGCCTGTTCGGCATTGTCGGTCTGATACTGATGCTCAATCAGGCCATCGAGAGGCAGGCCGACACCATCACTTTTATCAGCTACAGCCTCTATGGTGGCAGCATGATCCTGCTGTTTCTGGCCTCGACGCTCTATCACGCTATTCCGGCTGGCCCGGCCAGACCCTGGCTGAAAAAGTTCGATCACTGCGCCATCTATCTGCTCATTGCCGGCACCTATACGCCGTTTCTGCTGGTGGGGCTGAGGACGCCGCTGGCATATGGACTGATGGCGGTGATCTGGGGGCTGGCGCTGGCCGGTATTCTGTTCAAGCTCACGATTGCGCATCGCTTTAAAGCGCTGTCGCTGGTGACCTATCTCTGTATGGGGTGGCTGTCGCTGATTGTGGTTTATCAGCTGGCGATGATCCTGCCGCCGGGCTGCATCTGGCTGCTTGCCGCAGGCGGGATTATCTATTCGCTGGGGGTGATTTTCTATGTTGCGCGCCGCATTCCGTTTAACCACGCCATCTGGCATTTGTTCGTGCTGGGCGGCAGTCTCTGCCACTTCTGCGCTATCTACTTTTATGTGCGCTGAATTGAGCCTCTGAATTGCGGTACTGGCCCTTCCCTTAACGGAAGGGCCATACGCTCAATCAGCTCTCATCCAGCGAGTAGGGCAGTGGCTGACTGGTCAGATGTCCGCCTTCATCGCCTTCCACCCGCAGCACGCTGTCCGGCTCCAGATCGTTATTCATCACGACCTGAATCCAGCTAATCCCGTCATCTAACTGCACCGCAGCCAGCACGCTGCCGGTTCGACGCCAGCGTTCACCCATCTGCAACTCCAGTGGGGCATTGGCTTCGGGCAGATGACTTGCCTGACCCGCCAGCCAGTAGAGCGCGCGTTTATTGGCGCCGCGATATTTCGCCCGTGCCACCATCTCCTGACCGGCATAGCACCCTTTTTTAAAGCTGATAGCATCCAGCGCCTGCAGATTGGTAGCCTGCGGAATAAACTGCACGCTGGTGGCGGGATCAATCACCGGAATGCCCGCTTCAATATCCAGCGCCAGCCACTGCTGACTGTCATTGAACTGTGCATCGTCATTGAGCTTCTGCTTCAGCGCTTCTGCCTGGGCCAGCGAAGTGACAATCAGAAAACGTTCGGCCGGATGGGCAAACCACAGCAGCGTGGTTTCTCCCTGCTGCACCACCGGTTTTTCGCTGTCGGGCAGGCTATCAAACAGATTTGCCAGCGCGGCGCGCGCCTGAAAGCCGGCCACGCCCAGCAATACTGACTCATCATCAGCCACCATCGACACTTTCGAAAACACGGCGTATTTCTTTAACTCAGGCAACTGGGTGTCGCGCAGTTCACGACGGATCAGATAGGCATAGCCTTCACCGCGATGGAACAGGCGCATATTGCTCCACATTTTGCCTTTAGCATCGCAGTGTGCGGCGAGCGAATGGTGGTCGGCATCCAGCGCGGCGACATCCAGCGTTAACTGCCCCTGCAGGTAAGAGGTGCTGTCGGCGCCGGTAATGGAAACCAGCGCCCAGCTATCCAGTGACATCAGGGTTAACGGCAGACGAGACGACGCGGCAGGCTGACGCGGCGGTAAAGTAAATGTGGGCATGGAGATATCCTGTATAAGAAGGTTCATCCGGAATAATATCTTTAATGTTAAAAGAGCCGACTGGCAATGCAACCTGTTTACGGAAAACGGCGCACAAAAGGCGTGATAACCCTGAAAAGATCCAGCCTGAAATGTGGCAGGTTGCACAGCATGCGACGCTGCGCCTGCGAGCGGCATTAAACCAGGTTACACTAGGCGCCACGTTGTGAATTGTGGAAATTGATGCATGGATATTAATGATAAATCACGCATTCAGTGGGCCTGCCGTCGCGGCATGCTGGAACTGGATGTGGCTATTATGCCGTTCTTCAAATTTGAGTATGAGACGCTGAGCGACACCGATAAGCAGGTCTTTGTGGATTTGCTAAAGAGTGACGATCCCGATCTGTTTAACTGGCTGATGAATCACGGTGAGCCAAAGGATCCGGAGCTTAAGCGGATGGTGAACCTGATCCAGCAGCGTAACCATGCTCGCGGCCCGGTGGCAATGTAAGCTGCGGCCCTCTCGTCTGGCGTGCGGGTTAGTCTGCGCCTGGCTGATAGCAGCCGTGACTGGCGTGGTGCTGATGACGCTGCCTGCAGGCGGCTGGCTGGTTAAAGCGCCGATTATTCTGCTGTTGCTGGCGGAGGGCTGGCGCAGCGTTTGGCGACTGATTCAACGGCAGGGTACGTTACAGCGGGAAAGCGTCCACTGCTGGAGCTGGCAGGGAAAACGCTGGCGGCCAACTCAGCCACTACGCTGGTTACCCGTTGGCGTGCTGCTGGTGGCGAAGAGCGAACAGGGTGCCACGCTGCGCTGGTGGCTGATGCAGGACAATATGCAGCCTGGCGAATGGCGGGCGTTACGCGCCTGCTGCTTCAGCCCGGCGCGGCATTAATGGCAGTAGGGCAGGCAAAGCGTCTTAAGCCGTTTATCTGCCTGCACTGCGGTTCAATAATGACAGGCAAGGGTGGTTAAAGCCGCGAACCTGTTCAGGCTACGGTTCGACACCGGCAGAAGGGCCGTCAGAGCAGTCCGGCGGTTTCGGTTAACACCTGCTCGCACCACTGCTCAACGCGCTCATCGGTGACCTCGAACTGATTCACATCATCAAGCGCCAGACCCACAAACTGCGAGCCATCGGCACTCAGCGGTTTCGGGCTGGTGAACTCATAGCCTTCAAGCGGCCAGTAGCCGACAAAACGTACCCCCATCGGCTGCAGCAAATCGTGCAGCATGCCGAGCGCATCTAAAAACCACTCGCCATAGCCAATCTGATCGCCCATGCCATACAGTGCGACAATCTTGTTTTGCAGATTCAGCGCGGGCAACTGCGGCCAGATCGCCTCCCAGTCCTCCTGCAACTCACCGAAATCCCAGGTCGGGATGCCCATGATCAGCAAGTCGTACTGCTCCATCAGGCGCGGGTCGTCATCTTTCACGTTATGCAGCGTCACTAACTCTTCGCCAATAAAATCGCGAATTTTCTCCGCTACGATTTCGGTGTAACAGGTACTGGAACCGTAAAAAAGACCGATTTTCATGCAGATAACACTCTGTAAATACTGACTTTGGCGCAATTGTACCAGAAGCGCTGCTGAATCAGGCATAATGAGCATGATTTTACACCAGACGGCGGAGATAACGTGCAGGACAGCGATCTGACAGAACAGTTTCTTGATGCGCTCTGGATTGAACGCAATCTGGCGCAGAACACTCTCTCCTCTTATCGCCAGGATCTTCAGACGCTGACCGGCTGGCTGGCGCATCATCAGCTGACGCTGCTTAGCGTGGCGCCGCTGGATCTGCAGCAGTTTCTGGCTGAACGGCTGGAAGGCGGCTACAAGGCGACCAGCTCAGCGCGGCTGCTCAGCGCCATGCGTCGCCTGTTCCAGTATCTTTACCGCGAAAAGCTGCGCCCGGACGATCCCAGCGCGCTGTTGTCAGCACCAAAACTGCCGCAGCGTTTACCGAAAGATCTCAGTGAGGCGCAGGTCGAGCGGCTGCTGCAGGCACCGAATATTGATATCCCGCTGGAACTGCGCGATAAAGCGATGCTGGAACTGCTCTACGCCACGGGCCTGCGCGTCTCCGAACTGATTGGCCTGACGCTCAGCGACATCAGCCTGCGCCAGGGCGTTGTCCGGGTTATCGGTAAAGGGGATAAAGAGCGACTGGTGCCTTTAGGTGAAGAAGCGGTTTACTGGCTGGAGCAATATATGGAACATGGGCGTCCGTGGCTGCTTAACGGTCAGACGCTGGACGTGATGTTTCCCAGTAATCGGGCGCAGCAGATGACGCGCCAGACTTTCTGGCATCGCATCAAGCATTACGCCACGCTGGCGGGGATCGACAGCGAAAAGTTATCACCGCATGTCATGCGCCATGCCTTTGCGACCCATCTGCTGAACCACGGTGCCGATCTGCGTGTCGTACAGATGCTGCTGGGACACAGCGATCTCTCCACCACCCAAATTTATACGCACGTCGCCACTGAGCGCCTGCGTCAGTTGCATCAACAACACCATCCGCGGGCCTGAACCGCGGCGATAAGGACAAAAATGAACAAGCATTTTGCCATGCTGGCTCTTTTAGCCAGCGCCTTTTCCGGTCTCGCACAGGCCGATGACAGCGCCATTCAGCAATCACTTAAAAAGCTCGGTCTGAACCAGACAGAGATCAGCCCGTCACCGCTGCCGGGTTTTAAAACCGTGCTGTCAGAAAGCGGCGTGCTCTACGTGACCGACGACGGCAAACATATGATTCAGGGGCCGCTCTATGACGTCAGCGGCAAACAGCCGGTCAACGTCACTAACCAGCTGCTGGACAAAAAAGTCGAGGCGCTGGTGCCGGAGATGATCGTCTACAAAGCACCTAAAGAGCAGCACGTGATCACGGTCTTCACCGACATCACCTGTGGCTACTGTCACAAGCTGCACGAGCAGATGGCGGACTACAATGCGCTGGGCATCACCGTGCGTTACCTGGCGTTTCCGCGTGAAGGGCTGAATGGTCAGATTGAACCGGCGATGAAAGCGATCTGGTGCAGCGCTGACCGCAATAAAGCGTTTGATGAGGCGATGAAAGGCAATGCGCCGAAGATGGCCGCACCAGACAGCTGCAAAATCGATATCGCCCAGCACTATAAACTTGGCGTGCTGTTCGGCATTCAGGGCACGCCCGCGATGCTGACTGACAGCGGCATGATGATCCCAGGTTATCAGTCGCCGCAGGAGCTGAAGCAGGTGCTGGACAATCAGAAGCGTGGTGGTTAATCGGTGGTAAAACAGGATGTGGAACTCCGTCGCCGTGAGGTGACGGTTGACGATGCGCTTCCGGCGACGCTGCCGCCGCTGCTGAAACGACTCTATCTGCAACGCGGCGTGCGCGACGCGGCAGAGCTGGAGCGCGGGGCGAAAAACCTGCTGCCGTACCAGTCCTTAAGTGGGATTGAGAGCGCAGTGGAACTGCTGCATCAGGCGCTGCTGGATGGGCGTCGCATTATGGTGGTGGGCGACTTTGATGCTGATGGCGCGACCAGTACCGCGCTGACGGTCATGGCGCTGCGCAGCATGGGCGGCGGCAACGTGCAGTATCTGGTGCCTAACCGCTTTGAAGATGGTTATGGCCTCAGCCCTGAAGTGGTTGAGCAGGCGCGGGCGCGCGGCGCGGCGATGATCCTGACCGTCGACAACGGCATCTCCTCCCACGCCGGCGTTGAATGTGCCCATCAGCACGGGATTCCGGTGCTGATTACCGACCACCACCTGCCGGGCGAGACCTTACCGGCCGCTGAGGCGATCGTTAATCCCAATCTGCCGGACTGCAACTTTCCCTCACGTGCACTGGCGGGCGTGGGCGTTGCGTTCTATCTGATGCTGGCGCTGCGCGCCCATCTGCGCACCCAGGGCTGGTTTGGTGCCACCCGCACCGAACCCAATCTTGCAGAGATGCTGGATCTGGTGGCGCTCGGCACGGTTGCCGACGTGGTGCCGCTCGACGTCAACAACCGCATTCTGGTGTGGCAGGGACTCAGCCGCATCCGGGCCGGAAAATGCCGGCCAGGCATCCGGGCGCTGCTGGAGATTGCTAATCGCGATGCGCGTCAGATGGCGGCCAGCGATCTCGGCTTTGCGCTGGGGCCACGGCTCAATGCCGCAGGCCGGCTCGACGATATGTCGGTGGGTGTGGCGCTGTTAATGACTGAGGATCTCAGTCAGGCACGGATGTTAGCCAGTGAGCTGGACGCGCTGAACCAGACGCGCAAAGAGATAGAGCAGGGCATGCAGAGCGAAGCGCTGGCGCTGTGCCAGGCGCTTGAGCGTGAGCAGAGCGATCTGCCGCTGGGGCTGGCTTTTTATCATCCCGAATGGCATCAGGGGGTGGTGGGGATCCTCGCCTCCCGTCTGAAAGAGCGTTTCCATCGTCCGGTGATTGCCTTTGCGCCGGCGGGCGACGGTACGCTGAAAGGCTCAGGCCGCTCAATTGCCGGTCTGCATCTGCGCGACGCGCTGGAGCGTCTGGATACGCTGAATCCCGGCCTGATGCTGAAGTTCGGCGGTCATGCCATGGCGGCAGGCTTATCACTGGAAACCGCACGCTACGAGGAGTTTCGTCAGCGCTTTGCCGATCTGGTCGGTGAGTGGCTGGATGGCGAATCTCTGCAGGGCATCATCTGGTCAGATGGCGCGTTGCAGCCGCAGGAGTTTTCGCTGCAGACCGCTGAGATGCTGCGCGAAGCGGGGCCCTGGGGTCAGGCGTTCCCGGAACCCGCTTTTGACGGCAAATTTAAGCTGCTGCAACAGCGGCTGGTGGGCGAGCGACATCTGAAAGTGATGGTCGAACCGCTGGACGGCGGTCCGCTGATCGACGGGATCGCCTTTAATGTCGATACCACCCTGTGGCCCGACAGCAGCATTCGTCAGGTCGAGCTGGCCTACAAGCTGGATATCAATGAGTATCGCGGTAACCGCTCGGTACAGCTGATCATTGACCATATCTGGCCGCTTTGATTTTTATAAGGGGCGCGCGTCTCCGGCCACGGCAGAGGCGCGTCAGCCTGTTTTTCCCCTGCGTTAACCTGCTGTGCGAGCGGTTGTCGTCGCGGCCCGATAAGCAAATGCAACGCGTCACGCCGCCCCGGCATCAGCCCGCTGTCTCAGCGCTACAATCTGCCGCCAGTTTCGGGTAAACTTGTGCGTTAAATTTCCTGTCCCATCGAACATAAGAAAGACGCTAAAGCCATGTTTGAAATCAACCCGGTCAAAAACCGTATTCAGGACCTCAGTGAGCGCAGCGACGTTCTTCGGGGGTATCTTTGACTACGATGCCAAGAAAGAACGCCTCGAAGAAGTAAACGCCGAGCTGGAACAGCCCGATGTCTGGAACGAACCTGAGCGTGCTCAGGCGCTGGGTAAAGAGCGCTCCTCGCTGGAAGCGATCGTGCAGACGCTGGATCAGATGTCGCAGGGCCTGGAAGATGTGCAGGGTCTGCTTGAACTGGCGGTAGAAGCGGAAGACGAAGAGACTTTCGACGAAGCGGTTGCCGAGCTGGATGTCCTTGAGGGCAAGCTGGGCGAGCTGGAATTCCGCCGCATGTTCTCTGGCGAGTATGACAGCGCCGACTGCTACATCGATCTGCAGGCGGGTTCCGGCGGCACCGAAGCGCAGGACTGGGCCAGCATGCTGATGCGTATGTATCTGCGTTGGGCTGAAGCCAAAGGCTTCAAAACCGAAATTATCGAAGAGTCTGAAGGTGAAGTTGCAGGCATTAAATCTGTGACCATTCGCGTGTCAGGCGACTACGCCTTTGGCTGGTTGCGTACCGAAACGGGCGTACATCGCCTGGTGCGTAAGAGCCCGTTTGACTCCGGCGGTCGTCGTCACACCTCATTCAGCTCCGCCTTTATCTACCCGGAAGTCGATGACGATATTGATATCGACATCAACCCAGCCGATCTGCGCATTGACGTCTATCGTGCGTCAGGGGCGGGCGGCCAGCACGTTAACCGGACGGAATCTGCGGTACGTATTACCCATATTCCAACCGGTACCGTCACCCAGTGTCAGAATGACCGTTCTCAGCACAAGAACAAAGATCAGGCGATGAAGCAGATGAAAGCGAAGCTGTACGAGCTTGAGATGCAGAAGAAAAACGCTGAGAAACAGGCGCTGGAGGACAACAAGTCCGACATCGGCTGGGGAAGTCAGATCCGTTCTTACGTTCTCGATGATGCACGCATCAAAGATCTGCGCACCGGCGTAGAGACGCGTAACACCCAGGCGGTGCTGGACGGCGACCTGGATCGATTCATTGAAGCTAGTTTAAAAGCAGGGTTATAAGGAACCGACATGTCTGAACAACAACCGCAGAGCGCTGATGCCGCCGTTGAGTTAAATAACGAACTGAAAGCGCGTCGCGAAAAGCTGAGCGTGCTGCGTGCAAATGGCGTGGCGTTTCCTAACGATTTCCGTCGTGACAGCCTCTCAAAACAGCTGCATGAGAGCTATGGCGAGAAGAGCAACGAAGAGCTTGAAGATCTCGGCATCGAAGTCAGCGTCGCCGGACGTATGATGACCCGTCGTATCATGGGTAAAGCCTCTTTCGTGACCCTGCAGGATGTGGGTGGCCGGATTCAGCTTTACGTCTCGCGTGACGATCTGGCTGAAGGCATCTACAACGAGCAGTTCAAAAAGTGGGATCTCGGCGATATTCTGGGCGCGCGCGGCAAACTGTTCAAAACCAAAACCGGCGAACTGTCGATTCACTGTTCTGAACTGCGCCTGCTGACCAAAGCACTGCGTCCGCTGCCGGACAAGTTCCACGGCCTGGCCGATCAGGAAACGCGCTACCGTCAGCGTTACCTTGATCTCATCGCCAACGAGGAATCGCGTAACACCTTCAGAATTCGTTCACAGATCATGGCCGGCATTCGCCAGTTCATGGTGGGCCGCGACTTTATGGAAGTGGAAACCCCGATGATGCAGGTGATCCCTGGCGGCGCGTCTGCGCGTCCGTTCATCACCCATCATAATGCGCTGGATATCGACATGTATCTGCGTATCGCCCCAGAGCTTTATCTGAAGCGTCTGGTGGTGGGCGGATTCGATCGCGTGTTCGAGATCAACCGTAACTTCCGCAACGAAGGTATTTCGCCACGTCATAACCCAGAGTTCACCATGATGGAACTCTATATGGCTTATGCGGATTACAAAGATCTGATCGAGTTGACCGAAAGCCTGTTCCGTACGCTGGCGCAGGATGTGCTGGGCAGCACCGTGGTGCCTTACGGCGAGCAGGAGTTTGATTTCGGTAAGCCGTTTGAAAAACTGACCATGCGTGAAGCGATCAAGAAATACCGTCCGGAAACGGATCTGGCCGATCTGGAAGACTTTGATAAAGCGGTGGCGATTGCTCAATCACTGCACATCAAGGTTGAGAAAAGCTGGGGTCTGGGCCGCGTCGTAACCGAAATCTTTGAAGAGACCGCAGAAGCGCATCTGATTCAGCCGACCTTCATCACTGAATATCCGGCTGAAGTCTCTCCGCTGGCCCGTCGTAACGACGAGAACCCGGAAATCACCGATCGCTTTGAGTTCTTCATTGGCGGTCGTGAAATCGGTAACGGTTTCTCCGAGCTGAACGATGCGGAAGATCAGGCTGAGCGTTTCCTGCAGCAGGTGAATGCCAAAGATGCTGGCGACGACGAAGCGATGTTCTACGACGAAGACTATGTCACCGCACTGGAGCACGGTCTGCCGCCAACCGCCGGTCTGGGTATCGGTATTGACCGTATGGTGATGCTGTTTACCAACAGCCACACTATCCGCGATGTGATTCTGTTCCCGGCACTGCGCCCAGGCAGCAAGTAATCGTTATGAGTCGCTACAAGGCCTGATCTTCAGGCCTTAAGCTTGCTGACAAAGTTTGGCCCGGTTCGCTGTCAGACCGTGCCTGCTCAGGGAACACGGTCAGATCGGAAAGACGTAAAAGCCGTCATCCATGACCGCTCGGCCCACGCCATCCCTGGCGCGGGACGCTTTCCTATTCTGACCGTGTTCCCTGCGCGC
The DNA here is from genome assembly GCF_051136245.1 of Pantoea sp. Lu_F5_004. NCBI lineage: Bacteria > Pseudomonadati > Pseudomonadota > Gammaproteobacteria > Enterobacterales > Erwiniaceae > Pantoea > Pantoea sp. Lu_F5_004. The sequence continues at coordinate 846,501 of NZ_CP194946.1, forward strand.
CTGGTTTATCTGTTGCTGTCAGATTTACTCAGATTTGGCGTTGTAAACATGCGAAATGGCCGGAAATTCCGGCCTTTTTTACATCTGTTCGTTCAGCAGATATCAGGATTTAATCGCCTGATCCAGCCAGGTCTGAAACCGTGCATAGGGCACATAGAGCGCAACGTTCTTATAGAGTGTCTTACCGCTGACGTTGTCGTTAATGTTATTGCTGTAGCCGATAATCACGCCCGCCAGCGTATCATCAGAGGCGTTATAGACTGCGCCGCCCGACATCCCTTTAACCACCCCCGCATTCGCCGCCACCACGACGCAGTCTGATTTGTTCCAGCTGTTTGCCAGCGTGGTATTGATCAGGTTCTGCCCGCTGGAACTGACCGGCATGGCCGAAATAAAACTGTAGCCGTAGAGATTGACCTGATCGCCGATGTGGCTGTTACGAAAGTTGGGTGGCAGGTTCATTTCGCTGTTTTTGTGGTAGACCACGGCCAGATCGCATTGCGGATGCCAGGCTTTTACCCGGTAAAGCGAAAACTTTGCCACATGGGCGGCGGTCAGGCTGTACTCCGGCGTCAGTGGGATGGTGGTACCAAGCGTGCCTAAACCCAGCACGGTGGGAATGCCGGTCACGGTCATATCCACCCGTTTTTCAGCTTCTTTACTGTACTCATAATGACCCACCGAGCAGCCGGTTAAGCCAAACACCATTAAGGCTATGAGTCGTTGCATTCTCTCTCCCTGCGTCAGAAGTTGATCACATCACCTGGCAATTGATTAGGGATATATCGGCAACGTTAAGGATTTATTAATTAAATACGCACTAAAAAGCGTAACGGGTTCGCGGGAAATGACAACCTGACCCTGGGTTATGTGCGCTTTAACGGGATTAGCCAGCAGGCTGACAAAGCCATTTGTTCCGGCAAAGCGGCAGGATTGTTGCGGCCCCGGCAATAATCCTTTGCTGCGCGCAGGCTATGTCGCGCATCAGCACTGTGCTGTAATGCTCACCGTGACGCAGATCAAATTTTAATAAGCGTCGAGGGGCTGCGCGTCTGTGCAGTTCACCTGCAAATGATATTGGGAGAGTGTTATGCCTGTAGCATTAATGGCGCTGGCGTTGAGTGCGTTCGCCATCGGAACCACTGAGTTTGTCATTATGGGATTGCTGCCGGAGGTGGCGCGTGACCTTCAGGTGACAATTCCGTCGGCGGGCTGGCTGATCAGCGGCTACGCGCTGGGCGTGGCGATTGGTGCGCCGATTATGGCGCTGCTCACCGCCAGGCTGCCGCGTAAAAAAACGCTGATTCTGCTGATGGTGATATTTATTGTCGGCAACCTGCTGTGTGCGCTGGCTTACAATTATAACCTGCTGATGCTGGCACGCATCGTCACCGCGCTTTGTCACGGTGCCTTCTTCGGTATTGGCGCGGTGGTCGCCGCCAGTCTGGTGCCAGCCGGTCGTCAGGCTTCCGCTGTCGCACTGATGTTTACCGGACTGACCTTAGCCAACGTACTGGGCGTTCCGCTGGGGACCAGTTTCGGACAGATGTTTGGCTGGCGAGCCACCTTCTGGGGCGTGGCTGTGATTGGCGTGCTGGCGTTTATCGCCCTGATCGTGAGTCTGCCCAACAATAAACAGGAAAAGCCGGTTCACCTGGCGAGTGAAATTGGTGCACTGGCCAACGGGAAACTGTGGCTGTCACTGCTGATGACGGTGTTCTTTGCCGCGGCGATGTTTGCGCTGTTCAGCTACATTGCGCCGCTGCTGTTAGAGGTGACGGGCATCAGCGATCGTGGCGTCAGCTGGACGCTGTTCCTGATTGGCGCAGGCCTGACGGTCGGTAACATTCTTGGCGGCAAACTGGCCGACTGGAAAGTCTCCTTCAGCCTGATCCTCAGCTTCTCCCTGATCGCCATCTTCTCGCTGCTGTTCAGCTGGACCAGCCATGCGCTGTGGCTGGCGGAGATCACCCTGTTCCTGTGGGCGATGGCGACCTTTGCGACGGTGCCGGGCCTGCAGATCAACGTGGTACGTCATGGCAAAGAGGCGCCTAACCTGGTCTCAACCCTGAACATTTCGGCGTTTAACGTGGGCAATGCGCTGGGTGCCTGGGTCGGCGGTGCGGTGATTGGCCGTGGATATGGCCTGACGGCGGTGCCGGTTGCTGCCGCTGCGCTGGCGGCAATCGGCCTGTTGATCTGTCTGATCACCTTCCGCAAAGCGGGCCGCGCAGCCGCCAGGGTTCGCGCTTAAGCCAGGCGGGCGGCGATACGTGCCGGAAAGTCAGCCACCTGCCGTTGCAGATGGCTGACAAAGGCATCGACCAGCGCCGACGCAGGCCGGTGCTGCGGCCTCACCAGGCTGACGGTAAAGGGTACCGCCACGCTGAACTTACGCATCACCACACCGCTGTCGGCGTAATCCAGCGCCGTCAGCGGATTCACAATCGAAATGCCCACGCCCGCTCTGACCATGGCGCACACCGAAGCGGCACTGTGCGTTTCCATCACCAGACGCCGCTCGACGCCCTGCTCATGAAACAGCGCATCCAGCAACTGACGATAGCTGTCACTGCGCGACAGGCTCACATACTGTTCGCCCGCAAAATCGTGCGGCGTCAGCTCTGTACGCTGACTCAGAGGGTGATGCTGAGGCAATACACACACTTCATCGCAGGTGAGCAGGGCGAGACGGTCAGTACCGGCCGGAGCGTGCTGAGTTTCAGTTAAGCCGATATCATAGCGCTGTGCTGACAGCCACTCCTCCAGCAGCGGCGACTCCTGCGGAATCACATTCAGGCTCACATCCGGGTAGCGCTGTAAAAAGGGCTGACACAGTGGTGGCAGCAGCGACTGCGAAAAAACGGGCAGGCAGGCGATCGACAGCTCACCCTGACGGAACTGGCGCAGCCCTTCAGCCGCTTCCATGATGCGGTCCAGACCGTACCAGGATCGCTGCACCTCTTCAAACAGACGCAATCCCTGCACCGTCGGTTGCAGGCGACCGCGTACCCGTCCGAACAACTCTAATCCCAGCTGCTGCTCCAGGCGTGCCAGCTCCCGGCTCACCGTCGGCTGTGAGGTGTGCAGCAGTGTCGCGGCCTGAGTCAGATTGCCGCTGGTCATCACCGCATGAAAAATCTCGATATGCCGCCAGTTAATGTTCGCCACGTACCCTTCCTATATCGATTCTGCATAGATGATATTAAAACAGATATTTTTCGCTATGACACGATTCTGGCTTAATGCCGTTATTGCCACAGGAGAATTGCCATGCCACGTTCCTTACAGAGTACCGAAACCGCACTCAGCGCCGCTAACCTGCTGCCGCTGGCACGCCGCTACGCCGGGCCATTCTGGGCTTATGATGCGCAGATTATTCAGGCGCGTATTGCCCAGCTGCAGGCATTTGATGTGGTGCGCTTTGCGCAGAAGGCCTGCTCGAATACGCATATCCTGCGCCTGATGCGCGCGGCGGGTGTGAAAGTGGACTCGGTATCGCTGGGTGAAATCGAACGTGCGCTGGCTGCGGGCTATCAGCCTGGCGGTGACGAGATCGTCTTTACCGCGGATCTGTTCGATCAGCCGACGCTGGAGCGGGTGACCGCGTTAAAGGTGCCGGTTAATGCCGGATCGATCGATATGCTGCATCAGCTCGGCGCGGTCTCACCGGGACATGCGGTGTGGCTGCGGGTCAATCCTGGTTTTGGTCACGGCCACAGTCAGAAAACCAATACCGGTGGCGAAAACAGCAAGCACGGTATCTGGCACGCCGATTTAGCCGAGGCGCTGGCGGCGATTAAGCAGCACGGCCTGCAGCTGGTGGGCATTCATATGCATATCGGCTCTGGCGTCGATTATGCGCATCTGCAGCAGGTCTGTGATGCGATGGTCGAACTGGTGATGGCGTCGGGTCAGGATCTGACCGCGATCTCTGCGGGCGGCGGCCTCTCTGTGCCTTATCGCTATGGCGAAGAGGCGATCGATACCGATCACTATTTCGGCCTGTGGGATGCAGCACGGCAGCGTATCGCCCAGCATCTGGGTCACGCGATAAAGCTGGAGATCGAACCAGGCCGTTTCCTGGTGGCCGAGGCGGGTGTGCTGGTCTCTCAGGTACGGGCGGTTAAGTCGATGGGCAGCCGTCACTTTGTGCTGGTCGATGCCGGTTTCAGTGACCTGATGCGCCCCGCAATGTATGGCAGCTATCACCATATCTCGCTGATGGCGGGCGATGAGCGGGCGATTGATGAGCAGCAGACTATCGACACGGTGGTCGCTGGCCCACTGTGTGAATCGGGTGATGTTTTTACCCAGCTGGAGGGCGGCATGGTCGAACCGCGCGCGATTCCGGCGGCAAAGGTTGGCGATTATCTGGTGTTCCACGACACCGGTGCTTACGGCGCATCCATGTCCTCTAACTACAACAGCCGTCCGCTGATCCCGGAAGTCCTGTTTGAGCAGGGCCAGCCGCGCGAGATCCGCCGCGCGCAGACTATTGAGTCGTTACTGGCACTGGAAATCAGCTAATCACCTCTCTCGGGCGGCCAGCGCGCCGCCTGTCAGCCATAGATCTCTTTGCGCAGCATGACCAGCTCCTCTGCCAGCTCGCGGCACAGCATGGCATTCATCAGATGATCCTGCGCATGCACCAGAATCAGCGTGACCGGCAATTTTCCGCTTCCCTCGTCTGCACCAATCAACGCGGTCTGAATTTTATGTGCCGCTTTTGCCGCGGTATCTGAAGCAGCCAGCGCCGCGTCAGCCCCGGCCCAGTCGCGTTTGCGCGCACACTGAATCGCCATCATCGCCGACGAACGGGCTTCCCCTGCATTGATCAGCAATTCCATCATGGTCTGTTCGTAATCCATAACGCCTCCGCTATTGGTATGCCAAATTGGCCGTTTTAATCATACTGGAATGCCAATAAACGTTTCCGGGAGGTTCGTCACAGAAAAAACCGAGGGGATTCGTCATTTTGGTATGCCACTAACAGGGAAGACCACGACGATTACAGGAATACCGATCTTACATCTCTGAGGGTTGATCATGTCTCTACAGGACCGCCTTATCGATTCCCTGGGCAGCTTTGCCACCCGCTTTAACAGTTATCGCTACATCATGGCGATTAAAGCCTCGTTCATTACCCTGATGCCGGTGATCATTGTTGGCGCCTTCTCGGTATTGATCTCTAACATGGTGCTGGACAGCAAAAATGGGCTTGCCAGCTTTGCTGCCCTGGCTTTTTTAGCTGACCTCAAGCCCATCACCAGCAGTATCAATTACGCCACGCTCAGCTTTCTCAACATTGGTGCGGTGTTTCTGATTGGTATTGAGCTTGGGCGCATCAACGGTATAAAAACGCTGTTTCCCGGCCTGCTGGCGATCATCTGCTTTGTATCCGTGACGCCGACCACCTTACAGATGATGGTCGATGGGCAGATGCACCTGGTCACCGACGTGCTGGCCAAACAATTCTCCGATACCAAAAGCCTGTTTCTCGGCATGTTTATCGCCATTCTGTCGGTAGAGATCTACTGCCGCCTCGAACAGGTTGAACGGCTGAAAATCAAAATGCCCGACACCGTGCCGCCCAACGTGGCCGCCTCTTTCTCCGCGCTGATCCCCTCAATTATCACCGTGACGCTGATAGCGACCTTTGGCTTTATCTTCCATCGTGTCACCGGCATGTACCTTTACGACGCGGTATACCAGGTGGTGCAGCAGCCGCTGGAGTCGGTGGTGCAGAGCCTGTGGGGCATTCTGATTCTGATGTTCGTTGCCCAGCTATTCTGGGTAATTGGTATTCACGGCAACCAGATGGTGAAGCCGATCCGTGAGCCGCTGTTGCTGGGCGCGATTATGGTCAACATGACCGCTTTTGAGCAGGGAAAAGAGGCACCGAACATCATCACGATGCCGTTCTGGGATGTTTATATGAGCATCGGCGGTTCCGGCCTGACCATCGGGCTGCTCACCGCCGTGATGCTGGCAACGCGACGCAAAGAGATGCGTGAAATCGCCAAACTGTCGTTCGGGCCAGGCATTTTCAATATAAACGAGCCGGTGATATTTGGTATGCCGATTATGCTTAACCCGATCCTCGCTATCCCTTTCATCATCACACCGCTGGTGACAGGTTCTATCGGCTACTTCGCTACGGTGATGGGATTTGCCGGGAAAGCCGTGGTGATGGTGCCCTGGACCACGCCTCCGATTATCAATGCCTGGCTTTCAACGGCCGGATCGATGGGCGCGGTGGTGACGCAAATCGTCTGCATTCTGGTGTCAGTACTTATCTATCTGCCATTTGTGAAAGTCGCAGCCCGCCGGGCGGATGCAGCGGAAGCAAAGAGCCTGCAACCTGAGCTGAACCCCAACCGTACGGAGGTGTTATGAGTCGTCAGACTGTCCACATACCTGAGAATTTCATTCTGGGGGCTGCTGCCTCCGCCTGGCAGACGGAAGGCTGGAGCGGAAAAAAGCGGGGCAGGACTCCTGGCCTGACGCCTGGTATCAGCAGGATCGTCACGTCTGGTACAACGGTTATGGCCCGGCGGTTGCCACCGACTTTATCAACCGATTTAGTGAGGATGTGGCGCTAATGAAGGCCAGCGGGCTGACCCACTACCGCACTTCAATCAACTGGTCGCGTTTCCTGATCGATTACGAAACCGCCACGGTCGATGAGGAATACGCGGCTTACTATGACCGGCTGATTGATGAAATGCAGCGCCAGGGCATTGAACTGATGCTCTGTCTGGAGCATTACGAGCTGCCCGCCACGCTGCTGGCGCAGTATGGCGGCTGGCAGTCAAAGCATGTCGTTGAACTCTTTATCCGTTATGTCGAACAGGTGTTTAAACGCTATGCCGGTCGGGTCACGCGCTGGTTTGTGTTTAACGAGCCGATTGTGGTGCAGACCCGCGTCTATCTCGACGCGCTGCGCTGGCCTTATGAGCAGAACACCCATAAATGGATGCAGTGGAACCACCACAAGAATCTCGCGACCGCCCGGGTAGTGCAGCTGTTCCGCGCAGCAGGCTATGCCGGTCGCATTGGTACCATACTCAATCCGGAAGTCACCTATCCGCGATCGTCAGCCCCGCACGACCAGAAGGCGGCGCATATTTATGACCTGTTCTACAACCGGGTGTTTCTCGATCCCGCCATTAAAGGCGAGTATCCGGCGGAGCTGCTGGCGCTGCTTGATAAGCATCAGATTGAGTGGGAAACCACCCCGGAAGAGCTGGCGATTATTGCCGCCAATACCGTCGATGAGGTCGGGCTTAATCTCTACTATCCGCATCGCGTCAAGGCACCGTCCCGCGCCTGGCATCCCGGGACACCCTTTCATCCCGCCTGGTATTACGAACACTTTGAACTGCCGGGGCGACGGATGAACCCTTCGCGCGGCTGGGAAATTCAGCCTGAAATTATCTGGGATATGGCGCAGCGGATGCGCGATGAGTACGGCAATATCCCGTGGTTTGTGGCGGAAAGCGGTATGGGAATTGAGAACGAAGCGCAGTTCAAAAATGCCGACGGGGAGATTCAGGACGATTACCGCATTGCGTTTATCAGCGAGCACCTGCATCAGGCGATACGCGCCAGTCAGGCGGGGATTAACTGTCAGGGCTATATGCTGTGGGCGTTTACCGACAATGTTTCGCCAATGAATGCCTTTAAAAATCGCTATGGTCTTATCGAAATCGACTTAGATAAGCAGCGTCAGCGCCGTATGAAGAAATCTGCCCACTGGTTCCGTACGCTGCGCGACACGCAGCAATTTACCCTGTGGCTTGATGATGAGCCGAAATAACGCGAGGAAACGAGCATGAAAAGAATTGTTCTGGCCTGTGCTGCGGGCATGTCGACCTCAATGGTGGTGACGCGGATGGAAAAAGAGGCTGCCGCTCGCGGACTGGCATTCCAGATCTACGCCATTCCGGAGCAAAACCTGCGTGAAGAGCTGCAAAACTATGGCAACGAGGTGGTGGTCGTGCTGCTCGGGCCACAGGTGCGCTTCAAACTGGAGGAGAACCGAAAACTCACCGACAGCTATCAGTTGCCCATCGCGGTGATCGATACGGTTGCTTACGGCACGCTGAATGGTGCAAAGGTACTCGATCAGGCGCTGGCTTTGATACACTGAGCCACAGTTTGCGAGCCAGCCTCTCCGGTTCGCGGGCATTGTCGCGCAGGGAACCGCGGCAATGCCGTTAGCGCATTGATTGCAAAGGGTGACAGTGTGGACAAAGCCGAAGCGCCGCAAGAAAAAAAGCAGTATCAGGAAATTGGTCAGCACCTGCGTCAGCAGATCTGTGACGGGCACTATCCGGTGGGATCGCGCCTGCCGCCTGAACGTCAGCTGGCTGAAACCTGGGGCGTCAGCCGGACCATCGTGCGCGAGGCATTATTGATGCTGGAGCTGGAAGGTACGGTGGATATCCGCCAGAGCTCCGGCGTCTATGTGATGCGTATTCCTTCCGCCAGTGATGATGAAGAAGAGGCCTTCTTCCGCAGCGACGTTGGCCCGTTTGAAATGCTACAGGCACGTCAGTTGCTGGAGAGCAATATTGCAGCCTTTGCCGCAAAAATGGCGACCAAAGCGGACATCGAAAATCTGCGCCGAACGCTGGAACAGGAGCAGCGTGCCATCGCCGCCAACGACAGCAGTCAGGACAACGACAAGTTGTTTCATCTGCTGCTGGCGGGTGCCAGTCAGAATCAGATGCTGCTCGATACCGTCACCAGTATCTGGCGCCATCATGACAGCAGCCCGCTCTGGCAGCAGCTGCGCCCGCAGTTTGAAACCCGCGCCTATCGCCTGAAGTGGCTCGGCGATCACCAGACAATCCTGGCCGCTCTGCGTCGGCGTGATGTGATGGGGGCCTGGCAATCTACCTGGCAGCACCTTGAGAACGTCAAGAATACGCTGCTGGAACTTTCCGATGCCGATGCGCCTGACTTTGATGGCTTCCTGTTTGATTCAGTCCCGATCTTTCAGGGGAAACTGATGTGATCGAGATTGTATCGCTCAGCGATGCCCCCCAATTTGCCGATCAGATCATTGACTGGCAGTGGCGCGCATTTGGTGAAGCCACCAGCCGGGCGTTCTTTGGCAGTGTGGTGAACAGCAGCCTTATCGGTGCTGATTTTCCGGTGACTTTCGTTGCCGTGGAGGGGGACAGGGCAGTCGGCACGGTGGGATTCTGGCGCTGCGACCTGATCAGCCGTCAGGATCTTTTCCCCTGGCTGGCGGCGCTCTATGTTGATGAGTCGGTGCGCGGCAAAGGTGTCAGTGAGGCGCTGCAGCAGCATGTCATCGCCTATGCACAGGCACGGGGCTATCCACGGTTATGGCTATGGTCAACGTTTGGGGGCTACTACGAACGTTATGGCTGGCTGCCACAGGGCGAAGCGCTGGAGTATCCCGCTAAGCCGGTAAAACTCTATTATCGCGACCTGTAAGAGATGCCAGCCGCCATCGCGGCAGCTGGCAACAGAACGCTCAGGGAGCCGGATAGGTATAACGACGGTGGATCGCCTCAATGCCTTCCAGGATCTCTGCATTTAAGGTCAGATTGAAGCTGTCGATATTGATCTGCAACTGTTCAGGCGTGGTGGCGCCCAGCAGCGTGCTGGCCACAAACGGCTGCTGACGCACATAGGCGAGAGCCATCTGCGACGGGTCGATCTGATGCTGCTGAGCCAGTGCTACATATTCGGCAATCGCCTTTTGTGACTGCTCGCCGCTGTAGCGGGTAAAGCGGCTGAACAACGTGTTGCGTGCACCCGCAGGCTGTGCGCCATTCAGGTATTTACCGCTCAGCGTACCAAACGCTAGGCTGGAATACGCCAGCAGCTCTACGCCTTCATGCTGGCTGATTTCGGCCAGACCTACTTCAAAGCTGCGGTTCAGCAGGCTGTAAGGATTCTGAATGCTGATAATGCGCGGCAGTTCATGCTTCTCCGCCAGCTGCAGATAGCGCATCACGCCCCACGCGGTTTCGTTCGACACCCCGATATAGCGGATCTTACCGGCGCGCACCTGTTCGGTCAGCGCTTCCAGCGTCTCCAGCAGCGTCACCTGAGCAGTGGTTTCGCTGTACTGATAGCCGAGCTTGCCAAAATAGTTGGTCTGACGCTGTGGCCAGTGCAGCTGGTAGAGGTCAAGGTAGTCAGTATTCAGGCGTTTCAGGCTGGCATCGAGTGCTGCGCGGATGTTTTTACGGTCCAGCGCCATATCCGGGCGAATCGACGCATCATTGCCACGTGAAGGCCCGGCCACTTTACTGGCCAGAATGATTTTGTCGCGGCTGCCGCGCTGTTTAAGCCAGCTGCCAATATATTGTTCGGTCAGACCCTGGGTTTCCGGACGCGGGGGCACCGGATACATCTCGGCAGTATCAATAAAGTTGATGCCGGAACGGATAGCTAAATCCAGTTGAGCATGGGCGTCGGCTTCGCTGTTCTGTTCGCCAAACGTCATGGTGCCCAACCCCAGCTGACTCACTTCCAGCGTGCTGTGGGGAATACGATGATAGTGCATTGCCAGCTTCCTTTTCTTTATGGAATGGAATGTTGTGTCCTCAGGGACTATAGCGCGAGCAATGGCGGGTAAGGAAGGGGGAAAAGTCGGGGAAATCACCTGCCAGCCGGGAATCGGTGGCAGGCGATTAAATCGGGCACTTAACGTTCAATGATCGTCGAAACCTCATCGCTGTTAATCTGCACCATATGACCTGTCTGGTCTGTGTACTCCACCAGACCGGTCTCTTTATCGATGCTCGGCTTGCCTTCGGTCATGATCATCCGGCCATCTTTGGTCGCCATGACATAATCAGAACTGCATCCACTTAAGAATGCGGCGGTTACCATCACCAGTGCTACTCCTGCCAACCCTTTCATCACGCCAAATCCTCACAAATGGTCAAGTGCAAACAGTGTAGTAATAAATGGTTTTGCCGGCGGGGTTAATCGTAGAAATCTGAAAATAACCGGGCGAGCAGGCTCGCCCTTGACTTTATCAGGCGTGCTTTTTCTTACTGCGCATCAGGTTAAGACACTCAACCGCCATTGAGAAGAACATAGCGAAATAAATGTAACCTTTTGGTACGTGGACCGCAAAACTCTCCAGGATCAGGGTGAAACCGACCAGAATCAGGAAAGAGAGAGCCAGCATTTTCACTGACGGATGGCGGTCAACAAACTCACCGATCGCGCGAGCAGCGAACATCATCATCAGCACGGCAATAACCACCGCCGCCATCATAATGAACAGATGATCGGAGAGGCCGATGGCCGTGATCACCGAGTCGAGGCTGAAAATAATGTCGAGCATCATGATCTGCACAATCGCACCCAGGAAGGAATGGACGCGGGTGTTGTGTTCGCCTTCGCTGCCTTCGATCGTTTCATGGATCTCCATGCTCGATTTCCACAGAAGGAACAGTCCGCCGAACAGCAGAATCAGATCGCGCGCCGAGAACGCATGATCCATCAGCGTAAAGAGCGGATTAGTCAGACGGGCTACCCAGGCGATAGAAGCCAGCAGGCCAAGACGCATCAGCATCGCGCCCATCAGACCAATGCGACGCGCGCTGGCTTGCTGGTGTTTTGGCAGTTTAGCGACCACCAGCGACAGGAAAATGATGTTATCAATACCCAGCACCACCTCAAGGATGGTCAGGGTGCCCAGCGCCAGCCAGGCGTTGGGATCGGAAATCCACTCAAACATACCGACATTTAATCCTAAACGAAAAGTAAACGGCGATTATACGCATTCAACTCGCCGATCTCCCACAAAATTGCGACACATCAACGCGGGTGGCGACGTTCAGAGGAGAAAATGACGCGCCAGCAGGGGCCCGGTGAAGCTTTTCTTCAGGTAGAAACCGCGCGGCAGCGTCATGATTGGCTGGCCCTGATCGCCGATTCCTTCTGTCAGCGCTTTGCTATTGGCGGCTTTGGGCCGGATTTGCAGCCAGGCACCATGTCGCGCGGTAATCTGCTCTACGCGACCCAGCACAATCATATCCATCAGCTCTTCCCAGTCCTGCCGCAGCATCTCATCTTCTTCCGCATCGGGGCTCCATAACAGCGGCGCGCCGACACGGCGTTCCCGCAGCGGAATCTCACGCCCGCCTTCAACCGGGATCCACAATACCCGCGCCAGCTTGTGGCGCACATGGCTGGTGAGCCAGGTCACGCCGCTGTTGCCGGTCAGAGGTGCCACGCAGACAAAGGTGGTTTCCAGCGGTTTACCCTCCGCATCAATCGGGATAGTTTTCAGTTCGATACCCAGATGGGCAAAGTCCTGCTCCGCTTTGCTGCCTGCGCTGGCACCAAGATGCCACTCCAGCAGGATGCCGACCCAGCCCTTGTCGCGTTTAAGATCCGCAGGCATGGGCAGACCGGCGCGCGCGGCCAGGGTTTCCAGGGTCAAACCGGCTAAATCCTGCGCGCGTGCCAGCAGGCTGGCTTCATCTTCGGGTGGTCCTGGCTGGTAACTCATGGTGAACACTCGCAATGATTAAAATTTGTACAACAGCAGGTGAGTCACGTTTCTCACTTAAATAATCCGCGTCAGGGATCGATAATAACATGATAGATCGTGCTTTTTTTAGCGGATTGCATGCTCGCCGCCCTGAATGCTTCAGGGTTATCCCAGCTTACCCGCAACAATGAACAGGATCTCCAGCCCGGTTATCCACAGAAAAATGGGATAACCACCGACTGAGTGCGGTACTGGTTCCATTTACAGCCTTGACTTTTCACGATCTGGCCATTATTTCGCCGCTCTGGCCTAACCCTGAGCGATTATCTGTGGATAAAAAGCAGTGTGCTTATATTTTAAGCAATTGTCAGTTGCCATGAAAATATTCACTGTTTATGAAAGATTTATCGATAAGATTTTTGATTTAATATCATTAAAAATCATATGTATGTGTTGTTATCTTTTTTCGGCTCTCCAGCGCGCATGGAAAAGGTTATTCAGATAACTCCCGCGTTCTGCACAAAGCTATCCACAGAAAAGGTGAATAAGATCGATCTTTTTCACGGTCATTGTTTATAACTTTGCCATTTTCTGTGAGTTATCCCGACGCTGATGGCTTAACCCCCCGTGAATCCAGTGGTTTACCGCCTGTAAGGAGTGTGAAACAATCAGCTCATTCAAATTTTGCTTTGAGGTAGTCCGGTGATCGATGATGATGGCTACCGCCCGAATGTTGGTATCGTAATCTGTAACCGGCAGGGACAAGTGTTATGGGCCAGGCGCTTTGGACAGCACTCCTGGCAATTTCCTCAGGGAGGCATCAATCCCGGTGAAACCGCAGAACAGGCGATGTATCGCGAACTGTTCGAAGAGGTCGGATTACACCGGAAAGATGTTCGAATACTTGCTTCTACCCGTAACTGGTTACGTTACAAGTTGCCAAAACGTTTGGTGCGTTGGGACACAAAGCCGGTATGTATCGGCCAGAAACAAAAGTGGTTTCTTCTGCAGTTAATGTGTAATGACGCGGATATCAATGTGCAGCACAGCAGCACGCCCGAGTTCGATGGCTGGCGCTGGGTCAGTTTCTGGTATCCGGTGCGTCAGGTTGTCTCCTTTAAGCGCGACGTTTATCGTCGGGTGATGAAGGAATTCGCTGGCGTGGTGATGTCTATGCAGGAGAGTGCGGGGCAGCGAAATAATCCTGCCCATCGACGTAAGAGAGGATAGGCCACGCCCTTTATGCTCACTCAGTTGCGCGAAATTGTAGAAAAAGTGGCGAGTGCGCCGCGTCTCAATGAAGCACTCGACATCCTGGTTAATGAGATCTGTCTGGCGATGGATACGGAAGTCTGTTCCGTTTACCTCGCCGACCACGATCGTCACTGCTACTACCTGATGGCGACGCGCGGACTTAAAAAACCGCGTGGCCGCACCGTGACCCTGGCGTTTGACGAGGGGATCGTCGGTTTAGTGGGCCGTCTGGCCGAACCGATTAACCTTGCTGACGCCCAGAGTCATCCCAGCTTTAAATATATCCCCGCAGTGAAAGAGGAGCGCTACCGCTCCTTCCTCGGCGTGCCGATTATCAGCCGTCGCCAGTTACTTGGCGTGCTGGTGGTGCAGCAGCGCGAGCACCGTCAGTTTGATGAAAGCGAAGAGTCGTTTCTGGTCACCCTTGCCACCCAGATGGCGGCATTGCTGTCGCAGTCGCAGATGGCCCAGCTGTTTGGTCAGTTCCGGCAGACGCGGGTGCGCGCGATTGCAGCTGCGCCTGGCGTGGCGGTGGCACCGGGCTGGGTAGATGAGACGCAGCCACTGCTCGATCAGGTTTCGGCTGCCTCAACGCTGGATGTTCATCGCGAACGTGAGCGTCTGTCGCTCGCCATGAGCGAAGCCACCAGTGAATTTCGTCGCTTCAGTAAACGCTTCAGCGCCAGCGCTCAGAAAGAGAGTGCGGCCATTTTCGACCTTTACTCTCACCTGTTAACCGATGCCCGACTGAAAAAAGATCTGTTCGATGAGATCGAACGCGGATCGGTCGCCGAATGGGCAGTGAAACAGGTCATCGAGAAGTTTGCTGAACAGTTTGCCAGCCTGACGGACACCTACCTGCGTGAACGTGCAGGCGATCTGCGGGTGCTGGGTCAGCGCCTGCTGTTTCACCTTGACGATACGCTGGTCGGCACCAATGCCTGGCCGGAACGCTTTGTGCTGGTGGCCGATGAGCTGACTGCCACCACCTTAGCTGAGCTGCCGCATGAGCGGCTGGCGGGCGTGGTGGTGCGTGACGGCGCAGCCAACTCCCATGCGGCGATTCTGACCCGCGCGATGGGGATCCCGACCGTCATGGGCGCTGATATCCAGCCCCATCAGCTCAACAAACGTTTGCTGATCGTCGACGGTTATCGCGGTGAGCTGTTGATCGATCCCGAGCCGGTGCTGGTGCAGGAGTACCAGCGTTTGATCAGCGAAGAGAATGCGCTGAGCAAAATGGCGGAGGGCGTGGTCGATCAGCCCGGTGAGCTGA
The DNA here is from genome assembly GCF_051136245.1 of Pantoea sp. Lu_F5_004. Classification (NCBI taxonomy): domain Bacteria; kingdom Pseudomonadati; phylum Pseudomonadota; class Gammaproteobacteria; order Enterobacterales; family Erwiniaceae; genus Pantoea; species Pantoea sp. Lu_F5_004. Next base: position 861,533 of record NZ_CP194946.1, read on the forward strand.
AAAGCGGCGAGCGCGTGCAGGTGATGCTGAATGCCGGATTAAGCCCGGAGCATGAGCAGACGCTGGGCAACTGGGTGGATGGCATCGGTCTCTACCGCACCGAAATCCCGTTTATGCTGCAGAACGGCTTCCCGTCGGAAGAGGAGCAGGTGGCACAGTATCAGGGCATGTTACAGCTGTTTCACAACAAGCCTGTGACGCTGCGGACCCTGGATGTGGGGGCAGATAAACAGCTACCCTACATGCCGATCAGTGAAGAGAATCCCTGTCTGGGCTGGCGCGGCATCCGCCTGACGCTTGACCAGCCGGAAATTTTCCTGGTGCAGGTGCGCGCGATGCTGCGTGCTAACGCCGCATCCGGCAACCTCAGTATTCTGCTGCCGATGATCAGCCATATCGATGAGATCGACGAAGCGAAAAAGCTGATCGATCGCGCAGGACGCGAAGTCGAAGAGATGCTGGGCTATACGATCCCCGCGCCGCGCATCGGCATCATGATTGAAGTGCCGTCGATGCTATTTATGATCCCGCATCTGGCGTCACGGGTCGATTTTGTCTCGGTTGGCACCAACGATCTGACCCAGTATCTGCTGGCGGTGGATCGCAACAACACCCGCGTGGCCAATCTCTACGACTCGCTGCATCCGGCGATGCTGCGCGCACTAAATACGATTGCGCAGGAAGCCCGTCTGGCCAATCTGGAACTGTGCCTGTGTGGTGAAATGGCTGGCGATCCAATGTGCGTGGCGCTGCTGGTCGGGCTGGGATATCACCATCTCAGCATGAACGGCAAAAACGTACCGCGGGTGAAATACCTGCTGCGCCATCTGGATCACGAAGAGGCGCAGCAGCTCAGTGAGCAGGGGATGAATGCTCATACCGCCACCGAGGTTCGTCATCTGGTCTCGACCTTTATGGAGCGTCGAGGGCTGGGTGGATTAATCCGCGGCGGTCGCTAAGCGCCACTTCAGGCTATTTTATTTGCCATTCTGGCCCCGGGCAGTGCTCACACAGGCTGTTTAGCAACCTGAACGCCCGTCAGGGCGGCCCTGAAGGGGCGAGCACAGCGAGTAATCCTCACGTACTACGTGTACGCTCCGGTTGTTGCGCGCTGTCCGTGACCAGACTGGCTGCAACAATGTACGCCTGACGGGTCAGGCTATTTTATTTGCCATTCTGGCCCCGGGCAGTGCTCACAATCCTCACGTACTATGTGTACGCTCCGGTTGTTGCGCGCTGTCCGTGACCAGACTGACTGCAACAATGTACGCCTGACGAGTCAGACTCTGGGCGTTATCCGCGTTTACATTTGCGGGACAATTCACAAAACCGGCTGTGCTATGATGCGCAGCCTTAATTTATGTGCCTGACAACGCCCCTTTTCAGGGTTGAAAAATAGACGGTGAATGATGAATAACGGCTATATTGCATTTCCGCAGTTCGATCCGGTGATCTTCTCGATTGGACCGGTTTCGCTTCACTGGTACGGTCTGATGTATCTGGTAGGCTTTGTTTTCGCCATGTGGCTGGCTGTCCGCCGCGCCAATCAGCCGGGCAGCGGCTGGAAAAAAGAGGAAGTGGAGAACCTGCTTTATGCCGGTTTCCTGGGGGTCTTCCTGGGTGGACGCATCGGCTATGTGCTGTTCTACAACTTACCGCTGTTCCTGGAAAATCCACTCTATCTGTTCAAAGTCTGGGATGGCGGCATGTCGTTCCACGGTGGCCTCATCGGGGTGATTGTCGTCATGCTGGTCTTTGCCCGCCGCACCCGACGTAATTTCTTCCAGGTGGCTGATTTCATTGCGCCGCTGATCCCGTTCGGTCTGGGTGCCGGTCGTCTCGGCAACTTCATTAACGGTGAGCTCTGGGGCCGTGTCGATCCGGGCTTCCGCTATGCCATGCTGTTCCCTGGCTCCCGCAGCGAAGATGTCGCGCTGGCTGCCACCAATCCGCAATACCAGGCGCTGCTCAACACCTACGGCGTGCTGCCGCGTCATGCTTCGCAGCTCTATGAACTGGCGCTGGAAGGGATAGTGCTGTTTATCATCCTGAATCTGTTTATTCGTAAGCCACGCCCGATGGGCAGCGTCTCAGGCCTGTTCCTGATTGGCTATGGCGCCTTCCGTATTATCGTTGAGTTCTTCCGCCAGCCGGATGCCCAGCTTGGCCTGTTTGAAGGCGGAATCAGTATGGGACAGATCCTCTCTGTGCCAATGATTATTGCCGGTATTATTATGATGATCTGGGCGTATCGTCGTCGCCCGCAGCCACAATTTCGCGAGGAAAAATGAAACAGTATCTGGATTTAATGCAACATGTGCTGCACGAAGGCACGCCAAAAGCTGACCGTACCGGCACCGGTACGCTTTCAATTTTTGGTCACCAGATGCGTTTCAATCTGCAGGATGGTTTTCCGCTGGTCACCACCAAGAAATGTCATATCCGCTCGATTATTCATGAGCTGCTGTGGTTTCTGAAAGGCGATACCAACATCGGTTATCTCAAAGAAAACAACGTCTCCATCTGGGATGAGTGGGCGGATGAGAATGGCGATCTCGGCCCGGTTTATGGTAAACAGTGGCGCAGCTGGGGAACGGCCAGCGGCCAGGAGATTGACCAGCTAAGCCAGGTGATGGAGCAGCTGAAGCGCGATCCCGACTCACGCCGGATTATCGTTTCTGCCTGGAACGTCGGCGAGCTGAGCGAGATGGCGCTGGCCCCTTGCCACGCGTTCTTCCAGTTCTACGTGGCGGACGGCAAACTCTCCTGCCAGCTTTATCAGCGCTCGTGCGACATCTTCCTGGGCCTGCCGTTTAACATCGCCAGCTATGCGCTGCTGGTACACATGGTGGCGCAGCAGTGCGATCTGCAGGTGGGTGACTTCGTCTGGACCGGCGGTGATACCCACCTCTACAGTAACCATCTGGAGCAGGCGCGCCTGCAGCTGACCCGTGAACCGCGTCCGCTGCCATCACTTGTTATCAAACGCAAACCGGCGTCACTGTTTGACTATCAGTTCGAAGATTTTGAGATTGAAGGCTACGATCCGCATCCCGCGATCAAAGCCCCTGTCGCCATCTGATTCGCGATAAAAGATAACGCCCTGGCACTTCGCCGGGGCTTTTTTTTGCCCGCCAACCGGTAAATCTGCGGCAACGCTCGCACGCTTCTGCCAATTGATGCTGTTGGGGAAGCTCCTCTGCGACGTGCTTTCCAGCCTGCCACAACACACCTTGTTTCATCTGTTCATCACCCGCACTCTGACACCATGAAAACAGCACACTTACGCGGTTTTACCCTGCCGGAACTGCTGCTGGTGATGGTGATTGCCGGCATGCTGAGCGTTGCCGCGCTGCATGGCTGGCAGCGCTGGCAACAGCGGCAGCAACTGCGCGACAGCGCTCAGCAACTACAGGGATTCCTGCTTCGGCTGCGTGCCCAGGCCAACCGGCAAAATAGCGACCTGATTTTATGGTCACGGCCTGGCGATCCCTGGTGCATCGGTGCCGGAAGCCGCCCCGTTGCAGGCTGTGATAGCCGAAAACGGCTGCAATTCGTAGCGCCGCACGCTGGCGTTGCGCTCTATGACATCCGGGGTGAACCGGGCTTCTATGGCCGACGTAATGTGGCCCGGGCGGGCAGCATTGAGTTGGGTAACAGCACCGGACGAATGCGGCTGATTATCTCGGCAAGAGCCCGTATTCGCCTCTGCATGACGGATGAGGAGACGTGCCGTTGAAAATGGCCGGATTCAGCCTGCTGGAGATGCTGATCGCCCTGGCAATCAGCGCCGTCGTGATGTTAAGTGCTGGCCGTTTTCTGCCGCTGCTGCTGGCAGAGAACGCCGGCGTGCTGCAGCGGGCGCAGCTGCGTCAGGAGTTACAGCAGATGATGGCGACGCTGGAAAAAGCGGTGCGACGTGCCGGTTATTGTCACGGCGAGTGTGGCAGAGGGGCGCTGCAAATCAGAGAGAATTGCCTGCTGCTGCGCTGGGATGAGAACAGTAACGGAAAATGGGAAGGGGTGAGCCATGCAGAGAGTGACTATTACGGTTATCGCCTGCGACAACAGCAGCTTGAGATGCAGCGAGGTGTTGACCAGTGTCAGTCAGCGGGCTGGGAGCGGCTCTCCGATCCCGCATTTATGACGCTGGAGAAGTTCAGCGTCAGCCAGCAGGGCGCGCAGGTCAGGTTAGTGCTGCAGGGACGGGCCGGACGCTGGCTTGAAACGGTGGAGAGCTGGGTTGAGGCAGATAACCTGTGAAGCAGCGAGGCAGCAGCGCCCTGGGCATGGTGTTGATGATTATGGTCATCGGCAGCTTTACGCTGCATGCCAGCCGTAAGATGTCTGAGCAGGGAATGCGACTGCTGGCGGATGAGCAGCAGTTTATTCAGGATTTCTGGCGCGCGCAGTCTGCGCTGCAATGGGGCTTCTCCCTGAGCTGGTCAGCCAGTGAGGCGGCCAGCTGTCAGCAGGATGATCGCCAGGGCTGGCGCAGCTGTTTACAACGAGGTGAAAAGGATGAAGGTCTGCTTAAAGGGGAGGCCAGCGGCAGTGGTATGGCGGTCTGGCAGTGGGTGCGGTTACGGGGCAATCAGATTACCGCGTTGCCGCACGGCTGGATCGATTACTGCCCGCTCACGCCCCCGGCCACCTGCCAGTAAGCGCGGTGGATTCAGCCTGCCGGAAGTGTTGTTTGCTCTGCTGTTAATGGCATTAAGCAGCAGCACGCTGTTGCACTATCATCGCGCCCTTGCACTGGGATTCAGCCAGCAGTGGTATCAGCGTGAGGCATGGCGGGTGGCTGAGCAGCAACTGATGGGACATGAGAGTCCCGGCTGGACCTCAATACTGCAACAGCAGAGCGGCCCTTCAGGTTGCACCCTGGATCGGGCTGACGTGACGGGGCCTTATCAGCGCCGTGCCACCCTGACGCGGCTGCGATGTTAACTCTCCCCGGTCGCCCTTTTGATGGGTTTCAACCGCGATACGCGGTAAAGTGACAGAGCCGCAATACCGCAGTCACGTTCTGAGTTATCACAGGAGTTTTCATGTTTCACGTTTATCACTCAAATCAGCTTGATGTGCTGAAGATTCTGGCGGCTGCGGTGATTAAACATGACCCTCTTGATGATCCTTTCGCCTCAGAAATGGTGCTGGTGCAGAGTCCGGGTATGGCGCAGTGGCTGCAGATGGAGCTGGCGCAAACCTTTGGTATTGCTGCTAATATCGAATTTCCGCTGCCCGCCAGTTTTATCTGGGAGATGTTCGTCCGCGTACTGCCCGATATCCCGGTAGAGAGTGCTTTCAGTAAGGCCAGCATGGGCTGGAAGCTGATGCACCGGCTGCCGGAGATGCTGAAGCACGAAGAGTTTGCTTCTCTGCGCCACTATCTCCATGACGATGGAGACAAGCGTAAACTGTTTCAGCTCAGCTCCCGCGTGGCCGATCTGTTCGACCAGTATCTGGTCTATCGTGCCGACTGGCTCAACAGCTGGGAGCGTGGCGAAACCATTGAGGGGCTGGGCGAGGCGCAGCGCTGGCAGGCCGCCCTGTGGCGCGATCTGGTGAGTTATACCCAGGCCCTGCGCCAGCCTGAATGGCACCGCGCCAACCTCTATGCGCGATTTATCCAGACGCTGGATCAGGCGAAAAGCACGCCGGAAAATCTGCCCAAACGGGTCTTTATCTGTGGCATCTCTGCGCTGCCGCCGGTCTATCTGCAGGCGTTGCAGGCGCTGGGACGTCACATCGACATTCATCTGCTGTTCACCAATCCCTGCCGCGATTACTGGGGCGATATTCAGGATTATGCTTTTCTGGCGAAACTACAAAGTCGTCAGCGCCGACGCCATGGTGCTGATGAATCACGCGGACTCTTCCGGGATGCTGAGCAGGCACCGGCGCTGTTTAACGATGCCGGTGAACAGCAACTGACCAACCCTTTGCTCGCCTCCTGGGGCAAGCTGGGGCGTGACAACCTGTTTCTGCTGAGTCAGATGGAGTCAAACGACGACATCGATGCTTTTGTCGATGTGGAGCCGGACAACCTGCTGCACTGTATGCAGCACGATCTTCTCAATCTGCAGGATAACGCCATCATCGGACTGAATGCGGCGGAACTGGCACACAGCGATCAGAAGCGCTGCCTGGATCCGGAAGATAGGTCAATTGCGGTGCAGGTCTGCCACAGTGCCCAGCGCGAAGTTGAAGTGCTGCAGGATCATCTGCTGGCGATGATGGAGGCCGATCCGACGCTGAAAGCACGTGACATCATCGTCATGGTGGCGGATATCGACGCCTACGCCCCTTTTATTCAGGCGGTGTTCGCCAATGCACCTGCCGATCGCTATCTGCCGTTTGCGATTTCAGATCGCCGTGCCAGTCAGGCTCATCCGGCCATTGTGGCGTTTTTGCATCTGCTGGCACTACCAGACAGCCGTTTTGTCTCGGAGGATGTGCTGGCGCTGCTCGATGTCCCGGCGCTCGCTTCCCACTTTGCCATTGATGAAAGTGGCCTGCGTTTACTGCGGCGCTGGGTCAGCGAATCGGGGGTACGTTGGGGGCTGGATGATGCCAGCGTAGAAGCCCTGTCACTTCCGGTCACCGGCCAGCACACCTGGCGCTTTGGCCTGCAGCGTATGCTGCTGGGTTATGCGATGGAGAGCCACAACGGTGACTGGGAAGGAATTCTGCCTTATGACGAGTCGGGTGGTCTGGTGGGGGAGCTGGCGGGACATCTGGCCGAGCTGCTCTCCCGGCTTAATCACTGGCGGCAGCTGCTTGCCGAACCCCGGCCACTGGCGGCCTGGCTGCCCATGTGCCGGGAACTGCTCAATGCCTTTTTCAGCCCCGATGCAGAAACCGAGGCCGCCTTGCTGCTGGTGGAAGAGCAGTGGCAGCAATTGATTGAATATGGCATGGATGCGCGGTTTGAAGAGGCGATTCCGGTGGCGCTGTTGCGCGATGATCTGCGTAGCCGGCTTGATCAACAGCGCATCAGTCAGCGTTTCCTGGCGGGGCAGATTAACTTCTGTACCCTGATGCCGATGCGCTCCATTCCTTTTCAGCTGGTCTGTTTGCTGGGCATGAACGACGGCGTCTATCCCCGAACTTTAGCACCGTTAGGTTTTGATCTGATGCAGCAGCAGTCCCGCAAAGGCGACCGCAGTCGCCGCGATGATGACCGCTATCTCTTCCTGGAGGCGATGATTTCGGCGCAGCAGCAGCTCTATATCAGTTATATCGGCCGGGCGATTCAGGATAATACGGAACGCTACCCCTCGGTGCTGGTCACAGATCTGCTGGATTACATTGGACAGAGTTTTTATCTGGACGGTGATGGCCATCTTGAGCTGGATGAGAGTGCCGAACGGGTGCGGATGCACCTGCAGCACCTGCACAGCCGGATGCCGTTTGCCGCCGAAAACTTCCAGCCTGCTGCCAGACTGCAAAGTTTCGCCCGTGAGTGGCTGCCTGCTGCGCGGGGCGCGGGGCAGCCCCAGCCCGATTTTGTGCAGCCACTGGAGGCGCCGTTAATTGATGCGCTCACGCTGGAGGCGTTTCTGCGCTTCTGGCGACATCCGGTCCGGGCCTGGTTCCACCAGCGGCTTGGCGTGAGTTTCTGGCTGGAGGAGAACGAACTGCCCGACAGCGAGCCGTTTGCGCTCGACAACCTTGAGCGTTATCAGATCAACGCGCAGTTGCTGAATGCGCTGGTCGAAGGCGAGGATACTCAGCGGCTCTATGCGCACCATCGTGCGGCCGGTAATCTGCCTTATGGCGCATTTGGTGAGCTGTTCTGGCAGGCACAGCGCGATGAGATGCAGGAAGTAGCGGCAGAAGTGGTCACCCAGCGCAGCGACGGCGAGAGCTGGGAAGTGAATCTGCAACTGGAGCAGGTCAGCTTAACCGGGTGGCTGACGCAGGTTCAGAGTGATGGATTGCTGCGCTGGCGGCCTGGCGTACTCAACATGAACGACGGACTGCTACTCTGGCTGGAACATCTGGTCTACTGCGCGCTGGGCGGCACCGGCAGCAGCCGGATGTTTGGCCGGCAGCAGAGCCGCTGGTGCTTCCTTGCCGTGTCGCAGGCAGAGGCGATTGCTGTGCTGAATGAGTATGTCACGGGGTATCTCGCGGGTATGCGTCAGCCGCTGATGCTGCTTAATAAAAGTGGCGGCGCATGGCTGACCGCCAGCTACGACAAAAAAAGTCAGCAGTTACTGACTGATGAGGCAACCCAGCTTAAGGCGCGTAATCGCCTGCTGACGGCCTGGTCAGGCAACTATCAGCTTGAGGGTGAAGGCAGCGATCCCTATCTGCAACGTCTTTGCCGGGTGCTGGATGAGCCACAACTACAGCAGATAACTGAGGCGGCACAGCGCTGGTATTTACCGGTGCTGGCTGCACATCAGGATGATGAATAGCCGATCAGAAGGCGTTTTTGCTGACTGACTCATTACACAGAAATTTTGCTCTGCTTTGAGCCGCCGCGTCCGACATTGGCGGTTTATCGGGAAACGAGAGGGGTTTACATGCGGGTACACGCACGCTGGATAGCGGCGCTAATGTTAAGCCTGGTGGCTTGCACAGCGCCGGCGCAGGCATCATCAGGCTGGCAGCCGGTTAACGACACTATTCGCAAAAGTGAACAGGATCCCCGCCACTATCAGGCTATCCGGCTTGATAATGGGATGACGGTATTACTGGTTTCCGATCCTGTGGCACCGAAATCGCTGGCGGCGCTGACGCTGCCGATAGGATCGCTGGACGATCCCGATCAGCAGGCAGGACTGGCGCACTACCTTGAGCATATGGTGCTGATGGGTTCAAAGCACTACCCGCAGCCCGACAACCTGGCTGAATTCCTGAAAAAGCATGGCGGCAGCCACAACGCCAGCACAGCCTCCTACCGCACCGCCTTTTATCTGGAAGTGGAAAATGACGCGCTGGAACCGGCAGTTGATCGCCTGGCGGATGCGGTGGCTGAGCCGCTGCTGGATCCGGTTAACGCTGACCGCGAGCGCCACGCCGTGAATGCCGAGCTGACCATGGCGCGCTCGCGCGATGGCCTGCGTATGGCCCAGGTCGGCGCAGAAACCCTGAACCCGGCGCATCCGGCGTCACGTTTCTCGGGCGGCAATCTTGAGACCCTTAAAGATAAGCCAGGCAGCAAACTGCACCAGGCGCTGCAGGACTTTTATCATACGCATTACTCCGCCAATCTGATGAAAGCGGTGATCTACAGCAACAAACCGCTGCCGGAGATGGCGTCGATTGCGGCTAAAACCTTTGGCCGCGTGCAAAATCATGACGCCAGCGTGCCGGAGATTACGGAGCCGGTGGTGACCGATGCGCAGCAGGGCATCATCATTCATTACGTTCCGGCCCAGCCGCGCAAGCAGCTCAAAATTGAATTCCGCATTGCCAACAACAGCGATCGGTTCCGCAGTAAAACCGACACGCTGATCAGCTATTTAATCAGTAACCGCAGCAAAAACACGCTGACTGACTGGCTGCAAAAACAGGGACTGGCCGACGGGGTGAATGCGGGTGCTGACCCAATGACCGAGCGTAACAGCGGCGTGTTTGCGATTACCGCGTCACTGACTGATAAAGGGCTGGCGCAGCGCGATCAGGTCGTGGCGGCGATATTCAGCTACATCAATCTTCTGCGTCAGCAGGGGGATGATAAGCGCTATTTCGATGAAGTTTCGCATGTGCTGGCGCTCGACTTCCGCTATCCCTCAATTACCCGCGATATGGATTACATTGAATGGCTGGCCGACACCATGCTGCGCGTACCGGTTGAACATACGCTGGATGCACCTTATCTGGCGGATCAGTACGATGCCGCCGCGATTAATGCCCGGCTGGAAGAGATGACCCCGCAGCATGCGCGTATCTGGTACATCAGCCCGCAGGAGCCGCACAACAAAAAAGCCTATTTTGTGGATGCGCCTTATCAGGTTGAGAAGATCACCCCACAAACCTTTGCAGACTGGCAGCAGCGCGCCAGCCAGATTACGCTGGCGATGCCCGTGCTGAACCCCTATATCCCGGACGACTTTACCCTGCTGCCGTCAGACGGCAAAACGTATCAGCATCCGGTGAGACTGGATAACCAGGACGGTATGCGCATTTACTGGATGCCGAGCCGTTATTACGCCAGCGAGCCAAAAGCGGCGATCACCCTGGCGTTACGCAATAAGCACACCATCAGTGATGCCCGTCAGCAGGTGCTGTTTGGCCTGAATGACTACCTTTCCAGCCTGGCGCTGGACGAGCTAAATTCACAGGCTTCAGTGGGCGGTATCAGCTTCTCAACGGGTGAAGATGAAGGGCTGGTGTTCAGCGCCAACGGCTTCACTCAGCGTCTGCCGACCCTGCTGAAGAAACTGGTGGAAGGTTATGCCACTTTCCAGCCGACAGAACAGCAGCTGGAGCAGGCGAAATCCTGGTATCTCGAGCGGCTGGACGCGGCGGAAAAGGGCAAAGCGTTTGAACAGGCGATTCAGCCGATGCAACTGCTGTCGCAGCTGCCATATACCCAGCGCGAGGCTCGCCGCAAGCTGGTAAGCACACTCTCACTTAACGATGTCACTGACTATCGCGATACGCTGTTCCGCGACGCGACCCCGGAGATGCTGGTAGTGGGCAACCTCAGTGCTGACAGCGTGACGCAACTGGGGCATGAGCTCAAACAGCAGATGCAGAGTCATGCGATCCGCGACTGGCACAGCCAGTATGTCTCGATTAAAAAACCGCTGAAAGCCAACCTGCAACAAAAAGGCAGCAGCACCGACTCCGCCCTTGCCGCGCTCTATGTTCCACTGGGATACAGTGAATATCAGAGCATGGCGCACAGCTCCATGCTGAGCCAGATTGTGCAGCCGTGGTTCTACAATCAGCTGCGGACCAAAGAGCAACTCGGCTACGCGGTGTTTGCCTTCCAGATGCCAGTGGGTCGCCAGTGGGGGATCGGCTTCCTGCTGCAAAGTAACAGTAAGCAACCGGGCTGGCTGTTGCAGCGCTATCAGGCCTTCTACCCGCAGGCGGAAAAACGTCTGCGCAGTATGAGCCAGGCAGACTTTGCCCAGTATCAGCAGGCGATGATCAATGATTTGCAGCAGCGTCCTCAGACGCTCTTTGAGGAAGCGGATCGCTTCAGCCGCGACTTTGATCGGCAGAATGATCAATTTGATACCCGGCAAAAAATGACAGAGCAGGTTCAGCGGTTAACCCCGGCCAGCCTGGCAGACTTTTTCCGGCAGGCTGTGATCGAACATAAGGGCATGGTGATGACCTCGCAGATTGCGGGCACCGGCAATGGCAAAGTTGAGTTTGCCCGTCAGCCTGGCTGGAAAACCTGGAGTGAAGTGGCACAACTGCAGCAGTCGCTGCCGGTAAAGAGTGAGATCCAATGACGCAGTTACCTCCCGTATCGCTGAATCCTTTAACGCTGCCGCTCAAAGGTGAGCGGCTGATTGAGGCGTCAGCGGGCACAGGAAAAACCTTTACCATTGGTCTGCTCTATCTGCGCCTGCTGCTGGGGCTGGGCGGTGAAAACGCCTACAGCCGGCCGCTCTCTGTCGAAGAAATTTTAGTCGTGACCTTTACCGAGGCCGCGACCGCCGAATTGCGCGGGCGCATCCGCGAGAATATTCATCAGCTACGTCTGGCTTGTATCCGCGGCAAAAGCCGCAATCCGATGCACCAGTTACTGCTGGAGCAGATGCCGGATCTGAGTCAGGCCGCCGCGCAGCTGCTGGCTGCCGAGAGGCAGATGGATGAAGCCGCCATTTTCACCATTCACGGCTTCTGTCAGCGGATGCTGAATCTTAATGCCTTTGAGTCGGGCATGCTGTTCGAGCAGGAGTTGATTGAAGATGAGCAGGCGCTGCTGAAGCAGTCGGCCGCCGATTTCTGGCGTCGTCAGTGCTATCCACTGAGTCTGGATGTGGCGCGGATCATCGCCGCAGAGTGGAGCGGGCCGGACAGTCTGCTGGCCACGCTGCGCCCCTGGCTACAGGGGGAGTCTCCGGGGCTGAAACGTCCGCCTGCAGCCGATGAAACGCTGGCATCACGGCACGCCCGCAATCTGGCGCGTATCGAGGCCATCAAGCAGCAGTGGCAGGCGCTCAGCGCCGATGTTGAGGGCATTATCACTGCATCGGGCGTTGATAGGCGCAGCTACAGCAGTAAACATCTGCCCAACTGGGTCGCCCGCGTCACGCAGTGGGCCAGCAGCGACACGCTGGATTATCAGTTGCCCAAAGAGCTGGAGCGCTTTGGACAGCAGGTGCTGGAGGAGAAAACTAAAAAGGGCGAAGCGCCGCGTCATTCGCTGTTTGAGGCAATCGATCAGTTTCTGGCAGAACCGCTGTCGCTGCGGGATGTCATCATTGCGCAGGCGCTGACCGATGTACGCGCCACGGTGCAGCGCGAGAAACGGTTACGTGCGCTGTTAGGCTTCGACGATCTGCTCAGTAAACTGGATGAAGCGTTGCAGCAGCCAGGCGGCGTTTTGCTGGCAGAAACCATCCGGGCGCGTTACCCGGTGGCCCTGATTGATGAATTCCAGGATACCGATCCGCAGCAGTACCGCATCTTCCGCACCCTCTATATTAATCAGCCTGAACAGGCACTGTTTCTGATCGGCGATCCCAAGCAGGCGATCTATGCGTTTCGCGGTGCGGATATTTTTACCTATCTGCGGGCCAGAAACGAAGTCAGCGCTCACTACACGCTCGATACCAACTGGCGTTCATCACCTGAGATGGTCGGGAGCGTCAACCGCCTCTTTTCTCAGCTCGATTCGCCTTTTCTGTTCTCGGCGATCCCCTTTCAGCCGGTTAAGCCTGCTGCGCCCAATCAGTCACTGAAACTGATTTTTGACGAGCAGCAGCAACCGGCGTTACGGTTCTGGCTGCAGCCTGGCGAGGGCGTCGGTAACAGCGATTACCAGCAGTTTATGGCACAGCAGTGTGCGGCCGATATCAGCCGCTGGCTGGTGGCCGGACAGCAGGGGAGGGCCCGCCTGGGCAAAGGCGAGGTGCTGCAGCCGGTGCGGGCTTCCGATATCACCGTGCTGGTGCGCAGTCGCAATGAGGCCGGTTTAATCCGTGACGCGCTGAATGCGCTGGCGATTCCTTCGGTCTATCTCTCCAGCCGGGACAGTGTCTACACCACGCCGGAAGCGCGCGAACTGCTCTGGTTACTGCAGGCGATACAGGCACCTGAGCAGGAACGTCTGCTGCGCAGCGCGCTGGCGACCTCAATCTTTGCTATTGATGCAGCAACGCTCGACGCGCTGACACAGAATGAACGCGAGTGGGATGCGCTGGTTGAGCAGTTTGCCGTCTGGCAGCAGCTCTGGCATCAGCGCGGCGTGTTACCGATGCTGCGTGATGTGATGATCAAGCGGCAACTGGCAGAGAATATGCTGGCCTCGGAGAACGGTGAACGTCGCCTGACCGATCTGATGCATCTGGGCGAACTGCTGCAGGAAGCTTCGGTGCAGCTGGAGAGTCCGCACGCCCTGGTGCGCTTCCTGGCGCAGCAGATAGCCCGGCCAAACAGCCAGGCCTCCAGCCAGCAGTTGCGTCTGGAAAGCGACCGCCATCTGGTGCAGATCATTACCATCCATAAATCGAAAGGACTGCAATATCCGCTGGTCTGGCTGCCATTTGCTGCCGGGTTCCGCGAGGCGGCCAGCGCGCTTTATCACGATCGCGACACGTTCACGGCACTGCTGGATGTGCAGGGAGATGCACAAAGTCTGGCGCTGGCCGAAGAGGAGCGCCTGGCGGAGGATCTGCGTCTGCTCTACGTGGCGCTGACCCGTTCGGTCTATCACTGCAGCGTCGGCATTGCTCCACTGATCAAAGGCACCCGCAAAAAAGAGGGCGAAAGCGATCTGCACAAGAGCGCGCTGGGCTACCTGGTGCAGCAGGGCGAGTCGGCGGATGCGCAGCAGCTCAGTCAGCGACTGAATGCGTTAACCGGTGAAGGGATTGCGCTGGTTGAAGAGGGGCTGCTGCCGGGAGAAATGTGGCAGGATGCGCAGCAAGGCGATGAGGTTTTAAGCAGCCGCGACATTACGCGCGCGCTGGCTGACGTCTGGCGGGTAACCAGTTATTCAGGCCTGCAACAGCATCACAGCTCGCCGCTGCTGGATGCGCTGCCCAACTTTGATATTGATGCAGCGGGCGAAGAAGAGAAGGGTGAAGAGGCTGCATTGACACCCCACCACTTTCCGCGCGGAGCGGCACCCGGTACGTTTTTGCACGGTCTGTTTGAGTCGATCGACTTTACCGAACCGCCGGACAGCGTCTGGCTGGAAGATCAGCTGCAGCATAATGGCTATCCGCTGAGCTGGTTGCCGGTTCTGGAACAGTGGATTGACCGGGTCTTGCATACGCCGCTCAATGCTGAGGGGCTGACGCTATCGGCGATAAAAAGCAGCGAACGCCTGATCGAGATGGAGTTCTATCTGCCAATCAACAATCTGCTGACCGCGGCGGATCTTGACGCTCTGCTGCGCCGGCACGACAGCCTCTCTCAGCAGGCCGCCCCCCTGGATTTTCGTCAGGTGCGGGGCATGCTGAAGGGCTTTATCGATCTGGTCTTCCGCTGGCAGGGAAAATATTATCTGCTCGACTACAAATCGAACTGGCTGGGGGATAGCCACGCCGCTTACACGCCAGAGGCGATGGCGCAGGCGATGATCGGCCACCGCTACGATTTGCAATATCAGCTCTATACGCTGGCGCTGCATCGCTATCTGCAGCATCGTTTGCCGGACTACGACTATCAGCGTCATTTTGGTGGGGTGTTTTATCTGTTTTTGCGCGGGATGGATGGCAGCTCGCCGGACAACGGCATTTTCACCACCCGACCTGCCGAAGCCTTTGTGGAAGAAATTGATGCACTGTTTGGTGAAACCGGGGAGATGTTATGAGTGACATGCTGAGTCTGCTGCTGCAGGCGGTAGAGAAGCGTCTCCTGCGGCCGCTGGATATACAGTTTGCCCAACTGGTAGCCCCGGAATCACAGCCTGGGCTGCTGCTCGCTGCGGCCTGCGTCAGCGCTGACGCGGGTGAGGGGCACGTCTGTTTACCGCTGAGCAACCTCTGCGAAGCGAATCTGTTCGCTGGTCGCCAGCCTGCGCTGGCTCAGGCGATCTGGCACGCCGCTGGTGCGCCGGAAGACTGGACAGCACGCTTTGCTGACTGGTCGGCTGTCAGTGATGGCAGCCTGGTTACGCCGCTGGTGCTGAGCAACCAGCGTTTATATCTGCATCGGCTGTGGCAAAGCGAAGGCCGGGTCGCCGACTTCTTCGCTGCGCAGGAAGTGAAAACCGCGTTTGATATGCATGCTGCAGGCGACGTGCTGAACAGCCTGTTTGACGACCAGCCGGAGAACTGGCAGAAAATTGCGGCGGCCGTGGCGCTGACCCGCAAGACTTCGGTTATTTCCGGCGGGCCGGGTACCGGTAAAACCACCACAGTGGCGAAACTCCTCGCTGCCCTGATTCGTCTGAATCCCGGTGCACTGCGGATTCAGCTGGCGGCACCGACCGGCAAAGCCGCCGCGCGACTGACCGAGTCACTGGGCAGCGCACTGCAGGAACTGGCGGTCAGCGACGAAGAACGCCGGCGTTTTCCTGCCGAAGCCACCACGCTGCATCGCCTGCTGGGCGCACAGCCCGACACCCAGCGGCTGCGCTACCATGCCGGTAACCCACTGCATCTTGATGTGCTGGTGGTTGATGAAGCGTCGATGGTCGATCTCTCAATGATGGCAAAACTGATCGCCGCGCTGCCTGCCCATGCCCGCGTCGTGTTTCTGGGCGATCGCGATCAGCTGGCCTCGGTTGAAGCCGGTGCGGTGCTGGGCGACATCTGCCGCTGCACCGAAAGCGGCTACAGCCTGGCGCGGGCAGAACAGCTCGGTCTGCTGACCGGCTGCACACTGCAGGGCAGTGACGATGTGCAGGCACCCGCAGTCCGTGACAGTATTTGTCTGTTGCAGAAGAGTTATCGTTTTGATGACTCATCAGGCATCGGCCAGCTGGCAAAAGCGATCAACCGTGGCGATGCAGAGCAGGTCAGGGCGGTGTTTGCTGCGGCTTATCAGGATATCAGTTACCAGCCGCTGAACAGCGCTGACGCGTATCAGGCGATGCTGGATGATGTAGCCCAGGGTTATCAGCCCTTCCTGCAGCTCATCAGACAGCAGGCGCCGCCCGCAGAGGTGATTGCCGCTTTTGGCCGTTATCAGCTGCTGTGTGCATTACGTGACGGGCCATTTGGCGTACAGGGTCTGAACCAGCGTATTGAGCAGCGACTGATGCAGCTGCAGCGCATCCGTCGTCCTGGCATGGGCAGCCGCTGGTATGAAGGGCGTCCGGTGATGATCACCCGAAATGACAGCGCGCTCGGCCTGTTTAATGGCGATATCGGCATGACGATGCGGGATGAAGAGGGCAACCTGAAGGTCTTTTTCCCGCTGCCAGATGGATCGATCAAGGCGATTCAGCCGAGCCGGTTACCCTCACATGAAACGGCCTGGGCGATGACGGTGCACAAATCACAGGGATCGGAGTTTGACCATACCGCGCTGGTGATGCCCACGCAGTTTCTGCCGGTGCTGACCCGTGAACTGGTCTATACCGCGATTACACGTGCACGGCGGCAACTGACCATCTACAGCGAACCCGGCATATTTCAGCGTGCCGTGCAGCTGCAAACGCAGCGACGCAGCGGTCTGGTGGAGCGACTGGGGGAAACTGGCTGAGAAGAGAGGGGACAGGGCACGCGGGTGGTGCCTGTCCCTTACTGAATCAGGTAAGGTCGGCCATCAACACTTTTGAACGGCGCTGATAGTTATACATCTCTTTTTTACTCTCGGGCAGCGACTCAATATCTACCGGCGTAAAGCCGCGTTCCTGGAACCAGTGGATGCTGCGGGTGGTTAACACAAACAGTTTTTCCAGCCCCATCTGGCGTGCCTGAAGTGCCACGCGCTGCAGCAACATCTCACCGCGTGAAGAGCTGCGATAGTCAGGATGAACCGCCACACAGGCCATTTCGCCAATCTTCTCATCCATAAACGGATAGAGTGCTGCACAGGCGATGGTCAGATTATCGCGCTGAATGATGGTGAACTTATCAATTTCCATTTCCAGCTGCTCGCGCGAGCGACGCACCAGAATACCCTGCTGCTCCAGCGGACGGATCAGTTCGAGGATGCCGCCGATATCATTGATATTGGCGCGACGGATCTGCTCTGCCGACTCCATAACGATCTGGGTACCGATACCGTCGCGTGAGAAGAGCTCCTGCAACAGTGCACCATCTTCCTGATAACTGATTAAATGGCTGCGGCGTACACCACTGCGGCAGGCTTTCACCGCACCACGCAGGAAGCGGACAGTCCCGGAAAGATAATCGCCTTCCTTTTCAATCTCGTCGATACGGGCCTGCGCATCATTCGGGAAGAGCTCGGAGATGATTTCACCTTCGCTGTTCAGCACGCCCTGCTCAGAGCAGAAGCCGATCATTTTTTCCGCTTTGAGTTTAATCGCCAGCTGGGTAGCCACTTCTTCCGAAGTCAGGTTAAAGCTTTCGCCGGTAACAGAAACCGCAACCGGGCCCATCAGCACAATCGCATCGTTATCCAGCTGACGATGAATGGCCTCTTCATCAATACGACGGATACGGCCGCTGTGACAGTAATCCACGCCATCATCCACGCCCAGCGGCTGTGAAATAATGAAGTTGCCGCTGACCACGTTGATATGCGCGCCCTGCAGCGGCGTATTATTGAGACTCATTGAGAGGCGGGCCGTGATATCTAACTGCAGCCGGCCGGCTGCCTGCTTCACTAACTCCAGCGATTGCGCGTCGGTGACCCGGGTAAACTTATGATAAACCGGCTCCAGCTGCTGCTGAGCCAGGCTGGCATCAATCTGTGGGCGCGCGCCATACACCACGACCAGGCGAATGCCCAGGCTGTGCAGCAGGCCGATATCATTAACGATGCCAGAGAAGTTCTCATGCTCAATCGCTTCGCCACCCAGCATGATGACAAAGGTTTTACCCCGGTGGGCATTGATATAGGGAACGGTATGGCGAAAACCCTGAACCAGTTCGGTACTACGTTCCTTCACGGCCAACCCTCAGTGAATGTTTATTCGTATTTTTTGTATTTTTATGCTTTTACGCCCGGTTTTGCAAGTCTTAATCCTGACGAAAATTTACGTTTTTCTGGGTGTCAAAGCCGCTAACAGCCTGCATTATTTAAGGTTTCCGGGGTGACATCATGCTGCGGATTGGATAAAGTTTTCGCCGCCATTTTAGTAACTGGCGCTTTTTTAGACATTACACAGCAGCTGGAGCGGCATGTCAGACGTTAATTCCCATTTTTCACGAAGACGATTTTTACAGGGGACGGGCGCCTTACTGCTGTTAAGCGTCAGCCGGACAGGGTTGGCGGCGAAGAACCACATTGTGGCGGTGCGTATCTGGCCCTCATCGACCTACTCGCGGATGACGCTGGAGTCCAATGTCGCGCTGAAGTACAAGCAGTTTGCGCTGAGCAATCCCGAACGCCTGGTGATTGATATTCAGGGCCTGCATCTCAATCCGGTTCTGAAAGGGGTAGATAAGCAGGTTCGGGTCGACGATCCCTTTATTAAAAATGCCCGTGTGGGTCAGTTCGACAGCAACACGGTGCGCGTGGTACTGGAATTAAAGCGCAACGTCGCGCCGAAGATCTTTAATCTCTCGCCGGTCGCCGGGATCAATCACCGGCTGGTGGTCGATCTCTATCCGAGCCAGAACCAGGTTGAGGATGATCCACTGCTGGCCTTGCTGAAAGATTATAACCAGGGCGATCTGGAGAAAGATGAAGGGGTGCAGGCGCCCTTACCCGGCAAAGCGGGGCGCGATCGTCCGATCATTATCATGATCGATCCCGGTCACGGCGGGGAAGATCCGGGCGCGCACGGCAAATATAAGACCCGCGAGAAAGATATTGTGCTGAAGATTGGACGGCGACTCAAAGCGCTGATCGATAAAGAGTCCAATATGAAAGCCTATATGACGCGTAATGAAGATGTCTTTATTCCGCTGCGGGTCAGAGTTGCTAAAGCCCGTAAACAGCGTGCCGACCTCTTTGTGTCGATCCATGCGGATGCTTTTACCAGTCGCGCGGCACGCGGCTCTTCAGTGTTTGCCTTATCAACCAGCGGTGCCACTTCGGCGGCAGCCCGTTTCCTGGCTCAGACTCAGAATGAATCAGACCTGATTGGTGGCGTCAGCAAAAGCGGCGACCGCTATCTCGATCACACCATGTTCGACATGGTGCAGCGCCAGACGATTCATGACAGCCTTAAATTCGGCAAAGAGGTGCTGCATCGCATGGGGCGCATCAACCATCTGCACAAACGCACCGTGGATCAGGCCGGATTCGCAGTGCTTAAAGCCCCTGATATCCCGTCAATTCTGGTCGAGACGGCGTTTATCAGTAATGTGGAGGAGGAGCGTAAGTTGCGAACGACCCGTTACCAGCATCAGGTGGCAGAGGCGATTCTGAACGGCATCAAAGCGTATGTGGAGAGTGGGGCGGCGCTGGCCCATCGGTAAAGGAGTGCGGGTAGCCGGGCTATCCGCGCGCTTTTCAGGGCAGAAAGAGGCTGAAGCGGCTTTTGGGAACGTCAGAAACAAAAAAACACCCTTTCAGGTGTTTAAATGATTGGTTGCGGGGGCCGGATTTGAACCGACGACCTTCGGGTTATGAGCCCGACGAGCTACCAGGCTGCTCCACCCCGCGTCCGTATCATACTTTTTTCACATTGTGACTTCTGTAAAACAACTGCAGAAGTATTGGTTGCGGGGGCCGGATTTGAACCGACGACCTTCGGGTTATGAGCCCGACGAGCTACCAGGCTGCTCCACCCCGCGTCCGTATTGCTTCTATTACTTTTACTTCTCACATTGTGACTTCTGTAAAACTGCTGCAGAAGTATTGGTTGCGGGGGCCGGATTTGAACCGACGACCTTCGGGTTATGAGCCCGACGAGCTACCAGGCTGCTCCACCCCGCGTCCGTGGAAGCGCACTATACTCTCCGCGCTAATTCATGCAACCCCTTTTTGCAGATAAAAGCCAAATTAACAGCCAGTTGCTGAAGGATTCAACCATCTGGTTAATTATTAAACTGATATGCGTGACGTCTGAGCGGATGCATTTCATTCTGTCGGGGGCTTTGCTATCGTCGCGGGGCGAACAGTTATAAAAAGAGAAGATAATGAAATCACATTGGGTGAAGTATGCACTCACTGGCGCGTTAATTACGCTGCTGGCGGCCTGTAGCTCCAAACCGACCGATCGCGGTCAGCAATATAAAGATGGCAAACTGGAACAACCGCTGGCGCTGGTGAATCAGCCCAATGCCAAAGGCGCGCCGGTTAATGGCAGAGACTTTGGCGAGCAGGTTCGTCAGATTCAGTCCGCCTCATCCACCCTGTATAGTCGTCAGAACGGCACCTATAGCGCGATTGAGAGCTGGCTGATGGCGGGTGCCGATACCCGACAGCTTCGTCAGTATGGGCTTAACGCCTGGCAGATGGAGGGAACGGATAACTACGGTAACGTGCAGTTCACCGGTTACTACACGCCGGTAGTAGAAGCGCGTTACACCCGTCAGGGTGAATTCCAGTATCCTATCTACCGCATGCCACCGCGCAAACGCGGAGAAAAATTACCGAGCCGCGCCTCTATCTATAGTGGCGGACTCGATGACCGCTACATCATCGCCTACAGCAATTCCCTGATTGATAACTTCATGATGGATGTGCAGGGCAGTGGTTATGTCGACTTTGGTGATGGCCGCCCGATGACCTTTTTTGGTTACGCCGGTAAAAATGGCTGGGGTTATCACAGCATTGGCAAAGAGCTGATCGATCGCGGTGAAGTGAAGCGCGAAGATATGTCGATGCAGGCGATTCGTCAGTGGGCGCAGGAGCACTCACCGCAGGAGGTCCGTACACTGCTGGAAACCAACCCATCATTCGTCTTCTTTAAGGCTGAGCCATTTACGCCGGTGCGCGGTGCCAGCGCAGTTCCGCTGGTGGCGAAAGCCTCCGTTGCGTCTGACCGCTCAATTATTCCGGCGGGCACCGTACTGCTGGCTGAAGTGCCGCAGTTAAATGAGAAGGGCAAATTCAACGGCAAATATGAGATGCGCCTGATGGTGGCACTCGACGTGGGTGGCGCGATTAAAGGCCAGCACTTTGATATCTATCAGGGTATCGGCCCGGACGCCGCGCATCTGGCGGGCTTCTATAATCACTACGGACGCGTCTGGGTAATCAAAGCCGCGCCGGGTGCCGGACAACCGCTGTTCTCCAGCCCGCAAAACGGTAATAATGGTTCACTGCTTCTCGGCGCTAACTAACTTCTTCTCTGCGGGCCTTCGGGCCCGCACGACGTAACAGGTTCAACTATGAAAGTGTTAAATGACGCCTGGCATCAGCGCTTTGGCGGCACGGCGCGTCTCTATGGCCAGGATGCGCTGCAACGTTTTGCTGACGCACACTTCTGCGTCATCGGTATTGGCGGTGTCGGATCCTGGGCGGCGGAAGCGCTGGTGCGCACCGGGATTGGTAAAATCACCCTGATTGATATGGATGATGTCTGTATTACCAACACCAACCGACAGCTTCATGCGCTGCAGGGCAACGTCGGCAAAGCTAAAACGGACGTGATGGCAGAACGGCTGCATGCGATTAATCCTGACTGCGAAGTGATCTGCATTGATGACTTTATTACGCCAGAAAACACCGCCGAACTGATGGCAGCCGGTTTCGACTATGTGATCGACGCTATCGACAGCGTGCGACCGAAAGCGGCGCTGATCGCCTGGTGTCGCCGGAATAAGATCCCGCTGATCACCACCGGTGGCGCGGGTGGGCAGATCGATCCCACTCAGATCCAGGTCGCCGACCTGGCGAAAACTATCCAGGATCCGCTGGCGGCGAAGCTGCGCGAACGACTGAAAAGCCTGGGCGTGGTAAAAAACAGCAAAGGCAAACTTGGCATCGACTGCGTCTTTTCTACCGAAGCGCTGGTCTATCCGCAGGCTGATGGCAGCGTCTGTGCTTCACGCAGCACAGCGGAGGGGCCAAAGAGAATGGATTGCACATCCGGCTTTGGCGCGGCCACCATGGTGACCGCCACCTTCGGCTTTGTTGCCGTCTCGCATGCGCTGAAGAAGTTTCTGGCGCGAGCTGCCCGTCAGGACGCCGTCAGCGCCTGACGCGCGGCGTGCTCCACTGCGGCGGCCAGCGCCTGCAGGCCGCTGCTGCGGGAGGCACTGAGCTGGGCGCGCAGGCCCAGTTCATCAAATAGTTTTAAGGGATCCATTGCCAGCAGCTGTTGCGGCGTCTGGCCCTCAACGGCGGTCAGCAGCACGGCCAGCAGACCGCGCACAATACGTCCTTCACTGTCACCATAGAAATGCAGCGTGCCATCCTCGCATAACTGGCTGCCCAGCCAGACCCGATTTTCACAACCGCTCAGTTCAATTTCCGCTGTTTTCAATTCCCCGGCTAAGTCAGGCAACTGGCGGCTCAGCTGGATCAGCTGACGATAACGATCTTCCCACTGATGAAAGCGGCCAAAGCTCTCTTTCAGACTGGCAACGGTAATCTGTTCGCCAAACGGGTGCGGCGCTAACAGCGATGAATGCATAATCAAAACTCCGATAACAGCGAGATGGCGCTCTTCATGGCGCGCACCAGCGCATCAACATCCTGCAGATTATTATAGGGTGCAAAAGAGGCCCGCAGCGTGCCGCTGACGCCCAGCGCCGCCAGCAACGGCTGCGCGCAGTGCTGGCCAGCGCGCAGGGCGATTCCCTGCTCAGCCAGCAGTGTCACCAGATCGCTGTGATGCAGGCCAGCGAATTCAAATGCCAGCAGGCTGGCATTTGAACAGCGGAAGCTGCGGAAGCCGGGTAATTCCGCCAGATGCTCTTCCGCCAGCGTCGCAAGATGCTGACTCCAGCGCTCCGCTTCGGGCAGATCGTACTGCGCCAGCCAGCTCAGTGCTGCACTCAGGCCCACCACGCCCGCCACATTCGGGGTGCCAGCCTCAAAACGCCACGGCACCGGCTGCGGCGTGAATCCGCTGAAATCGACATCCGTTATCATCTTACCGCCGCCCTGCCAGGGCTCCATCGCCTCCAGCAGTTCCGCTTTACCATATAACGCGCCAATGCCCATCGGGCCGTAAATCTTATGGCCGGAAAAGGCGTAAAAGTCGATATCCAGCGCCTGTACGTCAGGCGGGCAATGCACCACGCCCTGTGCGCCATCGACCATCACTTTCGCGCCTGTGGCGTGAGCGAGTGGGATCGCCTGAGCGAGTGCGGGACACCCGCCGGTGACATTCGACATCTGACCGACCGCCAACAGGCGGGTTCGGCTGTTGAGCAGGGCGGGGAGCAGGCTGATATCCGGCAGGCGATCCGCGCCTAACGGCCATTTTACGACGCGGGCTCCGCACGCCTGCGCAGCCATCAGCCAGGGCACCAGGTTGGCGTGGTGTTCTGCCTCGCTGACCACAATCTCATCACCAGGCTGTAAGCGCGGACGCAGCCAGCTGTTTGCCACCAGGTTTATCGCTTCGGTGGTGCCGCGCGTCCAGACAATCTCACGATCGTCAGCGGCGTTAAGCCAGCGGGCAACCTGGTTGCGCGCCTGCTCATAGCGATGGGTTAAGGCCTGGGCGGCGGCAAACTGGCTGCGATGGACTGTACCCGCGCTGAGGCTGTAAAACTGCTGCGTGCTGTCAATGACGGCCTGCGGCTTCAGCGTGGTCGCTGCGCTGTCGAGATAAACGCCTGCGTCGGCGAGTGCGGGAAACTGCTGGCGAAATGCGGTGGGATTGAATGCGGTCATGCCTGGTCCATGATAAGAAAAATTAGGACCACACTGAAAGAATGGTCTGCGTCTGGCAAAGCTGGGAAAGCGCGTTATGCTGAATATTGCAAGGTTTGAACCAAACCCGCATAACGATCGGACGTTTACTAGTCGATCTCACTTATCGGCTGCCTCTGGTTAGCGTAACGCGGGTGGTTTGATGCAATCAATCTACAAGGAGATAGCAGATGAAAAAATTAACCGCAGTACTGGCCGTGTGTACCCTGGCTTTTACCCTGAGTGCCTGTTCAAGCAATTACGTGATGCATACCAATGATGGTCGCACCATTGTGGCTGCCGGCAAGCCTAAAGTCGATAACGATACCGGCATGATCAGCTATAAAGATGCGAATGGCAACGAGCAGCAAATCAACCGCTCTGATGTCAAAGAGATGGTAGAGTCTGGCAACTAAGCAGCAAAAAAAAGCACCGCAATTTGCGGTGCTATTTAAAAATCACTATGGACAGACAGGGTAAATCTACAGGAATTAAGAGCTCGATCCGCAATCGTCGGATCAAAAATTGCAAACACAACATCACGACCACAAGCCAAAAGCTTTCAGAAAATCTGCGAACTCACTCACAAATCTAAAAACTTTTCGTTCCGGCTCAGGAAGTGCGGCAACTATAGGTATTTGCTGGAGGTTCCTCAACGGACAAATTATAATGCCTCGGATTAAAAATTCTAATACGTAAACGCTTTGTATAAGCCAGCGTATTTTTTGCCGATCCGGATACGGAAAACCATGTCGAAACGCCTTCCTCCTCTCAACGCACTGCGTGTTTTTGATGCAGCTGCACGCCATTTAAGCTTTACCAAAGCCGCAGAAGAGCTGTTTGTCACCCAGGCTGCTGTAAGCCATCAGATTAAATCTCTGGAAGATTTTCTGGGGTTAAAGCTATTTCGCCGGAGGAATCGTTCGCTATTACTGACCGAAGAAGGACAAAGCTACTATCTCGACATCAAAGAGATTTTCTCGGCAATCAACGAAGCGACCCGCAAACTGCAGGCGCGCAGCGCCAAGGGGGCGCTGACCGTCAGTTTACTGCCGAGCTTTGCCATTCAGTGGCTGGTTCCCCGCCTCTCCAGCTTTAATATGGCTTATCCGGGAATCGACGTGCGTATCCAGGCGGTTGACCGCGACGAAGAGAAACTGGCCGACGATGTCGACGTGGCTATTTTTTACGGCCGGGGTAACTGGCCCGGCCTGCGGGTTGAAAAACTCTATGCCGAATATCTGCTGCCGGTCTGTTCACCGTCGCTGATGACGGGGGATAATCCGCTGAAAACGCCGATGGATCTGTCGCGTTTTACTCTGCTGCATGATGCCTCCCGCCGGGACTGGCAATCTTATATCCGGCAACTGGGCCTGCAGCATATCAATGTGCAGCAGGGGCCAATCTTCAGCCACAGCGCCATGGTGTTGCAGGCGGCGATTCATGGTCAGGGCGTGGCGCTGGCGAATAACGTCATGGCGCAGAGCGAAATAGAAGCCGGGCGATTAATCTGCCCGTTTAATGATGTATTAGTCAGTAAAAACGCTTTTTATCTGGTTTGTCATGACAGTCAGGCAGAACTGGGTAAAATAGCCGCCTTCCGACAGTGGATCCTGGAAAAAGCTGCAACCGAACAAGAAAAATTCCGCTTTCGCTATCAACAATAACATATTGATTTATTTGCATTCAGATGCAAAAGGACTCTGAGGATCGGTTAATGTCCAGTCGTGCCATGTTTGTTTTTTCGGCTATCAGCGGATTTCTGCTGGTGGCTTTTGGCGCATTTGGTGCCCACGTTTTGAGTCAGTCGCTTGGTGCGGCTGAAATGGCCTGGATTCATACCGGGCTGGAATATCAGGCTTATCACACCTTAGCGGTGATGGGGCTGGGGGCTGCGATGTTACGCCGCGCCAATATCTGGTTTTACTGGAGCAGTGCGCTGATGGCGCTCGGCACCGTGCTGTTTAGTGGGAGCCTCTATTGTCTGGCGCTGTCACATCTGAAGTTTTGGGTTTTTATCACACCCGTGGGCGGGGTCTGTTTCCTCGCCGGTTGGGTATTGATGTTGATTGGCGCGCTGCGTCTTAAACGAAAGGCAGAACGCCATGAATAAAGTTTTACTCTATTGTCGTCCCGGTTTTGAAAAAGAGTGTGCGGCGGAAATCAGCGCCAAAGCGGCTGAACGTGAAATCTACGGCTTTCCACGGGTTAAAGATGACTCCGGCTACGTGCTGTTTGAGTGCTATCAGTTTGAAGATGCCGAGCGGCTGGCACGTGAGTTGCCGTTTGACGAGCTGATTTTTGCCCGTCAGATGCTGGTCGTCGGCGAAATGCTGCGTGACCTGCCGCAGGAAGATCGTATTACCCCGATTGTCGGCATGCTGACCGGCGTAGTGGAAAAGGGTGGTGAACTGCGTGTTGAAGTGCCAGACACCAACGAAGCCAAAGAGCTGACTAAGTTCTGCCGCAAGTTCACCGTGCCGCTGCGCTCGGCACTGCGTGAAAGCAAAATCCTGTTGAATTATGAGAGCCCGAAACGCCCGGTCGTGCATGTGTTTTTCATCGCGCCAGGCACCTGTTACGTCGGCTACTCCATCCGGGAAAACAGCTCGCCGTTTTACATGGGTATTCCACGCCTTAAGTTCCCCTCCGATGCGCCAAGCCGTTCCACCCTTAAGCTGGAGGAGGCGTTTCACGTCTTTATCCCTGCGGATGAGTGGGATGAGCGTTTAGCCAGCGGCATGTACGCCGTGGATCTCGGTGCCTGTCCGGGCGGCTGGACCTATCAGCTGGTTCAGCGCAGCATGATGGTGTATGCGGTGGACAACGGACCGATGGCACCGAGCCTGATGGATACGGGCCAGGTGATGCACGAGAAAGCAGATGGCTTTAAATTCCGTCCGCCACGCACCAACATCAGCTGGCTGGTGTGTGACATGGTGGAGAAGCCGGTGCGCGTGGCTAACCTGATGACCGACTGGCTGGTTAACGGCTGGTGCCGTGAAGCGATCTTCAACCTTAAGTTGCCCATGAAAAAGCGCTATGAAGAAGTGACGCAGAATCTGGCCATGATGCAGGAACGATTTGATGATAATGGCATTAACGTGCAGATTCGCGCCCGCCAGCTTTATCATGACCGCGAAGAGGTGACGGTACATGTGCGCCGAATCTGGGCGGCTGCCGGTGGTCGTCGCGACGAACGTTAATCGCCGGGCTGAGTGCAGGGGCACTCAGCCGGTATAACGCAGCGTATTCAGATTGCCCTGCAATACCAGATCCCGCTTCAGGGTTGCGACCTGACGGCTGATCTCTGCCATCTGCTGACCCTCAGCCAGCTTTTCCCGCCATCTGGCTGGCACCTGATCCAGTTGCTGATAGATCCCTTCAAGCGTGTGAAACTCTGTCAGCAGCTGTTTCGCGCTTTTCGGACCGATGCCGGTGATGCCCGGAATTTTACTGCTGCTGATGCCGCACAACCCCCAGTAGTCGGGTAGCCGCTGTGGTGCCACACCAAATTCAGCCTCGATAAAAGGCAGATCAAGCCAGCGTTTCTGGAAGTAGTCGCGGATGCGGATCTCGGGTGCCAGCAGCTGACAGTAGCCTTTGTCGGTTGAAACAATGGTGGCCTGATGTCCGGCCTGAGCCATTTTCACCGCCAGCGTCGCCGCTAAATCGTCCGCTTCATCCTCGCCCGCTATCCAACAGCTTACGCCTGCGGCGCGAAAGGCCTCCTGTAACGCCGGCATCTCTGCCTGTAAATCGTCTGGCATCGGCGGGCGACCGCTTTTGTAATCGGGTAGCAGCTGATGACGCCAGCCCTGATGACGTGCTTCGCCATCAAACACCGCCACCGCATGAGTCGGATGGGCGTGACCCAGTATCTGGCGCAGCGCAGCCATGCAGCCTTCGACACAGGGTGAACCCTGTACCGCATGCAGACGGCGAATCAGATTCAACGCGTCAACAATAACAAGATGAAGAGCCATGAGAGTATGGGCAGCCCGGGGGCTGCCTCCTGGTTTATTTGATAATTTCGTAGCAGGGAATGTAGGCGGTGCCTGGCAGTTTCATGCGTTGCTGTGCAACGAATCCCTGAAGCAGCTCATCCATGCGGTGCATGATGTCGGGGTCGCCATGCAGTTTGTAGCGTCCCTTCTCGCGGATTTCGCGGATGCCCATCTCTTTGACGTTACCGGCTACGATACCTGAGAAGGCGCGGCGCAGGTCAGCAGCCAGCTTTTCGGGTGGCTGATTGGTGTAGAGATTGAGATTCGCCATGTTTTCATGGGTTGGCAGGAACGGCACCTGCAGATCGGGTTCAATGCGAATCGACCAGTTAAAGCTGTAAGCATCGCCGGTTTCGCGACGATTCTCTTTTACCTGCGGCATCGCTTTCTTCATCAGACGCGCCACTTCGGCTGCATCGTTGATGATGATCTGATAATGCTTACGCGCCTGTTCGCCCAGCGTGTTAACGATGAAATCATCCAGCACGCGGAAGTAGTCGGCGCTCTCTTCCGGCCCGGTCAGGATCAGCGGTAATACCTGATCGCTGTTCTGCGGATTCATCAGGATGCCCAGCAGATAGAGCAACTCTTCTGCGGTCCCTACGCCGCCCGGGAAAATGATAATGCCATGGGCGATGCGCACAAAAGCTTCCAGACGTTTTTCGATGTCCGGCATGATGATCAACTCATTCACCAGCGGATTCGGCGGTTCAGCCGCAATGATGGAGGGTTCGGTCAGGCCGATAAAGCGGCTGTCACGATAGCGCTGCTGAGCATGGCCTACGGCGGCCCCTTTCATTGGCGCTTCCATCACGCCCGGCCCGCAGCCGGTACAGATGTTCAGTTCACGCAGTCCAAGCTGAGTTCCGACATTGCGGCAATACTGGTACTCAACGGCGTTGATCGAGTGACCGCCCCAGCAGACCACGGTGTTGGGATACTCGCCGATGTGCAGCGCCCGCGCGTTACGCAGAATGGAAAACACAGTGTTGGTGATCGTGGCGGAGTCATTTTCTTCAGCCGCAGTGAACCGACCCGGCATGTTGAGCTGACCGCTGACAAACAGGATGTCACGCAGCACCGCAAACAGGTTAGCCTGCAGTGAACGGATGATGCGGCCATCCACAAACGCCTCTTCCGGTGGATTGATCAGCTCCAGTTTGACACCGCGCTCACGGCGCAACACATTGATGTCGAAATTTTCAAAGCGGGAGAGCAGCTCCTGGCTGCTGTCAGTCTGGCTGCCGGAGTTAAGCACGGCAAGAGAGCAGTTGCGAAACAGCTGGTAGAGGTCGCTGCTGGCTGTGCGCTTGAGCATATCGACTTCCAGCTGTGAAAGCAGATCCATCGAGCCAAGAGGGCTGATATGGGTAATCAAATGAACTCCTTTACACCCGCCTGGGTGCGTGTTGGCACTGCAACGGCAGTGACGAAAATCCCTGGTCGGCAACCCGCAGGTAGCCGCCATCACCAGAGTAGCCTTGTCGGCCCGCACAGCTCAAGCGGAACTGCGCTTAGTGCACGCAGCCTGCGAGAAGTCTCGCAAACTACTGACGGACCAGCCGCGAAAAACCGGGCGAGAAGGGCACATTGGTGCGCCATGGATTGATATCCAGCCCGCCACGACGGGTGTAGCGTGCATAGACCGTCAGCGCTTCCGGATGACAGAAACGCATCACATCATTAAAAATGCGTTCGACACACTGCTCGTGAAATTCGTTGTGCTGGCGGAATGAGACCAGATAGCGCAGCAGCGCTTCACGGTCGATACGCGGGCCTTTATAACGAATCATCACGGAGCCCCAGTCGGGCTGATTGGTAATCAGACAGTTTGACTTGAGCAGGTGGCTGACCAGCGTCTCTTCAACGATTTCGCTGCCCGCAGCATCGGCCAGATAGTCAGCATTGAAGCGATAATCCTCTATTGCGATATCCTGCTCATCAATACAACATCCCTCAAAATGGCCGATGGGCTGACCTTCCACTTCATTGAGACGGAACAGCGCGACCCGCGCTTCACCTTCAGCACAGGCACTCAGGTCCCGCTCCAGCGTCTGACGAACCTCGCCCCAGTCGGCAAAGCGAGTCTGGTTGAAACTGTTAAGGTAGAGCTTAAAGCTTTTGGACTCGATAAGGTTGCGGCTCTGCGCATCGAGCACCACTTCGCCAACGGCAACCTGTGGCAGACCTTTGCTGTTGAGCCACGAGAGTTCATACAGGGTCCAGATATCACTGCCGGTAAAGGGCAGGCTGTCGGGAAACAGGCCAAGGGGTTCACGATTCAGGCTGCGCGGCACCGCCTGCAGTAAGCTGTTGTCATAATGATCGTGATAGGCTGTGGGTTTGCCCAGCGTCAGGTTGCTGAGTGCCTGATCCTGTTCGTGTGTAGTCATTGCGGTTACCACCAAAATTAATCAAAGTGGCTAAGTGTAACCCATCAGAAGTGAGAATATGAATGATGCAGCAAACTGCCGCCGCGTTGCGCGACTTTACCACCCGATACTGCCAGCACTGGCTTCAGCAGGCCGGGCATGCGCCGGCCAGCAGCGATCTCTTTGGCGTACCTTCGCCCTGTGCCCTGGAGGATCGCGATCAGCAGGTCTTCTGGCAGCCGCAGCCTTTTACTCTGCCACAGACGCTGGATGCGGTTGAGCGGGCGATCGACATCCAGCTCCAGCCGCAGATCACGGCTTTCTATACCACGCAGTTTGCCGGGGATATGCAGGCCAGGTTTGGTGAGAATCAGCTGACACTCTTACAGGTCTGGAGTGAGGATGATTTCCTGCGGCTACAGGAGAATCTGATCGGGCATCTGGTGATGCAGCGCCGCCTTAAACAGTCGCCTACGCTGTTTATCGCTACCACCGAGTCAGAACAGGAGATCATCTCGCTTTCTAATCTCAGCGGCGAAGTGATTCTGGAGCAGCCCGGCGGTAAACAGCGTGTGAAATTAGCGGAAACGCTTGAGATATTTCTTAAGTCATTACAACCGGTTATCATCTGAGTTGCAGTGATTTGCCCCTGGTCTTGTGAGACATCTCTTACATGTGCTGTGAGAGATCGCTATATAACAGGTGAGCCTTCCGGAAGGCTGAGATGTAAAAATATTGTGAATCATCAACTTAATGGCGTTTATCTGAATTTACGCCGCACATTTCGTAAAGTTCTGCTGTGAGTACCTTGTGCGCGTAACGAGTTCTGTCAAAATGTTTCGCACTGCAGGAAGCTCAGGAAAAAGATATCGTCAGGATGATGATAAGCCATGAGGCAGGAACGTAACGGAGCTTACGGCACACGGAAGGTTTCAGGACGAAACAGGATAGCTCAGGATTGAGCAAGGGACACCTCCAGGATGGAGAATGAGAACCCCCTCAGAAGAGGTGGTGGGCCAGGATGCTAAGGATACATCAGGACGATGCGCGACAGGAGTTCGCACTGGACAAGTTGTCATGGAAGAGCAGGGAGCATTAACGTGGCGGGATGGCTGCAAACGAACCGGGAGCACTGTTTATACAGTGCTCCCTTTTTTTGTGCCTGTGCCAACTAGTGATATGCTTGCCGCCCATTTTTGACTGCTCGCGGAGGTGGCGCATGACGCCTGAACAACTAATTACGCAACGGCTGGAACAACTGGAAGCGGTGATGCGTGAGCACCATCTCTGGCAGAGTACCCCGCCGGCCGAGGAGGCGTTCGAGAGCCGTGAACCCTTTTGCCTGGATACGCTGGAGCCGCTGCAGTGGCTCCAGTGGGTGTTAGTCCCGCGGATGCATGCCCTGCTTGCGGCCCGACATCCGTTACCACAAAATTTTGCCGTGGCCCCCTATTATGAGGTGGCTCTGGTGCCTGACCAGCCGGGTATTGCGCCGCTGTTGCTGACCCTGCGTCAACTTGATGCGTTAATCACGGATGCTGCCCACTGATGCTGGAGATACTCTATCAGGATGAGTGGCTGGTTGCCGTCAACAAGCCCAGCGGCTGGCTGGTTCATCGCAGCTGGCTGGATCGCCATGAAACGGTGTTTGTGATGCAGACCGTTCGTGATCAGATTGGGCAGCATGTATTTACGGCGCATCGTCTCGACAAGCCCACGTCAGGGGTACTGCTGATGGGGCTCTCCAGTGAAGTCGGACGTCTGCTTTCCCTGCAGTTTGAACAGCACCAGATGCAGAAAACCTACCACGCTGTGGTTCGCGGCTGGCTGGAGAGCAGCGGGACGCTCGATTATCCGCTGGTGGAAGAGCTGGATAAAATTGCCGATAAACACGCCACGGAAGCGCGCACCGCACAGCCCGCGGTCACCGATTATCAGTCACTGGCAACGGTCGAGATGCCGGTCGGCATTGGCCGTTATCCCACTTCGCGTTATAGCCTGGTTGAACTGGCTCCTAAAACCGGTCGCAAGCATCAGCTGCGTCGTCATATGTCACACCTGCGTCATCCGATTATTGGCGATTCGGCGCACGGCGATCTGCGTCAGAACCGGGGGGCTGCCGAACATTTTGGCGCTAACCGCCTGATGCTGCACGCCAGCAGCCTGGCATTAACTCATCCGGTGACCGGTGAACCGTTGTTGCTTCGCGCCGGACTGGATGGCGTCTGGCAGAACCTGATGAACCAGTTTGGCTGGCAGGATCGCATTCCTGAGGTGCCGCGGGTTGAGTTTGACGCAGCGCCAGGACAGGATAACGTTTCAGAATAACGGAGAAAGCAGATGGCTAAGATTGGCATTTTTGTAGGTACGGTATATGGCAATGCGCTGCTGGTCGCGGAAGAAGCAGAGCCCATTCTGCAGCAGCAGGGGCACAGCGTAACGGTGTTTGACGATCCGACGCTGGCTGACTGGCAAAACTATGCCAGCGACGTGGCGTTAATCGTCACTTCTACTACCGGGCATGGCGATTTTCCCGACACGATTTCAGGTCTGTTCCATGCGATTAAAGATCAGCTCGGTCATCAGCCCGCGCTGCGCTATGGCGTGATTGCGCTGGGTGACAGCAGCTATGACCATTTCTGTGGCGCGGGTAAAACCTTTGACGCGCTGCTGCAGGAGCAGGGCGCTCAGCGGGTCGGCGAGGTGTTACTGGTTGATGCCACTGAAAATCCGGAACCGGAGGCGGTAACCTCGCCGTGGGTTGAAGCCTGGGGCGCGCAGCTCTGATTGCCACGCCAGGCTTATCTCTGCCTTAGCTGAGATAAGCCTGTGTTGCGCACACGACGACGTCCGTTGAGTGCAATATCAGGTGACAGGCGCCGGGTTAAACACCGCCAGCTGATTACGAATGCCCCAGCGATCGGACCAGGTCTGCTTTCTGCCACTGGCGATATCCAGAATCAATTCAAACAGTCGCCAGCCCACCTGCTCAATACTCTCTTCACCGGTAGCAATCGTCCCGGCATTGATGTCCATCAGATCGTGCCAGCGCTCCGCCAGCGCATTACGCGTCGCCATCTTGATCACCGGAATTGCGGCAAGACCGTAAGGCGTACCGCGACCAGTAGTAAACACCTGCAGGGTGATACCGGATGCCAGCTGCTGCGTACCGCAGACAAAATCGCTGGCTGGCGTCGCCGCGTAGATCAATCCGCGTCGCGTGGGCCGCTGGCCGGGCGAGAGCACTTCAACAATGGCGCTGCGTCCCGATTTTGCGATCGAGCCAAGCGCTTTTTCCACCACGTTCGCCAGCCCGCCTTTTTTATTGCCCGGCGACGGGTTAGCGCTGCGATCGGTCTGGCCCTGGTCGAGGTAATTATCATACCAGGCCATCTCCTCCAGTAAGCGCTTACCGACTTCCTGATTAATCACCCGCGGCGTCAGCAGGTGAATCGCATCACGCACTTCAGTGACTTCCGAGAACATCACGGTGGCACCGCAACGCACCAGCAGATCAGAGGCGAAGCCCACTGCCGGATTTGCCGTCACGCCCGAAAACGCATCGCTGCCACCACACTGCATGCCGACAATCAGTTCTGCTGCGGAGCAGGTTTCGCGCTGGCGCTGATTCAGCCGCTGGAGATGACGCTCCGCCACCTGCAGAATCTCATTGACCATCGCGCCAAAGCCCACCAGCTTTTCATCCTGCAGACGCACGATGTCATGATCGTCCAGCGAAATCGCCTGCACGTCGGGGGTGCCAGTCAGCAGACGCTCTGGCTGTAACTTTTCACAGCCGAGGCTGACGATCATCACTTCGCCACCGAAATTCGCATTCAGCGCCAGGTTATGAATGGTGCGAATCGGCACGACCGCCGCGGGTGCGTTGATCGCCACACCACAGCCATAAAGGTGGTTCAGGGCAACCACACCATCCACATTCGGATAGCGCGGCAGTAACTCCCGTTCAATGATCTGTACGACATGATCCACCACACCGGCCACGCAGTGGACGCTGGTGGTGATGCCGAGCAGGTTACGCGTGCCTACGCTGCCATCCGCATTGCGGTAACCTTCAAAGGTATAGCCCTCCAGCGGCGGCAAATCAGGTGGAACCTGAGTAGCTAACGGCAGACTCTCCAGCGGAGGGGCTTCCGGCAGCGCGACCAGTGACTCATCAATCCAGCTGCCCTGGGCAATATCCCGCAATGCATAGCCAATGACTTCGCCATAACGCACGATCTCTGCACCCTGATTAATCGCGCTCAGCGCCACTTTGTGGCCCTGCGGCACATGCTCTGTGAGGGTCAGGCCATCCGCAAACTGCGTACCGGCTGGCAGGCCGAGGCTGTTAACCACAATCGCCACATTGTCATGCTCATGGACTTTGATATAGAGCGGTTGTTCATCTGTTTTTGGGTTCATCGCTCACCTTCCTGTCTGTCGTACCGTACTTGTGCGGCACGCTTTAATAATCTGACCTGTCACGCCCTTGTTTGCCAGCTTCAGTATAGGGAGGCGGGGCGGGTCGTGCATTGTGCAAATGACCACCATTAAGGCAATTCACCTCGCTGTTTTGGGTCGATTATCCAAAAGCAAGTGAAGACCCTCACAAACAGAGGGGGAAAGCGTTATCCGGGGCGGATTTTGCACGGGTATTTGCCACTTTCGTGAGCTATACCGCAGGATTTTGTGCATCCGCCAGACAATCACTTCAATACGGCGATTATTCCAGGGCGATGCGCCAATGTGATCGCCACAGGCTGTTCTTATACTGAGTTCCGTTAGCCAAAGTCAGGTTATCTGTCACGACGTATTATTCATCCGAAAGAGGTTGCCTGGACGTATTACCTGCCGCGGCTGCCAGACGCCGGATGAATAAATAAAGTTTGCCAAAACAAAAAGATCGCCGTGTTTAACCCAACTTCTCTCTGATACCCAACGCGATGTGTATGCAGTCAGAGCGAATGTAGCTCACGCTATATTTCAGGAGTGCATCATGAATAGTTTCAGCCAGACCGCGGAAACGGTGCAGAAACGCACCAATGCCCGTTACTGGATTGTGGTGATGTTATTTATCGTCACCTCATTCAACTACGGTGACCGCGCAACCATTTCGATTGCCGGTTCGGCGATGTCAAAAGATATTGGCCTCGATTCGGTCGGACTCGGCTATATCTTCTCAGCCTTCTCATGGGCGTATGTTATTGGTCAGATTCCGGGCGGCTGGCTGCTTGACCGCTTCGGCTCAAAACGCGTCTATTTCTGGAGCATCTTTACCTGGTCGCTCTTTACCTTTTTGCAAGGGTTCGTCGATCTGTTCAGCGGCTTCGGCATTATCATGTCGCTGTTTATTCTGCGTTTCCTGGTGGGACTGGCCGAAGCGCCCTCCTTCCCTGGCAACAGCCGCATTGTCGCGGCCTGGTTTCCGGCGCAGGAGCGTGGCACGGCCGTGGCGATCTTCAACTCGGCTCAATACTTCGCCACCGTCATCTTCGCGCCCATCATGGGCTGGCTGGTCTCTTCCGTGGGCTGGGCGCACGTGTTCTGGTTCATGGGCGGCCTGGGCATCATCCTCAGTTTCATCTGGCTGAAAGTGATCCACGATCCCACCGATCACCCTGGCGTGAATAAAGCCGAACTGGAGTACATGGAGCAGGGCGGTGCGCTGATCAACATGGATGTCAAAAAGGATAGCCGCAAAGTGAGCTGGAACGAGAAGTGGTTCCAGATCAAACAGCTGCTGACGTCACGCATGATGCTGGGTATCTACCTCGGTCAGTACTGTGTTAACGCCTTAACCTACTTTTTTATCACCTGGTTCCCGGTCTATCTGGTACAGGCGCGCGGCATGTCGATTCTCAAAGCGGGCTTTATTGCCTCGATTCCGGCGGTGTGCGGCTTCCTCGGCGGCGTACTGGGCGGGGTGATCTCCGACTGGCTGATGCGTAAAACCGGCTCCCTGAATATTGCGCGTAAAACGCCGATCGTGCTCGGCATGCTGCTCTCTATTTCGATGGTGATGTGTAACTACACCGATACCGAATGGGTGGTAGTGTTCTTCATGGCACTGGCGTTCTTTGGTAAAGGCATCGGTGCGCTGGGCTGGGCAGTGATGGCAGATACCGCGCCGAAAGAGATCAGTGGCCTGAGCGGCGGTCTGTTCAACATGTTCGGTAACTTCTCTGGCATCGTGACGCCTATCGCCATCGGTTACATCATCGCCACCAGCGGCTCTTTTGAAGGCGCGCTGATCTATGTCGGTATTCATGCCTTTGTTGCCGCATTCAGCTTCCTGGTGATCGCGGGCGACATCAAACGTGTCGAACTGAAAACCTGGCCCGGTAAGGATGCATTATGAATACGCAAAGTTCGCCGGTGATTACTGAGATGCAGGTTATCCCGGTCGCCGGTTATGACAGCATGCTGCTCAATATTGGCGGTGCGCACAACGCCTGTTTTACCCGCAATATTGTGGTTCTCACCGACAGCGCCGGTCACACCGGCGTCGGTGAAGCCCCCGGCGGCGACACCATCTATCAGACGCTGGTAGAGGCGATTCCGCAGGTGAAAGGCCAGCAGATTGCGCGAATGAACCGTCTGGTGCAGCAGGTGCACAAAGGCAATCAGTCGGCTGACTTCACTACCTTTGGCAACGGTGCCTGGACTTTTGAGTTGCGGGTCAACGCGGTAGCCGCGCTGGAAGCAGCGCTGCTCGATCTGCTGGGACAGTGTCTGGGCGTACCGGTGGCTGAACTGCTGGGGCCAGGTAAACAGCGTGATGAGGTGACGGTGCTGGGCTATCTGTTCTATCTCGGCGACCGCCGCAAGACCGATCTGCCCTATCTGAGTGGTGAGCAGGCCAGCCACGACTGGTATCACCTGCGTCATCAGGAAGCGCTGACCAGCGATGCCGTGGTACGGCTGGCTGAGGCGGCTGCGGATAAATATGGCTTCAAAGATTTTAAGCTCAAAGGCGGCGTGTTGCCGGGCGAGCAGGAGATTGCCACCGCGGCGGCGCTGAAGCAGCGCTTTCCCGACGCCCGCATTACGGTCGATCCGAACGGCGCCTGGCTGCTGGACGAGGCGATAGCGCTGTGTAAAGGGATGCAGGATGTGCTGAGCTACGCTGAAGATCCGTGCGGCGCGGAGCAGGGCTATTCGGGACGTGAAGTGATGGCCGAGTTCCGGCGCGCAACCGGCTTACCGGTGGCCACCAATATGATCGCCACCAACTGGCGCGAGATGAATCATGCGGTGATGCTCAATGCGGTCGATATTCCACTGGCGGATCCTCACTTCTGGACGCTGAGCGGTGCCGTGCGGGTCGCGCAGCTCTGCGATGAGTGGGGCCTCACCTGGGGCTGCCACTCCAATAACCACTTCGATATTTCGCTGGCGATGTTTACCCATGTGGGTGCGGCGGCGCCAGGCAATCCTACCGCGATTGATACCCACTGGATCTGGCAGGAGGGCGATCAGCGCCTGACGAAAAATCCGCTGCAAATCCGCAATGGGAAAATTGCCGTACCGGATGCGCCGGGTCTGGGCATTGAGCTCGACTGGGAGCAGGTAAACAAAGCCAATCAGCTTTATCAGTCACTGCCCGCCGGTGCACGTAACGACGCCACGGCGATGCAATATCTGGTCCCCGGCTGGACATTTGATCGCAAACGCCCGGCATTTGGCCGAGCAACAGCATAAGGAGCAGGAGATGAGTTCAACACCGAAAGTCACCGCCATGCAGGTTATTCCGGTCGCAGGCTACGACAGCATGCTGCTGAACCTCAGCGGCGCTCACTCGCCATTCTTTACCCGCAACATTGTGATTATCAAAGATAATGCCGGACACACCGGCGTCGGCGAAATCCCGGGCGGCGAAAAAATCCGCCAGACGCTGGAAGACGCAGCGTCGCTGGTGATTGGCAAAACCGTGGGCGAATACAAAAACATTCTCAGCCTGGTGCGCAGCACCTTCGCCGACCGCGATGCCAGCGGGCGCGGCACCCAGACCTTCGATCTGCGCACCACTATTCATGTGGTGACCGGCATTGAAGCGGCGCTGCTCGACCTGCTGGGTCAGCATCTGGAAGTTAATGTGGCCTCGCTGCTGGGCGACGGACAACAGCGCGACCGCGTTGAGATGCTCGGCTATCTGTTCTACATCGGCGACCGCCGCAAAACGTCCCTCTCTTACCAGAGCCAGGAGAGCGATCCGTGCGACTGGTATCGCCTGCGCCACGAAGAAGCGCTAACCCCGGAGACGGTGGTGCGGCTGGCGGAAGCGGCGTATGAGAAATATGGTTTCAACGATTTCAAACTCAAAGGCGGCGTACTGCGCGGCGGCGAAGAGGCCGAAGCGGTTACTGCGCTGGCTAAGCGTTTTCCTGAAGCCCGTATCACCCTTGATCCCAACGGGGCCTGGTCGCTCAACGAGGCGATCATGCTCGGCAAACAGCTCAAAGATGTGCTCGCCTACGCAGAAGATCCCTGTGGCGCGGAGCAGGGCTACTCCGGCCGTGAAGTGATGGCGGAGTTCCGCCGCGCCACCGGCATGCCAACCGCCACCAATATGATCGCCACCGACTGGCGTCAGATGGGCCATACCCTGTCGCTGCAGTCGGTGGACATTCCGCTGGCGGATCCGCACTTCTGGACCATGCAGGGTTCGGTGCGGGTAGCACAGATGTGTCACGACTTCGGCCTGACATGGGGCTCGCACTCCAATAACCACTTCGATATTTCGCTGGCGATGTTCACCCACGTCGCCGCTGCCGCGCCGGGCGCGATCACCGCCATTGATACCCACTGGATCTGGCAGGAGGGCAATCAGCGCCTGACCAAAGAGCCATTCCAGATCAAAGGCGGCATGGTGCAGGTACCGCAGAAGCCCGGTCTCGGCGTCGAGCTGGATATGGATCAGGTGATGCAGGCCAACGCGCTCTATCAGAAGCAGGGGCTGGGCGCGCGTGACGATGCCGAAGCGATGCAATTTTTAGTGCCGGGATGGACCTACGACAACAAACGTCCCTGCCTGGTACGTTAACCTTTTCGGCTCCCCACGGGGAGCCATCGTCACAGGAGTTTAACCATGAGTAATGCAGCCTGGCCAAATGGATTTCGTCGTCGTTTGTTAGCGGGTGAAACCCTGATCGGCAGCTGGTGTGCGCTTGCCAGCCCGATTTCTACCGAGATTTTAGGGCTGGCCGGTTTTGACTGGCTGGTCCTGGATGGCGAACACGCGCCCAACGATATCACCACGTTTGTGCCGCAGTTGATGGCGCTTAAAGGCAGCCACAGTGCACCCGTGGTGCGTCCGCCCTGCAACGAGCCGGTGATCATTAAGCGTCTGCTGGATATCGGTTTTAACAACTTCCTGGTGCCATTTGTCGAGACCGAAGAGGAAGCAGTGCGTGCCGTCGCATCAACGCGCTATCCGCCAGCCGGCATTCGCGGTGTCTCGGTTTCGCACCGCAGCAACATGTACGGCACCCTGCCGGATTACAACAGCACCATCAATGACAACGTCACGGTGCTGGTGCAGATCGAAACCCAGCAGGCGGTCGACAACATTGACGCCATCGCGGCGGTTGACGGTGTCGACGGTATTTTTGTCGGGCCGGGCGATCTCTCTGCTGCGCTGGGCTATCTCGGTCAGCCCGCCCATCCTGAAGTGCTGAAAGTGATTAAACACATTTTTGAACGCGCCAAAGCCGCCGGTAAGCCGAGCGGCATTCTGGCACCGGTGGAAGCGGACGCGCGTCGTTATCTGGAGTGGGGTGCCACTTTTGTCGCCGTCGGCAGTGATGTCGGTATGTTCCGCAACGCCTCTCAGGCGTTATGCGACAAATTTAAGCGCTAATCAATTAAGGGGAAACGCAATGAAAATTGGATTTATCGGCCTGGGTATTATGGGCAAACCAATGAGTAAAAATCTGGTGAAAGCCGGTTATTCGCTGGTGGTGCGCGATCATAACGCTGACAACGAAGCGGAACTGACTGAACTGGGCGCGACCGTGGCGAAATCGCCAAAAGAGGTGGCTGAGCAGTGCGATGTGGTGATTACCATGGTGCCCAACTCGCCGCAGGTCATCGAAGTCTGTCTGGGTAAAAATGGCATTATCGAAGGGGCGAAGCCAGGCCTGGTGGTCATCGACATGAGCTCCATTGCGCCGCTGGCGAGCCGTGAAGTCCATGATGCGCTGGCAGAAAAAGGGATCAAAATGCTGGATGCGCCGGTCAGTGGCGGTGAACCCAAAGCAATTGAAGGCACGCTCTCTGTGATGGTTGGCGGTGATAAAGCGGTGTTCGATACCTGCTACGACATCATGAAATCAATGGCGGGATCGGTGGTGCATACCGGCGACATCGGTGCGGGTAACGTGACTAAGCTGGCCAATCAGGTGATTGTGGCGCTGAATATTGCGGCGATGTCCGAAGCGTTATCACTGGCGACCAAAGCGGGTGTGAATCCGGATCTGGTCTATCAGGCGATTCGTGGCGGCCTGGCGGGCAGTACGGTACTGGATGCCAAAGCACCCATGGTGATGGATCGCAACTTCAAACCCGGCTTCCGTATTGACCTGCATATCAAAGATCTGGCGAACGCGCTGGATACCTCGCACAGCATCGGCGCGCATCTGCCGCTGACGGCGGCGGTGATGGAGATGATGCAGGCGCTGCGTAACGACGGACAGGGTAGCGCCGACCACAGCGCGCTGGCCTGCTATTATGAGAAGTTAGCGAAGGTTGAAATCGCCCGCTAAAACCCGGTGTCGGTCTCTGCGGAAACCGGACTGGTTCAGAGCCGTTTCAATTACTCAACTGCGCTCGGATTGCCTATGAAAATCGTAATCGCACCGGATTCATATAAAGAGAGTTTATCCGCCCTGGATGTGGCATCGGCGATTGAAGCGGGTTTCCGTGACATCTTTCCCGATGCGCATTACGTGAAAATACCGGTCGCCGACGGCGGAGAAGGAACGGTAGAAGCGATGGTGGCGGCGACGAAGGGAAAAATCGTCAGGCTGAAGGTTACGGGGCCGCTGGGAACACAGGTCAGCGCCTTCTATGGCCTGTCCGGTGATGAGTCCACCGCCTATATCGAAATGGCCGCGGCCAGTGGACTGGAGCGGGTACCTGCATCGCAGCGTGACCCGCTGATAACGACCTCATTTGGCACCGGCGAGTTGATCAGACATGCGCTGGATAAGGGGGTCGGCCATATCATCATTGGTATCGGCGGCAGCGCCACCAATGATGGCGGAGCCGGCATGATGCAGGCGCTGGGCGCCCGGCTGCTGGACGCCCAGGGCTGCGAGATCGGTCACGGTGGCGGTGCACTCGCCGATCTTGCCAGCATTGATATTGACGCGCTGGACGCCCGCATTCATCAGTGCCGCATTGAAGTGGCCTGTGACGTCACCAATCCGCTGACGGGCAAAGAGGGTGCATCGGCCATTTTCGGCCCGCAGAAAGGGGCGACACCGGCGCTGGTGCAGCAGCTCGATCAGGCGCTGGCCCATTACGCCGCGATAATTCACCGCGATCTCGATATTGATGTGCTGCATATTCCGGGCGGCGGCGCAGCGGGCGGTATGGGGGCGGCGCTGCACGCCTTCTGTCATGCGGAGCTGCGGCGCGGCATTGAGATTGTTACTGAGGCGCTGGGGCTGGCTGAACAGGTAAAAGATGCTGACCTGGTGATTACCGGTGAAGGGCGTATCGACAGCCAGAGTATTAATGGCAAGGTGCCGATCGGCGTCGCCAGCGTGGCAAAGCGCTTTAATAAGCCGGTGATTGGCATCGCCGGAAGCCTGACGGCCGATGTCGGCGTGGTGCATCAGCACGGGATCGATGCGGTATTCAGCGTGCTCTACAGCATCTGTACCCTGGATGAGGCACTCGCCAGTGCCGGAAAGAATGTTGAGATGACGGCGCGTAATGTGGCAGCCACGTTAAAGCTGGCCGGGTTTAACTAACTCCCAGCATTACCCGGCCACTCAACATGGGCCGGGTTCAGCTAACCAATAGCCTTACCCAATCCCTAACAGCTGTCGGGCTTCTCGGGCGACGTTCTCCATCTCATCCTGCAGCTCCAGCAGTTCCGGCTCCAGCGCAGCGATATCGCTGGCCTCCAGCAGCTCTCTTTCCAGCTGATGGCAGAGTTGCTTCATGCGCGGCACGCCGCTGTAGCTGGCACTGCCGTGCAGCTTGTGAATAATCTCACGCAGGGCGTTGACCTCATTGGTCGACATAAACTGCGCCATCTTCGCATGCACTTCCGGCAAAAATTCCAGCAGCATTCGCAGCAGATCGCGCGCCAGATCGGCTTTGTTCGCCGCCTGTCGCAGCGCCAGTTGCCAGTCCAGGGTAGGTAATATTGGCAGCAGTTCCGGCACGGTGACCACCGGTGGTGGCGTATAGCGCGCCAGCAACTGTCTTAACTTGCTCTCATCAATCGGTTTGGCAAGATAGTCATTCATGCCCGCCTTGATCAATTGTTCACGTTCGCCATCAATCGCATGGGCGGTGACCGCCACAATCGGTGTACTGGCATGATGCGGCATGCTGCGAATAATTTCGCTGGCGCGAATGCCATCGATG
Source organism: Pantoea sp. Lu_F5_004 (assembly GCF_051136245.1). NCBI lineage: Bacteria > Pseudomonadati > Pseudomonadota > Gammaproteobacteria > Enterobacterales > Erwiniaceae > Pantoea > Pantoea sp. Lu_F5_004. The sequence goes on from NZ_CP194946.1 coordinate 904,509, forward strand.
TCCGGCATCTGAATATCCATCAGAATCACATCCAGCGATTGCTGACGTGCTTCACGGATGGCGTGTTCGGCGCTGCTGCACAGCAGGATGTTCTGCACCTGCTCCTCCAGCAGCGCGCCAATCAGCTTGAGGTTGGCGGGGTTATCATCCACCGCCATCACCGTCAGCGGCAGCCGGGGTGAAAGCGGCAGTTCGCTGATCTGACGGGTATGCATATCCAGTAACATCGGCAGGAGTCGCGTCAGGGAGATCGGTTTAGCGATGCAACCGTCGATGCCGCGTACCTTCAGCTCATCTGCCAGCAACATCATCGGGCTGGGGAGCGCCATCAGCACGTTGTCAGCCCGATCCAGCAGCGCATTAATCATGCGTTCATTGAGTAGCTCGGGCTGACTGATGTCGACCGGCATCGCCATCAGCAGCAGCGGATAGTGAGACGCTTTTAAACCCTCCAGCGTTTCGCTGTAATCGATCTGCAATGGTGTGGCGCTCAACATCTCCAGTGCTGCGCTGGCAACGTTAGCATCCGCTTCCACATAGGCAATGCGCGCATGTGACAGCGCATCCAGCACGCGTGGCATGCCGGGCGCATTGGGATTGAGATCCAGCTGCACGCGAATCACAAAGGTGGAGCCCTTGTCCGGCTGACTGCTGAAGGTGATTTCGCCGCCCATCTCCCGCACCAGTTTCTGGGTGATCACCAGCCCCAGCCCGGTCCCCCCATGACGGCGTGAAATGCTGGCGTCAGCCTGACGGAACGCCTGGAACAGCTGTGTCTGTTGCTGCTCAGAGATGCCGATGCCGCTATCTTCAACCTGAATCTCCAGCTCGACGCGCGTCTGTGTGATCACCCGCTGTCCGACGCGCAGGCCGATATACCCTTTCTCGGTAAACTTGATGGCGTTGCCGATCAGGTTAATCAGAATCTGTTGCAGGCGCAGCGCATCGCCAATCACGTTGTCCGGCACGCTGCTGTCACACACCACCGTCAGCTCCAGCCCTTTGTCATGCGCCGACGGGGCCAGCAGCACCAGCGTTTCATCCAGTGTGGCACGCAGCGGGAAGGGGATCGCCTCCAGCATCAGCTTGCCCGCTTCCAGCTTCGAGAAATCGAGCACGTCATTGATAATACTGAGCAGGTTATTGGCTGAACGTTCAATGGTCTGCATATAGTCGCGCTGGGTGGTGCGCAGCTGGGTTTTCAGCATCTGCCGGGTAAAGCCCAGCACGCCATTAAGCGGCGTCCGCAGCTCATGCGACATATTGGCCAGAAACTCAGACTTAATGCGCGCCGCTTCCTGGGCGCGTTTCTTCGCCAGATCCAGCTCAACGTTCTGAATCTCCAGCTGTTCCAGCGTCTCTCGCAGATCGTAGGTCGCCTGATCGATATTGTGCTGCATCTCTTCGTGATAGGCGGTCAGCGACATCGCCATCGCATTAATCCCGTTTTTCAGAATGCTGAGCTCACCCAGCATGTATCCCTCAACGCGGCTGTCGAGCTGGCCGCGACGGATGCGGTCAACGGTGGTGACCATATTGCGGATCGGGCCGGTGACATCACGCATCAGACGATAGGCAAACAGCATGGCCAGGCAGAGGCAGAAGAGCAGCATCAGCGTGGCGACAAACACCTCTTTGTACTGCTGCAGGCGCACCGACTGCAGATCCAGTTCTATCGCCACGTAGCCCAGCGGATTGCCCGACGGCTTGGCATCTTCGTCCGGCAATTCATCCACATCGTAACGCTCGGTGGTGATCGGTGTGCGCAGAATCAATACGTTGCCGTGACGCTCCATTGAGACATCGTCGGGCAGGGCGCGGATATCATCCTGTTGCAGCAGGCTGAGGTTCTGCTTGTGATTGGAGGTGACGTAGAGCTGGTTGTGATTATCAAATACCGAGATCGCCCGGACGATGCCGGAATGGCGGCGGTGCAGCAGGCTGACCAGTTCACGCATGGCGTCACGATTGTGCCAGGTCATGCTGTATTCGCTGGAGATCGCCAGCGGTTCAATGATATTGGCTCCGGCATCGATAACCTGGCGCTGCAGTTCATTGTAGCGGTGTACCACAAAAAATGAGCTGAGCAGCAGGCCAACCATCAGCGTGGGTGCCAGAATTAAAATCATCATTCGCGCCCGCAGGCTGTATTTGGTCATAATAGTCGCCTGGCTACTCCGGCATTAACGTCCCTGTGCATGCTGTCGACAAAACAATGCAGGTCGTTTTCGATAAAGAGAATTAATAACACTATGGCGCAATTTTACGTTGCAAAACAGCGCGTGACGACGCAACAACGGATCACCGTCACCATTGAGGCGCTCGATCCGTTCGGACAAGGTGTGGCGCGTCACAAGGGCAAAACCCTTTTTGTCGCCGGTGCCCTGCCTGGGGAACAGGCGGAGGTCATGCTGACAGAGGATAAACGTCAATTTGCCCGGGCGAAAGTGACTCGACTGATTAGCCGCAGTCCGGCGCGCGTCACGCCGCGCTGCCCACATTATGAACGCTGCGGCGGCTGCCAGCAGCAGCATGCCGATGTGGCGCTGCAACAGCAGAGCAAAGCCCAGGCGCTGAGCCGGATGCTGCGCCAGGTCGCCGCACAAGATGTGGCGGTGGATGAGGTGATCGCCGGTCAGCCCTGGGGCTATCGTCGTCGCGCCCGTCTGGGGCTGCAATGGCAAAATAAGGCGCAGCGGTTGCAGATGGGGTTCCGTCAGGAAGCCAGCAACGATCTGGTCGATATTCAGCAATGCCCCATTTTAGTGCCCGAACTTGAGGCTTTACTGGTTCCATTGCACCAGTGTCTCAGTGACTTACGCGCCGTCAGGCGTCTCGGGCATGTGGAGCTGGTGCTGGCAGACAACGGGCCGCTGATGATTCTGCGCCATCTTGATGCGCTGCATGCGGATGACCGTGAAAAACTGGAACAGTTTTCGCATAAGCATGAGCTGATGCTGTTCCTGGATGCGGGCGAGGAAGAATTGAGTGCGTTAAGTAAGTCGACGCCGTTTTATCAATCTCACCAGCTTAAGCTAACCTTCAGCCCACAGGATTTTATTCAGGTTAACGACAGTGTTAATCAGCAGATGGTCGCGAAGGCAATTGCCTGGCTTGATCTGCAGCCGGAAGACCGGGTGCTGGATCTGTTTTGCGGCATGGGAAACTTCACACTTCCTATAGGAATCTTCGTACATAATGTGGTTGGTGTGGAGGGGATTGCAGCATTAGTGCGGCAGGCAGCGTATAATGCTGATTTGAATAATCTTAAAAATGTCAGTTTCTTTCAGCATAATCTGGAAGAAGAAGTGTCGCGCCAGCCGTGGGCGGCACAGGGATTTAACAAGGTATTACTCGATCCGGCACGCGCCGGGGCTGCGGGCGTAATGGCGCATGTGGTTAAACTTGCACCAGATCGCGTGGTCTATGTTTCGTGTAATCCCACCACACTCGCCCGCGACAGCCAGACATTGCTGTCGGCAGGCTACCAATTGGAAAGGGTCGCGATGCTGGATATGTTCCCACATACCCGTCATCTCGAATCCATGGTGCTGTTCAGAAAAACATAAGCGATGTATGTCGTTGTGCAGGAGAGGTTATGGTTGCGGTCAGAAGTGCGCATTTAAATACTGAGGGGGATTTCGCCCTCGACCAGTGGATCGCCAGTCTCGGTATTGCCAACCCGCAATCATGTCAACGTGTGGCCGAGACCTGGCGCTACTGCGAAGCGCAGACGCAGGGCCATCCTGATCAGTCGCTGCTGCTGTGGCGCGGTATTGAGATGGTTGAAATCCTCTCAATGCTCAGCATGGATATCGAAAGCCTGTGTGCGGCGCTGATTTTCCCGCTGGCTAACGATGAAGTGGTGAGTGAAGAGGAGCTGGAAACCGCCGTCGGCAAAGGCATTGTTTCGCTGGTACACGGCGTGCGCGATATGGACGCCATCCGCCAGCTGAAAGCGATCCACAACGACTCCATGGCCTCTGAACAGGTGGATAACGTTCGCCGCATGCTGCTGGCGATGGTGGAAGATTTCCGCTGCGTAGTGCTGAAGCTGGCTGAACGCATCATGAACCTGCGCGAAATGAAAGATGCGCCGGAAGATGAGCGGGTACTGGCCGCCAAAGAGAGCACCAATATCTATGCGCCACTGGCCAACCGTCTCGGTATTGGTCAGCTCAAATGGGAGCTGGAAGATTACTGCTTCCGCTACCTGCATCCCGACGAATATAAGCGCATCGCTAAATTACTGCACGAGCGGCGTATTGACCGTGAGCAGTACATCGAAAACTTCGTCAGTAATCTGCGCAAAGAGATGGTCAAAGAGGGCGTGCGCGCTGAAGTCTATGGCCGTCCGAAACATATCTACAGCATCTGGCGCAAGATGCAGAAAAAATCGCTGGCCTTTGATGAGCTGTTTGACGTGCGGGCGGTGCGCATCGTCGCCGATCGCCTGCAGGATTGCTACGGTGCGCTGGGTACGGTGCATACGCTCTATCGCCATCTGCCCAGCGAGTTTGATGACTACGTCGCTAACCCCAAACCCAACGGCTACCAGTCGATTCATACGGTGGTGTTAGGGCCGCAGGGCAAAACGGTGGAAATCCAGATCCGTACCCGCCAGATGCATGAAGATGCTGAGCTGGGCGTGGCGGCGCACTGGAAATATAAAGAGGGGCCAACTTCCAGCAGCGCGCGTGGCGCGGCCGGTCATGAAGAGCGGATCGCCTGGCTGCGTAAGCTCATCAGCTGGCAGGAAGAGATGGCGGACTCCGGCGAGCTGCTGGAAGAGGTCCGCAGCCAGGTGTTCGATGACCGGGTCTACGTCTTTACCCCGAAAGGCGACGTGGTGGATCTGCCCGCTGGATCGACGCCGCTCGACTTTGCCTATCATATTCACAGCGACATCGGTCACCGCTGCATCGGCGCGAAAATCGGTGGCCGCATCGTGCCGTTCACCTACCAGCTGCAGATGGGCGATCAGGTTGAAGTGATCACCCAGAAGCAGCCGAACCCGAGCCGCGACTGGCTCAATCCGAATCTGGGCTATATCACCACCAACCGTGGACGTTCGAAGATCCACAACTGGTTCCGCAAGCAGGATCGCGACAAGAATATTATCGCCGGACGGCAGATTCTGGATAACGAACTGAATCAGCTCGATATCAGCCTGCGTGAAGCCGAAAAACTGCTGCTGCCGCGCTATAACGTGACCTCGCTTGAAGAGCTGCTGGCGGCGATTGGCGGCGGCGATATTCGTCTTAACCAGATGGTTAACTTCCTGCAGGCGAAGCTCAACAAGCCGAGTGCCGAAGAGGAAGATCGCGAAGCGCTGCGTCAGCTGACCCAGAAATCGTACACTCCCTCTTCACGCAAAGAGAGCGGACGCGTCGTCGTGGAAGGCGTGGGCAACCTGATGCACCACATTGCCCGCTGCTGCCAGCCGATTCCGGGGGATGATATTGTCGGCTTCATCACCCAGGGGCGCGGCATCTCTATTCACCGCGCCGACTGCGACCAGCTGGCTGAACTCATTTCGCATGCGCCGGAACGTATCGTCGACGCGGTGTGGGGCGAAAGCTACTCCAGTGGCTACTCGCTGGTGGTGCGCGTGACCGCCAACGATCGCAGCGGCTTACTGCGCGACATCACCACCATTCTCGCCAACGAGAAAGTGAATGTCCTGGGCGTCTCAAGCCGCAGCGACACCAAAAAACAGCTGGCGACCATCGACATGGATATCGAGATCTACAACCATCAGGTACTGGGACGTGTCCTGGCGCGTCTGAACCAGGTCTCTGATATCATTGACGCCCGTCGCCTGCACTGATATTCAGGCAGGCACTGAGGCAACCGGCAGCAGGAGGTTGCGCAGGCGTTTTCTGCACCACCAGACACGGCCGGACGCTATTCACGGCGTCCGGCCGTGTTGTACGCTTTGCCTCTTCGCCCGTTGCCTGTCATCTCACTAATCAAGGATCCTCCTGAATGAACGCTATTGAGCGCCTGCTTGGCATAATGAAAACCCTGCGCGATCCACAGAATGGCTGTCCTTGGGATCGTGAACAGACCTTCGCCACCATCGCGCCCTATACGCTGGAAGAGACCTACGAAGTGCTGGACGCTATCCAGCGCGAAGATTTTGACGATCTGCGCGGTGAGCTGGGCGATCTGCTGTTCCAGGTGGTGTTCTATGCGCAGATGGCCAGCGAACAGGATCGCTTTAATTTTGAGGATATCTGCCACGCAATCAGCGACAAGCTGGAGCGCCGCCATCCACACATTTTTGGCGATGCCACAGCAGAAACCAGCAGCGAAGTGCTGAAAAACTGGGAAGCGATAAAAACCGCTGAGCGGGCTGACAAAGCCCAGCATTCGGCGCTGGATGATATCCCTAAGGCTCTGCCCGCACTGATGCGCGCCCACAAGATTCAGAAGCGTTGTCACAATGTCGGATTCGACTGGACCACGCTGGGACCGGTGGTGGCTAAAGTGCATGAAGAGATTGATGAAGTGATGCACGAGGCGCAGCAGAGTGTGGTGGATGGTGAGAAGCTGGAAGAGGAGATTGGCGACCTGCTGTTCGCCACGGTTAACCTGTCGCGCCATCTGGGCAGCAAAGCGGAAACCGCGCTGCAAAAGGCCAACGACAAGTTTGAGCGCCGCTTCCGCGAAGTCGAAGCGATCATCGCTGCACAGGGGTTAAGTATGCCGGGTGCCACGCTGGAGCAGATGGAAGCCGCCTGGCAGCAGGTGAAACGGGGCGAGAAGCGCTGATTATTCCAGCGTTGTGCATAAAGTCACCGCTTTCGCTTACTCGATTCAGCCTGGCGGCAACTTTGTGACGCACGTCAACATTTCATTGGCGGCTATCGGCTATGTTAGCCGCAGCAATGCGTTGGAGGATGGCGGTGATTCATCAATTGTGGCTGATAGCGGTTTCCAGTATACTGTTTTCCCGTCCTGGTTATTCCACCGTCTTTAAACCTAAACTCTCAGGTTCAGCATGACAACGAATTATATTTTTGTGACCGGCGGGGTCGTTTCCTCTCTGGGTAAAGGCATTGCCGCAGCCTCCCTCGCAGCCATTCTCGAAGCCCGTGGTCTGAACGTGACCATCATGAAGCTGGACCCGTATATCAACGTGGATCCAGGCACCATGAGCCCGACGCAGCACGGTGAAGTTTTCGTCACTGATGACGGCGCTGAAACCGATCTGGATTTGGGTCACTACGAGCGCTTCATCCGTACCAAAATGTCGCGTCGTAACAACTTCACCACTGGCCGTATCTACTCAGAAGTCCTGCGCAAAGAGCGCCGTGGCGACTATCTGGGCGCAACCATTCAGGTTATTCCGCACATCACCAACGCCATCAAAGAACGCATTATTGAAGGCGGTGAAGGTCATGATGTGGTACTGGTCGAAATCGGCGGCACGGTCGGTGATATCGAATCACTGCCGTTCCTGGAAGCGATTCGTCAGATGGCCGTTGATGTGGGCCGCGAACACACCATGTATATGCACCTGACGCTGGTGCCGTATATGGCGGCTGCCGGTGAAGTGAAAACCAAACCGACCCAGCACTCGGTGAAAGAGCTGCTGTCGATTGGTATTCAGCCAGACGTGCTGATTTGCCGTTCTGACCGTGCCGTACCGGCCAACGAACGCGCTAAAATCGCCCTGTTCTGTAACGTCCCTGAAAAAGCGGTTATCTCGCTGAAAGACGTTGATTCCATCTACAAGATTCCTGGCATGCTGAAATCGCAGGGCCTGGATGACTATATCTGCAAGCGCTTCAACCTGAATGCACCGGAAGCCAACCTGGCCGAATGGGAGCAGGTGATCTACGAAGAAGCCAATCCGGGTGGTGAAGTCACCATCGGTATGGTGGGCAAGTATGTGGAATTGCCGGATGCCTACAAGTCGGTAATCGAAGCGCTGAAACATGGCGGCCTGAAAAATCGCGTCACCGTGAACATCAAACTGATCGATTCGCAGGATGTTGAATCACGCGGTGTCGAATTACTGAAAGATCTGGATGCGATTCTGATCCCGGGTGGCTTCGGTTACCGTGGCGTGGAAGGCAAGCTGATGACCGCGCAGTATGCACGTGAAAACAACGTGCCGTACCTGGGCATCTGCCTGGGCATGCAGGTTGCGCTGATGGAGTTCGCCCGCAATGTCGCCGGGATGCCGGGCGCCAACTCCACGGAATTTGTGCCAGACTGTAAATATCCGGTGGTGGCATTAATCACCGAATGGCGTGACGAAGATGGCAACGTCGAAGTCCGCAGCGAGCAGAGCGATCTGGGCGGCACCATGCGTCTGGGCAGCCAGCAGTGTCAGTTAACGCCGGGCAGCCAGGTTCGCCAGCTCTACGGCTCTGACACTATCGTTGAGCGCCATCGCCACCGCTATGAAGTGAACAATATGCTGTTAAAGCAGATTGAAGCAGCCGGTCTGCGCGTAGCAGGTCGCTCTGGTGATGATCAACTGGTTGAGATTATCGAGATCCCGAACCATCCGTGGTTTGTGGCCTGCCAGTTCCATCCTGAGTTTACCTCGACCCCACGCGACGGCCATCCGTTGTTTGCCGGCTTTGTTAAAGCCGCACATGAGCATCAGAAGCGTTTAGCGAAGTAAGTTTCACAGGCAGCGCGCGAACTTTTCGCGCGTTGCTTGTCTTAGGATTGACTAACTTGTACTGAGGAAAATCGTAATGTCCAAAATCGTAAAAGTCATCGGTCGCGAAATTATCGACTCACGTGGTAACCCGACTGTTGAAGCTGAAGTGCATCTGGAAGGCGGTTTCGTAGGCCTGGCAGCTGCGCCATCAGGTGCCTCTACCGGTTCACGCGAAGCGCTGGAACTGCGTGACGGTGACAAATCACGTTATCTGGGCAAAGGCGTAACCAAAGCCGTTGCTGCAGTAAACGGTCCGATTGCTGAAGCGGTAAAAGGCAAAGACGCGAAAGATCAGGCGAACATCGATAAGATCATGATCGACCTGGACGGTACTGAGAACAAATCTAACTTCGGTGCTAACGCCATTCTGGCTGTTTCACTGGCAGCCGCTAAAGCTGCTGCAGCCTCTAAAGGTCAGCCGCTGTATGAGCACATCGCTGAACTGAACGGCACCCCAGGCAAATACTCTATGCCACTGCCAATGATGAACATCATCAACGGCGGCGAACATGCCGACAACAACGTCGATATCCAGGAATTCATGATCCAGCCGGTTGGCGCTCCGAACCTGAAAGAAGCCATCCGTATGGGTTCTGAAGTGTTCCACAGCCTGGCAAAAGTGCTGAAAAGCAAAGGCATGAGCACTGCTGTGGGTGACGAAGGCGGCTACGCGCCTAACCTGGGTTCCAACGCCGAAGCGCTGGCTGTTATCGCTGAAGCGGTAAAAGCAGCAGGCTACGAGCTGGGCAAAGATATCACCCTGGCGATGGACTGTGCGGCATCTGAGTTCTACAAAGATGGCAAATACGTTCTGGCCGGTGAAGGTGGCAAATCGTTTACCTCTGAAGAGTTCACCCACTTCCTGGAAGATCTGACTAAACAGTATCCGATCGTTTCTATCGAAGATGGCCTGGACGAATCTGACTGGGACGGCTTCGCTTACCAGACCAAAGTACTGGGCGACAAAATCCAGCTGGTGGGTGATGACCTGTTCGTTACCAACACCAAAATCCTGAAAGAAGGTATCGATAAAGGTATCGCTAACTCCATTCTGATCAAATTCAACCAGATCGGTTCTCTGACCGAAACTCTGGCTGCGATCAAAATGGCGAAAGACGCGGGCTACACTGCCGTGATCTCTCACCGTTCAGGCGAAACCGAAGATGCGACCATCGCTGACCTGGCGGTAGGTACTGCAGCGGGCCAGATCAAAACCGGTTCAATGAGCCGTTCTGACCGTGTTGCTAAGTACAACCAGCTGATCCGTATCGAAGAAGCGCTGGGTTCTAAAGCGCCATTCAACGGTCTGAAAGAAGTTAAAGGTCAGTAATGACTGTGCGTTGATGTCGCGCTAAGTGACATCATCGGCCCCTGAAGCCCCGCCTTGTGCGGGGCTTTTCGCCCATTCTGATTTGAGCGCCGTCCCCTCAGCTTTTGATGCCGCACTTATGCCTGTTCGTGCAGCTCTTCATAGTCTGCCGCTTCGTCATTGAGGTCCGGTGCGTCGAGCTTTTCTAAAAGTAGCAGGGTTTGCCCCCGGATAAATTTCGCCATGCTCAGCGCGGTGGGTTCCTGTTTTTTCATCCATGTTTTCCCTCTTACGTTGTAAATTTCGTGCGATAAGGTCAGCCAGTCATTCTGATGCATAATAATGCGCCTGCGTAAAATTCACCGACGTGAACCAGGGGCGTTTAAGAATCGGATTTAACGAATGGGCCACAGGAGCGCGCTCTGGGCGCCTGAGGCGGTGCTGTAACCGGATATTATGGTACTTTGATAGCCGAAATAACAAACTTATGGAAAGGTTATTCAGGATGAGTAAGCGAGCAGAAATTATTGATGGGCGATATGTCAGTAGTCAAAAAGGAGGATTAATTTACACAGAAGTGCTTGGTTGGGTAGATCTCGGGCATGCACAGGGGACAGATATTCGTATGCTTCTGGAGCTGATGAGGAAGGGAGAATCATCAAGACAGGAGTTTTATGACGTAAGCTATTCACAGGGGATGACGTCACCCTTTGGCGTGCTACGGTCGGGTAAGATGATGACCTGGCGTATTCGGTGCGGACGGCCTTACTGGGAGCAGAAGAGCATTGCGCTGGCTATGATGATGAGTATGGCGCGAAAGTTTGAAGCTTTTCAGAGTTCATTTCCCAATAATTTGGCCACTGACAGTGGCTTCAGCGGTGAGGATCTGGTTTCAGATTTGCTGGGTTTTTACCGGGCGGTGTCGGTTCAGAACCCTTTCGGGATGCTTCGCCCTGTAAGTAAAGAAGAAGCCCTGAAACGATGGGATTACTACGGTAAAATTGGCAGCTGGAAAAACGATACCTTTCAGCCTCTGCTGTTCCCCGACCCGGAAACATTTCCGAACTCACGTCCCCGCAAAGGGGTATTACCGCCGTTCATGCGGACAGTTGTCCCCTACAACGATTTTCTGTCCGGGAATGTAATACTTCCCCGGCATGACAAAACGTTTGTAGTTATGGGATTCGATAATGGCAGGATGGGATTATGAATAAACGCATAATCGTCAAAGTATCTGGCGTTTTTGTTTTAGGTTTTTTTCTGGTTACTGGTTGGTTTTTTTTAAAATTATTCTTCTCTGGGTCAGCAACTTACACTGAAAAAGATTGGATGGAATATGAATTCTATACGCCAGGTCTGCTAAAGGAAATGCCAAGAATTTCAGATAAGTATCAATTTGATTTTAGTAATATTACCGGTCCTGATGCTCATGTATTTACTGTGCATTTTTATAACGTGACAGATAGTGAAGAAATCAGAAACTATCTGAAAAATAAAGGGTATGAACCTCAAAATTCTTGTGATGTTGAGGCTGAGTGCTGGAAAAAACATAATGACCCAGATAATGACGTAATATCGCTAGTAAAATTTCAGTCTCCAGACGAGGTTTTCGTGCAGATATATCGAAAATTTGGGACGCCATATGATGAATTCCAATGAATTTAAAAAGGATCTTTCAAAGATCCTTTTTTATCTGGGCGTAATTTCTTGCTCAGAAACGAAAAAACTGCCGAAAGGCGGGTTAGTTCGAGTTTATAGAGCTGGAACTCTTTGTGAGTTCAACCGATGGATGCAACACACTGATTGAACCGGTCTGCGGGTGATTCATAGTCTAGCGTTTTTCTCGGCCTCTCGTTGAGCTGTCTGGCAACACTGTTTAGCCTTTGCTGGCTATGAACCGATAAGTCAGTTCCTTTTGGAAAATATTGTCTGAGCAATCTGTTCGTATTTTCATTTGAGCCACGTTGCCAGGGAGATTGGGGATCACAGAAATAAACCTGAATGTCTGTGGCCACAGTAAATCGGGTGTGGTTGGTCATTTCAGCACCGCGATCCCATGTTAATGTTTTATAAAGCTCAACGGGTAATTCCCGGGCTTGTTTGATGAGTGCAGATATAACGGTTATGGTCTTGTTGTCACTGATTTTGGCCAGCATAACAAAGCGGGAGTGGCGTTCTGCGAGGGTGACGATATAGGAGTTTTTCGAGCCCTGGATCAGGTCACTTTCCCAGTGGCCGGGTATGGCTCTGTCTGCAACATCAGGTGGTCTTTTGCTGATGGGTATCGCATCCGGAATTGAACCTAATCCTTTCCCTTTAAGCGATGACGTTCTGGATCTACGCACTGCTCTTCCGCTTCTGAGGCATTGCTGCAGTTCTTTTTTTAATGCTCCCCGGGTTTGTATAAAAAGCGTTTTATAAATCGTTTCGTGTGACACATGCATTTCCTGATCATCCGGATAACAGCGTTTTAGCCAACCGGCGATTTGTTCCGGCGACCAGTCCTGATGCATCTTCTCTGCAATGATTTTACACAATGTGGGGCTTTCAATTAGCTTGCAAGGTTTTGGTCTCAGAGCACGTTCCCACGCAGCCGTATCCGCTTTTGCTGCACGGTATTGTTTTGCACCTCCGTGCCTATTGATCTCGCGGCTAATCGTTGAGGGGGCTCTTAATAATTTGTCAGCGATGTCCCTGATGCTACGTTTTGCTACCAGCCCTCTGGATATCTCCTCTCTTTCATCAAGCGAAAGCGCTAACCGGTGCCGCTTTCGGACAGGGGGACGGTATCCACCAGTCTGATGGATAGTGGGCATGATCGAGGAATGGTATCTGTCGAACATTCTGGCGATATCATGCAGGGAATCCCCTTGCCTATATCTGTCCCAGATAATCGCTTTCTGTTCTGGCGTGTAGTTAATTCGAGTTCTTCGTTTCATGGCAACGTCCCCCCTTGATTAAGGATAGCGTTGCATCGACCCGTTGAACTCACATTCGAAACCGGACAGTAACTGGACTTTAGCGGCAACATTCACCAAATATGTATGGCTAGTTCAGCCTTTAAAGGCTGATATCTTCAGGTAGTCGTTTATATTTATATAAACCTATACGAGTTTAGTCACATCTCGCTAATTTCCCATTTACCAATGGCTACCGTTACTGGCGATTCGTTGTGACTTTCAGGGGGGGACTCAGGAGAACAGTTACCTGAACGGCGTGGTAGTCGGACTAAACGGGGAGTTCGTGCATAAAATCCAGCCTGGAGCGAACTGCCTAAGCGGAACCGAGTGTCAAACATGGTATGAAATATCAGCGGATTGACACCGGCAACCGTAAAGCAGGAACATGAGAATGCATGATGGAGCGACCCATCGAAAACTGTGGGGATATTTAAGTCCTGTCAGATTTTTTTCGCGTCGCGCAGCTGTTGTTGTGCGCCACACGCTGGCATAATCAGCGCCCTGTTTTTTTCAAGCGAGTCCGTAATGCAATACCCGATTAACGAAATGTTCCAGACACTGCAGGGCGAAGGTTATTACACCGGCGTGCCTGCCATTTTCATTCGTTTGCAGGGATGCCCGGTGGGCTGTAGCTGGTGCGATACCAAACACACCTGGGAAAAGCGGACAGATCGGGAAACGTCGCTGGGCGATATTTTGATCAAGACGGTGGAAAGCGACGCCTGGGGTGATGCCGACGCGGCGACCCTGGTGAGTGCCATTGCGCAGCAGGGCTGGACGGCGCGTCATGTGGTGATCACCGGCGGTGAACCTGCGATTTACGATCTGCGTCCGTTAACCACTGCGCTGGAGCAGCACGGTTTCCAGTGCCAGATTGAGACCAGCGGAACCCACGAGATCCACTGTTCCGAACGGACCTGGGTGACCGTCTCGCCGAAGGTCAATATGCGCGGCGGCTACGATGTTCTGCCCCAGGCGCTGAGCCGGGCCGATGAAATCAAGCATCCGGTAGCGCGCGAGCGTGATGTGGAAGCGCTGGATCTGCTGCTGGCAGGCATTGATGACACCAAAGCGCGTATCATCGCCCTGCAGCCGATCAGCCGCAAAGATGATGCAACCCGGCTCTGTATTGAGACCTGCATTGCCCGTAACTGGCGTCTGTCGATGCAGACCCATAAATATCTCAATATCGCCTGATCCTGATAAAGCGGCACGCATTGAGCCGTTAACCACAGGGAAGCGTTGAGCGTCAGAGGCGGGATGGAGAGAAGCCGCGTCGGATCGAAGAGTTCGATCCGACAGGGTTAGCCGCGGTAAACGCAGCCTGCGGTGCAGGTTTCTTTGATCATCACCGCGCTTAGCAGCGGCAATTGCGGCTTCATCTGATCCCAGATCCATTTCGCCAGCACTTCGCTGGTGGGATTTTCCAGGCCGGGAATATCATTCAGATAGTAGTGGTCCAGCCGATTGTAGACCGGCTTAAACGCCGCTTTCAGCTCAGCAAAATCCATAACCCAGCCGGTATGCGCATCCACTTCGCCGGTAATCTCCAGACGAACCAGGAACGAATGACCGTGCAGACGGCCACATTTGTGTCCGGCCGGCACATTCGGTAAATGATGCGCGGCTTCGAACTGGAACTCTTTAAACAAGGTGGTAGACATAGTGGTTCTCAGACATTAAAAAACCGCTGAATTCTACCTGATTACCGCTTTTTTCGCACCCGCCCCGCACAAACCGAACCTTTTCCTGCGCGTTTATACAGTGGCGTCCAGCTAATTAACTGATATATCACCGCTTTGCTTACCACTTTTAACGATTATTCCTACCTGGAAAACCATTTAGTCATTTTGGTTATTTGATATGTCGAAGGTGTATTTAATCGTTAATATACGGACCGGTAACCTACGCACTCTTCCGCCATTTTACGGTCCGGACTTCTGATACTGGAATTTTTAACGCGATGACGACTCAGGCACCTGGTTCAATGCTTCCGCTCTCCCCGGAACAACTCGCTCGCTTACAGGCGGCGACGACAGATTATTCCCCGACTCAACTGGCGTGGCTGTCAGGCTATTTCTGGGGCAGGGTGGAACAGACCCCGGGTAGCGCCGTCGCCAGCACTGCATCTGCTCCGGCTCCGGCCGAAGCGCCCGCCATTACGCTGCTTTCCGCCTCCCAGACCGGCAACGCACGTCGTCTGGCTGAGCAGTTGCGTGATGACCTGCTGGCCGCAAAGCTGAACGTAAACCTGGTGAATGCCGGTGATTACAAGTTCAAACAGATTGGCCAGGAAAAAATGCTGGTGGTTGTAACCTCCACGCAGGGCGAAGGCGAACCGCCGGAAGAGGCGGTGGCGCTGCATAAATTCCTGATGTCGAAAAAGGCACCGAAAATGGAGGGTGCCGCCTTCGCGGTGTTTGGCCTGGGCGACACCTCTTATGAATTCTTCAGTCAGGCGGGTAAAGATTTTGACAGCCGACTGGCGGAGCTGGGCGGCGAGCGTCTGCTGGATCGCGTTGATGCAGATGTTGAATATGCGGAACAGGCCGCCGCCTGGCGCACTGCGCTGACTGAGATCCTCAAACAGCGCGTTCCCACTGAATCCCCGGCGCAGGCTGCGGCGACAGCAGCCGGCAGCGTCAACGAAGTCACCACCAGCCCCTATACTAAAGAGTCGCCGCTCAGCGCGAGTCTTGCGGTGAATCAGAAAATTACCGGACGGGACTCAGATAAAGATGTGCGCCATATCGAAATCGATCTGGGCGATTCCGGTCTGCGCTACCAGCCTGGCGATGCGCTGGGCATCTGGTATGAGAACGACGCGGCGCTGGTCAGCGAACTGCTGGAGCTGGTCTGGCTGAAAGGCGATGAGCCGGTAGAGGTTCAGGGGAAAACCCTGCCGCTGGCGGAGGCGTTGCAGAAGCATTTCGAGTTGACGGTTAACACCGCGCAGATCGTGGCGCAGTATGCCCAGCTGTCACGCAACGCGGAGTTGCTCTCACTGGTGGATGATAAAGCCAGGCTGCAGCACTATGCGCAGCACTATCCGATTGTGGATATGGTGCGCCTGGCACCGTCCGAACTCAGCGCTGAACAGCTGACCGGACTGCTGCGACCGCTGACGCCGCGACTCTACTCTATCGCCTCTTCGCAGGCTGAAACCGATACCGAAGTGCATATCACCGTCGGTGCCGTTCGCTTTGATATTGAAGGTCGCCAGCGTGGTGGCGGTGCATCGACCTGGCTGGCCGATCGCATTGAAGAAGAGGGCGAAGTCCGGGTCTTCATCGAGCACAATGACAATTTCCGCTTGCCGGCTAATCCGGATGCGCCGGTGATCATGATTGGCCCGGGCACCGGCATCGCGCCGTTCCGCGCCTTTATGCAGCAGCGCGACAACGACGGTGCCGGCGGCAAAAACTGGCTATTCTTTGGTAATCCGCACTTCACCGACGATTTCCTCTATCAGGTGGAGTGGCAGAAATATGTGAAGGATGGTCTGCTGACTCATATCGACCTCGCCTGGTCGCGCGATCAGGCAGAGAAGATTTACGTACAGGATAAGATCCGCGCGAAAGGGGCCGAAGTGTGGCGCTGGATTGAAGAGGGCGCGCATCTTTATGTCTGTGGCGATGCGAATCGTATGGCAAAAGACGTCGAGCAGGCATTGCTGGATGTGGTGGTCGAACACGGCGGAATGGATCGTGAAACGGCCGACGAATTTTTAAGTGAGCTGCGCATTGAGCGCCGTTATCAGCGAGACGTTTACTAATGAGCGATAAACACCCTGGACCGCTGGTTGTAGAAGGCAAATTAGCAGACGCTGAGCGTCTGAAGAAGCAGAGCAACTATCTGCGCGGCACCATTAAAGAAGATCTGGAAGAGGGTCTGACCGGCGGTTTTACCGGCGATAACTTCCTGCTGATCCGTTTTCACGGCATGTACCAGCAGGACGATCGCGATATTCGTGCCGAACGTGCTGAGCAGAAGCTGGAGCCGCGCCACGCCATGATGCTGCGTTGCCGCTTGCCGGGCGGCATCATTACGCCGACTCAGTGGCTGGCCATCGACAAATTTGCCACCGATAAAACCATCTATGGCAGCATCCGTCTGACTAACCGTCAGACCTTCCAGTTTCACGGCATTCTGAAGAAGAACGTCAAGCCGACGCATCAGATGCTGCATGAGGTGGGGCTGGATGCGCTGGCGACCGCCAACGACGTCAACCGTAACGTGCTCTGTACCTCGAACCCGGTTGAGTCGGAGCTGCATCAGGAAGCGTATGAGTGGGCGAAGAAACTCTCTGAGCATCTGCTGCCACGCACCCGTGCCTATGCAGAGATCTGGTGGGATAAAGAAAAAGTCGCCACCACCGACGAAGAGCCGATCCTCGGTGAAACGTATCTGCCGCGTAAATTCAAAACCACCGTAGTGATCCCGCCGCATAACGACGTGGATCTGCACGCCAACGATCTGAACTTTGTCGCTGTCGCCGAGCACGGCAAGCTGGTGGGCTTTAACCTGCTGGTCGGTGGCGGGCTGTCGATTGAGCACGGTAACAAAGCGACCTATGCGCGCACCGCCAGCGAGTTTGGCTATTTCCCGGTGGAGAAGATCCTCGACGTCGCCGAGGCGGTGGTCACGACGCAGCGCGACTGGGGCAACCGTACCGACCGTAAAAACGCCAAAACCAAGTACACCCTGGAACGCGTTGGTGTCGAGACCTTTAAAGCCGAAGTTGAAAAACGTGCCGGTGTGACGTTTGAGCCGATCCGTCCTTATGAGTTCACCACCCGTGGCGATCGTATTGGCTGGATTAAAGGCATCGACAACAAATGGCACCTGACGCTGTTTATCGAAAATGGTCGCCTGCTCGACTATCCGGGCCGACCGCTGAAAAGCGGCATCGCTGAAATTGCAAAAATTCATCAGGGCGATTTCCGCCTGACCGCTAACCAGAACCTGATTGTGGCGGGCGTGCCGGAAAGCGAAAAAGCGCAGATTGAAGCGATCGCGCGCGAACATGGTCTGATGGATCGCGTTACGGCACAGCGCGAAAACTCGATGGCCTGCGTGGCGTTCCCGACCTGTCCGCTGGCGATGGCAGAAGCCGAGCGCTTCCTGCCTGCCTTCGTGACCAAAGTGGAAGGGATCATGCATGCGCATGGCGTTGGTGATGAGCACATAGTGTTACGCGTTACCGGTTGTCCCAACGGCTGTGGCCGTGCCATGCTGGCTGAGCTGGGTCTGGTGGGTAAAGCGCCAGGTCGCTACAACCTGCATCTGGGTGGAAACCGCAGCGGAACGCGTATTCCCCGCATGTACCGTGAAAACATTAACGAAAGCGAAATTCTCGCCACCATTGATGAGCTGGTGGGACGCTGGGCCACTGAGCGCCAGGCCGCGGAAGGCTTTGGTGACTTCACCATCCGCGCGGGCATTGTTGCGCCGGTGCTGGACCCGGCACGCGATTTTTGGGAGGAAGCAAAATGAGTCACCCCGGCCTCGCAGCACTGAATGAGATGTCCAAAGTCCAGCGTGCTATGGCGCTGGCCGCGACCAATGCGCAGCTGGAGAAGTCATCAGCGGAAGAGCGGGTCAGCTGGGCGCTGGAGAATTTGCCGGGTGCCTATGTGCTCTCCTCCAGTTTCGGTATTCAGGCCGCGGTGTCGCTGCATCTGGTGACGCGTCTGCAGCCCGATATTCCGGTGATCCTGACTGACACCGGCTATCTGTTCCCGGAGACCTATCGTTTTATTGATGAGCTGGCGGACCAGCTCAATCTCAACCTTAAAGTGTTCCGCGCCGAAACCTCACCGGCCTGGCAGGAAGCGCGCTACGGCAAACTGTGGGAGCAGGGCGTCGAGGGGATTGAGAAATATAACGAGATCAACAAAGTTGAGCCGATGAATCGCGCCATTGAAACCCTGGGCGCGCAGACCTGGTTTGCCGGATTGCGCCGCGACCAGTCGGGCAGTCGGGCTAATCTGCCGGTGCTGGGCGTCCAGCGTGGCGTCTTTAAGCTGCTGCCGATTATCGACTGGGATAACCGCCAGATTCATCAGTATCTGGAACAGCATAAGCTGAAGTACCATCCACTGTGGGATGAAGGCTATCTTTCCGTGGGCGATACCCATACCACCCGCAAGTGGGAACCGGGTATGGCAGAAGAAGAGACGCGCTTCTTCGGTCTCAAGCGCGAGTGTGGTCTGCACGAAGGCTGACGCAGGACTTCTCTCCCCCAACACAGGGAGAGAAGTTTTTCGCTGCAGTCAGGCGGAAAGCTAAGCGCCTTTTAATCCGGCAAACGCCTCTGCTGCACGGGTCACATTCACTTTCGTCACCTCATACTCTGCCACCGTGACAAACGGATCTTCCGCTAAAATTGCATCCAGCTCTTCTCGCTCCATTTCCCTGACCAGCAACATGCCGCCCGTGCGCGGATCTTTACGTCCCGCTGCAATAAAAAAGCCCGCGTCAAAATAGCGATCCAGCCATTCGATATGGGCTGCCAGCAGCGCTTCAACCTCTTCTACCGGACGAACGTAATTCAGAAAGACCACGTACATATCAGATCCTTACACTTTGGGATTGGTCAGTTCACTGAGCAGCGGCAGCAGCACGCGAACGCTGTCGCGGGTTCGCAAGGTTATCTGCCCCGGCAGCCAGCGGTCGAGATAGCTCAGATTATCAAGATCAGTCTGATGGCGGGTAACGCCATCAGGAAAGTGGGGACTGCGATGACGCTGCAGCGCACCATCTTTATTACCCAGCGTCCAGTTGCTGGCGGTCACATCCAGCAGCGGAAAGCCCGCCTTGTCGAAGGCATTAAGAGCGTCAAAGTCTTTACGGTTCAGCTGATGACTGGCGGCGGGAATGCCCTGCTGACGTGCCAGCAACAGGGCTCGTTCGCTGGTCTGCTTGCGCACCGCCCGGGGCGTATTCATGCCGCTGTTAAAATAGAGATGATCGCCGGTGATCAGGCTATTCAGATCGATGACCAGCAGGGTATTTTTCTTCTCACGCGTGCTCATCCGCTCAACATAATCATCCATGCCGTGCAGATCTGCCTCTCCGGCGCTCAGCGCCACAAAGCGTATGCCGTAGTGCAGCGGTTTGTGGCTCAGCTGCTGCGCCAGCTCCAGCATCACGCCAAGACCCGATGCATTATCATCGACGCCCTGCAGGCGTAAGCCGCCCAGATTGTGCTGAGCTTGGCTGCTATTTTGCGGCGTCCAGGTATCCAGATGTGCCACGATCAGAATCTCCTGCGGCACGCTGCCGGCACGCGCGGCAATCACCGAGGTTGCCGTGAGCTTATGCCAGCGCTGCGTGCCGTCCTCTTCCTGCCACTTATAGCCGGTCCTGAACTGGCGGGTATTGGTCTTATAACCCAGCGCGGTAAATTGCTGTTGCAGGTAGTCGGCTGCCATCAGCTCAGCCGGGCTGCCGCTCATCCGGCCAGGAAACAAGGTGGCGATATGCCGGACCTGCTGTTCGGCAAACTGACCAGGTGGAGTGGCCAGAGCCAGCGGGGAGATGAGTGCGCCAAATAAAATTGTCGCTACCCTCAAGCGGAGGGAATAAAACATAGTGCATCCTTTTTCATTATTCGGGAGCCGTTCCGCATGGGGGCCAGGGCCAGCCATGCCGCGCGCATTATATCCTTTTTGTCCCGTGACTTTGTTAGTGGAATCGGGCGCTGTCACTACCGAAAGGCGTAACGGACCATTATCGCTGGCACTTATCTGCTTTTGCTGCCGCAGGTGTGGCTTTCAATATGTGAGCCTGTTCACGAAAAAGCCATTATATTTCATCTGTTAAGACCAAATTGTTCTGTGCTTTGCGGCGTCGTTATTCCATTCGGTAACTACTCATTCCAATTCGTAATTTCATCTGGATAAACCCAGCGACGTATAGTCGCGTTAATACAAAGTTAAAACATCAGGGTTAACGTGGACTATTTGCCTCTTTTTGCCGATCTTTCTGGCCGCCCGGTTCTGGTTGTCGGCGGGGGAGATATTGCGGCGCGAAAAATTGAACTGCTGCGCCGTGCACGCGCGCGCGTTCTGATCGCATCTCGTGAACTCTGCCCTGAACTGCAGGCACTGCTGGATAAGCAGGAGCTGGAGTGGCTGGCGACCGAATTTGACCCGGCCCAGCTGGATGGCGTTTTCCTGGTGATTGCCGCGACCGACGACAACCATCTCAACAGCCAGGTGTTTGAAGCCGCCAACGCGCGGCATAAGCTGGTTAACGTGGTGGATGACCAGCCAAAATGCACCTTTATCTTCCCCTCGATTGTTGACCGCTCACCGCTGGTGGTGGCGATCTCCTCCAGCGGCACCGCACCGGTGCTGGCACGCATGCTGCGTGAAAAAATCGAAACGCTGCTGCCTGCCAGTCTGGGTCAGATGGCTGAAGTGGCCGGACTCTGGCGCGATAAAGTCAAACAGCGCTTCAGCCGCATGTCTGACCGTCGGCGCTTCTGGGAACGCGCTTTCGACGGCCGGTTCGCCAGTGAGATGTCTGCCGGTAACGTCGAAGAGGCGAAACGCACGCTGGACCGTGAGCTGCAGGAAGAGCCGACCCGTCAGGGCGAGATCTTTCTGGTGGGTGCCGGGCCGGGCGACAGCGGCCTGCTGACGCTGCGTGGCCTGCAGGTGATGCAGTTAGCCGATGTGGTGCTCTACGACCATCTGGTCAGCGAAGAGGTGCTGGATCTGGTGCGCCGCGATGCCGATCGCATCTGCGTCGGCAAACGGGCCAGCGCCCACACGTTGCCGCAGGAAGAGATCAATCAGATGCTGGTTTCACTGGCGCTGAAAGGCAAGCGCGTCGTGCGCCTCAAGGGCGGCGATCCCTTTATCTTTGGCCGCGGCGGCGAAGAGCTGCAGGCGGCTCGTCAGGCGGGTGTGCCGTTCCAGGTGGTGCCGGGCGTCACCGCGGCAGCCGGAGCGACAGCCTATGCCGGTATTCCGCTGACCCACCGCGACTACGCGCAGAGCGTGATGTTTATTACCGGTCACTGCCGTCCCGATGGGGATGACATTGACTGGCCATCGCTGGCGCGTGCGCGTCAGACGCTGGCGATCTACATGGGAACCGTTAAAGCCGCTGCCATCAGCGAGGCGCTGATTCAGCACGGTCGCGCGCCATCAACGCCGGTGGCGGTGATCAGTCGCGGCACCCGTCCGGATCAACAGGTGCTGACCGGTACCTTAGAACAACTTGAGGCGCTGGCCGCCTCGGCACCCACTCCGGCGCTGCTGGTGATCGGAGAGGTGGTAAATCTGCACGGGCAACTCGCCTGGTTTAAACATTCAGCACAGCAGGGGGCTCGCGAGTCCGCCGTTGTCAATCTGGCTTGAGGGAAAATCATGGACCAAAAACGACTCACTCATCTGCGTCAGCTGGAGGCGGAGAGTATCCACATCATTCGCGAAGTGGCGGCGGAGTTCAGCAATCCGGTGATGATGTACTCCATCGGCAAAGACTCCTCGGTCATGCTACATCTGGCGCGTAAAGCCTTCTACCCAGGCACGCTGCCCTTCCCGTTGCTGCATGTGGATACCGGCTGGAAATTCCGTGAAATGTACGAATTTCGCGACCGCACCGTGAAAGCGATGGGCGCAGAGTTGCTGGTTCACCGCAACCCGGAAGGCGTGGCGATGGGCATCAACCCCTTTGTTCACGGCAGTGCCAAACACACTGACATCATGAAAACCGAAGGGCTGAAGCAGGCGCTGAACAAATATGGTTTTGATGCGGCCTTTGGCGGCGCACGTCGTGATGAAGAGAAGTCACGTGCCAAAGAGCGTATCTACTCATTCCGTGACCGCTTCCATCGCTGGGATCCGAAAAACCAGCGCCCTGAGCTGTGGCACAACTACAACGGTCAGATCAACAAGGGTGAAAGCATCCGCGTCTTCCCGCTGTCGAACTGGACCGAACTGGATATCTGGCAGTACATCTTCCTGGAAAACATCGAGATTGTGCCGCTCTATCTCGCCGCACCGCGTCCGGTGCTGGAGCGTGATGGCATGCTGATGATGATCGATGACGATCGCATCAACCTGCAGCCGGGTGAAGAGATCACCGAACGGATGGTCCGTTTCCGTACGCTCGGCTGCTGGCCGCTGACCGGCGCGGTAGAGTCTGAAGCGCAGACGCTGCCGGAGATCATCGAAGAGATGCTGGTTTCCACCACCAGCGAGCGTCAGGGCCGCATGATCGATCGCGATCAGTCCGGTTCGATGGAACTGAAAAAACGTCAGGGTTATTTCTAAGGAGACGCCAGATGAATACCGTAATTGCACAACAGATTGCCGACCAGGGCGGCGTTGAAGCCTGGCTGACCACGCAACAACACAAGAGCCTGCTGCGTTTTCTGACCTGCGGCAGCGTTGACGACGGAAAAAGTACCCTGATTGGACGTCTGCTACACGACACCCGTCAGATCTATGAAGATCAGCTCTCATCGCTGCACAACGACAGCAAACGTCACGGCACCCAGGGCGAGAAGCTCGATCTGGCGCTGCTGGTGGATGGTCTGCAGGCTGAGCGTGAGCAGGGCATTACCATTGATGTGGCCTACCGCTACTTCTCGACCGAAAAGCGTAAATTTATTATCGCCGACACGCCGGGACATGAGCAGTACACCCGTAACATGGCGACCGGCGCGTCAACCTGCGATCTGGCGATCCTGCTGATCGATGCGCGTAAAGGCGTACTGGATCAGACCCGCCGCCACAGCTTTATCTCGACGCTGCTGGGGATCAAACACCTGGTGGTGGCGATCAATAAAATGGATCTGGTGGAGTACAACCAGGAGCGCTTCGAGCAGATCAAACAGGATTACCTCGACTTTGCTGCCCAGCTGCCGGAAGACCTCGATATCCGCTTTGTGCCGATGTCGGCGCTGGAAGGGGATAACGTCGCTTCTGCCAGTCAGACCATGCCGTGGTATAGCGGCCCGACGCTGCTGGATGTGCTGGAGACCGTGGAGCTGAAGCGCGTCGTCGATCATCAGCCGATGCGTTTCCCGGTGCAGTATGTCAACCGTCCGAACCTCGATTTCCGTGGCTATGCCGGCACCCTGGCGTCGGGCAGCGTGCAGGTAGGCCAGCGCGTTAAAGTGCTGCCTTCTGGCGTGGAGTCGGCCATTGCCCGCATTGTGACCTTCGATGGCGATCTGCAGGAAGCGGGTGCAGGCGAAGCGATTACCCTGGTGCTGCAGGATGAGATTGATATCAGCCGTGGCGATCTGCTGGTGGATGCCAGTGAAGATCTGGCAGCGGTTCAGTCTGCCAGCGTTGACGTGGTCTGGATGGCAGAACAGCCGCTGCAGGCCGGTCAGAGTTATGACCTGAAAATCGCCGGTAAGAAAACCCGTGGCCGGGTAGAGAAGGTGCTGCATCAGGTCGAGATCAACTCGCTGGAGACGCGTCAGGTCGATACGCTGCCGCTGAACGGTATTGGTCGCATTGAGATCACCTTTGACGAACCGATGGTGCTCGACAGCTATCAGCAGAACCCGGTGACCGGCGGCATGATCTTTATCGATCGCCTGAGCAACGTCACCGTGGGTGCCGGTATGATCCATCAGCCAAACCATGATGCCCCGGTTAATACCGGTGAGTTCAGCGCGTTTGAGCTGGAACTGAATGCGCTGGTGCGCCGCCACTTCCCTCACTGGAATGCGCGCGACCTGCTGGGCGGTCAGTAATGGCTCAGCACGACGATAACGTGGTGTGGCATGATCATCCGGTGACACGCGCCTCACGCGAACAGCAGCATGGCCATCAGGGCGTGGTGCTGTGGTTCACCGGGCTTTCGGGATCGGGGAAATCCACCGTTGCCGGTGCGCTGGAGCAGGCGCTGCACCGTATCGGCGTCAGCACCTATCTGCTGGATGGTGACAATGTGCGTCACGGCCTCTGTCGTGACCTCGGTTTCAGCGATGATGACCGTAAAGAGAATATCCGTCGCGTCGGTGAAGTGGCGAAACTGATGGTGGATGCCGGACTCGTGGTGCTCACTGCCTTTATTTCGCCGCATCGCGCCGAGCGTCAGATGGTGCGCGATCTGCTGGAGCCGGGACAGTTTATCGAAGTTTTTGTCGATACACCGTTAGCCGTGTGTGAAGCGCGTGACCCGAAAGGGTTGTACCGCAAAGCGCGCGCCGGTGAACTGCGTAATTTTACCGGTATCGACAGCGTCTATGAGGCGCCCGATAGCCCGGAAATCCAGCTGGACGGCGAACAATTGGTTACAAAACTGACCGCCCAATTGTTAGACCTGCTGCGTGACCGCGATATCATCAGGTCCTGAAGAGATAGCGGCAAATCGTTTCTGATTTGCCGCCCTCGCGCCAACAGGATGCCTATGCAGAACATTACCCCAATGCTCGCCCGAAAAGATGACTCCTCCCCGGATGAGCCGCGCTCATTGCTGCCGGGCGGCGTTATCGGTTTTCTCGCTTACTGGTGCGCGCTGGCGATCCCTTTCCTGCTGTTCGGCTCTAACACGCTGTTCTTCTTTCTTTATACCTGGCCATTCTTTCTGGCGCTGCTGCCGGTTGCGGTGGTCACGGGTATCGCGCTGAATACGCTGCTGAGTGGACAGTGGCTGTGGGCCGCGCTCGCCACGGTGTTCCTGGTAGTCACGCTCTTCTGGTTAATGTTCTCTTTTCTCTCTGGCTGGTAAGCCGTCAGTGCGCCCGCGCTGATGTGCAAACGCATCGGCAGGTTACAAATCTTTTCCCGTCTGAATCGGTACTGATTCATATTTTGCGCAGACGCGCAGCAAAGCGCGCCATTTTCTCCGCTGGTGTGGAGTCCTGTGCAAAGTTATGGGATGATTGGGCCGTTTTTAGGGGGCGGGATGGGAAAACTGACGTTACTGTTATTGGTGCTGCTTGGCTGGCTGCAATATTCATTGTGGCTGGGGAAAAATGGCATCCATGACTATACGCGCGTCAATGATGATGTCGCGGTGCAACAGGCAAACAATGCCAAACTGAAATCGCGAAACGATCAGCTGTTTGCCGAAATTGACGATCTCAATGGCGGCTCGGAAGCGATCGAGGAGCGTGCACGCAATGAACTGGGCATGATTAAGCCCGGTGAGACTTTCTATCGTCTGGTGCCTGACCAGAACAAACGCAACGCGCAACAAGCTGCGCAAAACCAACAACGATAAAACATGAACACTCTGGCCTCCCTTGCGGATGTGATTGCCGTAGTGCCCGCTGCCGGGATCGGCAGCCGCATGCAGGCAACCTGTCCGAAGCAGTATCTGACGATTGGTCAGCACACCCTTCTGGAACACAGCATTGCTCGTCTGTTTTCCCATCCCGCTATCAAACAGGTGATTGTCGCCCTCAGTCCTGATGACCAGCACTTCGCTTCACTGCCGCTGGCACGCGATCCGCGCGTGCTCAGGGTGACAGGCGGAGAGACCCGCGCCGAATCGGTGCTGGCCGGATTGCAGGCCGCACAGGGTTCCGCCTGGGTGCTGGTCCATGACGCCGCGCGTCCCTGTCTGCATCCCGACGATCTCCAGCAACTGCTCAACGTGCGTGAACAGAGCCACGTTGGCGGGATTCTGGCCGCGCCAGTTCGTGACACCATGAAACGGGGCGAGCCGGGTAAAGCCGCGGTGGCGCATACCGTAGAGCGCGACGATCTCTGGCACGCCTTAACGCCGCAATTTTTCCCTCATGCGCTGCTCACCGCCTGCCTGACGCGGGCGCTGGCAGAAGGCGCAACCATCACCGATGAAGCTTCGGCGCTGGAGTATTGCGGCTACCACCCGCTGTTAGTCAGCGGACGCAGTGATAACATCAAAGTCACCCGGCCAGAAGATCTGGCGCTGGCGGCTTTTTATCTGAGTCAGATTCAATTAAAGGAGAGCGCATGATGCGTATCGGTCACGGTTTTGACGTTCACGCCTTTGGCGGAGAGGGTCCGTTAGTGATTGGCGGTGTGCGGATCCCGTTTGAGCAGGGTTTTATCGCCCATTCCGATGGCGATGTGGCGCTGCATGCGCTGACTGACGCGCTGCTGGGCTCAGTAGCGATGGGCGATATCGGCAAGCTATTTCCTGACACCGATCCGGCCTTTAAAGGGGCGGACAGCCGCGGCCTGCTGCGTGAGGCCTGGCGCCGTATCGAAGCCAAAGGCTATCGCATCGGTAATGTCGACGTCACGATTATTGCTCAGGCACCGAAAATGCTGCCGCACGTGCCACAGATGCGGATCAATATTGCAGAAGATCTGGGCTGCCATATGGATGCGGTCAACGTCAAAGCGACCACCACCGAGAAGCTGGGCTTTACCGGGCGCGGCGAAGGCATCGCCTGTGAAGCGGTGGCGTTAGTCCTGAAAGCTGACAGCCAATGATGCTGAATTACCTGCACGGTACACCCGTGGCCTCCGGCGTGATCAAAGCCAATCCGGAAGATTTCGTGGTGGTTGAAGATCTCGGTTATGGCGCGGATGGTGAAGGTGAGCACCTGCTGGTGCGCATCCGTAAAGTGGGGGCCAATACCCGCTTTGTGGCGGAGGCACTGGCGAAGTATCTCGGTATTCATCAGCGCGACATGAGTTATGCCGGAATGAAAGATCGCCATGCGGTGACGGAACAGACTCTCTGTTTTCGCCTGCCGGGTAATGCGATGCCCGATCTGCGCGGTTTTGAGCTGGAAGGGGTCGAAATTCTGCAGGTGGTGCGCCACAAACGTAAGCTGCGCATCGGCGCACTGGCGGGGAATGCGTTCCGGCTGATCATCCGCCAGATTAGTGATCGTGATGCGGTTGAAACGCGTCTGGCGCAGATTCGCGATGCAGGCGTGCCGAACTATTTTGGTGAACAGCGTTTTGGTCGCGGCGGCAATAACCTGGTGATGGCAGAAAAGTGGGCGCGTAATGAGATCGTTATTCGTGACCGCAACAAGCGCAGCCTGATGCTCTCTGCCGCGCGCAGTGCGCTGTTTAATCAGGTGACCAGTGCGCGTCTGCAACAGCAGGGTGGACTGACTCAGGTGCTCAACGGCGATGCGTTGCAGCTGACCGGACGAGGCAGCTGGTTTGTCGCGCAGCCTGATGAAC
The DNA here is from genome assembly GCF_051136245.1 of Pantoea sp. Lu_F5_004. NCBI lineage: Bacteria > Pseudomonadati > Pseudomonadota > Gammaproteobacteria > Enterobacterales > Erwiniaceae > Pantoea > Pantoea sp. Lu_F5_004. Next base: position 932,580 of record NZ_CP194946.1, read on the forward strand.
TGGCAGAGTCACAGCGCCGGGTTGATCAGCATGAGCTGCGCATCACCGCGCCGCTGCCGGGACGGGGCGAGCCTGGCCCGCAGGCTGACGCGCTGGCCTTTGAACAGCAGGCGCTGGCTGATGAGACGCTGCTGCTGGGACTGATTGAACGTGAGAAGGTCGATGCTGCACGCCGCGCCATGCTGGTGGTGCCGCGCGATATGCAGTGGAGCTGGTGGGATGATGTCACCCTGGAACTGGCATTCTGGCTGCCAGCGGGCAGCTTTGCCACCAGCGTGGTCCGGGAGCTGCTGACCCACGCGGACTCGCCCGATCAGATTGATGAGTAATCTTCGCCGCAACCTGACCCGCAGTGTGGGTAATGTTGCGGCAAACCCCCACCGTCGTGTGATTTACGCCTACCACTTCCTTGCGCGCCTCGCTAGAATGCAAAAATCGCCGTCTATTCCTCACCTGTTGCCATGCCGTTAAAACAGGTTCCGTCACGGCGACCAGTCGAATAAAAAAAGGTCAGAACGAAATGCGGATATTGCTCAGTAACGATGACGGCATTCATGCGCCAGGCATTCAGACTCTGGCGAAAGCCCTGCGGCAGATTGCTGACGTGCAGGTTGTTGCCCCCGATCGTAACCGAAGCGGTGCCTCGAACTCATTAACGCTGGAAACGCCTCTGCGCACCTTCACCCATGAAAACGGCGATATCGCCGTCCAGATGGGGACGCCGACCGACTGCGTCTATCTGGGGGTGAATGCGCTGATGCAGCCGCGTCCCGACATCGTGGTGTCGGGCATCAATGCCGGCCCTAATCTGGGCGATGACGTGATCTACTCCGGTACGGTGGCGGCGGCGATGGAAGGGCGACATCTTGGCTTACCGGCTATCGCGGTTTCGCTCAATGGCCATCAGCACTACGCCACCGCGGCGGCCGTGACCTGCGCGCTCCTCAGGGCGCTGACGCATGAACCGCTGCGCACTGGCCGCATTCTCAATATTAACGTTCCCGATCTGCCGCTGTCTGAACTCAAAGGCATCCGCGTGACGCGCTGTGGCAGCCGCCATCCGGCGGATCAGGTGATTGCGCAGCAGGATCCGCGTGGCAATACACTCTACTGGATTGGTCCGCCAGGCGAAAAACTGGATGCGGGCCCGGATACAGACTTCGCCGCCGTGGATCAGGGCTACGTCTCTGTCACGGCACTGCATGTCGATTTAACGGCGCACAGCGCGCAGAACGTGCTCAGTGACTGGCTGGCTAAAGCTGAGGTGAACCTGGCATGGTGAATCGGCGTATTGAGACGTTGCTGTCACAACTGCGTCAGCAGGGCATCGATGATGAAAACCTGCTGAAAGCCATCAGTGAGGTGCCGCGCGAACGTTTTATCGACGAAGCGTTCGAGCATAAAGCCTGGGACAATGTTGCCTTGCCCATCGGCTCCGGTCAGACGATATCACAGCCCTACATGGTCGCGCGGATGACCGCGCTGCTCGGGCTTAATCCGCATTCGCGTGTGCTGGAGATTGGTACGGGTTCAGGTTATCAGACGGCGATTCTTGCCCATCTGGTGGACCATGTTTATTCAGTGGAACGCATCAAAGGGCTGCAGTGGCAGGCCAAGCGCCGCCTGAAACAGCTGGATCTGCATAATGTCTCAACCCGTCATGGTGATGGCTGGCAGGGCTGGCCTTCACGTGGCCCCTTCGATGCCATCATCGTCACGGCAGCACCGCCTGAAATTCCGATTGCGCTGATAGCACAACTGGCAGAAGGCGGCATCATGGTGCTGCCGGTTGGTGAAGATCAGCAGGTACTGAAGCGCCTGCGTCGTCAGGGCGAAGAGGTGATGGAAGAGACCATCGAACCAGTGCGTTTTGTCCCGCTGGTGCAGGGCGATCTGGCCTGACCCTCTTCGTATTTCTTCACAACTGTTTCATAGCACCACGTACCTGATGTTGTTACTATCCAGTTTATTCATCGAAAACGCAGATTTTATCGCGCCGCGCAGAGTATCCTGCTGGCAGATACAGTGAAACAGATAGATCAGAGTTGCCATCACGGGGGATTAATGAGCACGGGAAGCACACTTTTTCAGTTACGCCGTCTGGCGGCGCTTTCACTGGTAGGTTTTTGGCTGGCAGGCTGTAGCTCCAGCGACAACTCACAGGCACCCATCAGTCGCGTTGGCGATAATGGTGGCATGAACGCTAACCAGTCTGGAGCAGACACGAGTTCAGGCGGCGTTCCTGCCACGCCAGCCCAGGGACAAATGTTAAGCAAAAATTCAGCATCTGCCCCCGCTAATGGTGGAATGATTAGTACCAACAGCAATGTTGAGACACAAAATGGCCGGATTGTTTACAATCGCAGTTATCAGAACATTCCTAAAGGTAGCTACTCCGGCGAAACTTATACCGTTAAGCGTGGCGACACATTGTTTTACATTGCCTGGATTACCGGCAACGATTTCCGTGATTTAGCCCAGCGCAACAATGTTCCTGCGCCATATGGCCTGAATGTCGGCCAGACTCTGCAGATTGGCAATGGGTCGGGTCAGCCGATTACCGGCGGCAATCCCATTACCGTTGCTGATGCAACGCAGGGCGGCGTTCCGGCGGCGCCACAAATTAAATCGCCTGCTGTTGCACAGCAACCTGTTATTACGTATTCTGATGATTCAGGTAATTCGGGTGGCAGCAAAATGTTGCCTTCGAATGGAGCAAATGTTGCAACGACAACAGCTCCAGTCGTTACCGCACCCCCAACGGTTAGCAGTACAACCAACAGTTCAACGCCGGTCGGAAGCTGGCGCTGGCCGACTGACGGGAAGATCATCGATAACTTCTCTGCCGCCGAAGGTGGCAATAAAGGTATCGATATCGCCGGGACGCGCGGACAATCTGTGGTCGCCACTGCTTCAGGACGAGTGGTTTACGCAGGTAACGCACTCCGGGGTTACGGTAATTTAATCATCATTAAACACAACGATGATTACCTGAGTGCCTACGCCCACAACGATACAATGCTGGTCCGGGAACAACAGGAAGTTAAGGCGGGGCAAAAGATCGCTACCATGGGTAGCACCGGAACCAGTTCAGTCAGATTACACTTTGAAATTCGTTACAAGGGGAAATCCGTAAACCCGTTGCGTTATTTACCGCAGCGATAATCCGGCAGAACAAAACAGGTTTATGTTCTGCCCTGGAATCACGGGTAGGAGCCGCTTATGAGCCAGAATACGCTGAAAGTAAACGAGTTACATGAGAACGCGGAATTCGATGAGAACGGAGCTGAAATTTTTGACGAGAAGGCACTCGTTGAAAATGAAGCCAGTGATAGCGACGTAGCGGAAGAAGAGTTGCTATCACAGGGTGCGACGCAACGTGTGTTAGATGCGACGCAGCTCTATCTCGGGGAGATTGGCTATTCTCCGTTGTTAACGGCAGAGGAAGAAGTCTTCTTCGCTCGCCGTGCATTGCGGGGTGATATCCCTTCCCGTCGCCGTATGATCGAAAGTAACTTACGCCTGGTGGTGAAAATCGCTCGTCGTTACAGCAATCGTGGTTTAGCTCTGCTGGACCTGATTGAAGAAGGTAACCTCGGCCTGATTCGCGCCGTAGAGAAATTTGACCCGGAGCGCGGGTTCCGTTTCTCAACGTACGCCACCTGGTGGATTCGTCAGACTATTGAACGGGCGATCATGAATCAAACCCGTACCATCCGTCTGCCGATTCACATTGTGAAAGAACTGAATGTTTATCTGCGTACTGCGCGTGAACTTTCCCACAAGCTCGACCATGAGCCGAGTGCGGAAGAGATCGCAGAGCAGCTTGATAAACCAGTTGATGACGTAAGCCGCATGTTACGTCTCAACGAACGCATTACCTCGGTTGATACGCCATTAGGCGGTGATTCTGAAAAAGCGCTGCTGGATATTCTGGCCGATGAGAAAGACAACGGCCCGGAAGACACCACGCAGGACGATGATATGAAACAAAGCATCGTTAAATGGCTGTTCGAACTGAACGCCAAGCAGCGTGAAGTGCTGGCACGTCGTTTCGGCCTGTTGGGCTATGAAGCGGCAACACTTGAGGATGTGGGTCGTGAAATCGGCTTAACCCGCGAGCGTGTACGCCAGATTCAGGTTGAAGGTTTACGCCGTCTGCGTGAAATCCTGCAGGCGCAGGGCCTCAGCATTGAAGCACTGTTTCGTGAATAATCGTTAACAGTAAATCTGAGTTTGAATGCGAAAAGCGATGGTGAAAACCATCGCTTTTTTTATGTCTGCAGAAAAGTGATTTGCGGGCGAGTAAGCATCGCACCGCGCATTAACGCGGTGCGGTTGACTATCAGAGGAGCGATTTAAGACGATAAATCCAGTCGAGCGCCTGACGCGGTGTCAGCGTATCGGGATCCAGCGCCTCAAGCGCCTCCACCGCAGGCGAGGTCTCTTCAACCAGCAGCGGCAGCTGAGAGCCATCGACCGTCGATGACGCGGAGTGGTTTGAAACGGTCTCAAGTTCCTTCAGCTTATTGCGTGCCCGCTTAATTACCTCTTTGGGCACCCCGGCCAGCGCCGCCACCGCCAGACCATAGCTCTTACTTGCCGCACCCTCCTGGACGCTGTGCATAAAGGCGATCGTGTCGCCATGCTCAACGGCATCCAGATGGACGTTGACCACGCCTTCCATTTTTTCCGGCAGTGTTGTCAGCTCGAAGTAATGGGTGGCAAACAGCGTCATCGCCTTGATGCGGTTCGCCAGGTTTTCGGCGCAGGCCCAGGCCAGCGATAAACCGTCGTAGGTGGATGTTCCACGGCCAATCTCATCCATCAGCACCAGGCTGTTTTCGGTGGCGTTGTGCAGGATGTTAGCGGTTTCGGTCATCTCAACCATAAAGGTCGAGCGCCCGGAGGCGAGATCGTCAGCGGCACCGACACGGGTAAAGATGCGATCCAGCGGGCCAATCAGCGTCTCATCGGCAGGAACAAAACTGCCAATCCATGCCATCAGCGCAATCAGTGCCGCCTGGCGCATATAGGTACTTTTACCGCCCATGTTGGGGCCGGTAATAATCAGCATTCTGCGCTGGGGTGCCAGTGACAGTGGGTTGGCAATAAACGGCTCTTTCAGAACCTGTTCCACCACCGGATGACGTCCGCCGCTGATTTTAATCCCGGCTTTATCCTGCAATACCGGGCGGCAATAGTTCAGGGACCAGGCACGTTCTGCCAGGTTGCTTAACACATCCAGCTCTGCCAGCGCGGCGGCACTCAGCTGCAGCGCTTCAAGATGCGGCAGCAACTGATCGAACAGCGCCTCATACAGGCTTTTTTCCAGCGACAGCGCTTTACCTTTGGAGGTGAGTACTTTGTCTTCGTACTCTTTCAGCTCCGGAATGATATAGCGTTCAGCATTTTTCAGGGTCTGACGACGGACATAGTGCATCGGTACCTGATGGCTCTGTCCGCGGCTCACCTGAATGTAATAACCATGCACGCCGTTAAAGCCGACCTTCAGGGTATCCAGTCCCAGCTTCTCGCGTTCGCGGATCTCCAGCCGGTCAAGATAGTCGGTTGCGCCATCTGCCAGTGCGCGCCACTCATCCAGTTCCGCGTTGTAGCCGGGCGCAATCACTCCGCCGTCACGGATCAGCACCGGCGGTGACTCAATCACCGCCTGCTCCAGCAGCTCACGCAACGCGGTGAACTCGCCCATCTGCGTGCGCAGCTTCTGCAACTGCGGTGCCTCAACATCGGCCAGCAGCTGGTTAAGTTCCGGCAGTTGCTGAAACGCATGACGCATGCGAGCCAGATCGCGCGGACGTGCGGTGCGCAGGGCCAGGCGAGCCAGGATTCGCTCCAGATCGCCGACCTGACGCAGCACCGGTTGCAGCACGTCGCTGAGATTTTGCAGCTCAGCAATCGACTCCTGACGCTGGTTAATGATGCGCGCATCGCGCAGCGGCATATGCAGCCAGCGTTTCAGCATCCGGCTACCCATCGGGGTGACCGTTTTATCCAGCACCGCCGCTAAGGTGTTGTCGGTGCCGCCTGCCAGGTTCTGGGTGATTTCCAGATTACGGCGGGTGGCCGCATCCATGATGATACTGTCCTGCTGCCGCTCCATGCTCAGCGAGCGGATGTGAGGCAGCGTCGTACGCTGGGTATCTTTGGCATACTGCAGCAGGCAGCCCGCCGCGCTCAGTCCGAGGTGCGCATTCTCCACGCCGAAGCCATTAAGATCGCGGGTGCCGAACTGCAGGTTCAGCTGCTGGCGTGCGGTGTCGATCTCAAACTCCCACAGCGGACGGCGTCGCAGGCCGCGTCGCTGATCGATCAGCGACATCGCCTGAAAATCTTCGGGGTAGAGCAGCTCCGCCGGATTGGTGCGCTGCAGCTCTGCCGCCATGGTTTCAGCATCGGCAGGTTCGCTGAGGCGAAAACGGCCTGAGCTGATATCCAGCGTGGCGTAGCCAAAACCGCGCGGGCTTTGCACAATCGCCGCCAGCAGATTGTCGTGCCGCTCCTGCAACAGCGCCTCATCACTGATGGTACCCGGCGTGACGATGCGCACTACTTTGCGTTCGACCGGGCCTTTGCTCAGCGCCGGATCGCCTATCTGCTCGCAGATGGCAACGGATTCGCCCAGCTGCACCAGTTTAGCCAGGTAACCTTCAACCGCATGATAGGGCACACCCGCCATCGGAATCGGCTCGCCCGCTGACGCACCGCGCTTGGTGAGTGAAATCTCCAGCAGCTGCGAGGCACGTTTTGCATCGTCATAAAACAGCTCGTAGAAGTCACCCATACGGTAAAACAGCAGAATGTCAGGATGCTCCGCCTTGAGGCGCAGGTACTGCTGCATCATCGGCGTATGGGAAGGAAAGTCCTTTTCGGTTGGCTCTTGCATAAGGTTTTAGCTCATCTTTAATGCGGTGAATTTCTGGCGGTCAACGCCCATGAAACCGAAAGGGATTCCAGGCGCGCAGGATAATCAGATGATAACGAATAGGGCAGGGCATATGCCAGCGTGATGCACAGCCGCGATCCTGACCGGGTGTAACCTGACAGGCATCCTGTCAAATGTGGCGGCGGCTGGCGACAAAAAAGTGCCTGTTCTCATGACGCTGATGCGGGGCTGCGAGGCGGCACGCGATTTTTGCGGCAGTTTACGGCCGGCAGGAGGGTACTGCGCCACATCTGGGAAGGGAGAAGGGTCAGTGCAGCCCGTTCTGCAGCGCCCAGACGGCGGCTTCAAGCCGGGATTTAAGGTTCATCTTCTTCAGCAGATATTTAACGTGGACCTTGACCGTGCTTTCACTGATGTCCAGTTTGCGGGCAATCGCTTTATTGGTCATCCCATCGCTGATCAGTTGCAGAATATCGCGTTCGCGCCGGGTCAGCTGATTGATGTCGCGCGTCTGAGCAGGCTGCGCTTCACGCAACCGGGCGACCAGAATCGGGGTTAACGCCTCGCTCAGCACGATCTGGCCGGCAGCAGCCTGATGCAGCGCTTTCAGTAAGGCTTCCGGTTCCATATCTTTCAGCAGATAACCATCAGCGCCGCGCTTCAGCGCGCTGACCACATCCTCTTCATTATCTGAAACGCTGAACACCACCACCCGGCCAGAAAGAGCTATCTCACGCAGCTGGGTCAGGGTATCCAGTCCGTTCAGACCTGGCATATTAAGATCAAGCAGGATCAGGTCGGGATCATGCTGCTGCGCCAGCGCCAGGCCATCAATACCATTACCCGCTTCGGCAACCACCTGTAGCCTTTCATCCAGCGCAATCAGCTGCTTCAGGCCGTTGCGCAGCATGGGATGGTCGTCGATCAATAAAAGCGTAAATTTCTCTGCCGTCACAATGGCTCCTGTTCCTGTTACATACGCCAGCCCTGAGCGGGCGAAGAGCCTATCTTACCGGTGAAGCGGGGTCGCTATATACCCCCAATGGACTACTCCTTTATTTCCAGTCGGACACCCTTTTACAGAAGGCATGGGCGGCCGTGTTTAAACCTTATGATTTATAAGGATTATCTCAATTCAGTCAACTACTTAACCGGGGTGAAGAGAGGGCGGCGTGCCTCTGTAACCTGCATTGCCGTTGATTTGTATCAAGCCCGACACCACGCCGGATGCGCAGGATACGCACAATTATTATTCTGCTGATGAGAGATTTATGACCCAATCCACCTCTTTGCAAACCCCGACGCGCGGCGCGTTAATTCAGGACTGGCAACCGGAAAACGACGCGTTCTGGCAGGCGCGTGGTAAACGTATCGCCAGCCGTAACCTGTGGATTTCTGTCTTCTGCCTGCTGCTGGGCTTCTGCGTCTGGATGCTGTTCAGCACCGTTGCGGTTAACCTGAATAAAGTTGGCTTTACCTTCAGCACTGAGCAGCTCTTTTTACTGACCGCGCTGCCGTCGGTTTCTGGCGCGTTGCTGCGTGTGCCTTACTCTTTTGTTATTCCCATCTTTGGGGGACGCCGCTGGACCGCCTTCAGCACCGGCATCCTGATTATCCCCTGCCTGTGGCTCGGCTTTGCCGTACAGGACAGCCAGACCTCATTCACCACTTTTATGGTGATTTCCCTGCTGTGCGGTTTTGGTGGCGCTAACTTCGCGTCGAGCATGGGCAATATCAGCTTCTTCTTTCCCAAAGCCCGTCAGGGCGGTGCGCTGGGCATCAACGGCGGCCTCGGTAACCTTGGCGTCAGCGTGATGCAGTTTGTCGCCCCGCTGGCGATCTCCTGTGCCCTTTTTGGTTTTGCCGATGTGGGTCAGACCACCGTTACCGGCGACAGCATCTGGCTGGAAAATGCCGCCTGGATCTGGGTGCCGTTCCTGGCGATCGGCACACTGGCGGCCTGGTTCGGCATGAACGACCTGGCGGCGGCGAAATCCTCGCTGCGTGAGCAGTTGCCGGTGCTGAAACGTCCACACCTGTGGGTTATGGCGCTGCTCTATCTGGCCACCTTTGGCTCATTTATCGGTTTCTCTGCCGGTTTTGCCATGCTGACGAAGACGCAATTTCCTGATGTCGTGATCATGCATTACGCCTTTTTCGGCCCCTTTATTGGCGCGCTGGCCCGTTCAGCAGGCGGCATCATTTCTGACCGCTTCGGCGGTACCCGCGTCACGCTTGTCAACTACGTGCTGATGGCGCTGTTTGCTGCGCTGCTGTTCCTCACCCTGCCGGGTGCCGGACATGATGGCTCGTTCGTTGCCTTCTTCGCCGTGTTTATGGGCCTGTTCCTGACGTCCGGTCTGGGCAGCGGCTCCACCTACCAGATGATTGCGGTGATCTTCCGTAAGCTGACGCTGGAACGTATCAAAGCTGAGGGCGGCGACGATGCGCTGGCACAGCGCGAAGCGGCAACAGAAACCTCTGCTGCGCTCGGCTTTATCTCCGCCATTGGCGCGCTGGGCGGTTTCTTTATTCCGCAGACTTTTGGCCTGTCGCTCGCCATGACCGGTTCACCCGCCGGCGCGATGAAAATCTTCCTGGTCTTTTATCTCTGCTGCATCGCGGTGACCTGGCTGGTTTACGGCCGAAAAGCACGCGCCTGATAACGACAAAGCCGGTGTGGCGCACCGGCACAATTTCACTTTCTGTGTCGGGACAGATGCAGAGTCAGCAATGTCACATTAAGCCTTCAGGAGTATTCCGGATGAGCAAGTTTCTTGATCGGTTTCGCTATTTCAAACAGCTGGCCGAGCCCTTTTCCGGCCAGCATGGCCAGACGTTAAACAGCAACCGCGACTGGGAAGATGGCTATCGCAGTCGCTGGCAGCACGATAAAATCGTGCGCTCCACGCACGGTGTTAACTGTACCGGCTCATGCAGCTGGAAAATCTACGTCAAAAATGGACTGGTCACCTGGGAGACCCAGCAGACCGACTATCCGCGTACCCGTCCCGATCTGCCAAACCATGAGCCGCGTGGCTGCCCACGCGGTGCCAGCTACTCGTGGTATCTCTACAGCGCTAACCGCCTGAAATATCCGTTAATGCGCAAGAAGCTGATTCAGCTCTGGCGCGACGCGAAAGCGCAGCACAGCGATCCGGTGGACGCCTGGGCATCCATCATCAGTAATCCTGAAAAGGCCAGAAGCTACAAACAGGCGCGTGGACGCGGCGGCTTTGTCCGCTCCAGCTGGCAGGAAGTCAACGAGATGATCGCCGCCGCGAACATCTGCACCGCGAAGACCTACGGCCCTGACCGCATTATGGGATTCTCACCGATTCCGGCAATGTCGATGGTCTCTTACGCTGCGGGCGCACGTTACCTGTCACTGATTGGCGGCACCTGTCTGAGCTTCTACGACTGGTACTGCGATCTGCCGCCGGCCTCACCGATGACCTGGGGCGAGCAGACCGACGTGCCGGAATCGGCTGACTGGTACAACTCCTCCTACATTATTGCCTGGGGCTCTAACGTGCCGCAGACCCGTACCCCGGATGCGCACTTCTTTACGGAAGTCCGCTATAAAGGGACGAAAACCGTGGCGATCACGCCGGACTATGCTGAAGTCGCGAAGCTGTGTGACCAGTGGCTGAGTCCGAAGCAGGGCACCGACAGCGCGATGGCGCTGGCGATGGGCCACGTGATGCTGAAAGAGTTTCATCTTGATCGCGAAGTTGGCTATTTCCGCGACTACGTGCGCCGTTACACCGATATGCCGATGCTGGTGCTGCTGGAACCCCGTGAGGGCGGTTTTTACGCAGCCGGCCGTCAGCTGCGTGCCAGCGATCTGGTGGATGGGCTGGGTCAGGAGAATAACCCTGAGTGGAAAACCGTCGCGATCAACGAGGCGACCGGGGAGCTGACCGCGCCGCAGGGATCTATCGGCTTCCGCTGGGGCGAAAAAGGCAAATGGAACCTCGAGCAGCGTGATGGGGCATCACATCAGGAAGTTGAACTGCAGCTCAGCCTGCTCGGCAGCCACGATGAGGTGGTCGAGGTCGGTTTCCCTTACTTCGGTGGTATTACCAGCGAGCATTTCAACAGCGTTGCGCTGGACGAAATCCTGCTGCACAAGCTGCCGGTGAAACGCCTGCAACTGGCGGATGGCAGTGAAGCGCTGGTTACCAGCGTCTACGATCTGACGCTGGCGAATTATGGTCTGGATCGCGGTCTGGATGATGCCAACTGCGCGCAAACCTACGACGACATCAAAGCGTACAGCCCGGCCTGGGCGGAGCAGATTACGGGTGTCTCCCGTCAGAACATCATTCGCATTGCCCGTGAATTTGCCGAAAACGCCGAGAAAACCCGCGGTCGTTCGATGATCATCGTCGGTGCCGGTATGAACCACTGGTATCACATGGACATGAACTATCGTGGCCTGATGAACATGCTGATTTTCTGCGGCTGCGTCGGTCAGAGCGGCGGTGGCTGGGCGCACTATGTCGGCCAGGAGAAACTCCGTCCGCAGACCGGCTGGACCCCGCTGGCCTTCGGCCTGGACTGGCAGCGTCCGCCACGTCAGATGAACAGCACCTCCTTCTTCTACAACCACTCCAGTCAGTGGCGCTATGAAACCCTGGCCACCAGCGAATTGCTCTCCCCGCTGGCGGATAAAAGTCGCTACAGCGGCAGCCTGATCGACCTTAACGTCCGTTCCGAACGTATGGGCTGGCTGCCTTCAGCGCCGCAGCTTAACGTCAACCCACTGCACATCGCGGCGCAGGCGAAAGCCGCCGGTCAGTCGCCGCTGGATTACACCGTGGAAAGCCTGAAGCAGGGCACCATGCGGTTTGCCGCTGAACAGCCGGACGATCCGCAGAACTTCCCGCGTAACCTGTTTGTCTGGCGCTCCAACCTGCTCGGCTCATCCGGTAAAGGGCATGAGTACATGCTGAAGTATCTGCTGGGCACGGAAAACGGCATTCAGGGTAAAGATTTAGGCCAGCAGGGCCGCGTGAAGCCGGAAGAGGTGGAGTGGCTGGATCAGGGCGCCGAAGGCAAACTGGATCTGGTGGTCACACTCGACTTCCGCATGTCGAGCACCTGTCTCTACTCCGATGTCGTGCTGCCAACGGCGACCTGGTATGAAAAGGACGATATGAATACCTCGGATATGCATCCGTTTATTCATCCGCTCTCGGCGGCCGTCGATCCTGCCTGGGACTCAAAAAGTGACTGGGAGATCTACAAAGGCATCGCCAAAGCCTTCTCCGATCTCTGCCCGGGTCATTTAGGCGTTGAAACGGACGTCGTTACTCTGCCGGTGTTGCATGACTCGCCCGCGGAACTGGCGCAGCCTTTTGAGGCGAAAGACTGGAAAAAAGGCGAATGCGACCTGATTCCGGGTAAAACCGCGCCACACATTGTGGTGGTGGAGCGTGACTATCCGGCGACCTGGGAGCGCTTTACCTCGCTGGGACCGTTGCTGGAGACTCTGGGTAACGGCGGCAAAGGTATCAGCTGGAACACCAGCAAAGAGGTCGATTTCCTCAAGCAGCTGAACTACGTCAAAGCGGATGGCCCGGCAGCGGGACGGCCGAATATCGACACGGCGATTGATGCGGCAGAAGTGATCCTGGCGCTGGCACCGGAGACCAATGGTCAGGTGGCGGTGAAAGCCTGGCAGGCGCTGGGCGTAATTACCGGGCGTGACCACACCCACCTGGCGCTCAATAAAGAAGATGAGAAGATCCGCTTCCGCGATATCCAGGCGCAGCCGCGCAAAATTATCTCCAGCCCGACCTGGTCAGGTCTGGAAGATGAACATGTCTCTTACAACGCCTGCTACACCAACGTTCATGAGCTGATCCCGTGGCGAACCCTGAGCGGCCGTCAGCAGCTCTATCAGGATCATGAGTGGATGCGCGCCTTTGGCGAGAGCCTGATGGTCTATCGTCCGCCAATCGATACCCGTGCGGCGAAACCGTTGCTGAACAGCAAACCCAACGGTAACCCGGAGAAGGCGCTGAACTTCCTGACGCCACACCAGAAGTGGGGCATTCACTCCACCTACAGCGACAACCTGCTGATGCTGACACTGTCGCGCGGCGGACCGATTGTCTGGATGAGTGAAGATGACGCCCGTGAGCTAGGTATTGTGGATAACGACTGGATCGAGGCGTTCAACGCCAACGGTGCGCTGACCGCACGTGCAGTAGTGAGCCAGCGTATCCCGGCGGGTATGACCATGATGTACCACGCGCAGGAACGCATCGTGAATATCCCTGGCTCGGAGATCACCAGCCAGCGCGGCGGGATCCATAACTCGGTGACGCGTACCTGCCCGAAACCGACCCATATGATCGGCGGTTATGCGCAGCTCTCCTGGGGCTTTAACTACTACGGCACCGTCGGCTCGAACCGCGATGAGTTCGTGGTAGTGAGAAAAATGAACAACGTTAACTGGTTAGATGGGGAAGGCAACGATGCCTGCCAGGGCAGCCAGCAGGAGGTAAAACCATGAAAATTCGTTCACAGGTCGGCATGGTGCTGAACCTCGACAAATGTATCGGCTGCCACACCTGCTCGGTGACCTGTAAAAACGTCTGGACCAGCCGCGAGGGCATGGAGTACGCCTGGTTTAACAACGTCGAAAGTAAACCGGGCGTTGGCTATCCGCACGCCTGGGAAGATCAGCAGAAGTGGAAGGGCGGCTGGATCCGTAAGATCAACGGTAAGCTGGAGCCGCGCATGGGCAGTCGCATCGGTCTGCTGTCGAAGATCTTCGCCAACCCGGATGTGCCCGCGCTGGATGATTACTATGAACCGTTCGATTTTGATTATCAGCATCTGCACAATGCGCCCGCCGGTAAGCATCAGCCGATTGCGCGTCCGCGCTCGCTGATCACCGGTCAGCGGATGAAAAAGATCGAAAACGGCCCGAACTGGGAAGAGATTCTCGGCGGCGAGTTTGCCAAACGTTCGCAGGATAAGAACTTCGATAACATCCAGAAGGAGATTTACGGTCAGTTTGAGCACACCTTCATGATGTACCTGCCGCGCCTGTGTGAGCACTGCCTCAACCCGGCGTGTGTGGCGACCTGCCCAAGCGGCGCGATCTACAAGCGCGGCGAAGATGGCATTGTGCTGATCGACCAGGATAAATGTCGCGGCTGGCGGATGTGCCTCACCGGCTGTCCGTACAAGAAGATCTACTTCAACTGGAAAAGCGGCAAATCAGAAAAATGTATTTTCTGTTATCCGCGCATTGAAGCGGGTCAGCCCACCGTCTGTTCAGAAACCTGTGTCGGCCGTATCCGCTATCTCGGCGTGTTGCTCTATGACGCTGACCGCATTGAACAGGCGGCCGCAGCGGAAAACGAGAAAGATCTCTATCAGAGCCAGCTGGACATCTTCCTTGATCCCAACGATCCGGTGGTGATTGCCCAGGCGCTGAAAGATGGCGTTGCGCAGAGCGTGATCGACGCAGCACAGCGTTCACCGGTCTATAAAATGGCGATGGAGTGGAAGCTGGCGCTGCCACTTCACCCTGAATATCGCACGCTCCCGATGGTCTGGTATGTGCCACCACTGTCACCGATTCAGTCGGCGGTGGATGGCGGGGCGCTGGCGCACACCGGCGTGCTGCCGGATGTGGAGAGCCTGCGCATTCCGGTTGAGTATCTGGCGAACCTGCTGACCGCAGGCGACACCGCACCGGTGCTGCTGGCACTGAAGCGGATGCTGGCGATGCGTCATTACAAACGCGCAGAAAGCGTGGACGGTGAGCATGATATCCGGGCGCTGGAACAGGTCGGCCTGACCGAAGCGCAGGCGCAGGAGATGTACCGCTATCTGGCGATCGCGAACTATGAAGATCGCTTTGTGGTGCCATCCAGCCATCGCGAACTGGCGCGTGAAGCCTTCCCGGAAAGCAAAGGCTGCGGTTTTAGCTTTGGCGATGGCTGTCACGGCAGTGACAGCAAATTCAACCTGTTCAACAGCCGCCGTATTGATGCCATCGACGTCAGTAAGAAAACCATTCGTCCGGAGGATGCCTCATGATGACGTTACGGATTCTTTCGCGGCTGCTGGACTACCCGGACGAGGCGCTGTTCACCCACTCTTCCGACCTGATCGCGGCGCTGGATGACGCCAGTGAACTCAACCTGCAGCAGAGCGCACGGCTGGTGCGGTTTATCAATCAGCTCTGTGCCCGGCCACTGCTCGACGTGCAGGCTGACTACTGCGAACTGTTTGATCGTGGCCGCGCCACCTCGCTGCTGCTGTTTGAACACGTGCACGGTGAGTCACGCGATCGCGGTCAGGCGATGGTTGATCTGCTGGAACAGTATCGTGCCGATGGTCTGGAGCTGGACAGCAAAGAGCTGCCCGATTTCCTGCCGCTCTACCTGGAGTATCTCGCCTGTAAAAGCGATGAGGCCGCGCGTCAGGGACTGGACGACATCGTGCCTATCCTGGCCTTGCTGGCGGCGCGGCTTGAAGAGCGTCAGAGCCCCTACGCCGATCTCTTCACAGTGTTACTGACGCTGTCCGGTAGCGCGGTTGATCCTGCGGCCCTCAAGCCACAGGTGGCGCAGGAAGCGCGCGACGATACGCCGGCAGCACTGGATGCTGTCTGGGAGGAGGAGCAGATTAAATTTCTCGGCGAACAGGGCTGCGCCTCGGCGCAGCAGGCGATGCATCAGCGTCGCTTCGCCGATGCGGTCGCGCCGCAGTATCTGGACATCGCCGCGGCGACGGCGCGTACCACAGGAGAATCAGCATGAATTTTATTAACACTTTCTTCTTCGATATTTACCCCTATCTCGCCGGAACGGTCTTCCTGGTGGGAAGCTGGCTGCGTTATGACTACGGGCAGTACAGCTGGCGTGCCGGTTCCAGTCAGATGCTGGACAAAAAAGGGATGCGTCTCGCTTCCAACCTGTTCCACATCGGCATCATCGGTATTTTCTTCGGTCACATCGTCGGGATGCTGACGCCACACTGGATGTATGAATCCTTCCTGCCGATCGACGTGAAGCAGAAACTGGCGATGATCGCTGGTGGCCTGTTCGGGGCGATGACCCTGCTGGGCGGTGGACTGCTGCTGAAGCGCCGTCTGACCAATCCACGGGTGCGGGCGACCAGTAGCGTCGGTGATATTCTGATCATGACCCTGCTGGTGGCGCAGGCGACGCTGGGCCTGCTGACCATTCCCTTCTCCGCCCAGCACATGGACGGCAGTGAAATGATGAAGCTGGTGGGCTGGGCGCAGGCGGTGGTGACCTTCCACGGTGGCGCTTCGCAGCATCTCGACGGCGTGGCGTTTATCTACCGCGTGCACATGGTGCTGGGAATGACGCTGTTCCTGCTGTTCCCGTTCTGCCGCCTGGTGCATATCTGGAGCGCGCCGGTTGAGTATCTGACCCGTCGTTATCAGCTGGTGAGAAATCGCCGCTAAGCGCATGATGGCTGCGGGAGAGAGAGAGCCCCGCAGCCATTTTAGCCCACGGCTGCCTTGACGTTTTTTTAAGATTTTGCCCTGTATGTCATTGCGCTGAACGTCTACTATTACCGCATCTGAAATTACCCCCTCGTTTATGGATAACCGATGCGTCTCAAGCTAGCCTTCCTTGCGTTCATCCCGCTTCTGGCCTCCTGCAGCAGCAAACCTGAAGTCCCGTCCCAGCAGAAGATGCTGGCTGCGCCACAGGGCGGTTTTTTACTGCAGCCGTCGCACAGCGGACAGGCGATGTTTGGCGACTTTGCCGGTAACCCGGCAGCAGAGCAATTTATCGATAAGATGGTGGAGAAGCATGACTTTGACCGTCAGCAACTGCACAACATCATCGGTCAGGCCAAACGACTGGATTATGTGCTGCGACTGATGGACCGTCAGGCACCAAGCTATACGCCAGCGCCAGGCCCTAATGGCGCCTGGATCCGCTATCGCAATAAGTTCATTACGCCCGATAACGTGCAAAATGGGGTGGCGTTCTGGAATCAGTATCAGGATGTCCTGCAACGCGCACAGCAGGTTTATGGCGTGCCGCCAGAAATTATTGTGGGCATCATTGGCGTGGAAACCCGCTGGGGTCGCGTGATGGGGAAAACGCGGATTCTGGATGCGCTTGCGACCTTATCCTTTAATTATCCGCGCCGCGCAGAGTACTTCAGCAGCGAGCTGGAAACCTTTCTGTTGATGTCGCGCAAAGAGCAGGATGACCCGCTGGCGCTGAAAGGCTCCTTTGCCGGGGCGATGGGCTATGGTCAGTTTATGCCCTCCTCTTACAATGATTATGCGGTTGATTTCAACGGCGACGGTCATGCAAACCTGTGGGATCCGGAGGATGCTATCGGCAGCGTGGCGCACTATTTTCAGAAGCATGGCTGGCGCAGCGGCGAAAACGTGGCGGTACCGGCCAGCGGTCAGGCACCGATGCTGGAAGATGGCTTCAAAACCCGTTACAGCGTGAGCATGCTGGCGGCGTCAGGATTGTCACCACAGGGCTCGCTGGACGGTAACGATCAGGTCAGCCTGCTACGCCTGGATTTGGGCACCAGCTACCAGTACTGGTACGGCTTACCCAATTTCTATGTTATTACCCGCTACAACCACAGTACCCATTATGCGATGGCGGTGTGGCAGTTGGGTGAGGCGGTGAGCAAGGCACGTCAGGGCGGCCTGTTATAAAGGCTGTCCTTGTTAACTGTAAGGTTATATGATGGCGCCCTTTTTCAGGCCACACAGCCACTGATATTTCTGGAGTCATTATGTCTTTACCTGCCTGCCCGGCTTGTCATGCCGATTACACCTGGCAAGATGGCGATAACCTTAACTGCCCCTCCTGCGGTCACATCTGGACCGAGGGAGAAGGTGACAGCAGCAACGCAACACTGGAAGTGCGTGATGCCAACGGCAATCTGCTGGCAGATGGCGACAGCGTCACGGTGATCAAAGATCTCAAAGTGAAGGGCAGTTCTTCATCGCTGAAGATCGGCACTAAAGTGAAAAGCATTCGTCTGGTTGAAGGGGACCACAACATCGATTGTAAAATCGACGGTTTTGGCCCGATGAAATTAAAATCTGAGTTTGTGAAAAAGAACTGAGATCGGGGGCGCAGAGATGCGCCCGCTTTCCTGCTTAGCTGAACAGCTTATCAATTGCGGCACACTGTTCCGCATTCAGCGTGCCACCGTAGTTTCGTGAGCCGCTGCTCATCGAGTCATAGCGCCGTGCCACGGCCGTTTTAATCGTCGTCACGAAATCATCTCCGATACTGTAAATCGCCATCAAACGGCCGATCTGTTGCTGCAGGCGCGTCAGCTCCGGCAGATTGCCACTTCGCCACGCCTTCATCATCTGCGCAAAGTACTCCGGCACAATATTATTCAGTCCTGAAATTACGCCGGCTCCGCCCGCCAGCAGGTTCGGGAGCAGGTACTCGTCATACCCCGACAGTACGGCAAAATCGCTACGCACCTTGCGGGTCTCTTCAATCATCATCCGGTTATGCGACAGGCAATCCACCGTATCTTTAATGCCGGCGAAGTTGGGCAGCTTTGCAGCCAGGGCGGCAATCAGCGCGGGCGTCAGATCGCAGCCGGTGCGTGCCGGAAAGTTGTAGGCAAACCATTTACCACCCAGTTGCGCGTCCAGTGCTTCGAAGTAGTGCATCAGCTGGTTTTGCGTCTGGCCGTAATAGTAGGGCGGCAGCACCATCACCGCGTCAAAGTCATTTTTCCAGGCGGCTTCAGCCAGCTCCAGCATGTCAGGAATGCAGGTTGCCGAGACGTTCGCCACCATCTTCAGCGATGACAAGGGTCTGGCTTCCTGAATCAGTTGTAAGCGTTCCTGCTGCGTCAGTGAGGCGAACTCGCCAATGCTGCCCATCACCAGTATGGTATCGATACCGGAGTCATTGAGGCGGGAGAAATGTCGCCCGAGCGCATCAATATCGACCGCACCCTGCGCATTGAACGGGGTGACTGAAGGGCACCAGACACCGGCAAAGGGCGATTCTTCACTCATAGATGACTCCTGAAACGGATGTTAAAAAAATGAAACAGTGTTTTAACTTAATGACTCCGGCCGGTCTCTGCCAGCGCATGATTCAAAAATGAGCAACGGGTCGCACTTTTTCCTCTTTCATCCGTCTCAGTAAGCGGATGCATCTGATAACTGAGCGAGAGGTCATGATGAAAGAGTGGGATCCTGTGCTGTACCGTAAGTTTGAAGCGGAAAGAACCCGTCCAGCCCGCGAACTTCTGGCGCGCCTCAGCCTGGAACAGGTTGAGCAGGTGACCGATCTGGGATGCGGGCCCGGTAACAGCACCGAGCTGCTCGCCGATGCCTGGCCACTGGCGCAGATTACCGGGCTGGACAGTTCCGCCACGATGTTAACTCAGGCCGCTGAACGCCTGCCGCACTGTCGTTTTATCCAGGCGGACATCCGCAACTGGCAGGCGGATGTGCCGCAGCAGGTGGTCTACGCCAACGCCTCTCTGCAATGGCTGGCTAATCACGCAACGCTGTTTCCCCATCTGGTCAGCCAGCTGGCGCCCGGTGGCGTGCTGGCGATCCAGATGCCTGATAACCTCAATGAGCCGTCGCACCGGTTGATGCGCGAGGTGGCGGCAACGGATCGCTGGCGTTCACGCATCAATGTCGGTGCCGCTGAACGTACACAGCTGCTTTCCACGGGCGAGTATTACGATTTGCTGACGCAGGCAGGCTGTGAGGTGGATATCTGGCGTACCACCTATTATCACGTGATGGCCGATGCGCAGGCGATTATCAGCTGGCTGCAGGCGACCGGTTTACGGCCTTTCCTGGCAACGCTGGATGAGACCGAACAGACGGCGTTTCTGACCGATTATCACAAGCGTCTGCTCGCGGCTTATCCGGCTCAGGCCGATGGTCAGGTGTTGCTCGCCTTCCCGCGTCTTTTTATGGTTGCGGTGAAAAATCGGTAAGCGCAGTGGAATGCTGGCCGCAAAAACAGCGTAATAATGGTGAGTGACCTTGAAAAAGCGGTTTTTCTGCACCACCTTCAACCCACAGCCAAAGGGAGAATCGCAATGGATGATCAGCAATTGCAGGCGCTTAGTGCGCAGATAGGTGAGAAGCTGAAGCAGCGCAATGCCACCGTAACCTGTGCGGAATCCTGCACGGGGGGATGGATTGCCAAAGTCTTTACCGATATCAGCGGCAGCTCCGCCTGGTTCGAGCGGGGTTTTGTGACCTACAGTAATCAGGCCAAACAGCAGATGGTCAGTGTTCAGGCTGCTTCGCTGTTGCAGTATGGTGCGGTAAGTGATGTGGTGGTGCGGGAGATGGCGCTGGGTGCCCGCAGGGCGGCCCATGCTGACTACGCGATCTCCGTCAGCGGTATTGCCGGTCCGGATGGCGGCAGTGAAGAAAAACCGGTGGGCACGGTGTGGTTTGGCTTTGCCGGGCCGCAGGATAACGTATTGACTTTTCAGCAGCATTTTAGCGGCGATCGTGATGCCGTACGCCGCCAGTCGGTGGCATGGGCCCTGCAGAAACTGTATGGCGAATTTCTGACAAATTAAACTTGATACTGTATGACTATACAGTATAATTGTCGGCAACAGAAAGAGTACAGGCACCCTGAGTGCGTGTTTACCCGGCTTGATTAGGAGTTGAAATGGCGATTGATGAAAACAAACAGAAGGCTTTAGCTGCCGCGCTTGGCCAGATTGAGAAGCAATTTGGTAAAGGCTCCATCATGCGCTTGGGTGAAGACCGCTCAATGGATGTGGAAACTATCTCTACCGGCTCGCTGTCGCTGGATATCGCATTAGGCGCAGGCGGTCTGCCAATGGGCCGCATCGTTGAGATCTACGGACCTGAGTCTTCAGGTAAAACCACGCTGACTCTGCAGGTTATCGCATCTGCACAGCGTAAAGGTAAAACCTGTGCCTTTATCGATGCCGAGCATGCGCTTGATCCGGTTTACGCCAAGAAACTGGGCGTAGACATTGATAACCTGCTCTGCTCTCAGCCAGACACTGGTGAGCAGGCGCTGGAAATCTGTGATGCGCTGGCGCGCTCTGGTGCCGTTGACGTGATCATCGTCGACTCCGTCGCGGCGCTGACGCCTAAAGCGGAAATCGAAGGTGAAATCGGTGACTCACACATGGGCCTCGCGGCACGTATGATGAGCCAGGCGATGCGTAAACTGGCCGGTAACCTGAAGCAGTCCAATACCCTGCTGATTTTCATCAACCAGATTCGAATGAAAATTGGTGTGATGTTTGGTAACCCGGAAACCACCACTGGTGGTAACGCGCTGAAGTTCTACGCCTCTGTCCGTCTTGATATCCGCCGTATCGGTGCAATCAAAGAGGGCGATAACGTGGTCGGCAGTGAGACCCGCGTTAAAGTGGTGAAAAACAAAATCGCCGCGCCATTCAAACAGGCTGAGTTCCAGATCATGTACGGCGAAGGTATTAATACCTTTGGTGAGCTGGTCGACCTGGGCGTGAAGCACAAGCTGATTGAAAAAGCGGGTGCATGGTACAGCTACAATGGCGACAAGATTGGTCAGGGTAAATCGAATGCCGGCAACTTCCTGAAAGAGAATGCTGCTGTGGCAAACGAGATTGATCTGAAGTTACGTGAGATGTTGCTCAACGGCGCGGATGAAAAACTCGCAGCAGCCGACAAGGCTGCTGAGAAAGAAGACGCGGCCGAAGCGAACGAAGACTTCTAATCTCTGATGCGGGAGGGGCGAAAGCCTCTCCCGTAGTTTTTATCCCCCTCTATTGCCTTTCTTGCCTTCCCTCTGTCCTGTTCTGTCGCCATAATCTCCCTCTGTTTGTACAAGGTGCGCAGTATGACTGAACCCTCTCAGCCCCAACCTAATGTCGTCTCTTACTCCCGTCTGCTTGACCGTGCGATGCGTATTCTGGGTCAGCGCGATCACAGCCGTGCAGAGTTAGCGCGTAAACTGCAACAATCAGCGCAGCGTGCTGCGTGGGCGCAGAAAAAAGAGCCCGAAATTGTTACTGAAGCGTTGCTGGAACAGGTTCTTAACTGGTGTCAGGAAAGCGGCTGGTTAAACGACGAGCGTTTCACAGAACGATTTATTCAGAGCCGGAGCCGTAAGGGCTTTGGATCGCAGCGCGTGCGCCTTGAACTGGCCCAGAAAGGCATCAACCGTGAAGCCATTGATCTTGCAATGGAAGAGACAGAGGTAGACTGGGCGGCGTGTGCGGCTCAGCTGGCTGAACGGAAATTCGGACACCCGCTGCCCACAGAGTGGAAAGAGAAAGCGAAAGTACTACGCTATCTGCAGTCAAAGGGTTTTATGAGCGAAGATATCCAGTCCATTTTCAGAAATTTTGATGACTAAAAGCCGATGTAATTTTACTTCCCACTGAAGAAAATTTATCTTATTCCCACTTTTTGTTCCGCTAATCAGGCACCACCAGAATGTGGTCGCGCCGATCAGAGGGAACGTTCGTTAGCGTGATTCCAGGATATATATGAGCAAGAGCACTGCTGAGATCCGTCAAGCGTTTCTCGACTTTTTTCATAGCAAGGGACATGAGGTTGTAACCAGCAGCTCCCTCGTACCGAATAACGATCCAACGTTGTTGTTTACTAACGCCGGGATGAACCAGTTTAAAGATGTGTTCCTCGGTCAGGACAAACGTGACTACACACGTGCGACCACGTCACAGCGCTGCGTACGCGCAGGCGGCAAACACAACGATCTTGAAAACGTCGGTTACACCGCACGTCACCACACCTTCTTTGAAATGCTGGGTAACTTTAGCTTTGGTGACTATTTCAAGAGAGAGGCGATTGGTTTTGCCTGGGAACTGCTGACGAGCGAGCAGTGGTTCAGCCTGCCAAAAGAGCGTCTGTGGGTGACGATCTATGAAACCGACGATGAGGCCTTTGATATCTGGGCGAATGAAATCGGTGTGCCACGTGAACGCATTATTCGCATCGGCGACAACAAGGGCAGCGCGTATGCGTCAGATAACTTCTGGCAGATGGGCGATACCGGTCCTTGTGGTCCGTGCAGCGAGATTTTCTACGATCACGGCGATCACATCTGGGGTGGCCCGCCGGGCAGCCCGGAAGAAGATGGTGACCGTTACATTGAGATCTGGAACATCGTCTTTATGCAGTTCAACCGTCAGGCTGATGGCACCATGCTGCCACTGCCAAAACCGTCGGTTGATACCGGAATGGGCCTTGAGCGTATTTCTGCCGTTCTGCAACACGTCAACTCCAACTATGAAATCGACCTGTTCCAGAAACTGATTGAGGCCGTGGCACAGGTTACCGGTGCCACTGACCTCAGTAACAAATCGCTGCGTGTCATTGCCGACCACATTCGCTCCTGTGCTTTCCTGATTGCCGATGGCGTCATCCCGTCTAATGAGAACCGTGGCTACGTGCTGCGTCGTATCATTCGTCGTGCCGTACGTCATGGCAACATGCTGGGCGCCAAAGAGGCCTTCTTCTATAAGCTGGTTGCGCCACTGGTTGAGGTCATGGGTGCCGCAGGCGAAGAGTTACAGCGCCAGCAGGCTCAGGTTGAGCAGGTGCTGAAAAGCGAAGAAGATCAGTTTGCCAGAACCCTGGAGCGCGGACTGGCGCTGCTGGACGAAGAACTGGAAAAACTGCAGGGCGACACGCTGGATGGCGAAATCGTCTTCCGTCTCTACGATACCTTTGGTTTCCCGGCTGATTTAACGGCTGACGTCTGTCGCGAACGCAATCTGAAGATCGACGAAGCCGGCTTTGAGCGGGCGATGGAGCAGCAGCGTCAGCGCGCACGTGAAGCGAGTGGCTTCGGTGCTGACTACAGCAACGTTATTCGTATTGATGCCGCCTCATCCTTCAAAGGCTACGACCAGCTCGATTTAGCTGCCACGGTGAAAGCGCTCTATGTTGCAGGCGAGGCGGTTGATGAAGTGACCGCGGGTCAGGATGCCGTGGTCGTGCTGGATGAAACGCCATTCTATGGCGAATCGGGTGGCCAGGTAGGCGATACCGGTCTGTTGAAAGGGAAGAATGCTGAATTTAGCGTCCAGGATACACAAAAATATGGTCAGGCAATCGGTCATGTCGGTAAGCTGACCGCAGGGCAGTTGCGTATCGGTGATCGCCTTGAGGCGCAGGTTGATGCAGCACGCCGTGCGCGCATCCGTCTTAACCACTCTGCTACCCACTTACTGCATGCCGCCTTGCGTCAGGTTTTAGGTGAGCATGTGGCGCAGAAAGGCTCGCTGGTTAACGACAAGTACCTGCGTTTCGATTTCTCGCATTTCGAAGCGATGAAACCTCAGGAGATTCGTCAGGTCGAAGATATCGTCAATGCGCAAATTCGTCGCAACCTGCCGGTTGAAACCGAAGTGATGGATCTGGATGCGGCGAAGTCTAAAGGGGCAATGGCACTGTTTGGCGAGAAATACGATCAGCGCGTGCGCGTTCTGACCATGGGTGATTTCTCTGTTGAGCTGTGTGGCGGTACTCATGCTGCGCGCACGGGTGACATCGGGCTGTTCCGTATTCAGGCGGAGTCAGGCACCGCAGCCGGTATTCGTCGTATCGAAGCGATTACGGGTGAAGGCGCGCTGGCGCAGGTCAATGCGCAGAGCAGCCAGCTGCAGGATCTTGCGCAGCTGGTCAAAGCGAACAGCAGCAACCTGAATGAGAAAGTGCGTGGTCTGGTCGATCATGTACGGGCTCTGGAGAAAGAGTTACAGCAACTGCGCGATCAGCAAGCCGCGCAGGAGAGCGCTTCACTGAGCAGCAATGCTATCGACATTAAGGGAGTGAAACTGCTGGTCAGTGAGCTCAACAATGTTGAACCTAAAATGTTGCGTACCATGGTTGATGATCTTAAGAATCAGCTGGGGTCGGCAATTATTGTGCTGGCAACGGTTACTGAAGGTAAGGTGTCGCTGATTGCGGGTGTGACCAAAGATCTGACTGACCGTGTTAAAGCGGGTGAGTTGATTGCCGGTCTGGCTCAGCAGGTTGGCGGGAAGGGCGGTGGCCGTCCTGATATGGCACAAGCTGGTGGTAACGATGCGGGTGCTCTGAAAGGCGCATTAGCAGGGGTTGAGGACTGGGTCAGCAGCCGTCTGTAAGTGAATTAAAACAAGGCATCGTAAAAAGCGTCAGAACGGTTGTTCCGGCGCTTTTTAATACGATGCTAAAGCAGCAAATGACAAAGTCAGGTTGATGTAGTGTATTTCGGCTAAACTAACTATCAGCAGAATGTATTGGCGCATCGATGTGCATTGGTGTATTTCTCATACACATTGTGCAGCGTTAAATGATGGATAATGCCGGGAGCCTGTACAAGCCCGACTCTTTTAATCTTTCAAGGAGCAAAGAATGCTTATTCTAACTCGTCGAGTTGGTGAAACCCTCATGATCGGTGATGAGGTAACTGTAACGGTGCTGGGTGTTAAGGGTAACCAGGTTCGTATCGGTGTTAACGCGCCGAAAGAAGTGTCTGTGCATCGCGAAGAGATCTATCAACGCATCCAGGCTGAAAAAACGCAACAAACCAGCGTTTAACGGATTCAGCGTCTCGCACTCGTGCGAGGCGCTACCGCTTTCTGTAAAAATCCTGCCTTTTCTTTCTACCTGTTCCTCCACTGTTTTGTTAACGTCATCAGCTTTCATTGTTGATAATTCACTCTTTTTGTCGCCATTTTGTCCCAATTGTGTGTGATTTGCTCAATCAAACAAAGTTTCGGAAAAATTGTTTGACTTAAAAGTCCGGGAAAGTAATATGTGCGCCACGCAGTGCCGATGAGCAGAAACAACGTTCAGACGCACAGTTCGAAAGAAAGCGTAAGGTGAGGTGGCCGAGAGGCTGAAGGCGCTCCCCTGCTAAGGGAGTATACGGTCAAAAGCTGTATCGAGGGTTCGAATCCCTCCCTCACCGCCATTTTCGATGCATCCATAGCTCAGCTGGATAGAGTACTCGGCTACGAACCGAGCGGTCGGAGGTTCGAATCCTCCTGGATGCACCATATTTTCGAATATGGAGAAGTGCCTCGGTGTGACATGACGCATTAGCGTACAGGCCGCACTAAGGAGGATAACGTTGCATCAGCAACGGCCCGCAGGGCGAAGCGCAAGCTGAGTAATCCTCCTGGATGCACCATCGAAAAAAAGAAACAAAGCGAATTAGCAATTCCTTTCATGGTGAGTAGTTAGCACCCTGCGTTGTACAAGAATTTGATTTATGCATCCATAGCTCAGCTGGATAGAGTACTCGGCTACGAACCGAGCGGTCGGAGGTTCGAATCCTCCTGGATGCACCATATTCTTCCCGAATATGGACAGTGCCTCAGTGTGTCATGACGTAATTATCGTTCAGGCCGCACTAAGGAGGATAACGTTGCATCAGCAACGGCCCGCAGGGCGAAGCGCAAGCTGAGTAATCCTCCTGGATGCACCATTCTTCGTAACATCCTCAGGTTGGTTTCTGAAAGTCCATAAAAAAGTGTGACCCCCAAAAGATAGACCCCAATGCATCCATAGCTCAGCTGGATAGAGTACTCGGCTACGAACCGAGCGGTCGGAGGTTCGAATCCTCCTGGATGCACCATCTTCTCGAATGCTGGCAGTTCCTCAGTGTGACATGACGCAATAAGCGTTCCGGCCGCACGAAGAGGGATAACGTTGCATCTGCAACGGCCCGCAGGGCGAAGCGCAAGCTGAGTCATCCTCCTGGATGCACCATCTTCTTTTTTAGTTTCAAAATCCCTCAAAGTATCATGGCGCGATGATCGCTAAGACCTCAATAAACACCATAGCGTTACTTCCGTAACCGCCCGTACAGCAAACGCTGAGTGAGTATCCTGAAAAAACCTCTGCAGTTTCTCTCTGGCTTCACACGCACGCTTTTCCTGTTTAATCTGCCCCATTGATTCATCATCCTGACTTAAGCGATCCGAAACGCCTGTTTCCCGCATCAACGTCTTCTGTTTTGCTCCCCATGCCCGTCCGCTGCCGCTTGTCTGCCAGAAGAATGTTAAAAAAACGCTGGAATTTCGTACGTTTATCGCTGGTCGTGCACGATCACCTTTATCTGAAAACAAAAATTGTTAATGCTTTCAAAGCATTTGCTGTTCATCCCCCCTGGCGACAACCTGTCCACATTAGGCTAAAGTAATGTCTCATTTGATGAATGTCCGGAGTGACAATGTACGATCAATATGACGCCCTGATTTTCGATATGGACGGCACGATTCTTGATACTGAGCCGACACATCGAAAAGCGTGGCGCCAGGTACTGACGCGTTATGGATTAACGCTGGATGAAGCACGTATTATCGACTTCAATGGCGCACCAACCTGGCGGCTGTCGCAGTTCATCATTGAATCCAATCAGTCGTCACTCGACCCTCATCTTCTTGCCGCAGAAAAAACCGCTGCCGTGAAAGCGATGCTGCTGGAAAACGTGAAGCCACTGCCTTTAATGGAGGTGGTGAAAGCGTATCACGGGCGGCGTCCGATGGCAGTCGGTACCGGAAGCGAACACAGCATGGCAGAGGCGTTACTGACGCAGCTGGGCGTACGTGAGCTCTTTTCGGCCGTCGTCGGTGCTGACGACGTACAGCGTCATAAACCTGAGCCTGAAACCTTCTTACGCTGCGCTGAGCTGATGGGTGTGACGCCGGCACGTTGTGTGGTGTTTGAGGATGCGGACTTTGGTATTCAGGCAGCGAAGGCAGCAGGTATGGCTGTGGTGGATGTCCGCTTACTGTGAGTGACGTTCTTACCTATGCCTCGATGTTCGGCAGCAGCTTTTTAAGTGCAACGCTCCTGCCGGGAAGTTCTGAAGCACTGCTGATAGCACTATTGATAGCAAAAAAGACATCAGTTTACGGGTTGCTTTTGGCCGCATCACTGGGAAACACCTTGGGCGGCTTAACCAACATTCTTATTGGTCGCTTGCTGCCGTTAAAGCGTCAGGGGCGATGGCATGACACAGCAATGACGTGGTTGCACCGACTGGGACCTGCAGCACTGTTATTCAGCTGGCTGCCAGTGATAGGTGATCTGCTCTGCGTTCTGGCAGGCTGGTTACGTTTCGCCTGGCTACCTGCGATGCTGTTTCTCGCTGTCGGCAAAACACTGCGTTATATCGTTATCGCGACTGCCACATTACAGGGTATGCAATGGTGGCATTGATTCGCACAGATTCGAGGCTACGGTTAACATTATGCTGAACAAAAATAAATTATTATCACAGCGGGGGGGTAATGTGATCCCGGACGTATCTAAAGCGCTCTCCTGGCTGGAAGCGCATCCCAATGCCCTTAAAGGTATTGGCCGTGGCATCGAGCGTGAAACGCTGCGTGTACAGGCAAATGGCGAGCTGGCAAAAAGCGGCCACCCGGAATCTCTGGGGTCGGCGCTGAAACATGACTGGATCACCACTGACTTTGCCGAAACGTTGCTGGAATTTATTACGCCAGTGGATCACAGCATTGATCATATGCTGGCATTCCTGCGCGATATTCATCGTCACGTTGCCCGTGAACTGGGTGATGAACGCATGTGGCCATTTAGTATGCCGTGCGTGATTGACGATGCGGACAATATTGAGCTGGCGCAATATGGCACGTCCAATATCGGTCGGATGAAGACGCTCTACCGCGAAGGGCTGAAAAACCGCTACGGCGCGTTGATGCAGACCATCTCCGGCATTCACTATAACTTCTCACTGCCACTCTCATTCTGGCAGGAGTGGGCTGACGTGAAAGATAAGGAAAGCGGAAAAGAGACGATCTCGGCGGGCTATCTGCGGCTGATCCGCAACTATTATCGCTTCGGCTGGGTGATCCCCTATCTGTTTGGCGCATCGCCTGCTATCAGCTCCAGCTTCCTGCAGGGCCGTGAGAGCGCGCTGCCGTTCGAAACCAACGACAAAGACACGATGTGGCTGCCGTACGCTACCTCGCTGCGTCTGAGCGATTTAGGCTACACCAATAAATCGCAGAGCTCTCTGGGCATCACGTTTAACTCGCTGGAAGGCTATGTCACTGCGCTGAAGAAAGCGATCAAGACGCCGTCAGAAGAGTATGCAGCGATGGGCACTAAAGATGCCGACGGTAACTGGCTGCAGCTCAACACCAACGTGCTGCAGATTGAAAACGAGCTCTATGCGCCAATCCGGCCTAAGCGTGTGACACGCTCGGGTGAAGCGCCTTCTGATGCGCTGCTGCGTGGTGGTATTGAGTACATTGAAGTGCGCTCGCTGGATATCAATCCGTTCTCTGCGATCGGCGTAGATGAGAATCAGGTTCGCTTCCTCGACCTGTTCCTGATCTGGTGTACCCTGGCCGATGCGCCGGAAATGAGTGCAGATGAGTTGCAATGCACCCGTATAAACTGGAATCGGGTTGTGCTGGAAGGGCGTAAACCGGACCAGAAAATTGCCGTAGGCTGCGGAGAAGCGGAACATTCGCTGGTTGAAGTGGGCAAAACCCTGTTTGCCGATCTGCGTCGGGTTGCTGAAGTGTTAGACAGTCATAATCAGGACAGCACGGAATATCAGCAGGTTTGCGATCAACTGGTAGCATCGTTCGACGATCCTGAGCTAACCTACTCGGCGCGCATCCTTCAGGCAATGAAGGACAATGGTGTAACCGGAACCGGCGTGGCGCTGGCTGAACAGTATCGCCATCTGCTCTGCGAAGAGCCGCTGGAAGTGCTGACAGAAGAAGATTTCACGCGTCAGGCGCAGGCGTCTGTTGCTGCACAGCAGCAGCTGGAAGCGAATGATAAGCTGGATTTTGAAGCGTATCTGGCGAGCCGGGAAGGGTAGAAAAGAAAAAGGCCACATCAATGTGGCCAAATTAACATCTCTGTTGTCAGGGATGATGATAACAAATGCGCGTCTTTCATATATTCAGACGTTGGGCGAACAGAAAAGTTTCATCGTTTTAAAAAAAATTCTCAGAACAGGAGGTGACGTATGCCACTACTGGACAGTTTTACCGTTGATCACACCATCATGGGCGCACCGGCAGTTCGCGTGGCGAAAACCATGAAGACTCCGCATGGCGATACGATTACCGTTTTTGACCTGCGTTTTTGCCGCCCGAACATTGATATTCTCACTGAGCGTGGCATTCATACGCTGGAGCATCTCTTTGCCGGATTCATGCGTGATCACCTGAATGGTGACGGTGTGGAAATCGTCGATATCTCGCCAATGGGTTGCCGCACCGGCTTCTACATGAGCCTGATTGGTACACCAGACGAGCAGCGCGTTGCCAAAGCGTGGAAAGGGGCGATGGAAGATGTTCTGAAAGTGAAAGATCAGAACCAGATCCCTGAGCTGAATGAATACCAGTGTGGTAGCTACAAGCTGCACTCACTGGATGAAGCGCAGCAGATCGCCCGCAATGTGCTGGCGCATGATATCGGCGTTAACCGCAACGAAGATCTGAAACTGCCTGCTGAAAAGCTGAAAGAAATGCACATCTAGTCAGGGCTTTGCTGCTAAAAAAAACGCCGCATCATGTCGATTGCGGCGTTTTTTTATCGCTTCAGGACCCTACCGATTTTTTCAGTGGCGTCTTTGGCGTGATACGCACCTGTTTAATCATATTGTCCTGCACATCCAGAATATCGATGTTGTAGTGACCGATCTGAACACGTGTGGCGATGACAGGGATCTCTTCCAGCGCTTCCAGCAGCATGCCATTAATGGTTCGGGCTTCCTGCTCTGGCAGCTGCCAGTTAAACGCCTTGTTAATTTCACGCACACTGGCGCTGCCTTCAATTAGTACGGATCCATCATTCTGCGGCATCACTTCTTCTGCCAGTGACGGTGACATGGAGGTGGTGAAGTCACCGACAATCTCCTCCAGAATGTCCTCTATCGTTACCAGCCCTTTGATGTCGCCATATTCATCCACCACCACGCCCGCTTTCTCTTTGTTGCGCTGAAACTTTACCAGTTGGGTGTTCAGCGGCGTTCCTTCCGGAATGTAGTAGATCTCATCGGCGGCGCGCAGCAGCATCTCTTTGGTGAACTCTTTTTTCTCCGTCATCATACGCCAGGCTTCGCGCACCCGCAGCATGCCGACGCAGTCATCCAGCGAGTCCCGGAACAGCACAATGCGGCCGTGTGGCGAGTGGCTTAACTGGCGAACGACTGACTTCCAGTCATCGTTGATGTTAATACCGACGATCTCATTACGCGGAACCATGATGTCGTCAACACTGACTTTCTCCAGGTCGAGCACCGATAAAAGCATGTCCTGATTACGACGTGATATCAGATTACGCGATTCATAAACGATGGTGCGCAGCTCTTCTTTACTCAGCGCGGAGTTAACCGAGCCATCGGTGCGAATGCCTGCCAGCCGCATCAGCAGCCGGGTAATGGTATTCAGTAACCAGACCAGGGGTAGCATGACGTACTGCAACGGACCCAGCAGAAAACTACTGGGATAGGCGACCTTTTCCGGATAGAGCGCCGCTATGGTTTTCGGTAATACTTCGGCAAACACCAGCACCACGAAGGTCAGTACACCGGTGGCTATTGCGACGCCGGCATCGCCGTAGAGGCGCATCCCGACGATGGTGCTGAGGGCAGAGGCAAGAATGTTGACCAGGTTATTACCGATCAGCACCAGACTGATCAACCGGTCAGGGCGACGCAGCAATTTTTCGACGCGACGGGCAGCACGGTGACCATTTTTAGCCTGATGGCGCAACTTATAGCGATTGAGGGTCATCATGCCGGTTTCGGAGCCAGAAAAATAAGCCGAAACCAGCACCATGATGATCAGCGTAATAATCAGCGTGGTGGTTGAAACATTCTCCAACGCAGAACTTCCTTTTTAACGAGAGGTGGGGACAAGCAGATGCTGCAGGATGCGACTGCCGAAGTAAGCCATGGTTAACAGCACCGCACCGCTGCAGTTAAACCAGACGACGCGGCGACCACGCCAGCCTTCATGATAGTGCCCCCAGAGCAAAACGATATAAACAAACCACGCGATGATAGAGAGTACCGCTTTATCGACGTTTTCTTCGCTGAAGAGATCCTGCATATAAAACAGCCCGGTGCAGAGCACCAGCGTCAACAGCACGACGCCCACCTGGGTGATGTGAAACATCTTACGTTCGATGGTCAGCAGCGGCGGCATATCCTGTGTGAATGCCAGGCGCTTGTTTTTTAACTGATAATCGATCCACGCCAGCTGCAGTGCATAGAGTGCGGCAATAATCAGCGTCGCATAAGCGAACAGCGACAGACCGATATGGATCATCATGCCTGGCGTGGTTTCCAGATGGGTGATGAACGCATTGGGCACAAAAGTGGCGAAGGCCAGATTGATCAGCGCGAAGCTGTAAACAATCGGCAGCAGCAGCCAGCCACGGTTGCGTGACGCCACAATGGTCATGATGGCGCAAATCAACAGGCTGACCAGCGAGCCTATGTTGAGCAGGCTTAAATTCTGTCCGCTATCAACAGCAAATATGCGTTGCTGCAAGGCCACCGCGTGTGTCACCAGCGCCACACAGGCAGAGAGCATCGCCATTCGCCGCCAGCCGCCGTTACGTTTCAACAGGCTGGGAATGATCAGGGCAAGACTTAAGGAGTAGGCGAATAGCGCCACTATCGCGAAAACGAACATAGATCCTTTCAGGTTCAGTCAGATAAGGAAAAAGGCAGTATAGCGCCAGCCGAAGCAGGCTCCAAACGATCTGAGGGGCAATTGCAGAGATCGCTGAGGCTTCGTGTTATAATCCGCCGCATTCTGCCGATCAGGCGCCTCGCGATCTTTTTTTAGTGAGAGACCATGTTTGATAATTTAACCGATCGTTTGTCGCAAACCCTGCGAAACATCAGCGGCCGCGGAAGGCTGACTGAAGAGAACATCAAAGAGACCCTGCGTGAAGTGCGCATGGCACTGCTTGAGGCTGACGTTGCGCTGCCGGTGGTGCGTGACTTCATCAACCGTGTGAAAGAGAGCGCGGTCGGCCATGATGTGAATAAAAGTCTGACTCCAGGTCAGGAATTTATCAAAATCGTTCGTAACGAGCTGGTTACGGCGATGGGTGCAGAGAACAATGCTCTCGACCTGGCTGCTCAGCCGCCAGCCGTGGTGCTGATGGCGGGTCTGCAGGGTGCCGGTAAAACAACCAGCGTCGCTAAGCTGGGTAAATTCCTGCGCGAGAAGCACAAAAAGAAAGTGTTAGTGGTTTCTGCCGACGTCTATCGTCCAGCGGCAATCAAACAGCTGGAAACGCTGGCACAGCAGGTGGGTGTGGATTTCTGCCCGTCCGATCTCAGTCAGAAGCCGGTTGATATCGTTAACAATGCGCTGCGTGAAGCTCGCCTGAAGTTTTACGATGTACTGCTGGTGGATACCGCCGGTCGTCTGCACGTTGACGAAGCGATGATGGACGAAATCAAACAGGTTCATGCCGCGATCAATCCGGTAGAAACGCTGTTTGTGGTCGATGCCATGACCGGTCAGGATGCGGCAAACACGGCTAAAGCTTTTAATGAAGCGCTACCGCTGACCGGTGTTATCCTGACCAAAGTCGATGGTGATGCACGAGGCGGTGCGGCGCTGTCGATTCGTCATATCACCGGTAAGCCGATTAAATTTATGGGTGTCGGTGAAAAAACCGATG
Source organism: Pantoea sp. Lu_F5_004 (assembly GCF_051136245.1). NCBI lineage: Bacteria > Pseudomonadati > Pseudomonadota > Gammaproteobacteria > Enterobacterales > Erwiniaceae > Pantoea > Pantoea sp. Lu_F5_004. The sequence continues at coordinate 966,176 of NZ_CP194946.1, forward strand.
CACTTGAGCCGTTCTATCCGGAGCGTATTGCTTCGCGTATCCTCGGCATGGGTGACGTGCTGTCACTGATCGAAGATATCGAAAGCAAGGTTGACCGCGATCAGGCTGAGAAACTGGCTAAGAAGCTGAAAACCGGCGACGGTTTTGATCTCAACGACTTCCTTGAGCAGCTGAAGCAGATGCGCAACATGGGCGGCATGGCCAGCCTGATGGGCAAACTGCCCGGTATGGGACAGTTGCCTGACAATGTGAAGTCACAGATGGATGACAAAGTGCTGGTGCGCATGGAAGCGATCATCAACTCGATGACACGCAAAGAGCGTGAGAAACCAGAGATCATCAAAGGCTCACGCAAGCGTCGCATTGCGACCGGCTCCGGTATGCAGGTGCAGGACGTTAACCGCTTATTGAAGCAGTTTGACGACATGCAGCGTATGATGAAGAAAATGAAGAAGGGCGGTATGGCGAAAATGATGCGCGGCATGAAGGGTATGATGCCGCCAGGTTTTCCTGGCCGCTAAAGCGTTCCACAAAAAAGCCCGAAATGGCACGGTTTAGGTTGCTTTTTTCGCCAAAATGAGTAAAATTTTCGGGCTTTTTATACAGCACCCGGACCCCGTTCCTCGATGGGGGCCGGGTGTTTTATTAACTGAAGAGGATGTTATGGTAACAATTCGTTTGGCACGTCACGGCGCTAAAAAGCGTCCGTTCTATCAGGTCGTCGTCACTGACAGCCGCAATGCACGCAACGGTCGTTTTATCGAGCGCGTTGGTTTCTTCAACCCGATCGCATCTGGTCAGGCTGAAGGTCTGCGTCTTGATCTGGATCGTATCGAGCACTGGGTTGGCCAGGGCGCAACGCTTTCTGATCGCGTTAACGCGCTGGTCAAAGAAGCTAAGAAAGCAGCTTAATCTGTCACGGTGGTGAGCATGAGCAGACAAATTGCCGCACAGCCTCCTGTTAACCCGATTGTATTGGGTAAGATGGGAGCCGCCTACGGTATTCGCGGCTGGCTCAAAGTGTTTTCCTCCACTGAAGACGCTGAAAGCATCTTCAACTACCAACCCTGGTTCATCCAGCGCGCCGGTAAATGGCAGCAGGTCGAACTGGACGGTTGGAAGCACCACAATCAGGACCTGATCATCAAAGTCAAAGGCATTGAAGATCGGGATGCGGCGGCTCAGTTAACCAATTGCGAAATTCAGGTTGACTCGACGCAGTTGCCATCGCTGGAAGAGGGCGACTACTACTGGAAAGACCTTATGGGCTGCCAGGTGGTTAACCTCGAAGGCTACGAGATGGGTAAAGTCATCGATATGATGGAAACCGGCTCGAACGACGTTCTCGTCGTTAAGGCAAACCTGAAGGATGCATTCGGTGCTCAGGAGCGGTTAATTCCGTTTCTTGATGAACAGGTTATCAGGAAAGTCGATCTCTCTACTGGCATTATTGAGGTAGATTGGGATCCTGGTTTTTGATCTCCGAATCGAACGGTAACGTAACGGCGAATACAATGTGGATTGGTGTTATTAGCCTGTTTCCAGAAATGTTTCGCGCTATTACCGATTACGGGGTAACTGGCCGGGCTGTAAAAAACGGTCTGCTCAGCATTCAGAGCTGGAGTCCTCGTGACTTCACGCACGACCGGCACCGTACCGTGGATGATCGTCCTTACGGCGGCGGACCGGGAATGCTGATGATGGTACAACCCTTACGGGATGCCATCTCCGCAGCGAAAGCAGCGGCAGGTGATGGGGCCAGGGTGATATATCTTTCACCTCAGGGTCGCAAACTGGACCAACAGGGCGTTTGCGAACTGGCGGCACGGGACAAGTTAATTCTGGTCTGTGGCCGTTATGAAGGGATTGATGAGCGCGTAATCCAGACCGAAATTGATGAAGAATGGTCAATCGGTGATTACGTTCTCAGCGGCGGGGAACTGCCAGCGATGACGATGATTGACGCAGTCGCCCGGTTTATTCCTGGCGTGCTCGGCAAGCAGGCGTCAGCCGATGAGGATTCGTTCTCGGAAGGTTTGCTGGATTGTCCGCACTATACCCGACCTGAAGTGTTAGACGGCGTGGAGGTCCCGGCAGTATTACTGTCAGGCAACCATGCTGATATTCGCCGCTGGCGTCTGAAGCAGTCGCTAGGCCGTACCTGGCTGAGAAGACCTGAACTTCTGGAAAACCTGGCTCTGACTGAAGAGCAAGCAAGGTTGCTGAATGAGTTCCAGCAGGAATCTCAGCAGCAACAAAACGATGATGTGGAAGAGTAAGCTCTTCCCCGACTATCAGTTTACCCAGGATATGAGATTTAATTATGAGCAACATTATCAAGCAAATTGAACAAGAGCAGATGAAACAGGACGTACCTTCCTTCCGCCCGGGTGATTCCGTGGAAGTGAAAGTATGGGTCGTTGAAGGTTCTAAAAAACGTCTGCAGGCATTCGAGGGCGTGGTTATCGCTATCCGTAACCGCGGTCTGCACTCTGCATTCACTGTTCGCAAAATTTCTAACGGCGAAGGCGTTGAGCGTGTATTCCAGACTCATTCACCTGTAATTGACAGCATCGCTGTTAAACGTCGTGGCGCTGTGCGTAAAGCCAAACTGTACTACCTGCGTGAGCGTACTGGTAAGTCTGCTCGTATTAAAGAGCGTCTTAACTAAGGTATCGCTAACGCGACATCTAAAAGTTAATAGCAAACAAGGGGTTGGCATCTGCCAGCCCCTTTTTTTATGTCACTGCCAGCCTTGCTGCCTACAGTTAACCGTCGTCCGGCCGCTGAAAATGATAAATCGCGGTATTAACCGGCCCCTTCTCTAATACGATCAGACCATAGCGACAGCCAATGAACTGACCACCGCACTTCTCAGCCACGCCCCGACTGGCCAGGTTATCCTCAGCCGCCAGAATCTCAATCACCCGGGTCTCTGGGCGTGAAAACCCCAGCGGCAGCAACGCGGCCACCGCGCGGCTGGCTATCCCCTGACGCTGGGCATCACTGCGAACCCAGTAGCCAATTGCGCTGGTGTCACCCGGATGACGGGCAAAGCGTATTCCTGCGCCCCCCAGCAGCTGGTCATGCTGATCAACGATGGCAAACTCTTCCGCTTCCTCCTTCATCCGTTGCCAGTGGGTAAAGCGGATCCAGCTTTCTGCTTCATGCGGCTGATAATCGTGATGCGCCCAGACCATCCACGGGATAAGGCTGTCCAGAGAGGCATTAACCGCAGTGGTAAACGCAGATACGTCGCTGAGCTCAAAAGGTCGCAGATAAATATTTTGTGGTGATGGGTGCATAACTCTCTCAGCGCGAACAGAATGATTTTTTTTATTCTGCATGTGGGTAGCAGAAACGCAATAACCTTATATGTAAGCTTATTTTTACAGTTGGGTTTGGTTTTTTGTGGGCAAGGTTTTAATTATTTATATGATTTTATTGGTTATTTTAAGTGTATTTCGTGCCTTGCTTGATCCGTGGTAATAAAGGTGTACATATAATATTGCGCTATGTATTGTCTGTGATACAGTATTTGCATTCCTCAGTGAGGAGTCCATGACTGCCAATACGAGCCAAAGGATCGCCATCATGCAAAAAGACGCGCTGAACAATGTGCATATCGCCGGTGAACAGGTATTAATCACGCCTGAAGAGCTGAAAGCGAAGTTTCCACTGACCACTGAACAGCAGGATCAGGTCGCGGCGTCGCGCCAGACCATCTCTGACATTATTGCCGGCCGCGATCCGCGTCTGCTGGTAGTGTGCGGACCCTGCTCAATTCACGATACCGAAGTGGCACTGGACTATGCTCGTCGTCTGCAAACCCTTTCCGAACAGCTGAAAGATCAGCTGTTTATCGTGATGCGCGTCTATTTTGAAAAACCTCGTACCACCGTCGGCTGGAAAGGGCTAATCAACGATCCTTTCATGGATAACTCGTTTGATATGGAAGCGGGTCTGCACATTGCGCGCCAGTTGCTGGTGAACCTGGTTGAAATGGGTTTGCCTCTGGCCACTGAAGCGCTGGATCCTAATAGCCCGCAATATCTGGGCGACCTGTTCAGCTGGTCTGCCATTGGCGCCCGTACCACTGAATCGCAGACGCACCGTGAAATGGCCTCGGGCCTGTCGATGCCGGTAGGCTTTAAAAATGGCACCGATGGCAGTCTGGGAACGGCAATCAACGCCATGCGTGCAGCCGCAATGCCACACCGTTTTGTCGGGATTAATCAGGCAGGTCAGGTCTGCCTGCTGCAGACTCAGGGCAATCCGGATGGTCACGTGATCCTGCGTGGCGGCAAAGCGCCGAACTACGGTCCTGAAGATGTCGCGCAGTGTGAAAAAGAGATGCTCAAGGCGGGACTGCGTCCAGCCTTAATGATAGATTGCAGCCATGGTAATTCGAACAAAGACTACAGCCGTCAGCCTGGCGTAGCGGAATCCGCTATTGCGCAGATCAAAGACGGGAACCGTTCAATCATTGGTTTGATGCTGGAAAGCCATATCAATGAAGGTAACCAGTCTTCTGAGCAGCCACGAAGCGAAATGAAGTATGGCGTTTCCGTAACCGATGCATGCATCAACTGGGAAGTGACCGAAACGTTGCTGCGTGAAATGCATCAGGATCTGCAGGGAGTGCTGTCGGCGCGTCTGTCACAAGAGGTGTAAGAGCAATGGTGGCTGAACTGACCGCGTTACGCGATCAAATTGACAGTGTAGATAAAGCGCTGCTTGACCTGCTGGCTAAGCGACTGGAACTGGTGGCCGAGGTAGGTGAGGTGAAGAGCCGTTACGGCCTGCCTATCTATGTGCCTGAGCGTGAGGCGTCGATGCTGGCTTCGCGTCGCAAAGAGGCCGAAGCGCTCGGCGTACCACCGGATCTGATTGAGGATGTGCTGCGTCGCGTGATGCGGGAATCCTATACCAGCGAGAATGACAAAGGTTTTAAAACCCTCTGTCCTGAACTGCGCCCGGTGGTCATTGTCGGTGGTAAAGGCCAGATGGGCCGGCTGTTTGAAAAAATGCTCGGGCTATCAGGCTATACGGTTAAAACGCTGGATAAAGAGGACTGGCCTCAGGCTGAGACTCTGCTCAGCGATGCCGGAATGGTGATCATTAGCGTGCCGATTCACCTGACCGAGCAGGTGATTGCCCAACTGCCACCACTGCCGGAAGATTGTATTCTGGTCGATCTGGCGTCGGTCAAAAACCGGCCTCTGCAGGCGATGCTGGCTGCCCATAACGGGCCTGTGCTGGGTCTGCATCCGATGTTTGGCCCGGACAGCGGCAGCCTGGCAAAACAGGTGGTGGTCTGGTGTGATGGACGACAACCGGAAGCGTATCAGTGGTTCCTGGAGCAGATTCAGGTCTGGGGTGCGCGTCTGCATCGTATCAGCGCTGTTGAGCATGACCAGAATATGGCATTCATTCAGGCGCTGCGTCACTTTGCTACCTTCGCTTATGGTCTGCATTTAGCCGAAGAGAACGTCAATCTGGATCAGCTGCTGGCGCTCTCGTCGCCAATTTACCGGCTGGAACTGGCGATGGTGGGGCGGTTGTTCGCTCAGGATCCGCAGCTCTATGCGGATATCATCATGTCTTCAGAGAGTAATCTGGCGCTGATAAAACGCTATTACCAGCGATTTGGTGAAGCGATTGCACTGCTGGAGCAGGGCGATAAGCAGGCGTTTATCGCCAGCTTTAACCGGGTTGAACAGTGGTTTGGCGATCACGCAAAACGTTTCCTGGTCGAAAGCCGAAGCCTGCTGCGATCGGCCAATGACAGCCGCCCATAAATGACAGCCATCCATCAATGAAAAAGGCATCCAGTTGGATGCCTTTTTTCTTCTTTTATTCGCCAGGTTCAGCGGGCACCACATTTTCGCTGGGGTAACAGCCCAGTACCTTCAGAGAGCGGGTCATGGTCTGTAATTCCTGCAGCGCCTGCTGCATCCGCTCCGATTGCAGGTTGCCCTGAACATCAATGTAAAACATCTCTTCCCACGGATTGCCATTAATCGGGCGGGACTCCAGCTTGCTCATAATCAGGTTGTGCTGACGCAGTACCAGCAGCGCGTCGACCAGCGCACCCGCCTGCTGGCCGGTTGCCATAATCAGCGTGGTTTTCGCTGGCACCTGGTCAGAAACCTCGATTGCTTTGCGGGCCAGCACGATAAAGCGGGTGTGGTTCTGCTGCTGATTCGCCAGATTACGTTCCAGCACCTGCAACTGATAGAGTTCGCCACCGGCTTCACTGCCCAGCGCCGCCACCTTAGGTGAGTTGAGCGCAGCCACTTTCTCCATCGCTGCCGCGGTACTCTCGGTATATTCGATTTTCCAGTGCGGGAAACGATTAATAAACTGGCTGCACTGCTGGAACGGTTGAGGATGGCTGTAAACCGTCTCAATCTGCTGAAGATCGGTGGGGCCATTCACCAGCACGCAGTGGTCGATAGGCAATGTCAGCTCGCCCACGATTGAGAGGCTGGTCTGTTGCAGCAGATCGTAGACATCGTTGATAGAGCCTGAACTGGTATTCTCAATCGGCATCACGGCGTAATCAGCTACGCCATTTTCGACCTGTTTGATGATGTCGTGAAACTTCAGGCAGCCACACTCCACCATCCTATCGAAATGGCGCGACGCGTAGTTACGTGCTGCAAGATGCGAATAAGAGCCTTTCGGGCCCAGGAAGGCGATACGGGCGGCATGCGCATGGGGATGGTTGAGGTTTTTTTGCAGCAGCGCTTGCTGAGTCAGCACGGAATCTTCAATTACCAGCTGGAACAGACGGGTGATGTAGTGCGCATCCAGGTTGTGTGCCTTACCCAGTACGATAAGATTTTCCAGTAGCGCGCGTTCGCGCTCCACATCCCGAATCGGGCGATGCGTCGCCAGTTTCGCTTGTGCAACTTCCACTGCCAGCAAACGACGCTCGGCCAGCAGCGTCAGAAGTTTTTTATCCACGGCGCTGATTTTATCGCGTAGCGCCAGCAATGGATTATCGGGATTCATAGGGCTCACCTGTATGCTATCCAAAAAAAAAGCCTCCCGGTTGGGAGGCTTTGGTGTTCGTCTTCGCTTTCATTTTCACACGACGAATGGCCTCCCGTTCAGGGGAAGGTAAAAAAGAAAGCGAAGAAAAACAGATCAGGTTTCATTGTAATGTCCGAAAAGAGAGTGACCTGAGAGTAACCGTACTGCTTAAAAGCTGTCAATAAAAAACGCGCCCGCAGGCGCGTTAAGAAACAGCGTTAAGAAAATCAGGACTCTTCGTCGGCGGGAATGATGTCTTTCACGCTGGCACTGGCGCGGCGTGCTTCAGACTTGTGCTGAACTTTATTCAGCTGACGCTCGAGCTTGGCAATCAAATCGTTGATAGCGGTATACATATCATCGTGCTTGGCGCTGGCCACCAGAGTCCCGTTAGGTGTGTTAATAGTGGCGTCAGCCACGAATTCTTTGGGCTCTTTGGAAAGGACAATATGCGGATTAATCAGGTCGGTTTGCCATTTTTCGAGCTTGGCGAGACGGTCTTCGACATGGCTTCGGATTGCCGGAGTGATGTCCATTTGTTTGCTGGTAATGTTCAGAATCATCGTTCTTACCTCTCTGTCATTTCCGTCTTGGTCTTCTCAGCATAGCGCGAAAAAGCGTTCAATGTGGGATTTCGATCACGAAAAAATGTCACTTTTTGTCAGTCACAACATTCTGTGAGAAAGGCAGAGAAACTGGCCGAAATGGCTTGAAGCGAAACGATTAACACGGCATGCTTGATGAGTTAGCTCGCTGAGATCAGATCCAAATCTGACTGTTCTGTGAGCAAAAAAAAGCAGCCCTGGAGGCTGCTTTTTTTATGGCTGGAAATCTGTCTGACTATCAGCTTTTGTTAGCTGCAATGATTTTCGCCACTTTATCGGCTTCAGCGTTCAACTGCAGATTGCGGTAAGCATTCTCCATCAGCGGCAGGGCATCGTGTGTTGCCTGCGTATCCGGATAATCGCGCATCATACCTTCGACACGGTTAACAACCGCGACATAAGCCTCACGCTTAGTATAGAATTGCGCCACTGACAGCTCATATTTAGCCAGACGGTCTTTCAGATAGACCAGGCGTTTCTGAGCATCAGCCGCATACTGGCTGTTCGGGTAACTCCGCAGCAGCTGAGAGAAGTCGCGGAAAGCATCACGAGCGTGCGTCGGATCGCGGTCAGAACGATCAATACCAAAGAAGCCCTGCAGCGCGGAGTCATCCAGTGCCATGTCCGTCAGACCTTTCATATAGATGACATAGTCAATGTTCGGATGCGTGGGGTTCAGACGCATAAAGCGAGCAATGGCAGCCTGCGCCAGGGGCAGATCGGCATTTTTATAGTACGCGTAGATTAAATCCAGCTGCACCTGCTGCGAATAAGGACCGAACGGATAACGATTATCCAGCGCTTCCAGTTGCTTAATCGCAGCTTTAAAGTTACCGTCCTGCAGCTTTTGCTGCGCTGTAGCATAGATTTCAGAAGGCGGGCTGTCCGGTACCGCGTCATTTGAGCCGGAACAACCAACAAGTGCCAGGCTCAGTGTGGCAGCAGCCACCAGATGTTTCATACGCGTCATGACGAAGTGATTATCCTCAAATGTTATGGCGGAAGCTGTCCGTATAGCTCCCGGTAATGACCAGGTACGATAGCACATTATATTAAACGGCATCGCCGTGAAAACCCAACGTTAACGAAGAAGCTGTATATGGCACAACAAGTTCAACTCACCGCAACGGTATCCGAATCACAACTCGGACAACGCTTAGATCAGACTTTGGCGGAATTGTTCCCTGATTATTCACGTTCTCGCATAAAAGAGTGGATCCTCGATCGTCGCGTTACTGTAAACGGCGTCATGGTCGATACACCCAAAGAAAAAGTGCTGGGCGGCGAGCTGGTCGCGATTGACGCTGAGATCGAGGAGGCGCAGCGCTGGGAACCGCAGAATCTGCCACTCGACATCGTTTATGAAGATGAAGACATTATTGTCATCAACAAACCACGCGACTTCGTGGTTCACCCTGGCGCCGGTAATCCGGATGGCACGGTATTAAACGCCTTACTTCATCACTATCCGGCGATTATGGATGTGCCGCGCGCGGGCATCGTACACCGCCTGGATAAAGACACTACCGGTTTAATGGTGGTCGCGAAAACCGTTCCGGCTCAGACGCATCTGGTGGACTCGCTGCAGCGTCGCGAAATCACCCGTGAATATGAAGCGGTTGCGATTGGCAATATGACTGCGGGCGGCACCGTTGAGCAGCCTATCAGCCGTCACTCAACTAAACGCACCCACATGGCGGTACACCCAATGGGTAAACCGGCGGTCACTCATTACCGCATCATGGAGCACTTCCGGGCCCATACCCGCCTGCGCCTGCGTCTGGAAACCGGTCGTACTCACCAGATCCGTGTGCATATGTCTCACATCAGCCATCCGCTGGTGGGCGATCCGCTTTACGGTGGCCGTCCGCGTCCGCCAAAAGGCGCGTCAGAGGCATTTATTACTACGCTGCGCGGTTTCGATCGTCAGGCACTGCACGCCACGATGTTGCGCCTCTATCACCCTATCAGCGGTATTGAAATGGAATTCCATGCTGCGCTTCCGCAGGACATGGTTGATCTAATCGCGGCGTTAAAAGCAGACACTGAAGAATTTAAAGACCAGTTGAATTGGTGATGAATCTGATTACTCCTCAATGGCCCGCTCCGTCACGCGTTCGGGCCTGCTCGACGCAGCGACAGGGCGGCATCAGCACATCGCCCTGGGATGCACTGAATCTTGGCGGGCATGTGGGGGATAATCCGGATGCGGTGGCGGGTAACCGGCAGTTGCTGATGGAAGAGGCGGCTTTGCCTGCTATGCCGCAGTGGCTGGATCAGGTTCATGGCACTGAGGTTGTGCGTCTGGCTGCAGGGGGAAGTACGCCATTACGTGCTGATGCCTGTATTACCGATCAGCCCGGCGTCGTCTGCGCCATCATGACCGCTGACTGTCTTCCGGTCCTGTTCTGTTCGCAGGATGGCACGGAAGTGGCGGCGGCACATGCAGGCTGGCGCGGACTTTGTGCGGGTGTACTGGAAAATACGCTGGCGCAGTTTCGTTCGCCACCTGATCAGATTCATGCCTGGCTTGGACCGGCAATCGGACCTGATGCGTTTGAGGTCGGTGCCGAAGTGCGTCAGGCCTTTATGGCTCAGGATCCCCGGGCTGTGCAGGCTTTCCGTCCATCAGGTGACCGCTTTTACGCCGACATCGGCCTGCTGGCGCGGATGCGACTGCAGGCAGCGGGCGTGAATTCAGTCAGCGCAAGCAACCGTTGTACCTTTACGCAGCGCGACGATTTCTTCTCTTTCCGCCGCGATGGGATCACCGGGCGTATGGCAACTTTGATCTGGCTGTTATAACCTTACGCCATAAGACGGTCCAGTTAGCGTATTTTTTACTCAAATCTCAGGTCATTAACCTTGAAATTTTGAGGGATGACCTCATTTAATCTCCAGTAGCATTTTGACCTGTAATGGGAGGAATTATGCGTCTGGATCGTCTTACTAACAAATTTCAACTGGCTCTCGCCGACGCGCAGTCCCTCGCTCTGGGACACGACAATCAATTCATTGAACCTCTGCATCTGATGAGCGCATTGCTCAAACAGGAAGGCGGATCGGTTTCACCTTTACTGACTTCGGCCGGTGTCGACGTTACGCCATTTCGCGCTCAGGTTGAGCAGGCTATTGATCGCCTGCCACAAGTTGAGGGCAGCGAAGGCGATGTACAACCCTCATCTGACCTCGTCCGGGTATTAAACCTGTGCGACAAGCTGGCGCAGAAGCGCAACGATAACTTTATTTCATCCGAATTATTTGTTCTGGCCGCGCTGGAATCACGGGGCTCACTGGCCGATCTGCTTAAAGCAGCGGGCGCAACGCGTGAAAAAATCACCAGTGCGATTGAACAGATGCGGGGAGGAGACAACGTGAACGATCAGGGGGCTGAAGATCAGCGCCAGGCTTTAAAAAAATACACTATCGACCTGACCGAGCGGGCAGAGAAGGGCAAACTCGACCCGGTCATCGGTCGTGACGAAGAGATTCGCCGCACCATCCAGGTTCTGCAGCGCCGTACCAAAAATAACCCGGTACTGATTGGTGAACCTGGCGTAGGTAAAACCGCGATTGTCGAAGGGCTGGCGCAGCGCATCATCAATGGTGAAGTGCCTGAGGGTCTGAAAGGACGTCGGGTACTGGCACTGGATATGGGTGCGCTGGTGGCCGGGGCGAAATATCGCGGTGAATTCGAAGAGCGTCTGAAAGGCGTACTGAGTGACCTGTCGAAACAGGAAGGCAACGTCATTCTGTTTATCGACGAGCTGCACACCATGGTGGGAGCCGGTAAAGCGGACGGTGCGATGGACGCCGGCAATATGCTTAAACCTGCGCTGGCGCGTGGTGAACTGCACTGTGTGGGTGCCACTACGCTTGATGAGTATCGCCAGTACATTGAAAAAGATGCCGCGCTGGAGCGTCGTTTCCAGAAAGTCTTTGTGGCTGAGCCAAGTGTGGAAGATACCATCGCCATTCTGCGTGGTCTGAAAGAGCGTTATGAACTGCATCACCATGTGCAGATCACTGACCCGGCGATTGTCGCGGCGGCGACCCTGTCTCATCGTTATATTGCTGACCGGCAGCTGCCGGATAAAGCGATTGACCTGATCGATGAGGCAGCCTCCAGCATTCGTATGCAGATGGACTCGAAGCCGGAGTCACTGGATCGCCTGGAGCGCCGTATCATTCAGCTGAAGCTGGAGCAGCAGGCGCTGAAGAAAGAGGCGGACGATGCCAGCATCAAGCGTCTTGAGATGCTGGAAACCGAGCTCAACCAGAAAGAGCGCGAATATGCCGAGCTGGAAGATGAGTGGAAGACAGAGAAAGCCTCGCTGTCCGGCACGCAGAACGTTAAAGCGGAACTTGAGCAGGCGCGTCTGAATTTAGAGCAGGCACGTCGCCAGGGTGACCTCGCTCAGATGTCAGAGCTGCAGTACGGTAAAATTCCGGCACTGGAAAAACAGTTAGCCGCAGCGACTCAGGCGGAAGGCAAGACCATGAAGTTACTGCGTAACCGGGTAACCGATGTGGAGATTGCCGATGTGCTGGCACGCTGGACCGGTATTCCGGTCGCACGAATGATGGAAGGTGAGCGCGATAAGTTACTGCGCATGGAGCAGGACTTACATGGCCGGGTCATCGGACAGGATGAAGCGGTTGAGGCGGTATCAAATGCTATTCGCCGTAGTCGCGCAGGCCTTTCTGATCCAAACCGGCCTATCGGTTCCTTCCTGTTCCTGGGGCCAACCGGGGTCGGTAAGACGGAGTTGTGTAAAGCGCTGGCTAATTTCCTGTTCGACAGTGACGATGCGATGGTTCGTATCGACATGTCTGAATTTATGGAAAAACACTCAGTATCACGGCTGGTGGGTGCACCTCCGGGCTACGTCGGCTATGAAGAGGGCGGTTATCTGACCGAAGCTGTGCGCCGTCGGCCTTATTCGGTCATCCTGCTGGATGAAGTAGAGAAAGCGCATCCTGATGTCTTCAACATTCTGCTGCAGGTGCTGGATGATGGGCGTCTGACGGATGGGCAGGGCCGGACGGTGGATTTCCGTAACAGCGTGGTGATTATGACCTCTAACCTGGGATCAGATTTAATCCAGGAGCGGTTCGGCAATCTCAGTTACCCGGAAATGAAAGATATCGTGATGGGTGTGGTCGGACAGCATTTCCGTCCTGAGTTCGTCAACCGTATTGATGAGGTGGTGGTGTTCCATCCGCTGGCTGAGAAACATATTGCGTCCATTGCGCAGATTCAGCTGCAGCGGCTGTACAAACGTCTGGATGAACGGGGTTATCAGCTGCACATCTCTGATGATGCGATCAAACTGCTGGCGGAGAACGGGTATGATCCGGTCTACGGTGCACGTCCGCTGAAACGTGCGATACAGCAGCAGATCGAGAACCCGCTGGCTCAGCAGATCCTTGCCGGTTCGCTGGTGCCAGGCAAAACCATCGAAATGGATGTGGAGAACAACATCATTACTGCACATCAGTAAGGTGTGGAATGAAAAACGGGCCTCTGGCCCGTTTTTTTTGCCCTTTTGAGGGGTTTTTGCTTATTTAATACTCCTTTTGAGTGCGAAATGAACGGTCAGTAAAAAAGTCTCAATTTGCACTTGCGCTATCTGAGCCGTTCCCTATAATGCGCCTCCACTGACACGGCAAACCGGAAACGGAAAACGGGTCAGGAGGCACAGGAGACTGCGCCGCCGGAGAAAAACTTCTGAAATAGAGGTTGACTCTGCAGGAGGAAAGCGTAATATACGCCACCTCGCGACAGGACGCTAACGCACTGTTCGCACTGCTCTTTAACAATTTATCAGACAATCTGTGTGGGCACTCGCAGGATTGATATCAGCGTCTCCGGACGTAAAAAAATATCAAGCCTCACGAGTGAACACATAATGAAATTCATTATGACGTTTTACAGATGAGCACCGCTTAACTTGTTTAAGCAAATCAAACTTAAATTGAAGAGTTTGATCATGGCTCAGATTGAACGCTGGCGGCAGGCCTAACACATGCAAGTCGGACGGTAGCACAGAGGAGCTTGCTCCTTGGGTGACGAGTGGCGGACGGGTGAGTAATGTCTGGGGATCTGCCCGATAGAGGGGGATAACCACTGGAAACGGTGGCTAATACCGCATAACGTCGCAAGACCAAAGAGGGGGACCTTCGGGCCTCTCACTATCGGATGAACCCAGATGGGATTAGCTAGTAGGCGGGGTAATGGCCCACCTAGGCGACGATCCCTAGCTGGTCTGAGAGGATGACCAGCCACACTGGAACTGAGACACGGTCCAGACTCCTACGGGAGGCAGCAGTGGGGAATATTGCACAATGGGCGCAAGCCTGATGCAGCCATGCCGCGTGTATGAAGAAGGCCTTCGGGTTGTAAAGTACTTTCAGCGGGGAGGAAGGCGATGAGGTTAATAACCCTGTCGATTGACGTTACCCGCAGAAGAAGCACCGGCTAACTCCGTGCCAGCAGCCGCGGTAATACGGAGGGTGCAAGCGTTAATCGGAATTACTGGGCGTAAAGCGCACGCAGGCGGTCTGTTAAGTCAGATGTGAAATCCCCGGGCTTAACCTGGGAACTGCATTTGAAACTGGCAGGCTTGAGTCTTGTAGAGGGGGGTAGAATTCCAGGTGTAGCGGTGAAATGCGTAGAGATCTGGAGGAATACCGGTGGCGAAGGCGGCCCCCTGGACAAAGACTGACGCTCAGGTGCGAAAGCGTGGGGAGCAAACAGGATTAGATACCCTGGTAGTCCACGCCGTAAACGATGTCGACTTGGAGGTTGTTCCCTTGAGGAGTGGCTTCCGGAGCTAACGCGTTAAGTCGACCGCCTGGGGAGTACGGCCGCAAGGTTAAAACTCAAATGAATTGACGGGGGCCCGCACAAGCGGTGGAGCATGTGGTTTAATTCGATGCAACGCGAAGAACCTTACCTACTCTTGACATCCACGGAATTTGGCAGAGATGCCTTAGTGCCTTCGGGAACCGTGAGACAGGTGCTGCATGGCTGTCGTCAGCTCGTGTTGTGAAATGTTGGGTTAAGTCCCGCAACGAGCGCAACCCTTATCCTTTGTTGCCAGCGATTCGGTCGGGAACTCAAAGGAGACTGCCGGTGATAAACCGGAGGAAGGTGGGGATGACGTCAAGTCATCATGGCCCTTACGAGTAGGGCTACACACGTGCTACAATGGCGCATACAAAGAGAAGCGACCTCGCGAGAGCAAGCGGACCTCACAAAGTGCGTCGTAGTCCGGATCGGAGTCTGCAACTCGACTCCGTGAAGTCGGAATCGCTAGTAATCGTGGATCAGAATGCCACGGTGAATACGTTCCCGGGCCTTGTACACACCGCCCGTCACACCATGGGAGTGGGTTGCAAAAGAAGTAGGTAGCTTAACCTTCGGGAGGGCGCTTACCACTTTGTGATTCATGACTGGGGTGAAGTCGTAACAAGGTAACCGTAGGGGAACCTGCGGTTGGATCACCTCCTTACCTGAAGATACCTTCCCGCGCAGTGTCCACACAGATTGTCTGATAAAAAGTAACGAGCAGAAAAAACCTCTACAGGCTTGTAGCTCAGGTGGTTAGAGCGCACCCCTGATAAGGGTGAGGTCGGTGGTTCAAGTCCACTCAGGCCTACCAAATTTCTTCTCATGCTGCGTTATGCGCGCGGTCGTTTACCTGAGTAAACGTCCCTTCCGCATGCCTTGCCTGAAAAGAAATTGCATCCTTCTCCTGAAGAATGTAACTCGGTTGAGTGGTAGTAGTGGTCTCTGCAGTAACTGTATGGGGCTATAGCTCAGCTGGGAGAGCGCCTGCCTTGCACGCAGGAGGTCAGCGGTTCGATCCCGCTTAGCTCCACCATACCGTTTATCTGTTTTTTTCTGAAATACCTCAGAGCATACCGGCGACGGTGTGCTGCGACGTATTATGCTCTTTAACAATCCGGAACAAGCTGAAAATTGAAACGACGCAGCGCGTCATTCCTCCGTAATAAGGAATGACTCAGCGATGCGTTCGAGTCTCTCAAATGCTTGCAATTCGCAGCGTTGAAAAACGCCTGTGGGTTGTGAGGTTAAGCGACTAAGCGTACACGGTGGATGCCCAGGCAGTCAGAGGCGATGAAGGACGTGCTAATCTGCGTAAAGCGACGGTAAGGTGATATGAACCGCTACAGCCGTCGATGTCCGAATGGGGAAACCCGGTGCACTCTGTGCATCATTGCAGCATGAATACATAGTGCTGCAAGGCGAACCGGGGGAACTGAAACATCTAAGTACCCCGAGGAAAAGAAATCAACCGAGATTCCCCCAGTAGCGGCGAGCGAACGGGGAGCAGCCCAGAGCCTGAATCAGCTTGTGTGTTAGTGGAAGCGTCTGGAAAGTCGCAGGGTACAGGGTGATACTCCCGTACACAAAAACACACATGCTGTGAGCTCGATGAGTAAGGCGGGACACGTGGTATCCTGTCTGAATATGGGGGGACCATCCTCCAAGGCTAAATACTCCTGACTGACCGATAGTGAACCAGTACCGTGAGGGAAAGGCGAAAAGAACCCCGGCGAGGGGAGTGAAACAGAACCTGAAACCGTGTACGTACAAGCAGTGGGAGCCCTCTTTATGGGGGTGACTGCGTACCTTTTGTATAATGGGTCAGCGACTTATATTCTGTAGCAAGGTTAACCGTATAGGGGAGCCGCAGGGAAACCGAGTCTTAACTGGGCGTTAAGTTGCAGGGTATAGACCCGAAACCCGGTGATCTAGCCATGGGCAGGTTGAAGGTTGGGTAACACTAACTGGAGGACCGAACCGACTAATGTTGAAAAATTAGCGGATGACCTGTGGCTGGGGGTGAAAGGCCAATCAAACCGGGAGATAGCTGGTTCTCCCCGAAAGCTATTTAGGTAGCGCCTCGTGAACTCATCTTCGGGGGTAGAGCACTGTTTCGGCTAGGGGGCCATCCCGGCTTACCAACCCGATGCAAACTGCGAATACCGAAGAATGTTATCACGGGAGACACACGGCGGGTGCTAACGTCCGTCGTGAAGAGGGAAACAACCCAGACCGCCAGCTAAGGTCCCAAAGTCATGGTTAAGTGGGAAACGATGTGGGAAGGCACAGACAGCCAGGATGTTGGCTTAGAAGCAGCCATCATTTAAAGAAAGCGTAATAGCTCACTGGTCGAGTCGGCCTGCGCGGAAGATGTAACGGGGCTAAACCATGCACCGAAGCTGCGGCAGCGACGCTTATGCGTTGTTGGGTAGGGGAGCGTTCTGTAAGCCGTCGAAGGTGTGCTGTGAGGCATGCTGGAGGTATCAGAAGTGCGAATGCTGACATAAGTAACGATAAAGCGGGTGAAAAGCCCGCTCGCCGGAAGACCAAGGGTTCCTGTTCAACGTTAATCGGAGCAGGGTGAGTCGACCCCTAAGGCGAGGCCGAAAGGCGTAGTCGATGGGAAACAGGTTAATATTCCTGTACTCGGTGTTACTGCGAAGGGGGGACGGAGAAGGCTATATCAGCCGGGCGACGGTTGTCCCGGTTTAAGCGTGTAGGCGGAGTGTCCAGGTAAATCCGGACGCTTGTTAACGCTGAGGCGTGACGACGAGGCACTACGGTGCTGAAGTGATAAATGCCCAGCTTCCAGGAAAAGCCTCTAAGCATCAGGTAACACAGAATCGTACCCCAAACCGACACAGGTGGTCAGGTAGAGAATACCAAGGCGCTTGAGAGAACTCGGGTGAAGGAACTAGGCAAAATGGTGCCGTAACTTCGGGAGAAGGCACGCTGGCGCGTAGGTGGAGGGACTTGCTCCCCGAGCCGAAGCCAGTCGAAGATACCAGCTGGCTGCAACTGTTTATTAAAAACACAGCACTGTGCAAACACGAAAGTGGACGTATACGGTGTGACGCCTGCCCGGTGCCGGAAGGTTAATTGATGGGGTTATCCGTAAGGAGAAGCTCTTGATCGAAGCCCCGGTAAACGGCGGCCGTAACTATAACGGTCCTAAGGTAGCGAAATTCCTTGTCGGGTAAGTTCCGACCTGCACGAATGGCGTAATGATGGCCAGGCTGTCTCCACCCGAGACTCAGTGAAATTGAACTCGCTGTGAAGATGCAGTGTACCCGCGGCAAGACGGAAAGACCCCGTGAACCTTTACTACAGCTTGACACTGAACATTGAGCCTTGATGTGTAGGATAGGTGGGAGGCTTTGAAGCGCGGACGCCAGTTCGCGTGGAGCCAACCTTGAAATACCACCCTTTAATGTTTGATGTTCTAACGTAGGCCCGTTACCCGGGCTGCGGACAGTGTCTGGTGGGTAGTTTGACTGGGGCGGTCTCCTCCTAAAGAGTAACGGAGGAGCACGAAGGTCAGCTAATCACGGTCGGACATCGTGAGGTTAGTGCAATGGCATAAGCTGGCTTGACTGCGAGAGTGACGGCTCGAGCAGGTGCGAAAGCAGGTCATAGTGATCCGGTGGTTCTGAATGGAAGGGCCATCGCTCAACGGATAAAAGGTACTCCGGGGATAACAGGCTGATACCGCCCAAGAGTTCATATCGACGGCGGTGTTTGGCACCTCGATGTCGGCTCATCACATCCTGGGGCTGAAGTAGGTCCCAAGGGTACGGCTGTTCGCCGTTTAAAGTGGTACGCGAGCTGGGTTTAGAACGTCGTGAGACAGTTCGGTCCCTATCTGCCGTGGGCGCTGGAGAATTGAGGGGGGTTGCTCCTAGTACGAGAGGACCGGAGTGAACGCACCACTGGTGTTCGGGTTGTCATGCCAATGGCATTGCCCGGTAGCTAAGTGCGGAAAAGATAAGTGCTGAAAGCATCTAAGCACGAAACTTGCCCCGAGATGAGTTCTCCCTGACTCCTTGAGAGTCCTGAAGGGACGTTGAAGACTACGACGTTGATAGGCCGGGTGTGTAAGCGCAGCGATGCGTTGAGCTAACCGGTACTAATGACCCGTGAGGCTTAACCTTACAACGCCAGAGGCGTTTTTGAGAGACACGATTTTCAGCCTGAACCGGATATATCTGCGCGGCCTTACGGGCGGCGCGGAGACAGAATTTGCCTGGCGGCTTTAGCGCGGTGGTCCCACCTGACCCCATGCCGAACTCAGAAGTGAAACGCCGTAGCGCCGATGGTAGTGTGGGGTCTCCCCATGCGAGAGTAGGGAACTGCCAGGCATTAAACAAGTGAAGAAGCCCCGCACAGTAGTGCGGGGCTTTTTTACGTCCGCACTTTGCCACATTAGGCTGAAAATGTGACCTGCGGGCATGCGGTATGTCACCCTTAACTCCCCATTATTCACTTCTGAATGACCAGCAACCCGCTGATTTTTCGATAATTAGCGACATGGCTCACAATAATAATCTCGGATTACGCCGCCTTTACCTTCAGTAGACTTAAATGCTTTACTCACTCCTTTAAACGCTGTTGATCAGCAAGGAACAGAGGTAAGGCATGGCACCCACAAATAATAAAACTCAGACGGATGATACAAAGAAACGTATCTGGGCTATCGTCGGCGCGTCATCGGGTAACCTGGTTGAGTGGTTCGACTTCTACGTTTACTCCTTCTTCTCACTCTATTTTGCCCACATTTTCTTTCCACAGGGCGATACCACAACTCAGTTGTTACAGACAGCGGGTGTTTTTGCGGCAGGATTTTTAATGCGTCCGATTGGCGGCTGGCTGTTCGGCTATATCGGCGATAAACATGGCCGAAAAAATTCGATGCTGGTTTCGGTCTGCATGATGTGTTTTGGTTCGCTGGTGATCGCCTGCTTACCCGGTTATGAAACAATTGGTGTTGCTGCGCCCGTCATTCTGCTGCTGGCGCGTATGTTTCAGGGATTATCGGTGGGCGGAGAATATGGGACCAGCGCAACCTACATGAGCGAAGTGGCTCTGGAAGGACGCAAAGGATTCTACGCCTCATTCCAGTATGTCACGCTGATTGGTGGCCAGTTAGCGGCAGTGCTCACCGTCGTGGTACTCCAATTTCTGCTGACGGATGCAGAGCTGCGAAGCTGGGGCTGGCGTATTCCGTTCTTCCTCGGCGCACTGCTCGCCGTTGTCGCATTATGGTTACGACGCTCACTGGAAGAAACCTCAGATAAGACGAGCCGCGAACATCGCGATGCGGGTAGCGTAATCGGGTTACTGCGTAATCATACTCGTCCCTTCCTGATGGTGCTGGGTTTCACCGCAGGCGGCTCCCTGAGTTTTTACACCTTCACTACCTACATGCAGAAGTATCTGGTTAATACGTCAGGTATGGATCCTAAAACCGCCAGCGGCCTGATGACCGGTGCGCTGCTGGTCTTTATGCTGATTCAGCCGATTATCGGTGCCCTGTCAGATAAAATCGGTCGTCGCACCTCAATGATGATTTTTGGCGCGGGCGCGGCCATCTGTACGGTCCCCATTCTGACGCTGTTGCAAAACGTGCAAAGTCCCGGTGTGGCTTTCCTGTTGATCATGCTGGCGCTGCTGATTACCAGCTTCTACACCGCCATCAGTGGCATTCTTAAAGCAGAAATGTTTCCGCCACAGGTGCGCGCACTGGGTGTAGGGCTATCTTACGCAGTAGCGAATGCGATCTTCGGTGGGTCGGCAGAGTATGTTGCGTTGCTGATGAAGCAGCAGGGGATTGAGACGACTTTCTTCTGGTATGTTTCAGCGATGGGCGCAGTGGCATTTCTGGTGTCGCTGTTGCTGCACAAGCGCGGTAAGGGGATTAAGCTTTAACAGAGAAAGCTACTGACTCAGATTCCACAGGGCAATGCCGCTGGCAGCACCGGCGGCATCCCAGGCGAAATCTTTCCAGCTCCAGCCGCTGCTATTCGGGCGGCTGTCATACCACTCTTTTCCCGCCCCAGGCGTTAATGAAAGCAGTCTGGCTTTGCAGGTCAGAATGGTGCTGACGCTGCCCATATTCACTACCGGCAGCGGCCAGAACTGCAGAGGCGACAAAATGCTCCGCTTTATCTCGTCCGGTCCACTGATCTTCCGCCATATGGGCGCATCCGCTACACAACAACACAGCAAGCAGCACACTTCACATAGCAGATGCTTTATTGGCCGCAGTGATTAAAGAATCCGGCTGATCAGGCGATCGATACGTATCCGGCGCAGACGGCGAATCAGTTTGCGCACCTTGGCCGGGTAATCAGCAATACTCTCAAGCTCACGGAAATGCGTCACTACCGTTGTGTTCTGCCGGATTAACGTCAGTTCCTTCTCACGCTGAGCCGCTAACTCCTGATGAGGATCGTGGATCAACACTGCATTTTCCAGATCGAGCCGCCAGGCACGTGGATTGAGGTTATTACCGGTAATCAGCTGCCATTCGTCATCAACCCACATTCCTTTAAGGTGATAACTGTTCTCGCCATCCTTCCATAGTCTCACGACCAGCTGATCGGTCGTAACGTAGTAGTGCAAACGACTCATAAAACGACGCAGATTGATTTCATACAGGTAAGGCAGCGCACCGATGATTTTGAACGGCTGATCGGGCGCAATATAGAAGTCATTGGCCGTTTTATCACCGACGATGATCTCAACCTGTTTTCCCTGACGCAGAAGATGAATGATATTACGTACCAGCAAGGCAGGCATGTTGAAGTAGGGGGTACAGATGATCAGCTTCTGTTCCGCACAGGGCATCAGGTGGAAAATGGTTTTATTGAGCAGGCTATGCTTACCCAGACCGACCAGCGGCGTGACCGTCAGTTCATCGTTGCCAGCATTGCCTTCAAACTGATAATTGAAGCCGCGCAAATCCTGACGGAACTGGCGTGTCTCGTTTTTAATTTCAGGACTTGAGGGACGCTCAGCAAAATCGAGTCGGTTTACCGCTTCCGCTGACTTCAGATTGAGCGTAATCCAGTCATACATAGTATTGGTCAGCTGGGAATTACGGATAACCTGATAACGGTCATAGCGATACTTATCATGCTGATGCAGGTAGACATCATTGATGCTGGCACCGCTGTAGAGCAGCATGTCATCAATAATGAACCCTTTAAGGTGGAGCACGCCCAGCGCTTCACGGGTATTGACCGGGATACCATAAACCGGGATGGCGATATCCGGATAACGTGTCGCCATTTCGCAATACCAGTCGGCATTGGTTACGCCTCGCGCTGCGCCAATTCGGCCACGCTGTGCACGGTGCCAGTCAACCAGAATCGAGATATCCAGCTCCGGCCGCGCCTGCTTCGCACTATAAAGCGCATCCATGACGGCACGTCCGGCATCATCATTTTCCAGATAGAGCGCAACAATACAGATGCGAGTCTGCGCTGCCGCAATTTTCTCCAGCAACGTCTGGCGAAATTCGGCAGGCGAGTAAAGTGTCGACACATCCGCAACGGATTGTGACAGTTTCGGCAGCTGTGCGAGGTGTTGTTGGTGTTTGTTACGTTTAAATTTAGACAACATCACAGTGCACTTCTTCTCTGTTCATTGCATGGCCTTTTGCCATCAAATCAGGGTTATAACCACAAATAATAACATCAACTTCGCCGATTCGAACGTTTTTTACCTTTCTCTACAAGGTTAGTTGATCTCATTCTGTAAAGACAATTTCAGGCTGACAATCCCGTCATCCAGTTGAATATCAACATGAAAATTGAGCTTTCGTGCCAGCGTAATCATGCCTCGGTTATGGGGCATGGTGATACCGTTCAATTGTTGCAAGCCGTGATGCCGGGTGTAGCGGATCATCTTTTCCAGCAGGCGACGGCCCATGCCTAAGCCTTTCAGGTCGGAACGGACCAGCACCGAAAACTCCGCATCAATGTTATCTGCATCAGAGATAGCGCGGGTGACGCCGATGATCTCGGGTCGTCCATGATGCTGACGTACCGCCACAATTGCCATCTCGCGGTCATAATCGATCTGGGTCATGTTGGCGAGATCATCATGAGTAAACTCACTGATTTCACTGAAGTAGCGGTAGTAGAGATCTTCTTTAGTGACCTGACTGATGAACTCGCGCAGCAGGGGTTCATCCTCTGGCAGAATGGGCCGGAACAGGCAGAATTGCCCATCCTTTAACTCCACCTGCTCTTCCAGATGCTGAGGATAAGGACGTATTGCCAGCCGTGCTTCGTTATCGCCGTGGAACGGAGCCAGCGTCAGGGTGACATCCAGCAGGGTAAAATCATTGCCCGCCGCCAGCAGCGGATGAATATCCAGTCGCTGGATCTCCGGGCAATCCACCACCAGGTTAGAGACCTGCACCAGCAGCTGGCTTAAACCGGGGATATCCAGCGGATTCAGTGCGCTGCGGCTGCGGATCTTTCCACTCTTGATCGCCTGAATCACCAGATAGCGTGCCAGCGTCATATTCAGCGGGGGAAGGGCAACGGCAGCCTGTTTATCGGCCTGCCATTCAACGCCGCCTTCCCCCAGCATAATGATCGGGCCAAACAGGGCATCCTGTTCGACCACGACCCGCAGCTCCTGTGCGCCTGCACGACTCGCCATGCTCTGAACCAGTAGCCCTTCGATACGTGCCTGCGGCAACGTCTGTTTTACCCGATCAAAAATAGCCTCAGCGGCATGCTCCACTTCGCTGGCATTACGCAGGTAGAGCATCACGCCCTGCACCTCCGATTTATGCGCGATATCGGGTGAACGCAGTTTTAGCGCCACCGGATAGCCAATCTGATCGGCAATCGCCACTGCCGCCTTACTGTCGCTGGCGATCCAGGTCGGCAGCGTGGCCAGGCCGTAAGCCTGCAACACCGGCTGCACTTCGTGGGTATCCAGCGCGGTAACACCGCGCTCCAGCGCCTGTGACAGCAGCTGGTGTGCATGAGCGCTATCCAGGTTCAGGGTGGCGGGCAGGGCAGGGGTTTCGCGCAGCTGCTTCTGGTTACGGCGGTACTCAACCTGATGCATAAAGGCGGTCACTGTTCCCTCTGGCGTGCGCCAGGTCGGTATCCCCGCCTGCGTAAAGGCTCGGCGCGCGGCTTGCGAAGAGAACTCGCCACTCCAGTTGGTCAGCAGCGTCACCAGCTTACCGCGTGGGTGACGGGCGATGGTGTCGATCAGATGTCCGGCCGTTTCAGTCGCGGGCGCGACCGCGCTTGGCGCATGAATAATCATCAACGCGTCAAGTTCATGGCTGTCGAGCAGGATCTCTGTGCAGGCGGCATAACGTTCCGCTGTGGCGTCATCTTTTAAATCCAGCGGGTTGCCGCGGCCTGCGCCAGCGGGCAACAGCGCCTCGAGCTGCTGAATCGTCTGCTCGCTGAGCTGTGCCAGTTTCCCATTGCGGGCATAGAGCTCATCCAGCGCCAGCGCGGCGGGGGCGGCACCATTACTGATGATCATCAGCCTGTCGCCACGCAGCGGCCGCATATGACTCAGCGACTCAACGGCGGAGAAGAGCTCATGAGTATCCTGCACCCGCAGTAACCCGGCACGCTGAATGGCTGCATCCCAGGCGGCGTCCAGACCGCTGTGGGTGCCCAGCAGCGCCTGTGCTTCCCGGCTGCGACCACTCTTGATCACCAGAATCGGTTTATTACGGGAGGCGCTGCGGGAGGCGGAAACAAAACGACGCGCATCGCTGAGGTGCTCCAGATAGAGCAGGATAGCGCTGGTTTTACCGTCGCGAGCCAGGAAGTCGAGCAGATCATCGACATCGGTATCCAGACTGTCACCCAGCGCGATAAACCAGGAGAAACCGAGATTACGCTGCTGCGCCCAGTCGAGAATGGTGTTGGATACGGCGGCGGACTGAGAGATAAATGCGATACGGCCTTTCTCTATCGGCACCGGCGAGAAGCTGGCATTCAATCCCTGCCAGGGTGCCAGCAGGCCAAGACTGTTCGGTCCCAGCAGACGTATCTGCCACTGGCTGGCGCAGGCTTTGAGTTCGGCCGACTGGCTGGCGGGCGCAGAGAGAATAATGCAGGCCTTGCAGCCTTTTTCACCGAGCTGTTGCAGCAGTTCGAGGTTACGTTTTGAGTGGGTGCAGATCACTGCCAGGTCTGGCGCAAAAGGTAAGCTGTCGATGGTGGGCCAGGCCAGTACGCCGCTGACCGCTTTATATTTTGGCGTCACCGGCAACACCGGTCCGCTAAAACCGCCTGCCAGCAGGTTACGCATCATAAAGTATCCGGCGCGCCCTGGCGTGACCGAGGCACCAATTACCGCAATTGATTTAGGTCGTAACAGCGCTTCCAGTCCGCGTTGGCTCATCTCGCTCTCCAGAGTTCGGGATTTGCGTGATTGTAAACGCTTTTTGCTGGCAGTGCTTCCGGGCAGATCGCAGGCTGCGCATCCCGATTTTAATCTCTGTCACCGCAGGGACGCTCCCGCCGGAAGGTGACCGGGCGATTAAACCTGTCCGGCGTGGTGCGGTTTTCCTGCCAGATAGGCCGCGCGGAACTGATCAAAATGGTGAGATAACGCCTCAGCCGCCAGACGATCGCCCGCCTGCGCCAGCAGCGCCGCGGCCACTTCAGCAGTGCAGTGCTGACCTGCGCCGTGAGCTTCACGCAGCGTATAGCGTGACGGGGTGCTGACATCCAGCGACATCACCGGCAGGGCGTCGAGCCAGGGGCTTTTACGGAACATTTTGCGGGCTTCGGTCCAGGTGCCATCCAGCATAATAAACAGCGGCGGTTTGCCACTGGCGGGCGGCGTTGTCAGCACTTCGCGACCGGGGTCGGCATAGGCGGCCGGGAAAACCACCAGCGGCTGATAATCAGGATTGCGCACCGCCGCCAGCAGCAGCGGATCCGGCTCGGTGCGTGACCAGCCAAAAGCCTGAGTATCCGGCAGAATATCGGCAATCAGCCGACCGGTGTTACTCGGCTTCATCGGCTCGGTATCAAACATCACCAGGCAGAAGCGGCTACGAGCGGACTGCGGCACGATCTGACTGCAGAGACAGTTGACCTCTGGCAGCAGGCAACCCTGACAGCGAATGACCCGATTCCCGCGCGCGAGGAAAGGACGGGTGGATCGTGCCAGGCGTTGGGTGCGCAAGCGCAAAACAGCATTATCAGACATGAGTATTCAGGGCAGGAAAAACGTCAGTGTAATCGAAGCGCAGGCGAAAAGGAAAAGGCCAGCCAGGCTGGCCTCTGAAGATTAAAGTGACTCATCCAGCCATTCATTGAAAGGCGCTTTGGGCATCGCGCCATTCAGCATGTCGACCCGCTCGCCGTTCTTAAACAGCATGATGGTCGGAATGCTGCGAATGTTGAAACGGGCACTCAGGGCCGGTTCCGCTTCGGTGTTAACTTTAATAAAGCGGACTTTACCACTGCGTTCACTGGCGACATCTTTAAACACCGGCGCAAAATTGACACAGGGTCCGCACCAGGGCGCCCAGAAATCGATCACCACCGGCAGATCATCCTGCAGATATTTGTCAAAGTTAGCGCTGGTGGCATTCACCACTTCGCCATCAAATAACGCATTTCCACAGCGACCACATTTCGCCACGTCGGCAAGGCGTTCTTCAGGAACGCGATTGGTTGCCTGACAGGAAGCGCATACCGTATTCATAGGAACCTCTGATGTTGAAAAGTGTCAGTCTGGTAAATATTGTTCATTATGAAAGGGGACGGATTCGCTCTCAATCTGGATTGCTCTATAGGTTCAATAGTTGATAGCTAAGCGCCAGCACATCAGGTAATCTGCGCGCTCTCAATGCAGGAGGAAGACATGAACGACGAATTTAAAGGCAAGAGCGGTAAGGTTAAGGTGATGTACGTGCGTGGCGAGGACGATAAAAGCGCGCGCGCGCCTAATCCTCGTACAGGCAAAGGTGGTCACGCTGCTGCCCGTTCGGATGATAATCGTCGTTCGTCAGGCCCCCGTACTGAACGCAGTCAGGAAGGTGGTCGCTCCGCTGGCCGTCGCAGCGATGACACCGGTCGCAGCAGTTCACCGCGTCGTGATGAAGGCGGACGTGGCGCTCCACGCCGTTCAGACGATGGCGCAGGCCGCCGCAACGAGCGTGGCGATGATAATCGCGGCGCCTATGGCAGCAGCGATTCCCCATGGCGCACCGTGTCTCGCGCGCCATCAGCAGATCGTCCGGCAACCGAAAGCGATAAGCCGGATCACGGCGGCATCAGCGGCAAGAGCTTCGTCGATCCCGAGCAGATTCGTCGTCAGCGTAACGAAGAGACGCGCGTCTATGGTGAGAACGCCTGTCAGGCGCTGTTCCAGAGCCGTCCTGAAGCGATTGTTCGCGCCTGGTTCGTGCAGGAAGTGACACCGCGTTTCCGCGAAGCGCTGCGCTGGCTGGCGGCTAACCGCAAAGCCTATCACGTCGTGGAAGATGCTGAGATTACCAAAGCGTCAGGCACTGAGCATCACGGTGGCGTCTGCTTCCTGATCAAAAAGCGCATGGGTATGGCGGTTTCTGAATGGCTGAGCCAGGCGAATTCCAAAGATTGCGTACTGGCACTGGAAGATGTCAGCAACCCGCATAACCTCGGCGCGATTATGCGCAGCTGCGCGCACTTCGGCGTAAAAGGTTTGCTGGTGAACGACGCCTCACTGCTGGAGTCCGGCGCAGCGGTACGTACCGCAGAAGGTGGTGCTGAGCATGTGCAGGCCATCAGCGGCGCAACCTTCAGTGAAGGTCTGGAAGCGTTCCGTAAAGCGGGTTACACCATCGTCACCACCTCCAGCCATCAGGGCACGCCGCTGGCGCAGGCTCAGCTGCCGGAGAAAATGGTGCTGGTGTTAGGGCAGGAGCGTGAAGGTCTTTCTGATACCGCGTTCAAACAGGGTGACATGAGCCTGTCGATTGGCGGCACTGGCAACGTAGAAAGCCTCAACGTCTCGGTCGCAACCGGCGTACTGCTCGCCGAATGGTGGCGTCAGAACGCATAAAAAAACGGGCCGAAAGGCCCGTTTTGCTTTGTCACATCAGTGCGCACCACCACCACCGCCGCCTGCGCTAAACGGCGGACGGGCAAACCAGATCAGCACCAGCAGAATCAAAAAGACCCCCGCCGACGCCCAGAAAATTTCATTCGCTGAAATAATCAGTCCCTGGTTAGTAATCTGCTGCGCGATCCAGGCCGACGCCTGCTGCTGCGTCATCCCCATGCTCTCCAGCTGGCTATACATCTGCTGCGAATTGACGTTGTACGGGGTAATCGACTCCGTCAGGTAGCTATGATGCATCGACTCGCGGTTACTCCACATAGTGGTGGTAATCGACGTTCCCACCGAGCCTGCAAAGGTACGCATAAAGTTCGACAGGCTGGAAGCAGCGGCCATGCGCTCCGGCGGCAATCCCGACAGCGTAATGGTGGTCAGCGGCATAAAGAAGCAGGCCACGGCAAAGCCCTGAATAAACTGCGGCCAGGCTGAGGCACCAAAGTCCATTCCCGGTTCAAACGTATACGCGCGCCAGTAGAAGCAGACGGCATACATAATGAAGCTGAACGTGACCAGCCGACGCATGTCGAGCTTATGGGCAAAGCGTCCGATGATCGGCGACAGGATCACCGGCAAAATGCCCACCGGCGCAGACGCCAGACCGGCCCAGGTTGCGGTGTAGCCGTAGACCTCCTGCAGCAGCTGCGGCAACAGAACAATCGAGCCGAAGTAGAGCATATAAGCCAGACTGATCGACAGGCAGCCAATGGTGAAGTTGCGCGACTTAAACAGCGACAGGTCAATGATCGGGTGATCGTCCGTCAGCTCCCACACCAGCAGAACTGACAGCGCAATCACGGCCACTACCCCGAGCACGATGATCTCGGACGAGTTAAACCAGTCGAGCTCCTTTCCGCGATCCAGCATCACCTGCAAACAGCCGATCCCCACCACCAGCAGCACCAGCCCGACCATATCGATCCGCCGAATTTCGGTTTTGGTTTCCCGGCCACGCAGGGTTTGCAGCGTCAGTATCACCACCGCCACACCAATGGGCACGTTGATAAAGAAGATCCAGCCCCAGTGGTAGTTATCGCTGATCCAGCCGCCCAGTATCGGGCCACAGATCGGTGCGACGATCACCGTCATCGCCCACAGCGACAGCGCAACACTACGCTTGGCGGGCGGATAGTTGTTGAGCAGCAGACTTTGCGACAGCGGGATCAGTGGACCCGCGACGATCCCCTGAATGACGCGGAAGAAGATCAGCATCTCCAGGCTGTCTGACATGCCGCACGCCCAGGAGGCGATAGCAAACAGAATGGTCGACCAGGTAAAGAGCTTCACTTCACCGATGCGTTTTGCCAGCCAGCCGGTCAGCGGGATCGAGATCGCATTGGCCACACCAAACGAGGTGATCACCCAGGTTCCCTGGGAGTTCGACGCTCCCAGATTACCGGCAATCGTGGGGATAGCCACGTTGGCGATGGTCGAGTCCAGAACCTGCATGAACGTCGCCAGCGACAACGCAATGGTCATCAGGACCAGCGGCATTCCTTCAAGCGGTTTTTGTGCCATTACAGCCTCCGCGTCATCATCCGGCGTTGGCGCGGACGATATCGGTGATCAGCTGATTGACCGGCGCAAGGTCAATCGCCAGTGCGTTGCTGCTGTAAGCGGCTTGCTGACGGGCGCTGGTGGCCAGCGCGCTGCCCTCTTTGCTGGTGGTATCGATTTTAACCAGCGTTGAGAGGCCAATACGCAGCGGATGTCTGGCGATATCTTCCTGATTCAGTTCGATACGAACCGGCAGGCGCTGAACCACTTTGATCCAGTTACCGGTGGCATTCTGTGCCGGCAGCAGTGAGAAGGCGCTGCCGGTGCCCATATCCAGTCCTGCAACTTTGCCCTGATAAACCACTTCGTCACCATAGATGTCGGCAACCACGGTGACAGGCTGACCAATACGAACGCCAGCCAGCTGAGTCTCTTTAAAGTTGGCATCGACCCACAGATTCGTTGCAGGCACGACGGCAAGCAGCGGGGTGCTGGTGGAGATTTGCGAACCGACCTGTACGCTGCGACGGGAGACAAAACCATCCATCGGGCTACGGATTTCGGTGCGCTGCAGCGCCAGCCAGGCGTCACGCAACTCAGCCGCACTCTGTTGCACGGCAGGCTGATTTTCCAGTGAGGTGTTGAGGATCATCGCCTGATTCGCATTGTATTGCTGAATCGCCACGTCCAGTTGTGCTTTGGCCGTCGCGACGGCATCGCGGGCGTGCTGCAGCTCTTCACGGCCAATCAGATTAGCCGCACCTAACGGCTCACGGCGTTTCAGGTCAGCCTGTGCCTGCGCCAGAGCGGTCTGTTGCAATGTAATGCTGGCCTGATACTGTTTGCCATTAATCATCAGCTGATGCGTCTGACGCACGCTGGTGGCGAGTGCCGTCTGCGCTTTTTCAAACGCCTGCTCCGCATCCGTCTTATCCAGTGAAACCAGCACATCGCCTTTTTTGACGAAATCGGTATCTTCAAACCAGACTTTATTCACGCTACCGGAGACCTGTGCCATCACCTGCACCTGGTTACCCGCAACGTAGGCATCATCCGTTTCCTGAAAATGGCGCAGGACCAGGAACCAGTAAACTCCCCAGGCAATACCAATCAGCACAAAGATCAGCGCCAGCACGATGAGCACACTTTTACGCTTCTTCTTTTTGTTGGCTGACGGTTGCGGGCTTTGTGCTTCTGCCGTTGCACTCATGTCTTTCTCCACGTTTTCCATTTAGTCGGGGGACAGAAATCCCTTTTCGCCAGCGCCCGAGTCGAAAAAGCCAGCGACTGAGCGCTGGCCAGATAAAAAAGGAAATTAAAATAACGGTTCCGACAGGTGATTGTGTCGCACTTATTGCTATTAGCGGGAAAGCGAGGCGATCAGCTGATCTTCATCCATTTTATCAAGACGATTAAGTAGCTTACGGGTGATGCCTTCCAGCTGCGACTTCTCATCGACGGAGAGCGATGACCAGAGGTACTGCAGGCTCTGATGCTGAGGTGGCAGCAGCTGACGCAGGAACTCCATCCCTTTATCGGTCAGATGCAGATGCAGGCAGCGACGGTCGTGATCGCTTTCGCGACGCTCAATCCAGCCGCGCTTTTCCAGCTCATCAGCAATGCGCGTGGCATTGGTGCGTGAAGAGCCGAGGGCAGAGCTGAGCTCAGAGGGCTGAATACTATGGTTTTCCTGTGCATCCAGCGTAATCAACGCCATAAACAGGGTTTCATTAATACCCTGTGCTTTCAGCATCTTATTGCGGTTGTCCAGCAGTTTACCCTGCATATGCATACAGAGACGCGTCAGAATAATTTCCTGCAACGGAAAATCCTTATGGCGATTGGCACGGATGTTTAGCATCTGCTCAATGGGAGTAAACGAACTTTCCATTAAAAAAAACCTCACTAATTGCAACTTGTATAATAACTATGGTGACAGGATAAGCGTAGTCACTTTTTGGCAGGTGATCGCTGACAGAATCACTATTCACCATCAAAGGCGTTCCAGGCCATTCCCTGGCCCTGGGTCAAAAACCCGTACGTCCGGCGGCAGCCGCTGTGCCGGAACGTAATCAAAAAGGGGGCAAATTTAATAATATCGCGGGGAAAAATAACTGAAGTGAATAGGTTTGCTACTAACCATAACAAACCTAACCATTTGTGACCAGACGCAATGCGCTGTCCGGCCAGGCTTCAGTTGATTTTTTCCGGCTCAAAGCGCGATCCGGCCGCCCAAATCAGCAGATTAACCACAGTCAGCAGCGCGCCAGCGACACAGACGCCATACCAGCCCCAAAGATGGTAAGCGGTCGCGGAGAGCAGTGAGCCGGCCGCGCCACCCATAAAGTAGCTGGTCATGTAACCTGCATTAAGACGGTTCCGCGCCTCCGGCATCTGCGCGTAGATCACGCTTTGATTAGTGATATGGACGGCCTGTACCGCCAGATCCAGCAACAGGATGCCGACGATCAGCGGCGCAAGCTGCTCCGCGCCCCACGCAATGGCGGCCCACGACAGCAGCATAAGCAGCAGGCCCAGTCGGGTGGTCAGCTTCGCTTTACCCTTGTCAGCCAGCGCGCCCGCCTGACGTGCGGCCAGCGCACCCGCGGCACCGACCAGCCCCAGCAAGCCAATCTCGCCCTCTGAAAAATGATAAGGCGCCCCGGCGAGCAGAAAGGCCATTGAGGTCCACAGCAGGCTGAAATTGGCAAAGGAGAGGCAGCCGGTCCAGGCGCGGGTGCGGAGCACCCGATTACCGGCATACAGGCGAAAGATGGAGGCCAGCAGCTGCGGATAGCGCATGGGCACGGACTGTTTCACGCGTGGCAGCGATCGCCACAGCGCCAGGGCCATCACCACCATCAGCAGGCTGGCAGTCCAGTAAACGGTACGCCAGCCGCCAAGCTGCGCCAGGCCGCCTGCCACGGTGCGCGCCAGCAGAATCCCCAGCAGCAAACCGCTCATTACCGTCCCCACGATTTTGCCGCGCCGCTCCGGCTCTGCCAGCGTGGCGGCCAGCGGTACCAGGATTTGTGCGGCGACCGAGAACAGGCCGGTCATCACCGTGCCCAGCAGTAAAAAGAGAAAGGAGTGCGAAAGGGCGATAATCACCATGCCCGCAGCAGCCAGCAGGATCATCGTGACAATCAGGCTGCGTCGTTCAAACCGATCGCCAAGCGGCACCAGCAGCAGCAGACCGCAGGCGTAGCCCAGCTGCGCCGTGGTGACAATAAATCCGGCGAGGCTGACAGAGAGATCAAACTGTTGGGCGATGGTATTCAGTAGTGGCTGAACGTAGTAATTACTGGCTACGCAGAGGCCGGTTGCTACTGACATCAGTATTACTAAAGCAGGCGTCAGACCCTGGCGAGTCGCATTCATAAACAGCATCGGTCGCTAATAATCATTTGAGGTTAATAGTAACTCAAAAAACTATTTCACACGCATGTTTATTAACAGGCCATACCAGTCGGGATCGCAGGCATAAAAAAAGGGCAGAAAAATTTCTGCCCTCAGATAACTGCCTGACTAGAAGCGTATGCTCACTGAGCCAGCACTTTTATCAACCGCCCTGGGGCGGAAATGTTTTCAGGTTATTGCGCGGCGGCCTGCGCCTCGCTGATCCATTTATCGAACTCAGCCTGATGCGCCTTAATCCAGCCATCCACATGACGGTTAATCGCCTCTTCTGAGTTTTGTCCGGCATGCATTGCTGAGTTTTCAGCATTGATATCGGTAATGGGCAGCTTCATTACCGCAAACAGACGGGCAGCCGCCGGGTTTTTCGCCGCCCAGGCTTTGTTGGCGACGATGTGCATGGTGTTAACCGGGAAACCGTAGTTCGCGCCGTTTGGCAGCTTAGTATCCACATCCTTCTGTTCGCCAGGCAGCGAAGAGAACGGCACCTGCAGCCAGACCACATCGCGGCCCGGCTTCAGCACATCGCTCAGCCAGTAGGGCGTCCAGGTGTAATAAAGGATCGGTTTACCCTGTTTGTAGCGCGCCAGCGTATCCGCCACCATCGCCGAATAGTTACCCATATTGGCGGTCACGGTATCACTGAGACCAAAGGCGCTGTTCTGATGATTAATCACCGCTTCACAGCCCCAGCCTGGCGTACAGCCGGTCATATCCGCTTTGCCATCGCCGTTGGCGTCAAACAGGCTGGCGATCTTAGGATCTTTCAGCTGTTCGATATTGGTGATGTGATATTTCTCGGCGGTCTTCTTATCAATCAGATAACCCTGGGCAGCACCGGTAACGTAAGTTCCCTGACGATAGAGCTTCTGATCGCCACCGGCGGCTTTGTACATGTCGTCATGCAGCGGCTGCCAGTTCACCGCGGTAAAGGTGGCGTCGCCGGCGGCGATAGAGGTGTAGCCAACGTTGTAATCCACTTCACTCGGCTTGCTGACCTGATAGCCGAGTTTTTCCAGCGCGCGGCTGACAATCAGGGTCTGAAAAGTCTCTTCAGCGATAGTGCTCTGTATGGGTTGTACCGTAATACCTTTGCCCGGCAGATCGGCAGCGGAGACGTGTGAAACGGCCAGCGTGGTTACCACGGCGGCGAGCAGAGAGGCTCTGTTGCGCATAGTCATTCCTTATTTCAGATGTCGCGTCAGGATGGGCGGCGCGCAGGCACCGCCCGACAGATTATTTTTTACGCGAAGGAGAGAAGATCAGGCCCAGCGGGCCGGTGTGATACCAGTGGCGATTACCGCGGCTGCGGCTATCGCGACCAAAAGATTGGGTCAGGCGGTCAAGGATAATGGCAAGGATCACAATCCCTACGCCACCCACCGTAGCCAGCCCCATATCGAGACGGCCAATACCGCGCAGGACCATCTGACCGAGTCCGCCCACGGCGATCATCGATGCGATCACCACCATCGACAGCGCCAGCATCAGGGTCTGATTGACACCCGCCATAATGGTGGGCATCGCCAGCGGCAACTGCACTTTGAATAGCAGTTGACGCGGACTGGCACCAAAGGATTCGCTCGCTTCGATCAGATCGGCGGGCACCTGCTTAATGCCGAGAATAGTCAGACGCACAATCGGTGGCAGGGCGAAGATAATCGTGACCACCACGCCTGGCACGTTACCGATACCAAACAGCATTACAATCGGCACCAGATAGACAAAGGCGGGTGTCGTCTGCATCGCATCCAGCAAGGGACGTACGATACGCGCAGCCCGTTCACTGCGGGCCAGCCAGATCCCCAGCGGCAGGCCGATGAGAATGCAGAACATCAGCGCGGTAAGCACCAGCGCCAGCGTGACCATCGCCTGTGACCAGGCGCCAATTGCACCAATCACGATCAGCGATACCAGCGTGGCGATGCCCATGGCGGGCGTCGCGATCTGCCAGGCGATAAGTGCAAACACCAGAATCGCTACCGGCGCGGGCATCCCCAGCAACAGCTGCTGAAAGGCGCTGAGAATATAGTCAACCGGTACCCGGATACCCTGAAACAGCGGGCGGAAATGGTTGACCACCCAGTCGATACCGGTGGTCACCCAGTGATCAAGCGGGATCCAGGTCTTGTGGAACGGATCCATGATATTGAAATGTTCCGGCGCGGGCGCAGGGGCGCTGTTGAGCCAGTCACTGCTGCTGGCTGCATCGGGTGTCGCGCTGCCATCGGGCGTGCCCCAGGCATCGGCACCGCCGCTGCTGGTGGGCGCAGCCTGACTGCTGGCGGCGGTGCCGCTATCCCACGGATTGGTGGTTTCCTGACTCATGGCTGGGCTCCTTCACGATCTAACGCGCGCAATAGCGTGCTTTTGGAAATGATACCGACATACTGATTCTCCTCACCGACCACTGGCACCGCACAGGGCGCCTGAGCGACGTGCGAGAGCAGATCGCTCAGTGAGGTATCGGCGGGCACCGCGGCTGGCGAGTCGAGGAGGGCGCTATCGAGTCCCAGACCTGCTGCCAGCGCGGCTTTCAGCGAGTCGGTGGAGACCACGCCAAGAAACTTCTGTTTCTCCAGCACGTAGCCGTAGTCACGGTCTTCATCCTGCAGCAGCTTAATGGCGGAGCGCGGGCCGAAACCTGGCGCTTTGCGGATCAATGCTCCCGCGCTACGACGGGCGATATCTTTGGCGCTGAATACGTGGCTGATATCGACGCCACGGAAAAAGGTGCGGACATAGTCATTGGCTGGGTTATTCAGGATTTCATCCGGCGTACCAACCTGTATCACTTCGCCGCCCTGCATAATGGCAATACGGTCGCCAATACGCATCGCTTCATCAAGATCGTGGGAAATAAAGACGATGGTGCGCTGATGCCTGGCTTGTAAATTAACCAGCTCATCCTGCATTTCAGTACGAATCAACGGATCCAGTGCGGAGAAGGCCTCATCCATTAATAAGATGTCGGGATTGATGGCCAGGGCGCGGGCTAATCCGACGCGCTGTCGCATCCCTCCGGAAAGTTCATCCGGGTAAGCGTGCGCATAATTCTCCAGCCCGACCTGACGTAACGCTTCCAGTGCTTTTTCCTGGCGTTCAGCCAGTGCGACGCCCGCTAATTCCATGCCAAATGCCGTATTATTTAATACATTCATGTGCGGCATCAAAGCAAATGACTGGAATACCATACTGATTTTATTTCTGCGCACTTCACGCAGTTCGCTGGCTGATATTTTGGCAATATCGACACCGTCAATAATCACCTGGCCGCGCGTCGGCTCTATCAGACGATTGAGAAGGCGAACCATGGTCGATTTTCCTGAGCCGGATAATCCCATGATGACGAATATCTCGCCTTCTTCAATGGCCAGACTGGCGTTCTTTACGCCAAGGGAGAGCCCGGTCTTCTCAAGAATGACATCTTTGGTCGCACCCTTTTCAATATATTTAAACGCGCGTTCCGGATTGTCGCCAAATATTTTATAGAGATTTTTTACTTCGAGCTTAATAGCCATGCAGTCATTAAATCCTGGTTGAAATATCTAATATTATCCTGTCGTTCCCGCTGAAATTTAAGCAGGCCATACCGTAGCACACTGACGTTATCTGACAACCCTGAAGTGGGATATTGACCGGCCGCGGGACATTCAGATGCCGATTATCTTCAGTGCTCACAAGGGATAAGCGCGGATTAATTTTTTGTGAAATTATTGGGGCTTTATTGGCATTTCAGCCGATTTGCCGTGTGAAAGGGAGAAAAACAAGCGTCACCAGGGTGAAATATTACGGAAATAATGGAGTCCGATGCAGGGAAATAATCACGCCTGAAACGATCATATTGAGTGGAATAATCGGGCGTAAAAAAAGGAAATGCGGGGTGGGTGAAAATCAATAAACGGTGAAATAGTCAGGCTGTGTTGCAGTGATAATTTTTTCTTATGATTAGTCGGGGTGGCGCGGCTGGCGCGGCACTGCCAGTGAAAACCGGATGCTGAAAAAACAGCACCCGGTAACCCTCAGAAATTCCAGTCTTCGTCTTCGGTTTCGACCGCTTTTCCCATCACATAAGAGGAGCCTGAACCGGAGAAGAAGTCGTGGTTTTCGTCGGCGTTGGGCGACAGAGCCGACAGAATAGCCGGATTCACCGCTGTCAGCTCCGCCGGGAACAGCGCCTCGTAGCCCAGATTCATCAACGCTTTGTTGGCGTTGTAGTGCAGGAAGGTTTTCACCTCCTCTACCCAGCCGACATCGGCATAGAGCGCCTCGGTATAAGCCACTTCGTTCTCATACAGCGCCAGCAGCAGATCATAGGCGAACTGCTGCAGCTCTTCGCGGCGCAGATCGTCAGCGGCAGCCAGCGCCTGCTGATATTTGTAACCGATGTAGTAACCGTGTACCGCCTCATCGCGAATAATCAGGCGAATCAGGTCAGCGGTGTTGGTCAGCTTGCCACGGCTCGACCAGTACATCGGCAGCCAGAAGCCGGAATAGAACAAAAACGACTCCAGGAAAACGCTGGCGATCTTCTTCTTCAGCGGATCATCGGCCTGGTAGTGTTCCAGAATGATGCGCGCCTTGTTCTGCAGCGGCGCATTCTCTTCGCTCCACTGATAAGCGGCATCCACATCCTGGGTGTTACACAGAGTTGAGAA
The DNA here is from genome assembly GCF_051136245.1 of Pantoea sp. Lu_F5_004. Taxonomy (NCBI): domain Bacteria; kingdom Pseudomonadati; phylum Pseudomonadota; class Gammaproteobacteria; order Enterobacterales; family Erwiniaceae; genus Pantoea; species Pantoea sp. Lu_F5_004. The sequence continues at coordinate 1,003,360 of NZ_CP194946.1, forward strand.
GATCGAACTGTAGGAGCGGGCATGCACCGCTTCCATAAAGCTGATATTCGACAGCACCGCCTCTTCGTGCGGGGTAATGGCATCTTCCATCAGCCCCGGCGCACCGATCACGTTCTGGATGGTGTCGAGCAGCGTCAGACCGGTGAACACCCGGATGGTCAGCTGCTGCTGCTGTTTATCCAGCGTCTGCCAGCCGGGCAGATCGTTGGAGAGCGGCACTTTCTCCGGCAGCCAGAAGTTGCTGGTGAGGCGATTCCACACCTCAAGATCTTTGTCATCCTGAATGCGGTTCCAGTTAATTGCCTGAATCTGTTTTAGTTTCATCGTTTTCATCACAGGGAGCATGAGACGCAGCCCTGAACCTCCGTGCCCTGAAGCGCCATCTGGCGCAGTCGAATGTAATAGAGCGTCTTGATGCCTTTTTTCCACGCGTAAATCTGCGCTTTGTTGATGTCACGGGTCGAGACATCATCGCGGAAGAACAGCGTCAGCGACAGGCCCTGATCAACATGCTGAGTCGCTTCTGCGTAGGTATCAATAATCGCTTCCGGCCCAATCTGATACGCATCCTGATAGAGATGGAGATTCTCATTGGTCATAAACGGCGCGGGATAGTAGACGCGGCCGGTTTTGCCCTCTTTGCGGATCTCGATTGGGGAGACAATCGGATGGATGCTGGAGGTGGCATGGTTGATGTAGGAGATTGAACCGGTTGGCGGGATCGCCTGCAGGTTCTGATTAAACAGCCCGTGCTGCATCACCGCGTCGCGCAGCGCCTGCCAGTCCGCCTGTGTCGGCAGCGTCAGTCCGGCGTCGGCAAACAGCGTCGCTACCCGTTCCGTGCGCGGCAGCCATTCGCGCTGCAGATACTTATCGAAGTAGACGCCGCTGGCGTACTGCGAATCCGCAAAGCCGTCGAAGGTCTGCTGACGCTCCTGTGCCAGCTGATTAGAGGTGCGCAGCGCATAATAGGTGATGCAGTAGAAGTAGAGATTAGTGAAATCCAGCGCTTCCGGTGAACCATAGGCGATGCCTTCCCGCGCCAGATAGCCGTGCAGGTTCATCTGACCCAGACCAATGGCGTGCGAACGGCGATTGCCTTCGGCGACCGAGGGCACCGAGCCAATTTCGCTCATCATCGACACCGAGGTCAGGGCGCGGATCGCCACATCCACGGTGCGCGCCAGATCGCGTGAATCCATGGCGTGCGCAATGTTCAGTGAGCCGAGATTACAGGAGATATCTTTACCGATCCGGCGATAGCTGAGATCGTCATTGTACTCGCTGGCGCTGTTCACCTGCAGGATCTCAGAGCAGAGGTTGCTCATATTGATGCGACCGGCAATCGGGTTGCTGCGGTTCACGCTGTCCTCATACATGATGTAGGGATAGCCCGACTCAAACTGAATCTCGGCCAGCGTCTGGAAGAAGTCGCGTGGCTGAATATAGGTTTTACGGATGCGGTCGTCGGCCAGCATCTCCTCATATTTCTCGCTGATGCTGATATCGCCAAAGGCCTGGCCGTAGATCCGTTCAACGTCGTAAGGCGAGAACAGCGCCATCGGTTTGTTCTCTTTTGCCAGCTGGAAAGTGATATCGGGGATCACCACGCCCAGCGACAGGGTTTTGATGCGGATCTTCTCATCGGCGTTTTCGCGCTTGGTATCAAGGAAGCGGAAAATATCGGGATGGTGTGCATTGAGCCACACCGCGCCAGCGCCCTGACGCGCGCCGAGCTGATTCGCATAAGAGAAGGCATCCTCCAGCATTTTCATCACCGGGATAACGCCCGACGACTGATTTTCAATACGTTTGATTGGCGCACCGGACTCACGCAGGTTTGACAGCAAAAAGGCGACGCCGCCGCCGCGCTTTGAGAGCTGCAGTGCCGAATTCACGGCGCGACCAATCGACTCCATATTGTCTTCGATGCGCAGCAGGAAGCAGGAGACCAGCTCACCGCGTTGCTGTTTGCCGCAGTTCAGGAAGGTTGGTGTAGCGGGCTGAAAACGGCCGCTGAGGATCTCCTCCAGCAGGGCCCGCGCAAGCTTTTCATCGCCCTGAGCCAGCGTCAGCGCCACCATGCAGGCGCGCTGTTCGAAGGTTTCCAGGTAGCGTTTGCCGTCGAAGGTCTTCAGGGTATAGCTGGTGTAGTACTTCCAGGCACCGAGAAAGGTTTTGAACTCAAATCCCCAATTTTCCGCCACCTCATGCAGCGCAAGCAGGAACGAAAAATCGTACTGGTTCAGCACTTCCGCTTCGTAATAGCTCTCTGCCACCAGATAGCGTAAACGCTCAGCGCAGCTATTGAAGGGGACGGTATTGGGTTGCACATGCTGCAGATAAAACTGACGTGTCGCTTCGCGATCCTTGTCGAACTGGATGCGGCCCTCGGCGTCGTAGAGATTGAGCATGGCATTAAGGGCGTGATAATCGAGCGTCACGCCGTTGAGGGTGTCTGTTGTTGCCAAAATTGGGTTACTCCCGCTTTAACTTTCGCGATATCGTCAGGCGTTCCCATCAGCTCGAAGCGGTAGAGGCAGGGAACCTGACATTTATTTGCAATGATGCTGCCCGCCAGGCAGTAACCGGCACCGAAGTTACGGTTGCCCGCTGCGATCACGCCACGAATACCGCGTCGGTTCGCCTCATCATTAAGAAACTGAATCACCTGACCGGGCACCGCACCGCGACTGCTGCCACCGCCATAGCTGGGCACGACCAGAATATAGGGCTGGTCGATATGCAGTTGTTGCCGGGCATCAAGCGGGATGCGCCGGGCGGGCAGGCCGAGGCGCGTCACAAACCGGTGGGTGTTTTCCGACTGGCTGGAAAAATAGACCAGCGGGAACATGTGTTTACCCCCCGACAGCAGAAAGCGTGCGCAGAGTGGCGATTTTATCCGGGCGGAAACCGCTCCAGTGATCGTTATCTGCCATCACAACCGGTACCTGGCGGTAACCCAGTGATTTCAGGTTGTCGATCGCCTCGGGCTGGCTGTCGAGATTGATAAGCTGATAGGCGAGACCCTGACGGTCCATCGCATTTTTGGTTGCCGTGCACTGGACACAGTTATCTTTAGTGTAAATAATAATGCGCATGATTCGTATTTCCCTCTATATGCGGTTCTGATGTCAGGAAACAGAGCAGGAGGAGCAGGTTGCGGGCCTCATTCTGCCGGACATCTGGTGTCGTGCTGATGAGGTAAATACTAGATGTAGTGTTTTTATGGGTCAAGCCCACCAGATATAGGGTTTTATGATTTGCATTTGCGCAACAGCGGCAAAGCCAGCAGGGATGCGCCCTGCAGCCAGGAAAAATTTTTTGTAAATGTCACCAGCCAGAAAAAGGGCATAAAAAAGCCCCGCACAGGGCAGGGCTCAGGGGATTTTCTGGAGCTTAGCTTAGCGGCGTGAAGCCAGCAGCACACCCACTACGATACCGAAAGCGGCACCGATACCAACACCGTGCCATGGCTTGTCATGGACATAGGTGTCAACCTGCGCACTGGCATCACGCGCAACCTGTGAAACACGGTTGCTGCCGCCGTTCAGTCTGGAGCGGGTCTGTTTCAGCAGCTTTTCTGCCTGACTGCGTGCAGAATCGACTTCGTCTTTGGCGTCACTGCCGTAAGATTTCAGCAGCGCTTCCAGTGAATCGGCCAGTTCGTTAACATCCTGATTAATATCAATGTCATCGTTTTTTACAGTGCGATTAAACATTTTTTAGCTCCCTTTGATTTAAAAACGTAATACTAGTGTAGACGACCTTGAGATAAACGAGACGCGGGAGTGTTCTTTAGGGAAAATTCCGAATGCCCACTCTGTCATGCTGTTGTAAGGTTGCGAAGCTTTTGAAAGAGGAGAGGATCGAGCATGTATTTACGACCAGATGAGGTAGCGCGCGTACTGGAAAAAGCGGGTTTCGAAGTCGATGAAATTACCCCACGGGCCTATGGTTATCGCCGTGGAGAGAACTATGTTTATGTGAATCGCGAAGCGCGCATGGGGCGCATGGCACTCGTCATTCACCCGACACTGAAAGAGAAGAGCCAGCCGTTCGCTGAACCTGCTTCAGAAATGAAGACCTGCGATCACTACACCCAATTCCCTCTCTACCTGGCGGGTGATTCACAGGAACACTACGGCATCCCGCACGGATTTAGTTCCCGCATGGCGCTGGAACGTTATATTCAAAGCGTTTTCGGCTAACGCATCAGGCCCCGCCGCGACGGGGCACTGAACCGCCTTTACCTCCTCCCTGTTTCCCTGCCGTTGCAATTACCGGCTGTGACGCGTATAAAACTGTTCCTTATAGATGTTTAGACGTCCATACGGATAAAAGTGATGAGCGAACAGCCAACTCCCTCGCAGGAACAATTCAAACGCACCATGAAAGTGCGCCATCTGGTGATGTTATCGCTGGGCGGTGTAATCGGCACCGGCCTGTTTTTTAATACCGGCTATATCATTTCAACCACCGGGGCGGCGGGTACGCTGCTCGCCTATCTGATTGGCGCGCTGGTGGTCTGGCTGGTGATGGTCTGTCTGGGCGAACTCTCGGTGGCGATGCCGGAAACCGGCGCGTTCCACGTCTATGCCGCACGCTATCTCAGCCCGGCAACCGGCTATACCGTGGCCTGGCTCTACTGGCTGACCTGGACCGTGGCGCTCGGCTCCAGCCTGACGGCGGCGGGCTTCTGTATGCAGTACTGGTTCCCGCAGATCCCGGTGTGGATCTGGTGCCTGGTCTTCTGCTGTGCCATCTATCTGCTGAACGTCATCTCAACCCGCTTCTTCGCCGAAGGGGAGTTCTGGTTCTCGCTGATTAAGGTGGTGACGATCGTCGCCTTTATCGTGCTAGGGGGCGCGGCGATGTTCGGCTTTATCCCGATGAAGGATGGCACGCCCGCACCGGGCCTGAGCAACCTGACGGCGCACGGCTGGCTGCCCAACGGCGTTCTGCCGATTCTGATGACCATGGTGGCAGTCAACTTCGCCTTTTCCGGCACCGAGCTGATCGGTATTGCGGCCGGTGAAACCCAGCAGCCGGAGAAAGTGCTGCCGCTGGCGATCCGTACTACCGTGGCCCGGCTGATTATCTTCTTCATCGGCACGGTATTTGTGCTGGCGGCGCTGATTCCTATGGATCAGGCGGGTATCGTGAAAAGCCCGTTCGTGCTGGTCTTCGAAAAGATCGGCATCCCGTGGGCGGCTGATATTATTAACTTTGTGATCCTGACCGCTATCCTGTCTGCGGCCAACTCCGGACTCTATGCCTCCGGGCGGATGCTCTGGTCGCTGGCCAATGAAAATACGCTGCCGCGCGCCTTTGCCCGGGTGAACAAGCGCGGCGTGCCGATGCTGGCGATCACCGTCAGCATGGTGGGTGGTTTGCTGGCGCTGGTCTCCAGCGTGGTCGCGCCAGACACGGTGTTTGTGGCGCTGTCGGCCATCTCCGGCTTTGCGGTGGTAGCCGTCTGGCTCAGCATCTGCGCTTCGCATTTTGTTTTCCGTCGTCGTCATCTTCAGCAGGGCAAATCGCTGGCCGATCTGGCCTACCGTGCGCCGCTCTATCCGCTGACGCCGGTGCTGGGTTTCCTGCTCTGCCTGCTGGCCTGTGTCGGTCTGGCGTTTGATCCGACTCAGCGTATCGCACTGTGGTGTGGCATCCCGTTTGTGCTGTTCTGCTATGCCGCTTACCATCTGACCCACAAATCATCCCCGAAGCCTGAGGAGGCCAATGATGTCGCATAACCCTGTCGCGCAGGCTTTAACGGAGTCGCCACTGCTGATTCTGGATGGTGCCCTGGCCACCGAGCTGGAAGCCCGCGGCTGTCATCTGGCCGATGCGTTATGGTCAGCTAAAGTGCTGATGGAAAATCCTGAGCTGATCTATCAGGTGCACTACGACTATTTTGTCGCCGGCGCGCGCTGTGCCATTACCGCCAGCTACCAGGCGACGCCGCAGGGCTTTGCCACACGTGGCCTTGATGAGGCGGAGTCGCTGGCGTTGATCGCGCAGAGTGTCGAACTGGCGCGACGCGCCCGTCAGGATTATCTGGCGGTCCGGCCCGACGCAAAAACGCTGCTGGTAGCGGGATCGGTCGGTCCCTATGGCGCTTTTTTGGCGGATGGTTCGGAATATCGCGGCGACTATGCGTTGCCGGAAGCGGAGATGATGGCGTTTCACCGCCCACGCGTGCAGGCGCTGCTGGCGGCGGGTGCCGATCTGCTGGCCTGCGAAACCCTGCCTTCGTTTGCCGAAGCGCAGGCGCTGGTGAAGCTGCTGGCTGAATTTCCTGAAGGCCGCGCCTGGTTCTCGTTTACCCTGCGTGACGCCGGACACATCAGCGACGGCACGCCGCTGTCAGACGTCGTGAGCTGGCTGAATCAGCAGCCGCAGGTGGTGGCTCTGGGAACCAACTGCGTGGCACTTGAGAGCGTGACGCCTGCGCTGCAGCAGTTGCAGAAGCTGACCGACAAGCCGCTGGTGGTCTATCCCAACTCTGGCGAGCAGTATGATGCCAGCAGCAAAACCTGGCACTCAGCGCCATCAGGCTGCACGTTGCATGACAAACTGGCAGAGTGGCAGCAGGCGGGCGCGAAGCTGATTGGCGGCTGCTGTCGCACCTCACCCAACGACATCGCAGCTATCGCCCGCGCTTGTCAACCGCAATAAGCTGGCTGAATCGGGCGATGATAGCCCGATTGAGGCGGAGAGGGCGGTCTACACTCTGATCACTGATCACTCTGTGGACCCCTTCATGAAACAGCGAATTCTGGCCCTGGCCGCCGCGCTGCTGCTTAGCGGCTGTGCCACCATTGTCGGCAATGAAACCCAACTGGTGCGCATCGACTCCTTGCCGCAGGGCGCGCGCTTTACCGTGCAGGATGAGCGTGGCTATGCGGTTGCGCAGGGTTTCACGCCGCAGACCGTTGAACTGGAAAAATCTACCGGCCGCTACTTCGGCAAAAAGCACTACCTGCTGATGCTGGAAAGCCCGGGCTACGTGCCGGTCACGGTGCCTATCGAGGCACGCGCTAACCTGTGGTATCTGCTGGGTAATATCCCGCTGGGTGGATTCCCCGGCTGGCTGCTGGTCGATCCCTTCTATGGCGGCATGTACGACCTTAAGCCTGAACACCCGCGTCCCTTTATGAACCCGGTTGGCGCGCGCGGCTGATTACTGCGCGGTCGGCTTCACCATTCCGCCTGGCGTTTTATGGCGTTCCAGATACTGATGCTGGAAAATGCACATGCGGATGGTGTTGCGGTACTCCCCGTTGATGAAAAACTCATGTTTAAGCACGCCTTCGATCTCGAAGCCGAGCTTGGTGTAGATGTGGATCGCTTTTTCGTTCTCCTGATCGACAATCAGGTAGAGCTTGTAAAGATTCAGCACCGAAAAGCCATAATCCATCGCCATTTTCGCCGCCTGGGTTGCCAGTCCTTTGCCCTGATGGGCCGGATCGATAATGATCTGAAACTCGGCGCGCCGGTGCACATGGTTGATTTCCACCAGTTCCACTAATCCCGCTTTCTGCCCGCTGTGCTCGACCACAAAGCGACGTTCGGTCTGATCGTGAATGTGCTTGTTGTAGAGATCGGACAGCTCCACAAACGCCTCATACGGCTCCTCAAACCAGTAACGCATCACGCTGGCGTTGTTATCCAGCTGATGGACAAAGTGCAGATCTTCCCGCTCCAGCGGACGCAGTTTTACCGTCATTACCTTTTCCTCTCATGAAATAATGGTCGCGAGTATACCGCATCAGCCAGCCGCTGCGTTTTGCGCTGTCGCATTCGCTGCCTGCTTCAGTCTGTAAAGGTTTACAGCGTCGCGTGGCAATCTAATGACTCAGAGGAAGAGAACAGCGCGCCATTCTGGCAATAGAGAGGATGAGGCTGAAGGTGGAAGAAGGGGATGTTACGGGAAGGCGCGGCGGATGCAGCAGCGCCGGACGGCAGGTGAACGCCGTCCGGCCTGATTTCAGGCAGAGATCTGTTCGATGATGCGACCCTGTGACATGTGCACGGCGCGATCGCACATGTGATCGATCACGTCGGGATCGTGGCTCACCAGCACCATGGTCAGGCCATCCTGCTGTTTCAGATCGTTGAGCAGATTGAGGATCTCCGCCTGCACTGACATATCCAGCGCCGACGTCGGCTCATCCAGCAGCAGGATCTTCGGCTGCAGCAGCAGGGCGCGCACGATGGCGACGCGCTGACGCTGACCGCCGGAGAGCTGATGCGGATAGCGATCCGCCAGGGCGGGATCGAGCCCGACGTGACGGAAGCCCTGATCGATACGATCGTTGATATTGTCGCGTTTCAGCAGCTTCAGCGGCTCGGCCAGCGTGCGACGCAGCCGGTGACGCGGATGCAGCGAGGCATAGGGATCCTGAAACACCATCTGCACTTCCTGACGCAGCGCGCCGGTGAAGGCTTTACCCGGCTGAACCTCGTGACCGGCAAGCTGCATCTGACCCTGCCAGTGTGGGTTCAGACCTGCCAGCACCCACAGCAGCGACGACTTGCCGCAGCCTGACGGACCCACCAGACCAAAACACTCGCCAGCGTTAACCTCAAGGTTAACCTCATGCACCACGGTGCGCAGCTCGTAACCCTGTTTGTGGGCGACGCTTAGATCCTGCAGCTTAATCATCATTCGCCTCCAGCGCAGCGCGATCCAGCACCGGTAATGTCTGTCCGTGGGTCGCTTTGCCCGGACGGCAGGCCCACAGCGTGCGGGTATAGGGATGGGTAGCGTGAGGCAGATCGGCGGCGGGCAGCGTATCCAGCAACCGGCCTTTATACATCACCATCACCCGCTCGCAATGTTCTGAAACCTGCTGCAAATCATGGCTTATCAGCAGCAGACCCATGTTGCGCGCCTCCACCAGACCTCGGATCAGCGCCAGCACCTGATCGCGCATGGCATGATCCAGCGCGGAGGTCGGTTCATCGGCGATCAGGAAGTCCGGATCGGTAATCAGGGCGATCGCCAGCATCACGCGCTGGCCCATGCCGCCAGAGAGCTGATGCGGATACTGCTGCATCAGACGACGCGGATCGGGCAGGCCGACCGCATCCAGCATTTCACACACTTTCTCTTTACGCTCGGCACGGCTCAGGCGGCGATGCAGGATCAGCGGCTCTTCCACCTGCCAGCCAATGGTGCGCGTCGGGTTAAGCGCATACTTCGGGTCCTGCATCACCATCGCCACGCGGTTACCGCGCAGCTGGTTCCAGTGACGCTCACTCAGCGTCAGCGCATTCTCACCGGCCACCTGAAGCTGGCTGGCCTGCAGATGCAGCGCAGGCGAGAGTAAGCCCATCAGGCTGCGGGCGGTCAGTGACTTGCCGGAACCGGACTCACCGACCAGCGCCACACGCTCGCGGCCTACGGAAAAACTGATGTTATCGACCAGCAGCGCATCGTCGCTGCGAATGGTCAGCCCCTCGGCATGGAGCAGATTATTTTGCATGACGGGTATCCAGTCGGTCGCGCAGGCCATCGCCTGTCAGGTTAAAGGCCAGGCTGGCAAACAGAATCGCCGCGCCCGGTGCAGCAGCAACCCACCACTGATCAAAAATGACTTTACTGCCTTCGGCCACCATCGAACCCCATTCCGCCGTCGGCGGCTGAACGCCCATACCGAGGAAACCGAGTCCGGCAGCGGCCAGGATAATCCCGCCCAGGCTCAGTGCGGCGCGGACTACTGCCGTCGGCATGCAGAGCGGCAGAATATGACCGAACATCAGGCGAAAGCCCGTAATCCCCTGCATCCGCGCGGCGGCAAGGTAGTCGCTGCGGCGCAGTGCCAGGGTTTCAGCGCGTGCCTGACGGGCAAACGGCGGCCAGCTGGTCAGCGCCAGCGCCAGCGCGCCGTTCATCAGGCCAGGGCCGAGAATCGCCACCAGCGCCAGCGCGATCACCAGGTTGGGCAGCGACAGGAAGATATCGGTAATGCGCATCAGCAGGCGTTCGGTCCAGCCGCCCACGTAACCGGCGGTGATGCCGATCAGTAGCCCGGCCGGAATGGTCAGCACCAGAATCAGCGACACCAGCAGCAGGGTCGGACGCGCGCCGTAAATTACGCGCGACAGCAGATCGCGACCAAAGCCGTCGGTGCCGAACCAGTGCTGTGCTGACGGCGCCAGCAGACGGCTCGACATGGTCTGCACGTTCGGATCGAACGGCGCAATCAGCGGCGCCAGCAGTGCCATCAGGATAAGAATCGCCACCAGCGTCAGCCCAACGGTTAACGAGGTAACGCGTTGACGGCGACGGCGTGGTCGCAGCGTTTCGAGTTCAGAGAGTTGTTGCGTCATCGGGTTCTCGGATCGGTTAACCAGGTTAAAACATCCGCCAGGGTGTTAATCAGGATAAAGCAGCTGCCGATTAACAGGGTTGAGCCCAGAATCGCCGGCACATCGCCGGAGAACAGCGCATTGGTCATATAGCGACCCACACCTGGCCAGGCGAAGACGGTTTCGGTCAGCACCGAGCCTTCCAGCAGCGTGGCGTAAGAGAGGGCGATCACCGTGACCAGCGTGCCCAGCACGTTGGGGAAGATATGGCGCAGCAGGATGCGCACCCGACCCGCGCCTTTAGCACGCGCCAGCACCACATACTCTTTGCTGCTCTCTTCCAGCAGCGCAGCACGCAGCAGGCGGGTAATGCCCGCCATCGCCAGCAGGCCGAGGATAACCACCGGCAGCCAGAGGTGCGCAATCGCATTGCGGAACATCTCTGGTTCACCCGACAGCCAGCTGTCGATCAGCACAAAGCCGGTCTTCGGCTCCAGGGTATAAACCCAGATATCATCCAGCCGTCCCGGTCCGGCGGACCAGTGCAGCACCGCATAGAAGAGCAGCAGGCCCAGCAGGCCGAGCCAGAACACCGGCACCGAGTAGCCCAGCAGCGAGACAAAGCGGGCGAGGTTATCGATCCAGCTTCCCGGTTTCCAGGCAGCCAGCAGCGCCAGCGTCACACCGAACACCACCGCGAAGATCATCGCGCAGGTCGCCAGCTCAATGGTGGCGGGGAAGGTGGTCATCAGGTCACCGCTCACCGACTGATTGGTGAGGCGGGAGACACCAAAATCGCCCTGCGCCAGATGTTCGACGTAGCGCCAGAACTGCATCAGCACCGGCTGGTCAAGACCCAGATCATGACGCACCTGCTCATAGGTCGCTTCACTGGCGTGATCGCCGGCGATCTGCTGCACCGGATCGATCGGCGAGAGATGCGACAGCATAAAGGTAAAGGCGAGCAGGCCAAGCAGCGTGACCAGCAGCGACAATACGCTACCGATCAGGCGCCCGCCACGCTGCCAAAAAAGCCGGGCGAACCCGGCTGAAGAAACAGACTGTCTCATTACTTAGTGACCTGCGAGTAATACACCATGTCAGGGTTAATGCCCTGCACATAGCCTTTCAGGTTGTCGCGCAGGGCGATCAGGTTCTTCGCCTGCATCCCAATCACATACGGTGAGTTCTTCATCACTTCACGCTGCATCGCTTCATACAGCGCCACACGTTTCTTCGGATCGCTCTCGGCGGTCGCCGCAATCACCTGCTTGTTCAGCTCAGGAATGTGCCAGTCTGAACGGAAGGCGATGGTTTTGCTGCCATCTTCCGGATTGTAAGCAAACGAGGCGGCATTGGTGTTGGGATCGAAATAGTCGGAGCCCCAGGCGTTCAGCGTCGCTTCATATTTATGCGCTTTCACGTTGGTCGACACTTCGGAACTCAGACTTGGCACCACTTCCACTTTCACACCCGCTTTGGCGAAGCTGCCCTGCAGCGCCTGTGCGATATCCAGATAAGGCGGCTGGTTGCTGGTGGAGAGCTTGAAGGTGACGTTGTTCAGGCCCGCTTTCTTCAGAATCGCTTTGGCTTTTTCCGGATCGTAGCTGTATGGCGTGTCGTTGATCGCGCCCAGGAAGCCCTTAGGCAGGAAGCTCTGATGCACGTCGAACTGGCCTTTCAGCAGCTCACTGGCGATGCCTTTGTAATCCCACAGGTAGCGTGCCGCTTCCCAGAAGGCGGGGTTCTTCATCGTCTCGTTCGCGCCGATGTTGAACTGGATGTAGTAGAGCGACGCCATGGGAATCGCTTCCGTCTTCACGCCCGGTTTGCCGTTCAGCGCAGCAATCTGATCGGCACCCAGGTTACGGGCGATATCGGCATCACCCTGTTCCAGCAGCAGACGACGCGCAGCCGGTTCAGGCACGTTTTTGATCAGGATGTTCTTCATTTTTGGCGCGCCCGCTGGTGAGGTCGGGTTAGCGCTGAGCAGCACCACCTGATGCATCACCACTTTGCGGATCTGATACGGGCCGCTGCCCGCCGAGTGGGTGGCCAGCCAGGCGTTACCGAAATCGCCGTTCTTCTGGTTTGCCATTGCGGTTTTTTCATCAATGATCGATGAAACCGGAGCAGAGAGCAGACTCAGGACGTAGGTCGGGCTGACGTTGGCGGTCCAGCTGATCTGCACATGATTGTCGTCGACTTTCTTCAGGAAGCCATCGACGTTATCTTTGTTCCAGCCGAGCTGCGTCAGGATGAAAGAGGGATCGAGGTTCAGTTTCACCACGCGGCCCAGCGAGAAGATCACATCTTCCGGACGCAGCGGGTTGCCGGTAGAGAATTTCGCATCTTTGCGCAGTTCAAAGGTCAGGCTGCGGTTGTCGCTGCCGGGCTGCCACGAGGTGGCCAGTGTGGGTTTCAGATCCACCGGATTCTGCGGGTCAGACTGTACCAGGCGCTGATAGATGTTCGTAAAAGCCTGAACGCTGGTCAGTTCAAACCCTTTGGCCGGGTCGAAGCTGTCGGCGTCGTCAGTTGATTGTGCAATCACCAGCGTATCTTTTGGTGTTGCGGCCTGGGCTGTGAAGGCGGCAGCCAGCGTCAGCGCCAGCAATGATGGAATTATAGTTTTCATGAAATTTCCTTGCCTCTGAAAAGTTACGCGAGTTTACGAAAGGGCCGATGCGAAGAATAGTCGAATATGGGCTAATCATATGCCAAAAGGTTATAAGCATTACCTGGCGGTTATAAGAAGATCGCCTCGCTGTTACCGAAGCGGCAACCTAAGCAGAAACAAAACCTCAACGAAACCGTTATTCAATACGTTATTGCTTTACCGAAGCCGGCCTCTCTTTATAATGGCGGCAGATAACTTCAGGAGAATTCAGTTGGACAGTCACCCGAGATTAACCTTTATTCTGGCAAGCTGAGTTTCCTCTGCTGCTTGCCAACCGGCGAGCAGCGATCCCCGCTTTAATTAACGATCGCGCTCCTTATTTTTAATCCTGCTATCACCAGGAGTGCGCGTTATGCTGCTGTTTATATTCGCTCTTTTTCCTCCGCCCCGTCTGGCGTAGCCCAGGCTGCGCCCAATCGCTGATATCAGACTTTTAAAACGCCGCGTATAACCGGTGTCAGGTAACCCTGCGCGCGTCATTATTTAGCGCGCCGGCGGAATAACCTGACTGTTTCTGAAAGTCACCCCATTAAATAACCCGGCCACGCCAGGTTTTATCCATGCACGTTATTTCCCGTGCAGGACAACTATTGCTTTAAATCAGGGAGATGTCGAAATGAGCGACATGAAACTGGAACAGGTTGCGATCACTTCATCCGGCAACCGTAATGATAAAAAAAGTAAAAAAATGTTTGCCGTGGCGCAGCAGGCAGACCAGCACATTGATATGACGCTGGCGAACCTGCGCAGTCAGCGTCAGGGCCTGACCCAGGCTGAAGCGGCGAAACGACTGGCTTTGTATGGCCGTAATGAAGTGGCGCATGAGAAAGCGCCACCTGCGCTGATTCAGCTGCTGATGGCATTTAATAACCCGTTTATCTACGTATTACTGGTCCTGGCGCTGGTGAGCCTGTTTACCGACTATATTCTGCCGCTGCGCGCCGGTCAGGAGACCGATCTCTCCGGCGTCATCATCATCTTCACCATGGTGATGCTGAGCGGGCTGCTGCGTTTCTGGCAGGAGTTTCGCACCAACCGAGCGGCGCAGGCACTGAAGTCACTGGTGCGCAGCCAGGTCACCGTGCTGCGGCGTGAGCCGGGCAGCGAAACCGCACAGCGCCAGGATGTGGATATGAGTGAACTGGTGCCGGGCGATATCATTCTGCTCAGCACCGGCGATCAGGTGCCTGCCGATGTCCGTCTGCTGAGTTCACGTAATCTGTTTATCAGTGAAGCAGTACTGACCGGCGAGTCGCTGCCGGTTGAGAAACAGAGCAGCGATGCGGGTATCGATGCCGAAGGTCAGACCGCCCAGGAGCGGCTGGCATCACCGAATATCTGCCTGATGGGCACCAGCGTGGCCAGCGGCACAGCCAGCGCAGTCGTGGTAGCGACGGGCGGTGAAACCTGGTTCGGCTCCCTGGCCTCATCGCTGACCGGAAGCCGTCCGCAGACCGCCTTTGACCGCGGGGTGAACAGCGTCAGCAAGCTGCTGATCCGCTTTATGCTGGTGATGGTCCCGGTGGTGCTGCTGATTAACGGCTTCACCAAAGGCGACTGGATGGATGCCACGCTGTTTGCACTGGCCGTTGCGGTCGGGCTGACCCCGGAAATGCTGCCGATGATTGTCAGCGCCAACCTGGCTAAGGGCGCGATTGCGATGTCACGTCGAAAAGTGATCGTTAAAAAGCTCAACGCCATTCAGAACCTCGGCGCGATGGATGTGCTCTGCACTGATAAAACCGGCACGCTGACCCAGGACACCATCCTGCTGGCGCATCATCTGGACGCGCGAGGCAACGAAGATGCACAGGTGCTGCTGCTGGCATGGCTCAACAGCGGCAGCCAGAGTGGCGCGAAAAACCTGATGGATCGCGCCTTACTCTGCGCGGGCGACAAGGTCATTTCACAGTCTCAGCGCAGCCAGTTCCAGCTGATCGATGAGCTGCCGTTTGATTTTACCCGCCGTCGGGTGTCGGTGCTGGTGGAGGATCTGACTCAGCATCGTTCACAACTGATCTGTAAAGGCGCAGTGGAAGAGATGCTGGCCGTCAGCATTGCCGTGCGGCAGGGCGACACGGTGGTCGCACTGGATGCGGCACATCGTGCGGCGCTGCTGGCGCAGACCGAACACTATCATCAGCAGGGTTATCGCGTGCTGCTGGTGGCAACCCGTGATGGCGAGCTGCACGCGCCGCTCAGCGACAGTGATGAGCGCGATCTGATTATCCAGGGAATGCTGACCTTCCGCGATCCGCCTAAAGCCAGCGCGGGTAAGGCGATTAAAGCCCTGCGTGACAGCGGTGTGACGGTGAAAGTGCTGACCGGTGACAATCCGCTGGTGACGCTGCGGGTCTGTGCCGATGTCGGGCTGACCGATCCGGCGATGCTGACCGGCGATCAGATTGAGGCGATGAACGATGATGAGCTGGCTCAGGAAGCAGAGCGCTGCACCCTGTTTGCTCAGCTGACGCCGCTGCAAAAATCCCGTCTGGTGCGGCTGATGCAGCAGAACGGTCACACCGTCGGGTTCCTGGGCGATGGCATTAACGACGCGCCTGCGCTGCGGGCAGCCGACACCGGGATTTCCGTGGACAGCGCGGCGGATGTGGCGAAAGCCTCATCGGACATCATCCTGCTGGAGAAGGATTTACAGGTGCTGAATGAGGGTGTACTCAAAGGACGCGAGACCTTTGGCAACATCATCAAGTATCTCAACATGACCGCCAGCTCCAACTTCGGCAACGTTTTCTCGCTGCTGGTGGCCAGTGCCTTTATTCCGTTTCTGCCGATGCTGTCGATTCATCTGCTGATTCAGAACCTGATGTATGACGCTTCCCAGCTGGCGCTGCCGTGGGACAAGGTTGACCGTGAGTTTCTGAATAAGCCGCGTAAATGGGA
Source organism: Pantoea sp. Lu_F5_004 (assembly GCF_051136245.1). Taxonomy (NCBI): domain Bacteria; kingdom Pseudomonadati; phylum Pseudomonadota; class Gammaproteobacteria; order Enterobacterales; family Erwiniaceae; genus Pantoea; species Pantoea sp. Lu_F5_004. The sequence continues at coordinate 1,019,261 of NZ_CP194946.1, forward strand.
TGCCGGCAACATCAAGCGTTTCATGCTGTGGATGGGCCCGACCTCGTCAATTTTTGACGTCACCACCTTTGCGCTGATGTGGTTTGTTTTCGGCGCTAACCATGCAGGCGTGCAGTCGCTGTTCCAGTCAGGCTGGTTTATCGAGGGGCTGCTGTCACAGACGCTGGTAGTGCATATGCTGCGTACCCGGAAGATTCCGTTTATTCAGAGCCGCGCCACCTTACCGGTGATGCTGACCACGCTGGCGGTGATGGCGCTGGGCATCCTGATCCCGTTCTCCCCGCTGGGTGCGATGGTCGGTCTGGTGCCACTGCCATGGCAATATTTCCCGTGGCTGGTGCTGACGCTGTTCAGCTACTGCCTGGTGGCACAGGGCATGAAGCGTTTCTACATCCGTCGTTTTGGTCAGTGGTTCTAGGGAGGAGAAGATGAAAAAAGGTAGGCTCGATAAGGTCTTTGTCGGCGTGATGATCATCGGCTTAACTCTGATTGCGCTGACGGTCATCGTGCGGTGATGGCGTTGTGATAGTGCGGTAAGTGAGAGGCAGCGAGGTGACTCGCTGCCTTTTTTATTGATGCAGTTACTCTTCGTCGCGCTCACGGCTGGCGCGCTGGCGCTCGTAATATTCATCTTCTGCCGTGATGATCTCATCCATCAGAGAATCCATATCGACTACGCGTTCCTCTTCCACAAACTTCCCGGTAAGCGGCGTTTCCGGGGTGAGCTTGCCATCTTCATAGAGCAGCCAGATCTCTTTGGCGTAGCGCGTCTTCAGCAGCTGCGGAGCGAACTGACCGTAGTAGGAGGTGATGTTGTCTACGTCACGTTCAAACATTGACTCGGCATGGTTATTGGCCGCCGCATCGACCGCCTGTGGCAGGTCGATAATCACCGGGCCCTGGTCATCCAGCAGTACGTTGAACTCGGATAAGTCACCGTGAACGATACCGGCACAGAGCATGCGGACGATGTTGCGGATCATGGTGTGGAAATCCGTGACCGCCTGCTCTTCAGACAGAGAGACATCGCTGAGACGTGGCGCGACCGAGCCATTGGCATCGGTCACCAGCTCCATCAATAACACACCGTCGATGCAGAGATAAGGCTGTGGCACGCGAACACCGGCGTTCGCCAGGCGGAACAGGGCATCTACTTCGGCGGTCTGCCAGGACTCTTCCTGCTGCTTACGGCCGAACTTTGTGCCTTTCTGCATGGCGCGGGCGTTACGGCTGTTACGGGTTTTACGACCTTCCTGATACTGCACGGCCTGCTTGAAGCTACGCTGGGTCGCTTCTTTATAGACTTTGGCGCACTGCACCTTGCCGCCGCATAGCACGGTATAGACGTCTGCTTCTTTGCCGCTTTTCAGCCGCTGCAGGACATCGTCAATCAGGCCGTCATCGACCAGGGGCTGGATTCTGTTTGGGATTTTCATGCGGCTTTATACCTTATTTCACCCGCTTTTCGTATCACTTTGCGATGATGGAAAACATTGGCAATGACTGAACAAAGTTTCTAATTCTACCCTGGAAAGTCGCTTTGTGGGGATGAACCTTGATGAGCTGCGCTTTTGACCTTTGTTTTATCATAAACAATGGATTAGAGGGGAGAGCAGGACGGTTTTATCCGCCAGAGGAACGCTTTGTCATGTATCAGCCCTGTGGGCGGGGATTTGGTGTCAGAGAAATGTGACTGAATAGCAGGCTGGCAGGAGGCTGAAGGCCGAAATCCTGCCAACAGAATTTCGGCCCGCCTGCGGGATTACTTCAGGCCTTTAAGCACTTTAACTGTGCTTTCAATGTCGATCTCATCTTCAGAGAAGATCAGTGTCGTACCCTGGAAGGTGGTGACCGCCAGCTTTTTCAGCGAGCGCATCTCATTGGCGTTCGGGTCAGTTTTCGGCCGGATATTATTCAGCAGTAGTCCCACTGACAACACCGCGTTCTCTTTATCGACACCGGCATCGACCGGGACTTCTTCGTTGTAGACCAGATAAGACTTAATCGAGGTGATCTTGAGCCGCTCGCCTGCGATATAGATGTATTTGCTTGTTGGCGCGACCTTCACCGCATAGGCGGATAAGCCCTTATTGTTGGTGGTGGGTTCAAACGTCACCGCCGCATCTTTCTTGATCAGATCAGGATTGGCGACCTTAATCACATGAAAATAGCGGTTATCACCGTTTTCATCTTTGATAAAGCCAAAACCTTTATCTTCAAACCAGGTTGTGATCGTTCCGTTCATCGCCATTTTTGCCTGCTTAATCTACTCAGTTTTTTACAGCGCGCAGTGTAAAACACAATGCCTGCGCAGACTATATAAGTCTGGATGATAATTTTCAGGTGCGCCAGAGGATGTGGGGCGGAAGAGGACTTTGTGGCTGGTTAAGGCGAGAGCGATGGAGTGTGTAGCGGCAGATAAAGACGAAGTGATGGGTTGGTAGAGCAGGTAACGGACATCAGCCACGTGAGACACGTGGCTGTCAGCATTGTGCGTTGTTACGGGAATACCGGCGGGCGAATGCGGTACTGAGTCAGGCAGATTAACCGGCGAACTGCGCAAAGCTCGTCTGCCGGTGAGCGTCTGTTACTCGTTGCCCCAGCGGTTCAGAAACTCGGCAATTTCATCAATTCGCTGCTCATCGATACCCGCTTCACGCGCCATATCCTGCTGCGACTCTTCACTGATCTCTTCGTTGTTCATCAGACGGGTGATCAGCAGCTGGAAGTAGTGCGCCAGCGGGGTACGTTCAGCCTCGCTCACCGGCTTAGCGGACTCCGTCGCGTACTCATCTGCGACATCATAGTATTTGAGAGAGATTTCGTTATTCATAGGGTGTCCGCAGAGTTGAGTTTGGGGTTAAGCGTTGGCAGGGCGTTGTGGCCCGGCGTAGAGGGGTATTATTTCGTGTTTGGGTTGGGGCTGTAAAGGGGAACAGGGCACACGAGTCTGACTACAGAACCAGCGGTGGTAGCTGTTTGAAGGTGCTGACTAAGCCTTCTCCCCAGCCTTTACGGATAGTCGTGAAGTAGGGATGGTCTTCGGTAATGCGGTATTGCCGGGCATCGCTGAAGCTATCACAAGGGTAGATCATGACGTCGAGCGGCAGGCCAACTGACAGATTACTGCGCAGGGTCGAATCCAGTGAAATCAGCGCGCATTGCATCGCTTGCTCCAGAGACATGCCGTAGTGCAGCACCCGGTCAATAATCGGTTTGCCGTACTTGCTTTCACCAATCTGAAAATAGGGCGTATCGCGAGTTGCTTCGATGAAATTACCCTGTGGGTAAATATGGAACAGACCAATATCATCCCCGTTGATTTGACCGCCGAGCAGCAGGTTGCAACTGAAGTCTGTCGTACTGCCATTCTGTTGTGCCTCACTGTCACGCTGGATCACCTCACGAACCGTCTCTCCTACCAGTGAAGCGGCCTCGTAAAGGCTGGAGGCATTCAGCAGATTGGGACAATCGGCATTCCTGCTGCGGTGTCGCAGCAGACTGATAATGCTTTGAGTGGTCGCCAGATTCCCGGCAGTCTGAAGCACCAGCGTACGATCGCCGTCCTGATGAAATACATGCAGTTTACGGAAGGTGGAAATGTGATCCACCCCTGCATTGGTACGTGAATCGGATGCAAAGACCAGCCCGGATGACAGGCGCATGGCCACACAATAGGTCATACCACACTCCCCTCAAAAAAATGTGCACGCCATCAGCGTGCATGAAGTTTTCACTATCAGCAAGTCGCTACAGGTCAATCTACATCATTTGTACGGCGGCAATCGCGCACATATCTTCGTATCCACCGCCAATGCGTAAACCGCGCACCGGACAGGCATCCAGGTAATCAATACCCACAGCAAGCTTAAGATGTTGATCAGGTATACGGGTATTGTTGGTAATGTCAAAGCAGTGCCAGCGGTCTTCCACCCAGACTTCGGCCCAGGCATGGGTCGCGACATGTGCAGAATCTTTGCTGTGCAGGTAACCGCTGACGTAGCGTGCCGGTATATTCAGGCTACGGCAGCAGCTCAGAAAGACATGAGTATGATCCTGGCACACTCCGCTACCGGCGGCGAAAGCCTCAGCGGCACTGTCGGTCACAAGGGTAGAGCCAGGGGTGTAAGGCATCCTGAGCAGCAGGTCTCCCATCAGATTTTCCAGGGTGGTCAGAATCGCCTGGGGTTGATAATAGCGCAGGGCAAAAGCCTGAATCGCCGTATCGGGCTGGGTCAGCGGACTGTGGCGCAGGAAAACTAGCGGTGACAAATGCCCCTGCGCCTGATCTTCAATGCCGTGTTCAATCTCCACCACGCCATGTGCCTGAATGGTAATGGACTCATGCGGTTCATCGAGTGTCAGCACATGCATGATGTTGCCGAAGGCATCAGTGGTGCAAACCGCCTTATCCGGTAAGGTCAGTTCCCAGGATAGTATGCGTTGATGAGGCGATTCCTGAGGCGTCAGCCGCAGGTACTGGATACTCCGTTGCACCGCCTGGTCGTAGCGATAATGCGTGTTGTGCTCAATGCTAAGTTTCATTGCGCCTCCAGATAAGTGTGATGAATACTTTCGGCGATCTCGTTTAACTGGGCGAGAAAGGCTTCCAGCCAGTTGTTCAGCCCGATTCTGCTGAGGTCTTTCATGGAACTAAAGCGCAGCTCGGCGTGCAGGATGTGCGCCAGGCGGCGTGGCTGGTTTGCACGGCCACCTATCAGCTCCAGTTGCTGAACCATATCGTTGATACACGCCAGCAACGAACGCGGCAGCTCGTTGCGCAGGATCATCAGTTCGGCGATGGTCTCCCGGCTCAGCGGCTGCTTATAAATACTATGGTAGGCTTCGCGCGCGCTTACCGCCTGCAGCAGTGTGTCCATGCGGTAATATTCGCGCACCGGATCGTCATCAATATCCATCAGCCTGTTTTTCACCTCCAGCAGACGGGCGGTGCCATCAGCCCGTTCCAGCAGCGTCCCGAGACGAATAAAGTGCATCGCGTCGCTGCGGAGCAGGGTACCGAACATGGCACCACGGAACAGATGAGATCGCTCTTTCACCCAGTCAAAGAAGGCATCGGCACCGTCTGAGCCTATGCCCTGACGGCGTATCGATTTCATCGCGATCCAGGTGGCATTGATACATTCCCAGACTTCGGATGACAGACTGCCACGTACCGCATGCGCGTTGTTCCAGCCCATCTGCAGACAACTAAAAATGCTGCTGTAATTCCGGCTATCCAGGGCGAAAAAACTGACCAGATTGGGCATCGTCAGTGTCGGGTTGGTCTCAGCATACAGCTCGCTGGTGCTGGTCAGGTTGAGCGGTACCAGCAGATCATGATTACCCCCGTTGCGGATTGGCATCATCGACAGCTTGTTGGTGACGTCCAGTACCCTGGCGATATTTTCTGCCCGCTCCAGATAGCGGGCCATCCAATAGAGTTCACTGGCTGTCCGGCTCAGCATATATCATCCTCCAGTACCCAGGTGTCCTTGGTTCCGCCGCCCTGTGACGAATTGACGACCAACGAACCTTCCGTCAACGCGACGCGGGTAAGGCCGCCGGGCACCAGTCGAATCTCCGCACCACTCAGCGCAAAGGGTCGGAGGTCGATATGACGTGGTGCCAGTCCGTCGTTGACAAAAGTGGGACAGGTGGACAACGCCAGCGTGTTTTGCGCGATATAATTCTGCGGACGAGCCAGCAACAGGTCACGGAAGTGGGCGAGTTCAGCTTTGTTCGCGGCGGGTCCAATCAACATGCCGTAACCGCCAGCACCGTGAACCTCTTTCACGACCATTTTTTCGAGGTTGGCCAGCACATACGACAGCTCATTTTTATGTCTGCACTGCCAGGTTGGCACGTTGTTGAGGATCGGTTCTTCCTGCAGATAAAAGCGCACCATATCCGGTACGTAGGGGTAGATAGATTTGTCATCAGCCACGCCAGTGCCGATGGCATTGGCCAGGACGACATTGCCAGCCCGGTAAACCGACAGCAGTCCCGGTACGCCGAGCATGGAGTCCGGGCGGAATGCCAGCGGATCGAGGAAGGCGTCATCAACCCGACGATAGATCACATGTATTCTGCATGGCCCGGCAGTCGTGCGCATGAACAGCATGCCATCCTTAACGAACAGATCGGCGCTTTCAACCAGTTCAACGCCCATCTGCTGGGCCAGGAAGCTGTGTTCGAAGTAAGCGCTGTTAAAGCGGCCTGGGGTCAATACCACCACGGTGGGATCGTTAATCGGTGAGCTTTCGCGAAGCGTTTGTAAAAGATGCGATGGATAGCGTTCTACGGGAGCAATGCGTTGCTGCGCAAAGAGTTCCGGATAGAGCCGCATCATCATTTTACGGTTCTCCAGCATATAGGAGACGCCGGAGGGGGTACGCAGATTATCTTCCAGGACGTAATATTCGCCATCACTGTTGCGCACCATATCTACGCCAACAATATGCGCATAGATATCACGGTGGAGATCAACGCCTTGCATACAGGGTTGATACTGTTCGTTAGCCAGAACCTGTTCTGCCGGAATGATTCCCGCCTTCAGAATATGTTGTTCATGGTAGATATCGTAGAGGAAGGCATTGAGTGCCTGCACACGCTGGCGAATGCCGGCATCGAGCATGGCCCATTCGGCGGCCGGTATAATACGTGGCACGCTGTCGAACGGGATCAACCGCTCAGCACCATTATCGTCATCGTAGACATTGAAGGTAATACCTACCCGGTGAAACAGGAGGGCGGCTTCTTCCCGCTTGCGCTGTATAGCCAGGTGGTCAGCCTGTTGCAGCCATTGCCAGTAGGCGGCGTAGTGGTCACGGTGCTCACCTTCAGCCAGAAGCATCTCATCAAAAAAGGGTGAAGCGGAGAGATTGATATTCAGCATCGTCACCTCGCAGACGTTAAAGGCTGTCAATCTACCCAAGCATAAAGTGTGCCAGCATCTGAAGAAGCGAAACGGTGCAAAGACGTAGTGTTGCAACGTCCAAAGCCCTTTTTTGGTGCAGGCCCAGCGCGGGAGTGTCTTAATATGGCGCTAAATGTGCCGTGGTGGACAAAAAACCACCTTCGCCATAACGATTCCGATCTGAGCTGAATCCCCGCGGAATCGATCAAACGTATCGAAGTGGTGCGCGGGATAATGTCGTCCTTATACGACTCCGATGCGCTGGGCGGATACTCCATCTGGAATACAGGCGGGTCGTATAAGGTGAGTAAAACGGTAAAGATCCGCGCAGGGGTTTTGAATCTGACCGATAAAAATCTCAACCGTGGCGACTATAGCTATAACGAACATGGCAGCAGATATTTCGCTGCGGTTGATTATAGTTTCTGGCGTAATGTTCTGGCCGGGACGGTTGAGGTCCCGGCTGTTTTCTGTGTCCGCAATCTGACTGACGGGATATTTTCACTGGCACTGCACGAAGTGGGGAAGCTGTTTTACGAGCTTTGTTCACTACCCGATAATCAGTGTGAAAGATTATTTTGCGCGTGCAAGAATCGCGTACGCCAGGGCTTGAGCACCCATAACGCCAGACCGGCGGTGATAAAGTCGAAGGTAATAGCGCAGCCAAAGACCAGGTGCCAGTTATGGGTGTGCTGATACATCAGTGCCGCCAGCGGACCGCCAAAGATTGCGCCGATACCCTGTGAAATATACAACCAACCATAGTTCGCTGAAGCATTTTCACTGCCAAAGGTGTCGGTCAGTGTGGATGGGAACAGCGAGAAGATTTCACCCCAGCCAAAGAACACTACGCCTGAAAGCAGTACGAATAGCAACGGATCTTCGCGGCAGGCAAGCCACAGCGTCATCGCAACACCTTCCAGCGCGAAGGCAACAAACATAGTATTTTCGCGGCCGTAGCGGTCAGAAATAAAACCAAACAGTGGGCGTGTTAAACCGTTAGTGAAACGGTCGATAGTCAGCGCCAGGGGCAGCGCGGCCATACCGAAAATTACCGCCTTGCTGATGCCGAAGTCTTCGGCAAAAATCGCCATCTGCGAGGTCACCATCAGTCCCGATGTCGACATCATGGTCATCATGATGAACATCAGCCAGAACAGTGGCTGGCGCAGCATTTCCCCGGACCTGAACTGGCGCTGGTCCGGCACAGGCGACGGTATTTTGCTGACCGACATCGTCATGCTGGTTTCAGGCAGTCTCAGGCTTTGACTGGCGAGAAGACCCACGGCGGCAAAGAGCAGGCCAAATATGGTCATTGTCTGTTCCAGCCCGTAGCTGTTAAGAGAAATGGAAATCGGGAAGGTGGTAAAAATTGCCCCCATGCCGTAGCCCGCGGCCACAGTTCCGGCGGCAAAACCGCGCTGCTGTGGAAACCACTTCATTACCAGTCCCACCACGCCGATATAAACAATACCCGTACCCAGTCCGCCAAGGCAGCCATAGACCAGATACAGTGAAGTCAGGCTATTGACCCGGGCGGCGATTACCCAGCTAAAACCTGCCATTAGTGTACCGATAGAGATCAGCAGACGTGGACCAAAACGCTCTACCAGTCGACCCTGGAAGGGTGAGAAAAATGTCTGCAGAATAATCAGCAGCGAGAACGTTACCTGTAGTTCCGCCAGCCCGACGCCGAGTTTAGCAATCATAGGTTTGGTTAACAGCGTCCAGACGTACTGCGGACTGGAAATTGACGCCATGCAAAGTAATCCAAGCAGAAGCTGTACCCACTTGCTGTGTTTCGCTATTACCACCGGTTCGCTCATCGAGGCCATTGTCTGTCTCCAAAATTACGCTTTGCTCTGCTTAACCACTTTTTTGTCGCATTACCTGCTAATGCTCCATCCCCGAAACCTTCATCCTGACACGCAGATGTATACGTGAAGCCACAAGCAGGAAGCAGGATGTGTGCCAGTTTAAAAAAGGCATTAAATTCAACTGGTAATGGAATGGTGGGGGGAGTAAATGTTATGGGCTGCAAAAAACAGTGCGCTGAGATGGTGCGTGGGAAGAGGGGTGATGGCCCGAAAAGCAATCCGGTACATTTTGATTTCCGGGATGATGCACTAATGACGTTTGTCGAAAAGTTGACCAGGTGCCTGAAATTCTCGGATTGGGGGTACAAAAAAGCCCGTAAGGCTTTCACCTTACGGGCTCTCAGGACTTCGATGATGGTTCTGCCATGATTGTCATATAAGTTTTTAAGCCTGATGTTCGCTTAACACCGCGTGGATCTGAAAAGAAGGGAAGACGTAAACGCGGTGAATCGGCAACCTTTATCGTCCAGACTGCATCATCAATAAAGTGAAAGTGAACGCTTTCACGGCTTGTACTGAGCTTTTCAAAAAAACCGGAGGAATATTCATTATCTAACTGCAAAGATTCAAGAACGCCATCATTGAGACTAATCAGCGTTACCGTAAGAAATTCTTCATAAATTACATCATCCGTGGTGAAAATAAGGTAGCGGTCATTATCAACCTGAACTGCCGCCTCCAGTACATGGCCGGAAACAATAACACCGGTTGTTTTCCCTGCAACAATCACTTCTGACTTCGCTTGTTTAAATTCAGTCGCCGGACTGTTTTCAATCAAAGCCACTGTATTAACCGGCTGCATACTTATCTCCATATACGTCCCATCTCCCACGCAGCGACTGCGCCTCCCACAAATCCACCGAGGACAACGCAGACTGGCGCACCCGGACCGCACATTAACCCAGCCATCGCTCCGCCAGCAGCTCCTCCCGCAATGCCCGCACCGTTAATAGCCAGCTGTCTCCCCATTTCTGAAACCTTGTTCTCAGCTGTATAGATTTCATAAAAGGAGATGGCAATAGAAAGTACTATTAGTCCTTTTCCTGCGCGGGAAAGCCGCATCATCCTCAGATTAACTTGCGGGTTGGATTTACCAGCTGATTCAACAATGCTGGCATAAACCTGATTTTTTTGCGTTTCAGAAAGGGTATTAAAATTGGCCGTGGGACCGAAAAGTGAAGTTGCTTTTTTTGCTACTAACTCATTCAGCGTTTTGCCAGATGATTTCATCTGCTCTGCCATTGCACGGCCCAGCGGAGTACTTCTCGATCGGACCATATCCATTATCAGGTTTCGAGTTTCGTGGGCCTCACGTGCAGCCTGTTCCCATGTGATGAGGCCGAGATTAGCCCGTGATCTGAGGTCTTCAGCCATTTCTTTAATGCGCTTTGAATATTCAAGACGTAAACGAGGATCTACTGAAAGCCGGGCCGCTGCCGCTGAAACATCCCCCTGAAGCGCATTAACAGCTTCTTCAAATCGCTCGCGTCCGCGACTATCCATTGAGTTCAAAAAAGAAGTGTCCATTTTTACTCCATTTCCCGCATTTGCCTGACTGTACCAAAACAAGCTGGGGATCAAAAATCAAATCATCCTGTTAAAAATGATTTTATAGAAAATCTTTCACACTATTCATCTTTGAGTTTTTGCATTAATAAACAATAGCTTAAATTGTTATTGGTGGGTGTGGTATAACGGATATCCTTCATCCGCGATGAAGCATGAGCGTAAAAAAACCGGCTTTCGCCGGTTCGGGTAGTCAGGCTGCTGCCGGATCGTCGCACTTCGGCAGCCAGTCGGTGCTGCTTTCTTCCGCCAGGTAAAGGTTGGTCTGTATCCCCAGCTTTGTCCGCCGCTTCATGTAGTGCTGTCCGTACTCCCGCATAATGCTTTCCAGCGACAGGCCGAACATCTTCATGCTGAGCGGATTCTTGTATCCGTTGCCTTCCATAAAGGCCAGACAGGCGTGATAAAGGTAACGCCTGGGCTGAAGCGGCCTGATGCTGGCGTTCTCCATATAAAGCGCGTTTGGCTCCGGCATCGTGATCAGGAAGCTGCAGAAGTCCACCATCGGATCCGCATCGCGCTTGATGCGCATCGCCTCGTCAGAGTTCTGCTGCGACTGAAGCAACGCCCTTGCATCCTGTGGCTGGCTGAACTGCTGTATCAGCTGGCGCACGATAACGGCCAGCTCACCGCTGATTTTTTCCTTCAGCTGCGGGTCGCGCTCGTCTGCCGGGATGATTTCCGGGAAGTGCAGGATCACCCGGCGGCGTGATACGCCCCCGCTGCGGTCGGTGAAGCGCATCGGGTTGTTGTTTACCGCCGGAATGTGCGTTGAGTAGGCGTCGCAGTACTTCGGATCTACGGACAAAGTATCGCCGCCGTTAATGGCTTTGATGCGCACCGTCACTGCTACAAAATTACCGAATTGGTTTGGATGACTTCGGCTAATCACAAACACAAAAAAGCCCGCAGGGCTTGCGCCATGCGGGCTTTCAGGACTTCAGCGGACAATTCTGGTATCGCCGCGAAAGAATTTTGGTGGAGCTGGCGGGAGTTGAACCCGCGTCCGAAATTACTACACCGTCGGCACTACATGCTTAGTCAGTTTTTACATTCGCCGGTTAGCTGCGAACAGACACGCCACTAACAGACTAGCCTGATTGGATTTAACGCTTCAACCCCAGGCAAGGCATCCACGCGATCTCTTTTGGGTTTGACTTCTCTTGATCCCCGTCTTAAGAGCGGAAGCTAGGGAGAGAAGGCTCTAAGCAGGTTATTAAGCTGCTAGTGCGTAGTTTTCGTCGTTTGCGACTATTTTTTTGCGGCTTTTTACGAGGCAAACCGCCCCTCGGCATGCTCCTAAGGCTTCACAATCCCGTCGAGTCCAGAATCAGCCCCAGAACTTCAAATACTAACAACAAAACAACTCAAAATCCAGTGCTTAACGCTTTGAATTCTTCATGATACGTGCTTTGTCTAATTGCCATTCGCGGTCTTTGATATCATCGCGCTTGTCGTGCTCTTTCTTACCGCGTGCAACACCAATCTTCAGTTTGCACCAGGCGTTCTTCCAGTACAGCGACAGCGCCACGATGGTGTAGCCTTCGCGGTTGACGCGGCCATACAGGGAGTCGAGTTCACGTTGCTTCAGCAGCAGCTTACGGCTGCGCGTCGGGTCACAGACCACGTGACTGGAGGCAACGGCTAAGGGTTGAAAGGTTGAACCGAACAGAAAGGCTTCGCCATCGCGCAGCAGAATATAGCTGTCGCTGATGTTGGCTTTACCAGCACGAAGTGACTTAACTTCCCATCCTTGTAACGACAATCCCGCTTCGTACTCCTCTTCAATGAAGTACTCGTGACGGGCGCGTTTGTTCATGGCAACAGTGGCAGAACCGGGTTTGTGTGCTTTTTTCTTTGTCATAGTGCGGCGTATTTTACATCACTTAGTCGGTTATCGCATCCCCAGTCCAGCGGGGCGGCAGGAAACGGGATATTCTAGCACACCCTCACTCGGGGACATTTTTGTTTAATCGCTGAAAATGCTATTATTCAGCGGTTTCGTGATGAACAGGAACCATTATGGCTCAGATTAGTCGTTCGGCGCTGGTCCCGTTTAGTGCCGGGCAGATGTACAAACTTGTAAATGATGTGGATGCCTATCCGCAATTCCTGCCGGGTTGCACCGGAAGCCGCGTGTTGGATGCGTCAGATAATCAGATGACTGCGTCCGTGGATGTGTCGAAAGCGGGCATCAGCAAGACATTTACCACCCGCAATACCCTGACAGATAACCAGAGCATCCATATGCAACTGGTTGATGGACCGTTCCGCAAGCTGACCGGCGGCTGGAAGTTCGTCTCGCTGGGCGATGACGCCTGCAAGGTTGAATTAAGCCTGGAGTTTGAATTCACCAACATGCTGGTAGAGATGGCCTTTGGACGTATCTTCAAAGAGCTTGCCAACAGCATGGTGCAGGCTTTCACTCAGCGTGCCAAAGAGGTCTACAGTGCCTGAGATCTCCGTTGAGGTGGTCTACGCCTTACCTGAAAAACAGTATCAGCTTTACGTGAAAGTGGAGCAGGGCAGCACGGTAGAGCAGGCCATCCACAAGTCAGGGCTACTGGAACTGCGTCGGGAGATTGACCTCAGCAGTAACAAAGTCGGCATCTACAGTCGGCCAGTGAAGCTGGGTGATGAGGTTAATGAAGGCGATCGTATTGAGATCTATCGTCCGCTGATTGCCGATCCCAAAGAGCTGCGCCGTCAGCGCGCAGAGCGGGCGGCAGAAAGCAAAAAATAAGCCGCTATCCTGTCAGGCTCAGTGGATAGCGGGCATAAAAAAGGCGCTCAGTGCGCCTTTTTGCTGTCTGCCGTTTAAACGGTCTCACGTTCAATCAGTCGCTGTTGCTGACCAGGTTCTGCTTATTGTCGATGTTAGTCAGAACACCGTTACCATCAAAGTTCAGCGTCAGCGTCTGCTGCTTCACGCGCTCATGACCTGGCTCCTGACGGAAAACGTAATACCATACGTTGCTGCCAAATGGGTCTTTCATCATCGGCGTACCGAGCGTGTAAGCCACCTGTTGCTGTGTCATACCGGTATGGATCTTGGCTACGTCGTTGGCTACCAGATAGTTACCCTGGTTGATATCAGGACGATAGACCACGCGCTCTAAGGTGGAACATCCGGCGGTCATCATCAACATTACTACTGCCGCGGCAGTCAGCGTTTTACAGCGCATCTATACATTCCTTTTCCGGGGCCAAACGCCTTTTACAGGCGGTTTTCTTGCCATCAAAATCTGAACTCTGCCTGCGGCAGGCTTTATTACTTTGGCGACATAAGTGCCGATGATAATAAACCTTTTCGCTATTGGAAACCTCTACAGAGCAAGCTTATGACCCCAGCCGGTTAAAAAAGTGCGCTGTTATGCGGCTAAAAGTTCTTTTGCGTTGGCCAGGGTGTTGCGTGTGACCTCGCTGCCACCCAGCAGCCGCGCCAGTTCCTGCAGACGTGCACGCTTGTCCAGCGGCTGCATATGGGTCTCGGTCATCGCACCATCAGTCTCTTTGCTGACATAAAAATGCTGATGACCACAACCGGCAACCTGCGGCAGGTGGGTTACGCACATCACCTGAGTCGATTCGCCCAGCTGACGCAACAGTTTACCGACCACAGCGGCGGTCGGGCCGCTGATCCCGACATCCACTTCATCGAAAATCATCGCTGGCGTTTCCATTTTCTTCGCGGTGATGACCTGAATCGCCAGGGCGATACGTGACAGTTCACCGCCCGAAGCAACTTTGCCCAGTGGCTGTAGTGGCTGACCTGGGTTAGTCGTCACCTGGAAATCAACGCGGCTCGCACCGTCTGCGGTCAGCTGATCCGGGTTAAAGGTCAGCGCGATTTTAAACTGACCATGCGGCATCGAGAGCAGATGCATACTCTGGGTAATCAGCAGCTGCAACTCATCTGCATAGTGGCTGCGCTGCTGGTGCAGCTGCTCTGCGCTTTGCAGCGCGGCCTGATAGTGTTCACCCACCAGTAATTGCAGGCTCTCCTGATCGCTCTCATGCTGAGACAGCAGTTCCGCTTCTGCCAGCAGTTGCTGATGCAGTTCAGGTAGCCCTTCAGGGGTGACATGATGTTTACGGGCTAAGGCGATCTGGCGCGAAATACGCTGTTCCAGTTCATACAGGCGGTTAGGATCCAGATCGAGGCTGTCGCAGTAGTGGCGCAGCTCATCGCTGGCTTCGCTCAGCTGAATCGCCGCCTCTTCCAGCAGGTTATGTACACCGTTCAGCTTCTCATCCAGCGAGGTCAGTTCTGAAATCATCTCACGCGCGCTATAGAGCAGGCTGTTGAGATTATTATCATCGCTGTCAGCTAACAGTTGCAGTGCCTGCTGGCTGGTCGACAGCAGCTGTCCGCTGTTGGCCAGACGCTTATACTCTTCGTCGATCTGCTCATATTCACCCTGCTGCGGAGCGAAGTCGTTCAGCTCTTTCAGCTGATACTGCAACAGCTCGCGGCGGGATTCGCGCTCCTGCGCCTGCTGCTGATGCAGTGCCAGGGTGCGGCAGCTCTGATGCCAGGTCTGATAGCTGGCGCGCATTTGCTGCAGCAGATCGTCGTGACCGGCATAGGCATCCAGCAGATGTTTCTGGTGGTCTGGTTTGAGCAGAAGCTGATGGGCATGCTGGCCGTGGATCTGAATCAGTAACTGGCCAAGATCGCGCAGCTGAGAGAGCGGCACCGCCGTGCCATTGATAAAGCCGCGGGAACGTCCGTCAGCGCTGATAACCCGGCGCAGCAGACATTCATTGCCATCGTCCAGATGATTATCAATCAGCCAGCGCTGAGCAGAAGGGGAGGACTTAAGCTGGAAGCGGGCGCAGAGGTCGGCCCGGCTGGCGCCCTGACGCACCATGTCGGCATCAGCACGACCACCCAGACATAACCCCAGCGCATCAATCGCGATAGACTTACCGGCACCGGTCTCACCAGTGATTGCTGTCATGCCGCGTTGAAAATCAATGTCGAGCTCACGAACGATAGCGAAATTACTGATGGTCAGTTGGGCCAGCATAGGTTCACCTGTATGAATAAACACATATGGTTTTTCATACAGTATAAACTGGTTTTTTATCCAGTAAAGAGGGGAGGCCGCATTTCAGAACAATTTTTTTGACCAGCCCAGTTTTGAACTCAGCGTATTGAAATAGCTGTAGTTTTTGGGGTGAATCAGGTTCAGGTGATTGGCGCTGCGTCGTATCAGTACATCTTCGCCTTCCTGAATCGGCAGTGCAATCTGGCTGTCACAGCTGATTTCCAGGTCGCTGCGGCGCGATGAAAAGCGCAAACGGATGGTACTGCTGCTGTTGATCACCAATGGCCGCGCTGACAGCGTATGCGGGAACATCGGCACCAGCACAATCGCTTCTAGTGACGGCGTCAGAATCGGGCCGCCCGCAGAGAGTGAATAGGCGGTCGAGCCGGTGGGGGTTGAGATAATCAGCCCATCCGATCGCTGGGAGAAGGCGAACACTTCATCGATATAGACTTCAAATTCGATCATGTGCGCGACTTTGCCGGGATGCAGCACCACTTCGTTGATAGCGGAGCCAATGCGCGGCGAGCAGTCAGATTTGCACACCTGCGCTTCCAGCAGAAAGCGGCTCTCGACGAAATAGTTGCCCTGCAGCACCTCATCCAGCTGCTGCTGCGCATTGTCCGGGTCAAGGTCGGTAAGAAAGCCGAGATTACCGCGGTTAATCCCAATCACTTTAATGTCGTAGCGCGCCAGCACTCGCGCTGCGCCCAGCATATTGCCATCACCGCCCACCACGACCGCTAAATCAGCCTGCTGACCAATCTCCGCCAGCGTGCCCGTCTGTACGTCGTGAAGCGACAGCTCCTGCGCAATTTGCTTCTCAACGATCACTTGATAACCTTTGGCTGTCAGCCAGCGCCAGAGCATCTCATGCGTGGTTAACGCGGTGGGATGGCGCGGATGACCCACAATACCAATGCAGTTAAAGTGTTTGTTCATCTGGTCGGTGTTCCTTATAAGCCAAAACGGTAAGGCAATGTGATAGGTTCCCTTGAATCCGTCATACCAATCCCCATAATAAGCCAACCAGCGAAATGAATGTGCAAAACGCGGAGAAATTCATGAGTAGTAAAGAACAGAACACCCCAAACGAGCAAGTCTCAGACGAAATTCAGCAGGATCAGCAGCAACCTCAGGAAGCGGAGACAGCGGCAGAGGTGGATCCGCGTGATGAGCGTATTGCTCAGCTCGAAGCTGAATTAGCGCAGTCACAGACCGGTGTGCGCGATGCCCAGCTGCGTGCGCAGGCAGAGATTGAGAACATTCGTCGTCGTGCCGAGATGGACGTTGAGAAGGCGCACAAATTTGCGCTTGAGAAGTTTGCCAACGAACTGCTGCCGGTGATCGACAGCCTCGAACGTGCGCTGGAAGTGGCGAACAAAGAGGACCCACAGCTGGCTTCGATGATTGAAGGGATTGAACTGACCCTGAAAGGCCTGCTGGGCGCCGTGCGTAAATTCGGTGTTGAAGTGGTCGGCGAAACCGGCGTGCCGTTTAACCCGGAAGTGCATCAGGCGATGTCGATGATGGAGTCTGAA
The DNA here is from genome assembly GCF_051136245.1 of Pantoea sp. Lu_F5_004. Lineage (NCBI taxonomy): Bacteria > Pseudomonadati > Pseudomonadota > Gammaproteobacteria > Enterobacterales > Erwiniaceae > Pantoea > Pantoea sp. Lu_F5_004. The sequence continues at coordinate 1,036,218 of NZ_CP194946.1, forward strand.
GAGTTTGAGCCTAACCATGTCATGCTGGTCATGCAGCGTGGCTATACGCTGAATGGTCGCCTGCTGCGCCCGGCGATGGTTGCGGTTTCCAAAGCTAAAAGCTGATTCAACGCCTGAATCCCGTTACACGGCCGCGCACTGACGCGGCCGTGTGCTTTCTGGCGTCAGTCAGGTAAAACCGGCGTCCAGTCCACCGGCTTTTTACCGGCAGCGCTCAGCAGCTCATTGGTTGTTGAAAAGTGTTTGCAGCCGAAAAAGCCACGGTGCGCGGAGAGCGGCGAGGGATGCGGTGCCTGCAACACGTGATGGCGCTGGCGATCGATAATGCTGCCTTTCTTCTGGGCATGTGAACCCCACAGCAGAAAAATCACCCCTTCACAGTGCTGGTTAATCGCCGCAATCACATTATCCGTAAAGGTCTCCCAGCCAAATCGCGCATGAGAATGCGCTTTGCCCGCCTCAACCGTCAACACGGTGTTCAGCAACATCACGCCCTGTTTTGCCCAGCTCTCAAGAAAGCCATGATTAGGCTTCTGAAAGCCTGGAATATCCTGCACCAGCTCTTTGTAGATATTCTGCAGAGATGGCGGCACCTGGACGCCGGGCAGTACCGAGAAGGCCAGGCCGTGTGCCTGATGAGGCCCGTGATAGGGATCCTGACCGAGTATCACGACGTTGACGTCGCCCAGCTCCGTCAGGCGAAAGGCGTTGAACACATCTTTCTGCGGCGGATAAACCGTGACACCTGCGGCGCGTTGATCGGCGACCTGCTTCAGCGTCTCGATAAAATAGGGTTTCTCTTTCTCTTCAGCCAGCACGTCGTGCCAGGTCAGCTTTTCAGCCATGTTTAACTCCCTTAACGTTAGTGCCATAAGCTTAGCGGTTCCTGCCGCTGACCTGAAGGCAAAAATAATTTGAATAATACAAATTAAGTTTAGGTGGCAGGGGTATTGAGATCAACGGGTTAGCTTAAAAGCGGCCGGAATGCCTGATTAATATTGATACAGGTCAAAACTGTCCGAAATCAAAGGTGATATACCGGGGCCTCAAATTTGATTTATCCACGTATTACCCGGGAGACGCAATCATGATCACTGGTATCCAGATCACTCAATCAAACAATTCACAACTACTGAACTCCTTCTGGCTGCTGGACGAAGAGAAAGCCGAAGCGCGTTGCCTGTGTGCAAAAGCGGGCTACGAAGAAGATCAGGTTGTCGCCATCAGCGAGCTGGGCGAATTCGCTTACCGTGAAGTGCCGGTTGAAATCAAACCTCAGGTACGTGTTGAAGGTGGACAGCATCTGAACGTCAACGTTCTGCGTCGCGAAACGCTGGAAGATGCAGTTAAACATCCTGAAAACTATCCGCAGCTGACTATCCGTGTTTCAGGCTATGCCGTGCGTTTTAACTCACTGACGCCTGAGCAGCAGCGCGACGTGATTACCCGTACCTTTACTGAAAGTCTTTGAGCAGCCTGAGTTATCGGTTGCTGAAAATTAGCGCAAAGCGCACACAGCAATTTTTATTAATATTATGAATAAGATAAACAATTAACTGCCCGGCACGCTGATGCCAGTGTCATGAAGAAATCGCTCTGGCAGCCAAAAGTTTGTGAAAGGGCTGTTACTGATTATCAGATAAAAAAAATCGCCTCCTGTGAGGCGATTTTTTTATGGCTGCGATGATTTATTCCGCATTCTCGTTAGCTGGCGTACTGCCGCTTGCCTTACGGCGTTTGCCGACATTTTTGGCATCACGATGGCGTTTTTTCACACGCGGTTTTTCTGTTTCACTGGCTTTCTGCTCTGCACGCTTCGCCAGAACCTTTTTCGACGGTTTGCCGGTCGTTTTAGCACTTGGCGCCCGCGTCTCAGGACGCAGCTCATCAATCACGCGCGCTTTGATCGGCTCGTTCACATAGCGGGTGATTTTGCCCAGCAGCACGAAATCGTGCGCTTCAACCAGTGAGATGGCGATGCCTTTACGGCCCGCACGACCGGTACGCCCGATGCGGTGCAGATAGGTATCGGCGGTGCGCGTCATGTCATAGTTGAAGACGTGACTGACATCTTCAACGTCAATACCGCGCGCGGCGATATCCGTCGCAACCAGCACGTTAACGCGGCCTTCACTCAGACGTTTAATCGCTTCGTTACGCTTCGCCTGCACCATTTCGCCTTCAAGATAGCTGCTACGAATCCCCGCTTCGTGCAGCCAGCTCACCAGCTCATGCAGACGTTCACGCTTACGCACGAAGACGATGCTGCGCGTCACATCCGGCTGTTTCAGCAGATGGATCAGTAATTTGGTTTTATGCTGCAGATCGTCAGCGCGGTAATACCACTGCTGGATCTTTTTGCGCTCACGGCGGCTTGGGTCCGCTTCCAGCTCAACCGGATCGTTCAGCAGACGCTCGGCGAAGTCACGGATATTGTCGCCTTCCAGCGTGGCGGAGAACAGCAGGGTTTGCTTGCGCCAGCGCGTTTCAGCCGCGATGGTTTCGATATCCTGGGCAAAGCCCATATCGAGCATGCGGTCCGCTTCATCCAGCACCAGGGTTTCTACTGCGCGGCAGTCAAAGTTCTCTTCTTTGATGTACTGCAGCAGACGGCCGGTGGTGGCTACCACGATGTCCTGGTTTTCGCTGAACACTTCGGCATGGTTCATATAGGCCACGCCGCCAGTGATGGTGGCGATGTCCAGATGGGTATGTTTCGCCAGCTCACGCGCATGATCGGCGACCTGCATCGCCAGTTCGCGGGTCGGGGTCACAATCAGGATGCGTGGCGGGCCAGATTTCTTACGCGGAAAATCAAGGAGGTGCTGCAACGCCGGTAACAGATACGCGGCGGTTTTCCCGGTCCCTGTAGGTGCCGAACCCAGAACGTCACGGCCCTCCAGCGCGGGCGGAATTGCAGCAGCCTGGATCACTGTTGGGCGCGTAAAGCCTTTTTCCTGCAACGCTTGTAGCAGGCTTTCGTCGAGTTCGAGTTCGGAAAATGTGGTTACTGTCATGGTCTACCTCAGTTTGGGGCGCTGATTATAGACAGATCAGACTGAATCTTCATCTGTTAATCCGTTTCGGCTGCGCCTGGGGTTGTCTGCCGCGTGAATTCCCTCTGTTGTCACGTTACACTCATGCGCTGCCGTACGGCAGGAAAAAAACGATGGTAGTGACGAATGATGCAGGATAAGCCGCGTGAACGGCCACAGTTAAACAAGAACGGTTTTACCTTTAAACAATTTTTTGTCGCGCACGATCGCTGTGCGATGAAAGTGGGCACCGATGCCATTCTGCTTGGGGCCTGGGCGCCGGTTGCCGGGGTAAAACGTATTCTGGATATTGGCAGCGGCAGCGGGCTTATCGCGCTGATGTTGGCGCAGCGTACGCCGTCGCCGGTCAACATCGATGCGGTTGAGCTAGAACCGCAAGCCGCGCTTCAGGCGCAGGAGAATGTGCAGCAGTCGCCGTGGCCTGAACGTATTCAGGTACATCAGCGTGATATCGCCGACTGGGCTGAAGAGTGCGATAAACGTTACTCGCTAATCGTCAGCAATCCGCCTTATTTTGCACCTGGCGTGGCCTGTTCTACCGCGGCACGGGACAGCGCCCGTGCCACGGCCTCGCTCGATCATCAGACACTGTTGCGCAGTGCTGCATTACTGATTGAAGAAGAGGGGATGTTCTGCGTGGTGCTGCCCACCGCGACCGGCCAGGAATTCATCGCCCTGGCGCAGGCGGATGGCTGGCACCTGCGTTTCCGGCTGGACGTGGCGGAATATGCCCATCGTCCGCCGCACCGCGTCCTGCTGGGGCTGTCGCCGCAGGCCGGGGAAAACCTGCTGGAGCGCCTTGCTATCCGCACGCCGGACACCCGCTATTCTGATGAGTGGTGTAGCCTGACGCGGGAGTTCTACCTTTTTATGTAGTCCGGCGGCGTCAGGATGGTTGGCCGCGCCTCGGGCAGTAAATCCGGGTAGTCGCGGATATAGTGCAGGCCGCGACTCTCTTTTCGCTCCAGCGCACAGCGCACCATCAGGTCAGCGACCTGCACCAGATTCCGTAGCTCCAGCAGGTTATTGGAGAGGCGGAAATGACGATAATATTCATCGATCTCCTGCTGAAGCAGGTTGATGCGACGCAGCGCCCGCTCCAGCCGCCGGGTCGTGCGGACGATTCCCATGTAATCCCACATGAATAACCGCAGCTCGTGCCAGTTATGCTGGATCACCACGCGCTCATCGGCGTCATCGACCTGGCTTTCATCCCATGCGGGTAGCGCAGTAACGGCTTCGATGGCGGGCAGGGTGCGAATCAGCTCCTCTGCGGCGGACCAGCCATAAACCAGACACTCCAGCAGCGAATTGGATGCCATGCGGTTAGCGCCATGCAGGCCGGTATAACTCACCTCACCGATGGCATAGAGGCCACTGACGTCGGTCTGGCCGTGCTGATCAACGACCACGCCGCCACAGGTGTAGTGCGCGGCAGGTACAATCGGGATGGGTTCTTTGGTGAGGTCAAAGCCAAAGGTCAGCAACTTCTCATAGATCATCGGGAAGTGCGCGCGGACAAACTCCTCAGGCTGGTGGCTGATATCCAGATACATACAGTCAACGCCCAGTCGCTTCATCTCATGATCGATGGCCCGGGCGACGATATCGCGCGGGGCGAGTTCGGCACGCTCATCGAAATCGGGCATGAAACGGCTGCCATCGGGACGCAACAGCCAGGCACCTTCTCCGCGTAACGCTTCGGTTAACAGGAAATTCTGCGCCTGCGGATGAAACAGGCAGGTCGGGTGGAACTGGTTAAATTCCAGATTGGCAACCCGGCAGCCGGCACGCCAGGCCATCGCGATGCCGTCACCGGAGGCGATGTCGGGGTTAGTCGTATATTGATAGACCTTGGCGGCACCACCGGTTGCAACCACCACGGCCCGTGCCCGACAGGTTTCCACCTGTTCGCGATTGCGGTTCCAGATCCACGCGCCTACTACACGGCGTGGGCCTGGCAGGCCGATTTTATCTGAAAGAATCAGATCGACCGCGTTGGTGCGTTCCAGAATCCGGATGTTGGGATGGCTCAACGCCTGGCTTACCAGCGTCGTTTCAACCGCATGGCCGGTGGCGTCAGCGCTGTGCAGGATACGGCGATGACTGTGGCCGCCTTCCCGCGTCAGGTGATAACGCATGTCGCCGGCCGCCTGCGGATCGAGATCAAAGGCGACACCGTTGTCGATCAGCCACTGCACGCAATGCCGGGCATTACTGGCGATAAACGAGACGGCTTCACGGTCGCATAATCCTGCTCCGGCAATCAGCGTATCTTCGATGTGTGACTCGATGCTGTCAGTCTCATCAAATACCGCAGCAATACCGCCCTGGGCGTAAAGGGTTGACCCCTCATTGACCTGCGCTTTACTGAGAACTGTCACCTGGTACTGTTTTGCCAGCCGTAACGCCAGCGACAGGCCAGCAGCACCGCTGCCCACAATGAGTACATCACACTGATAATCCGGGTTCGCATTCATCATAATGTTTAATTTACTAAACAAGAATAGGGCTGAGCATAAGCGCAATGGGGGTTGCTGTGAAGTATTTTAAACATCTGGCGCAGGTTTTTGTCTGATGATTTCCCAAAGTTACTTAATATCAGTGAGTTAAAACCGGACTGCTTTTGGCGCGGTTTTTTATAGCAAACTTATTAAACCTAAAGGATTTAATGATGAAAAAGCTGTTGTCATAGGTTACTCTGCCTGCGATTTACGCTCCTTACACTGAACGAAAACGAAGAACCTGTGTAATGTCCATCGGAGCGGTAAATATCAGGGCGAGAAGTGAACTTCGCACCACATCACAACTCTAAGCGCATGCTTGCTCAGAACCATGAGATGTGCTGGCAGTTACTTTTATGCGTATGAAAAATTTGGGGAGACATTACCTCGGATGAGCGAGCAGTTGACGGACCAGGTCCTTGTCGAGCGCGTACAGAAGGGAGATCAAAAAGCTTTCAACTTACTGGTGATTCGTTACCAGCATAAAGTGGCGAGCCTGGTTTCACGCTATGTTCCCTCGGGCGACGTACCTGATGTAGTACAGGAATCGTTTATTAAAGCGTATCGCGCACTGGATTCATTCCGGGGTGATAGCGCGTTTTATACCTGGCTGTACCGCATTGCGGTAAATACAGCGAAAAATTACCTGGTTGCTCAGGGGCGTCGTCCGCCATCCAGCGATGTGGATGCTATTGACGCAGAAAATTTCGAAAGTGCGGGTGCATTAAAAGAAATTTCGAACCCTGAGAACTTAATGTTGTCAGAAGAATTGAAACAAATTGTCTTTCGTACCATCGAGGCGCTACCCGAGGACTTGCGTATGGCAATCACCCTCAGGGAACTGGACGGTCTGAGTTATGAAGAGATCGCCGTCATTATGGATTGCCCGGTAGGCACTGTTCGATCACGTATCTTTCGTGCGCGAGAGGCCATTGATAACAAAGTTCAACCGCTTATCCAACGTCAGTGATAACGGCTACTGGAAGGGTACATAGGCATGCAGAAAGAAAAACTTTCCGCTTTAATGGATGGTGAGACCTTAGATAACGAGCTGTTTTCCGCCTTGTCTAAGGACGCAGAATTACAGAAAAGCTGGGCAAGCTATCATCTCATTCGCGATACCATGCGCGGTGATGTGGGCGATGTCCTGCATTTTGATATTTCTGCGCGCGTCGCTGCTGCCATCGAAAAAGAACCGTTGCGTACGGTTACAACGCTGATCCCTGAAGCTCAGCCAGAACCTTCCCGCTGGGAAAAAATGCCGTTCTGGAAAAAAGCGCGCCCGTGGGCTGCGCAACTGACCCAGGTCGGTGTCGCTGCCTGTGTTTCACTGGCCGTGATCGTAGGCGTTCAGCACTATAACCAGCCAGAGGGCAGCGCCACGCAGACCTCTGACTCTCCGGTGTTCAATACGATGCCGATGATGGGCAAAGCGTCTCCGGTGAGCCTGGGCGTACCGTCTGATGCATTTGACACCAACAGTTCTAACCAGCAGGTTCAGGACCAGCGTCGTCGCGTGAATGCCATGCTGCAGGATTACGAACTGCAACGTCGCCTGCACGCTGACCAGCTGCAGTTTGAAACCACTGCGCCAAAACAGGCGCAGGTTGATGTTCCCGGAAATCAATCATTAGGACAGCAACAGCAGTAATGAAGCCGCTTTGGTATGCTGTTAGCCTGCTGACAGGCAGCCTGTTGTGGTCATCTGCCGCCCCGGCGCAACCTTCTGCGTCCGGGGCGCTATTGCAGCAGATGGAGCAGGCAAGTCAGAACCTCAACTACGAATTCGCCTATATCAACGTCTCCCGCATCGGCATCGAATCGCTGCGTTATCGTCATGCTGTAATCGATAACCGGATATTCGCGCAGCTGTTGCAGATGGATGGGCCACGTCGGGAAGTGATCCAGCGTGGCAACGATATCAGTTACTTCGAACCCGGCCTCGATCCCTTTTCGCTCCCCGGCAATCACATTATCGATGCTTTGCCGTCGGTGATTTTTGCTGACTTCACCAAGCTCGCCACAGCCTATGATTTTATTACCGTAGGCCGCTCGCGCATTGCCGATCAGATGTGTGATGTGTTGCGCATCGTGTCACGCGATGGCACCCGTTACAGCTATGTGGTCTGGCTGGATGTGGACACCAAGCTGCCGCTGCGCATCGACCTGCTCGATCGTGATGGCGAAACGCTGGAGCAGTTCCGCGTCATCAGTTTTGCGGTGGACGAAGGGGTGCGTAATCTGATGCAGGGGCTGGAGAAAGCCAATCTGCCTCCGTCGCTTTCGGTGCCGAAAGGGGATGCGGTCACGCTCACCTGGCAGCCAGGCTGGATACCTGCCGGTATGTCGCTGGTGTCGCAGAATCGCCGCACGCTACCCGGTCTGAATAAAAATATGGAATCGAAGCTCTACAGCGATGGCCTGTTTAGTTTCGCTATCAACGTGACGCCGGCCGATAAAACCAGCACAACGCAGACATTGCGCACTGGGCGTCGTACGGTACAGACCGTTGTACGCAATAATAACGAAATAGCGGTGATCGGCGAATTACCGCCCTCGACCGCAAAACGTATTGCGGACAGCATCGACCTGGGGTCACAAAAATGATGAGAGAATGGGCCACCGTGGTGGCATGGCAGGATGGCATCGCCACGCTGCACACCGAAGCAAAAACCTCCTGCAACAGCTGCCAGGCGCGTAAAGGCTGTGGCAGCCATATGCTGAATAAGCTCGGTCCGAAGAATGCCCACGTGATGCAAATCGCCAGCAGCAAGCCGCTGCAGCCGGGGCAGCGGATTGAACTTGGTATCAAAGAGAGCAGCCTGCTGGGTTCAGCGCTGCTGGTCTACATGACGCCGCTGTTTGGCCTGTTCCTGGTTTCCGGGCTGTTTCAGGCGCTGTTCAGCAGCGATCTGGCCGCCGCCTGCGGTGCGCTGCTGGGCGGCATCGGGGGTTTTATTGTCGCCAAAGGCGTTTCAATGAAATTCGGCGATCGGGAAGCCTTTCAGCCGGTCATTCTGAACATCGCCTTGCCTCCCGATGCGCTGCGTGTTGAAAGCGAAGCGTAACGCACGTCCAGGCCGCGCATCCCGCGGCCTTTGTCTGTTCTGCCTCGCGCAGATATCTGTTTCGCTTCCACCACGTTCCATTCTTTTATGCGCGGCGTTAACAGTGTAATATGCGTCGTCATTAATGAGGCTGACAGGATTGTGGGTAAAGAGCGATCTTCCTGAATGTGTCTGTGCTCAGGTTTTCAACTGAATTTTAAGCGAAGATATCCCAATAAATGAAGCACATAAGAAATTTCTCCATCATCGCTCATATCGACCATGGCAAATCTACGCTCTCTGACCGCCTGATTCAGATTTGTGGCGGCCTCACCGCTCGTGAAATGGCTGCGCAGGTTCTTGACTCTATGGATCTGGAGCGCGAGCGTGGCATCACCATCAAAGCACAGAGCGTCACACTCGATTACCACGCGAAAGACGGCCAAACTTACCAGCTCAATTTCATCGATACCCCAGGACATGTAGACTTCTCCTATGAAGTTTCCCGCTCACTGGCCGCCTGCGAAGGCGCGCTGCTGGTGGTGGATGCCGGTCAGGGTGTTGAAGCGCAGACACTGGCGAACTGCTACACCGCGATGGAGATGGATCTGGAAGTGGTGCCGGTTCTGAACAAAATTGACCTGCCCGCTGCCGATCCCGATCGCGCCGCGCAGGAAATTGAAGATATCGTCGGCATTGATGCAACTGACGCGGTGCGCTGCTCAGCCAAAACCGGCGTCGGCGTTCCGGAAGTGCTGGAACGCTTAGTGCGCGACATTCCGCCGCCAGAAGGCGATCCGGAAGCGCCGCTGCAGGCACTGATTATCGACTCCTGGTTCGATAACTACCTGGGTGTTGTTTCCCTGGTGCGCGTGAAAAACGGCACCATGCGCAAAGGCGACAAGATCAAAGTCCTGAGCACCGGCCAGGTTTATAACGCTGACCGGCTGGGTATCTTCACCCCGAAACGGGTTGATCGTAATGAGCTGAACTGCGGCGAAGTAGGCTGGCTGGTCTGCGCCATTAAAGATATCCTCGGCGCACCAGTGGGCGATACGCTGACTACCGCACGTAACCCGGCTGACAAAGCGCTGCCAGGCTTTAAAAAAGTGAAGCCACAGGTTTACGCCGGTCTGTTCCCTATCAGCTCTGACGACTATGAAGCGTTCCGTGATGCGCTCGGTAAGCTGAGCCTGAACGACGCCTCGCTGTTCTATGAGCCAGAAAGCTCAACGGCGCTGGGCTTTGGTTTCCGCTGCGGCTTCCTCGGTCTGCTGCACATGGAGATCATCCAGGAGCGTCTGGAGCGCGAATACGATCTCGATCTGATCACTACCGCACCGACGGTGGTGTATGAAGTCGTGACGACCAGCGGCGAAATCGTTCATGTCGACAGCCCATCCAAGCTGCCGGCACTGAACAATATCGAAGAGCTGCGTGAACCGATTGCCGAATGTCACATGCTGCTGCCGCAGGAATATCTGGGCAACGTTATCACGCTCTGTATTGAGAAGCGTGGCGTGCAGACCAACATGGTTTACCACGGCAATCAGGTGGCACTGACTTACGAAATTCCGATGGCTGAAGTGGTACTCGACTTCTTTGACCGTCTGAAATCAACCTCGCGCGGTTATGCCTCGCTGGATTACAACTTTAAACGGTTCCAGCCTTCAGACATGGTACGCGTTGACGTACTGATTAACTCTGAGCGTGTGGATGCGCTGGCACTGATTACCCACCGTGACAACGCGCCTTATCGCGGACGCGATCTGGTTGAGAAAATGAAAGAGCTCATCCCGCGTCAGCAGTTTGATATTGCGATTCAGGCTGCCATCGGCAACCACATTATCGCGCGTTCAACGGTGAAACAGCTGCGTAAAAACGTTCTCGCCAAGTGTTATGGCGGTGACGTCAGCCGTAAGAAGAAACTGTTGCAGAAGCAGAAAGATGGTAAGAAGCGAATGAAGCAGGTTGGTAACGTTGAGCTGCCACAGGAAGCGTTCCTCGCCATTCTGCATGTCGGTAAGGACAGCAAATAAGGATTTCCAATGGCTAATATGTTCGCCCTGATTCTGGCGATAGCGACGCTGATTACTGGCATCGTATGGGTAATTGATCGTTTTAAATGGGCACCCGCGCGTCGCGCGAAACAGGCTGAGGCTCAGGCACAGACCGGTAACGCGCTCGACAGCAAAACGCTGGCGAAGGTCGCTGCAAAGCCAGGCTGGGTTGAAACGACCGCATCCGTGTTCCCGGTGCTGGCCGTGGTTTTCATCGTGCGTTCGTTTATCTACGAACCATTCCAGATTCCCTCTGGCTCGATGATGCCGACGCTGTTGATTGGTGACTTTATCCTGGTGGAGAAGTTTGCTTACGGCATCAAGGATCCGATCACCCAGACGACGCTGATCCCAACCGGTCAGCCGAAGCGCGGCGATATCGCGGTATTTAAATACCCGAAAGATCCGAGCCTGGATTACATTAAGCGCGTTATCGGCCTGCCGGGCGACAAAGTCATTTATGATCCTTACAGCAAAACGCTGACGGTGAAACCGACCTGCTCCGATGATAAAGCCTGTGACACAGCGTTAGCGGTAACTTACACCGACGTTGAGCCAAGCAACTTTGTTCAGACCTTTAGCGGCTTTGATGGCAACGAAACCGGCAACGGTTTTTATCAGGTGCCGCAGGGCGATACCCTGCGCGGTGGTTTGCGCCTGGGAACCCGCAAAGAGACAATCGGTAACGTGACGCATGACATTCTGCTGGTAAACGAAGCGCAGAGTCAGGCAGGCATGTATTATCAGCAGCCGGGTCAGCCGCAGGCGAGCTGGGTCGTGCCGAAAGGGCAATACTTCATGATGGGCGACAACCGTGATAACAGCGCCGACAGCCGCTACTGGGGCTTTGTCCCGGAGCGTAATCTGGTCGGTAAAGCGGTCGCTATCTGGATGAGCTTTGAGAAACAAGAAGGCCAGTGGCCAACCGGCGTGCGATTCAGTCGCATCGGTGGTATCCACTAACATTATTGTCTGATTAACAGGCAAATCGGGTGGCCTCCTCAGGGAGGCCACTGCACACCAAACGGAACGTGTTGGATTACCAGCCCCGTTTGGTATGCAGAGTCACAGACGCAACAAAGAACTGGAATCGCATGAACCCCATCCTGATTAACAAGCTTCAGCGCAAACTGGGCTACACTTTTACTCATTCGGAACTGTTACAGCAGGCCCTGACTCACCGCAGCGCCAGCAGTAAGCACAACGAACGCCTGGAATTTCTTGGCGATTCTATTCTTAGCTATGTGATTGCTAATGCCCTTTATCACCGCTTCCCGCGGGTTGATGAAGGTGACATGAGCCGCATGCGCGCCACGCTGGTGCGGGGCAACACGCTGGCTGAAATGGCTCGCGAATTTGATCTTGGCGAGTGCCTGCGCCTGGGACCCGGTGAGCTGAAAAGCGGCGGTTTCCGTCGTGAATCGATCCTGGCGGATACGGTGGAAGCGCTGATTGGCGGTATCTTCCTCGACAGCAGTATTGAGCGGGTAGAGCAGCTGATCCTCGACTGGTATCAGACCCGCCTCGACGAAATCAGTCCTGGCGACAAACAAAAAGATCCGAAAACGCGCCTGCAGGAGTATCTGCAGGGACGTCATCTGCCGCTGCCAAGTTATCTGGTAGTACAGGTACGTGGCGAAGCCCACGATCAGGAATTCACCATTCACTGTCAGGTGAGTGGCATGGCCGAGCCGGTTGTCGGCGTCGGCTCCAGCCGTCGTAAAGCTGAGCAGGCAGCGGCTGAACAGGCACTGATAAAATTAGGTCTTGAATAGATCTGTCGGGGTGACAGTGCCGAAACCGGCACTGAACCATTAACCCGACACTCTATCCCGGCGTCAGAAGACGCTGAATGACACATGACTCAAATAGCACTCTTTCGGCGCCGCATCAGGCGCTGAACAATTCAGGACTCGAATGAGCGAAAACGTTACTTATTGCGGCTTTGTCGCGATTGTTGGCCGACCAAACGTCGGTAAATCCACCTTACTGAACCAGTTGCTGGGGCAGAAGGTGTCGATCACCTCGCGTAAGCCGCAAACCACGCGCCACCGCATCATGGGCATTCATACCGAAGGCGAATATCAGGCGATCTACGTCGATACTCCCGGTCTGCACATGGAAGAGAAGCGCGCCATTAACCGTCTGATGAACCGCGCAGCCAGCAGCTCTATTGGCGACGTAGAACTGGTGATCTTCGTGGTTGAAGGCACCCGCTGGACGCCCGATGATGAGATGGTGTTGGGCAAACTGCGCGACAATAAAGTGCCGGTGGTGCTGGCGATCAATAAGGTCGATAACATCCAGGATAAAAGCATTCTGCTGCCGCATCTGCAGTTCCTGAGCCAGCAGATGAACTTCCTCGATATCGTGCCTATTTCTGCTGAGAGCGGCAAAAACGTCGATACCATTGCGGCGATTACCCGCAAGCATCTGCCGCAGGCCGATCATCACTTCCCGGAAGATTACATCACCGACCGCTCACAGCGTTTCATGGCGTCAGAGATTATCCGTGAAAAACTGATGCGCTTCCTGGGGGCTGAACTGCCTTACTCCGTTACGGTTGAGATCGAGCGCTTCGTGACCAACGAACGTGGCGGTTACGACATTCACGGTCTGATTCTGGTTGAGCGCGAAGGGCAGAAGAAGATGGTGATTGGCAACAAAGGCGCCAAAATCAAAGTCATCGGAACAGAAGCGCGCCGAGACATGGAAGAGATGTTCGAAGCGAAAGTGCATCTAGAACTGTGGGTGAAAGTGAAATCCGGCTGGGCAGATGACGAACGTGCGCTGCGCAGCCTGGGTTATACAGACGATCTCTGATTCAATGGAAGGCTGGCAACGCGCCTTTGTGCTGCATAGTCGCCCCTTCAGCGAAACCAGTCTGCTGCTCGACCTGTTCAGCGAAAGCGAAGGGCGGGTGCGGGTTCTGGCCAAGGGCGCACGTTCGCGGCGCTCGCAGCTGAAGGGGGCGTTACAGCCTTTTACCCCGCTGCTGGTTCGCTGGAGCGGGCGCGGGGAAGTCAAAACCCTGCGCAATGCCGAAGCGGTGTCGCTGGCCTTACCGCTCAGCGGCATCACGCTCTACTGCGGTCTCTACGTCAATGAGCTGGTCTCTCGCGTATTGCAGCAGGAATTCCCCTTCTCAGAACTCTTCTTCGACTATCTCAACTGCCTTCAGGCATTAGCCTCAACGCACGGCAAGCCCGAACCGGCACTGCGGCGTTTTGAACTGGCGCTGCTCGGTCACCTGGGTTATGGCGTCGATTTCCTGCACTGCGCCGGCAGCGGCGAGCCGGTCAGCGACAACATGACGTACAGCTACCGCGAAGAGCGCGGCTTTATTGCCAGCCTGGTGGTCAATCAGCGCAGCTTTACCGGCCGCGAATTGCGCGCCCTGTGCGAGCGAGAGTTTCCCGATGCCGACACTCTGCGCGCCGCGAAGCGGTTTACCCGCATCGCCCTGAAGCCCTATCTTGGTGGCAAGCCGCTGAAGAGTCAGGAGCTGTTCCGCCAGTTTATCCCGAAGAAAAAGCCTGAACAGGCAGAAGAATAGCGCGGGTCGTACCGCCTGTTTAACTTTGCGCGGTACACTCAACATCACGATGAAAAAGAAGTGAGGATGGTCATGGCTGAGTTGCTGTTAGGCGTCAATATCGATCACATTGCTACGGTGCGTAACGCCCGTGGGACAAACTATCCCGATCCGGTGCAGGCGGCGTTTATCGCCGAGCAGGCGGGCGCAGACGGTATTACCGTGCACCTGCGCGAAGATCGCCGTCACATCACTGATCGCGACGTGCGTATCCTGCGTGACACTATCCAGACGCGTATGAATCTGGAGATGGCGGTCACCGATGAGATGATCGGCATCGCCTGTGATATCCAGCCCCATTTCTGCTGTCTGGTGCCGGAAAAGCGTCAGGAAGTGACCACTGAAGGCGGGCTGGATGTGGCGGGGCAGCAGGAGAAGATGAACGCGGCCGTACGACTGCTGAGTGACGCAGGCATTCTGGTTTCGCTGTTTATCGATGCCGATCACCGTCAGATTGAAGCGGCCGTGGCCAGCGGCGCGCCTTACATCGAAATCCATACCGGCGCCTACGCCGAAGCACCAGAGGGACTGGCGCGTGACGCTGAGCTGGCGCGTATCCGCCACGCCGCGACCTTTGCCGCCAGCCTGGGACTGAAGGTCAATGCCGGTCACGGTCTGACCTATCACAACGTGCTGCCGATTGCGGCGCTGCCGGAAATGCATGAGCTGAATATCGGCCATGCGATTATTGGTCGTGCGGTGATGAGTGGCCTGCCGGATGCGGTCAAAGAGATGAAGCAACTGCTGCGTGAAGCCCGTCGCTGATGGCTATTCTGGGACTGGGTACGGACATCGTTGAGATTGAACGTATCGCCGGGGTGATTGAACGCTCCGGCGACCGGCTGGCACGGCGGGTGCTGAGCGAAGCCGAATGGCAGCAATATCAGGCGCACAAGCAGCCGGTGCGCTTTCTCTCTAAACGCTTTGCGGTAAAAGAGGCGGCGGCAAAAGCCTTTGGCACCGGTATTCGCGGTGGTCTGGCGTTTAATCAGTTTGAAGTTTACAACGATGCGCTGGGAAAACCGGGATTACGCTTCTTTCAGCATGCCGCTGAAGTGGCAGAGAGGCTGGGCGTTAAACACGTTCACGTGACGCTGGCCGATGAGCGTCACTACGCCTGCGCCACGGTGATCATTGAAAGCTAGCCGTGCAGCAGCACGAACTTCTCCCACAGCGCATCGCGTGATTCGGTGTGCTGTGGGTCAATGATGATGGTGTTGTCGATGGGGCATACCTGCTGACAGGTTGGCGTCTCATAATGCCCGACGCATTCCGTGCAGCGGCTGACATCAATCTCATAGATCGCAACGCCCAGTGAAATGGCCTGGTTCGGGCACTCCGGTTCACACATATCGCAGTTAATGCATCTGGCCGTAATCAACAGCGCCATTTTACCCACCTGATAACAACAGAAAAAGCGCGGGTATTATACGCGCTGCCGCTGATCAGACCAGCTTTTTCACCAGCGCTTCGCTGTGGCGAATATGACTGGACGCGCGTTCCGGATCGTTTTGCACCAGCGCCATAAACAGCAGATCGGTCAGGGCCAGTTGCGCCGTGGTCGAGGAGATGGCCGCGCTGCGGGTACTCTGCTCCTCCGCCACCGTATAGAGACAGTAACTGGCGCTCTGTTGCAGCGTATTCGGCGTAAAGCCGGTAAAGGCCACCACATCGGCGCCTACCTGAACCGCCTCCTGCGCGGCCAGATTGATCTCCCGCCGTTCACCGGTGTAAGAGATGGCGAGCAGCACATCGCCTGGCCCCATCGCCTGCACGCTGGCCAGCAGGGCGTGCATATCCTGCTCCGCCACCGCATTGATGCCAATCTTCATCAGCTTCCAGGAGAAGTCCTTCGCCACCAGACCCGAAGCGCCGATGCCCACCAGTAAAATACGCCGGGCATTTTTCAGCAGCTGTAACACATCGTTGAGTTTCTCTTCGCTGTTGATATCCAGCGTGGCGCGGATCGCCGAGAGTTTCTCCGTCAGCAGCTTCTCACCCACCATTTTAAGGGGATCGTCGCTGAGGATATGGTTATGCACGGTAATGGCATCTTTGTCCGCCAGTGACTCACTCAGAGCCAGCTTAAGCGCCGGAAAACCTTTGTATCCCAGTTTCTGAGCAAACTTCACCACGCTCGACTGGCTGACGCCAGACTCTTCCGCCAGCTTTTGCGAACTCAGGTGGCGCGCCCGATCGGGTTGCGACAGTAGAAAATCAGCCAGCCGACGCTCGTTCAATGCCAGACGTGGATAAAGCTGGCGAATGCGCAGCAATGAACTCATGCCCAATCCTCGTAATTCAGGGATAATCTGTGAAGAATAAACTATTCATCAGGCATTGTAGTCATCGGAATTAAAAATGACAGTCATCGCCGTAGCGCCTGATGATGGCTACACTACTCTTTATCATTCCAGAATCAGCCTGAAGGAGAGTTGTTTGACCAGGGGAACACAACGTCGCGTCGTATTTTTTGACCTGGATGGCACTTTGCACCAGCAGGACATGTTCGGCACTTTTATGCGCTATCTGCTGCGTCGCCGACCGCTTAATCTGCTGCTGGTGGTGCCGTTATTGCCGGTAGTGGGTATCGGCTTGCTGTTTAAAGGCCGTGCGGCACGCTGGCCCATGAGCCTGCTGCTCTGGTCTATTACTTTTGGCCGTTCTGAGCGGACGCTGCTGCAACTCGAAGCCGAATTTGCGCAGTGGTTCCGCCTGCGCGTTAAAGCCTTTCCGGTGGTTCAGCAGCGCCTGACCGATTACCTCGGCAGTGATGATGCTGACGTCTGGCTTATCACCGGATCGCCACAGTCTCTGGTGGAGCAGGTCTATTACGACTCCGCGTTTCTGCCACGCGTGAAGCTGATTGCCAGTCAGATGCAGCGCGGCTGGGGCGGGCGGGTACTGGCAATGCGCTGCCTCGGCCATGAGAAAGTGGCACAGCTGGAAGAGAAAATCGGCACGCCGCTACAGCTCTACAGCGGCTATAGCGACAGCAAACAGGACAACCCGCTGCTGTTTTTCTGTCAGCATCGCTGGCGCGTAACACCCGCAGGTGAGCTGCAACAGCTGGAATAAGTTTCTAAAGGATCGGTGAGACCGCTATAATGCGCCGCTTTTCTGTCGCCCGGAGTGGTCAGCATGAAACAACAAGATGAATACTGGATGCGCCATGCGCTTGACCTGGCGCGCCGGGCCTGGGAGCAGGACGAAGTGCCGGTGGGTGCGGTGCTGGTTCAGAATGACCGGGTGATCGGTGAAGGCTGGAACCGGCCCATCGGCCAGCACGATCCGACGGCGCATGCGGAGATTATGGCGTTGCGGCAGGGCGGTAAAGTACTGGAAAATTATCGTCTGCTGGACACCACGCTCTACGTGACGCTGGAGCCGTGCGTGATGTGCGCCGGCGCCATGGTTCACAGCCGCATCAGCCGGCTGGTCTACGGTGCGCACGATATCAAAAGTGGAGCGGCAGGATCGCTGCTCGATGTGCTGGGGCACCCCGGCATGAATCATCAGGTTGAATTACAGAGCGGCGTGCTGGCTGAAGAGTGTGCCGCTATGCTGAGCGACTTCTTCCGTATGCGTCGCGAGCAGAAAAAAGCGCTGCGGCAGGCGCAACGCCAGAATTAATTCATGGCGATCTTTGGTTCGACCGCCGGATAGCCTTTGGCCAGTTCGGCCTGTGCTTGTTGTGCTTCAGCCTGCTGCGCCAGGCGTTTTTCCTGCTCCTGCAGATAACCCACCAGGCTTAACTGATATTTGCGGATGTTCTCCACATAGTTATAGGCTTCATGCCCACGGGCATAGCCATAAGCTGTCTGAGTGTAGTAACGCTTCTGGCTCAGCATGGGCAGACGCAGCTTCACATCCGCCCAGCTATCCGGATTACCCCCCTGGCGGGCAGTGAGTTTACGGACATCCAGCATATGGGCATAGCCCATGTTATAGGCCGCCAGCGCAAACCAGATGCGCTCATCTTCCGGGATGGTCTGCGGCACCTTCGCCATCATATCCTGCAGATACTGACTGCCGCCGCGAATGCTCTGTTCGGGATCGGTCCGGTCGCCCACATCCAGGCTCTCAGCGGTGTTACGGGTCAGCATCATCATGCCGCGCACGCCGGTAGGGGAGGTGGCCTGCGGGTTCCAGTGCGACTCCTGATAGGAGATCGCCGCCAGCAGTCGCCAGTCAATGCTGGTGGCGTACTTCTCAAACAGCGGTTTGATGTCAGGCAGCGTGTTGTCGATGGCGCGCAGGAAAGTGCGGGTATCGACATAATCAAAGGTGCCGACGTGGCCGAGATATTTCTCCTCCAGCCGCGCCATCGCCCCTTCTTCACCCATACCGTTAAAGAAGTCGAGCATCGCGGCATTCAGGCTGTCGTCATCGCTGTGCCTCACATACCAGGTGACCGGCTCTTCATCAGTGACATCAAACGCCACCGCCAGCTGCGGATAGATGCGCTGCAACAGAGCGATGGTCACGGAGTCACCAATCGTATAGTCGAGCTTGCCGTCTGCCACCGCTTCCAGCAGGGCTTTAGGACTTTGATCGGTGGAGATCGCCCAGTCCAGATCGGGGTACTGGTTTGACCGCGCGCTCTTCAGCGTTGACAGATACGCCGATCCTGATGCAACAGTCAGCCGCCCCTTTAAGTCACCGAGGTTTTTAGGGCGCGGCTTATCCACGCGATAGACCAGCTGCTGCGAAACGTTGTAGTAGCCTGGCCCGGTCTGATAGCGGGTCAGGCGTTCGCTGTTGTAGTTCAGACCCGCGGCCAGCAAATCGGCTTTGCCATCATCTAAATCGTCAAACAGATCGCTCAGGTTGGGACGTACTGTCACCTTGAGTTTGACGCCCAGATAATCGGCGAAGCGTTTTGCCAGCTCATAATCCATACCGGCCGGAGATTGGTTCACTGTGTAGTAAGTCAACGGGGAATTGATGGTACTGACACGCAGTACTCCCCGTGATTTAATCTGTGAAATCTGGTCCTGCCCACCCCCATACCAGGGAATGGATGGCCATAGCGCTAACGCTAACAGCACGGCAACCAGACCGATAAACAGATAATTAAATTTTAGGCGTTTCAAATAGTTATCTCTCGCTGGCTCTAAGGCCTCTGTCTTTTAAAGGCAGTATTTGTCTTCTTTGAACTCCCAGAGCGAGGGGCATTTTGCGCAACAAAATCACGCTGAGCAACTTTTATAGCAGCTTTTGCGCAAAATTCAGGCAAATCCGGGTCGCCAAAAATTGTGCGCAAACGGTTTCGTCGCGAGGTCGCTTTCTCTATAATACGCCCCGTTTTCCCTGTTGCGCCCAATGAAGCGTCGCCCGGCGCCCTGACGAGAGATTTATTAATGGAAATTCTGCGTGGTTCGCCCGCCCTGTCGGCATTTCGTGTAAACAAACTGCTGACCCGCTTTCAGGACGCTCATCTGCCGGTGAGTGATATTTACGCTGAGTACATCCATTTTGCTGATGTCAGCACGCCCTTAAGCGCTGACGAACAGAGCCGTCTGCAGCGCCTGCTGAAATATGGTCCCTCTCTCGCTGAACATGCCCCACAGGGTCGTCTGCTGCTGGTGACGCCTCGTCCCGGCACCATTTCGCCCTGGTCATCCAAAGCCACTGACATTGCCCACAACTGCGGCCTGCCGCAGGTACGTCGTCTGGAGCGCGGCCTGGCCTTTTATGTACAGGCCCCGCAACTGACGGAAGCGCAGTGGCAAACGCTGGGCACACTGCTGCACGATCGGATGATGGAAACGGTCTTCGGCGATCTGGCGCAGGCTGAACAGCTGTTCGCGCATCACACGCCACAGCCGGTGAAAAGTGTCGATCTGCTGGGTGAGGGCCGTCAGGCGCTGGTTCAGGCGAATATCTCCCTGGGTCTGGCGCTGGCCGACGATGAAATCGACTACCTGGTGGCGGCGTTTACCGCACTGGGCCGCAATCCCAACGACATTGAACTCTATATGTTTGCGCAGGCGAACTCTGAGCACTGTCGTCACAAGATCTTCAACGCCGACTGGATTATCGACGGCGAGAAACAGCCAAAGTCGCTGTTTAAGATGATCAAAAACACCATGGAGCAGACGCCGGACTACGTGCTCTCTGCTTACAAAGATAACGCCGCCGTGATGGAAGGCTCAGAGGTTGGCCGCTTCTTTGCTGACGCCGGAGAGAGCGAATACCGCTGGCATCAGGAAGCCGCACACATCCTGATGAAGGTGGAAACCCATAACCACCCAACGGCCATCTCGCCGTGGCCTGGTGCTGCGACCGGTTCCGGTGGTGAAATCCGTGATGAAGGCGCAACCGGAAGGGGTTCTAAGCCAAAAGCGGGCCTTGTCGGTTTCTCCGTATCGAACCTGCGTATCCCAGGCTTTGAACAGCCGTGGGAAGAGGACTTCGGCAAACCGGACCGCATCGTCAGTGCGCTGGAAATTATGACCGATGGCCCGCTGGGCGGCGCTGCATTTAACAATGAATTTGGTCGTCCGGCTCTGAATGGTTACTTCCGTACCTATGAAGAGCAGGTCACCAGCCACAACGGCACTGAGCTGCGTGGCTACCATAAGCCGATTATGCTGGCGGGCGGCATCGGGAATATCCGTGCCGATCACGTGCAGAAAGGTGAAATCACCGTAGGCGCGAAGCTGGTGGTGCTGGGCGGTCCGGCAATGAACATCGGCCTGGGCGGCGGCGCGGCGTCATCGATGGCCTCGGGCCAGTCTGACGCCGATCTCGACTTTGCCTCGGTACAGCGTGATAACCCGGAAATGGAACGCCGTTGTCAGGAAGTGATTGACCGCTGCTGGCAGCTGGGCGAAGAGAACCCGATTCTGTTTATCCACGACGTGGGCGCTGGCGGCCTCTCCAATGCGATGCCGGAGCTGGTCAGCGATGGCGGTCGTGGCGGCCGGTTTAACCTGCGTGACATCCTGAGTGATGAGCCAGGCATGAGTCCGCTGGAGGTCTGGTGTAACGAATCACAGGAACGTTATGTGATGGCAGTGGCACCCGATCAGCTGGCGCAGTTTGAGGCGATTTGTCAGCGCGAACGCGCACCGTTCGCGGTCATTGGTGAAGCCACCGAAGAGCTGCACCTGAGCCTGGAAGATAGTCATTTCGGTAATAAACCGATCGATATGCCACTTGATGTCCTGCTGGGCAAAACGCCGAAGATGACGCGGGATGTGGTGACGCAGCAGACGCAGGGCACTGCCCTGCAGCGTGACGGCATTACGCTGGTCGATGCGGTGAACCGCGTGCTGCATCTGCCTGCCGTGGCGGAAAAAACCTTCCTGATCACCATCGGTGACCGCAGCGTGACCGGCATGGTGGCGCGCGACCAGATGGTGGGACCGTGGCAGATCCCGGTTGCCAACTGTGCGGTGACTACCGCCAGCCTCGACAGCTACCACGGCGAAGCGTTTGCACTGGGCGAACGTTCACCGGTTGCGCTGCTGGATTTCGCAGCGTCGGGTCGTCTGGCGGTCGGTGAAGCCCTGACCAACCTGGCGGCTACCCATATTGGTTCGCTGAAGCGTGTGAAGCTTTCCGCAAACTGGATGTCCGCAGCCGGTCATCCGGGTGAAGATGCCGGTTTATATGCGGCGGTGAAAGCGGTCGGCGAGGAGCTTTGTCCGGCGCTGGGGATCACCATCCCGGTCGGTAAAGATTCGATGTCGATGAAAACACGCTGGCAGGAAGGCAGCGAACAGCGCGAAATGACCTCACCGCTGTCGCTGGTGATTACCGCTTTTGCCCGCGTCGAAGATGTCCGTCGCACCGTCACGCCACAACTGCAGGCCGATCAGGATAACCTGCTGCTGCTGATCGATCTGGGCAACGGCGCGAATACGCTGGGCGCAACGGCGCTGTCACAGGTTTATCGTCAGCTTGGCGACAAACCTGCCGACGTGCGCGATGCCGCTCAGCTGGCGGGCTTCTTCAATGCCATCCAGGCGCTGGTGGCTGAGCAGAAACTGCTGGCTTATCACGATCGCTCCGACGGTGGTCTGCTGGTGACGCTGGCCGAGATGGCCTTTGCCGGTCACTGCGGTGTTGACGTTGACATCGCCTCGCTGGGTAACGATGCGCTGGCCGCCCTGTTTACCGAAGAGCTGGGTGCGGTGATTCAGATCAACGCCGCCGATCGCGCCGTGGTTGAGCAGATCCTGGCGGATCAAGGTCTTGCCGGCTCGACACATCTGCTGGGCAGCGCGCAGCCGGGCGATCGCTTTGTGATCCGTTCTGGTGACAGCGCGGTCTACAGTGAAAGCCGCAACACGTTGCGAACCTGGTGGGCGGAAACCACCTGGCAGATGCAGCGTCTGCGCGACAACCCGGCATGTGCCGATCAGGAACATGAAGCGAAGAAAAACGACAGCGATCCTGGCCTAAACGTTAATCTGACCTTTAATCCGCAGGAAGATGTTGCTGCCCCGATGATCGCCACTGGCGCACGTCCAAGGGTCGCGGTGCTGCGTGAGCAGGGCGTGAACTCCCATGTAGAGATGGCAGCCGCCTTTGATCGGGCAGGCTTCACCGCCATTGACGTTCACATGAGCGATCTGCTGGCCGGACGTCGCGGTCTGGAAGAGTTCCAGGCGCTGGTCGCCTGTGGCGGCTTCTCTTACGGCGATGTGCTGGGTGCCGGTGAAGGCTGGGCGAAATCGATTCTGTTCAACCCGCGCGTGCGTGACGAGTTCGAAACCTTCTTCCACCGTCCGCAAACCCTGGCGCTGGGCGTCTGCAACGGTTGCCAGATGATGTCTAATCTGCGTGAACTGATCCCAGGCAGCGATCTCTGGCCACGCTTTGTGCGTAACCAGTCTGAGCGCTTTGAAGCGCGCTTCAGTCTGGTAGAAGTGGCCGCCAGTCCCTCGCTGTTGCTGGACGGCATGGCCGGTTCGCATATGCCTATCGCCGTTTCGCACGGTGAAGGCTTTGTTGAAGTGCGTGATGCTTCACATCTGGCGGCGCTGGAGTCGAAAGGGCTGGTTGCACTGCGCTTTGTCGATAACTTCGGCAAGGTAACAGAAACCTATCCGGCTAACCCGAATGGCTCACCAAACGGCATCACTGCCGTGACCAATGAAAGTGGTCGCGTCACTATCATGATGCCGCATCCGGAGCGGGTGTTCCGCACCGTCAGCAACTCCTGGCATCCGGCAGAGTGGGGCGAAGATAGCCCGTGGATGCGTATATTCCGCAATGCGCGTAAACAGCTGGGTTAATTTAATCCGCTGAAAAGAGCAGGAGGCCAGTGTGCCTCCTGTTTTTTTTGTGGCTCTGTTGGCAAATGGCGACAATGAGCATCTCGCACTGTCTCTTTATGGCGACATCTATCTCGTTGATTTTTAATGAGCACCCATCAGGCGCGATTTCATGTCGCTCTGCGGAGACAGTTTTCACTTACTGTAATCAGATTTTGCGCAACAGTTGTCCGGTAAGCTTATTCAATCTGCTGAAAAATATAATGATTTATTTTCTGGCATGGAACTTGCTATACTCATGCAGCTGCTCATTCACCTGTTTATGATTGCCCCGCTTAGCGGAGAAGAGCTCATAAAGCCCGAATGACGCACCAAACGGAGCCTGCCGTCCAACTGACCGATAATCGCTTGCGTTATCAAACACCGGACGTAACGTTGAGTAAGGCTCCACCCATTTTTACGCGATGCATCACGCGTCGTGCCAGCGGCAGGCCATTGAGCCTGCCGTTTTCTTTTGTTCCCCTTTCTTCCGCTGACACCTTTCTTCCGCTGACAGAGTCCGTTAGCATCCAGACAGCAAATCTTAAGGAAGCGGCTGCGTGAAAAAATGGCGTTTATTTCCCCGTTCTCTGCGTCAGCTGGTGCTGATGGCGTTTGTACTGGTGCTGCTGCCGTTGCTGGTGCTGGCCTGGCAGGCGTGGGAAAGTCTCTCTGCATTAAGCGAACAGGCAGCGGATACCAACCGCAATACCTTCACCGACGTTCGCAGAAGTGAGGCGATGGCGCGAACGGCGGTGGAGCTGGAGCGCAGCTATCGCCAGTACTGCGTGCTGGATGATGCCTCTCTGGCGCGCCTTTATCAGACCCAGCACACCCGCTACAGCCAGATGCTGAGTTCGCACAGCGCCAGCCTGCCCGAGCTGCCCGCATTCCAGACTTTACAGGCGACGTTGCCGCTGCTGACACCGTTAAAGTGCGATAACGGTAATCCGGTTACGCCTGCCGCAGAGGCGCTGGATCGTTTTTCTGCCACCAATGCGCAGATGGTGCAGGACACGCGCGAAGTGGTGTTTTCGCGCGGCCTTCAGCTGCAGCGCGAAATTGCCGATCGCGGCCAGTTTTTTGGCTGGCAGGCGCTGATTCTGTTTATCATCAGTCTGGCGTTGATGACGCTGTTTACCGGCATGATTATCGGGCCGGTCAAGCGTATTGAGCGGATGATCAACCGGCTTGGCGAAGGCCGGGAACTGGGTAACAGTGTGACATTTCGCGGCCCGCGCGAGTTACGCTCGCTGGGACAGCGCATCGTCTGGCTCAGCGAACGGCTTCAGTGGCTGGAATCGCAGCGCCATGAATTCCTGCGCCATCTTTCTCACGAACTGAAAACGCCGCTGGCCAGCCTGCGTGAAGGCACCGAACTGCTGGCGGACGAGGTAGCCGGGTCGCTGAACGCCGATCAAAAAGAGGTGGTCACTATCCTCGACGGCAGCAGCCGTCATCTGCAGCGGCTGATTGAACAGCTGCTTGATTACAACCGTAAACTGGCAGATGGCCCGATCCAGCTGGAACCGGTCAGCGTGGCGGAAATTGTGGCGGGGGTGGTGAATGCACACGCACTCTCGGCGCGCGCCAAACTCATGCAGACGGTTGTCGATCTGGCGGTCAGTCACTGCCTTGCCGAACCGATGTTACTGATGCGGGTCATCGATAATCTCTATTCGAACGCCGTGAACTACGGCAGCGAATCCGGTACCATCTGGCTGCGCAGTCAGCAGCAGGGCGATCGGGTCTGGATTGATGTCGCGAACAGCGGTACGCCGATCCCGCCGGAAGAACAGGCAATGATTTTCGAACCTTTTTTCCAGGGTAGCCAGCAGCGCAAAGGGCCGGTAAAAGGCAGCGGGCTGGGATTGAGTATTGCCAAAGATTGCCTGCGCCGTATGCATGGCGACCTGACGCTGGTCTCCTGCGAGCAGGCTGACGTCTGTTTTCGAATTGAACTGAACACCACCGCCGGGAATGTCTGACTGATGAAATATTTACCCGCTTTGCTGTTGAGCACACTGACCACGCTGCTGCTCAGCGGATGTACGACCTCCCCGGCCACCTCATCCCTGCCGTCAGGCCATCAGGTGGCGGAACCCGAGATCAGAGTGGCTGATTACCTGGCGACCCGCTGCAGTGACCTGTGGACGATAGAGAATAGTGCGGCACTGAGTAATCCCCTCTACTGGATGCGGGCGATCGATTGCGCTGAACGCCTTTCCCCCGCCGAGGCCCGAGCCGAAGCCCACCGCTGGCCGGTTGAAAGCTGGTCGCGCGCTTTCAAGCAGGGCGTGCTGATGTCGAACGGCAACGTGACGCCAGTGGAGCGTCGTCGCTATGTTGAAACCCTGGATCGCTACAGCAGCGATTTCCCGCAGTCTGTGCGTCCGCTGCTCCAGTTGTGGCGCAGTAATCAGGCCGCGCAGCTCGACCTGAGTGAAGCGCGTACCCGTTATGTCCATCTGCAACAGAGCAGCGATACCCAGCTGGAGGCGATACGTCAGCAGATGGTTAAACAGCAGCAGCAGCTCAGCGACACGCAGCATAAGCTGGAGCGGCTTACTGATATTGAGCGCCAGCTTTCATCGCGGAAAGCCCCGGATGTTTCTGACAGCGGCCACGGCACTGCGTTGCCGCAGGATGAGGAGCAATAATGGTCAGACAAGCGGCAAAACTGCTGCTGGTGGATGACGATCCCAGCCTGCTGAAGCTGCTGGGCATGCGTCTTCGCAGCGAAGGTTATCAGGTCACCACCGCGGCCAGCGGCCCCGAAGCGTTGCGTCTGTTGCAGAAAGAGAAGATCGAGCTGGTGATCAGCGACCTGCGAATGGATGAGATGGATGGTCTGGCGCTGTTTGGCGAGATCCAGAAACGCCACACCGGTCTGCCAGTAATTATCCTGACGGCGCACGGCTCAATCCCGGACGCGGTTTCCGCCACGCAGCAGGGCGTCTTCAGCTTCCTGACCAAGCCGGTGGATAAAGATGCGCTCTACAAAGCGATTGATGAAGCACTGGCTCAGCAGGCGCCAGTCAGCGATGACCGCTGGCGTGAAGCGATCGTCACCCGCAGCCCGCTGATGTTGCGGCTGCTGGAGCAGGCGCACATGGTGGCGCAGTCGGATGTCAGCGTGCTGATTAACGGGCAGAGCGGTACCGGTAAAGAGATGCTGGCTCAGGCGATTCACGCCGCCAGCCCGCGAAACGGTAAGCCCTTTGTCGCCATTAACTGTGGCGCACTGCCGGAGCAGCTACTGGAGTCAGAGCTGTTCGGGCATGCCAAAGGGGCCTTTACCGGCGCAGTCAGTGCCCGTGACGGCCTGTTTAAAACTGCAGGTGGTGGCACGCTGTTCCTGGATGAGATTGGCGATATGCCGCAACCGCTACAGGTTAAGTTGCTGCGGGTGTTGCAGGAGCGTAAGGTCAGGCCGCTGGGCAGCGATCATGATATTGAGATCGACGTGCGCATTATTTCAGCCACGCATCGCGATTTGCCCAAGGCGATGGAGAAAAAGGAGTTTCGTGAGGATCTCTTCTATCGTCTTAATGTTGTGAACCTGAAGATTCCGGCGCTGCATCAGCGCACTGAAGATATTCCGCTGCTGGCTAATCATCTGCTGCGTCAGGCGGCGGAACGGCATAAACCGCAGATCCGCAGTTTTTCCGTTGATGCGATGAAGCGGTTGATGGCGGCCAGCTGGCCGGGCAATGTGCGCCAGCTGGTTAACGTGATTGAGCAGTGTGTGGCGCTGAGCTCATCGCCGGTAATCAGCGATGCGCTGGTGGAGCAGGCGCTGAGCGGTGAGAACAGCGCTTTGCCGACCTTTGCTGAGGCGCGCAATCAGTTTGAGCTGAACTATCTGCGTAAGCTGTTGCAGATGACTAAAGGCAATGTGACCAATGCCGCACGTCTGGCTGGACGCAACCGCACGGAGTTCTATAAGCTGCTGTCTCGTCATGAGCTGGATGCCAGTGATTTCAAAGAGTAGCGGAGGCTGCGGCGTGACACCGGCAGGTTGCCTGCTCAGGCCCGAATCAGAATGGGTGCGGTCAGCATAATCTGGCAGCGCTTGCGGCAACCTGAATAATCCCGGATATTACCGCCCGACAGCGCCAGCAACATTTATACTTGATAAACCCTCTGACCATGGAGGGAGTGAAAAAGGGTCTGACATGAAAAAGATTGATGCGATTATCAAACCATTCAAACTCGATGATGTCCGTGAAGCCTTAGCGGAAGTCGGCATCACCGGGATGACCGTGAGTGAAGTAAAAGGTTTTGGCCGCCAGAAAGGGCACACCGAGCTTTACCGCGGCGCAGAGTATATGGTCGACTTTTTGCCTAAAGTGAAAATCGAGATGGTGGTGGGCGACGATATCGTTGATACCTGCGTCGAGACCATTATGCGCACTGCGCAGACCGGCAAAATCGGTGACGGTAAAATCTTTGTCTTCGACGTGGCGCGCGTGGTGCGCATCCGTACTGGCGAAGAGGATGAAGAGGCGATCTGATTGTCTTTTTATCCGCATAAAAAAGCCCGCGCTGCGGGCTTTTTTTATTGCTCAATTACATCCCTTTATGGGGGCCAAAGAGTTCGTAATGAATGCGTGTGTCTTCCACGCTGGCATCGCGCAGTTGTGCCACCACATGCTGCATAAAGGGCAGTGGACCGCAGAGGTAGAAGTGGGTGTCGGGTGAGGCGAGACGTGCGGAGATCGCGGTGATATCCATCAGACCCTGCGCGTCATAGCGACCGGCATCTTCAGCGGCGGGATCGCGATACCAGACCTGACTGACGAAATCGGTGAGCTGCGCGCCCGTGGCTATCACTTCCGGGCCAAATGCATGCTGTTTGCCGTTCTCTGCTGCGTGCAGCCAGCTGACCGGCGCGCGGTGCTGACGGGCCGCCAGGGCATGCAGCATGGCCAGCATCGGCGTCTGACCCACCCCCGCGGAAATCAGCGCCACCGGGGTTGCAGCATCGACCTCAAGGAAGAAGTCGCCATGCGGTGCGGCCAGCATCAGCTCATCACCCACTTTGCCATTCTGATGCAGCCAGCCGGAGACGGTGCCCTGCGCTTCACGTTTCACCGCAATCCGATAATCTTTGCCATTACTGAGGTGAGTAAGCGAGTACTGACGAATCTGGTGATGTTCGAAACTGGCGGGCTGCAGATGCACCGTCAGATACTGACCCGGTTTAAAGGCCACCACCGGGCCGCCATCTGCCGGACTGAAGGTAAAGCTTTTAATCACCTCGCTCTGTTGCTCAATAGCACTGATGCGAAACGCACGGGTGCCGCGCCAGCCACCGGTTTGCTGCTCCGTCGCCTGATAAATCTCCTCTTCGCGATTAATGAACACATCCGCCAGTACGCCATAGGCCCGGCCCCAGGCTGCCAGCGCCTCTTCACCCGGATTCAGCAGCTCTTTAATGGTTGCCAGCAGATTTTCACCGACGATGGCGTATTGCGCAGGCTGAATGTTCAGGCTGGTATGTTTCTGCGCAATCTTTTCCACTGCGGGCAGCAGCACGGCCAGGTTCTCCAGATTCGCGCCATAGGCACAAATGGCATTGAACAGCGCTTCACGCTGATCGCCATTGCGCTGGTTGTTCATATTGAAAACATTTTTGAGTTCCGGATGGTGCGACAGCATGCGGTCATAGAAGTGTGCGGTAAGCGCAGGACCACAGGCGGCGATGGCAGGCAGGGTCGATTTAACCGTGGCGATAGTGTGTGCATCAAGCATAAAAACGGCCTCTCATTTAAAGTTGTATTTTAAATGCATCTTATAGCCGTCTCGCCTGTTGTGTAAATAACCCGATAAATTTCCCGGTTGTCAGAGTGGCAACTTTTAGGTGCATCCTGAGAAACCGCCGTCACATCCTGAAGAAAAATCGTGGCGTCTGAACAGGGTGAAAAGGTGTAAAAAAGCCCTGCCAGTAGCCAGCCAATCGTTTGCGTAAAAAGAGGAGGTTCACCCTACCTTCACCTGTTAAAACGGTTTACACTGTGGGCCTTCGCCCCTGAAGGGGGGTAAATACCGTCAGAAAGTTAGCTGAGTCAGGAGATCCGGATGTTAAAGCGTGATATGAACATTGCCGATTACGATGCCGAGTTGTGGCAGGCGATGGAGCAGGAGACAGTGCGTCAGGAAGAGCACATTGAACTGATTGCTTCTGAAAACTACACCAGCCCGCGTGTTATGCAGGCACAGGGTTCTCAGCTCACCAATAAATACGCTGAAGGGTATCCGGGCAAACGCTACTACGGCGGCTGTGAGTACGTTGATATCGTTGAGCAGCTGGCGATCGATCGCGCAAAAGAACTGTTTGGCGCCGATTACGCTAACGTACAGCCACACTCAGGTTCACAGGCTAACTTCGCGGTTTACACCGCGCTGCTGCAGCCGGGCGATACTATTCTGGGGATGAACCTGGCGCACGGTGGGCACCTGACTCACGGCTCACCGGTTAACCTGTCGGGCAAACTCTATAACGTCGTGGCTTACGGTATCGATGAGACCGGTAAAATTGACTACGACGAACTGGCTGAACTGGCGAAAACCCACAAGCCAAAAATGATCGTTGGCGGATTCTCAGCTTACTCCGGCGTTTGCGACTGGGCGAAAATGCGCGAAATCGCGGATAGCGTAGGTGCATGGCTGTTTGTGGACATGGCACACGTTGCCGGCCTGATTGCTGCAGACGTTTATCCAAGTCCGATCCCACATGCGCACATCGTGACCTCTACCACCCACAAAACGCTGGCGGGTCCGCGCGGTGGTATCATTCTGGCGAAAAACGGCGACGAAGATTTCTATAAGAAACTGAACTCTGCCGTCTTCCCTGGCGGTCAGGGTGGCCCTCTGATGCACGTTATCGCTGGTAAAGCGGTCGCGTTCAAAGAGGCTATGGAGCCGGAATTCAAAACCTACCAGCAGCAGGTGGCAAAAAATGCCAAAGCGATGGTTGAGGTGCTGATTGAGCGTGGCTATGACATCGTTTCTGGCGGCACGTATAACCATCTGTTCCTGATCGATCTGGTGAGCAAAAACCTGACCGGTAAAGAAGCGGATGCGGCGCTGGGCCGTGCCAACATCACGGTTAACAAAAACAGCGTGCCTAACGATCCGAAAAGCCCGTTTGTGACTTCCGGTATCCGTATCGGTACACCAGCTGTTACCCGTCGTGGCTTCAACGAAGCAGACGTGCGTGAGCTGGCTGGCTGGATTGCGGATGTGCTGGATAACGTCAATGACGAAGCGACCATTGAGCGCACCAAAAAGAAAGTGCTGGAAATCTGCAGCCGTCTGCCGGTCTACGCTTAATCGTTAACCTGTTGTGAGACAGCATACAAAGGATGGCATCAGCCATCCTTTTTTTATTGTTAAAAAACGAGTGCGTGTTAGCTGTGATACCGGAGTTGCTCAGGAAACGCGGTCAGATCGGAAAGTCGCTAAAGCCAATCCCTGGCCGCTCGGCCCGCGCGATTACGCACCTCATCCCTGAGGTGCGCCCGTAACCGGGCCAACGCGTTGCGTTGTTCAAAAACGCTCCCGGCGTTTTTGTCCATGGCGCGGGACGCTTTCCTCCTCTGACCGTGTTTCCTGCGCGTGAAATTCAGATGTAGCGGCAAGAGGCGCTCTGATTTGGATTGGTTAGTGTTCTGAAAGGATGGCATCAGCCATCCTTTTTTATTGCCTGTCCTGCGGCGCTCTGCCAGAGTAGCGCCCACTCATGCTGCCAGGCAGCACTCTTGCTGGAGGGAATATGGCAATCGGCTCCGCCAGATGGCTCGGATTGGGCTACTTCACTTACTTCTTCTGTTACGGCATCTATCTGCCATTCTGGGGCGTGTGGCTGAAAGGCACCGGTCTTGATGCTGAAAAGATTGGCCTCCTGCTCGGCTGTGGCATGGTGGCACGCTTTGTCGGCAGTCTGCTTATCGCCTCTCAGGTCAAAAATCCCGCCCGACTGATTACGGCGCTGCGCCTGCTGGCGCTGATGACCTGCCTGTTCGCCGCCGGTTTCTGGGTGGGTGAGCAGTGGATGTGGCTGCTGACGGTCATGATCGGCTTTAACCTCTTTTTCTCGCCGCTGGTCCCGCTCAGCGATGCGCTGGCTGCTACCTGGACACAGCAGATTGGGCTGGCGTATGGGCCGGTCAGGCTGTGGGGTTCGCTGGCCTTTGTGATCAGCTCGGCGTTAACCGGCGTGCTGGT
Source organism: Pantoea sp. Lu_F5_004 (assembly GCF_051136245.1). Classification (NCBI taxonomy): domain Bacteria; kingdom Pseudomonadati; phylum Pseudomonadota; class Gammaproteobacteria; order Enterobacterales; family Erwiniaceae; genus Pantoea; species Pantoea sp. Lu_F5_004. The sequence goes on from NZ_CP194946.1 coordinate 1,067,981, forward strand.
CAGTGCTTACTCTTCAAACGCCATTTTGCTGCTGCTCTCCGTCGGTGTCATCTCTATGCTGGCAGGCATGATGCTGACCCCCGCCACCCAGCCACAGGGTAATGAACGGCAGGGCGCGGCGGGCGGCGGCTGGCAGGTGTGGCGTGAATTGCTGCGTGAGAATGCGGTATGGCGATTTATGCTCTGCGTAACACTGCTGCAGGGTGCGCACGCCGCCTATTACGGCTTCAGTGCTATCTGGTGGCAGGAGAGTGGCTATTCGGCCTCCACGGTGGGTTATCTCTGGTCGCTGGGCGTGGTGGCCGAGATCGTCGTGTTTGCTCTGAGCAACCGGTTGTTCCGCCGCTGGAGCGCGCGCGATCTGCTGCTGCTTTCGGGCATTTGTGCGTTGATCCGCTGGAGCCTGATGGGGGCCACTACCGCGCTGCCGCTGCTGATTGTGGCGCAAATCCTTCACTGTGGCAGCTTCACCGTCTGTCATCTGGCGGCGATGCGCTTTATCGCGGCGCGTCAGGGAGCGGAAGTGATCCGCCTGCAGTCGCTCTATTCCGCGCTGGCGATGGGGGGTGGCATTGCGATAATGACCATGATCTGCGGCGTGCTGTTCGCTCATCTGCAGGGGCATCTGTTCTGGGTGATGGCTCTGGTGGCACTGCCCGCGCTATTTCTGCGTCCCGGCTACGACTCCAGTAAATAACGAATCCGCTGCTGGTGGTGTAACGTCAGCGGCAGCTCCGCATGCACCAGCGGCGGAGAGAAGAGTGGCAGCGAGGTGGGGTAGGGCGAAATGATGATGTCCACATCCCGCGGTGCGCCATCCCGCTGAAACTGCTTCACGTCCTGATAGGTAATATTGATCGGCAGCAGCGTGATCTCCCTGATCTGCTGTTCCACATCCTGCTCCAGATCGGTATCGTCACCCGTCAGAATCAGCACCTGCTTCTCCTGCAGCGCATTCTCCTGCATGAGCCAGGCACCAAAAATAACGGTGATTAAGCTCACCTCTTCCGGGCTGAACGCAATCCCATATTGCTGCTCAAACGCCTGCAGCGCCTGCTGAGTGGTGCGCAACAGGCGAGGATAGAGGCGGCTGACATCCAGCGCCACGCTGTTGTCGATGCCGATAGTGAAGTGGGTGCGATCCAGCGCCTGTGCCAGATGAGGATAGAGCTGGTTAAGCAGCTCGTCGCGATCAGCAAAAGTGATGTCGGCACACCGTTCAAAGTCATTGATCAACTGCTGGGTCGCAGCCATTAACTGCTGCTCAGCAGGATGGGCAATCGCATCCACGACAGGCGTATGTATCTGGCTGAACAGCAGTGTCCAGAAGTCGGTTTCACTGACGGGCGGCGCAAGGTGGCAGCGTTTTCGCCAGTGGTGAATTACATCCTCGGCGGCCTGCCGCTCAGCCTTCTGCTGCAGCCAGTGACACTGCGCCTCACTGAACAGCACCGGCTGGCGCTGGCACAATCCATACTTCATGAAAATCTGCAGAAAAAGCCGGTCGCGTTCGCTGAAATCGCGCTTCAGACGCAGGCTACAGTGCTGGATCAGCGCCTGTAAATTGGTCTCATCCCAGAGCGCTTTCTCAATCTTCATTACCTTCAGGCGCTGACGCAGGGGGGCTGCAAAATGCTCGCAGACGAAATCCTGCGATAAACGCAAACTGCGTCGCAGGTTGTGCAGCAGACAGAGGCGCCGATCCAACTCTCTGCCATGAAGACGAAAGCTGCCATCCACCATCTGATGCAATTCCAGCTGGTGATATCGCTGTATCTCAAGGCCCACATCCGCGATATCCTGTCGGGCAACAGCTGGATCGACACCATTCAGCTGGCAGACTTTTTCAAGCGTGAGCACGGGTGTCGGCAGAAACAGCAGCAATAAAAGATGGCACTGACGCTGTGAGCGGGTGAAGAGTGGTGCCAAAGGGGTAGCAGAACTCATCAATCAGATTTCCAGCAGGCTATTTTGAGCTAAGAATAGTCAACCCCGTCAGTGCCTGCGCGGTTTACGCGGTTTATTTGCCGGAGGTTTAAGGCGGGTCACAAAATTTTGTTACTTATAGATTCTTTTCATCGGGAACGTTACTTTATAACATTATGAAACGCACACTCTTTGCCCTCTTGATGGTCTTAAGTCCGGCTGTAATGGCCCATCCTCACAGCTTCATCGATATGAAAACCGAACTGGTGGCGCAGGATGACACCTTTACGGGATTGAAGATGACCTGGACCATGGATGAAATTACCTCCGCCGATCTGCTTTATGACGCGGGCGAGGCGAAACCAGGCAGCGTGGTGTGGAAGAAGCTGGCGGCAGGCGTGATGGCGAACGTGCTGGGCCAGCACTACTTTTCTGAAATCTGGCACAACCAACAGCGGGTAAAGTTTTTGAATCTGCCAACCGAATACAACCTGTCACGTAACGGCCATAAAGCGGTGCTGGAATTTATTCTGCCGCTGGCGGAACCCCCGAAGCTGACCGGGCAGCGCTTTGAGATCCTGACTTTTGATCCCACCTATTTCGTCGATATGTTCTATGACAATCCCGGTGCATTAACGCTGCCGCCGGCGCTGCAGGCGCGCTGCAAGTTCGCGCTGAACACGCCAAAGCCTAATGATTCGCTGAAGCAGTATGCGCTGTCGCTGGATAAAGCCGACGCGCCTGCAGAGGAGATGGATTTAGGCCGCCAGTTTGCCCAGACGGTGATACTGACATGTCAGTAATCTCCACTCCGTTAAGGGCTTCCCGCCTCTGGCCGCTGTGGCTGATGGCGGGCGTGCTGTTGAGCAGCGCGTTGCTGGTCTGGCTCTACTGGTCGCAGATTCTGATGCAGAGCGTACTGTGGCAGAAAGATCTGCATCGGCAGATGACTCAGCTGCTACAGCAGGTAGCGGAGCAGCCCCACCAGGCAGGCATTTCGCTGGTGATATTCAGCCTGCTGTATGGCGTACTGCACGCGCTGGGACCGGGCCATGGCAAAGTGGTGATCGCGACTTTTCTGGCGACCCATCCCACCAGAGTGAAAACCAGTATCAGGCTGACGCTGCTCGCCTCACTGCTGCAGGGTTCGGTGGCGATTGTCCTGGTGACGGTGATGCTGGTGCTGCTGAAAACGTCATCGCGACAGCTGCATCTCAGCAGTTTCTGGCTGGAGAAGGGCAGTTATCTGCTGGTGATCGGGCTGGGCGTGATGATCGGTTATCGGGCGCTGCGTTCGCTGTGGCGGACATTGCGTCCACGTCCGGCCCCGGTATTTCACGCCTTCAAACCTCACCATCAGCATGATGATCAGTGCGGATGCGGACACGCGCATCTTCCGACACCGCAGCAGATGAGCGGCAATCTCAGCGTGAAAACCCAGCTGCTGGTGGTGGTGTCGATGGGATTACGTCCCTGTTCCGGCGCGATTATGATGCTGCTGTTTGCCAAGGTGATTGGTGTCTATGGCTGGGGGGTTATCTCTGCTGCGGTGATGGCGCTGGGCACGGCACTGACCATTTCGGCGATTGGCCTGCTGGTTCAGCAGGCGCGCACAGTGGCGCAACGGCTGGCTCAGCCTGGTGTTGCCGCAGGCATAACGCGACTGCTGATCCCCGCACTGGCCTTAACCGGCAGCCTGATTTTAATCGTAGCGGGTATCGCGCTATGGCAGTCAGCGCAGATGACGCTGGGTGGCGGAATTCGACCTTTCTGAATAAAAGCGCAGCGGAAATAAATTTGCCGCTGCGCTCTTCTCTTCGTTAATTATCTCTGAATTCATCTCTTTATTTTTTTCTCTGGCTGGTTTAGTGGTGAAATGACTATTCCCTGTCTACGCTGATAATACCAAAACGGCAATCCGCCGTCGGGATGATAAAAGATCAAGACCGCTTTCTGTTTATTGCGAGGAGTATATTTCATGGCTGATACCCGTATTAATAATGGCTACACCGAAACGCTGGCGACCGGGCCTGCTGGATTGCCGTTAAAACGTATTTCCTGGAGCGCCGTGTTTGCCGGTGTCATTTGTGCGTTGATCGTTCACATTATTCTGACGCTGCTGGGAACCGCCATTGGTGCAACAACCATTGATCCGATGAAAGAACAGAATCCACTCGACGGCCTGGGCACAGGTGCGCTGGTCTGGACTGCCATTGAAATGCTGGTCGCGATGGCTGCAGGTAGTTATGTTGCAGGCCGACTGGCTCAGCGCGAAGGCGCACTGCACGGTTTACTGATGTTTGGCCTTAGCACAATTTTCACTATTTACCTGGCTATTGCGCTGGCGACCAGTGTATTAGGCGGCGCGATGAATATTGTGGGCTCAGGCTTCCAGGCGCTGGGTAGTGGTATTTCCGCCGCTGCGCCATCCGTTACCCAAATGGCAAAAGACAAACTGCAGGAGAGTAATATTAATTTAGATAACCTGCAGAACGAACTGGAAACGACTTTACGCCAGACCGGGAAACCGGAATTACAGCCAGAGAACTTAAAGCAGGATGCAAATAAAGAAGCGCAGAATGCTGAAAATCAGGCTAACAACACCGCAAACCATCCACAGACAGCGGATACTGATCTGGCTAACTGGTTAAAAGGGGTGATGGATCGTCATTCCGATACCCTGCAGGCAGCCGATCGTGATGCGCTGAAAAATATTATCAAAGCGCGCACCGGCAAAAGCGATCAGGAAGTGGATCAGATCGTGGCCAAAACTGAACAGAGCTATCAGCAGGCGGTTCAGAAATATCAGGAACTGAAACAGCAGGCTGAACAGAAAGCGCGTGAAGCCGGTGAAAAAGCCGCTGCTGCGACCGCGAAAGCGAGCTGGTATGCCCTGATTCTGCTGATCATCGAAGCCGTGCTGGCAGGCGTGATGGGTATGGTAGGTCGTCGTACTCAGCCTCATCAGGTGCTGTCACACGAACGTCGTTAATCATCACTGAGTAACAGGCAATAAAAAAGGCGGCTGAGAAGCCGCCTTTTTCTGTACTGAGACTTAGCGCTTTAACGCTTCGCTCAGCTCATCACGCATGTTCGACAGCATCGATTTCACCACACGTGGGTTACCCGCGACCAGGTTACCTGACAGCAGATAGCCGTGGTTGCCGGTGAAATCAGTCACCAGACCGCCCGCTTCACGGACCAGCAGTTCACCCGCCGCAAAATCCCACGGCTTCAGGCCAATCTCAAAATAGCCATCTACGCGACCGGCAGCCACATAGGCCAGATCCAGCGCAGCAGAACCGGTGCGGCGGAAGTCAGCACACTGGGTAAAGAGTTTGGTCATGATATTCATGTAAGCCGGCGCGTGCTGCTTCATTTTGAACGGGAAGCCGGTCGCCAGAACGGTGCCATCCAGATCGCGTGCCGTGCTGCCACGCAGACGATAGCCATTCAGCTGAGCGCCCTGACCGCGTGAAGAGGTGAAGAGTTCATTGCGCATTGGATCGTAAACGACGGCGACTTCGGTGCGGCCTTTAATGCGCACAGCGATAGAAACAGCAAAGTGGGGTAAACGTTTGATGAAGTTTGAGGTGCCATCCAGCGGATCGATAACCCATTGAACATCCTGATCTTCGCCCGCCAGTTCACCGCTTTCTTCGGTGATGATGGTATGTTTCGGGTAAGATTTACGAATAATTTCGATAATCAGGCGTTCTGCTTCGCGGTCAACATTAGTTACGAAGTCGTTGCTGCCTTTCTGGCTGGCTTCGACGGCGTCCGGGGTTTCATAATATTTGGCAATTAAATTTCCGGCCTTGCGCGCTGCGCGCACGGCAATGTTGAGCATTGGATGCATCGGTATCTCTCGCTGGATGTTAAAGAACGGGGAAAACGGCGCGGAGTATAGCAGCGTGTTCGGTAAATGTCCTGCTTTATGTTAATATTCTCTCTACTGATTTTACTGACCCGTTTCTGAGTATCCCTAATCATGTTGCAAAATATTCGTATCGTGCTGGTCGAGACTTCTCACACCGGTAACATGGGCTCCGTTGCGCGCGCCATGAAAACCATGGGCTTAACCAACCTCTATCTGGTTAACCCACTGGTCAAGCCTGACTCACAGGCTATCTCACTCGCGGCCGGTGCCAGCGACGTTATCGGCGACGCAAAAATTGTCGACTCTCTGGATGAGGCCATTGCCGGATGCAGTCTGGTGGTCGGCACCAGCGCACGCTCCCGCTCGCTGCCCTGGCCGATGCTGGATGCGCGCGAATGTGGCGTGAAAAGCGTGGAAGAGGGCCAGCAGGCACCGGTTGCGCTGGTATTTGGTCGCGAACGTGTCGGCCTGACCAATGACGAGTTGCAGAAGTGCCACTACCACGTCGCGATTCAGGCAAACCCGGAATATAGCTCGCTGAACCTGGCGATGGCCGTACAGATTATCGCCTATGAAGTGCGCATGGCATGGTTACAGGCGCAGGAGCAGGCCAGCCCGCCGCCGCAGTATGAAGAGTCACCTTATCCACTGGTGGATGACCTGGAGCGTTTCTATCAGCATATGGAACAGATGATGCTGAACAGCGGCTTTATCCGTGAAGCCAGTCCTGGCCAGGTGATGAGCAAACTGCGCCGTCTTTACACCCGCGCCCGCCCGGAACGCGATGAGCTGAACATCCTGCGCGGCATGCTTTCGTCGTTTGAAAAGCGAAAAAACGATAAAAAACAAGCAGATAATAGTTGAGTAAATTACCAGGTTAAATACCTGACTAATTTACCAGGTTAAATAGTTGACCAATTTACTCGGGAATGGCAGACTTCAGAGCATCTGTTGCTAATCCTCCGATAACCGGACGCTATTGAGGTCGTACGCTATGAGACTGACATCCAAAGGACGTTATGCCGTTACTGCAATGCTGGACGTTGCCCTTCACTCCCATGAAGGCCCGGTCCCGCTGGCTGATATTTCAGAGCGTCAGGGCATTTCGCTCTCCTATCTGGAGCAGTTATTCTCCCGATTGCGTAAAAATGAGCTGGTTTCCAGCGTACGTGGTCCGGGCGGCGGTTATCTGTTGGGCAAAGCGTCTAATACCATCTCTGTCGGTGAAGTGATCACCGCCGTTGATGAGTCTGTTGATGCCACCAAATGCCAGGGTAAAGAAGGCTGCCAGGGCGGCGAGCGTTGCCTGACTCATGTGCTGTGGCGCGATCTGAGCGTGCGCATCAGTGACTTCCTGAACAATATTACACTGGCTGAGCTGGTGAATAATCAGGAGATCCTGGATGTAGCCGATCGTCAGAATGCGATTGATAATCGTCGCTTCCAGAGCCCGCGCACGCAGGAAATTAACGTCAACCAACGCGCCTCGTAATCCCCGCTGTTGCGGCCCTTACTGCTAACGCGGTCAGGGCCGAATCTGCTATAAAGACGTATGATTTTTTATACGGAGCTGTAGCGCAATGAAATTACCGATTTACCTGGATTACGCCGCCACCACGCCGGCCGATCCGCGTGTGGCCAGCAAAATGATGCAGTTTCTGACGCTGGATGGCACGTTCGGTAATCCGGCCTCGCGATCGCACCGTTTTGGCTGGCAGTCTGAAGAAGCGGTTGATGTTGCGCGTAATCAGATCGCCGAGCTGGTCAATGCCGATCCGCGTGAAATCATCTTTACCTCAGGCGCCACTGAATCCGATAACCTCGCGATTAAAGGCGCAGCTCACGCCCATCAGGCGCGCGGCAAACATATCATCACCAGCCAGACAGAACACAAAGCGGTGCTTGATAGCTGCCAGCAGCTTGAGCGTGAAGGCTTTGCTGTCACTTATCTCACCCCGGCGGCTAACGGCATTATCTCGCCTGACCAGCTGCGTGCGGCGCTGCGCGACGACACGATTTTAGTCACCCTGATGCACGTTAATAATGAAACCGGGGTGATTCAGGATATCGCCGCCTTTGGCGAACTCTGCCGCGAACGTGAGATTCTGTTTCATGTGGATGCGACCCAGAGCGTCGGCAAGCTGCCTATCGATCTCAGCCAGTTACCGGTCGATTTGATGTCCTTTTCTGCCCACAAACTCTATGGCCCGAAAGGCATCGGCGCACTCTATGTCCGGCGTAAACCGCGTGTGCAGATTGCTGCGCAGATCCACGGCGGCGGACATGAGCGCGGTATGCGATCCGGGACATTGCCGGTGCATCAGATTGTCGGCATGGGCGAGGCGTATCGTATCGCAGCAGAAGAGCGCGAAACCGAGATGGCGCGGCTGCAGACTCTGCGCGATCGTCTGTGGCAGGGCATCAGCACACTGCCCGACGTCACCCTCAATGGCGATCTGCATCAGAGCGCACCGAACATTCTTAACCTCAGTTTTGCTGACGTTGAGGGTGAATCACTGATCATGGCGCTGAAAGATCTGGCGCTCTCTTCCGGCTCGGCCTGCACCTCCGCCAGCCTGGAGCCTTCCTATGTATTGCGGGCGCTGGGCCTGAGTGAAGAGCTGGCGCACAGTTCGCTGCGCTTCTCGCTGGGACGCTTCACAACCGAGGAAGAGATCGACTACGCCATTGCCCTGGTGCAGAAATCAGTGACCCGTCTGCGGGCCTTAATGAAATCCTGACACCCGGTCATAGTCCGGAAATTGCGCCTATATTTGCACTTCGCTGGCAACACCTGACGGAATCTGTTATCAGGTCTCTCTGCGAATTATATTTAACATCTTATTAAAGCCGTTATAACAATCAGGCTGGATGAAACAGATAACGATTATGGAGCTTTTCGATGACCACACAACCCATGAATATTACGCTTAGCAGCCAGCCCGCCGATGCGCGCTGGGGCGAAAAAGCGATTCTCAGCAGCAACGACAGCGGCATGACACTGCATCTGACCGGCGCGGATGCGCTGAATAGCATTCAGCGTGCGGCTCACAAAATCGACAGCCAGGGGATACGCCATGTGGCGCTGACCGGCGAAGGCTGGCACCTTGAGCAGTGCTGGGCATTCTGGCAGGGCTTCCGTGGTCCGAAAGGCCAGCGTCAGGTTGAGTGGCCGGCGCTGGGCGAACATGAGCAGGCGGAGTTTGATCGCCGTCTGAAAATTATCGACTGGGTGCGCAACGTTATTAACCTGCCTGCGGAAGATCTGGGGCCGGAACAGCTGGCGCACAATGCAGTCGATCTGATCAGTGAAGTGGGCGGCAGCGCCGTCAGCTATCGCATCACCAAAGGCGACGATCTGCGGGTACAGGGGTATATGGGCCTGCACACCGTTGGACGCGGTTCAAATCGTCCGCCGGTATTTCTGGCGCTCGATTACAACCCGACCGGCGACGACAATGCCCCGGTCTACGCCTGTCTGGTCGGTAAAGGCATCACCTTTGATACCGGTGGCTACAGCCTGAAGCAGAGCAGCTTCATGGACTCAATGAAATCTGACATGGGCGGCGCGGCGACCGTCACCGGCGCGCTGGCCATGGCGATTTCGCGCGGTCTTAACAAGCGCGTGAAACTCTACCTCTGCTGTGCCGATAACATGGTCAGCAGCAACGCCTTTAAACTGGGCGACATCATTCGCTATCGCAACGGTAAATCGGTGGAAGTGATGAACACCGATGCGGAAGGGCGTCTGGTCCTGGCCGACGGTTTAATCGACGCCAGCGAGCAGAACCCGACGATGATCATCGATGCTGCGACGCTGACCGGTGCGGCTAAGACGGCGCTGGGCAACGATTACCATGCGCTGTTTACCTTTGATGATGTGATGGCACAGTCGCTGATGGGCAGCGCGGTGAGTGAGAACGAACCTTTCTGGCGTCTGCCGCTGGCCGAATTCCATCGCAGCCATCTGCCGTCTAACTTCGCCGATCTTAATAACATCGCCAGCCCGTCACATGCGGCGGGTGCCAGCAGCGCGGCAGCGTTCCTGTCACACTTCGTCAGTAACTATCAGCAGGGCTGGCTGCATATCGACTGCTCCGCGACCTATCGCAAAGGCGCAGTTGACCAGTGGGCGGCGGGTGCAACAGGTCTTGGCGTGCGTACCCTCGCCAATCTGTTACTGAAATAAGCCGATCTCAGCGGTGGCTGATGCCGCCGCTGTTCAAAGGAAAACTATGAACCGTCTTGAAGAGGTGCTGAAGCTGGCGGCCACTGAGCCTGCCCATCGGCCCGAATTTTTTCAGCTGCTGCTGGAAGCTGATGCGTGGGTGCCAGGTGAAAGCACCACGCAACAGCTTGATGCCAGCACGCCCGTTGATCTGCAGCACTGGGAAAAAGAGGATGGCAGCAGCATCATTCCTTTTTTCACGTCAGAAGAGGCGATGAGTGAAGCGGTGAGCGGTGAGCAGTCCTGGCTGCGTCTGCCGGTACGGACGCTGTTTGAGATTACACGTGGCGAGACGCTGTTTCTCAATCCCAAACTGCCTTCCGGTAAAGAGTTTACTGCGGCCGAGATCACCCATCTGCTGGCTGAAGAGGGCAGTGCGCTAAGTCAGCAAACCGTGCTGGAAGGCGGACAGTCACTCTTGCTGTCTGAGGTGGCTGAACCCCCTGCGCAGATGATCGACTCACTGACTCAGCTCTTTACTAAGCATAAGCAGGTGCGTCGCGCGTTTATCGCCAGTATCCGTGAGCGGGCTGACGAAGCGCCCAATCTGCTGATTGGCATTGAAGCGGACAGCAACATTGAGACGATCATTCAGGCGGCAGGTAGCGTGGCAACCGATACGCTGCCGGACGACGCGCCGGTTGATATCTGTGAGGTGACGCTGAACGATCGCGGCATCAGCCACTTCTTTACCGCCCACATCACGCCATTCTATGAGCGTCGCTGGGGCAGTTTCCTGCGCGACTTCAGGGGCAGTGAGCGGATTATCTGAGACAAAAAAGTAAACAGGCGGCTCATGGGCCGCCTGTTTTTTATTTCGCGATAGGTAAGTCGTCGCGACTGCCCCATTCGCCCCAGGAGCCGTCATACAGCGTGACATCCCGTGCGCCCAGCGCCGTCAGCGCCAGAATCACCACCACTGCCGTCACGCCTGAGCCACAGCTGGCGACCACCGGTTGGGTGATATCGACGCCCGCATCGGCAAACAGCGTCTGAAGTTCCGCCTCCGGCTTGAGTTTTCCCTGTTCAACCAGGCTGTTCCACGGCACGTTCAGGCTGTTGGGAATATGCCCGCGATGCAATCCGGGACGCGGCTCATCCACTTCGGCGTTAAAGCGATTGGCCGGACGCGCATCAATAATCTGTGCGCCGCCTTCATGGCTGATCAGCAGTACGTCCGTCAGGCGCTTCACCCGGCTTTCATCTGCGTGGGCCTCAAACTCACCTTCCGGCAGATTCACTTCGCCGGTTGCCAGCGCAAAACCGGCTTCTTTCCAGCCCTGCAAGCCCCCGGCCAGAATCGACACCTGAGCCACACCAAAGGTTTTCAGCATCCACCAGGCGCGTGGCGCAGAAAAGAGATTACCCTCGTCATACACCACCAGGTGCTTATCACTGCTGACACCCAGTTCACGCATCGCGACGGCAAAACTTTCGGCGCGGGGCAGCATATGGGGGTAAGGGCTGGTGTGATCGGAAAGCGCTTCAATATCGAAGTAAGGGGCGTCGGGTAAGTGACCCGCCAGATATTCGGCCTGGATATCGCGAACCGCTTCCATACCGGTTGGCAACAACCGTGCATCCAGCACCTGAAGCCGCTCATCGTTGTAGTGCTCTTGTAACCAGTCGGCGGACACAAACAGTGGCGTCGTCATAACAACCTCATCTCAGCAATCTGTCATACCAGTGTCAGGGAATGTGCGCACCATCTCAAGAGAAGCGTTGATTAAATGCGAGCATTGATATGAAATTGCGCGGCGTAATCAAACGACACTCCCTGCGTCCCGGTGAAGGAACTACCATGAAGAAACGCAATACCCGGCTGCTGCTCAGCATGCTGATCGGTGGCTCGCTGCTGTCAGCGACCCTGTTACCTGTTTTGCCTCTCCGGGCGGCAGAAGCACCCGCAACCGTCCAGATCAGCAAACCGCTGACGATTATCGATCTCTCGGAACTGCAGTTCGATAATGCCGCTGCGCTGGTCTTAACCTTCAGTCAGCCGCTTGATGATAAACAGGATATCGCGCAAAAAGTCAGGCTGACCGACGATAAACAGGGCCGGGTGGATGGCGGCTGGGAGCTTTCTGCTAACCGTAAAACGTTGCGCTTCCGCCATCCCGAGCCGTCGCGTCACTTCACCGTCACGGTGGATGCGGGACTGCGCGCGGCCAGCGGTGAGACGCTTGCCGCCGATTACAGTCAGAAAATCACCACCCGTGATATCCAGCCGATGGTGGGCTTTGCCAGTCGCGGTTCACTGCTGCCGCTGCGTATCACTCAGGGACTGCCGGTGCTGGCGCTGAATGTTGACCAGGTCGATGTCGATTTCTTCCGGATAAAGAATGCCGGGCTGGCGGAATTTCTCTCGCAGTGGAATTACGGCAACAACCTCTCGAGCTGGCAGTCGCAGGAGCTGCTGAAAAGCAGCCAGCTGGTCTATAGCGGACGCTTTGAGCTCAACCCGGCGCGTAACACGCGTGAAAAACTGCAACTGCCGATGCGTGACATTACCGCACTTCAGCAGCCGGGCGTCTATCTGGCGGTAATGAAGCAGGCCGGTACTTATCGCTATAGCCAGCCCGCCACGCTTTTCACCCTGAGCGATATTGGTCTGTCACTGCATCGCTTCCCGACCCGGTTCGAACTGTTCGCCCAGAGTCTGGCAGACGGTCAGCCGCTTTCCGGGGTCAGCGTCAGGTTACTGGATGAGAAGGGGCAGGTGCTGCAAAGCGGAACCAGTGACAGCACCGGTCATCTGAGCCTCAAGGCGGATGAAAAAGGCAAGCTCCTGCTGGCAATTCAGGGAGAACAGACCTCAATGATCGACCTGGCGCGTCCGGCGCTGGATCTCGCTGAATTCCCGGTCGCCGGGCCGCAAGGCTATGACAAACAGCTGTTTGTTTTTGGTCCGCGCGATATCTATCGTCCCGGCGAAACGGTCATCGTCAATGCGCTGCTTCGCGATGCCGACGGACACCCCTTGCCCGCGCAGCCGATCAAAGCGGAGCTGGTGCAGCCCGATGGCCAGGTGATGCGGACTTTTGTCTGGCAGCCTGAAGCAGGATTCTACCAGCAGCGACTGGCGCTGCCCGCGTCGGCCATGACCGGCGACTGGATGTTGCGACTGAATACCGGCGATAACCTCAAGCGCGAGTGGAAGTTTCACGTCGAAGATTTTCTGCCGGAGCGTATGGCGTTAACCCTGAAAAACGACCCTCAGCCGCAGGCCGCTGATGCCAGTGTTGAGTTCGGTATTGAGGGGCGCTATCTCTATGGCGCCCCGGCAGCAGGTAACACGCTACAGGGTCAACTCTATCTGCGACCGGCACGCGAGGCGGTGACTGCACTGCCAGGCTACCAGTTTGGTGACATCACAGAAGAGGGGTTAAAGCGCACGCTGGATGAGGTGGATCTCAAGCTCGACGCCAGCGGCAAAGCACAACTCACGGTAGAAAATCAGTGGGATCAGCTCCACTCCCCGCTCAATCTGATCCTGCAGGCCAGCCTGCTGGAGACCGGCGGACGTCCGGTCACCCGTCGTGCCACCCAGGCCATCTGGCCCGCTGAAGCGCTGCCGGGTATCCGGCCGCTGTTTGGTAACAAGGCGGTTTATGACTACCGCAGTGACAGCTATCACGATGAGCCGACCGTGCCGGAACAGAGCCTGGCCGAATTCGACATTGTCTATGCCAACAGTCAGGGCAAAAAACTGGCGGCAGAGAAGCTGGATGTTCGCCTGATCCGTGAACGTCATGATTACTACTGGAGCTTCTCTGACAGCGAAGGCTGGCAGTCGCAGTATAGCGACAAGGATCTGCAGGAAGATGAACGCGCCATCTCTGTCCCGGCTGATGGCAGCACCAAAGTCAGCTTCCCGGTCGAGTGGGGCCACTACCGGCTCGAAGTGCAGGCGGGCGAGAAGATCGTCAGCAGCGTGCGGTTCCAGGCGGGTTATGACTGGCAGGATAACACCAACGGCACGGGTGCATTGCGCCCGGATCAGGTCAGACTGAAGCTGGACAAAGCCGCTTACCAGCCGGGCGATACCGTGCATCTGCAGGTTGAGTCACCGGCGGCCGGTAAAGGTTACCTGATGGTGGAGTCGAGCAGCGGCACGCTCTGGTGGCAGCCACTGACCGTACCAAAGGGCGGCACAACGGTGGATGTCCCTGTTGCTGAGAGCTGGCAGCGTCACGATCTCTACTTCAGCGCCATCGTGGTGCGTGACGGCGATAAGGTCAGTGGCGCAACGCCAAAACGCGCGGTGGGGCTGTTGCATCTGCCGATGGCGACGGAGGCGCGCCGCTTAAATCTGACGCTGGATGCGCCCGATAAAATCCGTCCTGAGCAACGCCTGACGGTAAAAGTTCACGCCAGTCGTGACGGCGGCCCGCTGCCTGAAAAAGTGAATGTACTGCTGTCAGCCGTGGACAGCGGCGTTCTGAGCGTGACGGATTATAAAACCCCCGATCCGTGGCAGGCTTTCTTTGGCCGTAAACGCTACAACGTCGATCAGTACGACGTCTTTGGCCAGCTGATCGAAGGCGGTGGCCGGCTCGCGGCGCTGCGTTTTGGTGGTGATGGCGAGGATGAATCGATGACGCGCGGCGGCAAAAAGCCAGTGACGCACGTCAATATCGTGGCGCAGCAGTTACAGGCGGTAACACTGGATAAAGAGGGCAACGGGTCGATTACGCTGCCGATCCCGGTCTTTAACGGTGAGCTGCGGCTGATGACCCAGGCCTGGAGCGATGACAGCTTCGGCGCGGCAGAGCGCAAACTGGTGGTTGCGGCGCCGCTGATCAGCGAACTGGCCACCCCGCGCTTCCTTGCCAGCGGCGATACAGCCTCACTGGCGCTGGATCTCACTAACCTGACCGATCTGCCGCAAACCCTGAACGTGGATCTGAGCAGCAGTGGCTTAGTGGATCTGGCCGGGGCTGCCAGCCAGAGCGTGACGCTGGCCAAAGGCGCACGTACCACACTTCAGATTCCGGTCACGGCGAAAACCGGCTTTGGTGATGGCGAGGTCGCCGTGCAGATTTCCGGTCTGAACCTGCCGGGCGAGCAGGTTAAGCCCAGCAAACAGCAGTGGAAAATCGGCGTCAGGCCACCTTATCCGGCCCGGACGCTGAATTTCGATGCCGTCATCAATCCCGATCAGCCCTGGCAGGTCGCGGCAGCCGCGTTTACCGGGCTGGATGCTCAGACCCTGAGTGGACAGCTGACGCTGAGCAATCGTCCGCCGCTCAATATCGCCAGCTATATCAGTGCGCTTTATGCCTATCCCTACGGCTGTCTGGAACAGACCACCAGCGGCCTCTGGCCGTCGCTCTACACCAGCCATGCTGAGCTGACCGCGATGGGGATAAAAACCAGCAGTGATGAGGCGCGCCGGACCGCCGTCGACACCGGCATTGCCCGTCTGGCGGGCATGCAGCGGGCCAACGGTGGCTTCGGGCTGTGGGACAAACAGAGTGAGGAGGAGTTCTGGCTGACGCCTTACGTGACCGATTTCCTGCTTCGCGCCAGCGAGGCGGGCTATGCGCTGCCGGATAATGTAGTTGAGCGCGCTAACGCACGGCTGCTGCGCTATCTGCAGGATCCCGCGCAGATCAGCGGCGGCGGCAGTGATAACAACGCCGCGTTGCAGTTCAGCGTACAGGCTTACGCTGGACTGGTGCTGGCGCGCCAGCAGCGTGCGCCGCTGGGTGCGCTGCGCGCCTTGTATGAAAAGCGTGAGAAGGCCCGCTCCGGCCTGGCGCTGATGCAGCTTGGCGTGGCGCTGAAGCTGATGGGTGACGGGCAGCGCGCATCGCTTGCGATCATGCAGGGTGCCAGTCTGACGCGTTCAGATAAAGAGTGGTATGGCGACTATGGCAGCACGGTGCGCGATCAGGGGATGATGATAGCCCTGTTAGCAGAGAATAAGCTGCAGCCTGATTTGCAGAATAGTCTGCTGCTGTCGCTGTCAAAAGAGGTCAACGGCAAGCGCTGGTTCTCGACTCAGGAGAATAACGCGCTCTATTTAGCGGCGCATACGCTGCAGCGTGCGCAGGGCGGAAGCTGGCAGGCGCAGCTGTCGGGCAATGCACAGCCTCTGCAGGGCGATGCGCCACTGAATAAAGGGCTGGGGGCTGAACGACTGTTGCAGGGCTTAGCCGTCAGTAATCCGGGCAGTGCGCCGCTGTATGGTCGTCTGGATGTCACCGGTTATCCGCTGGCCGCGCCACAGCCGGAGAGCAATGTGCTCGGGATAAAACGTGAATACTTTACGCTGGATGGCAAAGCCGCCGATCTCAGCAATCTGCGCAGCGGCGAGTTGCTGGTGGTGCGTCTGACCGTTTCGTCGAAGCGCAGCATCACCGATGCGCTGGTGGTGGATCTGCTGCCTGCCGGTCTGGAGCTGGAAAACCAGAACCTGGCTGACAGCAGCGCCAGCCTCGGCGACAGTGCGGATGCGCTGAAGGAGAGCATGGGTGACATGCAGCAGGCTGACATCAGACACATTGAGTTCCGTGACGATCGCTTTGTGGCGGCACTGGCGGTAGATACTTATCGTCCCGCGACGCTGGTCTACCTGGCGCGGGCGGTCACACCGGGTCGCTATCTGATGCCACCACCGCAGGTCGAGTCGATGTATGTGCCGGAGTGGCGCGCCACCGGCAGCACGCCGTCGCAGCTGCATATTCAGTAAGTGACGCGACGCGTGGTAAACGTCAGCAGCATCAAAAAGTGGTGGCTCGCGCTGCCGCTTTTTTTCTGGCGCTGTGGCTGGCGATATGGGGGCTGGATCGGCTTTTCCCGCTGCCGCTTAAACAGGTTCAGCCTGCGCGGGTGGTTGTTGCCAGCGACGGTACACCATTGTGGCGCTTTGCAGACAGCAAGGGGATCTGGCGCTATCCGGTCACGCCAGAGGAGGTGGCTCCGGCCTATCTGCAGGCGCTGCTGACCTATGAAGATCGCTGGTTCTGGTATCACCCCGGCATCAATCCCCTGGCTCTGCTGCGCGCCGCCTGGCAGGATCTGCGCCATCAGAGCGTCATTTCCGGAGGCAGCACGCTGACCATGCAGGTGGCACGCCTTATCGACCCGCAACCCCGGACGCTACGCGGCAAGATAATTCAGGCGTGGCGTGCGCTGCAGCTGGAGTGGCATCTTTCCAAACGTGACATCCTGACGCTCTACCTTAACCGTGCGCCCTTTGGCGGCACGCTGGAAGGGGTGGGCGCGGCAAGCTGGAGCTGGCTGGGAAAAGCCCCGTCACAGCTGACGTCGGGCGAGGCGGCGCTGCTGGCCGTTTTGCCGCAGGCACCCAGCCGTCTGCGGCCCGATCGCTGGCCGGAGCGGGCAGAAGCCGCACGCAACAAAGTGCTGGATCGGCTGGCGGAATACCGCATCTGGTCCGCTGAACAAGTGGCGGAAATCCGTCAGGAGCCGGTGTGGCTGCCGCCGCGCCAGATGCCACAGATGGCGCCGCTACTGGCCCGGCGGCTGCTGTCGATCAGCCACAGCGATAAGATTGTCTCTACGCTTGACCCCTCACTGCAGCGCGAACTGGAAAGCCTGGCGCTGAATGTTAAAAATCAGCTTCCTCCACGCACCTCGCTGGCGATGCTGGTGGTGGATCACACCACCATGGCGGTTCGCGGCTACGTCGGCTCGGCTGACTTTACCGATGACAGCCGTTTTGGCCATGTGGATATGATCGCCAGCGTGCGTTCGCCAGGCTCGGTGTTAAAACCCTTTATTTACGGGATGGCGCTGGATGAGGGGCTGATTCATGCTGAATCACTGCTGCAGGATGTGCCGCGTCGCTTTGGTGATTACCGGCCAGGCAACTTCGATACCGGATTTCTCGGGCCGGTCAGCGCCAGTGACGCGCTGGTGCGGTCGCTGAATCTGCCTGCGGTGCAGCTTCTGGAGGCGCTGGGACCGAAAAACGTTGCAGCGCGCCTGCGCAATGTCGGTCTCAACTTACGTTTTCCCCCCGGCGCTGAACCTAATCTTTCCCTGATTCTCGGCGGCACCGGAGCGCGCATGGATGAGATCGTGGCAGCCTACAGCGCCTTTGCCCGCCACGGCAACGCCGGCCAGCTGCGCTGGATGCCCGATCAACCCTTACAGCAGCGGCCGCTGCTTTCGCCTGAGTCGGCGTGGATCATCCGGCGTATCCTGGCCGGGGAAGCGCAGCCCGCGGGCAATGGCAGCGTACCCGATGTGGTGCCACTGGCCTGGAAAACCGGCACCAGTTATGGCTACCGCGACGCCTGGTCGGTGGGGATCAATCCCCGTTATCTGATTGGCGTCTGGGTCGGAAGACCGGATGCCACGCCGGTTGCCGGGCAGTTTGGTTTTGCCTCTGCCGTGCCCGTCATGAATCAGATCAACAGCCTGCTGATGAGTCGCCTCGGCAGACGTGACGTTCCGGGCGATCCGCGCCCGGCCTCGGTGACGATGGCGAGCATTTGCTGGCCTGGCGGTCAGCCGTTGCCCGCCGGAGACGAAAACTGTCGCCAGCGGCGGCAAAGCTGGGTCGCCGCCGACACGCTGCCGCCGACACTGCTGGCTCCCGGCCAGGAGAGCCTCAGCGGATTACGTCAGGGCTACTGGCAGAATGCGCAGGGACTGCGCGTCGCAGCTGATTGCCCCGGCGCCACCCGCCATGAACGGCTGGTCTGGCCGCTGCCGCTGGAAGCCTGGCTGCAGCCTCAGGAGCGGCGGGCGCAACGCCTGCCTCCTGTTGATGCCCGGTGTCCGCCGTTACAGCAGGGCAGCAGCGCGCCGCTGATCGTTACCGGCGTGATTGAGGGGCAAATCGTCAGACCGCTGCCGGGCAGGAGCGCGCTGACGATCCCGGTCGCGGTGCAGGGAGGGCAGGGCGCGCAGCGCTGGTGGTTCCTGAATGGTGAGCCTCTGATGACGCAGAATGCCGCAGACACCCTGTCGCTGCAGCTCGATCATCCGGGCGAGTATCAGCTGGTGGTGATGGATGAAGAGGGGCAACTTTTCTCGGTCACCTTCAGCCGGGGCTGACGCTTTTTTGCGCTAAATCATAACTATGGCGCGTCTGCTTCGACTCAGATCAAGATTTTTCATCAAATTAGGGATCTCTGATAGGCAACGCCGGACTCAGCCCCTATAATCGGCGCCGTTTCTTAACCGGGGCGGACGCCACCGGTTTCTTCAGAACGTCAAGACAGAGGTCATCATGGCAATCGAACGTACTTTTTCTATCATCAAGCCAAACGCCGTCGCTAAAAATGTGATTGGTGCTATCTACAACCGTTTTGAAAGCGCTGGCTTCAAAATCGTTGGCGCAAAAATGCTGCAGCTGAGCAAAGAGCAGGCTGAAGGTTTTTACGCTGAGCACCAGGGCAAGCCATTCTTCGATGGTCTGGTTGAATTCATGACCTCTGGCCCGGTTGTTGTTTCCGTGCTGGAAGGTGAAAATGCCGTTCAGCGTCACCGTGACCTGATGGGTGCCACTAACCCGGCAAACGCACTGGCTGGCACACTGCGTGCTGACTACGCTGACAGCTTCACCGAAAACGCCACGCACGGTTCAGATTCTGCTGAATCCGCTGCCCGCGAAATCGCTTATTTCTTTGGCGAAAACGAAATCTGCCCACGTACCCGTTAATCGCCTGGCGATAAACGTTACGTCGGCTTTACAAAAATCTGCGTAGGGGAGGTCACTCCCGCCTGTTATCAGGCTGCAGATGTTGTACAATATTGCGCCTTCATTGACTCAGCTTAATGAAGGCGCAATTTTTTTCACCTATCCCTGAACAGCGCCATAACGTGTAACAACGAGGCCAGAGAATATTATGTCCGAACAGATTGTGACGTCCGCGTCCGCATCCCCTATTATCGTCTCCCCCAAAAGCCAGAAAATAAACCTGCTGGATCTCAACCGTCAGCAGATGCGCGAATTCTTCCTGTCGCTGGGAGAAAAGCCTTTCCGCGCCGATCAGGTCATGAAGTGGATTTATCACTACTGCTGCGATGACTTCGAGCAGATGACCGACATCAACAAAAAGCTGCGTAACCGACTGATGGAGCTGACGGAGATCCGCGCGCCAGAAGTGGCAGAAGAGATGCGCTCCACCGACGGCACCATCAAATGGGCCATTCGCGTGGGCGACCAGCTGGTGGAAACGGTCTATATCCCGGAAGGAGACCGCGCCACGCTCTGTGTCTCTTCACAGGTGGGTTGTGCGCTGGAGTGTAAATTCTGTTCGACCGCACAGCAGGGCTTTAACCGTAACCTGCGGGTGTCAGAAATTATTGGTCAGGTGTGGCGTGCGGCGAAAATTGTCGGCGCAGCGAAAATCACCGGCCAGCGTCCTATCACCAACGTGGTGATGATGGGCATGGGCGAGCCGCTGCTCAACCTCAATAACGTGGTCCCGGCGATGGAGATCATGCTGGATGACTTCGGTTTTGGTCTGTCGAAGCGTCGCGTGACCCTCTCCACCTCGGGCGTGGTGCCTGCGCTGGATAAACTGGGCGATATGATCGACGTCGCGCTGGCGATTTCCCTGCACGCGCCTAACGATAAGCTGCGTGATGATATTGTCCCGATCAACAAAAAGTACAATATCGAAACCTTCCTGGCGGCGGTGAAACGCTACATTGGCAAATCCAACGCCAATCAGGGACGCGTGACCATCGAGTACGTGTTGCTGGATCACGTCAATGACAGTACAGATGATGCGCATGAACTCGCCGCATTACTGAAAGAAACACCGTGTAAAATCAACCTGATCCCCTGGAACCCCTTCCCGGGCGCGCCTTATGGCCGTAGCTCCAACAGCCGCATCGATCGTTTTTCCAAAGTCCTGATGGACTATGGTTTTACTACCATCGTGCGTAAAACCCGTGGCGATGATATCGATGCCGCCTGTGGTCAGTTAGCCGGTGAGGTGATCGACCGTACCAAGCGTACGATGCGTAAAAAAATGGCGGGTGAAGCCATCTCTGTGAAGGCTCTCTAGAAGAGTGACTCAGAGCGTTTCCTGAAGTGATGACGCGTGGCAGGCTGCAGCCTGTCAACGTCAACCGGATGGAAACGATTATGCGTAACGGATTACCTGCAGTTTTACTGGCGCTGTTTGTTGTAAGCGGGTGTGTCAGCCAGCATCACGAACCCGGAGCAGAAGAGGTGCGTCTGCAGTTAGGGATGCACTATCTGGCGGGTGGCGACTATGCCGCAGCTGAGCGAAACTTTCTGCGGGCACAGGCCGCCGCGCCAGAGGATTACCGGGTCTCGCTTGCGCTGGCTCGACTGGCGCAGAAGCAGGGTAATCAGACAGCGGCGCAGGCACGGTTTATACTGGCACAGCAGCATGCCCCGGATAATGGTTTTGTTGCTAACAATTACGGTGCGTTTCTCTGCGCTTTAAGGCAGTATGGCGAAGCGCATCAACAGTTTAGTCGGGCAAGCGCAGCACCGCAGTTTGATGCACGCAATGACGCGCTTGAACTGGCAGGGTTTTGTTATCTGCAGGCTGGCGATATTGCCGCTGCCCGCAGGACACTACGCCAGGCCATTGAGGCTGACAGACGCAAAGCTGATTCGCTGCTGTCGGAAGCTGAAAAGCAGATGGCAGATAACCATCTGGCGAAGGTGCAGGTTTTGCTTGATGTTTACCAGCAACAGCTGCCCGCAACGGCACGAAGTCTGGCGTTACACTTACGTTTCGCCGCGCTACAGGGAGATGCCGCTGACGTTTCACGTTATGGCGACCAGTTAGCGCGACGTTTTCCGCAATCGATACAGTACCAGCGTTATTTAGCTAATGAATACTGAAGCCACTCAAGAAAACTCTGCATTACATTCAACAGGTGAACGCCTGCGTCTGGCCCGTGAGCAGATGGGGCTGACGCAGCAGAACGTCGCTGAACGCCTGTGCCTGAAACTTTCTACCGTGCGTGATATCGAGGAAGACAAATCGCCTGCCGATCTGGCCTCCACGTTCCTGCGCGGATACATTCGCTCCTACGCGCGTCTGGTGCACATTCCTGAAGAGGAACTGCTGCCGATGATGGCGAAACAGACACCGATTCGGGCTTCAAAGATCGAGCCGATGCAAAGTTTCTCACTGGGCAAACGCCGCAAGAAACGCGACGGCTGGTTGATGATTTTCACCTGGCTGGTGGTGTTTGTGGTGGTGGGTCTGACCGGTGCATGGTGGTGGCAGAATCATAAAGCGTCGCAGGATGATCTGGTGCCGATGACCGATCAGAGCAGCAGCGGTGATAGCGGCCAGTCGATTCCGCTGGGTGAATCCAGCGGTGACAGCGCGGCACCTGCCGCGCCTGACGAAAGCAATACCACCAGTGACAACAGCGCAGCCAGTGCGCCAGCGAGTGCGGCTCCGGCCGCCAGCGCCAGCAATAGCGCGACCACCGCACAGCCAGATACCACCAGCAATGCCGTGGTTTCGCCGAGCCAGGCGCCCGTAGACAACTCAGCGGCTGCACCTGCGGCCACGAATACCAATACCAGCACGGCACCTCAGATGCCAGTAGGTGCAGCGGCGGTCAGTGAACCGGCTGCTGATCCTAATGCGGTGGTGATGACCTTTAACGCCGACTGCTGGCTGGAAGTGAGCGATGCCACCGGCAAAAAACTGTTCAGCGGCATTCAGCGCAGTGGTGGTAAACTCAGCCTCGCAGGAACGCCTCCGTATCGTCTGAAAATTGGCGCGCCTTCCGCTGTTCAGGTGCAATATCAGAATCAGCCCGTTGATTTAAGTCGTTTTATCCGTAATAACCAGGTTGCTCGCCTGACGTTGGGTGCGCAATAACAGCGTATCGCGTACCGGGCAATTGTGGAGAAGAAATATGCATAACGAAGCACCCATTATCCGTCGTAAATCCAAACGCATTTACGTCGGCAAGGTGCCGGTCGGTGACGGCGCACCCATCGCTGTCCAGTCGATGACCAACACCCGCACCACTGACGTGGAGGCGACGGTAAATCAGATCAAAGCCCTTGAGCGAGTCGGTGTCGACATCGTTCGTATCTCGGTGCCTACCATGGATGCCGCAGAAGCATTCAGACTGATCAAACAGCAGGTAAACGTCCCGCTGGTTGCAGATATTCATTTTGACTACCGCATCGCCCTGAAAGTCGCCGAGTATGGCGTCGACTGCCTGCGCATCAATCCCGGTAATATCGGGAACAATGAGCGCATCCGCATGGTGGTCGACTGCGCGCGCGACAACAATATTCCGATTCGAATTGGCGTGAACGCCGGTTCGCTGGAAAAAGATCTGCAGGAAAAGTATGGCGAGCCGACGCCGCAGGCGCTGCTGGAATCTGCCATGCGCCATGTCGATCATCTCGACCGTCTTAACTTCGATCAATTCAAAGTCAGCGTCAAAGCCTCTGACGTCTTCCTCGCGGTTGAATCTTATCGTCTGCTGGCGAAACAGATTGAACAGCCACTGCATCTCGGTATCACCGAAGCGGGCGGCGCGCGGGCAGGCGCAGTGAAATCGGCGATTGGACTGGGTCTGCTGCTGTCAGAAGGGATCGGCGATACGCTGCGTATCTCGCTGGCCGCCGATCCGGTAGAAGAAGTCAAAGTCGGTTTCGATATCCTGAAGTCACTGCGCATCCGTTCTCGTGGCATCAACTTCATCGCCTGTCCGACCTGCTCACGTCAGGAGTTCGACGTTATCGGCACGGTCAACGCGCTGGAGCAGCGTCTGGAAGACCTGATCACCCCGATGGATGTCTCCATTATCGGCTGCGTGGTCAACGGACCCGGCGAGGCGACCCTCTCTACGCTGGGCGTAACCGGCGGCAGCAAGAAGAGTGGTTTCTATGAGGATGGTGTGCGTCAGCGCGATCGTCTCGACAACAATGACATGATCGATCAGCTGGAAGCGCGCATTCGTGCTAAAGCGTCGATGCTGGATGCCAGTCGCCGTATTGATGTGCAGCATCTGGAAAAATAATGGCGTACGCGGTCTGCGTGCGTGACTTTTTTGACTGAACCTGTGCGGTTTCATCCTCATAAGGTATGATGCCGGACAGGTTTTTTTGCATTAAGAGATTCTAACGTGGCGAAGAATATTCAGGCGATTCGCGGGATGAACGACTACCTGCCTGCGGATACCGCCCTCTGGCAACGGATTGAAGGCGTTCTCAAGCAGACGCTGGCGAGCTACGGTTACAGCGAAATTCGCTTACCGCTGGTGGAACAAACCCCACTGTTTAAACGCGCCATCGGTGAAGTCACCGACGTGGTTGAAAAAGAGATGTATACCTTCGAAGACCGCAACGGTGAAAGCCTGACGCTGCGTCCGGAAGGCACTGCAGGTTGCGTGCGAGCCGGTATTGAACACGGTTTACTCTACAACCAGGAGCAGCGCCTGTGGTATATGGGCCCGATGTTCCGCTATGAGCGTCCGCAGAAAGGCCGCTATCGTCAGTTCTACCAGATTGGCGTGGAAGTGTTTGGTCTGCAGGGACCGGACATTGATGCTGAACTGATCATGCTGAACGCCCGCTGGTGGAAAGCCCTGGGTATCTCTGAGCACGTTCGTCTGGAACTCAACTCTATCGGTTCGCTGGAAGCACGCGCGCATTACCGCGACGCGCTGGTCGCCTTCCTTGAACAGCACAAAGAGGTGCTGGATGAGGATTGCAAACGCCGCATGTACACCAATCCGATGCGCGTTCTCGACACTAAAAATCCCGATATTCAGCAGTTACTGAATGATGCGCCACAGCTTGGCGACTATCTTGATGACGAATCACGCGAACATTTCAGCGGCCTGTGTGCCCTGCTGGATGACGCCGGGATCAGCTACACCGTCAATCAGCGTCTGGTACGCGGGCTTGATTATTACAATCGCACCGTGATTGAGTGGGTCACCGATAGCCTGGGTTCACAGGGCACGGTATGTGGTGGTGGTCGCTATGATGGCCTGGTTGAGCAGCTCGGTGGGCGCGCAACACCTGCCGTTGGCTTTGCCATGGGGATGGAGCGTCTGGTGCTGCTGGTTCAGGCGGTTAATCCTGAATTTGAACCGACGAGCAATGTGGATGTCTATGTTATCGCTTCAGGTCAGGGCGTGCAGTCTGCAGCAATGCAGCTGGCTGAGAAATTGCGTGATGAAGCGCCAGAACTGAGGCTGATGACCAACTTTGGTGGCGGCAACTTCAAGAAACAATTTGCCCGTGCTGACAAGTGGGGCGCTCGCGTCGCACTGGTGTTAGGCGAGGATGAGGTCAAAGCCGGTCAGGTCGTCATTAAAGATCTGCGCCGTGGCGAGCAGCAAACGCTGGATCAGGCAGAGGCTGCTGCTGTCTTGCGCTCGCTGTTACAGTAAGCGTGACACAGCACCAACCATAGAAAGGAGAGGGATTGCGTGGAAGTGTATAGCAATGAGAACGAGCAGACCGACGCGCTGCGCAACTTTTTTGCCAACAATGGCAAAGCGTTAGCTATTGGCGTGGTGATCGGCATTGCTGCGCTGGGCGGCTGGCGTTACTGGAGCAGTCATCAGGACGATACGGCGAAGACAGTATCAGCGCAGTATCAGCAGCTCACCAGCGCCATGCAGGCCGGCAAACCGGAGACGCTGGAAGCGGTAGACCGTTTTGCCAGTGAAAACAGCAACACCTACGGTGCGCTGGCTGCAATGGATCTGGCGAAGCAGTATGTTGACGCCGGTCAGCTTGATAAAGCCGCGACGCTGCTGCAAAACGGACTGAAAGATACCAAAGATGCCAATCTGCAGGCGGTGATTAACCTGCGCCTGGCACGCATTCAACTGCAACAGAATCAAGCGGATGCGGCGCTTAAAACCCTTGACGGTGTGAAGGGTGATGGCTGGACAGCCATTGTGGCCGATATTCGCGGCGAAGCGCTGCTGACCAAAGGTGACAAGCAGGGCGCGCGCGATGCATGGAGTAAAGGGGTTGAATCTGACGCCTCTCCGGCATTGAAGCAAATGATGCAGATGAAGATGAATAACTTAAGCTAAGCCAGTCAAGAGAGAGCGCATGGAATTACGTAAATACCTGCTGCCGGGACTGATTTCAGTCACTTTGCTCAGCGGTTGTTCGCTGTTTAGCGGCGAAGAAGATGTAGTAAAAATGGCCCCGTTGCCGAAGGTGGAAAATCAGTTCACGCCACAGAAAGTGTGGAGCACCTCAGTAGGCGATGGTGTCGGTGATTTCTACTCAAATCTGCATCCTGCCTGGCAGGATAATACGGTTTATGCTGCCGACCGCTTTGGTATCGTCAAAGCGCTGGATGCCGCAGACGGTAAAGAAAAATGGAAAGTCGATCTCTCTGAGAAAACCGGCTTCTTCTCTAAAAACCGCTCAGCCATGTTATCAGGTGGCCTGACGGCTGATGGCGATCGGGTCTATGTTGGCAGCGAGCGCGGCCAGGTTTATGCCCTTAACAGCAGTGATGGCAGCCTGGCGTGGCAGACGAAAGTCGCCGGTGAAGCCCTGTCACGTCCGGTAGTCAGCGATGGTCTGGTGCTGGTTCATACCAGCAACGGCATGTTGCAGGGTCTGGATCAGAGCAGCGGTGCCGTGAAGTGGAGCGTCAACCTGGATATGCCAGCGTTGTCTCTGCGCGGTGAATCTGCTCCGGCTGTCGCTTTTGGTGGCGCGATTGTCGGGGGCGACAACGGTCGTGTCAGTGCCGTGGTGCTGAACCAGGGACAACTGATCTGGCAGCAGCGTATTTCCCAGGTCAGCGGTGCCACTGAGATCGATCGTCTGAACGATGTCGATACCACACCGGTTATCGTCAATGGCGTGGTTTACGCGCTGGCGTACAATGGCAATCTGACAGCACTGGATCTGCGTTCCGGCCAGATTTTGTGGAAACGCGAAATTGGCGGTGTGAAAGATCTGATTGTTGATGCCGGCCGCATCTATCTGGTCGATCAGGACGATCGTGTGATTGCGCTTAACGCTGACGGCGGTGTCGCCATCTGGCGTCAAAGCGATCTGCTGCATCGCAACCTGACTTCGCCGGTGCTCTACAACGGCTATCTGGTTGTCGGCGACAGCGAAGGTTATCTGCACTGGCTGAACACCACGGATGGTCGTTTTGTTGCGCAGCAGGAACTGGATAGCTCCGGCTTCCAGACCGAGCCGGTGGTCGCCAGCGATAAGCTGCTGATCCAGTCGAAAGATGGTGAGGTTTATGCGATTACCCGTTAACGGGTAAACGTCTGGCAGGTGAAATCCTCCGTTCCGACGGCTCCTGATTTAATCAGGGGCCGTTTCGTTTTTAGTCAGGCATGGTATTCTTTGCGCCTT
This sequence comes from Pantoea sp. Lu_F5_004, assembly GCF_051136245.1. Lineage (NCBI taxonomy): Bacteria > Pseudomonadati > Pseudomonadota > Gammaproteobacteria > Enterobacterales > Erwiniaceae > Pantoea > Pantoea sp. Lu_F5_004. Next base: position 1,095,326 of record NZ_CP194946.1, read on the forward strand.
AAGCCTGAACTTGACGGCCAGAGCCGTTATAATCACGCCATTCGGGCGATTAATTATTTATTGAGGCATTTTGTTATGGTACCTGTGGTCGCGCTGGTTGGGCGTCCCAATGTGGGAAAATCTACGCTATTTAACCGCTTAACCCGCACACGTGATGCGCTGGTAGCGGATTTTCCTGGACTGACTCGCGATCGCAAATATGGTCGCGCCGAAGTGGAAGGGCGCGAATTTATTGTTATTGATACCGGTGGTATCGACGGCACCGAAGAGGGTGTTGAAACGCGGATGGCCGAGCAGTCACTGCTGGCGATTGAAGAAGCGGATGTCGTGCTGTTTATGGTCGATGCGCGTGCGGGCATGATGGCCGCCGATCAGCAAATCGCTAAGCATCTCCGTTCCCGCCAGAAAGCGACTTTCCTAGTGGCCAACAAAACTGACGGGATGGATCCTGATCAGGCGGTTGTGGACTTCTATTCACTGGGCCTGGGCGAGATTCACGCCATTGCGGCATCGCATGGTCGTGGTGTCAGCAGCCTGATAGAAGAGGCATTGCTGCCATGGATGGACAAAGTTGAGACGGTCGAGCTCACGGAAGAAGAAGAGAATCAGGCGTACTGGGCTGCGCTTGAAGCTGACGAGATTGCTGAGCAGGAAGCCGCCGAGGAAGAAGAAAACTTCGACCCGACGGGCCTGCCAATCAAACTGGCGATTGTTGGCCGTCCTAACGTAGGTAAGTCAACGCTTACTAACCGTATTCTCGGTGAAGACCGCGTGGTGGTCTACGATATGCCGGGCACCACCCGCGACAGCATCTATATTCCGATGGAGCGTGATGGACGTGAATACGTTCTGATCGACACGGCGGGCGTGCGTAAGCGTGCCAAAATCTCTGACACCGTAGAGAAATTCTCGGTGATCAAGACGCTGCAGGCGATTGAAGATGCCAACGTGGTGATGCTGGTCATTGATGCCCATGCCGGTATTTCCGATCAGGATCTGTCGCTGCTTGGCTTCATTCTCAACAGTGGTCGTTCGCTGGTGATTGTGGTCAACAAATGGGATGGCCTGTCGCAGGAAGTTCGCGATGAAGTGAAAGAGACACTGGACTACCGTCTGGGCTTTATCGACTTCGCTCGCATCCACTTTATCTCTGCGCTGCACGGCAGCGGCGTCGGCAATCTGTTTGAGTCGATCACTGAAGCCTATGACTGTTCGACGAAGCGCGTAAACACCTCGCTGCTGACCCGCATCATGAATATGGCGGCAGACGATCACCAGCCACCGCTGGTGCGCAGTCGTCGCGTTAAGCTTAAATACGCGCATGCCGGTGGTTATAACCCGCCTATCGTGGTAATCCACGGTAATCAGGTTAAGGATCTGCCCGATTCTTACAAACGCTACCTGATGAACTATTTCCGTAAATCACTCAACGTGATGGGAACGCCAATTCGTATTCAGTTCAAAGAGGGTGATAACCCTTATGAAGGCAAACGTAACCTGCTGACGCCAACGCAGCAGCGTAAACGTAAGCGTCTGCTGGCGCATATGAAAAAGAACAAGCGTTAAGAATAGAGGGCCATCTGGCCCTCTTTTTTTGCCCTGAATAAACCGGAGCAGGGAGAAAATAGTGACTACTATTTGCGAAAAATGTCAGCAACCGCTGTCGCTCAGCGATGGTGAATTTATCTGTATTACCTGCGGTACGCATTACCCCGCACAACCCTGCTGTCCGGAGTGTCATCAGCCGCTTGAGGTGCTTAAAGCCTGCGGCGCGGTGGACTATTTTTGCCGGAACGGACATGGCCTCATCTCCCGCAAGCGCGTCCTTTTCCAGCCGCCAGGTCACTGACGTCGCTTTCAGCTACGCTTAAAACGTCTGAGAGTGCAGAGCGACGACTGGCTTATTTTGTAGCAAAAATGCTATTGCGCCGTAACAAATGGGTTGTAGATGTTCACTCTGTAATGTACCAGGTGGTACAATCCTGCCGCGTCGTGGGAGGGGCCAGCCACATCCGTGTTCTTCCGGCCCATCGATCTCACGGACGCGGGTCTGTTTATATTTGATTTGAAACCGAGCGGTGCCCGGCGCGGACTGACTTAACGCGCCGGCGTCCGGATGGCATCTGTCCGGGCGCTCTGTTTATTCAGGAGAGTAAGTATTATGGCTGAAACATCCTCCCGCTCCGGAAAGGGGCTGGGAATAGCATCCGTGCTGCTCGGACTGGTGCTGCTTGCCACCGGTCTGTTTTTTGCAATTGGCGGCGGCAAACTGGTTGCACTTGGTGGCAGCGGGTACTTTTTAATTGCGGGTATCGTCACTGTACTCTCCGCAATTCAGTTCTTCCGTCGCAAATCCTCGGCAGTGGTTCTGTTCCTGCTGGTCTTTGTCGGCACCCTGATCTGGTCGCTGTTCGACGCGGGCCTGGAGTTCTGGCCGCTGGTATCACGCCTGATGGTGCCTGCCGGACTGATGCTGCTTGCCTTCCTGATCTGGCCTTCACTGCGTAAGCATGAAGGTAAGCACTCACTGGCAAAACCCTCTTATGCGTTCTCTGCGCTGCTGGCGGCAGGCATGGTTGTTACGCTGGTGCAGATGTTCCAGCCACATCCTACCGTTGCAGGCACGGGCGAAGAGCTGCCGCTGATCCCGGTAGATAAAGCGAAACAGCAGAAAGACTGGGATAACTACGGTAATACCCCGCAGGGCAGCCGCTTTGTGGCGCTGGATCAAATCACCCGCGACAACGTGAAAGATCTGCAGGTGGCCTGGACCTTCCGCACCGGTGATACCCCTGTCAGCCCGACCGGCAACGGCGCAGAAGATCAGCAGACACCGTTGCAGATTGGCAATACCCTTTATCTCTGCACACCGCACAACAACGTCATCGCCGTTGAAGCCAACAGCGGTAAGCAGATCTGGAAACGTGAAATCAATGCCAAAGCGGAAGTCTGGCCGCGCTGTCGTGGTCTGGCTTACTTTGACGCCACGAAACCGCTGCAGCAGCCAGATAAGCCGGGGTCTTCACCTGTGACTGCCGCAGTGTTGCCAGCCGGTGACAGCTGTCAGCGTCGTATTCTGATGAACACCATCGACGCGCGTCTGATTGCGATCAATGCTGACAACGGTGAGTTCTGTGAAAACTTTGGCGATCACGGCATCGTTGATCTCAAAGCGGGCATGGGCAAGGCACCGGATCCGCAATATCAGCTGACCTCAGCGCCAACCCTGGCTGGCACCACTGTGGTGGTCGGCGGTCGCGTAGCGGATAACGTGCAGACGGATATGCCGGGTGGCGTGTTGCGTGGCTTTGACGTTATCACCGGCCAGATGCGCTGGGCGTTTGACCCAGGCAATGTTGACCCGAATGCGATATTGATGCCGGGTAAAGATTATACCCGCAGTACGCCAAATTCATGGGCACCGATGTCTTACGACCCGGCAATGAACACCGTGTTCATTCCAATGGGCAGTTCGTCGGTTGACCTCTGGGGTGCGAACCGTACTGAACTGGATCATAAATATGGCGCATCGGTTCTGGCGCTGGATGCCACGACCGGTAAAGAGAAGTGGGTCTATCAGACCGTGCATAACGATCTGTGGGACTTTGACCTGCCGATGCAGCCAAGCCTGATCGACTTTCCGCAAAAAGATGGCACTACCACACCAGCGGTAGTGATTGGCGGCAAAACCGGCATGATCTTCGTTCTTGACCGTATGACCGGCAAGCCGCTGACTAAAGTCGAAGAACTGCCGATGCCGCAGGGTCATATCCCGAACGAGCAGTACACCAAAACGCAGCCACATTCGACCGGGATGCCGCAGATTGGCAACCAGACGCTGAAAGAGTCTGACATGTGGGGTGCCACGCCGTTTGATCAGCTGGCCTGCCGCATTGGCTTCAAATCCATGCGCTATGACGGCCTGTTCACCGTGCCGGACACCGACAAGTCTCTGAGCTTCCCGGGTTCGCTGGGCGGTATGAACTGGGGCAGCATGTCGGTCGATCCGAACAACCACCTGTTGTTCGTCAATGATATGCGTCTGGGTCTGTGGGTTCAGATGATCCCGGCTGATACCAGCAATATTGCGCGCGGCAGCAACGGCGGCGAAGCGATCAACACCGGTATGGGTGCCGTTCCGCTGAAAGGTACGCCATATGCTGTGAATAAAAATCGCTTTATGTCACCGCTGGGTATCCCATGTCAGAAACCGCCATTTGGTACGCTGTCGGCGATTGACATGAAAACGCAGAAAATCGTCTGGCAGGTGCCGGTCGGCACGGTGCAGGATACCGGACCATTCGGTATCAAGATGCGCGTGAAAATGCCGGTTGGCATGCCAACGCTGGGCGGTACGCTGGCCACGCAGGGCGGCCTGGTGTTCATCGCGGGTACGCAGGATTACTATCTGCGCGCCTTTGACTCTTCAACCGGTAAAGAGGTGTGGAAAGCACGTCTGCCGGTGGGCAGTCAGGGTGGCCCGATGAGCTACGTCTCACCGAAAGATGGAAAGCAGTACATCCTGATCTCGGCAGGTGGCGCACGTCAGTCACCGGACCGTGGTGATTATGTGATTGCTTACGCGCTGCCAGACAGCAAGTAACAACGCTTAATGAAAAGGGCCGACATTGTCGGCCCTTTTTTACGGAAAAGTCTTGCCTGGTTTGCTGTAAGCCCGAGCATGCTCAGGGAACACGGTCAGATCGGAAAGTCGCAAAATCGTCATCCATGACTGCTCGGCCCACGCCGTCCATGGCGCGGGACGCTTTCCTCCTCTGAACGTGTTACCTTCGCTTTAAGCTCATTTGTCGCTAACAGATGAACATCGGATTATCAGCAGTCTGAGGGCCGACATAATAGTCGGCCTTTTTTTTGCTTATTTGCCGTCGCGCCACAGCGCCTGCAACTCAGGCGGCGCCACCTGTTCCGGAATCAACAACACAATGGTGCCAACCTCGCGGCGGGTGGCATACTGAATCTGGATGCGAAAATAGCGCTGGTCGCCACTGCCCACCTGCGCGGCTTTCTCCTCCGGTTCGCCCAGCGGCATCGCCTGCTGCAGCGCATGGCAGACGCGCTCTCTTTCTGGCGGCGGCAGATCGCCCAGCATAAAGCGTCGTTCGGCGCGTAGCCCCGGAATAAAAGCCATGCCGCCTTCACGCGCGACGATGATGGTGGCGTCATCAGTGAGTTCGGGCAGGTCACTCATAGCACGCCAACCTCCTTCCACGCCTGTTCAATGGCACTGCCAACCGATTCATTGAACCGTTTTTTACCATGCTGAACGGTGAAGCGGGCAAAGGTCTTAAAGTCAGCATCCTGTGGCAGTTCGTCGTCACACACCGTGTCATACCAGGCATATCCCGCCTGTTCCCACGCATAACCACCCAGCGCTGTTGCTGCCAGATAAAAAGCCCGGTTAGGAATACCGGAATTGATATGAACCCCGCCATTATCTTCGCGTGTCTTCACGTAGTGATCCATGTGCGCCGGTTGCGGATCTTTGCCCAGCATCGGGTCATCATAGGCGGAACCAGGTTCAGACATTGAGCGCAGACCACGCCCATTGATGCCGCTTGCCAGCAGGCCTTCGCCGATAATCCAGTCCGCCTCATCGGCACGCTGTTTTTTACTGAACTGTTTCACCAGCGAGCCAAACACATCTGACAGCGACTCGTTCAGTGCACCAGCCTGCTCAAAGTAGATCAAGCCGGCTTCATTTTCCGTCACGCCATGCGCCAGTTCGTGCGCCACAACGTCAATCGCGATGGTGAAGCGATTAAAGATTTCGCCGTCACCATCACCAAATACCATTTGCTGACCGTTCCAGAAGGCGTTCTGGTACTTGTCACCGTAGTGCACGGTACCGAGCAACTTCAGCCCCTGATTATCCAGCGAGTTACGCTGATAAGCCTGCCAGAAGAAGTCATAGGTTACGCCAAGATAGTTCCAGGCTTCCTCAGCCGCCACGTCGTCATTGCCGGGCTGGCCCTCCTGACGAATCAGCTTACCTGGCAGGGTCTGCTGACTTTGCGCATCATAAATTTCACGATCCACGTGGCCGCCTGCCGCGGTTTTTGCCACCGGCTGCTTTTGCCAGTGTTCCGCCATCAGGTGCTGGACGTGTGTCAGGGTGCGACGCGCCTGCTCCTGCTGGTGGCCGGAACCGTGCGCGATGATTTTGCGAAGGATATAGGGAGGAATAACGCAATAAGCCATCTGAAACTCCTTGGCATTAGGAATGTACCAGAAAGTATAGACCCGTCAGGCGGGTTAGACCTCATTAGTGAGGCCAGCGTTAAGTGTAAAAGTGTGAGCTGATGGGCAGAGTCAGGAGGCGGTTTTGCGGCGGCGCTTTTTCTCAGGCAGTAACTGCGTCACCTGGCTTTCAACCCAGCCATCATCAAGACGGGTACGGAGCAGGTCGCCGCTCTGGAGCTGTGCGGTTTTCTTCACCACCTGTCCGGCGGTGTCGGTGGTCACGCTAAAACCACGCGCCAGCGTCGCCAGCGGGCTGACGCCTTCCAGCTGCGCCACCAACTGACCAAAGTGCTGTTTGCTGGTGCTCAGCTGTTTTGTCATGCTCTGCTGCAGGCGGTAGTGCCAGCTTTGCAGCTGTTTTTGCGCATCGAACAGCCGCTGCTGAGGCTGCTGGGCGTTGAGTCGATGCGACAGGCGATCCTGCTGACGCGTAGAGTGACGCAGGCGGTTTTCCATCGCTTCACCCAGTCGCTGCTGCAGGCGGAACAGGGCGGTCTGCTGACGGGCCAGACGCAGCTGCGGATGCTGCTGTTGCAGACGATGTTCAAGGCGGGAGTAAAGCCGCTGCTGACGTGCCAGGTAGTAATCCATCGCCATCTCCAGCCGCTGTTGCTGTGACTGCAACTGACGCAGCAACTCCAGCTGGTTACGGCTGACAATTTCAGCCGCGGCGGAAGGGGTGGGTGCACGTAAATCGGCGACGAAGTCGGCAATGGTGACATCGGTTTCATGACCCACCGCGCTGACGATGGGAATGCGGCTGGCAAAAATGGCGCGCGCCACGCGTTCATCGTTAAAGCCCCACAAATCTTCCAGCGAACCGCCGCCGCGTCCGACAATTAATACGTCGCACTCGTTGCGCAGGTTGGCGATTTCAATTGCGCGGACGATAGCCGCTGGCGCATCGACGCCCTGAACCACGGTCGGATAGATGACCACGGGCAGAGAGGGATCACGGCGATGCAGCACGCGTAACACATCGTGCAGCGCCGCGCCGGTGGAAGAGGTGATTACCCCGACCTGACGCGCCGGTTCCGGCAGCGGTTGCTTATGCTGCGGATCAAACAGTCCTTCGGTGGTCAGTTTTGCTTTCAGCAGTTCAAACTGCTGCTGCAGCAAGCCTTCACCCGCCGGATGCATACTTTCGGCTATCAGCTGATAGTCACCGCGTGGCTCATAGAGAGTGATGTTGGCGCGCACCAGCACCTGCTGACCATGCTGCGGACGGAAGGTGACGCGTCGGTTGCTGTTGCGGAACATAGCACAGCGAACCTGAGCGCCATCATCTTTCAGCGTGAAGTACCAGTGACCGGATGCCGGTTGCGTGAAGTTGGAGATCTCGGCGCTGATCCAGACCAGGCCCATCTCTTTCTCCAGCAGCTGACGCACTGTCGTATTGAGACGGCTGACGGTAAAAATATTGGCGATGGGTGGCAGCGACATGTGACGAAGATCAAATTCCAAATCAGCAGGTTAATTCATCGATACTACAGGGCTGTCAGTGCGGATCAAGAGTTTTTCGTAAATAATGCTGGAGGCAATCGATTACGGCCTGTATAATGCCGCGGCAATATTTTATCTATTCTCAATCACCCGAGGTGGAGTATTGCCATGTTAAGAATCGCTAAAGAAGCACTCACTTTTGACGACGTTCTGCTCGTCCCTGCACACTCCACCGTCCTGCCGAATACGGCCGATCTCAGCACCCAGCTGACCAAAAATATCCGTTTAAATATTCCTATGCTCTCCGCTGCTATGGACACCGTGACCGAGTCGGGTCTGGCGATTGCGCTGGCACAGGAAGGCGGCCTTGGCTTCATCCATAAAAATATGTCAATCGAACGCCAGGCGGACGAAGTGCGCAAGGTGAAGAAACATGAAAGCGGCGTGGTGACTGAACCACAGACCGTCCTGCCAACCACCCCACTGGCTGACGTTAAAGCGCTGACCGAGCGCAACGGCTTTGCGGGCTATCCGGTGGTTAACCGCGACAACGAACTGGTGGGTATCATCACCGGTCGTGACGTGCGCTTTGTCACTGACCTTTCACAGCCTGTCTCTGCAGTCATGACCCCGAAAGATCGTCTGGTTACGGTAAAAGAGGGCGAAGCGCGCGATGTCGTGTTGCACAGGATGCATGAAAAGCGCGTTGAGAAAGCGCTGGTGGTGGATGACAGCTTCCATCTGCTGGGCATGATCACCGTTAAAGATTTCCAGAAAGCCGAACGTAAACCTAACGCCTGTAAAGATGCGCAGGGTCGTCTGCGTGTCGGTGCGGCAGTTGGCGCCGGTGCAGGTAACGAAGAGCGTATCGATGCGCTGGTTGCAGCGGGCGTTGACGTGCTGCTGATTGACTCTTCACACGGCCATTCTGAAGGCGTGCTGTCACGTATCCGTGAAACCCGTGCCAAATACCCGGACCTTGAAATCGTTGGCGGCAACGTAGCCACTGGTGCTGGCGCACTGGCGCTGGTGGCGGCAGGTGTCAGCGCCGTTAAAGTGGGTATCGGCCCGGGCTCTATTTGTACTACCCGTATCGTGACCGGCGTGGGCGTTCCGCAGATCACTGCCGTCTCTGACGCAGTTACCGCGCTGGAAGGCACCGGTATTCCGGTGATTGCCGATGGCGGTATCCGTTTCTCCGGTGACATCGCGAAAGCGATCGCCGCCGGTGCGTCCTGTGTCATGGTCGGTTCGATGCTGGCGGGGACCGAAGAGTCACCGGGCGAGATCGAACTCTATCAGGGCCGTTCGTTCAAATCCTATCGCGGTATGGGTTCACTGGGCGCGATGTCTAAAGGCTCTTCTGACCGCTACTTCCAGACTGATAACGCCGCTGACAAACTGGTACCGGAAGGTATCGAAGGTCGCGTGGCCTATAAAGGCCGTCTGAAAGAGATCGTGCATCAGCAGATGGGCGGACTGCGCTCGTGCATGGGCCTGACCGGTTGCCCGACCATTGATGACCTGCGCACTAAGGCGGAGTTTGTCCGCATCAGCGGCGCCGGCATCAATGAGAGCCACGTGCATGATGTGACCATCACCAAAGAGTCACCGAACTACCGCATGGGTTCATAATCCCGATTTCTCGCCCGGCTTCAGCCGGGCGCTTTTATTGATTAAGTCACCGTTCTGGAAAACCCTCAATGACGACGGAAAATATCCATAAGCATCGCATTCTGATTCTCGATTTCGGCTCACAATATACTCAGCTGGTTGCACGTCGCGTGCGCGAGCTGGGCGTTTACTGTGAACTCTGGGCATGGGATGTCACCGAAGAGCAGATTCGCCAGTTCAATCCAAGCGGCATCATCCTTTCCGGTGGCCCGGAGAGCACCACCGAACTGAACAGCCCGCGTGCGCCTGAATATGTCTTCAGCGCTGGCGTGCCGGTGCTGGGTGTCTGCTACGGTATGCAGACGATGGCGATGCAGCTGGGCGGCACCGTTGCTGGCTCAACCGAGCGCGAGTTTGGTTATGCGCAGGTTGAAGTGACGACGCCAAGCGCCCTGGTTCGCGATATTGAAGATGCGATCAGCGCCGCTGGCAAACCGCTGCTGGATGTCTGGATGAGCCACGGCGACAAAGTCACGGCGATCCCGGCTGACTTCGTGACCGTTGCCAGCACAGAAACCTGTCCGTTCGCCATCATGGCTAACGAAGAGAAGCGTTTCTACGGCGTGCAGTTCCACCCGGAAGTGACCCATACCCGCCAGGGCCTGCGGATGCTTGAGCGCTTCGTTATCGACATCTGTGAATGTGAAGCCCTGTGGACGCCAGCCAAAATCATTGAAGATGCGGTTGAACGCCTGCGTGTGCAGGTCGGCAGCGACAAAGTGATCCTCGGCCTGTCAGGTGGTGTTGACTCCTCCGTGACGGCAATGCTGCTGCATCGCGCCATTGGCGACCGACTGACCTGCGTGTTCGTGGATAACGGCCTGCTGCGCCTGAACGAAGCACAACAGGTTATGGATATGTTTGGCGACCACTTCGGCCTCAACATTATTCACGTTGAAGGCGAAGCGCGCTTCCTCGACGCGCTGGCAGGTGAGAATGAGCCGGAAGCGAAACGTAAAATTATCGGTCGCGTCTTTGTGGAAGTCTTCGACGAAGAAGCGCTGAAGCTGCAGGACGTTAAGTGGCTGGCACAGGGCACCATCTATCCGGATGTCATTGAGTCTGCGGCCTCTGCAACCGGTAAGGCGCACGTCATCAAATCGCATCACAACGTCGGCGGCCTGCCGAAAGAGATGAAGATGGGCCTGGTTGAGCCGCTGCGTGAGCTGTTCAAAGATGAAGTGCGTAAGATTGGTCTGGAGCTGGGCCTGCCTTACGACATGCTCTATCGCCATCCGTTCCCGGGTCCAGGTCTGGGCGTGCGCGTGCTGGGCGAAGTGAAGAAAGAGTATTGCGACCTGCTGCGCCGTGCCGATGCCATCTTCATTGAAGAGCTGCATAAAGCGGATCTCTATAACAAAGTCAGCCAGGCGTTCACCGTCTTCCTGCCGGTACGTTCAGTCGGCGTGATGGGCGATGGCCGCAAATATGACTGGGTTGTCTCGCTGCGTGCGGTGGAAACCATCGACTTTATGACCGCACACTGGGCCCACCTGCCGTATGAGTTCCTGGGTCGTGTCTCTAACCGCATCATCAATGAAGTCGACGGCATCTCCCGCGTGGTGTATGACATCAGCGGTAAGCCACCAGCGACGATTGAGTGGGAATAACCTGGCCTCAGCCAGTTAAGCCCTGATAATTCTGAAGCCCGCTCCCCAGCGGGCTTTTTTATTGCTCTGACCGTGCGCAGACTCGCTGTTTTAACCTTTCAGCGCATCCAGGTCCATCGCTGGTGTTTTCATGTTCACTTTACTGTGAATTACGCTATCCTCCATGCAGTAAAAGCCCGCAACTGACGTCAGTTGTGTCCCGCTCTTACCCGCCGCTTTCATCGATCGTCCGTATCCCAAAGCCGCCGCTTACTGAAACCGCCTGCTGAACAGGCGATTCGCGATTCTTACGTCACCAGGAATGTTGTCATGCTCTCACTTAAAGTGTTCAGCCTGTTTTTTGTTGCCGTACTGCTGCTATCGCTGGGAGCCAGCATTGCGCAGGCGACGCGTCACAGCGAAACCGCAGAGCCGGGCGGCTGGGCGACCGCCCGACGTGATTCGTCCGGGATAGCACCCGACCCGCGCGCTTTATATAGCTTGGCTATTGTACAGGTCTATGCTGCGCCGACCTATGGCTGGAAAGGGGCGGTGGCGGTGCATCCGTGGATCATCTTCAAGCGCGCAGGTGAAACGCGTTTCACTCGCTACGAAGTGATTAGCTGGGGCAGCGGCGATAAAGTCCGGCGCAACACCAACCTGCCTGATGGCTACTGGTATGGCGCAAAACCGCGGCTGCTGGTGGAACATCGCGGACCGGAAGCAGAAGCGATGATCCCGCAGATTGAAGCCGCCATTCAATCCTATCCGTGGCCGACAACCTACCGCGCCTGGCCAGGACCGAACAGCAACACCTTCCTGGCGCATATTGGCCGCGAAGTACCCGCTTTAAGGCTTGATCTGCCCGCTAATGCGCTGGGTAAAGATTACCGGCCACTGTGGCGTCCGGTCGGGCTGCCGCCATCCGGGCGCGGCCTGCAGGTGTCGATTCTGGGCGTGGTGGGAGTGACGCTGGGTGCAGAAGAGGGATTTGAAGTAAATCTGCTGGGCCTGAATATGGGAGTCGATTTCACACCGTTCCGGCTGCGTCTGCCGTTTATTGGCGGCCTGGGAAGTGACAACCTTCAGCAGGATAAGCCCTGACAGTCTGGCCCCGTCAGGGGCCGTTTCACCTCAGCACACGCCAAAGTCACCCTCTTCGTGATAGAGATTGACGCTCTCTGCTTTCACTTCGATCTCTTTTTTCGCTGCATCATCAACGCGTGCACACCATAAGGTGTCACCTTCGACGCGCAGCACCTGCATTTTCGGGCCGCCGGTTTTCGACTGAACAAAATCCTCTGCTTTAAACATATTGCCTCCGTTGTTAATCGTTTCTGCTGCCAGATGACTTCTGGCGCTGATCGTTTTTTGTGTGACGTTTTCCAGTTTATACCCTGACTGTTTTACTGCGAGAAAAAGTCTGCGCATGCTGAGCTGCACTAAGATAATTTCATCGGGTTGTCAGTTGACAACTTATCAATTCAGCGTCAGGATAGGGAAAAACATGGCAAGGAAGCGGCATCCCAACAAAGAGATCGAAACGGCGTTACGTTACGGCGAATCCCATGGCTGGCTGGTCGTCACGGGAGGCCATCACGCCTGGGGCAAAATGTACTGTCCGAAAAATCTGTTGATGTGCCGATGTGGGGAGTTTTGTCTGACCTGTATCTGGAGCACACCAAAAAACGCACATCAGAATGCCCGTGCGCTGCGGCGCGTGGTCGACAACTGTCACTATCGGAAGTCCTGATGCAGCACAAGGAGAAGCATATGGAATATTGTTTCACATTACGGTTCAGCCTGCCGGAAGGGCACGCGCCGGTGGATGAACTGCTGGAAACGCTGGCAGCGGCAGGCTGTGATGATGCGCTAATCGGCCTGGGCATGCCGGGCAGAATTGCACTGGAGTTCACCCGCGAGTCTGACTCCGCAACGGATGTATTGAAGCAGGCAGAAGAGGATGTGCTGCGTGCGATACCGGGAGCCACGCTGGTGGAAGCCGCACCCGATTTTGTGGGATTGACGGATGTGGCGGAGATCATCGGCATGACGCGTCAGAATATGCGTAAGCTGATGCTCAGCCACCGCCCGCCGTTTCCGCTACCGGTGCATGACGGTAAAACCGCCATCTGGCACTTAGCGGATGTGCTGGAGTGGCTGAGTCAGCGTGGTAACTATACGCTGCCTGCGGCGACCCGAGAGCTGGCACAGGTAACGCGGCAGCGCAATCTTAACGGGTCGCTGCAACGTTACGGCCTGCAAGCCTGACGATCAGTGCGGCAGCAGGAAAATCGTCGCCAGCCCCAGGAAAATAAAGAAGCCGCCGGTGTCGGTAAGGGCGGTGATCAATACGCTGGATCCGACGGCGGGATCGCGATTCATTTTAGTCATGACCAGCGGCACCAGCACGCCCATCAGCGCGGCCAGCAGCAGATTCAGCGCCATGGCCAGCATCATAACGCCGCCCAGCGCCATATTGTCATACATCAGCCAGGTGATACCGCCCATGATGCCGCCCCAGAACAGGCCGTTGATCAGCGCCACGCCAAGTTCGCGGACGATCAAAAACGAAAAGTTGCCCGGTTCAACCTGATGTAAGGCCAGCGCCCGCACAATCATGGTGATGGTCTGATTACCGGTATTGCCGCCTATACCCGCGACGATCGGCATCAGCGTGGCCAGCGCCACGATTTGCGAAATCGTCCCTTCAAACAGCCCGATAACCCGTGAGGCGACAAAGGCGGTGCAGAGGTTAATCGCCAGCCAGGCCCAGCGTTTACGTACCGATTTACGCACCGGCGCAAACACATCCTCTTCCTGACTGATCCCCCCCATTTTACGGATGTTGCTTTCGTTTTCGGCATTCACCAGGTCGATGATGTCTTCAATGGTCACGCGGCCAATCAGCTTGCCTTTGGCGTCGGTGACGGCGGCAGAAATGAGGTTATAACGTTCAAAGGCGCTGGCTGCGTCTTCGGCCTTATCGTTAAGCTGGAAGGTGGTAGGGCGGGCGTTCATCACGTCGCTCACCAGGGTTTTGGGTTTGTTAAGCAGGATGTCCGTCAGCAGCAGCTCGCCCAGCAGCTGATTATCTTTATTGGTGATAAAGAGTTTATCGGTACCGCCCGGCATGCTTTTGCGCTTGCGCAGAAAGCGTTGCACTGTTGCAAGCGTGACATCTTCACGCACCGTAAGGATATTAAAATCCATCACCCGGCCCACGCGGTCACGGTCAAGCTGCACCATATCGAGCATGCGGGCGCGCAGGGCGGGCTCCACAGTTGCCAGCAGGCGTCCGGTCAGGTCACGTGGCAGATAACGCGCCAGCCAGACCTGATCGTCGATATCCAGCGGCTGGATAGCGCGCAGGATATCGCGGTCGCTCATCTCTTCGGTGAGGCTGGCCCAGACCGTTTCAGACGCTTCAACCAGCACATGGCCGCGCCGCTCGTTCGGCACCAGCCGCCACAGCGCCTGACGTTCTTCCTCGGGCAGGGCTTCGAGAATATCCGCGAGGTCAGCGGCATGCAGTTGCAGAATGTCCTGTTCCAGCGCGTCACGCTGGGCCGCATTTTCACGTTGCTGTTCAGGATTGAGATCGCCCGATTTCTCCAGCAGGGCATCAACCAGATCGTGCTCGCTGAGCAGCAGCGTCAGAATGCGATGACGTATTTCACTTAAACGTTGAGAGTGAGAGGCAGACACATTGGATCCCTTAAGTCTGAAAGCACCAGCACGAAGTGTAGCGTTTCGCCTGAAAAAGGGATGCAAAAAAGAGTCCAGTTATCTGGATAACGTTTAAGTTTCAGGTGCGTTTCAGGCGAAATGTCGTTATTGGTTATTCGCTATCGCGTATCGCCTGATGTTATGGCAACCGGTTCAGGAATAGCTTTCTGTTGCTGATGATGCTCGAAGGCAGCAGGCAGGATAAAAATCAGGCGACTAAAAAGAATGATAAAACTAATCAGCAGCACAATGCGGGTCATGGTGCCGGTTTTTTGACGTCTTCGGGGAGAAATAGCGCTGTTCACGCGGGGTGGTTCCTGTAATGACCCCATCTGGGGCGACTGCAATATTTAGTCACAGTCGCCTGATGAAATCAATCGCTGTTGAAAAAAACAGCAGATAAAGATCAGTAACTCGCTTTTTGCGCCAGCAGCGTCGCAAACCGACAGGTGATGCGGTTGCCATTTTCATCTGTGCGATGCAGCTGACCGGGGTGCTCGTTGTACTTCACGATGTGCCAGTTGCGGTAGTAGTGGCTGAGCTCACCTGATTTAAACGCAAAGGAGAAATCAGCCGGGCAGGGCATATCGTCCGTGTTCATCGCCGCCACGATCAGGTTAAAACCGTCTCTGACCGTACAGGCCTGCATGTCGGCAATCAGCTGCGGAATAGTCTGCGGCTGAAGGAACATCATCACCACGGTCGACAGCACAAAGTTGAAGCCGCCATTAAAGCGCGTGTTGTTCAGGTCGCGCTGCTCGGTATGAATGCCGCTGAGATTTTCCTGCGCAATAATTTCCTGCAGGCGCGCCAGGCTTTGCGGGTTATGATCCCACGCCGTGACGTCAAAACCGTGCTGATTCAGAAACAGCGTATTGCGTCCCACGCCACAGCCAAGGTCAAGCGCCTTGCCGACGTTGAGCTGGGGCAGCGCCGCAACCACTTCGGAGTGGGGCGGCGTTAAACCATAGGTTTCGGCAAAATAGTTTTCGCCTGAAAGTGGTGCGGTTGGTTGTGTCATATTCATCAATTCAGTTAAACGGGCGCCAGGCGCACGGGTTGTCAGACTTCTTCTTCGAGGATTAGTTTCCATCCCGTGACGTCATTCCAGTAAACCTGCTCCCGTTCAAGATCGAGCTGAACCAGGTTGTTCTGCGTGAAGTAGCCCGCCGGGAAGGTCAGCGTCCAGTGGCCGTCATCGCATTTCAGGGTTAACGCCTCCGGACGCGTGGTGGCCTGTCGCTGATTATTCAGCAGGGTACCCAGGCGCAGCAGGAAAATCAGCGGCACAAACTGCTTTTTCTTGAACAGCGTCACGCGCGGCAGCTCATCAAGCTTTATCGCTTTACGATGGAATCTGACCAGCGCCGCCAGCAGCATCTGCTGATCCTGATTGAAGCCCGGCAGGTTGGTGTTTTGCAGAATATAGGCTGAATGGCGTTGCAGGCCGCTGTGATTGATGGTCAGGCCCACTTCGTGCAGCATCGCCGCCCATTTCAGCAGTGCGGCTAGTTGTGGATTCGCCAGTTTCTGATTCTGCTCGCGCCACTGCAGATAAAGCTGCTCGGTGGTGTCGAGCACACGTCGTGCCTGATCGCTGTCGATAGCGTAATGGTTCGCCAGACTCTGTGCCGTACGGCTGCGAATATCCTGATGGCGGAAACGGCCCTCCATCTCATAGAGCACACCTTCACGCAGCGCACCGTCGGAGAGGCGCAATTCGCGAATGGCCAGCGCATCAAAGACGCCGCACAGAATCGCCAGCCCGGGTACAAACACGCCTTTACGCTCTTCCGACAGACCCGGCAGGCTGAGTGCAGCAAAGGATTTGTGTTTCATCACCTCGTCATAGAGCTTTTCGAGGCGCTCAGGCGTAATCAGCTTCTCTTTTTCATCCATCGCCAGCAGCACTTCGCAGGCGGCTTTGATGGTGCCGGACGCGCCCAGCGCATATTGCCAGCCATGCAGACGATATTGCCACGCCAGCGTTTCCAGCTTCTGCGCGGCCGCTAAACGGGCGCGACGGAAGTTTTCACGGCTGATTTCACCTTTCGGGAAATAGAGCTGGGCGAAACTGACGCAACCCATGCGTCGGCTCTCAACCAGTTGCGGTTCAAAATCCTCGCCAATGACCAGCTCGGTTGATCCGCCGCCGATATCGATCACCAGCTTGCGGCCTTTCTCCGGCTGGGTATGTTCAACGCCCATAAAGATCAGGCGAGCCTCTTCATGGCCCGAAATCACCTCTATCGGATAGGGGATCACCTCGGCCGCACGTTGCAGGAAGGTTTCGGCGTTGACCGCCTCGCGCAGCGTATGGGTACCGACAATCGTCACGTTGCTCGGACTGAACCCCTGCAGGCGCTCGGCGAACAGGGCCAGGCAGGCTAACCCCCGCTCCATCGCTTCCTCGCTGAGGTTGTGCCGGGCATCCAGCCCGTCAGCCAGATGGACGCGCTGCTTAAGGCGGCCCAGTACCTGCATCGCACCATCGACAACCCGCGCAATCACCATATGGAAACTGTTCGAGCCCAGGTCAATCGCCGCAAACTCCTGGGGTTTTGGCGTACTTTTATGAGAAATTGGCATAGGATTTATTCAGGTTGTTCCAGTTTCTTGATGTAATCATAAATGGCCAGCTGCGATCGCACTTTACGACGATTGCCGCGCTGGACGTAATGGTTACTCAACTCTTTATCGACGATGCGGGCTTTCACCGTATCACTCAACTGAATAGCAATAATGTCGAGTATGCGCTGCCGGATGTGGGGATCGAGAATCGCCACTGCCACTTCGATACGGTAATCAATGTTACGTGTCATCCAGTCAGCGGAGGAGAGGAACACCTTCTTATCGCCGCCATTCTCAAAAATATAGACGCGATCGTGTTCCAGATAACGGTCAACAATACTGATGACACGAATATTTTCACTGATCCCGGGCAAGTCAGGGATTAATGAGCACATTCCGCGCACCAGAAGATTGACCTTCACCCCTACGCTGGAGGCTGTATAAAGCCGATCAACCAGACCTTTGTCCACCAGATTGTTGATTTTCAGAGTAATGCCGCAGGGCTTATTCTGCTGCGCATTAGCAATTTCGGTATCGATTAGCTCATACAGCATCCGGCGCGAGTTCTGCGGCGAGACCATCAGATGATCGAACGTCACGGGTCGATAGGGATTCTCAATAAAGTTGAACACCCGACGCACTTCATTGGTGATACGCGCATCCGCGGTCAGCAACGAATAGTCCGTATAGAGACGCGCGGTTTTCTCGTTAAAATTGCCGGTACCGATATGCGCGTAGCGCACAATCTCTTCGCCTTCGCGGCGTGAAATCAGGAACAGCTTGGCGTGGATCTTCAGGCCTGGTGCGGAGAAAATGACATGCACGCCCGCTTCAGTCAGGCGTTTCGCCCAGTAAATATTGGCTTCTTCATCGAAGCGCGCCTGCAGTTCCACCACCACCGTGACTTTTTTACCGTTATAAGCGGCATGGATCATCGCATCCATGATGCGGGAATGTTTAGCAACGCGGTAGATGTTGATTTTGATCGCCAGCACGCTGGGGTCGAACGACGCCTGACGCAGCAGCTCCAGCACATGCTCAAAGGTGTGGTACGGGTAGTAGAGCAGTACGTCGCGATTGCGAATCGCATCGAAGCCGTTGCGGAAACCATCAAAGCCGATGTGGCGAATCTGCGGCAGCGGGCGGTTTACCAGGTTGTTTTTGCCGACGTTCGGGAAGCCGATAAAGTCTTTGAAGTTGTGGTAGCGACCGCCTGGCAGGATAGAGTCCAGGTTTGAGATAGAAAGCTTGTGGCACAGCAGCGACACCATCGTGTCGGGCATATCGCGCTGGTAGACGAAACGCACCGGTTCCGCCGTCAGTCGCTGCTTCAGGCTGGAGGACATCAGCTCCAGCAGGCTCGACTCCATCTCCGTGACCAGGTCGTACTCGGCGTCACGCGTCATTTTCATTGAATAGGCGTTGAGCGCGTCGTAGTCGTAGAAACCTTTAAAAATGTCATCCAGGCAGTAGCGCAAGATGTTATCCAGCAGGATCATTGGCTTACGGCGGCGCGGTGGCTCAGCCGGTAAATTGATGAAACGCGGGACTTTGTCGGACGGAATTTCCAGCAGCGCATACTGAATATTGTCACCGCGAATTATCTCTACCGCCAGATAGGTGTAGTCATCTTTAAGGAATTCGGTCAGATCCGTTTCATGGGTGATCAGAATCGGCGAGATATGCTGACGCAGCTCGTGCTTGAAGTAGTGGCGCAGCCACGCCTGCTGATTGGATGAGAGCTGACGTTCGTTGATCAGGAAGATCTGGTTACGTGCCATCTCCAGCAGCAGATCGTTATATAGCGCATCAAACTCCTGATCGGACTTCATCACCCGCTGCTGAATTTTCTTAAACAGATGGCGTGGCGTACTGGCGGAACCCTGCTCTTCACCAATCAGAATGCGGCGTTTGAGGTCGGCGAAACGCACTTTATAGAATTCGTCGAGATTATTGGAGTAGATACCCAGAAAGCGCATCCGCTCAATCAGTGGATTGCTTTTGTCTGCTGCTTCCTGCAAAACCCGTTCATTAAAGGATAACCAGCTTAATTCTTTTTCAATATAAAGCTTTACCTGACCCATTCTCACTCCATTTAGCGGTTGCAGGACTGAAGATCCAGTATCCACCAACATTATGGCGAGAGTATGGCAGCGTTGTCCAACGCCAGGAGTTGTCTTATCAATCGGCTACGGGCAACATAGCGGCTTATTTTGGCCTGCTAGCGGAACCGCATGAGCGCAAACCACATTCCTGTCCAATTCAGCGATCGTAAGCGTGGTGCCGTTGACCGTCTGACGCGGCGGCTGGTCACCTGCTGTGGCGTGGCGATCCTGCTATTGATGCTGCTGCTCTTCTGCTGGCTGATTGGCGTGGTATTACCGCTGTTTAATGCGCCGGGCCTGCAGATCGCGGCCAGCCAGCAACTCTGGGATCGTGCGCCAGCCTTAGCGATTGGCAATCAGGGGAAGGTCGGCTGGCGCATCAGCGAGCGCGGTGCGGCGCGTTTTATCCCGCTGGATGGTCAGCCTGCGGAACCGGCACTGGCCCTGACCCCGCCGCCCGGCGAGATAGTGCGGAGTGCCGATGAGCAGACGCTACTACTGAATATGCAGGGTGCGCTGACACTGATGCAGCCCACGGCCGACCAGCAGTGGCGTTTTCCGCTGGGCGACAAACCGTTTCATCTGCCCGATGGCGCAGTGACGAAGATGGCGCTGGCGACGCGCCATGCGGGTCAGTGGCGTATAGCCGCACTCACTGAGGCCGGACTCCGGGTGCTGACGCTTGGGACCGATCGCCAGGCCTCGGTTATCCCGCTGCCGCAACGCCAGCTGGATCTGCTGGCGCTCTCGCCGTCCGGCGATCTGCTCTACACCACCGAAGGCAATCTGCTGCGGGTCTGGCAACTTGATGATGACCGTGCACTATTGCGCGAAACGCACACCCTGCCGCATCAGCCAATAAGTCTGCATCTGCTGGTGGGCGGCAGAAGCCTGCTGATCCAGGATCGCAGCGGTGTCACGCAGTGGTTTGCTATCGCCAGCGACCAGGGGCCGCGCCTGCAGCGCATTCGTACCTTTGCCAGCAGCGACGGCGAGACCATTCTGGTGACGGAATCACAACGCCGCGTGTTTGCGACGCTCAGCAAACAGGGGATGCTGCGGCTGTTTGCCAGCAAGCAGAATGGCCCGATACTGCAGCGTCAGCTGGAACCTGGCATTGTGCAGGCGCAGTTTTCGCCACGTGGCGACAGCCTGCTGATTGAACGGGCGGGAAGCTGGCAGACCCTGCGGCTTGATAATCCGTGGCCGGACGTCACCTGGCGCAATTTCTGGCAAAAAATCTGGTATGAAAATTACCCCGGACCGGACTGGATCTGGCAATCGACCGCGGCGGGTGACAGTTATCAGGCCAAGTTCAGCCTGATGCCGATGGTGATGGGTACGCTGAAAGCGGCGAGTTTAGCGCTGATGTTTGCCACACCGCTGGCGCTGGCGGCGGCGATGTACACCGCCTGGTTCATGGCGCCAGGCCTGCGACGCTGGGTCAAACCGGCCATTGAGATGATGGGTGCGCTGCCAAGCGTGGTCGTGGGGCTGATTGCCGGGATCTGGCTCGCGCCGCATATTGGTCAGGCGCTGGTGGGTGTGCTGCTGCTGCCGCTGACGCTGGCGGGCACGCTGCTGCTGTGCGGCGTATTCAGCGCGCGTTTACCGCCGCGCTGGCGTCAGCCGGGTCGTGAAGTGCTGATTCTGCTGCCGCTGTTGCTGCTGGTCACGCTGCTGACGCTGTGGCTGCCCACGCTGTTGATACCGGATGCGGGCGACTGGCTGCCGCATTACGAACAGCGCAATCTGCTGGTGGCCGCGCTGGCGATGGGCTTTGCGCTGGTACCGCTGATCTTTACCCTCTCTGAGGATGCGCTGTTCAGCGTGCCCGCAGCGTTAGGGCAGGGCTCGCTGGCACTGGGCGCGACGCCGTGGCAAACCCTGACCCGCGTCGTGCTGCCGGGTGCTTCCGCCGGTATTTTTGCCGCTCTGATGATTGGTCTGGGGCGTGCCGTAGGAGAAACCATGATTTTGCTGATGGCGACCGGCAACACGCCGCAAAGTGAAGGTGGCCTGTTCAGCGGCCTGCGCGCGCTGTCCGCCAATATCGCCATTGAGATGCCGGAAGCGGCGGCGGGGAGTGCCCATTATCGCGTGCTGTTTCTTAGCGCCCTGATGCTGCTGCTGTTTACGCTGGTGATCAACACGGTTGCCGAGCTGATCCGTCAGCGGCTGCGCCAGCGCTACAGCCAGCACGAGGAGCAGGCATGAAAGCGATGCAACAGAACGATCGCTGGCGCTGGCTAACCGCCGGTGCCGTAGCCGTCTGCCTGCTGGCCTTTACGCTGCTGATTGGGTTACTGGCCTGGCAGGGCGTGCGCGCTTTCTGGCCGCAGCGCGTCGATCTCTACACGTTTAGCCAGCCTGAAGGGGGCGAGACGCGGCTGCTGGGTGAAACCCTGGAACATCAGAGGCGCTTTCCGGCCCCGGCAGATGAGCAGGGCAACAGCGGCGGACAGGTTAATCGCTATCTGATCAAAACCGGTAACCGTGACTGGGACGCACCCGATTTCCGGGTGGTTTACAGTCGCACGGCGGCGCAGGTCAGCCAGCCCGCGGACGTCATGGTGCTGCAGCGCCGCAGCCACGGTCAGGCATACGGCTGGTTTGTCGGCCTGCGTGAAGATAATGAAGAGCTAACTGCGCAGGATCCCGATGCACTGCTGCATCAGCGGCTCGGACAGGTGCAGATGCTGGTGCGGCAGGCTAATCAGATTCGCCGGGTCGATATGGCGCGCCTCAACAGCCAGCGTGAGCAGCTTGATGAGCAGGCGACCACAAACCGTGCTGCCGGGCGCTTTGATCTGCAGGCCGAGTCAGAATATCAGGCCAATCAGGCCGCTTTACAGCGCCGTTTTAATCAGCTGAGCGAGACACTGGCTTCGCTGCAACAGCAGAGTCAGCGCGATCTGTTAATCCTGCGGGATGTGCATGGCACCGAACATGCGATCCCGCTGACCGAAATCGTTGACAGCTGGAAGCCGAACGCGATGAAGCTGACCGGCAAAACGCTGCATTTCCTGGATCAGCTGTGGCGTTTCGTCAGTGATTCACCCGCTGAAGGCGAGAGTGAGTCCGGGGCGTTCCCGGCGATCTTTGGCACCGTGCTGATGGTGCTGCTGATGTCGGTGGTCGTGATGCCGCTGGGTGTCATCGCCGCCATCTGGCTGCATGAATATGCCGGACGCAATGCGCTGACAAGACTGGTGCGCATCGCGGTGGTCAATCTGGCAGGCGTCCCTTCAATCGTCTATGGCGTATTTGGTCTGGGCTTCTTTGTCTGGCTGGTGGGCGGCACGATAGACCAGCTCTTCTTCGCCAGCGCGCTGCCCAATCCTACCTTTGGGACACCTGGTTTGCTGTGGGCGTCGCTGACTCTGGCGTTATTAACGCTGCCGGTGGTGATTGTGGCGACCGAAGAGGGATTATCCCGCATTCCCAACAGCCTGCGGCAGGGTTCGCTGGCGCTGGGCGCGACTCAGGCGGAAACCCTGTGGAACGTGGTGCTGCCGATGGCGGTGCCTGCCATGCTGACCGGCCTGATTCTGGCGGTGGCGCGTGCCGCCGGTGAAACCGCGCCGCTGATGCTGGTTGGCGTGGTAAAAATGGTGCCGGAACTGCCTGTCGACGCGGTGTTTCCTTATCTGCATCTGGACCGCAAGTTTATGCATCTGGGCTTCCAGATTTACGATCTGGCGTTTCAGAGTCCGAATATTGAAGCTGACCGGCCGCTGGTGTTCGCCACCGCGCTGCTGCTGGTGCTGATTATTCTGTCGCTTAATCTGCTGGCGATGGGCCTGCGTCACCGTCTGCGTGAACGCTATCGCCTTATGACTCAATAACAGGCTATGACTATGACGTCCGACACGGATATCGCGCTGACCGTTAACCAGCTGTCGCTGTGGTATGGCGAGCGCCAGGCGCTGCAGGCTATTTCGCTGCAGGTGCCGAAAAACAAGATTACCGCGCTGATTGGCCCCTCCGGCTGTGGCAAATCGACGCTGCTGCGCTGTTTTAATCGCATGAATGATGTGATTGATCATTGCCGGGTCGAGGGTGAGGTGTTGCTGGGATCGCAGCCGATCCTGCGACCTGAACAGGATCTCTCGGCGCTGCGTCGTCGGGTCGGCATGGTGTTTCAGCGCCCCAATCCTTTTCCAAAATCGATCTATGAAAATGTGGTCTACGGGCTGCGCTTACAGGGTGTACGCGATCGGCGGGTGCTGAACGAAGCCTGTGAACGTGCGCTGCGCGCGGCGGCGCTGTGGAGTGAGGTCAAAGATCAGCTGTCACAGAATGCGCTGACGCTCTCGACCGGACAGCAGCAGCGGCTGGTGATTGCCCGCGCCATTGCGATTGAACCGGAAGTTCTGCTGCTGGATGAGCCGACTTCCGCGCTGGATCCCATCTCCACGCTGGTGATTGAAGAGCTGATGACCACGCTCAAGCAGCATTTCACGCTGGTGCTGGTGACGCACAACATGCAGCAGGCTTCTCGCGTGTCAGATTACACCGCGTTTATGCATCAGGGCGCGTTAGTGGAGTTTGATGAGACTGACCGTATCTTTACCGCGCCAAAACAGCGACGCACCGAAGATTACATTACGGGGCGCTACGGCTGAGGAAGGGGAAAAGCAGGCTTTCGTGAGGTGGGAATGAAGCACCGGCTCAGGGAGCCTGTACCCTTCGTAAAGACGCAAAAACGCCATCTTTGGCGGCTCAGCGCGGGCGATTACGCACCTCATCCCTGAGGTGCGCCCGTAGCCGGGCCAACGCTTTGCGTTGTTCAAAAACGCTCCCGACGTTTTTGTCCATGGCCCGCGATGCTTTACTACGGGTACAGGCTCCCATCGTTTTGATTTTTTTAGCCGTCTGTGGGAAAACCCGCAACGGCTTCTGAAGCGTCAGTCGTTAGCATAACCCTGCGGCGGCAGCGGTTCGCCATCCAGCCAGGCCTGGCCGTCACGCATCGCCAGACGGCCCTCCACAAACCAGCCGATTACCATCGGATAGATGGCATGCTCCTGATGCTGCACCCGCTCCGTAATCTCCGCTTCGCTGTCGCCGGGAAATACCGGGACTTTTGCCTGCAGGATCACCGGCCCCCCATCCAGCTCGTCAGTGACGAAATGCACGGAGGTGCCATGTTCGCTGTCGCCATTTTCCAGCGCCTGACGATGCGTATGCAGACCCGGATATTTCGGCAACAGGGAAGGGTGGATATTCAGCAGGCGATCGTGAAAATGGGCCACGAACGCGCTGCTGAGAATGCGCATATAGCCGGCCAGCACAATCAGGTCTGGAGTGTAGGCTTCGATTTCAGCGATGAGCTGGCGATCGAAGGCTTCGCGGTCGGCGAAGTCGCTGGCGGCAAGCGAGTGGGCGGGAATCCCCGCCTCCTGCGCCCGCGTCAGGCCATAAGCGGCGGCACGATTGCTGAACACGGCAGCCACGCTGCCGTGAATCCGCCCGCTTGCACAGGCGTCAAGGATGGACTGAAGGTTACTTCCGTTGCCGGAAATCAGTACAACCAGCTTTTTCATCCGTTGATGACCACACGCTCTTCGGCATCAGACGCTTTAATCACGCCGAGCTTCCAGGCTTTCTCGCCCGCAGCCTGCATCAGCGCAATCGCGTTATCCGCGTCTGCCGGACTCAGGGCGATGATCATGCCGACACCGCAGTTAAAGGTACGGTACATCTCGAAACGGCTGACGTTGCCCGCCTGCTGTAACCAGCTGAAGACGGCCGGCCACTGCCAGCTCTTCTCGTCGATCACGGCCTGAGTATTGTCGGGCAGCACGCGCGGAATATTCTCCCAGAAGCCGCCGCCGGTCAGGTGTGCGATAGCGTGCACATCGACCTGCTCAATCAGGCTCAGAATATTTTTCACGTAGATGCGGGTCGGTTCCAGCAGATGATCGGCCAGCGGTTTACCTTCCAGCTGTTCAGTCTGTGGATCGGTGTTGCTGACTTCCAGAATCTTGCGCACCAGCGAATAGCCGTTGGAGTGCGGGCCGCTGGAGCCGAGGGCAATCAGTACGTCGCCATCCTGCACCTTGCTGCCATCAATGATCTCTGACTTTTCCACCACGCCAACACAGAAACCGGCCACGTCGTAATCTTCGCCGTGATACATGCCTGGCATCTCAGCGGTTTCACCGCCCACCAGCGCACAACCCGACTGCAGACAACCTTCGGCGATGCCGGTGATGACTGCAGAGGCAGTATCCACATCCAGTTTGCCGGTAGCGTAGTAGTCGAGGAAGAAGAGGGGCTCGGCGCCCTGTACTACCAGGTCGTTGACGCACATCGCCACCAGGTCAACACCAATGGCATCGTGACGTTTGAGATCCATCGCCAGACGCAGCTTGGTGCCAACGCCATCGGTGCCGGAGACCAGCACCGGTTCACGGTATTTTTGCGGCAGCGCGCAAAGCGCACCAAAACCGCCCAGTCCACCCATCACTTCCGGGCGACGCGTCTTTTTCACTACGCCTTTAATACGGTCAACCAGAGCGTTACCAGCATCAATATCAACACCGGCGTCTTTGTAACTGAGAGAGGTTTTGTCGGTCACTGCGAGGTCCCCACGCGAGTTGCGGTTGGTGGTTTAAAATAAAGCGCGGCAATTCTATCAGTGCAGGCAAACGTTTGCGAGTCCGGGATTGCGCATCGGACGATTTTCATTAATCCTCTATTTGTCCCGGTAAAACCCGCGGCTTTGCGCAAGAGCAGGTGGCGCGGAGCGCAAAAGGCGGTATAATCCCGCGATTTTTTTTAGCTCAACTCATTCCGGGAGAACACCAATGAAGATCGTGGAAGTCAGACACCCGCTGGTCAAACATAAACTGGGCTTGATGCGTGAGCATGATATCAGTACAAAGCGTTTTCGCGAGCTGGCGTCTGAAGTGGGCAGCCTGCTGACCTACGAAGCGACCGCCGATCTGGAAACAGAGCGCGTAACCATTGAGGGCTGGAACGGCCCGGTAGAGATCGATCAGATCAAAGGCAAAAAAATCACGGTGGTGCCGATTCTGCGTGCCGGCCTTGGCATGATGGAAGGGGTGCTGGAGCACGTTCCCAGCGCCCGTATCAGCGTGGTGGGTGTTTACCGCGATGAAGAGACACTGGAGCCGGTTCCCTATTTCCAGAAGCTGGTCTCTAACATCGAGGAGCGCCTGGCGCTGGTCGTCGATCCTATGCTGGCGACCGGCGGTTCCATGATCGCCACCATCGACCTGCTGAAGAAAGCGGGCTGCACCAGCATCAAAGTGCTGGTACTGGTTGCCGCACCAGAAGGGATTGCCGCGCTGGAGAAAGCGCATCCTGACGTTGAGCTTTACACCGCGTCAGTGGATCAGGGACTGAATGAGAAGGGTTACATCATTCCCGGGCTCGGCGATGCCGGGGACAAGATTTTCGGAACCAAATAATCGCACAGCCGACCAGAGAGTCGGCTTTTTTTTGGCAAAAAAAAGATCCCCGAACGGGTTTGGTGTGGCTGCAAGGCTCACCGGCGTGCCTGCTGCTATGCCAGAGGCGCGCGCCCTGGGGGATAAATAACACAAGGGGATAAATGATGACTCGTCGCGCCATTGGCGTCAGTGAACGACCGCCGTTACTACAAACCATTCCACTCAGCCTGCAACACCTGTTCGCCATGTTTGGTGCCACGGTACTGGTACCGATTCTGTTCCACATCAACCCGGCGACGGTGCTGTTATTCAACGGCGTTGGGACGCTGATCTACCTCTTTATCTGTAAAGGCAAAATTCCCGCTTACCTCGGTTCCAGTTTTGCCTTTATCTCGCCAGTACTGCTATTGCTGCCGCTGGGTTATGAGGTCGCGCTGGGCGGATTTATCCTCTGCGGCGTGCTGTTCTGTCTCGTGGCACTGATTGTCAAACGCGCGGGCACCGGCTGGCTCGATGTGATGTTTCCCCCGGCGGCGATGGGCGCGATTGTCGCCGTCATCGGTCTGGAACTGGCAGGGGTAGCCGCCAATATGGCAGGGCTGCTGCCCGCGGAAGGCAGCACGCCCGACAGTACAACCGTGCTGATTTCGCTGGTCACGCTGGCAGTGACGGTATTCGGTTCCGTGCTGTTTCGTGGCTTCCTGGCGATCATCCCGATTCTGGTCGGGGTGGTGGCGGGTTATCTGCTCTCTGCATTTATGGGCATCGTTGACTGGAGCGGCGTGGTTAAAGCCCCCTGGTTTGCGCTGCCAACTTTCTATACCCCGCGCTTTGAGTGGGTGGCGATGCTGACGATCCTGCCTGCGGCGCTGGTGGTGATTGCCGAGCATATCGGTCATCTGGTGGTCACCGCCAATATCGTAAAGAAAGATCTGATTCGCGACCCTGGCCTGCATCGTTCGATGTTCGCCAACGGCTTATCAACGGTCATTTCCGGCTTCTTTGGTTCAACGCCTAACACCACCTACGGTGAAAACATCGGTGTGATGGCGATTACCCGCGTCTACAGTACCTGGGTGATTGGCGGCGCGGCGATTCTGGCAATCCTGCTCTCCTGTGTCGGCAAACTGGCGGCGGTGATTCAGGCGATCCCGGTACCGGTAATGGGCGGCGTGTCGCTGCTGCTGTATGGCGTGATTGGCGCATCCGGTATCCGGGTGTTGATCGAATCCAAAGTCGATTACAACAAAGCGCAAAATCTGATCCTGACTTCGGTGATCCTGATCATCGGCGTCAGCGGTGCGAAAGTGCATATCGGTGCTGCGGAGCTGAAAGGCATGGCGCTGGCGACGATCGTGGGGGTGGGATTAGCGCTGATCTTCCGTGTGATCTCGCTGTTGCGTCCGGAAGAAGTGGTGCTGGAGGCTGAAGAATCGCGCGAGCCGTGATCGCAGCAAGCCTGACAGGATCGGGGCAGGGACGCTCCATTCATCTCTTTCTGAAAACTGTGTTAGACTTCCCCCGATTTTTTGCTTGTTCTCTTGCTGAGGTGCTTCTGAACACGCCGGCACAATTGTCATTGCCACTCTATTTACCTGACGATGAAACCTTCTCCAGCTTCTGGCCGGGGGAAAACCCGTCGCTGATTGCCGCGCTGAAAGGCGCTCTCAACCAACAACATGGCAGCTATCTCTACTTCTGGTCACGCGAGGGCGGAGGGCGGAGCCATTTGCTGCACGCCGCGTGCGCCGAGATGTCAGCGCGCAGCGAAGCGGTCGGTTACGTTCCGCTGGATAAACGCACCTGGTTTGTACCGGAAGTACTGGAAGGGATGGAGCAGCTGTCACTGGTCTGCATCGATAACATCGAGTGCATTGCAGGCGAGCCTGAATGGGAAATGGCGATCTTCGATCTCTATAACCGTATTCTGGAAACCGGCAATACGCGCCTGTTTATTACCGGCGATCGTCCACCACGCCAGCTTAATCTGCAACTGCCCGATCTCGCCTCGCGGCTGGACTGGGGGCAGATCTATCGCCTGCAGCCTCTCTCCGACGAAGACAAATTACAGGCGCTGCAACTGCGCGCCGGGTTACGCGGATTTGAGCTGCCGGAAGATGTGGGACGCTTCCTGCTGAAGCGACTGGATCGTGAAATGCGCACCCTGTTTGATACGCTGGATCGGCTTGATCGCGCCTCGATCAGTGCCCAGCGTAAACTCACCATTCCGTTTGTGAAAGAGACACTCGGCCTTTAAAACAGGTCGAGCACCGCTTCGGGCGGACGTCCGATCCGCGCCTTGTCGCCATTGATCACTATCGGCCTTTCAATCAGCACCGGATGTTCCACCAGCGCATCCAGCAGCGCACTTTCGCTTTTGTCGCTGAGTGCCAGTTCGCTATAGATCGCCTCTTTAGTCCGCATCAACTGCTGTGCGCTCTGCATTCCCAGTTTCTGTAACAGGATTTGCAGCGTCTCGCGATCGGGCGGCGTTTGCAGATAGAGCACCACTTCCGGCTCTATCCCGCGGGCGTTCAGCAGCGCCAGCGTCTCGCGGCTCTTGCTGCAGAGCGGGTTGTGGTAAATCGTCACCATCTCAGACTCTCCTTTATTCGCAGCATGAATGCTCAGCCTTTCTGATATTGCTTAAAGCGCTGTTGTAACTGGCGCAGCTGATCGATACGGGCATCGTAGCGCGCCTGTTTCAGGCTGCCGAGCGGCACCTGTGCGCTGGCGCTGCCAAGTGCGGTGATCGCCTGATCGAGCTGGCCATTCAGCGCCAGACTCTCTGCCCGCGCCGATAACTCTTCATCATTCAGTCCCTGCTGTGCAGACGCCTGGGCCAGCAAATCCCAGCCGTTGGGATCATCTTTATTAGCCCAGGTGTAGCGATTCAGAATGCGGCTGGCGTTGGCATACTGTTTCGCTTCAACGTAGGCGTTGGCCAGGTTGAGCTGCACCACCGGGCTGTTTTTTGCACTGGTGGCGGCGCTGAGCAGGGCGATCGCCTGTTGGGGCTGATTCAGGCCGATATCGATGTCTGACATAAGATCCAGGAACCAGACGTTATTCGGCTGTTTCGCCAGCAGCGGCGTCATAATCCGCTTCGCATCGGCAAAACTTTTCGCCTGCAAAAACTGTATGGCTTTGCCATATTGTGACGCCAGCTGCTCACGAGAATTGCCGCTGGCATACTGGTTCAGCAGTTCGTCGGTAAGCTGATTACGCCCGGTGGAGTACATGCCCAGTGAACGCACCTTGGCCAGATAGAAATCTTCTGTAGATTGCACCACCACCGGCCGCATCTGGTTAGCGCGGTTACGGGCATCCGCCAGACGGCTGTCGGGCAGGGGATGCGTCAGCAGAATTTCAGGTGGCTTCGAGGAGAAGCGGCTCTGATCGGCCAGCTTCTGCAGAAAGTTCGGCATCGCCTGGGGATCAAACCCGGCGCGCTGCAGTACCTGAATTCCGATGCGGTCGGCTTCCTGTTCATTACCCTGGGTAAAACTGATAATTCCCTGCTGAGTTCCCGCCAGGGTGCCGGTCAGTGCTGCCATGCCCGCCTGCGGATTGGCCATCGCCAGCAGAATAGAGCCCAGCGCACCGACCCATGTCAGTGGCGCATTGCGCTTCTGATCTTCCATTGCACGCGCCAGATGGCGCTGGGTAACGTGTGAAATCTCATGCGCCATCACTGACGCCAGCTGGCTTTCATTTTCGGTATAGCGGAACAGCGCTGAGTGCAGCACCACGTTGCCTCCAAAAAAGGCAAAGGCGTTGAGCTCATCGTTCTGAATCAGAAAGAAGTGGAACGGGGTTTTCACCGAGTCGGCATGCGACACCAGTCGCTGACCCAGCTGATTAATATACTGATTAAGCAGCGGATCGTTGATCAGCGGCGCACTGGCACGCAGCTGGCGCACATAAAAGTCGCCCATCTGCAGTTCCTGATTAATCGACAGCGTCGAACCGGCCGTAGTGCCAATATCGGGAAGTGAATCACTGACATCGGCGTAAGCAGGTGACAGAGTAGTGAAAATGAGCGTCGGAAGGAGCGCGGCGATCAGCGTTTTCTTTAACCGGTTCAACATGCCTTAATCCTGTAGAAGAGGCCCTGAAAATGGACAGGTGCGCAGCGGGAATGTTCCATTTTTCGCAGATAACGACGGTTCGTGACTATCTTAACCAGAGCATCAAAAGAATGAAATGTCGTTTTCTGGCAAACGACCGGCGTGATTTGTGCAAGATCGCCCATTTTGACGAAAAAAATTGAACATCCTGCCAACGTAAACCGCAGCTAAACGAATAGAAACCGGCGGAGTATCGCCGGGTTTGTGAGCGTTTAAGTGACGCCTTATTCATTTATTCCCAATGCGCTTCGGCAGAATAAAGCAGAATCTGCTGCCGCGCAGATTTAGCCAGTCAGCGTATTTTTTTAAAGTTATGTAAATTCACTCAAAAAAACTGACTATGGCATGAGTTTTTCCAGGTCTACTCTGAAAAAACAGCCATCTCTGAGCCGTTAATCTCCTCTTCGCCATTGATAAATTAAATCGTCACCCCCGCCTTTATCCTGCTTATTCCAGCTATACCTGGCTGTTATTTATTTCTGTTAATGTCACAGGAAGGGATAAGAGCTAAAAGAGTCAGGTCCATTCTGATTAAGACATTTTTTTCCTCATAATGAAAATTTTCGATTAATTCGGAAGGCGAATAAGTTCAGCAGTTATCAGACGCGCGCTGACCTGAATTTACACAGGCGAGAATTATGCCTGCGCTGTGATATAGATAGCCGACCTGATTCTGTCCTGAATCTGCCAGACATATTTGCCGGAGAGAAGTGTTATGCGTTCAGTGGTTTCATACGCGTTAATCGCCATTATTGGCGGAGTCGTTGGCGCGGCTGTCACTCAGAGTGGCGAGATTTATGACAAAGTGACACGCCATTTTGCAACCGAGCCTCAGGAAGCTCCGGGATTCTGGAGCACACTGGCGATTGAAGGTTACGGCAAAATTCATTATGAGCCCGACGCCGCGTTTAAACCGGTGGCGGGCCTGAGCAATAAAATTGTTTTCCAGATTACCCGAAGCGATGGCGCGATGACCGCGCCCAATCTGGGACTGGAGCGTGTGGCGCGCGTGGTGAATTTATATATCGCCTCCGGCATTCCGGCCGATCAGCTGAAGTTTGTTGTTTCGGTCACCGGCGACGCGACCCCCGCCATGCTGGATAACGCCCATTTTAAAAAGTTTTATGGCATCGAAAATCCAAACCTGAAGCTGATTAATGAGCTGAATCAGGCGGGAGTGAAAGTCTCGGTCTGCGATCAGTCCGTGGCATTCCATCACTATCCCAATAACTGGATTGATAAATCTGTAGTCCATGCACTTTCCAGTCCGACCACAGTATCAACCCTGCAAAACCAGGGCTACGCGTGGCTGGCAATGTAATTAATATTTTAAACGATTGGGAGAAGAGTTAATGCGTCCAGCAGCTTTAGTGGTGATGGCAGCCGTAGCGGGATTTATCGGCGGCAATGTTTTACAGTTGCCGGAATTATTCGATAAGGTCAGCGGAAAAATGGCGGATAATAAATCCGAACCTGCTGATTTCTGGAGTACGCCAGCGATTGAAGGCTACGGCAAAATACATTATGTCGATACGCCTGCATTTAAACCCGGCACGACAGCGGGCCTGAGTAATAAAATAGTATTCCAGATCAACCGCAGTGAAGGGGATATTCGTAAGCCGAATCTCGGTCTGGAGCGCGTAGCGCGCGTCACCAACCTCTATTATGCGGCAGGTGTGCCTCTCGACCAGCTGAAATTTGTGGTATCAATTAACGGCGACGCGGTTTCATCAGCGCTGAATAATGACCAGTTCAGCAAAGCCTACGGCGTCGATAACCCGAACCTGAAGCTGATCAGCGAGCTGAAAAAAGCGGGCGTTCAGGTCACTATCTGCGATCAGTCAGTGGCGTTTCATCAGCTTGAGCGCAACTGGATCGACCCGATGGTCACTCACACCATCTCCAGCGGCACCACCGTTGCCACCCTGGAAAACAGCGGTTACGCCTTCCTGATGCTTTAATTCCCCCACAGCGGCGTCACTGCCGCTGTCATCTGCCCGTCAAATTGCTGTGATGCCCCTGTCATAGAACGCCACTAGTGTTGTCGCAATGAGATCGATCTCATCGACAATAAACGAGGCAGTCATGACCGATTTAATCAGCGTAGCCAGACTGGCAGGGGTCTCCCGCGCAACCGCTGCGCGCGCCTTTTCTGACCCTCATCTGCTAAAACCTGGCACGCTGCAAAAGGTGCTTGCCGCCTCGGAACAGATCGGTTTCCGCCCGAATCATATTGCCCGTCAGCTCCGCACCCGGCACTCCACCACGCTTGGCGTCCTGTTGCCTTCGCTGCTCAATCCGGTTTTTGCCATGCAATTACAGGCGATGGAGCAGCAGGCTCGTCTGGCGGGATATGGCCTGCTGGTGGCAACCAGCGATTATCAGGCTGAGCGGGAAGCGGCCATTGTCGAACATATGCTGCACCAGCGTGTCGCCGGTCTGGTACTGACGGTGGCAGATGCCGACAGCAGTGCGCTGCTGCCAACACTGGCGGCGGCGAAGATGCCCTTCGTGCTGACCCACAACGTTCCGCAACAGCACGAATGGCCCGCGCTGTGTGTAGATAACCGCAAAGCCATTGCCGAAGCGACCGCCCATCTGGTGTCACTGGGCCACCGCCACATCGTGATGGTTGCGGGTCCTATGCAGCAATCTGACCGCGCCCGTCTGCGCTATCTCGGCTACTGCGATGCCATGCAGCAGGCCGGTCTGACGCCGCAGGCGATGATTGAGATGCCCAGCCATATCCAGTCCGATTTCCATCCGCTGCTGCCGCTGATTACTGCACCTTCGCCGCTGACGGCGGTGATTTGCAGTAACGATCTGCTGGCTATCAGCCTGCTGGGCGCCGCTGCGCGTGCCGGCGTCAGCGTTCCGAATCAGCTCTCCGTGATCGGCTTCGATGGCATTGAACTGGGCGAACAGCTTTCACCTTCACTGGCCAGTGTGGTGCAGCCGATTGCGCTAATGGGCGCGCGCGCCATTGACCTGCTTCTGAATCCCGTCGGCGGTAAAACCCATCTGCTGGCTCATCATTTACGTCTCGGGGAGAGTGTCGCCCCGGCATTTCATGGCTCTTTTTCAGGGGAACATCATGTCACTCACCGTTAACTTCAAACCTATCGCCAGCGCTGCGCTGCTGGCCGGATGCACGCTTGCCTCATCGTGGGCGCAGGCGGCAGAAAATGCTATCTGCTACAACTGCCCGCCAGAGTGGGCCGACTGGGCGACACAGCTCCAGGCGATCGAAAAAACGACGGGCATTCATGTGCCGCAGGATAATAAAAATTCGGGTCAGGCGCTGGCGCAACTGGTCGCCGAGAAAAGCAACCCGGTCGCCGACGTGGTCTATTACGGCGTCAGCTTCGGCATTCAGGCAGTCAGCGCAGACGTGGTCAGCGCTTACAAACCGGCAAACTGGGATCAGATCCCGGCAGGCATGAAAGATCCTGCTGGTAAGTGGGTGGCGCTGCACTCCGGTACCATGGGCTTTATGGTCAACGTTGATGCGCTGGGTGGCGCGCCGGTGCCGCGTTCCTGGGATGATCTTCTGAAGCCGGAATATAAAGGCATGGTGGGCTATCTTGATCCGGCCAGCGCCTTTGTGGGCTACGTTGCAGCCGTCGCGGTGAATCAGGCCAAAGGCGGCAACCTGCATGACTTCACCCCGGCCATCAACTGGTTCAAAGCGCTGCAACGCAACCAGCCGATTGTGCCTAAGCAGACCGCCTATGCCCGGCTGATTTCAGGCGAAATCCCGATTCTGATCGACTACGACTTCAATGCCTATCGCGCCCGCTATAAAGATCACGCCAATGTGGAATTTGTGATCCCCAGCGAGGGGACGGTCACGGTGCCTTACGTCATCAGCCTGGTGAAAAACGCGCCGCATCCGTCCAATGGTAAGAAAGTGATCGATTTCGTGCTGTCAGATGCTGGTCAGGCGATCTGGGCTAATGCCTGGCTGCGTCCGGTCCGGGCGGGGGCGATGTCACCCGAAGCGAAGAAATATTTTCTGCCTGACAGCGACTATGCGCGCGCTCACACGGTGGATTATCAACAGATGGCCGACGCGCAGAAGAGCTTCTCCGCCCGTTATCTGAGCGAGATCCGCTGATGTCACTCTCAGAGATCAATCCGTTTGCTGCTGGCGGCCCGGTTCGCCACCGCCTTCGGCCGCTGGGGGCAAACTGGCCGTGGATGCTGCTGCCTGCGCTGCTGTTCTTTGCTGCCTTCTGGCTGTTGCCGTTTGCTCGTCTGTTGCAGATCGGTATGACGGAGGATCGCACGACTCACCACAGCGGCTACTGGACGGTAATCAGCCAGCCGCAATATCTGCAAAGCCTGCTGAATACCGTGCTGCTCTCGGCGGCAGTCACACTGGTAACGCTGCTGATTGCTGCGGTGGTGGGCTGCTTTCTGGCACGGCAGCGCTTTACCGGGCGAGGCACTCTGCTGGCGCTGCTGACCTTTCCGCTGGCCTTTCCGGGCGTGGTGGTGGGATTTCTGATGGTCATGCTGGCGGGGCGTCAGGGGGTTCTGGCGCAACTCAGTCTCAGTCTGTTTCATGAGCGCTGGATCCTGGCCTATTCGCTCAGCGGCTTATTTATTGGCTATCTCTATTTTTCGCTGCCGCGCGCCATCGTGACGCTGGTGGCGGCCAGTGAAAAGCTGGACCGTTCGCTGGAAGAGGCCGCCCGATCGCTGGGTGCCAGCCAGTGGCGCATCATCATTGACGTCATCATTC
Organism: Pantoea sp. Lu_F5_004; assembly: GCF_051136245.1. NCBI lineage: Bacteria > Pseudomonadati > Pseudomonadota > Gammaproteobacteria > Enterobacterales > Erwiniaceae > Pantoea > Pantoea sp. Lu_F5_004. Next base: position 1,130,999 of record NZ_CP194946.1, read on the forward strand.
CTGGGCTGAAACCGGCGCTGCTCTCCTGCGGCGCGCTCTGTTTCGCCACCAGCATGGGCGCCTTTGGCACCGCATTTACCCTTGGCACAGAGCTCGCGGTGCTGCCGCTGACCATTTATGGCGAGTTCACTAATTACGCCAACTTTGCCACCGCAGCGGCGCTTTCGGTGGTGATGGGGGCGGTGGCCTGGCTGGCGCTGATGCTGGCGAACGGACTGGCTGCCCGCCGCAAGGAGAGGGTATGAAGCGCCGGGGGCTGTTCTGGCTGCAGGTGGTGATCACCAGCCTCACCGCGCTGTTTATGATTGTGCCGGTTGTGCTCTCGATGCTGGCGGGCGTCACGCAGAACTATTTCACTGGCCTGCGCAGCGGCCTGACGCTGAAGTGGGTGGAACAGGTGTGGCAGATGTATGCCGACACCTTCTGGCTGTCGCTGCTGATCGCTCTGAGTTGTCTGGCGGTGACGGTTATCGCTGGCGTGCCGGCCGCCTGGGGCTTACTGAAATCACCGTCACGCTGGGCCAGCCGCATTGAGGAGTGCCTGATGCTGCCAGTCGCATTGCCGGGCCTCGCCACCGCTCTGGGCATCATTCTGCTTTATGGTCAGTTCAGCGCGTTGCGCGACAGCTGGCTCTTCATCCTTATCGGCCATGTGCTCTTTACCTTGCCCTTTATGATCCGACCGGTGCTGTCGGTGATGCAGGCGATTGATCTGCCGCGCCTTGAAGAAGCTGCCGCCAGCCTGGGGGCGGGCTTCTGGCGCCGCTTCTTTACCGTGGTCGTCCCGAACTGCCGCAACGGCATTCTGGCGGGCGCATTTATGGTGATCACCCTGTCGGTGGGGGAGTTCAACATTACCTGGATGCTGCACACGCCACTGACCAAAACCCTGCCGGTTGGTCTGGCCGACAGCTACACCTCGATGCGGCTGGAAGTCGGGTCCGCCTATACCCTGATCTTTATTATGATGATTTTACCGCTGCTGCTGTTGCTCAACGCCTGTAATCACTGGCTGGAACGGCAATCTTCGCGGCAGCAGAGAGAGGAAACCGTATGAATGAGGCCGTCAACGTGACGCTGCGCCACTGCTCGCGTCGCTTTAATCAGCAGGTCGCGCTGCATCCGCTCGACCTGCAGGTTCACGCCGGTGAAACACTGGTACTGCTGGGGCCGTCAGGCTGTGGCAAAACCACGCTGCTGCGTATTATCAGCGGTCTGGATAGCAGCGATCCCCCGGGAGAGATCTGGTTTGACAAGCGTAACGTCACCGCGCTGCCGATTGAGAAACGCAATGTTGGCATGGTGTTTCAGAACTACGCGCTGTTCCCGACGCTCAACGTGGCGCAGAACGTCGCCTATGGACTGAAGGTGCAGGGCGTGCCACGTGCCGAGCGTGACGCGCGGGTCGCGGAGATGCTGGCACTGGTTGACCTGACACATCTGTCCCACCGGGCGATTGATAAATTGTCCGGCGGGCAGAAGCAGCGGGTGGCGCTGGCACGTGCGCTGGCCGCCCGGCCCAAAGTCCTGTTGTTCGATGAGCCGCTGGCGGCGCTTGACGCCAGGCTGCGCGATCGGCTGCGACTGGAGATCGGCGCGCTGCTCAAGCGGCTGGCGATTACCGCGGTTTACGTCACCCACGATCAGCAGGAGGCGATGGCGCTGGGCGATCGCATCGCGGTGATGGAGCAGGGCCGTCTGGTGCAGTTGGATACTCCGCAGGGAATCTATCAGCGCCCGGCCTCCCGCTTTGTGGCGGATTTTGTGGGCGCCATTAACTGCATTGCGCACGATCCCGACGGTCATCCCCTGCGTTTTTGCCGCCCGGAAGATGTGCTGCTGGCCGACGACACACGCTATGCCCAGCGCGGTGTGGTGGTGGGCAGTACGTTTCTTGGCGCCTCGCAGCGCTTACTGATCGATATCGGGCTGGATAACCCCATTCAGGTCGAGCGTCATGCCCGCGAAATCTGGCAGGCGGGACAGCGCATCAGCTGGTCGCTGACCCGCCAGGCCGCGCTGGAATTTAGTTGCTAAGGAGTCTGTTGTGTCTGTTCAACCCACGGTCATCGCTCAAATCAGCGATCTGCATATCAAGGCCTTTGGTCGTCTCTCTTATAAACAGGTGGATACCCATGCCGCTTTACTGCAGGTTATCGATACTCTTAACGCGCTGCAGCCGCGCCCCGATGTGGTGGTGATTACCGGCGACCTGGTCGATTTTGGCAGGCCGGAAGAGTACCAGACGCTGCGCGAAGCCCTGCAGCGCCTCCAGCTGCCCTTTTATCTGATGGCGGGCAATCACGACGATCGCCAGGCACTGCGGGCTGCCTTCCCGGATCACACCTACCTGCAGGCGGGACCAACCCTGAACTGGCAGCTTAGCGTGGGCGGCGTCAGGCTGCTGGCCCTGGACTCCAGCGTACCGCAACAGCCGTGGGGCGAGGTGGATGAGCAACAGTTGCAATGGCTGGATCAGGCACTGCGCGAGGCCGCGGATCAGCCCACGCTGGTGATGCTGCATCATCCCCCTTTTGCCTCTGGCATTGCGCATATGGATCGGCAACGGTTACGCCATCCTGAGGCACTTGAGGCGATCATTGCCCGCCATCCGCAGGTTGAGCGGGTGCTCTGTGGTCATCTGCATCGCAGCCTGCAGACCCGCTTTGCCGGAACCCTGGCCTGTGTCGCACCAGGCGTGTCGCATCAGGTGGCTCTGGATCTGCATCCGGAGGGGCCGGCTCACTTTATTCTGGAGCCGCCTGGCTTTTTGCTCCATTGCTGGCAGCCAGTGCAGGGAATGGTCACGCATCAGTGCGCGATTGGCCACTTTTCGGGACCCTGGCCATTTTACGATAGTCAGGGGTTAATCGATTAGTGCCAGCTAAATCTGTATTAAGCGGGGTGATATTTGTCTTAATGCTGCTCAAAAATGCCGACACAGTGTAGACTTAAGCCCGGCTATCAGGGCTTCTGGCACACATTAAAAAAATAATCAGGCATTCACGACATGACACTCTTCTCCAGGGCGGCGACGCCATGCTAAAGCTCTTTCGGCCCAAGGCCGACTTGCGCAATCTGATCGCCCTGCTGGTGATTGTCAGCATTGTTATCACGCTCGCGAATACGCTCTACGCCACCTGGCGGGTGCAGCGCCAGGTACTGATTGACACCACACTTGAGGCTAACCGGGCCTATGCCGCCAAGCTGGCCTCAACCAGTGAAATCTTTTTCCAGCTGGCGCAGTCACAGCTGCACTACAGCGCCAACCAGCTAAGCCGTGATTTTAATAATGAAGAGCTGCTGAATAGCGAAGTCAATCGTCTGCGTGAGCAGACCACCAGTTTCAACTCGGTGGCCGTGGTGGATGAGCAGGGCGCGATCAAAGCGATCTCGCCCGAATCCCTGACGCTGAAAGGGATGCGTGTCACCAGTGACGCCTCCCGCGAAGCGCTGACGCTGCGGCAGCCGATCATCAGTAAACCGACCCTTTCTGCAGCCAATAATCTGCTGGTGTTTGTCTCCTGGCCAATCTGGAGTCCCGATGGCGACTATCTGGGTTACATCGGCGGCACAATCTATCTGAAGAAAAAAAGCATTCTGAATGCGTTACTGGGTGAACAATTCTACCGTGATGGCACCACGGTCTATGTGCTCGACAGTAATAATGAGGTGTTGTATCACCAGAATCGTCAGCTGATTGGTAAAGTTCTGCCCGCCATCGTCAGTCCGCGTGACGAGAAGACCAATGGCTCGCTGATGCTTGCGGGTGCAGGTGAGTCCACGCAGCTGGCGGGCTATGCCGTCGTGCCGACCACCGGCTGGACGGTGGTGGCGCTGAAGCCGATTAACGTCACGCTGAACCCGCTCTCAGGCCTGTTAATGAAAGTCCTGAAAAACTCGGTGCCGTTCGCGTTGCTGACCCTGCTGGTTGCGTTGGTGCTGGCACGGCTGATTGCCCGCCCGCTGTTCCAGCTGGCCCGCAAAGCCAGCCGGATGGATGCGCAGGGCGTATCAAAAGAGATTGGCGGCATCAGTGCCTGGTATTTTGAGGCGGCGCAGGTCAAGCGCGCGCTGCTCACCGGCATCGGACTGGTGCAGGATAAGATCGGTCGTCTGAGTTCGGAAGCCCAGACCGATCCCCTGACTCAGTTGCTGAATCGGCGTGGTCTTAATGCGGTACTGGAGTATTACCGCACGCTACGCCAGCCTTTCTCGGTGCTGGCGCTGGATATCGATCACTTTAAAAACGTCAACGATAGCTGGGGCCACGATGTGGGTGACCGGGTAATTCAGCAGGTCGCTAGCACACTGCGTGCCAGCGCCCGTCAGTCTGACGTGGTGTGCCGCAACGGCGGAGAGGAGTTTCTGATGCTGCTGCCGGGAACGGCGCTGGATGAGGCGCAGATTATCGCCGAGCGCGTGCGACTGGGTATTGCAGAAGCCTGGCTCACCGACGTGGGACGCATTACCTTGTCTATCGGCGTCGCGGCCTGGAATGGTTCGCAGGATGCCGGGCTTGAAGGCAGTTTAAAACAGGCGGATGCGGCACTCTATGAGGCGAAAAATGCCGGGCGCAACTGCGTTATCGTGGCCGCCGCGTAATCGCGTGAACTCAGAGTATTTCGCAACGGCAGGATAAAAACGGGCGGGGAAGAGGCAGCTAAGCAGGGCGCGGCGTTAAGGCTACCGCGCCCCTCAACATCAGGCTGACTTGACGTAATCCAGCACCATGTCGTGGTGATTCGAGGTCTTAAAGTTATCAAACACTTTTTCGATCCTGCCCTCAGCATCTATCAGGAAGCTGATGCGATGAATGCCATCATAGGTTTTCCCCATAAACGTTTTTTCACCCCAGACGCCAAACGCCTGGCAGACTTCATGGTTTTCATCGGAGAGCAGGGTAAAGTTCAGCAGCTCTTTTTCGACAAACTTTGACAGTTTTTCCGGTTTGTCGGTGCTGATGCCCAGCACTTCCACGCCCGCTTTTTTCAACTCATCCATGTTGTCACGCAGACCGCACGCCTGCACGGTGCAGCCTGGTGTCATCGCTTTCGGGTAAAAGTACACCAGAACGCGCTGTCCCTGGAAGTCGGTCAGATTCACGTGTTCGCCGTCCTGATCGGGCAGGCTAAATGCGGGTGCAGTATCTCCGGCTTTCAGTGGATTCATCACATCTCTCCATTTTCTTATTCAGGCTGTGGGTAATACACCATCCGGTCAGAAACGGCCAGAGGGAAAATTACCATCAGGGGGTATTTCACCACATAGCCGATCACCTTTCAGTGGCAGTAATGTGGAGAAATAACTCCGGTTAATTGACCAAAGCTTAGCGTACCGCGCTTACAGATTCGCTGCTGTCGGCATCTGACACACTGTAAAGACGCAGCGTTCCCTGGGCATTCAGCTCCTGACACAGGGTATTAAACGCCTGCTCAAACGGGGTGCCACTGGTTCGCGTCGGACTGTGAGCGGTCATTTGAATATAGAGCGTAGGTGGCAAATTGTGTTGCGCTGGCGTAATGCGCGACACCAGTTCGGCCACATTCATCTGATGCTTATCGATAAGATCGGTAAAGCGTTCAATAATATGCGGCGAATCAGCCACCTCAACCTGAATGAACGCGGTGTCGGGCATCGGCGGACGGAGCCGGGCATTGGTGCGCTTCATGACGATCAGCAGTTCCAGTTCTGCCCCTTTCAGTGGCAGGGTCGATTCAATCAGCGTGATCGCGTTCCAGCTGCCCGACAACAGCATGATAAAGGTGAACTCATCCCCAAGCATGGCAAGACGGCTATCTTCAATATTGCAACCGCAGCTGCTGACGTGTCGGGTAATGGTGTTGACGATACCCGGACGGTCAACACCGAGCGCGGTGATCACCAGATGATGGGGCTGAGATTGCGGCAAAATGGCTTTTCCTCTGCTTTCGCTAATAACCATAAGGTAAACATAAAAAAAACTGCTGACAAGCGCGGGAATGGCGTGGCTGGCTTGCTTTTCCCTAAGTGTAAAACGTACCATGAAGCACTTGTTTGTCGAGGGGATCGCCAATGTTTACGGGAAGTATTGTTGCACTCGTTACGCCAATGGATGACAGCGGTAATGTCTGCCGGTCGAGTCTGAAAAAACTGATTGATTATCACGTCGCCAGCGGCACCGCGGCGATCGTTTCCGTCGGCACCACAGGCGAATCTGCTACCCTGAGCCATGAAGAACATGGTGATGTGGTGATGCTGACCCTGGAGCTGGCCGATGGCCGTATTCCGGTGATTGCCGGAACCGGGGCAAACGCCACCGCTGAAGGCATCTCTCTGACTAAGCGTTTTGAAAATTCCGGCGTTGTGGGTTGCCTGACCGTGACCCCATATTACAACCGTCCGACGCAGGAAGGGCTGTTCCAGCACTTTAAAGCGATTGCGAATAGCACCAGCCTGCCACAGATGCTGTATAACGTTCCCTCGCGTACCGGTTGTGACATGCTGCCGGAAACCGTTGCCCGCCTGGCCGAAATCAAAAATATTATCGGAATCAAAGAGGCAACCGGGAACTTATCGCGGGTTAGTCAGATCCAAGAGCTGGTTAATGAAGATTTCATTCTGGTGAGTGGCGATGACGCGACTGCGCTGGACTTTATGCAACTGGGCGGCAAAGGCGTCATTTCGGTGACGGCCAACGTGGCTGCGCGCGAAATGGTCGAACTGTGTCAACTCGCACAGCAGGGCAATTTCGTCGGGGCACGCCGCCTGAATCAGCGTCTGATGCATCTGCACCAGACGCTTTTCTGTGAACCCAATCCTATCCCGGTGAAATGGGCTGCGAAACAGCTAGGATTAATCGCTAACGACACGCTGCGTCTGCCAATGACGCCACTGACTGCAGCCGGCCAGCCGAAAGTGGAGCAGGCGCTGGTGAAAGCGGGTTTGCGATAATTTAGGGAGTTTGAATGAATTACTCAGTAAAGCGGTCAACAGTAGCCACAGTGGTGGGGCTTTCTACCCTGATGCTGTTGTCGGCCTGTTCAAGCGATCAGCGTTATAAGCGCCAGGTCAGCGGTGACGAATCTTATCTTGAAGCCAGTCAGTTAAATGAACTGAAAGCGCCTGCCGGAATGATCCTGCCGGTGCAGCGTGGTGATTTCGACGTGCCGCGCACGACCAGTCAGGCACCCACCGGCAAGCAGCTCGACATCCGTCCGCCAGCCCAGCCGCTGGCGCTGATGAACGGCACCCGCGCTCAGTTCAGCAACAATACCGGCGCGCTGATGATTGATAACAGCCGCGGTTCAGTCTGGTCGCAGGTCGTCAACGTGGTGCAGTCATACAAATTCCCGATTGCCTCCCGTAATGATGCAGGCCAGCAGCTGACGACGGACTGGGTGCAGTGGAACCGTGCTGATGAAGATCAGCAGTATCGTGGCCGCTACCAGATCAGCGTGCAGTCGCAGAGCTATCAGCAGCAGTTAACCGTTCGTCTGCTGGAGCTGCAGCAGGACGGTAAAACCATTACCTCGCCTGTGCAGATCCAGCGTTACACCGCGCAGATGCTGAATGACATCAGCACCGGTATGGACAAGATTGATACGGCGAGTGAAAACGCGGCCTCTGGTCGGGTGAATGGGTCCATTGACGTGCAGAGCGGTGCAGATGATACCGGCCTGCCACTGCTGATCCTGCGTACGCCATACAACGTGGCATGGCAGCGTCTGCCCGATGCAATGAAACGCGTCGGGATGGAAGTGACCGACACTACCCGCTCAACCGGCAGCATGAAGGTGACCTACAAGTCACTGAGCAGCAGCGACTGGGATTCAGTCGGTGCGAAAGATCCGGAATTACCAAACGGTGATTACAAAGTGCAGGTCGGCGATCTCGACAACCGCACCAGTCTGCAATTCATCGACCCGAAAGGGCATGTGCTGACCCAGTCGCAGAATGATGCGCTGGTGGCCGTGTTCCAGGCGGCGCTGAACAAATAAAGTTGCCCCAGGCCGGAGATTCTCCGGCCTTTTTATTTTGTTTTTGGCATAATAGCGCGCGGCGAAGTAAACGATTGCGTCAAGGCAATCGCCGCAGCGGCACTGGCCGCTGAACACCCGTTATTTCAAGTCTGGAGTGAACAAGATGCAAAAGCGAGCTGAGTTGTATCGCGGTAAAGCGAAAACCGTATACAGCACCGATAACCCGGATCTGCTGATACTCGAATTCCGCAACGATACATCAGCAGGTGATGGCGCCCGAATCGAGCAATTTGATCGCAAGGGAATGGTTAACAACAAGTTTAACCATTTTATCATGACTAAATTGCAGGAAGCGGGTATCCCGACCCAGATGGAAGCGCTGCTGTCAGATACTGAAGCGCTGGTGAAGAAGCTGGAGATGGTGCCGGTAGAGTGCGTGGTACGTAACCGCGCCGCAGGCTCGCTGGTAAAACGTCTGGGCGTGGAAGAGGGCATTGTGCTCAATCCGCCGCTGTTTGATCTTTTCCTGAAAGATGATGCAAAGCATGACCCGATGGTCAACGAATCCTACTGCGAAACCTTTGGCTGGGTCAGCAAACAGAACCTGGCGCGGATGCAGGAGCTGACCTTTAAAGCCAACGAGGTGCTGAGCAAACTGTTCGACGATGCGGGCCTGATTCTGGTCGACTTCAAACTGGAGTTTGGTCTGTTTAACGGCGAAGTGACGCTGGGCGATGAGTTTTCGCCAGACGGTGCGCGCCTGTGGGACAAAGAGACGCTGGATAAAATGGATAAAGACCGTTTCCGCCAGAGCCTCGGCGGCGTGGTGGAAGCCTATGAAGCGGTTGCACAGCGGCTGGGCGTGAAGCTCGACTGAGTTTGCCTGCCGCGCAGAAAGAAAAAGGAGAGCCCCGGCTCTCCTTTTTTCATTTCAGGGTAAAGCTGGTGATTGCTGCCTCACACAACTAAAATCATGCCATCTGAAAAAATGACTGAGGGAATACAGCATGCGCTGGCAAGGGCGTCGCGAAAGCGACAATGTAGAAGACCGTCGCGATCAATCGTCCGGTTTAGGCGGCGGAGGCCGCCAGATTCGTCTGCCGCGTGGTAAAGGCGGTATTGTGCTGCTGATTGTCGTGGCTATCGCGGGTTATTACGGTTACGACCTGACCGCACTGCTGACAGGTGGCGAAGTTGCACCGACCAGCCAGCAGCAACAGCGCAGCGTCAGCGCCAATGATGATGAGGCTGCGAAATTCACGAAGGTGATCCTGGCCACCACGGAAGACACCTGGGGCAAACTGTTCCAGCAGATGAACAAACAGTATGTGGCACCAAAGCTGGTGATGTATCGCGGCGCAACCCGCACCGGCTGTGGTACCGGACAGTCAGTCATGGGGCCGTTCTACTGTCCTGCCGATCAGACCGTCTACATCGACCTCTCTTTTTATGACGAGATGAAAACCAAGCTCGGCGCGGACGGTGACTTCGCCCAGGGCTACGTCGTCGCGCATGAAGTTGGCCACCATGTCCAGAAACTGCTGGGCATTGAACCGAAAGTGCGTGAGATGCAGCAGGGCGCCAGCCAGACGCAGGTCAATCAGCTCTCCGTCAAAATGGAACTGCAGGCGGACTGTTTTGCCGGTGTCTGGGGACACTATATGCAGCAGGAAAATATCCTTGAAGCGGGCGATCTGCAGGAAGCGCTGAATGCCGCCGAGGCAATTGGCGATGACCGCCTGCAGCAGAAAGGTCAGGGCCGCGTGGTGCCGGACAGCTTCACCCACGGGACGTCTGAGCAGCGCTACACCTGGTTCAAGCGCGGTTTTGATGGTGGCAATCCAGGACAGTGCAACACCTTCGCCAGCAACTGATGAGTCTGCAGCATCTTACGCAGCTTATGCAGCAGGCCGGTGTGCGTCGTCTGGCGGTGATCAGCGGCGACCCGGCCTGGTGTTTACTACGGGCTGCGGCGTGGCGTGAAACGCTGACCGGAGACTGGCTGGAGTTGAGCCCGGAACCGCTGTTCTCTGCTTCAGATATAGGGCCGGGTCAGTATAAAACGCCTGTCCTGCACAAACAGCCTGCTGCGGTGCGCACGCTGCTTGGCCGTGAATTTCGTCATGCCCTGTTTGACGCCCGTCAGGGCTTTCATGCCGACGCTTTCGCTGCGCTGGCTGGCACGCTCACCGCCGGTAGCTGGCTGTTACTGCTGGTGCCGCCCTGGGAACAGTGGGCGCAGCAGCCTGACAGCGACAGCCTGCGCTGGGCCGATGTCGCTGAACCCATCGCCACCCCTTATTTTGTTCACCACCTGCAACAGCTGATATTAGCGGATGACCAGGTGCTGCTGGAGCGGCAGCATCAGCCATGCCGGTTTCCGGCGCAGCCGGACTGGCCGCAGTGGCACTGTCAGGCACCGCAGCAGCAGCAGGCGATACTCGCTCAGCTAATGAGGCTGCCAGCGGGGGTTGCCGTGCTGACCGCGCCTCGCGGACGCGGTAAATCGGCGCTGGCGGGCATGCTGGCACGAATGAACGGACATTGTCTGGTGACGGCTCCGGCCAAAGCCTCAACGGAGGTGCTGAGCACCTTTGCCGCTGACGCTTTTCACTTTATGGCACCCGATGCGCTGCTGGCGCTGGAGACGCCGCCGCAGGCGGAATGGCTGATTGTGGATGAAGCGGCGGCGATCCCGACACCGCTGCTGCAGGCGCTGGTCAGTCGATATCCCCGCGTATTGCTCACCACCACCGTACAGGGCTACGAAGGAAGCGGGCGCGGGTTTATCCTTAAATTCTGCGCCGGGCTTCCTGATGCACACTATTTTACGCTCGATGAGCCGCTGCGCTGGTCGCGTTTCGATCCGCTGGAGCAGTGGCTGAACCAGGCGCTGCTGTTTGACGATACCGCCGCACCCGCACCCGATTGCCCTGTAACGCCTCATCGTGTTGAGCGCCACGATTTCGGTGCGCTGGAGGCCGCGTATCGTCTGCTGACCAGTGCGCACTATCGTACCTCGCCACTTGATCTGCGCCGCCTGCTGGATGCTCCGGGCATGCAGCTGTGGCGGGCCGGTGATGCGCCGGCGTTACAGGGCGCGCTCTGGCTGGTGGAAGAGGGCGGTCTTGAACCTGCACTGGCACAGGCGGTCTGGGCGGGCACCCGGCGACCCCGCGGGAATCTGGTGGCGCAGTCGCTGGCAGCCCACGCCGGTCTGGCTGAGGCGGCGACATTGCGCTCGCTGCGCATCAGCCGTATTGCCGTGGCGGCGGAGCGACGTCGTCTGGGAACCGGACAGCAACTGGTTGCGGCAGCGGCCAGTGCGGCCGCCGGATATGACTACCTCTCCGTCAGCTTCGGCTACACTGAATCTCTCTGGGCGTTCTGGCGCGCCTGTGGCTTTAGCCTGGTGCGGATTGGCAGTCAGCGCGAAGCCAGCAGCGGCTGCTACGCGGCGATGGCCATGTTGCCCTGTTCTGCTGCGGGTGAGGCATTGCAGCACCGCGCGGCAGAACAGCTGGCGCGAGACTGGCCGCTGTTGCGCCAGCATATCGCACTGGAACTGCAGTTTGATCAGGTTACTGACGACGGATTGACCGCGCAGGATATCCATCTGGCGGCGGGTTTTGCCTGGGCGCAGCGGCCACTGGAAGCGAGCCTGCCGGTGTTGCAGCGTCTGGTGCAGGCCAGTTCAGCCTCTTTACCGCTGCTGGCTGCGGCGGTTGCCACACCCACAGCCCTGGGCGAACTGGCCCGGCAGGCGGGAGTGAGCGGGCGCAAAGCGCTGATAGCTAAGCTGCGTCAGCAGGCGGCAGCGGCCCTCCAGACACTGGGCGTTGATGCGGCCTTGCTGCACCTGCCGTTGAAATAATTCGACCAGCTGGTTCAAATTATCCTTATATGATTTTGTGCCAGGCGGCGTAGAGTGAATACAGGAGGTCAACATGACACTGAAATATGTAATCGTTCAACAGCCTGCCACTACAGCGCAGCTGTTTCTGCTCTACCATGGCGTTGGCGATAATCCGGATTCAATGGGCGAGATTGGCAACTGGTTTGCCCGAACGTTTCCCGACGCGCTGGTGGTGTCCGTCGGCTCGCCTGGTGCGGGTCGTCAGTGGTTCGGCGAAACCGACCTGCACGATCAGACCGTCCAGCAGCGGGTTGATGCGGCCATGCCGCAGTTTGTTGAGTCTGTGCGCCACTGGCAAAAAAAGAGCAGCGTGCGGCCGGAAGCGACAGCGTTAATCGGCTTTTCGCAGGGCGGCAGTATGGTGCTGGAAGGGGTTAAGGCGCATCCGGATCTGGCGGGCCGCGCGGTGGTGTTTAATGGCCGGTTTATCACCCTGCCGGAAAAGGCCAGTACCCGCACCACCATTCACCTGATCCACGGTGATTATGATGAGCAGATCCCGCTGCATCATGCGCAGCAGGCGGAGCAGCGGCTGACCGCCTGCGGTGGCGATGTTACCCTGGATATCGTTGACGATCTGGCGCACGCCATCGATCACCGCAGCATGGAGCTGGCGCTGAATCATCTGCGTTATACGGTGCCAAAACGCTATTTTGATGAGGCGTTAAGCGGCGCAAAACCGGGTGACGATGATGTTATCGTGATGATGTAAAAAAGCCCCTGCGTAGCAGGGGCATTTCAGACTGCTGACAACGCCGAATCGGGGTAATCCCACCGCCACGCATAAATTCAACACGCAGGGAACACGGTCAGAGGAGGAAAGCGTCCCGCGCCAGGGAATGGCTTTAGCGACTTTCCGATCTGACCGTGTTCTCTGCGCAAGCTCGATCTTAACGCTGATGAGAGCTGACTTTGTGAAGAACCATAAAAAAGCCCCTGCTATGCAGGGGCTTTTTCGTTTACTTTTTCTTCGGCCAGTTGTCGTCGTCATCCCATTTATCGTTGAAATCACGATGCGGCGGCAGGTCAGGTTTGTTATCCATAAATTTTTTATGATCGATGCGTTTCAGATCTTTATAAACGTTCATCAGCACGCCAACCATCAGCAGGATCACCAGGATCCACCAGTAATCTTTAATAAATTCCATTTGCTGCTCCTTAGAACCGCCGTCAGGCGATCAGTTGTTCCATGATGCGTTGGTACATCCGGCTCAGCATCTGCAGGTCGGAGGCTTTCACACACTCATTGATTTTATGAATGGTGGCATTCACTGGCCCCAGTTCCACCACCTGTGCACCCATCCGGGCAATAAAGCGGCCATCGGAGGTTCCGCCCGTGGTCAGCAGCTGCGGCTTAATTTCATTATAGTGCGCTACAGCTTTCACGACGGCATCAACCAGCTTACCGCGCGTGGTCAGGAAGGGCTGGCCAGAGAGTTTCCACTCAATGGTGTAACGCAACTGGTGACGATCCAGCAGCTCTGCGACCCGCTGACGAATCATCTCATCGGTGAGTTCGGTGCTGAAGCGGAAGTTAAACTGCACAAACAGCTCGCCGGGGATCACATTGTTACTGCCGGTGCCCGCCTGGACGTTGGCAATCTGCATGCTGGTCGCCGGGAAGAACTCATTCCCCTGATCCCACTCGGTCGCGACCAGCTCGTTCAGCGCCGGCATCGCCCGGTGAACCGGGTTATCCGCCAGATGTGGATAGGCGACGTGGCCCTGCACGCCATGCACCATCAGGTTAGCGGTGATCGAACCGCGACGGCCATTTTTTACCACATCACCCACCACTTCCGTGCTGGAGGGCTCGCCGACCAGGCAATAGTCAAGCCGTTCGCGGCGCGCCATCAGCCGCTCAACCACTTTAACCGTGCCGTTGGCCCCGCTGGCCTCTTCATCAGAGGTAATCATAAAGGCGAGTCGCCCTCGGTGATTGGGACGCACTGCAACAAAACGTTCGGCAGCCACCACCATTGCCGCCAGCGATCCTTTCATGTCGGCCGCGCCGCGACCGAACAGCATACCGTCGCGGATGGTGGGTTCAAACGGCGGATTAATCCAGCGGCTGGCATCGCCAGGCGGCACCACATCGGTGTGACCGGCAAACGCCAGCGTTTCACCTTCGCCACGGGTGGCCCAGAAATTCAGGGTGTCGTCGATGTTCATCGTTTCAATCTTAAAGCCAATGGCTTCAAGACGGGCGATCAGCAGAGCCTGACATCCGGCATCATCGGGGCTGAGAGAGGGGCGACGAATAAGCTGCTGCGTCAGCTCAATGACCGGGCAAAACATATTATGACTTCTCCTGGATAGCATTCTGATAGGTGGCTTCGCTGAAACCGGCGAGCAGGGAGCCATCCGGGGCGCGCAACAGCGGACGCTTAATCATGGCGGGATGCGCCAGCATCAGCGCTTTGGCGCTGCTGGCATCGGTAACCGCGTCGCGATCACTCTCAGGCAATTTACGCCAGGTGGTGCCCCGGGTGTTAAGCAGAGCCTGATAACCCAGTGCATCGATAAACTCCTGCAGCAGGGCATCGCTCAGGCCATCCGCACGGTAGTCGTGGAAGTGATAGTCAACGCCTGCGTCTGTCAAAAAGCGCCGGGCTTTTTTTATGGTGTCGCAATTTTTAATCCCGAACATCACCCACTGCGTGCTCATGGCCCGATCCTTATTGTCCTGTGAGAAGTGAAAGCTGAAAAAAGCAGCCAAAGTGCGAGTTTACCATAGTGTGATCTGTTGCGGCATCTGCCACGGCGCGGGAAACGGGCCGCAGGGCACGGCAGCGAGGTCATCGTCTGGCATCGGGTAAACGCTATCAATTTCGTAGCTAATCATTACCCTGCTTATCAATAAGAGCTTAGGAATTTCGCCATGTTGATAAAATAGTCTACCGCTGGGTTTAAAATAAATTATTTTCAACGGGGTTAAGGAGTTGCTGAAGTGTGCGTCAGCTTGCAAAACCAGCAACATTCATGTTTTTATGACGGTTGCCGATAGATATAACAGGTGTAAACGTATTCACCTGTATAAAAAAAGCGCGTAATATTGCCAGCACAATAAGAGAGGGCATTATGATTGACACTGAAATGGGAACCTGGAAAGAATTTATCGAAGCGATGTTACGCAACAAGTAACGCGCGAAGAAAAAAGCAGGTTAATCCCGCTTGCTGGAATTCTTACCACACACAGAAATAAGGCGGCCACTGATATCAGTGACCGCTTTTTATTTGCGCCTCTATTTAGTCGAGCGGCTTCTCTTTGAGCGGGAAGCGGCGGCGTACCAGCACAAAGAACAGCGGCACAAAAAAGATCGCCAGCAGTGTGGCAGAAATCATTCCGCCCATCACACCGGTTCCCACGGCATGCTGGCTGCCGGAGCCCGCTCCGCTGCTGATCGCCATGGGCAGTACACCAAAAATAAAGGCCAGCGAGGTCATCAGAATCGGCCGCAGACGCTGACGCGATGCCTCCAGCGTAGATTCCACCAGCTCGCGTCCACGGCTGTTGATCTCATTAGCAAATTCTACAATCAGGATGGCGTTTTTGGCGGATAACCCCACTACCGTCAGCAGGCCAACCTGGAAATAGACATCATTTTCCAGCCCACGCATCCAGGTGGCGATTAGCGCGCCGACCACGCCCAGCGGCACCACCAGCATCACCGAGAACGGGATCGACCAGCTTTCATACAGCGCGGCCAGGCAGAGGAAGACCACCAGCAGCGAAGTCGCATAAAGTGCCGGCGCCTGCGAACCGGAGAGCCGCTCCTGATAAGAGGCACCGGTCCACTGAAACCCGACGCCAAGCGGCAGGGCATTAACCAGTTTTTCCATCTCATCCATCGCCGTGCCGCTGCTGACGCCGCTGGCCGCTTCACCGACAATCTCCAGCGACGAATAGCCATTGTAGCGTTCAAGACGCGGGGAACCGGTCTCCCAGCGGCTGGTGGCAAATGCGGAGAAGGGCACCATTTTGCCGCTGCTATTGCGCACGTACCATTTGTTGATGTCGTCTGGCAGCATGCGGAATTCAGCGGCGGCCTGCACATAGACCTTCTTCACCCGGCCACGATCCAGGAAGTCATTCACGTAGCTGGAGCCCCACGCAGTGGTCAGGGTGTCGTTGATGGTATCCAGCGACACGCCCAGCGCCTGCGCTTTACGTGCATCAACATCGATCTGCAGCTGCGGGCTGTCATCCAGTCCATTGTGTCGTACCCGCGACAGCGCGTTGTCATTGCCCGCCATCTCCAGCAGTTTGTCACGCATCGCCATCAGTTGGGTATGACCGACGCCCGCGTGATCCTGCAGTTGCAGGTCAAAGCCGGAGCTGCTGCCCATGCCGGTGATGGCTGGCGGGCTGCTGGCAATCACCCGACCCTCTTTGATCTTCTGGAATGCCTTCGTCGCGCGATCGATAATCGCGAACGAGGTGCGATCCGCACCGGGCCGCGCTTCCCAGTCTTTCAGCCGCACAAACAGACGCGCCACGTTTTGTCCATTGCCGCCCGGACCTGCGCCGATGGTGGAGAAGACCGACAGCACATTGGCCTTCTCCTCGGTGAGATAATAGTTTTCGACTTTGGCGACGACGCTGGCAGTTTGCTCAAGCGTCGCGCCTGCCGGAAGCTGAACCTGCGTCAGGAATACGCCGCGATCTTCCAGCGGCAGAAACGACGTCGGCAGACGCAGAAACAGAAAGGCCATCAGGCCGATGATGCCGAGATAGAGCAGCAGCCAGCGACCGCCCTTGCGCAGGATACCCGCGACCCCGTGCTCGTAGCGGTCAGCATTGCGATTAAAGTGACGATTGAACCAGCCGAAGAAGCCGCGACGCTCAGGCTGCTCGCCCTGCGCCACGGGTTTGAGCAGCGTGGCACAGAGCGCCGGTGTCAGGATCATCGCCACCAGCACCGACAGCACCATCGCCGACACAATGGTAATTGAGAACTGACGGTAGATGGCGCCGACGGTGCCGCCGAAAAACGCCATCGGAACAAACACCGCAGAGAGTACCAGCGCGATGCCCACCAGCGCGCCCTGAATCTGGCCCATCGATTTTCGGGTGGCGGCAC
This sequence comes from Pantoea sp. Lu_F5_004, assembly GCF_051136245.1. Taxonomy (NCBI): domain Bacteria; kingdom Pseudomonadati; phylum Pseudomonadota; class Gammaproteobacteria; order Enterobacterales; family Erwiniaceae; genus Pantoea; species Pantoea sp. Lu_F5_004. The sequence continues at coordinate 1,147,960 of NZ_CP194946.1, forward strand.
GCGGCGAGAGTCCCTCTTCATGCATGATACGTTCAACGTTTTCCACCACCACGATGGCATCATCCACCAGCAGCCCGATCGCCAGCACCATGGCAAACATGGTCAGTGTATTGATGCTGAACCCGCAGGCATAGAGCACGCTGAAGGTGCCGAACAGCACTACCGGCACCGCAATAGTAGGAATTAAGGTAGCGCGGAAGTTCTGCATAAACAGGTACATCACGCCAAATACCAGCACAATCGCCTCCAGCAGCGTCTTCACCACATCGGTGATTGACGCTTTAACGAAAGGGGAGGTTTCATAGGCGATTTTTGCTTCCAGACCGTGTGGGAAGTAGTGGGACAGCTCCTCAATGCGCGCCCGCACCAGCTTATCGGTGTTCATCTCGTTGGCACCGGACGCAAGTTTCACCCCCAGGCCTGACGCGGGCTGGCCGTTGTAACGACTCAGATAATCATACTTCTCAGCGCCCAGCGCCACGCTGGCGACATCGCCCAGCGTCACCACCGAACCATCGGGATTGTTCTTCAGGGTAATCGCCCGGAACTGCTCAGGGGTCTGCAGCATCGACTGGGCGTTGACCGTGGCGTTAAGCGCCTGTTTCTCCACCGACGGCAGGCCACCCACCTGACCCACGGCAACCTGGGTGTTCTGCGACTGGATTGCGCTGACCACATCTTCCGTGGTCAGCGAGTAGGCGATCAGTTTATTGGGATCGAGCCAGATACGCATCGCATATTGCGAGCCGTAAGCATCAACCTGGCCGACGCCATCAATACGGCTTAGCGGATCCTGAATATTACTGGCGACATAGTCTGAAATATCCTGCTTATCCATGCTGCCGTCGGTTGAAACGAATGCCACCATCAGAATATTACTGTCACCGGTTTTATTGACGGTCACACCCTGCGACTGCACCGCCTGCGGCAATTTGCGCAGTGCGGATTGCAGCTGGTTCTGTACCTGCTGACGGGCTTCATCGGGATTGGTCCCGGCGGTAAAGGTGAGGGTGATCTGTGCCTGGCCGGTGTTGCTGCTGTTAGAGGACATGTACATCAGATTATCGATGCCGGTCATGTTCTGCTCGATCACCTGGGTAACGGTGTTTTCCAGCGTCTGGGCGGATGCGCCCGGATAGTTAGCGGTGATGCGCACGTTGGGCGGTGCCAGATCGGGGTACTGTTCAATAGGCAGCGAAATAATCGAAAGCGTGCCACACAGGCACAGCAGAATCGCCAGAACCCAGGCAAAGATAGGGCGGTCGATAAAGAAATTCGACATTAAATCGACACTCCTCACTACTTTTATCGTTGGTCAGGCCCACCAGCAACGGGCGCTCTGGCAGGAAAATCGGCGGGTCTTTGCCATGATTCTCCGCCGCCGTTTACTCTACGTGCGGCAGCGGGGGAAATCGTGGAGAAATTGAGGAGAAAATGTAAATTCGTTGGCTATTTGCGGCTTTCAAGCCACATCACCGTAGCGGCGACGCGTGAGCGGACATCCAGTTTCCGCAGCAGGTTACGAATGTGCACTTTTACCGTCTCTTCAGAGATATGCAGAATAGCGGCAACCTCTTTATTCGACAGTCCACGCGCCACCTCCTGCAGCACATCCCGTTCGCGCTCGGTGAGCTGACGCAGAGGATCGGCACTGTGCTGGCGATTAGCCAGATAGCGGGTGACGCCCTCGCTGAAGACCTTTTCGCCCCGTGATGCCTGCAGGATATGCGCCAGCAGGACCTCCGGCTCGCTGTCCTTGAGCAGATAGCCGTCAGCACCGGCATCCACCATGGCAAAAATATCGCTGCGGGCGTCAGAGACGGTCAGCACCAGAATGCGCGAGCTGATCCCTTCATGGCGCAGCGCCTTCAGCGTATCCAGTCCGGACATGCCTTTCATATTCAGGTCGAGCAGAATGATGTCCGGTTCCTGATGACGGGCCTCCGCCAGCGCTTCAGTGCCGTTGCTGGCTTCGGCGATCACCTCCAGCCGGGGATCCAGCGCCAGCAACTGACGGACACCGCGGCGCATCAGCGGATGGTCATCCACAATCATCAATGTTAATGCGGGCTGTTGCATATTTTCTCCGTTTCATCGGTTTCAGACTGCGGCAGATCAGACGGTATTGTTCAGGGACAACACCCTGTTCTGTATCGAATAGTCCGCGGTCGCAAACCGATAGATTATTTTAATGAATTAAGACCCGCTCTGGCTGCTATTCCAGCGGGCGCGCCGGTTGCGGTGGAAAGCGCAACTCCACTCGTGTTCCCCGTGGCTGTGCGTGGAGGGTCAGATGGCCGCTCAGGCGCTGAGCGCGCTCCGCCATAATAGTCAGGCCGTAATGGCCCGGCGGTTCGTCAGTGCTGTTCATCCCCACGCCATCATCCGTAATTGTCAGTAAGTGCTCACCTTTTTCACTGTGCTGATAATCCACCCGGATAACCTGCGCACTGGCGTGACGAATCGCATTCAGCAGCGCCTCCCGGACGATCTGCAACACATGCACCTGCTGTTGTGCTTCCAGACTCTGCAGGCCGGTCTGATAGTTAAAGTGTATCTCTGCGCTGCTCTTCTCCTGCAGCGAGGCGATCATCGCCTGCATGGCCGCCACCAGATCCGCCTGCTCAATGGTCAGACGGAAGGTGGTCAGCAGTTCGCGCAACTGACGATAGGCTTCGGCCAGCGCCTGATCGAAGTCCGCGATAATGGTATGGGCGGCGCTATCGTCTTTATCAACGGCGCGGCGTAGCAGGGTCAGCTGAATGCGTAAAAACGAGAGCGACTGCGCCAGCGAGTCATGTAATTCCCGGGCAATGGTCGTGCGCTCTTCAATCAGCAGCATCTGCTGATACTGCTGCTGTGCCTGCCAGATCCAGATAGCTCGTCCCAGCATCGCCGCCAGGCTGCGCATCAGTTCATCCGGAGGCGGGGCGCCAGCTGTCTGCCAGCGCAGCTCGCCGATCTGCTGCTCGTCCTGCTGTAACGGCAGACGTTGCCACTGACCGGCGGCCTGATCATCACCGGCGCGAAACTGAAACTGGTCACTGTCGAGCCGGATCGCCGTCAGTTTCTCACGCGTCAGTACATTGGTTAACACGGCTTCAAACAGTGCCGGATGCAGCGGGCTGGCGGTCAGCATTTGTGAGCTGTCATAGAGTAGCGACAGCGTGCGATTCGCCTGGGTTAAATCTTCCGTTTTGGCGCGCACCGTGCTTTCCAGCAACTGGTAGTGCGAATGCAGACGTGCCGCCATGCCACTGAAGGCATGCGACAGCACCCGCAGTTCATTCTGCTGCTCAACGTGCAGCGGCGGAAAAGCAAAGTTGCCGCTCTCAACATAGCGACTGGCGGTGACCAGCGCATTAAGCGGGCGCACCACCTGCAGTCGGGTAAAGCGAATCGTCATCAGTGCCAGCGCCACAATCGCAATGACCCCCACCAGGCTGCTGGCGGCCACCAGATGCATTTTCAACTCGGTATAGCGCTGCAGACCCAGCACAAAGCGATCGATTTCACCGACGTAGATCGGCACCTGCTGCTGATAAGCCACGGTATCGCCCTGTTGCAACTGCTGCTGCAGCGAGGGCCAGGCGGCACGCAGCCGTTGATAGCGAACACTTACTTCACGGGGTACCCAGGGCCTATCAAGTTTCTGCAGCACCGGCGCATCCAGCGTTTGCTGATAGCGCGCCAGATGATGAGCCAGATTTTGCGGCTGACGGCTGGCATCCCAGGCCATGCGATAGCTCTGCATGCGCAGTGAACCCGCCAGATTGATCGCCTCCGCGTCGCGCTGGCTGCTCAGGAGCGTGACTAATGCCAGACCGGTGGTGAGCAGCGACAGCAGGACAATGGCGCTGAGCGCCTGAGCGATGCTTTGAGTTACGGAACGTTTAACAATCACATGAATGGCCCTGTTGAGAGTGCGGGAATTATAAGAGCGCATTAACGTAACGCAAATGATCCATTCCCTGTTTATCGCACAGGACGTTACACATCGCACATAAAATGACCGCAACTGACAGTTCCCAGGACGTGCTGCTATTCCACGCTTAAAAAAGGAACAGGTTTACATCGTCCCGATGTTGCTTTTCATTGCAGCGCTAATAATTCATCCAGTCATCAAATCAATCCCGATCACAGATTAAGGAGCATCCAATGAAAAAGCTGAATGCTGTCCTGGCGGGCGCATTACTGGCTACCGCCTCACTTGCCACTTTCGCCGCCACGCCGGTCGATCAGTCGCAGGCGCAGAGTATGCAAAGCATCGGTAGCGTTTCGGTCTCCGGCGTTCGCGGCTCACTGGACGATGCGAATCGCCAGCTGTCGCAAAAAGCGGAAGAGATGGGCGCCAGCCATTACCGCGTTATTGGTGTCGATAACCCAGGCGACTCCAGCCTGTGGAGCGGCACCGCAGAGATTTATCGCTAACCCAACCCTCCTGTTTCCATCCCTGTAGCTTTTACCGGCCTGAAAATGGCCGGTTTTTTTGTTTTTGTGCATCAGGATGGATTCTTACAAATCAGCCTGTGCATCTGCCCGGTATATTTTGCTTCGTTCTTGCAGAACGGGTAGGATTCATCGCCGTAAATTCCCGCGCTGCCTGGCACTCACTCACAGGCAAACGCACAGAGGAAAATACCCCATTTCACAGGGCATTACGCCTGAAATAGGGATGCGACGACTGATAGTCAGGACAAACAGGAATGCTATGAAATCTAAAAACAAAACCCCAGGCGAGATGCGCGCTGCGAAACGACGCTGGCTCAACTCACATGACGCCGGCTACCAGAAGGCGATGGGTAACCGTCACGTACAGATGATTGCGATCGGCGGTGCCATTGGTACCGGTTTGTTCCTGGGCGCAGGTGGCCGTTTGCAGGCTGCTGGCCCCGCCTTAGCCATCATCTATCTGGTGTGTGGCATCTTCTCCTTCTTTATTCTGCGTGCGCTGGGCGAACTGGTGTTACACCGTCCCAGCAGCGGCAGCTTCGTCTCCTACGCCCGTGAATTCCTGGGTGAGAAAGCCTCCTACGTGGCGGGCTGGATGTACTTCGTCAACTGGGCAATGACCGGCATCGTCGATATCACCGCCGTCGCGCTCTACATGCACTACTGGGGCGCATTTGGTGATGTGCCACAGTGGGTGTTCGCCCTGGGCGCGCTGGCGATTGTCGGCACCATGAACATGATCGGCGTAAAGTGGTTTGCCGAGATGGAGTTCTGGTTTGCGCTGGTGAAAGTGCTGGCGATTGTGATCTTCCTGGTGGTGGGCGTGGTGTTCCTTGGCACCGGCAAACCGCTGGATGGCAACAGCACCGGCTTCCATCTGATCACCGATAACGGTGGCATGTTTCCACACGGCTTACTGCCTGCGCTGGTGCTGATTCAGGGTGTGGTGTTCGCCTTTGCCTCTATCGAACTGGTAGGTACGGCGGCGGGAGAATGTAAAGACCCGAAAACCATGCTGCCGAAAGCGATCAACAGCGTGATCTGGCGTATCGGCCTGTTCTACGTTGGCTCCGTGGTCCTGCTGGTGCTGCTGCTGCCGTGGAACGCCTATCAGGCGGGTCAGAGTCCGTTTGTTACCTTCTTCTCGAAGCTGGGCGTGCCTTACGTTGGCAGCATCATGAATATCGTGGTGCTGAGTGCGGCGCTCTCCAGCCTGAACTCGGGCCTCTACTCAACCGGGCGTATTCTGCGCTCCATGTCGATGGGTGGCTCTGCACCGAAATTCATGTCTAAGATGAACGGTCAGCAGGTGCCTTATGCCGGTATTCTGGTGACCATCGCCGTCTATGTGATTGGTGTGGTGCTTAACTACTATGTGCCTTCTCAGGTGTTTGAGATCGTCCTGAACGTCGCCTCGCTGGGGATTATCTCCTCCTGGGCCTTTATCGTGGTTTGTCAGCTGCGTCTGCGCAAAGCGATTAAAGAGGGCAAGGCGGATGATGTCAGCTTCAAGCTGCCTGGCGCGCCGTTTACCTCATGGCTGACGCTGCTGTTCCTGTTCAGCGTGCTGGTGCTGATGGCGTTTGACTACCCGAACGGGACTTACACCATCGCCTCCATTCCGCTGATCGCGGTATTGCTGGTGCTGGGATGGTTTGGCGTGCGTAAGCGTGTTCACGCCATAGCTGAGACCGAACAGGATCATCACGAAGAGGAGCCTCAGCCGACCCGACTGGCTGACGACACCTCGCGCTGATAAGCGCTGCAGCAATCAGGCCAGCCTTCGGGCTGGCTTTTTTTTGGCGTAAACCGCCTCATTCACCGCGAGAATTAAGATAGTTTTCCCGCAAGCTTGCCCCTATGATGAAAGGCTCCCTTTATGCGGTAGCGGAGTCCTCATGTCGTTTAAGATCAACATCATCAAAGATAAGCTCCTGTCCGAAAACTGGTTTGTGCTGCGTAACTACACCTATGAGATTACCGATCGTCGTGGCGAGGTTATCCGCCATAAACGCGAAGTCTACGATCGCGGAAACGGGGCGACCATCCTGCTCTATAACCGTGAAAAGAACAGCGTGGTCCTGACGCGCCAGTTCCGTATCGCCACTTACGTCAACGGTAACGAGGGCGGCATGTTAATTGAAGCCTGTGCCGGCTTGCTGGACAACGACTCTCCGGAAGATTGCATTCGCAAAGAGGCGATTGAGGAGACCGGTTATGCGGTGGGCGAGGTGGAGAAACTCTATGCCTGCTATATGTCGCCGGGCGGTGTCACTGAATTGATCCACTTTTTCGCAGCGGAATATAATGAATCGCTGCGCGACAATGCGGGCGGCGGCGTTGAAGATGAGTCGATCGACGTGCTGGAACTGCCTTTCCCTGATGCGCTGGCGATGGTCGCCGATGGCCGCATTCGCGACGGCAAAACCGTCATGCTGTTGCAGCATGCGCAGATTGCTGGCTGGCTGATACCATAAAAAATCATGCAGTTAGCCTGTTGCAGCGTGACGGCGTTGAGCGTGGAAAGTGAAGCATAATCCACTTTTCATGCACGCTTTTTAAGCAGTTAACTGCGCTTTTTGCACAGGTTCACAGAATGGGAACCCTGGCAGGCCCGTTGATGCGCTATCCTCTCCACTCTGGGTATTCGGGGATCGATTTTCTTAATGTCGTATTGGATGAAATCGCTGTGGCTGTTGCCGTCTCTGTGGGTTGCCTGTGTTCAGGCGGAACCGTTGCAAAAGTCATTCAACGACTGGCAAATCACCTGCAACAATGAAGCCTTTTGCGTGGCGCGCAATATTCCGGGCGACAAAGGGTTAGTAATGACGATTTCGCGGCATGCGGGCGTCAACGATCGCCCCTTGCTGCGAATCGACTACGGCAGTGCCTACAGTGGCGCGCTGCCGGGCGGTTCGCTTCAGGACAACCTGCTACTGGATCAGCGCCGTCTGAAACCCGACCTCAAACACTGGACGGTTGAACCGCACCATCTTGCCACCAGCAATGCCATCGCAATTGATGAGTTTTTTGATCTGGTGATGGAGGCGAAAACCCTTCAGCTCACTTTCGATCCCAATGCGCTGATCTCTCTGCGCGGCATGAAGGCCGCACTGTTGCTGATGGATGACACCCAGGGGCGGGTCAATAGCATGAGCGCATGGGTCAAACGTGGCGATCGCGCCAGCTGGGATGTTCCACCGCCGCCTGCGCTGCCGCCACTGCCGCCTGCTGTGGAGCCACCCGCGGCATTAACACGCGACGAGACCAGCGGATTAATTGATTACGGCACCTGGCGGGTCAATACCGACTCCTGCTCACTCGATCCGCTGCGCCGTGAAGTCAGCGTTGCGCCACTCACCGATCAGCGCGCGCTGCTGCTGGTGAGTTGTGAAATGGGGGCTTATAACGTGATCGATCTGGCGTTTGAAGTGACGCGCAGCCAGCCGTATGTCGCGCGCGGCATCACCTTAACTCTGCCGTTTACCCCACCAGGTGCCAGCGATCGGCAGCTTGAGCTGATCAACGCCGAATATGATGCGGCCAGCGGCCAGCTCTACACCTTTGGTAAAGGGCGTGGATTGGGTGACTGTGGCAGTGCCACACGCTGGCAGTTTGATGGCACGCGTTTTGTGTTAGCGGAGTATGCGGAAGAGTCGACCTGTGACGCCTGGCACAGCAGTGATGACTGGCCAACCCTGTGGGTCAGCCAGTCTGACGGTGGCGTACAGCAGCGTTAACGAATCGCCTGCACCATCATCGGTGAGCCAAGCTGATTACCGACCAGTTCGGCCAGCATATTATTCACGCCGTCGCTCATTGGCGTAAAGCGGGTCAGCGGCGAGCGTGTCACCACCACAAATACCCCCACGTTATGCTGCGGCACCATCGCCATATAGGTGATGAAACCGCCGCCGCCGCCGGTTTTCTGAATAATGCCAGGGCGACCATTTTTCGGCCCCATAAAGACCCAGCCCATTCCCAGCGCATCCGCTTTGCCCGGCACATCCATGCCTTCTACTTTGCTCAGCTGATCGCGACGATAGATCAGCGTCTGCAGTCGATCGATCTGCGGCGTGCGGTGGTTAACCGAAGAGTTAAGGAACTGCTGCATCCAGCGGCCCATATCATCCGGCGTGGAGTAAACGCCGCCGCTGCCAATCGCCGCCAGGGTGTTATTGCACGGACTGGCCCCTTTTTCCGCCACCATCAGGCGTCCGCACTGCTCAGGCGACGGCGTAAACGTCGTGTCCTTCATGCCGAGCGGGCGGGTAATCAGCTGCTGAAACAGCGCCGGATAGGGTTTGCCGGTGGCGCGCGACAGCGCATCACCCAGCAGATCGTAGCCCAGGTTGGAGTAGGCGGCACTGCTGCCCGGTGCCGCTTTGAGGTTAGCGCGCGACAGCCACGCCCAGCGTTCACCACGGGTCGGCCAGACAAATACCGGACGCTGCGCTTTGCCGCCTGGCTGTTCGCGCGGCAGTCCGCTGGTGTGGGTCGAGAGGTTGATCAGGCGAATGGGCTGACCATTGTAGGTGGGCACGCGTGAACCCGGCGGCGCATATTTACTCAGGGGATCGTCGAGGCGAATCTGTCCGCGCTCAGCCAGCTTCACCATCACTTCACTGGTCATCAGCTTACTCAGCGAGGCGATGCGAATCAGCGAATCTTTCTGCGGACGGATATTGTTGCCGGGACGGGTTTCACCAAAGCTGGCGAACACCCGCTGATTGCCATCAATCGCCACCAGTGCCATGCCGGTTGCACCGCTGCCGTAAAAGATATGTTCCGCATAGCGATCAACAATCTGAGAGGCCAGCAGTGGATCGGGCGCGACCTGCGCCATGCTTTTTAATGGAAGCAGTGAAACCATCAGGGCCAGTAAATAGGGTGTGCGCATGTTCAACGGAAGTGGCTTCGCTATAAAATCGGAGGAAATCTGCCTTCACTCATCGGGATGCATCAGGACAGAACCGCGTTATCCCGGCAGAACAACAGCAGGAACAGACGGACAGTCAGCGCACAGGCAGCATTAAGTATGACGGCTCTATAGTAATGAGTTTGCGCAGGGCGGGAAGAGGGGAATGGAGTTTTTTTTATGTATCAGGCTATAAGTGGAAATGGCCCTTCCCGGTGAGCCGGGAAGGGCATAAGCATTAAACTGGCTTGAGTAATGCTTCAGCGTGGCTGACGATATTCTCAACCGTGAAGCCAAACTCCGGGAACAGCTGACTGGCCGGGGCCGATTCACCAAAGGTGGTCATACCGACAATCGCACCGTCCAGACCGACATACTTGAACCAGTAGTCAGCAATACCGGCTTCTACCGCCACACGCGCCTTCACGCCGCTCGGCAGTACGGATTCGCGGTAAGCGGCATCCTGCGCATCAAACAGGTCAGTAGAAGGCAGTGAAACCACCCGCACCTTGTGACCGCCTGAAGTGAGCTTGTCCGCTGCACCCAGGGTGATCTCAATCTCTGAACCGGTTGCGATCAGAATCACTTCTGGTGTGCCGTCGCAATCCTTCAGCACGTAGCCGCCGCGTTTGATGTTTTCGATCTGCTCCGGGGTACGTTCCGGCTGCAGCAGATTCTGACGCGAGAGGATCAGCGCTGTCGGGCCGTGATGACGTTCGACGGCGGCTTTCCACGCTACAGCGGTTTCGACCTGATCGCACGGACGCCATACGCTCATGTTTGGTGTCAGACGCAGGCTGGCGATCTGCTCTACCGGCTGGTGCGTCGGGCCATCTTCGCCCAGACCGATAGAGTCATGGGTGTAAACCAGAATCTGTCGTGCCTTCATCAGTGCAGCCATACGCGCGGCGTTACGCGCATATTCGACAAACATCAGGAAGGTTGCGGTGTAGGGAACGAAACCGCCATGGTGCGCGATACCGTTACCAATCGCCGTCATACCAAATTCACGCACGCCGTAGTGAATGTAGTTACCGGTCGGATCCTCTTTGATCGATTTAGAACCGGACCAGATGGTGAGGTTACTCGGTGCCAGGTCAGCAGAACCGCCGAGGAACTCCGGCAGCATTTTGCCGTAGGCTTCCAGCGAGTTTTGTGACGCTTTACGGCTGGCGATTTTCTGCGGGTTAGCCTGCAACTCCTGAATGAACCGGGTCGCTTCGGTTTCCCAGTTGGCGGGCATTTCGCCATTCATCCGGCGCTCATACTCTTTCGCCAGCTCGGGATGGGCTTCTTTGTAAGCCGCAAATTTTGCATCCCAGGCTTTTTCACGTTCAGCACCCGCCGCTTTAGCATCCCACTGCTGGTAGATTTCAGCCGGGATCTCAAACGCCGGATAGTTCCAGCCGAGCTGTTTGCGGGTCAGGGCAACTTCTGCCTCACCCAGCGCCGCGCCGTGCGACTCCTCTTTACCGGCTTTGTTCGGCGAACCGAAACCGATAATGGTGCGGCAGATAATCAGTGAAGGCTTATCGGTGACGCTCTGCGCTTCTTTGATCGCCTCACGAATGGCATCAGCATCATGGCCGTCAATGTCGCCAATCACATGCCAGTTGTAGGACTCAAAGCGTTTGTGGGTGTCGTCAGTAAACCAGCCTTCGGTCTCGCCATCGATCGAGATACCGTTATGGTCATAGAAGCCGATCAGTTTGCCGAGACCCAGGGTCCCCGCCAGTGAACAGACTTCGTGCGAGATCCCTTCCATCAGACAGCCATCGCCCATAAACACATAGGTGTGGTGATCGACAATCTCATGATCCGGACGGTTAAACTGTGCGGCCAGCGTGCGTTCTGCAATCGCTAAGCCCACGGCGTTAGCCAGTCCCTGACCCAGCGGGCCGGTGGTGGTTTCAACGCCTGGGGTGTAGCCGATTTCCGGGTGACCTGGCGTTTTAGAGTGCAGCTGACGGAAATTTTTCAGCTCTTCAATCGGCAGGTCATAACCGCTCAGATGCAGCAGGCTATAGAGCAGCATCGAGCCGTGGCCGTTGGAGAGGATAAAGCGGTCGCGATCAAGCCAGGCGGGATTGGTCGGATTATGCTGGAGGAAGTCGCGCCACAACACTTCGGCGATATCGGCCATTCCCATTGGCGCACCGGGGTGGCCTGAATTTGCCTTCTGTACCGCATCCATGCTCAGTGCACGAATCGCGTTTGCCAACTCTCTGCGTGAGGACATAAAGTTCTCCCTTGTTATGCATCAGGGCGGGAAAGTCCCGCCCGACTAAAATAAAGACTACAGGCGTGCGGCGAGCACATCTTCCAGCTTCTGCTGGTCAACCGCGAACTGGCGGATGCCGTCAGAGAGTTTTTCAACTGCCATCGGATCCTGATTATGTTCCCAACGGAACTCCGCCTCGGAGAGCGGCGACGGCTGGTGGAAGCCTTCAGTTGAAGGCTCCAGTTTGCGCTCAAGCGGCGCATCACTGTTCTGCAACTCTTCCAGCAGGTTAGGTGACAGGGTCAGGCGGTCGCAGCCTGCCAGCGCGATAATCTGCTCCACTTTACGGAAGCTGGCGCCCATGATGATGGTGCTGTAACGGTGCTTTTTGTAGTAATCGTAGATGCGACGCACGGATTTCACGCCCGGATCTTCATCCGCCACGTAGGGGTCCATGGGTTTGCGCGAGTTATACCAGTCGTAGATGCGGCCAACGAACGGGGAGATCAGGAACACGCCCGCTTCGGCACAGGCACGCGCCTGAGCAAAGGAGAAGAGCAGAGTCAGGTTGCACTGAATGCCGTTTTTCTCCAGCTCTTCCGCAGCGCGGATGCCTTCCCAGGTCGAGGCCAGCTTAATCAGTACGCGTGAGCGATCAATACCGTGCTCTTCATACATCCGAATCAGTTTTTCTGCTTTGGTCACACACATGCCACGATCGAAGGAGAGGCGCGCATCCACTTCGGTCGAAACACGGCCCGGTATGCTTTTCAGGATTTCCATACCAAGGTTGATCGCCACTTTGTCGCTGGCGTTGATAATCTGCGTCTCTTTGCTGCCGCCCTGTTTTTTGGCGTACTCAATCGCGTCATCCATCAGGTGTTTATACCCTTCGAGACCGGACGCTTTCAGAATGAGTGAGGGATTGGTGGTGGCGTCTTCCGGGTGGTAATTACGAATCGATTCGATATCACCACTGTCCGCCACCACGGTGGTGAACTGTTTTAGGGCTTCTAGCTGGTTCATCTCTAAACTCCTTGAAAAGAAAAATGAAAGCGAACAGGGGGCACCTCAGGCCTCGCAGCCGGTCTGTGGCATGTTCTGCTACCGGGAACGCGAACCCATAACATTGCAACAGAGAGTTTCTGATGAACATGCGGTTTCTCTGATTGTTGCGCTGCGAGGCGGTGCGAAGGAGCCGTCATGCGGTGTTAACCGTGGGGTGCGCCATATTCCACCCATAAGCATAGCAGTCAGGAGGAATGACGCAGGCCACACTGTAGCAATCTGTGCCCTGTCAAAAAGAAGAGGCCGATCAGGCGAGAGGTAAGCGCAGCGCGGGTTGAGACCCGCGCTGCAGCGGCAGAAACGATCAGACTGGCAGGTTCAGCCAGTTCTTCACCGGCAGGAAATCGCGATAGAGGGCGGCTTCAGGTGAGTCGGCATCGGGCTGATAATCATATTCCCAGCGCACCAGCGGGGGCATCGACATCAGGATCGACTCAGTGCGACCGCCGGTCTGCAGACCAAACAGCGTGCCGCGGTCCCACACCAGATTAAACTCCACGTAGCGACCACGGCGATAGAGCTGGAACTGGCGCTCACGATCGCCCCACGGGTGCGCTTTACGGCGCGCCACAATCGGCCGATAGGCATCCATAAAGCCGCGGCCAACCGCCTGCATAAAGCTGAAGCTCTGCTCAAAGTCGGGCGTATTGAGGTCGTCAAAAAACAGGCCGCCAATGCCGCGCTGCTCATCACGATGCTTCAGGTAGAAATAGTCATCACACCACTTTTTATAGCGCGGATAGACATCCTCGCCAAAAGGCTGGCAGAGGTCAGCGGCGGTCTGGTGCCAGTGCAGCGCATCTTCTTCGAAGCCATAAAAAGGGGTCAGGTCAAATCCGCCACCAAACCACCAGACGGGATCGGCACCCGGTTTCTCCGCGATAAAAAAGCGCACGTTAGCGTGGCTGGTGGGCACATAGGGATTGTTCGGGTGGATCACCAGCGACACGCCCATCGCTTCAAAGCTGCGACCCGCCAGCTCCGGCCGGTGTGCAGTGGCGGATGCCGGCATCTGATCGCCATGCACGTGCGAAAAGTTGACGCCCGCCTGCTCAAACACCGCGCCGTTACGCAGGACGCGGCTCTGACCGCCGCCGCCGCCGGGACGCTGCCAGCTATCTTCGGCAAACGCTGCGCCGCCATCTTCAGCCGCCAGCTGGTTACAAATCTCATCCTGCAATGCGAGCAGGAACGCTTTTACGCGGGAAATATCAGCCATTTTTTCGCTTATGGTTTGTCAAAGTCTGACGCGATTATACGCAAAACCGCGCCGCTTGCATGAGTGCGGCGAGTCGCACGGCCTGAACCGGCGACACGCATCAGGCGTTGCGGCGATCAAACTCATCAAAGTAATTGACGATGCCGCTGGCAATAGCCGAAGCGATTTTCTGACGAAACGCGGTGGTGCCAAGCAGCTGCTCTTCACGCGGATTGGTAATAAAGGAGGTCTCGACCAGCACCGAGGGGATCGACGGTGACTTGAGTACCGCGAAGGCAGCCTGCTCGGTGTGCTGGCTGTGAAGATGATGAACCGGGCGGATCTGATCCAGTACATGCTTGCCCAGCGTCAGGCTGTTTTTGATGGTGTCCGTCTGCACCAGATCGAAGAGGATCTGCTGCAGATAGTGATCCTGCTGCTGCGCTTTCACGCCACCCAGCTTGTCCGCATCGTTCTCCCGCTGTGACAGATAACGCGCCATCGAGCTGCTGGCACCGCGATTAGAGAGCGCAAACACCGAGGCACCGCTGGCATCGGGACTGGTAAAACCGTCGGCATGAATCGACATAAAGAGATCTGCGCCGTGCTGGTGGGCGATCTCCACCCGCTGATAGAGCGGAATAAAGTGGTCGCTGTCGCGGGTCAGACGCACTTCTATGCGCGGATGGCTCTGTAGCTGACGCTGCACGTTACCGGCAATCTCCAGCACGATGTGTTTCTCTTCGGAACCCTCTTCGCCAACGGCACCAGAGTCGATGCCGCCGTGACCGGGGTCGATCATCACGATACGTTTACCGTTCTTTGCGGGCGGGGCAGGGCGCGAGTGACGATTTGCACCAGTAAGGGCTGACTGCTCTTTAGCCTGAACCGCGCGCGGCGATAGAATGGCCAGAGCCAGCCCGGAAAGCAGTAACTGACGGCGATGAATCAAACGTTTAAGCAGGTGCATGTGCGGGTCCGGTAACAGGAATCTTGCCGGTGTTATAGCCTAAGGGGCTGCTGCCTGCGATCACAGAACCATTTCAGGGCATTACTTTGTATTGCAGGTCGCGAACAGTAAATTTGCGCTTTTTTATTTGTCGCCCGTCATGGAGGGTTGCGTGCGGCAGAGAATGCGTGATAATCAGCAAATTGTGCTTATTTGCAGGTAAAGAAGATGGAAATCCGCGCCTTCCGCCAGGAAGATTTTGAAGAAGTGATCACCTTATGGGAACGTTGCGATTTGTTACGGCCATGGAACGATCCTGAGCTGGATATCGAACGCAAAATGAATCACGACCCCGATCTCTTTCTGGTCGCTGAAGTGGGCGGCGTGGTCGTTGGCACACTGATGGGCGGCTATGATGGCCATCGCGGCGCGGCTTACTATCTGGCCGTGCATCCCGACTATCAGGGACGCGGCTTTGCGAATGCGCTGATGAACCGTCTGGAGAAGAAGCTTATCGCGCGCGGCTGTCCGAAACTGCATCTGATGATCCGTGAAGAGAATGATCAGGTGGTGGCGTTCTATGAGAAGCTTGATTATGAGCCGGTCGATGCGCTGCTGTTTGGTAAACGTCTGATCGAAGATCGTGAATACTAAGCCGTCACCGGGCTATCTGCCGGACGAGTATGACGCCAGAGGGCAGCTGCGGCTGCCGTTTCTTTTTTGGCTGATCCTGTTACTCCAGGCGCGGACCTGGCTGCTGCTGGTAATGGCCGGGGCGTCACGGCAGCAGGGCAACGATCTGCTGGCGCTGTTCTATCCGGATCGTCAGGCGTTCTGGATCGGCCTTGCGCTGGGTTTACCGGCGCTGGCGGGCCTGCTGCTGACCGGCTATCGCACCCGACTGCCGCGACTCTGGCAGCACTGGCGCAGCGTGCTGGCGCTGTCGCTGCTGGTGAATCTGCTCTGGCAGGGAATGCAGTTTGTGCAGGGCGATCTGCTCACCTCACCGCTGCCATTGCTGCTGACGCTCTTTGACCTGCTGGCGCTGATCTGGCTGCAATCCAGCCGCCGCTGTCGCGACTGCTTTCTGCCCGAACATCATCTTCACTAAACTTTTTGTCGCTTTGCGACTCCAATCAGTTCCGCCTTTCCGGCATCGCATTTACAGGAGTTCTCATGAAAGCTGTTCGTTCCACGCTACTGATCGCCGCCGTTGTTCTGAGCGGCTGTGCCAGTTCGGGTTCCGGCGCTGACAGCAGCCAGCAGGCAAGCTGGTGGAATCCGCTGACGTATCACTGGTCTTCGGCGCTGCCGTGGAACTGGTTCGGTTCCTCGCTGACCGCGACTGAACAGGGCGTGGGTGGGTTAACTGCCTCGACCGCCATGAAAGAGGACGCGATTAATGCCGGACTGAACGGTGACTATAGCCTGCGTCAGGGCATGCGCAGCCAGAACGGTCAGGTGGTCTCTTTCTGGCAGGCGCTGGATGATGGCAAAGTTAAGCTGGTGATTTACGGGCAGTCGCAGGTCGAACGTATTGAGGTCATGGACAGCGCAATCGCCAGCAGCGATGGCAGCAAAGTAGGTGATGTCTTCAGTAATAAGTTCAGCAAAGCCTTCGACAACTGCACCTTAGCCAGCGGCACCGATGCGCGTGACGTGGCATGCCGTGCGCCTGGAAGTCAGCATCTGACTTATGTTTATCAGGGTGACTGGCATGGACCTGAGGGATTAATGCCCTCTGACGATACGCTGAAAAGCTGGAAAATCAGCAAGATTGTCTGGCAGCGTTAATTCCTCGTCTTCAGCGCGCCGCCCGTCAGGCGGCCGCTGAGCCTCCCAAACCCTTTGCCGCCACCCGCTGCACGGGGTTCCTCCTCCCCATCGGCTTTTGCTGATTTCTGCATAAACAGTGCCGTCGTCTTATGCTTTTTTCGACTTTGAAATCATCAAACGATATATAAAACCGTTACTGGTTTTCACTGAGTTATAAATAAACTGGTGCCTCAGCGGGTGAGATCCGCATCAAACTTTTTCAGGGTGCCAAATGACATTACAAGCGATGAAAAAAATCGTGAGCGGTATCGCGTTGTCGCTGAGCCTGGCCGGCGCAGCCAATGCCACTGAACTCCTTAATAGCTCTTACGATGTTTCGCGGGAGCTGTTTGTCGCCCTGAATGCTCCCTTCGTTAAACAGTGGGATGCCAGCCATCCCGGCGATCCACTGACCATTAAGATGTCGCACGCCGGTTCATCGAAGCAGGCGCTGGCTATCCTGCAGGGACTGCGCGCGGATGTCGTCACGTACAATCAGGTTACGGATGTGCAGGTGCTGCACGATAAAGGCAACCTGATTGCCGCAGACTGGAAAAGCCGTCTGCCGAATAACAGCTCGCCTTTCTACTCCACCATGGCGTTTCTGGTGCGCAAAGGGAATCCAAAACAGATTCACGACTGGTCAGATTTGACCCGCAGTGATGTGAAGCTGATTTTCCCGAATCCGAAAACCTCCGGTAATGGCCGCTATACCTATCTGGCCGCCTGGGGCGCAGCGGATAAAGCGGACGGGGGCGATCAGGCCAAAACCCGTGCCTTTATGACGCAATTCCTGAAAAACGTTGAAGTGTTCGACACCGGCGGTCGCGGTGCGACCACGACCTTTGCTGAGCGTGGCCTGGGCGACGTATTAATTAGCTTTGAGTCCGAAGTGAATAACATCCGCAACCAGTACGGCAAAGATGAGTATGAAGTGGTGGTGCCGAAAACCAACATTCTGGCGGAGTTTCCGGTGGCATGGGTGGATAAAAACGTCGCGACCAATAAAACCGCTGATGCGGCCAGCGCTTATCTGAACTATCTCTACACGCCTGAAGCGCAGAATATTATTACTCACTACTACTATCGCGTGAACAATGCACAGCTGATGGCGGAGCAGAAAGATCGCTTCCCGCAGACCAGCCTGTTCCGGGTGGAAGAGGCGTTTGGCGGCTGGGATAAGGTGATGAAGACGCACTTCGTCAGCGGCGGTGAACTCGATAAATTGTTAGCGGCGGGGCGCGGATAATGTTTGCAGCCAGCCAGAAACGTGTGTTGCCCGGCTTTGGTCTCAGCCTCGGCACCAGTCTGCTCTTTACCTGTCTGATTCTGCTGCTGCCTATCAGCGCGGTGATCATGCAGCTGTCGCAGATGACGCTGCAACAGTACTGGGATGTGGTGACCAATCCGCAGCTGATTGCCGCCTATAAAGTGACGCTGCTCTCTGCAGGCGTCGCCTCACTGTTTAATGCGGTGTTCGGCATGCTGATGGCATGGATCCTGACCCGTTACCGTTTTCCGGGCCGGACGTTGCTGGATGGCCTGATGGATCTGCCATTTGCACTGCCTACGGCGGTGGCAGGTCTGACCCTGGCCGGACTCTTTTCGGTCAACGGCTGGTATGGACAGTGGTTCGCTCAGTTCGACATCAAAATTTCCTACACCTGGATTGGTATCGCCATCGCCATGGCCTTTACCAGCATTCCGTTTGTGGTGCGTACCGTACAGCCGGTGCTGGAAGAGTTAGGTCCGGAGTATGAAGAGGCGGCCGAAACGCTGGGTGCCACGCCATGGCAGAGCTTCCGCCGCGTCGTGTTGCCGGAAGTGGCACCGGCGCTGCTGGCCGGGACTGCGCTCTCCTTTACCCGCAGCCTGGGTGAATTTGGTGCGGTGATCTTTATTGCCGGTAACATCGCCTGGAAAACGGAAGTCACCTCACTGATGATTTTTGTCCGGCTGCAGGAGTTCGACTATCCGGCGGCCAGCGCCATCGCCTCGGTGATCCTGGCGGCATCGCTGATTCTGTTATTTGCGATTAACACATTACAGAGCCGCTTTGGCCGTCGTCTGGGAGGTCACTAATGGCTGAGGTTTCACAAATTAATCACGCTGCTCGTCAGCCAGTGAACTGGGGCAAGTGGCTGCTGATTGGTATCGGCGCGCTGATCTCAATTCTGCTGCTGGTGGTGCCGATGGCCTCCATCTTCTGGGAAGCGCTGAATCAGGGGCTGATTGTCGCCCTCAGCAATCTGGCAGACCCGGACATGCTGCACGCCATCTGGCTGACCGTGATGGTAGCGCTGATCACCGTACCGGTTAACCTGGTGTTCGGCACGCTGCTCGCCTGGCTGGTGACGCGCTTTACCTTCCCGGGTCGTCAGTTGCTGCTGACCCTGTTTGATATTCCTTTTGCCGTGTCCCCGGTCGTGGCCGGTCTGATGTATCTGCTGTTCTGGGGCGTTAATGGCCCGGCAGGCGGCTGGCTGGATGCGCATAACATCCAGATTATGTTTGCCTGGCCTGGTATGGTGCTGGCGACGGTGTTTGTGACCTGTCCGTTTGTGGTACGCGAACTGGTCCCGGTGATGCTGAGTCAGGGCAGTCACGAAGATGAAGCGGCGGTGTTGCTGGGCGCCTCTGGCTGGCAGATGTTCCGCCGCGTAACGCTGCCGAACATTCGCTGGGCGCTGCTGTATGGCATCGTGCTGACCAACGCCCGTGCGATTGGTGAATTTGGTGCGGTCTCGGTGGTATCGGGATCGATTCGCGGTGAGACCTACACGTTACCGCTTCAGGTTGAATTATTGCATCAGGACTACAACACCGTTGGCGCGTTCACCGCGGCCGCCCTGTTAACCCTGATGGCAATTGTGACGCTGTTTCTGAAAAGTATTGTGCAGTGGCGTTTAGAGCAACAGCACAAACGCCTGCAACAGGAGGGAAATCATGAGCATTGAGATTAACAAGATCAACAAATCCTTTGGTCGCACATCGGTGCTGAACGATATCTCTCTGGATATTGCCTCGGGTGAAATGGTGGCGCTGCTTGGCCCGTCAGGCTCGGGTAAAACCACGCTGCTGCGCATTATTGCCGGGCTGGAGCATCAGAACAGCGGTCACATCCGTTTTCATGGTAACGATGTCAGCCGCCTGCATGCGCGCGATCGTCAGGTCGGTTTTGTCTTCCAGCACTACGCGCTGTTCCGTCATATGACGGTATTCGACAACATCGCCTTTGGCCTGACCGTGCTGCCACGTCGTGAGCGTCCTTCAACGGCGGAGATCAAACAACGTGTTACCCGTCTGCTGGAGATGGTGCAGCTGGCCCATCTGGCGAATCGCTTCCCGGCGCAGCTGTCGGGCGGCCAGAAACAGCGTGTGGCGCTGGCGCGTGCGTTAGCGGTTGAACCACAAATTCTGCTGCTGGATGAACCCTTTGGCGCGCTGGATGCTCAGGTGCGTAAAGAGCTGCGCCGCTGGCTGCGTCAGCTGCATGAAGAGCTGAAATTCACCAGCGTGTTTGTCACCCACGACCAGGAAGAGGCGATGGAAGTCGCGGATCGCGTGGTGGTGATGAGCCAGGGCAACATTGAACAGGTCGGCACGCCAGATGATGTGTGGCGCGATCCGGCGACCCGTTTTGTGCTGGAATTCCTGGGTGAGGTGAACCGCTTTGATGGCGAGATTCAGGGATCACAGTTCCATGTTGGCGCGCATCACTGGCCGCTGGGCTATACCTCGGCCCACCAGGGCGCGGTTGAGCTGTTCCTGCGTCCGTGGGAAATCGACGTGTCACGCCGTAGCAGCCTGGAAACCCCGCTGCCGGTACAGGTGCTGGAGGTGAGCCCGCGTGGACACTTCTGGCAGCTGGTCGTCCAGCCTGTCGGCTGGCAGAGCGAGCCGGTCTCGGTGGTGTTTGAAGGTGAGCAGGCTGCGCCGATTCGCGGCGAGCGTCTGTTTGTTGGCTTGCAGCAGGCGCGTCTCTATAAGGGCGATACGCCACTGCGTGCAGTTGCCTTTGCACAAAGCGCCTGATATTTTCTCTTCAATACCGGGCGGGAGTGTCACTCCCGCCTTTTTTTCGCATCTGGTTTGTAAGATGCCAGGAACCGCACCGTGACGACTCTCGAAAATACCATCGGCAATACCCCGCTGATTATGTTGCAGCGCCTGACGCCCGCCAACGGCAGCGAGGTCTGGCTCAAGCTGGAAGGCAATAATCCGGCAGGTTCGGTAAAAGATCGCGCGGCCTGGTCGATGATCAATCAGGCGGAGCTGCGTGGTGATATTGCACCTGGCGATCAGCTGATTGAAGCTACCAGCGGCAACACCGGGATTGCGCTGGCGATGATCGCGGCGATGAAAGGCTACCGGCTTCGCCTGCTGATGCCCGACAACATGAGTCAGGAGCGGCAGGACGCGATGCGCGCCTATGGCGCAGAGTTAATTCTGGTGCCACGTGAACAGGGCATGGAGGGCGCACGCGATCTGGCCCAGGCGATGGCGGCGCGCGGTGAAGGCCGGGTGCTGGATCAGTTTAATAATCCCGATAATCCGCTGGGCCACTATCAGACTACCGGCCCGGAGCTGTGGCAGCAGTCGAACCAGCGCATGACTCATTTTGTCTCCAGCATGGGCACCACCGGCACCATTACCGGCGTGGGACGTTATCTTAAAGAGCTCAACACGGGCGTGCAGGTGATCGGTTTGCAGCCCAGCGAAGGCAGCAGTATTCCGGGGATTCGTCGCTGGCCGCTGGCTTATCTGCCGGGGATCTACCGCCCCGATCTGGTGGATGATGTGATCGATATGACGCAAAAGGAAGCGGAAGAGACGATGCGCGCGCTGGCACGCCGTGAAGGCATTTTCTGTGGCGTCAGTTCAGGCGGCGCGGTGGCGGGTGCGCTGCGCATTGCGCAGGCCAATCCTGGCAGCGTGGTGGTGGCGATCGCCTGCGATCGCGGTGACCGTTATCTCTCTACCGGACTCTATCATCAGTAACCTCTGCTGATGCGGAATCAGGCCTGTGCGCGCATTAACTGCCCACAGGCCTTTTTTAAACCCAATTTTCGGTGCCAGATAGACTGAATCTGTAAGGATCGCGTAAATCAGGCTGCGCGAATGTTCAGCACAGGACAAAATAGCGGCAATTCTCCAGAGAGATAACCATGAAAATTTTGCTTGTTGATGATGATGTTGAATTAGGCACGATGTTAAGTCAGTACCTGATCGGGGAAGGGTTTGATGCCCAGCTGGTCCTGACCGGCAGCGCCGGCGTGCAGGGCGCGTTATCGGGAGAGTTCACCGCCATGATTCTGGACATTATGCTGCCCGACATGAGCGGCATTGATGTGTTGCGTCAGGTGCGCCAGAACAGCCGGATACCGGTGATTATGCTCACCGCCAAAGGCGATAATATTGATCGCGTGATCGGTCTGGAGATGGGCGCGGATGACTATATGCCCAAGCCCTGCTATCCCCGTGAGCTGGTGGCGCGACTGCGCGCCGTATTACGCCGTTTTGAAGAGCAGGCACCGCAGCCAGATGCCAGAGAGCCGCTGCGCTGGGGGGAGCTGATGCTTAATCCCGCCACCCGCATCAGCGAATGGCAGGGTAAAACCTTTGATCTGACGGCGTCGGAATTTAATCTGCTGGATCTGCTGCTGCGTGCGCCGGACAGAGTGGTGTCAAAAGATGAGCTCTCTGAAAAGGGGCTGGGGCGTCCGCGTGAAGCCTATGATCGAAGCGTCGATGTGCATATCAGCAACATCCGCCAGAAGCTCAGCGCGTTAACCGCTGACAGCATCAACATCGAAACCGTTCGCAGCATCGGTTACCGTATTCGATGAAACAGAGTTACCGTGGACGCATGTTCTGGAAGATCTTTATCGGCTTCTGGATCGTTTTTGTCATCATGAGCCAGCTTATCTGGCTCGGCTTTACGCTCTCCGGTAAACGGCATGAACCGCCTGAACTCGTGGCTATCCGTCGTATTGTGGATCTGCAGATGACCTCCGCCGCGTCCGTGCTGGAGCGGGGCGGGCCTGATGCGCTGAACGCGATGCTGTCAGACTGGGATAACAGCGATCGGCAGTTCTTCCACGTCACCCAACAGACAAAACCGTCGCAATCAGAAAACAGCGGCAACATGGATATCAGAGGGCGCTTTCCTGAAGAGGTGGTGCGCTGGGTTCGCGGCGCGGATGGCAAAGCCTATCAGCTGCGCTACGACCTTGATGGCATGCGTAAAGACAGCACGCTGAACATGATGCCGCGCAAATTTCTGAATATTCCTGAGCCGATGTTTGTCTTCGCCGGCTCGGTGGGATTGCTGTTCAGTCTGCTGCTGGCCTGGAATCTGACGCGACCTATGCGTCAGCTGCGGGAAGGATTTTCCCGCGTGGCTGAGGGCGATTTAAGCGTGCGGCTGTTTCCGATCATGCGTAAGCGCCACGACGAGATCTCAAACGTCGCTGAAGCCTTTGACGCCATGGTCGAGCGGCTCGATACCCTGGTGCGCGCCCGTGAAGAACTGTTGCATGATATCTCACATGAGCTTCGTTCACCGCTGGCGCGACTGCAGCTGGCGACCGGGCTGGCCAGACAGACGCCAGAAAGTGTGAACAGTTCGCTTGATCGCATTGATGAAGAGGCGCGTCGGCTGGACAAGATGATCGGTGAACTACTTACACTATCGCGGGCTGAGCATGAAAGCATCCCGGATGAGCAATATTTTGATCTGACCGGCTTGCTGCAGGCGGTTATTACCGATGTCCGTTATGAAGCGCAGATCCCTGGCGTGCAGGTAGAGTTGCAGGTCGACGATCGGGCTGATTACACCGTGCGGGGCAATGCAGAGCTGATACGGCGCGGAGCAGAGAATGTGTTACGCAACGCACTACGCTTCTCTCTGCCAGGGCAGCGGATTGATGTTCAGCTGCGCGCAGAACAGCAGTGGCTGGTGATTCAGGTGCGCGATCAAGGGCCGGGTGTCGATGAGGAGAAACTCTCCAGCATCTTTGACCCGTTTGTGCGGGTTAACTCGCCGCTGATGGGCAAAGGTTATGGTCTGGGACTGGCTATCGTGCGGAAGGTTGTACTGGCGCATCATGGTGAGGTCGAGGCAAGAAACCGGCCAGAAGGCGGACTGGAACTGACGCTGCGTCTGCCGCACTGGCAGCCCTGAACAGGTATACAGCAGAAACGATAACGGCACCCGCGGGTGCCGTTATGTTATGAACGAATGCTTACTTTCTGATGCGAATCACCGGCGTTTCGCCGACGGTGACCTGGCCAGTCAGCTTAATCAATTCCTTGATTTCATCCATATTGGAGATGACAACCGGTGTCAGGGTTGATTTCGCTTTCTCTTCCAGCAACGGCAGGTCGAACTCGATAACCACGTCGCCTTTTTTGACCTTCTGGCCTTCTTCAGCGATGCGTTTGAAGCCTTCACCTTTCAGTTCAACCGTATCGATACCGAAGTGGACGAACAGCTCAATGCCATTGTCTGATTCGATCGAAAAAGCGTGATTGGTTTCAAAAATCTTACCGATAGTGCCATCAACAGGGGCAACCATTTTGTTGCCGCTGGGCTTGATCGCAATACCGTCGCCCACGATTTTTTCTGCAAACACCACATCTGGTACGTCTTCAATGTTGACGATTTCGCCTGACAGAGGCGCTACGATGTCAATTGTCCCAGCGCTATCCGTTTTTTCGCCAAAAAGTTTAGAAAACAAACCCATGATCTTCTCCTAAGCAGTAATTTGGGGCCAGCATCATGCAGATTAGCAGAGCGTTTTTTCCTTAATGAACTTGTTTACCAGGTTCATTAAATCTTCCGCTGTCGGTTGAGCCAGTGCCTGCTCCGCCAATGCCTTCGCATCTTCAAAATTAGTATTACGAATGATTTTCTTGATGCCAGGGATAGAAATGGCACTCATGCTGAACTCGTCCAGCCCCATTCCCAGTAACAGTAGTGTAGCACGTTCATCACCTGCCAGCTCACCACACATGCCGGTCCATTTACCTTCAGCGTGAGATGCATCAATGACTTGCTTGATTAAGTTAAGCACAGACGGCGTCATTGGGTTGTACAGGTGCGAGATCAAATCATTACCACGATCGACCGCCAGAGTATACTGCGTCAGATCGTTTGTCCCAATACTGAAGAAGTCGACTTCTTTCGCCAGATGATGAGCAATCACGGCTGAAGCCGGGGTTTCCACCATGATGCCGACTTCGATGCTCTCATCAAAGGCTTTACCTTCTTCACGCAACTGCGCTTTCAGCAGCTCCAGTTCCGCTTTCAGGCTGCGTACTTCTTCAACCGAAATAATCATCGGGAACATAATGCGCAGTTTACCGAAAGAGGAAGCGCGCAGGATGGCACGCAGCTGCGCATGCAGAATCTCTTTGCGGTCCATGGCGATACGGATAGCGCGCCAGCCGAGGAACGGGTTCTCTTCTTTTGGCAGGTTCATGTAAGGCAGGTCTTTGTCGCCGCCGATGTCCATGGTACGCACGATAACGGCCTGTGAACCCATGGCTTCTGCGACGGCTTTGTACGCCTGGAACTGCTCTTCTTCGCTTGGCAGTGAGTCACGATCCATAAACAGGAATTCGGTGCGGTAGAGACCCACGCCTTCAGCGCCGTTACGTTCAGCACCGGCGATATCGCGCACAGTACCGATGTTGGCGCAGACTTCAACCTGATGACCATCCAGCGTAACGGCTGGCAGATCTTTCAGCTTGGCTAATTCATGTTTTTCCGACAGATACTGGTTCTGTACGGCTTTCAGCTCTTCCTGAATCGCTTCTGAAGGATTGACGTGAATCGCATTGTTAACGCCATCCAGAATCAGGAAATCGCCATTTTTAACCGTGACGGTCACATTGCCGGTACCGACAATGGCTGGGATCTCCAGCGAGCGCGCCATGATTGAGGTATGTGAGGTACGGCCACCCAGATCGGTGATAAAGCCCAGCACCTTCTTCAGGTTCAGCTGTGCGGTTTCTGACGGCGTTAAATCTTTTGCCACCAGAATGGATTCGTCCGGAATAGCGCTCAGGTCAACGATATGCAGACCGAGGATGTTTTGCAGCAGACGCTTACCGATGTCACGTACGTCAGCCGCACGCTCTTTCAGATATTCGTCATCTAACTCCTCCAGTGCTTTCGCCTGGCCATCGATGACCGAGTAAGCAGCAGCATCGGCAGAAGCGTGATCTTTTTTGATCAGGTCGATGATTTCCTGCTCCAGCTCTTCATCTTCCAGCAACATAATGTGGCCTTCGAAGATTGCTGCTTTCTCTTCACCGAGGGTTTCACCCGCTTTGACGCGAATCGCTTCCAGTTGTAATGCCGCTTTGCTGCGGCCATCGAGGAAGCGCTGGACTTCCTGCTCAACCTGGTCATCAGAAATTTTATTGCGGTTGATGACGATCTCGTCTTCTTTCAGCAGCAGTGCTTTGCCGAAAGCGATACCTGGTGATGCTAAAATGCCTGAAATCATAACGCTACCTTTTAATCACGATGGCTGATGGGACTCTGTGCGGTGCCATTGTCGCGGGACACGTACTCTACGAAAGCAATAACGCGGACAGGTTGTCCGCGATCAAGATGTTTGCACTCAATGGCGCAGAGGAGTCGATTTGCTGGAGAGCTGAGCGGAGATTACTCCAGTTCAGCCATCAGTTTGACCAGATGCTCAACTGCTTTCTGCTCGTCTTCACCTTCCGCGGAAAGGGTCACAACAGTTCCCTGGGTTAAACCCAGTGTCTGCAGCTTGAACAGGCTCTTCGCGCTCGCTGATTTACCGTTAGAGGTCACGGTAATTTCTGACTGGAAAGCTTTGGCTTCTTTAACGAATTGCGCAGCTGGGCGAGTGTGCAGACCGTTTGGTGCAGTAATGGTAACTTCTTGCTGGAACATTCTATTTCCCCAACGTTATCAGGATGAGTGTTATGGATCTAAAGTCTAGCCTGGAGCCTTTACTTTAGCCTGTGTAGGTGCGCGGGTATAGCTTCATGCTGACCAAAGACGCGCATGCGTCAAATCTACAGTCCGTTGCGTCTCAAAACCGATTCTACACGTCACCGGTTAATTATGCCGTGATTCGCCGTTTCACTGAATCTGTAAATCGATTCAGCTTGATCCACTTCAAACGCGGATTAATTTCAGGCATCGAAATAATTGGCAGTCTAAATACCAGAGCGGCGTCACTGAAATCAATCTGCCGGGTGATGAAAGTGAGATCTGCACCACAAAAAAGCACCCGATTGGGTGCTTTTTTCTCCATTTTCGGACTATCGGCCTCTGCTACTGAAGCTCTTTTTCAGTGAAGAGATCGGCAAACAAGGCGGTACTCAGATAGCGTTCACCGGAGGAGGGGAGGATCACCACAATATTTTTGTTGGCGAAGGCTTCATCTTCCTGCAGCTTCAGCGCCGCGGCAACGGCAGCACCGGATGAGATACCGGCCAGAATACCTTCCTCTTCCATCAGCCGACGCGCCGTACTGATCGCTTCTTCATTGGTGATGGCCACAACGCGGTCCACCAGATTCAGCTCAAGGTTGCCCGGGATAAAGCCTGCGCCGATACCCTGAATTTTGTGTGGGCCGGGCTTGATCTCATCGCCCGCCAGCGCCTGAGCAATCACCGGTGAATCGGTCGGCTCAACCGCGACGGTAATCAGATCTTTTTTGCCTTTGGTGTTTTTGATGTAGCGGCTCACGCCGGTCAGCGTACCGCCGGTGCCGACACCGGCAATAAAGACATCCACTTCGCCGTCCGTGTCTTCCCAGATTTCCGGGCCGGTGGTCTTTTCATGGATTTCCGGGTTGGCCGGGTTGCTGAATTGCTGCAGCAGCACATATTTATCCGGATTGCTGGCAACAACCTCTTCAGCTTTGCTGATGGCACCTTTCATGCCTTTGGCGCCTTCGGTCAATATCAGCGTTGCGCCCAGCGCCTTCAGCAACTTACGGCGTTCCACTGACATGGTTTCTGGCATCGTCAGCGTTAATTTATAACCGCGCGCTGCGGCGACATAGGCCAGAGCAATACCGGTGTTGCCGCTGGTCGGTTCAACCAGTTCAACACCCGGTTTCAGAATACCGCGTTTTTCTGCGTCCCAAATCATATTGGCACCGATACGGCATTTTACGCTGAAGCTCGGGTTACGGGATTCAACTTTCGCAAGGATGCGGCCGTTACCGATGCGGTTCAGTCGAACCAATGGCGTATGACCAATTGTCAAAGAGTTGTCTTCATAGATCTTACTCATAGCCTGTCCTTAACTGTATGAATTATTGGGAACCCTATGAGCATACCTGTTCTGCCTGGGGGCGGAAGGAAAGAAATCGCATATCTATATGTCACCCGGCAATAAGCCCTGCTGAAAAGAGCATAAGGCGCGCTGATAATTTTAGCGCACTTCACTGCGTGCCAGCTGTGACCGGTAGCGATCGACCCACATGGCGGTGGCACCGCAGACGGCAACCGGCATGATCACGAGGTTCAGAACCGGAATCATGGTGAACAGACTGATTAGCGCGCCAAACTGCATATTGGCCGTTTTGTGCTGACGCAGGGCGTTGCGCATCTGCTGAAAAGGCACTTTATGGTTATCGAACGGGTAGTCGCAATACTGGATGGACAACATCCAGGCGCTGAACAGGAACCACAGCACCGGCGCAACGGTCTGACCAAAACCAGGAATAAAATAGAGCAGCAGCAGACCCAGCGCGCGGGGCAGGTAATAACCCAGTTTTTGTAACTCGCGCTTCATGATGCGCGGCACATCTTTAATCAACCCAGCCCAGCCGCTGTCCGGCAGGGGCTTGCCTGTCAGACGCCCTTCGAGCTGTTCTGCCAGCAGACCGCAAAAGGGTGCGGCAATTAAGTTTGCCACGGTCGAAAAGAAGTAGCTAAACACCAGCACAATCGCAATCACCGACAGCGGCCATAACAGATAGCTCAGCCACTGCAGCCAGTCCGGAATATGAGCCATCAGACGCGGGATCCAGTCACCGAGACGATAGAAAAGCCAGATGAAAGCGCCACCCAGCATCACAATATTGATCAGCAACGGCATCACCACAAAGCGGCGAATACCAGGCAGACGTACCAGTTTCCAGCCCTGGCTAAAGTAGTGCATGCCGTTAAAATTTGAGACGGAATTCTCAAGGGCCATAAAGCCAGTTCTCCTGAAGATGTTAAGGCGTGCCCACTATAACCTGGCTTTTTCTCCAGGCCAGGTGCCGTTTGGGTAAAAAAACAGCGAAAAAGCGTGGGTTGCCTATCTTATTTGTCAGAAAATAGTGCACAGACTTGCACTTGTGTAGCAGGGCAAATACAGTTAGAGGATAAAGTTTGCCGCGGTGGCAAGGTATTGGAACAACAGAGAATACAATGATGCAGGATTTGCGTCTGATATTAATCGTTGTTGGCGCGATCGCCATTATAGCGCTCCTTCTTCACGGGCTGTGGACCAGCCGTAAAGAGCGTTCGTCAGTGTTCCGCGATCGCCCGCACAAACGTCTAAAACAACGTGATGAAAATGATGAGCAGGACCTGATTGACGACGAGGATGATGGCGTCGGCGAGGTTCGCGTTCGTTCTGATCGCAACGTACATCAGGAACCGCGTTTCGATGAGATTCGCGAGCCACAGCCAGAAGCGCCGCGTAAGCCTGCGCCCGCTGAGCCTGTGCGTCAGCCTGCGCTACGACCCGCACCGCAACCCGAATCTGAAAGCGACCCGCTTTTTAACACGGCACCGCAGCCTGCTCCGCAGTCGCGCCCTGAACCGGTTCGTCAGCAGCCCGCACCCACTTTTGTCGCGCCGCCGGTTCAGGCCGACCCGCTGCTGGATCTCGACCCGCTGGAATCTGTACAACCAGCACCGCAGTACCAGGCAGAACCTGAGCCGCAGCCTGAAGTGACACCGGCGCCCGCGCCGGCACAGCCTGCTGCTAAAGCGCCAGCGGAAAAACCGAAAGAAGCGGTACTGGTGCTGCATGTTGCCGCACACTCGGGCGGTGAACTGAACGGTGAGGCACTACTGCAGGGTATTCTCCAGGCGGGCTTCCAGTTTGGTGAAATGAACATTTTCCATCGTCATCTCAGTCCGGCTGGCAGCGGCCCGGTATTGTTCAGTCTGGCCAATATGGTTAAGCCGGGTTCGTTCAATCCTGATCTGATGACCGATTTCAGCACGCCTGGCATCTCTATCTTTATGATGGTGCCTTCTTATGGCGATGCGAATCAGAACTTCAAGCTGATGCTGCAGTCGGCTCAGCGTATCGCTGATGATGTGGGTGGCGTGGTGCTGGATGATGAGCGTCGCATGATGACGCCACAGAAGCTGGAAACTTACAAAGCGCGTATCCGCGATGTGGTTGGCGTCTGAGACCTGCGCTAAACGCTATCTGAATTGTTAAAAACAAACCCCCGCCTGTCGGGGGTTTTTTATCTGATGGGGCTTTATGAAATCCGTCCAGGATCACATCACCGAACTGCGCACCACGTTGCGCCATCATGAATATCTCTATCACGTTATGGATGCGCCGGAAGTGCCGGATGCTGAATACGATCGTCTGATGCGTGAACTGCGTCAGCTGGAAGAGGAGCACCCGGATCTCATTACGCCGGACTCGCCGACACAACGCGTGGGTGCCGCGCCGCTGACGGTCTTCGAGCAGGTGCGCCATGAAGTCCCGATGCTGTCGCTGGATAACGCCTTTGATGAAGCCACGTTTATGGCCTTCAACAAGCGGGTGCAGGATCGGCTGAAAAGCAGTGACGACATTACCTACTGCTGTGAACTCAAGCTTGATGGCGCTGCGGTCAGCCTGATGTATGAAAATGGTCTGCTGGTCCGGGCCGCAACGCGCGGTGACGGCACAACCGGCGAGAACATTACCGCTAATGTCCGCACCATTCGCGCTATCCCGCTGCGGCTTAAAGGCGACAACATTCCGGCACGGCTGGAAGTGCGTGGCGAAATATTTATGACGCAGCGCGGCTTTGAAAAGCTGAATGAGGAAGCACGCCGGACTGATGGCAAAGTCTTTGCTAATCCGCGCAATGCAGCAGCCGGTTCTCTGCGTCAGCTGGATCCGCGCATTACCGCCAAACGTCCGCTGACCTTCTTCTGCTACGGTTTTGGCCTGCTGGAAGGCGGTGAGATGCCGCACAGTCACATGGGGCGTCTGCAACAGTTTAAAGCCTGGGGCCTGCCTGTCAGCGACCGTATTAAGCTGGTGCACAATGCAGAAGAAGCCCTGGCCTTCTATCGTGATATCGAACAACAGCGTCCGAATCTGGGTTTTGATATTGATGGCGTGGTGATCAAAGTCGATTCACAGGAACTGCAGGAAAAGCTGGGCTTTGTGGCGCGTGCGCCGCGCTGGGCGATTGCCTTTAAATTCCCGGCACAGGAACAACTGACCTGGGTGCGGGACGTCGAATTTCAGGTTGGCCGCACAGGGGCTATCACACCGGTGGCTCGCCTTGAGCCGGTGCAGGTCGCGGGCGTGATCGTCAGCAATGCCACGCTGCATAATGCGGATGAAATTGAGCGGCTGGGATTACGCATCGGGGATCGGGTCGTCATTCGCCGCGCCGGTGATGTGATCCCGCAGGTGGTCAACGTTGTGATGGCCGAGCGCCCTGAACAGACGCGTGAAGTCCTGTTCCCTGCTCATTGTCCGGTCTGTGGTTCCGAAGTTGAACGGGTCGAAGGGGAATCGGTCACGCGCTGCACGGGTGGTTTAATCTGCGGTGCTCAGCGCAAAGAGGCGCTGAAGCATTTTGTCTCGCGCCGGGCACTGGATGTTGATGGCATGGGCGATAAGATTATCGACCAGCTGGTGGAGAAAGAGTACGTCAACACACCAGCGGATCTGTTCCGTCTCACGGCGGGCAAACTGACCGGGCTGGATCGCATGGGGCCGAAATCGGCGCAAAACGTTGTCGACGCGCTGGAGAAAGCGAAATCGACTACGCTGGCGCGCTTCCTCTATGCACTGGGCATTCGTGAAGTGGGTGAAGCCACTGCTGCCAATCTGGCTAACCATTTTGGTGAATTGCAGAAGGTCATGGATGCCGATCTTGAGGCGCTGATTGCGGTGCCGGATGTCGGCAAAGTCGTTGCGGCACACGTGCGCAACTTCATGGAAGAGGAGAGCAACCGTGAGGTTATCCGCCAGCTGGTCGAGGATATCGGCATTCACTGGCCGCAGGTGGTGGTGGTGAGAGCCGAAGAGATCGACAGTCCGTTCGCGGGTAAAACGGTGGTGCTGACCGGCTCACTGTCGCAGATGAACCGTGATGATGCCAAAGCGCAGCTGATCGCGCTGGGTGCAAAAGTCAGCGGCAGTGTCTCGAAGAAAACCGATTTGCTGATTGCCGGTGAAGCGGCCGGTTCAAAGCTGGCGAAAGCAGCGGAGCTTGGCATCGAAGTGATTGATGAAGCGGAAATGATCCGCCTGCTGGGAGCCTCAGATGGATGAACATCAGCTGGTGGCGATAGCTAATACGCCTATGCCGTTTGGCAAATATAAGGGGCGGATGCTGATCGATCTGCCTGAGCCTTATCTGCTGTGGTTTGCCCGCAGTGGGGACTTTCCGTCTGGTCTGCTGGGCGATCTCATGCAACTCACCCTGACAATAAAAATTGAGGGTCTGGAAGGGTTAGTTAAACCGCTTCAGACCCGCAAGTAACGCTGCCCGCACAGGCGGGCAGCCGATCTATTTCTGAGACTCCATCACCGAATCTTTGACCTGCACAGCCTGCTGCTTCTCATTGGTCTTCTTATAACGTCCGGCAATAAATGAGCAGACCATCAGCTGTACCTGATGGAAAATCATCAGCGGCAGCACAATAATCCCCACGGTACTGGCCGGGAACAGGATATTCGCCATCGGCACGCCATTCGCCAGACTCTTCTTCGAACCACAAAACAGCACCACAATCTCATCGGCGCGTTTAAAGCGGAACAGGCGCGAGGCCAGCAGGTTGATAATCAGCACAGCGGTCAGCAGGATGATTGAGCCTGCCACAATCCACAGCAGCGTAATCAACCCAACGCGATGCCAGATGCCGTTAACCACCGCTTCACTGAAGGCAGAGTAGACCACCAGCAGAATGGAGGTCTGGTCGGTTTTGCCAATCAGGCTGCGGTGCTTCTCAACCCAGCCACCGATCCAGCGCCGTGAGAGGTGTCCCAGCACGAAAGGCACCATCAGTTGCAGCATAATCTTCCCGATCTGCTCCAGTCCATCGCTGGGCGCGCTGCTGTGAATATCCATCACCAGGTTCACCAGCAACGGCGAAATAAACACACCCAGCAGGCTTGATGCAGAGGCGCTGCATACCGCTGCCGCGACGTTACCGCCCGCCATGGAGGTAAACGCGATAGCGGACTGCACGGTCGCAGGCAGGATACAGAGGTAGATAAAGCCGGTATAAATTTCCGGGCCGACATTAACCGGATGCCACCAGACCAGCAACAGACCCAGCACCGGAAACAGCACAAAGGTGCTGAACATAATCCACAGATGCAACCGCCAGTGACTGCTGCCTGAGATGATCTTTTCACGCGACAGCTTGGCACCATGCATAAAGAACAGCAGTGCTATCGCTGCCGTCGCGAGATAGCTGAATATATCAACGTAGATCCCTCTGGCTGGCAGGAAAGAGGCCAGCAGCACGGTGATGATGAGTTTAATCATCATCGGATCGAGTTTTAAAAATCCCATTGTTAAATTCCGGTAAATTTTTCAATAGCGCGATTGTGCGTGAAACCTGTTTAGAAATAAAATTGATTTATTGAATTAATCTATGAGCAGAATCGATGAATTATACCCTGCGTCAGCTACGAACCTTTATTGCGGTGGCACACTATGGCGGATTCAGCCAGGCGGGGCAGGCGATAGGTCTGAGTCAGTCGGCGGTCAGCCACAGTATTAAAGAGCTGGAAGCGGAAACCGGCGTGCGATTGCTGGATCGAACCACCCGGGAGGTGATGCTGACTGAAGCGGGAAAACAGCTGGCGTCACGCATGGAGCGCCTGCTGGAGGAGATTCATACCACGCTGCTGGATATCCGCAGTTTTGGCGAACAGCGCAGTGGTACCGTCAGAGTGGCAGCCAGCCAGACCATTTCCGCTCATCTGATGCCGCAATGTCTGGCCGCCAGCCAGCAGCACTTTCCTGATATCAAAGTGATACTGCACGATCGCGCCCAGCAGTGGGTGCTGCAAAGTGTGCGTAACGCCGAAGTCGATTTCGGAATTGTGATTGGGCCACTCAGCGACAGCGATTTTGACAGCATCGCGATTCTGGATGAGCCTTTCCTGCTGCTATGCCGTGATGATGATCCGCTGGCGCTGGTGGAAAGGGCAGAATGGTCAATGCTGGATGGCCGCACCATGGTGCTTCAGGACTACGCTTCCGGCAGTCGGGTCCTCATTGATGCGGCGATGCAGCAGCAGAATATCAGGGCTGAAGTCGTTCAGGAGATTGGTCATCCCGCTACGCTGTTCCCGATGGTACAGGTGGGGATCGGCATCAGTATTCTGCCCGCGCTGGCGTTACCGTTGCCAGCGGATCGCGCATTAACCGTGCGGCGTCTGTATCCTGAAATCAATCGCAGCCTCACGCTGATCAAGCGTAAAAACCGCTCGCTGACGCCTGCTGCCGAAGCGATCTGGCAGGAGGTGCGCCAGCAGGCGACGCTGCTGGCGCAACAACGCGAGGCCAGGCCCGCATTTTAGATGTAGACGTCAATTTTGTTGGTGTCGGTAGGGCGGTTAATCCCGTCCGCTTTGCTCTCACTGACAGACGAGCTGTCACTCTTTGGCTGATCCTGCTCGGCCTGCTTCTGTTCCAGCTGAGCAATCTGCGCCTGCAGCATGGTGATTTGTGACTGGTACATCTGCTGCATTTCAGACTTCTGTTCGTCAGTCAGTTCTTTGTTGTCGGCCAGCTCTTTGACTTGCGTTAAGACGTTCTGAATCTGTTTATTCAGCGCCGCGACCTGCGAGGCAACACTGCCGCCACCGCTGTCACCGCCACTGACTGCACTGCTTAGAATTCCGGAAATTGAAGACATCATTTTTCTCCCTGTAAGTTGTCAGATACGTTATCGGCACGCTGTGAAACGACTTGAGAGCTGAAATTGTTAAGGTTGCGAAAAGGCGAGAGCTTATCTGTTAAGCCAATGTCAGTGCAGCAGAAAAAAAACAGGCACCAAAAAGGGCTAAAAGAGAGCAGATAAGCTTAAAGCGAGGGGAGCACAGGCCTGTAGCAAAGCATCGCGGGACAGGGACAAAAACGCCGGGAGCGTTTTTGAACAACGCAAAGCGTTGGCCCGTCTGCGGGCGCACCTCAGGGATGAGGTGCGTAATCGCCCGCGCTGAGCCTGCCATGGATGGCGATTTTGCGTCTTTGCGAAAGGCCTGTGCTCCCTGAGCCAGCACGCTTTTTAAAGCCTGAAGTCGCAGAAAAGGTCAGTTCAGCTTTAAGCATGGTTAAGTCAGTGCAGCAGAAACGAAAAAAGCGCCATAAAGGCGCTTTATTCTGAATTGGTGGGTCGTGCAGGATAGCCTCGGCCCGTCGTGGGCCTCGCCCTGCGGGTGATGCTGTCGCATCAGCCTGAATCGCCTGGCGATTCAGTCGAACCTGCTGCAGGTTCTCACCCTGCTGCACGGTAAAGTCCGTGCTCCGAAAACGAAAAAAGCGCCATAAAGGCGCTTTATTCTGAATTGGTGGGTCGTGCAGGATAGCCTCGGCCCGTCGTGGGCCTCGCCCTGCGGGTGATGCTGTCGCATCAGCCTGAATCGCTCCCGGCGATTCAGTCGAACCTGCAGCAGGTTCTCACCCTGCACGGTAAAGTCCGTGCTCCGAAAACGAAAAAAGCGCCATAAAGGCGCTTTATTCTGAATTGGTGGGTCGTGCAGGATTCGAACCTGCGACCAATTGATTAAAAGTCAACTGCTCTACCAACTGAGCTAACGACCCGAAGTGGTGGGTGATGACGGGTTCGAACCGCCGACCCCCTCCTTGTAAGGGAGATGCTCTACCAACTGAGCTAATCACCCACTTCGTACTTCAGTACTACTCACAGGCAAGATATGGTGGGTGATGACGGGTTCGAACCGCCGACCCCCTCCTTGTAAGGGAGATGCTCTACCAACTGAGCTAATCACCCATATCTTCATACCTGTTCACTGCGGGCCACGCTGTTAAGAGTGGTGGGTGATGACGGGTTCGAACCGCCGACCCCCTCCTTGTAAGGGAGATGCTCTACCAACTGAGCTAATCACCCCCGCTGTGTGGAGTCGCATTATAGGGATAGTTGATTTTGAGTCAACGCTTTTTAAAACATAAATGTGCGTTCGGTTTATTTTTAAACACCCTGTCGCGCTTTTAGCCAATGTGCTGGTTTTACTGGCAGAAAAGCCCCTTTTCCCGGGCGGCAACCGGCGGGCATGCATTGAGGATTCACCGTCAGATGCTAGAATGTGCCCACTGTTTTTTCGCGTCTAACCTGTTTTTTGTCATCCAGACAGAGAACCCGCGCATCTAAGGCAATACTCAATGAAAATCAAAACACGCTTCGCGCCCAGCCCGACTGGCTATCTGCATGTAGGCGGCGCCCGTACCGCACTTTACTCCTGGCTCTTTGCCCGTCACAACCAGGGCGAGTTCGTGCTGCGCATTGAAGATACCGATCTGGAGCGCTCCACGCCGGAAGCTATCGAAGCCATCATGGATGGCATGAACTGGCTGAGCCTCGACTGGAATGAAGGCCCTTACTACCAGACAAAACGTTTTGATCGTTACAACGCGGTCATTGATGAAATGCTGGAAGCGGGCACAGCCTATAAATGCTACTGCTCTAAAGAACGTCTGGAAGCGCTGCGTGAAGAGCAGATGGCCAACAACGAAAAGCCGCGTTATGACGGCCGCTGCCGTGACAGCCATGAACATCATGCAGATGATGAGCCGTGCGTTGTGCGTTTCCGCAATCCGCAGGAAGGTTCGGTCATCTTTGACGACCAGATCCGTGGCCCGATTGAGTTCAGCAACCAGGAGCTGGATGACCTGATCATCCGCCGCACCGATGGTTCGCCAACCTACAACTTCTGCGTCGTCGTGGATGACTGGGATATGGGCATCACCCATGTGATTCGCGGTGAAGACCACATTAACAACACGCCACGTCAGATCAACATCCTCAAAGCGATTGGCGCGCAGGTTCCGGTCTATGCCCACGTCTCAATGATCCTGGGTGATGATGGCAAAAAGCTCTCCAAGCGTCATGGCGCGGTAGGGGTGATGCAGTATCGTGATGATGGCTACCTGCCAGAAGCGCTGCTCAACTACCTGGTTCGTCTGGGCTGGTCACATGGCGATCAGGAAATCTTCAGTGTGGCCGAAATGGTTGAGCTCTTTACCCTGGATGCGGTCAGTAAGTCTGCCAGTGCGTTCAACACTGAGAAACTGCAGTGGCTGAACCACCACTACATCAATACGCTGCCGCCAGAATATGTGGCGACACATCTGCAGTGGCATATTGAAGAGCAGAAAATCGATACCCGCACGGGTCCGGAACTGGCGAAGCTGGTTGCTCTGTTAGGCGAGCGCTGCAAAACGCTGAAAGAGATGGCTGCATCCTGCCGCTACTTCTATGAAGATTTTGCAGAGTTTGATGCCGATGCCGCGAAGAAACATCTTCGTCCGGTAGCGCGTCAGCCGCTGGAAGTAGTACGCGATAAGCTGGCCGCGATAGAAGAGTGGACGGCTGAAAACGTTCATCAGGCTATTCAGAGCACCGCAGATGAGCTGGAAGTCGGGATGGGAAAAGTGGGCATGCCGCTGCGTGTGGCCGTGACCGGTGCCGGTCAGTCACCCGGACTGGATGTCACCGTGGAAGCGATAGGCCGCAGCCGCAGCGTTGCACGTATTGAGCAGGCGCTGGCCTTTATCAGCGAGCGGGAAGCACAGGCTTAATAAACAGAACCGGAAGCTTCGCGCTTCCGGTTTTTTACTCTTCAGTGATATCCAGACGCTGCAACATGCCTTTAATACCTATCCGTAATATCAGCGCTGAAAGCTGCTCCTGTTCAGCCTGACTCATTTGCGGAACCGCATTCACCAACAGTGTCGTCAGTGAATCTGCCGGAACCCTATACGTTGCAGCGGGTTCGTGCAGGCTACGCGTCGAATGGATAAATTTTTCTACGCGATCATCGACATGAATCAATCGCGCCTTGCCGCCCTGAATACCGGGTCTGGGCAGGGTGGTCCAGTTTTCGCGCTTAATCCATTTGTTCACTGTCTGTCGGCTCAGGCCCGTCTCTGAGGCGAGTTCTTCGGGTGTTAACCATTCCTTTTTCATTATACCTTCCCTGATAGATACACCTTACTCTTCGCTGATGCCCAGTCGCTGCAAAACGCCCTTGATACCTTCGCGTAAGATTAGTGCAGTGAATTGATCCTGCTCGTCCTGAGTCATTTGCTGGACGGAACTTATTAATAACGCAGGTAATGAATTGGACGGAGTGCTGTAAATTGCCGTCGGCTCGTTAAGGTTACGGGTCGACTGAATAAAACTTTTTACGCGCTCATCAATGTGAATCAATCGGGCTTTACCGCCTTGCACACCGGGCTTCGGCGTGGTCGTCCAGTTTTCCCGCTTGATCCATTTATTCACCGTTTGCCGACTGTAACCCGTCTCTGCAGCCAGCTCTTCGGGGGTAAGCCATTCCTTTTTCACGATGCAGTCCCTGATTAATACATTAGCAGGACATATTACAGCAAAACGTAACGGGGGAAAGTAACTGAAGCTGAAATTGCCTTTTGTCTCTCGACAAAAGGCAAAACATCATTACTGAGGATTACTGGCGGGTTCAGCGGCAGGACGGAATGCAAGGAAATAGGCCAGACCAACGAACACGGCACCACCCACGGCATTGCCTGAGAAGACGGCAATAAAATTAGGGAAGTACTCTGCCCAGCTCATCTGACCGGCAAAAATGGCGGCCGGAATAATAAACATGTTGGCGACAACGTGCTGGAAGCCAATGGCTACAAATGCCATCACCGGGAACCACATGCCGAAGATCTTGCCGACCACATCTTTACTGGCAAAGGCCAGCCATACCGCCAGGCAAACCAGCCAGTTACAGCCGATGCCGGAAATAAAGGCGTGCAGGAAATCAGCGTGGACTTTTGCAGAGGCGATAGCAACGGTCTTCTTCAGGTAATCGCCCTCGGTCATACCCAGCATATGACCAAAGAACCAGGCGACAGCCACGCTGCCGAGAAAGTTAGCCAGGGTAACCCAGAACCAGTTGCGCGCCACGCTCATAAAGCTGATGCGACGGGCGAACCAGGCCACCGGTAAGGTCATCATATTGCCGGTCAGCAGCTCACCACCCGCCAGTACGGTCATGATGATCCCCACCGGGAAGACCGCGGCGCCTAACAGGCCGCCAAAAGAGCCCCATTCAGCGGGCAGGGTGTTGATCACGTGAAGATCCAGCAGGAAGCCGGTCGCAATAAATGCGCCCGCCATAAAGCCGAGAATCAGAAGGATGCTGACAGGTGCACGGCTTTTAGCCACGCCTGACTGGATCGCCAGTTGTGCGATTTCTTTAGGTGTATGCAGCGACATAGTATCTCAGTAGTTTTTTTATGATTAATGGGACGATAACGCCTGGTGGACGCGTGGTACGCGGGAGAGGGTCCCGGCGACCACTTAATTAGCGGGCTAAGTTTTGCATGCGAAAAAGCCGAAGACAAGAAAATTCCTATAACATATTTAACCGTGAATTAACCTGACGGCAGACTGAATAACAGTTAAAAAACGGTCCTGTGTGAACAGACACGATTTTCCCCTGCAGCATGCTGCTGAAACTTCGCAGGTTGCCGCCTTTTTCAGCGATCAAACAGAGAATGTCATTTTGCCGTTGACACCCCGGAGGGGGTTTCATATTATGCCGTCCGTCGCTTAACGCGACAGTTTTTCGGTTCGGGGCTATAGCTCAGCTGGGAGAGCGCCTGCATGGCATGCAGGAGGTCAGCGGTTCGATCCCGCTTAGCTCCACCAAACTTCTTCCCAAAAGTTTGGCACTGAAAAACGATTCCAGATGTGGGGGTATAGCTCAGCTGGGAGAGCGCTTGCATGGCATGCAAGAGGTCAGCGGTTCGATCCCGCTTATCTCCACCATTTTCTGACACGCCGTTGTCAAAATCCTTTCTGATTAATCTCTTATTCGCCAGTTGCTGCGGATCCCAACGCTATTGCTTTGCCATTCACGCTGCTGCGCACGCTTAAATACGTTATTACCGGCATGATCCGCCATAACATCCGATGCTGTTTGCAGGACGCTGTGCCGCCTGTTGTGCACGATCTGAATGCAGATGTGACATGTGCAATGGAAGAGTTAACGCGGGAAAGGGAAATCAGCGGGAAGCAGAGCAGGAACAGAGCAGAAAGAGAAGGGCGAGACCTGCTCGCCCTTTGATGCTTAGAGTAGTGTGCAGAACCGTGCTTAGAACGCCAGAACCAGACCGGCGATAGCGGCGGAAAGCACGCTGACCAGCGTAGAGCCGTACAGCAGCTTCAGACCAAAGCGGGAAACCACGTTGCCCTGTTCTTCATTCAGACCTTTAATCGCACCGGCCACGATGCCGATAGAAGAGAAGTTGGCGAACGAGACCAGGAACACAGAAAGAATACCTTCTGAATGTGGCGACAACTGACCCGCGATTTTCTGCAGATCCATCATGGCAACAAACTCATTCGATACCAGCTTGGTCGCCATAATACTGCCGACCTGCAACGCTTCACCAGCAGGCACGCCCATCACCCAGGCAAACGGATAGAAGACAAAGCCGAGAACGCCCTGGAAGGAGATGCCGAAGATCAAATCAAACAGCGCATTCAGACCTGAAATCAGCGCGATAAAACCAATCAGCATGGCGGCAACGATAATCGCGACACGGAAACCAGCCAGGATATATTCGCCCAGCATCTCAAAGAAGCTCTGGCCTTTGTGCAGATCCTGCAACTGCAGATCTTCTTCGTTCTCTACGCGATAAGGGTTGATCAGCGACAGCACGATAAAGGTGCTGAACATGTTGAGCACCAGCGCGGCGACCACATACTTCGGCTGCAGCATGGTCATGTAGGCGCCGACGATCGACATCGATACGGTCGACATCGCGGTCGCGGCCATGGTGTACATGCGGCGCTGTGACATTTGGCCCAGGATATCTTTATAAGCGATGAAGTTTTCTGATTGTCCCAGTATCAGAGAACTCACGGCGTTGAAAGATTCCAGTTTTCCCATGCCATTCACTTTCGACAGTACGGTTCCGATACCGCGAATCACCCATGGCAGGATACGGAAATGCTGCAGAATACCGATCAGCGCAGAGATAAAGACGATAGGGCACAATACGTTAAGGAAGAAGAAGGCCAGGCCTTTGTCGCTCATGTTGCCGAAGACGAAGTTGGTACCCTCAGCGGCATACTTCAGCAGATGGTCAAAGAAGCCCGCGAATCCTTTGACGAAACCGAGTCCCGCTTCTGAGTTCAGGAAGAACCAGGCGAGCACAATTTCAATCACCAGTAGCTGTATAATGTAGCGAATGCGAATGCTTTTACGATCGTGACTGACCAGCAAGGCGAGTATCCCGACCACCACCAGTGCTAAAAGAAATTGCAAAATATGGGACATGGTTGCTCCAAATTTGAGGAGAGTTGTATTTTGTTGCGTATTCTATGTAACGCGTTACTTAAAAACGAGATCTGAACCACAATATAAGTATTCGCTATCGCTATATTTTCCAGAAAAGTTCCAGAGATCACGTCCTGTTTACAAATACTTCACTTCAGATAACCACATAATTATTGTCTGAATTTTACACCGGGCGTAAAGTGACACTATTGCTCACATTTTTAGCAATCACATCCTTTACTGTAATGTATAGCAATGGCTATACTTTATAGCAGCATCTATTACACCGATAACAATAAACGAATTTCACTTGCACCTGCTAACCCCTAAGCTGCCGGGGCAGGCAAATGTTCAGACAGGGTACCGGATATGTTTGAAAGTCGTACCGCCGAGCGCGCCGCTCGCGGAGTCAGAAAAGTCAAACTCGCACTGCTGGGGCCCGCTTTTATCGCCGCTATCGGCTATATCGATCCGGGCAACTTTGCGACCAACATTCAGGCGGGCGCTGCTTACGGCTACAAATTGCTGTGGGTGGTGGTATGGGCCAACATCATGGCCATGCTGATTCAGCTGATGTCAGCCAAGCTGGGTATCGCTACCGGCAAAAACCTCGCTGAACACATTCGCGATCGTTTTCCCCGGCCCGCCGTCTGGTTTTACTGGGTGCAGGCGGAAAT
The DNA here is from genome assembly GCF_051136245.1 of Pantoea sp. Lu_F5_004. Lineage (NCBI taxonomy): Bacteria > Pseudomonadati > Pseudomonadota > Gammaproteobacteria > Enterobacterales > Erwiniaceae > Pantoea > Pantoea sp. Lu_F5_004. The sequence continues at coordinate 1,190,024 of NZ_CP194946.1, forward strand.
TATCGCGATGGCCACTGACCTGGCGGAATTTATCGGAGCCGCGCTGGGGTTCAAACTGCTGCTCGGTATTTCATTGATGCAGGGCGCGGTGCTGACCGGCATCGCCACGTTCCTGATATTGATGTTACAGAGCCGTGGGCAAAAGCCGCTGGAGCTGGTGATTGGCGGACTGCTGCTGTTTGTGGCGGCGGCCTATATCGTCGAACTCTTCTTCTCCCAGCCCAATGTCAAAGAGCTGGTAATCGGCATGGCGCTGCCCGCGTTACCGACGTCGGATGCTGTATTCCTGGCGGCGGGTGTGCTGGGGGCGACTATTATGCCGCACGTGATTTATCTGCACTCCGCGCTGACGCAGGGTAAAAGTGAGGACAGCAAAGGCCAGCGTTACTCCTCAACCAAACTGGATGTGGCGATTGCCATGACCATTGCCGGATTTGTTAACCTGGCGATGATGGCGACCGCCGCAGCGGCATTTCACTTCAGCGGCCACAGTAAAATCGCTGAACTCGATCAGGCCTATCTGACGCTGCAACCGCTGTTAGGCCAGGCGGCGGCGATAGTGTTTGGTCTGAGCCTGGTAGCGGCCGGATTATCTTCAACGGTGGTCGGTACGCTGGCGGGGCAGGTGGTGATGCAGGGCTTTATCCACTTCCATATTCCCCTGTGGGTGCGCCGAACCGTCACCATGCTGCCCTCCTTTATTGTCATCTGGGCAGGCTGGGACCCGACAAGGGTTCTGGTAATGAGTCAGGTGCTGCTGAGTTTTGGTATTGCGCTGGCGTTGATTCCGCTGCTCTCCTTTACCGGCAACCGCGAGCTGATGGGCGATGATATGGTTAACTCGCGCCTGATGCAGAACACCGGGCGACTGATCGTGCTGCTGGTGATTACGCTGAATCTTTACCTGCTGGTGGGTGAAGCGCTGGGGCTGTAGCGACTGTGAAACCTGAAACGCCCGGTTCTGCCGGGCGTTTTTATTAATGGCGATCGTGTCCGTGATGGTCTGGACCGCGATGGTCAGGCCCACGACGGTCATGATGATCCCAGCCACGATCACGATCGCGGCGATACTGATGTTCCCAGCGACGCTCGCGGTCGCGCTCATGCCAGCGGCGTTCGCGCTCCCACTGCTGCTGACGACGCCACTCTTCATGTCGCCACCAGCGGCGTTCGTTGTAAGAATAGCGGTCGTTCCACCAGCGCGGTTCACGCCAGCGGCCACCATCCCAGTAATAGCCACGGCGATCGCGATCGCCAAGATTCAGGGTGACGCCGGGGGCCAGAGTAATAGAGGCACTGGAGGCCTGGGCTGTGTGGTGTGCCAGCGGCGACAGCAGGGCCAGCAGGGCAGCAAAAATAAGGGCTCTTTTCATTTTCTTCTCCTCATCAACAGTCTGATGCTGTTGCGGCGCAGCGAGTATGCCTGCGTATTGCTGTTGTTACCGCATCATTGTGTCGGAAGATTGTGAGGAAATTGGGGAGAGAAAGGGGTTTGAGACTATTCTGGCGCAGAAACGCCCGGCGTCAGCCGGGCGCTAAAACCGTTACAGTAGCGCCGCGTCAATCGCAGCTAACTCGCTGTCGCTGAACTGACGGCGAGCGAGCATCGCCACCGCGTCATCGATCTGGGCCGTTTTGCTGGCTCCGATCAGTACTGAAGTCACACGCTCATCGCGCAGCACCCACGCCAGCGCCATCTGCGCCAGCTTCTGTTCGCGCTGCTGCGCAATAGCATTAAGCTTGCGGACTTTCTCCATCTTCTCATCCGTCAGCTGGTTCTCATTCAGGAACTTGCTGCCGCTGGCCGCGCGCGAATCTTCCGGGATGCCCTGCAGATAGCGATCGGTGAGCACGCCGCCTGCCAGCGGAGAGAAGGCGATACAGCCGACGCCCGCATCGCCCAGCGTCTGAATCAATCCCTGCTCAGGTGTGCGTTCAAACATCGAATAGCGCGGCTGGTGAATCAGACAAGGGGTGCCGAGATCGCGCAGGATAGCTATCGCTTCGGCGGCAAGGTCGGCCGGATAGTTTGAAAGGGCAGCGTAAAGCGCTTTGCCCTGGCGCACCACATGATCCAGCGCGCGCATCGTCTCTTCCAGCGGGGTTTCCGGATCGGGACGGTGATGATAGAAAATATCCACATACTCCAGCCCCATTCGCTTCAGGCTCTGATCCAGACTGGCGACCAGATATTTACGCGAACCCCAATCCCCATAAGGCCCCTGCCACATGGTATAGCCCGCTTTAGTGGAGATGATCAGCTCATCACGATGGGCACGAAAATCTTCCCGCAGAATACGCCCGAAGTTCTCTTCTGCTGAGCCAGGGGGTGGGCCGTAATTGTTGGCTAAGTCGAAGTGCGTGATGCCAAGGTCAAACGCATGACGCAGCAGCTCACGGCTGTTATCGACCCGGGTACTGTCACCAAAGTTATGCCACAGTCCCAGCGAAATGGCGGGCAGTTTGATGCCGCTGCGGCCGCTGCGGCGATATTCCATCTGTTGATAGCGATCGGGATGAGGGAAAAGGGACATTCAGCGCTCCTGGATAAAAACGGGGATATGTGCCAAAAGTGTATCAGTGTATACGGTTACACTTAGTGACAGCGCGCTGCAATTCGCATTTTTACAGAATATTCCGCCAGCGTAACGTCGCCTTTCCAGCCATTGCGGCTGGCTAAAATAGCGGCACGCCTCGCTAATTTCATCCTCTGTCAGATACTTAACCCGACTCTTCCCTGAAAGGAATGCGCAATGTCCATATTCACTGTTGGAGATTACCTGCTGACCCGTCTGCAGGAGATTGGTGTAAAGCATCTGTTTGGCGTGCCGGGCGACTATAACCTGCAATTTCTTGACCACGTCATCGCCCATCCGGCCATCAGTTGGGTAGGCTGCGCTAATGAGCTTAACGCAGCCTATGCGGCAGACGGTTATGCACGCTGCAACGGCGCGGGAGCGCTATTGACCACGTTTGGTGTGGGCGAGCTCAGCGCGATTAATGGCATTGCGGGCAGTTATGCCGAGTATCTGCCGGTGATCCATATCGTTGGCGCGCCTGCGACACAGGCCCAGTTGCAGGGGGATTGTGTTCATCATTCGCTGGGCGATGGCGATTTCCAGCATTTTATCCGCATGGCCACAGAAGTCAGTGCGGCAACGGCACAGCTTACCGCCGACAATGCCACGGCTGAGATCGATCGGGTGATCGTCAGTGCGCTGCAGGCTCGTCGTCCCGGCTATTTGTCGCTGGCCGTCGACGTGGCGGCCATGGAGGTGCAGCCACCCGCGCAGCCCCTGAACAGTCATCAATCCTCTTCGCCCGCTGCGCGTCGCGCTTTCAGCGATGCGGCGGAACGCTTACTGGCACCGGCAGAGCGGGTTTCACTGCTGGCCGATTTTCTTGCGCTGCGCTGGCAGCAGCAGTCCGCCCTGGCCGCGCTGCGTGAACAGTGTGCGATTCCCTGTGCCAGCCTGCTGATGGGCAAGGGGGTTCTGGATGAACAGCAGCCGGGTTACGTCGGTACCTATGCCGGTGAGGCCAGCGCAGGTCAGGTGTGCGAACAGATTGAGCAGGTGGATGTGGCGATCTGCGTCGGGGTGCGATTTACCGACACCATTACTGCTGGCTTCACGCAGCAGTTTAACCCTGAGCGACTGATTGATCTGCAGCCCTTCAGCGCCAGCGTGGGCGGTAAAAATTTTGCGCCGCTGTCGATGGCGGAGGCGCTGAGCGAACTGCTGCCGCTATTTGAACGCTATGGCCGGCAGTGGCAACCCGCCGCCGCGCCGCCCGCTGCGCAGCCTGCAGAACCGGCGGCAGTGATCAGCCAGCAGGCGTTCTGGCAGGCGATGCAGGCATTCCTGCAACCCGGTGACCTTATTCTGGCCGAGCAGGGGACTGCCGCCTTTGGCGCCGCCGCGTTAAGATTGCCCTCGCAGGCGCAGCTGGTGGTTCAGCCATTATGGGGATCAATCGGCTATACTCTTCCGGCAGCGTTTGGCGCGCAGACTGCCGATCCTGATCGCCGGGTTATCCTGATCATCGGAGACGGTTCGGCGCAGCTGACAATTCAGGAACTGGGTTCGATGCTGCGTGACCAGCAGCGACTGATACTCTTTTTGCTGAATAATGAAGGCTATACCGTCGAACGGGCGATTCATGGCGCAACACAACGTTACAATGATATTGCCCAGTGGAACTGGACGGCCTTACCGCACGCCCTTAGCCTGCAGGGCCAGGCGCAGAGCTGGCGTATCAGTGAAACGGTGCAGTTAGAGGAAGTGATGGCGCGACTCTCAGAGCCGCAATGGCTCTCTCTGGTTGAAGTCGTCATGCAGAAAGAAGATTTGCCGCCACTGCTACGAAAAGTCACCGCCTGCCTGAATCAACGCAACGGCGGCTAAGATTCAGATAGTTGCCGCTGTGCAGGGTGGACTATCGCGGTTAGGCTGTAGCACACCTGAGTAAGACGCTCACCAATCGCACCGGTGAGCGTTGTTGTTTTATGGGCAGAATTTTATAGTGTCCTCCAACTCTTAAGACCCCAAGCGGAGCAACAGAAGAATGACAACCTATGCCTTGGTCGGCGATGTCGGCGGTACTAACGCACGCCTCGCCCTGTGTGAGGTGGAAAGCGGCAGCATCACCCAGGCCAAAACATTCTCAACATCAGAATACGACAGCCTCGAAGCCGTCATCCGCCACTATCTTGATGAACAACAGCAGGACGTTAAAGATGGCTGTATTGCCATTGCCTGCCCGATTACCGATGACTGGGTTGAAATGACCAACCATGACTGGGCGTTTTCCACGCGCAAGCTCAAAGAGAACATCGGTTTTGAACACCTGGAAATCATTAACGACTTCACTGCGGTATCTATGGCGATCCCGATGCTGACCGCCGAAAACGTGATTCAGTTTGGCGGTACAGAGCCAGTCAAAGATAAACCTATCGCGATTTATGGTGCCGGCACCGGATTAGGCGTCAGCCATCTGGTGCATGTGGACAAGCGCTGGGTCAGCCTGCCAGGTGAGGGCGGTCATGTCGACTTCGCTGCCAACAGTGAAGAAGAAGATCAGATCCTGGAAGTGCTGCGCGAAGAACTGGGCCATGTTTCAGCGGAACGTGTGCTGTCAGGTGCCGGTCTGGTTAACCTCTATCGTGCGATTGTTAAAGTGGATAATCGCGTGCCGGAAAATCTGAAGCCGAAAGATGTCAGCCAGCGTGCGCTGGATGACAGCTGCACCGACTGCCGTCGCGCGCTGTCAATGTTCTGCGTCATCATGGGCCGTTTCGGCGGCAACCTGGCGCTGAATCTCGGCACCTTTGGTGGTGTCTATATTGCCGGCGGCATCGTGCCACGCTTCCTGGAGTTCTTTAAGTCGTCGGGTTTCCGTGCGGCGTTTGAAGATAAAGGCCGCTTCCGCGACTATGTTGCCAGTATCCCGGTTTATATGATTACGCACGACCAGCCTGGCCTGCTGGGCGCGGGCGCGCATCTGCGCCAGACGCTGGGTCGCGAAATCTGATTCTGCTTTACCTCGCGCGCACTGGCATTCTGCGCGCGAGCGATTTTCCCGATCTGCCTGCTTCAGCGGGGCAGGATCGGGGAATTCCCTCCCGACTTTTTGCTGCTCTCCTGCTTCGCCATCCCCCTTTCTGAACAGGTCTTTAACCGTACTGCGCTACAGGCGCATCAGCTGTCGAAACTGCTTCACCTTACTGCGGCTGACCGGCACCTGAAACTCCAGATCGCGCAGCTTCAGCAGATAGGTATTGTTAAACCACGGCTCGATTTCACGAATCTTGCTGAGGCTGACACAGAAAGAGCGGTGGCAGCGGAAAAATTGCTGTTCCGGCAGGCGTGAACAGAACTCGGTAATATTCATCGACATCACGTAGGATTCGCGCCGGGTATAAACAAACGTCAGCTTCTCATGCGCCTCAACGTAGTAAATATCATTCACGTCAGTGACGATAATGCGCTCATCTTTGATCAGGTTGACCGTCTGCGGCGCGGGCGTGGCAGTGAGATGGCTGACCGCCTGCTGCGCCTGCGCTGTGGCTTCGAGCTTGTTCAGCATGGTGACAATTCGCGACTCCTGATAGGGCTTGAGAATGTAGTCAAACGCCTCCAGCTCAAACGCTTCCACCGCATGCTCTTTCCACGCGGTAATAAAGACAATCAGTGGCTTGTGAGCAAACTGATGGATATTCTGTGCCAGCAGCATGCCATCCAGTGAGGGGATGTTGATGTCGAGGAAAATCACATCAACCCGATGCTGTTGCAGGTACTTCAGCACGTCCAGACCATCGTCAAAACAGGCTTCAATCTCGATTTTGCTGTGATGCTGAATCATCCAGCTCAGCTCCTGCTGCGCCAGGAATTCATCTTCCACAATAATGGCTTTCATAACAGATTCTCCGCCAGGCGCTGGCCATTCTTACTCAGCGTAAAGGAAATCTCGGTGCCCGGCTGATGCCGCACGATATTCAATCCCTGACCCGACAAAAGTTTTACCCGATGATGCACATTGAGCAGGCCGATTTTATTACCGGGCATCTCGTTGCGTGCCACCCGTGCTATCACTTCGTCACTGATGCCCTGGCCGGTATCCCGCACCGAGATCCGCACCTGATCGCCCAGATCCCGGACGCTCAGCGTCACCACGCCTTTGCCTTTACAGGGCTGGATACCATGGACAATGGCATTCTCCACCAGAGGCTGGATCAGCAGACTCGGCAGCAGAAAATGGAGATCCTCATCGACGTCATAGATCATCGTCAGCTTATCGCCAAACCGGGCCTGCTCGATGGCGATGTAATCTTTCACCTGCCACAGCTCTTTACGGATGTCGATTAGCTCATCGTCGTTCAGTTCCAGGTTATAGCGCAGATAGCGTGACAGGTTAATCACCAGCTGGCGGGCGGTATCGGGATTGAGCCGGATAGAAGAGGAGATAGCATTCAGGGCGTTGAACAGGAAATGAGGATTTATTTTACTTTGCAGCGCGCGCAGTTCCGCTTTATTCGCCATCTCGCGCAGCTGCTCGGCACGCGACACTTCAAGCTGGGTTGAGATGATTTGTGACAGGCCGATCGCCATCTCCTTCAGCGAGCCGGTAATACGGTGTGCGCGGCGATAGTAGATTTTCAGCGTGCCGGTGACTTTGCCTTTCTCCCACAGCGGGATCACGATCATGGAGTGAATATCTTTGGTGCGATGCGCTTCATCGTTGTTCTTAATGATAATTTTACCGCTGGCGATCGACTGCGCCGTGGTGGGGCTGATGCCATCATCCCCATGTTTATAGTTGTGTTCGCCATAGCCGACGTAGGCCAGAATCTGTTTTTTATCGGTCATCGCCACTGCATCGGCTTTGATCTCCCGTCGGATAATGTCACAGATGTTGCGCAGCGAGTCGCTGTTCACCTGACGAAACAGCGGCAGAGTTTTATTGGCGATCTCCAGCGCCAGCTTGGCCTGGCGGGCGGCAATCGCCTCTTTTTCCCCCTCGACGCTCTGCACCAGCAGCACAATGATGCCGATACTGGAGGCACCGAGGATCATCGGCAGAGCAATTTCTGACACAATCGCCAGCCCGAGTGAGGTGGGGCGCGCCCACACAACAATCAACAGCATCGTCAGGGCTTCACAGAGCATGCCGCCGACGATTCCGGCACGCCAGCGGTGTTCTTTCAGTACCCGGCGATTAATACCGCCCGCGACGACACCCGCAATGATGCTGGTAATCAGGCAGGGCACGGAGGTCACGCCGTGAATATCGATCAGAAAACGGTGCAGACCGGCGATAACCCCGGTGGCGATCCCGACCCAGGGACCAAACAGAATGCCGCCCGCCATCACGGCGATGACCCGCACATTCAGCAGTGAACCATCGACATCGACACCCGACCAGGTACTGAACAGCGCAAACAGGGAAAAGATGGCAGTAACGGCTACTTTCTCCGCACGGGTGTGTTCATCTTTTTGCAGCAGCTGACGAAACGGGCGGGTGCGTGTCAGGAAGAACAGGCAGATCAGCATCAGGGCGGCGCGGTCAAATACTGCCAGTAACATCGTGAAGTGGGAGGACACAGGCGACTCGTCGGCAATGGAAAGTGCCTCTATGATAAAAAATGTGATCGCTAACCGCTAGCGTCCCGATCAATCACGGCGGGAGTTAGTGTTTCAGATCAATTTTTACGGCATATGGGCAAAAAGAGGAAAGGTTGAGTGCATTAAAGGGGGACAGTTTTTTCGCCCTGCAGAGGCTGGTCGCTAAGGTGCCGTTTTGCTATGTTGCGCGATGAGGTGCGCCAGTGACCGCTGGAAAACCGCGCCCATCGGGAGCAGCAGATGCAACTAGTCACCGCCAGATTAACCCTGAGTAAATTACAGCCAGAAGACTGGCAACTGTTTCGTGCCGTCCATGAAGATCGCGACACCATGACCTGGGTGAGCGAAGTCCCCGCTGAAGCGGATATCCGCCAGCGCTTCACCGAGCGTCTGGCCCCCTGGCAGGCGAGCAGTTTTCATATGCTCTGCCTGGTTGCGCGACGTCGTGACAGTGGTGAGCCGATTGGCCTGTTTGGCTGCAGCCCCGAATGGGAGCCATACCGTCAGGCGGAGGTGGGCTATATGCTGCTGCATCGCCACTGCGGTCAGGGATATGGCAGCGAAGCCCTTGCGGCGCTGTGTCAGTTTTTGCTTGAAGCCGATTTCCACAAACTCAAAGCGATGGTGATTGAAGGTAACTGGGCATCACGCCGTATTCTGGAGAAAAACGGCTTTCAGCTGGAGGGCACGCTACGGGATAATTATCTGCTGAACGGCTGCTGGGTGAACGATTGGCTGCTGGGGCGGCTGAATCCGCAAAAATAAAAATATTTTCCGCCACCCTCGACAAAATGATCCTCGCCACGTTATGTTCGTAACGGGTCACCACAGTGACCCGCGTCGCTCGGACGGTCCGGGCGCTTACGTAATCCAGAGGACATCATGGCTGATAACAGCACACCCCGTCGTTTCTCGCGTATCGAACGCTTACCCCCTTACGTTTTCAACATCACCGCTGAACTGAAGATGGCTGCGCGTCGGCGCGGCGAAGATATCATCGACTTTTCAATGGGCAACCCGGATGGCCCGACTCCGCCACACATCGTCGAAAAGTTATGCCAGGTGGCGCAGCGTGACGATACCCACGGTTATTCCACCTCGCGCGGTATTCCGCGTCTGCGCCGGGCGATCTCGCGCTGGTACGCCGATCGCTATCAGGTTGAGATCGATCCTGAATCAGAGGCGATTGTCACCATCGGTTCCAAAGAAGGCCTGGCGCACCTGATGCTGGCGACGCTGGATCACGGTGATACCGTGCTGGTGCCCAATCCCAGCTATCCGATTCATATCTACGGTGCGGTGATTGCCGGGGCGCAGGTACGCTCGGTGCCGCTGGTGGCGGGTGTCGACTTCTTCAATGAGCTGGAACGCGCCATCCGCGAGAGCTATCCCAAGCCAAAAATGATGATCCTTGGCTTCCCGTCCAACCCCACCGCACAGTGTGTGGAGCTCGACTTTTTCGAACGGGTGATTGCGCTGGCGAAGCAGTACAACGTGCTGGTGATCCACGATCTGGCCTATGCCGACATCGTCTACGATGGCTGGAAAGCGCCATCGATTATGCAGGTACCGGGCGCGCGTGATGTCGCCGTCGAATTCTTTACCCTGTCAAAAAGCTACAACATGGCAGGCTGGCGCATCGGTTTCATGGTGGGCAACAAAGAGCTGGTTGCCGCGCTGGCACGAATCAAAAGTTATCATGACTACGGCACCTTTACGCCACTGCAGGTGGCGGCGATTGCGGCGCTGGAAGGGGATCAACAGTGCGTGCGCGACATCGCAGAGCAGTACAAACGCCGCCGTGATGTGCTGGTCAAAGGATTGCATGAGGCGGGCTGGATGGTGGATAACCCGAAAGCCTCAATGTACGTCTGGGCAAAAATACCGGATCATTACGCACATCTTGGGTCGCTGGAGTTCGCTAAGCAACTGCTACAGGAGGCGAAAGTCTGTGTCTCGCCCGGTATCGGGTTTGGCGACTATGGTGACACGCACGTGCGTTTTGCGCTGATAGAGAACAGCGATCGTATTCGTCAGGCGGTACGGGGAATTAAAGCGATGTTTCGTGCCGATGGCATATTGCCAGGCAGCATAAAAATGGAAGAAGAACGCTGACAGCCAGCAGGGGCGACTCAAGGGTCGCCCCGTGGCGGCACTGTCACGCCATTACTTCAGCAGCAGAACAAAGGTTCCGAACCAAAGTAACGCGAAAAAAGATATTCCCATCAAGGCATATTTCACAAAGCAACTCCTCTGAGCGGTTACGATGATGGCGATCCCAAACCAGTGCAACGCGAACAGATGTGGAAAAGAGATCGCCATTTACAGTCATGGTCTGCTCTTTTCCGGGTTGATCTGAATAACTCAGAACAGGATCGAGCGCTAATTTACGCGGAATCCTCCCCAAATGAAATAGGTCCGTTCTGAGATATTGCTCACAATTTTACGGCACTTCGATTTCAGGGATCGCCGACATGCCTACACGTAACTGAGCCAGATGCTGTTGGTCGCCATCCAGCACAATTTTCACCGGCAGACGCTGAACGACTTTAGTGTAGTTGCCGGTGGCGTTATCGGGAGAGATCGCCGAAAAAGTTGCGCCGGTGGCCGGTGCGATGCTGTCCACATGACCAGTAAAGGTCTCGCCCGGCAGGGCGTCCACCCGGATCCGCACCCGCTGGCCGGGACGCACATCGCTTAACTGCGTCTCAAGATAGTTAGCAGTAATGTAGGTTTGCTGCAGTGGCACTACCGCCAGCAGACGGGTGCCGGCTGATACGTACGCGCCGGTCCGCACCGAGCGCTGACCCACCATGCCGTCAACGGGCGCAGTAATGCGGGTGTAGGAGAGATTCAGCCTGGCCTGATCGACGCTGGCCTTCGCCGCTGCAACGTCCGCTTCTGCTGAACGCACCGCCGCCTGTAGCACTCCCACCTGTTTTACTGCTGACGCCAGCGCGGCCTGACTCTGATGCACGGCTGCCAGCGCCGAGCGCTGGTTTGAGCTGGCTTTCTGCTGATCGTCGGCTGCCACGGTACCGCTTTTATAGAGGCGGTTATAACGATCGGCGCTCTGACCGGCATACTGCGCAGAGGCTTCGCTGGCCGCGACGCTGGCTTTCTGCTGATCAATCACCGACTGCTGCTGCTCCAGCTGTGCCTGGCTGCTCAGCAGTTTCGCCTGGCTCACCTGCAGGTCAGCCTCCGCACTCTCCAGCGCCACACGATAGTCACGATCGTCCAGCGTCGCCAGCAGCTGACCCGCTTTGACCTGCTGATTATCCTGCACCTGCACGTGGCTGATGTAGCCCGAGACTTTCGGTGCCACAAGGGTGTAGTCCGCATTGACGTAAGCGTCGTTGGTGCGGTGATCGTTGCCGGTCATCAGTGACCAGACCACAAAAGCGATGGCCAGTAACACCAGCAGCAACAGACTCAGCAGCAGGGTTCTTTTCATTTCGAAAGCACGCATATTCAGTTATTCCGGGAAGGGTTTTGAATCAAAGTTTGAGGCGGCCACACCCGTTTTGGCAGGATGGCGGTAAGCAGTAACAGGCAGGCGGCAAAGCCGGTCAGCATCAGCCAGCTGTCGCTCAGGCCAAGGATCGTGGCCTGATGCCTGACCAGGGTGGCGAATCCGCTGAGATTATCGGCGGCGCTGATGCTGCCATCCGGCAACAGCGGCAAGCTGCTGCTGGCCTGACTGGCCGTCGGCGCTGTCATCAGCCAGCTGCGACTGGATGCCTGATTAATCAGCACACTGGAGTGAAACTGCTCACGATGCGAAAGGAAAACCTCAACCAGCGTAGAGGCAGCGATGCTGGAAAAGCCGCGCACCGTATTAAACATCGCCGAGGCAAACGGGCCTTCTGGTGGGGCCACAACGCTGGTGGCGCTCATCAGTATCGGCAAAATGATCATCGGTTGTCCGAACGCCTGCAGGATCTGCAGCAGCCAGAAATTCTGTCTTGCCCAGTCACTGGTGATCTGTGTGCCCAGCAGGCAGGAGGTCACCAGCAGGCCAACGCCCGCCGTCAGCATCCAGCGGCAGTCGATCCAGCGGATATTCAGCAGGGCCGCAATCAGCGGTGCGATCAGCAGTTGCGGCAGGCCCACCGCCAGCGCCAGCGGGGCAAACTCAAGGGTGCGAAAGCCGCTGACCTGAGCAAAATAGGCCGAAGGCAGCGCGGAGCCTGAAAGCCCAAGGATGAGCACGCAGGCCAGGCCCAGCAAGCCATGCGCCAGATTTGACCGTCGGAGCATCTGCAATTTAAACAGCGGCAGCGGGTGAAACCACTCATTAATCAGGAAAACCAGCAGCAGCGGCAGCGCGGTGAGCAACATACCGGTAATCAGTGGCGAGTTCAGCCAGTCGAGGCGCTCACCCTGGGTCAGCACCAGAATCAGCAGCGCAACACCACTGCAGCCGGTCACCATGCCGAACAGATCGATCTGCTGAAAGCGTTCCGGCCGCAGCGGATCCTGGGGCAATCCCCATCCTGTCAGCAGCATAGCGATCAGCATCAACGGCACGACCTGCCAGAACACCATCATCCAGCTGACGTGATCGGTCCACAACGAGGCCAGCGAGGCCGCCATATTGGGGCCAAACGTCGCAGTCAGGGCATAGCCCGCCAGGCCAAAAAGTTTAAAGGGCGGCGGCAGAAAGCGCAGGGCGACCGTCATCAGCATCGGTGGTAAGGCGCCGCCAAACAGGCCCTGCAATACGCGCAGAGTGATAAACAGCGTCGGATCCCGCACCAGCGGCAGCAGAATGCCGGTCAGCATAAATCCCGCCGACACGCCTAACGTAAAACGCCGCAGCGACAGGGTGACGGCAAACCAGGGCGCAATCATCATGGCGGCTACTTCTGCCGCCTGATAACCAGAGATAATCCAGCTACCCTGATCGTAACTGATGCCGATGGCGGCACGGATATCGGCCAGCGCGATATCACTGACGCGATCGTTCAGCCCGGAGGTCAGGGCGGCGATTAGCACGCCGACTAATCCCAGTGCCAGTCGCAGTGTAAAAGGATGAGGGGCCGGCGCGGTGGCAGGCTTAGCATTCATTGCAGGCGATCTCGTTATTATGATGCAGTGTACTGCGATGTGATACAGGTCGTAATATTACATCCCGGTATACTGTATTGCAATGTGGTACAGGCTGTAAAAAGTGCGGCATTCGCGCTACAGTAAGGCAGCTCAAACAGGACGACGCTATGGCACATCAACCCTCCAGCCGCGAGGATGAAAAAACGGGCGGTATACAGGTCATCGCCCGTGCGGCAAAAATTCTTAATGCGCTTGGCGAACAGCCCGGCGGCATGAGCCTCGGTGAGATCGCTCAGGCGGTCGAACTGCCGCGCTCAACGGTGCAGCGTATTGTTGCCGCGCTCGACAGTGCAGAGCTGGTGCGCAGCAGCGGGGCGGGCGGACTGCGTCTGGGGCCGGCGCTGTTAAAACTGATCTCCAGCGTACATACCGATGTGGTTGATCTGGTCAGTCCGCTGCTGGAAAAACTCTCTTCCGACACCAATGAAACCGTCTCGCTGGCGCGCGCCAGCGGCAGCCAGCTGGCGATTATTCACCACGTGGTGGCGTCGCGTGAGCTTCGGGTGGTTCCGCATATGGGACTCAATCTGCCGCTCTACAGCACCTCCGGTGGACGGGCGTTGCTGGCGCTGGAGTGTGAAAAAGATGTACGGACGATCGTTGGCGACGCCTGGCAGGAGTTAACCGATATGACGGTGAAAACGCTGCCTCAGTTGCTGCAACTTATCAGGGAAGTGCGCGAAACCGGTATCGCCGTGGATCGCGGTGAAACGCTGGAAGGTATCTCTACCATGGCGTTTGCGCTGGATACGCTGTTTGGTCGCTTTTCTGTCTCTTTGCTGGTGCCCTCTGCACGTTTTCTGCGACACGAAGCCCGTTTTCGTGACGAGATGCTGAAGTGTAAAGAGGCACTGGTGCGTGAAATCGGCAAAGTCGCCGCGATAGAAGGATAAGCATTCGATGAAAACCCTGCTGATGGCCATTGATCACTCTCCGGTAGCGGAAAAAGTGGTCGCCTTAACCATTGAAGAAGCGCTGGCGCATCGCGCCGAGGTGGTCGTGCTGTGCTGCGTCGATCCCGCTTACTCCTCCTGTAATCAGCCAATGGAAATCGATGCGGGTGAAGATCCGGCCGATTTTGTGGCCGCGCAGGATGAGCAGAATACGGCAGAAATGGTGGTGCGCCATGCACTGGCTCCGTTACTGCGCGCGGGCATTAATGCGCGGGGCATGATTCTGGCGGGTGACGCGGCAGATACTATCGTTGCCCAGTCGCAACAGCTCAAGGCCAGCATGATTATCATGGGACGTCGCCATCTCTCCTCTTTGAATCGGCTGTTAAAAGGCTCGGTCAGCGCATCCGTTATTGAGCGCGCTCACTGTCCTGTGCTGATCGATGTGCGTAAGGATTAATCCCGCCGCATGAATGCTCTGCTTTTTATTACGCTGGCCGCGTTTGCGCTGCTGGCGCTGATTGTAATTGTACTGATCAAAACCACCCGGCTGCGTTTGTGGCAGGGGCTGATCATCTTTCTGCTGCCCCTGATACTGGCGAATCTGCTCTGGTTCAGCTGGGTTGCGCCGCATCAGTTGCAGGCCAGTCAGCGTGAGCAGGCGGTAAATCAACTGGCAAAGATGCCCGGTTATCGGGTGCTGCAGACTCAGGAACCGGCGTTATGGCTGTTGCTGACCCAGGAGCTGACCCGGCGCATCCGTGCGGGGGAGCCAGCTGAAAAGGCGACGGGCGAGCTACGTGGCTGGCTGATTGAGGTGATTAATCAGCGGCTGATGCGCGGAACTGACGCGGCGGTCGTCAACTATATCAGCGTCTCGGTTGAAGAGATGCGGGCGCTGAACCAAATCGATCCGGGCCTCTGCTTCCGTTATCTCTATCCGCAGGTGAGTGGTGGCATCAATCTGCTGACCACGCTGCCGCCGTCGCTGAATCGCAAAGAGGCGGATGCCATGGAGCAGCTGCTGCTGAACAGTCCATTGCCCGATCAGCCATTGGATAAGGCGCTGGCGCAGGATGATCTGCAAAAGATTGTCGCCCGGCTCTATCAGCAGTGGGGGGATAAGCTGCAGCAGCTGAATATGCCTGCCGACACGGCGGTTGATCGCTCATCGTTGTGTGCGATGTCGATTGACCTCTACAGTGCGATTCTGGCATTACCTGACAAGCGCGCCGCTAACCTGTTACGTAGAATGATTGCACTGACTGGCCAGTAAGCGGCAGCTGAGCAGCGGAATGGCGGGCGAAAAAAAGCCCGCTAAGCGCGGGCAGGGAAGAGAGGAACAGATTTTTATTTTTGGCATTTCCTGGTGTGGTGCAGTCTTCGTTTTGTCTGAATGCATCTTGTCACGCCGCGTATGATAGTGCTAGCCGTTTAATCGTATTACATTAATCGGTAAAAGCTTCTCAAGTTTTGATTTTTCGTGCATTAATCCTATGGATGCGCGGCATGCTGCGTCATAAACTGCGCGGCAACGTGAGGATAACTAAATGAAAAAACTAATTACCAGCGCACTGGCGCTGATTTTGCTGAGTGGATGTACTGCCAGCAAACCCGGGGCATTTGAACGTGTAGATGAAGATCCAGGCTCAAATACCGTGCAGTACCGTTTTGACCCGGTAAAGGTCAATCGTGATGCAATGAATATTGATCTGGCGAATTACTGCAGTAATAAAGGCTTTGATAAAGTCGAGGCGTTACCTGCGCAGGAGAGTCATATTCCGGGACTGCAGAAAGCGTGGTTCCAGTGTAATTATGCTGTGAAAAGCTAAATAAAACGGGCGGGATAATTATCCCGCCCTTAAAGTTTAATGCTTTTATTTTATGCTGTGTGACATCTTTGCCCGTTAGCGGCGATGGTGACCGCCATGATACCCACCGTGATAACCTCCATAGTAGCCTCCATGATATCCGCCGCCACCCCCACGGTGCCAGCCATTGTCGTGTCTGGGGCTGATGATACAACCACTTAATAAGGTCATCAGCGCAACCACCGAAGCGACTTTAATTAATCTCTTCATCGGAAGCTTCTCCTCTTTTCCAATGACTATGACACTACGCTGGAAAAGTGGAGTGAAGATGCAGGCTTTGTAGAGTTATTTAAGAAGGTATGACCGAATATTTCAGAGTGCTGCGTTTTGCAGCGGAGAATAATAAAGAAATAAGAATGAACTGAATAGTAAATACTATCAAAGAGAATAGTCTCAAAATCAAGCGAAAATAATTCTCATTTGAAAGTTTTTACAACTACATTATTAGCATGTCAGTTCAATGGGAGAAAAACATGGCGCATGACGTTAAAAATATTCTGGCTTTACAGGCTGAACTGGGCGAATGCCCGCTCTGGTCAGTGGAAGAACAGGTGCTGTACTGTGTCGATATTCTGGCACCCGCCATTCACCGTTTTGATCCGGTCAGCGGTGAACTGCAAACCTTCCCGCAGGCGGAAGAGGTGGGATGCATCGGTCTGCGTGAGCAGGGCGGTCTGATAGCTGCATTGCGTGGCGGTGTCTGGCTGCTGGATGCGCAGGGTAAGCCAGAGAAAAAGATCGCAGAAAATCCCGGTGTGGCTGCGCAAAGCCGATTTAATGATGGCCGTGTCGATCCCTGGGGGAATTTCTGGTGCGGCAGCCTGTGGGAACCGCAGGACAAAAATGGCGGGCTGCTGTGCCGTGTGACGCCTGACCTGACGCTGGAGGTCAAAGCGCGTGACATTAAAATTTCCAACGGGCTGGCCTTTTCTCCCGACCGGCGCTGGATGTATCACAGTGACACGCCGAATGAAGCGCTCTATCGCTATCCATTAAACGCGCAGGGCGAACCGGGCGAACGCACCTTGTTCCGCCGTTTCGACGCGAAAGGGGGATTGCCGGATGGTGCCGCAGTGGATAGCGAAGGATTTTACTGGTCCGCACAGTTTGATGGCGGACGCGTAGTACGCATCGATCCCCGGAGCAGCGAAATCGTCGATGAGATCCTGCTGCCGGTGAAGTGGCCAACCATGGTGGCATTTGGTGGCGCCGATCTTAAAACGCTGTTTATTACCAGTTCACGGGAAGATCGCACCGAAGAGGAGCTGGCGCGCTATCCGCAGTCAGGCGATATCTTTGCGGTGGACGTCTCTGTGGCGGGCATGGCAGAGCCGCGATTCCGCGGCTAAACGTGAACGGGCCGCTCTGGCGCGGCCCGTCGTGATGGTTAATGACGTTGCAATACAGGTGTTGCTGTAACAGAACTCTGTGGTAAGCGGATGGTGAGTGACAGGAACAGGGAGATGACCAGCAGCGTCATAATCAGGCTGAAGGTGACGGTGAACCCGCCAAACAGCGAGGCGACCAGTGAGCCCAGCACGCTACCGATACCAAATCCGAGATAGAGCAGACCATAGTTTTTTGTCAGGTTGTTGAGGCCGAAAAAGTCACTGACCAGCGACGGGAATACCGTGATGGTACCGCCAAAGCTGAAGGCTACACAGGCGAGTGACAGGAAGAAGGTGATCTCATTCATCCGGGTAAACAGCAGCACGCTCATCCCGATCAGCGACACGATTTGCGCCAGTGAAATAACCCGGATGCGCATCATTTTGTCAGACAGTATACCCAGCACCAGACGGCCACTCAGGTTGGCAATCGCGATCACCGTTACCGCACTGGCAGCGGTCTGCGTAGTCAGATGCACCAGCCCTTCGCCGATATCTTTAGCAACGCCTATCACATAGAGACCGCTCATGCAGGCTGTCAGGAACATCAGCGCCAGCATCCAGTACTGCGGCAGACGCACCGACTGTGCCAGCGTGTAATCCCGCGCATGTTGCTGACCATTCGTGCTGCTCCCGGTATCCTGAAGTGGGGCTTCACGCATCAGCAGTGCACCGAGGATAATCATCGACATCGCGAGCACGCCCCAGATCATAAAGGTCTGCTCCAGACCCACCGTCGCCAGCAGCGCCCCGCAGATAAATTTGAATCCCAGACTGCCAAGACCGTAAGCGCCAATCGCACAGGCAGAGATCATCCCTTTGCGCTCCGGAAACCACTTCACGCAGTTTGAGAGCGTCATCAGGTAACCTGCGCCATCCGCCAGACCCACCAGCAGTCCGGCGCTGAAATAGAGCATCATCAGATTATTAGCATGCGCGGTAAGCCAGAAACCCAGCGCCATCAGCACACCCGCCCCGATAGTGACGCGGCGTACGCCAAAACGTTCCTGTAATTTACCGGCCAGCGAGGAGGCAATAGCCAGCCCCAGGCTCAGCAGACCAAACGAAAAAGCGACCTGACTGACCGTCGCATCCAGCTTCTGTGACAGCTGGCCGTTGAACAAACTCCATGTGTAGACTGACCCCAGTGCGAACTGAGTGATTACCGTTCCGAACAATGTAAGCCAGCGAGCACGCTGGTAAGAAGCCTGTTGAGTCTGGTTCATAATTTATCTCTCCCGTCCGGGAATCTGGAAACTGCGGTCAGAATAAAGCAGTGATTCGCGCGCGTGAGCAGTAAAGGCATGAACGGAACGGATTGGGGAATGAAATGCCATTCAGGCGGTATGAATGGCATCGGGAGGGGTTAGCGACGTCGCGTCAAAAGTAAGCAAAGCGGCAACTTAATAAGTAAGCGTAATTAGCCGTAAGATAATGTTTCATTAAGATGATTCTGTGAGCAGGTTTTCAGATTATTTGCCAGGCTAACAGTTCACTTATCAGGAGGAAATATGAAAGACCGGACATATGAATCCAGCACCAGTGAGGATGAAGTTTGCTGCATTATCGGTCAGGCGGTGATTGAACTCAGTACAGAACAGCAGCCTGTGACCAAATCGACGCTGGCATTAAAACTACTGTCGATGGCCGATCGTGATAGTGATGATGAGCGTGTTCTGCTTTACTGGATTGCGCGTAAAGCGATCAATAAACCACAGAAACTCCTTCAGCAGCAGTGGGCGTAACGTCCATACGGGCGCGGGCCTCAGCCCGCCTCCGCGTCAGATGATTACCCGGCGACGACTTGCCGGCCAACGGGCAAACATCACGATATTGCCCAGCAAAATCATGACAAGGCCAGGGATGGCGCTGGCATGCCACTCATATCCTTCGTAACGGGTAGAGAGTGCCAGCGCCACCAGCGGAAACAGAACGGTTGTATAGGCAGCCCGACTGGCTCCGATACGTCCCACCAGTGTAAAATAGGCCCCGAATCCCATCACCGATCCCACGATAGCCAGATAGATCAATGCTCCAAACCACTGTGTATTCCATGTCGGCTGCAGCGAAACACCCTGCAGCAGCGAGACCAGTGCCATGATCAGCGCACCGTATAACATGCCGTAACTGTTGGTTGTCAGCACGTCACGTTGCAGACGCTGATGCCGCTGACTGATCATATTGCCGAATGAAAATCCCAGTGTGCCCAGCGCACTTAACCCAATGCCCCACATCAAGCCGGCCGAGGCCTGAGTACTGCGCAGATCGTGCCAGAACAACGCAACAATGCCAGCCATGCCGAGCACTATCGCCGGAATCAGACGTTCAGAAGGGCGCTGACGGAAAAATATCCAGCTGTTAATGGCGTTATACATCACAGCCATAGAGAAAATGACCGACTCCAGTCCGCTGCTGATATAGCCAGAGGCGTAATAGAAGCAGACAAAGTTGAAGCCAAAAACGCAACAGCCCTGCAGCACACAGAAGAGGTGATCCTGCAGCGTCAGCCTGTGCAGACGCTTTATCAGCTTAAGCAGCAATAACATGACCAGCGAGGCCAGCAAAAAGCGCCAGAAGACAGCGACAGTTACGGCGCTGATGCCTGCAGACTGTTGCGCATAAATCGCAATCCAGGTCGTGCCCCAGATCAGCACGACTGAGAGATACAAAAACAGGTTCATTGCCAGATTCTCCACCGCAAAACGCCGAGTCTGCACCCGCAACGCTCCCGGGGCTTGCAGCGGATTGCGCAGGGTTTGCAAAATCTTGCGCATTTTTACTCGCTGTCCCGATGTGCTCTGTTTTCTGTCCCGCGCAATCCGTAAACTGGCACTCTGTTTATCTGAACTGATACCCCGATGAGTCGCTTCCAGACCTTTGACATGCTGCAACGCCACAAAGCACAACTGCGCGATCAGGTGCAACTTAACAGCGGCATTCAGCTGGCAGCCTGGTTTAATAGTGGCGATCGCGTGACAAACCTCAGCGATCATCACACGCTAAGCCTTTATGTGGCGGGCGGCTACGATACCTGGCATAAAACCCCGCATGGCTGGCGTAACGGTGGCGCACCCGATCGCTTCTGTCTGATGCCGGCTGGCACAGAATCGACCTGGGATCTGCGTGCCGATCTCGCCTTTGTTCATCTCTATTGCAGCGAGAACCAACTGCGGCAGCTAGCCGAACGGGTCTGGGACCGCAGTCCGGCGCAGTTAAACCTGCATGAGAAAATCTTTTCTGTTGATGACCGCATTACCCAGCTCTATCGACACTTTCTGCTGAGCAGCGACTGGCAACAGCCCGCCAGCCAGCTGACGCTGAGCAGCGCATCAACACTCCTGCTGACCCATCTGCTGCAGCACTACAGCGAAGTTAAGTGGCAACTGCCCCAGGTGAGGGGCGGACTGGCTCCCGCGGTATTACGTCGGGTTCTCGACTTCATTGAGGCTCACATTGACCAGCCTTTAACCCTGGCGGTGCTGGCGCAGGAAGCAGCATTGAGTGAGTTTCACTTTGCCCGCATGTTCCGCCATACCACTGGCGAAGCGCCGCACCAGTTCGTGATGCGTCGTCGAATGGATCGTGCAAGGATGTTGCTTGAGCGGCCCGAGCTGACGCTGACCGATATTGCCCTTCAGTGTGGCTACCACTCATCAGCCCACTTCAGCAATCGTTTCCGGCAGGTTTATGGCATGACGCCCTCGGCGTGTCGGCGGGGGAGTCGCTGAAATTTCTGAAATTGCCTCTATAGATACTGGTATTAAGCCACATTGAGGATCTAACTTTGGATTACCGTTTAACTATTCTGCAAGTTTCTTTATTTATGCGAATTCTGGCTTAATATGTGAGTCGTTATTTATCTTAATGCTTCATAAGTGTTTTTAAGACTGTATGATTGGATTAATTATCATAATTTGAGAGAAATTATTACGGCTTAATAAAACACGAAGGTGCCAGTTTTAATTGACACCTTAAATAAATAATAAGCTTCAGATCGTGCTAAAACATCCAGTGTTCTTGAGACATTACTGTTCTTTGTTACCTTTAATATCCCACCCTGACTGAGTTTCCGCGCCTTTGCCGCCACTCGCTGACTGTTCCCAATACTGTGTTTTAACTTTTGATGCCTGAAACTGATATGAAACTCCGATCAGATCACGATTTGTAGTGCCATTGAAAACCACATTGGTGATAAGAACGTCTTCAAGCGTAATGCGGCAATACTCGATTTGGCTCCCTCCTGCCTTACATACCGAAAGCTCCACTTTGCCAATATGCTTGCCGTTGGAGACGTAACGCATTATTGCTGGAGTAGCTTTGTCTATAAGCGCCTGAACAGTGAGATCACGATACTGAACCTTTCCTGCGCCACCGCCCCCACCAACCGTCATGTTCCCTGGCTGGCTTGCACCCCAGGTGAATGATTCAATGCTGATGCAGCCTTTATGATTACTGTCCTGAGATTCGCCTGTAATGCCATCGATTTTTAAGAAGAGATCTGTACTCATAGCTGGTCCTTTTGCTTTCCCTGAGAAGAGGAATCTGATTAAATAATCTTAATGATACGTATAGTGACATAAAGGTACAGTCATGGACTACTGGAAACCAGACCGATTTAAGGATTACTTTCTGACAATGGCTAATGCTGAGGCTAATCAGCTACTTAGTACGTCAAGCCACCTCTCTTTAATTCACTTGTATGATGGCTACAACAGGGTTCAGTTTCAGGACGAAATGAAGATTTTCATTAACGCTCAAATGGATACTATTCGCTCAGGTGCCAGCGATGATGAATGCCAGCGATGTATACAAAATCTGAAAGAAGAACATCGTAATCTCATGAAACAAGATCAACTTCTGCGGACAGGTCAGGCGGCATTGCATGCTTCAGTACAGTTTGTTCAGCAAGGTGATATTTGGGGATATGTTATCAATGGTGTAGGAGTAGTTCTGAGTGGATTACAGGTAGTGGCTGGGTTTGGAGTCATGGCCGCTTCAGCTGCAACCGGAAATATAATAGGGGTTGGGTTTGGTGCAATGCTCACACTTCATGGTGTGAATGGGATCCAGGAGAGCGTGATGAATGTTATTACAGGAAAAAATGACGCCCAAGGTTTCTTAAAGGATGGCTATATTGGAGCAGCTAAGTTTTTAGGCTTCGATCAAAAAACAGGTGAAATTGCTTACAGCAGTATGGATCTTGCTCTCTCTGCCTACGGCATGTTTAGGCTGATAAGAAAACCCGAAACATTTCGTCTCTTTTACTACATAAACTCCGATTTTGTTCGGGGTATCAAAGATATGAGCCGTTTTGAACTAGGAGTTGAAATATATAACGACTATTCTGCTCTCAAATCGATATACGATAATAAAAAATAAGTCACTTTTTTCTTGTATATCGGAATGATTTGTAGCCTAACTTCATCGGTGTAAAAATGTAAAAAATCGGAGCTATGATTAGCATTGTGATTGAGTATGAGGTGATAGCGAGGCTATCCTTATATATAAACGTGTATATCCAAACCACAGCAAGAATGATTACAAGGAGCATTGAGGCAATAAAGCGTAGGCTAAGCTCTTTGAGTAAAACTGGGTAAGTTGTTCCACTTTTTTCGGCTTGCATTCTTAAAGCAGCAATATCTTTCGCATTGAAACCGCTTTCAGCAAGTCTTCTTTCAATTTCAAAAACGTTCATATGGTCACCAAGGCTGTAAGTTTAGACCGATCATAACTCATATAGTCTGGTGGTTACCAGAAAAAGTTATATTGCCTTTCAAAAAGGTATATGTAAATTGCAGAGTGGTTGGGATTGGTTTCTTCTTATAATTCTCCCCTGAATAATTTGATCTTATTTTCAGAATTTATTTAAACAAAAAATATTTTTAATGTTCTTACATGACCTGAGTATGCTTGTTCGTTTGTAAGGTCGTCATTATATAATATAGATTTAAGATTGTAGAGTAATTGAGGTTCACCGCCATAGTCTACAGGTAATTCTGCCAAAAACAGAAGCTGAGTAGTTATAATTCAAATCATACTGTTTTTAACCTCAATTGGTGAGCTGATACTAAATGACTTGCCCGGTTTGCCAGATGCGCGCAACGGCACGTAAAAAAACAGAAAGCATCTTCAGCTGTCGGATGTTTGTTTCAAGTGCACCTATCTGGAATGTAGGCACACCTTTGTAATGATGGTCTCGTTTTTACATACTTTCAGTCCCAGTTCGTTAGCTGGAGATGGAAGGGTAAGGGAGCTGCTAAACGCGCTTGGGCAGGATGAGCGTAAACAGGTGCTTGAGTTACTTAGAGAGGAAGAGATTAAGGGTTAACTACTATGTCGGGCAGAACGTGAGCATCCGACTTACTTTTTGGATGGAAAAATTTCAATAGTCATTCTGATAAAGTCATCAAATATCAATGGATTATATTTCAATAATTTTGACTGAGATTGATTTATTTGGTCACGAAAAAATACAATTCCATTAAGTATCAATAAGTTGAATGAAAGTTTGATGGCTTGAAGTTGTTGCGAAACTGAAAAAAGTGAAATTCCTTTCAACGATTTCAGTCAAGGGTATGAGCCGTAGACCCTCTGCTGACGCGGGCGGGGATAGTGCTTTTAAGAAAAGCGAAACTGAAATAATTTCTTAATACGTAAACCGCAGGCGGGTGCGGTGTAGTGCGATTTTTGCAAATATAGGATATTGACCTGCTCCCCGTTGATTAATACACCGCGATGTTAGTAATGTCTTCATAAGCCACATGAGGACATTCCCATGAAGAAGCGTTTTTCCGACGAACAGATCATCAGTATTCTCCGCGAGGCTGAAGCCGGAGTTTCTGCCCGGGAACTCTGCCGTAAGCACGCCATTTCCGACGCCACGTTTTATACCTGGCGTAAGAAGTATGGCGGCATGGAGGTGCCTGAGGTTAAGCGCCTGAAGTCGCTTGAGGAAGAGAACGCCAGACTCAAGAAGCTGCTCGCCGAGACCATGCTGGATAAGGAGGCGCTTCAGGTGGCTCTTGGGCGAAAGTGCTGACGACAGACCAGAAGCGCGAAGTCGTGGTGTTGATGTGTGATGCGACCGGTCTGTCGCAACGTCGTGCCTGCTGACTCACAGGTTTGTCCCTGTCGACCTGCCGCTATGACGCTCAGCATCCGGCTGCTGATGCCCATTTATCAGGGCGCATTACTGAACTGACACTGGAGCGCAGGCGTTTAGGCTACCGCCGCATATGGCAGTTACTGCGCCATGAAGGGCTTCTGGTTAATCACAAGCGCGTGTACCGCCTTTATCATCTGAACGGGCTGGGCGTTAAACGCAGACGTCGTCGTAAAGGGCTTGCAACAGAACGTCTGCCGCTGCTCCGCCCGGCGGCGCCCAACATGACCTGGTCGATGGATTTCGTCATGGATGCGCTGGCTACCGGTCGCAGGATCAAGTGCCTGACCTGCGTCGATGACTTCATAAAGGAATGCCTGACGGTCACTGTTGCCTTCGGGATTTCAGGCGTTCAGGTCACGCGTATTCTGGACAGCATTGCGCTGTTTCGCGGCTATCCGGCTACGATAAGAACCGATCAGGGCCCGGAGTTTACCTGCCGCGCGCTCGATCAGTGGGCCTTTGAGCATGGAGTGGAGCTGCGTCCTATCCAGCCCGGCAAGCTGACACAGAACGGATTTGTTGAGAGTTTTAACGGACGCTTTCGCGATGAATGCCTGAATGAACACTGGTTCAGTGACGTCAGTCATGCCAGGAAAACCATCAGCGAATGGCGTCAGGATTATAACGAATGTCGCCCGCACTCCACGCTGAATTATCAGTAGCAACATACCAAGGTAGACGGCGCGTCTAACATTCCCGTTTTGCCTGAAAAGAGCAAATCCTCCCTGCTTCATACGAAGGCTTTCCCTTATCTCATTCAGTTCCTGTCTGGCTTTCACTGAGGTATCAAGAAGCATTCGCAGAACTTCTTCCGCCTTAACGTGCATGCCCTTGGAAGCCAGCCAGCGGGGGCTGTTTGGCAGGAAAATGACCATGACGAAAAGAACTACTGCTGGTATCGCGAGAACACCCAGCATTGCCCGCCAGTTGCCACTGTAACTGAATGCTGTATCCGACAGGAAAGCTACGACAATACCAAAGGTGATCATGAGCTGGTAAAGACTAATCATTTTTCCACGAACATTCTCTGTTGCCATCTCTGACAGATAGAGTGGGGCGGTATAGGAGGCGATACCAACGGCCAGCCCGAGTAAAACCCTGAATGTAAGCAGAGCTTCAACACTTGTGGCGAAGGCTGATCCAAGGGAACCCATTATGAAGAGTATGGCTCCAGCCATAAGGCTGTACTTTCTTCCCAGTCGATTTGAAACCCAGCCGTTACAGATTGCTCCTATCGCAGCTCCCAGAGTGGCAGGGCACTTTAGATAATACCTATATCAAGCCCAAGGAGAAGCCCAGCGAGAGCTGCGGTTATGGATACAAAAAGACATTCATTGTTTTGACTGGACAACACATCTCGTATGAGACGGCATGATGTGAATTTTCACTCACATGTGAGCAATAATCTGGAAACTTCATTCAAATATAGAAACGAAATTCTTGATTACTAACACATGTATAATTAGCATGATAAATATATTTTTTTGAATTATTAGCAAAATATAGAGGAGTATTAAGATTTTAATAAATGTAACTTATTAATATGGAAAAGCCATTTAGTTAATAAATAAAAGTGATATTTGTAGTTGAAAGTTCTGTTTTATGGTTGGGAGTCCATCCATAAATAGTGATATTTTCATATACTCCAGAGTTAATGCAAAGTTTTACACGCAACATAAAATTAACAAACTTACATACTAACCGCCTATTCTGAAACATTTCTGATGAATATAACTTCACAAAAGTAGTGTTAGGTTGATTTTAACCTTTCACGTTACTGATGAGTTAGCTTCTTGGAATTCCATGGAGGTGCGTAGTGAGTGAACACATCATTAATACTGATCCAGCATATTGTAAGCAAGCTAAGTATAGGTGTTCTGTAGGGATTTTTTGCACGGTCAGTTGTGATGAGCTATTGCTGGCTTTTAAAACACTATCTTTTGCAGCACGCTCTGAATTTGTTTCTAACATTCTTATTCTGATCACTGATAACGAAAACATAAATCAAAATTATGCCTTTTTGGAATCATCAGAGTGTTTTTCGCATAAGTTCGAAGTTAAATGTGGGAACTATGGTTCTGGTTATGAAACTTCGACCCGAGATGGGGGTTATGATCAAATATCAGCTCGCAATGCTGCCTTAGACATTTTGTACAAAAAAGATGTTGATTGGGTTATGCAACATGATGCGGATGATGTTTATGATCTTTCTTTCTATGAGAAAATCTGCACAGATTATGCTGAACACCAAGCCGTAATGACTGAATGCTATACATTGAATTCTACTTCGTCTTATATTGTAAATTCAAAAATGTACAAAGACATGTATGGCAAGAAGCTAATTAATCCACATATAAGAGTCTGGAAGAAAGAGTTAAACCTTAAATTCCATAAATCCAAATTAGTTTCAGATAAGTATGCGAATGAAACAAGACACTGTGGTGTTGAATTTCCCGATGGAATGAAATTAATCTTAATCAAGAAACCATCTCACTACCACTTGCATCGACTTCTTAATAAAAGGCACTCAAATTTTCTTGATAAAGGAAATGCGCACGAAATTAACTTAGAAGTAGAACTTGAAGAGAAATTAAAAACTATATTACTTTAAATAAAGTGAGGTGAGTTATGAGTTCATCGGAGCATAAAGTATTGAATACACCTATGTATCACTTTGAAGGAGATGATGGGCTTATATACTCACATTTGCCTTTAAGAGGTATAGCGTTTAAAAGTAGTAAGGCATCTTTACCATTAATTGAAAAGCTTACAAATCATGTTAATCTGAATGCTGAAGAAATAAATCATCCGATAATAAAAAAACTGTCCGAGTGGAATGTTATTGGAGAAAATATTAAGCCGTTACCTGTAATAGAAGATCTTGAAGATTTTAAGCCGTTTGAGGCCACTTTGCTGCTTACTGAAACATGTAATCTGGCTTGTAACTACTGTTATGCCAGGGCGACAGGTGAGAAGAGTGAAGCAATGAGCAAAGAAATAGCTAAAAAGGCTGTTGACATTGCTATTGAAAATGCAAAATCAATCTCAAGTAACACCGCAGAGTTCAGATACCTTGGAGGGGGAGAACCTACAACGGAATGGGAATTGATTGTATGGATAAATAATTATATCAAGTATAAAGCTGACGAGGCTGGCGTGAATACTTATATCAGATTAATAACTAATGGAGTGTTGATCAATGATGAAAAGGCAAAGTGGCTCAAAAAAAATATCGACTTTGTAACTTTATCATTTGACGTATTACCCGACCTTCAATTGAACCGTTCTTTCCCGAATGGAAAAAGTTCACAAAAAGCGCTACTTAGAACAAGCGAGTTATTAACGAAGCATGGAGTTCCATATCATTTTAGGACAACTTTATCTAGCGAATCAACAGGACGTTTAGTTGAAATGGTCGAATACATAAGGGACTATACATCAGCCAAGGAAGTTCGCATGGAACCAATGGCTGAGATTGGCCGAGCTACAGATAGTGAACTTTCAAAACCTAAACAACAAGAGTTCATAGATCAATTTAAAGAAGCCTATTTTTTAGCTAAAAAAAATGGCATTAATGTCACAAAAAAATTAATGGGTAATGTAGATCGCAGAGGTGGTCGTTTTTGTAACGTAGAATTTGCTGTTACTCCAAAAGGGGAGGTAGCAGGTTGTCACCGATATAGTCGTAGTGAAAATGAAGGTTATGATTTATTCCATGTTGGAACATTCAAAGATAATAATTTTAAATTTGATGTGAAAAAAGTTAACGCTTTAAGACAAATTAACAACACTTCATTTAGTGATTGTTCTAAATGTTTTGCCAGATGGAGTTGTGCATCAGGATGCTTATCTGCACGTTACGATAAGAATGGCATAGCTGAACATGGCCCGATATGTCATATCACCAGGGAATTGCTAAAATTTGGAGTACAGCAGTCTCTGGCGGAATGATGTGTGAGTAGTGTTTTTTCCAATCAAAGGAGAGTAAAATGAGTCTTGATTCGAAATTGCATCAAAGTGAAAACAGTATTAGTGTAGAGGATGAAGATGTTGAAATTACTTTTATTTCAAAACATCCTGAAGATGAAGAAGGTAATTTTGAGTTTCTTTGCTGTGCCGTAGGCGCTGGTGGTGGCGGACCGGGTGTTGGTGGACACTTCTAAATGAGGTCTTAATTATCAATAGGGATAAGCAACAGCGCTTATGCGCTGTTGCTTAAATAAGGATAGAAAATGCTAACTTCTATTTTAAAAAAATTCGAGAGCTTTATTAAGCCATTTGAAGAGGATAATGGTTTTCTAAAAGAAAAGAATTCTGTAAGAGTGTTACTTAAACTTGCATTAGATCATAAGATTTTAGCTTCTTCACTTTTCATACTTGGTTTATTATGTTCTGGTTGTGAGGTTTTTATAATTCACTCTTCAGGAAAGCTTGTTGATCTGATTAGTGAGGTTAGTCGGGATCGCGATACTATCATTAAAGCATTAAGCGATAACCAAATTTTTATTATTCTTTTCTTGGCAATGCTTTTGTTTATTAGGCCTCTATTAAGGTGCTTAAATTTACTAACAATAAATCAAGCAGTTTACTCGAAATTAAGTGCATTAGTTCGAGTTCAGCTCTACAAAGAAACCTTGAAAAATAAGATGGCTTTTTTTGACAGTAATAATCCTGGTAAAATAACATCTTCTATTTGGCAGGCTGGTCAGGCTGTCAATGAAATGTCTTCTCTGTTCTTCCAGAATATTTGGGTTACAACCGCTTTTTTTATATTCTCCTTCTCTGTTATGGCGTCGATTAACCTGTATTTGCTTGCTCCAATTTTCACGTGGATGCTCGCGATTTTCTTTATTGCTAAATTTTATGTTCCTAAAACAAAACAACTAGCTCGTGAGTCGGCAAATCAATCCGTGAACGTCAATGGAGTAATTAGCGATAGTTTCAATAACGTTTTAACTCTGAAGTTATTTTCTAAATACAATGATGTAAATGAATCTAACAGGATAGTGGTTTCACTAAAGGATTTTATAAATAAATCTGCTTTGTATTTAAGGTCAATTACGAGATCAGAGACGATAATGATTATTACAAGTTCACTCATAATGGCTATCATAACACTGATGATCTTGTTTCTATGGATTTCAAAAGGTATTTCTTCAGGTGAAGTGGCTGTTGTGTACGCATTGATATTTAAGCTAGAGGGACTTTTTTCGACATTAATGGACCAATTTACTGCCTTGTTTCGTGCATATGCTTTATTCAATACAAGCTTAAACACACTGATAAAGAATGAAAAAGAAAAAGAAGGTTGTCACTGTCTAAATAATATCGAATTGATTGAGTTTAAAAACGTCTCAATGAAACACGGCGAAAAGTTGGTCCTGAAAGAAATTAACTTCAAAATTAAAAAAGGAGAAAAGGTAGGTTTAGTCGGTGCTACAGGGTGTGGGAAATCAACTATTTTAAAGTTATTGTTAGGTTTATATGATTATGAAAGACATGGCTCTATATTGATTAATACATCTGAATTGGATGATTTCAATACCTCAAGTCTAAGAGAGAACATTTCATATGTATCTCAGGACGCAAATTTCTTTGATGATACGGTTTTGTATAATATTTGCACTTCTAAGGAAAGCTTATCTATTAATGAAATTGAGCATGTTCTGAGTTCGGTTTGTTTGCAAGACCTTATGAATGAAAAAGAAAGTTTCACCTCTCTTTTAAATACAAAAATTGGGAATAAAGGTTCTACTTTGTCGGGTGGGCAATTGCAGAGGTTAAATATAGCTCGTGGTTTAATTAAAAAACATAATGTTCTCTTACTTGATGAAGTAACTTCAGCATTAGATCCAAATACCAAAGCGAAAGTTTTGGAAAATCTCAAAAACTTTTTTTCGAATAAAACAGTAATATGTATATCTCATAGTGTTGATATCATTAATGATATGGATAAAGTGATTTTCATAAAAAATGGTAGTGTATTCGCGGAAGGGAAGCACCATGAACTTTTGATAAGTTGTAAAGAATATAAACAGCATTGGGAAAATGAAACTGTATCTCTGGAGGATGCTCAGTGAAATCATTTGATGCCCTTAATTCTCTTTTAAAAGATAATCTTCTTTATGATCACCAATGGCACTTGCATGGTAAGCATCCCTCTTTTACATCAGGCTCTTTATGTTCAGTTAATGCTGAATATTATTGGAATTCAAATCAGTCTTTTGGTGATAGTGACATAGTTGTTGCAGTAGCTGATGATGGGTGTTTGATTGACAATTTTAGTAATGATTACTCAGATAATATTGAAGCATTTACTTACATTGAAAACGGTAAGCTTAATATAACTAAAGATAAATCGAAAGCTGATAGAGTTTTCTCTGATAAATTCAAGCACGGAACGGCAATTTGTGGTCTGATAGCTGGGCCATTGAGCAATAGCCTTCCTGTAGGTATTGCCCCTACGGTAAAGATTTTACCGATCCGATGGCCTTACGATAACAGATTTATCATAAACCAATCTGGATTTCAGCAGTTTGTTAAGGCTCTCTCGGATAAAGTTGATATATTCGTAAATACATGGTCAAAGCTTCCTGATTTTATTCTTAATAATGAAAGTATTGATTTGATCTCTTCTTTATCCTCTCAAGGAGGGAGAAGAGGTAAAGGTGTGCTTTTTTTGTGGTCAGCTGGTAATAGTAATTGCCCTATTAACTATGACGGGGATAAGAAGATAGTATACTCACAAAATATTAATGGTGAACTGAAGTTTTCATCTCATTTTAGCAATAATCTAAGTACTCTCAGCAATGTATTAGTTGTATCAGCTATTAGCCCTTTTTATGAGAAAGCATCTTATTCTTGTTTTGGACCCGGTATTGATCTTTGTGCTCCATCACATGATGCCTATTCTTCAAATGGAGAAATTAAAAACTTAGGTCTTACTACGCTCTCCGCAGACCTCAAGAAATATACGCATAATTTTAAAGGCACAAGCGGAGCTTGCGCGGTAGCGGCTGGTGTTGCAGCACTAAATTTATCGCTCTCAATGAACCAAACAGCAATTGAACTAGCTAACAATTTAAAAAGTAAGGCTTCGAGAGATTTGAATAAAAACTATTCAAGCTTTGAATCTATGGTTATAAATCTGCACCAGCAGGTAAGACATGAGTTGATATTTGGAAAAGAAGAAAAATATCCTGACCTCTTTGATGTATTTTATGGTGCAGGAAGAATAACTGTCTGAATTAGAAGTTAGTAACTCTAAGTGTTTTATGCTTATTAATTAAAAACTATCCACAAAAAATTACGTCCCTGTAGAATGGGATTTTTTTGAGAAGTAAAAAGGTGTTTGTGCTTCTTCTTTACAAGCTTCCAGATAGTCAGCCCACCACTGCAACATCAGTTTTCGCTCTTCCAAATGCTGTGCTTTATGAATGTAAGCTGCTCTAACGCTATTACGCTCCTGATGGCTCATTTGTCTCTCTACGGCGTCTCTTGACCAAAGCCCGGATTCAATCAATGCACTGCAAGCCATAGTCCTAAAACCATGCCCACAAATTTCAGTTTGGGTATTGTATCCCATGGTTCTAAGGGCTTTGTTGACGGTGTTTTCACTGATCGGTTTGTCGTCATTACTAAATCCGATGAACATGAGGTCTTTGCCACCACTGATTGCATGTAGCTGTAACAACAATTTTTTGGCTTGTTTGCTTAAAGGCACCAGATGAGGGCTTTTCATTTTTGCCCCTCTTGCTGAATATTTAACCCCAGCAAGTGCCTGGCGCTCTGCGGGTATAGTCCATAGAGCGTTTTTAAAATCTACCTCTGACCAACGTGCAAATCTTAATTCACTCGAACGTACAAATGTCAGGAGTGTAAGCTGGGTCGCAATCTGTGTGATGCCTTTGCCGTTGTAAGCTTCTATACGTTGCATGAGCTCTGGTAGTCGTTCTAAAGGAAGGGCAGGGCGGTGAATACTTTTTTTAGAAATTACGGCACCAGCGAGGTCATAGGCAGGATTTTGCTCAATCAATGCATTGTGGACAGCATATCTCATGATCGCAGTTATGCGTTGTTGAAGACGTGAAGCGAGTTCCAAGTGACCTGTTGCTTCAGCCCTTTTTAATGGAATCAGTAAGTCACGGGTTTTGAGTTCTGTGATATTACGATTGCCAATAATGGGGAATAAATGACTCTCAAGACTGCTTAACACAGTCGTTCTGTGGCTTTCCGACCAGGTCCTGTTACTGGAATGCCAGTCTCGTGCAATCTTTTCAAATGTCAGCAGCCCTTTGATCTCGACCTTATCAGCTTTGCGTTTTTCACTTGGATCAACGCCATTTGCCACGAGTTGCCTGGCTTCGTCTCTTCTGCGTCGGGCTTCCGATAACGTGACCTCAGGATAAACACCGAGAGCAAGAATCTTTTGTTTGCTACCAAAGCGATACTGAAAACGCCAGTATTTGGAACCGTGTGGGGTAATCAAAAGATGCATACCATTACCGTCTGTCATTTTGACCGGTTTCATAGCAGCCTTAGCATTTCTTACCTTTAACTCAGTGAGCGGCATAGTAAAAATCCCCGGCTGATGGTATCTGCATTATCGAACCAAACATACCAACAATTGTACCAACATGACAATGTGGATTTTGTGAGCCCGCTGGAGACGCAGGTGGACTATCAAGATGAGTTAAGTGACTGAATGGAATAGGTAAAGTAGACATTGAGATACGTTGAGAGACTGGCATTTGGTGTCCCCTGCAGGAATCGAACCTGCAACTAGCCCTTAGGAGGGGCTCGTTATATCCATTTAACTAAGAGGACAGCGGCGCGCAGTATAGCGCAAACAGGCAGTGAGATTCACTACATCGCCGTCCGTTTGCTCATTCCGCCAGCAATCCCGGTTTTCTGCGCACGCTAACGTTACGTGCAGAAAGCGGAAACAGCTGTACTGAAGTCCGGGATGTCATCCAGACTGAAGCGGCACCCCGACTCTAAAATCTTCACTCCCCCTTTGCAGCAGACACTTCCAGTAAACGTTTTTCAGACGCCCGCCTGGCAAATCGCCTTCAGCAAACAGACCAGAAAGGCAGACAGGGTAAACTGTCTGCCTTTCTTCTTACTCAGCCTTTTCCTGCTCTTCACGCTGGCGACGTTTCTCCTGCTTCTTCTTCTCAGCCTTCGCTTTAGCTACAGCCGCTTCACTCATGTCGTTGCGGATCTGCGCATGGCTGATCAGGGCAAAAATCAGCGTGCCGCCGGTAATGTTGCCGAGCAGCGTCGGCAGGGCAAACGGCCAGAAGAATTCATGCCAGCTGATGCTGCCATTAAAGACCAGATAGAGCACTTCCACCGATCCCACCACGATATGCGCCAGATCACCCAGCGCAACCAGCCAGGTCATCATCACAATCACCAGCAGTTTGGCGCCGCCCGCCGAGGGGAACATCCAGACCATGGTGGCGATAATCCAGCCGGAGATCACCGCATTGGCAAACATCTCGCCGGGCGTATTGTCCATCACCTTCATACTGATGCTGGTAAACGCCTGACGGGTAGCCTCGTCAAATATCGGCATCTCATTAAACGCCAGCGCACCCAGCGCCGTCCCGATCAGGTTACCCAGCAAGACGATGCCCCATAAACGTAATAGCAGAGCGCCATTACTCCAGGTCGGTTTGTGCATTACCGGCAGGACTGCCGTAACGGTATTTTCGGTAAACAGCTGCTGACGCGCCATGATGACGATAACAAAACCAAAGGTATAACCCAGGTTTTCAAGCAGGAACGCCCCTGGTACGCCATCCAGATGCACCTGAAATATCCCCTTCGCCATCAGCGAGGCGCCCATGGATAAGCCCGCCGCAATGGCTGACCAGAGCAGCGCCATACCATCGCGCTCCAGCTCCTTCTCCCCATCCTGGCGGATCTCTTCATGGATGGCGGCGGCGCGGGAGGGTAAAGCCTCCTCATCGACTTCGATGTCAGTGCCCTTATCCTTCTCTTCACTCTCTACGTCGTTAGGACCCTGTTCATTACCTGATGAAGGCTTCATATTTTCTCCTGGTGATAGTGCTGTCGCGTAATAAGCGTAGCCGTTTTTTATTTGCCGATAATGTAACGATTGATGCGAATAAGCGTAACAACGTTTTTCGGAACTGCATTTTTATTCAGACTGCGGGCGATACCGCACGAATAAACCCATGGCATCAAAACTGAGCGGTGGCTCACACTTCGGCCCACAGCAACATTGTGGTAATATCCCGGCCACTTTTAGCTGGTGCGATTCCCCCCTCGATGTTGGAAATCATTACGCTCACTTGTGCATACGACGAACGTACGCTGTTCCGGCAGCTCTCATTTCGCGTCTCTGCAGGCGACATTGTGCAGATTGAAGGCCCTAATGGTGCCGGTAAGACCTCACTCTTGCGGCTGCTGGCTGGTCTGAGCCGTCCTGAACAGGGTGAAATACGCTGGCAGCAGCAGCCAATTCTGCGGCAGCGCGAAGCCTGGCATCAGGCGATGCTCTATCTGGGCCATCATCCCGGTGTTAAAGGCGTGCTTACGCCGCTGGAAAACCTGCGTTTCTACCATCCTGATTGCAGTGATGCGCAGATCTTTGCTGCGCTGGAAAGCGTCGATCTCACGGGCGACGAAGAGGTGCCGGTTAGCCGGTTATCGGCGGGTCAGCAGCGTCGGGTAGCGCTGGCGCGGCTATGGCTCAGCCAGGCCCGCATATGGATTCTCGACGAGCCGCTGACCGCCATCGACAAAGCGGGTGTTAAAAAATTAATGGCGAAATTCGCCCGGCATGCCGATAACGGTGGCGCAGTGATCCTGACAACCCATCAGGATTTGCCCGCGGATGCTGCGCGGGTGCGTAAAATTCGCCTCGGCGACGGGGAGGCAGGCTGATGCTGTTTCGCCTCATCCAGCGTGAATTGCGCATCGCCTTTCGCGGCGGGGCTGATGTGGTCAATCCGCTCTGGTTTTTCCTCATTGTTATTACCCTGTTTCCGCTGGGCATCGGCCCTGACCCGCAACAGCTGGCACGCATTGCACCGGGCGTAGCCTGGGTTGCCGCGCTGCTGGCGTCGCTGCTGGCGCTGGAGCGGCTGTTTCGCGATGACTTCAGCGATGGCTCGCTGGAGCAACTGGTACTGCTGCCGACGCCGCTGCCGGTAACGGTTATCGGCAAAGTAGTGGCGCACTGGCTGGTCACAGGCGTGCCGCTGATTATCCTGTCGCCGCTGGCCGCGCTGCTGCTGTCACTGGATTTTAATGGCTGGCGGGCGATGGCTTTGACGCTGCTGCTCGGCACGCCAACCCTGAGTTTTCTCGGTGCCATTGGTGTAGGTCTCACGGTGGGTTTACGGCGTGGTGGCGTACTGCTTAGCCTGCTGGTGCTGCCGCTGGCTATTCCGGTCTTGATCTTCGCCAGTGCGGCGATGGAGGCGGCCAGTCAGGGGTTACCGATTAATGGCTATCTGGCGATTCTCGGCGCGATGCTGCTGGGCAGCGCCACGCTCTCCCCGTTTGCCACGGCGGCAGCGCTAAGAATTACTTTGCAATAACAGCCGTTGAAATAACCGCGCGTAAAAGACGCGGCAACACTCTTTTATCGTTAATGTGAGCATTTGATATGTGGAAAGCGTTACATCAGCTGGCCAGGCCCGAACGGCTCTATCAGTTTTCGGGGCGACTGGTGCCGTGGTTCGCCATCTCAGGGCTGGCGGCGTTGCTGCTGGGCTGGGCCTGGGGCTTTGGATTTGCTCCCGCTGACTATCAGCAGGGCGACAGTTTCCGCATCATGTACATTCATGTGCCTGCCGCGATGTGGTCGATGGGCATTTATGCCTCGATGGCCATCGCCGCCTTTATCGGCCTGGTGTGGCAGATGAAAATGGCCGATCTGGTTTCCGCCGCCATGGCACCGGTGGGCGCGGTCTTTACCTTTATTGCGCTGGTCACCGGATCCGCATGGGGTAAGCCGATGTGGGGGACCTGGTGGATCTGGGATGCACGCCTCACTTCGGAGCTGGTACTGCTGTTCCTCTATATGGGCGTGATTGCGCTCTGGCACGCTTTTGATGACCGCCGCACCGCAGGGCGGGCCGCGGGTGTTCTCATTCTGGTCGGCGTAGTTAATCTGCCGATCATTCACTTCTCAGTGCAGTGGTGGAATACCCTGCATCAGGGCTCGTCGGGCATTCTCCAGCAGGCGATTGCGCCGGTGATGCGAACACCGCTGCGCTGGGCAATCATCGGTTATCTGCTGGTGTTTATCACGCTGACCCTGATGCGGCTGCGCAACCTGATTCTGTTAACCGAACGTCATCGTCCCTGGGCGATTGATGTGGCGAAGCGAGGAGAGCAGGCATGACACCCGCCTTTTCCTCCTGGCACGCTTTCTTTGAGATGGGGGGCTACGCCTTCTATGTCTGGCTGGCGGTTGCCTGCACGCTGATTCCGCTTGTCGGGCTGACGCTGCATACCCTGTTGCTGCGCCGCCGCCTGCTGGCTGAGATCCGCCAGCGCGACGCGCGGGAACGCCGCATCCGGGCAGCGAAATCGAAAAAAGCCGCGGCTGAAGCGGCAGGAGAGACATTGTGAATACCCGTCGACGCAACCGCCTCTATGCGGCAGTGGCGATTCTGCTCGGCCTCGGCCTGGCCACCGCGCTGGTGATGTATGCGCTGCGCTCAAACATCGATCTGTTCTATACCCCAGGTGAAATCCTCTACGGCAAAGGCGAGGCGCACGAGAAGCCCGAAGCGGGCCAGCGGCTGCGCGTCGGCGGCATGGTGATGCCCGGCAGCGTCCGGCGCGATCCGAATACGCTTGCCGTGTCGTTCAAACTTTATGATGCCCGCGGCGTGGTCAGCGTCAGTTTTGAAGGCATCCTGCCGGATCTGTTCCGTGAAGGGCAGGGCGTCGTCGCACAGGGCGTGCTGGCGGCGGGCAACCACGTGATCGCCAAAGAAGTGCTGGCGAAACATGATGAGAAATATACGCCGCCGGAGATTGAAGACGCGATGAAGAGTAATCACACCGGCCCGCAGTCCCTGTATCAGGCGGGAAATAAATCATCATGATGCCCGAGATTGGTACTTTTCTGCTCTGTCTGGCGCTGGGGCTCTCCCTGCTGCTGAGCAGCTATCCGCTGTGGGGCGCAGTGCGCCAGGATGCCCGCCTGATGGCGATGGCGCGTCCGCTGGCTTGCGGTCTGTTTATCTGCATCGCGGCGGCTTTTGCGCTGCTGGTCTGGGCCTTTATCAGCAACGATTTTACCGTTGCCTATGTCGTTACAAACTCCAACAGTCTGCTGCCGGTTTATTATCGCATTGCCGCCACCTGGGGCGCGCATGAAGGATCGCTGCTGTTGTGGGTGTTGCTGCTCAGCACCTGGACATTGGCGGTGGCGATATTCAGTCGCGGTATGCCGCAGGATGCGCTGGCACGCGTGCTGGCGGTCATGGGGATGATCAATCTCGGCTTCCTGCTGTTTATCCTGCTGACCTCGAATCCATTTGGCCGCACGCTGCCGGACTTTCCGATAGACGGGCACGACCTGAATCCGATGCTGCAGGATATCGGCCTGATCTTCCATCCGCCGCTGCTCTATATGGGCTATGTCGGCTTTTCGGTGGCGTTTGCCTTTGCTATCGCCTCGCTGATGGCCGGTCGGCTGGATACGGCCTGGGCGCGCTGGTCGCGTCCCTGGACCACGGCGGCCTGGGTCTTTCTGACGATTGGTATCGTCCTTGGCTCGGCCTGGGCCTATTACGAGCTGGGCTGGGGCGGCTGGTGGTTCTGGGACCCGGTTGAAAATGCGTCGTTTATGCCGTGGCTGGCAGGCACCGCCCTGATGCACTCGCTGGCGGTCACTGAAAAGCGAGGCACCTTTAAGGCCTGGACCGTGCTGCTGGCGATTACCGCGTTTTCGCTGAGCCTGCTGGGGACGTTCCTGGTGCGATCCGGGGTGCTGGTGTCGGTGCATTCCTTCGCCTCCGATCCGGCACGCGGGATGTTTATCCTCGCGTTTCTGGTGATTGTTATCGGCAGTTCGCTCCTGCTCTACGCGATTAAAGGCGGGCAGGTACGTGGCCGGGTGCAGAATGAAACCTGGTCGCGCGAATCGTTTTTGCTGGGTAATAACGTGCTGCTGATTGCCGCGATGCTGGTGGTTCTGCTCGGCACGCTGTTGCCGCTGGTGCACAAGCAACTGGGCCTGGGCAGCATTTCGGTCGGTGAGCCGTTCTTCAATACCATGTTCAGCTGGCTGATGGCGCCGTTTGCGCTGCTGATGGGGATCGGACCGCTGGTGCGCTGGCGTCGCGATGAGCCGCAGAAGCTGGCAAAACGGCTGGCGCTGGCGCTGATCGTGACTCTGGCATGTTCCATGATTATTCCCTGGTGGCTGCAGGATCGCATTGAGGCGATGACCGTGGTTGGCCTGCTGATGTCACTCTGGATTATCGTGCTGACGCTGCTGGAACTGCATGAGCGCGCCACTCACCGTCATCCGTTCTTTGCCGGTTTACGTCACCTGTCGCGCAGTCACTGGGGCATGGTACTGGGCCATCTTGGGGTGGGGGTGACGGTGATCGGTATTGCATTCAGCACCCAGTACAGCGTGGAACGCGATGTGCGGATGAAGGCGGGTGATAACATTGATATTCATCACTATCATTTTGTCTTCCGCGGCGTGCAGAATCTGCAGGGGCCTAACTACAGCGGTGGCATGGGCATCATCGATGTCACGCGCAACGGCAAACATGAAGCGACGCTGCAGGCAGAGAAACGCTTTTATACGGCCGCCCGCACCATGATGACCGAAGCGGCGATTGATGGGGGTTTCAGCCGCGATCTCTATGCGGCGCTGGGCGAAGAGCTGGAGGATGGCGGCTGGGCCGTGCGCATCTACTACAAACCCTTTGTCCGCTGGATCTGGTTCGGTGGCGCGCTGATGGCGTTGGGTGGGCTGTTCTGCCTGTTTGATCCCCGTTATCGCTCGCGCAAAAAAGCGGGAATTGAGGAGCGGATATGAACAAGAAAATCCTGTTTATTCCCCTGATGCTGTTTCTGTTGCTGGCGGCGGCGCTGCTGTGGCAGCTGACACGTAATGCCGATGGCGACGATCCGACCCGTCTCGAATCCGCTCTGATCGGCAAGCCTGTGCCGCTGTTCCGGCTGGAAGCACTCGATCAGCCAGGCAAAACCTACGACCAGCGCGTGCTGACAGATGGTAAACCGATATTGCTGAACGTCTGGGCGACCTGGTGTCCGACCTGTCGCGCCGAGCATCAGTATCTGAATACGCTGGCGGAGCGGGGCATTCGCGTCGTCGGGCTGAACTACAAAGACGATCGTCACAAGGCGGTTAACTGGCTGAATACGCTGGGTAACCCCTACGCGCTTAGCCTCTATGATGGCAACGGCATGCTGGGACTGGATCTCGGCGTCTATGGCGCGCCGGAAACCTTTCTGATCGACGGTAAAGGGATCATCCGTTATCGCCACGCGGGCGATCTCAATGCGCGCGTCTGGGATCAGGAAGTGAAACCCTTGTGGGTGAAATACAGCGCGGAGGCGGGATCATGAGAACGCTGTTACTGCTCTGCGGCTTGCTGTTCAGTATCAACTTGTGGGCAAGCATCGACACGCTGCAATTTGACTCGGTGGCCCAGGAAGAACAATACCGCGACCTGACCGCTTCACTGCGGTGTCCGAAGTGCCAGAACAACAGCATCGCCGACTCAAATGCCATGATTGCCGCCGATATGCGGATGAAAGTCTATCAGCTGATGAAACAGGGCCAGAGTCGCCAGCAGATCATCGACTATATGGTGGCGCGTTACGGCAACTTCGTCAGCTATTCGCCACCGGTCACGCCCTCAACCCTGGTTTTGTGGGCTGGTCCGGCGCTGTTTGCGCTGCTGGGCGGCGCGGTTATTATCCTGCGCAGCCGTCAGCGAAAAACCCGCAGTGAGCTGGATGAAGATGAGCAACAGCGTCTTAATGCGCTACTGAAGTCAGACAGGAAGCCGTAATGAGTGCATGTTGGATCACCCTTTTTCTGTTACTGCTGGCGGCCTGTACGCTGTTTATGGCGGCGGGCTGGCGGCAACGTCAGGCCAGCACAGGCGATCGCGATCGCCTTAATCAGCGCTTCTACCACCAGCGGATAGATGAGCTGGCGCAGGATGAAGATCAGGGCGTCGTCGCTGAGCGTCCGCTGATGGAGCGGGAGTTACAGCAGACACTGCTGGCGGATATTCCGCCGGCACAGACGATGAAGTCACACAGCAGCAGCCGCTGGATTTTGCTGCCAGGCCTGATCGTGCTGATTGGGGTATCGCTGGGGACTTACCTGAAAACCGGTGGCCTGGCACAGCTCACGGGCTGGAAGCAGGTGCAGCAGGCGTATCCTGAGCTGCGTGCCCGACTGATGGATCCTGGCGCTAAACCGCTGAGCATGGAGGAGCTGGCGCGTTTACAGCTCGGATTGCGTACCGCGTTGCAAACGGAACCGGATAATCTGGCTGACTGGACGATGCTGGGACGGCTCGGCATGGTGCTGAATAATGCCGATATCGCCAGCCAGGCATTTGAGCATGCGCTACAGCTTGCTCCCAACGATCTGGCGCTAAAACAGGATTATGCCGAAGTCCTGACGCGATCTCCTGATCCGCAGGATAACCGTCAGGCGTCACTGCTGCTGCAGGCATTGCTAAAAGCGGATCCGCAAAACCTGCGTACGCTGAGCCTGCTGGCATTTAATGCTTACGGACAGCAGCAATATGATCAGGCTATCGACGCATGGCAGACCCTGCTGGGTCTGTTGCCGGCCGGTGATTCGCGACACGCTATGATCGCCCGCAGCATCGAAAAGGCCAGAAGTGCCGCCGGGCAACAGAGTCGTCAACTGGCGCTGACCGTGACGCTGGCACCTAAGGCAGAAAAAATGTTACCGCAGGACGGAGTGTTGTATATTTCGGTTTCTGACGGTGCTTCACCGGTGCCGGTGGCTGTTAAGCGGATGCCGCTCAGTCACTTCCCGCTGTCGCTGACGCTGGATGACAGCAACGCCATGATGCCGGATCGCCTGCTTTCGGCGCAGCATCAGGTCGAGGTCC
Organism: Pantoea sp. Lu_F5_004; assembly: GCF_051136245.1. NCBI lineage: Bacteria > Pseudomonadati > Pseudomonadota > Gammaproteobacteria > Enterobacterales > Erwiniaceae > Pantoea > Pantoea sp. Lu_F5_004. Next base: position 1,231,720 of record NZ_CP194946.1, read on the forward strand.
GGGTGCGAATCTCCCGCGATGGCAGCGCCAATCCCCGGCCGGGTGACTGGCTGGGCCTGAGCGCAGTGACGCCCTGGGATGGGCATCAGCCGATCGCGGTAGAGATTAATCAGCAGCTTCCCTGAACGCATCAACTGACCGCGTTCAGGATGATGCGTGCCATTGCCTGCTGCCTCTGGCACAAAGTCAGCTATGCTCATCGGGTAAGTCGATTCGATACCGGGCTGTGACCTGAACGATGGGTAGACCTTTTTCATCCGCACAGGGAGATTGGAATGAATTATCGCCTGACCAGCCTGGCTGTCGCCAGCGTCCTTCTGGTAGGTTGTGCCAGTTCAAAGCCGGCGAATAGCGATCCTGCTCAGCGCAGCGATCCTTTCGAAGGCTTTAACCGCACGATGTTTAACTTTAACTACAACGTGCTGGATCCGTATGTATTGCGTCCGGTCGCTGTGGCCTGGCGTGATTATGTGCCGGTGCCGGCACGTACCGGCCTGAGCAATTTCCTCGGCAACCTGGAAGAACCTGCCAGCATGGTCAACGCCATCCTGATCGGTAACGGACGTGATGCAGGTATTCACTTCACCCGTTTCTTCCTGAACAGCGTGCTGGGACTGGGCGGCTTCATTGATGTTGCCGGTAAAGCGAATCCGGAACTGGCGCGTGAAGAGCCGCACCGTTTCGGTACTACGCTCGGTCACTATGGCGTCGGCTACGGGCCTTATGTTGAGTTGCCTGCTTACGGCAGCTTTACGGTGCGTCAGGATGGCGGCGACTACGTTGATACGCTTTATCCGATCCTTGGCTGGCTGACCTGGCCAATGTCGATTGGTAAATGGACGCTTGAAGGGATTGAGACTCGCGCGCAGCTGCTGGACTCTGATGCAATCCTGAAACAGCAGAGCGATCCGTACGCCTTTATCCGTAATGCTTACTTCCAGCGTCATGACTTCCTGGCGCGCGGCGGCAAGCTCAAGCCGGAAGATAATCCTAACGCGGCTGCGATTCAGGATGACCTGAAGGATATTGACGCCGAGTAATCGCCCGCGCTGCGCCGCCAGGGATGGCGGTTTATGCCTCTTTGGGCAGGGCGTATGCTCCCTGAGCCATTAAGCAATCCACGGCCACAAAAAAGGGCGACTCACCAGAGTCGCCCTTTTTGTTCGTACCATCCAGTCAGAACTTATAGTTAAAGTTCGCGCCGTAGAGCCAGGCCTTGCCTTCAGAGGTAAAGGTATAAGGACCTTCTTTCACCGTGACTTTCTGTCCGTGCATATAAGAGATGCCTAAATCCACCGAGGCATCATCGTTAAAGGCATAAGAAGTACCGGCACTCAGCCATAAACGATCCTGGTCCGGGATGGAGATAGAGCGCTTATCGGCCGGAACCGGGCTGTCATCAAACGCAATACCGGTACGGAAGGTCCAGTTCTTGTCGTAGGAATAGGTTGTGCCCAGTGCAATACGGTAGGCATCGTGGAAGCTTTCATCTTTATAGAACAGCGTCTGGCCGTTAGAGCCAGTGGCTTTCAGCTCCTGGAACTGGCTCCAGCTGGTGTAAGCCATGCTGTAGTGAACTGCCCACTGCGGTGCCACTTTATGCCAGCCCGACACTTCCCACATCTCTGGCAGATTCAGCGTTAACGCGCCTGGAACGGTGGTGCCGTTGGTGCCAAAAGGTACGCCTGACACTTCCGGATTATTCACCGCATTCAGCCGGGATGAGAGATTACTTTTGTAATCGCCATCAAAGTCGACTTTCACTTCTGAACGATAGGTAAAGCCGAAGCGGTTATTTTCATCCACTTCATACAGGATGCCAGCATTCCAGCCGTAACCCCACTCATCGCCTTTCAGATGGGCAACCTGCGTATCAGCCGGAACCCCCAGCCTCGCGCCTGACTCACCGGCATAACGCTCAATTTTGGCTTTAGCGTAAACCGCATCAAAACCGATGCCTGCACTAAAATGTTCATTAAAGCGATAAGCAGTGCTGAGATTTAAATTGCCGGTCATCAGGTCAGTTTTACCGCCGTAACCGCCAGCGGTGTAGCCATTATTAAACTCTGTTGCTAAGCCGTAGTTTGAGGTTGCAGATGCGCCAATCCACCACTGATCGTTGATGGGCTGGACATAATGAATATTGGGTACCCACTGATTAGGGGCAATATTATTTGCATCCAGGCTGCGACCACTGGGACTGCGACCACTGATATTTACATCCGGCGCAATATAGACGGCCCCGATAGAAAATTCCGGGCGATCCATTAACGCCATTGTCGCCGGGTTACGGCTGGCAGACGCCGCGGTATCACCCATTGCCCCTTCGCCTGAATATGCGCGACCTAAACCAATCGAAGAGAATTCATTTAACTGAAACCCAGCAGCGTAAACGTGGGAAGAAACAAGCGCCACTGCAGCCGCCACGGCTGACTTTGCAAACAGGTTTTTATGGTTCATGACCACAACCTCATGTGAATTATTATTTAACGCTATAACGTCGCGTAACAAAGGACGGCGGATTGTAGGGACTGATGTAAAGCGCACATATCAGACCAGTGCGGAGAGTATAGGTCCGACCTGTGTGCATGTTGCAATATTGTTTTTAAAATATTTCAGGTTTGATCGCTTAAAATTCGATCTGCATAACAAAAAGCCCCTGATCCTGGACAGCATAACCATTCCAGTTTGTTCTGGATCAATTTTTATTGTGATATTCGTCACTTAGCAACAGGTGCGTGGCGCATCTTTCAGCGAGCAGGTAAGATTTCGTCCATAAAATCGCTCAACCTATGCAATTGCTGGTCTGGAGAATGAAATGACTGATGCCATTAAAAAATGCAGTGCGACCGAAACCGCAGCCTGTTGTTGTGTTGATGTCGGCACGGTAATGGATAACACCGATTGCACCGCCAGCTGGTCAGAATGGTTTGCTCAGCGTGCCGATGCGGAAGCGAAATTAGCGCAACTGACCGAACGTGCCCGCGAGGTTGAATCGGAACCCTGTCTGATTGAATCGCGTTTCAGCGAAGTGGATCAGGGTGTGCAGCTGGATATCGATTTCACCTTCAGCTGCCAGGCTGAAACCATGATTTTTCAGCTCGGTTTGCGTTAAGTATCATTACGCCGCGTCACTGCGGCGTTTTTCATTTTCGTGTTTCCCTTCGCACTTTTTCCCTTCCGATATTGGCGGCTCACCCGCTTGTGGTTAACACTGATCAGGTCAGACCTCTTCAGGCAATGATGCCACAGTCCCAGCCACAGGTGAGAACAATGAGCAAAGCGCAGCCGCTGCTGACGCGTGATGGTGAACGCATCGCAATAACCCACGGATTACGCACCCCTTTCTTACGCCAGGCGACCGGCTTTCATGGTATTCCCGCCATTGAGCTGGGACGCATGGTGGTCAGCGAATTAATGGCGCGCAGTGAACTGCCGGCTGAGGTGATCGAGCAACTGGTCTTTGGGCAGGTGGTGCAGATGCCGGAAGCGCCGAACATTGCGCGTGAAATTGTATTAAGCAGCGGGCTGAGTGTGCATACCGACGCCTACAGCGTCAGCCGTGCCTGCGCCACCAGCTTTCAGGCGGTAGCGAATGTGGCAGAAAGTCTGCTGGCGGGCACCATCTCTGCCGGTATCGCCGGAGGCGCAGACTCTTCGTCGGTGTTGCCGATTGGGGTCAGTAAAACGCTGGCCCGCGCGCTGGTGGATCTCAATAAAGCCCGCAGCTTCGGTCAAAAACTGCACATTCTGCGGCGTCTGCGTCCGCGTGATCTGCTGCCGGTCCCGCCCGCAGTGGCGGAGTATTCGACCGGCCTGCGCATGGGCGACACTGCGGAGCAGATGGCTAAGAGTCACGGCATCACTCGCGAAGCACAGGATGCGCTGGCGCTGCGATCCCATCAGCATGCCGCCAGGGCCTGGCAATCCGGGGTACTGAATCAGGAAGTCATGGCAGCCTTTGTGCCGCCGTGGAAAAGCGCCATCGATCAGGACAATAACGTGCGGATGAATGCCAAAGCGGAGGATTACGCCCGACTGCGTCCGGCATTTGATCGCCAGCACGGCAGCGTCACCGCGGCCAACAGCACGCCCCTCACCGACGGCGCGGCGGCAGTGATTCTGATGCGCGAGGGCCGCGCCCGCGAACTGGGCATCAGGCCGCTGGGCTATCTGCGCAGTTACGCCTTTACCGCCATTGGTGTGCAGCAGGATATGCTGCTGGGCCCGGCGTACGCTTCACCACTGGCACTGGATCGCGCCGGCATAACCCTGGCCGATCTGACGCTGATCGATATGCATGAAGCATTTGCTGCCCAGACACTGAGCAACCTGCAAATGTTCCGCGACGAGCGCTTTGCCCGTGAGGTGCTGAATCGGCCACACGCGCTGGGCGAAGTGAATGAAGAGCGCTTTAACGTGCTGGGAGGATCGATTGCCTATGGTCATCCTTTTGCCGCCACGGGTGCGCGCATGATCACCCAGACGCTGAATGAATTACGCCGTCGCGGTGGCGGGTTAGGACTGGTCACGGCCTGTGCGGCAGGCGGCCTGGGTGCGGCAATGATTCTGGAGGCCGAATAATGGAGCAGAATGCGTTTCATCTGAAGATGCGACTGGATCACGTTGGCATCATTACGATCGATGTCCCTGGTGAGAAGATGAACACCCTGAAAGCGGAATTTGCCGGGCACATCACCGCCATCATTGCGGAGGCGCGGCGCGATCCGCAACTGGCTGGCCTGGTGCTGATTTCCGGCAAAGCGGACAACTTCATCGCGGGCGCAGACATCAGCATGATTGACCGCTGTAAGAGCGCGCAGGAAGCCGAAGCGCTGGCAAAACAGGGCCAGGAAGTGATGGCTGCGCTTGACGCGCTGCCGTTCCCGGTGGTCGCGGCGATCCACGGCGCCTGCCTGGGAGGCGGACTGGAACTGGCGCTGGCCTGTGATGCCCGTATCTGCTCGCTGGATGATAAAACCCGCCTCGGTTTGCCGGAGGTGCAGCTCGGCTTACTGCCAGGCTCTGGCGGCACTCAGCGGCTGCCACGCTTAATCGGCGTGCAGCAGGCGCTGCCACTGATTCTGACCGGCAAAGCCCTGCGGGCGAAACAGGCCCGTAAGCTGGGCGTGGTCGATGACGCGGTGCCGCAGGCGATTCTGCTGGAGACCGCCATCGCCCGGGTGAAAAAGGGCAAGGTTAGTGGACGAACGCTGCCGCTGCGCGATCGTCTGCTGCATGGTCCGGTTGGCCGTCAGGCGCTGTTTGCGCTGGCGACCCGACAGACCGCAGCCAAAACACAGGGTAACTATCCGGCGGCAAAACGCATTATTGAGGTGGTACGCATCGGGCTGGAGCAGGGCAGTCGGGCCGGACATGAGGCTGAAGCACGCGCTTTTGGTGAGCTGGCGATGACGCCAGAATCGGTTGCGCTGCGCGGGATCTTTTTCGCGACTACGGCTATGAAAAAGGAGCGGGGCGGTGAAGCGGAACCCGGCACCGTTAAGCGTGTTGGTATCCTCGGCGGCGGCCTGATGGGCGGCGGCATCGCCAGCGTCACTGCAATCAACGCCGGGTTGCCGGTACGCATTAAAGATATCAGCCTGGAAGGGGTGAACCATGCGCTGAAAACCAGCTGGGAACTGCTGAGCAAAAAGGTTAAACGCCGCCAGCTCACTCCGGCACAGCGTCAGCAGCAGATGGCAAGTATCACGGGCGGCATCGATTATCAGGGCTTCTCACAGCGCGACGTGGTAATTGAAGCCGTATTTGAAGATTTAGCCCTGAAGCAGCAGATGGTCAGCGAAGTGGAGGCACACTGTCAGCCGCATACGCTGTTTGCCTCCAATACCTCTTCGCTGCCGATTGAGGCGATCGCCGCCGGCGCCCAGCGTCCTGAGAACGTCATCGGGCTGCACTATTTCAGTCCGGTAGAGAAAATGCCGCTGGTGGAGGTGATTCCTCATCTGAATACCTCTACCGCGACGCTGGTGACGATTGTGACGCTGGCGCGCAGCCAGGGTAAAACCCCGATTGTGGTGGCGGACAAGCCTGGCTTCTATGTTAACCGCATCCTGACGCCCTATATAAATGAAGCGATGCGCTGCCTGCTGGAGGGCGAGCCGATTGACCATATTGATCGGGCGCTGGTGAAGTTTGGTTTCCCGGTCGGCCCGATTCAGCTGCTGGATGAGGTCGGTATCGACGTTGGCAGCAAAATCAGTCCCATCCTGTATCAGGCTTATGGTGAACGCTTTGCCGCGCCAGCCGCTTTTGATGCGGTGCTGAAAGATGGCCGCAAGGGACGTAAAAACAGCAAAGGCTTTTATCGCTATGACCAGCCGCGCTGGCAGCGTAAAAAACCGGACGCTTCGCTGTATACGTTGCTGAAAGTCTCGCCGCAGGCCAGGCAGAGCGAAGCGCAGATTGCTGAACGCTGCGTGATGATGATGCTGAACGAAGCTGCACGCTGTCTTGATGAGCAGGTGGTTCGCTGCGCCCGCGATGGGGATATTGGTGCGGTGTTTGGCATCGGCTTTCCGCCTTTCTTAGGCGGCCCGTTCCACTACATGGACAAACTGGGCGCGGCGGACGTGGTCAACAGATTAACCCGGCTTGCGCAGCAGCATGGCGAACGATTCACACCCTGTGAGGCGCTGATTCAGGCGGCTGCAAAATAGACGAAATTTTACATTTCTGCTGAAAATGGAATAACCAATCCGATTCAGCGGCTTAGAAAAGCGCCGCCAGAGTGTGCGGCGCAGCATGATTCTGAGAAGTGCTTATTTAATAAACAACCGGTTGACTATACTAAAGCCATTAGGGTAAAACACAGCGTTCATTCGCAGAGTGAAGAGTCAGGCGCTACGCGTCGGGCGATGTCGACAAACAACAGCGGTGCTTTATGCAAGTTTTTATCATGCGTCACGGCGATGCGGCTCTGGAAGCAGCCAGTGATTCAGTCAGGCCTTTAACCTTATGTGGCTGCAATGAATCACGTCAGATGGCCAACTGGCTTAACAGCCAGACGCCGGACATTGAGCGTGTCCTGGTGAGTCCCTATTTACGCGCGCAGCAAACGCTCGCGACCGTGCGTGAAGCCTTTCCCCTGCCGGAAAGCCAGGACGTTCTGCCGGAATTAACGCCGGGCGGCGATCCGGAGATGGTCGGGTGCTATCTGCAGGCCCTGGCGAATGAAGGGGTGAAATCGGCTCTGGTGATCTCACATTTACCGTTGGTGGGGTATTTAGTCTCTGAACTGTGCCCGCAGGAAGCACCGCCAATGTTTGCCACTTCCGCTATTGCCTGCGTGGAATTCGATCCCGCGGCGAGTGCCGGTAAACTGCTGTGGCATGTCAGTCCCAAAAAGCTGGCTAAAGCAATCTGACGTCTGTGGGCCGATCATTCCGGCCCCTCTCAGGGCAATTCAGGCGGTTGCCACTCCTCAATCTCAATCAAAACCAGCAGCGCGGCGTCACCGCCGAACATTTTGGGTGCCTGATGAAAAGCCATCACCCACGGATGCTGGGCCAGCCACAGCGGCGTCTGCTGCTTCAGAATATGCTTTCCATGACCGGTCATGACGCTGGCGCAGAACAGATGTTCACGGCGGCAGGCGGCGATCAGTGCCCCCAGCTCCTGCTTGGCCTGCTGCTGCGTTAAGCCGTGCAGATCGAGGAAAATCTCTGGCGTATAGTCGCCACGACGTAATTTTTTCAGCTCAAAATGGCTGACATCGGCGCGCACATAACGGGTGGCACCTTCCGTTGAGAGCAGCGGCTGAAACTCATCCGAAAAGTAATGACTGTTGTCCGCCTGCTCTGAAAGCAGACGCTTTACCGGGATCTGGCGGGTTTTAACCGGCGCTTTGTGGACAAACGTGTCCTGTTTCAACTGGCGTGTCCCCGTCATTAACTGGCGAAACAGCGCCTGGTCATCCGGGCTTAGTGGTGTTTTTTTACTCATGGCAGGTCAGTCATATCAGAAAAGGCTGTCACACAGCAGAGCCGATACCTTACCGTTAAGCGTCATTAAATGTCAGCTTTTTCACCTCGCTGCGCTGAATTCTCCCCGGCTTCATGGCACACTACTGGCCGATTTAGCAAAAGGCCTGCGGAGGGCTACGTGGACAAAATTTTCGTCGATGAGGCAGTGAACGAACTGCACACCATTCAGGACATGCTGCGCTGGGCGGTCAGCCGCTTTTCCGCTGCCGGAATCTGGTACGGACATGGCACAGACAATCCCTGGGACGAAGCCGTTCAACTGGTCCTGCCGTCACTCTGGCTGCCGCTGGATATTCCTGAAGATATGCGCAATGCGCGTCTTACCGCCAGCGAACGTCTTCTGATCGTCGAGCGCGTCATTCGTCGCGTTAACGAGCGCATTCCGGTCGCCTATCTGACCAATAAAGCCTGGTTCTGCGGCCACGAGTTCTTTGTTGATGAGCGCGTGCTGGTGCCGCGTTCACCGATTGGCGAACTGATTGAGAACCGCTTTGCCGGTCTGGTCAGCACGCCACCCCATCATATTCTGGATATGTGTACCGGCAGCGGCTGTATCGCGATTGCCTGCGCCTATGCCTTCCCGGAAGCGGAAGTGGACGCGGTGGATATCTCTACCGGTGCGCTGGCGGTTGCCGAGCAGAACATTGAAGAACATGGCCTGATTCATCAGGTTACGCCGATTCGCGCTGACCTGTTCCGCGAATTGCCACCGCTGAAATATGATCTGATCGTCACCAATCCACCGTATGTTGATGCGGAAGATATGGATGATCTGCCGAACGAATATCGCCACGAACCAGAGCTGGGGCTGGCGGCAGGCAGCGACGGCCTGAAGCTGGTGCGTCGCATTCTGGCCTGTGCACCGGATTATCTCAGCGAGCAGGGCGTCCTGGTCTGCGAAGTGGGTAACAGTATGGTGCACATGATCGAGCAGTATCCCGATGTGCCCTTTACCTGGCTGGAATTCGACAACGGCGGTGACGGCGTCTTTACGCTGACGCGCCAGCAGATTGTCGACGCACAACACCATTTCTCTTTTTACAAAGACTAAAAATGGGGCGAAGCATCGCCCGCGGAACCCTGAGAAGGAAATAGCATGGCCGGAAACAGCATCGGGCAATTTTTTCGAGTAACGACCTTTGGCGAGTCCCATGGGCTTGCGCTGGGCTGTATCGTTGACGGCGTGCCGCCAGGCATTCCGCTGACCGAAGCGGATATTCAGCATGATCTTGATCGCCGCCGCCCTGGCACATCGCGCTATACCACGCAGCGCCGCGAGCCGGATCAGGTGAAAATTTTGTCCGGTGTGTTTGAGGGGGTGACCACCGGCACCTCGATTGGCCTGCTGATTGAGAACACCGATCAGCGTTCGCAGGATTACGGCGCTATCAAAGATCTCTTCCGTCCGGGCCATGCTGATTACACCTATGAGCAGAAATATGGTCAGCGTGACTATCGTGGCGGTGGCCGCTCGTCGGCGCGCGAAACCGCGATGCGCGTGGCGGCCGGTGCGATAGCCAAGAAATACCTGCAGATGAAACACGGTGTGGTGGTGCGCGGCTATCTGTCACAGATTGGTGACATCGCCTGTGAGCTGAAAGACTGGAGCATCGTGGAAGAGAATCCGTTCTTCTGCCCGGATGCGGACAAGCTGGAGGCGCTGGATGAACTGATGCGCGGCCTGAAAAAAGAGGGCGACTCCATTGGCGCTAAAGTCACAGTCATGGCAGATCACGTGCCGCCAGGCCTGGGCGAGCCGGTATTTGACCGACTGGATGCCGATCTGGCGCATGCGCTGATGAGCATCAATGCCGTTAAAGGCGTTGAAATCGGTGACGGCTTTGCGGTGGTTAACCAGCGCGGCAGTCAGCATCGCGACGAGATCCGCCACGATGGTTTCCAGAGCAACCACGCCGGGGGTATTCTGGGCGGTATCAGCAGCGGCCAGACCATCAGCGCCAATCTGGCGATGAAACCGACCTCCAGCATTACCGTGCCGGGTAAAACCATTACCCGCGACGGCGAAGAAGTGGAGATGATCACTAAAGGCCGCCACGATCCCTGCGTCGGGATCCGCGCAGTGCCGATCGCCGAGGCGATGATGGCGATCGTCCTGATGGATCATCTGCTGCGCCAGCGGGCGCAGAACGGTGACGTTAACAGCTCCGTACCGCGCTGGTGATGCCATGAAGGCTCTTCTGCTTACCCTGAGTGCGCTGTTAATCAGCGCCTCCAGCCTGGCGGCGACGCCGTGGCAACGCATCCAGCAGCCGATCACCGGCGCACCGCAGTCAATCGGCGGCTTTGCCAACGGCTGTATTGTTGGCGCCGAGGCGCTGCCGCTGAATTCACCGCACTATCAGGTGATGCGTCAGGATCAGCGGCGCTACTTTGGTCATCCCGATCTGATTCAGTTTATTCAGCGGCTCAGTACGCAGGTGCATAACCTGCAACTGGGCAACGTGCTGATTGGTGACATGGGCATGGCAGCAGGCGGACGTTTCAGCAGCGGTCACGCCAGTCATCAGACCGGGCTGGATGTCGATATCTGGCTGCAACTGCCGAAAACCCGCTGGAGCGCCCAGCAACTGCTGAAGCCGCAGCCGCTCGATCTGGTCGGGCCGGGTGACAAAAATGTTATTGCGCGTCACTGGCAGCCGGAAATTGATAGCCTGATTAAACTGGCCGCCAAAGATGATGATGTGACACGCATCTTCGTCAATCCGGCGATTAAAAAGCAGCTTTGTGCCGATGCAGGTAACGATCGTGACTGGCTGCGTAAAGTGCGCCCGTGGTTTGCTCACCGGGCCCATATGCATGTGCGCCTGCGCTGCCCGGCGGGCAGCATTGGCTGTGAAGATCAGCCCGCACCGCCTGCTGGCGATGGCTGTGGCGCAGAGCTGCAGAGCTGGTTCCTGCCGAAACAGCCTGGTTCGGGCGCGCCGGTGAAACGTGAGCCGCCGCCATTACCGCCTGCCTGTCAGGCCCTGCTGGATAAACATCTACTGTAAGGGATTCCATGGATTGGTTTGTGGTCAGCCCGCTGCTCGTCGGGCTGCTGTTTTTAATCGCCATGCTCGCCGGTTTTATTGATTCAATCGCGGGTGGCGGGGGATTACTTACGGTACCTTCGTTGCTGGCGGCGGGCCTCTCTCCGGCCCAGGCGCTGGCGACCAATAAACTGCAATCGGTCGGTGGATCGTTTTCCGCCAGTCTCTACTTTATCCGGCGTGGTGCGGTCAATCTGAATGAACAGTGGCTGAACATTGCCATGACGCTGCTGGGTTCCGTGCTGGGCGCGATACTGATTCAGCGCCTGCAGGCGGATTTCCTGCGCCAGATGCTGCCGCTGTTTTTAATCGCTATCGGTCTGTGGTTCCTGCTGATGCCGCGCCTCGGCGAAGTGGATCAGGCGCGTCGCCTGCATGGTCTGGCCTATGCGCTGGTCGGCGGCGGGGCTGTGGGATTCTATGACGGATTTTTCGGACCGGGCGCAGGCTCTTTTTATGCGCTGGCTTTCGTCACGCTCTGCGGCTACAACCTTGCCAAAGCGACCGCCCATGCCAAGGTCCTCAATTTCACCTCGAACCTCGGCAGCCTGCTGTTCTTTATGTTCGGCGGCAAAGTGGTGTGGGGAACCGGCCTGATCATGATGCTCGGCGCTTTCTGCGGCGCGCGTCTGGGCGCAAGACTGGTGCTGAGCCGCGGACAGAAGCTGATCCGCCCGATGGTGGTGATTGTGTCTGCCGTCATGAGCATTAAATTACTGTGGGACAGCCATGGCAGCGCCGTTATGGCCTGGCTTGCCACGCTGCAATCGTAACCTAAAACCTGATACCGTCATGAACCCGACACATCATTATGAACAGCTGATCACGCTGTTTGATCGCTGTTTCAGCGATGAATTTCAGACCCGTCTAATTAAAGGCGATGATGAACCGATCTATCTTCCTGCTGATGCCGAATCGCCGTGGAATCGTGTGGTCTTTGCTCACGGCTTCTATGCCAGCGCCCTGCATGAGATCTCTCACTGGTGCATCGCCGGTGAAGCGCGCCGCAAACTGGTCGATTTTGGCTACTGGTACTGTCCGGATGGCCGCGATGCGCTGACCCAGAGTCAGTTTGAAGCGGTGGAAGTGAAGCCACAGGCGCTGGAATGGATGTTTTGTACGGCGGCAGGCTTTCCCTTCAACGTGAGTTGTGACAATCTCGACGGAGATTGTGAGCCGGATCGCATTGCGTTCCAGCGTAAAGTGCATGCTCAGGTCATGAGCTATCTGACGTCGGGCATTCCCGACCGTCCCGCGCGTTTTATTACCGCCCTGGCGGAATTTTATGGCAGGCCTTCATTAACAGCATCGCAGTTTCCCTGGCCGGACGATCTGTGATGCAGAACGGCATTATTAAAAGAGGAATTGAGATGATCGCAGAATTTGAAGCGCGTATTCTGGCCCTGATTGACGACATGGTCGAGCATGCCAGTGACGATGAGCTGTTCGCCAGCGGTTATCTGCGCGGGCATCTGACACTGGCCGTCGCTGAAGTGGAGCAACTGGGCGAACATACGCCAGAAGCGCTGCAGATTCAGGTGACCCGCAGTCTGCAAAATGCCATAGCTGCCGGAGAACTCTCGCCGCGCGACCAGGCATTAGTGGTCGGGATGTGGGATAACCTGTTTGTTCAGGCACGCCAGCTCTCCGCGTAATGGTGCAGGGCGGCATGCCGCCCTTAGCGTCCGCTAAACGGCTTTTCCCTTCAGTAATTTCCTCACCCAGTAACGATTCGGATTGAGTGCTGCCAGGGTACTGGCATCCAGAGGCTGCGGCTCGCCCGCCAGCTGAGCTGCCAGCACTTCGGCCGCCAGCGGCGCACTGCACAGGCCGCGCGATCCCAGCGCCCCAAACAGATACAAGCCCGCAAGGTCGGGTGCGTCAGCGATATCGCCGCCTGCTGCCTGCTGTGCTGGTAAATCAGCATACTGCGCCAGCGTAGCAGCATAATCCGGCACGCCGCCCACCATCGGCAGGTGATCCCGGGTAGCGCAGCGCACCCCCATTCTTGCCTCTCCATCACTGATATCCACCGTTTCGGCCCAGCTGCTGTCAGGCAGGCAATGCAGCAGGCGGCTGCGGTTCTCCTGCTGATCCTCTTCCCGATACGCGGTTGCGGTATCGCCGCGGTGATAGCTGGCCCCGATACAGTGCGTACCAAACTGCGGGCTGACAGGGGTCAGATAGCCGTCGTAACAGAGCACCGTTTGCAGCGCGTTGAGGCCGGGCGTGGAGGGAACATGGCTTACCTGACCGGCCACCGGATAGGTCGGCAGCGGGGCGCTTTGCGCAAAGTCGGCAATCGCATGACCGTTTGCCAGTACGACGGTCGGATGACGCACCGCCGGACGATCGCTGAACGTCAGCGTCCAGTGATCATCCTCCCGGGAAAGCGTGCTCACCCGGTGCAGCCAGTGAATGCGCAATCCCTGGGTCTCGCCATGCGCCAGCATCGCGGTGGTCAGCTCTGCCGGTGAGAGCCAGCCGCCTTGCGGATAGAAAATGCCGCCACAGCCATGTTCAACATTTGCCAGTTTTTCAGCTTCTGCCACATCGACGCCACAGGCGATGATTTCAGGCAGGTCCATCGCCAGCATCTGATCGATCTTCTTACGGCTTTTCTCATCCCAGCCCAGCTGCAGCACCCCGCTCCAGTGATGCTCATAGGTGACGGTTAGTTGATCATAGAGCCGCCGGGCAAAGCTGAAGGCCGAGGGGAAAAAAGTGGCAAGCGCCGGGTCGTGCTGAATGAGCAGCGGATAGAGCGCTCCCTGACGATTGCCGGATGCGCCCAGCGCGGGCGCCTCATCGGCGCAATAAAGTGTTACCCGCCAGCCGCGACGCAGCAGTGCCAGCGCCAGGGTGGCACTGGCGACGCCACCGCCAATCAGGGCCACATCACGCTGCTCCGCAGCTTGACGATGATACCAGGGCTGCGCGGCGGGCAGCGGAGGCGCATCCTGCAACGGCCCGCATAGCATTTCGCGCTTCGGGCCAAATCCTTTGCGGCGAATGACCGCAAAGCCCGCCTGCTGCAGACCGCGCCGGACAATACCTGCAGCTGTAAAAGTCGCGAAGGTCCCCTGCGGCCGCGCCAGTTTTGCCATCATGCCGAACAGCTCCGGCGTCCACATATCCGGGTTCTTTGAGGGCGCGAACCCATCCAGGAACCAGGCATCCACCTGACGATTCAGGCTCTCATCCAGCTGACCCATCAGCAGGTTAATATCGCCCAGCCACAGGTCGAGCGTGATGCGGCCGCCATCAAACAGCAGACGCTGACAGCCGGGCAGGGCAGCGGGCCACTGCGCCTGCAGCGCCTCCGCCCAGGGGGCCAGTTCGGGCCAGTGCTGCTGCGCTGCGGTTAAATCTTCACGGGTTAACGGAAATTTCTCAAAGCTGATGAAATGCAGACGTTTTAAAGTGGCGTCGGGCTGTTCGCGCTGAAACGCATCGAACGCCTGCCACAGCGTCAGGAAATTGAGACCGGTGCCAAAACCGCTCTCCGCCACGATCAGCAGATCGCGCGGATGCTCAGCAAAACGCTGGGGAAAACCGTTGCCGCCAAGGAAGACATAGCGTGTCTCTTCCAGACCGTTGTCATTAGAGAAATAGACATCGCCAAACGCTCGGGAAACAGGTGTACCCTGTTCATTCCAGTTTAGCTTTGCATGTTCAACCGGGGTCAATTTCACGGTAAAGGCTCGTTTTTCAGGCAGTGGCGCGATTCTAGCGACCCGCGTGACATGACGCAAATTTACAAAAGGAAATAGCTGATCGGACTTGTTCGGCGTACAAGTGTACGCTAGAGTGCATGCCAATTAAGAAGAAGTGGATGAGGAAGATTGAATGAAACGTGCTGTGATTACTGGCTTAGGGATCGTTTCCAGTATTGGTAATAACCAGCAGGAGGTGCTGTCATCTCTGCGTGAAGGACGCTCTGGCATCACCTTTTCTGAAGAGATGAAAGATTCCGGCATGCGTAGTCACGTCTGGGGTAACGTTAAATTAGATACCACCGGCCTCATCGATCGCAAAGTTGTGCGCTTTATGAGTGATGCGTCCATCTATGCTTATCTTTCCATGGAAGAAGCGATTAAAGATTCTGGCCTCAGCGCTGAAGCGTATCAGAGCAACCCACGTGTGGGTCTGATTGCGGGTTCAGGCGGCGGCTCCCCTCGTTTCCAGGTATTTGGTGCTGATGCAATGCGCAGCCCACGCGGCCTGAAAGCGGTTGGCCCTTATGTGGTCACCAAAGCGATGGCCTCTGGCGTCTCTGCCTGCCTCGCAACGCCATTCAAAATTCATGGCGTAAACTACTCGATTAGCTCAGCCTGTGCCACCTCTGCGCACTGTATCGGTAACGCCGTTGAGCAGATCCAGCTTGGCAAACAGGATATCGTTTTCGCAGGTGGCGGCGAAGAGCTGTGCTGGGAAATGGCCTGTGAGTTCGACGCCATGGGCGCGCTCTCTACCCGTTACAACGACACGCCTGAAAAAGCGTCACGCACTTATGACAATGAGCGCGACGGCTTTGTTATCGCCGGTGGCGGTGGCATGGTCGTCGTTGAAGAGCTGGAGCATGCGCTGGCACGTGGTGCGCATATCTATGCCGAAATCGTCGGTTATGGTGCCACTTCAGACGGTGCAGACATGGTTGCTCCATCAGGTGAAGGCGCAGTGCGCTGCATGAAGATGGCGATGCACGGTGTCGATACCCCAATTGACTATCTGAACAGCCACGGAACCTCTACCCCGGTGGGTGATGTGAAAGAGCTGGGTGCGATTCGTGAAGTGTTTGGCGATAACACGCCATACATCTCAGCAACGAAAGCGATGACCGGCCACTCTCTGGGTGCGGCTGGCGTGCAGGAAGCGATCTACTCGCTGCTGATGCTGGAGCATGGCTTTATCGCGCCAAGCATCAACATCACCTCGCTTGACGCGGCAGCAACCGGTATGAACATCGTCACTGAGCCGATGGAAAAAGAGCTGACTACCGTGATGTCTAACAGCTTTGGTTTTGGCGGCACCAACGCCACGCTGACCATGCGTAAATATCAGGCGTAATTATTACGTCAGCACTCTGAAGGGCCGGCTTGCCGGCCCTTTTTGTTTTACAGCCCATCCGCGTTACCTCGTTCAACCCTCCGTTTTAGCCCTCCCGCTGCAGCAGCCGCAGCAATGTATCGCATCCTGCCACAATCTCGTCAGGCGTCAGTGCGGCAAAGCCCAGCATCCAGCCCTGCTGAGACGAAGACCCGGCATAGAGCGGGCTCAGACGCGGCAGCAGCAGACCCTGTTGAGCCGCCAGTGCGGTTAATCGCGCTTCATCCTGTTGCAGTCTGACAGTTACCTGTAACCCGCCGCCGCTGGCAATCGGCGTGATCCACGGCGACAGTTGCTGAGCGATTAGCGTTAGCAGCAGATCGCGACGGCTGCGATAGAGCTGACGCATCAGCCGCAGATGGCTGGCGAAATGTCCCTGTTGCAGAAAGGCGGCGGTGACAGCCTGCGGCAGCAGGGCGCTGTGTCCATCCAGCACGCTGCGTGCCTGGCCTATGGGGGTAATCAGCGCGGGCGGGACCACCATCCAGGCCAGCCGCAGTGAGGGAAACAGCGACTTCGAGAAGGTACCCAGCGTAATCACCCGCTGATGGCGATCCAGTCCCTGTAGCGCAGGGATAGGACGTTCGTCGTAGTGAAATTCGCTGTCATAATCGTCTTCGATCAGCCAGCACCGGTTATACTGCGCCCACTCCAGCCACGCCAGGCGTCGCGCCAGGCTCAGCGTCACGCCGCCAGGATAATGATGCGATGGCGTCAGGTACATCAGCTTTGCACTGCCGCTGGCGGGGATGGCACCTTCGGCATCGACCCCAATCCCGCGCACCTGTGCGCCGGCAGCCAGAAAGGCGTTACGCGCACCAGGATAGCCCGGCTCCTCCATCCATACCTCATCACCGGGATCGACGAACATCATTGCCAGTAACTGCAGTGCCTGTTGTGAACTGGTCAGAATGATCACCTGTTCCGGCTGGCATACCACGCCCCGGGAAAGCGCCAGATAATCCGCGAGTGCGCTGCGTAACGGCAGGTAGCCGCAGGGATCGCCATATCCCATTGCGGCGCTCCCCAGTGAACGCTGCACGCTGCTGCCGAGGCGTCGCCAGGTGTCGTGGGGAAAAGCGCGTAACTCCGGTGAACCGGCGGCGAACGCATGAGGAAAAGGGGGATCCTGACAGCCACCGGTTGCCAGTACCTGCTGGCCCCGCGCCGAGAAACGGACGGGCTGAGGCCGGGCAGGTAATGATGATGAGTGGGTGGGGATGATGATGGCAACAAAAGTACCGCGACCGGTTTCGCGTCGCAGATAGCCTTCACTCTCCAGCTGTCCGTAGGCCGCTTCCACCGTCACACGTGACAGACGCAGATCCTGCGCCAGCTGCCGACTGGACGGCAACTGCTGACCAGCATGCAGATGGTGCCGGTTGATCGCCAGTCGCAAAGTAGAGCAGAGCCGCTCGCGCACGCCACCACTGGTCTGATGCTGGAAAAGTTGTAGTAACGGAGCAGACATATGGGTCTTATACCTGATGGAGAATGGGTATCAGTAAGCAGTCCACTTTGCCGTAAACTGCAGACTCACCACAACAGGAGAATCACTATGTCATCGGTTTTACGAATTCCGGCCGCCACCCCGCAGCAAAGCCACGACTATCTGCAGGCAAAACTCGCTTTTTACACCGATGCCTGGGATCTGGCGGAAGATCTGGAGCGGCAAATCCCGGATATCGTGGTAATCGATGCTCGCGCGCCGGAGGCTTATCGCGCCGGGCATATTTGCGGCGCGATAAGCTTTCCGCATCGCGAGATGGATGCCACTACCACGGCCCGGCTCGAGCGCAGCAAAGTTTATGTCACGTATTGTGACGGCATTGGCTGTAACGGCTCGACGAAAGCGGCCTGGAAACTGGCCTCGCTGGGATTTCAGGTAAAGGAGTTGATTGGCGGGCTGGATTTCTGGAAACGTGACGGTCATCCGCTGACCTGGGGTGATGCTCCGGGTGAATGGCCAGTCGCCGCGCCCAAAGCATTCTGTGGCTGTTAACTCAGAGGACCAGCCAGAGTAAAAGGGTGATGACGACCAGTGCGACAAAGAAACCCAGCAGGGGGCGCTCTGCCAGAGGTTGAATCGCGGGCGGCAGCGAGGCGACAAAGGGCGACCAGATCGGCTGCGGTTTAATCTCGCTGGCAGCCAGCGGCTGTTCGAGAAGTTTTTCTGCCCGGTCGGCGCGACGGCTGAACAGGAAGTTCAGCAGATCCTGGGTCTGCGTTACGGTGAGCACCGTCTGTGGTGTCGCCTGAAAACGCTGCTGGCTATAGTCCTCCAGTTGCTGCCGCTCCTGCTGATCAAGCGGCTGTTTCAGGGACGCTTCCAGCAATTGCAGCGTCGGTGCGCTGTGCTGACTCAGCGTCTGACGCACCTGCAGATACTGGGTCAGCAGCGGGAAGTGGCGCGACGGGATGGGATCACCGCTGGTCAGATTCACCAGTTTCAGCGCAGCCGTCCACAGCTTACCGGTGGATTCGCCAGTGGCAGCGGCCAGGCGTACCACCTGCTGATTCAGCGTATGGTGTTCAGCAGGCAGCAGCGTGCGATCGCTAACGCGGATCTGCTGCGGCTGAGGAATCGTCATCTGCCCGTTCTGCAGCATCGTCAGCACCTGGCGCAGCTGATCCTGGCTCAGCGCGCTCAGTACGGTCTGACCAAATTGCTGACGGATAAAATCGCTGACGGCCTGACGGTTATTCCCTTTCGGCAGCAGATCGGTGAGCTGGGTCATCAGCTGGCGTGTGGCATGCCCATTTTGCGTCTGCGTAAGGCGGCCATTAAGGTACTGTTCCGCTGCCGGAAAATGACGCGACTGCAACTCTGCTTCACTCTTTACGCCCACTTCATGGCGTACACCCGCCCACAGTTCAGGCGCTTTAAGATTACTGAGCGATGAGATACGCACGATCAGGCGTTCTAACGTCGTGCGCTGCGCAGGGGATAGGGGCTGTTCACCGGCCACTGAACCGTGACGCGTTACGCCAGTTTGTGGATTGACAGATGAACGATCGCCGACCGGCACACCGGGGCCGCTGAGTGGTTGCATGGCGGATTCCTTGGGAAAACAGAACAGCGTGGGGTGCGCCGGAAAATGAATAGGCCATGATAGCAAAAGCCCCCGGGAAATCCCACGGGGGCGCACGCGTTTCGGCGGGAGATTTACTCTTCTGCCAGCTTCAGACGATGACGACGCCAGCGTTTCCAGACTGGCGGCACGACCAGCACGGCAATCGCCAGCACCAGCAGTACTTTGCAAATCAGGCTTTCCCATAGGATGACCATATTCCCGTTGCTGATCGACAGCGCACGACGCAGGTTCTGCTCCAGCATTTCACCCAGCACAAAGCCCAGAATCAATGGCGACATCGGAAAATCCATCTTACGCAGGATATAGCCGAAGATCCCCAGCCCGACCATCAACAGCAGATCGAAGGTAGTGCTATGTACCGCGTAAACACCAACGGCCGAGATGGCGGCGATTGCCGGTACCAGGAACCAGAGGGGAATGGTCAGCATACGGGCGAAAACGTTGATCATCGGGATATTCATGATCAACAGCATCACGTTGCCGATTAACAGAGCGGCAATCAGACCCCAGACGATATCAGGCTGTTCAACAAACATCGCCGGTCCTGGCGTGATGTTATACAGCGTCAACGCGCCGACCATCACCGCAGTCGTGCCCGAGCCGGGGATCCCCAGCGTCAGCATCGGGATAAAGGAGCCACAGGCGGAAGCGTTGTTTGCTGCTTCCGGCGCAGCCACACCGCGAATATCGCCTTTACCAAATTGATCGCTGCCGCTGATCTTCTTCTCGGTCATATAGGCGATGGCGCTGGCAATGGTTGCACCGGCACCCGGCAGTACCCCGACGAAGAAACCAATGAAAGAGGAACGCAGCGTGGCGCCGGTCACCATTGCCGCTTCTTTCATATTGAACATCATGCGTCCGCTGGCCCGAACCGCTTTCTGCCCGCCGCTGGTCGACTCCAGCATCAGCAGAATTTCACTGACCGAGAACAGGCCAATCACCACCACCACAAACTGAATGCCGTCGGAAAGATGAACGCTGTCAAAGGTAAAGCGGTAGACGCCGGTATTGGCATCAACGCCCACCGTGGCCATTCCAAGCCCAATCAGCGCGGCGAGGAACGATTTCAGCGGATTATGGCTCATCATGCTGCCAAGACAGGCGATAGCGAACACCATCAGGGCAAAATATTCTGCCGGACCAAAGGCCAGCGACCAGCTTGCCAGCAGCGGAGCGAACAGAATAATGCCGATAATGGCAATGGTAGAACCGATAAAGGAGCTGACCGCCGAAATCGACAGAGCGACGCCCGCCTTGCCCTGTTGTGCCATCGGATAGCCATCCAGCGCGGTCATGATTGCGCCGGCGTCACCGGGTACGTTAAGCAGGATAGAGGAGATACGTCCGCCATATTCACAACCGATGTAGACCGTTGCCAGCAGAATCAGCGCAGATTCCGCCGGTAAGTGCAGCGCAAAGGCCAGCGGCATCAGAATCGCCACGCCGTTAATCGGGCCAAGACCCGGCAGCAGGCCGACGATGGTGCCGATAAAGCAGCCAATCAGGGCAATCAGCAGGTTCTCTGGCGTCATGGCGACGGCAAAGCCCTGCATTAAAAAGGACCAGGTATCCATGATGCTCTCCTTAACTCAGCCAGCTGCCGACCGGAAGGGTCACTTCCAGCAGGCGATCAAAGGCGTAAAACAGCGTGCTGCCCATCACCAGCCCGGCCAGCGCTGCTGCCCACCAGCGCGCGCCAAACAGCAGACCGATACCGAAGGTCAGCAGGGTGGTGCAGATGGCAAAGCCCAGTGTTTCAAAAAACCAGCCATACAGCAGCATCATCAGCGCCAGCGCGACCAGCCGTTTCAGCGTGCTGCGTGAAGGCCAGTGAATGGTGTCGGGTTTACGGAACAGCATCAGCAGGGCACAGATCGCCATCAGGCCGAGAATCGCCATCGGGAAGGGCCGCGGCCCCACCGGCTCATAGCTGTATTCGCTCTGAATTTGCCAGGCCACCACCATGCCGCCAAGACAGAGCGCCAGCCACAGGCCCGCAAAAATACGATCGCTCATGATGTGCTCCTGTTATTTGGCCAGGCCAAATGATTTTGCCTGCTCACGGTAATCCGCCACCTGCTTTTTCACGTAGCTGTCGAGTTCCTGTCCGAACAGGTTGAATTCGAACAGCCCACGCATATCACGCTGCTTTTTGAATTCCGGGGTATCCACCATTTTTTTGAAGGCCTGCTCCCACCACTGATAATCGGCGTCGCTGACTTTGGGTCCGAGGTAGTAGCCGCGAATAATCGGCCAGACGATATTGAAGCCTTGTTCTTTGGCGGTAGGTACCTGTGCCAGCTGGCCCGGCAGGCGCTGATCGGACATGACCGCCAGTACCCGCATTTTGCCGCCCTGCAGATGCGGTACCATTTCACTCATGTCGCCGGAGACCACCTGAATATGATTGCCGAGCAGTGCCGTCACCGGCTCTCCGCCGCCTTCAAAGGCGACATAGCGCATCTTGCGTGGATCGATACCGGCTTCTCGTGCCAGAAGCGCTGTTTTCATCCAGTCCTGGCTGCCGATAGAAGCCCCGGCTCCGACTACCACTTTGGTTGGATCCGCTTTCATCGCCGCCATCAGTTCACCGAGGTTTTTCCACGGCGCATCCTCACGGACTGCCACCATGCCGTAATCAGTGCCCACCGCTGCCAGCCACTTCACGTCATCAACTGAGTAGCGGCCAAATTTTCCCTGCGACAGATTCAGCAGCGAGCCGCCCGAGAAGGCGACTACCGTGCCGGCTTCAGCCGGGCGCTGGGCAATAATTGCGTTATAGGCAACCGCGCCGACGCCGCCGGGCATATAGGTGACGCGCATCGGCGTCTCAATCTGTTTGGTTTCCTGCAGCGAAACCTGCAACAACTTACAGGTGAGGTCAAAACCGCCACCCGGTTTGGCCGGTGCAATACATTCAGTACGACCTGGACCGTCGGCGGCGGTTGCAGCAGGCACCATCAGTGCCAGCAGAGCGGTAGTCAGGGCGGTATGGATTATTTTTTTCATCGTAGGCTCCATTCATTCTTCCAGAGTGTGATTGCTGCCGAACTATTGGCGTTGCTGAATTGTTAAAACAATTACCTTTCATTTACCTTTCACTGCCCGGATTTAATGACAGGATGTGATATGCGTCTCTTACTGGTGGAAGATACGGCTGACCTGGCGCGCTGGCTGCAGAAAGCGCTGACGCAAAAAGGCTTTGCCGTTGACTGGGTGGCAGATGGTGTCGCCGCCGATCACGCCTTGCAGTGTGAAGCCTATGCGCTGGTCGTGCTGGACGTCTCACTGCCGCGCATCGATGGGCTGGAGGTGCTGACGCGGTTGCGGCGACGCGGACAGAGCGTGCCCGTTTTGCTGCTGACAGCGCGCAGTGCGCTGGACGATCGGGTTCGCGGCCTGAACCTCGGGGCGGATGACTACCTGACCAAGCCTTTTGAACTGGATGAACTGGAAGCGCGGCTACGGGCGCTGCTGCGACGCAGCCAGAACCAGGCTGCGCAAACGCAGTCGCTGGGCCAGCTGGTGCTGGATGGCGAAGGCTATTTCATGCTGGGCGACCGGTCGCTGGCGCTGACGCCGCGTGAATCGAGCATTCTGACTACGCTGATGCAGCGCCACGGCCGGCCGGTTTCCCGTCAGCATCTGTATGAACAGACTTTTAGCCTGGCGGATGAGGCCAGCCCGGAGAGTATTGAGCTGTATGTCCATCGGGTGCGGAAAAAACTGGCGGGCAGCGATGTCGCCATCGTGACGTTACGCGGACTCGGGTACAGCCTGGAAATGCTGCCGTGCGGTTGATCCATTCACTGCGCGGCGAGCTGCTCGCCTGGCTCGGCCTGCCGCTGCTGCTGCTGTGGGCGCTGTCGGTTTACACCCATTATCAGAGCGGGCTGGCGGCCGCTAATCAGGCGTACGATCGCTCGCTGCTGGCCTCGGCGCGCACCGTGGCAGAACGGCTGGTAGTGCGCCAGCATCATCTGGAAGTCGATGTTCCCTGGGTGGTGCTGGACAGTTTCGAACGCAACATGAATGACCAGTTATTTTATCAGGTGATCTCCCCACAGGGAAAGACGCTGTCCGGTTACGACGACCTGCCGCCGATTCCCCCCGCCAGCGCAATGTCGACCGCTTACCCGGCGCTGGTGCACTTTTATGACGGGCGTTATCACCAGCATCGCATTCGGGTAGCGGCACTGTGGCAACCGGTGAGCGAGGCGGGCGTCGACGGTATGGCGCTGGTACTGGTGGCGGAAACGGTCAATTCACGCCAGGAGTTTGCCCGCGGGCTGATGCGTACCGCGCTGATCAGCCAGAGCGGGCTGGTGCTGATGACGTTGCTGCTGGCCAGCCTGATGCTGCGTCGGGTGTTACGCCCGCTGCGGCGTCTGTCACGGATTGTATTACAGCGCGACGGCGGAGAATTAACCCCGTTGCCCTCGCTGCCATGGTCAGAACTGCAACCACTGATCATCGCCTTTAACCGCTATCTGGAGCGTTTGCGCGGCCTGCTGGCGCGTCAGGATCGCTTCAGCGCAGACGCAGCACATCAGTTGCGCACGCCGCTCACTATCCTCAAAACCCAGGTGAGCGTGGCGCTCAGCAGTGAACGACCCGAGCAGTGGCAGGAGAGTCTTCATGGTATGCGTCATACACTGGATGAGACCATCTTACTCACCGATCGGCTGCTGCAGCTGGCGCGTATCAAGGCACGTCACGGTGAAGATAAGCCGATGATGCGGGTCGATCTGGCGGTCATCGTGCGTGAAGCCTGTCTCAGCCGTTACACGGCGGCGCGCACCCGACAAATCGATCTCGGCTATGAGGGCGATGAGAGCAGTGAGGTGATCGGGGACGGCGTGCTGCTCGGCGAGCTGTGTGCCAACCTGCTGGACAACGCCATTAAATATACTCCGCATCACGGTATCGTTACCGCGCGGGTGGTGGCGGGAAAGCTGGAAATCGAGGACAACGGGCCAGGCATTTCCGGGGCAGAGCAGTTGAAGGCGTTACAGCCCTTTCAGCGGCTGGATAATGTCGGCGTGCAGTCGGGTGCCGGCATTGGGCTGGCGCTGGTACAGGATATCTGTGCCTGGCATGGTGCCCGTATGCAGCTGGATCGCAGCCCGCAACTGGGCGGGCTGCGCGTGACGGTATGGTTTACTGCCGACGCAGGTTGACCGGTTTTGTTCGGGTGAGCGGTGTGCGCAGCCGCTGCGCCAGTATTACACCGCCAAGCGTCAGACCGCCGCCAATCCAGTGGTAACTGTGTAGTTGCTCATGCAGGAAGATCACCGCGATCACCGCGGTAAATACCGGGATCAGATTCATAAAGATACTGGTGGTGCTGGCACCCAGACGCTGCACACCGTGGATCCACAGGAATGGCGCGATGATCGAAGCAAACAGACCGGCAAAGGCCACCAGCGGCAGGTTGTGCCGGTTAAGCGCCACCTCGGGGGCCAGCAGAAAACCAGGCAACAGCAGCACGACACCAAATAAAATCTGCACATACAGACTTTGCCAGATCGGCAGCGGCAGTGCCCAGCGCCGTGTCAGCACGCCATACAGCGCATAGGCGGCGGAGGCGGCCAGCATCAGCAGTTCACCTTTACCCAGACCGTGATTCAGCAGTTGCATCACGTTGCCCTCACTGACCAGCCACACCAGACCGGTAAAGGAGATGATGCTGCCGAGCAGGATGCCGAGCGTCGGCGCAATCCGCAGGATCACCACGCTCAGCAGCACGGTGAGCAGGGGGATGAGGGCGCCGATAATGCCCATAAAGAGTGCGCTGACACTTTGTGCTGCGTAGTAGGCGAGACTCTGATAGAGCACCATGCCGAGCAGGCCAAGGATCGCCAGCCGCCAGAGGTGCGGTTTAATGACCTGACGCGTGCGCCAGACGCCGGGCAGCACAAAGGGCGTCAGCACCAGCAGAGCCAGCAACCAGCGGTAGAATGAGATCGCCGCCGGATCGATCGCATCCGCCGAGAGTTTGCTGACAATTGAGTTGATCGACCAGATTATTACCGCAAAGAGCGGGTATAGGAAAAACATGCTGACTCTCCACACGCCATAATGAGGCGCAGTGTACGCTTGTCCGGATTTATTCAGATAGTTAATATCGGACAAAATTAGTTGTGGAGCGGACAGAATGACCCTGAAAGTGATCTACCAGCCGCCCCCTGACGCGCCGCAGCTGCGCTACTTTATGCGTTACGAACAGGCCAATGCCCGCACCGAATATCTGCCGCATGCGCATGCCTGGGGTCAGCTGATTATGGTGAAAAGCCACGTACTGGAGATGCAGGTCGAGGGTGAACGATTGCTGACACCGGCAGATATTCCGGTCTGGATCCCTCCGGGTCAGCTTCACAGTAGCTATAACCATCGTCAGGCACAGTTCCGTACTTTTAATCTGGCGGCCCCGTTATGCGCCGATCTGCCCCGGCGCGCCTGCCTGCTGCTGGTCGATCCCATTGCACATGCCATTATGGGTGAGTTTGCTGAGCAGCAAATCGAGCAACCCGAAACGGATGCGCAGTGGCGGCTGTGCGAGGTGCTGCGCGATCGCCTGCAGCTGGCGCAGGTACAGGAGAGTTATCTGCCCACCTCTGACGATAAATTTCTCGCGCCGGTATTACATGCGCTGGAAGCGCATCCGGGCGATAACACCACGCTGGCGGGCTGGGCGGGGCGAGTCTTTACCACCGAAAGGACGCTGGCGCGGCGCTGCCAGCAGCAACTTCATATGACCTTTGGCGAGTGGCGGCAGCGGCTGCGGTTTCTGCGCGCCATTGTGCTGCTGGAGCAGGGGGAAAGCGTGCAGAGCATCGCCCATGAGCTGGGATACAGTTCAGCTTCGGCACTGATTGTGATGTTCCAGCAACAGGCGGGAACCACGCCCGAACGCTACCGTGCACGGTTAGGCTAACACGTCGCTTTGTGCCAGAATAATTGCCTGACATGTAACTGACAGGAAAGCCGTGGTGAAAATTCTGGTCGATGAAAATATGCCTTATGCCCGTGAGCTATTCAGCCGTACCGGCGACGTGGTCGCGGTGCCGGGGCGTCCGCTGCCGGTGGCTGAACTGGCCGATGCCGATGGCCTGATGGTGCGCTCAGTCACCCAGGTTAATGAGGCCCTGCTGGCAGGAAAGCCGGTGAAATTTGTCGGAACCGCCACGGCGGGCACCGATCATGTCGACGAGAACTGGCTGCAGCAGGCGGGCATTGCGTTCTCTGCCGCACCCGGCTGTAACGCCATTGCGGTGGTGGAATATGTTTTCTCTGCGCTGCTGCTGCTGGCGGAACGCGATGGTTTCCAGCTGCGTGACCGCACTGTCGGCATCGTTGGCGTCGGTAACGTCGGTGGGCGACTGCAAAAGCGTCTTGAGGCCTGGGGCATCAAAACCCTGCTGTGCGATCCGCCGCGTGCCGATCGCGGTGACGAGGGGGATTTCCTGTCGCTGGAGGCCGTGACAGAGCAGGCTGATATTCTGACGTTCCATACGCCGCTGTTTAAAGAGGGCCCGTATAAAAGCTGGCATCTGGCGGATGCGGCGCTGCTGATGGCGCTAAAGCCTAATACTATCCTGATCAACGCCTGTCGCGGCCCGGTGGTGGACAACAGCGCGCTGCTGGAGGTGCTGAAAATGCGGCACGATCTTAGCGTCGTGCTGGATGTCTGGGAGCCGGAGCCGGATCTGTCGCTGGCGCTGCTGGATAAGGTCGATATCGCCACGCCGCACATCGCGGGCTACACGCTGGAAGGCAAAGCGCGCGGCACCACCCAGGTGTTTGAAGCCTGGTGCGACTTTATTGGTCAGCCGCAGCAGGTGCCGCTCAGCACCTTACTGCCGGTGCCGGAATTCAGTGAAATCACCCTGAATGGCCCGCTGGATCAGCCAACGCTGAAACGCCTGGCGCATCTGGTGTATGATGTGCGCCGCGATGATGCCCTCCTGCGTAAAGTGGCGGCGAAACCCGGCGAGTTTGATCGCCTGCGCAAGCAGTATCAGGAGCGCCGCGAGTGGTCATCGCTGCAGGTGAACTGCGATGACGCCACAACCGCTGAGCTGCTGAACCAGCTGGGCTTTAACGCAATCATCTTCCCGGAATAGCGGGCGCTGCAGCTCAGGCGCCCTGGCGCGGTTTCCGCACTGAATTAATCAGTGAACGGAAGGCACGCGCTGCTGGCATGTCTGCATGACGGCGGGTTCCGGGGGGATATACCCAATGGATTTCGGGTTGCATTGAGGCGGCAAGAGAACGAATCCCGATGAGCTTACTCAGGTAAGTGATTCGGGTGAGTGAACGCAGCCAACAAAGATGCAACGTGAAAGACGACGGGGATAAATCTGAATCCCTGGGCGGTGAATATCACCGCCTTCTGTTTTTATGTCATTGTCTGGAGTAAACCAACATGTCTGACGGCTGGAATATTGCGCTACTTGGCGCGACAGGCGCAGTAGGGAACGCTGTACTGGAACTGCTGGCGGAACGCCAGTTCCCGGTTGGTGAATTATATTTGCTGGCCAGCGAAAACAGCGCGGGCGAAATCAAACGTTTCGAAGGCCGCTCGGTGCGGGTCGAAAATGCGGAGACGTTCGACTGGTCACAGGCGCAGCTGGCCTTTTTCGTGGCGGGACGTGACGCCTCGGCGCGCTTTGCCGATGAAGCGGCCAATGCCGGTTGTCTGGTAATCGACAGCAGCGAGCTGTTTGCGCTGGAACCCGATGTGCCGCTGGTGGTGCCGGATGTGAATCCGCAGGTGCTGGCAGATTATCGCAATCGCAACATCATCAGCGTGGCGGACAACCTGGTAAGCCAGCTGTTGACCGCAATTAAACCGCTGGTGGATGCGGCCGGATTGAGTCGTTTACAGGTGACTAACCTGATCTCAGTCTCCAGCTACGGCAAAGTGGCTGTGGATGCGCTGGCCGGGGAAAGTGCCCGTCTGCTGAACGGTATTCCGGCCGATGAACACCATTTTGGTCGTCAGCTGGCGTTTAACCTGATGCCACAACAGGCCGACGCAGAAGGCAGCGTGGAGAGTGAGCGTCGCCTGATTGATCAGGTGCGTAAGGTATTGCAGGACGAAGGCTTACCGATTGCGGTCAGCAGCGTACAGGCTCCGGTGTTCTATGGTAATGCGCAGATTGTGCATATCGAAAACCTGCGCCCGCTCTCTGCTGAAGAAGCGCGTGCCGAACTGGCGCTGGCGTCAGATATTCGTCTGAGCGAAGAGGATGAAGTGCCGACGCCGGTCACGGATGCCTCAGGCAACGGCGAACTGAGCATCGGCGCTGTGCGCAACGACTACGGTATCCCGGAACTGCTGCAGTTCTGGTCAGTGGCGGACAACATTCGTTTTGGCGGCGCGCTGATGGCGGTGAAAACCGCTGAGAAACTGGTTCAGGAGTATCTGTAACCATGTCCGATGGTCAGACGCAAAAACTGGCGCTCGGCATCGAGTATGACGGCAGCCGTTACTACGGCTGGCAGCGTCAGAATGAAGTCCGCAGCGTGCAGGAAAAGGTAGAGCGCGCGCTGTCGAAAGTCGCCGATCATCCGGTCAGTATTTTTTGTGCTGGCCGCACCGATGCAGGCGTACACGGGACGGGGCAGGTGGTCCATTTCGAGACCACTTCGCAGCGGCCTGATGGCGCCTGGACGCTGGGCGTCAACGCCAATCTGCCGCCGGATATTGCGGTGCGCTGGGTGAAAGCGGTGCCGGATGAATTTCATGCCCGCTTCAGCGCCACGGCCCGACGCTATCGCTACCTGATCTACAATCAGCGTCTGCGTCCGGCGGTGCTGGCGCAGGGCGTGACGCACTTTTACCATCCACTGGATGCGGAGAAGATGCAGCGCGCCGGACAGTGTTTGTTAGGCGAGAATGATTTCACCTCATTCCGTGCCGTGCAGTGCCAGTCGCGTACACCGTGGCGCAACGTGATTCACCTCAACGTAACGCGTCAGGGTCCCTACGTGATTGTGGATATCAAAGCCAACGCCTTTGTGCATCACATGGTGCGCAATATCGTGGGCAGCCTGATGGAGATAGGCTGCGGCAATAAGCCGGAGTCATGGATGGCAACGCTGCTGGCGGCGAAGGATCGGACATTAGCCGCAGCCACAGCCCGGGCAGAGGGGTTGTATCTGGTGGCGGTGGATTACCCATCCCACTTTGCGTTACCACAGCCGTCGATGGGACCGTTGTTCCTCGCGGATTAATTCACTTTCAGGACTTAAAAGGGCGCGCCATGGAGTTTCTCCATTTTCTGGTTGATTTTATTCTGCACATTGATGTGCATCTTGCCGAACTGGTTGCACAGTACGGTATCTGGATTTACGCTATTTTGTTCCTGATTTTGTTCTGCGAAACCGGTCTGGTGGTGACGCCCTTCCTGCCGGGTGACTCGTTGCTGTTTGTGGCGGGCGCACTGGCGGCGTTGCCGGGTAACGATCTTAATGTGCATGTGATGGTGGCATTATTAGTGGTGGCCGCGGTTCTGGGCGATGCATTGAACTACACCATTGGCCGCCTGTTTGGCGAACGGTTGTTCAGTAATCCGAACTCGAAGATTTTCCGTCGCAGCTATCTGGATAAAACCCATGCGTTTTATGCCCGTCATGGCGGAAAAACCATTATCCTGGCGCGCTTCGTGCCGATCGTGCGAACCTTTGCGCCGTTTGTTGCCGGTATGGGCCATATGTCCTATCGCCACTTCGCGCTGTTCAACGTAACGGGTGCGCTGCTCTGGGTGCTGCTGTTCTCCTATGCCGGCTACCTGTTTGGCGATCTGCCGGTGGTGCAGGAAAACCTGAAGCTGCTGATTGTGGGCATTATCCTGGTCTCGATTCTGCCAGGTGTGATTGAAGTCTGGCGTCATCGCCGTCAGGCTAAGCAGCAGAAGCAGCCGTAAGGCTGCGCTCAGGGGTAAGACCAGATTTTTATCCACAGTCTGAACAGGTTGTGGTTTAATGAGCGACATTTACCGTCTGCTGAAGCGGTTTTCAGCAGTATCAAGACGACTGGACCAGGTCAGTTTTAAACAGAAAGGTCATCAATGAGCTGGATTGAACGCATTCTTAATAAAAGCACCGGAACGCCTGTGCGCAAAGCCAGTATCCCGGAAGGGGTCTGGACCAAGTGTGACAGCTGTGGTCAGGTTCTCTACCGCGCCGAGCTGGAGCGTAATCTTGAGGTCTGCCCGAAGTGTGACCATCACATGCGTATGCACGCCCGTGAGCGCCTCGGCAGTGTCCTCGATCAGGGCACGATGGTTGAGCTGGGTAGTGAACTTGAACCTAAAGATCTGCTCAAGTTCCGTGACTCCAAAAAGTATAAAGATCGTCTGGTAGCGGCCCAGAAAGACACCGGTGAGAAAGATGCGCTGGTGGTCATGAAAGGTCAGCTGCACGGCATGCCGGTTGTTGCGGCAGCCTTTGAATTTGCCTTTATGGGCGGTTCAATGGGCTCAGTGGTCGGTGCGCGTTTTGTACGTGCGGTCGAGCAGGCGTTAGAAGATAACTGCCCGCTGATCTGCTTCTCCGCCAGCGGCGGGGCGCGTATGCAGGAAGCGCTGCAGTCGCTGATGCAGATGGCGAAAACCAGTGCGGCGCTGGCAAAAATGCGTGAGCGCGGTCTGCCTTACATTTCCGTGCTGACTGACCCGACCATGGGTGGCGTTTCGGCTAGTTTTGCCATGCTGGGCGACCTCAATATCGCGGAACCTAAAGCACTGATCGGCTTTGCCGGCCCACGCGTTATTGAGCAGACCGTGCGTGAAAAACTGCCGCCGGGCTTCCAGCGAAGTGAGTTCCTGATTGAAAAGGGCGCGATTGATATGATCATTCGCCGTCCGGAAATGCGCTACAAACTGGCAAGCCTGCTGGCAAAAATGATGAACCTGCCGGCACCGCTGCATGACGGTGAACAGTCCGCTCCGGCGACGACTGAATCGGAAAGCAACGAGGCCTGACAGGAGATAGAGAGGTGCGTCCAAAGCACCTCTTACCAATGCACCGTATACCGCAGCAGCAGCCTGCCAGGTATAAATAAGCAAAACGGGACATATGGACAATCTTCACCTTCCCCAAGCCACGTCGCCTTTGGCCACGTGGCTTTATTATCTTGAGCACCTGCATACTCAGGCCATTGAACTGGGTCTGGACCGTATTCGTCAGGTAGCGCTTCGTCTCGACCTGCTGAAACCCGCTCCTTTTGTCTTTACCGTGGCCGGTACCAATGGCAAAGGCACCACCTGTCGCACCCTGGAAACGCTGCTGATCGCCGCGGGCTACCGCGTTGGCGTGTACAGTTCACCGCATCTGGTGCGCTATACCGAGCGCGTTCGGGTTCAGGGAGAGGAGCTGAGTGAGGCGCAGCACTGCGCCAGCTTTGCGGAGATTGAAGCCGGACGTGCAGATATTTCGCTGACCTATTTTGAATTTGGCACGCTCTCCGCGTTGAATCTGTTCCGCCAGGCGCAGCTGGATGTCGTGATCCTCGAAGTCGGCCTCGGCGGACGGCTGGATGCGACAAACATCGTGGATGCCGATGTCGCGGTGGTTACCAGCATTGCGCTCGATCACACCGACTGGCTTGGCCCGGATCGCGAAAGCATCGGGCGTGAAAAAGCCGGTGTGTTCCGGGCGGGAAAACCTGCGGTAGTGGGTGAACCAGATATGCCGCAGAGTATTGCCCTGGTCGCACAGGAAAAAGGTGCGCAGCTGTTGCAGCGCAACCGTGACTGGTCGTGGCATGCGCAGGCAGAAAGCTGGTCACTGCGTGATGCGACAGGTGAGCTGAACGATCTGCCGCTGCCGCAGGTGCCGCTGCCTAACACGGCGACCGCGCTGGTGGCGCTGCGGGTCTCCGGGCTTGAGGTCAGTGAGGCGCAGATTCGCGCCAGCCTGCCGCTGGCGATGCTGCCAGGCCGTTTTCAGACCCTCAGCGAATCACCACGCGTTATTCTGGATGTCGCCCATAACCCGCATGCGGCAGCGTATCTGGCGTCGCGGCTGGCGGCACTGCCGAAACGCGGCAAAGTGCATGCAGTAGTGGGCATGCTGCATGATAAAGATATCGCCGGTACGCTGGCGGCGCTGGCACCGGTAGTCGATGCCTGGTACTGCGCGCCCCTTGAGGGTCCGCGCGGCGCCAGTGCTGAGCAACTGCTGAACAACCTGCCGCAGGGCGAGGCTTTTAATTCGGTTGAGCTCGCCTGGCAGCAGGCACGCCAGCGGGCAGCGCCGCAGGACATTGTGCTGGTATGTGGTTCATTCCACACCGTTGCACAGGTCATGGAATCGATTGAAACGGAGAAAGGACGTGGCAAGTAAGTTTCAGAACCGTTTAGTCGGCACCGTTATTCTGGTCGCCGTTGGCGTGATTGTGCTGCCAGGGCTGCTGGATGGTCAGAAAAAGCATTACAAAGAGGAGTTCGCCGCCATTCCGCTGGTGCCGAAACCTGACGATCAGCAGGACAGCGAAATGGTGCCGCCGGTAACTCAGTCGCTGCCGGCACAGCCGCCGGAAGGTGCGGGCAATGCGGTCAGCAGCAGCAATGGCAATGGCAACGGTAAAACCAACGCTACGGCAGAGCAGGGTCGGACTCAACCGGAAGACGAGAGCGATCCGGTAGTGGTCTCGCCGCCGCCGGTCCATCAGTCTGTGCCCGCACAGACGGTGACGAAGCCGAAGGTCGTTGAGCAGCAGAAACCGAAAGTAACAGAACAGCCTAAGCAGAAGCCAGTCGAACAGCAGAAGCCAAAAGCCGTGGAGCAGCCTAAACCTAAACCGGTTGAACAGCCTAAAGTGGTCGAACAGCCGAAGCAGGAAGAGGCGCCAAAATCAGCAGAGACGACAGCGCCGGCAGGGCAGGCTTATGTGGTGCAGTTAGGTGCGCTGAAAAACGCCAGCAAAGTGAATGAGATTGTCGCGCAGTTGCGGCTATCGGGCTATCGCGCCTTTACCGTTCCTTCAACGCCGGTACAGGGTCAGATCACCCGCATTTACGTTGGGCCGGATGCGTCGAAAGCCAAAATGCAGAGTGCGGTTGGCGAGCTGAAAAGCATCTCCGGACTGGGCGGTGTCGTGAAGCCATACAGCGCACGCTAAAACGGGCGATTGGCGCTGCCGATAGCAGTAACAGGCAGCGTCTTTTACCCCTCAGGCAGCGCGTTAAATGCGCGCTGCCGCGAAAAAAAGTGACGATTTTCAACGGCCTGTCCGGCTGAGAATCACCCGGGCGATAGCGTTTTTTTTCATCGCCTTTTTTATGGATGCAGAAAAAGAAAACCGCTACGCAAACGTTTTCTTTTTCTGTTAGAATGCGCCCCGAACTGGATGCAGGGGTGCAATTGCACTGGCGCTGGAAGAGTTCATGATCTGGATTGATTACGTCATTATTGCGGTAGTTGGTTTTTCGGCTCTGGTCAGCCTGGTCCGTGGGTTTGTCCGGGAAGCCTTATCTCTTGTTACCTGGGGATGCGCATTTTTTGTCGCCAGTCATTACTACGCCTACCTTGCAGTCTGGTTTACAGGTTTTGACGACGAACTGGTTCGTAACGGTATCGCCATCGGTGTGCTGTTTGTGGCGACCCTGATTGTGGGGGCCATTGTGAACTACGTTATCGGCACGCTGGTGGAAAAAACCGGCCTGTCGGGAACCGACCGGGTGTTGGGCGTCTGTTTCGGGGCATTGCGCGGTGTGCTGATCGTAGCCGCTTTGCTGTTCTTCCTCGATACATTCACTGGGTTTTCCAAAAGTCCGGACTGGCAACAGTCTCAACTCATTCCCGAGTTCAGTTATATAATCAGGTGGTTTTTTGATTACCTGAAAAGCACGTCGAGTTTTTTACCCCGGTGATGTGACCGGGAGTGCGGCTTAATGAGGAAATGACAACATGTGCGGTATTGTCGGTATCACCGGTTTCATGCCGGTCAACCAGTCGATCTATGACGCGTTAACGGTGCTCCAGCACCGCGGGCAGGATGCCGCAGGCATTTGTACTATCGATGCGCTGAAATGTTTTCGCCTGCGAAAGGCAAACGGCCTGGTCAGCGACGTTTTCGAAGCACGCCACATGCAGCGTCTGCAGGGCAATATGGGGATCGGTCACGCGCGTTATCCAACCGCGGGAAGCTCCAGTGCCTCTGAAGCGCAGCCATTCTATGTAAACTCCCCGTATGGCATCACCCTGGCGCACAACGGTAACCTGACCAACGCCCACGTGCTGCGTAAGCACCTGTTTGAAAAGGGCCGCCGTCACGTTAATACCACCTCAGATTCTGAAATCCTGCTGAACATTTTTGCGCAGGAGTTAGATCGTTTTCAAAACGATCCGCTGACAGCCGACAACATCTTTGCTGCGGTTGCTGCCGTGCATCAGCAGGTGCGCGGTGCCTATGCGGTTGTGTCGATGATTATCGGCCACGGTATGGTCGCCTTCCGTGATCCTAACGGTATCCGTCCGCTGGTACTGGGCAAGCGCGTTATCGCTGATGGTCGCACCGAATATATGGTCGCCTCCGAGAGCGTGGCGCTGGATACGCTGGGCTTTGAGTTCATCCGTGACGTCGCACCGGGTGAAGCGGTTTATGTGACTGAAGCGGGCCAGCTCTCTACCCGCCAGTGCGCTGAAAATCCGAAAAGCAATCCGTGTCTGTTCGAGTATGTCTATTTTGCGCGTCCCGACTCCTTCCTCGACAAAATCTCGGTCTACAGCGCCCGTGTCCGTATGGGCACCAAGCTGGGTGAGAAAATTGCGCGCGAGTGGGAAGATCTCGATATCGACGTCGTGATTCCGATCCCTGAAACCTCCACCGATATCGCGCTGGAAATTGCACGTATTCTCGACAAACCCTATCGCCAGGGCTTCGTGAAGAACCGGTACGTTGGCCGTACTTTTATCATGCCGGGTCAGCAGTTACGTCGCAGCGCGGTGCGCCGCAAGCTCAACGCTAACCGCGCCGAATTCCGTGATAAAAATGTGCTGCTGGTGGATGATTCTATTGTTCGCGGTACCACCTCAGAGCAGATCATTGAGATGGCACGTGAAGCGGGCGCAAAACGGGTTTATCTTGCGTCAGCGGCGCCGGAAATTCGTTTCCCGAACGTCTACGGTATTGATATGCCCAGCGCCACGGAACTGATTGCGCATGGCCGTGAAGTGGAAGAGATTCGCCAGCTGATTAAAGCCGATGCACTGATCTTCCAGGATCTGGACGATCTGATTGAAGCGGTTCGCGAAGAGAATCCGGACATTGCACAATTTGAGTGCTCGGTGTTCAACGGCATTTACGTGACGAAAGATGTCGATCAGCAATATCTGGAGTATCTCGAGTCGCTGCGGAATGATGATGCCAAAGCACTTCAGCGGCAGAACGAAGTCGAAAACCTCGAGCTGCATAACGAAGGCTGATACCTTCAGCAGGCGGGCAGCATAAAACAGGGCGGGAGCAATCCCGCCCTGTTTGTTTTCAGAAACCCGCAGGCCGCGTATGATGGCCCATTGGCTGACATAAGGTTGGAATATGAAACGACTCATCATTGGCATCTCTGGCGCAAGCGGGGTGATCTATGGCGTGCGCATGCTGCAGGTGTTGCAGCAGGTGGAAGAAGTAGAAACGCATCTGGTTATGAGTCAGGCGGCGCGTCAGACGCTGGGACTGGAGAGCGATTATTCGCTGCGTGACGTGCAGGCGCTGGCCGATGTGGTGCATGACGTGCGCGATATTGCAGCAAATATCTCATCTGGATCGTTTAAAACGCTGGGCATGGCGATTTTACCCTGCTCAATGAAAACGCTCTCTGGCATCGTCCACAGTTACAGTGACTCGTTGCTGACCCGTGCGGCTGACGTGGTGTTAAAAGAGCAGCGTAAGCTGGTGCTTTGCGTGCGCGAAACCCCGCTGCATGTTGGCCATCTGCGGATGATGACTACTGCCGCAGAGCTGGGTGCCATCATCATGCCACCTGTACCGGCATTTTATCATCGGCCTGAAACGATCGATCAGCTGATCGATCAGACCGTTAACCGGGTTATCGACCAGTTTGATATCGAATTATCGGAAGATCTCTTCACGCGCTGGCAGGGTGCATAAAGTTCCGCTGGCGCACTTATTTAGTGCATAAGCGCGCCTCGGATCACTCTTCGTGCATTTGACGCACCAAAAGTTAACATCGTCGCTTTTTCTCTTTTACTTCACTGCTATATTCCCCTCACAAACACAGCGTTTTCGCCTGTCTGACATCACGCTAACAGCGTGGTTAACTTGCAGAACTGGCATGAAACATGCAAATTACTTTGCGCAAACACATCACGAACCACATAACAAAAAGCACTTCACTTGAGGGTAATCTATGAAAAAGCGTGTTCTGGCTCTTTCCCTGATGCTGGGCTTATCCAGTGCTGCCAGCGTTTTCGCGGCGGTTCCGGGTTCAATCCGTATCGGCACAGATCCAACTTACCCACCGTTTGAGTCGAAAAACGCGCAAGGCAAGTTAGTGGGCTTCGATATCGACCTCGCTAACGAAATCTGTAAACGTATTCATACCCAATGTACCTATGTTGAGAGCGACTTTGATGCACTGATCCCTTCGCTGAAAGCAAAGAAAATTGATGCCATCATCTCCTCACTTTCCATCACAGCGAAACGTCAGGAAGAGATCGCCTTCTCGGAAAAACTCTACGCCGCTAACGCGCGTTTAGTCGCGCCGAAGGGGTCGAAAATTGAGCCGACCATTGAGTCGCTGAAAGGCAAAAATATCGGTTTACTGCAGGGCACCACGCAGGAAACTTACGCCAATCAGAACTGGCGGCCAAAAGGGGTGAACGTCACGCCTTATGCTAACCAGGATCTGGTCTATCAGGATCTGAATGCCGGTCGTATTGATGCAGCCTTCCAGGACGAAGTGCAGGCCAGCGAAGGATTCCTGAAGCAGCCGGTCGGTAAAAATTACGCCTTCGCCGGTCCGGCCGTGAAAGATGACAAGATTTTTGGCGTCGGTACCGGCATGGGACTGCGTAAAGATGACAGCGAACTGAAAGCCGCCATCGACAAAGCCTTTGCTGACATGCGTAAAGATGGCACCTACGACAAGATTGCGAAGAAATACTTCGATTTCAACGTGTACGGCGATTAACCATCCTGTCGCTTTACCCTCTGTATCCGTTTTGCCGGGTCTGAGCCGGTTCTGCCAGGTGCAGAACCGGATTCTTTTCCGCTGATGGCAGATGGCATCTGCAACGGAGAGGTAAAGCTAAACTGCCCGTCTCGCTTGCGGGCAGCGTTTCGTTTTCACCCCACGACAGGACCCTTTCGATGCTGTATGGCTATTCTGATGTAATTCTTCGGGGCACGCTGGTGACGCTGGAGCTGGCGCTCACTTCCGTCGTGCTTGCAGTGCTGCTGGGCCTGATTGGCGCAGGCGCGAAACTGTCGCGCAGCCGGCCACTGGCGATGATTTTTGAAGGCTACACCACACTGATTCGTGGCGTGCCAGACCTCGTACTGATGCTGCTGATCTTCTACGGTCTGCAGATTGTCCTCAACCAGATAACCGATGCACTGGGCATGGCGCAGTTTGATATCGACCCGATGGTCGCCGGTATCATCACGCTCGGCTTTATCTATGGTGCCTACTTCACCGAAACGTTCCGCGGCGCCTTTATGGCCGTGCCTCAGGGGCAGATTGAAGCAGCAACCGCGTTTGGCTTTACCGGCGCGCAGGTGTTCCGCCGCATTCTGTTTCCGGCCATGATGCGCTACGCGCTGCCAGGCATCGGCAACAACTGGCAGGTGATTCTGAAAGCCACCGCGCTGGTCTCGCTGCTGGGGCTGGAAGATGTTGTGAAGGCGACGCAGCTGGCAGGAAAAAGTACCTGGCAGCCGTTCTACTTCGCCATTGTGGCCGGTGTGATTTATCTGGTGTTCACCACGCTATCAAACGGTGTGCTGTGGTGGCTCAACCGGCGCTATACGGTAGGTGTGAAGAGGGCGAGTTATGATTGATATTATTCAGGAATACTGGAAATCGCTGCTCTGGACTGACGGTTATCGTTTTACCGGTGTGGCTATCACCCTGTGGCTGCTGATCCTCTCGGTCACCATTGGTGGATGTCTGGCAATCCTGCTGGCGATAGCGCGGGTTTCCCCTAACCGGTTTATCAGCTTTCCGGTCTGGCTCTTCACCTATGTGTTTCGTGGCACGCCGCTCTATGTGCAGCTGCTGGTGTTCTACTCCGGCATGTACACGCTGGAGATTGTGAAAGGCACCGAACTGCTGAATGCCTTTTTCCGCAGCGGTCTGAACTGTACGTTGCTCGCCTTCACCCTCAACACATGCGCCTACACCACGGAAATTTTTGCCGGTGCGATTCGCTCGGTGCCACACGGTGAGATTGAGGCGGCACGGGCGTACGGCTTCTCCACCTTTAAACTCTATCGCTGCATTATCCTGCCATCGGCGCTGCGTACGGCACTGCCCGCCTACAGCAACGAAGTGATTCTGATGCTGCACTCCACGGCGCTGGCCTTCACCGCTACCGTGCCGGATCTGCTGAAAATCGCGCGGGATATTAACTCGGCGACCTATCAGCCGTTTACCGCCTTTGGTCTGGCGGCTGTGTTGTACCTGATTATCTCTTACGTGTTGATCAGCCTGTTCCGCCTGGCGGAACGTCGCTGGCTGGCTCACGTGAAACCCTCTTCATCGCATTGAGTAGAACTATGGCTGACAATAAATTAAGCGTCACCGAATTGCATAAGCGTTACGGTGAACATGAAGTGCTGAAAGGGGTCTCGTTAACTGCTAAAGCGGGCGATGTGATCAGTATCATTGGATCGTCCGGCTCAGGGAAAAGTACCTTTTTACGCTGCATCAACTTCCTCGAAAAACCGAGTGAAGGCAGCATCATGGTGAATAACCAACAAATCACCTTAGTCCGTGACAAAGATGGTCAGCTCAAAGTGGCTGACAAAGAGCAGCTGCGCGCGTTACGTACCAGCCTGACCATGGTGTTCCAGCACTTTAATCTGTGGAGTCACATGA
The DNA here is from genome assembly GCF_051136245.1 of Pantoea sp. Lu_F5_004. NCBI lineage: Bacteria > Pseudomonadati > Pseudomonadota > Gammaproteobacteria > Enterobacterales > Erwiniaceae > Pantoea > Pantoea sp. Lu_F5_004. The sequence goes on from NZ_CP194946.1 coordinate 1,271,055, forward strand.
CCGTGCTGGAAAACGTGATGGAAGCCCCGATTCAGGTGCTGGGGCTGACTAAAGCAGCAGCGCGTGAGCGTGCTATAAAATACCTCGATAAAGTCGGGATTGATGCGCGGGCGCAGGCAAAATATCCGGTTCACCTCTCCGGCGGTCAGCAGCAGCGTGTGTCGATTGCGCGCGCGCTGGCGATGGAGCCAGAGGTGTTGCTGTTTGACGAACCCACTTCGGCGCTTGATCCGGAGCTGGTCGGGGAAGTACTGCGCATCATGCAGAAGCTGGCGGAGGAGGGCAAAACCATGGTGGTCGTGACCCACGAGATGGAATTTGCCCGCCACGTCTCCAGCCATGTCATTTTCCTGCATCAGGGCAAAATCGAAGAGCAGGGGCCGCCTGCGGAACTGTTCGGCAGCCCGAAAAGCCCGCGTTTACAGCAGTTCCTCAAGGGATCGCTGAAGTAACGGTTAGATGTTAGTTAAGGTGAGGGAATCAGGGCACCGGCGTAACGTGCCCTGCGCAGAATAAGTGCGAGCCGCGTTTGAGATTTTGCGTCTTCTCTGCGTTCTGCCCTCGCACTCTGCATCCATGCTGAGATATCACTTTTGCAGTAGCTTCAGCGCCGTATCCTCATCGGTCACCAGTCCCGATACCCAGCCGCCCTGTAATGCGGCACGGATTGCTGGATACTTGCGCTCGCTACCCGCAAAGCCAATAATTTTACGCTGAGTCCGGCTTTCCAGTCGCACGCTGGTCAGTAGCTCATCCGTTTCGCCCCATACCCGCTCACCCTGCTGATTGAAAAAGTGACCGAGCATTTCGCCCACCACGCCGCGCCCATTTAGCGCCTCGACCTGCGCATCTGTGATGAATCCCTCGGCATTCAAAGGACAGCCCGGCATCACTTCGCCAATACCCACAAAAGCCACGTCCGCCTGTAATGCGCGATCAATGACGCGCTGGTAAACCTTATGCTGCACCCACATCGCTTTATCCTCTGGGGTGTCGGCGTATAAGGGGGCGGGGATAAAGAAATACTTACCTTGCATCTTTTCGGCCATCTTCAACGGTACGTCATAGCGTGTACCGGAATCATCCCGCGCGATGGCACCAATCATGGAAACGCAATGATGCTGCGGGCGATCAACCCGGGGTAGCGCATCGATCATTGAGCGCAGGGTTTTACCGGAACCAATACCGAACACCTGAGGCGTTTCCTCATTGATGAATTGTGTCATCACCGCCGCGCCTTCTACTGCCAGCATTTGTTGAATAGCCTCATCATTCAGACTGGCCGATGGCACAACGCGGCACAAATCCAGACCAAACTTCGCCTGTACCTCACGCGCCAGCTGCAGACAGTGTGTGACGGGATGATTAATTTTTACGTTCACCATGCCCATTTCACGTGCACTGGATACCAGGCGCTGCGCTACCTGTCGTGACAATCCCAATGCCTGCGCAATCTCCTGCTGTGTCACGCCTGCGACGTAATACATCCATGCGGCACGTGCGGCCAGCTCCTGCTTTTTTTCTTCTCTGCTCATCACGATGTTCCGTCGAATTTGAGGGGACATCTTAACGCCGTGCGGGTCGAAAAGCACTAACTGAGCAAAAGCCCGGAATGGGAGCAAAATTATTATTTGTGACTCGGCTCGCAGAAGGATCTTCGTAATAGGCACTATGCTACAGGTCATCGGGCAAATGCCCTTAGGTGTGGCAAATGTTTAAATTGAGGCGATTATGAACAACCAATCAGTGTGGATGCACATCGGCGCGGGATCTTTTCATCGGGCACATCAGGCGTGGTATCTGCATAAACTGCGTGAGCAGGGTGATGAAAGCTGGAGCATCGCGCTCGGCAATATCCGTAATGACGCAGTGCCGCTGCTCAATCAGCTCGCGGCGCAGCAGGGAGAATATGTGCTGGAAACCGTGACGCCTGAAGGTAAGCGCGACTACGAAACCATCACTTCGCTGCGCAAAATTTTGCCCTGGGACAGTGATATCAGTGCGTTGATCGAGCAGGGGGCCAGCGCGGAAACACGTGTGATTAGCTTTACCGTGACCGAAGCGGGTTACTACCTGACGCCCGCGTTTACCCTGGATCTCAATCAGGCAGATGTGAAGGCCGATCTGGGTGGAGATATCCGCACCCTCTACGGCGCACTCAGCCATATTCTGACACAGCGTGTTGCGCAAGGCGGTCCGCCTGTTACGCTGCTGAACTGCGATAATCTGCGGCACAATGGTGAGCGTTTCCGTGACGCCTTCCTGGCGTTTCTTACGGCCAAAGGCGATACCGCGCTGGCCGACTGGGTGCGCACGCAAACCCGTTCACCGAATACCATGGTTGATCGCATTACACCCCGTCCTACTCCGGAGGTGGCAGAACGCGTGCAGGCGGCGACCGGCAAACAGGATGGCGCAGCAGTAATGGCCGAATCTTTTATTCAGTGGGTCATTGAGGATGATTTTATTGCCGGGCGCCCGGCGCTGGAAAAGGTCGGTGTTGAACTAGTGGAATCGGTACTGCCGTGGGAAGAGGCGAAAATTCGCATCCTCAATGCGACACATGCTGCGATTGCCTGGGCGGGCACACTGATTGGTCTGAACTATATCGATGAGAGCACCAGCCATCCGGCGATTTATCAACTGGCTCACGACTATGTGACCCAGGATGTCATTCCTTCTCTGTCTCCCAGCCCGCTTGATTTAGCGGATTATCGTGACGTGGTGCTGGCCCGCTTCAGTAATCCTTACATTAAAGATACCAATCAGCGCGTCGGTGCCGATGGTTTATCCAAAATTCCCGGCATGGTGACGCCAACCCTGCAACAGTGCTACCAGCGCGGTGCGCAGCCCACCGCAACGGCGGTGATTCCGGCACTGTTCTTCCTGTTTATGCAGCGATGGGCCGATGACAATTTACCCTATTGCTATCAGGACGGTGCGCTACAGGTCGATACGCTGCGTAAGCAGTTCGCTAGCGCCGATCCGCTCCATGCATACCTGAGTGATAGCGCGCTGTTTGCGGAACTGGCATCTGATAAGGCGTTTCATGAATTAGTCACCCGCCGTGTTGCAAGTTTGCAGCAGTGGCTGAAACAGCCTGAACTGGCGGCGGTGTAATTATGTATCTCGGCATTGATATTGGTACCTCAGAGCTTAAAGCGCTGATCATTAATACGCACGGTGAGATTGTGGCGGCTCAGCACGCCACGCTGAGCGTGCAGCGTCCCCATCCCCACTGGGCTGAACAGGATCCTGAATGCTGGTGGCAAGCCTGCAGCGAGGTTCTGGCGGGATTACGTCATCAGTTTCCTCTGGCATGGGCCGCGATTCGCGCTATTGGATTATCGGGACAGATGCACGGGGCCGTGTTGCTGGATGCCGGGGGGAAGGTGCTGCGTCCGTGTATCCTCTGGAACGACACGCGCAGTGCACCGCAGTGTGAAAGGCTACGGAAGGGCAATCCCCGGATAATGGAAATTAGCGGCAATATGATTATGCCCGGCTTCACTTTGCCGAAACTGCACTGGGTCGCGGAAAATGAGCCAGAAATTTTCAGCCGCATCGATAAGGTCCTGCTGCCGAAAGATTACCTGCGCTGGCGTCTTACCGGGCGCTTTGTCAGTGAGCCTTCGGATGCTGCCGGAACGCTGTGGCTCGATGTCTCCCGGCGTGACTGGTCGGAAGAACTGCTGGCCATCACCGGACTGAAGCGTGCCCAAATGCCTGAACTGGTAGAAGGCAGTGCCATAAGTGGACGCCTGCAGCCGACGCTGGCGAGCGAGTGGGGTTTATCTACTGCGGTTACTGTCGCGGGAGGCGGCGGTGACAATGCCGCATCGGCAGTCGGTGTGGGGGCGGTGAATCCCGGTGATGCGTTTATCTCATTGGGTACCTCCGGTGTGATTTTTGTCGTAAACGACCGCTTACGGGCTGACCCTCAATGCGGGGTGCACGCCTTTTGCCATGCGTTACCGGGCCGCTGGCACCAGATGAGTGTGATGCTTAGCGCCGCCAGTTGTCTGCGCTGGTTGTGCAATCTGCTGTCGGTCAGTGAAAGCCAGCTGATGGAGGAGATGGTCCAGCTCAGTGATGAGCAAGTGCGTAGCGCCCCGGTTTTCCTGCCCTATCTGTCTGGTGAACGCACACCACATAACGATCCTGACGCATCCGGTTCTTTCTTCAATCTGCGCCATGAAACCCCGCGCGCCTTGCTGGGCTATGCGGTGGTTGAAGGCGTGGCATTTGGGCTGGCTGATGGGTTGAGTGTGCTCGGCGATGCCAGGCATCACATTCAGCAGTGCAGCCTGACCGGTGGTGGCGCACGTAGCACATTGTGGGCTCAATTGATTGCCGATGTGCTGCAACTGCCCATTGTTACCCATCCCGCCAGCGCATCTGGCGCGCTGGGTGCGGCACGTTTAGCGTGGCTGGCTGATGGCGGCCTTGAGCATGAGGTGTGTCTGAAGCCGGCTGTGCAGGCACGCTACCAACCGGACGAGACGCGCGGTGCCGTGCTGCAAAAGCGGCTATGTCTGTTCCGGGAACTCTACATCCAGCAACAACAGGTGCGCAGTTTGCTGCCTGCATAACGACTAACCAGACAGAAGGTAATTGTGATGCAATCGAACGAATACTGGTTTGGCTTACCGAAAAAGATGTTCTGGGGTTTCCTCGCTATCGCAATCTTTATGGCGGGTGATGGCTTTGAAATGGCGTTTCTGTCGCGCCATATCACCGATATGGGCTTTACGCCCGCGCAGTCTGCAGTCGTATTCACCTTCTATGGCTTAGCGGCAGCCCTGGCGGCCTGGGCATCTGGCGTGGTAGCCGAGTTGATCACACCGCAGCGCGCGATGATGATTGGCTTTGTGTTATGGATCGTGATGCATACGCTGTTTATGTCGCTGGGGCTTGGCCTGCGCAACTATCCGCTGATGGTGCTGTTCTACGGCATTCGCGGGCTGGCTTATCCGCTGTTTATCTACTCCTTCATGATGATGCTGGTGCAGGTCTTACCGCGCGAAAAACTGGCGGCGGCGACCGGCTGGTTCTGGGCGATGTATTCTGTCGGCATCGGGGTGATTGGCAGCTATCTGCCAAGTCTCACCATTCCGATGCTGGGGGAAACGGGGACGCTGTGGCTGGCTATTATCTGGGTGGCCTGTGGTGGGATCCTCGCATACTTCAGCCTGCGCAAGGTACCGGTGGATCGCTCTCGTGTGAATTTGCCGATGCGTGACAAGATGACAGAGATGGCGCGTGCCGTGACCATCCTGTTCACCAATCAGAATGTGTTTTATGCCTGCCTGATTCGCATCATCAACACGCTGTCGCTGTTTGGTTTCGCCATTATCATGCCACTGCTGTTTGTCGATCGTCTCGGCTTTACCATCTCTGAATGGCTACAAATCTGGGCGGTGTTCTTCTTTGTCACTATATTTACGAATATCTTCTGGGGCCTCACGGGAGAGAAGCTGGGCTGGATCCGTCAGGTGCGCTGGTTTGGTTGCCTGGGGATGGCCATCTCCAGCCTGACCTTTTATTATCTGCCGCTGTATGCGGGTCATAACTTCTGGGTCGCATTAATCCCTGCGGTAATGCTGGGCATTTTTGTCGCCGCGTTTGTACCGATGACCGCTGTATTTCCCACGCTGGAACCGCATCACAAAGGCGCTGCGGTCTCTATTTACAACCTCTCCGCAGGACTCAGTAACTTTGTGGCACCGGCTATCGCCTCAGTCATGCTGCCGTTCTTCGACATTGTCGGTGTGGTATGGGCCTATACCGGGCTATACGTGTTCGCTGGCGTGCTGACCTTTATTATTCGTGTGCCACAACCGGGGCATACGCGTGAAGAGAAGGTAGTGAAGTCGCGTGTAGCAGAGCAGCGTAACTAACGAAACATACGGCGGCCCAGGGCCGCCGTATGTTTATCCTGCGACATCCTGCAACGCTTCCTGCAAATCGTACCAGCGGAAGCCAAAGCCTGAGGCTTCCAGCCGTTTTGGCAGCACATGCTGTCCTCCCAGCACCAGCACCGACGATTCGCCCATCATCAGTTTAATGGCGCTGGCAGGCGTGCGCATAAAGGCCGGACGATGCATCACCCGGCCCAGCGTGGCGGCAAACTGCTCGTTACGCACCGCGTAGGGAGCGACCATATTGAACGGACCCCGCAGATCGTCATGCTCCAGCAGCCAGATAATGGCGTTTAGCATGTCATCAATGTGAATCCACGGCATGTACTGTTTACCACTGCCAATCGGCCCGCCGATGCCGAGTTTAAAGGGCAGCTTCATTTTGCTGAGTGCGCCGCCCTCAGACGCCAGCACCACGCCGGTTCGCAGCAGGCAGACGCGGGTGCGTTCGCTTTCAGCCGCGAGCGCCAGCTGCTCCCAGCGGGCGCAAAGCTGATGAGTAAACTCATCCTGACCCTGATCCTCTTCAGTCAGCACCAGATCGCCGGTGTTGCCATAAAAGCCGGTTGCCGAACCTGAGATCAGCACGGCCGGTGGCGTGGCGCTGGCGTTGATCAGTGAGACGATCTGCTCGGTTATCTGCCAGCGGCTTTCACACAGCTGCTGTTTATGCGGCTCCGTCCAGCGTTTGTCGGCAATAGGTTCTCCCGCCAGATTAATGACCGCATCGATCGTATCCAGGTTCGACTGTTGCGCCAGCCCTGACCAGAGCGCGACCTCTTCGCCCAGTTTTTCACGCGCGCTGACCACGTCACGCGTCACCACGCTGATCTGATGCCCCAGCTGTTGCAGGCGCGGAATCAGGTGACGGCCAATCAGTCCCGTGCCACCGGTAATAAGAATATGCATGTTGCGGCTCCCTTGATGTTTTTGTTATTTGCACCTTTCAGCATAGAAGAGTCGAGCCACTCTATCGTGAGTCGCGTCGCGCTTTCTTATTCCGGAGGAAGAGATCGGATCAGCTCAGCGTTGCCTTCCCAAAAAAAAATCGGTAAACATGATGCAACCCTGACAGCCAATTGAGGTAACCGATGAATTATCCGTCCATCACCCTGTGGTCAGATTCATCATTTTTCAGTCCTTACGCCATGTCGGCCTATGTTGCTCTTACCGAAAAAGGGATCCCTTTTCAGCTGAAGCGCGTCGATTTGTCGCAGAATCAGCAATACGCCGCGGCTTACCGCGAGCTGTCGCTGACCTGCCGGGTACCGACTCTGCAGATTGATGCGTTCCTGTTAAGCGAATCCTCGGCGATTACCGAATATCTTGAAGAGCGCTTTCCGGCGCCCGAGTTTGAGCGTCTCTATCCCCGCGACCGCGAGAAGCGTGCCCGCGCCAGAGAGATTCAGGCCTGGCTTCGCAGTGACTTCCTGTGGATACGTCAGGAGCGTCCCACAGAAGTGCTTTTTGCCGGTGAGCGCTTTTCACCGCTGACCGCATCAGCGCAGCAGGCGGTGGATAAACTCGTTATGGCCGTCGATCGCCTGCTGCCGGACGGGCAACAGAACCTGTTTGGCGAGTGGTCAATTGCGGATACCGATCTGGCGGTGATGCTTAACCGACTGGTATTGCATGGTGATCCCTTGCCTGCACGTCTGCGGGATTATGCTGAGTTTCAGTGGCAGCGAGCCTCAGTGCAGCTGTGGTTAGCAGAAAGTGGTAAAAATCGGTAACAGCCAGGGCTTGCTCAGGCTGACGGAAGTGATTACCTTACGCCACATAAAAATAACGACGTGGTAAACTGCGTACCCAAGTGTACGCCAAACAGGAAAGGGTTACGGATGGTGGATCAAACTGCGGGTGACGGCATCGAGTGGGTCGATATCGTAAACGAAGAGAATGAAGTTGTTGCTCAGGCAACACGTGCGCAGATGCGCGCTGAGTGCCTGCGTCACCGCGCTACCTATATTGTGGTTCATGACGGTATGGGCAAGATTCTGGTGCAGCGTCGCACTGAGATAAAAGATTTTATGCCGGGCAAACTGGACGCAACCGCAGGCGGCGTGGTGCAGAGCGGTGAAGATATGCTGGAGTCTGCGCGACGTGAAGCGGAAGAGGAGTTAGGAATTGCCGCGGTGCCGTTTGCTGAGCATGGCAAATTCTACTTTGAAGATCAGCACTGTCGCGTCTGGGGCGGACTGTTCAGTTGTGTGTCACACGGGCCGTTCGCCATGCAGGAATCGGAAGTCGATGAGATTATCTGGATGACGCCCGACGAGATCACCGCCCGTTGTGATGAGTTCACTGACGATTCGCTGAAAGCGCTCTCTCTGTGGATGAGCCGCAACGGTGATAACCGGGCCTGAAAACAGGCGCTTTAACACCTCTCAGCGATCCGCGTTAAAGCCTCCGGCTCTGTTACCGGCGAAAAAAAGGCATGCCCTGGGGCATGCCTTTTTTGTTCTTACCTGACGCTTAGCCTTGTTCAGCCTGCTGAGACTGAATGGCGGTTAAGGCGATGGTATAGACGATGTCATCAACCAGCGCACCGCGCGACAGGTCGTTAACCGGCTTACGCATACCCTGCAGCATCGGCCCGATTGAGATCAGATCGGCTGAACGCTGTACCGCTTTATACGTGGTGTTACCGGTGTTCAGATCCGGGAAGATAAACACGGTGGCGCGACCGGCAACCTGTGAATCTGGCGCTTTCGATTTCGCCACGTCTTCCATGATCGCGGCGTCATACTGCAGCGGACCATCGATGACCAGATCAGGACGTTTTCCCTGCGCGATACGCGTTGCTTCACGCACTTTTTCAACGTCGCTGCCTGCACCTGACGTGCCGGTAGAGTAGGAGATCATCGCAACACGTGGATCGATACCAAAGGCTTTAGCAGAATCGGCTGACTGAATAGCGATCTCAGCGAGCTGCTCAGCGGTTGGATCCGGGTTAATCGCGCAGTCACCGTAAACCAGCACCTGCTCCGGCAGCAGCATAAAGAACACCGATGAAACCAGTGAGCTGTTAGGCGCAGTTTTGATCAGCTGCAGAGGCGGACGAATGGTGTTGGCGGTGGTGTGAACCGCACCTGAAACCAGGCCATCCACTTCGCCGCTCTCCAGCATCATGGTGCCCAGCACCACGTTATCTTCCAGTTGTTCCTGGGCGACCACTTCGGTCATGCCTTTGCTCTTACGCAGCTCGACCAGACGCGGCACGTAGTTTTCACGCACCTGTTCCGGATCAACAATCTCAACCCCTTTGCCCAGTTCGACACCCTGAGCCGCAGCGACGCGCTGAATCTCATCCGGGTTGCCTAACAGTACGCAGGTGGCGATACCGCGTTCAGCACAGATAGCGGCCGCTTTAACCGTACGCGGCTCGTCACCCTCTGGCAGCACGACGCGTTTGCCCGCTTTACGCGCCAGCTCAGTCAGCTGATAGCGGAAGGCTGGTGGCGATAGGCGACGGCTGCGCTCTGACGTGGCGGTCAGTGACTCAATCCAGTCAGCATTAATGTAGCTGGCAACATATTCCTGCACTTTCTCGATGCGCTGCGTATCGTCAGCGGGCACTTCAAGATTAAAGCTCTGCAGGCTCAGAGAGGTCTGCCAGGTATTGGTTTTCACCATAAACACCGGCAGGCCGGTCTGGAAGGCACGGTCACAGAGACGCGCGATGCGATCGTCAATCTCGTAGTTACCGGTCAGCAGGATAGCGCCAATCTCAATGCCGTTCATGGCGGCCAGGCAGGCGGCGACCAGCACATCCGGGCGGTCTGCGGAAGTCACCAGCAGTGAGCCTGGGCGGAAATGCTCCAGCATGTGCGGGATACTACGGGCGCAGAAGGTGACCGATTTAACCCGGCGGGTCTGAATCTCACCTTCGTTGATGATGCGCGCGTCCAGGTGACGGCACATATCGATTGCGCGGGTGGCGATCAGATCAAAGCTCCACGGCACGCAGCCCAGTACCGGCAGCGGGCTGTCTGAGAACAGCTGCTTAGGATCGATATTGGCGATGCTGGCTTTTGACGAGTCATCAAAAATTTCTGACAGGTCAGGGCGGGTACGCCCCTGATCATCGACCGGCGCGTTGAGTTTATTGATGATCACACCAGTGATATTTTTATTCTTCTGACCGCCGAAGCTGCTCTGCGTCAGTTCAATGCGCTCTTTCAGCTGTGCCGGAGAGTCATTGCCCAGCGCCATCACGAAGACGATTTCCGCATTCAGGGTTTTCGCGATTTCATAGTTCAGCGCGTTGGCGAACTGATGCTTACGGGTAGGGACCAGACCTTCAACCAGCACCACTTCCGCATTCTGCGTGTTGGCATGGTAACGGGAGATGATCTCTTCCATCAGCACATCCTGCTGGTTCGATCCCAGCAGTGATTCAACACGTGACATCTGCAGCGGTTCAGCGGCAGGAATCGAAGAGTTCTTACGGATAATAGTGGTGGTTTGATCCGGCGTATCGCCGCCGGTACGCGGCTGAGCAATCGGCTTAAAGACGCTGAGTCGAACGCCTTTGCGCTCCATGGCGCGGATAACGCCGAGGCTGACGCTGGTCAGGCCGACGCTGGTGCCGGTCGGAATGAGCATAATTGTACGTGACACGTTTGAACCTCTCAGTAATGGCAGGGTGTCAAAAACAACTCCGTCAGCCTGAGCTGACGGAGAGAAGTGTTTACGCAGTCAGACGCGCGGCGTCCTGGGCGATGACCAGCTCTTCGTTGGTCGGGATCACCAGCGCCGGGCGGGTGCCTTCTTTATTGATGTAACCAGACTTGCCGAAACGGGCCGCCAGGTTGCGATCGTGATCGACGTCAAAGCCCAGCAGCGCCAGTTTTTTCAGTGAGAGTTCACGAACCATCGCGGCGTTTTCACCGATGCCGCCAGTAAATACTACGGCATCAAGGCGGCCATCCATCAGCGCGGTGTAGCTGCCGATATATTTCGCCAGGCGATGACAGAAGACATCCATTGCGCGCTTCGCATCTTCTTTAGTGGTGTAGTTATCTTCTACGTAGCGGCAGTCGCTGGTGACTTCGGTCAGACCTAACAGGCCAGACTCTTTAGTCAGCAGTTTATTGATGGCATCGACGCTCATACCCAGCGTATCGTGCAGGAAGAAGATAATTGCCGGGTCGATGTCGCCACTGCGGGTACCCATCACCAGGCCTTCCAGTGGGGTCAGGCCCATTGAGGTGTCCACACACTCGCCGTTGCGAATGGCAGAGACAGAACCGCCGTTACCGAGATGGCAGGTAATAATATTCAGTGACTCAAGCGGCTTGTTGAGCATTTTGGCCGCTTCGTGGGTCACATAGAAGTGGCTGGTGCCATGCGCGCCATAGCGACGAACGCCATGCTCTTTATACAATTTGTACGGCAGCGCATAGAGATAAGACTCTTCCGGCATTGTCTGATGGAAAGCGGTGTCAAATACCGCGACATTCTTATCTGACAGGTGAGGGAAGTTTTTCATCGCTTCATCAATACCGATCAGATGAGCCGGATTGTGCAGCGGTGCGAAAGAGGAGGCGTCTTTGATGCCCTGTATCACTTCTTCAGTGATGATGACTGACTGAGTCAGCTTCTCGCCGCCATGAACGATACGATGGCCGATTGCAGCAATTTGTGCCGAAAGCTCAGGTTTTTGTGCCAGAATGGTTTTAACGATAAAGTTCAGCGCTTCACTATGCGCTGCGCCAGCACCCAGAGGCGCTTCCTGTTTTTCGCCTTCCAGCTTCCATTTGATGCGGGCTTCAGGAAGGTGGAAACATTCCGCCAGGCCAGACAGGAATTCTTCACCGCTGGCAGGGTTGAGGATGGCAAACTTAAGGGAAGAGCTGCCACAGTTCAGAACCAGAACTAACTTACTCGACATGGAAGTACCTATTTTTTGAGAGTGGCTAAATAAAACGCAATCAGACTAACAGCGTAGCCCATGAAAGCTGGTAGATTAATGACAAACATCATGCGGTAGACAGAATTCTGCATTTCCGCAAAAAATTTCGGCAATCTTACGCGAAAATTTGAAAATTGCCTTGTCTAAACCTGGCTCAGGCCTCTTCCCAAAGGCGCAATCCGCTTCCGGAAAGGGGGGAAAACGGCGTCAGAATAGCTGGAGTCACCTTTAAAGACAAAAATAATTGAAGGATGTCACGTAAAGTTGTGTAGTTATAACTATTTTTTAATTTTTACAGCATTAGTTGAGGTGAGCCATGGCGAATGAATCTGGCAGTACCAATTGGTTTCGGATGTTTCAGCGCGGCCAACACTATATGAAGACCTGGCCGGCTGATAAGCGCCTGGCACCCATGTTCCCGGAAAACCGTGTTTCTTCAGCAACGCGTTTTGCTATTCGCTTTATGCCCCCTTTGGCGATTTTTACGCTGACCTGGCAGATCGCGATGGGCGGTCAGTTAGGCCCGGCCGTGGCGACCGCGCTGTTTGCCTGTAGCCTGCCGATGCAGGGTTTATGGTGGCTGGGGAAGCGTTCAGTGACGCCGCTGCCGCCGACGCTGCTTAACTGGTTTCATGAAGTTCGTGCCCGACTGGAAGAAGCGGGGCAGGCGACTGCGCCAGTAGAAGGCAAGCCGACCTATCAGGCGCTGGCCGATCTGTTAAAGCGGGCGTTCAAACAACTTGACCGCACTTTCCTCGACGATCTCTGACCCATCCCGGGCTGGCGGTAAAATATTTACTGCTAACCTGCGGCCAAATCAAAGAATGGTGATACGGCGATTTCCGTGTCGCTAACGCTGTGCAATTATTTCTCCATTGTCGATTAACTGAGCGGTCTCTGACCGGGAGTAAATGATGGAAATGACCCATGCGCAGCGTTTGATTCTCACCAACCAGTACAAAATGATGGCCATGCTTGAGCCGGAAAATGCGGAGCGTTTTCGCCGTTACCAGACCATCATCGAGCGCGGTTATGCGCTGCAGATGCGGGAGCTGGACAAAGAGTTTGGCGAACTTAGCGAAGCGATCTGCCGGACGGTGATCGATATTATGGAAATGCATCACGCACTCCACGTCTCCTGGTCGAACCTTAAAGAGAAAGGTGAGCTTGAAGAGCGCCGTCTCGCCTTTCTGGGCTTCGATGCGGCAACGGAAGCGCGACTGCTGGGTTACGTCCGTTTTATGGTCAATACAGAAGGGCGTTATACCCACTTCGATTCCGGCACCCATGGTTTTAATGCGCAGACCCCGATGTGGGAAAAGTATCAACGGATGTTAGCTTTGTGGCAGACTTGTCCGCGCCAGTACCATTTAAGTGCAAACGAAATTGCGCAAGTGATTAATGCCTGATGAGGAGGAGCGCGTGACCTACAGAGGTTTTCTATTTGATTTAGACGGCACGCTGGTGGATTCACTGCCAGCGGTTGAACGAGCCTGGAGCCAGTGGGGTGCCCGTCATGGCATCGCGGCTGATGAAATCCTGGATTTCATTCATGGCAAGCAGGCGATTACCTCTCTGCGTCATTTCATGGCAGGCCAGTCGGAAGAGGCTATTCAGGCGGAGTTTGTCGCGCTGGAGCAGGCTGAAGCGGCGGACACCGACGGTGTGCAGGCGCTGCCAGGGGCCAACGCGTTGCTGAACCGGCTGAACGAACTGCAGATTCCCTGGGCGATTGTCACTTCCGGTTCGGTGCCGGTGGCACATGCACGTCATAAAGCCGCAGGATTACCGAAGCCCGCCGTGTTTATTACCGCTGAACAGGTGGCTAAAGGCAAACCGGAACCCGATCCCTACCTGCTTGGCGCGGAGAAGCTGGAATTAGCGGCGACATCGTGCGTGGTTGCAGAAGATGCACCTGCCGGCATCTTATCCGGCCTGAATGCTGGCTGTGCGGTGATTGCCATCAATGCGCCGTCGGAGACACCCCGGCTGGATGAGGTGGCGCTTCAGCTCGACTCACTGGCGTCACTGGTGATAACCCGCGAGTCTGACGGTAGCTTTACCTTCAGTCAGCAGGTTTAAGGGCTGGCCCGGCGGCCAGACCGCCGGGCTTAGAGTGGCGTATCCTGCGAGATTTCATCCAGTGACAGGCTGAAGCTCGGAATAAACACCTCAACGAAGTAATCCATCTCCGGTGAACGCCGAAGTGCCAGGGTCTTTTCCAGCCGCGCTTTGGCCAGTAAAAATTCGTTGTTCCCGGCAGACAACTCCTCAAGACATTTTACATATGCACAGAGCGCATCCGCCTGTTTCAGAACCGCCTGCTCCTCTTCGCTGTGCAGATGCTCATCGATCAGCGGGCGATAGATCGCCTGAAACTCTTCAGGCAGCATCTCAATCAGCTTCTGCTGAGCAATCTTCTCGATTTTCTTATATTCGTGGGCGATCTGCGCGTTGTAATACTTTACCGGAGTCGGTAAATCGCCGGTGAGCACTTCGCTGGCATCGTGGTAAAGCGCCAGCATGGCAATGTGATCGGCATTAAGTGAGCCGTTGAATTTGAGGTTTTTGATCACGGCCAGGGCATGCGCCACCATGGCGACCTGCAGGCTATGTTCGGAGACATTTTCGGTGCGCACATTGCGCATCAGCGGCCAGCGATTGATCAGCTTAAGACGGGAGAGATGAGCAAAGAAGTGGCTTTGTGTCATGAGCGTTCCTGTTGGCTGGCGGGGGAGAGACAGACTCTGGCTCTCCCCAAATAGCGTCAGTATACGCGGGCCTGATTATTGACGATAGCCTTGCAGGAAGCGGCCAAATTTATTGATCGCCATCTCAAGATCATCCACACGAGGCAGCGTAACAATGCGCAGGTGATCGGGCCACGGCCAGTTAAAGGCACTGCCCTGAACCAGTAGCACCTTCTCCTGTAACAGAAAATCCAGCACCATCTTCTGATCGTCGAAAATGTTGAATTTTTTGGCATCGATTTTCGGAAACATATAAAGCGCGCCTTGTGGCTTCACACAGCTGACGCCTGGGATGTCATTAATCAGCTCCCAGGCGCGCTGCCGCTGCTCGTAGAGACGACCACCCGGCATAATAAATTCGCTAATGCTCTGGTAACCGCCCAGCGCCGTCTGAATCGCATGTTGCGCCGGTACGTTGGCACACAGGCGCATCGAGGCGAGCATCTCCAGCCCTTCTATATAGCCTTTAGCATGTTTCTTCGGCCCGTTCAGTACCATCCAGCCCTGACGGAAACCGGCAACGCGATAGGTTTTAGAAAGGCCATTAAAGGTAACAGTGAGCAGATCGGGTGCCAGCGCTGCGATGCAGTGATGCTGTGCATCGTCATAGAGGATCTTGTCGTAGATCTCGTCGGCAAAAATAATCAGGTTATGCTGACGCGCAATTTCAACCACCTCTAACAGCAGCTCTTTGCTGTAGACCGCGCCAGTGGGGTTATTCGGGTTGATGATCACGATGCCGCGGGTACGAGGCGTTATCTTGCTGCGGATATCATCGAGGTCAGGGAACCAGCCTGCTGATTCGTCACAGAGATAGTGCACCGCTTTACCGCTGGAGAGGGAAACCGCAGCCGTCCATAACGGATAGTCGGGGGCCGGCACCAGCATTTCGTCGCCGCTGTTCAGTAACGCCTGCATCGCCTGCACGATGAGCTCTGAAACACCGTTGCCAATGTAGATATCTTCTACGGTGACATCGCGCATGTCGCGCGCCTGGTAGTGCTGCATGATCGCTTTACGGGCGGAATAGAGACCCTTGGAGTCACAATAGCCCTGAGAGCTGGGAAGGTTACGAATAACATCGACCAGTATCTCATCCGGTGCTTCAAAACCAAACGGCGCCGGATTGCCGATGTTCAGCTTCAGAACTTTGTTACCTTCTTCTTCGAGGCGTTTAGCCTCTTTCAGTACCGGACCACGGATGTCATAGCAGACGTTATCGAGTTTTCCGGATTTATCAATTTGAAAAGTCATTGTTACCGCCTTAATGGGCAGAATCCTTTTGGCTGCCACAGAAATCCAACCAGCACAATGTACTCTCCTGACAGTCACAAAAGAAGGGTGCCGCCCCGTTTTGGCGGGTTCAACAACTTTTTGACCAGTGCGCAGCGTAAAAAATATTCGTTGTCGCGTAAACTGGTTAATTAAACTATAAATTGGCATTAATGCAGGATTTTAACTTGCCCAAAGCGCTGCTGAACCGACATATGGCTTTAACATCATGAACGCTATCTGGAAGTTATTGAAATGGAACTTTTCTTTGCACCTGAAATATACACTTAGAGAAATAGTTAAAGGATATTTTATATATGTTCAAATTATGGACGATTTTAGAACGTGCCTAAAGATTACGCCTTAACGCTGCTTAAGAGTGGCGCGTTTAAGGCCTTGTGTTCGCCGGAAAAGTGCCAAAAGCAGAGCTTCATATGGCACCTTTATTGCAGGATTGTGAGCCGTACTTAACACTTCCTCATTAAATTTCAGAACGCTGAAGGCTTAAAAAGTGATCAATAATGTGGCATAAGGGTCTGGAAATGCCTTTAGCACAAAATTTACAGCGCTTTTCACAAAATCATTTCCATTTTGAAGTCAAAAATGATTAAGTATAATTTATTATTTAGTGCACTTTGCCGCTTCGCTTTGATAGCCCGTAAAGTGCGCTTTCTATCCCGCACGATTCTTTCTGGTGGGAATAAGACAACTACGCAGCTTCCTGCATTTGCGCACCCAGCGCCATCGGTTCAGAAGTTGTATCTGTCTTGAATAGCACTATGACCCTTCAGAGGAGTCAACAGTGCAGGATCCACATAAACTTTTTTTGTGTCAGTCTTCACACAGGACTGTCATTGAGCACCATTACTGCTTATCACTTTGATAAGCTTGTGATAACACCAGGGTAGTAGTTCGTAAAAATCTTATAAGTGAAGAAAAAACATGACTAATGCAAATCGTCCGATACTGAATCTCGACCTCGATCTGCTGAGAACCTTCGTTGCCGTTGCGGATTTGAATACCTTTGCAGCAGCCGCTGCAGCGGTCTGCAGAACCCAGTCAGCAGTCAGTCAGCAGATGCAACGTCTGGAACAATTGGTAGGTAAAGAGCTGTTTGCCAGACATGGACGTAATAAGCTTCTGACAGAGCACGGTATCCAGCTTTTAGGCTATGCGAGAAAAATTCTTCGTTTTAACGACGAAGCCTGCACGTCTCTGATGTACAGCAACATTCAGGGCGTGCTGACCATTGGTGCCTCTGATGACACCTCTGACACTATTCTGCCGTTCCTGCTAAACCGGGTGACCTCGGTTTATCCGAAACTGGCAATCGATGTGCGGGTTAAACGTAATCCGTTTATGATGGAAATGCTCAATCAGGGTGAAGTGGACCTGGTTGTGACCACTTCCAGCCCGGGCAATTTTACCTATCAGGTACTGCGTACTTCACCTACCTTGTGGTACTGCGCAGCGGATTATATCTTCCAGCGTGGCGAAGCGATTCCATTGGTGTTGCTGGATGAGCCAAGTCCTTATCGTGATATGGCTATCGATCATCTCAACGAAGCGGGCATTCCGTGGCGTATCTCTTATGTCGCTTCCACACTGGCTGCAGTGCGCGCAGCGGTGAAAGCGGGACTGGGTGTGACGGCACGTCCGGTCGAGATGATGAGCCCGGAACTGCGTGTTATGGGGGCAGCTGAAGGACTGCCGGTACTGCCTGATACGCAATATCTGCTGTGCCGTAATCCTGACAGCGATAATGAACTGGCGCTGGCCATCTTCAATGCCATGCAGTCCACCAATGATCCTTATAACCTGAGCAATAATCCCGACGGTTCACTGTTGCTGGATGATGAAGAGTAATTTCGCTAACGTGTTGTACTCAATACCCGCGTGATTGCCTTAATAAACGCTTATAAATAAGCCTCTCCTTCCCTGAAAAGAACGAGAGGCTTTTTTGTGCCTGACCCCCGCCCGATGTCCCTTACTAACTCATCTGCCTCTTCTGACCCGACTAAGAAAATTTCACCATCTACTGAATTGAAATTTCCAGACCAAAAAACCGAATGCTTTGTTCCGAATCACCGTTTCAGGTGGGGAAAATTAACGCATAAAGGGCAAAAGTGTGTTCTGGATCAAAAAAATAGCCCTGGAAAGGGGAGGGAAAAATCAGTGATACCTGTCAAAATATGTTTGTTAAATGCACGATCCATGCATGTGAATACCCGCTACACTAAAATTAACCCTACAGACTGAAGCGATTTAGCTGGAAAGCGGGGCATCATTTGTTAATAATATGATGCAGGTGTGAAATAATGTTTGGATACTTTTGTCAAAGTTGACAAAAGGTTATAGAAAGGAGTAAAAAACCCCATAAAATAGCTGCTTATTACTTAATAACAGCGACATTTGAAAGGTTTTTATCCTTCCCTTGAATCGATGTGGTCAGTTTGCTGCGGGAAACGCGTGCAGGATGCCAGCGCCACTTTTGATGAGTAAGCAATGAGTATGTCAACTACCACCGAAATCATCGCCCAGCACTGGGCGTTTATCGTATTTATCGTTATTGCCTTTGGCCTGTGTGCTTTCATGCTGACCGGAGGATGGCTGCTTGGCGGCAGAGCGCGCGCCCGCTACAAAGACACGCCATTCGAATCGGGCATTGAATCCGTTGGTGATACCCATATCCGCCTGTCGGCGAAATTTTATCTGGTTGCGATGTTTTTCGTCATCTTCGACGTCGAAGCCCTCTTTTTATACGCATGGGCGACTTCAATCCGTGAAAGCGGTTGGATCGGCTTTGTGGAAGCCGCAATTTTCATTTTGGTGCTCCTGGCGGGTCTGGTCTATCTGGTACGCATTGGCGCACTGGACTGGGCTCCAGCTCGCCGTCGCGTGGTGGTCAAAACCACTACGGTCAGCCACACCAATCCTCATAAGCAGTAAAAGAGAGGCAATAAGATGGACTATACGCTCACCCGCATAGACCCGAACGGTGGTGAGAACGACCGTTATCCTCTGCAAAAGCAGGAAATCGTCAGCGATCCGCTGGAGCAGCACGTTCATCGCAGCGTTTATATGGGCAAACTCGAAAATGCCCTGCATGACATGGTGAACTGGGGGCGTAAAAACTCCCTCTGGCCTTATAACTTTGGCCTGTCCTGTTGTTACGTTGAGATGACAACATCGTTCACTGCGGTCCACGACGTGGCACGTTTTGGCGCCGAAGTTATGCGCGCTTCGCCACGTCAGGCCGATTTCATGGTCATTGCCGGTACGCCGTTCACCAAAATGGCCCCGGTTATTCAGCGTTTGTACGATCAGATGCTGGAACCAAAATGGGTGATTTCCATGGGTGCCTGCGCCAACTCTGGCGGCATGTATGACATCTATTCCGTGGTGCAGGGTGTCGATAAATTCCTGCCGGTTGATGTTTATATCCCTGGCTGTCCGCCACGTCCTGAAGCGTATATGCAGGCACTGCTGCTGTTGCAGGAGTCGATCGGCAAAGAGCGCCGTCCGCTCTCATGGGTGGTTGGCGATCAGGGCGTTTATCGCGCCAACATGCCATCTGAGCGTGAAAGAAAACGCGGCGAGCGCATCGCAGTCACAAACCTGCGCAGCCCGGACGAAGTTTAAAACCGTATGGATGGAAAACAGCGCCTGCAGCAGAACATCACAATTTAATGCATGGCCCCATCCTGACGCCTTCATTTGAGTGCCTGAGACCAGGCCGGAATGGTGAGTAACGTATGACAGATTTGACCACGCAAGATCTCGCTCAGCCTTCATGGCAAACCCGTGATCACCTTGATGACCCGGTGATCGGCGAGTTGCGTAACCGTTTTGGGCCGGATGCCTTCACTGTTCAGCCAACCCGTACCGGTATTCCGGTGGTGTGGGTGAAGCGTGAACAGATACTGGAAATTATCGAGTTCCTGCGTAAATTACCCAAGCCTTACGTCATGCTGTATGACCTGCATGGCGTGGATGAGCGTTTACGTACCCACCGTGCAGGCCTGCCTGCGGCGGATTTTTCCGTTTTCTACCACCTGCTGTCGATTGAACGCAACCGCGACATCATGCTCAAGGTGGCACTCTCTGAAAACGATATGCATCTGCCGACCATCACCCGCCTTTTCCCGAATGCCAACTGGTATGAGCGTGAAACCTGGGAGATGTTTGGTATCACCTTTGATGGTCACCCGCATCTGACGCGCATCATGATGCCGTCGACCTGGGAAGGCCATCCGCTGCGTAAAGATTACCCGGCGCGCGCCACCGAATTCGATCCGTTTACGCTGACCAAACAGAAAGAAGATCTGGAGATGGAAGCGCTGACCTTTAAGCCTGAAGACTGGGGCATGAAGCGCAGCACCACCAACGAAGACTTCATGTTCCTGAACCTCGGGCCTAACCACCCGTCGGCGCACGGGGCATTCCGCATCATTCTGCAGCTGGATGGTGAAGAGATTGTCGACTGCGTGCCTGACATCGGCTATCACCATCGTGGTGCCGAAAAGATGGGCGAGCGTCAGTCGTGGCACAGCTACATTCCTTACACTGACCGCATCGAGTACCTCGGCGGCTGCGTAAACGAAATGCCGTACGTACTGGCGGTGGAGAAACTGGCCGGTATCGTGGTGCCCGATCGCGTTAATGTGATCCGCGTGATGCTCTCTGAGCTGTTCCGCATCAACAGCCACCTGCTCTATATCTCCACCTTTATTCAGGACGTCGGGGCCATGACGCCGGTGTTCTTTGCCTTTACCGACCGTCAGAAAATCTATGACGTGGTTGAGGCGATTACCGGTTTCCGTATGCACCCGGCGTGGTTCCGTATTGGTGGCGTCGCGCATGACCTGCCGCGAGGCTGGGAACGTCTGCTGCGTGACTTCCTCGACTGGATGCCAAAACGTCTTAAAGAGTATGACAAAGCGGCACTGCGCAACAGCGTACTGATTGGCCGTTCCAAAGGCGTTGCTGCTTACAACATGGAAGAGGCGCTGGCGTGGGGCACTACCGGTGCTGGTCTGCGTGCTACCGGTCTCGACTTTGACGTACGTAAATGGCGTCCCTACTCCGGCTACGAAAACTTCGATTTTGAAATCCCGGTCGGCGACGGCATCAGCGATGCTTACAGCCGCGTTATGCTGAAAATGGAAGAGATGTGGCAGTCGCTGCGTATTCTTGAGCAGTGCCTCAACAACATGCCAGAGGGTCCGTTCAAAGCGGATCATCCGCTGACCACGCCGCCACCGAAAGAGCGCACGCTGCAGCATATTGAAACGCTGATCACGCACTTCCTGCAGGTTTCGTGGGGGCCGGTGATGCCAGCCAATGAGTCGTTCCAGATGATTGAAGCGACGAAAGGGATCAACAGCTACTACCTGACCAGCGATGGCAGCACCATGAGCTACCGCACCCGCGTGCGTACGCCGAGCTTCCCGCATCTGCAGCAGATTCCTTCAGTAATCCGTGGCAGCCTGGTATCCGACCTGATCGTATATCTGGGTAGTATCGATTTTGTTATGTCAGACGTGGACCGCTAATTATGCACGATCAACACATTGCCATTAAAACGATCGACCCTAACGAGGTCTTCGTGCTGAGCGCGGAAGAGCATCACGCCATTGAGCACGAAAAACACCACTACGAAGATGCGCGTGCAGCCTCGATTGAAGCGCTGAAGATCGTGCAGAAACAGCGTGGATGGGTGCCGGATGGCGCCATCAATGCGATTGCCGAGGTACTGGGTATCCCGGCTAGTGATGTTGAAGGTGTGGCGACATTTTACAGCCAGATCTTCCGTCAGCCGGTTGGCCGTCATGTGATCCGTTACTGTGACAGCGTGGTCTGTCATATCACCGGTTATCAGGGCATCCAGTCAGCACTGGAACAGCAACTGAATATCAAACCGGGTCAGACCACTGCCGATGGCCGCTTTACACTGCTGCCAACCTGCTGTCTGGGTAACTGCGATAAGGGGCCAACGATGATGGTGGATGAAGACACGCATGTGCATCTGACGCCGGAAGGCATCCCTGGTTTGCTGGAG
The DNA here is from genome assembly GCF_051136245.1 of Pantoea sp. Lu_F5_004. Classification (NCBI taxonomy): domain Bacteria; kingdom Pseudomonadati; phylum Pseudomonadota; class Gammaproteobacteria; order Enterobacterales; family Erwiniaceae; genus Pantoea; species Pantoea sp. Lu_F5_004. Next base: position 1,292,976 of record NZ_CP194946.1, read on the forward strand.
CAGTATCAATGACAATTAAACAGATCATTCGCACTGCAGAAACCCATCCGCTGACCTGGCGGATGCGTGACGACAAGCAACCTGTCTGGCTTGACGAATATCGCAGTAAAAACGGCTATGCCGGTGCGGAAAAAGCGCTGAAAACCATGTCGCAGGATGAAATCGTTGCGGCAGTCAAAGATTCAGGCCTGAAAGGGCGCGGCGGTGCGGGTTTCTCCACCGGGCTGAAGTGGAGCCTGATGTCGAAAGATGAGTCGATGAACATCCGTTACCTGCTGTGTAACGCCGATGAGATGGAGCCGGGCACCTATAAAGACCGCCTGCTGATGGAGCAGATGCCTCACCAGCTGGTGGAAGGAATGCTGATCAGCGCCTTTGCGCTGAAGGCTTACCGTGGCTATATCTTCTTACGTGGCGAATACATTGAAGCCGCGGTGCATCTGCGTCGTGCGATTGCTGAAGCGACAGAAGCGGGCTATATCGGTAAAAATATTCTCGGTACCGGCTTTGACTTTGAGTTGATTGTCCACACCGGCGCAGGTCGTTATATCTGCGGCGAAGAGACGGCACTGATTAACTCACTGGAAGGCCGTCGTGCTAATCCGCGTTCGAAACCGCCATTCCCGGCGAGTGCGGGCGCGTGGGGCAAACCGACCTGCGTGAACAACGTGGAAACCCTCTCCAACGTTCCGGCGATTCTGGCCAACGGCGTGGAGTGGTACAAAAACATCTCTAAAAGCGAAGATGCCGGTACCAAAATGATGGGCTTCTCCGGACGGGTTAAAAATCCCGGCGTCTGGGAGCTGCCATTTGGTATCACCGCACGTGAAATCCTTGAAGATTATGCGGGCGGTATGCGTGACGGACTGAAGTTCAAAGCCTGGCAGCCCGGCGGGGCAGGGACTGACTTCCTGACCGACCAGCACCTGGATCTGCCCATGGAATTTGCCAGCATCGGCAAAGCGGGCAGCCGTCTGGGTACGGCGCTGGCGATGGCGGTCGATCACGAGATCAACATGGTCTCGCTGGTGCGTAACCTGGAAGAGTTCTTTGCCCGTGAGTCGTGCGGCTGGTGTACACCGTGTCGCGATGGCCTGCCGTGGAGCGTAAAAATTCTGCGTGCGCTGGAGCAGAAGCAGGGTCAGCCAGGCGATATCGAAACCTTACTGCAACTCTGCCGTCAGCTTGGCCCGGGTAAAACCTTCTGTGCGCATGCGCCGGGTGCGGTTGAGCCACTGCAGAGTGCGATTAAATATTTCCGTGAAGAGTTTGAAGCCGGCATGGCACCGCAGGTGTTTGGCAATACCCGCGCCATTGGCGGGATCCAGCCAAACCTGCTGAAAGCGCGCTGGTAATTCGCCGAAGAACACGGAACAGGCCTGGTGCCGCCGCCCCGACAATGTCGTGCGTCGGGGCAAGAATATGATTAACGCTCGTCTCTGACGAGCCTTACGGAAGCATGTCACTATGGCTACAATTCATGTAGACGGTAAAGAGTATGATGTGAACGGAGCGGACAACCTGCTACAGGCATGTCTCTCTCTGGGCCTTGATATTCCTTACTTTTGCTGGCATCCGGCGCTGGGAAGCGTTGGGGCCTGCCGCCAGTGTGCGGTAAAGCAATTCCAGAATGCCGAAGATACCCGCGGCCGTCTTGTCATGTCCTGCATGACGCCGGCCTCTGACGGCACATTCATCTCCATCGATGATGGCGAAGCAAAAGAGTTCCGCGAAAGCGTGGTGGAGTGGCTGATGACCAACCACCCGCACGACTGTCCGGTGTGTGAAGAGGGCGGTAACTGTCACCTGCAGGATATGACAGTAATGACCGGCCACAGCTTCCGCCGCTATCGCTTCACCAAACGTACCCACCGTAATCAGGATCTCGGCCCGTTCATCTCCCATGAGATGAACCGCTGTATTGCCTGTTACCGGTGCGTGCGTTACTACAAAGATTATGCCGATGGCAAGGATCTGGGTGTCTATGGCGCACACGACAACGTCTACTTCGGACGCCCGGAAGATGGCACGCTGGAGAGCGAATTCTCCGGTAACCTGGTTGAAATCTGCCCGACCGGCGTCTTCACCGATAAAACGCACTCCGAACGCTATAACCGTAAATGGGATATGCAGTTTGCGCCGAGCATCTGCCAGCAGTGCAGTGTGGGCTGTAACACCAGCCCGGGTGAGCGTTATGGTGAATTACGCCGTATCGAAAACCGTTATAACGGCACCGTAAACCACTATTTCCTGTGCGATCGTGGCCGCTTTGGCTATGGCTACGTGAACCGCAAAGATCGCCCACGCCAGCCGATGCTGCTGCGCGGCAACGACTGGGTGACGCTGAACGCAGAGCAGGCGGTCAATGCCGGTGCAGATTTGCTGCGTCAGGCGAAAAAAGTGATCGGTATCGGCTCGCCGCGCGCCAGCATTGAAAGTAACTTCGCGCTGCGTGAACTGGTCGGTGCAGAGAACTTCTCTACCGGCATACCAGCGGGTGAGCAGGCCCGGCTTGAACTGATGCTGAAAATCCTGCGTGAGGGCGGTATCTATACGCCATCGCTGCGTGAAATTGAAAGCTACGATGCGGTGCTGGTGCTGGGCGAAGATCTGACCCAGGTTGGCGCACGCGTGGCGCTGTCAGTGCGTCAGGCCGTGAAAGGCAAAGCGCGCGATATGGCTGCCGCTCAGAAAGTGGCAGACTGGCAGATCGCCGCGATCCTGAACATCGGTCAGAATGCGAAACATCCGCTGTTTATCACCAACGTCGATGAAACCCGTCTGGATGATATCGCGGCATGGAGCTATCGCGCACCGGTTGAAGATCAGGCGCGTCTCGGTTTCGCTATCGCCAGTGCGCTGGATGAAACCGCCCCGGCGGTGACCGATTTCGACAGCAAACTGAACGGCAAGATGGATGTCATCGTGCAGGCGCTGGCCGGCGCGAAAAAACCGTTAATTATTTCCGGGACCCATTCCGGCAGCAGCGCGATGATCGAAGCGGCCGCCAACGTGGCCAAAGCGCTGAAAGCGCGCGGTGCCGACGTCGGGATTACGCTGCTGGCGGGACACGCCAACAGCGTGGGTCTTGGCCTGATGGGCGGTAATCCTCTGGAGAGCGCGCTGGAGCAGCTGAGCAACGGTGAAGCCGATGCGCTGGTGGTACTGGAAAATGACCTCTATCGCCATGCACCGAAAGCGCTGGTGGATGCGGCGCTGGCCCAGACCACTAACGTAATTGTGGTTGATCATCAGCGCACCGCGACGCTGGAGAAAGCGGGTCTGGTGTTATCAACCGCCAGCTTCGCCGAAAGTGATGGCACCTCGATCAACCATGAAGGCCGCGCACAGCGTTTCTTCCAGGTTTACGATCCTTCTTACTATGACAACAACGTTGTGATGCTGGAGAGCTGGCGCTGGCTGCATTCGCTGCACAGCACGCTGGAAAGCCGTCACGTCGACTGGACGCAGCTGGACCACGTGATCGATGCGGTGGTGAGTCATCTGCCACAGCTGGCCGGAATCAAGGATGCGGCACCGGATGCCAGCTTCCGTATTCGTGGACAGAAACTGTCGCGTTCACCGCACCGTGCCAGTGGCCGTACCGCGGCGCGCGCCAATATCAGCGTGCACGAACCGCGTCAGCCGCAGGATCAGGACACGATGTTCGCCTTCTCAATGGAAGGGAACAACCAGCCAGGCGCACCGCGTTCGCAGATTCCGTTTGCCTGGGCACCGGGCTGGAACTCACCGCAGGCGTGGAACAAGTTCCAGGTTGAAGTGGGCGGCAAACTACGTAATGGCGATCCGGGTGTACGGCTGTTTGAAGCCAGCGCAGCCAGTCTGCCCTGGTTCAGCAACGTTCCGGCGGCATTCGTCAGTGAAGCGCAGTGGCGCGTGGCCCCTCTCTACCAGCTGTTTGGTAGTGAAGAGATGTCACAGCGTTCACCGGTCTTCCAGCAGCGTATGGCACCGCCTGCACTGGTGATTAACCCGGAAGATGCAGCGAAGCTGGGCGTCAATAATGGCGCGGCGGTTGAGTTCATCTGTGCCGGTGAGACAGTGCGTCTGCCGGTCCGTTTCTCGGCGTCACTGCAGGCGGGACAGATTGGTCTGCCGCTGGGCATGCCGGGCGTTCCGCCATTCCTGGCGAACGGTAAAATCGACACTCTGCAGGAGGCGGCGCAATGAGCTGGTTAACACCGGACGTTATCGACATTCTGCTGGCCATTGTTAAAGCCATCGTGATTCTGCTGGTGGTTGTGGCCTGCGGCGCGTTCATGAGCTTCGCCGAGCGTCGTCTGCTCGGCCTGTTCCAGAACCGTTACGGACCAAACCGCGTAGGCTGGGGCGGCTCGCTCCAGCTGGTAGCGGACATGATCAAAATGTTCTTTAAAGAGGACTGGGTCCCGCCGTTTACCGACCGCTTTATCTTTACCCTTGCGCCGGTTATCGCCTTTGTTTCACTGCTGCTGGCCTTTGCTATCGTACCGGTTTCGCCAACCTGGATGGTGACAGACCTGAATATCGGTCTGCTGTTCTTCCTGATGATGGCGGGCCTTGCGGTCTACGCGGTGCTGTTTGCCGGCTGGTCGAGTAATAACAAATACTCGCTGCTGGGTGCGATGCGCGCCTCGGCGCAGACCCTGAGCTACGAAGTGTTCCTGGGTCTGTCGCTCATGGGTGTGGTGGCGCAGGCGGGCTCGTTCAACATGAACGATATCGTCAACAGCCAGACGCACCTGTGGAACATCATTCCGCAGTTCTTCGGTTTCGTGACCTTCTGTATTGCTGGCGTGGCGGTGTGTCACCGTCATCCATTTGACCAGCCAGAAGCGGAGCAGGAACTGGCGGACGGTTATCACATCGAATATGCCGGTATGAAGTTCGGACTGTTCTTTGTCGGCGAATATGTGGCGATTACCACCGTTTCAGCGCTGATTGTAACGCTGTTCTTTGGTGGCTGGCACGGCCCATTCCTGCCGCCGTTCATCTGGTTCGCCCTGAAAACGGCGTTCTTTATGATGATGTTCATCCTGATTCGTGCTGCGCTTCCGCGTCCGCGCTACGACCAGGTGCTGTCATTCGGCTGGAAAGTGTGTCTGCCGTTGACGCTGTTGAACCTGCTGGCGACTGCCGCAGTGATTCTCTACACAGCGCCGTAAGGGGTTAACAAATGACTTTGAAAGATATTGTCACAGGCTTTGGCACGACAGTTCGCAGTATCTGGCTGATCGGGCTGCACGCCTTCGCCAAACGTGAAACTCAGATGTATCCCGAAGAGCCGGTTTATCTGCCACCGCGCTATCGTGGCCGTATCGTGTTAACCCGCGATCCGGATGGTCAGGAGCGTTGCGTCGCCTGTAACCTGTGTGCGGTTGCCTGTCCGGTTGGCTGTATCTCGCTGCAGAAAGCTGAAACCAAAGATGGCCGCTGGTACCCGGAGTTCTTCCGTATCAACTTCTCACGCTGCATCTTCTGCGGCATGTGTGAGGAAGCCTGTCCGACCACGGCGATTCAGCTGACCCCCGATTTCGAGCTGGGTGAGTTTAAGCGTCAGGATCTGGTGTATGAGAAGGACGATCTGCTGATTTCGGGGCCGGGTAAATATCCGGAGTACAACTTCTACCGCATGGCAGGTATGGCGATTGACGGTAAAGATAAGGGCGAAGCGGAAAACGAAGCGAAGCCTATCGACGTCAAAGGCTTATTACCTTAAGGAGCAAGGCATGGAATTTGCGTTTTATCTTTGCGGGCTGGTGGCGGTGCTGACGACGTTGCGCGTCATTACCCACACTAATCCGGTACATGCGTTGCTGTACCTGATCGTTTCGCTGTTATCGATCGCGGGCGTCTTCTTCTCTATGGGTGCCTATTTTGCCGGTGCGCTGGAGATCATCGTCTACGCCGGTGCCATTATGGTGCTGTTCGTCTTCGTGGTCATGATGCTGAACTTAGGCAAACAGACCGAGAAGCAGGAGCGTGAGTGGCTCAGCCCGTCACTATGGATTGGCCCGGGTATCGTCTCGTTGCTGCTGCTGGTCGTAATGGTCTACGCCATCCTGACCGCCAACGATCAGGGCATCGATGGCACCATCATCGACGCCAAAGCGGTCGGCATCAGCCTGTTTGGTCCTTACGTACTGGCGGTTGAACTGGCCTCAATGCTGCTGCTGGCGGGTCTGGTCGTGGCGTTCCATATCGGTCGTGAAGAGCGTCAGGGCGAAGTCCTGAGTAACCGTAATGCTGACGCCGCTCAGGTGAAAAAGGAGAACGCATGATCCCGTTACAACATGGATTGATTCTTGCTGCCGTGCTGTTTGTCCTTGGACTGACGTCGCTGGTAATACGCCGCAATCTGCTGTTTATGCTGATCGGCCTTGAAATCATGATCAACGCCGCCGCCTTAGCCCTGGTGGTTGCCGGGAGCTATTGGGGTCAGGCCGATGGACAGGTGATGTATATCCTGGCGATCAGCCTGGCGGCAGCGGAAGCCAGTATTGGTCTGGCACTGCTGCTTCAGCTCTATCGTCGTCGTCAGACGCTGAACATTGATACTGTGAGCGAGATGCGCGGATGAATCTTCTCTATTTAACTGTCTTGTTTCCGCTGATCGGCTTTCTGCTGTTAGCGTTTTCGCGCGGTCGCTGGTCAGAGAACCTGTCGGCCACGATTGGTATGGGATCGGTGGGTCTGGCGGCCCTGACCACGGCTATGGTCGGTTTTGACTTCTTCGCCAACGGCCAGCAAGCCTACACGCAGGCGCTCTGGACCTGGATGCATGTCGGCAACTTCGACATGAAGGTGAACCTGACGCTGGATGGCCTGTCGCTGACCATGCTGTCTGTCGTGACCGGTGTCGGTTTCTTCATTCACATGTTCGCCTCCTGGTACATGCGCGGAGAAGAGGGCTACTCCCGCTTCTTCGCCTACACCAACCTGTTTATCGCCAGCATGGTTGTTCTGGTGCTGGCCGATAACCTGATGCTGATGTATCTGGGCTGGGAAGGGGTAGGGCTCTGCTCTTATCTGCTGATCGGTTTCTACTACAGCAATCCGGAAAACGGCAAAGCGGCGATGAAAGCGTTCATCATCACCCGCGTGGGCGACGTCTTCCTGGCATTCGGCCTGTTCATCCTCTACAACGAGCTGGGCACGCTGAACTTCCGCGAGATGATGGAGCTGGCTCCTGCGCACTTTGCCGCAGATAACCATATGCTGCAGTGGGCAACGCTGATGCTGTTGGGTGGCGCGGTCGGTAAATCGGCACAGCTGCCGTTACAGACCTGGCTGGCAGATGCGATGGCCGGTCCGACACCGGTTTCGGCACTGATCCACGCCGCGACCATGGTGACAGCAGGTGTCTACCTGATTGCCCGTAGCCACGGTCTCTTCCTGCTGACGCCGGAAGTGCTGCATCTGGTCGGGATTATCGGGGCGATTACCCTGGTGCTGGCAGGCTTTGCCGCGCTGGTACAGACCGACATTAAACGTGTTCTCGCATACTCCACCATGAGCCAGATTGGCTACATGTTCCTGGCGCTGGGTGTTCAGGCGTGGGATGCGGCGATTTTCCATCTGATGACGCACGCCTTCTTTAAAGCGTTGCTGTTCCTCTCTTCGGGTTCAGTGATTCTGGCCTGCCATCACGAGCAGAACATTTTCAAAATGGGCGGCCTGCGTAAGAGCATTCCGCTGGTCTACACCTGCTTCCTGGTGGGCGGCGCGGCGCTGGCGGCACTGCCGCTGATTACAGCGGGCTTCTACAGTAAAGATGAGATCCTGTTTGGCGCACTGGCTAACGGTCACATCAACCTGATGGTTGCGGGTCTGGTGGGAGCGTTCCTGACCTCTATCTATACCTTCCGCATGATCTTCATCGTGTTCCACGGCGAAGAGAAAATTCATGCGCACGCCGGTAAGGGTATTACCCATCATCTGCCGCTGATTGTGCTGCTGCTGCTCTCCACCTTTATTGGTGCGCTGATCACGCCGCCGCTGGCAGGTGTACTGCCAGCCAATGAATTCGGTGAAGCGGGCAAAGTGGGACTTGAAATCACCTCGGGCGTCGTAGCGATTGTCGGCATTCTGATCGCTGCCGCGCTGTGGCTGGGCAAACGTGAGCTGGTTACCCGTATCGCAAACAGTGCACCAGGCCGTTTCTTCGGCACCTGGTGGTTTGCGGCCTGGGGCTTCGACTGGCTCTACGATAAAGTGTTCGTCAAACCTTATCTGGGTATTGCGTGGCTGCTGAAGCGCGACCCACTGAATGGCCTGATGAACCTGCCTGCGCTGCTGTCACGTATTGCCAACAAAGGCCTGGTAGTCAGTGAGAATGGCTACCTGCGCTGGTACGTTGCGTCAATGAGCGTGGGCGCCGTGCTGGTGCTGGCTCTGCTGCTGGTGATTTAAAGATTGATGAGCGGGGCAGGTTAGCTAATCTGCCCATTGAGAATGTCAAAAATTGTCCTGAGCAAGGGCGTTATCGTCGCAGCCAGTTTGGTTACCGCCAGCGCAAAGCAACCGGAGCATACCGAGGTATGTGAGGATTGCGAGCACTGCCGGGAGCCAAATTGGCAAGTAAGATAGCCCGAACTAAGACAAAGAAAAGGGAAGTGTGCCGTGTTATTACCTTGGCTAATTATCATACCCTTCGTCGGTGGTCTGATCTGCTGGCTCACTGAGCGCCTCGGCGCGAAGGTGCCACGCTGGATTGCACTGATCACTATGGGGCTGACGTTGGCGCTTTCACTGCAACTCTGGTTGCAGGGAGGCTATTCACTGACGCAGGCAGCGGGCATTCCGCAGTGGCAGTCAAGTTTCTCCGTTCCGTGGATCCCACGCTTCGGTATCAGCTTCCATTTAGCCATTGATGGCCTGTCGCTGCTGATGGTGGTGCTGACCGGCCTGCTCGGTCTGATGGCGGTGCTCTGTTCCTGGAATGAGATTTCAAAGTATCAGGGCTTCTTCCACCTGAACCTGATGTGGATCCTGGGCGGCGTGATCGGTGTGTTCCTCTCCATCGACCTGTTCCTGTTTTTCTTCTTCTGGGAAATGATGCTGGTGCCGATGTACTTCCTCATCGCGCTCTGGGGTCATAAAGCATCGGACGGCAAAACCCGTATTTCCGCCGCGACCAAATTCTTCATCTACACCCAGGCTTCAGGTCTGGTGATGCTGATTGCGATTCTGGGCCTGGTGTTTGTTCACTACAACGCGACTGGCGTCTGGACATTCAACTACGAACAGCTGCTGCAGACGCCGATGTCGAGCGGTGTTGAATATCTGCTGATGCTGGGCTTCTTTATCGCCTTTGCGGTGAAGATGCCGGTGGTACCGTTGCACGGCTGGCTGCCGGATGCGCACAGTCAGGCGCCAACTGCCGGTTCTGTCGACCTGGCGGGTATCCTGCTGAAAACCGCAGCTTACGGTTTACTGCGTTTCAGTCTGCCGCTGTTCCCGAATGCGTCAGCTGAGTTTGCACCGATTGCCATGTGGTTAGGCATCATCGGTATCTTCTACGGTGCCTGGATGGCCTTCTCGCAGACCGATATCAAACGTCTGATTGCTTACACCTCGATTTCGCACATGGGCTTTGTGCTGATTGCCATCTACACCGGCAGCCAGCTGGCGCTGCAGGGCGCGGTGATTCAGATGATTGCGCACGGTCTCTCCGCTGCAGCACTCTTCATTCTGTGTGGTCAGCTGTATGAGCGTCTGCATACTCGCGATATGCGTCAGATGGGTGGCCTGTGGTCGCGCATTAAATGGATACCGGGTCTGTCGCTGTTCTTTGCTGTTGCCAACCTCGGTATGCCAGGCACCGGTAACTTCGTCGGCGAATTTATGATTCTGACCGGCAGCTTCCAGGTGGTGCCGATGATTATCATCATCGCGACCTTTGGTCTGGTGTTCGCCTCGATTTACTCGCTGGTGATGATGCAGCGCGCTTACTACGGCGAAGCGAAATCGAAAGATCCGCTGCCAGGCATGTCACCGCGTGAGTTTATGACTATCGGGGTTCTGGTGGTGCTGCTGGTGCTGCTGGGCGTCTATCCACAGCCGATTCTGGATACTTCGCACGCTGCCATGAGCAATATTCAGCAGTGGTTTACCGCTTCAATTTCAACTACAAGGCCGTAATTCGCCATGACAATAACTCCTCACCAATTGATTGCGTTGCTACCGCTGTTAATCGTCGGATTGACGGTGGTGGTTGTGATGCTGTCCATTGCCTGGCGACGCAACCACTTCGTTAACGCCACGCTAACGGTAGTTGGCCTGAACCTGGCGCTGCTCTCGCTCTACTTTGTCGGTCAGGTCGGGGCGATGGATGTCACGCCGCTGCTGCGCGTCGATGGCTATTCGATGTTCTATACCGCGCTGGTCATGCTGGCGAGTCTGGCGACCTGTACCTTTGCCTATCCATGGCTGGCGGGCTTCCCGGACAACAAAGATGAGTTCTACCTGCTGGTGCTGATTGCGGCACTTGGTGGCATCGTGCTGGCCAGTGCTAATCATCTGGCCTCGCTGTTCATCGGTATTGAACTGCTGTCGCTGCCGCTGTTTGGTCTGATTGGCTACGCCTTCCGCCAGAAACGTTCGCTTGAAGCCGCACTGAAGTACACTATTCTTTCGGCGGCGGCCTCGTCGTTTCTGCTGTTTGGTATTGCGCTGATCTACGCCGACTCCGGTAACCTGAGCTTTGTGGCGCTGGGCCAGAGCCTGACTGACAGCATGATCCACGAGCCACTGCTGCTGGTGGGGCTGGGTATGATGATCATCGGTCTGGGCTTTAAGCTCTCACTGGTTCCGTTCCACCTCTGGACCCCCGATGTTTATCAGGGTGCGCCTGCGCCGGTTTCAACCTTCCTGGCCACCGCCAGCAAGATTGCAATCTTCGGTGTCATCATGCGTCTGTTTATGTATGCGCCGGTGACCGACAGCGAAGCGGTGCGCACAGTGCTGGCCATGATCGCCTTTGTGTCGATTCTGTTCGGTAACCTGATGGCGATTTCGCAGAGCAACATCAAGCGTCTGCTGGGTTACTCCTCTATCGCCCACCTCGGTTATCTGCTGGTGGCGCTGATTGCGGTGAAAGATCATCAGCTGTCGCTGGAAACCTCTGGCGTATACCTGGCCGGTTATCTGTTCAGCAGCCTGGGTGCCTTTGGTGTGGTAAGTCTGATGTCCAGCCCGTATCGTGGTCCGGATGCTGACTCGCTCTACTCCTATCGCGGCCTGTTCTGGCATCGTCCTATTCTGTCAGCGGTGATGACGGTGATGATGCTGTCACTGGCGGGTATCCCGATGACGCTGGGCTTTATCGGTAAATTCTACGTTATCGCTTCAGGCGTCAGTGCGCACCTGTGGTGGCTGACCGGTGCTGTAGTCGCGGGTAGTGCGATTGGCCTCTACTACTATCTGCGCGTGACGGTGAGTCTCTACCTCAGCCCGCCGGAACTGCATACCCGTGATACTCCGGCTAACTGGGCATTTACGGCCGGTGGTGTGGTGGTACTGATCTCTGCGATTCTGGTGCTGCTGTTAGGGGTTTACCCGCAGCCGCTGATCAGACTGGTGCAGATGGCTCAACCGCTGATGTAAGCGCGTGCTGCGACTGACGAATCAGGCCTCCGGGCCTGATTTTTTTTGCCTGTAAAAGGGTGTCACCAGCAGGTGCTGGCGACACCGCGCTGATGTAGAGTGTGTGGTTTAAAGGAGAGACCATGGACATTAACTGGCAGGATAAACACCATAGCGAACTGACCCCCTCACAGCTCTATGCCCTGCTGGCGTTGCGCAGTGCCGTGTTTGTGGTGGAACAGCAGTGCGCTTACCTTGATGTGGATGGCAAAGATTTGCAGGCGGAAAACCGGCATCTGCTGGGAATGGCGGATGACCAGCTGGTGGCCTATGCGCGACTGCTCTCCCCGGAGGATGAGACCAGCCCGGTGAAAATCGGACGGGTGATTGTTTCAGATCGGGTTCGTGGCGCGCGGCTGGGTAATCGTCTGATGGAGCAGGCAATCAATAGTTGTCAGCAGCACTGGCCGGGCCGCGATCTGTTTCTCTCCGCGCAGGCGCATCTGGAAAGTTTCTATGGGCAGCATGGCTTTGTCGCGGTGGGGGAGAACTACCTGGAAGATGGGATCCCTCATGTCGATATGCTGAAGAACGCGCCATAAAAAAGGCGAGGCCTGAGCCTCGCCTGTTTACATTAACCCACCGTCATCTGGCGGTCATCGACATATTTACGTTGATCCGGCGCAGGCGGGAAATATTGATAGAGCCAGGTTTCACTCAGCGTCTCATCTTTGCTGCGCAGGAACAGACGCATCTCTACCGGCTCGGTGGAGTCGCTGTTCGGATACCAGTCAAACAGGATGCGATAGCCCTTAAGCGGATCGACATACAGAATCTCAACCTGCTTCACGCTACCGGATGAAACGGTAATCACCGGCTCAATACCTTTCGGCGCAGCAGCCTGCAGATCGCCACCAATAAAATCGATGGCGAAGCGGCGGCACCAGGTTTCCGGGAAGTGTTCGCCAGGCGCCCAGCCTTCCGGGAAACCACCGATACCGGTACGGGTTGCATCCACGCGCGCCAGACCGCTACGCACCGGTGGCAGACCACTCCAGTAAAGCTTGTAGGAGAAGTTCAGCTCGCTGCCCGCTTTGACCGGCTCAGCCGGTTGCCAGAAGCAGACCACGTTATCCAGCGTTTCACCCGTAGTCGGGATCTCCATCAGGTTGATCGCGCCTTTGCCCCACTTACCCACCGGCTCAACCCACAGGCTGGGACGTTTGTCATACCAGCCAATCACATCCTGATAATCTTTGAAGTCGTGATTAAGCTGCAGCAGGCCAAACCCACGCGGATTCTCATCTTCATAGGCGTTGAACTGCAGACGCTGAGGATTATTCAGCGGACGGGCAATCCATTCGCCTTTACCGGTCCACATCGCCAGGCGATCGGAGTCATGGATCTGCGGATGGTAAGTGTTGCACATGCGGCGTTCGTTGGTGCCGCAGCTGAACATGCTGGTCATTGGCGAGATGCCAATCTGACGGATCTCTTTACGGGCAAACAGGTGGTTTTCCACTTCCATCACCACGCGTTTCTCTTCGCAATGGATGATGAATTTATAAGCACCGGTGACGCTGGCACCATCCAGCAGGGCGTAGCAGGTAAAGGTGGTATCTTCCGCTTTTGGCGTTTCAAACCAGAAGGCGGTGAAATCGGGAAACTCCTCCTGGCCATTGCTGAAGGTGTTGATCGCAACGCCACGCGCCGAGAGGCCGTACTGGAAAGTATCGTCAACGGCACGGAAGTAGCTTGCGCCAAGGAAGGAGACGATGTCGCGACGGGCCAGTTCCGGTTTTTTAAAGGCGCGGAACCCGGCGAAGCCGAGGTCAGTTTTGCCCTCCAGCTGCTTCGTATCGACCTTGGCGTCGTTGTAGTTGAACAATTCGGGACGGAAGTGAATTTCGCGCGCTTCGCGACTCTCGCCGTCAACAGAGAACATGCGGATGCGCCGCTTGAAGCCCATACCGACATGGAAGAACTGAACGTCCAGTTGACGATCGGGCAGGTTGTTCCAGAGTGAGTGGTTGGCGTCATACTGAATTTCGTTGTACGCCTGCGGGGTCAGTGTGGCCAGTGTCTCCGGCAGCGCGCCCGGTGCTCCGCCCCAGGGTTTTTTCGCCAGCGCAGCCGCGTTTTTCTTCAATACGTCGAAATCGAAGCGTACGGCGGTTCCGTCAGCAATGCCATCTTCTGCCCATGCGGATTGCGCAAACAGCGTTGACAGGCCGGTCATGCCGCTGACGGCGGAGAAGGCCATTGACGCTTTCATAAACATTCTTCGATTCATGCCAGAGATTATTCCTTAGCTGTTCGAGGGTGTCGTGACTGTCGTGCAAAATGCACTTTCATGGCCCGATAATCACAGGCAACAGAGGGGTACGACAGTAGGGTTACTGGAAAATTCAGTCACGACAAAATTTATCAGATTAATCAAAGAAGCGAAGCGAAATTCCGCGGTTGCCGCTGCGTCTTACACTTCTTTGCGCAGCGAAACGGCGCACAGCCTGCACTGAGCAAGATTAACAGATGAAAAATCAGGTGATTCCTGGAGCAGGAAATCAGCAGAGCGCCAGATTATGGCTATAGTTAATGAACTGCTTTGCAATTCACACGGAGGAAACGATGGTAAACCAGACAAATCAATTCGAAACGGGCCTCGATGACGATATTGCGTTACTGACTGAAACGCTGGAAGAAGTTCTTAAGGCATCAGGCGATCCGGCCGATCAGAAGTACATTGAGCTTAAAAGCAAAGCCGAACAGGCGCTGAACGATGTGAAATCCCGTGTCAGCCAGGCGTCCGATAGCTACTACTATCGCGCTAAACAAGCGGCTTACCGTGCAGACGACTACGTACACGAAAAACCGTGGCAGGGGGTCGGTATCGGTGCAACAGCCGGTCTGGTACTCGGTCTGCTGCTGGCGCGTCGTTAATCGCGATTCGCTGACCCGGTTGTAGCAGACAACAGTAATAAAAAAGCGGCGGGGCAATCCCGCCGTTTTTATTGGTTTTTAACTCCCTGAACACCTTCCCCTCCCTTGATCCTGCTTCACCCTCGCTATCTTTATGCACAATGTGCCTGAGACGCAATGGTCACAATCCCTGGTGATGCCGATTGTGTCTGGCGGGAGGAGTTCGTACAGTAAAGCAAACGTGAAAAGGAGAACTCAACGTGATTAGAGTAGAGATGCTGTCGACCGGGGATGAGGTGCTGCATGGCCAAATCGTCGATACCAACGCAGCCTGGCTGGCGGATATGCTGTTCCAGCAGGGGTTACCTATGACCAGCCGCACCACGGTAGGAGATTCACTCGAATCGCTAATCGCCACGCTACAGGCGCGCAGCCATGAGGCAGATGTGCTGATTGTAAATGGCGGTCTGGGGCCGACCAGTGACGATCTCAGTGCGCTGGCAGCCGCCAGAGCCTGTGGCGTTGAGCTAGAGGTGCAGCAGGAGTGGCTGGAACAGATGGAAGCCTGGTTCGCCAGCCGGGGACGCGTGATGGCGGCCAGCAATCGCAAGCAGGCGGAAATCCCGGCTAATGCGGAACTGATTGATAATCCGGTCGGTACCGCCTGTGGCTTTGCCCTGCAACTCAATCGCTGCTGGATGTTCTTCACGCCTGGTGTGCCGTCTGAATTTAAAGTGATGGTGGAGCAGCAGATCATCCCCCGTCTGAAAGCGAAATTTTCGCCGCCCGAGCCACCGATTTGTCTGCGGCTGACTACCTTCGGTCGTGGTGAAAGCGATATTGCCGCCGAACTGGAGCCGCTGGCGCTGCCGGAAGGCGTAGTCATGGGATATCGCTCGTCCATGCCGATCATCGAGATCAAGCTCACCGGCCCGGCCAGTCAGCGGGTGGCGATGGAGCAGGTGTGGCAGCAGGTGCGCCTGCAACTGGCGGAGTGCACCATTTTCGAAGGCACCGAAGGCTTACCGGCGCTGCTGGCACGTGAGCTGGAGCAGCGCGGTGAGCAGCTGGCAGTCAGTGAGCAATACACCGCCGGACTGCTCTACTGGCAGTTGGCTGGCGCCAGCGTGCCGCTGCGTGGCGCTGACATCTTTCCATCCGGGCAGGAGACGCTGGAGCAGCAGGTGATCCGCACCCGCGAACTTGCTGCACAGCAGCAGGCCGCGCTGGCGCTCTCTGTTGGCAGCCTGGAGCAGGAAGAGATTTCGGTGGCGCTGCATACGCCGGATGGCAGCTTTGGTCAGCGTGTGAAGTTCAGTACCGGTCGCCATAATCTGGAGACGCGGCAGAAGGTGGTGGCGATGATGGCGATGAATATGCTGCGCCGCTGGTTACACGGCAGCGAAGTGAGCACCGGTCACGGCTGGATTGATGTAGTTGAAACTGTCAGACAGTAATGTCAGTGAAAATAAAACGGGCGCCTGAGGCGCCCGTTTTGTATGTGACTGCGAATTAACCCCCATACATCGTCATTCTCGCAGCAATAAATTAGCTCAAAGCGCAGGGAAGACGGGCAGAGGAGGAAAGCGTCCCGCGCCTGGGACAAAAACGCCGGGAGCGTTTTTGAACAACGCTACGCGTTGGCCCGGCTACGGGCGCACCTCAGGGATGAGGTGCGTAATCGCGCGGGCCGAGCTGTCAGGGATGACGCTTTTTGCGTCTTTCCGATCTGACCGTGTTCCCTAAGCTGACTCGATCTCACAGCAAATCAAGCCAGACTTATTCCATCTCAGTTATAACTCCAGCTCAATCTCGCCTTTGGCTTTGCAGCAGCAGGGCAGGATCTCATCCTGCTGCACAAAGGCCAGCGGCCGCTGTGGGTAATGCACTTCGCCTTTCAGCAGCCGCATCCGGCAGGAGCCGCAGTAACCTTCGCGGCACTGAAACTCCACGCAGAGATTGTTGGCTTCCAGCAGCGTCAGCAGATTGGTATGTTCGTCTGTGCATTCCAGCCGGGTGCCGGAACTGCGCAGAATAACAACGTCGCGGCTCATCATTAAAGCTGGAAGTCGTCGAAGTCGTTAGCGCCAACTTCAGAATCGATCTGACCCACCAGATAGGAGCTCACTTCCACTTCCTGCGGCGCAACCTGAACGTTGTCAGAGACCAGCCAGGAGTTAATCCATGGGATTGGGTTTGAGCGCGTCTGGAACGGCAAATCAAGACCAACAGCCTGCATACGGATATTGGTGATGTACTCAATGTACTGGCAGAGAATATCTTTGTTCAGGCCGATCATTGAGCCGCCGCTGAACAGATATTCTGCCCACTCTTTCTCCTGCAGCGCTGCTTTCTTAAACAGCTCGAAGCACTCTTCACGGCACTCTGCCGCAATCTCTTTCATCTCCGGATCGTCTTCACCGCTGCGCAGCAGGTTCAGCATGTGCTGGGTGCCGGTCAGGTGCAGCGCTTCATCGCGGGCAATCAGCTTGATGATTTTGGCATTGCCTTCCATCAGCTCGCGCTCAGCGAACGCAAATGAACAGGCGAAGCTGACGTAGAAACGAATCGCTTCCAGCGCATTGACGCTCATCAGGCAGATATAGAGCTGCTTCTTCAGGGCGCGCAGGCTGACGACAACCGGTTTGCCATTGACCTGATGCGTGCCTTCACCCAGCTGATGCCAGTAGTTGGTCATCTCAATCAGATCGTCGTAATAGCGTGAGATATCCTGAGCACGCGCCAGAATCTGCTCATTGGTGACAATATCGTCAAACACCACCGCCGGATCGTTAACGATATTACGGATGATGTGGGTGTAAGAACGGGAGTGAATCGTCTCTGAGAACGCCCAGGTTTCAATCCATGTTTCCAGTTCAGGAATCGAAATCAGCGGCAGCAGCGCGACGTTCGGGCTGCGGCCCTGAATCGAATCCAGCAGCGTCTGATATTTCAGGTTGCTGATAAAGATATGTTTTTCGTGGTCCGGCAGCGCCTGGTAATCGATGCGATCGCGGGAAACGTCGACCTCTTCCGGACGCCAGAAGAAGGAGAGCTGCTTTTCAATCAGCTTTTCAAAGATGTCATATTTTTGCTGGTCGAAGCGCGCCACGTTTACGGACTGACCGAAAAACATCGGCTCTTTCAGCTGATCATTTTTGTTCTGTGAGAAAGTGGAGTAAGCCATAAAAGTTGTCCAAAAGTAGACGAAGCCAGGCCTCGTGAAATGAATGAGGCGGGAGATTCTCCCGCCTGACCATTAGATCTTACAGGCGCCGCTCTCGCAGCCATCATCCTGGATAGAAGGTGCCAGGTCATCCTGCGCATCTTCAGCACCGTCACGGGTGTTTTGATAGTAGAGCGTTTTCACGCCGAACTTATACGCCGTCAGCAGATCTTTCAGCAGCTGTTTCATCGGCACTTTACCGTTGGTGAAGCGCGACGGATCGTAGTTGGTGTTGGACGAAATCGCCTGGTCGATGAATTTCTGCATCAGACCCACCAGTTGCAGGTAGCCGTCGTTGTTCGGCATTTCCCACAGCAGTTCGTACTGATCTTTCAGACGCTCATACTCCGGCACGACCTGACGCAGGATGCCATCTTTCGACGCTTTGATGCTGATGTGGCCGCGTGGAGGCTCAATGCCGTTGGTGGCATTGGAGATCTGCGACGAGGTTTCAGACGGCATCAGCGCAGACAGGGTCGAGTTGCGCAGGCCGTGCGTTTTAATCTCTTCACGCAGGCTTTCCCAGTCGAGATGCAGCGGTTCGTTGCTGATCGCGTCCAGATCTTTCTTGTAGGTGTCGATAGGCAGAATGCCCTGCGCATAGGTGGTTTCATTGAACCACGGGCAGGCACCTTGCTCTTTTGCCAGTTCGTTTGAGGCTTTCAGCAGATAATACTGAATTGCTTCAAAGGTCTTGTGTGTCAGGCCATTGGCGCTGCCATCGGAGTAGCGCACACCATGCTTCGCCAGATAGTAGGCGTAGTTAATGACGCCGATACCCAGGGTACGACGACCCATCGCGCCACGCTGGGCAGCCGGGATCGGGTAGTCCTGATAGTCGAGCAGCGCATCTAGCGCACGTACTGCCAGGGTAGCCAGCTCTTCCAGATCGTCGAGGCTTTCGATGGCGCCGAGGTTGAACGCAGAGAGCGTACACAGGGCAATCTCACCGTTTTCGTCGTTAACATCTTCCAGCGGTTTGGTCGGCAGGGCGATTTCCAGGCAGAGGTTAGACTGGCGAACCGGCGCAATGCTCGGGTCAAACGGGCTGTGGGTGTTGCAGTGATCGACGTTCTGAATGTAGATACGGCCGGTAGAGGCGCGTTCCTGCATCATCAGTGAGAAGAGATCGACCGCTTTAACACGCTGCTTACGGATGCTCTGATCCTGCTCATATTTGGTATAGAGGCGCTCAAACTCATCCTGATTGGCGAAGAATGCGTCATACAGGCCAGGCACGTCAGACGGGCTGAACAGGGTGATATCTTCGCCTTTCAGCAGGCGCTGATACATCAGCTTATTGAGCTGTACACCATAGTCCATGTGACGCACGCGGTTGCCTTCAACACCACGGTTGTTCTTCAGCACCAGCAGGCTTTCGATTTCCAGATGCCACATCGGGTAGAACAGCGTGGCTGCGCCGCCACGAACGCCGCCCTGAGAACAGGACTTCACCGCGGTCTGGAAATGCTTGTAGAACGGGATACAGCCGGTATGGAACGCTTCACCGCCGCGAATCGGGCTGCCCAGCGCACGGATACGACCGGCGTTGATACCGATGCCGGCACGCTGAGAGACATATTTCACAATCGCGCTGGAGGTGGCGTTGATGGAGTCCAGGCTGTCGCCACACTCGATCAGTACACAGGAGCTGAACTGACGTGTTGGGGTGCGTACGCCAGACATGATTGGCGTCGGCAGGGAGATTTTAAACGTCGAGATCGCATCATAGAAACGCTTGATGTAATCCATACGCGTGTCGCGCGGGTAGCCGGAGAAGAGGCAGGCGGCGACCAGAATGTAGAGGAACTGCGCGCTTTCGTAGATTTCACCCGAAACGCGGTTCTGCACCAGATATTTACCTTCCAGCTGCTTCACAGCGGCATAGGAGAAGTTCATGTCACGCCAGTGGTCGAGGAACTCGTCCATCTGCGCAAACTCTTCCTGGCTGTAATCTTCCAGCAGGTGGCGATCATATTTGCCCATGTCGACCATCTTAACGACCTGGTCATAGAGCTTTGGCGGCTCAAACTGACCATACGCTTTTTTGCGCAGGTGGAAGATCGCCAGGCGGGCAGCCAGGTACTGATAGTCAGGGGCATCGCGGGAGATGAGGTCTGCTGCGGCCTTGATGATGGTCTCATGAATGTCAGAGGTTCTGATGCCATCATAGAACTGAATGTGAGAGCGCAGCTCAACCTGTGAAACTGAGACGTTGTTCAGCCCTTCAGCTGCCCAGTCCAGCACACGGTGAATTTTGTCGAGATCAATGCGCTCCTGGCGGCCATCGCGTTTAGTAACGAGCAGACTCTGGTTCATGTCGCGTTTTTACCTTTGCGTGAGTATCCAAAAATTAAAAGAAATCCCGGTTTATACACAGCCTATTCATTGTGAATAATGTGTGGATAAACACTACATCTAGGGGGTGATGGGAAAAGCCATAACTACATGGGGGCATATTTTAGTATTTTACGGCCGCTTAACAAGAGCAAAAAATGATGGCTGGAGGGGTTGTAATTCTTGCGAAATTTCTTAGCCCACGCCTTGTAAGGCCTGGCATCATGTCAACCAGATCACACTTTTTTTCTTATTATGATCGGGCGCGTGTTTCTTATTCAATCCTCAGGATTCAGCAGGAAAAGGGATGAAAAATGGCTAAAAGCCGCTAGCGGGTTGCTGTGAGCGGGTCAGGCCATTGCCGCTGCTTCTGATGGCTGACCGCCAGAAACGCGTAACTCTCTGGCACATAACAGAATGCCTCAGTATGCGTTTTCCTGCAGCAATCTCTCTTTGGCACGGAAGGGAGTAAAGTGAATCGCCTCTGACGTGAATCCTGTACGGCAGAGGCGGAAAAACTAAATAAGCTGGCTGATCAGGATGACCATGCCCAGACCCACGACCGAGTTGATCAACTCCAGCAGCCCCCAGGTTTTGAAGGTGTCTTTCATGGAGATACCAAAGGTCTCTTTGAACAGTAAAAAGCCACCGTCATACATCAGCGTGATGGTGTTGCTGCCACAGGCTACGGCAAGCACCATCAGCGCCGGATTAAGATGAAAGGCCTCGACCATCGGGGCCACGATGCCCGCTGAAGTAATGGCGGCTACCGCGCCCTGGCCGGTAAGAATGCGGATCACTGCCGTGATTAACCAGGCAATGATAAAAGGTGAGAAGGGCACATGACTCATGAGCTGGACAATGCTGTCACCCACATCAGAATCGATGATCACCTGTTTAAGGATGCCGCCGGCGCTGATGACAAACAGCACATTGGAAATTTGCGAAATCGAGTTGGTAACGTGCTCTGTTATGCCTTCGGAAGTCATCCCCCGTTTAACCCCCAGAAACCACATCGCAGCCAGCGTGGCGAACAGCATGCTGACCTCCGCGCTGCCCAGCAGTTTAAAGACGCGTGTCAGCTCAGCGCCATCACCGGCCAGGGGTTTGACCACTGACGCCAGAATCATCAGCACCGCAGGGATCAGCGGGATCAGAATACTGATTCTGAAAGAAGGAAGATCTTCAGATGCCAGCTCTTTTATCGGTTTGATCATGGAATTAAGCGGAATACGGCTGATTCCCGGCAGGAAACGAGGCAGTAAAACGCCAGCGCAAAACAGGGCAGGGATAATCACCACAACGCCGTAAAGATAGACCTGAACGATATCCGCGTTAAATGCGCTGATGAGGGCAACCGGCCCCGGCTGTGGTGGAAACAGGCTGTGTCCCATGGTGGCGCCGACCACCGTCGGGATGACCAGCTTCATGTAAGGGATATCCGCTTTTTTAGCTATGTTCATCACCAGCGGCATGGCAATCAGAAAGGCGACCTCGTAGAACATCGCAATACCGAATATGACGCCGATAAACATCAGCCCGGTCGAGAGGAAGCGAGTGCCACAATGGCGGATGACCGTATCCGCTATCTGCTGGCTTGCACCCGATTCGGTCATGAACTTGCCAATAATCGCGCCGAATATGATGATCAGCGCAAGGTGACCCATGATGCTGCCGATCCCCATCTGGACTACGCCGACAATTTTATCTGACGGAATGCCCACCATGATGGCAACAAACATGCCCGCAATCAGCAGAGAGAAGACGTTGTGGAATTTATATTTCAGATTGAGTACGACTAATATCGCGATACCAGCCAGTACCCAAAAAAGCGATAAAAAGGGCGTCATGGTTATCCTTAACAGTGATGAAGTTAATCTTATGCAGGCATATACGACTGCCCGTTATTATTCTGGCTGGTAACTTATTCAGCACCGTTTGCCCTGTTCAGAATTAAAGTCGCTGTTTGTCTGGCCGGAGGCTTTCAGCCTTAATCGCCATTTATAGCGCTCACTGTAGCGACGTTTACAGATTGATTGCCGGGCTATACAGGTTTCAGCCCTCTTTATCTAAGGCATCAACAGTCAGGTCACTGAGTATCAGGTAATTCTACCATTCTAGTATATTTAATTGCGGATGGAGGTTTTTTGAAGCTTGTCACAGTGTGTTAAAACCATCACTTCAGAGCGGTATGAGCGCATTGACAGGATAAGTTCTTTACCTAATGAATAATTAAATCTGGGGTTTTATCAACGTGATTTTTATTTTTTTTATTTTTTAAATCAATAAGTTTTTAAAGGTCAGGGTTGAGTCAGTAATCCGGTCTAATGAATTAAAGCCAATTGGCTATTAAGGCCTGATTTTAATTATTCTCATGCGCTGAACGTGGTTTTATTCAGTTTTGGTGAGGGGGTTATTTTAATGTGACAGCGAAGGTTGTCAGGCAGGGAGGGGCTATGAAAAGCGCGCCTGTATTTAGCGTGATTCGTAACTCTGAATGCTGCAATGGTTACGGTTAATGCGCGGATAGTTTTATTTGAGCGGTTAACGCAAGTCAGACTTCAATATTACCCGCCTGCTTTCAGGCGGGTAATATCATTCAGACGGCGCGGTGGGTGTGCACCATATAATTCACGTCAGTGCCGGGAGCCAGTTTGAAGCGGTTGGTCACCGGGTTGTAGTGCAGGCCAATGATGTGGCGTTCACGCAGGGCCGTTTCATCGACCCAGCCCAGCAGTTCGGAAGGACGGATAAATTTCTTCACGTCGTGGGTGCCGCGCGGCAGCATGCGCAACACATATTCCGCGCCAAATATCGCCAGCAGCCAGGCTTTTGGATTGCGGTTCAGCGTAGAGAAAAAGACTTCGCCGCCGGGTTTGACCAGCTTCGCACAGGCGTGAACGACTGAGCGCGGATCCGGCACGTGCTCCAGCATCTCCATGCAGGTCACCACATCATATTTTCCTGCGTGCTGCTCCGCATGCTCTTCGACGGTCTGCTGCACGTAGTCCAGCGTCACTCCGCTCTCCAGAGCATGCAGGCGCGCCACGGCCAGCGGTTCCGCGCCCATGTCCAGACCCGTGACCACGGCGCCTTCGCGCGCCATGCTTTCGGCTAAGATGCCGCCGCCGCATCCGACGTCGAGCACGGTTTTACCGAATAAGCCGTTGCTGTGCTGCGCGATATAGCCCAGGCGCAGCGGGTTAATGCGGTGCAACGGTTTAAATTCACCCTCCAGATCCCACCAGCGCGAGGCAACGGCCTCAAACTTGGCAATTTCCTGCGCATCGACGTTCTGCTGATGATTCTGCGGTTGTGCATTCATTGAATCGTAACTCCTGACAAAATGTGCCCACAGTATAAACGCTTAACCGCAGATGGCACACCTTTCAGGCACAAGGAAAAGCGGGTGAAATCGGTGGTTAGCGTTCACCAGAGCATTGCAGTGTGATATACTTTCGCACCTTTAAAATCCGGGATTAAGTAGAGGGATAGCGGCTCCATGAGCGACCTTGCGAGAGAAATTACACCGGTCAATATCGAAGAAGAATTAAAAAATTCTTATCTCGGTTACGCCATGTCGGTCATCGTTGGCCGAGCTTTACCCGATGTGCGTGATGGCCTGAAGCCGGTTCATCGTCGCGTACTTTTTGCGATGAGCGTACTGGGTAACGACTGGAACAAACCCTATAAAAAATCTGCCCGCGTCGTCGGTGACGTTATCGGTAAATATCACCCGCATGGTGATTCCGCCGTATACGACACCATTGTACGTATGGCCCAGCCTTTCTCCCTGCGTTACATGCTGGTGGACGGACAAGGCAACTTCGGTTCCATCGACGGCGACTCAGCCGCGGCGATGCGTTATACCGAAATTCGCATGTCGAAAATCGCCCACGACCTGTTAGCTGACCTGGAAAAAGAGACCGTCGATTTCGTACCGAACTACGACGGCACTGAGCAGATCCCTGAAGTTCTGCCGACCAAAATTCCTAACCTGCTGGTGAACGGCTCTTCCGGTATCGCCGTGGGTATGGCAACCAACATTCCGCCGCATAACCTGCGTGAAGTGATTAACGGCTGCCTGGCTTACATTGAAAATGAAGACATCAGCATTGAAGAGCTGATGGAGCACATTCCGGGGCCTGATTTCCCGACCGCCGCTATTATCAATGGTCGCCGTGGCATCGAAGAAGCGTACCGCACCGGACGCGGTAAAATTTATATTCGTGCGCGTGGCGAAGTGGAAGCTGATGCTAAAACGGGCCGTGAGACCATCATCATTCATGAGCTGCCGTATCAGGTTAACAAGGCACGCCTGATTGAGAAGATTGCGGAGCTGGTGAAAGAGAAGCGTGTCGAAGGCATCAGCGCACTGCGCGATGAGTCTGATAAAGACGGCATGCGTATCGTGATTGAGATCAAGCGCGATGCGGTCGGCGAAGTCGTGCTGAATAATCTCTATTCACTGACCCAGTTGCAGACCTCGTTTGGTATCAACATGGTCGCCCTGCATCAGGGTCAGCCGAAGATCATGGCGCTGAAGGAGATTCTGGACGCCTTTGTTCGCCATCGTCGTGAAGTTGTGACGCGTCGTACTATCTTTGAACTGCGTAAGGCGCGCGATCGTGCGCATATCCTGGAAGGTCTGGCGATTGCGCTGGCGAATATCGATCCTATCATCGAGCTGATTCGTCGTGCACCAAACCCGGCAGAAGCGAAAGCGGGTCTGATTGCGCAGGCGTGGGATCTCGGTAACGTGTCAGCGATGCTGGAACGTGCCGGTGATGACGCCGCGCGTCCGGAGTGGCTGGATCCACAATACGGCATCCGTGATGGTCAATACTATCTGACCGAGCAGCAGGCTCAGGCGATTCTGGATCTGCGTCTGCAGAAACTGACCGGCCTTGAGCACGAGAAGCTGCTGGATGAGTATAAAGCGCTGCTGGAGCAGATCGCTGAGCTGCTGCGCATTCTGTCGAACGCGGACCGTCTGATGGAAGTGATCCGCGAAGAGCTGGAGCTGATGCGTGATCAGTTCGGTGATGAGCGTCGCACAGAGATTACCGCCAACACGGCTGACATTAATATCGAAGACCTGATCAATCAGGAAGATGTTGTGGTGACATTGTCGCATCAGGGCTATGTGAAGTACCAGCCGCTGACCGACTATGAAGCGCAGCGTCGTGGTGGTAAGGGCAAGTCAGCCGCACGTATCAAAGAAGAGGACTTCATTGATCGTCTGCTGGTCGCCAATACGCATGACACGATTCTTTGCTTCTCCAGCCGTGGCCGTCTCTACTGGATGAAGGTTTACCAGCTGCCGGAAGCAAGCCGTGGCGCACGTGGACGTCCAATCGTCAACCTACTGCCGCTGGAAGCCAACGAGCGTATTACGGCGATTTTGCCGGTACGTGAGTATACCGAAGGCTTTAATATCTTTATGGCGACCGCGCTCGGTACCGTGAAGAAGACCGCCCTGAAAGAGTTCAGCCGTCCACGCAGCGCCGGTATTATTGCCGTGAATCTGCGTGACGACGATGAGCTGATCGGTGTGGCGCTGACCAACGGTAACGATGAAGCGATGCTGTTCTCAGCGGCCGGTAAAGTGGTGCGCTTTGCAGAAACCGCAGTCCGTGCGATGGGTCGTACCGCCTCTGGCGTACGCGGCATCAGGCTGGCTGAAGGCGATCGCGTTGTGTCATTGATTGTGCCGCGTGAAGAGGGTGCAATTATGACCGTGACGCAGAATGGTTACGGCAAGCGTACTGCCAACAGCGAATACCCGACCAAGTCGCGCGCGACCCAGGGTGTTATTTCAATCAAAGTGACCGAACGTAATGGTCCGGTGATTGGCGCCGTTCAGGTCGTTGATGGCGATCAGATTATGATGATCACCGATGCCGGTACGCTGGTGCGTACCCGCGTTTCAGAAGTCAGCGTCGTGGGTCGTAATACCCAGGGTGTGATTCTGATTCGTACCGCAGAGGATGAGAACGTCGTGGGTCTGCAGCGTGTTGCCGAGCCGGTTGAAGAAGAAGAGCTGGATTCAATCGACGGTAGCGTGGCGGAAGGCGAGGAAGATATCGCGCCGGAAGCAGAGATTGACGATGAAGAGATTGCGCCGGAAGCGGATGCAGAAGACGAAGACGACGCGGCTGAAGACGAAGAGTAATTTGTCTGGCGTGAGCTGAGGTTCGTTGCAGAAACGGCAGGTCAGGGGAAACCCGGCCTGCCGTTTTTTTTGTGTGTGATGGGGAGATTGCAGGGGCAGAGAGCTTATGGCGGGTGGCTGGAAGCTGATGGCTGTGAGTCGGGAGCCGCCGAAAGGCCTGCTGTGCCCGATCGCAAAGGATTCCCGCATCCATGCGGATCGGCCACGCCATCCCTGGCGTGGACGCTTTGCTCTTCGGGCACAGCAGGCCTTTCTTGTTGGATTTGGGTGTCGCTTTGAGGGGATGGGCGTGGTGTTTGAGGTCTTAGAGGCGGGTCGGGAAAATGGGTGGCTGATGGCTGATGGCTGGTGGCTGTGAGTCGGGAGCCGACGAAAGGCCTGCTGTGCCCGATCGCAAAGGATTCCCGCATCCATGCGGATCGGCCACGCCATCCCTGGCGTGGACGCTTTGCTCTTCGGGCACAGCAGGCCTTTCTTGTTGGGATTTGGGTGTCGCTTTGAGGGAATGGGCGTGGTGTTTGAGGTGTGAGAGGCAGGTCGGGAAAATGGCTGGTGGCTGTGAGTCGGGAGCCGTCGAAAGACCCGCAATGCCCGATCGCAAAGGATTCCCGCATCCGTGCGGATCGGCCACGCCATCCCTGGCGTGGACGCTTTGCTCTTCGGGCACAGCAGGCCTTTCTTGTTGGGATTTGGGTGTCGCTTTGTGGGGATGGGCGTGATGTTTGAGGTCTTAGAGGCGGGTCGGGAAAATGGGTAGCTGGTAGCTGTGAGTCGGGAGCCGTCGCAAGGCCTGCTATGCCCGATCGCAAAGGATTCCCGCATCCATGCGGATCGTCCACGCCATCCCTGGCGTGGACGCTTTGCTCTTCGGGCATAGCAGGCCTTTCTTGTTGGATTTGGGTGTCGCTTTGAGGGGATGGGCGTGGTGTTTGAGGTGTAGAGGCAGGCCTTTCTTATTGGGGTTGTGGTATCGCTTTGAGTAGATGCAGATGTTGCTTTGGCTGTCTTAAAAGATTCCCAAACCGCCCGCTAAGCCTGCGGCTGGCTGGCTTTTTACGCCCGATAAAGCTAGTGTATGGGCATTAAAAATCGATGATGCGACTAACCTTGCCAACTGCGAGTTACCTTTGAAATATCCTGTCTCTTTCCGCACTACGCTTCGCATCTCGCGCTATCTTTTCCGCGCGCTGGCGCTGCTAATCTGGACGCTGGGCGCCGTTCTTACTGCGTTTTACATTATCAGCGTGCTGCACAATAAAGAGACGCAGGTTCGGCAGGAGTTTGCCAGCAACTACGGCACGATACAGTGGTATGTCCGCCATTCGGCGGACATGATGCGTGAGCTGAAATATATCACCGAAAACCGCTTAACCAACGCCAGCAGCGGTCTGGATGTGCTGACCGGTATGATGCCAGGCAAAACATCTCAGCCGCAGTTTACGCCCCTGTTTTCGGATGGCGACTGTACCTCGATGAGCAATACCTGGCGCAACTCGCTCGACTCACTCAGTTACTACATCAATTACTGGAAAAGTAACTTCGCCTCATCGTATGAGCTGAATCGGGTGTTCTTTATCGGTGGCGAGAGCCAGTGTCTGGCCGACTTCACGATTGGCAGCAGCAATGCTGACCGGGAACGCAGCCTGAAATCGCTGCGTGAGAATGTGCTGCGCTATCGCAACAGCAGCGAAGAAGATCGCCGCAATCCAATGTACTGGATTAACAGCAGTGCTCAGCCAGGCGTCGGAACCTTCTTTATGGTGGTGCCCGTCTACGTTGCTAATAAGTTACAGGCGCTGCTTGGCGTCGAACAGAATATCCGTCTGGATGAGTTTATTCAGCCGGGCAGCCTGCCGGTTATCGCGTCTATTACCGATGAAAATTATCGTCCACTGCTAAATTCGCGGCGCGGCGGGCTGGGCTTCTCGCTCGACAGTCTGCCTGATGATAAAACCTGGTTTGGTTACCTGAATGGTTATCGTCAGCTGGTCCTGAAAAAGCCGCTGCCGCCCTCCGATCTTAACGTGGTGTGGTCGATATCTACCGACGTGATGGTGGATCAGCTCAAGCTGATGATCATTAATGCGCTGCTGCTCAATATTTTCAGCGCCGTTATTCTGTTTACCCTCGCCTGGCTGTTTGAGCGCCGGATGTTCCTGCCGGCGGAGGAGAATGCGCACCGGCTGGAAGAGCACGAGCAGTTTAACCGTAAGATTGTCGCCTCTGCGCCGGTCGGGATCTGTATTTTACGCACCAGCGACGGCACCAATATTCTGAGTAACGAGCTGGCGCACAATTATCTGACGTTGCTGACGCAGGAAGATCGCCTGCGGCTGAATGAGATTATTGGCGGGCAGCAGGTCAATTTTGTCGATGTGCTCACCGGCAGTAATACCAACCTGCAAATCAGCTTTGTGCATTCGCGCTATCGTAATGAGAACGTGGCGATTTGCGTGCTGGTCGACGTCTCGGCGCGCGTGCGGATGGAGCAGTCGCTGCAGGAGATGGCCCACGCGGCAGAGCAGGCGAGCCAGTCAAAATCGATGTTCCTTGCCACGGTCAGTCACGAACTGCGCACGCCGCTTTATGGCATTATCGGTAATCTCGATCTGCTGCAGACCAAAGAGCTGCCCAGCGGTATCGACTCGCTGGTGACGGCGATGAACAACTCCTCCAGCCTGCTGCTGAAAATCATCAGCGATATTCTCGACTTCTCAAAAATCGAATCAGAGCAGCTGAAAATTGAGCCGCGTCCGTTTGCACCTCGTGAAATCGTGACCCACATCGTCGGCAACTATCTGTCGCTGGTGGTGAAGAAGCGGATTACGCTCTACTGCTTTATTGAACATGACGTTCCGCAGGTACTGGACGGCGATCCGCTGCGTCTGCAGCAGGTGATCTCGAACCTGCTGAATAACGCGATTAAGTTCACGCATACGGGCTGTATTATCCTCCACGCTTACGTTGCGCAGGGCTATCTGGCATTCCGCGTCCGTGATACTGGCGTCGGCATTCCGGCGAAAGAGCTGCCACGCCTGTTTGATCCCTTCTTCCAGGTGGGAAATGGCGTGCAGCGTAATTTCCAGGGCACCGGGCTGGGACTGGCGATCTGTGAAAAGCTGATCAATATGATGGATGGCGACATCGAGGTCGACTCAGAGCCAGGCATGGGCAGCCAGTTTATTGTGCGTATTCCAATCTACAAAGGGCAGAAGCCGTCACTGAGGTTGCTGGAGGATTTACAGGATAAGAAAATCTGGCTGGCGATGCGCAACGAGTACCTCGCGGAATTTATCACGCGTCAGATTCAGCAGCAGGGCATTCAGGTCGCGGAGTATAACGGTAAGCCTGGCCACGACGATGTGGTGATGACCGATTACGAACTGGATATTGATGTCCCGCTGCGGGCACTGGTCACTTTCGATGGATCGCATGTGGATATGCCGCGTGAACGTCAGCCCGGCCGCTGGATCCACTCTACCGCCACGCTGCACGAGGTTCCGGCGCTGCTGGCGCGCATCTATCGGATCGCACTGGGCAACGACGCCGCAGATGCGCTGTTGCTGGCCGCGCCGGTAGAAGAGAAAGTGCATAACGATGACATCATGGTACTGATTGTCGATGACCATCCGATTAACCGCATGCTGCTGTCGGAACAGCTCGGCACGCTGGGCTATCAGGTGAAAACTGCGCAGGATGGCGTTGATGCGCTTAACGTACTGAGTCGCAATGAGATCGATATCGTACTCACCGACGTAAATATGCCGAATATGGATGGTTATCGCCTGACGCAGCGGTTGCGCCAGCTGGGCCATCTCTTCCCGGTGGTTGGCGTGACGGCGAATGCGCTGGCTGAGGAGAAACAGCGTTGCATGGATGCGGGCATGGATAACTGCCTGTCGAAACCGGTGAC
Source organism: Pantoea sp. Lu_F5_004 (assembly GCF_051136245.1). NCBI lineage: Bacteria > Pseudomonadati > Pseudomonadota > Gammaproteobacteria > Enterobacterales > Erwiniaceae > Pantoea > Pantoea sp. Lu_F5_004. The sequence continues at coordinate 1,323,132 of NZ_CP194946.1, forward strand.
GTTAGATGTGCTGAAAGTGACGCTGGCAATCTATGCTGATCGGGTACGTAAAACGCGGATAGGGTAGGGCAGGAAAGGGCAGAGGCGAGGCGGTGCAGGCTGCACCGCCTCAGGAAGTAACTTAGTCTCTTTCGACCTGAGTCTGGCTGACAGACGACAGGTAGTTCAGCAGTGCGATATCGTTATCCACGCCCAGTTTCATCATCGCTGATTTCTTCTGGCTACTGATGGTTTTGATACTGCGGTTCAGCTTCTTGGCAATCTCGGTCACCAGGAAACCTTCTGCAAACAGACGCAGCACTTCGCTCTCTTTCGGTGACAGACGTTTGTCGCCATAACCACCCGCGCTGATTTTCTCCAGCAGTTTCGCAACGCTTTCCGGCGTATATTTCTTGCCTTTCTGCAGTGCAGCCAGTGCCTTTGGCAAATCGGTTGGCGCGCCCTGTTTCAGTACAATCCCTTCGATATCGAGATCAAGCACTGAACTCAGAATCGCCGGGTTGTTGTTCATGGTCAGAACAATAATCGAGAGATCCGGGTAGTGGCGTTTAATATATTTAATCAGCGTAATACCATCGCCATACTTCTCACCTGGCATAGAGAGGTCGGTGATCAGGACGTTGGCATCAAGCTTGGACAGATTATTGATCAGTGCTGTTGAGTCTTCGAACTCACCTACAACGTTAACCCATTCAATTTGTTCCAGAGATTTTCGGATACCGAAAAGGACAATTGGATGGTCATCGGCAATAATTACGTTTAAGTTATTCATCTTATTGGTTACCTTGCTGCAGCAGTTGATTGACGTAAGCGTCAATATCACTGGTGGTATTTGTAATGTTTGAATCGTCACACGCTTTAATGTGGTGTTCTAACTCTTCACAAAGCTGTTTGCCGGGAGTCAGATTGAGCATGGCAAACACGCCCTTTAGGCGATGCGCTGTCTGAGCAAGCGAGGCGTAGTCCTTTTCCGCCGACTCAGTATACAGCCTCTTCACATCAACCGGTACTGTCTCCGTAAACAGCTGGAAATAGCCGCCGCTCATCAATGGCGTGGCCGCGTCGTCTTCCGTGTCGTTATCCATCACATCATGCGACAGTTGCTTCTCTATCAGTGCCAGCAATGCATCCAGCAGCGCATTACTGAGATTGAAATTGACCCGATACTGCTGGTCGTTCAGTGCATGGTGCCCCAGTTCATCTTCCGCCAGCAGCAGTGCCCAGCCGCTAAGCTTTGATGGATCGTCGGTCACCAGCACATCGTGATCCTGACCGGAAATGCGCTCGTCGGGTGTCAGACAACGCGCTCCCCAGTTTTCCAGATGGCGGCAGACAATTTTATGCACGTCCTCCACGGTGATCTCCACCAGCGCGGTAACGCCATCCAGAATTTTTTCCTCTTCTTCTTCGCGCTTCTGCTCCAGCACCAGCGGCAACTGCATGTTGTAGCGCGTGCCGATATCCGCTTTTGCCACGATATCGAGGCTGCCGCCCATCTGCTTGCAGAGCTGCTTACAGAGGAAGAACGCCATGCCAGAAGCCTGTCCGTAGCGATCCTGACTGGTATCGCCCAGGAACGGGAAGTCGACATTGGCCAGTTCATCCACCGTCAGGCCCGCACCGGTATCCACCAGTTCGATAATCAATCTATCGGCCTGCTTGTCTGCAGCCTTAACTTCCAGGGTGATTTTCCCCCAGCGGGTGGTGGTCAGGGCGTAGTGCATCAGCGTGGTCAGCACTTTACGCAGGGCGCGACGGTCGCCAAAGCGCGTCTCATCATTTGCCAGGTGATTATTCACCACCAGCGACAGCCCTTTGCGGCGCATCAGCGGCAGGCTTTCCAGCGCGATCTCATCCAGCAGTTCCTGCAGGTTAAAGACGGTCGCATCGGGTGACCAGTCGTGCGCCTCAAGCCGGTTCAGCAGCACGATATCATCCACCAGCCGCGCCAGCCCCTGACTCTCATCGAGCAGGTCCAGCACGGTCTCATCGGCATCACGCTGGCTGAGCTGTACCAGCTGCGTCACCATCTTCTCCAGGGGCTGATTCAGCGCATGGCCCAGATTGTGCAGCAGCTGCTGTCGCATCTGATGGTTGCGATCCAGCACCTGCTGCGCTTTTTGCAGCTTCTTATTCACCAGCAGCTCGCGATCCTGGTCACGCATCATAAACAGCTGGGTATGCGGCGACAGCACGCTGCGGGCGTGGCGAATCTCATACACTTCGTTATTGATGGTGGCCTGCAGCACGCCCTGATGCTGGTCGGACATATTAATGATCTTCTGCAGATTGAGGTGAGGCAAAAGATGTTCAGCAATCTTATTGCTCAGCAGGGTGCGGTTGCTGGCAAAGTCATACACCAGCAGGCCGACCGGCAGACTGGCCACAATCTCTTCATTCAATACCCGCAGCGAATCGAGTTCCGCGCTCTGGTTCTCGCTGGGACGCAGCGACTGCTGGCGCAGCAGCACGATACCCGCCAGTGAGAGCAGGAACAGCAGCAGGTTGATCAGCAGCGGCCAGAGCAGATTGTGCAGGGTATCGATAATCAGACGGCTAATCGGCACCTGATAAACCAGCTGCAGTGAGGTGCTGGGCAGAGTGGCCGTAATCTCGATATTGGGGTTAACCAGTGAGATGTGGGTATTTTCCACCTCCTGCTGTTCACTGCTGCTGGCAGGCATTGAGCTGTCCTGACGCAGCTGGAAATTTTCCAGCGGCATGTTCTGCGGAACAATATCGTTAACCGGCAGATCAAAGGCGACCACCGTGGCCAGATGGCCTGGCTGGTTAAAGGTGGTACGCAGCGTGAAATAGTGATCGTTCTGGAAGGCGAGGTGGCGCAGCGGTGAGAAACTCTCGCGCTCATCGAGCGCATTCGCCTGCTGCAACATCTCAGCACGACGGCCATCAACCATTGAACTGATGGCGCTCTCTTTATAGCGCGTCGCCATATCTTTCAGCGGCAGGGTCGAGATCATAATCAGGCTATTATCCTGACCATTTAAAAAATACATCGACCAGGTGGGATTTTCTGCGCCCCACAGCGTGTCGAGATAGTTCGACATCCGCATGGTCATGTCCAGCGTGCTGCTGTCATGTGAGCCGAAAATCAGCGCTTCCGTTTTACGCCGGGTTTTTTCCAGGTAATAGACATCAGGACGCAGTCGCGTCTCCTGCAGATTACTGCCGGGTGTTGCACCTGCCGCACTGGTAGAGAGGTTTTCATAGATCTGCCAGGTGGCAAAGCGATAGGCATCAATGCGCTTCTGAACGTCACGTGCCAGATCGTCCATGGCATAGCGTTTCCCGGTCAGCCAGGCATTCACCGAGTTATGCACCATAAAGCCCAGCGCCAGCAGGAGCACCAGATTGAAAACCACAAAAAAGCGGGTGATGTTGCCGGAGGTCAGTGGAAACTTATACAACATAGCGTGTCAGGTACCTGAATTATTGCGCAACTTTTCGCGCACTGGCGGCTACCGCTAACAGCAACAGGGCGATCGCTAAAAATGCGCCGCTGAGGCTGATCCATTGCGAAATGAATCCGATTAAAGCCGGACCTGAGAGAATACCCGCATATCCCAGCGTTGTCATGGCAGAAATCGCCAGGTTCGCAGGCATATCCTGTTGATTCCCGGCAGCATTGAACAACATCGGCACCGTGTTAGATAAACCAAAGCCGACCAGCAGGAAAGCCAGCAGGGCAATCTCCGGCCACGGCAGCCAGACGGCCAGACTCATGCCCGCGGCGGCGGTCAGCGCGCCGGTCAGCATCACCGGGTAGCGACCAAAACGCTGGATGATCTTATCGCCGCTAAAACGGCCCAGCGTCATCGCTACGGAAAAGACCGCATAGCCCAGCCCGGCCCAGGCGGGTGACATCTCCGGGTTCTGCAGCAGCAGCAGCGCGCCCCAGTCCAGCACGGCCCCTTCCGCCAGGAACAGGATAAAGCAGAGCAGGCCAAGAAACGCGACCCAGCCACGTGGGATCACCAGCCAGGGTTGATCGGGCTGGTGCAGGCGTTCGTTCATTAATACCGGCAGTCGCCACAGCAACAGCAACAACATCACTGCCATCACCACCAGCGTGGCGGCCAGGGGTGTAAAAGACTGGCTCAGCAACAGGCTGACCGTGCCCGCACCCAGGATCCCGCCAAGACTGAAGAAGCCATGGAAGCCGGACATCATCGGTTTATCCGCCGCCTGCTCAACCTGAACCGCCTGATAATTCATCGCCACATCCAGCATGCCCAGCCCGGCGCCAAACAGCATCAGCGCAGCCGCCATAACCAGATGAGAGTCAGCCGTGGCCAGCAGCGGCATCATTATCAGCACTAACAGGGTAGAGAAACACATCACCTGACGGCAGCCAAATCGCGCCACCAGTGTACCCGTCACCGGCATCGCAGCCAGCGAACCAATACCCAGACAGAGCAGTAACGCGCCCAGTGATGCGCCGCTGAGCTGCAGACGATCGCGGGCAAACGGCACCAGCGGAGCCCAGGCTGACATTCCTAAGCCATTGATCAAAAAGATGGTGCGCGTGCCCCAGTTCAGGCGGCTCTGATGTTTGTTTTGTTGTGCAGCGTCCAGTGCGGTCATAGGTCAGATTCATCAATGGTAAAGCGGAAAAGTGTAGCACTGGCCGTGAGTCAGTGGCCGTTGCGCCTCTGATAAGGAACGGGGCAGCAACATGGCATAAATGACAAAACCGGGAGTTTACCGACTTTTGTCGCGCTGCGAATTTTTTCCAGAACTTTCCTGGCATGACCACCGCCCCGCAGAATGACTTAACTCAAATTTCACTGCCGTTTTTCAACGACTTGCTGCTGAAAAACCGGAACAGGGCCACTTATAAATGATGGCTGAATCGCTTAATGAACAAATTTTTTTTAGCGCCCTGATGTTTCGGTAGTGGTGGTTTTTTAACCTTTCCGCATCATTTTTGGAAACAGTCAGCAATAAATTGACATGTAAAAACAAAGGCAAAGCGGATTTTATGAAAGCCTTATTTCAAGTGTGGCTTATGTAATGAAGATTAAACCATAATGAAATCTGTACATTGAAATTGTTTTTTAACACGGCTACGCTAAACGTTAATCTGTCAGAAACGTTACATTCTGCGTGAGTCTGTACAATTAAAACTAACAATAATAGCGTCATTCGCCACTCTGATTAGGGGCGTGCGACCAGCTTTGGCTTTGCCGTTTCGACATACACCAGGTTAAGACATCTTCTGATCTTCAGAAGGTGAAACTATGTGTGAACACCGTAAGCATAAAATAATTTTATGTTTATGGATTCAGTATATTAGCTAATCTGGTGGAGTAGAGGTTACAAATGGCAGAACTCACGCAAGGCCGTGTAGACATTATCTCGCGCGAAAACGGCACACTCATCTCGCAGTCCGTCAGCGGTTCGTCACAATCCATTAACCTCACCGAGCCCAGCGTCGTGCGCATCAGCGGCACCCGCGACATGGTGACGCAGTATGAGCGCCAGGGTAACGATCTGGTGCTGCATATGCGCGACGGCAAGACTGTCCGCTATCAGAAATTCTTCCTCGACGACGCCGATGGCCAGCACAGCGAACTGGTGTTCGATGATGGCGTCAACCCACCGGAACATGCGCTCTTTCCGCAGACCGCAGAAGGGGCTGAACTCGCTTCCACGTCGGTTACGCCAACCTATGAATCACTCGACAGCGTAGAGCCGCTGCTGCTGGCAGATAACGCCAACACCTCCATGGGTGTGATAACGGCGGGCGGTCTGGGTGTGCTCGGCTTAGCCGGCCTGGCCGTTGGCGTCGGCGGTGGTGGTGGTGGTGGCGGTGGGGGTAACGGTGGCGGCAATGACGGTGGCACCGATCCCGGAACACCGGTCACGCCGGGGACGCCTGCCATCACGCTCAATGCGTTCGCTGGCGATGATGTTCTGGATAACGCGGAAAAAAGCAGCGATCAGGTACTGAGCGGCACCACCAGCAATGTCGAAGCGGGTCAGATTGTCACTGTCACGCTGGGCGGCCAGACCTACAACACCACCGTCGGTGCTGACGGCAGCTGGAGCGTCACTATCCCTGCGGCCGCGCTGGCGGGACTCGCCGCAGGCACCACCACCATCGACGTCAGCGTCACTAACGCGGCGGGCACGTCGACCACCGGCAGCCTGCCCATTACCGTCACGGCCGCCGATCCCGGCACACCGGCTGCGCCGTCCATTAACCTGAACCCGTTTGCGGGTGATAACCTGCTGGATAACAGCGAAAAAACCACGCCACAAACGCTGTCCGGCAGCACCAGCAATGTCGAAGCGGGCCAGCAGGTCAGCGTGACATTGGGCGGACAGAGCTATAACGCCACTGTGGGGGCGGATGGCAGCTGGAGCGTCTCAATTCCGGCTGCCGCACTCTCGGCGCTGGCTGCAGGCAGCAGCACTATTTCGGTCAGTGTGACCAGCGCCGCGGGCACGGCGGCTTCCGCCAGCCTGGGTATCCAGGTGCAGGCACCTGACACCGCCCCTGGCGTGCCAGCCCTGACGATCGCCCCGTTTACCGGCGACGACGTGCTGAGCAACGCAGAAAAAACCAGCGATCAGATTCTTAGCGGCAGCACCACCAACGTTGAAGCCGGGCAGATCGTCACGGTTACACTGGGCGGCCAGAGCTACAGCGGCAGCGTGGCTGGCGACGGTAGCTGGAGCATTACCGTGCCTGCTGATGCGCTGACCGCGCTGGCATCCGGCACCACCACGGTGACTGCCACCGTTGCTAACCAGGCAGGAACCGCCGCCAGCGGTAGCCTGACCGTAAACGTAGAACCACCCCTGACTCAGCCGGGTACGCCTGTTATCACCATCGATCAGTTTGCCGGTGATGATATTCTCAGCAATGCCGAGAAAAGCAGCGATCAGGTTCTTAGCGGCACCACCACCAATGTGGAAGCGGGCCAGCTTGTCACTATCACGCTGGGCGATCAGACCTACAGCGCAGTAGTGGATGCGCAAGGCAACTGGAGCGTCACGCTCTCGCCTGCGGCACTGAATGCGCTGGCAGCCGGTTCGGTGGCGATTTCCGCGGTCGTCACCAGCCAGGCTGGCATTGAAGCCAGTGAAAACCGCGCGATCAGCATCGATACGCCGGTCGTTCCGGGCCCGCCATCCGTCACGCTGGATGATTTTGCCGGGGACAACGTGCTGAGTAACGTGGAGAAAGCCACCGATCAGACACTCACCGGCAGCACCAGCAATGTTGAACCCGGTCAGCTGGTAACAGTCACCCTGGGCGGTCAGACTTACAGCGGCAGCGTTGATCCGCAGGGCAACTGGAGCATTACTTTACCATCGGCGGCCCTGAGCGCCCTGGCGGCAGGTGAAACGACGCTGACGGTTTCAGTCAGCAATGTGGCCGGAGATAACGTAACCGGCACGCTGCCCATCACCGTGGGAGCCCCTGTCACACTGCCGGGCGAACCCACAGTCACCATTGGTCAGTTTGCCGGGGATGACATCCTCAGCAACGATGAAAAAGGGACGGCCCAGACGCTCTCCGGCTCCACCACCAACATCGAAGCGGGCCAGACGGTGACCGTTACCTTCGGTGGTCAGACTTACCTCGGCACCGTCGATGGCAGTGGTAACTGGAGTGTAATTGTTCCGGCAGCCGCGCTGGGTAATCTGCCAGCAGGAGCCAATGCCATCAGCGTCACCGTCAGCAATGCCGATGGCGTGAGCACTACCGAAATCCGCGATATCGCGGTTGAGACGCCAGTAACGGAACCGGGCGTGCCGGCTCTGACCCTGAATGATTTCGCCGGCGATAACCTTCTGAGCAACGACGAAAAAGCGGTCGATCAGCTTGTCAGCGGTAGCACCAGTAATATCGAAACCGGGCAGATCGTGACGGTCACCCTGGGCGGTCAGACCTACAGTGCCAGCGTGCAGGGTGATGGCAGCTGGAGCGTCGCCGTGCCGTCAGCTGCGCTGAACGCGCTGGCAGCAGGCATCACCACACTGACCGTCTCGGTCAGTAATGCGGCGGGCGACACAGTCACTTCAACGCAGCCAGTCACTGTCGAAGCCCCGGTAACGCAGCCGGGTGAAGCCACCGTAACCATCGACACCTTTGCCGGGGATGACATCCTCAGCAACAGCGAGAAAGCCAGCGATCAGTTGCTGAGTGGCACCACCACCAATATCGGTGAAGGCCAGCAGGTCACTGTCACCCTGAACGGAGAGACTTTTACCGCCACGGTCGGCGCGGATGGCAGCTGGAGCGTGACGATTCCTGCCAGTTCGCTGGCGGCGCTGACAGCCGGTAGCGCAGCCCTGAATGTGACGGTGACAGATCAGTCTGGTACACAGATCACTGAAACCCGCGACTTCCTGGTGGAGTCAGCGGGCACTTCACCGAATGCCCCGACGCTAACCCTCAATGCCTTTGCTGACGACAACATCCTGAGCAACGATGAGAAGCTGGAAGCGCAGGCGGTCTCCGGCAGCACCACCAACGTCGAGGCGGGCCAGATTGTCACGGTGACGCTGGGCGGCCAGAGCTACAGCGGAACGGTTGGCGCCGACGGCAGCTGGAACATTGCCATTCCGGCAGATGCACTCGGTGCGCTGGCAGCAGGTTCTGCCTCGCTGGTGGTCACGGTCAGCAACGCGGCAGGTACTACCCTCAGCGACACCCTGCCGATCACGGTTGAGCCGCCGGTTACCGAGCCGGGCCAGCCCACTATCACGCTCGATCAGTTCGCCGTGGATGACGTGCTGAGCAACGATGAGAAAACCAGCGATCAGCTGCTGAGCGGCAGCTCAACCAATGTCGAGGCGGGTCAGGTCGTGACCGTCACGCTGGGCGACCAGACTTACAGCGCCACGGTCGGCGCGGATGGCAGCTGGAGCCTGAGCGTCCCGGCCAGCGCGCTGGCGGCACTGACGGCGGGCAACGCGACTATCGCGGCCACAGTCACCAGTCAGGCGGGCGTAACAGTCAGCGAAGATCGGGTGATTGCGGTGGAAGCGCCAGCGGAACCGGGTACACCGACAGTGACGATCGCTCTGTTTGCCGGTGACGATCTGCTGGATAACAGCGAAAAAGCACTGGACCAGACGTTGTCCGGCAGCACCAGCAACGTGGAGGCGGGCCAGACGGTCACCATTACCCTGGGCGGCCAAAGTTACAATGCGCTGGTCAACGCGGATGGCAACTGGAGCACGCAGATCCCCTCTGCGGCGCTCAGCGCACTGGCGGCGGGCAGCAGCAGCATCGCGGTCAGCGTCACAACGGCGGCAGGCGCCTCAGCCACCGACACCCGCGATATTAACGTCGCCCCGGCGGCAGGCGAACCTGGCGTGGTTTCCATTAGTGAACCTGTCAGCCTTGATGGTTTCCTGAACCAGCAGGAGCTGAGCAGCGATCTGATCATCAGCGGCTCTGCCGTGGGCGTTAACCCGGGCCAGGCGGTGCAGGTTAACTTTAACGGCAGTAATTACAGCGCGGTGGTGAACAGCAATGGCTTCTGGAGCGTCACCGTTCCGGCAGGTGATCTCACCACTATCACCGACGGCGTAAAACTGATTTCGGTCACCACCACCGACGCCACCGGCGCACTGCTGACCGACTCAGCGCAGCTGAATGTGGTCGCGGCCACGCTGCCGCAAATCACACTGGAGGAGAGCGCGATTACCGATGGCCTTCTCAATCGGGTGGAAGCGGGCAGCGATCTGCTGATCGGCGGCAGCACCGGCAAAGCCGTGCCGGGCCAGCAGGTTGAACTGGAACTTAACGGTAAAACCTACAGCACCACGGTCAATGCAGACGGCAACTGGAGCCTGGCGCTGCCGGCCGCCGATCTCGCCTTACTGCCGCAGGGCGCTAACAGCCTGATCATTACCGCGATTGATGAAGCGGGCAACCGCGTGGACGAGACGCTCAACTTCAGCGTCGACACGCTGCCACCGAATCTGATTGTGGCAGAGGTCGCAGGCGGCGATGGCATTCTCAACAGCAGTGAAGTGGCTGCCGGTCTGCCGGTCAGCGGTTCAGGTGCGTTGCCGGGCGAAGTGGTGTCTGTCTCGCTGAATAACGAGAGTTACAGCGCCACCGTAGATGGGCAGGGCAACTGGACGGTGGATCTGCCGCCAGCGGCGCTGCAGGCCCTGTCAGATGGCAGCAGCTATACGCTGGTAGTTACGCTGACCGATGCCAGCGGTAACACCACCACGCAGACGCAGCCCCTGGCGGTCAGCACGCAGCCTCCGGTTGCGACCGTTACCGCACCGGGCGGTGATGGCGTCCTGACCAACAACGAACTCACTACGCCGCTGCAAATCAGCGGAACCGGCACACCGGGCGACAGCGTGACGGTGGAGTTAAACGGTAAGTCCTACACCGCCATTGTTGACGAAAACAGTAACTGGAGTGCATCCGTCCCGGTGGCCGATCTCGGTACGCTGACCAGTCAGACCTATCCGGTGACCGTCACCGTGACCGATCCGGCCGGTAACATCAGCACTCAGAATACGGAACTGCGGGTGGCTACCGCGGTGCCCGCTCTGACGCTCAACGATCTCAGCGATGATGGCGTGATCAACTTCAGCGACGCGCAGCAGCCGCTGATCGTTAGCGGAACCGGCGACGAAGGCGACATCATCCGCGTCACGCTGAATAACGTGGCCTACAGCGCCGTGGTGGCGCAGGGTGGCAGCTGGAGTGTCACCGTTCCGGCATCCGACCTGGCAAATGTGCCCAACGGTACCCAACCGGTATCGGTAGTGGCGACAGACGCCGATGGCAATACCACACCAGCCAGCAGTTCACTGATTTTCGCCACCACACCGCCGCTGCTGGAAGTCTCCACGCCGGGCAGTGATGGTTATATCAATATCGCTGAACATACTCAGGATCTCACACTCGACGGGCGCGGGGGGGCTCAGGGCGACACCGTCACGGTGAGTTTCAATGGCGAGACCTACACCGCCACCGTGGATACCGATGGCGCGTGGAGTGTTACGGTGCCCGCCGCGATTATCAGCCAGCTGGGTGACGCAATCTATCCGGTGGATGTAGTACTCAGCGATGCTTATGGCAACAGCAGCACCGTACCGGCCAGCGTCACTGTGCTGGCGGCAACGTCGCCGGCGCTGACCATTAATCCCGTGACCGGCGATAATCAGGTCGACAGCGCTGAACAGCTCACCGACATTCTGGTCACCGGTAACGTCACCGGCGTACCGGCAGGTCAGCCGGTATTGCTGACCATCAATGGCCAGTCTTACGATGGCGTAGTACAGGCGAACGGTAGCTGGAGTGTGTCGCTGCCAGCCGGATCGCTGGGCGGCGCAGGCGATAAAACCTTCACCGTGGCGATTACCGATGTGGCCGGTAACCCGGCGCTGCCTGCTGAAGGGCAGTTCAGCGTGGTTACTTCACCCGTACCGTCGCTGTCGATTGCCCCAATCAGTGACGACAATGCGCTGAATGCCCTGGAGGCGCAGAGCGATCTTATCCTCAGCGGCGGTTCAGCGAACCTGCCGGCTAACAGCCCGATCAGCGTGACGCTGGTGACTGGCGGCACCGTCTACAGCACGACGACCGATGAAACCGGTGCGTGGACCCTGACCGTGCCGGCTGCCGATCTGGCGACGCTGCCGCAGGGCACGACCACCGTTACCGTCTCTTCGGGTGATGTGCAGAACAGCCTGCCGCTGCTGGTGGCGACCACGCCGCTGGCAGACCCGCAAATCAACACGCCATTTACTGACGGCATACTCAATACCGATGAAGCCAGCGCGGCGCAGACGCTGACCGGCACAGTGCTGCCAGGCCAGGCCGTCAGCGTGACCCTGGGCGGTACCAGCTATCCGGCCACTGTAGACGCGAATGGTGAATGGAGCGTGACGATACCCGCAGACAGGCTGCAGGCACTTGCGCAGGGCAGCAATCCGATTACTGTGACGGTGAGTGATGAAGCGGGTAACAGCACCAGCATCAGCGAGCCGCTGACTGTTGATACCGGCATACCGGCGCTGACCGTTAACCCGATTGCCACCGATAGTGTGATCAATGCGGCTGAAACCGCCACCGATCTGACCCTCAGCGGCACCGTTACGCCGGGCAGCAGCGTCAGCCTTGCGCTGAATGGTCAGACCTATCAGGCAGTGGTTGCCGCTGATGGCAGCTGGACCGCCACCGTGCCTGCTGCGAATCTGCAACAGTTGCCAGATGACCGTTACGATCTCAACGTGACCGTCACCACCGTCAGCGGCAACGTCGCCACTACGCCAGTGTCGGTTACCGTGGATACCACGGCACCAGACTTCAGTATCGCTGCGCCCGCGGGTGATGGCGTGCTGAATATTGCTGAGCAGGCCGCAGGGTTCAGCTTCAGCGGCGCAGGCCGTGAAGGCGACCTCGTCAGTGTGACGCTGAATGGCGTGACCTACACCGGCACCGTTGATGGTGCCGGAAACTGGGCGCTGGCTGTTCCGCCAGCGGCGCTTGCCGGTCTGACCAATGGCAGCAGCTATCCGGTGGTGGTCACCGTCACCGACGCGGCCGGTAACAGCAGCAGCCAGAACAGTGCCCTGACGGTTGCGACTACGCCGCCTCCGCTGGTCGTCGCGCCGGTCAGCGGTGATAACGCGCTGAACGTCGGGGAAGTGGCAGAGCCGCTGGTGGTGAGTGGCAGTGGTCAGAATGGCGACGTGGTCACGGTCCAGCTCAATGACCAACTTTACAGCACCACCGTTGGCGTTAACGGCCAGTGGACGCTGCAGATCGCCCCTGAAGCGCTGGCGGCACTGCCTCCGGGCAGTAATCTGGTGACGGTGACGGAAACCAGTGCTAACGGGAATCAGAGCAGCCAGGTGGTTGATCTGAATGTGGCAACCGCGGCGGACGTGCAGCCTGTACTGACCATCGACAGCAGCACATTCGCCGGTGACGGCATCGTCACGGCAGCGGAGCAGCTGCAGCCGATAACGGTGCGCGGCAGCAGCACGAATGTCGAACCGGGCCAGCAGGTGATCATCTCCCTGAATGGCAACGAATACAGCGGTGTGGTCGAGGCCAGCGGCAACTGGAGCATTATTCTGCCTGCGGGCGCCCTGGCTGAGCTGGGAGAAGGCACTCAGACGCTGAACGTCAGCGTCATCAACGCCGTGGGTAACACCGCCAGCAGCACGCTTGACTTCAGTGTGGACAACAGCCTGCCGTCGATCGCGCTGGCACCCGTCAGTGACGACAACTACCTCAATGCGCAGGAATTGGGTGGCGCCGTTGTAGTCAGCGGCAGCACCAGCGGTCTGCCTGACGGCAGCATTGTCACCGTGCTGGCCAACGGCACAACTGTCAGCACCACCGTGACGGCAGATGGAAGCTGGAGCCTGACCTTACCGGCAGGCACCTTTACCGGAACGGCAGACGGCCCGCAAACCATCACCGCCACTGCCAGCGACGCTAACGGACAGCCGCTGGCGACCAGCGACGCTACCCTGACGGTGATCGCCAGCGCATTGCCGGTGGCGACACCGGGCGTGGCCTTTGATGATGGCATTCTGAACGGTGAGGAAGCCGCCGCCGGTGGCACGATCACCGGTAACACGGGCGTGACCGGCGACGGCCAGACCGTCGTCGTGACGCTGGGCGGCAACAACTACAGCGGCACGGTCGATGCCGCAGGCAACTGGCAGGTCGCCGTTCCGGCCGATGTCTTGTCTGCGCTGCCGCAGGGCAATAGTGGCTACACCGTGGTCGTCAGTGATGTGGCGGGCAACAGCAGCCAGGCTGATGGCAACCTGGTGGTGGATACACTTCCTCCGGTGCTGAACTTCATTACGCCATCCGATGGCATCATTAACGCCGCTGAGAGTCAGCAGCCGCTGACGCTGACCGGCAGCAGCGAAGCTAACGCCCTGATTGTGGCCAGCTTTAACGGCACTACCCTGAGCACCACCGCTGACGTCAACGGCGTCTGGTCGCTGGAACTGCCCGCCACGGTTTATACCGGGCTGGGCAACGGCAGCTATCCGCTGACCGTAACCGCCAGCGATGCGGCCGGAAATGCCACCACCACCAGCCGCGACCTGGCGCTGAAAGTGGAGCCAGGCACACTGCCAACCCTGACGCTGGATACGTTTGCCGGTAACAACGTGGTCGATGGCGCGGAGCGCCTCACCGATCAACGTCTCTCCGGCACCACCACCAACGTCGAAGCGGGTCAGCTGGTTACCGTCACCGTTGACGGTACAGTCTACAGCGCCGCCGTACAGGCGAGCGGGGCATGGAGCCTGATCGTGCCAGCCGGTGCGCTGGCCGCGATTAATGATGGCAGCGCCAGTTTTACCGTGGCGGTCAGTGATGTGGCGGGCAACACCTCCACCAGCAATCTCACCTTTGACGTCAACAGCAACGCCTCTGGCCTGGCGATGGATGCCATCAGCGAAGACAACTACCTGAATGCGCAGGAGCTGGGTCAGGCCCTGGTCGTCACCGGTACGTCGGTGAATGTGACAGAGGGCAGCACGGTCACGTTGCTGTTTAATAACATCAGCTACACCGCGCAGGTCTCGGCCAGCGGCCGCTGGACAGTGATCGTTCCGGCTGAGGCACTGACGGCGCTCGCCGATGGGCCTTACACCCTGACGGTCACCGCAACGGACAGCGGCGGGGCGACCCTCAGCAGCGAGGCAGCGCTCAGCGTGCTGGCGACGCTGCCAGCACCGCAGATCGTCTCGGCCTTTGGCGATGGCCTGCTCAACAGCAGCGAGATCGCCACAGCACAAACCCTGAGCGGCACCACCGGCATAACCGGTGACGGCCAGACGGTGAGCGTGCTGCTGAATGGCGCAACCTACAACGGCACCGTCGACGGCAATGGCAACTGGCAGATCAGCGTGCCGGCTTCCGCGCTGGCTGGCCTGCCGGAAGATCTCCTGAACTATACCGTCACAGTCCAGGATGCGGCGGGTAATACCGGCAGCAGCCAGGGCAGCGTGACGGTGGATCTGACGCCACCGACCCTGACACTGAATACGGTTGCGGGCGATAACAGTATCAATATTGCCGAAAGCACCGCGCCGATTGTTCTCAGCGGCAACAGCAATGCCGAAGCCGGACAGCAGATTACCATTACCCTGAACAATCAGACCTGGACCACCACGGTTGACCAGAACGGTGAGTGGAATCTGACGCTGCCTGCGGGTTCGCTGGCCGGTATTCCGACCGGGGCGTACATTCTGACCGTGACGGTTAGCGATGCGGCGGGTAACCCGGTAACCGAAACCCGTGAAATCACGGTGGCGACGGCGTCGCTGGCCGTCAGCATAGATACCCCGTTTGGCGATGGTTATCTGAACCTGGCGGAACAGGGGGTCGGTCAGACGCTGACCGGCAGCACCGGTGTAGCGGGCAACGGCCAGACCGTCAGCGTGACGCTGGGTGGGAATGATTATTCCGCCACGGTGGATGCGCAGGGTAACTGGACGCTGACCTTAACAGCGGATCAGGTACAGTCGCTGGGCGAGGGAGTCACTACGCTGGTGGTCAATGCCAGCGATGCCGCCGGTAACAGTGGTTCGCTGACCAGCGCCGTTACGGTCGATCTCACGCCGCCTGTGCTCACCGTCAATGCCATCGGCGGCGACAACATCATCAATTCGGTAGAGGTGCTGGAAGCGGTCGCCATCAGCGGCAGTGCGTCGATAGCGGATGCCGGACAGACGGTCACCGTCAGCTTCCAGAACGTCGATTACACCACTCAGGTGCTCTCTGACGGCACCTGGGAGGTGACACTGCCAGCCAGCGTCGTGCAGGGGCTGGCAGACGGCAGTTACACCGTTGCTGTCTCGATGACCGATGCCGCGGGCAACCCGGCCACGGCCACCCAGACCCTGACGCGTGATGCTGACACTCTGAACCTGCCAACCCTGACCATCGGGCCCATCAGTGACGATAACTTCCTTAACCAGGCGGAATCACTGCAGGATCTGAGCATCGACGGCACCAGTAACAACCTGGTGGAAGGCCAGCTGGTGACGGTGACGCTGAATAACATTCAGTACAGCGGCACGGTGGCAGCCGATGGCAGCTGGACGGTGACCGTTCCGGCCGCCGATCTGGGTAATCTGCCGGATGGCGATCAGCTGCTGGTCGTGGTCTCAGCGGATACGTCTGGCAACCCGGCCAGCGCCAGCACCAGCCTGGTCGTGCTGGCCAGCGAGCAGGTTCAGCCGACGCTGACCATGAACGTGGTAGCCGGCGATGATGTGATTAACGCCACCGAGGCCACAGCGGATGTCGCGGTCAGCGGCAGCAGCACCCTGCTGGCAGCGGGTACCCTGGTGACGGTGTCGTTTAACGGCACTGACTACAGCACCACGCTCGACGCTGACGGCAACTGGACGGTGAATGTCCCGTCTGCTGCCTTTACCAGCGTGGATCCGGGCAGCACGCAAATATTTACCGTGACCGCCACTGATGTCGCAGGCAATCCGGCGACTGCCACTCAGGAGGTCAGTTTCATTACCACACCCCCTGCGCTGACGAATATCACGGTCGACGCGGGTGATACCCTTAACCTGGCGGAGTCGCTGCAGGATCTCACCATCAGCGGCAACACCACGGGCGCATTGCCGGTGACGGTGACGCTGAATAACGTCAGCTATACCTCCACGGCAGATGCCGACGGTAACTGGTCACTTACCATTCCGACCGCCGACCTGCAGCAGCTGGCGGACGGTCCCAATGCGATTACCGTTTCGGTCACCGACGCGGCGGGCAATATCACCACAGACAGCACCACGTCACTGGACGTAGCATTTAATACCCTGCCAGCCCTGACGCTGAATACGCCGTTTGGCGATGCGCTGATCAGTGCGGCAGATGCGGAAGGGGCGTTAACGCTGAGTGGTGACAGTACCAATCTGCCGGAAGGCAGCGTGGTGAACATCTCTGTAGGCGGGCAGAACTTCAGCACCACCACGGATGCCAGCGGCAACTGGACGCTGAACCTGGCCCCGGGCGCGCTGACGGGCCTGGCCGATGGACTGACACAGGTGGTGGTCAGCGCCGCGGATGGTGCCGGTAATCCGGCGCAGGTTACCGCAGGCGTTGAGATCCTGCAGAGTGATCCTGTTTCAGCCGCCTTCGACACGACACTGTTCGGCGATAACATCATTAATATCAGCGAAGCCGGTTCCGTTCAGCTGGTCACCGGCACCTCCACCGTCGTGCCGGGCCAGACCCTGAGCGTCACGGTGGGCGATGACAATATCCCGCTGTCGGTGACGGTCGATGCCAATGGCAACTGGACTGCCAGCCTGCCCCCAGAGTTCATCGCCAGCCTGGGAACCGGTGAACACACGCTGACCCTGATTACCACCGATCGGGCCGGTAACAGCATTGAAACGACCAAAACGTTCGTCGCCGCGATTACGCCGATTGCTAATCCAACGCTGGATACGCCATTTATTGATGGCCGTATCAATGCTGAAGAGGCCGCCGCAGGCGGAACCCTGACCGGTGCGGTAAATATTAATAACGCCGCGTCGGTCACGGTGACCGTTAATGGCACCCTCTATTCTGCGACGCTGACTGAGGGTGGTTCACGTTGGTCACTGGATCTGCCGGCTGATGTATTGCAGTCACTGCCGGATGGCAACCTGCCAGTCAGCGTGACGGTTACCGATGCGAACGGCAACATCGGCAGCACCAGCGGCACGATACTGGTCGCCGTTAACGCGCTGCCGGATGTCACCCTGAACCTGCCGTTTGGCGACGGTGCGCTGAACGCAGCAGAGGCGGCCGGTGAACAGATCCTCAGTGGCACAACCGGCATTACCGGTGCCGGACAGACGGTAACGGTGCTGATCTCCGGCTTTAACAACGGTCAGCCGCTGGCAGCCACGGTGCAGACCGATGGCAGCTGGTCTCTGGCCCTGTCGCCAGCGCAGTTAGCCACTTTCACCAGCGGCACCCACACCATTACCGTGACGGCGACCGATATCGCGGGTAACAGCGACGCGACGGCGCAGAACGTGGTGACAGAGGTGGCGCTGCCTGTGCCGACCTTCAACCCAGGCGCATTTGGCGGCGACAACCTGTTGAACATCAGTGAAGCCGCGGCAGGGGTGACCCTGACTGGCACCACCGGCAGTGTGGGGGCGAACCAGGCGGTCAGCATTACCGTGGATGTCAACGGCAGCCTCTATTCTGGCACCGTGGCGAGCAACGGTAACTGGACTGTTAACATTCCTGCCAACGCCCTGAGTTCACTGGGTGACGGTGCGCAATCGCTGACGGTTAACGTCGTGGATGCGGCGGGCAACAGCGCGTCGGCGCAGCTGCCTTTCACCGCGGATCTCAGCGCGCCGCAGCCTGCGGTCAATCCGGAATTCCTCGGCAGTTATGTGAATGACGGCGATGTTGCCGCGGGAGTGACGCTGAGCGGAACCACCGGTGAGGCGGGCGCGAATCAGACTGTGCAGCTTACGCTTGGCGGCACAACTTATTCCGCAACCGTCGATGCCAATGGTAACTGGACGGTGCCACTGACAACGGCGGAGCTTTCACAGCTGCCGGATGATACCTATCCGGTTACCGTGACAGCAACCGATGCGGCGGGCAACAGCACCATCATTAACAGCTCGCTGGTGCTCGACACCACACCACCGGTGCTTAATGTAGCCGCCTTTACTGGTGACAATGCGCTGAACTACGCCGAGAGCATTCAGCCGCAGAGTCTCAGCGGCACCGCGACTGGCGCAGAGACGGGCGATGTGGTTACGGTCTCGCTGAATAACACGACCCTCGGCACAGCCGTGGTTGACGGTAACGGCAACTGGAGTGTAACGCTGACGCCAGAGCAGATGGCCACCTTTACACCATCAACAACGCTGACGCTGGTAGTGACCGATCTGGCTGGCAATACCGCAACCGTACCGGTCGCGCTGACCGTGGATCTGACGCCACCGCCAGGGCCGCTGGTCACGCTGGGCACGGTGTCGGGCGACAACATCATCAGCACTCAGGATGTAGCGGGCGGTGTGGTAGTGAGTGGCACCTCCGCTAACCTCGGCGCGGGTGGGGGAGTGACGGTGTCGATCGGTGGTCAGGAGTACGCGACTACGCTGGATGGGTCGGGTAACTGGTCAACGGCGGCATTGCCGGTCAGCGCCTTTGGCAGTGCGGACGGCAGCGTCGCCATCACGGTGAATGCTACCGACGGCACTGACTCTGTAACTACCAGCGGTAACGTGTTGATCGACCTTACGCCACCGGCACTGACTCTCAATCCGTTTACCGGTGACAACCAGGTCAATGGCAATGAAAGTGCCACCAGCCAGGCCATCAGTGGCACCGCCGATCTCAGCGAAGTGGGTCGCACGGTGGTGGTGACCTTCAATAATCAGACCTACAACGCCGTGGTGCAGAGCAACGGCACCTGGTCCACTACCGTTCCTGCCAGCGCGATGCAGGCTCTTCCCGATGGCAGCTCGCCGGTGATCACCGCGCAACTGGCGGATGTGGCCGGTAACGTGACGACGACCACCCAGACGGTGACGGTGGATACCGCTGCGCCGCTGGTCCAGGTCGACGCGTTCCTCGGCGACAACGTGATCAACGCAGCTGACCTGCTGCTAAGCCAGGTGCTGACCGGCAGCGCACAGGGAGCAGAAGGCCAGACCATCGGTCTCTATCTGGGCGATGCCGCGCCGATCGCCACTGCGACGGTGGGTGCTGACGGACGCTGGAGCATCGATCTCGCGCCGGATGTCCTGGCGAGCCTCACTGAAGGTGCGCTGGTGTTTGGCGTGCGGGTCAATGATGTAGCCGGAAACCAGACCGACGCCACGCTGACGGTCAACAAAGTGGTCAACAGTGCGCTGACGCTGGTGGTCGATTCGGTGTTCGGCGACGGCACGCTCAGCGCACTGGATACCACGGTGGCACAGACCATTTCCGGGGTTGCGACCTCGGCGGGTGTGGGCGCTACGGTATCGGTGGTGCTGGGCGGCACAACGCTCTCTGCGTCAGTGGGCCAGGATGGTAAATGGGCCATCGTGGTGCCGCCTTCGGTGCTGGGCCTGTTAAGCGATGGCAATCTTGCGCTTGACGTCACCCTGACCGATGCCGCGGGCAACACCCGCACCGTTGGTGAAACCGTCACCGCGATTGTCGATGCCGTGCCGGTGGTCGGTGCGCTCACCGGGCTGTTTGGCGGTGATAACCTGCTGAACATTGCGGAAGCCGCTGCCGGACAGCTGGTCAGTGGCGTGATAGAAAATGCGGCTGTGGGTTCCCAGGTGACGGTCACCTTTGGCAGCAAGAGTTACAGCACGACAGTGCAGGCGGGTGGAGTGTGGAGCGTTAGCCTGCCGGGCAGCGATCTGACCTCTCTGCTGGATGGCAATCTGACGCTGGGCGTCAGCGTCAGAGACGTGGCGGGTAACGTCGCCTCCAGCAGCGCATCCATCGGCATCTTTACTCAGACGCCATCTATCTCGCTGACCTCACTGTTTGGTGATGGGGTGCTGAACCTGGCCGATATCGCCACCGGACAGGTGATCAGCGGGGTGGTGAATAACGTTGCGCAGGGCAGTGTGGTGACGCTCTCGGTTGGCAACAGCCAGGTGACCGCCACCGTGGGTGCGGGCGGGGCGTTCAGCGCCACGGTGACACCAGATATTCTGGGCACGCTGGCACAGGGCAACCTGACGGTGGGCGCGTCGGTAACGGATGCAGCGGGCAATACCGCCAGCACCAGCGCCGGTATCCGGATCGATACGCTGCTGCCGACCATCACCGTGAATCCGCTGTTTGGCGACGGTCTGCTGAACGTGGCGGATTCGCTGGTTACCCAGGTGATCGGTGGGGTGATTGGCGGCGCGGAAGCGAGATCGCGTGTGGTAGTGTCGGTAGGCTCACAGCAGTTGGTGACGGCGACCGATGCCAATGGCAACTTTAACGTCTCGCTGACGCCAGCGCTGTTGCAGGGGATTGCAGATGGCAATCTGACCGTGGGCATCAGCGTCACCGACAGCGCGGGTAACACTAACAGCACTACGGCCGGGGCACTGGTTGGTATTCACAACCTGCCGAAAGTTACCCTCAATCCGCTGTTTGGCGACGGCGTGCTGAACCTGGCGGAGTCGCTGGTCACTCAGACCATCAGCGGCACGGTCTCCGGGCTGGCTGCGGGCAGCAGCGTCAGGCTGGCGATTGGTAACACCACCGTCAACGCGCAGGTCAACGCGGATGGCAGTTTCTCAACCGCCGTCTCGCCAGCGATTCTGTCAACGCTGCTGAACGGTAACTTCACCGTCAGCGCGGCCGTCACCGATCCGGTCGGAAACGTCAGCAGCACCAGCGCGGGCGTGTCACTGGGACTGTTCCAGCCGACCCTGTCGGTGAATACGGTGTTTGGCGATGGTGTGCTGAGCGCCGCGGATCTGGCCTCTAACCAGACCCTGAGCGGGACGTCCAGCCTCTCTGCCGGTTCAACCGTCAGCGCCACGCTGAATGGCCTGACCTACACCACCAAAGTGGTCAGCGGCGGCAACTGGAGTATTACCGTCCCGAAAGCGGATCTTGTTGCTATCACTGACGGCAGTAAAACCGTCACGGTCACCGGCACCGATGCCTACGGTAACGTGGCAAACAGCAGCGGAACGCTGAGCGTCATCAGTCAGTCGACGCCGGTGGTCGCCATTACCTCGCTGTTTGGTGACAGTGCGCTGAGCGCGGTGGATGTGAAAACGGCGCAGACCATCAGCGGCACCGCCAGCAACGCCGAGGGATCGGTTGTGCGCGTCACGCTGGGTGGTCAGACTTACAGCACCACGGTGAGCAGCAACGGCAACTGGAGTCTCTCTGTTCCGGCGGCTAACCTTGCTGCCATTACTGACGGTCTGCAGACTGTCACCGCCAGCGTAACCAACGGTGCGGGCAGCATTGGCAACACCTCGGCGTCGCTGGGTGTGGTCAGTCACACCACGCCAACGGTCAGCGTCAACAGCTTCTTTGGCGGCGATGGCTACCTCAATATTGCGGAAGCCAACAGTACTGAAACCATCAGAGGAACCAGCACCAACGCGGCGGGCGGCACGGTGACGGTGAACGTGGCGGGCAATATCCTCACCACTACTATTGGTGCGAATGGCGCCTGGAGCATCAGCGTGCCGTCAGCGACGCTGAAAGGGATCGCCGATGGTAGCCATCCTCTCACCGTCACGGTGGCGGATATTGGCGGCAACACCGCAACCAGCACCAGCAGCTTTACCGCGCTGTCGCACAATCAGCCGCTGGTCGGGGTCGATCCGGTGCTGAGCATCGTCGGTTCTTTACTGGCGGGTCTGGTGGTGCAGGGGGGATCGCTGAATGCCGCGCAGGGCTCGAAAGTGAACGTTACGCTGCTGCTCTCCAACGGCAACAACGGCCCGACGCTGAACACCACGACCGATGCGCTGGGGCGTTACGCGGTTAACTTCTCACCTTCACTGCTGTCGGTGGGTGGCCTGCTGCTGTCGCTGGGAACGCTGGCGAAAGTCACGATTACCGACGCGGCCGGTAACAGCTACTCGACCACCAATACCCTGTTACTGGGTGCCGTGCTACCGGTGACGCTGGCGGCAAACGAATCGGTTGCGCTGTTCTCGGTGGCGGATGACAGCGCTACTGTCGCCAGCGCGGAGACGCAGCATAACAGCAGCACCAGCAGCGACGAGAGCAGCGCCCATGTGGCGGTGGCTTCCACGCTGATTACTGAAGCGGATACGGTGACACCAGTCGGCAGCAGTGAAAACGCGGCGGCAAATGACGCCGCGGTGGCAGCGGCACCGGCAGAGGAGGTGGGTTACACCATCGGCGGCGTCGTGATTACGCTGGCCGATGGCAGCACCATTGAGGGGGCGACAGTGACCGGCAGCAGCGGGGCGGATATCGTGACGGTCAGTGACCTTAACTTTACCCATATTGATGGCGGCGCAGGCACCGATACCCTGGTGCTGAATGGTGAGCATCTCAGTCTGGATCTCACTGCGCTGGGCCTGAAGGTCGAACACATTGAGGTGCTCGATTTGGGTAAAACCGGAACCAACTCCGTGAAGCTCGATCTCAATGAGGCACTCAATATCACGGATAAACAGAGTGACGATTTGCTGATCAAAGGCGCAGATGGCAGCCAGGTGACACTGGCTAACAGCAACGGCGGAATCTGGGAAGTGACCGGCGAGCGTACCGTTGAGGGCAGAGTCTTTGAGATCTACCACAACTCGGCGCTGACCAGTGATAACACCCTGGGCGATGTGCTGGTGCAGCAGAACCTGCAGGTCCATGTTGTGTAGTGACTGAAAGGTCTGTTCAGAAGATGAATAGAGCGGGTGCGAAAGCACCCGCTTTTTTTGTTTCAGTCACGTGATAATTCCACTTTCCAGATTATCGCCACTATTCATTAGCAGAATGAAAGATTAGGGTAGGCGCAACAAACGGCGTCACGCCGTAAAATCAGCATTCTGACTCTATTTGGCGCTTTTATTAGCGTCCTGTTTATAAATCCTTGTTACCTGCGGGTAATCAGTTCCGACCAGCGGAAACGGGCAGTTTTAGCTGTCCCACTACCATGTCGTCAGACTAAGCGATCGGTTTATCCAATGGTTTTTGTCTGCGTTTCTGTTCTGAACTGAGGTTACCTATGTCATCACGCGATACGCTTCGTACCATCCGGCTCGAATCCATTTTCCAGACGGCGGTAAGCGACTTTGCCGTTGCCGATAGCGCTGTGCCCGCCATTGCGCCAGCCGCCACGCAAAGTCTGAGCCTTCCTTTCGCCACGCCGGGCCAGAGCCTGCCTGTCACCACGCTCTCCACCGAGTCACTGCATAGCAGCCCGCTCAATGACAACACTCTGGCCACGGTGAAGAGTTCGCCGCCCGCCGGGCTGCAGCCCTATGAAGCGATCGCCAGTGATGGCGTGATCGCCGGCTGGGAAGCGGAAAAGCCGGTGCATCTGCGCGGCCGTGCGGAAGGAGAAGCGGGCTCCACCGTCACGCTGACCTTCAACGATCAAAGCTGGCACAGCACCGTTAATCAGTGGGGCTACTGGAATGCTTCTATGCCGGCCGACGCGCTGAAAGGCGTACCGGATGGCAATCACACGCTCACGCTGACCATTACCGATAAAGCAGGGCAAAGCACGGCAACCACCGTTGACTTTGGTCTCTATGTCGACCGCACGATCAAACCTACCCTGAGCGTGGACACGGTCAGTGGCGATAACGCGGTGAGCATTGCTGAGAGCATTTATGGCGTTGAGATCAGCGGCAGCGCAACGCACTTGCCGGTGGGGTCGAAGCTGACACTGACGCTGGGGACGCAAACCACCACCGCCAGCATGGGAAACGACGGTAAGTGGTATGGCACATTTCATGAAAGCGATATGCAGGCGCTGAAAGATGGGGTCTACAGCCTGAAAGTCACGGCAACCGATCCCAATGGAAACAGCGCCACCGAATATCACGATCTGACGCTGATCACCCATCTGAGTAGCCTGCCAAAAATTACCTTCGACAAGGTCACTGCGGACGATGTGATAAACCTGGCAGAAAGCCAGCAGGATCTGCTAATTAGCGGCACGCTCTCCACCGTGATGCCGGGCCATCGGCTGGTGATCAACGGTGCCAACCAGAAAGATTATGCCACCACGATAGCCGAAGATGGACACTGGCAGGTGGTGATCCCGGCAGCGGATGTGCACGCTTTTATCAACGTTGGGGAAATCCGCGCCTGGTCGATCGACGGGGCCAACAACTACACCAACGTCACGCATGAGCTGAATATCCACACCGGTTTTATTCCGATCTACACCGAAATGAATATCGGCGGTGACATGACGCTCAACTATCAGGAGGCGCAGCACGATCTGAGCTTCTACGTTGAAGGCGCCAACACCCTGGAGATCAACGGTAAAACCTACCAGCCCGATGCCAAAGGTATGGTAACACTGACCTCCAGCGAGCTGCTGGCACTGCCGGATGGCCCGGTCGCCGCCACCTTTCACCGCTGGGATGAATATGGCAACAGCGACACCCAGACCAGTGATCAACTGTTTACCGTAGCCGTGCATCAGCGACCGACGCTGACCCTGGACACGGCTTTTGGTGATAACAAAATTGATGCTGCCGATGTCAACAGCTGGCATCTGATTCAGGGCAGCTCCAGTCATCTGCAACCGGGCAGCCTGGTGGAATTAACGCTGGGCGATCAGCACTACAGCGCCAGTGTAAAAGCCGATGGCGGCTGGGCGCTGACCATTCTGGCCGGGCAACTGGCACCGCTGGACGATGGTGAATACCAGATGACAGTCAGCGGCAAAGACAGCGCCGGTAATCTGGCCAGTGCCAGCCAGACGGTGCAGGTGGCATCACATACCGAAAGCGCCAACCCGCTGGAGGGTCAGACGGTGGACCAGTTGCTGGAGACCGTCAGCCTGACCCAGCAGGCGGAAACCGCGCACGTGGCGCAGGCATCCACTGCCGCCGCACCGCAGGAAAACCATCTGTTCTCCGATATTCCTTATACACTTGCCGATCACCTGCTGCAGCATCCTGCGGTACACCCGCTGGTCTGACGCGAAAACATTAGCAAACGCACTGCCTTCCGGACAGGTCTGTTAAGCCTGTCTGGATTGGCGTGGATGCGTTTAGTGATTGTTTTTTGTCCTCTCAGGAGAAATATTAACGATTTCATCTGTTTTTAGCAGGAATAAGCCCGGGATATGATCTAATAATGTTAAAGGTCGTTTAGCGCCTCGCTTGCGAACCATAAATAAAATAATGCAATAAATGCGTCAGACGCTGAGTGGCACCCCTTTTTGCTCGCTTTGTTCACCAGGAAAAACACCATGATGATAAGAACCCCTGTTGGTATGGATA
The DNA here is from genome assembly GCF_051136245.1 of Pantoea sp. Lu_F5_004. Classification (NCBI taxonomy): domain Bacteria; kingdom Pseudomonadati; phylum Pseudomonadota; class Gammaproteobacteria; order Enterobacterales; family Erwiniaceae; genus Pantoea; species Pantoea sp. Lu_F5_004. The sequence continues at coordinate 1,349,067 of NZ_CP194946.1, forward strand.
ATGAACAAAGCGCGATTAACTTTTTTGTTGTGCGCCCTGAGTGGCGTTGCAGTGCACGCGGCCTTTGCCGCACCGTTACCTAAAGCCGAATTTAACTGGCGCGCCGCGCCCACCGAAGAGCAGATTGCCAGCTTAACGCTGCGCGACGCCATTCTTCGGGCCTTCGCCCGCAATCCGAAAATCTCGGAAGCGGCGGCACAGATCCATATCGGTGAGGGGGATCTTGATGCCGCCCGCAGCGCCTGGTATCCGCAGATCTCACTGCAGGGCGCGGCGGGACGCTCTCATCAGACTGACTCCGCCGGAAGCCTCAACAATAACGGCTCCGGTGGCATCACGCTCAGCCAGCTGCTCTACGACTTTGGCCGCACCGGCAGCGCCATCGATGAGCAGCACGCGCTGTCGGATGCTTATCGTTACAGCCTGTTCGATTCGATGACCACCGTGGCGGAAGATACGCTGCAGGCCTACCTTGAAGTCAAACGTTACCAGGCGCTGGCAGAAACGGCACATACCAATATCGCCTCGCTGAAGCGCGTGCGGGATATCGCGAAGCTGCGCGCCGATGCTGGCCTCAATTCTCAGTCCGACGTGCTGCAGGCGGAAACCCGCATCGCCGCGATGCAGGCTACGCTGGAGCAATATCGTGCCCAGCACCGTTCCGCCACCGCGCAGCTGACCGTGCTGACCGGTGTGGTCCCCGCAACTCTGCCTGAACTGCCACAGGCGCTGCTTAAACAGCAGATCACCCTCGATAGAATCGCCTATGAAAGCAGCGCGGCGGTGCGCAGCGCGCAGTCGAAACAGGAAGCCGCTCGTGAACGGGTGCGCCAGGCAGAGTCCGGTCACTGGCCGACGATTAAAGTGCAGGCGGGCCGGACCCGCTATGAAAACGACCGTCAATCTTACTGGGATGATGAAGTGCAGCTGCAGGTGGAAGCGCCGCTTTATCAGGGTGGCCTGGTGAATGCGAAAACCCAGTCAGCCGAGGGCGATCGTGAAGCGGCACAGGCCGCTATTCAGCAGGCTAAGCTCGCCATCAATCAAAACGCCTCTACCGCCTATGCCGACATGATTGGCGCGCAGCAGCGGCAGGCTGCCGGGGAAGTGCAGCTGGCCAGCGCCGACCATACCCGTAATGTCTACGCCGATGAATATCGCCTGAGTAAGCGCAGCCTGAACGATCTGCTTAGCGTGGAACAGGATGTATTTCAGGCTGACAGCTCACGCATCACCGCGCTTTACGATGGCTGGGACGCCACCGTCCGTTATGCCGCCGCGGTAGACAATCTGCTCGATATCATGGGTATCGATCGCCAGCAAAGCAGCGGCGATCTCCTTCCTTCGCTGCAATAGCGATAAGGCATTAATAATGAGTACATCAACCCTGAATACCGATAACTGGATTGCCGCCATGCTGCGCGTAGCCGCGCGATTCGGTAAACCTGCCGATGGCAAAACCCTGCGTCAGCAGATGCGCTGGTTTGAACATCTGCCGGTGTCACAGCAGCTGGAACGACTCTCCGGCCTGCTGGGACTGCATCTGACCATGGTGCCGCAGAACAAACTGCGCTGGCGTCAGGAGATTACCCCGGTGGTGCTGGTGCTGGATAATGCCAGCGTGGCGGTGCTGGAGAGCATCGATTCAGACAACAGCGCGCGCTACTGGCTCAGTGAAGGCGGCGATGTGGTGCGTGAAAGCGCGTTATCAGAACTGCTGGCACGCGCCCAGGGCGATGTCGGCGTGATTGGCGTAGCGGCGCGTGGCCGTGATGCGCGCATCGACGAATTCGTTCAGCCTTATGAGCCACACTGGTTCTGGAAAAATTTTCGCGGTATGGGCCGCCGTATCACGGAAATTTCGCTGGCCTCGGTGATCAGTAATGTGCTGGCGCTGGCCGGTATTCTCTTTTCGATGCAGGTCTATGATCGGGTCATTCCGGCCCAGTCGCAGTCCACGCTGTGGGTACTGTTTGTCGGCGTGCTGATCGCTGCGGCCATTGAGTATCTGATCCGGCTGATGCGGACCCAGGTGTCAGACTTAATGGGCAAACGCATCGACCTGAAAGTCTCGGCCATGCTGTTTGCCCGGGCGATGAGCATACGTAATGAGGCGCGTCCGAAATCGACCGGTTCGTTTATCTCGCAGCTGCGTGAGATCGACCAGGTGCGTGAGCTGCTCACCTCGACCACGGTAGGCGCAGCGGCCGATCTGCCGTTTGTCATCCTGTTCCTGTTTATCATGTCGTTTGTTGGCGGCTGGCTGGTGCTGATTCCGCTGGCGGCGATCCCGCTGATCGTCATTCCCGGTCTGCTGGTGCAGATCCCGATGGCACGCCTGGCCAAAGAGGGGCTGCGCGAGGGCGCGCTGCGCAATGCAGTGCTGGTGGAGACCATTGAAGGGATTGAGGATATCAAGGCGCTGCAGGCGGAACCCTATTTTCAGCGTCAGTGGGAGCAGACGCATGAAGTCAGCGCCTCAATCAGTAATCAGCAGCGGTTGTGGGGCGCGCGTCTCACCGGCTGGGCCGCGACTGTGCAGCAGCTCACCTATGCGGGCATGCTGGTATTTGGTGTCTATCTGGTGCTCGATTCGCAAATCACCACCGGTACGCTGGTCGCCTGCAGCCTGCTCTCATCACGCACCATCGCCCCGCTGATGCAGCTGACCATGGTCTTCTCGCGCTGGCAGCATGCCAAAATGGCGATGAAAGGGCTGGATGAGTTGCTGAAGAAGCCGCTTGATCAGCCTGAGGCGACCACGCTGGCACACTGCCCGACGCTCACCGGCCAGTACGATCTGCGCAATGTGCATTACAGCTATGACGAAGAGAATGAAAAGAATGTGCTCAACGTTCAGCAGCTGCAGATTAAGCCCGGCGAGAAGATTGCCATTCTGGGCAAAGTCGGCGCAGGGAAATCGACGCTGCTGAAGATCCTCGCCGGTCAGGCGCTGGCGACTCAGGGCAAAGTGATTGTCGATGGCGTCGATATTGAGCGTATCGATCCCACCGATTTACGTCGTCAGCTCGGCTGGCTGTCGCACGACTCCCGCCTCTTTTTTGGCACGCTGCGGCAGAATCTGATGCTGGGCAATCCCCATGCCAGCGAACAGGAGATGCTGCAGGCGCTGCGCATCAGCGGTGCGCTGTCGCTGGTCCAGCAGGATGCCGCCAGCCTGGACCGCATTATCAATGAAGGCGGGCGCGGGCTGTCGGGCGGCCAGCGTCAGATGGTGATGCTGAGCCGGTTGATCCTGCGTCAGCCGCAGGTGGTGTTGCTGGATGAACCCACCGCGGCGATGGATGAACAGCTGGAGGAGCATGTGATCCGTCAGCTACAGGGCTGGATCAGCGGCCGGACGCTGGTGCTGGTGACACACCGTCCGGCGCTGCTGAAGATGGTCGATCGTATTGTGGTGATGGATAACGGCCGGATCGTGGCCGACGGCCCGCGCGACGAGATCCTGCGCCGCGCGACGACACCCGCGCCATCACCAGCTAAGGGAGACACCGCATGAGTCTGGTTATTGTTGATAAAGATCTTGCCCGTCATGAACGCCGGACATCGGCGATTATCTGGCTCTGCACCGCCGCGCTGGCGATATTTCTCATCTGGGCGCACTTTGCCATTCTGGATGAGGTCACGGTCGGCACCGGTAAAGTCACCCCTTCCAGCCGCGCGCAGGTGATCGACAGCCTGGATGGCGGCATCGTCAAACAGCTTAACGTGCATGAGGGCGACATTGTCGAAAAAGGGCAGGTGCTGGCGACCCTCGATCCGACGCGCTTCCAGTCGAACTTCGGCGAGGCGCAGGCCAAAGTGCGCACCCTGCGCGCCTCGTCCGAACGGCTGGAGGCGGAGCTGTCGGGCACACCGCTGACATTCAGCGCCGAAACGCTGAAGGAGCCGAACCTGGTGACGCGCGAACGGCAGCTCTACGAGTCGCGACGCCGTAATCTTACCGAAACCATCAGTAATCTGCAGCAGTCGCTGCGGCTGGTGCAGGATGAGCTGCGCCTGACGGAACCGCTGGTTGCCAAAGGCGCAGCAGGGCAGGTCGAGGTGATTCGACTGCGTCGTCAGGTCAGCGATCTGCGCGGCAAAATCGATGAGGCGCGCAATGACTATCTGGTGCGCGCCCACGAAGAACAGGTGAAAAACAATGCCGAACTGGATGCGCAACTGCAGGTTGCCGCAGGCAAAGAGGATCAGCTGACGCGTGCCACGCTCTATTCACCGGTGCGCGGCATCGTTAAAGATATTCAGGTTACTACGGTCGGTGGCGTACTGGAGCCTGGCGGCAAACTGATGGAAATCGTCCCGCTGGAGGATCAGCTGCTGATTGAGACGCGCATCAATCCACGCGATATCGCTTATATACGACCCGGTCTGGCCGCCACTGTGAAAGTGACCGCCTATGACTCCTCAATCTATGGCGATCTGCACGGCGAAGTTGAAACGGTCTCGCCAGATACCCTGCAGGATGAGGTAAAACGTGATCAATATTACTATCGTGTTTATGTACGTACCCAGAAAGCCGAGCTGACTAACCGTGCCGGACGAAAATTCCCGATCGTGCCCGGTATGGTGGCCAATGTGGAGATTAAAACCGGTCAGAAATCGGTCATGGATTATCTGATTAAACCCCTGAATAAAGTCAAAGAATCGATGCGCGAGCGCTGAAAATCCGCACCAGCTAAAATATCTGCCTGCTTAATTACGGTGATAAATTAACATGGCGGATATTTGGGCAGTCAGGGCGCAAAGCGTGCGTATTTTAACAATATGTGCGGAAACAGACTGTAGTTAATTTAACCCGGTTAATAAAGTTTACGAAGATATAACGCAACGGCAAACAGCAGGCAAAAAAATGCCGGACAATTTGTCCGGCGGGAAATAATAAGTTGTACATCTCATTCGGGGAGAATGAAGGTAATAATGGAATAAATGATGATAGCGGGGTCTATTCTATTACCAGATGCCGTATAAGTTTTATCATTCAGTGCTTCGGAATACTCTGATGTAACCTGTTGATAACATGGCTATCCAAATCGGTTTATCGATTTGTGCGCCATTTTTTATCGATCCGTGCTGGTTATTAGTTCCCCGTTATTTACATTATGAAATAACTGTTTCGACGTATGAAACACTTTTGGAAATTTAGTAGCATTTTCCTGGTGGATTATTGCCCGTTATAAAACAACAATGGCCTGCCGGCTGAATTTTTAATCATTCAGTTAGCAGTGGCAAATAATAAAGGCACATAACAGAGGGTAATAAAATGAAACGTCGCGTTCTCTCCCTGATGATCCCTGCATTGCTGGTTGCAGCAGGATCAGCAAACGCAGCTGAAATCTACAACAAAGACGGCAACAAATTAGATCTGTTTGGTAAAGTTGACGGTCTGCACTACTTCTCTGATAACGATGGTTCTGATGGCGATCAGTCTTACGTTCGCTTCGGCTTTAAGGGCGAAACCGAAATCAGCAATGAGCTGACCGGTTACGGCCAGTGGGAATACCAGGCGGCGCTGAACAACGCCGAGTCTGAAGGTACGGCTGACAGCTACACCCGTGTTGGTTTTGCCGGTGTGAAATTTGGTGATGCAGGTTCGTTCGACTACGGTCGTAACTACGGCGTAGCCTACGATATCGGCGCATGGACCGACGTGCTGCCAGAGTTCGGCGGCGATACCTACGGCGCAGATAACTTTATGTATCAGCGCGGTAACGGCATGGCGACCTACCGTAACAATAACTTCTTCGGTCTGGTGGATGGCTGGAACTTTGCAGTCCAGTATCAGGGCAAGAATGGCAACAGCACAGAGTCTCCGAATGGCCGTGACGTACTGGGTCAGAATGGCGACGGCTGGGGTCTGAGCACAACTTACGATCTGGGTTCAGGCTTCGGCATTGGTGCGTCTGCCTTCCAGTCTGATCGTACCAACGACCAGAATGGCGGAGCGCAGGGTATTCTGGGACGTGGTGATAAAGCGGAAGCTTACACCGGCGGTCTGAAATATGACGCGAACAACGTCTATCTGGCGGCTATGTATTCACGCGCCTATAACGCTACTCGCTTCGGCAGCAGCGACTCTGCAGCTTATGGCTATGCGGATAAAGCGGACAACTGGGAACTGGTTGCGCAGTATCAGTTCGACTTTGGCCTGCGTCCATCCCTGGCGTACGTCACCTCACGCGGCACCGATGTTCAGAACTGGGGTAAACAGAATCTGAAAAAATATATCGACGTTGGCGCGACCTACTACTTCAACAAAAACATGTCCACCTATGTTGATTACCAGATCAACCTGCTGGACGACAACGCTTTCACCGACGCAGCCGGTATCAATACCGACGACGTGGTGGCACTGGGTCTGGTTTACCAGTTCTGAGTTGTACGGGAGCGCAGTTACCGCTGCGCTCCTGCGTCACCTTTCGGGCTGAGCGCTTCAGCCTTTCGCCACTTCGTGGCTTCCGGCGCGGTTGTCACTGACGACACCACGCTGCCGAATCGCGCGCCTTCAAATGCCACGCCTGCCAGGGTGAAGGCTGAAAAGCTCAGCCAGTGATGCCATGCTGACTGCCACTTCTGTGAATTTTTCATTCTGCACCTCTCAGAGATAAACACTGTTTCAACAGTGCAGAATTCATGCCAGCTTTACCGCTCTCACAGCCACAGACCTCGCGCGCACTTTGGTACACTTGCCGCGCGCGTCAGGGCGATCTTGCCCCAATCAGGTGCAGTTAAGCCTGTTATTGGCGCGGGCGTGAGGGTGTCATGTGACGATGACGACGCTGGTGCAAAACTTTATAGCTACTGAAGATAAACAGCCCCAGGGCAATGACGAGAATCAGATAGATCATCTGCCGCTCCTTACTTTGGTTAACGTTAGTCGCCTGATAAAAGGCGGATACAGGGTAGATGACCGGTGAATACTGATAGGTTTCAGAGAAATATTCAACTCTCTTTAAGCGTCTTTACCCGAAGTTTATGCTTTGTAGCAGAGTTGAATAAAGTGTTACAAGTGAGGAAAGATGCGTTCTCAGATTAATCTGCTGTTTATAGCGATGTTAACGTTAATGTTAACGGCCTGTGATAAGCCAGCGACCACATCCGCGCTGGTGCTGGAAGGAAAAACCATGGGAACCGTCTGGCGGGTGAGCCTGGCCGATGTGGCGAGTGAGCGCAGAGCGGAACTGCAACAGCGGATTCAGCAGCAGCTGGATGCGGACGATGCGGAACTCTCTACCTGGAAGCCAGACTCCGCCTTATCGCGCTTCAACCAAAGCCGTGACCTGTCACCGCAGCCGGTGAGTGAAAACATGGCAGATATTGTCACGACCTCACTGCGGATTGGCCGTAAAACCGGCGGGGCGATGGATATTACCGTCGGGCCACTGGTCAACTTATGGGGCTTTGGCCCGACGAAACAGCCCGGCCATACGCCTGATGCGGCACAAATCGCCGCCGCCCGGGCGCAGACCGGATTGCAGCATCTGCGGGTGGTGCAGGGCGCAGACGGACAGTGGCTGCAGAAAGATCTGCCGGATCTCTATGTCGATCTCTCGACGGTGGGCGAGGGCTTTGCCACCGATCATCTGGCGCGACTGATGGAGCAGCTCGGCATCAATAACTATCTGGTGTCAGTGGGGGGCGCCGTGCTGAGCCGCGGCCTTAATGCGCAGCAGCAACCGTGGCGGGTGGCGATTCAGAAACCGACCGATCGTGAGAATGCGGTTCAGGCGCGCGTTAATCTGCAGGGACACGGCATCAGTACCTCCGGTAGCTATCGCAACTATTATGAACTGGACGGCAAACGCATTTCTCATGTGATCGATCCCGTTACCGGACGGCCAATTGAGCATAAACTGGTTTCCGCCACGGTGATCGCCACCACGGCGCTGGAAGCCGATGGCTGGGATACCGGACTGATGGTACTTGGCACGGAAAAAGCCCAGGCGCTGGCGATCGAACAGCATCTGGCGGTCTATCTGATCAGCAAGCAGGGCGATAAATTTGTCAGCTGGATGTCGCCGCAGTTCGCTGCTTTCCTGATCCCCGCTGAATCCGGAGAACCCTGATGTTAGATCTGTTTAGTGAAGAGCAACCCTGGCAGGAGACGCTGGCTGAGGGCGCGGTGATCCTGCGGCGTCGAGCACGTGAGGATGCAGAGGCGCTTTATCAGCAAATAATGGCAATTGCGGAGCAGAATCCGTTTGCCCATCGCATTACGCCCGGTGGCCATCGTATGTCGGTGGCGATGACCAACTGTGGCGATTTTGGCTGGTCGGTGGATTCACGCGGCTACCAGTATCAGCAGCAGGACAACCTGAACGGGCGCAAATGGCCGGCTATGCCGTCGCTGTTTCGGACCCTGGCGCAGCAGGCGGCATCTGAGGCGGGATTCCCTGGCTTTAATCCGGATGCCTGCCTGCTTAATCGCTATGAGCCGGGCGCGAAGCTGACACTGCATCAGGATAAAGATGAGAAAGATCTGCGGCAGCCTATCGTTTCGGTGTCGCTGGGTTTACCGGCGGTCTTTCAGTTTGGCGGCTTCGAGCGGGGTGACAGTACCCAGCGTGTGCTGCTGGAACATGGCGACATTGTGGTGTGGGGCGGGCCGTCGCGCCTGCGCTACCACGGTATCCTGCCACTTAAGCCAGGCGTTCATCCGCTGGTGGGTGCCTGGCGTTATAACCTGACGTTTCGACGCGCTTTCTGACCCACCACGCCGGTTACGGCGTGGTGCGAATAACTATTGCTATCATTTTGCATCCCATTACACTGCAGGCTGTTTTTTGACTGCTGGATTGCCTGCATGACGTTGCTAAGCGTTGTTTTTCGCCAGTTCCGCTGGCCTTTTATCGGGGTGATTGCGCTCACGTTGTTAAGCGCCGTGCTGGGTATCGGCATGATTGCCTTTATCAATCGCGAAATGATTGTCGCCATTAACACCTCATTTGCGGTACTGCCGCAGTTTCTGTTGCAGCTGGTGGTGCTGATGGCGGTAACGCTGGCCTCGCAGCTGGCGCTGACCATGCTTGGCCATCAGTTTGTCTGGCGACTGCGCGGCGAATTTATCAAGCGTATCCTCGATACCCGTATTGAACGCATCGAGCAACTCGGCAGTGCGCAACTGCTGGCGGGACTGACCAGCGACGTGCGGGCCATTACTCTGGCCTTTGTGCGTCTGCCGGAGCTCTTTCAGGGCGTGATTATTACGCTTGGCTCGGCGATCTATCTCGCGTGGCTGTCGCCTAAAATGCTGCTGGTAACCAGTGTCTGGCTGGGTGTCACGCTGATTGGCGGCTGGCTGCTGGTCTCGCGGGTTTACCTGCACATGGCAAAGCTGCGGGAAATCGAAGATAACCTCTATCGCGATTATCAGACGGTGATTGAAGGGCGCAAAGAGCTACAGCTTAACCGCTCACGCGCTCAGCAGGTTTACGACACGGTTTATCAGGAAGATGCCCGCGCCTGGCGACACCACATTGTGCGCGCCGATACTTACCATCTCAGTGCGGTCAACTGGTCAAATATCATGACGTTAGGCGCTATCGGCATGGTCTTTTTTATGGCCAACAGCCTGGGCTGGGCCAATACCGCTGTCGCCGCTACCTTTTCCCTGACGCTGCTGTTTTTACGCACGCCGCTGCTCTCCGCGGTGGGCGCGTTACCGACTCTGCTCAGCGCCCAGGTCGCATTCCGTAAGCTTAACGCCTTTGACCTCGCTCCTTATCAGCCAGGTTTCCACTCCGCCTCCACGTCCTCAGACTGGCAAACGCTGGAGTTACGCGATGTCTCTTTTCACTATGGTGATAACGGCTTCCAGGTCGGGCCGGTTAACCTGACGCTGCGCCGGGGCGAACTGGTCTTTCTGATTGGCGGCAACGGCAGCGGGAAATCAACGCTGGCAATGCTGCTGACCGGGCTGTATCAGCCTCAGTCCGGCACGCTGCTGCTGGATGGCAAGCCGATAACGGCGGATGAGCTTGATGTGTGGCGCAGTCAGTTCTCGGCGGTCTTTACCGACTTACATCTGTTTGACCGGTTAATCGGGCGGGAAGGGGCTGCAGCCAACCCGGCGCTGGTTCAGCTCTGGCTTGAGAGACTGAAGATGCAGGATAAGCTGAAGATTGAAGGCAACAAAGTGCTGAACCTGCAGCTTTCTAAAGGACAGAGTAAGCGACTGGCGCTGCTGCTGGCGGTGGCAGAAGAGCGCGATGTGCTGCTACTGGATGAGTGGGCGGCGGATCAGGACCCTCACTTCCGACGTATCTTCTATCGCGAGCTGCTGCCATGGCTGCAGCAGGCGGGTAAAACGGTTTTTGCTATCAGCCATGACGATCACTACTTCATTCATGCCGATCGGCTGCTGGAGATGCGTGAAGGCCAGTTAACAGAGCTGACCGGTAATGAGCGCGATCTTGCCACGCTCGATTCGGTGAAACGCACCGACACCAGGCTTTAACGGCAACTGGCAAAGCTTAGCAAAAAAGCGTAGTGGCGTGCTTCGCCTGAACCAGGCTACGTTAGCGATCAGCAGAAACTCCGGTTTCTGCCATTCTGAACCTTTTCTTTCGTCTGTGTTACCCCCGGCTAAACCGCATTGTTTTAACGCGTATTGTTTAGCCGGTTTTTTTAAGCCGATGTGTGATTAGCGTGATTACCTGAGTATCCCGCCACACAAAGCTCGCCTCCAGTAACGTCCCCATCGCAAAACACCCGCTAAAGTCCTGAGTCAGCCGCAACGTCGCGCGCTGCTGCGCGAAATCTACCGACACCAGTTCTGCATCCGGAAAGTCCATCGGCTGAAGCAGTTGCGGCCAGATGGCTTTGTAAACGCTCTCTTTGAGGGAGAAGAGCAGGGTAGCGGCAGCGCGGAAAGAGACGGGCAGCGTCCGTAACAGGTGCTGTTCCTGCTCGTTCATCAGCAACTCAGCCGTTTCATGCGCCGTCGTCTCCGACATAAACTGCTCGACATCCACCCCAACAGCGCAGGGCTGACGGGTTGCCGCTACCACAACGATGCCTGCACTGTGCGACAGTGACGCCTGAATGCCAGCGGGCCAGCAGGGGGATCGATCGGCTGCATTGGACAGAATGAAATCAGCAATACCCAGTTCTGCCATCACTGACCGGACCAGCAGACGGCTGGCTAGGTATTCAGCACGCCGTTTACTGACAGCCTGCTGCAGTCGGACGGGCAGCGGAATATCCCATTCGACAGCCAGCCCGTCATGATACTTTTGCGGATCGAAGTGACTCACCGCCAGCAAGGGATCGCTGCGGTTAAGGTGCCGGGAAAGGATAAAGCCGCCTGCAACAGGCGGCAGCGGCAGGTCGGGATAGCGCATGCGGGACCATCATCAAAACCAAAAAGGTATTAAATCAGGCGCGATGGATCAGGGCAAGCAGCCCGCCGGAATCAGTCGTTGGGAGGAATGGCAAAACTCTTCAGAGAAACAACGAAATGGTGGTGACCCCTGCTGATGCGTGCACCTCGGTCGCACCAGTGGCTTGCCAGACGAAAGAAGTCGTCGCTGCCAATGTCATACGCCAGTTCCACTTTGCTAATGCCTGAGTGCAGCAACGCTTCTGCATCTTTCAGGCTTTTCGCTTTGATCGCCATAAAAATTATCCGTCAATTTCTGGGGATTTCAGGGTAGGCATTTTCTGTGACATTTTTGTTTCAGTTTGATGAATAAGCGCAGCCGGAAGCCGATTTTGTGAAGCAGATCAGATTATTATGCAACTGTTAACCTGCTGATTGTTAGAGGAATGTTAACTGCCACACGGGACTATTCTGAATGTGAGACGGAGAGGTAAGCTGACATAGAAAGGCCGCGTCATACGCGGCCCCGTGGGTTACTTCTGGTCTGGCGGGGAAGGTTGCTTATCGCCTGACTCGGGTGCTTCTGTTGGATCGTCTTTTTCAATATATGTCATGAACTCTCCTCTTGTTACCCACACGCAGTTAAGTATAGAACGGATTGCCGAAGGTGCGAGGAAAGTTAAGGTTTGATGACAGAAACGAAAAAAGCAGCCTTTAGGGCTGCTTTTCAGGGAATTTGGTCGGCACGAGAGGATTTGAAAAGTTAAACTAACATTATGCATTTAAAGGTATTTAAAACTGATATATAAGTTAAATATGCCTATGCATATGCCTAAAAAATGTGCTTATGAAATTTACTTACTTTTCCATTGTCGTCGTAAGAGGGCTATGAAATCTTCGACATATAAAAGCTTATCTAAGGTAAATGCCTGTCTTCCAACATGAGCAGGGTTCAAGAAGACCGGAGCTTTATCTTGTCCCATTGAGAATGATGAATACATAGTATTGGGACTAGCCAGGTACTCAGCCTGAGTTTTCCATGAGGCTGAGGAGCCACCTGATATGCTTAGTGCAGGCACGAGATGAGTTAATCGTTGTGTAGGATCGATGTCAGAGTAGATCCATAAAGCATAATCTAAAGCTTTTGAGAGCTGCTCAGTTACCTGTTCTTCGATGATGGCGGGAAGGCCTCCTGAAGGTGAAGACAAAGGTAATGAGATCAGTAGATCGCCATTAGAATGTAGCTTTACAAGATTCTTAAGATCCCGGTTTAGCGTCTGACATATACACAGCGCTCCATTTTCAAGCGATACATTTGTGCCAAATTGCTTGTCGAAGATAGCGTGCCTGCCGAAAAGAGCTTCTTTTGATAACTTATCCTCGAGCTCTTTAGAGTCCATTTGAGCAGGACGGATAATGGTTGAATCAGGGCCGGCAGCAATTGAGATATCCAGATTGATTGCGCTTTGTGAAAAAGTTTGGTTACTGCGCGGCAGATTCTCAACTGCTCTAGTTTTAAGGCCCACAGGATCAAGAGGTGCTACTGCACGGGCAAGTACAAGGTCATGAATTGCTTTAAGAGCTTTAGCTTTTAGATCTTCAGCTGAAGAAAATTCCCCTCTAAAAAGGCCTTTTTCCCAAGTACTTACTTCCTTTATCAGTTTATCCTGTTCAGGTTCCGCTTCGCTGATTTCACTTTCGATGAAGATAATCAAGGGCTTGGTATTACGAGCTTCGATGACTTCCTCGTGGGTTGCTGATAGGCCTGACTGTTGTATCGCTCCATATCGAGAGCCTAAAATCAAAATTACAGCGTCAGATTCACGAACACCGTTAAGACAAGTGATTTGTGGCGAATTTGCTCTAGCCCCAAAATCCTCTGCCATAAGAGGTTTATGCCCAAGAACACAAACGGCATCCTTGACAGCTTTTCTTTTATCTTCAAAACCCGATATCAACGAACTTATGAAAATATTCATATGAATTCTCAGCAGACAGGTTATTAATAAGTATAGGCATTAATCGTGAGTCGAACTTTATTACCAAATAGGAAAATTATGAAAAATTGGTCTGCTGAGGATACAAGAGCAGTTAAAGCTTGGCTGAACATAGAAAACTATAAAAGTTTTGAAGATACAACGCTCAATGCGCTATACCACGAGTTATGGGCAAGAGCCCTTCTTTTTAAGCCATGGCCGACTGAAGAGGAAAAGGTCGGTCTTGGTGGATACATGAGACAGATCTTCAATGGGAAGCCTTTCCTCTTCGAGCCCGAACAGCTTAACTACATGCAAGATGATCAAACTCTTCAAAGCGTTCCTCACGTCTTCATTACTGATATAACCAGACTTGCTCAACTTAGTGTAACTGGTCTCCGGGTCAATCTGTTCTCTTGGGAGCAAGGTAGTGACGAGTACTGCGTCAACCTTCCCCACCATGAAGCATATGTATCTACGGTTATGTCAGCGATATGTGAAAGCACCGTCCTTTTAGAAATCGACCTTGCCAGTGGTACAGACGATGAAATTGCAGAGTCTATCAAATCAGCTCTTCCGCAATGGAGACGCGTGAAGGGGATAGAAGCTGACGAGTCAAGAGCTGTGCGCTTCGGCTACGGCACAATTAAGAAGGTTATCTCTTATCGGCTCATAGCAATGCTCGACGTGCTTCTGTGGGCAAAAATGAATGACCTACGCCTTTCAGACGACAGGCTGTCGAGACTTTTGTACACAGACGAAGATGATGAGGCAGTTATTCGTCTGCACTACCATATCAAAGACGCAGACAGACCCCTTGCGATGAAAGCTGCGACCATAGATTTCATTAGGCAGTTCAACTTCTTCATAAATCGAAACCTACACCTGAAAAACATGAGAGTTTCGGAGGTTATGAAACTCTCGGATTCTAACTGACCTATCCTTCAGCGGTTCTGTTGTCTTGAGTCGCACTAACCCTCCTCTCCATATTTCCCTTACATTTGCTCTCGTCGAAACTGCACCGAGGAGAGCAACATGAAAACACAAAATACGAAACTAATGCGTTTACCTGCTGTGATTGAGAGGACTGGTTTTAGCCGTTCTTGGATCTACGAGTTGATCAATCAAAAGCAGTTTCCTCAACCTATCAAGATTGGCTCTCGTGCGGTGGCATTTATTGAGGGTGAAATTGATGAATGGATTGAAATGTTAATTTCTAAATCACGAAGCGAAACCTTTTAAGAGGGCTTTATTATGAAACTGAATGATTTTATCAGCACTAATAAATATTTCGCGGACATGAATAAACAAGCATTTGATGAAAAATTCGAACATGACGAAGTTGTAGCCATGTGTAATGATGAATTTTCTAAAAGCATTGCTTTCTGGTTGGGAGAATATCTCTCAGGGAATATAAAGGGGGCAGTATCTGCTATTTTTGAACTTGAGTTTTAAATACAGTACGCGGTCTTTTCAATATGGATGACTTTATTTAAACAGAAAGAAGATGTTGAAAATTTGGCAAAAATGATCCTTTTATTTAAATCTGAACATGAATTTAAGAATTTTAAGTTGTAAGATTTTTTAAAAAATCTTATTTGTATAGAGTTAATTTGGCAGTAACAGGAATGGGGCCATGTATCATATGCATGGCCCTTCATATATATGAATTACAATCTGTATGGCTTTTTTATGGTTTCTGATAGTGGTTCAATCTTCGAATCCAACACTTCCTGTTCATTTTTAATTCTTTGAGTTAAATGTTCGCTTCTAAGATCGGCAACACGTGATTGAATAGACATAAAGTTTTCGAATTGCGGTTCTCCGTCGAGAGTGAATTGCTGACCAAATCCATAGCTTATGAGTTGAGATATTGAATGTTTATCATCAAGATTATTATCTATTTTGTAGTCTGATAAATATTGGAAGAAATCAAGGAACTCACTTGCTGATAACTCTAACAGGTAGCGATCGTAGAACTCGAAGGCAGATGATTCATTTAATTCTTGCAGGATCTCGTTTTCATTATCAGGAAAATATACCCACATAATTTCTAAGTTATTTTTAATATCAATCATAGGCTCTCCCTGGTTTTTATTTATATATAACAAATGATAAAGTAAAAGCAAGTATTGACTAGTTAAATAGTTGTGTTATTAAAAATTAATGCCGTGAAAGTTGTCGATAAAATGGAAAGAATTAAAAGCCAAAACAGCTTAAATTTTGCAAAATTCTTTACGGAAATAAAGCGAAGTTAGTTGTATCAAGCTGCACAGAGTGTTTTGAAGGTATCAGGTAAATAGAAGAGTCCTAATATATACCTTATTAACATTTGGAAAGAATATTTAGTGCCATCCTTTATTGACAGTTATTAAGCGGTATATTAATAGAATATTTTTGCAAAATTATTGTAGGTCATTGTTTTTGAATATTTAACCTATACCTGTTTTGCAAAGAATCTAACTGAAAAATAAGGAGAGTTTATGGAAAGATTTGGCATTAAAACGTTTAAAATGAAAAATGGTGAACGCTATTGCATTATAAAAAACAAGAAAACAGGTATTCCGGTATTTTATCCATGTCTATTTATTACAACACAATTGAGAAACAGTAATGAATCGATAAAAACAATTGAGACTCAGGCTGGGTGTATCGCACTTTTTTATCGGTTTCTTTTTTTACGCAACATAGACATTGAAGAGCGAATTCAAACAGCCAGATTTCTAGATAATAATGAAGTTGATCTTCTGCGTGATTTTGTCGGGAAGAGGATGAGAACTGCGAAAGTGATTAATATCAAAGATCATCATCCTGGAGTATGCAGTGCGACAAAGTATATACGGCTTACGACAATAGCAAAATATCTCGAATGGTTGTGTCAGCTAACTATCAAAAATATAGATGATGGCTACAGGGAAATTTCCTACTTCGTGAAAAAAATAAAAGCCAGAAGGCCGAAGATAAAATACAGGAATTCAGAAGGCAACGTCTATAAAACAATCGAAGAAGAAGACCTGGAAATCCTTCTTTCAGTTATTGATCCTCAATGTGAATTGAATCCATTCGACAAAAAAGTTCGCCATAGAAATCAGCTTATAGTCATAATATTACATTCATTAGGGATAAGGTGTGGAGAGTTATTGAACCTGAGAGTTGAAGATATTGATTTTGCGGCGCAAATGCTTTTCGTAAGACGAAGGGCTGACAGTATTGAGGACACAAGAGTCAATCAGCCTCTCGTAAAAACGCTTGAAAGAAATTTACCCATGTCTGACGAACTTACCAGACTTCTCCATTCGTATATTACAGGCGAAAGAAAAGCCAATATCAGAAAGAAAAAGCACGGATACCTTTTTATTACTCACAAAGAAGGAGAGACACGTGGCGATCCTCTGTCCGTTCCTTCTTACCATAAGATCATTTATAGACTGAGAAGCACTGACTCAGGTTTAAGCCAGTTGACTGGACATAAGTTCAGACACACATGGAACTATCTATTTTCGAAACTGATGGATGAAAGCACCGAGTATGTTAGTGAAGAGATGCAAGAGAAAATGCGTTCCAGCCATATGGGTTGGGAGCCGGGTTCTGGAACAGCACAAACCTACAACAGACGATTTATTGTTAAGGAATCAGTAAAAGCAGCCTTGCAACTTCAGGATAATATTTTTAAAAAGCGCAGCGGGGTGTCTTATGAATAAATTAAAGGTTCTGAACGCGCATAAAGATATCTTTCATGCAAAAAACGAAGGCTACAGATTCGGATTGGATGATGAATTCTGGGAGTTAAGTAGAAATATAAAATTGAATGTGGGTGAGGTCACTGAAAGGTTGTCAGATAACCTCAGGTACGGTTATGTGAACACACTTAAATATTTCGCAGAAGAAATCAGTCCCGGATCTGTTAAGCAAATTAACAGAGTTTTCATGAAATTCATTTCGTTTATGAGTTTTGATTCAATTGACGAAGCTGTAATGCTAACAACAAAATCCAGTAATAAGTTCTCGAATCAGGATTTCATTTGTCTCAGGATCTTAATCAAAAAATGGTATGAATTAGGTTTTGAGGGGATTAACCAAAACTGTGTAGACCTCGTTGATAACTGGACGATAAAAGACAATAAAAAGGGGGAGGTTGTTAAAAGACGAGACCCTTATCAGGGGCCTCTAACAGACATGGAGTTTGATAACTTTTACGATGCTGTCTCACGTGCGTACCAGAAGGGTACGATATCCTATTCTGATCTGGCAATGGCCTTAATCACCATTCATACGGGAAGAAGAAGTCTACAAATCACACAGATAAAAACGAAAGACATCATAAACGAAAGAACTATAAACGAATGCTATATAAATATCCCCAGAATAAAACAAGGTGAAAAGTATAGAGCCTCATTCAGGCGATTCAGGATTACACATGAATTATTCAATATTTTTAAAGAGCAGGCACGTATTGTCTCTGAGAGTTTTAGCAAGCAGCTCGGCAGAAAACTCTCTGAGAAAGAGATGTTGGAACTACCATTGTTTGTCTGTAAGAAAAGGCTTGAGGGGGTTGTTGAGTGTGAGAATTTACATGAGATGCTTTCTTCAGACAGACTTCATGCCTATGCGATAAAGTGTACTCAAACGCTCAAAAGAATAGCTACAACAGAGGACGTAATCTCGGAAAGGACGGGTGAAGTAATAAATATGAATGCCAGGCGGTTTCGCTATACGTTAGGTACCCGGCTTGCCAGAGAGGGTTATGGAGAAGTCGTTATAGGCGAATTACTTGATCATTCCACTTTAATGTATACAGGAGTTTATGTTCAGTCAGGTCCAGATAGTTTGAATAAAATCGAAGATGCCGTTTCAGCTGAGCTTGGCTACTACTCAAAGATGTTTCAGGGAATGCTGATTAACAAGAGTGAGGATAAATATCCCGGTGGCAGTATCAGGAATAATACTGGTGAAAAAACAGGACAATGCGCCAGTTGCAAATCCTGCACAGCATGTGTGCCCATCCCCTGTTACACCTGCATGCATTTCAGACCTTTTGTTGAAGGGCCGCATGAAAAAGTACTCGAATATTTACTCGATGAGCGTAACAGGATTCAGTGCATAGTGGCTGATCCTATGACTACACAAATACTGGACAGAACAATTATTGCAGTATCAGAGGTGATAAATAAGTGCAAAGAAATTAAATCAAACCCGGAGGTGTCAAATGGATAATATCAAAAATGATAAAGTTAGAGTACTCGAAACGCGCAGGGAAAAATATTGCGCGCAGAAAATAGATGATTTTGTGAGCTACTGTCGGTTCACTCTCAATAAAAACGACCTTGTGAGATGGGAGAAGGTTAACTGGCCAAAAGTTTTCCTTTTCACTAAAACCCCTGTCAAAGGCGTAAAAAAAAGTTCTGTTATTGTAAATGAGCCCTTAGACAAGAATTTTATTGAGTTCGCTAAAAGCTATGTCCTTTACCACTACATGAATGGGGGCAAGAAAATCAATCAGCGTCTGAATATCGTTTTCAGAACACTTGAGGCCGCCCTATTGCGAGTCAATGGGCGGAGTCATATTCAGTACGTTAACCTCACTGTTCTGGACCAATGCGTTGTCACCTTAAAAAGCACATACACCAAAGCAGTAGCGCACGCCTGCGGCAAAGTACTGGAAGGACTGGTTTCATTTCTCAGAGAAAAAGAATTCCTGATCACTCAGTCACTGCTCTGGAAGAGCCCACTTAAAGCGCCGGAAGCAAGCCACAGGCTCACTAAAACTGCACAAGAAGCCCGTGAGGCAAAGTTACCTGACGAAGAGTCATTGAATGCTATCGCTGAAATCTTCGCACTTCCAGACGATCAGCTTTCAGAAATGGACGTATTCATAAGCTCTGTCTTTGCGTTGCTTATGTGTGCGCCTTCCAGAGTAACTGAAATCCTGACGCTCCCTGCGGATTGTGAAATCCGTGAGGCGGACAGGGAAGGAAAGCTGAGGTATGGGTTGAGATTCTATTCCGAAAAAGGCTTTGGTGGAAATGTGAAGTGGATTCCAGAAGTCATGGTCCCGGTTGCTGAGATAGCTATCAGGAGGCTGAGGACTCTTTCAGAAAACGCCCGGACATATGCCGGGGAGATTGAGATTTCTGGTGAGGGCCGTGAGCTTTACCCAGACTTCCCCTGGTACGACAAAGAAAAGAACGTACGATACAGCAACGCACTATGTCTTCTGCTCCGGTATCAGCTCAGTGCAAGTTTAACGACGCAAAGATCTCTTTTCAGACCAACCGCCAATCTGGTCAGCGCCAATCTGGGAAGCACTGAGTATCGCAGGACGCACTCCATTTCTACGATTTTTGACAGGCACGGCTACAAAGGGTCAAAGGGGAATAACCTTTCACTCAGAAGTCATCAGGCAAGACACTTACTTAATACGATTGCACAACGTGGTGGGCTTGGAGATTTTGAACTAGCCAAGTGGTCAGGACGAGTGAGGGAGACACAAAACAGGACCTATAACCACGTCAGCCAGGAAGAGAAGGTCCAGGAGTCAGTTAAGCGTGGTGTGCAGAATATTGGCATTAAACCAGAAAACACCACCCCAAGAGCTATAGCAAACCCTTCATGGCGTATTGATGTC
The DNA here is from genome assembly GCF_051136245.1 of Pantoea sp. Lu_F5_004. NCBI lineage: Bacteria > Pseudomonadati > Pseudomonadota > Gammaproteobacteria > Enterobacterales > Erwiniaceae > Pantoea > Pantoea sp. Lu_F5_004. Next base: position 1,369,009 of record NZ_CP194946.1, read on the forward strand.
AAAGATACAGGCCACGCAGCCATTCACGTGACAGAGTTTGGCTACTGCACTCATGACTACGTAATCTCTCCGTGTACGAAGTTCAGGGACTGTATCAATTGCAGCAATCATGTGTGCGTGAAAGGGGACAAAGCCTCCCTAGGCAGGCTGGAAGCTACTGTGGCCTACACAGAGCAGCTCCTTGAAAAGGCAAAGGTTGATATGGAAGAGGAATACGGGGCTGACAAGTGGGCGGCCTATCACGAAAAAACTCAAGCAAGACTTCTGGATTTGATAGCGTTACTCAAAAGCAAAAATCTTGAGGACGGGGCGCTGGTAAGACTGGAGGGTGATGATTTTACACATATGAAAAATCTCACAGGCGCGAGCAGAAATGAACTGATTGGAAATGAAAGGATTAATCATAATTAAAAGGAGAGTCATATGGCTAAACATCTAAATGATAAAGATATCAGCATAATTAAAAACACAATAGCAGGTTGGGACAGTGAGAAGTCAGGTAAGCTTTCATGGGAATATCTTTGTGACAGGCTTGAACCTCTGATTGGTAAGCGACCAACCCGTCAGTCACTGGGGCTTCACAAAGATATTGTCATGGCTTTCAATATTAAGAAGAAAAATATTAAGTCTGGAAACGATGAAGAAAAACGGCCAGCTAATTTAAAAATGGCCTCACAGCGTATCAGTAATCTCGAATTCAAAAATAAAGTACTGGCAGAAGAGCTCAGGAGTCTGGAAGAGAGGTTTGTTGTATGGCAGTTTAATGCTATTAATCACGGACTCAGTTTTGAACAACTTAATAATGGATTGCCCAGGATAGACAGGGAAACAAATGCTGATTAAATATTTAGTTGCGCAGATATTGCGCAATTAAAATTATATGTTATCTTGTATATACAACCAGGGAGTGGTTGATCAATTTTGCAAGGACGCAATCTATGAAAAATACAGACGCTCTTTCAAGGGAAGAAAAGTTACTTTTGCTTTTACAAATGTTCATTGAGAGATTAAAAAAATCAGGTTTTGCTCAGGACAAGATAATTAGATATATCTGGCTATTCTGTGTGGGCTACTACATTAAGTACTACCTTCCACAATGTAAAACAGATCTTGCAGATCGTTTTACGATCATATCTATGCTTTCAAACGCTCTGAAATCGAGTTCTCCAAGAATCATTCAGCACCTTGGCTATGAACATGAGATCACGTTTTTCTTTCGCTTTATGATTCATTATGCCATTGATAATGAAGAAGAGGCGGAAAATATTTATCGTGAGGAAAGGGTAAAGTATGAGAAAGCGATACTGTTGAAGCAATTTTTCATTACTAAATCAAAGCGTAAAGGAAGGCGGATTTGAAAAATTTATTATCTAGGCTATATGCAAGGTTATACTTTTGTTACGAGCCAATTCAGTGCATAATAGCTTACCCCTAATTTTACAGAAATGGCGAAAGCAATGGATTTAATGGCATCAGTTAATGAGAATATTTGGACGTACTTTATTATCATATTGATTTTTATATTATTTATTTTCACTTTAATATTGATATTAAAATTCACACTTAAACTATCTAAAGAAGAGCAAACAGAGATAGCTAAGTCTTTTTTTAGCGGTATGCATGTAAAAAGCACTGCTGCAAAAATAATAAAATCAGCAATATCAATGCTTCTTATTTTGCCTGATTTTAAAAAATCAGGAAGAACAGATGAAAAAGACGGAAATAAAATAGTAAATGATTATTTATGGGATGAGTATGCGAGCTCTAAAAGAATAAGAGTTATCTTTATAAATCTTTTTGTCGTTTTTACTATGTCTGTCATAGCAGGTTTTATATGGCTGGATAAACTTGAGGTTGGTGTAAGAGTCACAATCGGTTGTATATATTTCGGTTTCAGTCTTTTTGTATTATTTATTATAAAGTCATGTTATTCAAGATCTGCAGTGATTATATCCATTATGGAAGATCAAAGTAAGAAGGATAATGTTTTTGATTTTATAGTTAAATATAAAAAAGAAGAGCCACTAAATGAATTTGATATCGCCATGATTAAAATGATTACTACTTCTAGAGCAGAAAGGGAAAAGTCAGCAAAACATCCTTATGAAATAATTTTGAAAAATATTCAAGGTAGCAGCCTTAGCTTTGATAAGAGTAAAATAGAAATTGGTAAAGAGAAAAAAGAAATCAAAAGCTAAATCATGCTTTTTTAATTTAACTGAATTATTGTCTATAATTATGAAGGGTTTTATGGGGGGTAAGCTAAGTATGTTGTAATATTCAAGTGATACTGTAATAGATTTTATATTATTACAAAAAGAAGGATGTTAAGAAGAAAAAGCATCACAACTTGTTAATTTATCAAAAATGCTGATTTTAAATAAATCGAAAACCAGAAGTGATGCTTGCTTTGAAATTTTTATATATCACCTGACAAACTTGCGGTTAATTCTGAGAAACCACTCCCAGATTGTAATTTACTCCATATTTCTAAAACTTTTTCTCTATTAATGTTTAACCATGCAGAAACATCCTTATCATATTTATTTGGTAATGAACCCTCAAGTCTTTCGCCTGACTCGATCGCATAGCTAGCAGCATGTTTTTTATTACCGTAATCAATATGAATATGTGGCAGTATATGACCTTTCTCTTGATAAATTTTTATCTTCATATCTTTTCTTTTAATCAAAAGTAGTTCCATACTATTACTGGAACGGGGCCTTGATTCTGTAAGGAGGTCCTTTTCAGCAAAGGATCTTTGAAGATCGTTAAATTCGTTTTTTAGATTCATGATAGATCTCATTTTTCTTATGAATATTTTATTTAGACTTCAGCGAATCTAAATAGCATTCTTTTATCTGCAATTTTACGTTATCTGCAAGTTTAATCACTGGTTGGAGTATAGATAAACGATCTCCTTTTCTAACTGTTCCATTTTTAATAAGTTCAGGTGAATATGTTTCAATCATCATAAAACAATTTTCAAAATACTTCTCAATTTCTTTGTCTAAGTCTTTTTCATTTTTAGAAAAAACAAATCTAAATGAATTAATAAACTGAAAGTCGTTATGAAGTTTTCTAAAAAAACTTATGTCATTACGTAGTTCAGTGTTTTTACTATAAAAAATTAATAATATTTTTTCGGATAAGGGGAAGAAATACATATCGTAATTAATAACGGGAGGGAATACTTCATATATTATCTCTACAGTTTTTTTATCCGTTTTATTGAAAGTCAGTACAGGTGCATCTCCAATTATAAAATTTTCACCTTCATTTGCGAATAACAAATGTGCGTTTTTTTCTATAAGTATATTAATGAGCAAATCTGTATTGACAATAATACTGTTTAAGTAATCAGATACAGGATCTTTTTTAACGATTGTTATTTCTGGATGTATCTGGTCTTTAATGGTTTCTTCGAAGTTTAATATATTGTTTTTTGTGCTTGGAGTCCTGATTAACTGAGAGGCTATGTATTTTAATAGTTTGCTTTTTTCATTATCATTTAAGTTTTCTAAAGACCTGTCCTTAATGATTTTTTGTATAACTACAGGGGCGTCGGAATCAATTTTGTCAAAAAAAATTCTTTCTAAAGATATTTTAGATTCTGGGTACTGGTAAAGAAAGCTTTTTACGGCTACTTTTTTAATTATCTGTTTCTGTTTTCTTTCTTCCAGTTTAGAGTACCAAAATATCTTTTTGTTATTAGAGAAATTTTTTAGTATTCCTTGAGGGATATAATGGTTATTTTTATCTTTTTCGTTATTCATATTATAAGTCTTAAATTTTAAATCATTAATATCTTAGGTGGGGTGTAGCCCTTTACATCCACTTAAATAAAGGGCTGTATTCTTAAATCATCAATCAGACTGTTATAAATTAACTAAGATTTATTTAGCTGGTTTAATAAAATTTACTTACAAGATCATCTACATGATCACGTGCCTCTTTATATCTTTCTTTAACAACATTAATTATTTCGCCATTTGGCATTTGATAATGGGTCTGAGCTGGAAGTTTAAACAGTGGAATCCCTAGACTGGCAGATACTTTACCAGAAGTATGGAAATCTTTTACTTCAGAAAGATACTCTTCTGCCCAAATTTTCATAGTGTTTATTTGAGTGGCTCGAGGGCTAAATAAATCAGGGAAATTTGAATATTGTTGATATGCGAAAGCACAAAGCGATTCTTTTATTGAGTCATATGCTCTTGCTACTCCTAAATTAGAAGTGTAATTATTAAAAATAAACCTATCAAGTTTCGGTAAAGTTAAATCGTAGTTAGTAACTTGACTATGAAAAGTAACAAATTTTTGTGCATAATTTTGCGCTGCTGCAGATGGGTAGTGACCATATAAAAGCATCATAATTCCTTTCATACCTTCAAGGGAACTATAGTCTGCCATCATTGGCACTATAAGCTTATCAGATGAAAGCAATGCCATTTGCGTATATATTGAAAAGCTTGGGTTACAGTCAATAAAAACAACCAAGTCTTCATATTCATCAGTATCATGTTCAAGCTGGCATAATCTGCGTATTGCTGTCATATATTCACGCCATGCAAATCTATTTGCAGGATTTATAACAGCATAATTCAATGCCAAAGTTAAGGATTCTAGAAAAGAATCCCCTGCTATCAAGTAAAGATTTTCGCTGATTTCAGTGTTATAACGATGCACCGGGACTTTGAAAGATCTTCTAATACTTGTAAAGTCAGAGTTTCCGTCTAAAACCCAATCGAGGAATCCCACTACGTTTCTTCTTGTTCTTGATGACTGTAACTCTTGGTTTGTATTATATCCATTGTCGCCACCACCGAGTAAATATTGAGAAATATTAGCTTGAGGGCATAAGTCAATTACAAGCACCTGAGTGCTAGGATTTTCGTCAGCGAACTGAGTAGCAATATTAAAACCAAGTGTAGTCTTGCCTACTCCACCTTTATTATTATACATTGCGTATATTTTAACCGACATATTATGCTTATTCCTGTGTTTAATTCATATGATTTTATGTTAAACATTAGAGTACCTTATCATTTTTAATATCTCAATAACTGAAAAGAATTTAAATGAAAGTCTGGTAAAATATTTATCATTGAAATTCATTGAGTTGAACTTATTACACAGTTTTTGGTTAGTCATAAGCAAAGAAAATTTAAAAAAAACAGTTGAAAGTAAGTCCTTAAGTTAAATTTAAGATTTAAGCATTGGCATCATTCCGCCTTTTTACTTGTAAGATACATTCCATTGTCCCTCATTTTTTATAAATTTCATTTCTACTGTAGTATGCTTTTCGCCCATAAAGGGTAGCGTTATATCAGTATCCACTTTGCAAAGGTATGTCCCTTTTGCCTCTGTCTTCTTACAGGAAACCTTCTCAGCTTTGTTCAGAGTCGTGAGCATGTCTTTGCTGTTCTCACCGAACCGCTGTCTGGCTTGCTGGTTTGTATGTTCAATGTTGTCCTGCATAGCTTTTTTAATCTCAGAAGACGAGGGCTCGCTGTCACAGCCGGTAAGCAAAACTGCCAAAGACAGGACAGCAACTGTTGAAATTTTATTCATTTATTAATCCCTTATTTGATATTGATAACTATTGTGCTGCTGTGGTTTTGTTGAGTGTCTGATCAAAAATTTCACACCACTGCTTCAACTGCATTTCCGTATCACGGATCCCGCGTTCATGGTGGAACCGGCCTTTACGGGGGTGAAATTTGATCTGCCACTCCGGGCATTCAATATCTTTCACCTGGATAAAGAACCCTGAGTTCTCGAAGTTTTTAAGCCGTGTAAGGTTGTTGTGACCTTTAGCCCCCGCCATACCGACTAAATCAAGAGCTACGATTTCACCTCCAACGGCTAAGTGATATCGCCAGCCTTTGACGTCACTGAACTTGTAAGCTTTCTTGCGCTTACCAGCTTCCAGAGTCAGCAACTCGCGATTCGTATCAATGGTCATTTTGCTGTCCTGGAACTCATGGCTCCACAGACCGTTGTCATTGACGTTCAGCAGGTCGATAGTCGAGGCGTTAGCCCTTTTATGCGTGTATGACACATATGCCGTGAGGAGTAAGAAGAAGGCAGGTAATGTCCACATGAACAAAAATCCTGCAGTGTCCTTGGGATTTGAATTAGTCAGGATCCAGAAAATCACTACCACAACAATCCAGAATCTAATCGAACGAAAGAACGATGGTTTACGCACTTTCTGACCGCTCAAAGCCGCTGTGTCCATTTTATGCACCTTTATTTTTAAGTCGCTCATAACTAGCTGATTGGTAACTGCTTTTACGACGCATTTTTGAACGAGTTCAAAACTTAAGCAAATCACTTGTACCGATCGATGATCCTTATTTGATAGGTAATGACTATCATATATAGTTTATCGATCTGTAAAAACGATCAATTGTTTGTGCAAATAAGAACTTAGGCTGGAAAATTGCGTTGAGGCAGGAGGTTAACGAAAGGGCATTGTTATGCGCTCAGCCAGTATTTCGCTGTTACCTGGTAGTTCAGATAACGCAGGTTCAGCTGAGAGGACTGCATGAATTGTCGAAAATGAGGATTTTCTGTGGAGAAGTGTTTTGCCTGTCTTCTTCAGCATGTCTGTGAAAACGGCCAGGTAAGGAATGCTCAGTAGCCACTTCAATACCCTTGTCATGTAGTAGTCAGCACTGCTGGTTTGCTCGCATGCCATACGTGTAATGCTGAGGGGAGTTTGCGCTTTGGGTATCTCTGACGCTCTGGCTCTATGTTCATACATAGGAGGAGGTGTACCTTCGGATTCTAAAGCAGCTGGTAATGACGGTGTAATAGCTACCTTAGTAGCTTCTATATCTGAATCACTCGTCTCATTACCTCCCATAGCTGAAGCTTTCAAAGCAAAGAGCAGAGGATTGTCACGTTCAGGCTCGTAGCGAAGCTTCTCTTGCAGGTTAGCCCATGAGTATGTCTTCCCCAGTTGGGAAGCTTTGAAAGCAATTCCTCCATATTCGAATGAGAAACCATTCATGCGTCCTGTAGAGGATATGTTGGGAATGGGCGTAATGCCGTTCTCCTCAATAGCTTCAACGAAGCCCGAGATATCATTGGCACTCGTAAGGATCTCGTCGATAGTGTTTTGTAAGAACGTCTTGGCCGTTGGCTGACCTTCACGCTTCTCCTTCTGTTGCTCGCCACGTGATAGCTTCTTGCGCTTTCTGGCAGGGCAAGGGCTATGCGAAGGAGAGGGGCCTTTAGTTCTTGTCAGGTCATGCGCTAGCTCAAGCTCCTGAATTACTCTCGTGCTGATCAGGTTTTCATTCCTTCCCAGATAAAGCTTTCCTCCGATAAGGTCTACTCTACTGGCAATGATATGAATGTGCTGGCCGGCCTCATCGTCATGCATGACATAGCAGCGTAGGTGCGTGTCACTGAACCCCATGCGATTCATATAGTCGTCGGCAAACGCAGCCCATTGCTTCGCTGTGAGGGACTCACCCTGTGACAGGCGAAGCGAGTTATGCCACACCGGTTTGACAACGTCAGGGCGAAGTGAAGTAGAAGCGCTGAACTCAACGATCAACTCAGGAGCTGAAGCGCCCAACATGTTCCCGCCGATAACAACCGGATCAGTTTTATGATGTGTTCCGGGTTTCAATGCGTATAGGATAACCCCTGTGAAGCTCTTACCTCGTTTGATTTTCTGCATACCCTTCATCGGGTTTGCTCCATATGTCTGCATCGATTATTTTCTGGCGAAGCTCTTTCAACTCCCGCTTAACTGCGAACAGTTCTGTAAGTGTGAGCTTGCTGTTTTCGCTTTTGCTATCGATATGGGCAGCGATACGGGTTAGCCTTTGTGATATCTCAGATATTACTTTCCATGCTTCGATATTAATGGGTGGAACAATAGGAGGTAGTCGGTTTAGCAATGCCATACGAAGCCATTCGCCTTTGCTTCTAGGACCACGTTTGGTATTAAGGTGTTGTAATTCTATATTGTTCAGTCTAACACTAACACAATAGGTGCGGAGGAATTCTGAGGGGAACGGGGATTGTGCTTTTAGATGTGTTGGGTTTGTGACAATATTAGGCACCGATTTTTTTTCCATATAAACTCCTTTTTATATGACTTCAATTGATATACTTATAGATTACTTTGTTTTATTGTCAAGACAAGAAATCTCATTATGCATTTCACATAAAGCTGAAGTTACCTCGAGCTTTATGTGAATTAGAATTGCTTATAGGGTTTTCTATTATTTTTATGATGTATATATCTCCGCCATTCTTTAGTGAGAGATTTGTTATGTATCTTATATAAATATGGTAGGGCATTAGGTGCTTTTTCTATAGCCGCATTATAATCCGACATCAATAGTAAAACATCTGCCTCTAAATAATTTCGGCCATCAATACCTTCGATTCTTTCAAAAATATCAGTAATAGTTTTAGTTGCATTAAAGTATGAAAGCATTACACCAAAATAATCAGAGGATAATAATAATATCAATAATGCAATTAAAGTTCGCGCTATTGAAAAAATGGTTGGGGACTGAAGAGTCGCTGAGGAAACCCATCCAATGATAATAAACAACAATAATAATAAACTTAAGAACCCTAACATTATTTTCGCGCTGGTTTTTTGCAACGCACATGTCCAATATGATGACTCTTCTATCATTTCAGTTAGGCGTTGATACCCTGGCGTTTTTTTAGTTGAAAAATATGTATCAATAGAAAGATTTTTATCATCAATCGATGCTGTGAAATTTTTATAGATAGAAACATTTTGCTTATTTGAAAATGCTCCGTTAAGGCCATTTTTTATTAACAGAGCACGCCGGGCTTGATCACCAGCTTGTCGATGGCGTTGTTGTAAATGATCGAACCTAACCCAAAATATAGTTGTAATTACACCCAAAAAAGCAACTAAAAGAAGAAAAAAATTATCATCAATGTAAACTGAGGAGGCAGATAAAATAGCTAAGAAAAATTGTGTTAGCATCATTTTAATCTGATACTTCCCGGCCATGTCTAGCTCTGCTCTTTGATGTGACAAAAGATTGGTAGCATCATATAGAGAGTATTCTTTTCTTAATATACTTGATATGAAATCAGACTTGCCGGAAGTGTAGGACTCCAGATTATTATGATGTTTCTTTATTAATTCTGATTTGAGTTCGCTATATTTTTTTTTGAGACTTTCATCTTCATTTAGAATGTCACGAAAAAGAGACATATCAGTCCCCCACCTTGAAGTAGGGATGGTTATATGCAAATTAATTGCCTCAATGCTGTCACACTGAACCGATTTAGTTAAAAAATATCTCGGAGTTTTATCGCATTGCTCAATAATTTTATAACCTAACGTGTCAAGATGCTGAAGTATGTCGGCAATATGACTCCATTTATCTACGGTCAGCAAAATATCTATGTTAGGCTTGGCTATAATATGTTCTATTGACGTTGAACCAACATGCTCGATGTGAATATTATAACTTGAACAAGATATATTGGTTCTAAGATTATCAGATTCATTCTTAAAGATGTTCCTCCATTTAGAACTCCAGGGAGTTAGAGTGATTTTCTTTTTATTAGATATGTGCATAGAGAGTCCATTTTCCTCTTTTAAAAACTCATCCAAATCTATTGGTTTTTATGAATTTTATCTATCTTTTTTAGGCGATATGGCCATCAAAATTTTATCAAAGAAGTTCTGAGCATCTCTTTTCTGACTAAAAGGAAGAAAAGCAAGGCAACTCTATGAAGCGGAGCTTCGCAGAGTTAGCCCTTGCTCGAATAAAAAGTCTTCTATTGACATGTGGTGTCAAAGTTGCTATGAGTGGATAATAAGAAATAAAAGGAGGTTGGATGAGGAAGTATATTTATTTAATGATCTTAAAAGTGTATGTATTGATGAGTTTGTTTTCAGGTTATATATTTATCTATAGTTCTAACCCGATTATGTACAAAGCCTCAATAATATTTTTAGCATTAGGGGTGACGTTATCACCTGCGATTATTTGGCTTGTATTCTCCATTAATGATGGCGTAAGTAAAAATTCATTTAAAAATCAGAAAAAATAAGGTTGCAACTACGATAAATAATTTATTTACCTCAGAATCTTTATTTTTTCGTTCAGCTTCTATCTTTTTTTCAGTTGACTCTTGCAAAAGTTTTGTAAACTCCTCATGCCGTGATTCAACGGCATCACAGTAAGAAATGCAACACTTCACTAAGGTAGTTATAGCTATGCTATATGTGATGATGAATATTAATAGAGGATCAATTTCTATTTTCGATTGAATCTCATTTAAGTAACCATCCTTTATTACAATATAGCTCACAGCAGTAAGAGAAGCTGAAAAATAAAGTATAAAATCGACAGCGGACTTAATAGTTTTTTTGTATTTGGGATAAACACAACGAGTAAAAGTTATTGCAATGAAAACTGGAAGAAAAAGTAATGCTGATTTTGTTCCTAATTTAAATTTAACAGCGATTATCGTAAGAAAAAAGCAAAAAAAAGCAACTATAATAAGAATCTTCTTTAAGTTATAAATCTTAGATTTTTTTTTCATCTTCTTCACCTTGGATGTAAAACTCTATACTCAGCTCAAATGCAAATGGGGGTAAGTGCTTCCGTTCAGCATGTATGCTTTAAAATTAACAGATCCGAGCGAGCTTAACTGGGGATCTTTATTAAGTGAGACACGAGAATGATATTCTTGTGTCTCAAGTTTCAGCGCATTTAGCGGCCTTAGAGTGCAAGCCACAAAATTAGTATCACATGATATAGTACATTGGTTCTTTAAAAACGATTTTATTATCACTTTCCATTTTTTGAATAACGGATGTGATAATTCCTTTTAAAGTACCACTTGTAGCCTTGAAGCCCATGGCCCTTGATACAGAATTGACCAACTCGTCCTGGGTAGCACCGAAGCTTTTATTGATAATCTCAATGATTCCTGCCTCCATTTCCTTATTAGATATGTTTTCCGACTTTCTTAATCCTGCTGATTTAACATTCGTTCTATCTCTCAATGTGATTGAAAGACTATCGTTGTATAAAAAGTCATCTTCCAGGCAAAATGAGGAATTTGAGGTTGTAATTTTTATTGCATCTTTAACAATGGCTTCAATACGAGCCCCTGCACGTTGTAAACCCCATGCTGACCTGACACGTGTAATCACTTCATTCACATGAATTGGGGCTTCCACAAGAACAATTTGCTCAACTACCTTGGCGAGCACGCCAACTGGGGTCTCATGAATCTGGAATCTTGTGTCAACGTCAGGAACTGCCTCAACATATGCCACAGTTTCATTGAAACTGCCTTCATTTGTCTCTAGACCAATCTCTGTGACAGTCTCTCTTTCTACTGTCACTATCTCGACAGGTACAGCTCTTGACCGGGATAAAGAAGTTTCAGAACGATTTTCAAGCTCTTTCTTAGCCGCCTGAATAGCAGAGAGAGTTTTCTGTAGTTGCTCTTCGGGGCGTTGGAACCAATCGGTACTCCAAATCCTGTGAATGATCCAACCATGGTCCTCAAGCACTGCCTGACGTAGGCGATCTCTTTCTCTTGAAGAGCGGGAAGAGTGGTAAGTCATACCATCGCATTCAATCCCGATAAGGTAGCGGCCCGGCATATCAGGGTCGGCAATAGCTAAATCAATAAAGAAGCCTGCTATACCAACTTGAGGGTGGACCTGGAAGCCTTCTTTTTGCAGAGCATTTGCAACCTGTTCTTCGAACACACTGTCCATTGCACGGCCACTTTGTTCTGCAACTGACAAGCGTCCTGTTCTTGCATATTGCAGGAAAAGTTTAAAAGCGAATACACCTCTGCCTTTAGCTCTTTCAAGATCGATATCTTCGTCAGTGATTGAGGCATAAACTTCGCAACGCCTTTTGGCTCGACTGATAAGAACGTTCAGGCGTCTTTCACCACCCTCTGCTCCAAGAGGACCAAATCTCATTGCCATGTAGTTTTGTGGATTTCTGGCATATCCAACAGAAATGATAATGACGTCGCGTTCGTCACCCTGAATGTTTTCAAGGTTTTTTACAAAAAACGGTTCGCTTGGGTGTGCATAGAAAAAGTCCTCGAACTCAGGGTTCAACCTGCGAAGCACTTCAAGCTCGTCCTGAATACGCTTTCTCTGGGTAACAGAAAAGGTAGCAACACCTAAAGATAAATGAGGGTGGCTTCTTGCATGTTCGAGAATTGCTGTTGCTACGCGTTTTGCTTCATTTGCATTGCTTCCAGATTCGAATACGCCATCTTCAACTTTATGGAAACGTAGGCCCATACCTGCTTCTTGTGTATAGGGGCTGGGAACTATAAAAAGCTTGTTTTCATAAAACTGACTATTCGAAACAGCAATCAATGACTGGTGACGACTTCTGTAATGCCAGCGAAGCATTTTTTGAGGCAACCCTCTGGCAACAAAAAGTCCCAGTATGCTCTCAATGTCTGCGACTTGTGCTGAGTCTTCATCATCCTGCTCATCTGCGGAACCTGTCATTTTGGCGAAGAAAGAAGTTGGAGGTAACTGACGTTCGTCTCCGACAACAACTATCTGCTTACTACGTGCAATAGCTCCTAATGCATCTACAGGTTGGATCTGACTGGCTTCATCCATTACCAGTAAATCAAACGACTGCTTACCCGGCACTAAAAACTGGGCAACTGACAGAGGACTCATCATCATAACTGGCTTTAATGCCTGAATAGCTGCACCAGCTTTTGTCATGAGTTGTCGAATCGCCATATGACCGCGTTTGCGTGCCATCTCACCCCGCAGTACACCCACAGGGCCTACGCCAATTTTAGAGGGAATTGCTCTGTGGTGAGCTCTTACGACTTCAAAACTTGAAGCTTTAATTCTTCGCAGATCCATCTCAGCGAAGCTTGCTACTCTTCTTGAATGCAAATCACCATCAAAACGAGCCAGTTCTGGCTCATCTTCGACCATTAAAGACAGAATTGAGTCGAAATAAGTTCTGTCAAAAGTACCTAGTAAACGTTCGGAGGAAAGAACTCCACTACTCAAATCGGAGATTAATGGATAAATACCAAATGTTTTCGCCAGCTCTACACGGTTTTGCCAAGCAACCCATTTTGAAAGTTGTTCAGAATTATCTATCCAAAGAGTAATCTTGTCATAGACTAAATTAAATGGAATTTCATGAACATTTTCATTTTTGAAAATTGCTCCATAGGAAGATTTAAGAGAAGTAATCACTGATGTGAGTTTGGCAAACTGCGCTTGAATAGACTCACTCAAACTTCTTGATTTATGAACTAAACCCTGTCTGTCATCTATTTTAGACGCTAAGATTCTTAAGTCGTCATTTGATTCAATCCAGGAATGAGATTGAAGTAACAGATCCCAGTCACTGTTTTCTTTCAACCATAATGGATACATGGTTGACTGAGCCAAATTATCGAAAGTATGAATGATATTCATTTTTTGCTGGGCGCTTGATAACAAGCTCAACAATTCAATACGATCAGAAACAGAGGATTCATTGTTGGCGAAAACATCTTTATACGCGGAGTCCATAGTGCTTAGCATATCAGACTTTACAAGGAGTGATTCCAGTGGAAGGCTTTTAACGGAATAGTAGTTATCAAAATACTCTTCTGGCGTGGCTCCCAATGAATCCCAAAGAATACGGCTTTCATCTAAAACTTCATGGGTGAGTTTTTTAAGCTGACTCACTTGATATGCTAAGGCGTCTTTGTTGGAGAGGCGACTTGCAATTATTCGGGCTTCAGAGTTGATACCACGTAAGGTACGCATCCATTCTACAAGTGATTTCAGCAATTCACTATCGCTATTCTCACCTCGCCAGTCTGAACCAAATGCAGACTGTCCGAACTCATTCAAATCAATGATGGATTTTCTTAATTTCTGTGCTTTTATCAACAGATCGAGGTACTCAACCTGTTGAGGGATCGTCAAACCTTTATCATTTATCAATGAAAGGGCAAGCTTTTTCGACTTTCGCCATTCGCTATTAAGGAATTTTAAAGCGCCAGTGTTGTTTTCAAGGCTGTTTCGTGTGCTTTCTACATCTGTTTCCCACGCCTTTTCAACAAAGATGAGATTGACTTTTTCTTTATAAATACTAAGTTGTTTAATATCTGCAACCAGACTTGCCGCTTTTTCAATACCACCTTCCCAGACAGTGGCAATGAATGCTTCTGGACTCACATTTGGAGCTTGAGTAATACTTTCACCCAACTCAATAAGACTTTCAATCTCACTTAAATTCGAGAATCCGATTTTAGAACCCAACTCCTGCTGCAATCTTGAAGACTCTTTTAAGATTCTAGGTGTAAGTGTCTTCAGTCTATAGGCAGTAGTAAAAGCATTAATATTAATATTTACAGGTAATTTACGATAATCTTCTGAAAGGCTGTCGACCTCGGTGTTGAATTTATCTGCATGTAATTCTTTTTCAAGCTTGCTGTAGAGCTCTTTAAATGAGAATCCAGTTTCAATTAACGTCTTTGTCTCATCTTTAGAAGTGGCCCATAATGGCGAACTTAATGATTCAGGTGATAAATTAGGCGCTGAGTTAATTAATTCAGCTATTAGAATGAATTCCTGTAACTCTTTTAATGAGCCTATATGATAGGCTTCATTGGTAAGTTTAGAAAGATTGATAGACTCTTCAATAGAATCTGAAAGTTCAGACTTCAGGTTCGTTAATGAGGCAGTGAGTCTTTCAACTTCACTAGGAAGTATCTCAGTTCTATCGATACCATTCCATGGGTGTGAATCAGGAATGCCAATATCACTTATCCTCTCAATTAATTCATCAATAAGTGCATGTCTTTTGGAGAAATCGTCGTTACTCCATGATTCATACCCGCTAAGCTTATAATCGTTAGGGTCAAAACCTGATTGTCTGAGACGTACCAGTTGCGCCATAACCTTATATGGCGTTAAGCCTGATGGCATGTACGTTTTATGAATCCTTACGGGGTGATTGTTGAGGATATCTCGGCTTTCTGTGAGATTATTGACTAATGTATCTGGAAATTCTCCTCGAGGTGAACCAAGTTCCCAGACTCGCTTCAGTTCTTCAAGGAATGCTCTTTTGTTGGTTTTATTGCTATGTAGCTCTAAACAAGCATCTCCAACACCCGCCTGATCAAGTCTGCGCTTAACTACTTCAAGGGCCGCCATCTTTTCAGCTACAAACAATACTTTTTTACCGTCTGCGACTGCTGAAGCTATGATGTTAGCGATTGTTTGAGATTTACCAGTCCCTGGGGGACCCTGAATAACCAAGCTTTTACCATTACGTACTTCGTGAATGGCAAGAGTCTGTGAGCTATCACTGTCCAAAATATGAAGCATTTCTCGGGGGGGAATGACTGAGTCAATTACAATGTCGTCAGAGATTAACTCTCCACCAGAGAAGCCTGTTTCTAAAAGACATTTTATTGATTCCTGATCTGTGATTTTTGAATCCGAAGGCCAGTTATCAGGATCTAAATCTGTATACATCATAAATTTAGCATAGGAAAACAGACCTAGATTGACTTCATTTTCTAATACTTCCCAACCTTCTTTCAATGATATAGCTTGTTTTATATCTGCGAAATAATTCGTTAAAGAAAAATCCTCATCGATACTCAGGGGAGGTAGGGTTATTTGGTGAACACGGCTGAGGAATGTCTCCAGCGACAGGTTGCTAATGATGTCCTCATCCCTGACTTTAATTTTAAAGCGTTCTCCTGCTTTTGCTCGCATTAATTCAACTGGTAACAATAAAATAGGGGCATGGCGTATGTTTGCTTTATTATTAGGATCTATCCATTTAAGCGATCCTAGAGACAGAAACAGGATATTTACGCCTTGTTCTTCTTCAAGGGTTTTTGAGTCATAATATAAATCTAATAGCTTTTTTTGTAATGTTTTTGGCGTGAGCTTGGTCTGGAGTTTTGTATCATTGTGGTTGGTTTCGGAGTCATCTAAGAAAATAATATCTTCAGACTCTGAGTCTGTCTCACTGTTCTCATTGCTTTCATCTGTCTTTTTATCTTCTCGACCATGAAGAAAAGTGAACGGCTTGCCTTCTTCAAAAAGCATCTTGAAGAGAATGTCAGACCTTTCATTAACTACTTCTAAAAATTTTGTAGTTTTTGATTTTGGTATGTTAAGTAAACGATTTCTAGCTGTCAGATCGAGTAACTCTGCTCGCGACTTTTCAAGTTTCTGGCTGAGTGACAGATTGGAGTTTTTGTAAAGTGAGCCTTCTATTTCGTCCATTACGCATAACCTTTGAATTGAAGATTTTACCTTGCATATCAGTGCATTATCACTTTATAGCTAGGTAGCTAAAATTTTTCTATACATATTAGAATGTTTTGATATGAAAATTAAGAATTTTCTAATCAATATTGATTATTGTTTTTTTACTTCTTAAAAATCAGTAGCTTAAATAATAGCGTTAAAGCCACAGCTAGGGTGAAAGTAGTTTGATATAAGTAAGATTGATGCTTTGGTGTTTTAAAGGTCAGAAAATAGGTAGCTAAGGTGCAGGTAATTTATACCCACACAGCATAACGTTATGAAAAAGTTTTGGTTGGGCTTAGAAAATTTTATTCCTAACGTAGATACAGATACATTATTAGGTAATTTATTGAATGCTTTAAGTGGCTACCAGGAACTGGTTTCCAGATATAACTAAAGTAAATCTGCACAAGCATCTGTTTTTATTATAGAATTTTGAGGGGTGACTTTCAAATACTGGTAATAGTGCTTGAAGCGAGTTAGATAAGACTCCAGTTATGTTTGTTTACTACTCAGATTATGTGTCTAAACCCAGCTGGATTCGAGTGTAACCCTCCAGCCAAGTAATACGATACTCAGATAGTATTACGGTCAGAACGGGATTTAGCATTAGTTGTATCTATATTCATCTTGCTATGAACTCTTAAAAATTAGACCTTGATCAAATCCCCATCAGTTTGTCAAAAGATCTCTTGATATAGCCAACTATTGCTCATATTTTGGACAGAAGCGTTCCCTCTTAAAAGTTCACAGGAGAATTTCTATGGCACTCAAGCCTGGTCCGAAACGTATTGCTGACTCAACAGGTCAACCTGACCAGCGTCAGCGTGATAACAAGAAAACTCCGGGAAATAATCCAAAGGTAAAGCCTAGTAAAAATTCCAAACCATAGTAATATTTCTAAGTAGTACATAATAAAAAAGCCTTTTGGGGCTTTTTTTATCTACATAAAAGACAAATAAAAAAACCTTCAATGCCAATCTAAGCCAGAGTGAATGCTATAATTACCGCTTGCTGACAGTTCAACATATCCCCCCCACCAAGCCATCATTTCTCTTCGTTGATCAAGATACTGAGAACGGTTGTAAGCTCTCCTGACCTCATTGGTATCAATGTGAGCCAGTGCTGCTTCAATGACGTCAGGTTGAAATCCCTTCTCGTTGAGAACAGTTGAGGCTATGGATCTCATACCATGCGCAACAAGGATATCTTTGAAGCCCATACGTTTCAGCGCCATGTTTGCCGTCTGACTGTTCATTGGTTCTAGGGGATTGCGGTAACCGGGAAAAACGTGTGGTCTATGCTGGCTGATTGGCTTCATAACTTCTAGCACAGCAAGTGCCTGTTCAGACAGCGGTACAATATGCATACGTTTCATTTTCATGCGCCCAGCAGGAATGTGCCATTCCTTTGTCTCGAAGTTGATCTCATCCCAGCGTGTCATCGCCGCTTCTGCCGGTCGTGTCATTGTAAGGAGCTGCCATTCGATGAGACAGCGCGTCTGTTTGCCAATACTCGCAAAGGCGAGATTCTTCATAAGCAGAGGTAGCTGTTCAGGTAAGAGGGCGGGGCGGTGTTTTACTTTTGGCTTATGGAACGTCTTACCGATTTTAGCCGCTGGGTTTGAAGTCACTAAGCCAGAGTTCAAAGCGTAATCCATAATCTCATTAATACGCTGACTCAACCTTTTAACAGTTTCGAGTCTGCCTGCCGCATGAGTTGGGCTAAGGGATCCAATGAACTGTTGGGCTGTAATGCTGGAAATAGGTATAGAGCCAATATGTGGGAACACATATTTACTCATTGAACGCCAGATATCGTTAAGAGTGTGAGTTGTTAATCCTGCTGCCTCTTTGGTCTTAAACCACTCAGCTGCAACTTTTTCAAACGTACTTTCACTCACACTCTTCTGACGAAGTTGCTCTGCCTTTTTGTGCTCTTGAGGGTCGACATCTTTGCTGAGAAGAGCGCGGGCTGATTCACGATTTTGGCGGGCTTCGGAAAGCGAAACGGAAGGGTATGAACCAAAGCTGATCATGGCCCGTTTACGAGTGAAGGGTTTGTAATAACGAAACCGCCAGAGTTTTGAGCCTCCGGGAGTTACCTGCAGTTCCAGACCGTCCCCGTCATAAAGAACCAATGCTCGTTCAGCAGCTTTGGCGTTCTTCACTTCGGTATTGTTTAAGGGCTTGGTCTGTCTTGCCATGAGCAGTCTCCATTCTGTTCCTCGGAAGGCTTAGGCATATCAAAAGGCAGTCTTAGAAACGTATGCCCATGAGTATGCCTAAATCAGGTGGATTCCACTGTATCAATCAGGATTTCACTAGACAACAGAAAAACAGCAGGTTTCAACAACCTACTGTTTAAACTGTTTTTTATGGTTCTCTCTGGACTTCACCAGACAAAACGTTGGGAGAATTTGGTCGGCACGAGAGGATTTGAACCTCCGACCCCGGACACCCCATGACCGTGCGCTACCAGGCTGCGCTACGTGCCGAACACTGGAGGATTAGTCTACTGGTTATCACCATTAATGCAAGATACCTGCAGACTATTTGCCTGATTATTAATCAGTTAGCGATAAAGCGCTTCTCTTCAGTTAATACCTGCAACAGCAGCGCCAGTTCTGGCTTGTGATCTTTCAGGGCGTTGCCCTGCGCATCATAAGCGCGATAGCTGCCGTTGTTGTTGAGTACCAGCGTCACCTGCGGCGTGGTAATCACCAGCTTATTCTCTTCGCTGCTGACGACCCAGTCATGGCGACGGCGCGCAGCAAACAGATCTTCACCCTGAGAGTAGTTCACCGGATTGGTCCGCACATGCAGCAGTCGCTGCATCAGCGTCGACATTACATCCTGATGATCAGAAAGGCGATCAACGGTCTGTGCGGGCGTATCAGGCCAGTGAATCACTAACGGCACCTGCAGCGTCTGGCGGTTTCCGGCGCTGTCAGGATTGCCATCCAGTGCCAGTCCACGCTGCGCCGTAATCACCACCACCGTGTTCTTCAGTAAATCACGCGCCTTCAGGCTGCTGAGCACCGCGTGGATCTGCTCATCAACGGCAGGAGCCTGGCGCAGATAGCTGCGCTGACGCGCTTTTGCACTGTCGCCGGTGACGTCCGGGCCGTTCAGGGCAATCCATGAGAACCACGGCGCCTGTGAACCGTTCTGTTTCTCCAGCCAGTTCTGCCATTGCGCCACAGTACTGGCGTTGGGCTGGCTGGTGGTTGCTGGCAGTGAATAATCAGTCAGCAACGCCTGTCGGTAGAGCGGCGGATTAAAGCCTTCTGAGGAGAAGAGGCCAAACTGATAACCCTGGGTGCTAAGCGCGCCCAGCAGTGCCGACGGCGTTCGGGAAGCCAGAATACCGTTCATGTAGCTGGATGAGATCCCATAGAACAGGCCAAACAACCCTTTCTCCGGCGTATCACCCGCGCTGTAGTGCTGAGTAAAACGCACGTTCTCGCTGGCGAACTGATTAAGTTCCGGCAGCGCTTTGGCCAGCGTGGCGTTGTTCAGACCATCTACCGTCAGCACCAGCAGGTTGTTGCGTGTGCCGGCATCACGGAAAGTAATCTCGCTCAGCGGATACTCCACCGCCACTGCTTCCGGATCGCCCTGCTGAATCAGCCGGCGCTGATACTCCTGCGCATCCAGCAGACCATGACGCTCAAGGAAGCGGCGGGCGGTCATCGGGTAGGAGAGCGGCAGGTTGGCACGCTGCATGGTAATCGGGCGATAGAAATTCGCATCGGCCCAGATATACATCAGGTGGCTGGCAAAGAAGGCGCTGATAAACAGGGCGGCGACAGGCTTGCCAAATGAACGGCGATTCAGGCTGCGAAGCTTTTGCCAGCTCCAGGTCGCAAACAGCATCTCAACCAGGAAAATCAGCGGCACGCTGATAAACATCAGCTGCCAGTCGCGCGCCATCTCGCTCTGATCAGGGTTAATGACCAGCTCCCACACCACCGGATTCAGGTGCAGGTGGAAGCGGCTGAACACCGCACTGTCGACCATCACCAGCGTCAGCCCGGCGGTAGCGACCACCGCGGACAACACCCGCATCAGCCGTTGCGACATCACCACAAAGGTCAGCGGGAAGATAATCAGCAGATAGGCGGCAAAAACGACAAAACTGAAGTGGCCAACCCAGCTGGTATAGGCGTAGATGCGCCCCGCCAGCGAAGAAGGCCAGTCGGCGACCAACAGGTAGCGACTGCCTAAAATCAGCGCGAATAAGATGTTAAACAGAGCAAACCAGTGACCCCAACTGATCATCTGGGAAACTTTTTCGCGGTAGCGCTGCCGGTTGGTTACCATATTATGAAGTCAAATCAGCCAATTAATGGGCGTTATCGTCACGCACAGACGCCTGAAGGGCATCGGCGAAAGATCGTGCCAGTGAACGACGTTGCGCCGGAGCGACATCGCTGTTAATTAAGTTGGTCACCATATTTCCCAGAACCATCAGGGAGAGATCGGTGGGGGCTTTGTCCTTGTGCAGGATTTGGGCCATTTCCGCGAGGAGTTGTTCCACGCGTTCGTCACTGTAACGGGATGATTGTGCCATATCGTCGTCTAAGCTCATTTCAAAAGGCGATATATTACCGGAACAGCGCACTTTTTACCGCAATTTTATCGAAAGCAGCACGTTCGCTATACGCATGGAGTTGAAAGCCGATGCTGGCGGTGTTTGAATACGCGCCTGTGCTAAAAGGAGAGTCTACCATGAGTCTGGATATCGACCAGATTGCCCTGCATCAGTTAATTAAACGCGATGAAAACCAGCTTGAACTGGCGCTGCGCGATTCGCTGCTGCCTGCCACCAACACGGTCAACGCGATGGTGGAGGAGTTACACCGGGTCTATAGCGCAAAAAGCAAAGCCTATGGTCTGTTCAATGCAGAGAGTGAACTGGCAGAAGCGCTGCGTAATTGTCGTAAGGGCAACGATGATTTTCTCGCTTTTAGCCGTGCCGCGACCGGTCGTCTGCGCGATGAGCTTGCAAAATACCCCTTCGCTGAAGGCGGTGTGGTGCTGTTTATTCACTACCGCTATCTGGCGGTGGAATACCTGCTGATTGCGGTGCTGAACAGCCAATCCAGCATGCGCGTCAACGAGCAGATGGATATCAGCAGCACCCACTATCTTGACATCAATCATGCCGACATCGTGGCACGCATCGATTTAACCGAGTGGGAAACTAACCCGGAATCGACCCGTTACCTGACCTTCCTGCGTGGACGCGTCGGACGTAAAGTGGCTGACTTCTTTATGGACTTCCTGGGTGCCGAAGTGGGATTAGACACCAAGGCGCAGAACCGCGGTCTGTTGCAGGCGGTAGATGACTACTGCAACGAATCGGAACTGGATAAGCAGGAGCGGCAGAACTATCGCCAGCAGGTCTACAGCTACTGCAACGAGCAGTTGCAGGCGGGCGAGGAGATTGCGCTGGAAGAGTTGTCGAGCGAACTGCCACCGCTGGGTGAAAAAACGTTCCAGGCCTTTACCCAGGAGCAGGGGTATGAGCTGGAAGAGAGCTTCCCGGCGGATCGCAGCACTCTGCGCCAGCTGACGAAGTTTGCCGGAAGCGGCGGGGGCCTGACCCTGAACTTCGATGCGATGTTGCTGGGCGAACGCATTTTCTGGGATCCGGCAACGGACACCCTGACGATTAAGGGCACACCACCCAATCTGCGCGATCAGCTGCAGCGCCGTACCAGCAGCAAATAAAAAAGCCGGGCTTAGCCCGGCTTTCATTCCCTGCACGCGGCGATCATTTTCACCGGGCAGCGCCAAAAGAAAAGGGCCGGTTTCGCAACCGGCCCTTCTGCTTTCAACGAAGTTCGCGATTAAGCGCGAACGAAGTCGATGTGAAACAGTTTTGGCTTGAACGGGTGACGCTGAACAGCCTGAACTTTCACTTTAGTTTCTTTACCGTCAACTGACAGGGTCAGCACTTCGTCGTAGAAACCTGGCTTAGATTGCAGGTTCATTACGGAGTCGTGATCCAGGTCGATGGCAACAGCCGCTTCAGAACCACCGTAGATGATGGCCGGGAAACGGTTTGCTGTACGCAGGCGGCGGCTCGCACCCTTACCCTGCTCTTTACGTTCTACTGCATTGATAGTGAGCATTAATATATCTCTTTATTTAATTCCTGCTACAGGCGACCCAGTAACAGGCAGGTTATTCAATACCGCTGATGCACATGCAAAAGCGGGCGGCAGTATAGCCGTTATGCCGGGTGGTAGCAAACGATATACCCGCCAGCCGGGTTCGGCATCCGGTTAGCCGGACCCGATAGCGCTCATTAGCGCAGCTCATTGGCGCGGCGATAGCGCCCCTGATAATCGAACATTTTTTCGCGGATCTGCCAGAACTGACCTTTGGCCCGCGCCACCACAAAGTCGGGATGACGCAGCAGCGGCTGCAGCGCCAGCACGTCAGCGGCGCTCTGCCAGCCCAGCGGCACGCCGGGCGCGCGCTGATGCGGGCGCATAAAGAGCTGTTCAAACGCTTTGCGCTGGGCCGGTGTCTGCAGACGAAACCGTTCGCTGACGCTGGTGCCTTCCTCGTCATAATAGGTCGCCTTGAGCCATTCACCTTTGGCGTCACGGCCCTGTTCCAGCGTCATGCCGCCACAGCGCAGCACCAGCGCATCTTTAAGTTTCAGCGCCGCTTTAAGCATATCGTCAGGATCGACCAGAATTTTGTCGCACTGGTGACAGCGCCGGGCGGCAATATCATTCTCTGCGCCGCAGTCGGGGCAGCTTTTGAAGCGGAAACGGAAGTCACACTGTTCGCGCGCGCCCTCATCATCTTCCAGCACGCCCTGACAGCGTCGGCCAAAATGCTCGATAACCATGCCATCTTCGGTCGCCTTGCCCCAGAAGGTGTTGGCGAACCCGCAGGCGGGACAAAAAACCTGTACTGGCTGATTGTCGCTGGCCCCTTTGGGCGCGCCGACTTCGGGCGTAAAGAGATCGTGCGGATTACCGGCATAATCAAGAATCAGACAGTCGGTTTTGCCGGGCGAGAGCCGCAGGCCGCGTCCGACGATTTGCTGATAGAGGCTGACCGACTCGGTCGGGCGCAGAATCGCAATCAGATCAACGTGGGGGGCATCAAACCCGGTGGTCAGCACCGCCACGTTAACCAGGAATTTCAGCTGCTGCGCCTTAAAGGCCAGAATCAGGGCATCGCGCTCTCTGGCAGGCGTTTCCGCTGACACCAGCGCGCTGTTAGCGGGCAGCAGCCGCAAAATTTCATGCGCATGCTCCACCGTTGAGGCAAAAATCATCACCCCCAGCCGATCTTCAGCAAACTCCACGATCTGACGGATAATATGGGGCGTCACGCGCTGCTGCTGTTTCAGTTCACGATTAAGATCGGCTTCGCTGAACAAGCCGCTGCTTTGTGCCGTCAGGCGGCTGAAGTCATACTGCACCACCGGCATATCCAGTCGCTCCGGCGGCACCAGAAACTGATGCTTAATCATGTAGCGCAGCGGCAGTTCATAGATACAGTCGCGAAACAGCGATTTTTCGTCGCCACGCACCATGCCGTGATAGTGGAACTGATAAATCCAGCCTTTACCCAGCCGGAAAGGGGTGGCGGTCAGGCCCAGTAAGCGCAGTTGCGGATTATGCTGACGCAGATGATTGAAGATCTGCTGATACTGACTCTCTTTATCATCACCGATACGGTGGCACTCATCGACAATCACCAGTGAAAAGGCGCTGTCGAACTGGTCGAGGTTACGCGCCACTGACTGCACGCTGCCAAACACCACTTTGCGCTGACTCTCTTTACGCTGAAGTCCGGCGGCAAAGATATCCGCCTCCAGCCCGTAAGCCTGATATTTACTGTGATTCTGCGCTACCAGCTCTTTGACGTGCGCCAGCACCAGCACCCGGCCACGCGCCAGCCGTGCCAGCTCGGCAATGACCAGGCTCTTTCCGGCTCCTGTCGGCAGCACAATGACTGCAGGCTGTTGATGACGACGGAAATGCGCCACGGTGGCATTCACCGCATCCTGTTGATAGGGGCGTAAGGTAAAAGACATGATGCTCACTTTTGCAAAACTGGGGGTAATTATGCCATGAAAGTGCGGTAAACGCGCTGTCAGGCTGGCGCGGATCACGTTATACTTCCCGCACATTTTCAACGGTTAACCAGGCCGTTTCAGATTCCCTCCGCAGTAACAGGCAAAACGAATTCATGCGACTCGACAAATTCATCTCTCAGCAACTGGAAATCAGCCGCGCCATCGCCCATCGCGAGATCCGTGGCCAGCGTGTCACCGTTAACGGGGAAATCGTACGCGATACCGCGTTTAAACTGCTGCCCGACCACGAAGTCGTCTATGACGGCAACGTACTGCAGATGCAGACCGGTCCACGCTACTTTATGCTGAACAAACCGCAGGGTTACGTCTGCTCAACCGACGATCCCGATCATCCCACCATCATCTATTTCATTGAAGAACCGATGTCATTCAAACTGCACGCGGCGGGGCGTCTTGATATCGACACCACCGGACTGGTGCTGCTGACAGATGATGGCCAGTGGTCACACCGTATTACCTCGCCACGTCATCACTGCGAGAAAACCTACCGTGTGACCCTGGAATCGCCGGTCAGTGACGATACCGCCGCACAGTTTACGGCGGGCGTGCAGCTGCACAACGAGAAGAGCCTGACTAAACCGGCTCAACTGGAGGTAATCACCCCGACAGACGTCCGGCTGACACTGAGCGAAGGCCGTTATCATCAGGTAAAACGGATGTTTGCGGCAGTAGGCAATCGGGTCCTTGAGCTGCATCGCGAGCGCATCGGCGACATCGTACTGGACGCCGATCTGGAACCGGGCGAATATCGTGCGCTGACAGAAGAAGAGATCGCCAGCATCGGTCTGCCGAAAGAGCTGCAGACAAAATAACCGACGGGCCGGGCGGCCCGCATCACGACCATAAGGGCAGGAGAGGGTGTGCGTAAGGAAAAGAATTCGCCAACAGGACTGGTGGTCATCCTCGGTCTGTTAGCCATGCTGATGCCGTTGTCGATCGACATGTATCTGCCTGCCATGCCGCAGATTGCACGCGAATTTGGCGTTTCAGCCGGTAGCGTGCAGATGTCGCTCAACCTCTACATTCTTGGCTTCGCGATTGGGCAGCTCATCTATGGGCCGCTGGCAGACAGCTATGGGCGAAAGCCGGTGATTGCGCTCGGCACCCTGATCTTTGCCTGCGCCGCCGCGGCCTGTGCGCTGTCGCAAACCATCGATCAGCTGATTACGATGCGCTTTCTGCATGGCCTGTCGGCTGCCGCAGCCAGTGTGGTGATCAACGCGTTAATGCGTGACAGTTACTCGAAAGAGGACTTCTCCCGCATGATGTCCTTTGTGATGCTGATTACCACCATTGCGCCGCTGCTGGCACCGATCATCGGCGGCTGGCTGCTGGTGCTCTGGAGCTGGCACGCCATCTTCTGGGCGCTCGCGGGCGCGGCGTTAGTCACGACCGTGCTGGTGACCACGCAGATCCGTGAAACCCTGAAGCCGGAGCAGCGACAGCGGTTTCATCTGCGTACTACGCTCGGCAATTTCGTAACGCTGTTTCGCCACAAACGCGCGTTCAGTTACATGCTGTCGAGCGGGTTCTCCTTTGCCGGGCTGTTTACATTTCTCAATGCCGGTCCCTTTGTTTACATCGAACTGAATCACGTTTCACCGCAAAACTTTGGCTACTACTTTGGCCTCAATGTGGTGTTTCTGTTTGTCCTGACGCTGATTAACAGCCGCGCCGTACGCCGCTTTGGCCCGGTGGCGATGTTCCGGATGGGACTGCTGATACAGTTCTGTATGGGGATCTGGCTGCTGCTGGTCAGCGCCTTCAGCCTCGGCTTTTTGCCGCTGGTGATGGGAATCGCGATGTTTATCGGTTGCGTATCGATGGTCTCATCGAATGCGATGGCGGTGATTCTGGATGAGTTTCCGCATATGGCGGGTACGGCATCGTCGCTGGCGGGCACCCTGCGTTTTGGCGTCGGGGCGTTTGTCGGCGCGCTGCTGTCGCTGGTGAGTTTCAACAGCGCCTGGCCAATGGTCGGCACGATTGCACTGTGCGCGACAATCTCTCTGCTGCTCTTTTTCTACGCTTCACGTCCCCGCACTGCGCCCCGGTAATCGGGCGCAGTGGTTTCCCTCTGCAATGACCTGCCGACTTGCACGCCTCCTAGTTTTGTTTCTATATTGTGAAAATATTTAGTTAAAAAAGTAACCACAATGCAGCTAAAATGATTGTTAACGGCGTGTGAACGCGGTACATATAGGCTGAAGTGCGATGTAAGTCGCAAAAAATGCGCTTCTGCAATCCACACGGACGGGCCATTAACCCCTGTCCGGACTCAGCGGTTATCAGGCCGCTTCCAGCTGGGCTGCTTTGTGTTGCGACATAAACTCATCCGGGGAGAGGAAACTATGCTGCAACTTTCGATTGTGCATCGTCTGCCACAGCATTTTCGCTGGGCCAGCGATCACCACAGTGCTATCGAATCCGATGACGCAACGCTGGACGAGCAGGATTTCGTTGCGCTGCGATTGATCAGCCATGACGGCATTCCGGCGTGGGAGATCCTTCAGCAGCTAAAAGAGGTTCTGGCGGATATTCAGGTCGATTGCAAAGTAGCCGAGTGCGAAGGACAGCCCTGCCTGTTCATTCAGCGTCGTGACGAAAGCGCCACCAACTGCTGCCTGAAAAATCAGGGCGTAGCGATTGCCGAGACTTTTATCGCAGGTTGAGTTGCGCCGACTGCAGCAGCTCGCGGGTATACCCGGCCGCGGGTGAAGCAAACAACCTTTCACACTCTCCCTGTTCCACCACTTCTCCCTGACGCAGCACAATAAGCTGATGGCACAGGGCGCGCACCACATCCAGATCGTGACTGATAAACAGATAGCTGAGCTGCCGCTGCTGCTGTAAGCGGCGCAACAGTGTCAGAATCTGCTTCTGCACCGTGCGATCCAGCGATGAGGTCGGTTCATCCAGCACCAGCATCTCCGGCTCCAGAATGAGTGCCCGCGCAATGGCAATACGCTGTCGCTGACCGCCCGAAAATTCGGCCGGATAACGATGGCGACTTTCCGCTTCCAGCCCCACCTCCGCCATCACCGCGATGACCCGCTGCTCCTGTTGCGCACGGCTAAGTTCTGGCTGATGCACCGCCAGGCCTTCCGCAATGATCTGCTGCACTGTCATACGCGGATTCAGGGATGAGTTGGGATCCTGAAACACCACCTGAATGCGCTGACGCAGCGGCAATAACTGACGACGTGACAGCTGATGCAGCGGCTGGCCGTCAAACCAGACTTCGCCGCGCGAGGCAATCAGCCGCAGCAGTGCCAGCCCGGTAGTGCTTTTACCTGATCCGGACTCGCCGACCAGCCCCAGACTTTCGCCGCGCCGCAGGCTAAAGCTCAGGCCGGAGAGCACCTGTTTCTCACCACTCTGCCGGCGGAACAGCCCGCGCCGCAGCGGAAAGCTGACCTGAAGATTATCGACCCGAAGAATGACCGGCGCGTCTGCGGGCAGCGGCAGCGCTTTTCCTTCCGGTTCGGCGGCCAGCAACTGCTGGCTGTAAGGGTGCTGCGGCTGATTCAGCAGGGTCTGGCAGCGGTTCTGTTCGACGATGTGACCATTGCGCATCACGCTGACGTTATCCGCCAGCTGACGCACGATATTCAGGTTATGGGTGATAAACAGCATGCCCATATTCAGCTCTCGCTGCAGTTCACGAAGCAGCTTCAGGATCTGCGCCTGCACCGTTACATCCAGCGCGGTGGTCGGCTCATCGGCAATCAGCAGCTGAGGTTCGGTCAGCAGCGCCATAGCGATCATCACCCGCTGACGTTCTCCACCCGAAAGCTGGTGGGGAAAATCATTGAGCCGGGTGGCGGGCTGTCGTATCCCGACCCGATCAAGCACGCTGAGAATTTCACCGCGTGCCGCCGGACGACGCAGCCCGCGATGCAGCGACAGCACTTCATACAGCTGCTTCTCCACGGTATGCAGCGGATTCAGCGATACCATCGGCTCCTGAAAAATCATCGCAATCTGGTTGCCGCGAATCCCGCGCAGGCGCTGCTCACGTGCGCGCAGCAGATCTTCACCGTTAAACAGGATCTCCCCGCTGGGATAAACCACGGCAGCCTCATGCAGCAGTCGCATCACCGACAGTGCCGTGACGCTCTTGCCGGAACCCGACTCGCCCACCAGCGCCAGCGTTTCGCCCGCGTCGATGCGAAGTGAAACGTCATTCACCACCTGGCGAAGCGTCTCGCCCTGACGAAAGGCGACCGAGAGATGATTGATGGCAAGCAATGGCGTGTTCATTCAGGCTCCTTTGCCCGGATCAAAAGCGTCGCGTACCGCTTCGCCAATAAAAATCAGCAGCGAAAGCAGGATCGCCAGGGTGAAAAAGCCCGCCAGGCCTAACCAGGGTGCCTGCAGGTTATTTTTTCCCTGCAGCAGTAACTCGCCCAGCGAGGGCGAACCCAGCGGCAGGCCAAAGCCGAGAAAGTCGAGTGAGGTCAGCGTGGTAATCGATCCGCACAGAATAAACGGCAGAAAGGTCAGGGTGGCGACCATGGCGTTTGGTAGCATGTGGCGCAGCATAATCCGGCCATCGCTGACCCCCAGCGCCTGCGCCGCACGGATGTAATCAAAGTTTCGGGTACGCAGAAACTCTGCCCGGACCACGCTGACCAGGCTCATCCAGCCGAAAGCCACGGTGACCAGCAGCAGCCACCAGAAACCCGGCTGGATCACGCTGGAGAGGAGAATCAGCAGAAACAGCGCAGGCATGCCGGACCAGACTTCAATCAGCCGCTGCCCAATCAGGTCAATCCTGCCGCCGAAATAGCCCTGCACCGCGCCGACCACAATCCCGATGACGCTGGAGAAGAGCGTCAGCATCAGTCCGAACAGCAGAGAAATGCGCGTGCCATAGAGCAGGCGTGCAATCACGTCGCCACCGTTAGCATCCGTGCCAAGCCAGTTCTGCGCAGAGGGCGGAGAGGGGAAGGGCACTTCGGTGGCAAAGTTGATAGTGCTGTCGCTGAAACGAATCGGTGCCCATATGGCCCAGCCATTCTGCTCAATGCGCTGCCGCAGCCAGGGATCCTGATAATCCGCCGCTGTCGCCAGTGCGCCGCCATAGTCGGTTTCGCTGTAATCAAACAGCAGCGGCACTGTCCAGCGCTGCTGGTAATGCACCAGCAGTGGCTTGTCATTGGCAATCAGTTCGGCACCCATCGACAGCAGAAAGATGATCAGAAAGATCCACAGCGACCAGTAGCCGCGCCGGTTATGGCGAAAGCGCTGCCAGCGCTGTTGATTCAGTGGAGAGAGCGTCATGAGCGGCTCCCGAAATCGATGCGCGGATCGACCAGCGTATAGGTGAGATCACTGAGAATATTCATCAGCAAACCTATCAGCGTAAAAATATAGAGCGTGCCAAACATCACCGGATAGTCACGTTGCAGAGTCGCATCATAGCCGAGCAGCCCGAGTCCGTTGAGCGAGAACATAACCTCGATCAGCACCGAGCTGGTAAAGAACATGCTGATAAAGGTGGCGGGGAAGCTGGCGATCACCAGCAGCATCGCATTGCGAAACACATGGTGATAGAGAATACGGCGCTCCGGCACCCCTTTGGCGCGCGCAGTCACCACATAGAGCTTGCGGATCTCATCCAGAAACGCGTTTTTCGTCAGCATGGTCAGCGTGGCGAAGCCACCGATCACCGTCGCCAGCACCGGCAGGGCGATATGCCAGAAGTAGTCCAGCACTTTGCCATACCAGGGCAGTGTGTCGTGCTGCGCAGAGGTGAGCCCGCGCAGCGGAAACCAGTCCAGATAGCTGCCACCCGCAAACAGCACGATTAACATGATGCCAAACAGAAAAGCCGGGATGGAGTAGCCAATGATAATAAAAGCGCTGCTCCAGACATCAAAAGCGCTGCCATTGCGCACCGCCTTGCGGATCCCCAGCGGGATCGACACCAGGTAGATGATCAGTGTGCTCCATAATCCCAGACTGATCGAAACCGGCAGGCTCTCTTTGATCAGCCCGATCACCGAGGCACTGCGAAACAGGCTGTCGCCAAAATCCAGACGCAGATAATTCCACAGCATCTCGCCGTAACGCTGCCAGAGAGGTTTATCGAAACCATAACGCTGTTTAATCTCAGCAATCACTTCGGGATCCAGCCCGCGAGCGCCACGATACTGATTATCGGCAGGATTGAGATGACTGACGCTGGCGCGTGAACCGGCGCTGTCTGCGCCGCTGCCGGGCAGACCGGTTGTCTGACCAAACTGAATGTTAGCCAGCGCCTGATCGACCGGCCCGCCGGGCGCGATTTGCACGATAAAAAAATTAAGCGTGATGATCGCCCATAACGTCGGGATGATCAGCAGCAGTCTGCGCAGAAAGTAAGCGGCCAACGGTGATCTCCTTAGCGTTTGCTGGCCGGCAGGCGTCCGGCTTTGTTTGTGTCGTACCACCAGTTTTCCAGTCCGACGCTGTAGGCTGGCTTGCGGGCAGGGTGAGAAAACTTATCCCAGTACGCCAGCCGCTGCTCTGCGTTGTACCACATCGGGATCATATACGCATTCCACAGCAGCACCCGGTCCAGCGCCTGGGCCAGCGGCCGCAGCGCGGCGGGATCACCCTGATGCGCCACAATCTGTTTCACGAAATGATCGACTACAGGCTCTTTGACCCGCGCGGTATTCCACGACGAGGCGATGAAGTCAGACTGCCAGAGGATCTGCAGACTGGAGGTTGGGACCGGCATCGCACCATAGACCGTGGCAATCATGTCATAGTCGCCTTCGCGCCAGCGCCGCAGATACTGCGAGTTATCGATCTGCCGCAGGTTCAGCGTAATGCCAAGTCGGGAAAGATTGTGCTGGAACGGTAACGCCCAGTCGGTATTGGTGCCACCGCGCAGCAGGAGTTCTATGGTAAACGGCTGACCGGTTTTATCATTGACCAGACGGCGATTTTTAATCTGCCAGCCCGCCTGTTTCAGCAGGTCAGACGCTTTTAACAGGCTGGCGCGGTCATAGCCGCTGCCGTCGGTTTTGTGTGGCTGATAAGGCTGGCTGAACAGCTCAGGTGGCAGTTGCCCGCGCCAGGGTTCAAGCAGGGCCTGCTGCTGTGGATCCGGCACGCCGCTGGCTGCATACGCCGTGTTCTGGAAATAGCTGCTGGCGCGCTGCCAGGCACCGTAATAGAGCGCCTTGTTCATCCACTCGAAATCGAACATCAGTGACAGCGCCTGACGCACGCGGCGATCCTGGAACAGCGGTTTTTCATTATTGAATGCCAGCCAGCGGGTATCGATAGCGGCATCATTGGGCGTGGTCTCTTTGACGATGCTGCCATCGTCAAAATTGCGGCCGCGATACTGAGTGGCCCATTTCTTTGCCGATGTCTCTTCGCGCAGATCGTAAGCACCCGCCTTGAAGGCTTCAAATGCCACATTGTCATCCAGATAGTAGTCATAGCGCATTCGATCAAAATTAAAGCGTCCGCGATTGACCGGCAGGTCAGCGGCCCAGTAATCTTTTACCCGGCTGAACTCAATAAACTGTCCCAGCTTCCAGCGGGCGATGCGATAGGGTCCGCTCGACAAGGGTGGCTCGCTTAACGGCTCATTAAACTTCTTATCGCGCCAGAACGACTCTGCGATAACCGGCAGCGTCAGTAAGCCAAGCAGCAGATCTTTATCCGGCTTCTGTGCTTCAATGCGCACAGTGAGATCGTTCAGCGCTTTAACGGTCACGCCACGATAGGCGACGCGAAATTGGGGCACGCCCTCGGTCATGAATTTCTGATAGGTGAACGCCACGTCGCGGGCGGTGATGGGTGTGCCATTCTGAAAACGGGCGCGGGGATTAAGGCGGATCTCAATCCACGTAAAATCGCTGGCGTAGCGCGCTGACTCGGCAATCAGCGGATAATAACTGCCAGGCTCATCGTCTGAGCTGGTGTAAAGCCCATCATAAAGCGTGCCGGTGTTAATGCCCGGATTACCGCGTGAAGCGTAGCGGTTGAAGTTGTCGTAAGTGCCCACCACCGCCATGGTGATACTGCCGCCTTTGGGGGCGCGGGGATCGGCGTAGTCGTAATGGCTGAAGCCAGGCGGATATTTCGCTTCACCGGCCTGGGTGAACGCGTAGCTTTGCTGGACAGAGGCCGCCAGCAGCGGGGCGCTGAGCAGGCCGCACAGCAGCAGAAATCCGGAACGAAACAGCATGCACTCTCCTGTCAGATGTCTGGCGCAATTCGGGCCAGGTAGTGTCAGGCGTTATGACGCCGGAAATAGTCTATCAGCGTTTCCGGCCGCAGCGGACGGCTAAAAATGTAACCCTGCAGATGGGTCACACCGCGATTAATCAGCCAGGCAGCCTGCTCGCCGGTTTCTACCCCTTCGGCGACACTTTTCAGGTTCAGCTTCTTCGCCAGCTGCAGCACGGTATCGAGCACCGGCGAGGCCAGGCTATCCGTACCGATGCTCTGAACAAAGCCGCGATCGATTTTCAGATAATCAAAGTCATAACGTTCCAGATAGATCAGCGCGCTGTGACCGGTACCGAAATCATCAATGGCGATATGGATCTGCTGCTTATGCAGCCAGTCAAACAGTTCTCCGACATTTTCGTCGCGCACCATGGCTCGCTCGGTGATCTCAAACACGTAAGTAAAGTGGTCCGCAGGCATGGTATCAAGCCAGCGCAGCACATCCTGACGGAAACCGCTGTCAGCCAGATGCAGGGGCGAAATGTTGAGGCTGAGGCAGGCATGACGGGGAATGGTATGACACAGCAGGTGGGCATCACGGGAAACCAGCTGAAACAGATGTCGGGTCAGGGGAATAATCAGGTTCTGCGCCTCGGCATAGTGAATAAAAACATCGGGCGGGATCGGGCCTTTCGTCGGGTGGGTCCAGCGCAATAACGCTTCCATCCCATACGGCTGACCATCATGGGAGGTGACCAGCGGCTGATATTCAACGTGAAATTCACCGCGCTTCATGCCCCGAATCAGCTCTTTACCAGGGCGCTGATAAACCGACAACAGCAGCCAGCAAGCGCCTGAAACCAGCAGCGACAGTAGCAGGCCGCTCAGCAGGATATTCTGATAATCGCTGAACGCCAGAGTGGAACCGTACAACACAAACTGCAGCGGATAGCCTGTCAGCGCCTGTCGGTGCAGCGGCATCGGCAGGTTTTTATTCTGTATGACGACGGACTGCCAGCTGGTTAAGGCGCTGCGTTGTGCCACCAGTGCCATACCGGTAATTTCCGGATGCCCGGACGCCAGCAGCTGATAGGGTGCCAGGGTAATATTCAGCGTCGCGAAAACGCCTGACTGCAGACTGCCGGGATTTTTGATCCACAATGCCAGCGCCGGTTTATTGGGCTGCAACGGCGTGCCCGGCATCAGTTGCAGATCGATATCACGTGACATATCACTCAGGGGCGCAATCACATTGAGCGGCAGATTAAAACTGCCGGTGGCCGAGGAGCAAAAGGCATTACCTTCGTTAACCAGCAGGATGGCGCGAAGATTTCCGGCAAAGGCGGCGCGTGAGGTGAGTTCACGATTGATGGTACTGCAGGCAGTGTGGGTAAACGGAAGCAGGGGACTGAGGGTACTGTTAATCAGGCTGGAGAGCGTTTGCTGTAATGCCGTGCGGCTGTTTTCCAGCAGTTGCTGATGCTGTCGTTCTCGCTTCTGCCAGGTCTGGTGAAGCGAGAGTGCAGCAAATAACAGAAAGAATAAGCCGCCAGCTATCGCACTACTCCATGCGATACGGCGAGGATAGGTGGCATGGCGCCGTAGCGCCCCCGACAGTGGCATGAGGAGCTTCCCCTAATCAAATTATTATTATGTTATTGCGCACGACGGCTTCGGTTTAAGCGACCGAGAATATAACGAGACGG
Organism: Pantoea sp. Lu_F5_004; assembly: GCF_051136245.1. Lineage (NCBI taxonomy): Bacteria > Pseudomonadati > Pseudomonadota > Gammaproteobacteria > Enterobacterales > Erwiniaceae > Pantoea > Pantoea sp. Lu_F5_004. The sequence continues at coordinate 1,403,350 of NZ_CP194946.1, forward strand.
CGGGAAATGTCTTGTTATTAATCTGAATCAGAATGCTTTTGTCTTATATAACTGCTGGTAAAAATGATTAAAGGCGAAAAAAAACGCTGCATAAGCAGCGTTTCATGTTCTCTGGCTGAGAGAAGATCGAAAGTGGTTATCAGGTCGGGTTACGACTTAATACACGGCGTCCTTCACGGTAGCGCTTTTTCCAGTAATCATCGTTCAGACTGGAGATCATCACGCCACTGCTGGTCGAGGCATGAACGAAGTTATCGTTGCCAAGATAGATGCCAACGTGACGGCCAGTAGAGCCTGCACGGAACATCACCAGATCGCCGGGACGCAGTTTACTGCGGGTAATCTCTTTACCTGTGTCCTGCTGCTGCGAGGTAGAACGCGGTAATTCTAAGCCAAACTGATCGCGGAAGGTGCGTTGTACAAAGGCGGAACAATCGATCCCGCGTTTGGTATCGCCACCGAGGCGATAGCGCACACCTTTCCAGACGGCGTATTGTTCCATGATGCGCGACTTAACGTCGACATTACGCACCATTTCTTCAAACTCATCCTGAGACGCCTGAAGTAAAAAACCATTGTGGTTGTTAACTTCATGATTCTCGTTATTCGCGTTTTGACTGCTATGGGTACTGCTACAAGCTGAGAGGAGTGCTGCCAGCGCCACTGCGGGCACGATCCGCAAGATATATCTCAGTATTGGTTGAGACTTGACCATTATTCGGGTTTTCCTTCGATTTCCTTACGACAAGATTGTCGCCAGCCAGATGACAAAACAGGGAGATTAATAAGCGAAACAGACTAAGACAAATCCTTAATTACTAAAATGTGTTAATGGACACATTTTAACGGTAAAAAATCCGAATTTTCCGCCGCTGTTGCCTCACTGCGACTGAGGTTAACTGATTACAGACGCCGTGGCGAGTGCTTTTAATCAATTTCATATAGGTTTTTTTGATGTGAAATCAAACCGTAACACACTGACTACTTTAGCTACAATTGTGGTCAAATGATGGTGAGAACAGGGAGTTAAAGGGGGGCTAATTCGGGGCATAGACGCTGTTTTTAGAGTTTTCTTTATTGACAGAGAATATTGGTGACTAATTAACCTGCCTGCAGGGTCATAACCTTTTCTTTTCGTAAATTTAATTAGCAGGCTAATAGTGATGGGGTGTTTTTAATAAGCGCGGGCGGTTCAAACCAGGGGTTTAAATCGTCCGCGCTTAACATTTACGTCACGGGCTTATATTTCCCCGGCAATTTGCGATAAAACCAGTTAACCAGGACGTCACTGGCTGGCGTTAATAGCCACCAGCTCAGACCGACTAATACCACTGACATTGAACCGACGGCAACATCGGTAAACCAGTGCGCACCGGCCATGATGCGTGGCAGTGAAAATATCACCACAATAGCCGCGGCAATTAAAAAGCGGCTGAAACCAAAATAACGCCAGATAAAGCAGGCGAAAATGATCAGCATCATACCGTGGTCGCCGGGGAAGCTATCTTTCGAAGCATCTTTTGCGGGAATACCGGTCAGTTCACTGACGCGATGCACGTTCTCGAAGAACAGTGTCGGACTGGAGTGTTTAACCGGCAACAGATGGCCCAGCTGATTGAGAACGACGGCGGTCAGCAGCATGGTGATGCCGATTGCCAGCATCCGGCGCTGCGCCTGAGGCGTTTCGCGCCGCCAGATCGACAGGTAAAGCAGACCCATCGCCAGCAATGACACCGCATCAAAACCACGGTAATTCGTGATAGCGACGATCAGCGCGAACAGCGGATGGGTCACCATCTGGCTATTGAAGCCAAAGAAAATAGATTTATCGACGCCGAACCAGAAGCCATGTTCCGGGGGCAGATACCATGACAGAAATAGCACCACGCCCAGTGCATTAAGCAGCAGGATAGTAATAAGGCGAGTTACGCGCATAATTAAACTCATTATTATTAAAAATAACCGCCGACAATACCTCTGTCAGCGTAAACGGCACTTCAACAATGCCGATTGTAGACGATTCCAGTCAGCCTGTTGAGAATGAATGATCTCAATGCGGCTATCGGATGGCGGTGAGGGGAGTGTTTCACTCTGCAGCTCATTTGCCTGGCGATTGATACGCAGGGCGCCTTCTGTCGTGCGCATCACCCCTTTAACGCGATCTACCGGCGCCTGCCGAACCCATTCAAGCAGCGCGCCGCTGTCGAACAGCGTATCAGCATCAAACAGCCAGCCGCAGGCGCTATAGCTCTGGCCGTGGTTCAGTGCCCGACGCCAGCGCGTATCGCCATTCAGTCGCAACGCCGCCAGACCGCTGGTGGGAACCGACGAATGATGATGCTGCGGCACGGGAAGCTCGCGCGGCTGCCGGGGTGTATCCAGCAGAGAAAGGGGGATCTGACCAAATTCTGTCTCGATCAGAGGGCGCGCAGGCTGCATCTGCTGCTGCCAGTCAGCCAGGCGCTGACGATCCGCCTGATCCCAGCAATCGCGCTTATTAGCGATAATAAGGTCGGCGGAAGCCAGCTGATCGCGGAAGTTTTCATTGGCAACGATACGAGGATCGGCCAGCTGACGCGCATCCAGCAGCGTTAGTGTGGCATTCAGTTGCAGCCACGACTGATAGACGGGCGCACTCAACATCTCCAGCACCTGACGAGGATGGCCCAGGCCGGTTGGCTCGATCAGCAGCCGATCGGGTTTACTCTTCAGCAGCATATTCAGCCCGACCTGCATCGGCAGGCCATTCACACAGCACAGGCAGCCGCCGGGGATCTCTTTCAGCGTGGCACCACGATCGGCCAGCAGGGCGCCGTCGATCCCGATCTCGCCAAATTCATTAACCAGCACCGCCCAGTTTTCCCCGGACGGCCTGGCAGCCAGCAGATGGCAGAGCAGCGTGGTTTTGCCGCTGCCCAAAAAACCGGTAATCAGATTAACGCGTGTCATGGGAGTGACTCCTGCCGGGGGATAACGTGATAATGTAATAATATAACACTATCACGATCAGCAGCAGGCTTCTGATTTAGTCTGCACGGCCCATATAGCGGCGTTCAGCAATGTGGATGCGAATGCGGTCACCGTTGCTGAGGTATTCCGGTACCTGGATCGAGAGGCCTGTACTCATACCGGCGGGTTTGGTGCGGGCGCTGGCGGAAGCACCTTTAATGCCTGGTGAAGTATCCACGATCTCCATATCCACGGTTTGTGGCAGTTCCAGCGCCAGCACCTGACCTTCCATCGTCAGCACGTGAATGCCAGGGATGCCGCCTTCGGGGATAAACAGCAGCTCTTCTTCAATCTGCTCCTGTTTAAAGGAGTAGGGGGTGTAATCCTCATCATCCATAAAAATATATTCGTCACCATCTATATAAGAGAAGGTCACGCTGCGACGGCTGAGCGAAATCGCATCAATAATCTCGTCGCCTTTGAAGCGCTCTTCCACTTTTAAACCGGTGCGGACATCGGTAAAGCGCATTTTATACAGGGTGGCGGCACCGCGTGCGCTGGGGCTCTGGACATCAATATCTTTAACCAGCAGCAGTTTACCGTTGTGCGTGACGGCCATCCCTTTTTTGATTTCATTGGCTTTTGGCATTGCTGTTCTCGCTATCTTGAGAGTGAAGTGCGCGCAACGTTACTCGCGCCGGTGAAAACTGGCAATATCACCGGCGTGAAATTTTGTCTCAGGCCGCGGCTTTCATGGCAATTGCCGCCCCGGACTGCTATTGTCGCCCCGACTTTCTCTGCCGGAGCACAGCATGCAATGCCGTAGCCAGGGCGTTGCCTGTTGCACATCGCCCTCTATCTCTTCACCGATTTCTGACATGGGTGACAGTGAACGATTTAAGCAGGAAGTTAAGAGCTGAAGGGTGTGGTGTCGCTCCCTCTGAGGTTCTGTTACCGTCTGTTGTATTCTGAAGGTCGCGCGAGAGGTGTTAATGCAGTGTCGTATTGATTGTGGAGCCTGCTGCATCGCACCGTCAATCTCCAGCCCCATCCCCGGGATGCCGCAGGGTAAACCCGCGAATGTCCGATGCATTCAGTTATCGGATGAAAATTTGTGCATGATTTTCGGTTCAGATTTAAGGCCGAAAGTATGCGGAAGTCTGCAACCTTCAGTTGATATGTGTCTTACAGACCGTACCTCAGCCATGACCTACCTGATTGAGCTTGAAGCCAGCACACGTGCCTGAGAACCCTCCCACTGCTTAGATTTAATCCAGCGTCAGCGGTTAGCTGACCCAGTCTTCCAGCTGCAATCCGGGTACCCGTTCAAACTCGCGTGTGTTATTGGTCACCAGAATAGCTCTGGCCGCAATGGCATGCCCGGCAATCGCGGTGTCGTTGGGACCAATGGGCGTTCCGGCAGCAGCCAGCGCCGCTTTGATTTCAGTAGTTGCATCTACCGCTGCGCGATCCCATGAAAGCACAGCATCAAGACGTGCGCAGAATGCATCCACCAATTGTATATGCCGTGGTGAAGCTTTCTTTCCGATTGCACCGAAACGCATTTCAGCATAAGTAATTGCAGATACCACAATCCGGTGGTTGCGCAGCACCGCCTGTTCCAGTCGCCGGATGACCTCTTCAGGCTGCTCACGCATAATAAATGAGCAAATATTAGTGTCGAGCATATAGGTCTTGTTCACAGGTCAAAACGTCCCTCATCGCTGACAACGTCTTCACGCTGTGCCATGAAGTCAGAGTCAGCTTTTTCAAACTGGGTAAATGAACGCCATGTAGGCCTGACAGGACGCAGGATAATAGCATCTCCTTCCCTGATAATTTCCAGCTCGCTCACCCCCTCAAAATCCATGTCGCGAGGCAGGCGGATGGCGCGATTATTGCCATTTTTAAATACCGAGACGATTCTCATATTTGACGCTCCTCTTAAAATTTGTGGCCCGAACGCAGGCATCAGTAACATCCTGGATGAACGTATTGACTCAGTTTATGCCAGCCCTCAGTAAATGTATAGGTCAGGCATATGCGCATGCTACAAACGTTATTTTACAGGCCGGATACAAAAAAATATTCAGGCATACAGCCTATTCGACGATTCGCGCCCTGAGGCGCTGACGCTGCTGAAGTTTTTCGGTCCACTCATTCTCACTTTACAGCAGCAGCGTCAGCCTGTTCGTCCGTTAATCCGCTAAACCTGCCCGAAATGTGCGTAACGTCAAAAATCTGCTACGCCGTTTGCGCATTTTCTTGCTTGGTGAAAGCGGCTGTACCACAATCCCTGAAACGTTTCAGCGGTGACTGCGCCACCTGTTTTCCACAGCATGGCGTAAAAACTTTCCCACTGGCTGAAACGATTCAATCTCAGCAAGCGAGGAGAATTATGTTCCAGCTCGAATTGCAGGCCATCCATACCGGAGCCAGCGCCCAGAATAAAGAAGAGGCCATTCGTCAGGTTGCTGCCGCGTTAACCGCGGCGGGCAATGTGACTGAAGGGTACGTCAACGGGATGCTGGCGCGCGAACAGCAGACCTCAACCTTTCTTGGCAACGGCATCGCAATCCCTCATGGCACCACAGATACCCGCGATCTGGTGCTGAAAACCGGCGTTCAGGTATTCCAGTTTCCGCAGGGCATCGCCTGGGGTGACGATCAGACAGCCTATGTTGCCATCGGGATTGCCGCTAAGTCGGATGAACATCTGGCGCTGCTGCGTCAGCTGACCCATGTGCTGAGCGATGACACCATTGCAGAACAGCTAAAAACCGCCTCTGCTGAAGATCTTCGTGCGTTGCTGATGGGCGAGAAACAAGCCGCTGAATTCAGCTTCGACACCTCATTAATCACGCTCAACGTGGCTGCCAGCGATCTGATCACCCTCCAGGCGATGAACGCTGGTCGGCTGCAGTCCGCTGGTGTGGTGGATGCCAGCTACGTCGCAGACGTGGTTTCAACGACTCCGCTGAATCTGGGTCAGGGCATCTGGCTCAGCGACAGCAGCCTCGGCAACCTGCGCAGCGGCGTGGCTATCAGCCGCGCTGAACATGCCTTCGACCATCAGGGCGAATCGGCTGCGATGTTAATCAGCGTTTCGGCGACCGATGAACGTCCGCTGGAAGTGCTGGGTTACCTCAGCGCCTTGCTGCAGCAGGGCAAAGCGGATCGTCTGTTGAAAGCGGATGCTGCAGGCGTTTACGCACTGCTCACCAGCGAAGTCGATGAGCAGGCTGACGTGCTGACGGCTGAATTTACCATTCGCAACGAACACGGCCTGCATGCCCGTCCGGGCACGGCGCTGGTCAGCGTGATCAAGCAGTTCAACAGCGACATCACCGTAACCAATCTCGACGGCAGCGGCAAACCCGCTAATGGCCGCAGCCTGATGAAAGTGGTTGCGCTGGGCGTGAAGAAAGGCCATCGCCTGCGCTTCACCGCCAGCGGTGAAGATGCACAGCAGGCACTGAACGCGATTGAAGAAGCGATCACCAGTGGTCTGGGTGAGGGGGCATCATGAGCAGACGCGTCGCCACCATTACGCTGAATCCGGCGTATGACCTGGTGGGATATACCCCTGAAATTGAACGTGGCGAAGTTAACCTGGTGAAAACCACCGGGCTGCATGCTGCGGGCAAGGGCATCAACGTAGCCAAAGTACTTAAAGATCTGGGTATCGATGTCACCGTCGGTGGCTTCATGGGGAAAGAGAATCAGGACGGTTTCCAGCAGTTGTTCAGCGAGCTGGGCATAGCCAACCGTTTCCATGTCGTGCCAGGCCGTACCCGTATCAACGTCAAACTTACTGAACAGACCGGTGACGTCACCGATCTGAATTTCTCCGGTTTTCAGGTGACAGCGCAGGACTGGGATCGTTTTACTACCGATTCCCTGACCTGGCTGGGCCAGTTCGATATGGTCTGCGTCAGCGGTAGCCTGCCAGAGGGCGTCGACCACGATGCCTTTACCCGCTGGATGACCGAACTTCGCACCCACTGCCCATGCATCATCTTTGACAGCAGCCGCGAGGCGCTGGTGGCAGGACTGAAGGCTGCACCGTGGCTGGTTAAACCTAACCGCCGTGAGCTGGAAATCTGGGCCGGTCGCAAACTGCCAACCCTGCAGGATGTGATTGGCGCTGCGCATGAACTGCGCGAGCAGGGTATCGCCCATGTGGTGATTTCGCTGGGCGCAGAAGGCGCTCTGTGGGTCAACGCTTCTGGCGAATGGATCGCTAAACCGCCGGTGTGCGAAGTGGTCAGTACCGTGGGTGCAGGCGACTCAATGGTTGGCGGCCTGATTTATGGCCTGCTGATGCGTGAATCCAGCGAACACACGCTGCGTCTTGCAACTGCCGTGGCGGCGATGGCCGTCAGCCAGAGCAATGTTGGCGTTTCCGATCGTACTCAGTTGGCCGCAATGATGGCGCGCGTCGACTTACAACCCGTTAACTGACAGCAGGAGAGCGATAATGAAAACGCTGCTGATTAAAGACCCTACACTGGGACTGGCTTCCGCATATATGGCGCAACAACGTCTGGCGGCTGCTGCCGCTGCGGCGGGCCTGACCCTGACTGATAATCCTGCCGACGCTGAACTGGCGATTGTGCTGGGTAAAAACGTGCCGGACGATGCGGCGCTGAACGGCAAAGCGGTCTGGCTGGGCGATATCCAGCTGGCAGTACGCGAGCCAGAAACCTTCCTGAACCGCGCGAAAGCAGAAGCGAAAACCTGGCAGGCTCCGGCTGCGGTAGCAACACCTGCTGCACCGGCTCAGGCTGGCGCGCAGAAACGCGTTGTCGCGGTGACCGCCTGTCCGACCGGCGTGGCGCACACCTTTATGGCTGCCGAGGCGATTCAGGCTGAAGCGACCCGTCGCGGCTGGTGGGTGAAAGTTGAAACCCGTGGTTCAGTGGGTGCCGGTAACGCGATCACTCCGGAAGAAGTCGCTGCCGCCGATCTGGTGATCGTCGCAGCTGATATCGAAGTCGATCTGGCGAAATTTGCCGGTAAGCCGATGTACCGTACCTCAACCGGTCTGGCGCTGAAGAAAACCGCGCAGGAGCTGGATAAAGCGGTAGCAGAAGCGAAGCCGTACAAAGCGGCGGCTGGCGGACAGAGCAATTCCAGTGAAGAAGAGAAGAAAGGCGGAGCAGGGGCTTATCGTCACCTGTTGACCGGTGTTTCATATATGCTGCCGATGGTGGTCGCAGGTGGTCTGAGCATCGCGCTGTCGTTTGCCTTTGGTATCACGGCGTTTAAAGAGCAGGGCACGCTGGCTGCGGCGCTGATGCAAATTGGTGGTGGCAGCGCCTTTGCCCTGATGGTGCCGGTGCTGGCGGGCTTTATCGCTTTCTCCATCGCTGACCGTCCGGGTCTTACGCCGGGGCTGATTGGCGGTATGATCGCCACCAGCATCAACGCAGGTTTCTTAGGCGGTATTATCGCGGGCTTTATTGCCGGTTATGCGGCGAAGCTGATCAGCGGCAAAGTTAAACTGCCGCAGAGTATGGAAGCGCTGAAACCGATACTGATTATTCCCCTGTTCGCCAGTCTGATCACCGGTCTGCTGATGATCTACGTAGTGGGTAAACCGGTTGCTGGCATCATGAACGGCCTGACGCACTGGCTGGCCAATATGGGAACGGCGAATGCGGTCCTGCTGGGCGCCATTCTGGGCGGCATGATGTGTACCGATATGGGCGGTCCGGTAAACAAAGTGGCTTACGCGTTTGGCGTCGGCTTACTGAGTTCGCAGACCTATGCGCCAATGGCAGCTATCATGGCAGCCGGTATGGTGCCACCGCTGGCGATGGGTCTGGCGACGCTGGTTGCCCGTCGTAAATTCAATAAAGGTCAGCAGGAAGGCGGTAAAGCGGCACTGGTTCTGGGTCTCTGCTTTATCTCTGAAGGCGCGATTCCGTTTGCCGCCCGTGACCCGATGCGCGTCCTGCCTTGCTGTATCGTTGGCGGTGCAACCACCGGCGCGATCTCCATGGCGGTTGGCGCAAAACTGATGGCACCACACGGTGGACTGTTTGTGCTGCTGATCCCTGGCGCAATTACCCCGGTTGTCGGCTATCTGATGGCGATCATCATCGGCACCGCGATTGCAGGTCTGAGCTATGCGGTACTGAAACGTCCGGAAGAGCAGCTGGCGAAAGCCTGATGTGCAGAAGTGCATAATCTGCTGAAGTAAAAATAACAGGGAGCCGGATGGCTCCCTGTTTGCTTTTACAGACGGTTCCCGAAGTCAAAGCGACGGGAACCGTCTGGAGTAAAGCATCGCGGGCCATGGACAAAAAGCCGGGAGCGTTTTTGAACAACGCAAAGCGTTGGCCCGGCTGCGGGCGCACCTCAGGGATGAGGTGCGTAATCGCCCGCGCTGCGCCTGCCAGGGATGGCGTTTTTTTGCGTCTTTACGGAAGGCGTATGTTCCCTGAGCCAGCGTTCTCTCTAAACGAAAAGGGAGCATGCCAGCCAGTTAAGCGACAGGTGATAACGCAGTCTGGTGCCGCTCAGGGGCTGGCGGTCCTCGCGCCGCTGCGCGGTTCCTTCACTTCATTCGCCTGCCTGACGGACCGCCGGGGATGGCACATCCTGTGCCGCCCCGCCTTTCGCCCGCGTCCTGCGGGCTCTCCTGGCAGACTCATTCTGTTCAGCGCTGCGGATTGCCTGCTCCTGATCGCCACCGGCCTGCTCTGAAGCTTCTGGTGCGTACTGTTAAAAAGGGCACGAGAGTGGAGGCCAGCGCGCCTCTGCTGCTGAAAGGGCTATCCGCAGCGCTGAGGCGTGACGGTGGGCCAGAAGTCCACGCCGGGAAGCGTGGACAGTTCGGGGCCGGCCAGGGAGGGCCCCGAACGGTTCGTCGGCACGACGTCAAAGCCGAAGGCACCGCGTGAGCGGCGCGAGGACGGCCCGGCAGCAGCAGAGGTGCGCTGGCCCGCACTGCGGCTCGCTCGCCCGGAAAAAAAGCTGCCACGTCTGACCGTAACAGCCTTTACAAATCTAATCTTAACTGAGCAGCATTAAGCCAGCTGGCTCCCTTTTCTATCCCTGCTGTTTGGCTTTCAGCCAGGCAATCTCATCTTTCCAGATATCAGGATTAATGGTTTCCAGAATCAACGGGATGCCATCAAATCGCGGATCTTTCATCAGCCAGCTAAACGCTGTTTTGCCGATATTGCCTTCACCCAGGCTGTGATGGCGGTCAACGCGACTGTCGAAGGCGCTTTTGGCATCGTTAAGGTGCATGCCGCGCAGATAGTTAAAGCCGACAATGCGCTCAAATTCGGCGAAGGTCGCTTCGCAATCCGCTTCGGTACGCAGATCATAGCCACCGGCAAACGCATGGCAGGTATCAATACAGACGCCGACACGCGATTTATCTTCAACATGCTCAATAATGGTGGCGAGATGCTCGAAGCGGAAACCCAGATTACTGCCCTGACCGGCGGTATTCTCAATGACGGCGGTGACGTTCTGGCTCTGGTCGAGAGCGATGTTGATCGACTCCGCAATCCGCTTCAGACAGGCCTCCTCATCAATCTGATGCAGATGGCTGCCCGGATGGAAGTTCAGCAAAGTCAGGCCGAGCTGGTCGGCACGTCGCAGCTCATCAATAAAAGCCGCGCGGGATTTCTCCAGCGCCTCTTCAACCGGATGACCCAGGTTTATCAGGAAACTGTCGTGCGGCAGGATTTGCTGCGGACCGAATTTGTACGTCTCGCAGGCGGCGCGAAAAGCATCAATCACCTCAGTCGAGAGCGGGGCAGCCTTCCACTGACGTTGATTTTTAGTAAAGAGCGCGAAGGCGGTGGCTTCTATTTCATGGGCGCGGATCACTGCCTGATCCACGCCACCTGCCGCACTCACGTGTGCGCCAATATATTTCATGCCTTTCTCCTGGGGCTGTGCACGGATGAGACGGCATGATACCCGATGCCGCTAGCCCATGAAATGTTGCACCAGCAGATTGATTGCACCGCCGCCCGCAATTAACCAGCCAAATACCAGCGCACCCAGCAGCAGCGGTTTAACGCCGGCCTCACGCAACGCCCCAAAACGGGTGGTCAATCCCAGCGCCGCCATCGCCATCGCCAGCAGCAGACCCGCCAGCTGATTCAGCGTCGCCACCACCGCGGCAGGCAGCAGTTGTAGCGAGTTAAACAGTGCGACGGCAATAAACAGCAGGGCGAACCAGGGAAATGTCACAGCCTGGCGTGCGTTGCTCCCTTGACGTTTGCCGCGTATCACGGCGCTCAGGCAGAGAAGAAAGGGAGCCAGCATCATTACCCGCAGCATTTTGGCAATGACCGCGCTGTTCTCAGCTTCCGGGCTGATGCTGTGTCCGGCGGCCACCACCTGCGCCACTTCATGAATGGTTGAGCCGGTAAAAACCCCGAACTGCGATGCACTGAGATCCGGGAACAGTTCATGCGCCAGTGGCCACAGCAGTGGATAGATAAAGATCGCCAGCGTGCCGAACAGCACCACGGTCGCGATAGCCACCGCAACCTTCGACGGCGCGGCTTTCACCACCGGCTCGGTCGCCAGTACCGCCGCAGCACCGCAGATACTGCTGCCCGCGCCAATCAGCCAGACGGTATCGCGATCCAGCTTCAGCAGCCGCATGCCCAGCAGGCAGGTTATCAGGAAGGTGCTGGTCAGGGTCAGCGCATCTATCAGGATGCCGCTGAAACCGACGTCAGCAATTTGTTGTAAAGTGATGCGAAAGCCAAACAGGATGATCCCCAGCCGCAGCAGTTTCTGCTTAGCCAGCAGCACGCCGTTGTCGCAGCGTGACGCCAGCGGCGAATAGATGCTGTTACCGACCAGGATGCCCAGCATAATCGCCAGAGTCAGTGAACCCAGCCCCAGGGCGGCAATCATCGGCTGCTGCGCCAGCCAGCTGGCTGCCCCGGCAATCACGGCGGTCAGCAGCAGACCCGGGATCCAGAGCGGAACGGGATGATGCGGTTTAGCGATGCTCAGTTCAGTCATGATGGTCACTCCTCCTGGTTGAGACCCGATCATGATGGCAACTGGCTTAAAAGTAAAATTGATAATATATTTATAATTAACCAGAATAAACGATAAGGCAGTAATCATGATAGTTTCGCGTCTGCGCCGCTGGGCGACGCTGATCAAAAGAGATGTGTTTGTGCTGTGGTTTGCCTTCCGCGATCCCCGCACACCCTGGTGGAACAAGCTGGGGATGCTGGGGCTGGTCGCCTATGGCATCAGCCCGATCGATCTCATTCCTGATGTCATCCCCTTTGTCGGTCTGCTGGATGACGCGGTGATTATTCCGACGGGCGTCATGGTCCTGCTGCGTTTACTGCCGCGAGAGGTGCGCATCAGCAGCAGCGAGCGGGCACAGTCTCAACGTTCGCGCGGCAAAAAAATTGCAGGCTGGCTGGTGGCAATAGGGTTGATCTGGCTGGCATTAATCATTTACCTGGTCAGGCAGTCACTGAGTTAAGAGGCAACGATGCACATTACGCTGCGACAAATTGAAGTTTTTACCGAAGTGCTTAAGAGCGGTTCCACCACTCAGGCTTCGCAACTGCTGGCGCTGTCGCAGTCCGCAGTGAGTGCAGCGCTGGCCGATCTGGAGAGTCAGCTCGGCGTGCAACTGTTTGACCGGGTTGGCAAACGGCTGGTGCTGAATGAGCATGGACGGCTGCTCTATCCCCGTGCAGTAGGGCTGCTGGAACAGGCGGGCGAAATCGAGCAGCTGTTTAAAGAGGATAACGGTGCGATCCGCATCTTTGCCAGCAGCACCATCGGTAACTATCTGCTGCCAGGCATGATGGCCGCTTATCGTCGCGATTTTCCCCGCCTGCCGCTGGAGCTGAGTGTCGGCAACAGCCAGGATGTGATTCAGGCGGTTTCCGATTTCCGCGTCGATGTCGGATTGATTGAAGGGCCGTGCCATATGACCGAGCTGGTCAGCGAGCCCTGGCTCGAAGATGAGCTGGTGGTGTTTGCCGCACCAGACGCGGCGATTCTGCAACAGCCGGTAACGCTGCAAACCCTGGCTGACGCCCCGTGGATCCTGCGCGAACGCGGCTCCGGCACCCGTGAAATTGTCGATTATCTGCTGCTGTCGCATCTGCCGAGTTTTCAGCTGGGCATGGAGCTGGGCAATTCCGAGGCGATTAAACATGCGGTGCGGCACGGCATGGGCATCAGCTGTCTTTCGCGCCGGGTGATTGCCGATCTGCTGGAGGCGGGCACGCTGGTTGAACTGACGATTCCGCTGCCGCGTCTCATCCGCACGCTCTATCGCATCCACCACCGGCAGAAGCATATTTCCAAAGCACTGACGCGGTTTTTTTCCTATTGTCGCGAGTAATTACTAATAATTCCGGCGCGATCATGAAGTTAACTAATAACAGGTTGGCATTCGCTATACAGAGGCGATCTGGCTGCTACAATCGCGCCTCATTTTTACCCAGCGTAGCGTTAACACATGCATAATGACTCAAATACAACACAACAACCTGCATTACGACGTGCGTTAAAAGCCCGTCACCTGACGATGATCGCCATCGGCGGCTCCATTGGTACCGGCCTGTTTGTCGCCTCTGGTGCCACCATCGCTCAGGCTGGCCCCGGCGGAGCACTGCTCTCCTATATCCTCATCGGCCTGATGGTCTACTTCCTGATGACCAGCCTCGGCGAACTGGCTGCGTTCATGCCGGTATCGGGTTCCTTCGCCACTTACGGCGCAAAATATGTCGAAGAGGGCTTTGGTTTCGCACTCGGCTGGAACTACTGGTACAACTGGGCGGTGACCATCGCGGTTGACCTGGTAGCGTCCCAGCTGGTGATGAACTACTGGTTCCCCGACACGCCTGGCTGGATCTGGAGCGCGCTGTTCCTGGGGCTGATGTTCCTGCTCAACTACATTTCGGTCAAAGGCTTTGGCGAGGCGGAATACTGGTTCTCGCTGATTAAAGTGGCCACCGTGATTATCTTTATCATCATTGGCGTGCTGATGATCACCGGCATTATGCGCGGTGCTGAGCATGCGGGCTGGCAGAACTGGCAGGTGGGCGACGCGCCGTTTGCGGGCGGCTTTGCGGCCATGATTGGGGTGGCGATGATTGTGGGATTCTCCTTCCAGGGCACCGAGCTGATCGGTATCGCGGCGGGCGAATCTGAAGATCCGGCGAAAAATATTCCGCGCGCTGTGCGGCAGATTTTCTGGCGTATCCTGCTGTTCTATGTGTTCGCTATCCTGATTATCAGCCTGATCCTGCCATATACCGATCCGCAGTTGCTGCACAATGATATCGACGATATCAGCGTCAGTCCGTTCACCCTGGTGTTCCAGAACGCCGGTCTGCTCTCTGCCGCCGCCGTCATGAATGCGGTGATCCTGACGGCTGTGCTGTCAGCGGGTAACTCCGGGATGTATGCGTCAACGCGTATGCTTTATAACCTGGCCAGCGAAGGTAAAGCGCCACGGATTTTCGCGAAGCTCTCTAAAGGCGGCGTTCCACGTAATGCCCTGTGGGCCACCACCGTGGTGGCTGGGCTGTGCTTCCTGACCTCAAAATTTGGTAATCAGGAAGTCTATCTGTGGCTGCTGAATACCTCAGGCATGACCGGGTTTATCGCCTGGCTGGGTATTGCCATCAGTCACTATCGCTTCCGTCGGGGCTATGTGGCCCAGGGACGTGACCTGAACGATCTGCCTTACCGTTCCGGCTTCTTCCCGCTGGGTCCGATTTTCGCTTTTGTGCTCTGCCTGATCATCACGCTGGGTCAGAACTACCAGGCATTCCTCAACGACAGCATCGACTGGTACGGCGTGGCGGCAACCTACATCGGCATTCCGCTGTTCCTGATTATCTGGTTCGGCTACAAGCTGACGCGCGGCAGCCGTTTTGTGAAGTACAGCGAGATGGAGTTTCCGGTTCACAAAGATTAGCCCTGCGTAATCGCCCGCTCTGAGCCCGCCAGTGATGGCGGGTTTTGCGTCTTTGCGAAAGGCGCAGGCTCCTGTGCCATTCTCCCGCCTGCAACACCGTTTCTTACTGTTTTTTCACGTCTCGCTTATGTTCACGAATTGATAATTATTATCACCTGCACTATTGTGGCTGCGTTTTCTGACGTGATAGCCACACAGGGTTCAAACATGACTACCGAAACTTCGCTGCTGGCGGGGGAAGAGACGCTTCACCACACCATGCAGAACTATCATCAGGTGCTGCGCCGCCGCTTAATCTGGATTGGCGTGCTGCTGCTGGCGATACTCGCCTCGCTGATCCTCGACTTCACGCTGGGTCCGGCGGGACTCTCACTTGAAACGCTGTGGAATACGCTGCTCAGCCCCGAGAGCGTCGATGCCGGTACGCGCGTCATTGTCTGGGACATTCGTCTGCCCTATGCGCTGATGGCGCTGGTAGTGGGTCTGTCGCTGGGTCTGGCGGGCGCAGAAATGCAGACCATCCTGAATAACCCGCTGGCCAGTCCGTTTACCCTCGGTGTCTCATCGGCGGCGGCGTTTGGTGCCGCGCTGGCCATCATCCTCGGCGTGGGTATTCCCGGCATTCCCGATCAGTGGTTAATTTCTGCCAACGCCTTTGTCTTTGCCCTGTTTGCCGCGCTGATGCTGGATGCCGTGACCCGCTGGACTCAGGTCTCTTCGGCGGGCGTGGTGCTGTTCGGTATCGCGCTGGTCTTCACCTTTAACGCCCTGGTATCCATGATGCAGTTCATCGCCAGCGAAGATACCCTGCAGGGCCTGGTGTTCTGGACCATGGGCAGCCTGGCGCGCGCCTCATGGGAGAAGCTGGGCGTGCTGAGCGTGGCGCTGGCCATTCTGGTGCCGTTTTCCATGATGAGCAGCTGGAAGCTGACGGCGCTGCGTCTGGGCGAAGACCGCGCGGTAAGCTTTGGCATTGATGTGCGTCGTCTGCGCCTGACGACCTTACTGCGCATCAGTATCCTCTCTGCCCTGGCGGTCGCGTTTGTCGGCCCGATCGGTTTCATTGGCCTGGTCGCACCCCATATCGCCCGCATGATGTTTGGTGAAGATCACCGTTTCTATCTGCCCGCCAGTGCGCTGGTCGGCGCGCTGGTGTTGTCGCTGGCGTCGGTCGCCTCGAAAAACCTGCTCCCCGGTGTGATCATCCCGGTTGGCATTGTCACCTCACTGATTGGCGTGCCGTTCTTCCTGAGTATTATTCTGCGTCATCGGGGGACGGTATGATGGAACAGGGTCTGACGTTACGCGGCTTCAGTGCCGGGTACCCAAAAAATAAAGTCATTGATAATCTTAATATCGCGCCGCTGCCGCGCGGCGAGATCACCGTGCTGCTGGGGCCGAATGGCTGTGGTAAATCGACGCTGCTGCGGGCACTGGCTGGTCTGAATAAAGGCCAGGGCGAGATGTGGCTCAACGGTGAGGATCTCATGACCCAGCCGTTTGCCCGGCGGGCGAAGAACGTGGTTTATCTGCCGCAGTCGCTGCCTGCGGGCGTACATCTGCATGTGCTGGAGTCGATCATCGTGGCGCAGCGTGCCTCCGGGGGTCTGCACAGCGCCAGCAGCGAAGCGGAAATCATGCATCTGCTGGAGCAGCTGGGCATTGCCCATCTGGCGATGCGATATCTCGATCAGCTCTCCGGCGGTCAGAAACAGCTGGTCGGGCTGGCGCAGTCACTAATCCGTCGCCCGGCGCTGCTGCTGCTGGATGAACCGCTGAGCGCGCTGGATCTCAACTATCAGTTTCACGTGATGGATCTGGTGCGGCGCGAAACCGCCCAGCGTAACATCGTGACGGTGGTAGTGGTGCATGACATCAATATTGCACTGCGTCATGCGCAACATGCGCTGATGCTGAAGCAGGGCGCGCTGGTGGCGGAAGGGCAGCCGGATAAGGTGATCACGCCTGCCACTCTGGCAAAGGTGTATGGCGTCGATGGTCGTATCGAACACTGCTCGCGTGGTATTCCGCAGGTGATGATCGACGGGCTGACTGGCCCGGCACTGGTCTGATATTGAGCAGGCGTCCGGTAGGGCGCTGAGCATCACTGTTCTGAGAAAGGAATTTTACAGGGCAGGCTGGCAGGACGCTGGCTCTGTGACAGAGCGTTAGCCAGCAGAGCAGGCATAAAAGTTCAGGGCCGCGAATGCGGCCCTGATTGTTTACGCCAGCAGATGCTGCGCATGGAAGCGCAGATGATCTTCCACAAAGCTGGCTATAAAGAAGTAGCTATGGTCATAACCCGGCTGAATGCGCAGCGTCAGCGGGAAACCCACCTCATTCGCGACGTCTTCTAACCGCTCCGGTTGCAGCTGATCGGCCAGGAACTGATCGCTGTCGCCCTGATCAATCAGCATCGGCAGCCGATGCGACACCTCCGCCATCAGATGGCAGCTGTCATATTCCCGCCACGCCGCACGATCGTCACCCAGATAGGCCTGAAACGCTTTCTGGCCCCAGGGTACCTGCATCGGATTCACAATTGGTGCAAAGGCGGAAGCCGAGGCAAAGCGGTTACCCAGACGCAGCGCCAGCATCAGCGCGCCGTGTCCGCCCATGGAGTGACCCATAATCGACTGACGTTCACTGACCTTGAAGTTATCCGCAATCAGGGCGGGTAACTCGCTGCTCAGATAATCGAACATGCGGAAATGGCTGGCCCAGGGCTGTTGGGTGGCATTGAGATAAAATCCCGCGCCCTGACCCAGATCGTATCCCTCATCATTCGCAACCCCTTCGCCGCGCGGGCTGGTATCCGGCATAATCAGCACCAGACCCAGTTCCGCTGCAACCCGCTGTGCGCCGGCTTTGCTGGTGAAGTTCTCATCGTTGCAAGTCAGCCCGGCCAGAAACCAGACCACCGGCGGCGGCGCATCACCGTGCGGGGTGGGCAGATAGATGCTGAAGGTCATCGGGCAGTTCAGCAGCAAAGACTGATGACGCCAGCGCTGTTGCCAGCCGCCAAAAATACGGTGTTCTTCCAGTAGCTCCAGAGTGGATGCCATAACGCCTCCTGATTACTTGTTAAAGTGCACGACCGAGCGAATCGATTTTCCTTCGTGCATCAAATCAAAGGCGTCGTTGATCTCTTCCAGCGGCATGGTGTGGGTGATGAAGTCGTTCAGCGCAAATTTACCGTCGAGGTAATCCTGCACAATGCCAGGCAGCTGCGAACGGCCTTTGACGCCGCCAAACGCGGAACCGCGCCAGACGCGACCGGTGACCAGCTGGAACGGACGGGTGGAGATCTCTTCACCGGCACCGGCGACGCCGATAATCACGGACTCGCCCCAGCCTTTGTGACAGCACTCCAGCGCGGAACGCATCACGTTGACGTTACCAATACATTCAAATGAGAAATCCACGCCGCCGTCGGTCAGCTCGACAATCACATCCTGAATCGGCTTGTCGTAATCTTTCGGGTTGATCAGATCGGTGGCACCCAGTTTGCGTGCCAGATCGAATTTGCTGGTGTTAAGGTCGATGGCAATGATGCGGCCCGCTTTCGCCATCTTCGCGCCGATGACCGCAGAGAGGCCAATGCCGCCGAGACCGAAAATCGCCACGGTGTCGCCTTCTTTTACTTTGGCGGTGTTCATCACCGCGCCCATGCCAGTGGTCACGCCACAGCCCAGCAGACAAACCTCTTCCAGCGGCGCTTCTTTACTGATTTTCGCCAGCGAGATCTCCGGGATTACCGTGTACTCAGAGAAGGTTGAGGTGCCCATATAGTGGAAAATGGGTTTGCCATCTTTAAAGAAGCGGGTGGTGCCATCCGGCATCAGGCCTTTGCCCTGAGTGGTACGGATCGCCTGGCAGAGGTTGGTTTTGCCTGAAAGACAATATTTACATTTGCCACACTCCGGCGTGTAGAGCGGAATGACGTGGTCACCCACTTCAACGCTGGTCACGCCTTCGCCCACGGCTTCGACGATGCCGCCGCCTTCATGGCCAAGAATCGCCGGGAAAACGCCTTCCGGGTCGGTGCCGGACAGGGTGTAGGCGTCGGTATGACAGACGCCGGTCGCGACGATACGCACCAGCACTTCACCTTTCTGCGGTGGCATTAAATCAACTTCTTCGATTTTCAGCGGTTCGCCAGCAGCCCAGGCAACAGCGGCACGGGTTTTGATCATATTCATGCAATCCCTCTTCCAGTCAGATTGTGACGCGCAGTGGCGCCGGGTGGTCGTGATGATTCAGAACCTGGTGGGTCAGGCTCTTAAACATAGCGTGGAACGCTTATTCCGCCGCCTGTAATGGGTAAATCAGCTCATCGTTGAGCGGACGATCGTCAAATTGTTCAATAATCAGGTACTTCAGTGCTTCAACATTCGGCGTAAAGGCGTCGCGTCGCCACATCAGCCAGGTGGCGGTGTCGCGATAAGCGGGAGGTAACGTATGCGCCTGCACCCGTGACCGATCCGCCATCTGCTTCAGCACCGAGGCCGGGATCATCGCTACGCCCGCACCGCCTGCCACGCAGGCCAGCATGGCGTGATAGGACTGAATCTCCATCACACTGTTGGGCGCAGTCTGGCTGTCGCGATACCAGCTTTCCAGCTTCACCCGGTAAGAGCAGCTGTTGCGAAAGGCAAACAGGGTATCGTCCTGCACGTCGCGCGCGGTGGCGATTGGCGCATGATCGAGGCCGGTAATCAGTATCATCTCTTCGCGAAAGGCGATGCAGCCATTGAGATCGTCATGGGAGACCGGGCCATCCACCAGCGCGGCCGCCAGGGTGCCTTCACGCACCCGATCGATGATTTCGCCCGAGGTGCCGGTAATCAGCGACAGCGCCACTTTGGGAAAGCGCTGGTGATAGGCGGCGAGCAGGCCGGGCAGACGCGTTGCCGCGGTGCTCTCCATTGAGCCCAGCGCAAAGTTGCCCGCCGGTTCACCGGTGCGGGTCATGCTCATCGCTTCTTCACTTAATGCCAGGATACGCTGCGCATAATTCAGAAAATTATGGCCCATTGGTGACAGGCGAATGCGCTGCTTCTCACGAATAAAGAGATCCACACCTAATTCTTCTTCCAGCTGGCGCAGCCGCGTGGTGAGATTAGAGGGGACGCGATGCAGCTGTTCTGCTGCGCGCGCCAGTGAACCCGTTTCGGCGACGGAACAGAACATACGCAGCTGAACTAAATCCATATCTTCTCTTCCTGTAAGCAAGTTGGTTAAAATTATTCACTTTCCGTGAGTTTAATCATCCTGCATGCTGTTAGCAAGTCAGAAGAGATCTCAGGGCAGAACAACAGGAGTTCAGCAATGGCGTTACGCGTCGCGCTCAGCGCGTTTTTAACCTTATTTGTCGCGATGGGCATTGGCCGGTTTGCCTTTACGCCCCAGGTGCCGCTGATGATTCAGGCACACCAGCTGACACTCACCAGTGCCAGCCTGGTCGCGGCACTTAACTATCTTGGCTATCTGTGTGGCTCATTTGATGCCATGCGCGCACACCGGCGGGTTGAGCTGCGATTGCAGGCGGGCGTATGGGGCGCGGTGATCCTGACCCTGCTCTCAGCATTGGCCAGCGGACCGTGGCTGCACGGCGCAATCCGCTTTCTGATTGGCTGGGCCAGCGGCTGGGCGATGGTGCTGGTGGCGGCCTGGAGCAATGAACAGCTGCATCGCCATGGCCGGGCAGGGCTGTCAGCGACCGTTTTTGCCGGGCCAGGCTGTGGCATTTTTGTCAGCGGTCTGCTGGGGGTAGCGCTGCACACATTGCAGGTATCAGCCGGTCTGGCCTGGGCCGCTTACGGTGCGCTGGCGCTGCTGCTGATTGCGCTGATTACCCGTAATCTGCCGCGTCGGGGCGAACTGCACCGCCCGGATCAGGCACCCGAGCCGCTGGTGCTGGATCGCAACCTTAAACGTCTGGTGCTGAGTTACAGTCTGGCGGGCTTTGGTTATATTCTGCCCGCCACCTTTTTGTCGCAGATGGCCGCCACGCGGTTTCCGGACGGCATCTTCGCGCAGTTTGTCTGGCCGATTTTTGGCGGCGCGGCGATGATCGGCATCCTGCTGGGGATCCTGACGCGACGCTGGGGGCACAGCCACGTCCGCCTGGCACTGGTGCTGTGGGCGCAGGCGCTGGGCGTATTTGCCGCAGCGCTGCTGCCAGGCTTTAGCGGCCTACTGGCCGGTGCGCTGCTGGTAGGGGGCGGTTTCCTCAGCGTGGTGCAGCTGTCGCTGCTCTGCGCCCGTGAGCTGGCACCCAATCATCTGCGCTACATGGCTGGCCTGCTGACCACCGGCTATGCGGTCGGACAACTGGTCGGTCCGCTGCTCTCTTTTCTCTCTACCGCTCTGTTACATCGGCTGGAGCCTGCCCTGTGGGTTGCCGGGGTTAGCCTGGTCTGGGCCGGCCTGCTGGTGTGGCGGCGAACCGGGTGAAAAGCTTTCATCACCAATCTGATTGATTGCTGGATTCCCCGCAAAGAAAGTTTCACAATACGCGCCTGATTACAGGGCCCGCTGGCAAAAGCTCGCGGGCGCAACACCAGCCGGAGAAGAGTAAGATGAGCACCCTAAGTCAGGAAGCTGCCCTGGTTCACGAAGCGCTGCTGGCACGTGGACTGGAAACGCCGTTACGTGCACCGACGCGCGATATAGATGACAACACACGTAAAAGTCTGATTGCCGGGCACATGACCGAGATTATGCAGCTGCTGAATCTGGATCTTGAAGATGACAGCCTGATGGAAACGCCGCATCGCATCGCCAAAATGTATGTGGATGAAGTCTTTTCCGGTCTCGACTACGCCAACTTCCCGAAAATCACCGTCATTGAGAATAAAATGAAGGTTGATGAGATGGTGACCGTGCGTGATATCACGCTGACCAGCACCTGTGAACATCACTTTGTGATCATCGATGGCAAAGCGACCGTCGCCTACATTCCCAAAGAAAAGGTGATTGGCCTGTCGAAAATCAACCGTATCGTGCAGTTCTTCGCCCAGCGCCCGCAGGTGCAGGAGCGTCTGACACAGCAGGTTCTGGTCGCACTGCAGACGCTGCTGGGCACCAACAATGTGGCTGTTTCTATTGATGCGGTGCATTACTGCGTAAAAGCGCGTGGCGTAAAAGATGCCACCAGCGCCACCACGACGACCTCTCTGGGTGGCCTGTTCAAGTCCAGCCAGAATACCCGCCAGGAATTTTTGCGCGCGGTGCGCCATAGTTGAGTCTACGGCGGGCGCATAACGTTGCCCGCCTCAATGGTGCAGGTGCCGCATGCAACGCTATCACGCGCTGGATTTCATTCGTGGATGTGCCATTCTCGGCATTCTGCTGCTCAATATTGTCGGCTTTGGCCTGCCCTCTGCCGCCTACCTTAATCCGGCCTGGCAGGGCAGTGTCAGCCTGTCCGACGTCTGGACATGGGCGATCTCTGACGCCTTTGCCCAGCTCAAATTCCTCACCCTGTTTGCGCTGCTGTTTGGCGCAGGCCTGCAAATGCAGCTGCCACGCGGCAGTCGCTGGCTGACAGCCCGGCTTTCACTGCTGGTGCTGATCGGTTTTCTGCACGGCGTCTTTCTCTGGGAGGGCGATATCCTGCTGGACTACGGCATTATCGGGCTGGTGGTCTGGCGGGTAGTGCGCGATGTCCCTTCCACCCGCAGCCTGATGAATACCGGCATTCTGCTCTACCTGGTGGGCTGTGGCGTTCTGCTGGTGTTTGGGTCGATCTCCGATCCTGAACCGACCCGATCCTGGCTGCCTGGTGCTGCCGATCTGCAATATGAACAATACTGGAAACTGACTGGCGGCTGGGAAGCGATACAGAACCGGCTGGATCATCTCTCGTCAGGACTGATGGCGCTGGCGGCGCAGTATGGCTGGCAGCTGGCGGGCCTGATGATGATCGGTGGCGCACTGCTGCGTAGTGGCTGGCTGATCGGCGAGTTTTCAGCGCAACATTACCGTCAGGCTGCGGCGCTGCTGTTAACGATGGGGTTGTTGATTGCGGTGGCCGGTGTGGCAGCGCAATGGCTGTTACATTGGGAGTTCCGCTGGACCGCTTTTTATCTGCAAGCCCCGCGCGATCTCGCCAGCCCGCTGATTAGCCTGGGCTACGCCGCGCTCTGTCTGGCTTACTGGCCGCAGATAGCGCGCTGGCGCATCAGCTATGCCATTCAGTGCGTGGGCCGCATGGCGCTGACCAACTATCTGCTGCAGTCGCTGATCTGCACCACGCTGTTCTATCGCTTCGGCTTCTATATGCACTTCACCCGGCTGGAACTGGTGCTGATGGTGCCTGCGGTCTGGCTTATCAATATCCTCTTTTCACTCATCTGGTTACATTTCTTCGCACAGGGTCCGCTGGAGTGGCTGTGGCGGCGGCTCACGCTGATCTCAGCCGGTAAATCGCGCATCACTGACAACGCCAGATAATGACCGCCATCACAAAGGTTACAGAATTGTATGTAACCGTTTTCATTGATGTGACGCAATTCACGCTGTACGCCTCCTGCCCCTGACAAAATAGCGCCGGTGTTCAACCCGGCGTGATGCCTTATTTTTCCTCTGTGGAACTGCTGCATGATAACAATTCGTGATGTTGCCCGTCAGGCTGGCGTGTCGGTGGCGACCGTGTCGCGCGTCCTCAATCAGAGCAGCGCCGTCACCTCTGACACCCGCGACGCCGTGTTACAGGCGGTGGAAGCGCTGGGCTATCGGCCCAACGCCAATGCGCAGGCGCTGGCGACGCAGGTCAGTGACACCATTGGCGTGGTGGTGATGGATGTTTCGGATCCCTTCTTCGGTGCACTGGTTAAAGCGGTGGATACCGTGGCGCAGCGCGTGCACAAACATGTGTTAATCAGCAACTCCTGGCATCAGGAAGAGAAAGAGCGTCATGCCATTGAAGTGCTGATTCGTCAGCGTTGCAGCGCCCTGGTGGTACACGCGAAAACACTGCCTGACGCTGAGCTGGCGGATTTTATGCGCCACGTTCCGGGTATGGTGGTCATTAACCGCATCGTGCCCGGATTTGAACACCGCAGTGTCAGTCTGGATAACGTCACGGGTGCGTTGATGGCCTCACGAACCTTGCTACAACAGGGGCATAGCCGCATTGGCTACCTTTGTTCCAGTCATCCTATCGAAGATGTGGCGCAGCGCCGTGAAGGGTGGATTCAGGCGATGGCAGAGCAGGGCATCCGGCCGCAGGAGAGCTGGATAGCCAGCGCAGAGCCCGATATGCAGGGCGGCGAAGCGGCGATGGTGGAGCTGCTGGGACGCAATCTCAACCTCAGTGCGGTGTTTGCCTATAACGACGGCATGGCGGCTGGTGCACTCACTGCGCTGAAAGACAACGGCATCCAGGTGCCACAGCATTTTTCTGTCATTGGCTTTGATGATATCCCGATTTCCCGTTACACCGATCCGCAGTTAACCACTGTGCGCTATCCCATTGTATCTATGGCAAAAATCGCCACTGAACTGGCGCTGCAGGGTGCAGCCGGACTGCTGGATGACACGGCAACGCACATCTTTATGCCAACGCTGGTGCGGCGTCATTCGGTGGCGCAGCGGCAAAATGTGGAGTCCGTCACTAATTCAGGCGATTCAGCCATGTAACCGTTTTCAATCTGTGATTACATTCACAGTTAATTAACATTGCTCTCACTATGATGGCAGCGTCTTACCGGACTGAAACATTATGTAACGCCAGTGTAACGGCATCAGTTGTGGTCTCAGTAGCCGGTTAAAGGGTTCATACCCTCTTCATGGAAGCATTCAGTCACAGGGAAGTCAGGTTTTAGACGGTGTTCAATGGCTTAACATTCTCATTACGTTAACCGACGCGCCGATCTGTTTTACCGATTGCTCTCCCGCCTGTATGGCGCGGTAGCGCTAAAAAGACCCTGCATAATAAAACCGGAGATACCATGAATAAGAAGGTTTTCACGCTTACAGCACTGGTTGCCAGCATGATGTTTGGTGCAACCGCTCACGCAGCTGACACCCGTATCGGCGTGACTATTTACAAATATGATGACAACTTCATGTCAATGGTACGCAAAGACATCGAGAAAGAAGCGAAAGCGATCGGTGGCGTGCAGTTGCTGATGAATGATTCACAGAATGACCAGTCCAAACAGAACGATCAGATTGACGTGCTGATGGCAAAAGGCGTGAAAGCGCTGGCGATTAACCTGGTTGACCCGGCTGCGGCTGCGGTGGTGGTAGACAAAGCGCGTGCCAACGACGTGCCGGTGGTCTTCTTCAACAAAGAACCTAACGCCAAAGTGCTGGCCGGTTATGACAAAGCTTACTATGTCGGTACCGACTCTAAAGAGTCAGGCATCATTCAGGGTCAGCTGATTGAGAAGCACTGGAAAGCCACACCAGCGTGGGATCTGAACAAAGATGGTCAGATTCAGTTCGTGCTGCTGAAAGGCGAGCCGGGTCATCCTGATGCAGAAGCCCGTACCAAATATGTGATCGATACCCTGAACAAAGATGGTCTGAAAACCCAGCAGTTAGCGATGGATACTGCAATGTGGGATACCGCGCAGGCCAAAGATAAGATGGATGCGTGGCTGTCAGGCCCGAATGCCAAAAAAATCGAAGTGGTGATTGCCAACAACGATGCGATGGCGATGGGTGCGGTTGAAGCGCTGAAAGCGCACAACATGACCTCAATCCCGGTCTTTGGCGTCGATGCACTGCCAGAAGCGCTGGCGCTGGTGAAATCCGGTGCGCTGGCCGGTACCGTGCTGAACGATGCGGAAAACCAGGCGAAAGCAACGCTGGATATTGCCAACAATCTGGCTAACGGCAAAGCCGCCACCGACGGAACAAACTTCAAGATGGTTGATAAGATCGTCCGCGTTCCTTACGTGCCGGTTGATAAAGAAAATCTGTCTCAGTTCGTGAAATAAGATCGATTACGGGCGCGACCGCTGTCGCGCCTTTTTTATGTCACCACCGTTTTTTAGCCAGGTAAAATATGGCCAGTGATAATACGACCGCGCAGCGAGAATATCTGCTGGAAATGACGGATGTCTCAAAATCATTTCCCGGCGTTAAAGCGTTAGATAATGTGAATTTAAAAGTGCGGCCTCACTCTGTTCATGCATTAATGGGCGAGAACGGTGCCGGGAAATCCACCTTATTAAAATGCCTGTTTGGTATTTATAAAAAAGATACCGGCAGTATCCTGTTTCAGGGTAAAGAGATCGACTATAAAAGCTCCAAAGAGGCGCTGGAAAATGGCGTGTCGATGGTGCATCAGGAATTAAACCTGGTTCTGCAGCGTACCGTGATGGACAACATGTGGCTTGGGCGTTATCCACGCAAAGGCTTCTTTGTCGATCAGGATAAAATGTACCGGGATACCAAAGCGATTTTTGACGAGCTGGATATTGATATCGATCCGCGCGACAAAGTTGCCAATCTTTCTGTATCGCAGATGCAGATGATTGAAATTGCCAAAGCGTTTTCCTATGACGCGAAAATTGTGATTATGGATGAGCCAACCTCCTCGTTAACCGAGAAAGAGGTTAATCACCTGTTCACGATTATTCGTAAGCTGAAAGATCGCGGCTGTGGCATTGTTTATATTTCGCACAAAATGGAAGAGATTTTCCAGCTGTGTGATGAGATCACTATCCTGCGTGATGGTCAGTGGATCACCTCTCAGCCGCTGGAAGGGCTGGATATGGATAAGATCATCTCCATGATGGTCGGCCGTTCACTGAACCAGCGTTTCCCTGACCGTACCAACGTGCCAGGCGAGACGATTCTTGAGGTGCGTCATCTGACGTCACTGCGTCAGCCATCGATTCGCGACATCTCATTTGATTTGCGTAAAGGGGAGATACTCGGCATTGCCGGGCTGGTGGGAGCCAAACGTACCGATATCGTCGAAACGCTGTTTGGCATTCGCGAAAAATCGGGCGGCACCATTAAACTGCATGGCAAACCGATTAATAATCACAGCGCCAATGAAGCCATTAACCACGGTTTTGCGCTGGTGACTGAAGAGCGTCGCTCAACCGGTATTTATGCTTTCCTTGACATTGGTTTTAACTCGCTTATTTCCAATATCAAAAAATATAAAAACAGTATGGGACTGCTGGATAATAAACGCATGAAGAGTGATACCCAGTGGGTTATCGATTCTATGCGTGTAAAAACGCCAGGCCACCATACCCAGATTGGTTCGCTTTCGGGCGGTAACCAGCAAAAAGTGATTATTGGCCGCTGGTTATTGACCCAGCCTGAAATCCTGATGCTTGATGAACCCACTCGCGGTATTGATGTTGGTGCAAAATTCGAAATTTACCAGTTAATTGCTGAGCTGGCGAAAAGAGAAAAGGGCATCATTATTATCTCATCCGAAATGCCGGAGCTGTTAGGCATTACCGATCGTATTCTGGTAATGAGTAATGGTCTGGTAGCAGGCATAGTTGATACCAAAACGACCACGCAGAACGAAATATTGCGTTTAGCGTCATTACACCTTTAATGAAGCAAGGGCTGTTAACATGAAAGCGACTACAAAAAAGAATGCGCTAACCTGGTTAAAAGAGGGCGGCATTTATGTCGTGCTGCTGGTATTGCTGGCTATTATTATTTTCCAGGACCCCTCATTTTTAAGTTTAATGAACCTGAGTAATATTCTGACCCAATCTTCGGTGCGCATTATTATTGCACTGGGTGTGGCGGGTCTGATTGTGACCCAGGGTACTGACCTGTCAGCCGGACGTCAGGTCGGTCTGGCGGCGGTGGTCGCCGCGACGCTGCTGCAGGCAATGGATAACGCGAACAAGGTCTTCCCGACGCTGGATACGGTGCCGATTCCACTGGTTATTCTGACCGTGTGCATCATCGGCGGCGTGATTGGTCTGGTCAACGGTGTGATTATTGCTTACCTCAAGGTAACGCCATTTATCACCACGCTGGGCACCATGATCATCGTTTACGGTATCAACTCACTCTATTACGACTTTGTTGGCGCATCACCGATTGCCGGTTTTGATACTGGGTTCTCGAAATTTACCCAGGGCTTCTTACGCTTTGGTGATTTCAAGCTTTCGTTCATCACCTTCTACGCCGTGATTGCCATTATTTTCGTCTGGGTGCTGTGGAACAAAACCCGCTTCGGCAAGAACATTTTTGCTATCGGCGGTAACCCGGAAGCGGCGAAAGTCTCAGGCGTTAACGTCAACCTGAACCTGATCATGATTTATGCCCTGTCAGGTGTGTTCTACGCCTTCGGCGGGATGCTGGAAGCGGGGCGTATCGGTTCGGCCACCAACAACCTTGGCTTTATGTATGAGCTGGATGCGATTGCGGCCTGTGTGGTCGGCGGTGTCTCCTTCGCCGGTGGTGTGGGTAGCGTGGCGGGCGTAGTGACCGGTGTGTTGATCTTTACCGTCATCAACTACGGTCTGACCTATATCGGCGTCAACCCTTACTGGCAGTACATCATTAAAGGCGGCATCATTATCTTCGCCGTGGCGCTGGATTCCCTGAAATATTCCCGTAAGAAGTAAGTCTTCTTCAGTGCTCACAAAGCGACCTTCGGGTCGCTTTTTTATTATGTAAAAGAAGGGATTGTCGCTGGAGTGCAGGCATTGTTGCTGGAGTGCATGCATTGTCGCTGGAGTGCAGGCATTGTCGCTGTGAGATCGAGTCTGCGAAGGGAACACGGTCAGATCGGAAAGTCGCAAAAGCCGTCATCCATGACACGCTCGGCCCACGCGATTACGCACCTCATCCCTGAGGTGCGTAATCGCCCACGCTGAGCCCGCCAGGTCAGGTATAGAGGTCCTGCGTCTTTACGGAAGGCGTATGTTCCGTGAGCCCTGCACGTCACTGCCAGACTTCGGCACAGCAGTAACCAGCATAAATAAGCCGCAGCGCGTGAGCTATTTCCGCAGCTTCTGTTCCAGCTCCAGCAGCTGCTCCGGCGTCACTGCCGGGTAACTCTGTGCATCTTCAGGGACATCGCGTACGGCGGGGATCGGCACCAGTGGGCCCAGGAAGCGCGGTTCGCGCTTAAGCAGGAAGAGATCCACCAGCGCGCCCAGCCGGGCACCTACCTCACGGAAGCGCACGCTAAGCATGTTTTTTGGTGAGGGCACCGCATAACACTGCGCCTGAATACCCAGCTGTAAGGCGATAAACAGCGCACGCTCACAATGGAAACGCTGTGTGATAATAATGAAGTCGTTGGTATCAAACACTTTGCGGGTGCGTACAATCGAATCCAGCGTGCGGAAACCGGCATAGTCCAGCACGATATCAGCCGGATCGACACCGGCTTTGATGAGATCGCGGCGCATCGTCATCGGCTCGTTATAGCTTTGCAGCGCGTTATCACCGCTTAACAGCAGATAATTGACCTTGCCGCTGTTGTAGGCATTCAGCGCGCCCTGCATACGATAAAGGTAATACTGATTGATGACGCCGGTGCGATAATATTTCGCCGTACCCAGTACCACACCGACCTGACGATGTGGCAAAGAGGCGACATTTTCGTAGATAAAGGGCGCAGTTTTCCAGCTGATCCAGCGATCAAGGCCGAGCGCCGTTGCCATCATCAGTAAGATGATGAAAAGCAGACCAATGAAAACGCGTTTCAGCATGCGCCTGGAGACTCGATGTCAGAATAGTGAGATGGGACAAGGCTACTTGAGCTGTCACTGTGAAGCAAGTTACTGCCGGCTGGCTGTGCTCTTTTTGAACACTGCCGGATCGGATGCAATCCGGCAGTCTGAAGATTAAATCGAGGTACGACGATAATGACGGTACTGCGGCAGCCAGAAGTTGTTGGCGATAGCCTGTGACAACACATCTTCAGAGGTCACCACGGCGACACCCGCCAGCTGAGCAGCTTTACCCACTTCCATCGCAATGATTTTCGATACACCCTGGATATCTTTAATCTCTGGCAGCACCGGGCCTTCACCTTCATTCACCAGCGGAGAACAGTCAGCGAGCGCGCGGCTGGCGGTCATCAGCATGGTATCGGTAACGCGGCTGGCACCCGAAGCAATCACACCCAGACCAATGCCCGGGAAGATGTAGGAGTTGTTGCACTGCGCAATCGGATAGGTTTTACCGTTCCAGCTCACCGGCGAGAACGGACTGCCGGTTGCGACCAGTGCGGCACCGTCAGTCCAGGCGATGATATCGGCTGGCGTCGCTTCCACGCGTGATGTCGGGTTCGACAGTGGCATCACGATAGGGCGCTTACAGTGCTTGTGCATCTCGCGGATGATCTCTTCGGTGAACAGGCCCGGCTGGCCAGAAACACCAATCAGAATATCGGGTCTGGCATTGCGCACCACGTCCAGCAGCGAGATGGAATCATTGGTGACATCCCACTGCTGCAGGTTTTCGCTCTTCTGCACCAGCTTGCTCTGGAAATCGAGCAGGTTAGGCAGCTTGTCAGTGAGCAGACCAAAGCGATCCACCATCATTACCCGGCCACGCGCTTCCTCGTCACTCAGACCTTCGGATTTCATCTGTGCGATGATCTGTTCAGCGATACCACAACCTGCGGAACCGGCGCCCAGGAACACCACTTTCTGCTCGCACAGGCGGCTGCCAGCGGCGCGGCTGGCGGCAATCAGGGTGCCCACGGTCACGGCGGCTGTGCCCTGAATATCATCGTTAAAGCAGCAGACTTCATCGCGATAGCGGTTCAGCAGCGGCATGGCATTCTTCTGGGCGAAATCTTCAAACTGCAACAGCACTTTCGGCCAGCGGCGTTTAACGGCCTGAATAAAATCGTTCACGAACGCATCATACTCTTCACCGGTGATGCGCGGATGACGCCAGCCCATATAGAGCGGATCGTTCAGCAACTGCTGGTTGTTGGTACCAACATCCAGCACCACCGGCAGGGTGTAAGCCGGACTGATGCCGCCACAGGCGGTGTAGAGTGAAAGCTTACCAATCGGGATACCCATACCACCGATGCCCTGATCGCCGAGGCCCAGAATACGCTCGCCATCAGTCACCACAATCACCTTCACATTCTGCTTGGTGGCGTTTTGCAGCATATCTTCGATATGGTCGCGGTTAGGGTAGGAGATGAACACGCCACGCGCACGACGGTAGATTTCAGAGAAGTGTTCACAGGCTGCGCCGACGGTCGGGGTGTAGATGATGGGCATCATCTCTTCGAGATGGTTATCCAGCAGGCGGTAGAACAGCGTTTCGTTGGTGTCCTGGATGTTACGCAGGTAGACATGCTTATCGTTATTGTTTTTGAAGTCCTGGAACTGACGCCAGGCACGCTGCGCCTGCTCTTCAATCGATTCCACTGCTTCTGGCAGCAGACCGTTGAGGTTGAATTCGTTACGTTCTTCGATACTAAAGGCGCTGCCTTTGTTCAGCAGGGGAAATTCCAGCAAAATCGGGCCAGCATAAGGGATATACAGCGGGCGTTTACTTTCGTAGTCGAGTTCCATGCGGTAATGCTCCGGTTGCAGTGTTGTCTGGCGTCACGCCGGAAAGGTAGCGCCAGTTTTCTTACCCGTTATAGCTCAGACTGCAGGCCTGGCAGCGGCAGGGTAACCGCTGCAGAAACATTTACGACCGTGCTGCCATCCTGCAACCTGAATTATTCAGAGTAATTTGTAATGACGTGAATTCTGGCGCCAGATCCTATGAAATTTCCTGCAGAAGTACAGCGTTTGTTCATAAAAGCTCACAAAACTGTGGCCTCTCTGACAGCGGGTTATGCTTTGTACAGCGTCACCTGCAGCAGCTCACCGCAACCAAATGTCTCAAGTGTCGCCTGTGTGGCGGCGAACTGGCTTAGCGTGGCATTTTCCACTTCGGCTAATACCGCTTTTTTTATCTGACGAACATCGCCACCCTGTATGTTGAGCAGGACCAGCGCCGCCTGAAGGGGCGGGAAACTCGGGTTAAAGGCGGCATTTTCCGCATAGCGCCCGGTGACAATCGCGCCGTTTGCGGTCAGCAGCGCAACACCGGCGTGTGACTGGCTGTAAGGCGCGTGGCTGGCATTGGCAGCGGCAACCGCGGCCTGCACCAGTTCATCGCCTTCGGCTACATAGCCGTGATCCACGCTGTCCATCAGGAAGGTCGTGATGTCCAGATCGCGCGGTCCAAAGGCATCCGGCAGATAATCGGCCAGGGTGCTGATCGCGCGTTGTGGCAGGCTGATGCGAATGTTCGTACCGCTGTTCAGCTCGTTCATAAACTGACGGCAGTGACCGCACGGTGTGTAGTTAACGGTGATCGTCTCAAGCTGACTTTCGCCACGCAGCCACGCATGGGTAATAGCGCTCTGCTCGGCGTGAACCGTCTGTTGCAACGGCGTACCGATAAATTCCATGTTGGCCCCGAAGTACCAGTTGCCGCTGACGCCACGGGCAATAGCCCCGACGTTAAAATGCGACACGGTAGCAACGGCACAGGCCGCCGCCAGGGGCAGCAGCGCCAGCGCCAGAGCATCGGCATCCATCTGCGTCTGTTGCTGCAGTGAGGCGACCTGGTCGGCGCTCAGCACCGCCTGAAAGCCAGGATCGTCCAGCAGCGGAGCGAGTGCGGTTTGCAGCGTTGACGGCAATGCCTCAAAGGCAGAGAGGAAACGGGATTGCATGTGAGCCTCATTAGATTCAGCAGGGCGATGTGCCAGTCACCGGTTTATATGTGATCCACATCGCTCTGACAATGTAACCTGTGTTGCATGTTTCAACTTTGCGAGATCTCTCGCAAACTTTCAGCCAAACCAGTGCAGCAGCAGCGGAAAAATAAACGGCGCCAGCAGTGAGGTGATGATGCCGCAGATCACCAGCGCCAGTGAGCTGAATGCCCCTTCCTGATAGTCGAGTTCAGCGGCGCGCGCTGTGCCGAGTGCGTGCGACGCGTTACCTATCGCCAGTCCGCGCGCCGCCTTAGATTTCACGCCAAGCAGATTCAGCACAGTATGTCCGAACACCGCACCCAGTACCCCGGCAATCAGCACGCAGATGGCGCTGATGGCGGGAATACCGTGCAGCGAACCGGAGACGGCCATCGCAATGGGCGTGGTAACGGATTTAGGAACGATGGTAGCGGCGATTTCAGGCGTGGCACCCATCCACAGAGCAATAGCGGTGCCAGAGGTCATGGCGGTCACACTGCCGATAAAGCAGACGCCAATAATCGATTTCCAGCGGGCACGGATCTGATGCATCTGCTCATACAGCGGCAGTGCCAGCGCGACAACAGCCGGTTGCAGTAGCTGATTAAGAATCTGACTGCCCGCGAAATAGCGCGAATAGGGCAGCTGCAACAGCAGCAGAATCGGGATAATAATCGCCATCGCCACCAGCAGCGGATTGAGCAGCGAGATTTTCAGCCGTATCGCCAGTTTGCGCGCCAGAAAAAATGCCGCCAGCGTCAGTGGCAGTGACCACCATATTTCACTCATCGCCTGACTCCCCGGCCGGGCGGCGACTATGAAGCTGGTGAGCGCTTACGCCGACAATAGAGAGAACCAGGAAGGTGCTGACGACGCAGGAGATCACGATAGGGCCAAACTGCGCCGTCAGAATATCGGTGTAGCTCATTACCCCGACGCTGATCGGCACAAACAGCAGCGCCATATAGCGAATCAGCAGATGGCAGCCCGGTTTAACCCAACTGACAGGCAGGATCTGCGAGGCGAGCAGGGCAAACAGAATTAACATCCCAAGGATGCTGCCAGGCAGTTTGATGGGCAGCAGCGAGGCGATGCCGATTCCGGCGTATAAGCAGAGATAAATGATGATAAAGGCGCGAAGATAGCGCCCGCAGACAGACAGCACGGTGAGCATGGCAGGCTCCTGTTTTCACTGAGCTTCATCATACGCATTAACCGCTTAGCGTGCTAGCGATCACATTTATGCAGCGGTGTGACAGTAGCAGATACAGATTTTCAGAGGCGGGAGTGGAATGGAAGCGGTGCACATTCAGAGCGAGGAGTGATAACCCTTCGCGCCCGTGATGAGGCACGAAGGGTGTGAGAACGGCACTGCGCTAAGCGGTCAAAGCCGCAGAGTGCAGAGTGTTACTTAACGGGCATTCCCGGTACAGCACCGCTGTCGACGGACAGCACAAACAGATCTTTGCCGCCAGGACCCGCTGACAGCACCATGCCTTCAGAGATACCAAAGCGCATTTTACGCGGCGCGAGGTTGGCCACGATAATGGTCATTTTACCGACCAGTACGGAAGGATCGGGATAGGCGGCGCGGATACCCGAGAAGATCTGACGCTTTTCACCGCCCAGGTCGAGCTGCAGGCGCAGCAGCTTGTCCGAACCCTCAACCAGTTCCGCCTGCTCAATCAGCGCCACGCGCATATCAACTTTAGCGAAATCGTCGATGGTGATGGTGTCACCTACCGGCGAATCTGCCAGCGGGCCGCTTGCGGCCGGTGCACTGGCGGCAGCGGCATCCTCTTTCGAGGCTTCAATCAGTCCTTCAACCTTTGCCATCTCAATGCGGCTGTAGAGCGCTTTGAATGGCGCAACCTGGTGGTCCAGCAGCGGTTGCGCGATAGCATCCCAACTCAGCTCACAGTTCAGGAAGCCTTCTGCGCGGGCGCTCAGTGACGGCAGCACCGGCTTCAGCCAGGTCATCAGAATGCGGAACAGGTTAATGCCCATTGAGCAGATCGCCTGCAGATCGGCATCACGGCCTTCCTGCTTCGCCACCACCCACGGAGCCTGCTCATCGACATAACGGTTCGCCAGGTCAGCCAGCGCCATGATCTCACGGATAGCACGGCTGTATTCACGACTGGCCCAGGCGTCACCAATCTTCTCTGACGCGTCCACAAAGGTCTGATAGAGCGCCGGATCGGCCAGCTCAGCCGCCAGTTTGCCGTCAAAGCGTTTGGTGATAAAGCCCGCATTACGTGACGCCAGGTTAACCACTTTGTTGACGATGTCGGCGTTTACGCGCTGGACGAAATCTTCCAGATTCAGGTCGATATCGTCGATACGTGAAGAGAGTTTCGCCGCGTAGTAGTAACGCAGGCTGTCCGCATCCAGATGCTGCAGCCAGGTGCTGGCTTTAATAAAGGTGCCGCGCGACTTCGACATCTTGGCACCGTTGACGGTGACATAGCCGTGCACAAACAGGTTGTTCGGCTTGCGGAAGTTACTGCCTTCCAGCATCGCTGGCCAGAACAGGCTGTGGAAGTAGACGATATCTTTACCGATGAAATGATAGAGCTCGGTCGTGGAGTCTTTACGCCAGAATTCGTCGAAGTCGATGTCGCCGCGCTTGTCGCACAGGTTCTTGAACGAGCCCATGTAACCGATAGGTGCATCCAGCCAGACATAAAAATATTTTCCTGGCGCGTCCGGAATTTCAAAGCCGAAGTAGGGCGCGTCGCGGGAGATATCCCACTGCTGCAGGCCCGATTCGAACCACTCCTGCATTTTGTTCGCCACCTGATCCTGCAGCGCACCCGAGCGGGTCCAGGCCTGCAGCATGGCGCTGAACGAGGGCAGATCAAAGAAGAAGTGTTCAGAGTCGCGCAGAACCGGCGTCGCGCCAGAGACCACCGATTTTGGCTCGATCAACTCGGTCGGGCTGTAGGTCGCGCCACACACTTCGCAGTTATCGCCATACTGATCGGCAGATTTACATTTCGGGCAGGTGCCTTTTACAAAACGGTCCGGCAGGAACATCCCTTTTTCCGGATCGTAAAGCTGGGAGATTGTGCGGTTTTTAATAAAACCGTTCTCTTTCAGACGGCCATAAATCAGCGCCGAAAGCTCACGATTTTCGTCGCCGTGGGTCGAGTGATAGTTGTCATAGCTGACGTTGAAACCGGCAAAGTCGGCTTCATGTTCGCTTTTCATTTCTGCAATCATCTGCTCCGGTGCAATCCCTAACTGCTGAGCTTTCAGCATGATAGGCGTGCCGTGCGCATCATCGGCGCAGATGAAATAAACCTGATTGCCACGCATTCGCTGATAACGCACCCAAATGTCGGCCTGGATATGCTCGAGCATGTGGCCGAGATGGATTGATCCGTTCGCGTAAGGCAGTGCGCACGTTACCAGAATTTTTTTAGCGACTTGAGTCATAGTTTGCGTAGCTTTCTGTTGATTGAAAAAACGGGCTTAGATGGTAACTGAAGGCTTCTCCTGCGTAAACACAAGGGATTCACCCCTCGGGTCACCGCAGATCCACGAGCATCTGATATCATTGACAATACATCGCTGAAACACAGCGTAAGCACAGCAGAAATAAGGAGTAGGGGATGACAGCACAATCCCGGGAACCGCAGACGCCAGAAGGCCTGCGCGCCATCGTGGCTGGCGTATTGAGAAGCTTTGAGCATCCGACCCTTAAGCAGAATCTCACCGCCCTGAAGGCGTTACATCACGTGGCACAGCTTGACGGTACGCTGCATGTGGAGCTGCTGATGCCGTTTGCCTGGGCCAGCGGGTTCGACGTCCTGAAAGAGCAGGTCAGCGCCGAACTGCTGCGTCAGACCGGTGCAGGTGCCATCGACTGGCGACTCAGCCATGACATCGCTACCCTGAAACGGGTGAAAAACCAGCCGGGCGTCAACGGCGTGAAAAATATTATTGCGGTCAGCTCTGGCAAAGGCGGCGTGGGTAAATCCAGCACCGCCGTGAACATGGCGCTGGCGCTGGCTGCAGAGGGCGCGCGGGTCGGCATTCTTGACGCCGACATTTATGGCCCGTCAGTGCCGAACATGCTCGGCACCCAGGATCAACGGCCTTCCTCGCCGGATGGCACCCACATGGCACCAATCATGGCGCACGGGCTGGCAACCAACTCTATTGGTTATCTGGTCACGGACGATAATGCGATGGTGTGGCGCGGGCCGATGGCCAGCAAAGCGCTGATGCAGTTGCTGAATGAGACGCTGTGGCCTGAGCTGGATTATCTGGTGCTGGATATGCCACCCGGTACCGGCGATATTCAGCTGACGCTGGCGCAGAACGTACCGGTCACCGGCGCGCTGGTGGTGACCACGCCGCAGGATATCGCCCTGATTGATGCCCGCAAAGGGCTGGTGATGTTTGAAAAGGTCAATGTGCCGGTGCTTGGCGTGGTGGAAAACATGAGCCTGCATGTCTGCAGTCAGTGTGGCTTCCATGAGCCGATTTTCGGCACCGGCGGCGCACAGAAACTGGTAGAGGATTACCAGACGCAGCTGCTGGCTCAGCTGCCGCTGCACATTGACCTGCGTGAAGATCTCGATGAAGGTCAGCCGACGGTGATTCGCCGGCCCGATAGCGAGTTTACCGCGCTGTATCGCCAGCTGGCCGGACGCGTTGCTGCCCAGCTTTACTGGCAGGGCGAGGTCATCCCCGGCGACATTGCCTTCCGCGCGCTTTAAGCCCGACCCGACCCGCTGGCATATTGTGAGGCCAGCGGGTAGTGCATTAACACGTAGCCGCCATGTTCGCCTTCGCCCTGTGAAATCATCTTCCAGCCATGTTTCAGGTAAAAGGCCTGTGCCGCTTTATTTTTCTGCAGGCACTTCAGCGCACCGGTTGAGGTAAAGCGCGCCTCTGCCGCCTTAAGCAAAGCGCTGCCCACGCCGCGACCCTGCCAGTCAGGATCGACATAGAGGCTGTGCAGGAAGTTATCGTTCTCCAGCAGGCCGGCAAATCCGACCCGCTGCCCGTCAGCTTCCGCGACCAGCACGGTTTCACCCAGGATTACCCCATCAAAATCTTCCAGCTGCCACTCGCTGCCGTCCAGCCAGCGCCAGTTATGCCGACGCGCCGCCAGAAACAGCGTACGCAGAAAAGGACGATCGGCTTCAGTAAACGGACGAATCTCCACAAGTCAGCTCCCTTTTAATCCGGTCTTACAAAATTAGCAGCGATTCGCGGAGAGGGCGTAAAAGATAAAGCGGGTTAAATGTCACGTAAATCGCTGTACACTGCCTGTCGGGCCAGAGAGCATCAGGCTCTCAACGTTTGATAGCTTTCGTTAATCAGATTGATAACGACTGCATATTAGATGTTGGCCCGAAAATTATGTAACCTGCATCACATATTTTAACGGAGGCCACCAGATGTCTATTATCAATACCAAAATCAAGCCGTTCAAAAACGCAGCATTCAAAAACGGCGAATTCATCGACGTAACCGAGAAAGACGTTGAAGGTAAATGGAGTGTGTTCTTCTTCTATCCAGCTGACTTCACCTTCGTCTGCCCGACCGAGCTGGGCGACGTGGCTGATCACTACGAAGAGTTCCAGAAACTGGGCGTAGATATTTACTCCGTTTCTACCGATACCCACTTTACCCACAAAGCCTGGCACGGTTCTTCTGACACCATCGCGAAAATCCAGTACACGATGATCGGTGACCCGACTGGCGCGCTGACCCGTAACTTCGAAATCATGCGCGAAGACGAAGGTCTGGCTGACCGTGGTACCTTTATCGTTGACCCTGAAGGCGTTATTCAGGCAATCGAAATCACTGCTGAAGGTATTGGCCGTGACGCCTCTGACCTGCTGCGCAAAGTGAAAGCGGCTCAGTACGTGGCTTCTCACCCAGGTGAAGTGTGCCCGGCTAAATGGAAAGAAGGTGATGCAACACTGGCTCCGTCTCTGGACCTGGTTGGCAAAATCTAATTCCGCTTCGGCCTTTCGACCATTCTCCAATCGGGTGCTGCGGCACCCGATTTTTTGACCAGGATATCACTATGCTCGACACAAATCTGAAAACCCAGCTCAAGGCTTACCTTGAGAAATTAACCAAACCTGTTGAGTTGATTGCCACGCTGGACGAAGGTGCAAAATCAACCGAGATCCGTGAACTGTTGGTTGATATCGCCGGTTTGTCTGACAAAGTCAGCTTCCGCGAAGAGAACGATCGTCAGGTGCGTAAGCCCTCATTTCTGATCACCAACCCAGGTTCGAACAGCGGCCCGCGTTTTGCCGGTTCACCTCTGGGTCACGAATTTACCTCACTGGTGCTGGCACTGTTACAGACCGGTGGGCATCCGTCGAAAGAAGCACAAAGCCTGCTGGATCAGATTGCCGCGCTGGACAGCGACTTCCATTTCGAAACCTACTATTCGCTCTCATGCCATAACTGCCCTGACGTCGTACAGGCGCTGAACCTGATGGCGGTGATTAACCCGCGTATCAGCCACACCGCTATCGACGGTGGCCTGTTCCAGAACGAGATTCAGGAACGTAACGTGATGGGCGTGCCAGCGGTTTACCTCAATGGTAAAGAGTTTGGTCAGGGTCGCATGAGCCTGGCGGAAATCGTCAGCAAAGTGGATACCAATGCAGACAAACGTGCGGCGGAAGAGCTGAA
Organism: Pantoea sp. Lu_F5_004; assembly: GCF_051136245.1. NCBI lineage: Bacteria > Pseudomonadati > Pseudomonadota > Gammaproteobacteria > Enterobacterales > Erwiniaceae > Pantoea > Pantoea sp. Lu_F5_004. The sequence goes on from NZ_CP194946.1 coordinate 1,442,613, forward strand.
CAAGCGTGACGCCTATGAAGTCCTGATTATCGGCAGCGGCCCGGCGGGCGCAGCGGCAGCCATCTACTCAGCACGTAAAGGTATCCGTACCGGCCTGCTGGGTGAGCGTTTTGGCGGCCAGGTGCTGGATACGGTCGATATCGAAAACTATATCTCCGTACCGAAAACCGAAGGGGCAAAACTGGCCGGTTCACTGCGCGCACACGTAGACGATTACAACGTGGACGTCATTGAAAGCCAGAGCGCCATCAAACTGATCCCGGCAGCGAAAGAGGGCGGAATGCACGCCATCGAAACCGCCTCTGGCGCAGTATTGAAATCACGCAGTATCATCCTGGCGACCGGCGCACGCTGGCGTAACATGGGCGTGCCGGGTGAAGAAGAGTATCGCACCAAAGGCGTGACCTACTGCCCACACTGCGATGGCCCGCTGTTTAAAGGCAAACGCACGGCGGTGATCGGCGGCGGTAACTCCGGCGTGGAAGCGGCCATTGACCTGGCCGGTATCGTTGAACACGTTACGCTGCTGGAGTTTGCCGGTGAGATGCGCGCCGATCAGGTGCTGCAGGATAAGCTGCGCAGCCTGAAGAACGTGGATGTGATTCTGAACGCCCAGACCACCGAAGTGAAAGGCGACGGCACCAAAGTCACCGGCCTGCACTATATCGATCGCACGACGCAGACCACTCATGAACTGCCGCTCTCCGGTATCTTCGTTCAGATCGGTCTGCTGCCGAACACCCCATGGCTGGAAGGGGCGGTTGAGCGCAACAAAATGGGTGAGATCATCATTGATGGTAAATGCGAAACCAGCCTGAAAGGCGTGTTCGCCGCGGGCGACTGCACCACCGTACCGTACAAGCAGATCATCATCGCCAGCGGCGAAGGTGCTAAAGCCTCACTGAGCGCTTTTGACTATCTGATTCGTACCAAATCGGCAGAGTAACATTTAGTTAGCCAGACAATAGCCCTTCAGCACGCCTGCTGAGGGGCTTTTTTTTAGCCTGTTAATAGCCCGCCAGCGTCATCAGCATCATCCAGATTGGCGTTGTCACCGCCGCAAACACGGTAGAAAAGAGCATGCTCGCCGCCGCCGGGCCGGTAATGACATTGAACTTCTGCGACATCAGATAGACGTTAACCCCGACTGCCATCGATCCCAGCAGCACCACCACTTTACTCTCCAGCGGCGGCAGATCGGTCAGCCACGCGATAGCCCATACCGTCATCGGTTGCAGCACCAGTTTCAGCAGGCAGATGGTATAGCTCTCTTTTAAGCCATCCCGCACCCGATAGTGCGCCAGGCTCATGCCCAGCGTCACCAGCGACAGAGGTGCGGCCAGTGAGGCCAGCATCTTTAGCGGTTCAGCGGCCAGCAGCGGCAAGGGACGTTGCAGAAAGCTCCAGGCTGTACCGCTGAGAATACCGATGATCAGCGGATTCTTCAGCACGCCGAGCAGGGTGCGCCAGAGTCCTTCCAGCGAGAAGCTGCCCTGTTTTGCCCACTCGACCGAAACGGTCAGTAAGGTCCAGAGGATCAGGCTGTTAAACACCAGCACCAGCGCCACCGGGGGCAGGGCTTCTGGTCCCAGCAGTACCGTGGCCACTGGGATCCCCAGCATCACGTTATTGGAAAAGATGCCGCCCAGCGCAAAAACCGACGCCGCTACGCCATCCAGATTAAACAGCCTTGTTGCCAGCAGTCGCCCCACGATAAACACCAGCAGGCAACTGCCGAAAAAGGCCAGCAACAGGCGCGCATCCACCGGCGGACTTTGCGAGAAGGTGCTCATCACCCGAAACAGCATGCAGGGCAGGGCAACGTTAAACACAAAGCGGTTCATCCCTTCGCTGATGCTGGCGGGCCATTTCCCGAGGCGCGTGAGGCAGTACCCCAGCAGGATCAGGATAAACAGCGGGGCTGACAGGTAAATTTGATGGCTTAAGCTTTCAAACAGCAGTGGCATAAAGAGAGTCTGGTCAGACGATGATTAGTTACCAGACTAACAAATTGCTAACTAACTGTTAACCTGAACTGTGTCCGGAATGACCGTAGCCGGGACGCTAACCTAACCAGCGGCGCGCCTGGTGATCGCTGATGTCGCGATAATAGACCCGGTGAATAATTTCGCCACAGCCTGTGCAGCGGGCGGAAATATAGGTGGAGAGGTACTGTCTGCCATTGGGTGCCACGGCACCCTTGCGTTCAATATTAATATCCTGCCATCGATGGCGGTGTGGAATAAGCGCTAAAAATCGCATCATACATCCTGAATAGTATGAAGTTCCGCTTCAGGAGTTTTCTAACCCCATGAAATAAAGTGTTTTTTACGATGATGCTGCAAGCAGGTTAATTATTATGGGGTAACCAGAGTCACTGCGGGAAATATTACCCATCCGGGTAATAAGCGGGACTACCTATAAAAAGGTATCTCGTTAACCCGCAGCATTAAGCCTTTTTTTGCACCCTCAGGCGTTGATCGGGATCATGTGAATTGTTTCAGCTCCGATTATTTCCCCGGCGGGAGTCGCTTGCTTTCGCTGCGCGGCTTGCCTATGCTGCAAGCCGTAACACGACTCGGGGTGCCGCTTTCCACACGGAAAGGGCTGAGAAAAACCCGCTGACCTGAACTGGATAATGCCAGCGTAGGGAAGTCTGATGCCTGACCGCATTCGCCTTCTTGTTCGCCGGTTGGGAGCTACGATGACACATCAATCTCAACACCTTTCTGCCGCGCACTTCGCGCCCATTCTGCACGCTTTCCGCCGCCAGTCACCACTGGTGCACTGTATGACCAATGACGTGGTCCAGAACTTCACCGCCAACGTGTTGCTGGCACTCCATGCCTCACCGGCGATGGTGATCGATGCCGCTGAGGCCGCCCAGTTCAGTAGCATGGCCGATGCACTGCTGATTAACGTGGGCACCTTAACCCGCGAGCGCCAGCAGGCGATGCAGGCTGCCGTCACCGCGGCTAATCAGGCGGGCACGCCCTGGACACTCGATCCGGTTGCCGTCGGCGCACTGACGCTGCGCAGTGACTTCTGCCAGCAATTGTTAAGCCAGCAACCGGCGGTAATTCGGGGTAATGCGTCAGAGATTCTGGCGCTGGCACAACAGGCCAGCGGCGGACGCGGTGTCGACACGCTGCATCAGGCGGATGCAGCACTCGGTGCGGGCCGGCAGCTCGCGAAAACCTGGAGCACGCTGGTAATCGTCACCGGTGAAGTGGACTACGCCACCGATGGTCAGCGACTCCTTGCTATACAAGGTGGAAACACCTTAATGACACGGGTAGTCGGGACCGGCTGCGCCCTCTCGGCAGTGGTGGCGGGGTTCAGTTCTCTGCCAGGCGATCGGCTCATGAATGTCGCGGCCGCCTGTCAGGTGATGGCGCTGGCGGGTGAAAAGGCGGCGGCACAGGCTGCCGGACCCGGCAGCTTTGCCACAGCGTTTATAGATGCACTCTGGACGCTGGAGGATAATCATGAAGCGTATTAACGCTCTGACGATTGCGGGTACCGATCCCAGCGGCGGCGCTGGTATTCAGGCCGATCTGAAAACCTTCTCGGCTCTGGGAGCCTATGGCACCAGCGTCATTACCGCGCTGGTGGCACAGAACACCTGCGGCGTGCAGTCGGTTTATCGCATTACGCCTGACTTTGTTGCCGCCCAGCTTGATTCAGTGCTCAGTGATGTGCGCATCGACAGTGCAAAAATTGGCATGCTGTCAGAAACGGCTATCGTGGAGCAGGTTGCGGAACGGCTGATGCGTGCGGCAATCCCGTTTGTTGTGCTGGACACGGTCATGGTCGCGAAAAGTGGTGATGCGTTGCTCTCGCCAGACGCCGTAGCCCGTGTTCGGGAGCTGTTATTGCCGCAGGTCTCGCTGATCACACCTAATCTGCAGGAAGCGGCGGCGTTGCTGGACTGCGCCATTGCGGCAGATGAAGAGGAAATGCGCGAGCAGGGACGGGCATTGCTGGCACTGGGCTGTCAGGCTGTGCTGATGAAGGGCGGTCACCTTGCGGCGGCGGAGAGCCCGGACTGGCTGATCACGCACTCAGCAGAGCAGCGATTCAGTACGCCGCGGGTAAATACCCGTCATACGCACGGCACAGGCTGTACGCTGTCGGCAGCCTTAGCCGCGTTGCGACCACGTCATGCTGACTGGGCAGAGACGATTGCAGAAGCCAAAAACTGGTTACAGCAGGCGCTGCTGCAGGCAGATTCGCTGGAGGTCGGGAAGGGTATCGGACCGGTTCACCATTTTCATCAATGGTGGTAACGACGAAGGCCCGCATCGACCTGGTAATCAGGTGGTGCGGGCGGTTTCAGGTTCAGGGTGCTTCAAACCAGGCGCTGTTACGCTCGGCAATCGGGGTGATAGAGAAGATCATCTCCTGCAGATGACGACGCATTGCCGCTTCGGCTGCATCGGCGTCATGACGCTTCAGCGCCGCAAAAATCTCTTCATGCTGCTCAATCAGCTTGTCCGGTGGAGAGACTTCACTCAGCGTCAGAAACCGCACCCGGTCCATGGCCGCTTTGATGTTCTCCACCGTTTCCCAGGCCAGCTTACAGTCAATGCTTTCAGCAATCAGGCGATGAAACTCATCGTCCAGAGTGAGAAAAGCCTGGCTGTCATGCCGCTCAGCGGCCATGCGCTGCAGCTGCAGGTTATGCTCCAGCACCATCAGGGCCGGATCCTCAATCTCCAGTGCCGCACGGCGAACCACCGACACCTCAACGGCCTCCCGGATAAAGCGGCCATCCGCCACCCGCTTAGCGGAGATTTTGCGCACGAAAGTGCCACGCTGCGGCAATACCTGTACCAGTCCGGCTTCGGCCAGCTTGATGAACGCTTCGCGCACCGGCTGGCGTGAAACGTTGAAGCGCGCGGACACCTCTTTTTCCGAGAGCAGCGAGCCCGGCTGAATTGCGCAGGTGACGATATCTTTGCGCAGATACCGGTAAATCTGCTGATTTACCGGTTCGCTGGTAGTAATGGTATAGGCGATCGACATGCAGCAATATCCATATTACGGCTGGCAGGGGCCAGCGCGATGGGAAAGTGTCAGTCTAATCAGCGCGCTGCGTCTGCGCCAGCGCTTTGTCACCAGGCTGTTATGCCTGGCTCATACACTGTTGCACCGTCGCCCGCGCGCCCTGAGTCGTCAGCTGCTGGTAATACGTTGTCAGTCGGGCAACCAGATCGGCGTTCTGCGCCAGATCGTCGCCAAAGATGTCGCGCAGACCCAATAGCGCACGGACACGCGCTTCGCCTTCTTCGCTACCGGCAACCGTCTCTGCCAGCGTGGCTTTCAGCGGATCGCGGATCTCAATCGGTTGACCCTGTTCATCGATGCCGCCGACATAGCGCATCCAGCCTGCCACGCCCAGCAGCAGCAGGTCGCAGCGGCTGCCGCGCTGCAGGTGCCAGCGCAGACTGTCGAGCATGCGTTGTGGCAATTTTTGCGATCCGTCAGTGGCGATTTGATATGTGCGATGTTTAATGGCACGGTTTTCGTAACGGGCGATAAGCGAATCGGCATAGGCGTTGAGATCCACGCCCTGGGTACGCAGCGTCGGCGCCTGTTCATCGATCATCAGTGAACGGGCGGCAGCGCGGAAATGGGAATCGGCCACGCAGTCGCTTATGTATTCATAACCTGCCAGGAAGCCGAGATAGGCCAGGAAAGAGTGGCTGCCATTGAGCATGCGCAGTTTCATCTCTTCATAGGGCAGAACGTCACTGACCAGTTCTGCGCCCGCTTTTTCCCACGCCGGACGGCCATTGACGAAGTTATCTTCAATCACCCACTGAAAAAAGGGCTCCGCTTCAACCGCAACCGGGTCATCGGAACCCAGACGCGCGCCTAGTGCCGCAAACGCCGCATCGGTCATGGCCGGAACGATACGATCCACCATGGTGGAGGGGAAGGTAATGTGTTGCTGAATATAGTCTGCCAGGGCCGGATCCTGATGCTGTGCCAGTTGTACAACAACGTTGCGGGTCACGTGACCGTTTTCCGGCATGTTGTCACAGGACATCACGCTAAAGGCGGGTAAGCCCTGATCCCGTCGGCGGCGAATTGCGGCCAGAATCAGACCGGGTAGCGAACGCGGCGAATCAGGATTCTGCAGGTCATGCACGATGTCAGGGTGATCGGGATTTAAATTGCCACTGGCTGGCTGGTGACAATAGCCTTTCTCGGTGACAGTCATGGAGACAATCGCCACCTCAGGCTGGCTCATGGCATTGATCACCGCCTCAATACCGTCACTTTTGCCGTGCAGTGCCTGAGTAATGACGCCAATCACCCGGGTATGCAATGAATCATCGGCCATCTCGGTGAGGGTATAAAGCAGATGCTGCTCTCGCAGGGCCTCAATCAACGCGCCGCTGTTGAGGTTCACTTCACAATATCCCCAGTCGCTGCCCTGTTCAGCCAGCTTATCGCTGCAGAGCGCCTGATGGGCGCGGTGAAATGCACCAAAACCGATATGTACCATGCGGGTTTTTAACTGGCTGCGGTCGTAAGCGGGGCGCTTGACCTCCGCGGGCAGGCGATCAATCTGTAACATAGTCCATCCTTATGGCAAACGGGGCGCAAAGCGCCCCGAAATCATACATCTGTTAGCGAAACAACACTCAGACCGAAACCGGTTTATCCTGGGTTTTCGGACTGCGAATCACAAATAACACCAGGAAGGCACCCAGCGCGGCGACACAGCCCGCAAGGATAAAGGCGCTATCGAATTTACCGGTGTGATGAACAATAAACCCGGTGACGATGGGCCCGATGATGCCGGAGAGGCTACCCACCAGATGGATAAAGCCGCTGATGCTGCCGATACGGCTCTTGTGCACCACATCCTGAATAATCGCCCAGTAGATTGCGCCGGTGATATAGAGAAAGAAAATCGACACCGACATCATAATTACCGCAGGCACCACATCTTTTATCGTACCCGCCAGCGCCACACAAATTGCGGCGGCCAGCAGTGAGACCACCAGCACAATTTTGCGGGACAACAACAGCTTGCCGGTGATGTTAAAGATCTTATCGGAGATCCAGCCACCCAGCGCCAGGCCAACGAAACCGACGATCCACGGGATCATGGTGGTGATGCTCATCGATTTGATATCCAGGCCGTGCGCCTGCACCAGGTAGGCCGGGAACCAGCTCAGGAAGAAGAACAGAATGTAGTTGTAGCAGAAGAAGGCAAAAGCGGTGACCAGGATAATCGGCTGGCGCAGGTAGTAACCAAACGGATGTGACGTTTCCGACAGGTCAACTTCATCATTCGGGTTCGTTGCTTTCAGGCGATCAATCAGCAGACGTTCCTCTTCGCTGACACGCTTGCTCTTCGCCGGATTGTCAGCGGCGAAGAAGAGCCAGAACGCCATCCACACCAGACCGATGCAGCAGACAATCACGAACGCCGGACGCCAGCCATAGGCGAGCGCCAGATAACCAATGATCGGGCCAGCGACCGCACCACCTAAAGGTGATCCGGCACTCAGTAAGCCCATGGCCGTCGCGGCCTGTTTTTTCGGGAACCAGCCGTTAATCGCTTTGTTGGCCGAGGAGCAGATCGGGCCTTCAGCCATGCCGAACAGCACACGCAGGATCAGCAGCGACCAGAAGCCGGTGGCCAGTGCGGTCATGCCGCAGAAAATGGACCAGGCACCTACCGCCACAGCCAGCACAATTTTAGGGCCATAGCGGTCAGTGGCAAGGCCGCCAAGAAAGTTAAACAGGGCATAGCCAAAGAAAAAGCTGCCGAAGATCATGCCAAACTGCTCAGCATTGATCGCCAGATCTTTTTCCACCAGCGGCACCGTCAGCGACAGGGCGACACGATCGAGGTAGTTAATCATGTAAACCAGGAACAGCAGCAAAACGAGGGTCCAGCGCAGATTCTTGAACATACAAACTCCGTGATCTGTTTTATCTTTATAGTCATGCCGGCGGGTACGCACCGGCTGAGTAGACCTGGTGTTCAGCGGATAATTAACCCATCTGAAGTATGACTTTGCAGCAGGTGCGCGGATCTTTTTCAAACAGGGTCATCGCACGCTCAATCTCCTGCAGCGGGAAGTAGTGCGTGACCAGTTTCTCTGGCTGGATTAACCCTTTTTCCATCCATTCGATCACTTGTGGGAAACGATTGCTGTTAAGACGTGAGGTAAACAGCGACAGCTCCTTGCTGGTCAGGCTCTGCTGAGTAATGCTGCATGGCTCGCCGGAGAAGCCCAGCAGGCCGATGCGCGCAGCCGGTGAGGCGAGGGCAGCCGCTTCAGCCAGAATGGTGGGATGGCAGGCCGCGTCGATAATCAGCGTAGGCTGCACGCCCTCAAGCTGTGCCGCCAGCGGGATTTCGCTGTTATCGAACAGTTGATCGGCACCGCTCTGCTCTGCAAGTGCCAGCCTTTCCGGCAGGCGATCCACCACCATCACCTTTTTAACCTTATAGACGCCCTTCAGCACCTGAATCGCAGTGAGCCCCATCGGACCGGCACCGTAAATCAGTGCCACATCATCTGGCTGCGGTTTGAGAAACGCGGTGATATTGGCGGCGATAGTGAAAGGCTCAACCAGACTGGCGAGCCGATCGGGGATGCTCTCCGGCAGGGAAAAGGCATTTTTCGCCGGAGCCAGCGCAAACTCGCTGAAGCCGCCGTCACGGTGCACGCCAATCACCTGCAGTGTGGTGCAGACATTGGGACGGCCTACCGAGCAGGGATAGCAGCTGCCGCAGCTCACCACCGGATCCACCGCCACGCGGTCGCCCACCCGGGCCGGATCAACACCGTCGCCCACCGCATCAATCACGCCAAAAAATTCGTGACCAATTACCCGTGGATATTTCGCGAACGGGTTATGACCGTGCCAGATATGCACATCAGAACCACAGATACTGGCATAAGCCACTTTGACCCGGACTTGGCCCGCCGCAGGTTGTGGCAGCGGACGTTCAGCCACCACCAGTTCACCCGGCTGTTCAATAACAACGCTTTTCATCAGCTTCTCCTTACCAGTTCCACAGGGTGCCATCTTCAAGACGGGCGACCGGGAGATAGGCAGGTTCATAGGGATATTTCGACGCCAGTTTCTCGTTGAATTCAATGCCGAGACCTGGTTTGTCACCTGGATGCATGTAGCCCTGGTCAAAGGTCCAGTTAGCATCAAACAGCTCCATCATCTGTTCGGAGAAGCCCATGTACTCCTGCACACCGAAGTTCGGCACCCAGAGGCCAAAGTGCAGTGCAGCCGCCATGCAGACAGGGGAGAGATCAGAAGGACCGTGCGAGCCGGTGCGCACCTGATAGAGCGAGGCAAAATCAGCGATACGCCGCATACCGGTAATGCCGCCTGCATGCGTAATGGTGGTGCGGATGTAGTCGATCAGCTGTTCTTCAATCAGCTGCTTACAATCCCAGATGCTGTTGAACACTTCACCCACGGCAATCGGCGTAACGGTATGCTGGCGGATCAGGCGGAAGCACTCCTGATTCTCAGCAGGCGTCGGATCTTCCATCCAGAACAGGCGATAATCTTCCACGCTCTTGCCAAAACGCGCCGCTTCAATCGGCGTCAGGCGATGGTGCATGTCATGCAGCAAGTGCTCGTCGAAACCAAACTTGTCACGGATGGCCGCGAACAGTTTCGGGGTGAAATCGAGGTATTTCTCAGTTGACCAGAGCTGCTCTTCCGGCCAGTTACCTTTGGTTGCAGGCTCATAGGCCAGACCTTTGCCTTTCGCCATACCGTAGGTGGTTTTCATGCCCGGGACGCCGCACTGCGCGCGAATCGCTTTGAAGCCCAGCTCTTTGTGCTTCGCGTAGTCATCCATCACTTCATCAATGGAGTGGCCGGTTGTGTGGCAATAGACCATCACGCCGGTGCGTGATGCGCCACCCAGCAGCTGATACACCGGCATATTGGCGGCTTTGCCTTTGATATCCCACAGTGCCATATCGACGGCCGAGATAGCGGACATGGTGACCGGGCCACGACGCCAGTAAGCGCCCTTGTAGAAATATTGCCAGATGTCTTCGATCTGATGCGCATCGCGGCCAATCAGCTGCGGGCAGACGTGATCTTTCAGGTAGGAGGCGACCGGTAATTCACGGCCATTCAGCGTTGCGTCGCCAATGCCGGTCAGACCCTGATCGGTGGTGATTTTTACGGTGACAAAGTTTCTGCCTGCGCAGGTTACAAATACTTCTGCCTTAACAATTTTCATCCTGGTTGCCTTAAGTCAGCGTTCAATGATGAAAAAGTACGCTCTTTAATACTACCATACAAGTTAGGGTGGCAGAGTTGTGAACGGAATCACAGAGTGTTTACATTGTCTGAAAACGGCGATTAAGGCGTCATAAAGCGAGGCAGCAGGGGGAATGTTACGAACAAAATAGGCGCTATTGGCAGCAATAAAAAAGGGGCTTTCGCCCCTGATGTTGGTTCAGGCAAGCAGCGCGCACTGCGGCGGCAGGCGGCAGCTCAGCGCCCCCGCCATCACCTCAATCATGAATTCGCGCCCGGAAAGCGGCTCGCCATCAAGGTTAAAGGTCATCTCATGCGGAGAACGGATCGTCAGTGACTCCAGTTGCGTGGTGACGATGCCGGGATTGTCATCGTCGCCGGTCAGCGAGTGCAGCAGGGTAGGCAGCAGCTCCTGTGCGGTGACAATACTGACGTCCAGTCTGCCATCGTTGATCAGGGCAGAAGGGCACAACCGCTGACCGCCGCCCGCCTGACGACCATTACCGATACCGATCACCAGCGCATCACCCTGCCAGGCGAAATCGGGGCCGCTGATCTCGCAGGTATCCGGTTTCAGCGTATCCATGCGCATCAGGCCGTGAATAAAGTAGGAGACGCCGCCCAGCGCCGACTTCAGCTTTTCCGGCGTTTCAGTCGTGATACGGGTGCCAAACCCGCCGGTCGCCATATTGATGAAGTAGTGGCTCTGATTTACCCTGGCCAGATCGATGGCACTGGCTTTGCCCTGAATCGCCAGTCGCAGTGCCGGTTCCATCTCTTCCGGGATGCCGACGCTGGTGGCAAAATCGTTGGCAGTACCCAGCGGCAGGATGCCCAGCACCGGGCGATGATCCGCTTCAGAAGAAGCCAGCGCTGTCGCAATTTCATTGATGGTGCCATCGCCGCCACCCGCCACCACGGTCGCGGCCTGCAGCGCAATGGCCTCTTTGACGTACCGATCGCCGTCACCTTTTTCAAATGTGACACGCACCGCAATGTCGAAGCCTTCTTCACGCAGGGTCGTAATAGCTTCGCGCAGATCATCATTACCCGCGCCTTTCCCATTCAGGATGAGCAGCGTAAGCGGTTTATTATCCATTTTGCGTTCCTTGAAGATCTACAGAGTAAGAAGGGATTTATAACACAGCTGCCAGCAGTAAATTATTGGCGAAATAGAGAAAAAAGAAAACCCGCACGGGGGAGCCGGGCGGGTAAATGAGGTGGTTCCTGGTAAATCTGCCGTTTATTGTTACTCGTTAGCAGCAGGCGGGACTATAAAGCAGCGCCGCGCAGGGGTCTGTGATCCTGTTCTGATTTCCTCAAAATGTTTCCGTTGGTAAACGATTATGAGGGGCCCGGGTATCTTCACCATGATCAAAGTTGCGCAGCAGCAGTGCAAAACGCAGATCCACCTCCTCGGGCACCCGCAGCCAGACGCGATGGCCATCGCCCGGCGCAACTTCAGTGGGTTCGCCGCGCGCATTCTGCAGCGCGTCCAGCTGGCAATTCAGGTTCCCCTGAGGCGTCATGATCTCCACACTGTCGTGCAGCATAAACTTATTCTTCACCGCCACTTCAGCCCATTCGCCCCGGCGTTCGCCGGTGAATTCGCCGACAAACTGCTGGCGATCGGACACCGAAAAGCCCTGCTGATAATTCTGGTAGCTGTCGTGGGTGTGGCGGCGCAGGAAACCTTCGGTATAGCCACGATGTGCCAGGCCTTCCAGGGTTAACAGCAGTGAGGGATCAAACGGCTTACCGGCAGCGGCATCATCAATCGCCCGGCGATAAACCTGGGCGGTGCGGGCGCAGTAGTAGTAGGACTTGGTGCGTCCCTCAATCTTCAGCGAATGAACGCCCATCTCGCTGAGCCGCTCCACGTGCGCGACCGCGCGCAGATCCCGCGAGTTCATGATGTAGGTTCCGTGCTCATCTTCGAACGCGCTCATCACCTCGCCGGGCTTCATCTTCTCTTCCAGCAGAAACACCTTGTCGGTGGGCTGACCAACGCCCAGCGTTGGCGTCACATCCTGTACGGCGACAGGCGTGTGGATACCAACGATATTCCCCACCTCATCCTGCTGACCCTCCGCCACTTTATACTCCCAGCGGCAGGCGTTGGTGCAGGTTCCCTGATTCGGGTCGCGTTTGTTCATATAGCCGGAGAGCAGGCAGCGACCGGAGTAGGCCATGCAGAGCGCGCCATGGACAAAGACTTCCAGCTCCATCTCCGGGACCTGCTGGCGGATCTCGGCGATCTCCTCCAGCGACAGCTCGCGTGACAGAATCACCCGGCTCAGCCCCATCTGCTGCCAGAATTTTACCGTGGCCCAGTTAACCGCATTGGCCTGCACTGACAGATGAATCGGCATCGTCGGGAAAGCGTCTCGCACCAGCATAATCAGGCCGGGATCGGACATAATCAGCGCGTCGGGCTGCATCGCCACTACCGGCGCTAAGTCACGTATAAAGGTTTTCAGCTTGGCGTTGTGTGGCGCAATGTTCACCACCACGTAGAATTTTTTACCCAGTGCGTGCGCTTCACTGATGCCCAGTGCGAGGTTTTCGTGGGTGAATTCGTTGTTGCGCACCCGCAGGCTGTAGCGCGGCTGGCCGGCATAGACGGCATCGGCACCATAAGCAAACGCGTAACGCATGTTCTTCAGGGTGCCAGCGGGGGAAAGCAGTTCGGGTTTCATGATTTTCTCACTGATGTCAGGTCAGCATGTCGCCTCAGGCGGCAGGTGCAGGGCAGTTAAGCCCTGCAAAAGGTGCGGAATTGTAGGCAGTGAGAAAAGGGAAGTAAATTGATCAGGATCAAACTAGATCAAATGACAGGCATCGGCTTCCCAGCGATAGCCCATGCCATAGACGGCGCGGATAAAAGGTTGCTCGCTGTCGAGATTCTCCAGCTTGCGCCGCAGGTTCTTGATATGGCTGTCGATGGTGCGGTCCGTGACCACGCGGTAGTCATCATAGAGATGGTTGAGCAGCTGTTCGCGTGAAAAGACCTTGCCCGGCTCCAGCGACAGCGTTTTCAGCAGGCGGAACTCCGCCGGTGTTAAATCCAGCGGTTTTTCGCGCCAGCTGGCGAAGAAGCGGCTCTCATCGACGCGAAGTAACGAGGCGCTTTGCGGCTCTTCCGCCGACCGTTTTACCCGGCGCAGAATCGTTTTAACTCGCGCCACGACTTCACGCGGGCTGAAGGGCTTACAGATGTAGTCATCCGCGCCCAGCTCCAGCCCCAGCAGCCGATCGATCTCCTCGGTACGGGCGGTGACCATAATGATCGGCAGCTCGGAATGACGACGGATTTCACGGCACAGCGTTAAACCGTCGGTGCCTGGCAGCATCAAATCCAGCAGCATCAGGTCGGGTGGCGTCTGGCGCACATACTCCAGCACCGCGTTGCCGTCGGCGATGTGATGGGTACGGTAATTCGAGGCATGCAGATAATCGATCATCAGCTGCGCCAGTTTCGGCTCATCTTCGACCACCAGAATCAGCGGGTCGTGGTTTTCCAGGCTCATAAGCGTCTACACAAGGGGAACATAGCGCAAGTGTAGCGCGATTTTCAGTCCACCTAAATCAGAGTGCGCCGCATGAATATCGCCGCCATGCGCGTCAGCGATATTTTTACAGATGGCCAGGCCCAGTCCCGAGCCGCCGCTGGCGCGATTGCGCGAGCCTTCGGTGCGGAAGAAGCGCTCAAAAATCTGGGCCTGATGTTCCCCATCCACGCCTGGTGCGCTGTCATCAAACTCAATGCGCCAGTTGGGCGCCTCATAGTTCAGCGTCACTTCAACCCGGCCCCCGCTGTCGGTATAGCGCAGGCTGTTCTCCAGCAGATTAGTGAACAACTGCATCAGGCGGTCGGGGTCGCCAAAGAAGGGGGCGTTATCGGGCAGATTAAGTTTCAGCGTCAGGCCGTGTGCCCGATAGCGTTCGGCAAAGCTGCCTGCCGTCACTTCCAGCAGCTGCACCAGATCGGTTGCCTGCTTGCGATAGGCAAGAGCGCCCTCATCGGACAGCGATAGCTGATGCAGATCGTCGACCAGCTTGGTCAGCACCACCACTTCGCTCTGCAGCGAGGCGATCGCTTCCGGTGTCAGTTTGCGGACTCCATCCTGCATCGCTTCCAGTTCACCGCGCAGGATCGCCAGTGGTGTGCGTAACTCATGGGAGATATCGGCCATAAAGGCGCGGCGCATGCTCTCATTTTTCTCCAGCGAGCTGGCAAGGAGGTTAAAGTCCCTGGCCAGCTGGCCCAGCTCATCCCGGCTGCTGACCTCAACGCGGGTGGCAAAATTACCGGCCGCCAGATGATGGGTGCCGTCGACCAGTCGTTTGACCGGAGCCAGCAGACCGCGCCCCATCAGCCAGGTCGCCAGCGCCGCCAGCAGCGTAGACAGCCCGACGATAATCCAGCTGGTGCGGCGCTGCTGCTGATCAAAGTTAATGTCGGTGCTGCGCGTCAGCCGCTCCGGCGGCGAGCCGATGACCCAGCCGACCACTTTATTATTGCTGGTGGTGATATTGCGTCGCGTGCCTTCGGGTGGCACCGGCGATTTTGGCCCGGCCAGCACTTTATATTGCTGGTCGAGGATCCAGAACTGGGTGCGCCAGCCGTGCGGCGGCAACTGACTGTTGCTGTCGGGATTCTGCTCCAGCGAGCGCAGCATGGTGAACACCAGCCGATCGTTGTGGCGCAAAAAATCCCAGTTGCCGTGCTGCTCATACTGATCGGCCAGGGCATCGCTGAGCAGATTTAACCGCTGCTCGTTGCCGCGCTTAATGTAGTCGACAAAGCCATGCTCGAAACTGAGGCGAACTCCCCAGTGCATGGTAATCAGCACCAGCATGCAGGTGGCGAAAATCGCCATAAACAGTTTGGCCCCGATGCCCAGGCGCAGGTTAACTCTCATTTTTTTCTCCGGCGTCGCAAATCAACGTTGGTACTCACCTGTGGCGGCACGCGCCAGAACACCAGCGCGGGCAGGATGATAATCAGCGACATGCAAAGGTAGGTATAAATAAACATCTGATGTTCCGCCGTGCTGTTCGCTGCGCTCTCCTGAGCAAATGCCCCCAGCAGCAGCCCGGCCACGGTAACGCCAATACTCATCGACAGCTGCATAATCATCGACAGCAGGCTGTTGCCGCTGGACGCCAGCTCATCGGGCAGCTCCTTCAGCGTCAGGGTATTCATTGAAGAGAAACGAATGGCGTTGACCATGCCCTGCAGAAACAGCACCAGCGGCAGCAGCCAGACCCAGCCCAGAATTGCCACCAGCGGGAACAGCAGGACCACCAGCGCCAGCGCCACGGTCGACATCACTAGCACGTTGCGGTAGCCAAAGAGATTGACGATGCGCACCACAATGCGCTTCATCCCCATATTTCCCAGCACCATCGGAATCATCATCAGACCGGCGTGAAACGGACTGTAACCCATGCCGAGCTGCAGAAAGATAGGCGTCATAAAGGGCAGCATGCCGCTGCCGATGCGGCCGGTAAAACTGCCGAGCAGTCCGATGGAGTAGATACGATTATCAAACAGCTTCAGGCTGAACAGCGCATTATCATTGCCGCGCGCATGCATCAGGTAGAACAGCAAAGAGAACATGCCAATGAGGATCATGGCACCCAGCAGCAGCGGAGAGCCGCCACTGCTGCGCTGACCATCCAGCGCCAGCGTCAGGGTTGCCATTCCGGCGGCCAGCAGGATAAAACCGCCGAAATCAAAGCGCCGCGTCTGCATGCTGTAGTTGGGCATCAGCATCAGGGTGGCGATAGCGCCTGCGATGCCGACCGGGATATTGATCAGAAAGATCCAGTGCCAGCTGGCGTACTCCACCAGCACACCGCCCAGCGCCGGACCCAGCAGCGGGCCAATCTGGCCGGGCAGAGTGACAAACGTCATGGCGGACATATACTGCTCGCGCGGCACGATTTTCATCACCGTCAGGCGACCCACCGGCACCATCATGGCCCCGCCAATCCCCTGAACCACCCGCGACAGCACCAGCTGATCCAGAGTGCCGGAAAGGGCGCACAGCAGTGATCCCAGGCTGAACAGCACAATCGCGCAGAAGAAAATGTTGCGCACGCCAAAACGGTCGGCCAGCCAGCCGCTGACCGGCAGCATCACTGCCACCGTCAGCACGTAATAGACGATGACCGAGTGCATGTGCAGCGGGCTGACACCCAGATCGTGCGCCATCGACGGGATCGCGGTATTCACGATGGTGGTATCCAGCGTCTGCATAAAAAAGCCGATGGCAACAATCCACAGTTGCCAGCGGACGTTAGTGCTTTGCGTACTCATCGATCCCCCCGATAAAGGCGTCACGTCCGATGTCTGCTGCC
Organism: Pantoea sp. Lu_F5_004; assembly: GCF_051136245.1. Lineage (NCBI taxonomy): Bacteria > Pseudomonadati > Pseudomonadota > Gammaproteobacteria > Enterobacterales > Erwiniaceae > Pantoea > Pantoea sp. Lu_F5_004. The sequence goes on from NZ_CP194946.1 coordinate 1,459,260, forward strand.
GCCATACCTGTTACGGCTGCTGCGCGGCGGCCAGCGGGCGTTTTTTACGGCGCAACTTATCCATCATTAAATAGACCACCGGCGTGGTGTAGAGCGTCAGCAGCTGGCTCATCACCAGCCCGCCTGCAATGGTAATCCCCAGCGGCTGACGCAACTCTGCGCCGTCGCCGCTGGTCAGCACCAGCGGCAGCGCGCCAAACAGCGCCGCCAGCGTCGTCATCATAATCGGCCGGAAGCGCAACAGGCACGCCTGGAAAATCGCCTCCCGCGCGCTGAGCTGGCCGTTGCGCTCTGCCTCCAGCGCAAAATCGACCATCATGATGGCGTTCTTTTTCACGATTCCGATCAGCAGCAGAATACCGATCAGCGCAATCAGGCTGAAGGGCGTATCGAACAGCTCCAGCGCCAGCAGCGCACCGACACCCGCCGAGGGCAGGGTAGAGAGGATCGTCAGCGGATGGACATAGCTCTCATAGAGGATCCCCAGCACGATATAGACCGCCGCAATCGCCGCCAGCATCAGCCAGAGCTGATTACTTTGCGACTGCTGAAACACCTGCGCCGTACCGGCAAAGCTGCCGCGCACGCTGGAGGGCACGCCAATCGCGGTCATGGTGCGTTCAATTGCCTCCGACGCCTGCGACAGCGACACCCCTTCCGGCAGGTTAAATGAAATGGTCGAGGCGGCAGAGAGCCCTTCATGGTTGACCGAGAGCGGCGCATTCGCGGGCTGCCAGTGGGCAAACCACGACAGCGGAATCGCTTTACCTTCGCTGTTTATCACGAACATCTGCGACAGGGCGCTGATATCCTGGGTGTAGCGCGGATCGACCTCCATCACCACTTTGTACTGGTTAAGCGGCTGATAGATGGTGGAGATCTGACGCTGACCAAAGGCGTTATTCAGCAGGGCATTGGCCTGAGAGACATCGATGCCAAGCCGCGCCATACTTTCCCGGTCATAGGTCAGCGCCATCTCGCTGCCTTTATCCTGCTGATCGGAGTTCACATCCGCCAGCTGTGGCAGAGCAGAGAACGCCTGACGGATTTTTGGCTCCCACTCACGCAGGGCGTTAAGGTCGTCCGACAGCAGGGAATATTGATAACCGGCATTCGATTCCCGACCGCCGACGCGCAGATCCTGCACCGCATTCAGATAGAGACTCGCCCCGGGTTCTTTCGCCAGCTTATTGCGCAGGCGGGCGATAATCTCCACTGCGCTCTCTTTCCGCTCCGACAGCGGCTTCAGCGAGATAAACATGGAGCCGCTGTTGGTACGCATCCCGCCGGTGAAGCCCACCACGCTCTCTACCGCCGGATCGGCCCCGACAATCTCCATAAAATCCTGCAGTTTACTGCGCATCGCCTGAAACGAAATGCTCTGGTCGGCAGAGATAAACCCGGAAAGTCGTCCGGTATCCTGCTCCGGCATAAAGGTTTTCGGAATATGGACAAACAGCCAGCCGGTCAGGACGATGGTGGCGAAAAACAGCACCATCACCCAGCGCGCATGGTTCAGTACCACGCTAAGCGAGCGGCCATAGCCCTGCTGGATCGCCATCAGCAGCCGGCCCGCGCCGCGCTGACGCGGCTGGCTGCGCGGCGCGTGCGGCTTAAGCAGATAAGCGCACATCACCGGCGTCAGGGTGACCGAGATAAACAGCGAGATGACGATAGCCACCGACAGCGTAATGGCAAATTCTGAGAAGAAGCGGCCAATCAGTCCGCCGATCATCAGCAGCGGCAGGAACACGGCAATCAGTGACAGGCTCATCGACAACACGGTAAAACCGACTTCCCGCACCCCTTTCAGTGCGGCGGCCAGCGGCTTCATGCCCGCTTCTACGTGTCGGGCAATGTTCTCCAGCACCACAATCGCATCATCCACCACAAAGCCGGTGGCGATGGTCAGCGCCATCAGCGACAGGTTGTTGAGGCTGAAGCCGCACAGGTACATCGCGGCAAAGGTGCCGATCAGTGAAACCGGCACCGCGACGGCCGGGATCAGCGTGGCGCGGCCCGAACGCAGGAAAATAAACACCACCAGAATTACCAGCGCCACGGCGATCACCAGCGACTGCTCCACCTCATGCAGCGAGGCGCGAATGGTGGGTGAGCGATCCTGCGCAATCTGCAGATCGATGGCGGCCGGGATCACCTCATGCAGCAGCGGCATTTCGGCGCGGATGCGGTCCACCGTATCGATGACGTTGGCTTCAGGCGTTTTGCGGATCAGCAGCAGCACCGCCGGTTTACCGCGCGACATCCCGGCGTTGCGTACGTCCTGCACTGAATCTTCGACTGTCGCCACATCCGACAGCCTGACCGCCGCGCCGTTGTTGTAATGCACTATCAGCGGCTGATACTCACTGGCGGTCTGCAACGCGTCATTGGTACGCAACTGCCAGCGCTGCTGCGAATCATCCAGTGCGCCCTGCGGCCGTCGCTGATTGGCGTTGGAAATGGCGGTGCGCACCGCATCCAGCGAGACGCCCTGATTAAACAGCGCCTGTGGATTCAGTGCCACGCGGACCGCAGGCAGCGAGCTGCCACCCACGGTGACGTCGCCCACGCCCTCAATCTGTGACAGTTTCTGCGCCAGCTGGGTCGAGGCGTAATCGTAGAGCTGACCCGGATTATAGGTATCCGAGGTCAGCGTCATGATCATAATCGGCGCATCTGAAGGGTTCACTTTGCGATAGGTCGGGCGCGACGGCATCCCGGTAGGCAGCAGGCTTTGCGCCGCGTTAATCGCGGCCTGCACATCGCGCGCGGCTCCGTTGATGTCGCGATCAAAATCAAACACCAGAATGATGCGGGTGCTGCCCAGCGAACTGGTAGAGGTCATTTCACTGACGCCCGCGATGCGTCCCAGCGAGCGCTCCAGCGGCGTGGCCACCGACGACGCCATGATCTCCGGTGCGGCACCCGGCAGCGAAGCCGAGATAACGATCACCGGAAAATCAACCTGCGGCAGCGGCGCTACCGGCAGCAGCCGGAAACCCAGCATCCCCGCCAGTGCGATGGCCAGCGTCAGCAGGGTGGTGGCGACGGGCCGGTTGATGAACAGGGCAAAGAACTTCACTCTGCGGCCTCCGTGCGGGCAAAGCGGCGGCGGGTGGCGTGCGCCAGTCGATCAAACAGCAGGTAGATCACCGGTGTGGTAAACAGGGTCAGCACCTGGCTCAGAATCAGCCCGCCAACCATGGCAATCCCCAGCGGATGACGCAGTTCGGCACCGACGCCGGTGCTGAGCATCAGCGGCAGCGCGCCGAGCAGGGCGGCCAGCGTGGTCATCAGAATCGGGCGGAAGCGCAGCAGGCAGGCCTGATAGATGGCATCAACAGGCTTCATACCCTGTTCACGCTCGGCCGCCAGCGCAAAGTCGATCATCATGATGGCGTTCTTTTTCACGATGCCGATCAGCAGGATGATGCCGATTATCGCCACGATATCCAGCTCATTGCCGCTGAGCATCAGCGCCAGCAGCGCGCCGACACCCGCCGTGGGCAGCGTTGAGAGAATTGTGATGGGGTGAATAAAGCTCTCATAAAGCACGCCCAGCACGATGTACATCGCCACAATCGCCGCCACAATCAGCCAGACGGTGCTGCTCAGCGCCGCTTCAAACGCCAGCGTGCTGCCCTGGAACTGCGTCATCAGCTCTGCGGGCATGCCAAGCTCGGCTTCAGCCTGCGACACCGCTTTCACCGCATCTTCCAGCGAATAGCCGTCAGCCACGTTGAAGGAGAAGGTCGCCGACGGGAACTGGTCGAGATGGTTAATGCTGAGCGGCGTGTTGCGCTGTTCAATGCGGGCAATGGCGCTCAGCGGTACGCTGCCGCCGTCGCTGCTGTTAAGGCGAATCGCATTCAGGCTCTCCATGCCTGGAGTGGCACTATTATCCTGCTCCAGCACCACCCGATACTGGTTCGCCTGGGTATAAATGGTGGAGATGAGCCGCTGACCAAAGGCGTTGTACAGCGCGTTATCGACATCCGCCATGCTGATGCCGAGGCGGCTGGCGCTGTCACGGTCCACTTTGACATAGGCTTCCAGCCCCTGATCCTGCCAGTCACTGCTGACATCACGCAGCTGTGGCAGGGTACTGAGCCGGGTCAGCAGCGCCGGAACCCAGGTGCTGAGCGAAGACAGTGAACCCGATTGCAGCGTGAACTGATAGGGCGTGCGGCTCGCCTGGGTATCAATGGTGAGATCCTGCACCGCCTGCAGCCACAGCTGTACGCCCGGTACCTCACTGACCTGCTGTTGCAGGCGCTGCTGAATAGCAGGAATGCGGTCGTCGCGTTGATCCAGCGGTTTGAGGTTGATCTGCAGACGCGCGCTGTTCAGCGAGGCATTGGTGCCATCCACGCCGACAAACGAAGTCATGCTCTCCACTGCCGGATCTTTCATGATGATGGAGGCGACGTCGCGGGTGCGCTGTGCCATGCTGGCATAGGAGACCGACTGCGGTGCCTGCAGCGTGCCCTGAATAATGCTGTTGTCCTGCTGCGGGAAAAAGCCTTTCGGGATGAGCATCCACAGCACCAGCGTCAGCACCAGGGTGCCAAGCGCCACCGACAGCGTGAGCCAGGGATGATTGAGTACCCGTTTCAGGCCGCGGCCATAGGCGGCCACGATACGATCAAACATCGCTTCGCTGGCCCGCGAAAAGCGGTTCTGTTTGCGCAGCGACTCCGCGCTCAGCATCCTGGCGCACATCATCGGCGTCAGGGTCAGTGACACCACCGCTGAAATCAGAATCGCCACTGCCAGCGTCACGGCAAATTCGCGGAACAGACGGCCGATCACGTCGCCCATAAACAGCAGCGGGATCAGGACCGCAATCAGCGAGAAGGTGAGGGAGATGATGGTAAAGCCGATCTCTCCGGCACCTTTCAGCGCGGCGGTCAGCGGCTTTTCCCCTTTCTCGATATAGCGTGAGATATTCTCAATCACCACGATGGCATCATCGACCACAAAGCCGGTGGCGATGGTCAGCGCCATCAGCGTCAGGTTGTTAATTGAAAAGCCGAGGAAGTACATCGCCGCGAAGGTGCCGATCAGCGACAGAGGCACCGCAACCGCCGGGATCAGCGTGGCGGGCACGTTGCGCAGAAACAGATAGATAATCATCACCACCAGCGCCATCGCCAGCATCAGCTCATACTGCGTGTCGTTGACCGAAGCGCGAATATTGGTGGTGCGGTCGGTGAGCAGTTTAACCTCCACCGACTTCGGCAGGGCTGCGGTCAGGGCGGGCAACATGGCACGGATATTATCTGCTGTGGCGATGATATTGGCACCAGGCTGACGCTGAACGTTGAGCACAATCGCCGCATCGCGGTTGGCCCAGGCGCCGAGCCAGCTGTTTTCTGCTCCCTGTTCTATGGTCGCCACGTCGCCAAGACGCACCGGTGCGCCGTTTTTGTAGCTGATAATCAGCTGGCGATAATCTTCCGCTGATTTCATCTGGTCATTGGCTGACAGGGTAACTGAGCGGGTCGGACCATCTAGGCTGCCTTTGGCGGAGTTAACGTTGGCATTGCTGATGGCGGTCCGCACCGTTTCGCTGGTCAGACCCAGCGCAGCCAGCGCCTGCGCATTCATTTTCACCCGCACCGCCGGACGCTGACCGCCCGATAGCGTCACCAGTCCGACGCCGCTGACCTGAGAGATTTTCTGCGCCACCCGCGTTTCCACCATGTCCTGCACCTGCGTCAGCGGCATGCTGCGCGTGGTGACGGCAAGCGTCATGATTGGTGGATCGGCAGGATTCACTTTGCTGTAGACCGGCGGATTAGGCAGGTCGTTGGGCAGCAGGTTAGTGGCGGAGTTAATGGCAGCCTGCACCTCCTGCTCTGCCACATCCAGCGGCAGCGTCAGCTGGAACTGCAGCGTCACCACCGAGGCACCGCCGGAGCTTTGCGACGCCATCTGTTTCAGGCCAGACATCTGACCAAACTGGCGCTCAAGCGGCGCGGTGATGGAGGAGGTGACCACATCCGGGCTGGCACCCGGATAGAGCGTGACGACCTGAATAGTCGGATAGTCGACTTCCGGCAGCGCCGAGACCGGCAGGAAGCGGTAGCCCAGCACCCCGGCCAGCAGGATCGCAATCATCAACAGCGTGGTGGCGACCGGCCGCAGGATAAACTGGCGTGACGGTCCGCCACTGTGATCGGGAGGCATGACCTGCATTACTCACGCTCTCCTTTTGACGGCAGGGCGGCGCGGGTAGCGCGCGGTGCGTTGCTCTGCGGCGCGACCACCTCGACTTTTGCGCCTTCCGTCAGGCGATCCAGCCCATCGGTCACGACGCGTTCACCCGCCTCCAGCCCGGCGCTGACTACCACTTTCTCGCTATCCTGCAAGCCAGCAATCACGCTTTTCTTACTGACCTTGTTGTCACTGTTAACCACCCAGACAAAGTTACCTTCGTTGCCCATCTGCAGCGCGGCAGGTGGGATAACAATCGCATCCTGCAGGGTATTGACCTTCAGCCGCACATTCACGAACTGATTGGGAAACAGCGTGTCGTCCTGATTATCAAAACGCGCTTTAATTTTGATGGTGCCGGTGGTGACATCAATCTGGTTATCGAGGCTCAGCAGTTTGCCGCTGGCGATCAGATTCTGATTACTGCGATCCCAGGCTTCCACCAGCAGCGGCTCACCGCTTTTCTGCGCCTTGAGTATGGAACTGATGCTGTTCTCAGCCAGGGTAAAAACCACATCAATCGGGTGCGTCTGGGTGATCACCACGATACCGGTGGTGTCGCCGCTGGTGACGTAGTTGCCGACATCCACCTGTTTCAGCCCGACGCGGCCGGCAATCGGCGCGGTGATCCGGCTGTAGGTAAGATTGAGCTGCGCACTGGCGACGCTTCCCTCATCCGCTTTCAGCGTGCCGAGCGTTTCACTGACCAGTGAGCGCTGGGTATCCAGCTCCTGTTGCGACACCAGCGAGGTTTTTGCCAGCTTCTCGAAGCGCGCCAGGTCACGACGGGCGTTGGCCAGCGTCGCCTGATCTTTCGCCAATTGGCCCTGCGCCTGCGTTAACGCCACCTGATAAGGCCGCGGGTCGACTTCTGCCAGTAGCTCGCCCGCTTTCACCTGCTGGCCTTCGGTAAAGTGGATTGCCAGCAGATCGCCATTGACCCGGCTGCGCACCGTGGCCGTGTTAGCCGCAGTCACCGTACCCAGTCCGCTCAGATAGTGCGGCACGCTCTGGCTGGTGGCCGTAGCGGCCTGAACCGGCGCGAGGGGACGACGGGCGCCGTCACCGCCGCCTTTGCCGCCACGTGGCGCAGGTGCGTCACTCTGACTGCTGCTCTGGGGCAGGGCATGGCGCTGCCAGACATAATAGCCGCCAGCGGCCACGGCGATCAGGGCCAGCACGATAAGGGTTTTCTTCATAACAGGATGTCGGGTGCTCATGATTGTTGGTGCTCTCCAGCAGTGACGTAGTCCCAGGCGCAGGCATAAAATGGGTAGCCTGCAAACGACAGAGTGTAGCCGCCTCTGACGGGCAGAAGTTGAAGGAAATAAGGATATCTGTCAGGGCGGGGTAATTATGCCTGTTCTTTCATTAATCGCATCACAATCGTCATAAAGCCGTGAAATCCCTTTGCTATGCTGAAAGACAGGCGGTTTTTTCAGGCAAATAAGGAGCAGGAAATGAGTCAGAATCAAACCCGGCAGTTGGGTGACAGTGGTATCGCGGTGCCGTTGCTGACGTTTGGCGGCAACGTGTTTGGCTGGACAGTGGATCAAACCACCTCCTTTTCTCTGCTGGATGCGCTGGTTGATCGAGGCCTGTGGTTTATCGATACCGCTGACGTCTATTCCCGCTGGGCACCGGGCAATAAAGGCGGTGAATCGGAAACCATTATGGGTGAATGGCTGAAAAAAAGCGGCAAACGCGACCAGATCGTGCTGGCAACCAAGGTTGGCATGGAATTGTCGCCGGAGAAAACCGGACTCAAACCGCAATATATCCGTCAGGCAGTCGAAGATTCCCTGCGCCGGTTGCAGACCGACTATATCGACCTATACCAGGCGCACCGCGACGATCAGGATACGCCGCTGGCGGAAACGCTGAGCGCCTTTGACAGCCTGATCAGAGAGGGCAAAGTGCGGGCGATTGGTGCCTCCAATTACAGCGCGGCGCGGCTGCAGGAGGCATTGCAGATCAGTGAAACGCAGGGGCTGGCACGCTATGAAACCCTGCAACCTGAATATAACCTTTATGACCGCCAGCCCTATGAGTCGGAGCTGGAGCCGGTGGTGATGGCGCAGGGTCTGGGCGTTATTAACTACTATTCACTCGCCAGCGGCTTTCTCAGTGGCAAATACCGCGAGGCGGCGGATGCGGGTAAAAGCGCGCGCGGTCAGGGTGTCGTAGATAAATACCTTAATCCGCGTGGTTTGCGGATTCTCGACGCACTGGATGCTATCAGCGAAGCGCATCAGGTGACGCCGACGCAGGTGGCGCTGGCCTGGCTGATCGCCCGTCCCGGTATCACCGCACCGATTGTCAGTGCTACCTCGCTGAAACAGCTCGACGATCTGACTGGCGCGATGCAGCTGACGCTGACCCCGGCGCAGATTGAACAACTGAATCAGGCAAGCCAGTAAACACAAGGGGCGATAGCGCCCCTTTTTACGCTGCACCTGTCAAAAAATTGGCATCCCGCCCAGAGAATAACCAATCAGAGATCCCGATCACAAATGCGTTAATAAACGGATGTTACGGGTAATTATGCGCACGTATTTACAAAAAACAGAGATTATCCAGCACTATCCTCTGCGCGTCATTTTCCGTAACTTACATAAGAATAAGCAAGATGAAAAACAGAAAAGCAGAGCAGCGTTTTCCGCTGCGCCGTGTGGCAACCGGCACCCTGATCCTGGCCATGTTTTCCGCGCAGGCAATGGCCGCTGACGCCCTGAGTCCGGACTCCGAATGGATGTTTGGTGACTGGGGCGGGTACCGAACGCAGCTGCAGGACGACGGCATTAAGTTTGACGTTAACTACACCATGGAAAGCGCCGCGAATTTAGGCGGCGGGGCAGATACCAACACTACCATGCGCTACAGCGATCAGTGGTCGTTCGGCACTAATTTCGATCTGCAGAAGCTGCTGGACTGGCAGGATGCCGAGTTCCAGATGACCGTGACCAGTCGTAACGGACAGAATCTTTCTGAACAGGTCGCGGATCAACGCACCGGTATGCTCTCCTCGGTGCAGGAAGTTTACGGTCGCGGCCAGACCTGGCGTCTGACCCAGTTCTGGTTGCGCAAAGGATTGTTTAACGATGTGGTCGATGTGAAAGCCGGGCGGGTGACGGTGGGGGAAGACTTCGATAACTTCGATGGCAATCTGTTCCAGAACCTGGCGCTGGGCAGCGGGCAGGCGGGTAACTGGCGCGGCGATCGCTGGTTCAACTGGCCGGTGTCGCAGTGGGGCGGCCGGGTGAAATTCAATATCACGCCGGACGTTTTCTTCCAGGTCGGTTTCTATAATCAGAACCGCGCTAACTACGATCGCGGTGATGGTTTCCGTCTGGATACCAGCAATTCAGAAGGAAATCTGGTGCCGGTCGAACTGGGCTGGAAACCGACCTTCGGGCCGGAGAAATTACCGGGTAACTACCGCATCGGCTATTACTATTCGTCGGTAGATGGCGATGTTTATGGCAGCTGGCGCAACGGCAGCTATCAGGATCAGGCCCATTCCTATGGCGGCTATCTGCTGTTACAGCAACAGCTGACCGCGCAGGATGGCGATGTGAATCGCGGTCTGGGCGTGCGGGTGCAGGCGGTGATGAACGATCACAAGACCTCAAAGACCGACAACTACCAGTCTATTGCGTTTACCTGGACAGGCCCGTTTGATGCCCGTCCTCAGGATGAGATCGGCGTGGGCGCGTCACGTGTTCATGTGAACAGCGACTATACCCGCTCACTGCGTCAGCAGAATCAGGCTAATGGCGAGAGCCGCTTTGACAGCCCGACCTATCTGCCGATTCAGGAAGGTTCAGAGTACAACTATGAGGTTTACTACAACGCTAAAGTAACTAACTGGATGTCACTGCGACCTAACCTGCAGTATGTGGTTGCACCGGGCGCAGTCAGTGAAGTGAAAGATGCGTTTATCGGCGGTATCAGCGCGAATATTGCCTTCTGATTTTCCGGGCGAGCGAGCCGCAGTGCGGGCCAGCGCACCTCTGCTGCTGCCGGGCCGTCCTCGTGCCGCTCACGCGGTGCCTTCGGCTTTGACGTCGTGCCGACGAACCGTTCGGGGATCGGCCCTCCCTGGCCGGCCCCGAACTGTCCACGCTTCCCGGCGTGGACTTCTGGCCCACCGTCACGCCTCAGCGCTGCGGATAGCCCTTTCAGCAGCAGAGGCGCTCAGGCCTCCACTCTCGAGCCCTTTCTGACAATACACACTGAAGTTTCAGAGCAGGCTGGCACCAGACTGCGTTATCACCTGTCGCTTAACTGACTGGCATTACACCCTCAGGTGCCTTTTTGTTATTGCAGTGCAAGCCTAGCGGAACATCACTTCCGCCCAGCGGGCCAGCCCTGCGGTGACGGAGGCGAAATCATCGCCACCTGCAATCGGTGTATCCGGCAGCGTCTGCTGCAGCGCTGCGCGCAGCAACGGCGAACGCGCACTGCCGCCGGTCAGGTAAATCACATCGGGCTTAATCTGGCTGGTGGCCAATGCCAGCTGCACCTGTTCCAGAATTTTCTCCAGCGGCTGACTGATGGCATCCTGCAGCTGATCCACGCCAATCTCTGTCTCTAAGGCGGCGGCAATAAAGTCGAGGGAGGCGGTATGCGCCGGGCTGGCTGACAGCGCAATCTTGCTCTCTTCCGCTGCGCGCACCAGGCGATAACTGAGCTTCTGCTGCCATACTTTCAGCAGGCGAGCCACCACGTCACCCTGTTCCGCATCCCGCACTAAATCACGCAGCCACTTCCCGCAGGCGGGACTGTAAAAGTCGCTTTGTGCCGGAACATCATTGATGGCGATCGCATTCCACCACGGCAGCGCAGGCAGGGCGGTGCCTTTCTGGGTGTTACCGCCCAGACCGAGTAGCGGCATCAGGGTCTTAAACGTCAGCATGATATCCAGGTCGTTACCGCCGACGCGGCAACCGCTGTGGCCCAGCAGACTTTCACGGCGGTCAGCTTTATCACGCCACTTCGGCCCCATCAGCAACATCGAGCAGTCAGTAGTACCACCGCCAATATCCACCACCAGTACCCGCGTCTCCTGCTGCAGCGTGGCTTCGAAATCGAGTCCGGCCGCCACCGGTTCGAACTGGAACTCCACGTCGCGGAAACCGGCGCGGTGGGCGGCGCGCAGCAGAATACCTTCAGCCTGCTGGTTAGACTCTTCACTGCCTAAACCCTGGAAGTTGACCGGGCGTCCGATCACCGCCTGATCGATAGCCTGATCAAGCTGGCTTTCACCCTGCTTGCGGATGTGCAGCATCATGGCGCAGACCAGATCTTCAAACAGGGCAATCTGCTGTGGCTTCAGGCCAGTAGCACCGAGGAACGATTTGGGGGATTTAACGAACCAGACATCTTCGGGATCGACCATATAGTGCTGCAGCGCGGTGAGGCCAAACTGCACGCTATTGGGCTGGACCTCGATATCTTCTTCACGGTTATATCGCAGCGCACGCTGCAGCAGCGCCGTGGTTTCGCTGTCAGGCGTCGCGACCTGATGATGACGATAGAGCCATTCGCTGATCGACTCGCGGGTTGGCGCACAGATCATCGACGGCAGCAGGCGCTGATCATTTTCCAGCGTTAACAGACGTGGCGTGCCATTTTCGCTGACTGCAATAGAGCAGTTAGCCGTGCCGTAATCGAATCCTATGAACATTTTCGCCCCCATGCCGGAAAAAAGGGGGCGACTTTAGCGCAGCTTCAGCAGGGTGGCAAGCGGGCAGCGCCGGAATTAACGAATAGCGAAGATGTGATCTTCAGCCAGTGAACGCAACGGCTGGCGCTCCGCCACGGCACTGCCCCAGACGCCATTAACATCGAGGTTAGCCAGGGTGCTGAGCAGGGCCGGTACCGAAACCGGACCGGCCAGCACCGAGATATTGCGCTGTGTGGCCTGGCCCTGGATGATAGTCAGCAGCATCTCATCCATCAGATTATTGTGAACGTTGGCAACCAGTTCAGGCGCCAGCACCAGATAATCGACCACCTCGTCACTCAGCAGATTGAAGGCATCCAGATTACGGCCAAAATGCTGCAATACGATGCGGCAGCCGCATTGCCGCAGTTGCAGCAGCGCGGCATAGAGCTGATCGCCCTGGCTCAGCACGCTGGCGGCAGGGAAAGCAAAACCACAGCCGCTGCTGGAGAGACCGGCGGCAACAAAGCGCTGGCAGAGTTGCTGCACAAAGGCGGCATCACTCAGCACCTGGGCGTTAAGCGGCAGAATCACCGGGATGCCTTTGTTATTGAGCCGTTGCACGTCGTGGCGGAAAAAAGCCTCAAGAATATTGTTATCCAGCCGGCGACGCAGCGTTTCATCAGGCAGGTTATTGCGCAGTAGTGTCTCATCCAGCAGCAACCCGTCAGCGGTCAACAGCTGGACCTCAAGCAGCCAGATAAAGGCTGCCTGCGGCGTTTTTGGCGGGGCAATGGCCCAGGCGGGCAGTTCGATCTTCAGCGCATCAATCATTGCTGCATCCATGCCCTGATGGTTGCCCGACAGCGGTAAGCGATGCTGTTCGTAGACCACCAGCCGTCCGCGCCCGCTGCGTTTGGCGTTGTAACAGGCGATGTCCGCCTGCGAAAGCACGTCGCTGCTCTGACAGTTTTCTGCTGAAATCTGCGTCACGCCCGCGCTGGCACCGACCTGATAGAGGCGTCCCAGCCACTGGAACCGGTAATCATTTACCGCGGCGACAATGCGCTGCACCACATCATGTGCCTGTGTGATATCGCAATCGGGCATCAGTAGTGCAAACTCATCACCGCCCAGTCGCGCAAGGAAATCGCTGCTGCGCAGAGGGTGCTGCATCAGATCGGAGAGTTCGCGCAGTAATGCATCGCCTGCAGCATGCCCGGCGCTGTCATTGACCGCTTTAAACTTATCAAGGTCGATAAACACCAGCACATGCTGATGCTGATGTTCAGCGGCATCAAACAGCAGACGCTTAAGCTGAAGTTCGAAGCTGGCGCGGTTAGGCAGACGAGTCAGGGTGTCATGCAGCGCGCTGTAGCTCAGGCGCTTCATCAGTTTGCGTGACTCACTCACATCCTGAATGACCATCACCGCCCCCTGTTCCAGACCCGCTTCTGAACGCAGCGGCGTGATGCTGTAGTGAATATCAATATGGCCGCCATCCGGGGTATGCAGCACCAGATCTTCAGCGAGACCGGGGGTGACTTTTTCCGGCGGCAGCTGGCATAACAGCAAATTCTCTACCTCAGGGCCGTTACGTCCCTGCGTGATATGCAGCAGCTCACTCAGCGGCTGACCGGCGGCCTGCTCCTGCGACCAGCCACTCATTTTCTCCGCCACCGGGTTCATAAAGGCAACGCGCATCTCTTTATCGGTGCTGATGACCGCTTCGCCGATCGAATCCAGGGTGATCGCCATGCGCTCTTTCTCCTGAAACAGCGCCTCATTAAGATTGCGTAGCGGCGTGATGTCCTGACAGATGCCCAGCATGCGCTCAATGCGGCCTTCTTTACTCAGCAGCCGGTTGGCCTGAGTGCGCACCCAGCGATGTCCCTGGTCATCGACCACGCGGTACTCCATGTGAAACGCGCTGCGAAGCTCAATCGCCTGTTGCACCGTCAGTGCGGCATACTCGCGATCGGCGGGATGCAGCAGATGGATCCAGAGGTCATAGCTGGGCGACTCATGCGGGGCAAGACCAAACAGCGCGTACATGCGCTTGTCCCATAACATCTCGCCGGTCAGCAGGTTCCACTCCCATACGCCAATGCCACCCGCTTCGTTGGCCAGCGTAATACGCTCCATCAGCCGGCGATTCACCTGCTCGCTCTGCTTCAGCTCAGAGATATCGATAATCTGCGCAATAAAGTAGAGCGGTTCCTGGTTACCATCGCGCACCAGCGATACCGTCAGCCGCGCCCAGACAATCTCGCCATCTTTGCGGAAATAGCGCTTCTCAAAGGTGTAGGTATCAATCTCACCCGCCAGCAGTCGGTTCGCATGTTGCAAATCCAGGCTGAGATCGTCGGGATGGGTGATCTGCTGAAAGGTCAGCCGCTTCAGCTCCTCAGCCGGATAGCCCAGGATCTGGCACAGCGAGCGGTTGACCTGCAACCAGCTGCCGTGGGGCGCCACCAGCGCCATCCCAATGGCGGAGTACTCCATTGCGTGACGGAAGCGGGTTTCACTGTCAGTGATATGGAGCTTTTCGCGCCGGAACGCATCCATCACCAGCGACATAATGTGACTGGGGATTAGCACCAGCAGGAACGGCAGCCAGCTGGAGACCGGGCCCAGCGCGCTGTTGTTGTTCACCACGGTGACCAGATCAAAGGCGAGCAGTACCGAGATAAAACTGGCGTTCAGGAAGAACAGCACAAACGCCTGCAGCTTGGGCAGGCGAACCGCGCACCAGAACAGGATCACCACGATAAAGGTAAAGGGCCACGGCAAAAAGCGCAGCGCCAGATAACTGGCCCCGAGGGTGAGAAGAAGCGTCAGCAGAGCTTCGGCCAGGCGCAGATTGCTGAACACCGTGCGACGCAGCGGCCACGGCAGCAGTAACAGCATCGGGCCTAACACCAGCATGCCGATGATTTCGGAGATCACCCAGGTATAAAAGAAGGGAAACGAGGCGTGGCCGCTGACCTGCAGCGTCCAGAGTGCCAGCAGGCCGCCGAGCACCGGCGTCACGATGCCCACCGACAGTACCATCCGTGCCCAGTCATGCAGCGAATCCAGCGGCGCGCGCCGATCCAGCAGGGCGCGCAGCAGCATGCCACCCACACCGGCCTGGATAAGATTGAGCAGGGCGAATTTAATATTCGAGAGGGCAGGCCCGATGATGATGGCGTTAGCCCCGGCGGTGCCAAGCACGCAGGCCGTCAGCAGCAGTGGGAGCTGGCGTGACGGGCAGCGGAAAACCACGACGGTCATTAAGGTGGTCGGAAACCAGAGCGGGGAGATTTTCCCGCTGACGACGATCAGTTCCAGACAGAATAGTGTCAGGACAAACACCACGCAGCCAAGGAGCAACGCCGAGAGCCAGCGGTTTGGCGTGCTATTTTGCGGGGACAGGATCTCTATCGTCATGCGGACTTCCGGCAGGGTGCAGCGCTCCACAATGGCGAATCAGGCACCAGTCATTCTCTCACTGCATGCTAGCACATCCGGCCAGGAAAAAAGGGGTGAAATCAATATTGCCCGTTATTCGGCGAATTGACGGGCACGCTAAGATTGATTGCCAGCACGTTGATTACTGGCGGAAAAGATCGGCGCGGGTATAGGGTTTCTCCATGCCCGCAAGGCTGGCGGCGAAACGCTCCAGGAACTGCTGCGTGGTGGCGACACGACCGTGACTCATCAATACAAACGGCACTAACAGCGCAGCACCGACCTGCGGCCAGCTGAAGCCTTTGAGCGAGGTGCGACGCTGGGAGATCAGAAACGCCGTGCTCAGCGTGAAACCCAGCAGCAGCCCGGTGACCACTTCACTTTTAGAGTGTGCGTGGATGACCAGGCGGGAGAAACCGACCATCAGGGGAATCAGATAGCCAACCCCAATCGCCGCAATGCGCCACATCGCGGACCAGCGCCCGGAAATCAGCCACAGCATGACCGGCCACAGCGTGGCGGACATGGCGCTGTGGCCGCTGAAACCGGTAAAATTAAAGCGGGCGCTGCCGATGCCAAACCCCAGAAACAGAATTTTAGAGATGCTGACGGTCAGGCCAGCCAGGCCAAATGCCACAATCCAGTAAAAGACCGTATGACGATTATCACTCTTCCACGGTAAAATCAGCGCAATAATCACGGCTGTTGGAATCAACAGCATGCTGTCGCCAAAATAGGTCAAAGTCTTCCAGTGCATACCACTCCTGATGCATCTTCGGTCGTCACGTTAGCGACACGCGTTGTCTGAACAGCGCGCCGCGCAGGCCATTTTTTTTATAGTATGGTGTGCCGCTAGTTTATCGGTGAAATGAGTGGCGTCCAAAGGAGAAAGTCTGAAAAGTCGCCGACGCCATTTCTCTGGCATCAAAAGGCCGAAATCCCTATACTTAGCGCGAACACACCCTCTCCATTTCGGCCCGTCCGCTGCCCGCGTAATGTGTGACCAGTGGCAGGCTCCAGTTATCAGGTCTTAAAAAAGTATGACTGACAAGTCTCATCAGTGCGTGATTGTAGGCATTGCCGGCGCTTCCGCATCCGGTAAAAGTTTAATTGCCAGCACGCTCTATCGTGAAATCCGTGATCAGGTAGGTGGCGAGCACATCGGGGTCATCCCGGAAGATGCTTATTACAAAGATCAAAGTCACCTCACCATGGAAGAGAGGGTTAAAACCAATTATGACCATCCGAGTGCGATGGATCATGATTTGCTGTTGCAGCATCTGCAGGCGGTCAAAGCCGGTCAGGATATTGAGCTGCCGGTCTACAGCTACGTTGAGCACACCCGCACCCAGCAAACGCATCATCTGAGCGCAAAAAAGGTCATCATCCTTGAAGGCATTCTGCTGTTAACCGATGCCCGTCTGCGCCAGGAACTCAACTTCTCTATCTTCGTGGACACGCCGCTCGACATCTGTCTGATGCGCCGTATGAAACGTGACGTCAATGAGCGTGGCCGCTCAATGGATTCGGTAATGAGTCAGTATCAGAAGACCGTGCGTCCGATGTTCCTGCAGTTTATCGAGCCATCAAAACAGTACGCCGATATCATTGTGCCGCGCGGCGGAAAAAACCGTATCGCCATCGATATTCTCAAGGCGAAAATCAACCAGTTTTTTGAATAACGCACGTCCGTCCGGACGTGGTGCAGACCGGCGGCAGGCACGCATGCCGGTTTGCTACACTTATGCCATGGAGTTACCGCAATGAGATTATGCGATCGCGATATTGAAGCCTGGCTGGACAATGGCAAACTGGCCATTGAGCCACGCCCGCCGGTCGAGCGCATTAACGGGGCCACCGTCGATGTGCGTCTGGGTAATCAGTTCCGCACCTTCAGCGGTCATACCGCGGCCTTTATCGATCTGAGCGGCCCGAAACAGGAAGTGAGCGCGGCACTGGATCGGGTCATGAGCGATGAGATCGTATTGCCTGATGGCGAGGCCTTTTTCCTCCATCCGGGAGAGCTGGCACTGGCGGTGACGCTGGAGTCCGTGACGCTGCCTGACGATCTGGTCGGCTGGCTGGATGGCCGTTCATCGCTGGCGCGACTTGGGTTGATGGTACACGTTACGGCTCACCGCATCGATCCTGGCTGGCAGGGCCGTATCGTGCTGGAGTTCTACAATTCAGGTAAACTGCCGCTGGCTCTGCGTCCCGGTATGCTGATCGGCGCGCTGAGTTTTGAACCGCTTTCAGGCCCGGCTGCGCGTCCCTATAACCGACGTGAAGATGCAAAATATCGCGGTCAGCAGGGCGCTGATGCCAGCCGTATCGACAAAGACTGATCTGAGGATGTAATGAAAAGAGTGATAACCACGCTGGCCATCCTGTTAGTGGTGGTCGTAACGGGAATGAGCGCACTGGTGCTGCTGGTCAATCCCAACGACTTTCGTGCCTATATGGTGCAGCAGGTCGAACAACGCAGTGGTTATCGCCTTGAGGTCAGCAGCGATCTGCGCTGGCACGTCTGGCCTCAGCTCAGCATCCTGGCCGGCCGGATGAGCCTTACCGCGCCGGGTGCCAGCCAGCCGATGGTCTCGGCGGAAAACATGCGGCTGGATGTTGATCTCTGGCCACTGTTATCTCATCAGCTCAGCGTCAGCCAGGTGATGCTGAAAAATGCGATAGTGCGGGTGACGCCAGATAGCCGCGCGCAGCGTGCCAGAAATGCGCCCCAGGGTCCGCGTGATGCGGAGCCGGCCTCTCCTTCCAGCGGCTGGTCATTTGATATCGCTAAACTGCGGGTAGCAGACAGTCTGTTGATCTGGCAGCAGCCAGGCGGCGACGAATATAA
The DNA here is from genome assembly GCF_051136245.1 of Pantoea sp. Lu_F5_004. Lineage (NCBI taxonomy): Bacteria > Pseudomonadati > Pseudomonadota > Gammaproteobacteria > Enterobacterales > Erwiniaceae > Pantoea > Pantoea sp. Lu_F5_004. The sequence continues at coordinate 1,477,457 of NZ_CP194946.1, forward strand.
TTTCCGCGACCTCAACATTAATATGGAACAGGACGCGAACAAGCTGGCGACGCTGTCGCTGAGCACCACGCTGATGCGCAACCAGCGCAACGCCACACTGAATCTCAAAGGCCAGCTGGATGCCGCGCAATATCCCCATCGCCTCAGCGGCCAGTTGCAGCAGCTTGATTACACCTTGTCCGGTGCCGACATTCCGGCACAGGGGATCAAAGGCTCGCTGAGCCTGCAGGGCGACTGGAATAGTGACCGCCAGCAGCTCTCCTTCAGTAATCTGCAGCTCACCGCCAATGACAGCACCCTGACCGGGCAGGGCAGTGGCCATATTGCGCCACCGCAGCAGCTGGCGCTGGATCTGAAAGCCAGCAACCTTAACGTCGATAATTTACTCACCAGTGCGCCCGTCTCTGACGCGCCTGGCGTGCAGCACGCCACCGTGGCCCGTTCGCCGGTGATTGCTGCGCCGCGGGAACGCAGCAACGCCGACTCTCCGCTGAATGACCTGGATCTGGCGCTGAAGTTACAGGCTGACAATGCGGTATGGCGCGGACTCTCTCTGACCAATCTTTCGGTAAACGCCAGCAATCAGCAGGGAGTGATGACGCTGAAGACGCTAAGCGGCAAGCTGGGCAATGGCAGCTTCTCCATTCCCGGCAGTATCGACATCCGTCAGCCAGAGACGCGGGTCAGCCTTAAACCCCAACTCCGTTTAATTGCGATTCAGCCGCTGCTTAAAGCGTTTGAACTGCCGGAAAGCGTGCAGGGGAACCTGAGTCTGGATGGCGACCTGTCGGGCGATACGCTGACGGTCGAAGCAGCCAAACGTCGCTGGCAGGGCAGGGCGACCATCAGCGCCAGTAACCTGAAGCTGGCAGAGCTGAATCTGCAGCAGATGGTGCAGCGTGCCGTGGCGCGGGTCAGCGATAAGGTCAGCAGCGATCAGGCGGTGGATGAGGGGATTGAGTCGATTAGCGCACAGGTGGCGCTGAATAAGGGCGTACTCAGCTTCAGCGATATCAATGGCAACGGCCAGAATCTGGGCCTGCAGGGCGCGGGCAAAGTTGACATGGTGCAGCAACAGCTGGATATGACCCTGGGGCTGAAAATCAGTGGCTGGCATGGCGAGGATGCGCTGGTGAAGGCACTCTCCAGTCAGCCGGTTCCGCTGCGCATGTATGGTAGCTGGGACAGCCTGCAATACTCCCTGCCGGTGGATGACGTTCTGCGTAACCGGCTGCAGAGTGAGGCGAAATCACGGCTGAATCAGTGGATCGATCGCCAGAAAGAGGGCGAGAACAAAGAGAACCTGAAGAAAATCATGCGCCCGTAGCGGGCGCATTCCCTTCAGCCCGCTAATCGCTCAGACCTCGTAATTGATATCGGGCTGCAGCAGGATCTCGACTTTCTGCACCCGATGATTTTCGACCTGCAGCGTTCGCAGCAGATAGTCACCCAGTTGCAACACTTCGCCTTCCTGAGGGATGTGTTGCAGCTTATCCATCAGTAATCCCGCCAGCGTATGATAGTCACCCTGCTCATCGAGCGGCAATTTCACATAGAGCGCCAGATCTTCCAGTGGCATATGACCGTTAGCAATCCAGTGGCCTTCACCCTGAATCTGAATATCGTAGCGTGCATCGATTTCACCCGCCTCATTCGGCAGATTGCCGGCGATGGTCTCCATTACATCGCTCAGCGTGACCACGCCTTCCACCGAACCAAATTCATCGACCACAAAGGCGAAGTGAGTATGGGCCTGACGAAACTGTTCCAGTGCCTGCAGCACCGTCAGCCGTTCAGGAAAGACCAGCGGTTGTCGAATCAGGGCGCGTAAATCGAGGGAGTTCTGGTGCAGTGACTGATGCAGCAGATCGATAACGTGAACCACGCCCAGCGGTTCGCTGGAGTGATCCGTGATCAGTATTCGCGTGTGCTGGTTGCGGTCGAGGCGCGACATAATCTCTGCCGGATCATCACTGAGATCGATATGTTCTACGTCGTGGCGCGAGGTCATGATGCTGTTAATGTGGCGCTGACCCATCCCCAGTACGCGGGCAATCATCACCCGCTCCTGCCGGTTAAACAGCATGCTGTCATCACTGTCAGCAATCAGTGACGAGGTTTTCGCATCCAGCTCCGCCGGTTCTGCCGCGCCGCGCAGCAGTCGTAACACCGCTTCCGCCGTGCGCTGGCGTAGCGGACGACCGGCCGACAGCACCCGACGACGATTAAAGTGCGCTAACTGGTTCAGTGCCTCAATGACCACCGAGAAGCCGATTGCCGCATAGAGGTAGCCTTTGGGAATCACAAAGCCAAAGCCTTCCGCCACCAGGCTGAAGCCGATCATCAGCAGAAAGCTTAAGCAGAGGATCACAATCGTAGGATGGTTGTTCACGAAGCGGGTTAACGGCTTGCTGGCGAGCAGCATCAGCAGAATGGCGATGGTAACCGCAATCATCATGACCGGTAAGTCATTAACCATGCCGACGGCAGTAATCACCGCATCCAGCGAGAAGATGGCATCCAGCACCACGATTTGCGCCACCACCGGCCAGAATTTAGCGCCGCCTTTTTGTTGACCGGACGCCTCATCATCCCCTTCAAGACGCTCATTCAACTCTGTGGTGGCTTTAAATAGCAGGAAAATCCCGCCTGTCAGCAGCAGTAAATCGCGCGCACTAAAGGGGTGGCCCGCAAGCGTAATCCAGGGTTCTTTCAGCGTAACCAGCCAGGAAAGCGATGCCAGCAGCAATAATCGGCACAATAACGCCAGCAGCAGTCCAATCACGCGCGCGCGGTCGCGAAGCGGCCCTGGAAGCTTCTCAACCAGGATGGCGATGAAGATCAGATTGTCGATGCCTAAAACCAGTTCCAGAACGATTAGCGTGACTAATCCCGCCCATAGCGAGGGATCTGCAATTACCTCCAGCATGCCTTGTTCACCTGAATGTCTTAAATTGAGTTTTCTCTGATGATAGTGGAGTGCGAAGCCACGTACAAATGGCAGGGCAGGGGGCATGTTCTCAGATAACCACGCTATATCGTGCAAAATATGAACATAATAGTGTGACGCTTTGATTAACTTCACAGGGCGCAGTAGAGATAATTCTTAGTCATTGGCTGACAGAAAAGAGATATTCACCTGTCGGGCTTATGCGATTTATCTCATCGGGAGTATGGCATTAATCCGAATTGTGAAGAAAGGATTGCACTGCCCGTCAGGCCTCAATACTAATTGCTGGTAGTCTTTTTCCTAAAATAGTCCAGGGATGGCGGGACCTGCTTGTAAACAAGCCAGTAATAACTAGTATAGCAACAAGTTAGCAAACTCTGCCCCAGAGTCGTAATCTGCGTACCTATTCGACATTAATCGCAATGTCACGAATGAGTAATTCGCCTGTGAACGTCTGCATGATGCGTTGCGGTAACGCTAACGCATTACGGGGAGCATTATGAATGATGACAGCGATATTGGCAGCGACAGCCAAGGGCGGTAGCGTGCCCGAATCGCGTTTTTGTTGATAAAGTGAGCAGCGCTGGCGGTGGTTAAGTCAGAGTAATCTGTTGGTATTCATCACAATATTATTGGTTTCATGGTTAAGATCATTGGCGTAAACGCCGCAGGAGCTCCCCTTAGAAACGGCTCACTCTGGAGAGGTTTCGTCGCTTAATGATTAAACAGGCGATAGCCGTTGCGGGTTTAAGGAAATAAAATAAAGAGTTAAATATGCGCGATACAGAATTTACGTTTAAAAGTCTTATTACCAAATTAATGCTGGCATGTTCAGACTTAATTTGTTTCAACGCAGCGTTATTTTTGGCGATGATGCTAATTAATTTGCAGTCAGATTCGCCGCTGGCAGATATTTCTGAAAAAGAAATGAATTTAAAAATTGCCACGCACATTTGCCTGTCGGTAATTTGTATTGGCTGGTTCTGGGTAAGGCTGCGTCACTACACTTACCGCAAACCTTTCTGGTTCGAATTAAAAGAAGTTTTTCGTACCATTCTTATATTTTCTGTTATCGACCTGTCGATTACCGCCCTGTCGCAGTGGCAGATGTCGCGTTTCGTCTGGTTACTGACCTGGGTCCTGGCGCTGATTTTAATTCCGACCTGCCGCGCGCTTTCTAAACGTCTGCTGAATAAAAATGGCTTGTGGAAAAAACAGACCATTATTATCGGCAGCAGCAAAAATGCGCACGAAGCCTGGCAGGCACTGCAAAGCGAAGAGGTCATGGGTTTTGACGTTATCGCCTTCTATGACGTTGATGGAACCTGTCCGCAGGAGATCATGAACGGCGTGCCGGTGCTGCGCGACGAGCAGGAGCTCTGGAGCCTCACCAACAGCGAAACGCAGTTTATCGTCGCGGTTGAGTATGAGCAGAGTCAGTACCGTGATGTCTGGCTTAAATCGCTGGCGATGCACAACTGCCGTTCAGTATCAGTGATCCCAACCCTGCGTGGTGTACCGCTCTACGGTACCGATATGGCCTATATCTTCAGCCATGAAGTGATGATTCTGCGGGTTCAGAACAACCTGGCCAAACGCACTTCGCGCTTCCTGAAGCGGGCATTTGATATCGTGGGTGCGCTCTCGATTATCCTGATGCTGATGCCAGCGCTGCTGGTACTGGGCTTCCTTGTGGGCCGTGACGGTGGACCACCGATTTATGGTCACGAGCGTGTGGGAATGAATGGCCGTAAATTCAAATGCCTGAAATTCCGCTCAATGGTCATTAATTCAAAAGAAGTGCTGGAAGAGGTGCTGCGCACCGATCCGATTGCCCGTGCGGAATGGGATAAAGATTTCAAACTCAAAAATGATCCACGTATTACTAAAGTGGGCCACTTCATCCGTAAAACAAGCCTCGATGAGCTCCCTCAGCTCTGGAACGTGGTGCGCGGTGATATGAGTCTGGTCGGACCGCGTCCGGTCATTGAAGATGAACTCTGTCGTTATGCCGGTGATGTTGATTATTACCTGATGGCAAAGCCAGGCATGACGGGATTGTGGCAGGTCAGCGGTCGTAATGATGTTGACTATGAAACCCGCGTCTATTTCGACTCGTGGTACGTGAAAAACTGGTCACTGTGGAACGACATCGCGATTCTGTTTAAAACAGTGGGCGTGGTGTTGAAACGCGATGGTGCCTATTAATCGTGAGTCGGAATGAGCGCGTTAACGCGCGCTCAGAGGTGTTTTGCCGTTGTCAGGCGTGTCGTTGATAGTGGCCATCATCAGGGATATCGCTGTGCATCCATAGTCCGCTATGATGCGTGGCGTTCAGGGTACACCCTGGTAGATGGCCGCTACTTATAACAAGTGGAGCAAGGATAATGAACGACAGGTTCAGTGCTTAAGTCAGGTAGGATTTACTTTTTGTTGGACGCTTACACAGCGGCGGTTTCGCCTCTATCAATAAATAACTGATAGCGAAGATCTAAATGATTACAATCAAAATGAAATTGATACCCTTGCTGGTATCCGCCACATTCCTTAGCGGGTGTACGATCGAACCAGGTTCTCACCTTTCTACATCAGGAAAAGATGTTGTTGAACAGCAGGATAGCAACTTTGACATCGATAAATATGTCAATGTCTTCCCGCTGACGCCTTCACTGGTTGAAAGGATGCGTCCGAAGCCACTGGTGGCTCAGACGAATCCTGCCCTGCAGAACGAAATTCAGAACTACGAATACCGTATCGGTGTGGGTGATGTTCTGACCGTAACGGTCTGGGATCACCCGGAACTGACTACCCCAGCGGGTCAGTACCGTAGCGCCAGCGACACCGGTAACTGGGTGCATTCTGACGGCACCATTTTCTATCCCTACATCGGTCGTGTGCGTGTAGCGGGCCGTACCGTCGGCGAAGTACGTGACGAAGTGTCACGTCGTCTGGCTCAGTACATTGAAAGCCCACAGGTTGATGTCAGCATCGCCTCGTTCAAATCACAGAAAACCTATGTGACGGGTTCAGTGACCACTTCAGGTCAGCAGCCCATCACCAACGTTCCGTTGACGGTGCTGGATGCGATCAACGCCGCTGGCGGCCTGGCCGCTGATGCTGACTGGCGCAACGTAGTGCTGACGCACAACGGTCGTGAACAGCGCATCTCTCTGCAGGCACTGATGCAGAATGGTGACCTGAGCCAGAACCACCTCCTCTATCCAGGCGATATTCTTTACGTTCCGCGTAACGATGATCTGAAAATCTTCGTGATGGGTGAAGTGAAGCAGCAGACCACCCTGAAAATGGACCGTAGCGGCATGACGCTGGCGGAAGCACTGGGCAATGCGGCCGGGATGGATCAAACCACCTCTGATGCCACCGGTGTATTCGTTATCCGTCCACTGCACGGCACCGATCGCAGCAAGATTGCCAACATCTATCAGTTGAACACCAAAGATGCGGCATCCATGGTGATGGGAACCGATTTCCAGCTCCAGCCTTATGACATTGTTTATGTCACCTCTACGCCGCTGACGCGCTGGAACCGTGTGATTTCGCAATTGATACCAACCATTGCCGGTATCAACGATGCGACACAGGCCGCTTCGCGTATCCGCACCTGGGGTAATTAAGGTCCGACCATGATTAAGTCCGTGTTAGTCGTTTGCGTTGGTAACATCTGTCGCTCTCCTACCGGAGAGCGCCTGTTTAAACGTGCGTTGCACGATTTAGATGTTCGCTCTGCCGGCCTGGGGGCGCTGGTCGGCCACCCGGCCGATAAGATGGCGTCTGAAGTCGCTGCTGCGCAGGGTCTGTCGCTGGAAGGACATCAGGCGCAGCAGTTGACGGCAGAGATGTGCCGCCATGTTGACCTGATTCTGGTCATGGAAAAGCGACATATTGAACAGGTGAACCGCATCGATCCCGCCGCGCGTGGCAAAACCATGCTGCTGGGGCACTGGCTCAATCAGAAAGAAATTGCGGATCCGTACAGAAAAAGCCGCGAGGCCTTTGAAGAGATTTACGGATTACTGGAAAACGCTACCCAGAAGTGGGTCAACGTATTAAGCCGATAGTTGGGATTATCCATGAATACAAAAAATAAGGTCAGAACCGCGCCGGGAGAGGATTCGAATGGATGGGATCTGGCGCATCTTGTGGGACAGCTAATTGATCATCGCTGGATCATTGTTGCCGTTACTGCATTCTTTATGCTGGCGGGAACACTCTACACACTGTTTGCAACACCGATTTATAGTGCAGATGCGTTAGTTCAGGTTGAGCAGAAGAATGCCAGCACCGTTCTGAACGAAATTGACAGCATTCTGCCACCGACGCCAGCCTCTGATACAGAAATCGAGATTCTGGAATCCCGTATGGTCATCGGTAAAACCGTTGACGATCTGGGTCTGGATACCGTGGTTGAGCAGAATTACTTCCCGGTTATCGGCAAAGGTCTGTCGCGCCTGATGGGCAACAAACCTGCGAATATCGCCATCTCGCGCCTGGAAATCCCACGGACTGTCGAAAAACGTAACGTTGAACTGGAAGTGACCGGTCCGGATAGCTACACCGTCTCAAAAAATGGCGATGAGCTGTTCAAAGGTAAAGTCGGCCAGCTGGAGTCGCACGGCGACATCAGCATGCTGGTGAGCGAGATTCATGCCGATGAAGGCACCAGCTTCACTGTGACCAAGCTGAATAACCTGCAGGCGATCAATTCTGTACTCTCCAACCTGACCGTAGCAGACAAAGGTAAAGATACCGGCGTGCTGGGTCTGGAGTATCTGGGTGAAGATCCAGAGCAGATTAGCAAAGTCCTGAACCAGATCGTGAACAACTATCTGTTACAGAACGTTGAGCGCAAGTCAGAGCAGGCCGAGAAAAGCCTGGAGTTCTTACGCACTCAGCTGCCTGCCGTTCGCAGTAAGCTGGATGAAGCGGAAAACAAGCTGAACACGTTCCGTCGTCAGAACGAATCGGTTGACCTGTCACTGGAAGCCAAATCCGCCCTGGACTCTTCTGTTAGCGTGCAGAGCCAGTTGAATGAACTGACCTTCCGTGAAGCTGAAGTGTCTCAGCTGTTTACCAAAGATCACCCGACTTACCGCGCGCTGCTGGAAAAACGCAAAACGCTGGAAGGTGAACAGGCTCAGCTGAACAAGAAAATTTCTGGTATGCCACAGACTCAGCAGGAAATCTTGCGTCTGACCCGTGATGTTCAGTCTGGTCAGGAGATTTACATGCAGCTGCTGAACCGCCAGCAGGAGCTGAGTATCAGCAAAGCCAGTACCGTGGGTGATGTCCGCATCATCGATGGCGCGCAGACCGCTAACTCGCCGGTTGCACCGAAGAAGCTGCTGATCATCGCCGCGAGCCTGATTTTCGGTCTGTTCGTGTCAGTGGGTCTGGTTCTGCTGAAAGCGCTGCTGCACCACGGCATCGAGAACCCGGATCAGCTGGAAGAGCTGGGCATGAATGTCTATGCCAGCGTTCCCCTGTCTGACTGGCAGCGTAAGAAGGATACTGAAGCCCTGGCGCGTCGTGGCAGCAAGGTGAAAACCGATCCGCACGAAACGCTGCTGGCGCTGGGTAACCCAACTGACCTCTCTATCGAAGCGATTCGTAGCCTGCGTACCAGCCTGCACTTCGCGATGATGGAAGCGAAAAATAATATCCTGATGATCACCGGCGCCAGCCCGGGTATTGGTAAAACCTTTATCTGTGCCAACCTGGCGACCCTGGTCGCAAAAGCGGGTCAGCGTGTTCTGTTTATTGATGGCGACATGCGTCGTGGTTACACCCACGAACTGCTGGGCGCGGATAACAAATCAGGTCTGTCGAACGTGCTGTCCGGCAAAACTGAGTTCAGCCCGGCGCTGATTCAGCAGGGCGTCTACGGTTTCGATTTCCTGCCACGTGGTCAGGTTCCGCCGAACCCGTCTGAGCTGCTGATGCATCGTCGCATGGGTGAGTTGCTGGAATGGGCAAGCAAGAACTACGACCTGGTGTTAATTGATACGCCGCCAATCCTGGCCGTCACCGATGCGTCAATTATCGGTAAGCTGGCCGGCACCTCGCTGATGGTGGCGCGTTTCGAAGCCAACACCACTAAAGAAGTGGACGTCAGCTTCAAACGCTTTGCCCAGAACGGTATTGAGATTAAAGGTGTGATCCTCAACGCCGTGGTGCGTAAAGCCGCCAATGCGTACGGCCATGGTTATGACTACTATGCCTATGACTATAGCAAGCCCACCAAAGGCTGATCATTGAGTAATAAACAGGGGGCGGTCTGACCGCCCCTTTTTATCGTCCTTTTGAATGACGACACGCATCAATTTACACAGGTTATTCTGTCCAACCCCACAAAAGCGATACCTCTATAAATCGCATGGCGAGCGTCACTCAACAGAATTCATCACCAGCATGGCATTGCCTGCACGCATTGTGTGACCGTCCTGTCAGGCTCATTGAAAAGCCAGTCGGGAAGGCGAAGCGTGATTATTGCTGGCATGAGAACTTGTGGAATTAAGGAATCACACCATGGCTCCATATTGGTATGTATCAGGCTTTTTACTGCTGCTTTCGCTGTTTGAAATACTGCTAAAAAAAGACGAACGCACCTCTCATATACTGACTTATCTGCTCTGCATCGCGACCGTGACGCTAATTGTGTTCGGCGGTATCCGCGGACTTGGCACGGGTATGGATGATTATCAGTACCGCAGCTTCTTTGAAGATTTTATCCGGCGTATTGAGGTCAACGGCTTCTTCAATACCGTGGCGTTTTTCCGCTATGAGCCACTGATCTTTGCCATTGCCTGGCTGACCAGCCTGTTTTCCCATAATGCCAGCGCCTTTCTGTTCGTCTTCTCGATCCTGGCGGTGGGAACGAATGCCATCTTCTTTAAAAAGATGTCTCCTTATCCGGTGCTGGCACTGGCGCTCTATTCAGCCCATATCTTCATCAACAAAGATGTTAACCAGATCCGCTTTGGGCTGAGTTCAGCTTTCTTCCTGGGAGTGATCTGGACGCTATATCTGAAGCGTTACTGGCTGGCATTTGGCTTCTTTGTTCTCTCATTCATCAGTCACAATACCGCTGTTATGGTGGTCACGTTAATTCCTTTCCTGTTCCTGCGTGAGCGTCGCTGGTTCCCGATTGCGATTATTGTGCTGAGTATCCCAGCCTCGAAAGTCGGTGGGATGGGCTTCGTTACAGCCATTGCCGGACACCTGGGTGGATTAGGGGAGAGGGCAGCTGGCTACAACAATGACAACGCAGCGACAGCCAGTACCGGTAGTGTTTTCTCGGTGTCGAACCTGAAAAACGTAGCACTGGTCTTTATTTTTGTTTACTTCATGCTGTCGGATCGCCTGAAGCGTGAAAATTATGATGTCTGGCGACTGAACTACCTGCTGATTATCACCTTTGCAATCGGCGGCGCTATCAGGATCTTTTTCTACAACTACTCATCGGGCGCTCGTCTCTCAAACTACCTGCTGCAGGTTGAGCCGATCGTTCTGACGCTATTGATCTACCAGTCAAAGAGAGTCTGGAAGCCCGTGATGTTTGCGATGTTTGTTTTCTTCCAGATGTACTACCTCTACTACAACACCATTTCGCTTAAACAGGCGGTAGTAGGGTATGAAGTGGCGCGTGAATTTAAGTTAGTTCACTAAGACGAGAGCTGAAAATGATTCGATTATCCCCCCTGTTTTTGATTGCCGCGCCGTTACTGGCGCAGGCAACAGATGCCCCGGCTTCGGTTGTGATCGCAGCCTATGGCGACTCGACTACCGCCGGTGTGACTTCTTCTGGTGGACGCAACGTCATCAGCAAAGAGAATGAAATGACCTGGCTGCAGCAGATGCTGCAGGAAAAATATGGACCGGGCGTGCGTATCGAAAATCATGGTTCGCCGGGCGCGCAGGTCTCAGAACTGGTTAACTCAAAAGTGAGCTGGGAACAGCGTATGGCGCAATCGGATGCCAGCATCATTCTGATCAACTACGCCATTAATGATGCGCGCGTCTTTTCGGGTAAGGATCGTCATGGCGCTGAAAGTCCGCAGGAGTTTAACCGTATCCTGACAGAACTGGTAAAAACGGCTAAAGCTCATGGCAAACAGGTAGTGCTACAGCAGCCTAATCCGCTGTGTGGCCGTGCCGAACGCTGGAATGTCTGGCCCTATGTTTATCAGATCAATGCCGTGGCGCAGCAGCAGCAGGTGCCCGTGGTGAAGCAGTACGAGATGATTAAGCAGCAAAAAGAGTGGAGCAATCAGATGTCACCTGACTGTATTCACCCGACGAAGGATCTTTATCAGTTTAAAGCAGAGCAGACGTTCGCACTGTTAAGCCAGGATTTTGATGCTGTTTTTAAATCAACTCACTAAACAGGTTATTTAAAAACCGAGGAGCAGGGCGATATGTACGTATTAATGATGGTGCTGTCATTAGTAATGGCACTGATGGTGTTACGGTTATTCTCTTTTCACCGCGGCGTTTATAACGGCAGCGGCATTAAAAGTATCTCTGGATTGCGCGCGCTGCTTGCGAGCATCGTTGCCTTTTCACACTTTGCACATTATGTCTATTCACTCGACCATGAGTGGATTTTTGATAAAGACTATTTTGCCTGGCTGTCGCAGGGTAACTTTTTTGCCAACTCAGGTAAATTCGGTGTCGCCCTGTTTTTCATGATCTCTGCTTTCCTGTTCTATCGCTGGCTGGATAACGACAAACTGACAACCGCTGAACTGACGCACAAACTGCTGAAGTCACGTATCCGACGCATCGTGCCGATGTTCTGGTTCTCAGCGCTGCTGATCGTGATCATTGGCTGGTTCAGCGGCGATGTCGTTGCAGACGGTGGGATGCTGGTTGATGCTGTGCGCTGGTTCCTGTTTGTCGGCAATTACCATATCGGTTCGATTCCTACGGCCAATATCAACGCCGGAGTCGAATGGACGTTGCGGCTGGAGTGGCTACTCTACTTGTCAATTCCGCTTATTTATTTGCTGAATCGAGCCACCAGTAACCGCTTCAAAATGCTGCTAATCATGGGGTCGATTGGGGGAATTTTAGTCGTCGCCGTGGCGCTGCGCCTTTGGGGGTCTGCCTATACCGACCCGCGTCCGGTGCTGGGCTTTGCAACCGGTTATCTGGCATGGCACTACCGCGACCGCTTCATGGCATTCCGCTCATCCGGTGCGGCGGCGTCGTTGGCCATTCTGCTGGCGGTTATTGCGCTGTTCTTTACCAGCAGCACGTTTTATTACCTGATTTTCCTCGTGCTTCTGGCCGTGGTGTTTTTCATCATCAGCAGCGGCAACTCGCTGTTTGGATTGCTGGAGAGCAAAACCCTGATGTCGGTGGGAGAGGTCAGCTACAGCCTCTATTTGATTCATGGCATCGTGCTTTATTTCATCAAAAAGATCCCGGAATCACTCATACAGCATAACTTCTTCTTCTATACCCTGCTTTCCACCCTGTTCTTTGTGGCGTCATTTTATGTTGCCAGACTGACCTATCTCTATGTGGAGAAGCCATTTATACGCAGTAGTCATAAGAAAAAAGACGCGGCTAACGCCTCGGCAACAATTTAGGACATCACCGGTTACCCTGCTACGTCCAAACGTTATATCTTTGAAATTGGAAATGTTTTTAATGAGGTGCTGGCAATGAAGGACATTCGCTTCTCTATCGTAATCCCCGCGTACAATGCGTCAGAATCCATTGTAACCACGCTGGATTGCGTTAAAGCGCAGACGTATCGCAATTTCGAAGTCATCATCGTTGATGATAAGTCTGCGGATGCCGCCGCCCTGGCGGACGTGGTTCGCAGCGAACGCTACCAGGATCTCAACATCAATCTGGTGCTCTCTGAGGTCAAACTCAACGGAGCCGGCGCGCGGAATAAAGGCATTGAGCTGGCAACCGGCGACTATGTCAGCTTCCTTGACGCCGATGATGAGTGGGCCACTGACAAACTGCAGCAGGTGAGCGAAAAAATTGCTCAGCTGGAGGCGCAGGGCAAAAAGAATTTCGTCATTTTCAGCCAGGTAAATATCTATCAGGACGGCACGTTCCTGAAAGTGATGCCGATGCAGCCGCCAGGCAAAAATGAAACGGTCGCGGAGTATCTCTTCGGCTGCTACGGCTTTATCCAGACCAGCACCATTGTGCTGAAGCGGGAAGACGCGGCAAAAATTCAGTTCGATACCCGCTACATCCGTCATCAGGATTATGATTTCTGCATTCGTGCCGACCGCATGGGCTATGACTTTGTGATGATCGCTGCACCGCTGGCGAACTACCACCTGGTCACTAAGTTTGGCTCGAAACATAAAGGCGAATCGGTGAACTACTCGATGTTCTGGCTCGATAGCATGAAGCCGCATCTGACCCCGCGTGACATCCACACCTACAAAGCTTTCAAGCTGCCGCTGCGCTACAAGATGGATGGTAAGTCGCTGATGGCGAGCCTGAGCTTTGCTCGCTACTTCTTCCTCACCAATAAAGACAACCGTGCTTATTTTATGAACCGGGTTAAAGACAAGGTCAAAGCACGTTTTGGCGGTGAAAAAGCGATCTCCTGACGCGTACCGTACCTCGCTCTGCTCCTGATGCCAGGAGCACCTCTCTTTTCGATAAATTCAGGGTTGAAGATGAATACTTCTGTTGGAACCGTTGGCATTGTCATGCCTATGTATAATGCACGTCAGACGGTGTTACGTGCGGTGCAATCGGTTATCAATCAGCACTATACCGACTGGCATCTCTATCTGGTCAATGATAAATCAACCGATGACTCGCTGGAATTTGTGCGTGAGCATTGTCAGGATTCGCGCATTACCATTCTGGATAACGCGGTCAACATGGGCGCAGCTGAGACCCGAAATGTCGGGCTACGCGCGGCCACTGAAGAGATTATCGCCTTTCTCGATAGCGACGATGAGTGGCATGCGGATAAACTGACCCAGCAGGTGGCCGCCATCGCGGCCGGTGATGATTTTGTAATTACCGAATATCACTATAAAACCCGCAAGGCTGAGCACGACATTACCTACGGCAAACCTTACCTGCAGCAGGAAAACTTTGTGAAGAAGCAGTATCGCGTCTGCTTCTCCTCCGTCTGTTTCCGCCGTCCGCCGCAGGGGCTTTTCTTCCAGCGCAAAGGCCACGAAGATTTCCTGTTTTTGTATGAATTATTCACCCGCTATAAGCAGGCGCGCGTAATTCAGACGATTCTGGTCAACTATTACGAATTAGGCGATTCCCTTTCCCGTAATAAGAACAAAGCAGCTCAGTGGCACCTTGAATTATTAAGAATTATCTATAAAAACAATCCTTTAAAAATCTATTACTATTACGCCTGGTATATGGTGAATGGTGTGCTGTTTACCCTTAAGCATCGTTAAGCCTGTCGGCAGGATTGTCTTTAAAATTTGAGGTGGATAGCGTTTCATGAAAAAAATTGTCCTGGTGATCAAAGATGCTTATTCGTATGCGGGCACCGAGAACATCTGTAACTTCATGTCAGAGTGTCTTGGCGAGACCCATGAAGTCACCATCTACTCGCTGGAAGGCAGTGGAAAAACCTTTTATCCGTTTGAGCACGTCAAACAGATCGTCAGCTTTGAAGGGCAGAGCAATCCGATCAAAAGTGCGGTTGCCCGGATTCACGAAGAGGGTTTCGATACCGTCTTCCTGATCAGCATGGGTCGCCTGAGCGTGATGTTCGCTTTCTGGAATCTGCTGGCGATGAAGAAAAAGCGGGGCAAAGCCTACGCCTGCGAACACATCGCCATTAACTCCTTCAGCAAACCGATTAAGTTCCTCAAGTTTCTGCTGCTGCGCTACTACGACCGCGTGATTGTTCTGACCGACAAAGATCATCAGGTGTTCAGCCGCTGGCGCATTCCCAGCAAACAAATCCCCAACCCGGTGGTTTACAAAGACTATCAGCGCCAGACCCGTCATCGCCAGGCGCTGGCAGTTGGCCGACTGGATAACCAGAAGGGCTTTGACCTGATGCTGGATATCTGGCGCGACTTTGCCCGCAGCCATCCTGACTGGACGCTGGTCATTGCCGGTGACGGTGAACTGCGTCAGCAGCTGCACGACCAGGCTGCCGTGTTGGGCATCACCGACAGCGTGAAGTTTGTCGGCAAGGTCAGCAATATTAATGACTACTATCGCGACAGCGATATGGCGCTGATGACCTCGCGCTATGAGGGATTGCCACTGGTGCTGCTGGAAGCAAAATCCTGGTCACTGCCGGTAGTGGCATATGACTGCCCGACCGGTCCACAGGAGATCATCAATCACGGTGAAGATGGTTTCCTGGTTCCGATGAACGACAAAGCCACGTTTCTGGCCCGAATGGAGCAGCTCGCCAGCGATGACGTGCTGTTCTATGCCATGAGCGAAAAAACAAAACAGACCGCGCTGAAATTCGACGGTAATCAGATTAAGCAAAGCTGGCTGTCACTGGTTTAACCGGAGCTGGAAAAGCTCACTTGCGACGTGCCTCAGGGACACCGCCATGGCCAATGGCCTTATTGACTACGGGAAATGATGCATGAAAAGAAGAGAAGTTTTACAGACCGCCGCCTCCGCTCTGGTGGGGGCTCTCTCCGTGAGCACCTTTTCCAGCTACGCTGCAAAAAGTAACGGTATCGCCCTGAAGCCGGTTGATGCCACTGACGTGCCTAAAAGCGACGTGCCAATCCTGACCCCGGAAAATGTCTATGCCATGCCGCCGCAGTTCTGGCAGGGCTTTGAAGGCAAACTGTGGATTGGTAAAGCAGGTGCAGATGCCAGCAAACCGGGCAACCAGATCCCGGTCTTCCTGCGTGATGCCAGCGGCAAAGTGTCGGAGATTGCTCAGCCTATCGCGCTGAACAAAGGCAACTTTGCCCAGTTTATTCAGGACAATGCTGCGCTGATTGCTAATCCTTCGCATTCGATGGCAGTCGAGGATAGCAACGGTCAGACGCTGTTCAACATCGCCGATGTCAGCCGTCCGGGCGCTGCAGATTTCAGTCAGCGTCTGGCCCAGCCTGCCGGTTATCAGCTGATTGGTGAGATCCCGTCCGTAGCGGAGTTACGCAAAACCCGTCCGCTGTTTGAAGGGGCGAAGGTTAAGCTTAAAAGCTGGCATGAAGGACGGGAAGTCGGCGGCGGCGAGTTTGTCGGCAGCTTCCAGCCCGCTCAGAATGATGGCGGCGTCATCTTTGCCGGGCAGGGCTTTCACTGGCGTCGCGTGGTAGACGATTTTAACCGCCTGACCCTGTTTGATTTCGGTGCGATTGCCGATGGCCAGACCGATACGGCGCCCGCCATTATGGCGATGTTCCAGTGGTCACAGCAGGCAAACCAGCAGATTTGTATCCAGTTCCCGGCCGGTACCTTTATGGTCTCCGCTTGTAACCTGGGCGAAAAGAATCTTAATTTATTCCGTATCTCAGGGGCGATGGTGAACTTCGGCTACTTCCCGGCGACCACGATTGTCTCTGATGGCAAATCAGACTTCGTCTTTGAGATGAATGCCCGTCGCGTTGAGCTTTCAAACCTCATTTTCAACGGCAACACCGACAAAAATCCAAATCAGCAGGGGCTGTTCCAAAATACCTGTCCGGGTGGACAATTTTTCCGTGGTGCCTGCCTGCGCTTTACTGCTGTCGGCGGCACCGCCATCAGCCTGCTGGACACACTCGATTGTAAAATCGACCAGTGGTACGCCTCACGCTGCAGCGGCGATGTGATTAAAGCGGGCTGGTCAGGACAAAAGCAGGGCAACTGGGACCACAGTACTGCGATTGAGCTGTCAAACTTTAACGCGCAGCATTGCCGCGGCGGTAAAGTGCTTAACCTGCCGCGCTGTGCTCAGTCGATCATCCATAATGGCTGGATTGAGCACTGTGATAACCCTGGCGATATCTCCAACGGCCAGTGGATTGTCGATGCGCTCAGCATTGAGGATTGTAAGAATCCGCTGATCGCACATAACAGCCGTCTGAACATGCGCCAGACCAGCCTGCAGTCGGGCAGCTGGATCGACAACTCCATGCAGGGCGACCGTCTGCTCAGCATCTGGGAGATGGGATCGACCCGCGTGGAGTCCTATGGCGTCGCGCTGGATGGCAGCCTGAAGTACAACTACATCACCTCGCGCTGGCGTTTAGAGAACAACACGAATCAGGAGACCTGGTTTGATCTCGGCAGCCTCTACTCCCCGACGGTGGGTGACTCGTGGGAGATCGAAATTTTTGGTCAGTCACAGTTCAGCAATGGCAGTGGCGATAAGCCGCTGATGAACCTGATCGGTGACAAGACCACCGGTGGCCGCGCGGTGATCCACGTACAGCGCAAAAAGGATCGCTCTGAAGCGAGCTGGTCGGCCGAAGGCAGCAGCCCGATTGTCGATGTACGCTATGTGGCTGAGCATGACACCGATGTCCGCATCTTCATCAAACTGGCGGGCTGGACGCCGTCGGTGGCCGTGCTGGTGAAAACCACCGGTAAAGATCGCTTTGTCACCGGTCGCTGTGCGCGCGTTAACGCGAAGATGGAGAAGGGCAATCCTCCGGCGGGCGACGCGACTAAACGCGCGCCGCAGCGCTTCAGCCTGCACAACGGCAAAGCGGGCGTGGGTGCCAACGAGCAGGGCGATCTGCTGATGGCTTCGCGTCCGCTCTCTGCCGATCAGGTCGATACCAGCAAGCCGGAAGGCTTTGTTTCCGTCGTGATCAACGGCAAACAGGTCGCACTGCCTTACTTCGCAATCAAGTCGTAACACCTTGCATCACGGCCGCCACAACGGAGGCGGCCGGTTTTAACAGGAGCACTACCTTTGGGTGCGTTATCCCGTAAAGCATGACTTTAAACAGAGTTCATTTTGCCCATTGCGGATCTGGGCGGCTTACAGAATTAAAAAAATTTATTCGGAGTTGTTATGAAAATTTTATTGGTGGGTAACCACACGTGTGGGAATCGCGGGGATGGCGCGATTCTTCGTGGACTGATTGATTCAATGAAGTCTGCACGCAGTGATTTAGAGATTGATGTTATAAGCCGTTATCCAACCAGCTCCGGTTATCTGCTCCAGCAGGATATTCAGCAGGACGCGCTGTATCTGCACAACAGCAAATCAGGCAAAGGCCTGGTCGGGTCGTTTAAGCGTAAAGTTGCGAACCGCCTGATGCCCGATATCATGATGGCGCATCTGGGCAAGGGCGGCATCTTTAAGTCTTTCTCTGTACCCCCGCACCTGAAGGCGTTTACTGACAGCCTGGCAAAATATGATGCGATTATTCAGGTTGGCGGATCGTTCTTCGTTGACCTCTATGGCGTGACCCAGTTTGATCATGCGCTCTGTGCGCTGATGGCAAAAAAGCCGATCTACCTGATCGGTCATTCGGTGGGGCCATTCCAGAACCCGCGCGTCAATGCGCTGGCGAACTTTGTCTTTGATCGGGTCGACAGCCTGGTGCTGCGTGAATCGGTCAGCCTTGACCTGATGAAGCGCGATGGCGTGACCAGCTCTAAAATCGCGTCTGGCGTTGATACCGCTTTCCTGGTGCGGGCACGCGAAGTCGAAAACCCGAGCCATAACCTGCTCTACTGGCAGGGCATTATCGATGGCCGTAAAACCATCGCGATTACCGTGCGTGAACTGGCACCGTTTGATAAACGTCTGGGTGTAACGCAGAAAGAGTATGAAGCGGCGTTTGGCCGGGTGATCAATGCCATGATCGCGGAAGGTTATCAGGTCGTGGCGTTCTCAACCTGTACCGGCATCGACAGCTATGCCAAAGATGACCGCATGGTCGCACTGACCCTGCGTGACCACGTAGCGCAGCCTGAACATTACCATGTCATCATGGATGAGTTTAATGACCTGGAGCTGGGCATCCTGCTGAATCATTGTCATCTGACCATTGGTACCCGCCTGCACTCGGCGATTATCTCCATGAACTTTGGCACCCCGGCTGTGGCGATCAACTACGAGCACAAGTCGATGGGTGTGATGAACCAGCTTGGTCTGCCGCAGATGGCAACCGATGTGAAAAGCCTGATGGATGGCTCGCTAATCGATAAAGTGAAAACTGTGCTTGCCGATTACGACAACATCAAGCTTAAGGTCGACACGGCCGTTGCGAATGAAAGGGAAATTGGCAACCGGATCACTGAAGAGATTCTCAAAGTATTAGGGTAATGTGATGAAACTGACTTTTTTCACCATGCGTTTCCCGGTTGCCTCTGAGACATTCGTATTAAATCAGGTAACCCATTTTATTGATGCCGGTTACGAGGTGGAGATTATTTCAGTCTTTCCCGGCGATTTAGTGAACCGGCATGCCGCTTTTGATGAGTATGGCCTGGCGGCGAAAACGCATTATCTGCTGCCGGAAGAGAAGGTCTCGATTGTCGATAAGCTGAACCAGCGCATTAAGCTGGTGCTGCCAAAAGTGACGAAGCCGTCGCTGCTGCGTTCGCTGAATGTGCGCCGTTATGGCGCGCAGTCCAGCAAACTGCTGCTGCCGTCGATTGTGGCGAATGCAAAGCAGACCTTCACCGCAGATGTGTTCCTGGTGCATTTCGGCTATGCCGGTGCCCTGGCGAACAAACTGCGTGAGCTGGGCGTGCTCAAGGGTAAACAGGCGACCGTGTTTCACGGTGCCGATATTTCCCGTCGTCACATTCTGGAAGAGCACAAACTCGACTATGTGAATCTGTTCCGCCAGAGTGAGCTGATGCTGCCTATCAGCAATCTGTGGAAGAACAAGCTGATTGAGATGGGCTGCCCGCCGGAAAAAATTCACGTTACGCGTATGGGCATTGAGCCGGAGAAGTTTAACTTCCAGCCGCGCCAGGCGTTTCAGACGCCGCTGCGTATCGTTTCGGTGGCACGTCTGACCGAGAAGAAAGGGCTGGATGTGGCGGTCAAAGCCAGCGCCATCCTGAAGCAGCGTGGCGGTCAGTTTCAGTACACCATTATCGGTAACGGCGATCAGGATGAGATGATGCGTAATTTCATCGCCCGCGAGGGAATGGAAGATTGTGTCAGCATGCCGGGCTTTAAACCGCAGGAGGAGATCCGTCGCGCACTGAGTGAGGCTGACATCTTCCTGCTGCCCTCCAAAACCGCCGCAGATGGCGATATGGAAGGTATTCCGGTCGCACTGATGGAAGCGATGGCGGTCGGCCTGCCGGTGGTCTCAACCTTCCACAGCGGCATTCCGGAGCTAATCGAGAACAACGTATCTGGCTGGCTGGTGGAAGAGGACGATCCTGAGGCGCTGGCGGAGACGCTGCTGAAGCTCTCTCAGGGTGAAGTGGATGTGGCGCCCGTGGTCGCGGCCGCCCGTCACAAAGTTGAGACTGAATTTAATCAGCATATCGCCTACGGCGAACTGGCACAGATTCTGGAGCGACTGGTGTGAGTGGATTTAAGTCACAGGCGATTTGGCTGTTCGGCAGCACCTGCTTTTCTGCGGTGCTGCAGGTTGCACAGCTAAGCTTTCTCGCCCGCAAACTGGAAACCCACGAGCTGGGGCTGTTAGCCATCATCAACGCCATCCTGGCGGTGGCGGGTGTGCTGCAGGATATGGGAATGAGCAGTTATCTGGTGCATCGCCAGAACATTACCCGTCGTGAGCAGAGCACTATCTACTGGGTGAACGTCTCACTCAGCTTGTGTACCGGTCTGATCATGCTGCTGATCGCCTTCCCGGTTTCCTGGTTCTATCATCTGCCGGAGCTGGTGGGTCTGATCATGCTGACCAGCCTCAACTTCCTGGTGCTGGGTCATCTGTCGCAGTATCAGGCGCACTACATCAAAACCAAGCGGATGGTTTCGCTGGCGAAGATTGAGATGGGCACCAAGCTGTTTGCCTTCCTCTGTGTGGTGGCGATGCTGGAGTTCACCTCGCTCACCGTAGCAGCGGCGATTCTCGGTCTGTTCATCAACGCCTTTACCCGCATCCTCTGCATGATTGCGCTGGGTGAGAAGTCGTGGCGTCCAACCTGGGAGTTCGATAAAGCGACCTTTATCGGCGCGATTCGCTACGGCAGCTATCAGCTCGGCTCGCAGACCATTAACCAGCTGCGTACCCAGGCCGATGCGCTGGTAGTGGGTAAAGTGATGGGTGCAGAGATGCTGGGTGTTTACTCGCTGGCGAAAGAGCTGGTGCTGCAACCGCTGAAGCTGGTGACGCCGGTGATTAACCGACTGGCACTGCCACGCTTTGCAGAGAAGCAGCACGATGCCGAGCAGCTGAAGAAGCTGTTCCTGAAGGGCACGCTGGGGATCATGCTGTTCAGCAGCGCGATGTACCTTGCGATTGGTATCCTGTCACCCGTCATTGTGCGTGTACTTTATGGCGCGTCGCATGAGCAGGTCTATCACCTGATCCCGCTGATGCTGCTGTTTGGTATGCTGCGGCCGATGGGCGGTCTGACCGGCGCGATTTCCCAGGCCAACGGACGGACCAACGTTGAGTTCTACTGGAACATCGTGGCGAGTATTGTGGTTCTGGCGGTGCTGGCGACCACCTTTATCTGGCCGAACGTGCTCTATGTGGCGCTGACGCTCTCCATCTCGCAGATCCTGATATCGGCACTGGCTCATCCGTTCTTTATCAAGCCAGTGATTGGCATTCGGTTTATTCCCTATGCCCGGCAATGGGTGGCGGTGTCGGTGGTATTTGTCGGCATAATGTTGCTGGTCAATCACTTTAATCTGTTTGTGATGCCGGAATGGTTTGAAGGCTGGTTGTAATCACAATTACGTTATATCAACGGGCGGCCTCAGGGTCGCCCGTTTTCATTTATGGCTGGTCTCAGCCGCGCGGCGACCCGGGGTGGAAATAACAGAGGCGATATTCGATTACTGATTGTCTTTATTCAGTTTATGCCGTTGCTGGCAATGGGCAAAATGCCGAATTTCCAAGTTATGACAGAGAGTTACTGTCCGATTTTCAGATAAAGATTATACTTGCTCTTCCGGCCGATCCTGCATAATCGACCCACATCTTCATTTTATTAAACGGAATAAATATGACCAAGCTTAAAGCAGTAATCCCGGTTGCGGGCCTCGGTATGCATATGCTCCCTGCGACTAAAGCCATTCCGAAAGAGATGCTGCCTGTCGTCGACAAACCGATGATCCAGTACATCATTGACGAGTGTGTTGCCGCGGGTATTAAAGAGATTGTGCTGGTCACGCATGCATCGAAAAATGCCGTAGAAAACCATTTCGACACCACCTATGAGCTCGAAGCGCTGCTGGAAGCGCGCGTGAAGCGTCAGCTGCTGAGCGAAGTGCAGTCTATCTGCCCGCCAGGCGTAACCATCATGAACGTGCGCCAGGCACAGCCGCTGGGCCTGGGCCACTCGATTCTCTGTGCCCGTCCGATGATCGGTGACAATCCGTTTGTGGTCGTGCTGCCAGACGTGCTGCTGGATGACTCCACCGCTGACCACATGCGTTATAACCTTGCGGCGATGGTTGCCCGTTTTGAAGAGACCGGCCACAGCCAGGTCCTGGCGCAGCATATGCCAGCGTCCGATCTCTCTGAGTACTCAGTAATCACTACTGAAGAGCCGATTGATCACCCTGGCGACATCAGCACCATTACCGATTTCGTTGAGAAGCCTGAAGATACCGCCGGACTGAACTCTGATCTGGCTGCGGTAGGCCGCTATGTCCTTTCTGCTGATATCTGGGCGGAACTGGAGCGCACTGAGCCAGGCGCGTGGGGCCGTATCCAGCTGACCGATGCCATCGCCAGCCTGAGCAAACATAAAACCGTTGATGTTTCGCTGCTGACCGGTCACAGTTTCGACTGTGGTCGTAAGCTCGGTTACATGCAGGCGTTTGTCTCTTACGGCCTGCGCAGCAACGCGCAGGGTCGCGATTTCCGCGAAGCTATCCAGACCATCCTCGCAAAACAACAGTAATTTATTTGCCGCGTCCTGCGCGGCAGATTGAAAGGAGCTCACATGGCAATTTTAGTCACGGGCGGAGCAGGGTATATCGGCTCCCATACGGTACTGGCGCTGTTGCAGCGCGGTGATGATGTTGTGGTTCTGGATAACCTCTGCAATGCCTCACGCGAAGCGATTAACCGCGTTGAGAAACTGGCGGGTAAAAAAGCGACCTTCGTTGAAGGCGATATCCGTGATCGCGCCTGTCTGCGTGACCTGTTTGCATCCAACAGCATTTCAGCCGTAATCCACTTCGCAGCGCTAAAAGCGGTTGGTGAATCCACGCGTATGCCGCTGGAGTACTACGAGAACAACGTCGCGGGCACCGTGGTGCTGCTGGAAGAGATGCGTGATGCCGGCGTCTGGAACTTTATCTTCAGTTCATCAGCAACCGTTTATGGCGCAGATGCCCCGGTTCCTTACGTTGAGACTACCCCGATTGGCGGTACCACCAGTCCATACGGCACCTCTAAGCTGATGACCGAATTCGTGATGCGCGACTTCGCCAAAGCGGAGCCGAAGTTCAAGGCGATTGCGCTGCGTTACTTCAATCCGGTTGGCGCGCATGAGTCAGGCGAAATCGGTGAAGATCCAGCGGGCATCCCAAACAACCTGCTGCCGTACATTGCACAGGTCGCAATTGGCCGTCTGGAAAAGCTGGGCGTGTTTGGCGGTGATTACGATACGCCAGACGGTACCTGTCTGCGTGACTACATCCACGTTGTTGACCTGGCGGAAGGGCACCTGAAAGCGCTGGATTATCTGAGCAAAGTTGAGGGCTACACCGCCTTTAACCTGGGCGGCGGCAAAGGCTTCTCGGTGCTGGAGATGATCAAAGCGTTTGAGAAGGCGTCCGGCAAGGCGATCCCGTTTGAGATCAAGCCACGTCGCGATGGCGACCTGCCTGCGTTCTGGGCCGATGCGTCACTGGCAAACACGACGCTCGACTGGCGCGTGACGCGCGGCATCGATGAGATGATGCGCGATACGTGGAACTGGCAGAGTAAAAACCCGGATGGGTTTCGGTAGTCTGCGATGAAATTCAAAAAAACCCGGCTCTGGCCGGGTTTTTTTGTGCCTGCGTTAAGAGAAATTGCATATTAATGCTCACTCTCCTCACCTCAATGCCAGATTGTGACTGACTGATGACCTAATACGGAATTATCCTGGTCTGGCTTCTGTAGTGTTTAATCACAATAGCGGGTAATCCGACTCTGTGAAGAGGCGCAAAGCGCGATTCCCCATACGCTACTATGCTGTTTTGCCAGTGATTACATTTACTCATGTAGGATGAGATCAATGTTTAGTCACACTTAAGTTTTGTCACTGGCAATGAAAGATTAGGCATATTATTTTTGCCGCACAAAATGTAATATTTGCAGTTATCCCGGAGCCCGTATGCGATTGAATAAAATATAATCAGCGCATCGACAAGCTAACCTGTGAGGGGGAGATTCCTTTCACACAGCGCATTGGTTGCTGCAAGCCAGGGGCGGTAGCGTGGCCATTTACTCGCAATGAGTAAAAATTGACCCGCGTATATGCATAGCATGTTTAAATTTGTTAGAGGATGTGGAATGTTACTTCCCGTAATCATGGCCGGAGGAACCGGCAGCCGTTTATGGCCCCTTTCCCGCGAACTTTACCCAAAACAGTTTATCTGTCTGCATGGTGAGCACTCTATGCTGCAGGAGACCGTTAATCGTCTGAGCGGCGTCGAAGCACGCGCACCGATGGTCATCTGCAACGAGGAGCATCGTTTCCTGGTGGCTGAGCAGTTGCGCCAAATTAACAAGCTGTCACATAACATCATTCTCGAGCCGGTAGGGCGCAACACGGCTCCGGCTATCGCTCTGGCAGCATTGAACGCTGTGGAGCAGGGTGATGATCCGGTTCTGCTGGTGCTGGCCGCCGATCACGTGATTGAAGACCATGCTGCATTTCATCAGGCAATTAAGGTTGCCACTGCCTATGCCAAACAGGGCAAGCTGGTGACTTTCGGCATCGTGCCAACCGGCCCGGAAACCGGCTACGGCTACATTCAGCGTGGCGAAGCGCTGCCCGGCGCAGAAAATGGTCCTTATCAGGTTCAGCGCTTTGTCGAAAAACCGAACCAGAGCACTGCTGAGCAGTATCTTGAGTCCGGTGAATACTACTGGAACAGCGGCATGTTTATGTTCCGGGCCAAGCGCTATCTGCAGGAGCTGGAGAAATTCCGTCCGGATATTCTGGAAGCCTGCCGTCGCGCTATGGCGAACGTCAAAGAAGGCAACGATTTCATCAGTATTGATAAAGATGACTTTATCGCCTGTCCTGATGAGTCAGTGGATTATGCCGTCATGGAACAGACCGATGCCGCAGTCGTCGTACCGCTGGCGGCCGGATGGAGTGATGTGGGCTCCTGGTCTGCGCTGTGGGAAGTGAATGATAAAGATGCACACGGCAACTCCCTGAAGGGCGACACTTTCCTGCACAATACCAAAAACTGCTACATCAACAGTGAAGATCAGCTGGTTGCCGCCATTGGCGTTGAAAACCTGGTGATTGTGAATACCAAGGATGCCGTACTGGTCGCGCGTAAAGATCAAGTGCAGGATGTTAAGCGCGTGGTTGAATTCCTGAAAAGCGAGTGCCGCAGCGAATATCGTCGCCATCGTGAAACCTACTGGCCATGGGGACGTTGCGATCTGGTGGTCAATACGGGTCGCTTCAACGTGAACCGCATTACCGTTAAGCCGGGTGAAGCCTTTGAGTTGCAGATGCACTATCACCGGACCGAACACTGGGTCATCCTCTCCGGCACAGCAAAGGTTACCATTCAGGATAAGACCCTGCTGCTGACAGAAAACCAGTCAACCTTTATCCCAATTGGTCATCCACACACTTTAGAAAATCCGGGCAAAATTCCATTAGAACTGCTGGAAATTCAGTCGGGTTCCTACCTTGGCGATGACGACCTCATTTTGATTAAACAACAGTTTGCAAGTAAGTAAGGACAGACAACATCATGGCAGCACTGACCTGTTTTAAAGCTTATGACATCCGTGGCGAGTTAGGCACTGAACTGAATGAAGATATTGCCTACCGCATTGGTCGCGCCTATGGCGAATTTGTCCGGCCAAAAACAATTGTGGTGGGCGGCGATGTCCGACTGACCAGCGAGTCGTTAAAGCTGGCACTGGCTAATGGACTGCGGGATGCGGGCACTGACGTGCTCGATATCGGTATGAGCGGAACAGAAGAGATCTATTTTGCCACGTTTCATTTAGGCATTGATGGCGGCATTGAAGTCACTGCCAGCCATAACCCGATGAACTACAACGGCATGAAACTGGTACGCGAAGGTGCACGCCCGGTCAGCGGTGACACCGGTCTGCGTGACGTTCAGCGTCTGGCGGAAGCCAATGATTTTGCTCCGGTAGAAGAGGGCAAACGCGGCAGCTATAACCAGATTTCTGTACTGGATGCCTATGTCGATCATCTGATGAGCTACATCGACCTGAATAATTTCACCAAACCGATGAAGTTGGTGATCAATTCAGGAAATGGTGCTGCGGGTCATATCATCGATGAGATTGAAAAACGCTTTAAGCAGGCCAATGCGCCGGTGTCGTTTATCAAAGTGCATCATGAAGCAGACGGCAACTTTCCGAATGGCATTCCGAATCCGCTGCTTCCAGAGTGTCGTAAAGACACCTCTGATGCGGTTCGTGAGCATCAGGCGAATATGGGTATCGCTTTTGACGGTGATTTTGACCGCTGTTTCCTTTTCGATGAGAATGCAGATTTCATTGAAGGCTATTACATTGTGGGTCTTCTCGCGGAAGCATTTCTGCAAAAAGAGCCGGGTGCCAAAATCATCCACGATCCAAGACTTACCTGGAACACTATTGATGTTGTTACCAAAGCCGGTGGCGTACCTGTGATGTCAAAAACGGGCCATGCGTTTATTAAAGAGCGTATGCGCGAGGAAGATGCTATCTACGGCGGCGAGATGAGTGCGCATCACTACTTCCGTGATTTTGCCTACTGTGATAGCGGCATGATCCCATGGCTGTTAGTGGCAGAACTGCTGGCGGTGAAAGGTGAGACATTGTCTAAAATGGTTTCAGCACGGGTTGAGGCGTTTCCTTGTAGCGGTGAGATTAATTACAAAGTTGCTGACGCAAAGCGCATTTTACAAGACATCAATTCTCGCTATGCAGGTCAGGCATTAATGGCAGATAACACGGATGGGTTGAGTATATCTTTTTCTGAATGGCGGATGAATGTCAGAACATCTAATACAGAGCCATTACTCAGGTTGAATGTAGAATCCAAGAGCAATACTGCTCTTATCTCAACGATCGTCACACAGCTTGAAGAAATCATAAAAGCTGAGGGATTAGTATGACCGGACTATTTAGATCCATAGTACAGTATAGAGGTTTTATTTATGGCAATATTAAGCGAGAGTTTCAAACGAAATATCAAAACTCTCTACTGGGTGCTGCCTGGAACATTATAAATCCACTATCAATGATTGTCGTCTATACGTTGATTTTTTCTCAAATTATGAGAGCAAAACTCCCGGGTGTAGACAATGCATTTGCGTATAGCATTTACTTGTGTGCAGGTACATTTACATGGAGTATTTTCAACGAAATAGTTTCGAGAAGTCAGAACGTCTTTATAGATAATGCAAACATCATTAAGAAGATAAACTTTCCCAGAATATGCCTTCCAGTAACATTAATATGTAATGCTTTAGTTAATTTCGGGATAATTTTCTTTTTGTTTACTATTTTTCTTATTTTATCGGGATCATTCCCAGGTATCGTTTACTTTGAAATATTCCCTGTTCTGGCCGTGGCAATTATTTTTGCCATCGGTTTAGGAATGGTTGTTGGTGTTCTGAATGTATTCTTTCGCGATGTCGGTCAAACAGTAACGATTTTCATGCAGTTCTGGTTTTGGTTCACACCAATAGTTTATCCAATCAATATTATACCGGAAAAGTTTCAAGATTTAGTAAAGTTAAACCCGATGGCAGCAATTATTGAAGGCAGCCATAACATCCTCGTTCAAGGCAAAAGCCCAGACTGGCCTTCACTCCTCCCCAGTTTAATTATTGGAATATTGCTCATGGGATTAGGTATGCGATTATTTCGTAAAAACGTCGGCGAAATGGTGGATGAATTATAATGGGCTCAATTGTTGTCAGTAATGTAGGTAAGTCTTACAAAAAATACTCTAGCCGTTGGGGGCGACTTGCTGAATGGTTTATACCAGGTATCGGAAAAAAACACGACTTAAAGTGGGTTATTCATGATATTAGTTTTACCGTTAATCCGGGCGAAGCTGTTGGTATCATCGGTATCAATGGAGCGGGTAAAAGTACGCTCCTCAAAATGATTACAGGTACCACAATTCCCTCAAAGGGAATGATCAATTTGAAGGGGAGAGTTGCAGCACTACTGGAATTGGGAATGGGTTTTCATCCTGATTTTACAGGCAGACAAAACGTCTTTATGTCAGGGCAATTGCTAGGCTATTCAGTACAAGAGTTGCATCAGCTTATGCCTGACATTGAAAGCTTTGCCGAGATAGGTGATTACATCGATCAACCTGTGCGTGTCTATTCAAGTGGTATGCAAATGCGATTAGCTTTTAGCGTAGCTACTGCTGTAAGACCAGATATATTGATTGTAGATGAGGCTTTGTCCGTTGGTGATAGCTATTTTCAACATAAAAGCTTTGACCGCATTAGAAATTATGCTCGTCAGGGAACCACTTTACTGATTGTCTCGCATGATAAGGCGGCTATTCAAAGTATCTGTGATAGGGCTATCTTGCTTAATGAGGGGCGTAAAGAGTTTGAAGGTAATCCAGAAGCAGTAATGGATTACTATAATGCACTTCTTGCCGATAAAGAAAAAAGATCTATACAGCAAAAGGTAACTGATGACGGAAAAATACAGACTGTATCAGGAACTGGCGAAGCGAATGTTATAGCAACAGAAATTTATGACAAAAAGGGTGAGCTATCTGAACATCTGAATGTCGGTGAAGACGCAACCTTGTTAATTCGTGTTAGAATTAATCAAGATCTCCCTCGACTCGTTGTTGGTTACTCTTTTAAAGACCGATTAGGTCAGGTTATTTATGGTACTAACACTTTATTAAAAGACCGCGTAATACTTGATGTAAAAAAAGACGAAATTTATGATTTCGAATTTAAATTCAGTATGAACATCGGTGTTGGAAGTTACTCTGTTCAGACAGCGCTAGTGAGTTCAGAAACACACCTGGTTGATAATTACGAGTGGCGTGATTTAGCGCTGGTTTTTAATGTAATTAATGCACACAAAGAACAATTTGCAGGTGTTGCCTGGATCGACCCTGACATAGAGATTAAGAAAAATGAAATTTATTAGTTATGCTCAAAATTTCGAAGATTTAATTTTATGGAGAGCCTTAAAGCATATTGATAAAGGCTTTTATGTCGATGTGGGTGCTGCCTGGCCTGAAGAAGATTCTGTTACGAAATTCTTTTATGATTCCGGATGGAGAGGAATCAATATTGAACCTAATCCTGAATTCTATTCACGTTATGTAAACGAACGTCCTGAAGATCTAAACTTACAGCTTGCAATTTCTGATCAACAGGGTGAAGGGATAATGAACTTCATCAGTGATACTGGGCTATCGACATTAAGCAATGATGTAAGCCATGACCATGAGGGAAAAGGTTACATTTCGGCACAAGATAAAGTAAATATCACTACCTTAAATTTTATATTCGATGAGTATATACCTGACAATCGAGATGTTCATTTCCTAAAGATTGATGTTGAAGGATTTGAAAGTAGCGTTATTAAAGGCTGTGACTGGAATAAAAATCGTCCTTGGATTATTATCGTTGAAGCAACGATCCCGATGTCGCAAGAAAAAAACCATCAGCAGTGGGAGTCTTTGATCACCTCATGCAATTATGATTTTGTATATGATGACGGTCTAAACAGATTTTATCTTGCAAAAGAACATCAAGATTTAGCTATTCATTTTTCAAATCCACCAAATGTTTTTGACTCATTCGTTCTTTTTTCTGAATATAAAAAGGAACTTAAGATTCAAGATCGTGATAGTGAAATAACCAGGCTATCAAAGGAAATAAAATCACTGAAAAAGAGTGAGAAGAGGCTGCAAAAGAAAGTTGATGAAAATCATCATGAAAACTGGGCGTTACGTCATCATATAGCACTCATGCATCAAAGCACCTCATGGAAAATGACAAGGCCAATGAGGGGGGCAAAAGTATATTCTATTAAGCTGTATAAATTTATTAAATATTTTAATAAAAAAGAATCACCAAAAGCATTGATTAGATTTTTGATGCTTGAGCTTAACCGCTTCCCGAAAATTAAAGCTTACCTGAGAGAACTGGTTGTTAAAACGGGTTTATCTAATCATATTGCCCGATTCTTTTATGAAAGTGCACCTGCGCCGGTGATCCATACACCGAATTCATATTCAAAAAAAGCGAGAGTTATCAGTACCAGAATTCGTTTTCAAAAGATTACCCACAAAGATACTGATAAGGAATAATTATGCGTATTGTTATAGATATGCAAGGATGGCAATCAGCGAGTAGAAATCGTGGTATTGGACGCTATACGCTATCTTTAGTTAGAGCTATGGTTGAATCGAAGGACCGGCATGAGTATATTTTACTTTTTAACGGCGCTTTTGATGATTCATTTCAAGAGTTCCAACGGATATTTAATCTTGATGGTATCAAAGTTAAGTTCTGGTATCCCTTGATACCGACCTCTTATCTATTGTCAGAGAATGACGATAACAGGATGATATCAGAGAAAATATATAAAGATTTTGTAAGCTCATTAAATCCTGACTTTTTATTAATCACCAGTATATTTGAAGGGCTGGGCGATAATACTATTAGCTATTTAGATGGAAGTGAATCATTTAAGACAGGTGTGATTTTATATGATCTGATTCCGCTTATTTATCCTGAGAAGTATCTAAGTAACAATATTTTGAAAGGATGGTATGAAAATAAGCTTGATTACTTAAAAAGATCCAACTATCTCTTTAGTATATCTGAGTCTGCTGGTTCTGAAGCAATAAAATATCTTGACTGGGATCCTGCGTTTGTAAAAAACATCTCTACAGCTGCGGACGAAAAATTTAAGGTAACTCATTATAAGAGTGAGGACACCAAAGCCGTTTTAAATAAGTATTTCATTAAAAATGACTTTTTAATGTATACGGGAGGATGGGACTTTAGAAAAAACCTTCACGCATTAATTGACAGTTATGCTTTACTACCAAAATCACTCAGGGTCAAGCATCAACTTGTTATTGTGTGTTCCATTCCTGCTGCTGATAAAACGGCCTTAAGATCGCATGCAATTTCAAAAGGCATAGCTGACGATGAATTCGTACTTACTGGTTATGTTTCTGATGAAGAACTATTGATGTTTTACAATTTATGCCATGCTTTTGTATTCCCATCTTGGCATGAGGGCTTTGGCCTTCCAGTTCTTGAAGCAATGCAGTGTGGTAAGCCTGTCATTGTCAGTAATGTCTCAAGTCTTCCAGAGGTATTAGATTATGAAGAAGCGCAATTTGATCCTCATAACCTACTTGAGATAGCTGAGAAGTTAAAAATGGTATTATGTGACAATGATTTTCGTGCGAAAATCATTGCCCACTCAGAAAAGCAGGTGAAAAAGTTTAGTTGGAACATTTCTGCTAAAAAGCTGTTAGATTCTATGGAGATGGCTCATTCTAAAGATTATAGCTATCCTTTAAAGAAATCGAATTTGAATAAAGCTAAGCCTAAATTAGCTTTCATCTCCCCGCTGCCACCAGAGAAAAGTGGGATAGGATCCTATAGTGCAGAGTTAATTCCTGAGCTAAGTAAATTTTATGATATTGATTTAGTGACAAATAGCGATGCTGTTTTGCAGCAAAAAAAATTATTTCACTGCCACTGTGTCGATATTGAAGATTTTAAAAGTAATTATAGTAAATACGACAGGGTGTTATATCAGGTAGGCAATTCAAGCTTTCATGCCCATATGTACCCGTTGGTGAAAACGCATCCAGGGGTAACTGTGCTACATGATTTCTTCCTGTCGGGAGGTGTTCATTGGGCTACGGTACATGATTCAGACGGCGATTCATTTAATGACAAATTATATGAGTCGCATGGATATCGAGCCGTTATGTATAATAACAAGCAGATTAATAATGAAAAAGGAATGAACAAATACCCGTGTAATCTTCCTGTCTTGGAAAATTCACACGCTATTATTTTTCATTCAAAATATTCAGCTAATCTCAGTCATAAATGGTATCGTCATCTGGACCGTAGCAAGTTTGAGTTTATCCCACATCTGCGTACCCCACCGGTAAGTAATGATAAAGATGTGGCAAGAAAAGCATTGAATATTAATTCAAATGATCTTGTTATTATATCTTTAGGGTTTACTTCACTCTCTAAACAGAGTCATAGAATAATTGAAGCATTTGATAAGATTTACGCAGAGAATAACAACGCAAAACTCGTTTTTGTAGGGGATAACTCTGAAGAAAGTGATTATGGGATAAAAATACGTTCCATGATTGAAAGTTCACCTGCAAAAAATGCGATCAGCATTACTGGTTGGGTAAATGATCAGGAATACGTTAAATGGTTATCTGCAGCGGATATAGGAATACAGTTACGCGCTATTTCAAGGGGTGAAACTTCAGGAACTGTGCTCGACTGCATGAATTATGGACTTGCCACAATAGTTAATGCTAATGGAAGTATGGCTGAGTTAGATAATGAAGCTGTTTTTCTTCTTCCCGATGAATTTACTAATGATGAACTAGTGAGCGCTTTGAACTTACTCCTGACAGATTCTGTTCATCGTGAGAAGTTGATTGATCGTGCTCGATATATTATTGATAATCAGCACTCACCTGAAAAATGTGCTCAGATGTATTTTAATGCCATTGAAAAAGCTTACAGCACTACTGATTTCACCAGGAATATATTGTCTGATTCTGAAGTGGTTGATGCATTAAGTAATGAATCAATTGATCGGTTTTCTCAGGCTATTGCTGATACGGCTACTTTGAACTCTGGACATAAGCTATTTATTGATGTCAGCGCTTATTTAAATCAATCAATTGACCCAATGGTTTTGACACTCATTCACCAGCTACTTATTGATGTGCCAGATGACGTACATGTTGAGCCTGTACATTATAGTAAGGCTGATAGAAGACTTGTGCTTTCACAATCTTTCACCAGCGGGATCTTGCCACTAAAAGGAATGTCTTTATCTGACGACGTTCTTGATGTCTCTAACAAAGGAACATATTTTATTTTTAATCCTGGGCTAGAACAGCTGCGTGAGACTAAAGAGCTTTATTGCCGTGCCTCGACTGAAAATAATGTGAAGCATATTTTCCATACGGGTGATTACTGGCTCCTCATTAAACAAGCCGAAGAAAAAGGATTAAATAGCGAGGAGTTGTTTACTGACCTCCTCAATCCACAAGATGTCATTATTCTTGATTCAACGGGGTCCGAAAGAGTTGAATTGCTCAACTATGCTAATTTTACTGAGAAAAAACGCTTCTCATTTTTGACTACGAAAGATTTCATCAATACGCTTGTTTCATTCGATTCTTCAAAACAGAATTAATTTTAAGGATTTTTGCATGTCTAACAAAGTTGCTGTAATCACCGGTATCACTGGCCAAGATGGTGCCTATCTCGCTGAGCTTTTGCTCAATAAAGGTTACAAAGTCTTTGGCACCTATCGTCGTACAAGTTCAGTAAACTTCTGGCGTATTGAAGAGTTAGGAATTAAACAAAATCCTAATCTTCACCTGGTCGAATATGATCTGACTGATCTGTCATCAAGCATTCGTTTACTTCAGGAAAGCAAAGCGACCGAAGTCTACAACCTTGCGGCTCAGAGCTTTGTAGGTGTTTCTTTCGACCAGCCGCTGACCACCGCTGAAATTACCGGTATTGGTCCGGTAAACCTGTTAGAAGCTATTCGCATCGTTAACCCTAAAATTCGTTTCTATCAGGCGTCTACTTCAGAGATGTTTGGTAAAGTGCAGGCTATTCCGCAGAAAGAGGATACACCTTTCTATCCGCGTAGCCCGTATGGCGTTGCAAAATTGTATGCCCACTGGATGACCATTAACTACCGTGAGAGCTACAACATCTTCGCATCAAGCGGCATTCTGTTTAACCACGAATCACCACTGCGTGGACAGGAATTTGTGACCCGTAAGATCACCGATTCAGTAGCCAAAATTAAGCTCGGTAAGCTGGATGTGCTTGAGTTAGGTAACATGGACGCCAAGCGTGACTGGGGCTTTGCTAAGGAATATGTTGAAGGCATGTGGCGTATGCTGCAGGCTGATGAGCCAGATACATTTGTCCTGGCAACCAACCGCACTGAAACAGTCCGTGACTTCGTTTCAATGGCGTTCAAAGCAGCTGGCATTGAGTTGCGCTTTGAAGGCAAAGATGACCAGGAAGTTGCAATCGACGTAGCCACTAATAAAGTGGTGGTTAAGGTCAATCCTAAGTTCTATCGTCCTGCTGAAGTAGAATTACTGATTGGTAATCCACAGCGTGCGAAAGATATTCTGGGCTGGGAACCAAAAACCACGCTCGAAGAATTGTGTGCAATGATGGTAGAAGAAGATCTGCGCCGCAATAAACAAGGGTTCTCCTTCTGATATGACTAATGGCAAAAAAGCATTGATCACTGGGATCAAGGGCTTTACCGGCCAATATATGGCAGCGGATTTATCCGCTGCCGGATATGAAGTTTATGGTTTCGGTTCAACTCCCGCCCAGAATTCCTCACGCTATTTTCAGGTTGATCTTACCAATGCAGCGCAGGTAAAAAATGCTGTAGACAGCATTCAGCCTGACGTCGTTGTTCATCTTGCAGCCATCGCTTTTGTGGGTCATGCTGACCCGAATGCGTTCTATAGTGTAAACCTTTGCGGTACGCGTAATCTGTTACAGGCTCTTAGCGAATCAGCAAAAATGCCGGATGCAGTTTTGATCGCCAGCAGTGCTAATGTTTACGGTAATAACACACCAGGAAAATTAGCAGAGTCGATTCCTGCCAGACCTGCAAATGACTATGCGGTAAGCAAGCTGGCCATGGAGTATATGACCAGTCTGTTTTACGAAAAATTGCCAATTATTATTACTCGCCCGTTTAATTACACAGGCGTCGGTCAGGCAGAAAATTTCCTGATCCCGAAAATCGTCAAACATTTTCGTGAGAGAAAAGATGTCATTGAGTTGGGCAACATTGATGTATGGCGTGATTTTTCTGATGTGCGTGACGTTGTTAAAAGCTACTCAGCGTTACTTCACTCCCGCTCATCTGGTCAGACTGTCAATGTCGCTTCAGGTAAAATGCACTCATTGAGGGAAGTCGTTGATCTCTGCCAGTCCCTGACAGGCCATGATATTAAGATTGAAGTTAATCCTGATTTTGTCCGGCCTAATGAAATCAAAGAACTTTGTGGCGATATCACTTTGCTCAGTAGCTTAGTCGGTGATAATTCGTCTAAAATTCCTCTTAGAGATACCCTGAAATGGATGCTGGAAGCAGAGCAATAAACGTCGTTTACTCTTCGGACTGTATTAAATATCCTTTAACTGGTATTGGCCGTTATGCGTTTGAGCTTGCTAAACAGCTTCAGGAAAGAGAAAACGTCGCGCTGACGTTTCTTCATGGCACAAAGACTCGCGACTCATTAGTAGTCGCGAGTGAGTCTGCTCAGTCGGTTCAAACACTAAAGCGTAAGTTACAAAAAAGCAAAACCGTAAGTGAATTATATCGCCTGACTTTTCCGGTAATGAAGATGATGGCGTTGAGAAAATTTAAGAGTCATATATTTCATAGCCCAAACTATTACTTACCTCCTCGCGTGAACCACTGTGTTGCCACATTCCATGACCTGTCGGTTTTTCATTGGCCGCAGTTTCATCCTGCTGGCCGTGTTCACCTGATGCAAAAAGAGTTAAGAAATACCGTCTCGCGCGCATCAATGTTGATCACTGATTCTCATTACACAAAGAATGAGTTAAAAGAGTTCTTTGGTATTGAAGATAATAAAATTGCCGTAGCCCCTCTTGCCTGCAATGAACAGTTTCATCCTCGTGATGAAGCAGAGACACTTCAGGTGCTTGAAAAGTATAATCTGAAGTGGCGACGTTTCTTTTTTTATACCGGCACCATTGAACCAAGAAAGAACATACTGACGCTGCTGCAGGCCTATGATCGTCTGCCTGCACAAGAAAAGTCTGCCTTCCCGTTGGTTGTTAGTGGGTATAAAGGTTGGGAAAATGAGGCACTCTTCAAGCTTTTTGATAAGGGCGAAAGAGAAGGGTGGTTAAAATATTTAGGTTTTGTACCCGGGAAAGATCTGCCACTTTTATTCAGTGCTGCAACGAGTTTTGTTTTCCCTTCAATCTATGAAGGTTTCGGTTTGCCAGTACTTGAAGCAATGGCATCAGGAACGCCTGTGATTTGTTCAAATGCAACGTCGCTTCCGGAAGTCGCTGGGGAGGCAGCATTAATGCATGAACCTCAGGATGTTCATGCTTTGACAAATTACATCCAGATGATGATTGAAAACGCAGATGAAAAGCGCCGTATGATAAATACGGGATTGGCGCGTGCCCGCGAATTTTCATGGTCACTGTGTGCGGATAAAACCATTGAAGCTTATGAGCAGGTCGCAAAATATATATGATTAAAGTTCTACACTGTTACAAAACCTACTATCCTGATACTTTTGGCGGCATCGAACAGGTTATTTATCAGCTTGCAGAGGGTGGTTTTAAATCAGGCATTGAGTCTGTTGTTTTTACGCATAGTCCTCAATTTGAAAATAAAAAAAACAGCCTGGATAACCATCAGATTCATCGGGTCAAAACGCAGTGTGAGTTTGCCTCAACACCATTCTCTTATTCAGCCATAAAAGAATTCAGAGAACTTGCTCAGGATGCGGACATTATCCATTACCATTTCCCCTACCCATTTATGGACTTTATGCATTTTGCTGCAGGCATAAAAAAGCCATCGGTGGTGAGTTACCATTCTGATATCGTCAAGCAGAAGGTGTTGTTAAAGCTCTATACCCCATTAATGAATCGCTTTCTTTCCAGCGTTGATCGCATTGTTGCTGCTTCGCCAAACTATGTTGAAAGCAGTCCTGTATTGCAGCAGTTCAAAGATAAAGTTGAAGTTATCCCTTACGGTCTTGATAAACAGTTTTATCAAAATAATGATCCCGCCGTTCTGCAAAAATGGCATGCAAGATTTCCGGATGGCTTCTTCCTGTTCATTGGAACGTTCCGTTACTACAAAGGTCTGCATATCTTAATCGAAGCGGCAAAAAACAGCCATTATCCCATCGTCGTAGTGGGGGCAGGACCGATTGAGGCTGAGCTGAAAGCACAGGCACAGCACTTAGGCGTGGACAATATCCATTTCCTGGGTGCGCTGGAGGACAGTGAAAAATCTGCCTTGCTGCAGTTGTGTACGTGTCTGGTTTTTCCGTCTCATTTACGTTCCGAAGCTTTTGGTATCTCTTTGCTCGAAGGAGCCCTCTATTCAAAACCGCTGATCTCCAGCGAGATTGGCACCGGAACAACCTTTATCAATATCGATCGGGTCACCGGATTAGTCGTCCCTCCATCCGATCCTGCGGCATTAAGAAAGGCGATGGATGAAATATGGCAGAATCCCGACCTGGCAACGACCTATGGTGCCGCTGCGCTGGCGCGCTTTGAATCGCTTTTCACGGCAGATAAAATGATTCAAAGCTATACAAAGCTTTATAAATCCTTGTTAAGTGTGTGAATTTTTTTCAGATAATTTCATCCACGCGACCGCACCATTCATTACCTTTAATCCACTATCCTGAGTTAACATACTGATCACTTACAAAGTGGTGTTACGGGTAACACCATGCGAGACCACAGACAGGAGTACGTAATGTCCAAGCAACAGATCGGCGTTGTAGGTATGGCAGTGATGGGCCGCAACCTGGCTCTTAACATTGAGAGCCGCGGTTACACTGTTTCAATCTTCAACCGTTCACGCGAAAAGACTGATGAAGTCATCGCCGAGAACCAGGGCAAGAAACTTGCTCCTTTTTACACCGTTGAAGAGTTTGTCGAATCGCTGGAAAAACCTCGTCGTATCCTGCTGATGGTTCAGGCGGGTGAAGCGACCGATAAGACTATCGCCTCCCTGACTCCACACCTGGATAAAGGCGACATTCTGATCGATGGCGGTAACACCTTCTATAAAGATACCATCCGTCGTAACAAAGAGCTTTCTGACCAGGGCTTCAACTTCATCGGTACCGGTGTTTCCGGTGGTGAAGAGGGCGCACTGAAAGGCCCATCTATCATGCCTGGCGGTCAGAAAGAAGCCTACGAGCTGGTTGCACCGATTCTGGATAAAATTGCTGCGCGTGCAGAAGATGGCGAAGCCTGTGTGGCTTACATCGGTCCGGACGGCGCGGGCCACTACGTGAAGATGGTTCACAACGGCATCGAGTATGGCGACATGCAGCTGATCGCTGAAGCCTATGCTCTGCTGAAAGGCGCGCTGGGTCTGAACAACGAAGAGCTGGCTGAGACCTTCACTGAGTGGAACAACGGCGAACTGAGCAGCTACCTTATCGACATCACCAAAGATATCTTCACCAAGAAAGATGAAGAAGGTAAATACCTGGTTGATGTGATTCTGGATGAAGCAGCGAACAAAGGCACCGGTAAATGGACCAGCCAGAGCTCACTGGATCTCGGCGAACCTCTGTCACTGATCACTGAATCTGTATTCGCTCGTTACCTCTCCTCGCTGAAAACCCAGCGTGTGGCAGCCTCTAAAGTACTGAGCGGTCCACAGGCGAAGGCCTTCACCGGTGACAAAGCGGAGTTCATCGAGAAAGTTCGTCGCGCTCTGTATCTGGGTAAAATCGTTTCTTATGCTCAGGGCTTCTCACAGTTGCGTGCCGCGTCAGAAGAGAACAACTGGGATCTGCATTACGGTGAAATCGCGAAGATCTTCCGCGCTGGCTGCATTATCCGTGCCCAGTTCCTGCAGAAGATTACTGATGCATACGCAGAAGATGCAGGCATCGCTAACCTGCTGCTGGCTCCGTACTTCAAAGATATCGCCGATC
Source organism: Pantoea sp. Lu_F5_004 (assembly GCF_051136245.1). NCBI lineage: Bacteria > Pseudomonadati > Pseudomonadota > Gammaproteobacteria > Enterobacterales > Erwiniaceae > Pantoea > Pantoea sp. Lu_F5_004. Next base: position 1,516,662 of record NZ_CP194946.1, read on the forward strand.
AGTATCAGCAGGCGCTGCGTGATGTGGTTTCCTACGCGATTCAGAACGGTATCCCGACGCCAACCTTCTCTGCGGCGATCGCTTACTACGACAGCTACCGTTCAGAAGTGCTGCCTGCTAACCTGATTCAGGCGCAGCGTGACTACTTCGGCGCGCATACCTACAAGCGCATTGATAAAGACGGTGTGTTCCACACCGAGTGGTTAGATTAATCACTAAAAAGGGCTTCCTTCGGGAAGCCCTTTTTTTACCCCACCAGTAAATCCCCGCTCCGAATCTCTCGCTCACCTGCCAGCCTCACCACCAGCATGCCTGCCGTCGCAAATTTAGCCCAGTGTCTCGCATAGAGAATACCGCCATGTTCCGCCACCAGCGGCGTGATCTGGTCGGTTATCGGATCAACAATCTCTGCCAGCACTTCTCCCGGCCGAATCTTTGCGCCCAGCGGTTTACGGTGCAGGATCAGACCGGATACCGGTGAGTGAATGTATTCACAGCCCGCTAACGGCGTAGGTGGATTTTTCAGGGCAGGGGAGGCCGCCGCCGATCCTTCACTGTGACGCTCTTTGATTACACCAGCTTCTCCAGGTGCTTCAGCGATATCTGGCACGTTTAACCCAATCGGCCCGTCATTGATTGCCACGATATCGTCACCGCCCGCGCTCGCCGGGACCAGCTCATCGCCGCCAATCACGGGTGCCGCCACCTCTACGGAAATCGCAGGCTCGCTGTAGCCGATATAACCGCCTTCCTGCAACGCTGAAATAATCGCCTCCGCGTCTTTCTCCGCCTGTTCAGGCGACACATCACGTACACCGCGCAACTCCAGCGTCACCGGCAGCAATCCGCGTGGCATTGGGTAATCTTTGCCAAACCGTTCCGCCAGCGTCAGCCAGGGTTCGCAACAGGCTTCATCAAACGGCTCACCGCCAGAGATCTGCGCCAGCAACTGCACCTCACTGCCTAACCAGCGCGCCAGCGGCTCAATGTCCGGCCAGGCGTGCGGCGTGGTATAGAGGTGCGGCACGGCTTCCCAGTCACAGTGCAGGTCAATCATCAGATCGGCCTGACTGGCCATCCGCATCAGTGTATGGCGTTGCGCATCCAGCTCGGTTTTTGGCACGGTATCGCGATAGTGACGATCAATCGCCTCGCGGATCAGGCTCCGGTTCTGCGATTCACTTTGAGTCAGACTGTCAGCCAGCCCGGCCGCCAGGGTAGTGCCCAGTGACGGGAAACGGCGGTTGAAGTCCTGGCCGGAGAGCGTATGGAATCGGCCCAGATGGGTGCCATGCCAGTGCTGTCCCAGCGCCAGCGGATTAGCAACCGGCACCAGGGTAAAAGCGGCTTTAAGTTGACCGGCGGACTCCAGCGCCTGTAGTCGCTGCTTTAAAAACCACGCCACTGCCATACCGGGCAGTTCGTCGCCATGCAGCGCAGCCTGGATATAGACCTGACGCTCGTTGTCTTCCGCGAAATGGAAACTGATGATTTCACGCTGGGTGCCTAAAGAGGCGCTTAACAGTGGATGATGTTGTTGATGCATACCGTGTTAATGTCCTTTAATCGGCAAAGGACGACAGCGCGTCGTCCTGAAAAAGTTAAAGTATAGTGCCGGATCGCGTTGAGGACGAAAAAGGGCGACCGCGAGGTTACTGCTGGATAGAGATATCCGTAGCAAAATAGCGCTTCTGAATCTGGTCAAACGTACCGTTCTTTTTGATTTCGACGAAGGCGTTATCCAGTGCGGTTTTCAGCTCGGTATCACCTTTACGCAGGCCAATCGCCGTGCCGGGGCCGATGATCGGATCCTGAATAATCGGGCCGGCCAGTTCAAAATCTTTGCCTTGCGGATGCTTCAGGAAGCCGATGGCAGCCTGTGCCGCATCGGTGAATACCGCATCCAGTCGGCCTGAAACCAGATCGCTTTCAACCTGTGCCTGATCGCCATAAGGCACCACGCTCACACCGTGAGGCTGCCACTTCGCCAGCGCATAGCGCTCCTGAACCGTTCCCTGTTCTACGCCGACCGTTTTTCCTTTCAGGGACTCAGCGGTGGGCAATATGCCAGCACCTTTACGGGCAATCAGCTGAGTGTGGGTATCATAGAGCGGCGCGGTGAAATCAATCTGCTTCAGGCGCTCTTCGGTAATGCCCATGTCGGAGAGAATGGCATCAAATTTACGCGCTTTAAGGGCCGGGATCATGCCGTCAAACTGGCTTTCGACCCAGACACATTTTGCCTGCATCTGAGTACAGAGCGCATTGCCCAGATCAATATCAAAGCCGACCAGCTTGCCCTGTGGCGTTTTCGATTCGAATGGCGGATAGGTCGGATCGACCGCGAAACGCACCTGTTCGATTTTTGCCTGCGCGCCAAAAGCGCAGCCTGCCATAACGGCCACAGCCAGCGTCTGACGCAGGCGTTGAGTGAAAATGTTCATGATTTTGCTCTTATTCTGTCGTGATGAGTGATTATGCAGAGTATCGCCGGGCTGCCGGGATGGCAATTACTGCGTAATCTTCACCACGTCAGCCGCGCATAACGCGCGATAATCTTCGGTATTCAGGATCACTGAGCGTTCCAGCAGACCGGCGTTAAAGGCGATCTCCGGATAACGTTCAAACAGCGCGGGGTCAACAACCAGTCTGAGGTCGGGATGAAAGCTGAACGGTGGAATCGCCCCGAATACGCAGCCGGTCAGCAGATCGGTTTCTGCCGGACTGGCGAGTGAGGCGCGTCTTCCTCCTACTGCTGCCGCGACTCTGCCCAGATCGGCCTGATGATCGGCAGGTAAAACCGCCAGCACATGCTGTTTAACGCCGTTGCCTTTCACATGACAGACCAGCGCTTTAGCACCCTGGCCGATTTCGGTGCCGCGTATCGCCGCGACGGCTTCACATTTACCGGTTGCCTCATGCTCCATCAGGCGATAGCGTGCCTGGTGCTGGTCGAGCAGGGCGATTAATTTCTCATGGGTGGTCACGGTTCTCTCCCTGAGGTTTGAGTTGCCGTCATTGTGTCGGATGGACGTGAGGAATGAGCAGAAGACTGCTCAGAATCCGCATAAAAACAAAATTCTGAGCAGCATATTGCACAGTTACTTATGGCGGTCGCGCAGGTTGTTGATCACGGCACGGAAGTCGAGATCCTGATCCTGCAACAGCACCATCAGGTGATAGACCAGGTCAGAAGCTTCGTTGGTGAGTTCATCCCGATCGTTGACCGTGGCGGCCAGTGCGGTTTCAACGCCTTCTTCACCCACTTTCTGCGCGATGCGTTTGGTGCCGCTGGCGTAGAGTCGTGCAGTGTAGGAGCTTTCAGGATCGGCGGTTTTACGCGAGGCCAGCAGCTGCTCAAGCTGATAGAGGAACGTCCACTCAGGGACCGCCGGTGAGAAGCAGCTGGTGGTGCCCAGATGGCAGGTCGGGCCAATAGGATCCGCCAGCACTAACAGGGTGTCATTGTCACAGTCAGGCGTGATGCTCACGACCTGCAAAAAGTTGCCGGAGGTTTCGCCTTTGGTCCACAAGCGATTTTTGGTGCGGGAGAAAAAGGTGACCTTGCTTTCTGCCAGCGTTTTTTCCAGCGCGGCCGGGTTCATGTAGCCATGCATCAGCACTTCGCCTGAGACGAAGTGCTGGACAATGACCGGCATCATGCCCTGTGTTTTATCCCAGTCGAGAAGAGCCTGTTGTTGTTCAGTTAGCACGCGCGAATCTCCACTCCGTTGTCGATCAGAAAGCTCTTCAGCTCACCAATATTAATAATCTGCTTATGGAACACCGAGGCGGCTAAAGCACCATCCACGTTAGCTTCGGTAAACGCATCCAGGAAGTGCTGCATGGTGCCTGCGCCGCCAGAGGCGATCAGGGGCACTTTGCAGACTTCACGCATTTTCTTCAGCTGCACCAGGTCATAGCCGTTACGCACGCCATCCTGATTCATCATGTTCAGCACGATCTCGCCTGCGCCCAGCTTCTGCACTTCCTGCACCCACTCCAGCGTTTCCCACTGCGTCACGCGGGTGCGCGCTTCGTCGCCGGTATACTGATTCACCTGATATTTACCGCTGGCTTCATCAAACCAGGTATCGATCCCGACCACAATACACTGCACGCCAAAACGATCCGCGAGGCGGGTGATCAGCGTGGGGTCGGCCAGCGCCGGCGAGTTAATCGAAATCTTATCTGCGCCAAACTCCAGAATGCGCGCTGCGTCTTCCGGGGTTTTAATGCCGCCCGCGACGCAGAACGGGATATCGATCACTTCCGCAACCCGCGATACCCAGCTTTTGTCGACGACCCGGCCATCGGATGAGGCGGTGATATCATAGAACACCAGCTCGTCGGCACCTTCGGCAGCATAGCGCTGCGCCAGCGGCACGATGTCGCCGATGATCTCGTGATTGCGAAACTGTACGCCTTTGACCACCTGGCCGTCACGTACGTCCAGGCAGGGAATTATCCGTTTTGCCAGCATGCGATCGCCTCCGAAACAGTGAATTTATCTTCCAGCAGCGCACGTCCGACAATTACGCCCTGAACGCCGCTGCCGCGCAGGGCGGCGATATCATTGAGGTCGCCAATGCCACCCGAGGACTGAAAAGCAATCGTCGGGAAGCGCGCCGTCACTTCCTGATAGAGCGCAACATTGGAGCCGCTCAGGGTGCCGTCGCGGGAAATGTCGGTGCACAGCACGTGCTTCAGACCCACCTGCTGAAAGTCGGTAATCACCTCTTCCAGCGTGACGCCCGCCGCTTCCTGCCAGCCACTGATCGCCACTTCTTTGCGGTTACTGGCATCAATGCGCACATCTAACGCGAGCACAATCGCCTCTGCGCCAAACTCCGCAAACCACCGTTTTACCTCTTCAGGCTGTTTCACGGCGGTGGAACCGACCACCACACGACTCGCTCCGGCTTCAAGCAGCGCATGCACATCGTCACGGCTGCGAATGCCGCCACCGACCTGCACCGTCACATCAACGCCATCCAGCAGGGTTTTCAGCAGCGCGATCTGGCGTTTCGCCGGATCTTTCGCGCCGGTTAAATCCACCAGATGCAGCACGGTCGCGCCCTGGCGAACGTAATCCTGCAGACGCGGCAGCGGATCGCTGCCGTAATCACGCTGCTGTGCATAATCGCCCTGATGCAGACGAACCACTTTGCCGTCAATTAAATCTAACGCGGGGATAATCATTACATCTCCAGGAAGTTTTTCAGCAGCTGCGCGCCCGCTTTGCCCGAGCGTTCCGGGTGGAACTGGACGCCAAAGAAGTTATCTTTCTGCACCGCGGCGGTGAAAGCTTCACCGTAGTGACACTGTGCGATGGTGCTGGCGTTGACCGGCATGGCATAGCTGTGGACGAAGTAGAAATAGCAGCCTTCGTCGATGCCACGGAAAAGATGATTGCCCGCCTGCGCGGTAATCTGATTCCAGCCCATGTGCGGCAGCGGCAGGCCGTGCGTGTCCATTAACGACACCGGCTCATCGATAATCCCCAGCGTCGGCACGCCGCCGTTTTCATCGCTGCCGCGACCCAGCAGCTGCATACCCAGGCAGATCCCCAGCACCGGCTGGGTACAGGCTTTGACCAGATCGATCAGGTCACGCTCTTCCAGCTGATTCATTGCCGCCTGCGCGGTGCCTACACCGGGCAGAAACAGTTTATCGGCACGCAGCACCACATCGGGATCGCGGCTTACTTCCGGGGTGTAGCCCAGACGTTCAATCGCCCATTTCACCGACGACAGGTTGGCGCAACCGGTATCCATGATCACCACGTTCATCACAGCACTCCCTTCGAGCTTGGCAGCGTATTGCCCTCAACGCGGATCGCCTGACGCAGCGTACGACCAAAGGCTTTAAACAGGCTCTCGACGCGGTGATGGTCATTCTTGCCTTTGGTTTTAAGGTGCAGGGTGCTCATCATGGCGTAGGAGAGCGAGCTGAAGAAGTGCTCGACCATCTCGGTACTGAGGTCGCCCACGCGCTGATAGTTGAACTCCGCTTTGAACTCGATGTGCGGACGGCCGGAGATATCCAGCGCGCAGCGCGCCAGACATTCATCCATCGGCAGCACAAAGCCAAAACGGCCAATGCCACGCTTGTCGCCCAGCGCCTTCAGCAGCGCTTCGCCCAGTGCCAGACCGGTATCTTCCACCGTGTGATGATCGTCAATATAGAGATCGCCTTTCACTTCGATGTTCATGCGGAACCCGCCGTGTACGGCAATCTGGTCCAGCATGTGGTCGAAGAAACCCACGCCGGTATTAATCTTGCTGCCGCCTTCGCGATCCAGCCACAGTTCTACCCGCACCTGTGTCTCTTTGGTGTTGCGCTGCACCAGCGCATGGCGGTCACGCTGGGTCAGACGCTGCTGGATAGTCTGCCAGTTCTGGCCGTCAGCACCGTAGCGGATAGGCTGGATGCCCATGTTCTCCGCCAACTGGACATCGGTCAGGCGATCGCCAATCACGTAGCTGTTGGCGGTATCCAGCGCGCCTTCGGCCAGCCAGGCTTCCACCATTCGGGTTTTCGGCTTGCGACAGTCGCAGTGATCGTCCGGCATATGCGGGCAGATCAGCACATCGTCAAACGCAATGCCCTGCGAGGTCAGGATCTGCATCATCAGATTGTGCGGACCATCGAAATCGGCCTGCGGGAAACCCGGGGTGCCAAGACCATCCTGGTTGGTGATCATGACCAGGCGATAACCGGCGGCCTGCAGCGCCAGCAGCGCCGGAATAACGTCTGGCTCAAACGCCAGCTTATCCATGCGGTCCACCTGATAATCTTCAGGCGGCTCAGAGATTAACGTACCGTCGCGGTCAATAAAAAGGGTCTTCTGGCTCATGCTTGCTCCACAGAAAAGGCTTGCAGCGCGGCGATCACTCGTTCGCACTCTTCACGCGTGCCGATGGAGATGCGCAGGCATCCCGACAGGCCCGGATTTTTGTTCTGATCACGCAGGATAATGCCCTGATCCCATAAGGTTTTGAAGACTTTTGGTGAATCGGTAAAGCGCGCCAGCACATAGTTGGTTTCACTGGAGAAAACCTGCTCAATGCAGGCCAGCTGGGCCAGTTCAGCCTGCAGCCAGCTACGGTTCTCATTCAGCTGTGCCACATGCTCACGCATCAGCGTAATTCCCTGGTCGCTCAGCGCCTGACCGGCGACATCGGCCACCGGTGTGGCCAGCGGGTAGGGCGCAATCACCTTCATCAGCAGGTCGATGACCGGCTTATTCGCCAGCGCAAAGCCGCAACGCAGGCCAGCCAGCGCAAAGGCTTTAGAAAGCGTACGCAGGATTACCAGATGCGGATAATCCTTCAGCCAGCCGGTCAGCGTCGCCTGCGGGCAGAATTCAATGTAGGCTTCATCTGCGACTACCAGCGCTTTACCGGCGGTCATCGCCAGCAGCTGACGGATGTCGTCCTGATTGATCAGGTTGCCGGTCGGGTTGTTCGGGCTGCAGAGGTAAACCACTTTGACGCCATCCAGCTGCTCTGCAATGGCAGGCAGGTTCAGCTGCCAGTCGCTCAGCGCAGGAACGGTACGGTATTCAATGCCGATGGTTTCGGCACTGACGCTGTACATGCCATAGGTCGGTGGACAGAACAGAATCGCATCCTGACCCGGCTCACAGAAGGCGCGCATGATCAGCTCGATGGCTTCATCCGCGCCACGGCTCACCAGCACCTGCTCCGGCGTTAAGCCCGCATAAGCAGCGTAGCGCTCAATCACCACTTTAGGCTGACACTCCGGATAGCGGTTCAGCGTCTGCTGCGACAGCTCAAACGGCACCGGCAGCGGAAATTCGTTGGCATTGAGCCAGACATCTCCGTTGCCACCCAGACGACGCGCCGACATATAGGGCGTCAGGGCGCGCACATTGGCGCGCGCCAGTTGCTCAATATCCTGACTCATGCTTGCTCCTTCAGTGCGGCAACGCGCAGGGTGACGGCATTCTTGTGGGCATCCAGCTGCTCGGCGGCGGCCAGGGTTTCAATGGTGGCGGCCAGGTTCAGGAAGCCCTGCGGCGTCAGCTCCTGCACCGTCATGCGTTTCTGGAAATCGGCCAGGCCCAGGCTGGAACAGGTCGAGGTGTAACCGTAGGTCGGTAACACGTGATTGGTGCCAGAGGCGTAATCGCCCGCGGACTCCGGCGACCAGTCACCTAAAAATACCGAACCGGCGCTGGTGATCGACTCCACCAGATCGCGCGGCTGACGGGTCTGCAGAATCAGGTGCTCCGGGCCATAGAGATTAGAGATCGCGACGCACTGCTCAAGGTCACGCGCCACAATCAGGCGGCTGCTTTCCAGCGCCTGACGCGCCGTGGCAGCCCGCGGCAACTGCGCCAGCTGCTGCTCAACCGCGACCGCGACCGCCTCGGCCAGCTTTAATGAAGGCGTCAGCAGAATCACCTGCGAGTCAGGACCATGCTCTGCCTGTGAGAGCAAATCAGACGCGACAAACGCGGGCGTGGCGCCCTCATCCGCAATCACCAGCACTTCAGAAGGACCCGCCGGCATATCAATCGCCGCGCCATCGAGTCGCTGACTTACCTGACGTTTCGCTTCTGTCACCCAGGCGTTGCCCGGGCCAAAAATCTTATCCACGCGCGGCACGGTTTCGGTGCCGAAGGCCATCGCGGCGATGGCCTGCGCGCCGCCCACCTGGAACACCTCTTCTACGCCGCACAGCTGGGCGGCATACAGGATCTCATCGGCAATCGGCGGCGGCGAACAGAGCACGACGCGACCGCAGCCAGCGATACGGGCCGGGGTCGCCAGCATCAGCACGGTGGAGAAGAGCGGGGCGGAACCACCAGGAATATAGAGTCCGACCGATTTCACCGGACGGGTAATCTGCTGGCAGCGTACGCCTGGCTGGGTTTCCACATCCACCGGCGGCAGGATCTGCGCGTTGTGGAAGGTTTCGATATTGCCCACCGCGACAGCCATCGCCTGCTTCAGCTCGTCACTCAGACGTAAGCTGGCTTCTGCGATTTGCTGCGCGGTAACACGCAGGTTATCCACCTGCGCTTTGTCGAAGCGGGCGCTGAATTCGCGCAGGGCGTCATCACCATTCAGCTTTACCTGCTCCAGCACATCGCGCACCGTCAGCGTCACGTTTTCAGAGGCGGCGATAGCAGGACGTAACAGCAGCGCCTGCTGCTGTTCGGGGGTGCACTGCTGCCACTCAATCGGGGTAGAAAAGGCCATGGCTTACTCCATCATCTTCTCAATAGGCAGCACCAGAATCGAACTGGCACCCAGCGCTTTCAGTTTTTCCATGGTTTCCCAGAACAGGGTTTCGCTGCTGACCATGTGCATCGCCACGCGGCTGACATCGCCTGCCAGCGGCAGCACGGTTGGGCGCTCTGCGCCAGGCAGCAGGCTGATCACTTCTTCCAGGCGCTCACTCGGCGCGTGCAGCATGATGTACTTCGATTCACGCGCTTTAATCACACCCTGAATACGGGTCATCATCTTGTCGATCAGCTCCTGCTTGGCGGCAGGCATCTCGCCGTCACGCTGGATCAGCACCGCTTTTGAACGATAGATCACTTCAACTTCGCGCAGGCCATTGGCTTCCAGCGTAGCACCGGTAGAGACCAGATCGCAGATAGCGTCAGCCAGACCGGCGCGGGTAGCCACTTCTACGGAACCGTTCAGTAAACAGGTCTTAAAGCTGACGCCTTTTTTGTCGAGGTATTGTTTTAACAGGTGCGGATAGGAGGTGGCGATACGGGATTTATCCAGGCATTCCGGGCCGGTGTACTCGGCATCTGTCGCCATCGCCAGTGACAGACGGCAACCGCCGAAGTCGAGGCGGCGCAGCGTAAAGTAGCGCGGATCTTCACCCTGGGCACGGCGTGACAGCAGCTCCTCTTCCAGCACGTTCTCGCCGATGATGCCTAAATCGACCACACCATCCATCACCAGGCCAGGAATATCGTCATCGCGCACACGCAGGATGTCGATCGGCATGTTCTCCGCAAACGCAATCAGGCGCTGTTGCTGAAGGTTGATTTTAACGCCGCAGCGCGCCAGCAGTTCGCGTGAATCATCACTTAAACGGCCAGATTTCTGCATAGCTATGCGTAAACGGGTGTTATCTAACATGGTTCCTGTCCTCTTAATTCGGTCCTGAATGTGTGGTTACGTCAGCCCATAAAAAAACCCCCGGAAGAAGATCTTCCGGGGGTTCTCTTGCGTTCACACCACTGGAAGATCTTGAAAGTCTTCCAGCACCAATCGCCTGAAAGACTAGTCAGGATGATGGTGGTGATGATGGTTGAACTGAACGCGTGTCATAATAATCTCGTCGATGAATGAGTATTCATTTGTGGGGTTTAACCTAGCGAAGATGGCTGCGCTTGGCAACACTTTTTTAAACGGGCGGTTCGGAAAGCGCTGAAACAGGTTGTTCTGGTTTGCAATCAGGGGGCAAACTACGATGAAGTCAGGGTTGATGTTTCACGTCAGGAGTCAAAATGAAGAAGGTCGCGATTGTGGGACTGGGCTGGTTAGGCATGCCGCTGGCCACGGCGTTAACGGCGCGAGGCTGGCAGGTCACCGGCAGCAAAACCACGCCAGACGGCGTTGAAGCGGCGCGCCGCTGCGGCATTGAGGCGTTCCAGCTGGAACTGACGCCGGAACTGCTCTGTGAGGCCGCCGATATTGAGCCGCTGTTCAATGTAGATGCGCTGATCGTGACACTGCCTGCCAGCCGCACAGCAGAAGGGGGCGAAGCCTATCTGCAGGCGGTGCAGAATGTGGTCGATACGGCGCTGGTTTATAAGGTATCGCGCATTATCTTTACCAGCTCAACGTCAGTTTATGGCAGCAGCGCCGGCGCTAAGCGGGAAAACAGCCCGCTGGACGCAGAAACGGTGGCCGGAAAGACGCTGGTTAAACTGGAGAACTGGCTGCACGATCTGCCGGGCACCAGCGTGGATATTGTGCGGCTGGCCGGTCTGGTCGGGCCAAAGCGCCATCCGGGACGCTTCCTCGCCGGTAAGCAGGATGTGGCCAATGGCTCGCAGGGCGTCAATCTGGTGCATCTGGATGATGTGGTTGAGGCAATTACGCTGCTACTGCAGTCGCCTAAAGGGGGCCGAGTCTATAATCTGTGTGCCTCGAAACATCCGACGCGTGACACCTTCTATCCTGCGGTCACGCACCAGCTTGGGCTGCAGCCGCCGCAGTTCGCACCCGAGGCGGAAAAGAATAGCGGCAAGCTGATTGATGGTTCCCGCATCTGTAGCGAACTCGGTTTTGAGTACCGCTATGACGATCCGGTTAAGATGCCGCTGGAGTGATGTGCGGCAAGATTTGTTGCGGGGGCTGAGTGCTCCCGCTCTGATAGGTGAGCGCTCTGCTCTTTCTATAGTTACAACATACTAAAGCATTATACTACAGGGCAGAATGTGCCCCGCTGGAACATCTATGTTCAGCAGGCCAGACAGCCGGGTCTGGCCCTCAGCCTCACACCCCTAACCGATCCCTCAACGCATACCACACCGCGCCCATCGCCGTCAGCGGCACCTTAAATCGTCGCCCACCGGGAAACGGCAGGTGAGGCAGACGGGCGAAGGCATCAAAACGCTCGGCGTCGCCGCGTAACACTTCGCTGATGAGCTTGCCGGAAAGATGCGTACTGGTTACGCCATGACCGCTGTCACCCTGCATAAAATAGACATTCTTCTCCAGCCGGCCAAACTGCGGCATGCGCGACAGCGTCAGCAGGAAATTGCCGCTCCAGCTGAAGTCCAGTTTAACGTTCTGCAACTGGGGGAATGTGCGGCGCAGCTTGGGCCGGATCAACGCTTCAATATCGGCCGGTTCCCGTGCGCCATAAACCACGCCGCCGCCATAGAGCAGCCGGTTGTCCGCAGTCAGACGGAAGTAATCCAGAAGATAGTTACAATCTTCCACACAGTAGTTGTTCGGCATCAGCGACAACGCCTGGTCGGGTGACAGCGGCTCGGTTGCTACAATCTGCGATCCGCACGGCATGCTTTTCCTGCTCAGTCGCGGTTCCAGCTGCGGGGCCAGATAGGCATTCCCGGCGAAGATCACAAAGGTCGCGCTGACCTCGCCCTGGGCGGTTTTCACCCGGTTTGGTGTGCCATAAACCACACTGGTCGCCGCGGACTGTTCATAGATGCGTCCGCCATGTCGACGGATCGCCTCCGCTTCACCCAGCGCCAGGTTCAGCGGATGCAGATGGCCGCCGCGCCGATCCAGCAGCCCGCCAACGTAGCGTTCGGTGGCGACTTCACGTCGGATGGCTCGCTCATCCAGCAGTTCCAGATCATGATTCCCATACTGCTGCCATAACGCTTTCTGTTTTCGCAGATGCGCCATCTGGCGCGCATTCAGGGCCGCAAAAACGCCGCCAGGCCGGTAATCGCAGTCAATCGCGTACCGCTTAATGCGATCGCGGATAATCTCAGCGCCTTCAAACATCATGCTGCCCAGCATACGGGCGCTCTCTTTACCGTAGCGCTGCTCAATCACATCCACGTCGCGGCTGTAGGAGTTCACCACCTGACCGCCGTTACGTCCGCTGGCACCAAAGCCGACCCGCGCCGCTTCCAGCACGACCACGTCATAGCCCACCTCGGTCAGATGCAGCGCCGCCGAAAGACCGGTGAAACCGCCGCCAATAATGCAGACGTCACACTGAATGCTCTCCTGTAATGTCGGCCAGGGCGCATGCGGATTGGCGGTCGCTGCGTAATAACTCTCCACGTAATTCATAACAACCTCCTGAAGCGCCTAAAAGTTGGCTGGCGTATGGGCACTGACAATGCGGCAGGGGATTTCAGCACGGTTGGTGAAACTGTGTGGTAAGCCCGTATCAATGACGTAGCTCTCTCCGGCGGAGAGATGATAGTGCTCTCCGTTGATGACCAGCGTAATTTCTCCTTCCAGCAGCGTGCCGGTCTCTTCGCCGGGATGACGCAGCTTCTCGCCGGTGCTGGCGCCAGGTTGATAAGTTTCCAGCAGCATGCCCAGCGTGCGCTGTGCACGGCCATTGTCGATAAGCTTCAGCGAAACCCCCTGACTGCCAATCTCCAGCAGGTCGCTGGCGCGGACAATGACCTTCGGTTCCGCGTCCGGTTTAGGTTCCGAGAAGAACTCTGACAGCGAGAGCCCATAGACTTTCAGCAGCTTCTGCAGGGTGCTGACCGCCGGGCTGACCTTATCCTGCTCAATGGTGCTGATGGCGCTGTGGGTCAGTCCGGCCAGTTCGGCGACACGGCGTTGCGACAGCCCCAGTGTCTGCCGGATCTGCGCCAGCCGTCGTCCCGGCGCCAGCGTGGCATCACTCATTTTCTTTTTCCTTGTGATAACGAATGGCGGCCTGAATAAAGCCACTGAAGAGCGCCTGCGATCCCGCCGTGTGTTCCGGCTGCCACTCGGGATGCCACTGCACCGCCAGGGCGAAGGGATGATGGCGCAGACTCACCGCCTCAATCAGGCCATCCGGCGCGCGCGCTTCAACGCGCAGCTGCGGGCCCGGTTCGCGTACCCCCTGATGATGCAGTGAATTGACCGCCAGCGGGCTGTTGCTGTCCAGAAGCGTCGCCAGCAGGCCGTCGGGTTCGATAGTGATTGGATGCGCCTGAGCATACTGCTGCTCAAGCGGCAGCGTCTCATCTTCATGGTGACGCTGAAACGGCGGTTGCCCGCTGAGCTCCTGCCACAGTGCGCCACCATTCGCCACCACCAGCTCCTGCAGCCCACGGCAAATCCCGAACATCGGCATCTTATGGCTGGTGGCCCAGGTGATCAGTTGAAAGGCGAGATGATCACGGCCCGGATCGGCATGCAACTCTTCGCCCGCCTCGCCATAATGCCAGGGTTCGATATTGCTGGGGCTGCCGGTCAGCAGCAGGCCATCCAGAACAGCCATAGCGTTTTCTAATAGATGAGGCGCATTCATCAGACTGTGGGGCAGGGCCAGCGGTACGCCATCCGCGAGGACAACCGCATCGGTATACTTATTGTGAACCGTCTGGCTCGGATGGCCGCCCAGATCCTTCTGACACATCACTACGCCAATCAACGGCTTGTCAAAAATAATGCCCATTTCACGTCCTCGCATCGCTGTTCGAAATATCTACCGAAAGGGCACGTCTGGCGGTTAAGTGTGCAATATTTTTTCAATCTAGCAATCTGCTGTTTGTTCTTCAAACAGATTTGTTACATTTGCACACTTTTTATGTTGGCGCTATGTTAGTGGTGTGGCTGTTATTTTGAGCATTACGCAAACCTAATAGGGGCGGGTGAGATCATGACTAACCTGGTAGAAGTGGAAGACTTCACGCTTCACAGTGAAGAGAAACGAACCAGCGCGTTCCAGCTTGAGGTGAAAACCTGGCTGGAGCGCCATCCTGACACGCAGTATGTCGACATCCTGTTAAATGATTTAAATGGTGTGTTCCGCGGCAAGCGTATTCCGGTCTCTGCGCTGCCTAAGCTGGAAAAAGGGTGTTATTTCCCCGCCTCGGTGTTTGCCATGGATATCCTCGGCAACACAGTAGAAGAAGCGGGGCTCGGCCAGTCACTGGGCGAACCCGATAATCTCTGTCTGCCCGTCACCGGTACTTTAGTTCCCTCCGCGTCTGACCCTCAGCACATTGCGCAACTGCTGTTAACCATGTGCAACCAAGATGGCACTCCCTTTGACGTTGAACCCCGAAATGTCCTTAACCGGCTGTGGCAACAGCTGCGTAACCGAGGTCTGTTTCCGGTGGTAGCGGTAGAGCTGGAGTTCTATCTGGTGGACAAAAAGCGCGATGCGGAAGGCTTTATCCAGCCGCCGTGTTCGCCCGGCAGTGATGAACGCAATATGCAGAGCCAGGTCTACTCGGTAGATAACCTCGATCACTTCGCCGATGTGCTGCGTGACATCGACGATCTTGCGCGTCAGCAGGGCATCCCGGCCGATGGCGCGCTGGCGGAAGCCTCGCCCGGACAGTTTGAAATTAACCTGCATCATACCCGCGACGTGCTGCGGGCCTGCGACCATGCGGTGCAGCTGAAACGCCTGATTCGTCAGGTGGCAGAAAATCACGGTATGACCGCCACGTTTATGGCGAAGCCCTATGAGGAGTACGCGGGCAGCGGCATGCATGTGCATATCAGCATGCTGGATGCCGCCGATCACAACGCCTTCGCCTGCGATGACGGCAGTGATTCGCCGCTGATGAAACGGTCGCTGGCGGGGATGATCGATCTGATGCCCGCCTCAATGGCGCTGCTGGCACCTAATGTGAATGCCTATCGCCGCTTTGTTCCGGACGCCTATGTGCCGTTGCAGGCATCCTGGGGCCATAACAACCGGACCGTTGCGCTGCGGGTGCCGTGCGGAGATATCGACAATCACCGTATTGAGTACCGGGTTGCGGGTGCGGATGCTAATCCCTACCTGGTGGTGTCGGCGATCCTTGCCGGGATGCTGCATGGGCTGGATACCCAGTTGCCGTTGCCGCATCCGGTCACCGGCAACGGTCACCATGCCGAGGGTCTGGCTCTGCCGATCCGCCAGAGCGATGCGCTGTATGAGTTTGACAACAGCTATCCGCTGCAGAAGTTACTGGGCGAACGCTTTGCCAGTGTCTGGCACAGCTGTAAGCATCATGAACTGATGCAGTTTGAACGGCTGATTACGTCTACCGAGATCGACTGGATGCTGAAAAATGCCTGACAGGTTTTTTTACCTGTTATCTGACGGGCTTTTTTTTGCATAAGATGCCCCGATGGCTTGTATTCCTGCCATGGGTTAGGGCAGAATACGCGGCCTGCAAAATCAGATGATAACCGACGCTTACCGCGCCGGTTATTTTTTTGCATCCAGTTTTATTAGAGCGTTTTTGCTGACTTAACCGAGGCCGGGCACGCACCCGGATAGATAAACACTGAAAACACGCATAAGCGTGAGATTGAGGATTAAAAGATGGGGATGTTTTACACTCTGCCAGCCAACGCTGGTACGCGTTTTCGTGATGACTACGGCGCCGCGTTAACCGCTAACCTTACTCCCTGTCGCTTAATGCGCAGTTGCCCTGTGACCCAGCCCAGCCAGGTTGTCGCACATGGGGGACTGAAGCATGTCGCTTAATACCTCCGCCGCACCGCAGCGTGCGCAACTCAAAAAAACACTCACGTTACTTCCGGTCGTCATGATGGGCTTAGCTTACATGCAGCCTATGACCCTGTTCGATACCTTTGGCATCGTTTCCGGGCTGACCGAAGGTCACGTCGCCACCGCTTATGCTTTCGCGCTGATTGCGATTCTGTTCACTGCCGTGAGTTACGGTAAGCTGGTACGCCGCTTCCCCTCTGCGGGCTCCGCTTATACGTACGCTCAGAAGGCGATCAGTCCGCACGTCGGCTTTATGGTCGGCTGGTCATCACTGCTGGACTACCTGTTCATGCCGATGATCAACATCCTGCTGGCTAAAAACTATTTCGAATCGCTGGTGCCGGGCATTCCGTCGTGGATTTTTGTGGTGTTGCTGGTCGGATTTATGACGCTCTCTAACCTCAAGGGCATCAAAACCGTCGCCAACTTCAACAGTGTGATTGTGGTGCTGCAGGTGGTTGTCATGGTCGGGATTACCGCGATGGTAATCTACGGTGTGGCAAGCGGCGTAGGTTCCGGCACGCTGGTGAGCAGCCGTCCATTCTGGTCTGAGAATGCGCATGTGGTGCCGATGATTACCGGTGCGACGATACTCTGCTTCTCGTTCCTCGGCTTTGATGGCATCAGTTCGCTGTCGGAAGAGACCAAAGATGCAGAACGCACCATTCCGCGCGCTATTTTCCTGACCGCGCTGATTGGTGGGGTGATCTTTATCGCGGCATCTTACTTCCTGCAGCTCTACTTCCCGGACATCACCCGCTTCCAGCACCCGGACTCATCGCAGCCTGAAATCATGCTGTTCGTGGCCGGTAAAGCGTTGCAGGTCGGCATCCTGATCTTCTCGGTGGTCACGGTGCTGGCATCCGGTATGGCGGCGCACGCTGGCGTCTCGCGTCTGATGTATGTGATGGGCCGTGATGGCGTGTTCCCGGAGCGTTTCTTCGGTTACATCCATCCGAAATGGCGTACCCCGTCGCTCAACGTGCTGCTGGTGGGTGCGATTGCGCTGATGGCGATTAACTTCGACCTGGTGACCGCAACCGCGCTGATTAACTTTGGTGCGCTGGTGGCGTTTACCTTCGTTAACCTGTCGGTGATTGCGCAGTTCTGGGTCCGTGAGAAGCGTAACCGCACGCTGAAAGATCACGTTCAGTATCTGCTGCTGCCGCTGCTTGGCGCGCTGACGGTGGGTGCGCTGTGGGTGAACCTGGAAGAGAGTTCTATGGAGCTGGGCCTGATCTGGGCCGCCATCGGGATTATCTACCTGGCGTTCGTAACCCGCAGCTTCCGTAATCCGGTGCCGCAGTTCAGCGAAGAAGTTTAATCACGCTCACGTTGCCGCCTTCCCCGCCTCAGGGAAGGCGGCGACAGCTTAACCAGCCAGCACCAGTTCACAGCTCCCCGCACTGAACAACTCCCGCGCCGACTCACTCAGATGAGTATCTGTCACCACCCGATCAAAGCTCTCCAGCGGTAAAGCCAGAAACGTCGCAATCCTGTTGTACTTCGAACTGTCACTCAGCAATACCCGCTTACTGCTCACCTCACTCACCGCCTGCTTCACCATCACTTTATCTTCATCCGGCGTAAACAAGCCACGCGGCCCCCAGCAGGAGGCGGAAATAAAGGCAATATCAATGGCCAGATGACGCAGGCTGCGTGCCGCTGCCTCGCCGACACAGGAGCGGTTCTCGCGGCAAACGGTGCCGCCCGTGTGAATAACCCGGCACTGACTGGCCTCCATCAGCAGATTCGCCACCATAAAATCATTGGTCACCACCAGTAAATCATCACGATCCACCACTTCTCTTGCCAGCGCTAACGTCGTGGTTCCGGCATCCAGGTAGATGCAGCTGTTACGGGGGATCTGTCGGGCGGCGGTGCGGCCAATGGCGCGCTTCTCCTCGTTGTAGAGGGTGCTTTTCGTCAGATGTGACGGCTCAGCCGCCAGCCGGTCGGCTGAGCGCACGCCGCCGGAGACCGACAGCACGGCCCCTTGCTCCTCCAGTTTCTGCACATCACGGCGTATGGTCATGTGTGACACACCCAGCCGTTCAGTGAGTTCTGCAATGCTCACCACGCCACGATCGGCCACCAGCGCAAGGATCTGTTGATGACGTTCAACCGGAATCATATCGGCTCCCTGATAATTATCATTTTTTCACATTATAAAGTATCTGCCGGTTAACCAGAACAGATAATAACAGCGGTAATTTTGGCATCAGCGGCGGTAACCGCACTGCAGCAGGGCCAGCGCTGTGAATGAGGCAATGTTAAAAATTGTTCGGCTTCACATCGGGAATATTTTTTTGTGAGCGGCAACACATTTTTGCCGGCAGGAAGCTGGCAGGATTAACAGTAACAAACAAATAATCACTTAAATTAACAGTGGAGGCGTATCGTGCCAGCTGAAAATATCTGCGTTATCGGGTTAGGTTCCATGGGCATGGGTGCTGCGAAATCCTGTCTGCGTGCCGGTCTCAATACCTGGGGTGTCGATTTGAATCCCGCCGCACTTGAGAACTTACGTCAGGCCGGCGCGCGTGATGCGCAGCCTTCAGCATCCGCCTTTGCAGACCAGCTTGATGCCGTTTTGCTGCTGGTGGTAAATGCGCAGCAGGTTAACGCCATTCTGTTCGGTGAAGAGGGCCTGGCCGCAAAACTGCGTCCTGGCACCGTGGTCATGGTCTCATCCACACTGTCCGCCCGGGATGCGCAGCAGATTGAACAACAGCTGGCGCAATATCATCTGCTGATGCTGGATGCACCGGTCTCCGGCGGTGCCGCTAAGGCGGCCAGCGGTGAGATGACGGTGATGGCGTCCGGCAGCGACGCGGCCTTTGCACAACTGCAATCGGTACTGGATGCCGTCGCAGCCAAAGTATATCGCGTGGGCAGTGAGATCGGCCTCGGGTCAACCGTCAAAATTATCCATCAGCTGCTGGCAGGTGTTCATATCGCGGTCGGGGCAGAAGCGATGGCGCTGGCGGCACGTGCCGGCATCCCGCTGGAAACCATGTATGAAGTGGTCACCAATGCCGCAGGCAATTCATGGATGTTCGAAAACCGCATGCGGCATGTGGTGGATGGCGACTACAGCCCGAAATCGGCGGTCGATATCTTTGTGAAAGATCTCAACCTGGTGGCCGATACCGCGAAATCCCTGCACTTCCCGTTGCCGCTGGCCTCAACCGCCCTCAATATGTTCACCGAAGCCAGCAACGCCGGTTACGGCCGGGAAGATGACAGTGCAGTGATTAAAATCTTCAGCGGCATCACGCTGCCTCAGGCTGAGGAGAAAATCTGATGCGGCTTGGCGTGATAGCGGACGATTTTACCGGTGCGACTGACATCGCCAGTTTTCTGGTGCAGAACGGGCTGACCACCATTCAGTTCAACGGCATTCCTGACAGCGAGGAAATCACAGAGGCGCAGGCGATTGTGGTCAGCCTGAAGAGCCGCTCCTGTCCGGCAGACCAGGCGGTTGCTCAGTCGCTGGCTGCGCTGGCATGGCTGCAGAAGCAGGGCTGTGAGCGCTTCTACTTCAAATATTGTTCCACCTTCGACAGCACCGCGCAGGGCAATATCGGTCCGGTAACCGACGCCCTGCTGCAGGCGCTGGGTGAAACGCAGACGGTGATCTGTCCGGCGCTGCCGGTGAATGGCCGCACTGTTTATCAGGGCTACCTGTTTGTCGGCGATCAGCTGCTGTCAGAGTCTGGTATGCGGCATCACCCGGTCACACCGATGCACGACAGCAACCTGCTGCGGCTGATGACATCACAGGCGAGGGGCAAAGCCGGTCTGATCGCGGCGGCACAGGTCGATCAGGGCGCTGAGTCAGTACGGCAGGCGCTGGGTCAGCTGGCGGCGCAGGGGATCAACTACGTCGTAACGGACGTCCTGCATCAGGAACATCTGTTGACCCTGGGCGAAGCACTGAGCGATCTGCGCCTGGTCACCGGCGGTTCCGGGCTGGCCATCGGTCTGGCACGGCAGTGGGCGACGGCTGAGAGTGATGCAAAAGCGGAGCAGGCAGGCCGTCCGCAGGGCGATCGCGCCGTGGTGCTTTCCGGTTCCTGTTCACAGATGACCAATCGTCAGGTCGCCGCGTACCGCCAGCTGGTACCGGCCTGCGAAGTTGAGACTGAACGCTGTCTGGAAGATGCCGGGGCTTATGCCCGGCAGTTATGCGACTGGGTGGAAGCGAACAGCGATCAGACGCTGGCACCCCTGCTTTTTGCCACCGCTGACGCGCAACACTTGCAGGCGATTCAGCAGCGTTATGGTGCTCAGCGCAGCAGCGAAGCCGTTGAGCAGCTGTTTGCTGCCGTCACCCGCGAGCTGAAACGGCGCGGATGGCAGCGCTTTATCGTGGCGGGTGGCGAAACCTCCGGCGTGGTCGCGCAGAGCCTGGGTGTGACGGCCT
The DNA here is from genome assembly GCF_051136245.1 of Pantoea sp. Lu_F5_004. NCBI lineage: Bacteria > Pseudomonadati > Pseudomonadota > Gammaproteobacteria > Enterobacterales > Erwiniaceae > Pantoea > Pantoea sp. Lu_F5_004. The sequence continues at coordinate 1,537,264 of NZ_CP194946.1, forward strand.
TTCACATCGGTCCGACGATTTCGCCCGGCGTGCCCTGGGTGCGCGACATTCATCAGCCGCTCTCTCTGGCACTGAAATCGGGCAATTTTGGCGATGAAGATTTCTTCCGCCGCGCGCAAACGGAGTTTACTGATGTCTGAATCTTTCTCTTTAACGGAACAGCAGGCGCGTGACGAGATGGTGCGTCTTGGCGCATCGTTTTTTCAGCGCGGCTATGCCACCGGCTCGGCGGGCAACCTCTCAATGTTGCTGGAGGATGGCAATCTGCTGGCGACACCCACCGGCTCATGCCTGGGTGAATTACAGGGTGACCGGCTGGCAAAAGTCACGCCTGACGGCGAATGGCTCTCCGGTGATAAACCCTCCAAAGAGATTGCGTTTCACCGCGCGCTCTATCTGAATAATCCCGACTGCAGGGCGGTGGTGCATCTGCATAGCCACTACCTGACGGCGCTCTCCTGCTTACAGGGACTGGACACGGACAACTGCATTCGTCCGTTTACTCCCTATGTGGTGATGCGTGTCGGTGATGTGCCGGTCGTGCCTTACTACAAGCCGGGTGATGGGCGACTGGCCGAGGATCTGGCGGCGCTGGCTCCACGTTACCGTGCCTTTCTGCTGGCGAATCATGGCCCGGTGGTAGTGGGGAAATCGTTACAGGAAGCGGCAGACAATACTGAAGAGCTGGAAGAGACCGCCCGGCTGATCTTTACCTTAGGCGACCGCCCAATCCGTTATCTCAATGATGCCGAAGTGGCGGAATTAAGGAGCCGATAATGCCGAAGTTTGCTGCTAACCTTTCGACGCAATTTACTGAATTGCCGTTTGCTGAACGCTTCGCTGCAGCGGCGGAAGCCGGTTTCACCGCCGTCGAATTTCTGTTTCCTTATGACTATCCCGCCCCGCAGATAAAACAGTGGCTCGATGATAATCAGCTGCAACTGGTGCTGTTCAATACTGCACCCGGCAACGTCGCAGCGGGTGAGTGGGGCGTCTCCGCCATCCCCGGACGGGAAGCGGAAGCAAAGGCGGATATCGATCGCGCCCTGAGCTATGCGCTGGCGCTGGAGTGCCCTCAGGTTCACATCATGGCGGCGACGGTGCCGCCCGACGCTGACCGTCAGCACTATGTTGAGACCTTTATCAGCAATATGCGTTATGCATCAGAGCGCTTTGCGCCGCATGGCATCATCCTGCTGATTGAGGCGCTTAATCCCACCACCAAACCCAACTATCTCTACGCCAGCCAGTACCAGACGCTGGAGATGGTCGAACTGATCGATCGACCCAATGTCTTCACTCAGCTCGACCTGTTCCATGCGCAACGGGTGGATGGCAACCTCAGCCATCTGATTCGCCACTATGCCGGACGCTATCGGCACGTGCAGATTGCTTCGGCACCGGATCGTCATGAACCGGATGAGGGTGAAATCAACTATCCCTATCTCTACTCACTGCTGGATGAGGTCGGCTATTCCGGCTGGGTGGGTTGCGAATATATCCCGCGCGGCAACACTACCGAAGGCCTTGGCTGGTTTGCTCCCTGGCGTACGCGCCGCTAATCACCTGTACGCCACTCACACCGATTGTCAGACAAACGGTGTGAGTTCTGCTGCAGCTTAATCACACCAGTGTTCAAAAAATAAAATATAACTTACTGAAAATTATAATTAATCAGAGGTCTGCCGATGTCCACTACGCTGCTGTTATCCATCGCGCTGGTCAGCGTGATTCTGCTGTTGCTGCTGGTAATCAAAGCCAAAGTCCATCCGTTTATTGCGCTGCTGGTTGCCAGCCTGTTTGTCGCCATCACCACCGGTATCCCGGCCGAAAACATCATGAAAGTGATCCTTGGCGGGATGGGCAGCCTGCTCGGCAGTATTGCCGCCATCATTGTGCTGGGTGCGATACTTGGCGCGATTATTGAAACATCCGGCGGGGCCGATCGACTGGCAAACCGCTTCGCGCAGCTATGCGGACCGCAGCGCATGGTCGCGGCGTTAACCACCGTGGCCTTTATTCTGGGATTGCCGGTGTTTTTTGACGTCGGGTTTATTATCGTGGTCCCGCTGATCTATGGCTTTACCAAAGTGATGCGCGTATCGCCGCTGAAGTTTGGTCTGCCCATGGCGGGCATGATGCTGATGGTGCATGTTACGGTACCCACTCATCCGGGACCCGCCGCCGCCGCCGGTCTGCTGAATGTCGATCCTGGCTGGTTAATGATGACCGGCATTGCCCTGTCAATACCGACCGGAATCGCCGGTTATTTCGTCGCCAAAGCGCTTAATCTTCGAAAATATCATCTTTCTGTTCAGGTACTGGAGCAGCTACAGCTGACGGAGCCGAACGCTAAGGGGCAATCCACCCGTAACCACGATGCACCGGGCGCATTGCTGATTTCAGGCTTAATCGTGTTGCCCATTCTGCTCATCATGCTGGGCACGTTGCTGCCGCCGCATCTTACGCCTGGCAGCCTGCCGCTGAAAATCCTGACGCTGGTTGCATCACCGGCGGTGGCGTTACTGATTACCCTGGCGCTTGCGGGGTGGCTGCTGGGGCTGCGTCGTGGCTGGACCACAGAGAAGCTGGAAACGCTGTCAAACAATGCGATATCCACTGCTGCCGGGGTGATTTTAGTCTCAGGAGCCGGGGGAGCATTCGGTAAAGTGCTGGTGGAATCGGGGGTAGGCAAAGCGCTGGCCAGTTCATTGCAGACGATTCATCTGCCGTTGATCCCCGCTGCGTTTATTCTTTCACTGGCGCTGCGTGCTTCACAGGGGTCGGCAACGGTGGCAATTGTCACAACCTGTGGATTGCTGAGTAGTGCCGTGACTGGGCTTGGTGAGATGCAACTGGTTCTGGTCGCCCTGTCAGCCTGTTTTGGTGCGCTGGGCTTGTCACACGTTAATGATTCCGGCTTCTGGGTCGTAACCCGTTATCTTGGTTTGTCAGTCGCTGATGGGTTACGCAGCTGGACAATACTGACCACGTTGATGGGACTGTTTGGTTTTGCGCTGACCTGGCTGGTATGGGTGATGATGTAACGCGGTAACGTGCCGGGACCGCGTTCAGTTGCGGTACCCGGCCTTAGCAGGCAGCCGACTAAGAGACCAGCTCCTGGGCATACAGATAAAGCGCTTTAAGCTGCGCAAGCTTTTCTGCATCTGCTTCGTGCAGATTCGCCAGACCTTCCAGTTCCTGCATAAATGCCTGCACCCGATCGGCATTCAGCACGTCGCGACGATGCTGCAACCAGCGTTGCTGCTCGGCATCATCCAGCGTGCCGGGAAAGTTACGCGCCCGGTAGCGGAACAGCAGTTTCGCTACCCGCGCACTCTCAAAGCTCAGGTCCAGCGCAGGCAGATTCGCGGGCGCGGTCTGGCGGATAATATTCATCCCCGCCCGATCGGCATCACTGAAGAAGCCATCATAGAGTTGCGTGTCCACATCATCTGACGGCGTAAACGGCTCCGCTTCGGCAAATAGCGTGACCAGTTTTTCCCGCACGTCGGGCTGCTGACGCAGCAGCGCCAGATTCGCCAGGCAGTGCTGACGATCAATATTCAGCCGGGCCGCATCTTCCGGCCGCAGCGTACTGGCAGGCGCCAGCACCGGACACTTATTGATATGCACCAGTTTGACCGGCACCGCAGGCAGATCGCCGAGATCGTTTTTCGGCGTGTAAAGACGCTCACGCAGCGTGTCGGCATCCAGTTGCAGCAGCGGTGACATGTCGCCCGCCAGATCCACCACAATCAGCGCATTGCGGTTATCGGGATGCCAGGCCAGCGGTACGATCCAGCTGGTGTTACCGCGCGCGGCACCGAACATGCCGGAGACATGAACCAGCGGTTTCATCTGCGGGATATCAATCAGGTTCATCAGCTTGTTTTTGTTACGATGGGTAAACAAAAACTCAAACAGTTTTGGCTGCTTCTCTTTCACCAGTTTCGCCATCGCCAGCGTGGCATAAACATCGGACATGGCATCGTGCGCATTTTCATGTGACACGCCGTTCGCTTTGGTCAGATGCTCCAGCCGGAAGCTGGGAAAACCTTCTTCATTCTCCGGCCAGTTGATCCCTTCTGGCCGTAACGCGTAGCAGGCACGCATCACGTCGAGCAGATCCCAGCGTGAGTTGCCGTTTTGCCAGGCCCAGCCATAGGGATCGTAAAAGTTGCGATAGAAGATATTGCGCGTCACTTCATCATCGAAACGCACGTTGTTGTAGCCCACCACACAGGTTTGCTCCGTGGTGAACAGCGCATGGATGCGTTCAGCGAACTCAGCTTCGATCACGCCGCGACTCATCGCTATCTGCGGGGTAATGCCGGTGATCATTACCGCTTCGGGCTGTGGCAGATAGTCATCAGGCGGACGGCAGTAGAACACTTCGGGTTCGCCGACCGGATTAAACTCACTGTCGGTGCGCAGGCCGGCAAACTGGGCTGGCCGGTCACGAGAGGGGCTGGTGCCGAAGGTCTCGTAATCGTGGAAGAGGAAAGTGGGCTGTACGCGGTCGTTATTCAAATTTCATATCCGTTCATTGCGTTCACTAAACTGATGAACAGAAAGTCATCAGGCTTCCCGTTCGCTTGATGCCTTTCTTCATCGGCGCCTGGCTGCTGGTACAATAGCTGTGCCTTTGCCGGCAAGGTCATTCAGGCTCAGGCTTCAATCACTACATGGTAAACCATAATCCGACTTGCCTGAAGTTTCGGATGGTAGCGGGGCGGCGTAGTATCTGCCTGAGAGGGCAGGGGCAAGGAGGAAACCGGACTTTTTACCTCCCAGGCTGTAGCTCGCTCATTTCATGTGTCACGAGAGATAATATTCCCTTCGACATATTTCCAGGTTATCGCTTCATAGCGTAATTCCGGTGTTGCCAGCTGCGTGCTGCTCATGTCGCTGGGTGCAAGGTAGGGCGATACCGTGGTGACCTTAACGTTTTCCAGGATGATATTGAAATATTCAGTCTCAATTCCTGCATCAATTATCCGTTACCTCCCTCCTGCAGGCATCAGCCATATCCGTCGCAGTTCATACTTTTTTTCAATTTATTCAAACCTTCACAACGCTTTTGCCGTAAAACGTGCGGCTGTTTCCGTTTCGTTTTAGAAATTTTCTCTCCCGTGCAATTGCAATTAAGGATGAAGTGTTGAAAAGGCGTCTGCTGTTCACCGTTACCGCTACTGTTTTTTGGGCCTCGCTGGCGCAGGCTGATGCGATTCCCTTTCCTGTGACGCCTCCGGCGATTGATGCGGCTTCCTGGGTGCTGATGGATGCCACCACAGGACAGGTTCTGACCGCTGGCAATCCCGATGAACGCCGTAATCCCGCCAGCCTGACCAAACTGATGACCGGTTACGTGGTCGATCGCGCCATTGACCAGAAGAAAATCAGCCGTGACGACATGGTTACGGTCGGAAAAGATGCCTGGGCGGCGGGTAATCCGGTGTTCAAAGGCTCCTCGCTGATGTTCCTGAAGCCAGGCGATAAGCTGAGCGTCCGGGATTTAAGCCGTGGCGTCATCATCGACTCCGGTAACGACGCCTGCGTTGCCCTTGCTGATTATGTTGCGGGCAGCGAAGCGAACTTCGTCGGCATGATGAATCACTACGTTGAGAAGCTCGGCCTGCAGAATACCCATTTTGAAACGGTTCATGGTCTGGATGCGCCGGGTCAGTTCTCCAGCGCGCTGGATATGGCGAAACTGTCACGCGCCATTATTGATGGTGAGCCTGACTTTTATGCCATGTACAGTGAGAAGACCCTGACCTGGAACGGCATTACCCAGAACAACCGTAATGGTCTGCTGTGGGATAATAATCTCCACGTTGATGGGCTGAAAACCGGTCATACTGAGACCGCGGGCTTTAACATCATTGCCTCGAATGTAGTGGGCAAGCATCGCCTGATCGCCGTCGTCATGGGCGGTAAAAGCCCGAAAGGCCGCGAAGAGCAGGCGCGTAAACTTCTGGTCTGGGGTCAGAACACCTTTGATACCGTTCAGCTGTTCCATGCCGGTAAGAAAATTGGCAGCGAAAACGTCTGGTACGGCAATCCTCATGAGGTGGATGTGGGTACCGCAGAAGATGTTTATCTGTCACTGCCGCGCAGTGAAGTACAGAACGTGAAAGCGAAGTACGTGATCGATCGCAAAGATCTGGAAGCCCCGCTGAAAGCCAATGAGGTCATCGGTGAGATTCAGGTGATGGATAAAGATCAACAGATTGCCCATTATCCGCTGGTGGCGCTGAGTGCGGTTGAACCCGCAGGTGTTATTACCCGCCTGACGGATTATCTCAGGCAGAAGTTCTGATTAGCCGATTGTCAGCACTAAAACGGGTAGCCTGCGGGCTGCCCGTTTTTACTTGCGCGGAGGCGTACTCTGAGCGTGTTACTGAGAGCCGATAAAGGTTAAAAAATCGCATTAAGTTGTTTTTAATTTCCGGGCAGGTATGTGAGGCGGATGTTGATAATTGTAAGCGAACGTCAAAACTGTTTTGAAATATCCGGCCCGCGCTAAGCCTGAGCCGCGTTCAGCGTTAAGATAGCCACACCATGTTCCCGCAACCGGAAAGTCATTTTGCGTCCCGATAAGCCCATATCAAAACTGGAGTTCTGGTTTTATCGCCATTATCGCTCCGTCCATGGCGTGCGTATTGCCATCGCCTTTTTGCTCTGCTTTATCTTTGTCCGGGCGACCGATATCCCTGAAGGCACCTGGCCGCTGATTACGCTGGTGGTGGTGATGGGGCCCATCTCCACCTGGGGAAATGTCTTTCCACGTGCACTGCAGCGCATCAGCGGCACGGTCGCCGGGTCAATATCCGGTCTGATTGCCCTGAAGCTGGAGCTGATCTCGATGCCGATGATGCTGGCCTGGTGCGGCATCATCATGATGATCAGCGGCTACCTGACGCTGGGCAAACACCCCTACATGGCGCTGTTGATCGGGATTACGCTGAGCGTGGTCGTGGGCGCACCAACCGGCGATTTCACGATGGCACTGTGGCGCGGCGGTGATGTGATCCTGGGATCGCTGATGGCGCTGCTGTTTACCGCTATCTGGGCACAGCGTGCCTATACACACTGGCGCATTCAGCTCTCCGACGCGCTGGCGGAAATGGCAAAAATCTATCACGCCGGTTTCTCGCCCAACCTGGTTGAAAAGCCGCGCCTGAACAAGCCGCTGGGCAAATTACTGAGCAGCGTCATCAAAATGCGGGCGCTGCTGGAGCCGTCAAGCAAAGAGACGCGCATCCCAAAATCGGTGCTTGAAGCGATTCAGACCATCAACCGTAATATGGTTTACACCATTGAGATGCAGATTAATGCCTGGTGGGCATCGCGCGAGAGCCATCTGATTATGCTTAACGCGCCTGCATTGCGCCGCACCCAGCAGATGACTGAGAACACGCTGCGGGCGCTGTCGGTCATGGCGATTGAAGGGGAAACGGAAGAGGTGGTGGCTAACAGTCACGAGCTGACTGAAATCAGTGGCGAACTGCGGCGACTGATCGCGGAAGCGGGCAGCGAAGGTCTGGAGGAGACGCCGATCTACGGCTACGTCTGGCTGACGCTGGAACTGGCAAAGCAGCTGGAACGGATGACTGACCTGATGCGAATGGCGCTGCGCAAATAATCACCTCAGACAATGACTTAATGTGAAACAGGGTTTCTTTGCGCTAAGATAAGAGCCAGTCTGAATTTAGCTGTGAAAATTGCTTACCTGGCGGGCTAGCCGCTAAGCTGATCGTTTTGACTCTCTCCCTGCGTCAGCAGGCTCAAAGAAAGGTGCCATCATGGAAAATGCCAAGCAATCATTTCAGGACGTACTGGAGTTCGTGCGTATGTTCCGCCGCAAAAATAAACTGCAGCGTGAAATTGTCGACAACGAGAAGAAAATTCGCGACAACCAGAAGCGCGTACTGCTGCTCGACAACCTGAGCGAATATATCAAACCCGGCATGAGCGTTGAGGCTATTCAGGAAATCATCGCCAGCATGCGTGTGGATTATGAAGATCGCGTGGATGAGTACATCATCAAAAACGCCGACCTGTCGAAAGAGCGTCGCGAGCTGTCGAAAAAGATCAAAGCGATGGGCGTGGGCGAACACCCGAAAGCGTAAGGGCAGATAGCAGCGCGCAAGCGCCAGACGTCCTATGCCAACCCGCATCCACTCCGGTGGGGCGGGTTTTTTATTGCCTGCGTCAGCGCAGCGTTATTTTCCCGCCAGCCTGCGGGCGATCGCCTGTAACTGCTGTGACAGCGCCACTAAATTGACCCGCTCATCAGCAGGCGGGGCGGTGGTCTCCCGGATCACCAGCGTGGTTTCCAGCGCGTTGTCTGACGCCTCTGCTCCCTGAAGCCGGGCCAGCATCCGCTCGACGCTCTGCGCGCCAAGAGCGTGCAAATCCTGCCGCACCGTGGTCAGCGGTGGCTGATACCACGCGCTCTCGGCGGTATCATCATATCCAATTACCGATATCTCGCCAGGAATGGCTACGCCATGCTGATGCAGCGCCCGCATCGCACCCAGCGCCATCTGATCGTTCGCCACCAGCAGCGCCTGCGGCAGATCGTCGGGAAGCTGCGCCAGCAGCGCCTGGTAACCCGACTGCGCGCTCCAGTCGCCGCGCAGAGAACAGTGCGGTGTCAGCTGATGATCGGCCAGCGCCTGACGCCATGCATTTTCACGCTGACGGGCCGAGACCGAGCGCAGCGGCCCGTTCAACAAACCAATCTGACGATGACCTAGCGCCACCAGATGTTCAACGGCGACACGGGCGCCAGACTCATTCGGGTACTGACACTGCGCTACCGCCGCCTGGGGTTCGACATCCAGAAACAGCACCGGTTTGCTGCCGCAGAGCAACTGGATCTGTTGCGCCTCATCTGCCTCCAGCGGCAGGTTGATCAGCAGTCCATCGACCCGCTGTGCCAGCAGTTCATTCACCGTTGCTGCCGCATCGTTACCACTGTCCATGGCGATCACCAGATGATAACCCGCCCCGGCGGCGCGCTGCTGGATCGCCGAGGCGATCTGCGCAGGAGCCATCAGGGCCAGGTCGCTGGTGGCCAGACCCAGCGTGCGCGTCGCCTTACCGGCCAGCTGCTGCGCCACACGATTCGGCACATAATTGAGCTGCAGCATCGCCGCCTCAACCCTTTCCCGCGTGCGGGCTGACACCTGTTCAGAACGGTTTAAAACACGTGAAACGGTTTGATATGAGACGCCGGCCAGTTGAGCGACATCATCGAGGGTCACGGAGCGGGAAGTCATTGAACTCTCCAAAAAATGAAGCGACGAGTGTAGCAAATTTTCCTGCTGCACTGCTGCTGCACACCACACTTTCACGACCACAAAACCCGGGTCCGTTGCGGCACCCGGTCACGGTACCCGACAGAGTCATTAACGCTGCTGCAGATAGACCTGAAGGTTCACATCCACCGCGTTAAGCAGTGGCGTGGCGAGACTATGGCGTTTCGCCCGCAGCAGCAGGTCACCTATCACCTGATCGGCTTCGATATCAAAGCCCTGGGTTAAATCGCGGTACATTGAGGAGGTCATCGGGGTGGCCGGATCGCTTAACAGCTCAAGAATGCGGGCAGTGGCCGCCGGACGCGTCTGATAGCCTTCGGCAGTAATGACTGACAGAATCTCCGAGAAAACACCCTGTAACAGCGCTTCGCCGCCGCGCGAGGTGAGTATCTGTTGGGTATTTCCGCGCGCCAGGCAGCAAACCGCGCCGAGCGTGCTCAGCAGCAGCCACTTCTCCCACAGCTCATCCATGATGTTATCGCTGAATCGGGTATCGACCTGACAGTCACGCAGCGCCGCATCAACCCGCTGCAGTCGCGCATCGTTGTGGCCGTCCAGTGCGCCATAATAGAGCTGATGCAGCGGCGTCATCTGGATTACTTCACCATTGTCACCCAGCGTCGCGTTGATTTTGCACAGGCCTCCAATCACCTTATCTTCGCCGAAATGCTGTTGCAGCGTCGCGATGTGCCGCAATCCGTTCAGAATCGGCATGATCAATGTTTCCGGGCCCACTGCAGGTGCAATATCCTCCAACACCTGATCAAGGGCAAAGCTCTTCACCGTCACGATAATCAGATCATAGTGGCCCGTCAGGCTGTTCGCCTGAGCCAGCTGCGGCTTTAGCGTTTCAGTGCCATGTGGCGTCTGCAACACCAGACCGCTGGCCTGAAGCTGCTGATAACGCCGTTCACGGACCAGAAAAGTTACGTCCTGGCCCGCCTGAGCCAGCCGTGCACCAAAATATCCACCGGTCGCGCCGGCGCCTGCCATCAGAATGTGCATCCCACTTTCCCTCTGCTGAAAACCTCTACCTTAGAACGCCGTGACCGGGCTTACCAGTCTTAGCCTCGGTCAGAGCGCGTCGGGGAGCATGAAATGAGAGGCCGGGAAAGCGCGGGCAGGGAGGGGGCGATGCAGAGAAATCAGATTTTCCCTGCCCTGTCAGCAGGGCGAAACAGAGGAGTGTATTACAGCCGGGTAACGCCCAGCGCGGCGGCCTGCTGTTCCCACGCCTGCACGCCCTGATAATCGTCTCGCTGCACCGGGCTGAATCCGCCGATCAGGTTATCGTCGCAGACGGTGCGCCAGGCGGGATCGTTCACCAGCTGATGCAGCGCGATGCGGAGTCTCTCCAGCCGGTCCACTGACGTCGGGGCTGCCGTAATCAACGGCAATCCGGGGGCGGCTGGCGTTTCACCGATGATATGCAGGCCGCGCAGCGCATCCGGCTCATAGCGCGCCAGCAGTGCCCAGCTGACGCAGTCGATAGCCGCGATATCCGCTTGTGAATCACGCAGCGCCGCCAGCGACTGATGATGGCCGCCGCTCAGTAACAGCTGCGAAAACCTCACGCCCTGAAGCGCTGCCACAAACCGCAGCGCGTTATAGCCGGAGTGAGAGTCCAGGCTGTTAGCCACGGCCCGCTGGCCGTTAAAATCGGCCAGCGTCGCCTGTTTGTCCCGCGCCACCAGCCAGCTGCGATAGTCACGGCCGGTGCAGCCTGGGGCCTGATAGTGAAAGGTGCCGACCAGCTGAACCGCAGGAAGCTGGCTGACCAGCGGATAGCCGCAGGTCTGGCTCAGCAGCAATCGGTTATCCTGCCAGTGTGTCAGCAGATCTTCAGGCCAGACCGGCTGCGTAGCGATGCCGTGCTGCGTCAGCAGGGTAACCACAGCCTGTATCAGTGCCCGTGTGGCGGGCGGGTGAATCGCATACATCGGCAAGGCGAGCAGGTTATTCATGCATTTTCTCCGCTGATCGTCCTGGATGGACATTGACCCCGACCGGTCGGACCCAGAACTGACGCAGCCAGACCCGATAGCCCGCCACGCGAAAGCCATGATTGCGCTGGTAGTAATGCTCGCGGTCGCGCAGATAGAGGCGACGCAGGCCATACCAGGGGACGCCGGGGAGGTCGTGATGCACTGAATGGTAGTTCAGATTCAGGAATAGCATGCGCCACGGCCACGCCGCTTCATTATTCACCGACCGTGCCAGCGGATCGTCCGCCGCACGATGCTCATAGAAGGAGCGCACTTTGGTCAGCGCCAGCGCCGGATAACTCACCGCCAGCAGATACCACAGCGGCGAAAATCCCTGCCGCGCCATCCAGAAAAACATTATTGCCAGCAGCGTCCCGTACAGCAGCCACATCGCTATCGCGGGCCGATCGCCACGGCGCAGTGCCTGCCACATCCCGCCGAAGGTCGCCGCCACATCCAGCAGCGGGCCGAGCAGCAATCGTCCCAAAAAAGTGTTACGCAGATGAATCAGCTGCTGCTGCCAGCGCCGTAACTTCGCCCAGCGAGCAGGGGAGAGGTAGTAGGTTTCCGGATCCTCATCCGGCTCGGTCAGGGTGTGATTGCGATGATGGGCCAGATGAGAATCGCGATAGAGTCCGTAGGGATACCAGACTGCCAGCGGCAGGGTGCCAAATAGCTGATTCACCCGCGGCCAGCGAGTGGGATGCCCGTGGATCAGCTCATGCTGCAGCGACATATACCAGCCAGTGAAGACGATCAGCAGCAGGGTGGCGGGCAGCTGTCCCAGCATCTGCGCGTTCAGCATCACCGAAAACCAGCCGCCATAGATCACACCGATTAACAGCCAGGTTGGCAGTTCGCTGCGCCAGAGCCAGCTGCGTGCACGCGCTTTAAGCCAGGCGCGCTGCTGTAAAGAGAGATAACCGGTGTGCATGATTCACCTGACAGCGGAAGCGGGAATCTGAACAGTGAAAGAAAGGGCGGGCAAAGGCAAAGTGGATAATCTGCTTAGCTATGTCGAAATTCCTGAATATGGCGCTGAAAGATATTGACTATCAGTGGCGGCTCCGGGGGCGTAACCTTTCTCTATCAGAAATCGCCTTGCATCCACGGGCGTTTACCGCCTGTCAGGAGAAATACAGATGAAAAATATTGGCTTCTTATCCTTTGGTCACTGGACGCCTTCGTCGCAGTCCGCCACCCGTACCGCGCAGGATGTGTTACTGCAATCGATCGACTTAGCGGTCGCCGCCGAAGAGCTGGGCGCAGATGGCGCTTACTTCCGCGTCCACCATTTTGCCCGCCAGCTCAGCTCGCCATTTCCGCTGCTGGCTGCCGTTGCAGCGCGCACCAAAACGATTGAGATCGGCACCGGTGTCATCGACATGCGCTACGAAAACCCGCTCTACATGGTGGAAGACGCCAGCGCGGCAGACCTGATTTCCAATGGTCGTCTGCAACTGGGTCTGAGCCGCGGTTCACCTGAGCAGGTAATCGATGGCTGGCGCTACTTTGGCTTTGAACCGAAAGCGGGTGAAAGCGATGCGGATATGGGCCGTCGTCACACTGAAGAGTTTCTGGAGGTGCTGCGCGGCGAAGGTTTCGCTAAGCCAAATCCACAGCCCATGTTCCCGAATCCGCCTGGCCTGCTACGTCCTGAGCCGCTTTCAGAAGGCCTGCGCGACCGCATCTGGTGGGGATCCGGCTCCAACGCCACCGCAGAATGGGCGGCAAAAATGGGCATGAACCTGCAAAGTTCAACCCTGAAAGATGATGAAACCGGCGAGCCGTTCCACATTCAGCAGGCTAAACAGATCCGCGCCTATCGTGAGGCCTGGAAAGCAGCGGGACATCAGCATGCGCCACGCGTCTCGGTCAGTCGCAGCATCTTTGCGCTGGTGAATGATATGGACCGCGCGTACTTTGGCCGCAGCGGTAACGACCAGGATTCCGTCGGCTTTCTCGATGAGAAAACCCGCGCTATCTTTGGCCGCAGCTATGCCGCCGAGCCAGAGGCGTTAATTAAGCAGCTTGCGCAGGATGAGGCGATTGCCGAAGCCGACACCCTGCTGCTCACCGTGCCTAACCAGCTTGGTGTCGCCTACAACGCCCATGTGATTGAGGCGATCCTGAAGTATGTCGCCCCGGAACTCGGCTGGCGTTAAGTGACAGAGCGCCCTGAAGAGCAGGGCGCTGTGAGATCCACGGCAGGCGCAGATGACAAAGCGCCTGCCGTGATCCTGCTGTAAACGCGCTTCATCACTCCCCGCTTTTTCTGGTTTATCCTCCCTGAACTTCTCTCTGGCGTTTATTCCATTGACCCACTCGGTGTTCTGAGGAACGCTGGCCTGTACCCTGATTGGTAGCACGCTGGTTTTCCTGCCCGCAATGTACGCTATCTGGTTCCGCATCCGCCTGCCGGGCAGCAAAACGGCAGTTGTGAAACCGGCGCTGTCGGAATAGTCTCAGGGTGATGGTTGCCGCTTCGCTGCTCTTTACAGCCTGTCGGCTACCGTCAATTCATTGTTTTAAGCTTTTGAAGAAGGCGTATAAAAAGGTAAAAGCTATCAAACAGATAGGATGAGACAGGTGTGCGTTCCTGAAAATCCTCTATAGAGTAGCGATGAAAATACAAAAAAGAGGTGTGACCATGAGCAATTCCATTGATGAAGATGCAAAAGATGCAAAGCCTATTGTCGAAGCCGATCGCGAGGCGCCTGAGGGCAAATGTCCTTTTCATGCTGGTAAGCCACCTCAGGCTAATCAGGCGCCGGGCGGCGGAACAACCAACCGCGACTGGTGGCCTAATCAACTCCGGGTTGACCTGCTGAACCAGCACTCATCGCGTTCGAACCCGCTTGATGAATCCTTCGATTACCGTAAAGAATTTGCCAAATTAGATTACTCAGCGCTGAAAGCTGACATCAAAGGGTTGCTCACCGAGTCACAAGCCTGGTGGCCCGCTGACTGGGGCAGCTACATCGGCCTGTTTATTCGTATGGCCTGGCACAGCGCCGGAACCTATCGCTCCGTGGACGGACGCGGTGGTTCAGGTCGTGGTCAGCAACGCTTCGCCCCCTTAAACTCCTGGCCAGACAACGTCAGTCTGGATAAAGCGCGCCGCTTACTGTGGCCGGTTAAACAGAAATATGGTCAGAAGATCTCCTGGGCCGACCTCTACATTCTGGCGGGCAACGTCGCGCTGGAAAACTCCGGATTCCGTACCTTTGGCTTTGGTGCCGGACGTGAAGATGTCTGGGAACCGGATATGGATGTGAACTGGGGCGAAGAAGCCGCCTGGCTGGAACACCGTCACCCGGAATCCCTGGCGCAGTCGCCACTGGGCGCTACCGAAATGGGTCTGATCTACGTGAACCCGGAAGGTCCGGAACACAGCGGCGATCCTGCCTCTGCGGCCCCGGCTATTCGCGCCACTTTCGGCAATATGGGCATGAACGACGAAGAGATCGTGGCGTTGATTGCTGGTGGACATACGCTGGGTAAAACCCACGGTGCCGCACCGGCCAGCCACGTCGGAGTTGATCCGGAAACCGCACCGATTGAGGCGCAGGGCCTGGGCTGGGTCAACAACCACGGCACGGGCGTTGGCGCAGATGCGATTACCTCCGGTCTGGAAGTGATCTGGTCTCAGACGCCAACCCAGTGGAGTAACTACTTCTTCGAGAACCTGTTCAAATATGAGTGGGTTCAGACGCGCAGCCCGGCGGGTGCCATCCAGTTCGTGGCAGCTGATGCCCCGGACATTATCCCGGATGCGTTTGACGCTGCGAAGAAACACAAACCGACCATGCTGGTTACCGACCTGACGCTGCGTTTTGACCCGGAATTTGAAAAGATTTCGCGTCGTTTCCACAACGATCCGCAGGCGTTCAATGAAGCCTTTGCCCGTGCCTGGTTTAAGCTGACTCACCGTGATATGGGGCCAAAAGCACGTTATATCGGACCTGAAGTCCCGCAGGAAGATCTGATCTGGCAGGATCCGCTGCCTGCACCGGTTTATCATCCAACCGTGGCGGATATCGCGCAGCTGAAAGAGAAGATTGCTGCAACCGGCCTCAGCGTCAGCGAGCTGGTTTCGGTTGCCTGGGCTTCGGCATCAACCTTCCGTGGCGGCGACAAACGCGGTGGTGCCAACGGTGCCCGCCTGGCGTTGCTGCCGCAGCGCGAGTGGGACGTCAATGCCGTCGCAGCACGCGTGCTGCCGACGCTGGAAGCGCTGCAGCGCGAAGCGCATAAGGCTTCACTGGCAGATGTGATTGTGCTGGCGGGTGTGGTCGGCGTTGAGCAGGCGGCGAAAGCAGCTGGCGTTGAAATTGAGGTGCCATTTACTCCGGGACGTGTTGATGCGCGTCAGGATCAGACTGATATCGAGTCATTCGATCTGCTGAAACCGCGTGCAGATGGTTTCCGTAACTACGGTACTGGCTTCGGCAAAACCACCACCGAAAATCTGCTGATCGATAAAGCGCAGCAGCTGACCCTGACCGTGCCGGAGTTAACGGTGCTGGTTGGCGGAATGCGTGCGCTGGGTACTAACTTTGATGGCAGCCAGCACGGTGTCTTCACGCACCACACAGGGACGCTGAACACAGACTTCTTCGTGAATCTGCTGGATATGCGCACCGAGTGGAAAGCCGCCGATTCGACCAATGAGAAATTCATTGGACGGGATCGCGTCACTGGCGAAACCCGTTTCACCGCCACGCGCGCCGATCTGGTGTTTGGCTCCAATGCGGTGTTACGCGCCTCGGCGGAAGTCTACGCCAGCAGCGACGCCCGTGAAAAATTCGTCAAAGACTTTGTTGCCGCCTGGACCAAAGTGATGAATCTGGATCGGTTTGAACTCTGATTGCTGTTGACGTTGTAAAACCTGAAACCCGCTGATATTAGCGGGTTTTTTTATGGGGGCAGGTGAGTTATTCGACCGCTTAACTATCCTTTTACAACCCAGGCACAACAGGTTAATGGCATCATTTAAATTTCGGTCACTGCCAGTAACGTGATTCTTCGGGCCACGTAGTCAAGTACGGCTTCCCGCTGCGATTCAGGCATATGACTTTCATTATAAGTATCGATAATAAGCTGATGATGACTCACCACCTCGGAAAGCCATTTTCGTGCCAGTGTCGGATTAATATCCATACCCTGGGCAAGCAGGATAAAGTCTGCACCCAGATATTCTCCGTACTCTGAATTCAGTCCCGGTGCGTTTCCTGCATCATTTTCTTCACGTTCCAGCAGGGGCAAAGCTAAATACTCTCCAAACGCTGCAGGGTAGGGCACAACGCTGATAAAGTCATAAACCGGGGCCAGCCAGGGTGAACCTTGCGGAGGCAGGATAATCCCGATATTGCGCAGATGAAAATCATTGTTTCCCAGCACATAGGCATACACGATGCGCAAAAAGAGGTCTCGTTTACTCTTTAAGCTGCTGTTCACTCTGGTATTCAGGAATTTAGCGGCTTTCTCGTAACTGATGGCTTTATGGTTATCAATCCTGCCATATTTATCGCCGAGACCCATCGCGCCATCCAGCTGTTCCTGATGTAATCTCGCGTTATCTGACGCTGTCCGGTCATACCTTTTAATGACAAACGCCAGTTCATCTGGCCGATTTTCATCGTGTCTGAATGGCATCAGCCCGAACGGGGGAACGTCAAATTTCAGACGCTGCATAACGCACATAGTGGCATGCTCGTTTTCTGCCTGGTGTGGATATTCTTCCGGAGAGGGTTTCAGGATATAGGTGCCATCATTGCTGACGACCACCAGTTCTCCCTTTTCCAGGCGAAGCGACAGTTTGGGTTGATAGCCTGAAATGCTCATGCCTTTCTGACGTTCAGGGAGTTCCTGAATAAACTGACTGCGCGTAAACGGCAGGCTAAGAGCCACATTCAGACTACCCAGCAGATGCCGGATGCCTTTTGTTGAGTAGCCGGTTTTTAGCTCAGATTCTTTAAGCCGTTTTAATGTGATCAGGCAGCGTTCTGAATTCATGATGTTATCTCTTTAAAGACGACTGCCCCAAGCAAATCGTTGCCATTTTCCATCAGTAAGCCGAACAGATCTTTATCATCAATTTTTTGAATTTCAGAATAGCGTTTTCGCAACCAGCCTTCCGGCGCTAAACCTTTAAAGAAGGGATGTAGCTCTTCACTTAAATAGGGCTCAGGTCTTACCGGCATGCTGAGAGATATCGCACAGCCGACATAAGTGGGCAGGTAGCAGAAAGTATAACCGTTTTGCCCTTCACTCAGCGTTCCTGCCAGCGTGTTGTAAAGCCACACCTCTATTTTTCGAGCCATACTTTTATACCCAGTTCTTTAAGCAAGGCGTGAAGATTTATTGCCTTTGCAGAAGATGGTTTAGCGATCAGTCGTTTAAATGTTGAGAGTGATACACCAATCTGAATCGCCATCTCTTCATAGGTGATGTTTTGTCGTTTGAGTTCATTGGCCAGTAGTTGTGGCAGTGTCGGAAACGTCAGAGCACTCAGCACCGATCGGGTGTCCGGTTCGTCCGCTTCTGTTGTGGCTTCTCTACTCAAAGCGAACCCCGCCAATACCTTTCGCCGATCTGACTCAGAAAGATTTATCAGCGAAGATTTAATCTCATCAAGGTTCATTTTTGACCTTTTCTGCAATTTCAGTACGTTTTTGAAACGATATGGTCCGACTATAGTGCTAATAGGGTCATTTTTGAACCTATTAACGGCATCATCTTCTCATCTTACAGCCAGAATGCGAAATATGCTGATAAAAGGTCATTTATGACACTTTAAGTCACTGTTAATACATTTGTTAAAGGAAGCAGGAGATGTAGGGTCAGAAATGAACCTTTAAGTGAGGGCGGAACCGAATGTGTAAGTATCAGGCAATAACGAAAAGAACCGGGGATTTGAAGAGGAAACAAACTGAGTAAGACGCAGAAATTTTTCAGAAGTATGAAAAGCAAAAAGCCCGCTCAGGTTTCCCTGAGCGGGCTTCTCGAATTTGGCTCCTCTGACTGGACTCGAACCAGTGACATACGGATTAACAGTCCGCCGTTCTACCGACTGAACTACAGAGGAATCGTTTGAACGGGGCGCATAGTAACGGCCACGCCGGGCCATGTCAAAGCTCTTTTTCATAAATTAGCGCGACTGCTGAAATAGTCGCCACTATGGCGTTTTAAGCACTGAAAGAGCGGCCTGTGCGGCTGACTCATCCGGCAAAACGCCACGTGTAAAACTGAGGTGTTTATGAGGTGTTCTGGCGCTGTATTGTCCTTGTCAGGCGGCCGGGCGCGTGATTTAACCGGATAGTTTTTTACGGGCGTCACAAAGTCTCCATTCTGGCTTTGTCAGCAATAAAAACGAAACGTAGATTCCATTTCAACCCTGAACAGAATCTCTGGAGTTGAAATGAACAAAGTCAGAATCGGCATGATTGGCAGCGGCTATATCGGACGCTGCCACGCGATTGCTTATGCGCAGGCGCCCACCGTATTTTCGCTGAAAGGCGAAATCGTGCGGGAGATGCTGGCTGAAGTGAACCCGGAGCTCGCCGCCCGTCAGGCGGCGACCTTTGGTTTCGCGCGCTCGACGGGTGACTGGCGCGCGCTGGTCAGCGACCCGGCGATTGATGTCGTGGATATCTGCGCCCCCAACTTCCTACATAAAGAGATGGCGCTGGAGGCGATACGCCACGGCAAACACGTCTATTCAGAAAAGCCGCTGTCGTTAAGCGTGGCGGATGCGCAGGAGATGGTGACAGCAGCCGATGCGGCCGGAGTCAAAACGCTGGTGGGCTTCAACTATATGAAAAACCCCACCAGCCAGCTGGCGAAAGAGATCATTGCCAATGGTGAGATAGGCGACGTGGTGCATTTCTATGGCACCCATAACGAGGATTATCTCGCCAGGCCGGAAACGCCGCTCGACTGGCACTGTCAGAAAGCGCTGGCAGGTCTCGGTGCGCTGGGCGATCTGGCGGCGCATATCGTTAATATGGCGCACTACCTGGTTGGTGACATTGCTGAGGTCAGCGGCGACATGATGACGGTGATCGCCTCCCGGCCCGACCCGAAAGAGCCTGCGCGGCAGTTACCGGTCGAAAACGAAGATCAGGCCAGCGCGCTGCTTCGCTTCCATAACGGCGCGCACGGCGTGATTGAAACCTCACGCATCGCCTGTGGCGCAAAAATGGGCCTGACTTACGTTGTCACCGGCACTAAAGGCACACTGCGTTACACCCAGGAGCGCATGGCGGAGCTGGAGCTTTATCTGCATGACGAACCGGCCGGGCGTCAGGGATTTAAAACTATCCTGACCGGACCAGCACACCCTGATTACGCGAACTTCTGTGTTTCTGCCGGACACGGCATCGGCTTTAACGACCAGAAAACGGTGGAGATTCGCGACCTGATCAACGGCATCGCGGCGGGCGATCGCATGTGGCCCGATTTTGCAGAGGGATTGCAGGTTCAGAAGGTGCTGGAAGCGATTGCTTACTCAGCAGAGCAACGCCGCTGGATTGAGGTGTAGGGCAGAATCAAAGGGATAGAGGGTATTGCCGATGTGTTGATTAACCCAGGCGGACAGGGCGGAAAACGTTGGCTTCCCGCCCACACCCAATCAGATCAGACCGCTTTTTTCCCACCACAATTTATCCAGCGCATAAAAGCGATCGCGCTGGCTCTCGGGCTGGCTGAGATCGCGTTTCCACGGTTTTGCCAGAATATAGTGCAGGTTCTTCACCTCTTCATCGTGCCAGAGACCGCTGTGCTGAAACGGCAGCGTTTTCAAGGCATTGTAGATGTAAGAGAGCGGCTTCCAGCGATCGGCAAACACTTCGTTCAGCAGATCCTGCTCGGAGAAGGGATAGTTACTGAGATCGTCAATGGCGGCAATACGCTTTTCCAGTACGTCGAACATCGCATTATCGGGCTTCAGCACCAGAAAACCGCCATTCAGGTAAAGATCCACACTCTCTGGCGCCTTTTCACCGCGCGCCTGCCAGGTATAGTGGCACTGCTCGGGCTGCCACTCTGCCGGATAAGAGGCAATCTGGTTGGGATTACAGCGGCAGGCGTGGCAGGCGGCCAGCGGGTTATCGCCCAGATCCAGGGTAAAAAGCTCATCCATGTTTTGAAGGACCAGCATATCGGCATCCAGAAACACGACGCGCTCATAATCGGTGAGCTGCCAGGCGCGCAGTTTGGTCCAGACTTCGCCGAACTGCGCCGAAGCGTAGTGCTGATCCAGATCGGCGCGCGGATAGAGGGGCTCGACCGGTTTAATCACACAGCCCTCATCCTGCAAAATCTGACAGTCAGACGCTGAAATCGCCGGTGTGGTCATCACCACCAGGGGCCACTGGCTCTGGCTCTGTTGCAGCGAACGGTGCAGCGCTTTCACGCCCACCAGATAATCGGGTTGAGTTAACAGCGTTACCCAGGCAAACATAGCTTTCCTCAATCAGTCAAAAAGTGGCGTGATGTAGTCGTTACCCAGTCGGCCATTTGGGTCGAGCTGGCTGCGCAGGGCGCGGAAGGCGTCCCACTGCGGATATATCTCACGCCAGTTGTAGCGTTCTTCATCGTAATATTTGCCCCAGTGCGGGCGTCCGCCCTCTTCGGCCAGCAGTTTTTCCACTTCCGTCAGGAAGTGCAGTCCTTCCTGTGACAGCGAGCCATCGTCGGCGTAATAGACCACGAAGCCGAAAAAGCAGGTTGGCTGGTCAGCGGCCGGACTGAGCCAGGCCGATGATGCCCCGGTGCAGCGCAGGATAATCGGGTAGTGCATATGCGGACGGTTCCCGGCATACCACTGCTTAATGCGGCGAATGATGGCCGGGGTTTTTGCCAGCGGCACGCCGATTTCCACATTGATCTGCGGCACCGCAATGCCGCGGCAGAAGAGCTGGTAAATGTCACCGGTAACATCGGTGAAATCACGAAAACGGGTGACGGTGCGAAACTGTTTTCCCCCTTTGCCCTCAATCTGCGTATCGCGGTGCATATGTGCCAGCGTCTGGTCGATGGTGTCGTTGAGGCTTTCGTCAACTTCGCCCTCATGTTCCACCACCTGACGACCCTGCGCTTCGTAGCGCTGACGCTCTTCGTCACTCGCCTCATGGGCGTTCCAGACGTGCACCAGATTGTCATCGACAAACCACCAGGCTTTGCTCAGCGGATAGTCGTTGTTCCAGCGCAGCAGATCCTCTTCAAGGGTATCGGCAGAGACGGCATTTTTGTGGCAGGTGAAGATGCTAAACGGCTGGGTACGCAGGGTTACCGCGGTAACAATCCCTAATGCGCCCAGTGAAACCTGCGCTGCCGGGAAGTCAGCGTCGCCACGAACAAATTCGCGCACGCTGCCATCGGCCAGCACCATTCTGATTGCCAGCGCTTCGTCGGCAATCGAACTCTGCTGCAATCCCTGCCCGTGCGTTCCGGTCGCCATTGCGCCCGCCAGTGTCTGAATCGCAATTACGCCTGGCGATGAAGCCAGCATGCGGTTCATTTCGGTCAGGCTGCGATAGACCTGCTCAAGCGGGGTCGCGCCACCAAAGGTCACGCTCTGTTCATCACTGGCAAGCTCGCCGCTCAGTGCGCTGAGATCGAGCAGCACATCGTCATCACTGACATGCAACATACGACCAGGCGACAGCTTGCTGCCGATCACCCGAAGCTGGCCGTGTGACTCCCGGATAAGTCTCTGTAATTCCGCTTCACTGGCGGGACGCTGAACCTGGTGACGGCTGCCGATTTGCGCGTTCTGCGCCCAGTTCCACAGCGCATCATCATCGGGTTCAACATGGGTCTGGCGAAGCGGATAGAGGCGTGCATCTCTGCTCACAACAGCATTCCTTATTATTGCATTTTAGTGACAAGTATCAGTAAGCGTAGACTATGGCTAAGCGCAGCCGGGCCTGCGGGCATTTATTTGCGGATATAGCGTAACGTTGCGGTTACAGCCAGCTGGCGATTGCGGCGAATACTCTCTGCTTCGCTGTTGTCCGGGCTGAACAGGGCGTTGAAGGTGTAGCGGTTTGAGACGTGATGAACGCAGATACTGCTGATCAGGCGATGGACATCGATGGTCTGCACATCGGCAGTGAACACGCCCTGTTGCTGACCGCGTGCCAGGATGTCATCCAGCAGATCCAGCGCGCTGCGGTTAAGGGCTTTAATCTGCGGCGACTGGGTGATGTAGCGCCCGCGCAACAGGTTCTCACTGCAGACCAGCCGGATAAAATCGGGATGCTCGACATGGTAATCAAAACTGGCTTCCACCAGGCGGGTCATGGCCAGTTCCGGCTCCATCGCCGCCAGGTTCAGGCCGGTTTCATGCTGACGTATCTGCTGATAAACCTGCTCCAGCACGTGGATATAAAGCTGCTCTTTACTGCCAAAGTGATAGACCACCATGCGTTTGGTGGTTTGCGCATGTTCAGCAATCTGCTCCAGCCTGGCACCCTGCATACCAAACTCCGCGAAGGTTTTCAGTGCGCCTGCGATGATGCGTTTTTTCAGCCCTTCAGGGTCATTTTTACGTTTTGTTAGCTCTGACATGGTGCTCAATAAGGTGATTTTGACCGGGGAATGTTAGCACAGTGTTGAGAGGCTGCCCGCAATCGCAGGCGCGGCAGGTGCGGCAACCTGGTACAGCCCGGGTGATTACAGGTATAATCCCGGACATTATTTCACAGGTTCAGAGACGACAATGACAAAACTCACCTTGCAAGAGCAGATGCTGAAAGCGGGATTAGTATCCAGCAAAAAAATGGACAAGGTTCAGCGTACAGCGAAGAAATCCAGGGTTCAGGCACGCGAAGCCAGAGCGGCGGTGGAAGATAACAAAAAAGCGCAGCTTGAGCGCGATAAGCAGCTGAACGAGCAGCAGAAGCTGGCTGTGCTGTCTAAAGAGTACAAAGCGCAGGTCAAACAACTGATCGAAATGAACAAAATTGACGTGGCAAGAGGCAACATCAGCTTCAACTTCACCGACAATAACCTGATCAAAAAGATTATGGTGGATAAGCTGACGCAGACTCAGCTGATCAATGGGCGTCTCGCCATTGCCCGCCTGGCGGCTGACAATAATGGCGAGAGTCAGTACGCCATCATCCCGGCCAGCGTAGCGGATAAAATTGCGCAGCGTGATGCCAGTGCCATCGTATTAAACAGTGCATTAAGCGAAGAAGCACAGGACGAAGATGATCCTTATGCTGATTTCAAAGTGCCTGATGATTTGATGTGGTAACAGCGCGCTGACGCATTCAGAATGGGCTGTCGGCAGAGAGTTGCAGCGTGCTGCCGCTGACAGGATGAATAAATGTCAGTCCGCTGGCGTGCAGCATCAGTCTCTCTGCCTGCTCCGCGCCAGGCAGCAAAAGCCCGCCGTAGAGATCACAGCCCAGAATCGGGTGCCCAAGCTGCTGACAGTGAATGCGCAGCTGATGGGTGCGCCCGGTTTCCGGCATCAGTTCAACCCGCGTGACCGGCAATCCCTTTCCCTTTTTTTCCTGATAATAACATTCCTGATAATAGCCGCGAGCCATGACCCGGTAGCGTGAGCGCGCGGGTTTTCCCTGGTCCGGGCAAATCACCATCCGGGGAAACTGCGCCGGATCTTTCGCTATCGCGGCATCAATGACGCCTTCGTCATCAGCAAGGTGCCCGCACAGTAGTGCCTGATAAGTTTTACGCACGCTGCGCTGGCTGAATTGCTGGCAGAGGGCCGCGTTAATCGTTTTGCTGCGTGCGACGACCATCAGCCCGGAGGTGCCAAAATCGAGCCGATGAACCAGCGTGCAGCCAGGAAAAAGTTTCACCAGCCGATGGTGCACTGAATCGAGGTTTTGCGGATTTTTACCTGACAGGCTCAGCAAGCCGCTGGGTTTATTGATCACCAGCAGATGTTCGTCCTGAAAGAGGAGGGTTATCTCATCAAAGCAGGGCGGGGCGATAAACGTATCGATAATGGCAGACATCGGGCAACCGGCAGGTAAGTGGCAACGGATCATAACCGATTGGCCGGTCACTGACGATGCCGCGCGTAGCCATTATTCTTCGCTGATCGTTTCCCCGCTTTGCGTGAAGAGTGACTGGCCAGCCTGCTGCGTTTTAAATTTGCCATGGGCAGCAAAAACGGAGCAGACCGTCGCAGCCAGCAGCGTGAGAAGAATGGAAAGTTTCATGGTGACATCCCATCGTGAATTTGAAAGCAAGTCTGACAGGAAGGGCGGCAGAGACAAACAGAACAATCCGGAAAAAAACATTTAGTATTTTCTATTAGCAAGTTGCACGGTTTTTAGTGATAAATTCGGGCAGTTCTCTCTTTTACGACTACAGTCTCTGGTGAGGTTGTCATCAATTCGTATCTAATGGAGGATTTTCTGTGTTATTTCAAAACGACGAGAAAGGCCACGTCATTATTGGCGAAGCGGCACTAAGCCTTGCCCTGGGTGAAAAAGAAATCAGTATCGCAACACTCTTTACCCAACTGGGTTATATGGCGAAATCTGAAAGCAACGCGGATCGGCTGACGAAAATCGCCGAAGCCAGAAGCTGGCTGAGTAGTTTTAAGTCACCGGCGATTGCTCAACAGCAGGTGCCGTACCTGCAGACGCTTACAAGCCTGAACGAAGAGCTGAACTAGCAGTAACGGAACTGACGCCAGTGGACGTAGCCCGGCTCCGGCCGGAAAACGACGAAGCGGATGACCTCATCGGTTGCGCGAAAGCGTATACCGGCCGGAGAAGCTGTCAGGGACGACAACTCTCTCCATCGCGTTCTGTACAGACCGATCGCGATTATTTTCTCTCCTCATTTCAAAACCAGTCGAAATATAAAGCAGGCTAATCAGGCGCGAGCCAGCGCGTTTCAGCTCTCATGGCCGATAATATTATCTTCCCTCAGTTTACGGATGCCCGCCTGATCATGTCATTCTCGCGTTAACCATTGCGGCTTTATATCTTCTGGTTAATCAGATCAGTTATTTGTCTGAAGATGACGTTTATTTCAGCCAGCCTCAATCAATTAAGGCTGGCTCTGTTCACGTTCAGACAGAATTAACGTTTCGCTAACCGTTAAAAGCTTTCCCAGCTTGAGTCTGCGGATGCATTAACGGGCGCCGCGGGTACTAAACGCGGTGAAAGCGCAGGTGCGCCCCGGCTGACGCTGTTTTGTCCGGGAGAGAGACGGAATACGGCCACTGTTTTTTCCAGTTCGTCTGCCTGAGATTCCAGTGAGCTGGCTGCGGCGGAGGACTCTTCAACCAGTGCGGCGTTCTGTTGCGTCGTGGTATCCATCTCGGCCATTGCCGTGGCGATTTGCGAAATGCCGCGGTTTTGCTCGTCAGATGCGGCAGCAATTTCACCCATAATGTCTTTAACCTGACTGACAGAGCGGACGATGTCATCCATAGTGGTACCAGCGCGTTCCACAAACTCAGAACCATCATGAACCCGATCAAGTGACTCACGTATCAATGTTTCAATCTCTTTGGCGGCCAGTGAACTGCGCTGGGCCAGATTTCTGACTTCACCGGCAACCACCGCAAATCCGCGACCCTGCTCTCCGGCTCGTGCCGCTTCGACTGCGGCGTTAAGGGCCAGAATATTGGTCTGGAAGGAGATGCTGTTGATGACGTGAATGATCTCGCCGATTTTGCCCGAACTCTGGCTGATGTTGTTCATGGTTTCGATAACGTCACGGATAATCTCGCCACCGCGTCCGGCATTAACCGACGCGTCTGTCGCCAGCTGACTCGCATGGTGAGCGTTTTCCGCATTCTGTTTCACCGTTGAAGAGAGCTCTTCCATGCTGGCCGCGGTCTGAACCACTGCGGCAGACTGCTGTTCTGTGCGGGATGAAAGATCGGTATTACCTGCCGCGATTTCCGCCGAGGCACGCGCCACGCTGCTGACGCCATCACGCACGTTGGTGATGATGTTCTGAAGACTGATGTTCATTGCATCTACCGCCTGCATCAGCTGGCCTAACTCATCACCACGTGTGGTTTTCAGTGAGGTTGTTAAATCACCCGCGGCAATACGTTGCGCAGCGTTCAGAGTCTCTTTCAATGGCAGCGTAATGTTGCGGGTGATCCGCCAGGCAATCAGCAGACTCAGAACCACACAAATCAGCGCGGCAAAAGCAATGCGCCACTCCGCCTGTTTGATAAATTCAGAGGAGAGCTGGGACTGATAGGCAAAGGTATCAGAGACCGCCGCATTGAGCCGCTCTGCGGTGGTGGTCAGGCCCGCCGATTCGCTCTTTTCTTTCTCTGTCGCATCGACATAGCGCGTCAAAGCCTGGCGTTGCTGCGCCAGAGTGCTGAGCACATTTCGCGTTACCTCATTAATATTCGGCTGGGCGAAAATATCCAGTTGCTCGCTCAGGGTGTTGATAGCGGTGTATTCTTCAAGAACCCCATCTCTGCTAGCCTCAGACGGCTTATCGAGAAACGCTTTTTCAACATTGGCCGCATCAAACAGCGCTGCGGCCAGGTGCATGACCGGCAGCGCCGCATCGGGTGTCAGAGCCATATCGAGTGATTCAAACTGATGAGCAAGCGCAATCAGGGCACCCGGTTTAATGGCATCAAAGGCGTCGCTTGTCGCCTGCGCAGCAGTCACGAATGTCTGCCGCTGATTCTGATAATCGTTAAGTAACTGCCCCATCAGCGCGACTTTCTGCTGGCCCATCTCATCCCATTTAAATCCATCCAGGCGTTTATAAAGTGCATCTAACTCCTTCAGGGCCTGAACGTTCTGCGTGGCAAATTTGGGATCTTTGGTGTACTGGTAGAGGGTGCGGTTAAGGCGGGCCTTGCTTAACGTGTTTACCATCTCCACGGTAATCGTGCGCCGGGCGGAGTTGTCTTTAATACTGCGAAAACAATCGAAAGCGATAAAAGTAATGGCGAGGGAGGCAGCAATGACGACGATAAAACCGACGCCCAGTTTTTTCCCAATTTTAATATCGGAGATGCGTTGAGCAAGGCCCATAAGGTTCACCTTTAGTGAGATATCAGAAGCAGAAAAGAGGCTGTGAAATAATTCAAAGATGATCTTCTTATCGTCAGCGCCAGACGAAGCTTTAATATTATTTATAGTTGCTCAATGATCTGATTAATGAGGCTTTCATTATTTTCAAGGGAAACTATCTGCCTGCTAATCTTTAATTTACTTCGAGTAATGTATTGATAATTATAATTAAAATTATGGTTCCCGTGCCGACTGCAGCCTTTACATTACCTGAATAAATAGTTATTGATTTTGATCAAATAAGTCCCGTAAAAAAGCGTCAGTCAGGCGCAGAGGGATGATTTTCCAATAAATACTTATCAATGAAATTATATTTTCATTAATCATCAGAGCCTGGCTGTGCCAATTAATTAACCGCAGTATGACGTTTTCTCGCCTCGCCAATCCTTCCTGATCTGCTCCTCTCTTCGGTCACAGGATGCCAGCACCTGTGCAACAGGCTGGCAACGCGCGCCATTGCCATATTCCAGCAAAATATTCCCGGTTTTAGCATTTGTGATCGCCGCCGGTCTTCACTGAGAATGACAACAGAACGTTACGAGAATGATAAAAGCTCTGGAGCCCGCCGCTTATCTGGCTTTCTTTCAGCGCTGACAACAGGTCACGATCGCTTTTCCCTCTGGGGGAACATTTTAAATATCAGGAGAAAGGTTCCGGTGAAATTGATAAAAAGAATGACCCTTTTCACACTCGTGCTCAACGCATCCGTCAGCTTTGCGGCAGAACCCTCAGTGCCTGCTGACAGCAGCATACATGTCAAAGCCGATCCGGCGCTGAAAACGCTGATTCCTGCGGATATCCTCAAGCGTGGCTACATTGTGGCAGGAACAAACCCGAATACGCCGCCAACTACCTTTTATAAAGAAGATAATAAGACGCTGGCTGGTCGCGAAATCGACATCATGAATGCGGTGGGTGAACGTCTGGGTATCGCGGTAGAGTGGCGCGACACGGGCGGCTTCGACAACATCATTCCCGGTCTGAAAACCGGACGTTACGATGTGGCGCTGTCGAACATAAATGCCACACCGACCCGCCTGAAACAGATCGACTTTGTCGGCTACTACAACGCCAGCCTGCTGGGAATTATTTCCCGAAAAGACGCCAGTATCGCCCCGTTTAAATCACTCAGTGACGTCTGCGGCAAAGAGGTCGGCGCCGGTTCCGGTACCACCCAGGTTACGCGGCTGGAAGAAGCCAGTAAAGCCTGTGAGGCCGCAGGTAAGCAGCCCATCAAGGTAGCGATATTCCCGGATCGTCCGGCTGGCGTGCAGGCGGTGGTCAGCGGTCGCGTACCGCTGTTCCTGGGTCCCTATGAGGGGCTGCTGTGGCAGGTTAAGGTAATCAAACCGCTGACCATGAGCGGCGAAATCACCGTTAACGATGCACCGGTCTCTGTCGCTTTCCCGAAAGCCTCTCCGCTTGAACCTGCCGTGCAGGCCGCGCTCAACTCCTTAATCAAAGATGGCAGCTACCGGAAAATCCTCGATAACTGGGGAATCGGATTTGGTGCTGTGACCGAAGCCCGACGCAACGAAGAGATTTTTAAATGAGTGAGATTCAGAACCACACTGACGATCTGAAAATCGTCAGTAAATGCTACTACGGACGCTGGCTGAGTGCGCTGGTGGTGCTGTTGTGCGTGGTGGCGATGGCACATTCGATGATTAACAATCCGCGCTTTGAGTGGGGGATCATCGCAGACAACTTCACTGCGCCCTCCATTCTGCAGGGGGTGTTAATGACGCTGCAGCTCACCGCCATTTCAGTGGTGCTGGGCTTTGCCTTCGGCACGGTGCTGGCGCTGATGCGTCTCTCATCAAACCCGGTTCTGGTTGCGGTGAGCTGGGCCTACACCTGGTTTTTCCGTGGTGTGCCGATGCTGGTGCAGCTGTTTCTCTGGTACAACATCGCGGCGCTCTATCCCACAATAGCGCTGTCGATTCCCGGTTTAGGTGAGATCTGGAGTGCACAGTCCAACGCGCTGGTCAGCCCGTTTAGTGCGGCAGTGATCGCGCTGGTCATGCATCAGTCCGCCTATGCCGCAGAAATTGTGCGCGCGGGTATCCAGAGCGTGGGTAATGGGCAGATTGAAGCGGCACGCGCGCTTGGATATCGCCCGGCTCAGATTTTCCGTCATACCGTTTTACCGCAGGCGATGCGCGCCATTATGCCGCCAGCGGGTAACGAGATCATTGGCCAGTTGAAAACCACGGCAGTGGTGTCAGTGATTTCTCTGCAGGATGTGCTGTTTTCGGCGCAGATTATCTATCAGCGCACCTATGAAGTGATCCCGCTGCTGCTGGTCGCCACCTTGTGGTATCTGCTGATGACCTCAGTGCTGTCGGTGGGCCAGTATTACGTGGAGCGTTATTTTGGCCGCGGTGTCACGCGACGTGAAAAGCGCAGCCTCTGGCCGTCGTTGCCGCGCTTTTCGCTGCCGAAAACCCAAAGGAGTGTGAGCAATGGCTGAAGCAATTGCACTGCGCAAGGTCACTAAGCGCTTCTCTGGCGTAACCATCCTCGACGACGTTAACCTGGATATACCTGCCGGGTCGGTCACGGTGATTCTGGGGCCATCCGGCTCCGGTAAATCCACGCTGCTGCGCTGCATTAATCACCTTGAGAAGCTGGATGGTGGCACCATCCGTATCGGCGGCCAGATGGTGGGATACCGACAAAAAGGCCAGGCGCTGCACGAACTCAACAGCAGTGCCATTGCACGCCAGCGGGCGGAAATCGGCATGGTGTTTCAGCAATTTAACCTGTTCCCGCACCGTACCGTGCTGCAGAACATCACGGATGCGCCGATGCGGGTGAAAAAGCAGAGCCGCCATCAGGCGACCAGCAAAGCACTGGCGCTGCTGAAACAGGTGGGGCTGTCTGGTCGCGAAGATGAGTGGCCGCAAAACCTTTCCGGTGGTCAGCAGCAGCGCGTTGCGATTGCCCGCGCACTGGCGATGGATCCTGGCGTTATGCTGTTTGATGAACCGACCTCGGCGCTTGACCCTGAACTGGTGGGTGAAGTGCTGCAGGTCATTAAACAGCTGGCGCATTCCGGTATCACCATGGTGGTTGTCACCCATGAAATCGGATTTGCCCGCGAGGTCGCCGATAACATCGTCTTTATGGAGAGCGGCAAAATTGTGGCGGCTGGCCCGACGCAGCAGGTACTCGACGATCCGGACAACGGACGCGTCAGAAACTTTATCGCAACGGTGCTCTGAGCACCGTTTCTTTTGTGATAGCCAGGAAGCAGGATGACGCAGAAACCGGTAATGCACAGCGCCCACTGGGGCGCTTTTCACGCTCAGCGCAGCGGCGATCAACTGCTGATTGAGCCGTTCGGGGGCGATCCCGACCCCAGTCCGCTGTTGCAAAACTTCCGTCATGCACTTAATCACCCGGCACGCGTCGCACGGCCGATGATAAGGCGTGGCTGGCTGGAAAACGGGCCTGGCCCGGATCGGCGTCGTGGGGCAGATGAATATGTCGCGGTTAGCTGGGAGGAAGCCAGTCATCGGGTTGCACAGGAGCTTAAGCGGGTCGGTGAGGCTTACGGCCCGGCGGGGATTTTTGGCGGATCTTACGGCTGGTCAAGCGCAGGCCGTTTCCATCACGCCCAAAGTCAGGTGCACCGTTTCCTGAACACCACGCTGGGCGGTTATGTTCGCTCAGTTAACAGCTACAGCTCCGGCGCGGCATCGGTATTGCTGCCGCATATTGTGGGCGACATGAATGAAGTCGCCCGGCGTGGCGTGAGCTGGGAAGAGATTGCCGGTCACAGCGAGGTGGTGCTGGCGTTTGGCGGGCTGGCGCTGAAAAATGCCCAGGTGGCCAGCGGCGGCCTGAGTGAGCATACCGAGCGCGGTTTTATGCAGCGTGCGGCACAGCGCGGCACCCGTTTTATCTCGGTAAGCCCACTGAAAAGCGATTTGCCAGAGGAAGCACAGGGTGAGTGGCTGGCGCTGCGACCCGGAACGGATGCGGCGTTTATACTCGGCCTGCTGGCGGTATTAATCACCGAAGGGTTAACCGATGAGGCATTTCTGGCGCGCTACTGTGTCGGCTGGCCTCAGATGGTGGCCTACATCCGGGGTGAAGAGGATGGCGTGGTGCGTGATGCGCCGTGGGCGGCCGCGATCTGTGGCGTCAGCAGCGACCTGATCAGGCAGTTCGCCCGACAGCTGCACGGCAAGCGCGTACTGGTGACGGTCGCCCATGCCTTACAACGCGCCGAGCATGGCGAACAACCGGTGTGGCTTGGCCTGGTGCTGGCGGCGGCACTCGGACAGCCCGGGCTGCCCGGCGGCGGCTATACCTATGCCCTGGGTGCGCTGGGCCATTATGGCAAACATCACAATCTGGTCAGTTTTCCGCCCCTGCCGCAGGGTAAAAATGGCATCGACCGCTTTATTCCGGTAGCCCGTATTGCCGATATGCTGCTTAATCCTGGCACCAGGTTTGACTACAATGGCCGTCAGCTTACTTATCCTCATATCCGGCTGGCTTACTGGGCGGGTGGCAATCCGTTTCACCACCATCAGGATCTGGCCCGGCTGCGTCAGGCGTTTTGCCAGCTGGATACGTTCATCGTGCATGAGAGCGTCTGGACCGCCAGTGCGCGTCATGCTGATATCGTCCTGCCCGCCACCATGACCCTGGAGCGAGAGGATATCGGCGGTGCGCCGACCGATCGCCATTTAATCGCCATGCAGCCAGTGGCACAGCCTTACGCCGAAGCCAGGGACGATTACACGATTTTCCGTGAGCTGGCCCGGCAACTTGGCAGGGAAGAAGCGTTTAGCGAAGGGCGCGATGCGCGTGGCTGGTTGCAGCATCTTTACCATCAGCTACAGGAAAAACTGGCGGCGCATCAGGTGCAGACACCGGATTTCAATCAGTTCTGGCAGCAGGGCATCCTGGCGTTGCCGCAGGTGAAGGATGGTGGACGGATGATCAATGCGTTTCGCGCTGACCCTGACGCCGCTCCGCTGCCCACAGCAGGCGGCAAAATTGAGATCTTCTCCGCCACTATCGCCAGCTTTGGTTATGACAACTGTCCCGGCCATCCGGTATGGCGTGAACCGCAGCAAAAACCCAGCGCCGACTACCCATTCTGGCTGATTGCTAATCAGCCCGCGACGCGCCTGCACAGTCAGCTCGATTTTGGTGATTTCAGTCAGAGTGGCAAGCGTGGCGGGCGTGAAGTCTGCAGCCTCAACAGCGAAGATGCCGCAGCCCGGGCTATCGCGGATGGCGACATCATTGAGCTTTATAACGATCGGGGCCATGTGCTCGCCAGCGCACGTCTCACCGACACCATTATGCCTGGCGTGGTACAGCTGCCAACCGGTGCCTGGTACGATCCGGTCGACGCCACTGCCGCCCGTCCGCTTTGTCGTCACGGTAATCCCAATGTGCTGACGCTGGATATCGGGACGTCATCTCTGGCGCAGGGATGTAGCGGGCAGATTACGGTGGTACAGGTGCGTAAATTTGCCGGGGAAGTCACACCGGTGCAGGCCTTTATTCCCCCGTTATGAGTCGGTTACAGGGCGCTCAGCACTGCGCGCCCCAGTGCCTGCAAATCTGCCGTTGAACGCAGCTCACTGGCTGCCAGCAGATCGGGCGATGCCTCCTTCAGCGCCAGCTGCAGTTTCCTGTTTATATCCACACTCTCTGCCAGTGACTGCTGGCGCGTGCGGCGCTGATGCAGCTTTGTGCCATCACTCAGCGTCAGCGTGACGTCATGGAAGCGCAGGGCGGGATTGATCGCATCGGGCGGCGCGCGCTCATCGGGAGTACGACGGATGCGGGCAGCCAGCGGCATAATCTGATGATTGAGATCGCCTTCGGCGAAATCCTGTAAACGCAGATCGCCGTAGATCAGCATCGCAGCAATCACATATTCCAGGCTGAAACGCGCTTCAATGCCGTGCGTCGGAACTGATATGGAAGCGGCGATGTCACCGCCTGGCGGGAAGGCGACGGTGATATCGACAATCTGGCTCAGCAGCGCATCAAGAGGTTTGCCGGCTGCCAGCCACTGCTGGCGCAGCATTTGTGCCGCTTCCGCTGCGCTGTGGGTGCCTGCGCAGGTTGGGAAAGGTTTGAACTCCAGTCCGGGCGCGCTAATCCGCCAGGGGCTGCCCCAGTTCTCCAGCAATTTCTCCGGCTGCGCCTGACCAGAACTGCTGGCTGCCAGAAAAGCCTCAATCACACCCGCCTGACGGCCATCTATTCCGGCCAGTGTCAGCAGAGCCGCTGACACCGCACGTTCTGCGGCAAAACCAGCGTGCAGTGGTTTCACCGCCGAACCAAACTGCGCGCGTAGCCCGCTGGCCTGGGTGGCAGCGATCCCCAGCAGAGTCGCGGTTGCATCACTCTCCAGCGCCAGCAAACGCGCCAGTGCCGCCGACGCTGCCAGGGTGCCCAGCGTTGCCGTGTTGTGATAGCCCAGCGCGTAATGTTGCTGGCTGATAGCCAGACCCAGGCGACCTGCCATTTCCACGCCCGTGACGTAAGCATCCAGAAAACGGTTCAGCCGCTTTGGCTGATATTGCTGCCAGGCGAGCAGGGCGGGCAGGATCACTACACTGGGATGACCGCGAAAATCGGCATGAAAATCATCGTAGTCCAGCGCATGTCCGGCATAGCCCAGCAGCAGCGCCTGCGAGCGCACGCTGCCGTCGCGGTAGATTGTGCGCAGTGCCGGTAAGCCACTATCCGGCACCTCGCCCTGTAACACCGGCCAGCTCACCGCCAGGAAGTCCCGCACACCTTCACGCGCGTGCTGGTGCGCTGACTCATCCGGCTGACTATAAAGGATATGTTCAGCCAGCATTACGCTCAGGTTCATTGCGGTAGCTCCGGAAAACGGTGCGGTTCGTGGCGAAACGCGATCGGCTGTTCGCCCAGTGATGCGGGATTATCGCTGCTCATAGCGGGTTTCCTTCTGCTGCTGTCTGGCGGCTCAGCCAGGCATCATGTGCCGCCGGGTCCAGTACTTTTTTCATATAGAGGGTGATGTGACCTTTACCGAGATCGCGGGTATGCATCGTCTGGAAGCCACGCTTCAGATACATCTCTTTCAGCCAGGGGTGATGGGTGGCGGTGCCCAGCGAGACCGCAGGGGCATGCAACTGACCGATCAGGATCTCCTGCTCTAACCGATCCTGAACCTGGCGACCAAAATGGTGGCCGGGATAGTCGGGATGCGCGCCAAACCAGCCGATATGCGGCAGCCCAAACGGGCCGGGCAGCGGCCCCCAGGGATAGCGAACGGTCACTGATGAGACCATCTGGTTACGCATGTAGAGCGCATACACGCCATGATTCTGCAGATGGAGTAATGCTGTAGCGCGGTCAGCCGTAGCGGCATCAAATTTAATGCCCAGTGCTTTAATTGGTGCATAGGCGGCATGCATCAGCGCCAGATAAACATCTACCTCATCTTCTCTGACCTGACGAAAATCGAGTTGCATAATATTTCCCGGAAAACTGCCAAACGGGCAGTTAATTCATTCAGCCAGAAAGAGAGATTAACAGTAAAAGCCGGGTCGCTATGTGTGAAAAATAACTAACCTAATGCGGATTTGTGAATATGAAATGGCCGGTTTTTGATTGCTTAAATTGTTATTTGTCGTAGTATTCAGAAAAGAAATTAAATTCCATGAAACGCTCTTAACTTACTGTAATAAAAGTCTTTTTCTATTTAATATAATCAGGATGCTGCTGTGTTAGCCATTACATCTCCGCGAGCCTATGCGCATGAGGCGGGCCTGCGCATCCGCGCCG
The DNA here is from genome assembly GCF_051136245.1 of Pantoea sp. Lu_F5_004. Taxonomy (NCBI): domain Bacteria; kingdom Pseudomonadati; phylum Pseudomonadota; class Gammaproteobacteria; order Enterobacterales; family Erwiniaceae; genus Pantoea; species Pantoea sp. Lu_F5_004. Next base: position 1,572,439 of record NZ_CP194946.1, read on the forward strand.
GTCAGTTTATTAAACCTTATGCCACCCATATTCGTATTTTTACCTCTCCTCAGGCGTGGCAGGCGGTTAATCCGGAATTAAGCCAGAGTCTTGAAGATAATGGCATCCGCTGGCAGCTCGACTATTTAGAGGGCGAATGTACCGAACAGGCCATCGCCAGCTTAAAACACCATACCGAGCAGCAGGGCGCAGAACTGCTGCTGGCTATTGGGGGTGGACGCGTGCTGGATGCGGCTAAAGCCGCTGCCAGCCAGTTGCCGGCGGTCACGCTGGTTAACTTTGCGACCCAGGCAGCAACCTGCGCAGCCTGGTCACCGATTGCCATCATCTATAACGAGGAAGGCGGCCATCTGCGCAGCCAGCCGCTGGGAAAAATGCCGGAGCTGGTGCTGGTGGACAGTGAAGTGATCGCCCGGAGCGACGTGCGCTACCTGAAAGCGGGTATTGTGGATGCGCTGGCCAAATATTATGAATTCCGGCCTTACCAGCAGCACAACCCTGATGATCTGGCTTTGGATCTTAAGGTGATGACTGCGCGGCAGGCGCTGGGCACTTTCCGGCAGCAGGGAGACGCCGCGATCCTGGCCTGCCATCAGCAGCGGGTCACGCCTGAACTGGTCAGGGTCATTGATGCCACTATCGTGCTCGCCGGGCTGGCGAACAGTGTGCGCAACCTGCTGCCGACGCCGGGCTTTGCGCACGCCATTCACAATCGACTGACACACCTGCCGGAGCTGCATCACTGGCTGCACGGTGAGAAAGTCGGCTTCAGCCTGCTGGTGCAGTCGCTGATGGAACATGACGGCGTCGCGGATGCGGAACTCCTTGCGCTGCTGCGACACTACGATATGCCGCTGAAGCTGCCGGTGTTACGCGGCGATCGCCATAGCGCGCTGCGCAACATCGCGCAGCAGATTAAATTCCCCCAGGCCTGCGCAGAACGGCTGCCGTTTAGCATCTCTGCCCGCGCGCTGGAGCAGGCGCTGCTGGCGACGGACACCCTTTTTTAAGCGCGCGCTGCGGCGCGCCTTTTCACCTTACAGACCAGGAATCGTTCATGAATCATTTCACTCCCTCACGTCGTCTGCGGCTCGGCCTGTTTGTTCAACCGGTGGGTCAGCACGTGAGCGGCTGGCGTCTGACGGAACAGCTGGGCGATCCCACTGACATCGACTGGCTGATCACACTGGCTAAAAAAGCTGAAGCGGGTAAGTTCGACCTGTTCTTTGTGGGTGATGCACTGGCAACCAGCATGTATCGTCTGCCGTCGACCATGGCACGCCTTGAACCGCTGACGATGCTGGCGGCGCTGGCGGTCAACACCAGACGTATTGGCCTGGCCGCAACCGCCTCTACCACCTTCAGCGATCCCTTTACACTGGCGCGCAGTTTCTCGTCACTGGATCACATCAGCCGTGGCCGGGCCGCGTGGAACGTCGTGACCTCGTTTTCCACTGACGTTGCACGTAACTTCAGCCGAAGCGACATGCCCGATCACGCTTCCCGCTATGCCCGTGCGCGGGAGTTCCTTGAGGTGGCAGACAAATTGTGGCGGGGCTGGGAAGCGGGGGCAGTGCAGCCTGACAAAGCGACCGGGGACTATTTTGTTGATGAGAAGATCAAGCCGATCAACCATCAGGGCGAGCATTTTCAGGTGCAAGGCCCCCTGAACATCACGCGTTCGCCGCAGGGACGTCCGGTGATTATCGAAGCAGGTTCTTCTGCTGATGGTCAGAAGCTGGCGGCTGAGACAGCGGAAGTGATCTTTACCGCCTCCGCCAGTCTGGAGGAAGCGCAAGCGTTCTATCGCACTCAAAAGGAGCAGGTCATTGCCGCCGGGCGTAACCCGGATCATGTCGTGATCATGCCCGGTGTCATGCCGATTATTGGCCGCACGCGTGAGGAGGCGAAGGCGCTGTGGAAAAAGCTGAATACGCTGGTGGATATCGAGAACGGGCTTCGTCAGCTCTCACTGCGGTTCAGTATGGATCTCAGCCAATATCCACTGGATGGCCCGGTACCGGAGGTTCCGCTGGGCGAAGGTAATCAGAGTCGCGTTAAGCTGATGACCGATATGGCAAAGCGCGAGAATCTGACGCTGCGTGAGCTGGCCGCCGTCGCCGCCGGTTCACGCGGACACCGCGTGATTGTCGGTACCGCTGAAGATATCGCCGACGACTTCCAGCAGTGGCTGGAGCAGGGTGGGGCGGACGGCTTTAACATCATGCCAGCCATTATGCCGGAACAGCTGGATCTGTTTGTGGAGCTGGTGATCCCGGAACTGCGTCGTCGCGGGCTGTTTCGCGATGAGTATGAGTTTGCTACGCTGCGGGAGAATCTGGGGCTTGAAGTGTTGTGAATAAAACTTATATAGTTTTAGAATGCTACTTAAAAGTCCAATGTAGACAGCATTGGTTTTTGTACTTGTTGCTGTAGTTATTTGGTTACTAAAATAATTCTAATTGCGTTTTTTAATTTTAAACATTTTGAATTTTATTATTCAAAAAGCAGCCTCTATTAAGAGGCTGCTTTTTATTAATAATATATATTAGAAACAAATTGTGGTAACAACTCTTTAAAGTCATCTCGATACATATCCATATCACTCTGAAAACGAGTGATAATATCTGTAATCTCTTTGCTTTTTGACAACCTTCCTGCTGTGGCTGGTTCTAATAGTGCGGCTCTTGTTAATACTCTTTTGATCACGGGTAACCACAACTCTCTAGCTCTTTCTCTATTAATTCCATTTTTAAAAGACAAAATATATTTGTTAGGTATTGCTGAGCCTATAACTATCTCTACTATACTAGAAATAGCATGTATTATTAGTAATGAAACTCCAGGTTGTGTTAATAGCTTATGTTTTATCGTATCTATTTCGGGAAGTTGATTATGTCTAAATTGTTCGTTGAATTCTGATTTAACAAGGCTTATAGCTTCATTTAATGAGTATACAAAAATAATATGACTCATAGTAATTGTATCGTCAAACGCCTTCTTATAAAGGCTTTCATCATCCCAGATGTCTTTTTTTCTATGATATGCACTTGTAGGATGTGCATGAAATGCTATCAATATTTGAGCAACAGTATCTGTTGGAAGCAAGATTCTCTTTTGAGCTGGTGTTAATACTTGACGAAGACCACCTGTATATAAAGACTCTTTATTTTTTTCAAAATCTCTTCTTAATCTTTTTTGTATTGGGTCACTTGAACGAAAGTCTGAACGAAGGACTTTATTTTGTGAATTGTTAGCAAGTGTTATTTCATTAATCAATTCTGGATTGTCGACTTTAATAAATCTAATGGCGATCTTAAGATTTTCACTAGGTTCTTTTTCGATATTAGATATACTTCCCGTAGTTTGAGCGCCATTGACAATCGAAATTCCTGTCACGCTTTTTAGCTGCCCCAGACTGTTTGAATCACCAATAAAATCCATTTCGAAGTCGTGGACTAATGCTGTAATTCCATTATTAAAAACAAAGAAATTTTGGGGGTGTGACTTGGCTGTGTTTTGTATTTCTTTATTGATGGATAAATCTTTTTTATTACTCCCTAGATATGATCTCACATTAGCACTAAATAACTTATCTTCACCATAACTGCTGTATAATTGTTTGATGAATTTGCCCGAAACAAATGTAGAAAATGAAGCCCAATGTGTATTTGAACTTTGATAAAATCCATAAATTTCTGTTAATGATATTTTATCCGATATTAGAATTGGGCTATGCTGAGAGTTATAGAGTTCATCGAGAGAGTTTAAACCCATTTGCTTAGAACTTACTCTTAAATTTTCAATCTGAAAAGTTGATTTAACTTTATCCATGATTGATCTTCCAATAGAGTGTAATGGTTTTTCACACTCAGAAGTTTCGGGGCAATTATGCACAAACCAAACGTTTATCTTTTCAATTTCTTTGTTTTTTAAAGCTTCTCTTGCATCTTTAACTTGATCTCGAATTCTTAAAGGAACATTTTCAATATTAGCTGAAAGTAATGCTGTTTCAGCGTAGGATGTTTCTTGAGCCTTTGATGGTTTAGCTCCTTGAGGTCGAAATATGGAGGATTGATATGACTGTATTAGATATATTTGTTTGCTTTCCCTGTCTGTCATTAATATATCAATGTTTTCATCATCACCGCCTTCGGTTATAATGTCTGGAGCAATTAAATCAATGCTATCAATATTATTGTGTAATTCAATAGCATATAAAGCACAATTTAAATTGCCATATTTTTCCAAGTCTTTCCTTTGTTGCAATGCTAACCAAAAAGAGCTATCAGTGAGCTGCGTATATGTCATAATAGTAAGCCTCTATAAAATATCTTCTTTTAAAATGGATGACCATTATCCAAATTTAACTATATTAAGATATAAAAAAATATGCAATGCAATTTATAAGTTTTTCTGTTGCTTTGTGTTGTTGCTTTTCTTGTATTAGTGATGTATGTAATGAAGGGATTTTGCTTTAGTGAAGAAGTTTATTCATTATAAGAAGCTGTATCCATCATTAAAGCTTGTGTAACCTCTCGGAGAAAAAACGGGAAAACAACCTTATTTTGATTCACTTTGTATGGGTTTAGCTTAGCCTGATATCAGAATAACCACGGAGCAGGACGCCGTTCCCTTTCCACCTAAAAGGACTTATCCATGAAAAAGATCATTCCCATTTTCTGCTGTGCCCTGTTAGCCGGTTGTGCACCTCTCACTCCACACGAATGCATTAAAAAAAGCGCACTCGAAACCTGCAGCTATAACCGTTCAGGAAAAGTCGGGGACAACGATATCTATGGTCAGCAGGCATCTGGCATTAAAAAAGCGCTGGATGCTGCACTATCAGAGCCGCACGCCTGGAAGGGGAAACGCTGTAATGCCCATCTGGATTTCAAAATTGATGGCACCCTGGATAATTTTATTATCAAAGGGGGCGATAAAGATTATTGCAACGCGCTCAAAGTGGCGGCAAAACGCGCCAGATTTCCGGCTTTCACCGACCAGCATGTTTTCGATGTGATGGGATCAGCGCGCTGGAATATGGAAGGACAGCCCTGACACGCATCCTGCCCGTTAAATCAGCCCACCAGACAGCCCGCAATCGCGGGCTGTCTGGCCTCTCAGCTCACCATTATCAGAACTGATAAGAAACGCTGACATTCAGGTTACGTGGCTCACCGTAAACGTAGCTGTTCATGTAGCTGTAATATTCACGGTCGAAGAGGTTATCGACGTTAGCCTGCACGGCAACCTGCTTATTCACCTGATAGCGGGCAAACAACGAGGCCAGTGGATAGCTGCCCTGATATACCCGTACGCTGTCGCCGCTGGCATTGGTCACATCTTTAAACACCCGGTTCTGCCAGTTAACTCCGCCACCAACGGTGAGCTCGGGGATCGCGGCTAACTGATAACGGGTGAAAAGTTTGAATGAGGTTTGCGGCTGATAGCTGTTGAACCGGCCACTTTTATCGCGTGCCACATAGCGGGTTGCGCCAAAGGTCAGCTGCAGATTATCGGTCAGCGCGCCATTCAGCTCGAACTCGGCACCTTTACTGACTGCACCTTTGGCGGCGTCATAGGCCTGCTCATTGCCGCTCAGATAAACACCATCAATTGCCTGTCCGACGTTATCCTGCTCGATGCGGAAAAGCGCCACGCTGGCGGTCAGCAGGCCATCGTTCCAGGCGGATTTCAGGCCGGTCTCGTAACTTTTACCGGTCACTGGTGAGAGGTAACTGCCGTGCGTATTGCGATAAGTCTGCGGCAGGAAAATGGCGGTGTAGCTGCCATAGGCGGACCAGGTGTCATTAATGTCATACACCAGCCCTGCATAAGGTGTGGTGTTATTTTTAGTCATCTCTCCGCTGCTGCCATGGGTGCTCCACTGGGTATAGCGAGCGCCAATAATCAGCGACAGCGGATCGGCCAGCGACAGGCGTGCAGCGCTATAGACCGATTTCTGACGAACAGTGTCATCATCGTTAAGATACCAGCCCTGCCATTCAGGCTCTGCAACGTTACCGGTCCAGCTATTATTGAAAATCCCCATATCGGCGGCAGTGATTTCACCCGCCTCCGCATCGCTGAATCCATCCTGACTATAGGCGGCATTATGCTGGCGGCTGTAGCTTGCTCCGGCCATCAACAGGTGCTGACGTCCCAGCAGTTCAAACGGGCCGCTGGCAAAGCCATCGATTGAATCCATTTTACGCTTGCCGCGATCCATACTGCCGTAACCGGTGGTGCCTTCACCGCTCTCCTGATCGGGATTGCCCATCACATAGAGCAGCTTATCGCTGAAGGTATTCTCTGCGTGCGTGCCGTTAATATGAATATTCCAGCCGTTATCGAAGTTATGGTCGATATCCGCAAAAACTTTGCGCGAGTTAGTGTTGTAACGCGCCCAGTTAGCTGACGAATTCAGGCTGCGGTCGTAATGTGTCGTGGCGTTGTTACTGTAAAACATCGGCAGGCCGCCCCAGGTTGGATTGCCGGTGTTGTCATCTTCATAGTCGTAGCCCAGTGACAGCGTCGTCTTGTCGGTAAGGTCCGCATCAATCACGCCGTAGATGAACTTTTTGGTTTTTTGATAGCGATCCAGCCAGCTCTCCTGATCGGTATAACCGGTCACCACGCGGCCGCGCAGGCTGCCATCGCTGTTAAGCGGGGCAGAGAGATCCGCCACGTAGCGCTGCTTGTTCCAGCTGCCATAACTGGCACTCAGCGTGCCGGTCGCGGTTTTGCTGTCAGCATGTTTACGTACCATATTAATCGAGGCCGAAGGGCTGCCCGCTCCGGTCATCAGACCGGTCGCACCGCGCACGATTTCAATACGGTCATAGATTGCCGTGTCTGACGCCGCATCGCCGTAATTCCAGGTATCGTTAACCGAGGTCGGAATGCCATCGAAAGTGAAGTTGCTGACTTTGAAGCCGCGTGAATAGTACTCGGAGCGTTCACTGTCGATAAGATTGGTGGAGATACCGGTGGCGTTGGTCAGCACATCATTAACCGATTGCAGATCCTGATCCTGCATTCGCTGCTGCGTCACCACGCTGAGTGACTGAGGCACATCTCGCGGTGTCAGCATTAATTTGGTGCCCGCGCGGGTGGTCTGCACCGCGTAATTCTGCTTACCGCTGTCACTGGTTTCGTCAGTTGTGGCGCTGACCACCATATCCTGCGATGTCTCCTCCGCCGCCAGGGCGGGGTGGAAGAGGGCATGTATCACCAGTGCCAGTAATGAGACGCTGAAGCTGTTTCTGAAACCTGATTCCCTGCCATTACGAGCCATAAAATTTTCCATTAAAAATTGGTATTGAATTAAACCGTTGTGTCTCTGGTTGTTATTTTTTATCTACCCATCTTCTGGAGAAAGACGCTCAGCCAGTTATGAGAACGCCAATGATAATCATTTGCTTTATATATTCTGCAAAGGATTCAATCGAAAGTGTAACTTTATGTTAATTATCTATAATTCAGTGTGATAGGCAGATATAAAGCCATTTAGTTGCTGGTGTTTACCTGATTTGAAAGCAGAAAAAGGGCGTTCAGGCGGTAAAAAACGGGACAGTTAAGCAGTTTAACGCGGGTAAAATGACCGGACAGGCATGGATAGCAGCGTCGTCATTTGATTAGTGGCTGTTAATGCGTATGATTCTCATTCTTTATTCCCTGACGGAGTTCAGCATGAAATCGTTAAGCCCGCGCAAAGCCGCTGTTGCCATGGCAGTTGCCGCTGCCTTTAGCCTGACAGCGTGTCAGGCACCAGCTAAAAAAGCCGATGCGCCTGCCGCTGAAGCCCCAAAACCGGTTAATACCGCAGTGACACAACGCGCTCTGGGTGATGGTCTGTACGAAATGGCTTACTCTCCTGCGTCAAAAGCGTTGTTTGTCGCCAGCGCGCAGGCGTTTAAGGATGTGAACGGCGGCATGATCTATCGTCTCGATCCGGCCACGCTGACGACCAAAGGCGAAACGCATACCGACATGAAAAACTTTGGTACCGCTATCGATGAAAACGGTCAGGTGTTCTACACCACCAACTCACTGGATGGCGCGATCTCCAAAGTGGATGCCCAGAGTGGCAAAGTGCTGCAGCGTCTGGTGTTCCCGGGCAAGATCAGTAAAGAGGGCTATCCGGCTGGTGCGCGTGAAGTCCTGTGGCACGGCAACGAGCTTTATGTCGGTCGCGTAGCCGAACCGGGCTATATCTCCGTCGTGGATACCCGAACCTTTAAGCTGAAAACCGAGATTAAAAACGCCGGGAAATGGGTCACCGGTATCATCTATTCCCCGCTGACTGAGCGCATTTATGCGGCCAATGGCTCGGGTGAAATTCTGGTGATCAATCCACGCAGCCATAAAATTGAGAAGCGCTGGACCGCAGGCGATGGCAAAGAGTATCTGTTCCTGAACATGGCGGAAGATCCTGCTACCGGTCGCCTGTTTGTTACTGACGACTCCAAAGGCAAAGCGACGCTGATCTTTGATGAGCGCACCGGCAAAGTGATCAAGCGCATCGAAGGCGATGCGATGGGCATCAAGTTCAACGCTAAACGCAATGAGCTTTACATCAGCCAGCGCGAATCGAAGAAAGTGCTGCAACTGGATGCCACCACCTACGCGGTGAAAAACAGCTGGTCGTTTGACAAGAATCCAAACAGCCTGTTGATTGGCCCGGACAACAACACGCTCTATGTCACGCTTAAGGCGGAATTTAACAAAGACTCCTCCACCAAAGGCACTGACGAGATTGCCCGTATCGCGCTGCCGTAATCACGCGCTAAAAGCGTCACTCTGCATTGGCAGGGAAGCGATGCGAACAAAATTAAAGCCCGCTCCGGGAAGCCTGAGCGGGCTTTCTTATTGATAACAACGCCTCACATCATCTCACCCCATAACCAATCCGGTACAACTCGCAAAACGATAAAGGTTGTGTGGATTCATCACTGACCCGACTGAACGCTTCTCTCACTTTGCACTAAAGGCACAGGCATCTGAAATCCCCCTGCATCACACTCGATTATCGCTTTACATCTATATAGCATTTGACCTATATTAATAAGGAGTTCCCGTGTGGATGATTAAAACGACGGAGAGGTTTGATCGCTGGTTTACCTTGCTTAATGAGAGCGATCGCGCCTGCGTACTGGCAGCATTAATGGTGTTGCGCGAAAAAGGGCCGGGGTTGTCCAGGCCATAAGCGGATACGCTAAAAGGCTCTGTTTATATCAACATGAAAGAGCTGCGTATTCAGAGTCGTGGCGATCCGATAAGGGCTTTCTTTGCTTTTGACCCAAACCGAACGGCGATTGTGCTTTGTGCCAGCAATAAGGTGGGTAATGAAAAGCGTTTTTATCAGGAGATGCTTCCGGTTGCCGATCGGGAATTTACACACTGGCTGAATAGTTTTAAAGATGAGGAGTAACCAGATGGGCAGAACGCTTGAACAGCTTATTGCGGATGAAAAACCGGAAGTCGTTGCCGACGCACAGGCGATGGCGACGGATATCCTGCTCAACATTCACCTTGCCGAGCTGCGCGAGAAAGTGCAGAAAACACAGGTCGAAATGGCAAAGGCGCTGGGCATTACACAGCCTACCGTGGCGGGCATGGAGAAGCAGGGCCGCGACCTGAAGCTTTCCACACTCAAGCGCTATATCGATGCGGCAGGGGGTAAGCTGCGGCTGGTGGTGGAACTGCCGGACGGCTCGCACTACGGGTTTGAGGTGTAAGCCATTCAGACGGGGATGTCATGCCGTAGTGACCGAAAACATAAAAGCAAAAAGCCCGCTCAGGTTTCCCTGAGCGGGCTTTTCTGATTCTGGCTCCTCTGACTGGACTCGAACCAGTGACATACGGATTAACAGTCCGCCGTTCTACCGACTGAACTACAGAGGAATCGCTTGAACGGGGCGAATATTAGCGGCGCAGATCCCGCTTGTCAAAGCCCTGTTTACTGAATTGCGTTCAGATGCTCGTAAAAGCAGCGGATTGGCGATTTTTACCCGATTCTGCTGGATTTTCAAACTGCCAACAGGATCTCACTTTGCGGGCATTTCTCCGCAGATGTTAGAGGCATGTCAAAGTTTTGTTGTTTGCCGATGTTAAAACAACCGTTTCAGTGCTTTTATGATAAAAATTTCAAAACGTGATTATATGGAATAAATAAACTGCTTATCATCACGGTCGTCATTATCGTCTGAAAGTGAAACGCTATTTTGAAGTTAACTGTTTGCAGATCAAGTGATTGTGAAAAGGAGTGGTCGATCACAAAAATAGTCAGAACCTGAAGTCTTACCTCAAATTTCCCGAAACAGACGCCAGACAGGCTGGGTGAATGTAAAAGATATTTTTCATTCGCGGTCACAGCCGCTGAGCAAGTTAACAAATAAGAAGGGTCCCTATGAACATTAAAAAAACGATTGTCGCCTCACTGTTAGCCTGCATGTTACCTGCCGCGGTTATGGCAAAAGATATCTCGGTTGGCGTCTCCATGGCGCTGTTTGATGACAACTTCCTCACCATTCTGCGTACTTCAATGCAGAAAGAGATGCAGAAAGATGGCGTTAAAGGGCAGGTTGAGGATGCAAAAGGCGACGTTTCACAGCAGCTGCAGCAGGTTCAGAACTTTATCGGTCAGGGTGTTGATGCGCTGATCGTCAACCCGGTCGATACCAATGCGGTGAAACCGATTATGGACCAGGCGAGCAAAGCGGGTATCCCGCTGATCTTTGTCAACCGCCGTCCACAGGCTGAACTGACCGGCAAAATGGCCTACGTCGGGTCCGATTCGGAACTGGCCGGACGCTTACAGATGGAAGCGCTGGCTAAAGCGATGAACGGCAAAGGCAATGTTGCCATCCTGATGGGTGATCTGGCGAATGAAGCGACCCGTGACCGTACCAAAGGTGTGGAAGAGGTTGCGGCTAAATTCCCTGGCATCAAAATTGTTCAGAAACAGACCGCCAAATTTACCCGTAACGATGCGGTAGACGTAGTCAGTAACTGGATGACCGCCGGTGATGAGATCAATGCCATCGCTTCAAACAACGATGAAATGGCGATCGGTGCGCTGCAGGCGCTGGGTAAAAACCCGGACAAAATCCTGATCGCTGGCGTCGATGGCACACCCGATGCGCTGCAGATGCTGAAGCAGGGCAAGATGGTCGCGACCGTATTCCAGGATGCGCAGGGCCAGGGTGAAGGTGCGGTGCAGACGGCGGTCAAACTGGTAAATGGCGAAAAAGTCCAGAAAGTCATCAACATCCCTTACCAGCTGATTACCAAAGACAACATGGAACAGTTTACCAAGCGTAACCTGAAATAGTCGTTCCCGACCCAGCAGTACGGAGGTGATGTATGAACGCGTTTGCGCTTGAAGCCGAAGGCATCAGCAAGTTCTTCCCCGGCGTAAAAGCCCTCGACAACGTTTCGTTGCGGGTGCGTCCGGGAACGGTACATGCCTTGATGGGCGAAAATGGCGCGGGCAAATCCACTTTAATGAAGTGCCTGATCGGGATGTATCGTCCCGATCAGGGCACCATCAAAATTAAAGGGGAGCCGGTGCAGTTTCAGGACACCATGGACGCATTGCGTTCCGGTATTTCCATGATCCACCAGGAACTCAACCTGGTGCCTTACATGACCGTTGCCGAGAATATCTGGCTGGGTCGCGAACCGATGAGATTTGGGTTTGTCGATCACGCCCGACTTAATCAGAAGACGCAGGAATTGCTGAACCGCCTGAATATCCGCCTGAAAGCCGATCGGATGGTGGGCGAGCTGAGCATCGCGTCACAGCAGATGGTTGAGATTGCCAAAGCAGTGTCATGGGATTCAGACATCGTGATTATGGATGAGCCCACCTCCGCGCTGACAGAAACCGAAGTGGCGCATCTGTTTACCATCATTCGTGACCTGCGGGAGCAGGGTAAAGCGATCATCTATATCAGCCACAAGATGGATGAAATCTTCAACATTACCGATGAAATCAGTATTTTCCGCGACGGCACCTGGATCGCCAGCGATCAGACGTCGAAATATACCCGCCAGTCGCTGATTACTCAGATGGTGGGACGCGAACTGACCCAGCTTTTCCCGAAATTTAACAGCGCCATCGGGGAAGAGGTGCTGACGGTGCGCAATCTCACCTGCAAAGATCGTTTTACCGACGTCAGTTTCAGTGTGCGGCGGGGTGAAATCCTCGGCGTCGCCGGACTGGTGGGTGCGGGCCGGAGCGAGGTGATGGAGAGCCTGTTCGGCATGGAGAGCTTCGACAGCGGCGAGATCTTAATTGATGGCGTGCCGGTGACGATCGACTCACCCTCAACCGCGATTGAAAAGGGCATGGCGTTCCTCACCGAAGACCGTAAAAAGTCCGGCCTGTTTCTGGTGCTATCGGTGATGGAGAACATGAGCATCGTTAACATGCCGGAGTACAGCGGTAAAAGCGGATTTGTCAGCCATGTGAAGATGGCGCAGGACTGCATGGATCAAATCCGTCGTCTCAACATTAAAACGCCGACCATGGATCAAATCATCAATAACCTCAGCGGCGGTAATCAGCAGAAAGTCCTGATTGCCCGCTGGCTGCTGGCGCAACCGAAGATTCTGATTCTGGACGAACCGACGCGCGGCATTGACGTCGGCGCAAAAGCGGAGATTTACCGCTTAATCAGTGAACTTGCCAACCGTGGCGTGGCTATCATCATGGTCTCCTCTGAACTGCCGGAAATTCTTGGCATGAGCGACCGGGTGATGGTTATGCACGGCGGGCGTATAACCGGCATCCTCGATAAAGAAGAAGCCGATCAGGAAACCATTCTGTCGTTGGCATCCGAGTGAGGCGCGAGACCACTATGAGCAATATGAAAGCTACTGCCACTCCGGCAGCCCCGCAGCAACCCTCTTTTTTTGCCAGCCTGCGTCATAAATTGCCGAAAGATACCGGCATTTTCGTGGTGATGGTGGGGATTGCGTTGATTTTTGAAATGTTTGGCTGGTATGTGCGTGACCAGTCTTTCCTGCTTAACACCAACCGTCTGATCCTGATTGTATTGCAGGTGGCGATTATCGGGATTATCGCCGTCGGCGTGACCCAGGTCATCATCACCACCGGTATCGATCTCTCCTCCGGGTCCGTTATCGCCCTGGCGGCGGTGGTGGCCGCGAGCCTGGCGCAGACCTCTGACAGTCTGTCGCCAATGTATCCGTCGCTGGTCAATATGCCTGCGGCAATCCCTATCGCGGCCGGTATCGGCGTCGGTTTGCTGGCGGGCGTGGTCAATGGTGTACTGATTACCCGCACCGGTATTCCACCCTTCATTGCCACGCTGGGCATGATGGTGTCGGCACGCGGTCTGGCGCAGTATTACACGCAGGGCAATCCAATCAGCTTCCTGTCCGACGGCTTTACTTCAATCGGGCAGGGTGCCATGCCGGTGGTCATTTTCCTGGTGGTGGCATTTCTGTTCCACATCGCCCTGAAACATACCCGCTACGGTAAATATGTTTATGCCATCGGCGGTAACATGACCTCGGCGAAAGTCTCCGGTATCAACGTTAATAAGTACCTGATCATTGTTTATTCCATCGCCGGCGGACTCTCTGGTCTGGCGGGCGTGGTACTGGCGGCTCGCGTCAGCAGTGGTCAGTCGAGCATGGGGATGTCGTACGAGCTGGATGCGATTGCCGCAGCCGTTATCGGTGGCAGCAGCCTGATGGGGGGTAGGCCGTATCACCGGCACCTTAATTGGCGCAGTGATCCTTGGCCTGATTAAAAGCGGATTCACCTTCGTTGGTGTCGATGCGTACATTCAGGACATCATCAAAGGGATGATTATTGTGGCTGCGGTCTCTATCGACATGCACCGTAACCGCAAAAAACGCTAACGGGTAGCCGTTGCCTTCTTCCGTATGGGGGAGAGGGCAACGGTTGCTTTTTATCATCCGGCATCCGCCAGTGATAAGAAATCCCGCTGATAGCGGTTACATTAACTCCCTGTTTTTCACGCCTCTGTTCAGGCGCTACAAGCCTTCATCATGTGCAATGCGTTTCCACTGCACTCAAACTGTACAGCCTGTCATCACTTTTCTGCACGTCTTACTCGCAGCGTCTGCACTGTCACAGTGCGCCTGACTGCTTTACTCTCTCTACTCAGCTATTTATGATCCTTATTAACCCATAAGAGGTAATCAGAAACGCTTATTTTCCGGGCCGTTAGGAAAAATCTGGCTGCTTGATGGCCTGAATTTTTTAAACCTGGCCTGCATCTTGCAAAATCTCTGTTATCAGGGCGATGGGATCAGACCCATTTCGCTATTCGGGGTGAGTGACGGAGGCAAGATGAATTTAAGACGACTGAAGTACTTTGTGAAAATCGTCGATATCGGCAGTCTGACGCAGGCAGCAGAAGTGTTGCACATCGCCCAGCCTGCACTCAGTCAGCAGGTCGCGACGCTGGAAAATGAACTGGATCAGCAGTTGCTGATTCGCACCAAGCGCGGCGTTACGCCAACTGAGGCTGGTAAGATTCTCTATGGTCATGCGCGCACTATTCTGCGCCAGTGTGAGCAGGCCCAGACTGCGGTGATCAATGCCGGTCAGGTGCTGAGTGGGCAGGTATCGATTGGGCTTGCCCCAGGCACCGCGGCTTCATCGCTGACCATGCCGCTGTTGCAGACCGTTCGCGATCAATTTCCGGAAGTGCTGGTTTACCTGCACGAAAATAGCGGCAGCGTGCTGAATGAGAAAGTGATGAACGGTCAGCTGGATATGGCGGTGCTGTACGATCGCGCCCCCACTGCCGGGATCACCAGCATGCCGCTGATGAAAGAGGATCTCTTTCTGGTAGGCGCCACCGATTACCCGGGTGCCAGCGTCGATCTGGCCGATGTGGCGCAGATGAGTCTGTTCTTACCGCGCGATTACAGCGCAGTGCGCAAGCGGGTCGATGAGGCCTTTTCGCTGCGTCGGCTGAGTGCACGCATCATCGGTGAAATCGAATCGATTTCAACCCTGACCGCAGCCATTTCCAGCGGCATGGGCGTGACCGTATTACCTGAGTCCGCCGCCCGTTCGCTAGTGGGTTCCACCGATGCCTGGATGTCACGCATCAACAGTCCGTCATTGAGTCTGCCGCTGTCACTGAACGTCTCCGCCCGGTTGCCGCTGTCGCCTTCAGCGCAGGCAGTGAAAAACATCCTGCTGTCGCTGCTGAATAAGCCGCTGAGTGAGGAGCGGGAGTTGATGTTAGTGAGTTAAGAGGGGGCTTGTAGCGGGCTGGCAACCAGCCGGTTTCGCTTTGCAGTGAGTTTCGCTTTGCAGCGGGCTGCACTGCGCGGGTTTCGCCCGCCAGGCGATGGGGAGTTTCAGGTCACTTAGCCGCGCGTGAGCACTGAGCGGTTTACGCCCGCCAGGCGGTGGAGGCTGTGAGCCTTTAGCAGCGGGTATGCACTGAGGAAGTTTCACCCGCCAGGCGTTGGGGAGTTTCAGGTTGCCTGTGCAGGCGGACGCGTCAAGGGGCGGACGCCCGCCCCTTAACAATCCCGGCGTCCGGCTGCCTGCGCGCCCCGCTGTGCGGGGTACCTTCGTCACGCCCTGCGGCCGACGGACCGTCCGGACTCGCCATCCCTGGCTCGTGCCGTCCTTTCGCCGACGTCCTGTCGGCTCATCCTTGCCTCAGGTTGTTCCTCAGCGCTCCGGACGCCTCTCACAAACCCCCGCCTTTTATTTCTTTATGTTTTCTTTGGTGCTGAGTTGTCTGATGGCCTGAAAGCCAGTCTCAATTCCTGAAGTTCACCGCAACATTCTCAGTGACCCAAAAATGAGATAACAGTGGGTGGGGTCGAAGGCCATTCTATCTGCTGAGCCGAAAGTCAGAGGCAATCCCAAAAAACTACAGCGATAAAGTACCCGACATAAAAAGCAGAGATAACAGCACGTGGGTTGAATAACATTCTGTCTGCTGAGCCGAAAGTCAGAGGCAATCCCAAAAAACTGCAGCGATAAAGTACCCGACATAAAAAGCAGAGATAACAGCACGTGGGTTGAATAACATTCGGTCTGCTGAGCCAAAAGTCAGAGGCAATTCCCAAACTCATCGCGACAGCGAGCCCAACATAAAAAGAAAAGATAACAGCGAGGGGGTGGGGAGGCCGTCAGAACCGCTGAGCGGATGAGGGATTTCAGGATGAGCGACAGGGATGTCGCGAAGAGGCGGGTTCGCGCCATGGATGGCGCGTCCCGCTGGTCCGTGAGAAATCCTGAAGTAGCGAAGGAACCGCGAAGCGGCGGTGAAGCAGGTCGGAGCCCGGGGTCAAGGGGGCGCGGCGACTGGCGCCCCCTTGTCGGTCGCCTGCAGAGGCGAATCTGAAACTGCCTGGCTTACCAGGCGAACGAAACCTTCTCATAGCCCGTTCGCGCAGCGAACAAATTCTTCCCAGCGCCGGTCCGCGCACCGAACCAAAACCTCCTCAGCGCCAGCCCGCCCCCCTAAAACCCACCCCTTTATTCCCTAAAGTCATAAATTCGAATTTTTTAGTATTTCCGGTTATCAATAATAGTTCTTACCATCAGATAATCAGATTATGTAAAGGGAGGTAAATACCGTGAATTTCCAGCAGCTTAAAATCATCCGCGAGGCGGCCCGCTGTGAGTTTAACTTAACGGAAGTCGCTAATACGCTATTTACGTCCCAGTCGGGAGTAAGTCGGCACATCCGTGACCTGGAAGATGAACTCGGGGTTGAGATCTTTATCCGTCGCGGCAAGCGCCTGCTGGGGATGACCGAGCCGGGCAAAGCGCTGCTGACCATCGCTGAGCGTATCCTGGATGAAGCGGGCAAAGTGCGACGTCTGGCCGATGTCTTTACCAATGAAACCAGTGGCATCCTGACCATAGCCACTACCCATACTCAGGCGCGCTACAGCCTGCCGAAAGTCATCAAAGCGTTTCGTCAGCTCTATCCCAACGTCCGGCTTGAACTCAATCAGGGGTCGCCGCAGGAAATTGTGACCATGCTGCTGGCGGGCGAGGCGGACATTGGGATCGCCAGTGAATTACTGGTCAACAACAGCAGTCTGGCGGCGTTCCCCTGGTTCAGCTGGCATCACGCCTTACTGGTGCCGAAAGGGCATGAACTGGTGCAGAATCAGCCGGTTTCACTGAGCACGCTCAGCCGCTATCCATTGATCACCTACCGGCAGGGTATCACCGGACGTTCGCGGGTTGACCGTGCATTCCAGACGGCCGGTTTAAAACCAGATATCGTGCTCAGTGCTCAGGACTCCGATGTGGTGAAAACCTACGTCAAACTCGGTTTAGGCGTGGGGATACTGGCCGATCAGGCGTGTGAAACTGAAGAGAGTGAAGAGCTGGTGCGCCTCGATGCCACGCATCTGTTCGATGCCAGCACCGTATGGCTCGGCCTCAAGCGCGGCCAGCTGCAACGCAACTACGTCTGGCAGTTCCTGGAACTTTGCAACGCCAACCTGTCGCTGGAAGAGATCAAGCGTCAGGCGCTCTCTTACAGCAATGACGACGAACCGGTTATCGACTACCAGATTTAAGTACACGGCGCATCCACCCGGATGCGCGCCTGTTTACGCACGGCATAAAATTTCAAATCACCGCGAAAATTTCTCTCATCGACCTTTCTCACCCCGCACAACAACATCCTGCGCTGACCCGGCACGATAAAGTGGAATCAGCTGACCACAAGGGGATGATATGTCGCGACTACAACTTAACGATAGCGATCTGCTGCGCCAGCAGGCGCTGTTTAATGGACGCTGGCAGGATGCGCATCAGGGCGCCACGCTGCCGGTTACCGATCCCGCCACGGGCGAAACCCTGGCGACCATTCCGGCACTGGGTCGGGCAGAAACCGAGCAGGCGATAGCTTATGCGGAAACGGTGCGCATCAGCTGGGGCAAAACCACCAATGCCAGCCGCGCCGCGCTGCTGGAAAAGTGGCATCAACTGATTATTGAACACGCAGACGACCTGGCGATTATCATGACCGCCGAGCAGGGCAAACCGCTGGCGGAAGCCAGAGGCGAAGTACTCTATGGAGCCAGCTTTGTGAAATGGTTCGCGGAAGAGGCACGCCGAATCTATGGCGACACCATTCCCGCGCCCAGCGAGGACCGGCGCATCCTGGTGCTGAAACAGCCGGTAGGCGTTGCCGCCGCAATCACGCCGTGGAACTTCCCGATTGCGATGATCACCCGCAAGGTGGCGCCCGCTCTGGCCGCCGGATGCCCGATTATTGTTAAACCTTCTGAGTTGACGCCGCTGTCGGCGCTGGCACTGGCGGTGCTGGCAGAGCGCGCCGGCTTCCCTGCCGGCGTGTTGCAGGTGCTGACCGGCCTGCCCACGGAGATTGGCGCGACGCTGACCGAAAGCCGCACGGTACGTAAAATCTCCTTTACCGGTTCAACCCGCATCGGACAGTTGCTGATGCAACAGAGCGCCGACAGCATCAAGCGCCTGAGTCTGGAGTTGGGTGGCAACGCGCCGCTGATCGTGTTTGATGATGCGGATATTGAGATTGCCGTCGCGGGGGTCATGCTCAGCAAGTTCCGCAACGCCGGGCAGACCTGCGTCTGCGCTAACCGCATCCTGGTGCAGCGAAGTATCTATCCGCGTTTCACCGCCCGGTTGCTGGAGGCGGTCGCCACCCTGAAAGTGGGGGATGGTTTTGCGCCCGACAGCACTATTGGCCCTTTGATCAACAGCCGCGCGGTGGAGAAAGTGAACGGTCATATCGATGATGCGCTCAGTCAGGGTGCAACGCTGCTGACCGGCGGCATCAGCCAGGGCAACGGCACTTTTGTGCAGCCGACGGTGCTCGGTGAGGTCACCGCCGCCATGCGCATCGCCCATGAAGAGACGTTTGGTCCGGTCGCGCCGCTGTTTATCTTTGATGATGAAGAGGAGGCGATCGCGATGGCGAATGACACGCCTTACGGCCTGGGTGCCTATTTCTTTACCGAGAACATCCGGCGCGCATGGCGGGTAGCGGAGGCACTGGAGTTTGGCATGGTCGGCTTTAACACCGGCGCCATTTCCCTGGAGGTCGCGCCGTTTGGCGGCGTGAAACTCTCCGGTATTGGCCGGGAAGGTTCCCGCTACGGAATTGATGAATATCTGGAACAAAAAACATTTCACATTGGCAGTCTGTAACTAAAAATTGGAAAAAGGCCAGCCGGGTAATCCGGGTGGCCTTTTTTTTGCCTGAGGCTCAGTAAAAACTTACCGGCGTCAAATAATTGTTCTGAAAAATTAAAAAATTTATCAGGGATGTGAAGCGGGTCGTTAAATCGGCGGGTCATGCGTACCGGAATGAGCAGCCTTATCAGCAATATCCGCTTTGGTGCAATTTCCGTGCAGGTTGCACCAGCAGGGCGCATAAATTTTGTGAAGTAAATCATCTGTTTAATTGTTCGGCAATTCCGCAAAAAATCTCCCGGCAATACGGCAGAAAATTTTTTTGCGCTGTTTTAAACGCATTTTTATTTTTTGCCCGGCTGGCATACTTTCTGCATTAGCTTATTAACAGCGCAGAAACCGGCAGTTTTAAATGCTAATAAACCAGCAACTGATGGGTGTAACAAATAAGGAATTCTTCCATGTTAAGTTTCGACCCGGAAAAAGTTTCTCTTCCAGCTGGCCATTATATTGGCGGCCAGCACTGCCAGAGCCAGGGCGCATCCTTTGAGGTTAAACGTCCCTCGGATGGCAGGGTCTATGCCACGCTGCAGGACGCCACGCCGCAGGATGTCGATCGTGCCGTGACCGTGGCGCATCAGGCGCTGAAAAGCAGCGGCTGGTCCGGTTGTCCGCCGCGCGAACGCGGACGGGTACTGCGCCGCTGGGCCGATCTGATTGAGCAGGACGCGCTGCTGGCACAGCTGGAAGCGCTGGGCTCGACCCGGCCGATCAATGACGTGGTGCTGCACGAAATTCCTTTTACCGCCGAAGCGATTCGCTTCTATGCCGAATGCGCTGATAAATACAGCGGGGATCTCTTTCCTACCCGCGACAGCAGCCTCGGTATGCTGATTGCCGAACCTTATGGCGTTATCGCCGCGATTACCCCGTGGAATTTCCCATTGTCGATGGCGTCGTGGAAATGCGGACCGGCGCTGGCGGCGGGTAATGCGGTGGTGCTTAAACCCTCTGAACTGACCCCGTTTTCAACCGTGCGCATGGCCGAACTGGCCATTCAGGCAGGCTTACCAGCCGGCGTGCTGAACATTGTCCAGGGCAGTGGCGCGGTGACCGGCAGCGCGCTGGTAAAACATCCGCTGGTGCGCAAAGTCTCGTTTACCGGCTCGACGCTGACCGGTCAACGCATCATGAGCGATGCCGCCCAGCACGGCATGAAACCGGTGACGCTGGAACTGGGCGGCAAAAGTCCGCAACTGGTGTTTGATGACGCGGGTGACCTTGAGGTGCTGGCCCAGCGTATTCTGCGCGGCTTCACCGCCAACGGCGGTCAGGCCTGCGTGGCGGGCACCCGTCTTATTGTGCAGCGCAACATTGCCGATCCGCTGGTTGAGCGGCTGGCTCAACTCTGCCGGGAGGTTAAACCGGGCGTCACCTGGCAGGAGGACAGCCGCTACGCGCCGCTGATCGACGAACGACAGGGCAACAAAGTCTGCTCGGTTATTGAAGCGGCAAAAGCGCAGGGCGCAGAAGTGCTGGTGGGCGGTGAGCGTTTTGCCGACACCGACGACGGCTGGTTCTGGCAGCCCACGCTGCTGAGTCACGTGGCGCAGGATAACCCGGCGGTCCAGCAGGAGATTTTTGGTCCGGTGCTGACGGTGCAGACGTTTGATGATGAAGAGCAGGGACTGGCGATGGCCGCCCATGACACCTATGGCCTCTGCGCCGGTGTTCACACCCTGAGTCTGCCGCGCGCGCTGCGGGCAATGCGCGCCATTGACGCGGGCACCGTCTGGATCAACCGCTATGGCCGCTCCGGCGACTTCATCATTCCGACCGGCGGCTTTCTTGGCTCCGGCATTGGTAAAGATTTAGGCCGCCAGGCGTTTCAGGCCTGCCAGCGCCAGAAGAGTGTACTCATCGATTTCTAAGCGCAACTGACAATGACGAGGGTGTTACATGGCACTGTTTAAACCGAAATTCATCACGTTTGACTGTTACGGCACGCTGATTCGCTTCGATATGGCGGGTGCCGCGCAGCGCTGTTTCAGCGACCGCGTCGACCCTGACGCAATGCTCGCCTTTACCACCGACTTTTCCAGCTACCGGCTGGATGAGGTGCTCGGCGCGTGGAAACCCTATTACGACGTGGTGAGTAATGCCCTGCAGCGCACCTGCAAAAAGTGGGGCATCCGCTGGGACAAAGCCGACAGCGACTTTATCTACACCGACTGCGCCAGCTGGGGTCCGCATCCCGACGTGCCCGCCGGGCTGGCAAAGGTTGCTAAGGAGTTTCCACTGGTGCTGCTGACCAACTCGATGAAAGACCTGATCCCGCATCACGAACCACGTCTGGGCGCACCAATCTATATGGCTATCACGGCAGAAGAGACGGGAGCCTACAAACCACAGATGAAGGGCTTCGAGTACATGCTGGATAAGCTCGGCTGCGGCCCGGAGGAGATCCTGCACGTCTCCTCCAGCTTCCGCTATGACCTGATGACTGCCCACGATCTCGGCATCAAAAACAAAGTCTGGGTTAATCGCGGTCATGAACCGGCGAATCCGTACTACCAGTACACCGAAATCAACGATATTGGCGGCCTGCCTGGCGTCGTAGGACTCTGAGGAACACCCCATGAAACTGGAATCGTTCTGGCAGGCTACCGCTCCGGCCTTTACCGGTGCCGCACGCGAACCGCTGCCGGCACAGGCGGACGTGGTGGTGATTGGCGGTGGCTTCACCGGCATCTCGGCGGCCCTGAACCTGGCGCGCAGCGGCATCAGCGTGGTGCTGCTGGAGAGTGGCGACGTGATGAGCCAGGCCTCGGCGCGCAACGGCGGGCACTGCAACACCGGTGTGGCGCAGAACTTCGCCTCGCTGGTGGCGAGCCAGGGTCTGGAGCAGGCCAGCCGCTTCTACCGGGCATTTGATGAGGCGGTGAGCTATGTCCAGCAACTGATCCAGGATGAAGCGATCGACTGCGATTTCCGGCTGTGCGGCAAACTCAAGCTCGCCAGCAAAGCGTCGCATGTGGCCGGGCTGCAGGAAGCGTATGAACTGATGCGCCGCACCGTTGACCCGGAGATCGAACTGCTCGACAAAACGGCGGTACGCAACGAGATCGCCAGCGATGACTTCCACGGCGGCCTGCTGCAGAAGCGAGGCGGTCAGATGCACATGGGCAAGTTCGGCGTCGGGCTGGCTGAGGCCGCCGCCCGCAGCGGCGCGAAGATTTTCCCGCACCACGCCGTGACGAAGTTAGAACGCCTGAAGGGTTATCAGCATCGGGTAGAGACCGCGCAGGGCACTATTCTGGCGGACAAAGTGCTGATGGCGACCGGCTGCTCCAACGTCGGCCCTTTTCCCTGGTTTCAGCGCCGCATTGTGCCGGTCGGCAGCTTTATCGTGGTGACTGAGGCGCTCGACCCGGCGCTGCTGCGCCAGGTGCTGCCAAACGATCGCACCTATGTCACCTCACTGAATATCGGCAACTACTTCCGTACTACGGCCGATCGCCGTTTGGTGTTTGGCGGGCGGGCGCGGTTTGCCGTCAGCAACCCGACGTCGGATTCGCGTAGCGGCGAAATCCTGCGCCGGGCGATGACGCAGATGCTGCCACAGCTTGGCCAGTCGCAGGTGGATTACTGCTGGGGCGGTATGGTCGACATGACCGCCGACCGTCTGCCGCACGCGGGTGAACAGGATGGCCTCTTCTATTCGCTGGGCTACAGCGGTCACGGCACCCAGATGTCTGTGTGGATGGGACGCGTCATGGCCAGTCTGCTGGCTGAAAAGCGCACTGAAAATCCCTGGCAGCGCGACACATGGCCTGCGCTGCCCGGTTATCACGGCAAGCCATGGTTTTTACCGCTCGCAGGACTCTATTACAAAGCAAAGGATCGCCTTTCATAACGTCCCGTCGGGTGCTGACCGCCAGGTTATCAGCACCGCCAGAACATGATCCCCGGTTCGCCTGACTATTGAGGGTACAGAGATGAGTAAATTTGATAATAACGACGCTGATGCGGTAAATCCGGCACTGACGCGCATGATCACCGAAGGCTCACTTTCACGTCGCAGCCTGATGAAAATGCTCTCAGCCGGTGCGGTGATGAGCAGCGGCCTGATCACTTTTTCAGGGGCGGCACTGGCGGACGACAAGCCGGTCAGGGGCGGTAAACTGCGGGCGGCGATGTCGAATGCCTCGGCCACCGATACACTTGATCCGGCCAAAAGTAACAACAGTGCGGATTACACCCGCCAGTTTATGTTCTACAGCGGCCTGACCGAGCTGGATAAAAACCTGATGGCGCAGCCAGCGCTGGCCGAATCGCTGGAATCCAGCGACGGCATTACCTGGCATATCAAACTGCGTAAGGGGGTCACTTTCCATGATGGCAAACCGCTGACTGCCAAAGATGTTATCTACTCGCTCAGCCGTCACAAAGATCCGGCCATCGCCTCTATCGCCTTTAAGCTGGCCGATCAGTTCAAAACCTTCAGCGCGGTCAATGATAATGAGGTGCAGCTGGAGCTGAGCAGCGCTAACTTCGACGTCCCTTATATGCTGGCGACACCGCCGTTTCTGATCGTGCCGGACGGCACCAAAGATTTCAGCAAAGGCATCGGCACCGGTCCGTTTGTCTGCAAAGCCTTTATGCCGGGTGTGCGCACCATCGGCACCAAAAACCCTAACTACTACAAGCCTGGTCTGCCACATCTGGATGAGGTAGAGCTGATTGGCGTCACCGACGGCGCAGCGCGCGTTAATGCCCTGATGTCGGGCGATCTGCAGATGGTCTCCACGCTGACCGCTGCCGACTGCAAGCGCATCAAAGCCAGCAGCGAATTTGGCGTGCTTGAGAGTAAATCGGGCATGTACACCAACCTGATTATCCGCACCGATGTGAAGCCGGGTAACAACGAAGATTTCGTGCTGGCGATGAAATATCTGCAGCCACGTGAAATGCTGGTGAAAACGGTGCTGCAGGGTTACGGCGACGTCAGTAATGACACCCCGGTGCCGCCGTGGCATCCGCTCTATAACGCCGATCTCAAACCGCGTGCGCTGGACATTGAAAAAGCGAAGTTCCACATCAAAAAAGCGGGCATGGCCGGCTCCACGGTGGAGATTATCACCACGCCGAATATCGAAGGGGCAAATGAAGGCGGTCAGATGATTCAGCAGATGGCGCGCGGGGCAGGGCTGAACATCAAAGTGCGACGTGTGCCGTATGACGGTTACTGGTCTTCGCACTGGATGAAAGATCCGGTGGGATATGGCTCGATAAATCCGCGTCCGACGCTCGACATGCTCTTCTCACAGTTTTATCTCTCTACCGCACCGAATAACGAATCGGGCTGGAAAAACCCTCAGTTTGATCAGCTGGTGGTCGCGGCACGCGGTGAGCGCGATCAGGCGAAACGCAAGCAGATGTATGGCGACATGCAGACGCTGATTTATGACCACTGCGGCACCCTTATCCCGACCTTTATCAGCTCCACAGATGGCTACAACAAAAAGGTCAAAGGGGTGGAGGCCTGGCCGTCGGGCATGATGATGGGCTATCGCTTCCATGAGTTTGCGTGGCTGAGCGCCTGATACGTTATTTGAGGAAGGAGTACGCCGATGAACCGATACATGCTGTTCCTGATTGCCCGGCGAATTGGTGCTGGCATCCTGACTTTGCTTATCGTCTCGGCGGTGGTGTTTTTCATCACCAGCCTGCTGCCGGGCGACGCAGCGCAGATGATCCTCGGCCAGAACGCCACGCCGGAAACGGTGGCGGCGTTACGGCAGCAACTGGGTCTCGATCAGCCTTTGCTGATGCGCTACTTCCACTGGCTGTCAGGCATGGTGCAGGGCGACTTTGGCACCTCGTTTGCCAGCCATTTGCCGGTCTCGCAGCTGGTGGCGCAGCGCATTCCCGCCACCTTTGAACTGGCGGGTATCACCACGCTGATCTGCGTGCCGCTGGCGCTGATTATCGGCATTATTGCGGCGATGAATCGCGGTTCACGGCTCGATCGGGCGCTGGTCATCGGCACTATGGCGACGGTTGCCGTGCCGGAGTTTCTGGTGGCGACGGTGGCGGTGTTGATTTTTGCCGTCAAGCTGCACTGGGTGTCAGCGATGTCGTTCGGCAGCCCGGATAGCGACCTGCTGAGTTACCTCAAAGCCTACGCGCTGCCGGTGCTGACCCTCTGCTGCGTGCTGGTGGCGCAGATGGCGCGTATGACGCGGGCAGCCATTATCAACCAGCTCGACAGCCCTTATCTGGAGATGGCGCTGCTGAAAGGGGTTTCACCGCTGAGAGCGGTGCTGCGTCACGCACTGCCTAACGCGGTCGGCCCCATCGCCAATGCCATTTCACTCAGCCTCTCCTATCTGTTTGGCGGGGTGATCATCATCGAAACTATCTTCAGCTATCCCGGTCTGGCCAGCCAGCTGGTGGATGCGGTCAGTAACCGCGACCTGCCGGTGGTGCAGCTCTGCGTGATGCTGTTCGCCGCCTGCTACCTGGTCCTGCTGCTGGCGGCAGACATTCTGACTATCGCCTTTAACCCGAAATGGAGAAGCGCATGAATATTCTCTCGTTGCCCTGGCGTTTCTTACAGTCGCTCTCCTGGTCGGGACGGCTGGGTCTGATAATGTCGCTGTTCTGGCTGCTGATGGCGGTATTCGGCACCCCGCTGGCCCCGCACAGCATTGATGACATCGGCGGCGGCCCGCTGATGGGCGGCCTGACGTCTGATAACCTGCTGGGCACCGACTACCTTGGGCGCGACATGCTGAGCCGCATTCTCTACGGCGCGAAGTTCTCTATCGGTCTGGCGCTGAGTGCGGCGCTGCTGGCCAGCCTGATCGGCACGCTGCTGGCGCTGCTGGCAGCGGTGGCGGGGCGCTGGCTGGAGGAGGTACTGGGCCGCGTCAACGACGCGCTGCTGGTACTGCCGGGTAAAGTGCTGTCCCTGATGATAGTCGCGGTATTTGGCTCCTCACTGCCAATGCTGATCCTCACGGCGGTCTTCACCTACTGGCCGGGCGCATTCCGTATCGCGTTTGCCATGGCCAGCTCGCTGCGCAGCATGGACTATGTCCGGGCGTCACGGCTGCGGGGCGAAAGCCGCTGGTATATCGCCATTCACGATATCCTGCCCAACATGGTGCACCCGATGCTGACTGACTTTGGTCTGCGCTTTGTCTACATCGTTCTGCTGCTGAGCGGCCTGAGCTTCCTCGGTCTGGGTGTTCAGCCGCCCTACGCCGACTGGGGCACGCTGGTGCGTGAAAATATGCAGGGGCTGTTTGACGGCTCGCCTGCGGTGCTGATGCCCGCGCTGGCGATTGCCAGCCTGACCATTGGCGCCAACCTGTTTATTGACAGCCTGCAGGCGATGCGTCCGATGACGCTGGCGAAGGAGGGAACATGAACGTGACACCACATACCGCCATGCCGGTGATTTCGGTGGATAAACTGCGCGTCACTGCGCAGACCGATCGCGGCGAAGAGATCGACCTGGTTTCCGACATTCACTTTACCGTGCAGAAGGGCGAGGTGCTGGCGCTGATTGGCGAATCCGGCTCAGGTAAAACCACTATCGCGATGGCGCTGATGGGTTACGCCCGCAGCGGCTGCCGCATCGCCGACGGCAACATTCATGTTGCCGGCACCGACGTTAACAGCCTGACGCCGGGGCAGCTGCGCGCCTTTCGCGGCAACAAAGTCGCTTATATCGCCCAGAGCGCGGCAGCGTCGTTTAATCCGGGCATGAAGATCCTCGACCAGGTGATTGAGCCGGTGGTTATCCACGGCACCCTGACCCGCAAAGCGGCAAAAGCCAAAGCGATTGAGCTGTTCCGCGAACTGGCGCTGCCCAACCCCGAGACCATTGGCGACCGCTTCCCGCACCAGGTGTCGGGCGGTCAGTTGCAGCGTCTGATGACGGCGATGGCGCTGATTGGCGATCCTGACGTGGTCATCCTTGATGAACCAACTACCGCGCTGGATGTGACCACGCAGGTGGAAGTGCTGAAGGCGTTTCGCCGCGTGGTGGTGCAGCGCGGCGTCACGGCGATTTACGTCAGTCACGATTTAGCCGTGGTGGCGCAGATGGCAGACCGGATACTGGTGCTGCTGCGCGGCAGGATGGCGGAGTATGGCAGCACCGCGCATCTGATCGGCGCACCGCAGGCGGAGTACACCCGTTTACTGATGGAGGCGGCGCGGCAGAAAGAGCGGCCCAGCAACTGGTGCCCGGTTGCCGCCGATATTCAGCCGCTGCTAGAGGTGCGCGACCTCAGCGCAGGTTATGGCCCGCGCGGCAGCGACGGCTATCCGAAAATACGCATTCTGGAGGATATCAATCTCAGGCTGTGGAAAGGGCAGGCGATTGGCATTATCGGTGAGTCAGGCTCAGGTAAAACCACTCTGGCGCACGCCATTGCCGGACTCAACGCTCCAAGCCACGGCCATATTCTGTTCAACGGCCACTACATCTCAGGCGATATGCAAAAACGGCCTGACAACGAACTGCGCCGCATTCAGTATGTATTCCAGATGGCAGACACCGCGCTGAACCCGGCTCACAGCGTTGAACGCATCCTGTCGCGTCCGCTAACGCTGTTTCACGGTCTGAACGGTGCGGCCCGACAGCAGCGGCTTTATCAGCTGCTGGATCTGGTGCAGCTTCCGCGCAACGTGCTGTGGCGGCGTCCCTGGGCGCTCTCTGGCGGGCAGAAGCAGCGCGTCAATCTGGCGCGCGCGCTGGCGGCTGAGCCGGATCTGATTCTGTGTGATGAAGTGACCTCGGCGCTGGATACGGTGGTTGCCGCCGCCGTCCTCGACTTAATCAGCGAACTGCGCCGCGAACTGGGACTCTCGGTGATCTTCATCAGCCATGACATGCATGCGGTACGCGCGGTGTGTGATGAAATCGTGGTGATGAAGAGCGGTCGCATCGTCACCCAGCTGGCGCGCAGCGACTACGACAAGCCGACCAGCGAGTTGTATTTCGAGCGGCTGAAACGCGCGGTGCCGGAGCTGCGTCAGGGCTGGCTGGATGAGCATGAAGAGATTTTAAAAGCAGAGTGAGTTGCCTGAAGCAACTGGCACCCTGATTAATCCGCCGGCACAGCACTAATGTAATGCGCGGGCGGCACGGGTCAGCACACAGCGGTGATATCGCTCTGCGCTGATCAGATACTGACAACAGAGGTAGTCTTGTTATGCCTGCACCGATTCGTTATGTACAGGACAGTGCGAATTTTCCCGATTCCGCCGATGTAGTGGTTATTGGCGCCGGTATCGCCGGAGCCGCCGCCACCTGGGAGCTGGCGAAGCAGGGACTGAAGGTCGTGCTAATCGAAAAAGGCCTGGTAGGAGCGGAGCAGTCGAGCCGTAACTGGGGCTGGTGTCGCCAGCAGAACCGCGATGAACGTGAATTGCCGCTGATTATTTATGCGCTGCAACGCTGGGGTGAGCTTAACGATGAAACCGGCGAGGAGCTGGGTTTCCGCCGCAGCGGGCTGGTTTACGCCACGCAGGAAGAGTCGGACATCGCGGCCTGGGATAAGTGGATCCAGATGGCAAAAGGCTATGGCGTGCGCAGTTCGATCCTCACGGCGGAGCAGGCCAAAGCGATGACGCCCGGCAGCACCACAAGCTGGCGGGGCGGTCTCTCAGCACCTACCGACGGTCACGCCGAACCTCGTCTGGCTGCGCCCGGGCTGGTGGCGGGCGCGCTGAAAAAAGGGGCGCTGCTGTTTCAGCAGTGCGCGGTGCGCGGGCTGGATATCGCCGCCGGACGGGTCAGCGGCGTCTGGACCGAGCGTGGCCTGATCAAAACCAGCCGGGTAATCTGTGCCGCCGGGGCCTGGACCTCCATGTTCTGCCGTCGTCACGGTATTGATCTGCCGCTGGGCAACGTGATTGGCACCGCCTTCCGCACGCAGCCCATTGAGCAGGCGATTGCGATGCCGCTTTACACGCCAGGCTTTGCCTGTCGGCCACAAATGGACGGCAGCTACACCGTATCCGTCTCGGGTCGCGGTCGGCTGGAGCCGGGGGCGCAGGGGCTGCGCTATGCCCGCCAGTTCTATCCGACGTTTAAAAGTCGCCGCAAGAATCTCACCCTGAATCTTGGCCTGTCGCCGTTCTTCAATGGCCCGGAAGCAATGGGTGGCTGGGCATTTGACCGCGAGTCGCCGTTTGAGCGCATGCGCATTCTCGATCCGGCAGCCGATGCAGCGATCGTAGAAGAGGGACTGGCGGCGATGCGGCGTGAATATCCGGCGCTGGCGAACCTGCGGCTGGCGCAGTCCTGGGGCGGCATGATTGACAGCACCCCGGACGCGATTCCGGTGATCTCCACCGTGGCGAAACTGCCGGGGCTGGTGCTCTCGGCGGGCTACAGCGCCCACGGCTTCGGTATCGGACCGGGTGCCGGACGACTGGCTGCCGATCTGGCGACCGAAGCCACGCCAGTTGTTGATCCCACCCCTTATCGCTACAGCCGTCTGGTTGACGGCAGCGGACTTGAAACGCCAGGCATGATGTAAGGAGACCTGCAATGAGCCTGAAAATACGCGCAATGACGCCGGACGATCTCGACCACTGTTTCACCTTAACTCAGGCACTGAAATGGCCCCACCGACGCGAAGACTGGGCGCTGGCGCTGCAGCTGGGCGAGGGCACAGTGATTGAAGAGCAGGGCAAGCTGATTGGCAGCGCCGTGCTCTGGCGCTGGGGCGACAGTGCCGCCACGCTGGGACTGATCATTGTCGATAACCAGCAGCAGGGGCGCGGCCTGGGCAAACAGCTGATGCTGGCGCAACTGGAAAAATTGCCTGATTGTAACGTGCGTCTGCACGCCACCGAAATGGGCAAAGGTTTGTATGAAAAGCTCGGGTTTGTCAGTTGCGGTGAGATTCGCCAGCACCAGACCCGCGCCGTGACCACGCTGCCAGAACCCGTGATCCCGGCTGGGCTGCTGCTGCGTCCGGCAACACTGGCCGACCACGCCACCCTGGTGACGCTGGATCAGCAGGCGCACGGCATGCATCGTCCGGCACTGTTCGACCACCTGCTGCGCGACTGCCAGACGGTGCTGTTGCAGGATGACCAACAGCAAATTCAGGGCTTCGCCAGCCTGCGCCGCTTTGGTCACGGCTGGGCGATAGGCCCGATCATCGCGGGAGACTTCGCGGTAGCGAAGGCGCTGGTCGCCTCGCTGATGCAGTCGCTGCAGGGGGAATTTCTCCGCATCGACACCGATGCCGCGCTGCCGATGGCCGCCTGGCTACAGAGCCTCGGCATCCCTCAGGTCGATGCGCCTGCGACTATGGTGCGCGGCACGCCCTGGACGCCGCAGGGTATGCAGGCGTTTGGACTGATGACGCAGGCGATGGCCTGATGCATATCGTCTATAAATCGGAGCCGGAACGTGGCCGCATCTGGCAGCGCTGGCTGGCAGCGCATGCGCCTGACATTCAGCTGCATATCTGGCCTGAGACCGGCGATCCAGAGCAGGCTGAGGCGCTGGTTGCCTGGCAGCCACCGGCTGACATCACTGCGCTTTTCCCCCGGCTGAAACTGCTGTTCTCCGTGGGTGCCGGGGCCGATCAGTTTGACCTTGGCGCGCTACCAACCGAGCTGCCGGTGATAAGAATGATCGAACCAGGCCTGACCCAGGGCATGGTGGAGTATGTCACCTTCGCGGTGCTCGGCCTGCATCGCGACATGCCGCGCTATTTTCATCAGCAACGCCAGCAGCAGTGGCTGGCACACGCGGCATTACCTGCCGCGCAGCGTCGGGTGGGCGTCATGGGGCTGGGCGAACTGGGCCAGGCCGCACTGCAACAGCTGGTGGCGCTGGGCTTTGACTGCGCCGGCTGGAGCCGCACACCGCGCCAGATTCCCGGCGTCCGCTGCTGGCACGGTGACGATCAGCTCGGGGCGTTTCTGGCGCACAGCGAGATTCTGGTCTGCCTGCTGCCGCTGACTGACACCACACAGGGTCTGCTTAACCGCACCCTGTTTAATCAATTACCACAGGGCGCGGCGCTGGTGCAGGCCGGGCGCGGCCCCCAGCTGAATCAGGACGATCTGCTGCAGGCGCTGGAGAGCGGGCAGCTCCGTGCCGCCGTGATCGATGTGACCGACCCGGAGCCGTTACCGTCGGGCCATCCCTTCTGGCACCATCCCGCCATCTGGCTCACACCCCACGTTGCCAGTCAGACGCAGAATGAGAGCGCCATTGCGGCACTGCTGGAAAACCTGCGGCGCTATCAGCGTGGCGAGCCGCTGCGCGGTGAGATTGACCGTTCACGAGGATATTAAAATGGAACATCTGGTGGCACTGCGCCGCGACCTGCATGCGCATCCGGAACTGGGCTTTCAGGAGCAGCGCACCAGCGACATCGTGGCGAATTTTCTGCAACAGCTTGGCATAAAGGTGCATCGCGGCATCGGTAAAACCGGCGTGGTCGGGATACTGAAAAAGGGCAGCAGTGAACGCATGATCGGCCTGCGGGCTGATATGGATGCGCTGCCGATGCAGGATCAGAGCGGCACCGACTGGCAAAGCCGCGCGGAGCAGGTGAGCCACGCCTGCGGCCACGACGGTCACACCGTGATGCTGCTGGGAGCCGCAGAAAAACTGGCGCGCGACGTCAGCTTTGATGGCAGCGTCTGCTTTATCTTCCAGCCCGCCGAAGAGGGGCTGGCGGGTGCAAAGGCGATGATTGACGATGGCCTGTTCAGCCGCTTTCCCTGCGAGGCGGTCTACGCCATTCACAACTGGCCGGAACTGCCGCTCGGCCAGGTACAGACCCGTCCTGGCGCGATCATGGCGGCGGCTGACCGCTTTGATATCCGGGTACTGGGCGGAGGTGGTCATGCCGCACAGCCACATCTGACGCGCGATACTCTGCTGGCGACCAGCGAACTGGTGGTGCAGCTGAATACCCTGGTGTCACGCGCGCTGGATCCGTGCGAAACGGCGCTGCTCACCGTCACCCGGATGCAGGGCGGCTTTTCGCACAACATGATCCCGGCGGAGGCGAACATCACCGGCACGGTGCGCACTTTCAGCCCGGCAGCGCAGGCGACGATTGAAGCGCGGCTGCGTCAGATGGCGGAGCACATCACCGCCGCTCACGGCCTGCACGCAGAGGTCAGCTATCTGCGCTACTACCCGGCGACCCTGAATAGCACTGCTGAAGCGCAGTTTTGCCTGCAGGCGCTGACGCAGGCGGGCATCACGGCTGAGGCCGCGCCCCAGCCCGCACTTACCTCAGAAGATTTCGCTTTTATGCTGCAGGCGCGGCCCGGTGCCTATCTGTGGCTGGGATCGGCACCCTGCAAGCCGCTGCATCATGCCGCTTACGACTTCAACGATGCGCTGATCCCGCATGGCGTTAACGTTTTTGTCACGCTGATTCGTCAGGCGCTGGCAGAGAAATTTCCCTGCTGAATGCCGCAGGATTTTAACAGGAAATGCCGCTGTCTGAGGAATTACGGCAGCGTGACAAACCAGCGGGTTGCGATACTTGAGCCAACCGAACGTTACGTGGATGAGGGTTTAAAATGCAGAATGTCATGGCAGAGCAGCAAGCATACTCCGATAACAGCCTGTTACTGGATGCACGCGAGCAGAATGTGCCGCGCGGCGTAGTTACCGCCCATCCGCTGGTGATCGAACGCGCCAGAGGCAGTGAAGTGTGGGACGTGGAGGGCAATCGCTATCTCGACTTTGTCGGCGGCATCGGGGTGCTGAATGTCGGCCACAATCACCCGGCAGTGGTCAATGCGGTGACCCGCCAGCTCGGTCTGGTGTCTCACGCCTGTTTTCAGGTGGTGGCCTATCCGGGCTACATCGAGCTGGCGCAGCGGCTGAACAAACTGGTGGGCGGCGATGAGGCGTACAAAAGCGTCTTCTTTACCAGCGGCGCTGAAGCGGTGGAAAATGCGGTGAAGATTGCCCGCTCACACACCCAGCGCTCTGGCATCATCGCTTTTGATGGTGCGTTTCATGGCCGCACCCTGCTGGGTATCACCCTGACCGGCATGTCCGCGCCTTACAAACAGAATTTTGGCCCGTTCCCCGGCGATATTTACCGTCTTCCCTTCCCGAATCCGCTGCACGGTATTACTGAAGCAGACTGCCTGAAAGCGCTGGATCAGCTGTTTGCGGTGCAGATCCTGCCGGAGCGGGTCGCGGCAATTATCATTGAGCCGGTTCAGGGCGACGGCGGCTTCCTGCCCGCTGGTCCGGCATTTATGCAGGCGCTGCGTCGCATCACAAGCCAGCACGGTATTCTGCTGATTTGTGATGAAATCCAGTCCGGCTTCGGGCGTACCGGCACGATGTTCGCCTTCCAGCAACTGGGTATTAAACCCGATTTAGTCACGCTGGCGAAAAGCCTGGGCGGCGGTCTGCCGATTTCCGGCGTGGTGGGGCGTGCAGAGATCATGGATGCACCCACACCCGGCGGGTTAGGCGGTACTTATGGCGGCAACGCACTGGCCTGTGCTGCGGCGCTGGCGGTGCTGGATCTGTTTGAGCAGGAAAACCTGTTGCAGCGCTCCTGCCAGCTTGGCGAGCAACTCAATGCACGACTGCGGCAGCTGGCGGATAAATATGCCTGCATCGGTGACGTCCGCGGCGTGGGCTTTATGCAGGCGGTGGAGATCCTCGATTTCGAAACCGGTCGCCCGGATGCGGCCTTAACTCAGAAGATCCTCGACAGCGCCTGCCAGGAAGGATTGCTGCTGATTAAATGCGGCCTGCATCGCAACACTATCCGTTTCCTGGCGCCGCTGGTCACTACCGACTCACAGCTGGAAGAGGCGCTGCATATCTTCGATATTGCGCTGGCCCGCGCCACAGGCCGGTTGGGATAAAGTGCGATTCCTCATTGATATTGTTAAAGTAATTTGAAAATCTCCCGCTGGTATAACCACTGCGAAGCGCTGGCGCGTTTACGGTAAAGCGTGATATACCTTCGGGAGGTTCTGCACATTTAATTAAGCGTCTATCCCATCAGGCTATTTCATTTGTCAGTCTGAACCTGGTCAGTGCTTACAATCCCCACGTACGTCATGTACGCGCCGGTTGTTGCGCGCTGTCCGTCTCCAGACTGCCTGCAACAATGACGCCTGGCGGGACAGGCTCTGACAATGAGGGGGGTGCTATGAACGGCTTAATGAAACTCGACCGCATCGACATCAACATCCTGGTGCAACTCCAGAAAGATGGCCGTATCAGCAACGTTAACCTCGCCGACGCCGTAGGTCTTTCGCCCAGTCCCTGTCTGCAACGGGTCAAACGTCTGGAACAGGCCGGTTTTATCACCGGTTATGAAGCGCACATTAATCTCACCCGCATTACCGATTCGGTGACCGTCTTTACCGAAGTCACCCTGTCAGGCCATCGCCGCGAAGACTTTATGAAATTTGAAAGTGCGATGCGCGACGTCGATGAGCTGATGGAGTGCCATCTGATTACCGGCGGCTATGACTATTTGCTGCGCTTTATTACCCGCAGCATTGAACATTACCAGGAAGTGATTGAGAAGATGCTCGACGCTCAGATCGGCATCGATAAGTACTTCAGCTATATCGTGATCAAATCCCCGATCATGAAAAGCAGCGTGCCGTTGCGATCGCTGATCGGCAAGCACAATTCGGTGGAGTTCGGCGTGTAGCGGGCGGTCAGGCGTCGCCCTCGCCATGTTTACCGGTGGAAAGAGGGCCGTCACCTGCCTTGTATCTGTCTGCTCTTTCGCGATTCACACCAGCCGCACTTATGTTCGCCCATCCGCTTCACTTCTCCCGTTAATCTGCAAGATGCCCCCTCAGCATAAAATTTCTTCATGACGCAAAATTCAGTCGCAACAGCCGGTTCTGTAGCGCGCTACAGCCTCAACCGTTGGGCGAACCCTTTTACACTGTTTTCAACCGATACAAGGAGTTGTCATGGACTCATTACAGATTGCTGACCAGCAGTGGCAGCGCGAGGCGTTCACTGTCTCCACCAGCCGCCAGCAGCTCGACCTGGCGTGGATCCACATCCAGCTGGCGGAGAAGTCCTACTGGGCCAAAGGCCAGCCGCTGGCCAAAACCGTGCGGGCGATTGCCGGTTCGCTGCCGTTTGGCCTCTATCACCAGCAGAGACAGATTGGTTTTGCCCGCCTCATCACCGACTACACCCGGTTTGGCTGGCTGTGTGACGTAATGATTGATGAAAACTGGCGCGGTCACGGGCTGGGCAGCTGGCTGGCAACCTGCGTCCGTGAACACCCGGAGCTGCAAACGGTGCATCGCTGGATGCTCTCAACCCAGGATGCCCATCAGGTCTATCAGCGGCTCGGCTGGCGTGTGGTGCAGCATCCCGAGGCACTGATGGAATTTCCCCCTTCCTGACACTGGAGTTACCCCGATATGCGATACCGCGTTGGCGTGGATATTGGCGGATCCTTTACCGATTTCGCCGTGCTCGATCAGCAAACGAACCAGATTCACACCCTGAAAGTCCTGTCACGACCGGATCAGCCAGGCAGCGAAATCGTTACCGGGCTGGCGCAGTTTCAGCAGCATCAGGGTATTGACCCCGCTGAGATTGGCTACTTCACCCACGGCACCACGGTAGGTATTAACGCGGTGATCCAGCGGCGCGGCGTGCGGCTGGCACTGTTCGCCACGGAGGGCTTCTGCGATGTCCTGGAGCTGGCCCGGCTTAAAATTCCGCATATCCACGATCTTTTCTCCCGGCGTCCTGCTCCGCTGATCACCCGCGATCGGGTGTTTGCCATCCGTGAACGCAGCGACGCGCACGGCAACGTGTTGCAACCGCCTGATCGTCAGAGTGTGCTCGACGCAATCGCTCAGGCACGCGCGGCAGGCTGTCAGGGCATTGTGGTGTCGCTGCTGCACAGCTATCGCAACCAGCACAATGAAGCGGCGGTGAAGGCGATTATCGACGAGGTGGCACCCGAGCTGCTGACCTCCTGTTCCGCTGACATCTGGCCGATCATCCGTGAATATGAACGCACCATTACCGCCACCATTAATGCCTACGTGCAGCCGATGGTGATCCACTATCTGGAATCCTTTGAGCAGGCGCTGCACCGGCTGGGCGTCAAGCCGCCGCCGCGCATCACCAAATCCAACGGCGGGGTGATGGGCGTCGATCAGGCGAAACGCGAATGCGTGCAGATGGTGCTCTCCGGCACCGCATCCGGAGTGATTGGCGCCAGCTATCTCGCCAGCGCCTGCGGTTTTGACAAAATCCTCAGCCTGGATATCGGTGGCACCAGCGCCGACGTGGCGGTGATCATCGACGGCAAAGTGGCGCAGGGCAATGGCGAAATCATCGGGGATTTCCCGATCTTTATTCCTTCTGTCGCCGTCACCTCGGTGGGTCAGGGCGGCGGCTCGCTGGCGTGGATCGATGGTCAGGGTGTGCTGCAGATGGGCCCGGACAGTGCGGGATCGCTGCCTGGCCCGGTCTGCTTCCGGCGCGGCGGCACGCAGCCCACCGCCACCGATGCATTTGCCGCCTGCGGCATGATGGGCCATGGCGCGCTGGGTTATAACGCCGTCACTGTGGATGTGGACGCCGCCTGTGCGGCCTGGCAGCCGCTGGCCGATGCGCTTGGCGTCACGGTGCAGGAAACGGCGGAAACCGCCATCCAGCTGGCGATCTCCAGTATGTACAGCGACACCAGCGGCCTGCTGTCGCGCTTTGGTCTCGATCCGCGAGAATTCTGGTTCCTGGCCTTTGGCGGTGCCGGGCCGATGATGGGCTGTTTTCTGGCCCGCGAACTGAATATGAAAGGGGTGATTGTGCCGCCGACGCCGGGCGTGCTGTCCGCACTGGGCGGGCTGGTGGCGGACATTCGTAACGACTTTATCCGCACGCTCTACGGCGATCTGACGCCCGCCCTGGCCGACACCCTGGCCAGTGAAGCCGAAGCATTACAGCAGCGCGCCTGTGGCTGGCTGGCACAGGAGCACGGCAGCGACATGCCTTACAGCCTGCAGTTCAGCGCGGATATGCGCTATCGCGGGCAGTCGTTTGAGATCGATGTGCCGCTGGAGGCGAACTGGCTGGCGCAGGCGGATTTCACTGCACTGCATGACGCCTTTGATCGTCAGCACCAGCAGCTGTTTGGTCACTGTGACCCGCAGGCTCCGGTGCAGTTGATCAACCTGCGGCTGGTGATTGCCTCACCGACGCCGAAACCGGTGATTAACCCACTGGCTCCGGCCACGGAACCGGTGCCGGTACTGAAACAGACCAGGGCGTGGATCGACGGCGGCTGGCATCAGGTTGATTTAGTGCTGCGTTCGGCGCTGCGCGCCGGCCATCAGCTCAGTGGCCCGGTCATCATCGCCCAGGATGACTGCACCACCTGCGTGCCGCCCGGCATGGGTGTCACGGTCGATTCATTCGGTAATCTGCTGATCACGGCGAACGAGGCATAACATGGCGATTGATGGACGTAACTTACAGATCCTGGCGAACTACTGCGCCGCCGCTGCCGATGCGATGGCCTTTACCCTGATGCGCACGGCGCACTCCACCTTTGTGAAAGAGACGGAAGATTTCTCCTGTCAGATTGTCAGCCGCAGCGGCCTGGCGTTTGCCTCGCCGCGCAGCTTTGGCGCGCCCTGGTACAGCGGCATCGACTATGCGCCGGTGCTGGCACTGATTGAAGAGTACGCTGACGGCGACATCTGCATTACCAACGACGCTTACGCCGGCAACGTGGCGACCCACTCGCCCGATATCCACATCTGGAAACCGGTGTTCCACCAGGGTGAAATTGTCTGCTTCGTGGTGGGCCACATTCATAACACCGACGTCGGCGGCGCGGTGCCTGCCTCGCTGTCGCGCTCGCTGACCGATATCGTGCAGGAGGGGATTCGCATCCCGCCGCTGAAGATCATGCGGCAGGGTCAACTCAACGAAGAGGTCGCCAGCATCATGCGGCTCAATGTGCGGGTGCCGGATCAGAACTGGGGCGATTTCAAAGCCCAGCTGGCGTCGGTGAACGTCGGCGAGCGTAAAATCCACGACATTATTGCCCGCTTTGGCATCGCCGATTTTTTGCAGGGCATTGAGGGCATTCTCGATTACGCCGAAGCGCAGGCGCGCAGCATTATCAAAACCATTCCCGACGGGGAATACTTCTATGCCGACTACGCCGATGAAGATGGCGAGGGCGGTTATCCCTGCCGGATCGCCATTACTCTGCGGGTGCAGGGCGATCAGCTGGAGCTGGACTACACCGGCAGCGACCCGCAACTGGCCTCGTCGCTGAACATGCCGACTGGCGGACGTGAGCGACATCCGCTGGCGCTGGTGGGTGTTACCTATGTGCTCTCTACGCTGGACCGTTCACTGCTGCTTAACGCCGGTACGCTGCGACCCACCCGGGCAATCCTGCCGCCTGGCACGGTCATGAACTGTGAAGCACCCGCAGCGGTGGGGATGCGCTCCCTGACCTGTGCACTGTCGCAGATTGCCACTATCGGCGTCTTCTCGCTGGCGATGCCGGAGCGTTTGCCCGCGAATTCACCGGGCGGCAACTCAATCATGAACATCCGTACCCAGACGCAGAATCGCAGTGTGGTCGCCTCGCTGGGTCCGGTGGGCGGCGGCGCGGGCGGCACGCCGCGTCACGATGGGCCTGACGGCTCCGGCGGTCTTTCAGCCTTTCTGAAAAACACCCCGATTGAGATCAACGAAGCGGAAGTGCCAATCCGCTTTCATCGCTACGGACTGGCCCAGGACAGCGCCGGAGCCGGTCGCTATCGCGGCGGTTTAGCCACCGAAATGGCATTTGAGATTTTCTCGCCCAATACCACCATTACCGCGCGCAACCGTAACCGATCGGTGTTTGCCTCGGCGGGTGTCGTCGGCGGCCAGAGTGGGGCGCTCTCTTACTTCCGTACCCGGCGCGACGGTGAGGTCATCAATCACGGTAACACTGATGTGATCCACTGCCTGCCGGGTGACGTGGTCGAAGTGCGCGGACCCGGCGCGGGCGGTTATGGCCTGCCGACACAGCGCGATGCCGATGCGGTGATGCAGGATGTGCGCTGCGGTTATCTCAGCGTCGCGGCAGCCAGGACGCAGTATGGCGTGGTAGTGGTTGATCACCACGTGGATCGGGCAGCAACGGAGCACCTGCGCGCCACGATGCCGCAGCAGGCTGCGCACCATTTTGAGCACGGCGAAGCACGGAGTCGCTTCGAAATGCTCTGGACGCCACAGCGTTATCAGTTACTTACCGCCTTTCTGGCAAGCGCGCCGGTGAGCTGGCGTCACTTCCTGAAAACCCAGGTATTCCGGGCGGTGGCAGAGATAGGCGAAACGGCGGATATGGCACAAATATTCAGTGATTTGCGTCAGCGATACCCGGCAATGGCGAACAATTAACGGCGATTGCGCATCGTCTACTACGCTTTAAGTCTGCATGGACTACAAGGGGAAACGCGACGATGAGCATGAAAACCAGTGATTTTTTTGTCCAGCGCCTGAAAGAGTGGGGCGTCACACGCATCTATGGCTATCCGGGAGATGGCATCAATGGGGTGCTGGGCGCCATTCAGCGTGCTAACGCCAAAGGCGACGGCATCGAATTTATTCAGGTACGCCACGAAGAGATGGCGGCCTTTATGGCGGCAGGACACGCCAAATTCACCGGTGAACTGGGCGTCTGCCTCTCTACCGGCGGGCCCGGCGCGACCCATCTGCTGACCGGACTCTATGATGCCAAAATGGATCATGCTCCGGTGCTGGCGATTGCCGGACAGGCGGAAGCGACCGCGCGCGGCTCCAGTTATCAGCAGGAGATGAACCTGGATCGCATCTTCTCAGACGTTGCCAACTTCGTTCAGGAAGCTTCGAGTTCAACCCAGGTTCGCCATCTGCTCGACCGGGGCGTGCGCATCGCCAAAGCGCAAAACGGCGTGGCGGTGATCATCATCCCTAAAGATATTCAGGATGAAGAGTGGCAGCCGCCGCAGCATCTGCACGGTTTTACCCATTCCGGCAGCGGCTATCAGCGTCCTAAAGTGATCCCTTATGAAGCGGATCTGCAACGCGCCGCTGAGGTGCTTAACGCCGGTAAAAAAGTGGCGATTCTGATTGGCGCAGGCGCACGTAACGCCGCCGTCGAGGTGGTACAGGTCGCGAATGTGCTGGGTGCGGGCGTGGCAAAAGCGCTGCTGGGCAAAGATGTGCTGCCGGACGATGCACCGTTTGTGACCGGTTCGATTGGCCTGCTGGGCACGAAGCCCTCATCCGATTTAATGCAGAACTGCGACACCCTGCTGATGATCGGCAGCGGCTTCCCGTGGACGGAATTCCTGCCGGAAGAGGGCAAGGCGCGTGCGGTGCAGATCGACATCGATCCCGCCATGCTCGGCCTGCGCTATCCAAGCGAAGTGAATCTGCATGGCGATGCGGCTGAAACCCTGCGCGCTTTGCTGCCGCTGCTGGAGCACAAAGAGGATCGCAGCTGGCAGGAAGATATCGCGCTTCAGGTGCGCGACTGGTGGACGCTGATGGAAGAGCGCGCCATGGCACCCGCTAATCCGGTCAACCCGCAGCGGGTGGTGTGGGAGATGTCGCCACAACTGCCGGATAACGCCATTGTCACCTCGGACTCCGGTTCCTGTGCCAACTGGTTCGCCCGCGACTATCGGGTAAAACAGGGTCAGCGCGCCTCGCTCTCCGGCGGTCTGGCCTGTATGGGCGCTGCGGTGCCTTATGCGATTGCCGCAAAATTTGCCCACCCCGACAAACCGGTGGTGGCGCTGGTGGGTGACGGTGCGATGCAGATGAACAATATGGCAGAGCTGATCACCATCCAGAAATACTGGCAGCAGTGGGCCGATCCACGCCTGATCGTTTGCGTGTTCAACAACCAGGATCTCAATCAGGTCACCTGGGAGCAGCGGGTCATGGAAGGGAATCCCCGCTTTGACGCCTCGCAGCAACTGCCGGATGTGAAGTATGCTGAGTTTGCGCAGTCGCTGGGGATGGTCGGTATTTTTGTCGATAATCCTGACGATCTGGCGGCGGCCTGGCAGCGTGCGCTCAGCGCCGATCGCCCGGTATTGCTGGAGGTGAAAACCGATCCGGAAGTTGCCCCGTTACCGCCGCACATCACCTTTAAACAGGCGAAAGCCTTTATGGCGTCGATGGTGAAAGGCGATCGCGGCGCGGCACAGATCATCAGCGACACCGCCAGCCAGCTGTTCAATAAAAAGCATTAAGGGCTAAGTGGGGCCGTCGCGCCTCGCTAACCTTAAATCCCGGATGCACTCGTGTCCGGGTCTCCAGTCACTTCATCATCAACGGGAGTCTTACCATGACTGCTCACTCCAGCCCTGTCTGGTTAATATCGGGATGTTCGACCGGATTTGGTCGTGAACTGGCGCAGCAGACCATCGCGCGTGGTTTTAAGGTCGTCGTGACGGCACGTGATACCTCTTCCATTGCCGATCTGGTTGAGGGACACGATAACGCGCTGGCAGTAGCGCTGGATGTCACCCACCAGGCGAGCATCGACCAGGCCGTCAAAGCGGCACTCGACACGTTCGGCACCATCGATGTGCTGGTAAACAACGCCGGTTACGGCTATCAAAGCTCGGTGGAAGAGGGTGTGGAAAGCGAAATCCGCGCGCAGTTTGATGCCAACGTTTTTGGCCTGTTTGCCCTGACCCGCGCCGTGCTGCCAGCGATGAGAAAGGCGCGCAGCGGCCACGTCATCAACATTACCTCGGTGGCAGGCTTAATTGGCTTTGCCAGCTCAGGCTACTACTCTGCCAGCAAACATGCGGTGGAAGGCTGGTCAGATTCGCTGGCGCTGGAAGCGGGGCCGCTGGGCATTCGCGTTACCTGTGTCGAGCCAGGTCCGTTCCGCACCGATTGGGCCGGACGCTCCCT
Organism: Pantoea sp. Lu_F5_004; assembly: GCF_051136245.1. Lineage (NCBI taxonomy): Bacteria > Pseudomonadati > Pseudomonadota > Gammaproteobacteria > Enterobacterales > Erwiniaceae > Pantoea > Pantoea sp. Lu_F5_004. Next base: position 1,614,594 of record NZ_CP194946.1, read on the forward strand.
GCATCAGACGCCGAGCACGCTGCCGGACTATGCAGAGACTGCAGCCGCACGGATGAAAGCCACCGCCGAATACAGCGGCACTCAGAAGGGCGATCCGGCGCGAGCCGCCACGGCAATGATTGCCATCACTGAGCATGACAACCCGCCACGCCATCTGGTGATGGGCGCCTGGGGCCATGATGCCGTGACCAGTAAGCTTAAAGAGCGGCTGGCTGAGATCGAAGCGTGGAAACAGACGTCAGTGGAGACAGATTTTCCGGAGTAACAGGTGAGTTGCGGGTGGTGGAAAGCCGTCTGCGAATGAGACTGAGGTCGATAAAAACGCGAAAGGCCCGTTTATCGGGCCTTTAAGAGTTAAGCGCTGATCTTAGCTTTCTGCATTTCGCGCGCATTCAGCTCTTTCAGCTTGCGGCGTAACAGGGCAGACGACGAGCGTTTTTTCCTCTGAGCTAACTGGGCTTTAATGGCGGGCAGATCGGGTCTGGCCAGCCATTCAGCAATCAATAGTGCCCTTAACTCTTTATACCTGGTTTCGACCGGAGCCAAAGGGGTTGTTTCATCGTGTTTATTGTATAACGACATAGCAAGCTCTCCCTGTAGTCACTACTTTATAAGCCCGGAAACAGTCCGGGATTAAAGGTTGCGGCGCTTTCTTTGGCAACCCTGTCCGGCGATTGTAGCGTAGTTCATTTTTTAACCCAAGCAAAGCGTCGTAGATCTCCTCAAGGGGTGTCGGGCGATTGCGGTCAACGATCTCTCCTGATGCAGCCTGGAAAACAAAACCGCCTATAAAGAAGCTTGCATGGTGTGCCATTAACGCCAGGAGTACGCTTTTGAAAACGACAGCACTGCCTAATCCTGCAAAGCTGATATGGCGGAAATCGCCCAGGCACTCCAGACCATCGAACACGTCAAAACAGACTTCAGCCAGCCCGTTAACCGGAAAGGCGATACCGGGTGGCATCCGGTATCCGATGCGGTTAAAGGTCTGTTCATCTATCCGGTCGCCAACGATGACGGTGTAAGTCTCATTACCGACAACAAACACGTAGCTGTGATAAACCTGACGATCGTAAATGAATTTTTTTCGCCTGATTTCGTAGTTTTCAAGATAAATATCTTCTTCAATGCGCACTTATCATCCCTGCAGGCTGCATGTGAATCTTTAAGCCGTGATTTTTCAGTGCCTGCTCAGACCGGTCAAACGTCCCTGGTAAAAATGTGGTTATTCATTCCAGCATATCGGCCGCTGTTGCTGATAACCGACATCGTTTTGTAAACCAGCCCGCAAACCATTCAGCTATTACGCCCCCTTATCGCGCAGCCCTGCGCCATCATCGTGCTGGAAAAATAAACAGCCGCCTGCACCTGGTATCATAAGAATTCGATCTTGTATCCCAGCCCGTATTCCATCTGGCATCCCCGGGTCAGACCGGATGATTCACCGCTAACTGGCACGCTTCATGCACTAGCCGAGAGGTACACTTTTGGCGAGGTAACCCATGTTTGACTCCTTATTAGACGAAGATGCCACCACGATGGCCGCTCTGATTCGCAGCGGGGACGTGTCGGCGTGCGAGCTGACCGGGGCGGTGCTGGCACGGATGGAACAGCGGGAACCGGCGATACAGGCTTTTTGTACCCCGACGCCTGAACTGGCGATGGCACAGGCCAGAGCCGTGGATGCCCGACGGGCACGCGGAGAAACACCTGGCGCGCTGGCGGGCGTACCGCTTGCGGTGAAGGACTTAATCTGCACCGCAAACGTCAGAACCACCTCCGGTTCGGCGGCGTACAAAGATTTCGTGCCGGAAGATGACGACATCACGGTGGAGCGGTTGCTGGCCGCCGACGCCATTCTGGTTGGCAAAACCACCGCACCGGAGTTTGGTTACAGCGGGGTCGGGCACAATCCACTGTTTCCGTCGCCACGAAATCCCTGGGATTTGAGCATGACGCCAGGAGGGTCCAGCGCCGGTTCGGGTGCGGCGGTGGCGGCGCGGCTCTGCCCGATTGCACTGGGCAGCGACGGCGGCGGGTCGGTACGCATTCCGGCGGCGCACTGCGGTATTTTCGGCTTCAAGGCGTCGATGGGCCGGGTGCCGCTCTGGCCCGGCTGTCGTGATGAACGCTACCCCGGCGTGTCGAGCTGGGAGTCACTGGAGCACATCGGTCCGATGACGCGCAGCGTGCGCGATGCCGCGCTGATGATGTCGCTGATGGCCGGACCGGATATGCGCGATCGCCACTCGATTCCCTGCAGCGATGTGGACTGGCTGGGCGCGCCACATCATCTGCCAGGCAAACTGCGCATCGCCTTCAGCGTGGATTTTGGCTATGTGGCTGTTGATCCGGAAGTGCGGGCAGTGGTCAGCGCGGCGGTGCAGCGTTTTGCCGCTGAAATCGGTGCTGAACTGGAGCTGGCCGATCCGGGCTTCCCTGATCCATCGGCGGCTTTTGGCGCGCTGGTGGCGATGGAGAGCGATCTTACCGGCATGCGCCAGATGATGGCGGAGCAGGGCAGCGAGATGTCGCCGCATCTGGTCGCCATGCTGCAGCGCGACTGGCGGGCGGAAAACTTTACCGATGCCATCACCACCCGCAAAGCGGTCAGCAACAGCCTGTGGCGCTTTATGCAGCGCTTTGACCTGCTGATTACCCCGACGCTGGCGGTGCCGCCGTTTCCACTGGGGATGCAGGGACCGGAGATCATTGATGGCCGCATGGTCCGCAGCGATCACTGGCTCTCGTTCTGCTACCCCTTCAACTTCACCGGTCAGCCTGCCGCGTCCGTACCCGCTGGCTTTACCGCCAGCGGCTTGCCCGTCGGTCTGCAGATTGTCGGACGTCATCTTGATGATGCCTTAGTGCTGGCTGCCAGTGCCGCTTTCGAGCGCATTCAGCCGTGGAATCACCTTCAACCCGGAATCGCCCAATGAAAACGTCTACTACGCCTGCGCTGGAGCAGGAGTTTGAACATGAGCCGGTACCGCTGTCGCACCGTCATTCTACCCGCTCCGTCTCGGCCGTCTGGTTTGGATTTCCGATGATCCTCACCAATGCGCTGTTTGGCGGCATCATTACCTGGCATCTGGGATTCTGGCCTGCGCTGATCGCCATTCTGCTGGGAAACCTGGTGCTGTTCGCCTATGTCGGCGCGCTGAGCTGGTACGCCGGTAACAGCGGAATGAATTTCGCTCTGCAGGCCAGACGCACCTTTGGCAGCAAAGGCTACATCCTGGTCTCGGGTTTTCTCTCGACAGTGGTGATCGGCTGGTATGCCTTTCAGACCGGCCTTACCGGCACGGTCATTAATCAAACCTTTGGCTGGAATGCGCTGGCGGTGACGGCCTTTGCCATGATCCTCTATACCGGGATTACGTTTCTGGGCGTGCGGGCGTTGTCGGTGCTGGGGATGATCGCCGCGCCGCTGTTTGTGGTGCTGGGAATGGTGGCGCTGTGGCTGATTAGCAAACAGCACGACTTCTCCGTGGTGACGCAGTGGAAGGGCAGCGCCAGCGCAGCCGGTGCAATGAGTATGGGCACCGCCGTCACCATGGTGGTAGCCGGTTTTGCTGACTCCGGCACCATGACCGCTGACTTTACCCGCTGGTCGAAGAATGGCCGTTCGGCGGTGATCGCCGCGTTCTCTGCCTTCCCGGTCGCTAACGTCATCTCCTACCTGTTCGGTGTGGTGATTGTGGCCGTAGGCGCAGCGGTTGATCCGCTGACCAATGGCGGTAACTTCCTGCCGATGCTGATGGGGCACAGCGCCTTTTTGTCGGTAGTGGCCTGCCTGTTTGTCTTTATCAATCTCGGATCGGTCTGCACGCACTGCCTCTACAACGGAGCGGTGGGCTTCAGTCATCTGTTCAGCAGCAAAATGCGGCTCTGGACGCTGATCCTGGGTGCCATTGGCGGCGTGCTGGCGCTGGCGGGCGTCTGGTCTTACTTCCTGGAGTGGCTCAGCCTGCTCGGCATTGTGGTGCCGCCGTTTGGTGCCGTGATGATCGTGGATTTAATTTTTATGGCGCGCATCAGCGAGCAGCGTCCGGCGCAGCGTTTTCGTGGTACTGCGTTTGCCGCCTGGGCGATTGGCAGCCTGTGTGCGGTGATCGCCCACGTCGCTTTCCCCGAGTTCGGTGAAGCGGTTATTGGTCTGGTAACCGCCGCCATCAGCTACAGCCTGATCAGCAGAATGCGCATGCCGCGCCCGGTAATGGAGAACAGCAATGTCCGACTATAGCGTTAATTCAACTCCCTACGCCTGGCCGTTTGACGGCACTTTTACGCCGGCTGATACCGCGCTGATCGTGATTGATATGCAGACCGACTTCTGTGGCGTGGGCGGCTATGTCGACAGCATGGGCTATGACGTGAGTCTGACCCGGGCGCCCATCGCGCCGTTGCAGCAGGTGCTGGCAGCGATGCGCGCCCGGCAGTTTCCGGTTATTCATACCCGCGAAGGGCACCGGCCCGATCTCAGTGATTTGCCCGCCAACAAACGCTGGCGCTCGCGACGGATGAACGCCGGGATCGGGGATGAGGGACCGTGCGGCCGTATTCTGGTGCGCGGTGAACCGGGCTGGGAGATAATCCCGGAGCTGGCACCGCTGCCGGGTGAAGTGGTGATCGATAAGCCGGGTAAGGGATCGTTTTATGCCACCGATCTGGAGCTGATATTGCGCAGTCGCGGCATCCGTAATCTGATCCTCACCGGCATTACCACGGACGTCTGCGTCCACACCACGCTGCGCGAAGCTAACGATCGCGGCTTTGAGTGCCTGGTGCTGTCCGATTGCTGTGCTGCGACCGAGCAGCGTCATCATGAAGCGGCGCTGAGCATGATCCATATGCAGGGCGGCATCTTTGGTGCGGTCGCCCATTCTGCCGCGCTGCTGGATAGCCTGGGGGTTTAACGTCTCTGGCCGGAAAAAAAGGCGATGGCCGACTCAGGCTGTCTGGCGCATCGCGCTGTCAGACAGCCTGAGTGCACAAAGCCGCGCTCCGGCCATCCACTCAGGGGATTACCCCTGTTGTACTTCGTCTGGCGCGGATAAGGTCATCAGGGCTGCGAGCTGATCGGCGGGCACCGCCTGACTGAACAGATAGCCCTGCAACTGATTACAGCCCGCATCTGCCAGCGCAGACATCTGCCCTGGCGTCTCGACGCCTTCTGCTGTCACCATCAGGCCCATGGCATGACCCAGTTTTACCACCGATTCAACAATTGCCACTGAATTTTCCGCCACGCCCAGCGACTGGGTGAATGAGCGATCGATTTTGATTTTATCCACCGGAAAGTTGCTGAGATAGTTAAGACTGGAGTAACCGGTGCCAAAGTCATCCAGCGCAATCCGGAAGCCCGCATCACGCAGCGCCACAATAATGGCGCGTGCTTCACGTTCATCTTCGATTAACACCCCTTCGGTGATCTCCAGTTCCAGGCGCTTCGGATCGCCGCCGTTCTGGCTGACAATCGCCATCACCCGCTCAACAAAGCCGGTAGAGCGGAACTGCACCGGCGAGACGTTGACCGCCACCAGCAGCTCGGGAAAACGCTGCTGAGTGACGCAGGCTTCAGCCAGCACCCATTCGCCCAGCGGAATAATCAGGCCGGTCTCTTCGGCAATCGCGATAAATTCAGCGGGCGCGATCAGGCCGCGGGTTGGATGGTGCCAGCGCAGCAGCGCTTCGATGCCCACCATCTGCTGACCGCCAATATCCATCAGCGGCTGATACCACACCTCCAGCCCCTGATGGGTATGCAGCGCCGTACGCAGGTCGGCAGCGATGGTCTGTCGGGTCCGCACCGACTCATCCATCGCCCGTTCAAACTGACGATACGTGCCGCGCCCGCCGCTTTTGGCTTCATACAGCGCAATATCCGCTTTGCGCATCAGCTCCAGCCGATCGACCCCATCTTTGGGTGCCAGCGCCAGTCCGATGCTGGCGCCACTCCAGACATCGCTGCCAAACAGCGTAAAAGGCTCACTCAGTTCATCAATAATGCGCTGCGCCAGGCTCTGCACCTGGCCGATATTATCGACGTCCGGCATTACCACAATAAATTCATCGCCGCCGATGCGTCCTACCGTATCGCTGGCCCGCACGATATTGCTCAGTCGCTGTGCGACCGCGATGATCAGTTCATCTCCGGCGTGATGGCCGTGGGTATCGTTGATGGTTTTAAAGCGGTCGAGGTCGATCAGCAGCAGCGCCACCCGCTGATCGTGGCGCGTCGCCAGGGCCAGCGCCTGGGTTAAGCGGTCTTCGACCAGTGCGCGGTTCGGCAGGCCGGTCAGCACATCATGAAACGCCAGATGCTGGGCCTGAGCCTCTGACGCGCCGAGCCTGAGCATGGACTGCGAGAGGTTCACCGACGAGTTCCAGAGTCGCCGCACCATATAAAGGCAGAGCAGGGATATCGCCAGTACTGCCAGCCCGGTAGATGGCCCGATGGTGCGCAGCATCTGCGCACCGGGACGGGAGGGGATCCAGTTCAGATAGCCAACCGCCTCGCCTGCCTGCGCGATCAGCAGATAGCGCGCGCCGGTTCCCGGCTGTGGCGTGCCGTCGGAGAAGTGCAGCCCCTGCAGCTGATTGCGTTCCGCCAGGCCCGCCAGATAGCCGTCATCAAGAAATTTCAGGCTTACCAGCCGGAAACGCGGCAGGGCATTATCATCCCGCTGGATATTACCTACAGCCAGCGCGGCGGCACGATTTGTTATACGGGCATAATCGGCGTTATCCTGGCGCGCCGGATCGTTGACCAGCGGGCTTTGCAGCACCTCACCAATCAGCGGATCATCTGCAGGCGCGGAGACCGGCTGGCCTTCGCGCCAGACTCTGACGATCTGATTTTGCTGGTCCAGCACCAGAATCAGCTGATGGCCGAACATCTCATACAGCCACAGCCCAATGTTCTCATCCAGCCACCTGCTGCTGTTGCCCTCCGCCAGATGCTGCTCAAAGGGTCCCCAGCGCGACAGGCTATGCAGCTGGCGCAGATGCTCATTCAGACTCTGTGAAAATGAGGCTTCAATCATCCGTTGCTGCTGATGCCGGGCCTCAGTATTGGTGAGTGAGGTGCCGATAAACAGCGCAGCCCCTGCACCCACAAACGTCAGCACTAAGATAGCCACCAGCGGCACCAGGACTTCACGCAGGAAACTGCGACGAAAATCAGAGGAAAGTTTAAGGGTGTTAATCATATTGTTGTTTTTCTCAGCAGCAGGGGAACAGCTTAAAAATTAGCAGATTGCAAAAAAACGTCCACGCAAAGCGTTGCTTCTGGAGGTTATAGCCATGTTTTTGCTGCCGGATGACCAGGGCAGGCTAAAAAATGGAGATCGGAAAAGTGGCTGTGTTGTATCAGATATTTTAATGATGTTGGGCAGGCCGGACAGTGACATAAAGGCCGCATTCTGCTTCCGTATCAGTAGCCGTAAGGCTGGCGCGCGAAAGCCTCTCTGGCCGCATCACCGCGCATTTCCTGTTAACTTCGCCGCTATGGTTCATACTCATGTGCGCTGATTGTGTTACGAACGGATAGCCGTGAAGACAACGGTTACTGAGTTTGTCACTTATCTGACAGCCCGAGGTTGTCAGCTTACTATAAGGGAAAATAATGCCATTGTTATTCGGTGAGTTATCTGGTTTCCCGTCATGGGTGCCTGTTGTATTACTCGTCTCGCTCTCTTTTGTGCTGGGATTTCTGGCCCGCCTTATCCTGCTCCGGTTCATCCGCTACTGGCAGATTCGTGACAGAAAGCTCTTCAAATCCCTTGAGAAGCATCTTAGCGGCTCGATGTTCTTTTTTATTCCGTTATTAATGATTAATGTCGGCGTTAATTACATCGACTTCCATCCGGAATCTCTCTCTTTAATCACCAATATCATCAATGTCTTTATTATTATGTCATTTTGCTCGGTCTTAATCCGGCTGACCAACGTGGCGCAGGATATGCTTTATATCCGCTATGACATTAATATTTCCAATAACCTTCGTGCGCGCAAAATTCGCACGCAGATTATCTATGTCAAAAAAGTAGTTATTGTTATCCTGGTTCTGTTCTGTGTTTCGCTGATTCTGCTCAGCTTCCCTGGCGTCCGGAAATTCGGCACCACCATTCTGGCCGGTGCGGGTGTCGCCGGTATTATTATTGGTTTTGCGCTGCAGAAGTCGCTGGTTAATCTGTTTGCCGGTATTCAGATCGCCTTTACCCAGCCTATTAAAATTGATGATGCGGTAGTGGTAGAAAAAGAGTGGGGCTGGATTGAGGAGATCAACCTGACCTATGTGGTGGTGCGCATCTGGGATTTGCGTCGGCTGGTGTTGCCGATCACCTACTTTACCGAAAATCCGTTTCAGAACTGGACGCGCAATAACGCCCAGATCTTAGGCTCGGTGTTTCTTTACGTGGATTACTCCATGCCGCTGGAGCCGCTGCGCAAGCACTTTGAAAAGGTGCTGAGCGAAACCAAGCTCTGGGATCAGGAAACCTCTGTGCTTCAGGTGACCGACACCACCGAGAAAACCATGACCATCAGGATGCTGATGACCGCGCAGAACTCCCCGATCGCCTTTGATTTGCGCTGCTACGTGCGTGAAAAGATGATTGAGTTTATTCAGCAGAATTATCCGGAAAGCCTGCCGCAGGTGAGAGCATCACTGACGGACAGTGGGGGTGAGAAGTCAGGAAGGGCAATGGCTGAATAGAGGGTGTTGGGGGAGGGAGCGGTAGTTTGAGCGGGAGTTAAAGCCCCTGCAAAATTATTGCTCCGTTCTTCATTCAGAGGACAGGGGCGCCAAAGATAAATGCTGGCGCTTTCATGTCGCTCAGGCAGAATGCAGCGACACGCTGCGCACTTCCCTCCTGTCTGGCTCACTCGATTCATCGTAACTGGCGTCTCTTGCGGATGCTTTCTGCTGGCTATTCCTTAAACTGCCGTCAAAACACTGTCAGCCGTCCCCGTCTCAGCTGAGCTGTTTACCGTTACAAACAGCTGTAAAGGAGCGATACCAGGACAAAAAAAGAGGAGCCAGGCTCCTCTTTGGTAATGCATAAGTGTATTAACGCACGATATGCAGGAAGTGCAGATGCTTCTCATACTGGTCGAGAATATCGTTGATAATCTGCTCCTGATTCCAGCCCATCACATCATAATCCTGACCACCTTCCTTGAGGTAGACAACAGCACGGTAATATTTCTGCTCTTCAGCTTTCTCGCCGTCAGACATCCCTGCCAGTGCAAAGGTGGGCTGCAGATAGGCGCGAGCACGAACTTCATAAACAAAGTTGAGTTCATTACCCAAATCCACCTCAAAGCGAACGCGGTCTTCAACATCATCCCGGGTATGAGACACGGTATTCTGTTTCGCCAGTTCCTGCTCCACCATCTCCATCGCCGGGTAGATGACCTCCGTCATGAAGCGTTTAACCTGTGAGCGTTTCGGGAAGTAGGCAATGTTACGCAACCGTCGCTGCCACGGAATCGGGTTACGTGCAGCCGTGGGTGCAATGGTCGCAATCTGCTTACTGTCGCGCTTCCAGGCATCAACGCGTAACGCCTTGAGCAGGCCATATATCGACATTAACAGAATAACCGCGAAGGGCAGCGCGCTGGCAATAGTTACCGTTTGCAGCGCCTTCATACCGCCCGCCAGCAGCAGCGTGACGGCCACCACCCCCATCATGGCAGCCCAGAATATGCGCTGCCAGACCGGGGTCTTGTCGGTGCCACCCGATGCCAGCGTATCGACCACCATAGCGCCTGAGTCCGCTGAGGTGACAAAGAACACCACGACCATTGCCATGGCAATAAAGGAGAGCACCGAGCTGAACGGGAAATGCTCAAGAAAGTTGAACAGTGCCAGCGTCTGATCGCTCATAACTGTCTGCGCCAGGTCAGTGGCACCCTTCTGCATAATCAGCCATATTGCGCTATTACCGAAAAAGGTCATCCAGAGCAGCGTAAAACCTGCGGGCACAAACAGTACGCCAGTGACGAACTCACGGATGGTACGCCCGCGCGAGACGCGGGCGATAAACATACCCACAAATGGCGACCAGGCCAGCCACCAGCCCCAATAGAACAGTGTCCAGCCGCCGAGCCACTTACTTGATTTAGGTTCATAAGCGTAGAGGTTGAAGGTTTTGGTGACCAGTTCGGAGAGATAGCCGCCGGTATTTTCCACAAAGGATTTCAGCAGCAGTACAGTTGGACCGAGTGCGCCCACCATAATCAGCAGCAGTACTGCCAGACCCAGGTTAATTTCCGAAAGAATACGGATGCCTTTATCCAGTCCGGAGACCACTGAGAGTGTAGCCAGCGCGGTGATGACGACAATCAGAATCACCTGCATGGTCTGATTGACCGGCAGGCCAAACAGGTGATTCAGTCCGGCATTAACCTGCAATACGCCATAACCCAGCGAGGTCGCCACGCCCAGTACCGTACCGATCACGGCAAAAATATCTACGGCATGCCCCATCCAGCCGTAGATGCGGTTACCGATAATAGGATACAGCGCCGATCTCAGCGTCAGGGGTAATCCGTGACGGTAGCTGAAGAACGCCAGAATCAGCGCCACAATGGCATAAATTGCCCAGGCATGCAGGCCCCAGTGGAAGAAGGTGATACGTAGCGCTTCCCGTGCGGCCTCCACGGTCTCCGGCTGGCCTGTAGGAGGGGCCATGTAGTGCATCACGGGTTCTGCGACGCCGAAGAACATCAGACCAATACCCATGCCGGCCGAAAATAACATGGCAAACCAGGAGTGATAGCTGAAATCGGGTTCTGCGTGGTCGGGGCCGAGTTTGATATCGCCATAACGAGAGAAGCCTAAATAGGCTACCGTCAGCAGGATTAATGCCACTGCGAGAATATAAAACCAGCTGGCGTTCGCAAACAGCGAGCTTTGCAGGGCTCCGAACTGCACATCAGCCTGTTCAGGAAAAAGTGCAGCAAAGGCCACCAGAATAAAAATAAGGGCGGCAGAGGTGAAAAATACCGGCGGATTAATCTGGCTTCTTTTGTGTGGCGTTTCAGTTTCTGATGAAGACATAAGTATCCTGCTCAATGTGAATGAAGACCAAATGTAACAATCAGTGTGGAAGAGTAAAAGCGATGCGGCATCAGGTGGCTAACTATTAAGCAGGCCGTCTGCATTACCTGCGTCAATCTGCCAGCGGGAGACACGTTCAACAGCATCTTTGTCTGCTTCACAAGTCATCGCAACATTTGCGCGCGTCAGAGCAAGCTGCGCATGGCGCTTTGCATCAGTGGCATAACGATGAGGAGCAATCATCGCTAACGCATGCAGCGCTTTCTGCAGGCGAAGTTGCACTTCAACCAGAGCGGCACCATCGCGCGCAATGCCGGTGAACATATCGTCGAACATATCGCTAATCTGAGTGGGTCGCATAAAGAGCTGAGAATAATGCGCTGTGGCAGAGTCAGCTGGAGCGGGAAGGCTGAACAACCTGACTGCCCGCCCGATAATGTCGATTGCAGTGCCGGGATCGTTAACGGCCGGAGATAAAGCACGAGAAGCAATTTCAGACAGGACACACAGCCCAAAGCGGGGATCCTGCTCAAATGAACGCTGCTCACCCAGCGTAAAGGCGTTACGCAGTATCTGTTGCTCGTCAGCGGAAAGCGGCTGGCTACACCAGAGCAGCGGGGCACCACAGTGAACAAAACTGCCCGGTTGGGCAGCAAGATAAAGATTACAGCCACTCTCTTTTGCGAAGTCGTAGAGATGTTGCAGGTCCAGATGCTGCAGATAGCCCGTCTTCAGCGGGTAGACGCTTTGGCTGAAGGCCGTTTCTGGCAGGATACCGTTCCAGTAAGCGCAGCCCATACAGGGTTGCTGGAGGCGATTATGAAGCGCAACCGTCGTGGCTTCCTCAACGCGACGCGATGTGTCAGACATACGACCAAACTGCGCCAGATGCTGTATCCAGCGCAGCAGAGTAATGACAATCATCGCAATGACCGCAAGGGTTACAAAAAACAGAACAACGCGGCCCTGTGAGCCATAAGCGCCCATGCCGAGTGCGATAATGCCCACCAGACTGTATAGAAAAGAGCCGATAAAGGTTGCCAGGACATTCTGCGTCGTCCCATCCTCAAGTAACAACACAGTAGCGCGAGGCGTAACGCTGCTGCTGGCAGAGTTATAAGCAGAGACCATAATATTGAGCGAAAAGGTGGTAACAGCCAGCATACTTGAGGCGAGGATGGCCAGTATTTTATCCACCGCGTCACTGCCCACGATGCCTGATACAGAGACCGGTATGAAGGGTTTAATCGCAATAGCTACCAGGGCAGTAATAATTGCCAGTACAGCGAATAGTGAACTGCGAAACCAGAGTTGTCGGGTCAGTCGGTGAATAAGCCATTGCGTTTTAGACATCATGTCACCTGTTGTTATGAGCTTTTCATTTGCCGCTCAACATTGTCCTGCATCACCTGGCGCAAAGCAGAGCGCCAGCACGTCGTCCATACAGAGCTTAATGCGCTGAAAAAATGTTATCAGTGATGTGAAGAATAGCAGCACATAACGGCAGAACATCGTCATACGGATTGCTTCCAGTCATCGGCCTGGCGCGGGGTAGCGGCCGATCACGTTTTCAGGCTGACCTGGATCTATTTGGCTCCAGAATAAGAATAGCCCCATGATTCAGCATTTACATCTGCACGCCCTTACAAAAATCCTGCCGGACTGGACAGATTCAACGCTCCTCTCACGTATCCAGTGCTGCCTCATAGGGCTTTCTTTTGCCCTTCACCGCGCTGACCCGCCCGGGCAAAGATTGACCTCACTCCTCTTTCGTTTATAGTTATCTGCCTGTTCTGGTCAGTTTTCCGCTGAGATCAGACTTCGCTGCCAGCGTTTATCATCGCAATCCGTTGGTTAATTTCAGTCCTGAAGGCATCCTGTTGCCGTAAAGGAGAAATCAAAAAATCATGCGTCTTACGCCACCCTGAGTCGTCACCCTCCTCTGTCGCACTGAGTGACTTCAGTCGCGAATCCTTAAACATCCCGTCTGCGGATGTGCTTTTTCGACCTTGAAATTTTTTGCCCTCACGGGCTGACTGTATTCAAAATCTGAGAAATGACTATGCTGCTGTCCTCGACGCGTAAGGACTGGCTGGGTAACGTCCGTGGTGACGTCCTTGCCGGTATTGTTGTCGCGCTCGCACTGATTCCTGAAGCGATCGCCTTTTCCATTATCGCTGGCGTAGATCCGCAGGTCGGACTCTATTCCGCATTTTGTATCCCCATCGTCATGGCCTTCTTTGGCGGCCGCCCGGCGATGATCTCCTCCTCAACCGGCGCGATGGCGCTGCTGATGGTCACGCTGGTTAAGGATCACGGCCTGCAGTACCTGCTCGCCGCCTCCGTGCTGACCGGCGTGTTACAGCTGCTCGCCGGATACCTGAAGCTTGGCAGCCTGATGCGCTACGTGTCCCGGTCGGTGGTTACCGGCTTCGTGAATGCGCTGGCGATACTGATTTTTATGGCTCAGCTGCCGGAGCTTACAAACGTCACCTGGCATGTCTATGCGCTCACCGCTGCCGGTCTCGGGATCATTTATCTCTTCCCGTACCTGAATAAAACCATTCCCTCTCCCCTGGTCTGCATTATCGTGCTGACCGCCATTTCGATGTGGCTGCATCTGGACGTGCGCACCGTGGGTGACATGGGCAAGCTGCCGGACAGCCTGCCAGTGTTCCTGATTCCGGACATCCCGCTTAACTTTGAAACTCTGCTGACCATTCTGCCGTACTCGGCGGGGCTTGCCGTAGTAGGGTTGCTGGAGTCAATGATGACCGCCACTATCGTGGACGACATGACCGATACGTCGAGCGACAAGAATCGCGAGTGTAAGGCACAGGGCATTGCCAATATCTGCACTTCGTTCATTGGCGGGATGGCGGGCTGTGCAATGATTGGCCAGTCGGTAATTAACGTGAAGTCCGGCGGGCGGGGGCGGCTTTCCACACTTACGGCGGGCGTGGTGCTGTTGTTAATGGTGGTATTTCTTCGCGACTGGGTGTCGCAGATACCCATGGCGGCGCTGGTGGCGGTGATGATTATGGTTTCCATCGGCACCTTCTCATGGCGCTCGATTGCTAACCTGCGCACCCATCCGGTTTCAACCAGCGTCGTGATGCTGGCGACTGTCGCCGTAGTGGTGGCAACCCACAACCTGGCATTTGGCGTATTGACCGGGGTGCTGATTGCGTCACTGAACTTTGCCACGAAGGTGGCCCGCTTTATGGCGGTCTCCTCTGAGCTGAAGGGCGATACACGCACCTATACCGTAACCGGCCAGGTCTTCTTTGCCTCGGCTGACCGGTTTACCAGCCACTTTGACTTCCGCGAGGCGCTGGAGCGCGTAGAGATCGACGTGACGCACGCCCATTTCTGGGACATTACGTCAATCAGCGCGCTGGATCGTATCGTGATTAAGTTCCGCCGCGAAGGCACCGAAGTTGAAATCAGGGGGATGAACGAGGCGACCCGCACAATCGTTGACCGCTTTGGGGTGCATGACAAACCCGAAGAAGTTGAAAAGCTGATGGGCGGCCATTAATTCACAGGAGACTTATCATGAATAGCACTGTTATCGCCGTCCACGCGTCCGGTCTGTGAGTATGCGGTCTGGGCGGCCGGTAAACTGGACGTGCCGAAGACCTTTTCACCACCATCACGGGTCATGTTTGCCTATGACGGCAGCGAGGCGAGCCGGGAAAATCTGAATCGTGTGACAGTCAGCCCGTTGCTGAACTGACTGAACTGCCATCTGATTATGGTTAACAGCGAGGCGGCGGCGCTGCAGGAGGCGCAGGTTATTCTGCATAAGGCCAGTATCGTCATGGAGGCCCGGCTGCTGAAGAGCGCCTCTGTCACCGGCGCGCTGCGCAGGTATGCGGATGAGAACGATATTGGCCTGACGGTGATGGGGGCTTACGGGCACTCCCGGCTACGCCGGTTCTTTATCGGCAGCCATACCCCGGAGATGCTGGCTGAAAGCCGTCAGCCGCTGCTGATGCTGCGGTAAGCCTTACGGGCCAGCGCTCGCAGGTCCTTTTTTATAAGCTGGCTCCGGAGCCTGCGGGCAGGCCCCGGAGCCGGCTTATTTGTGCGGCACACGGGCTGAGCGTTGATGTATCAGCACGGCCATTATCTCGTTTTGGGTCAATACTGATGTCACGCATTGGACAGATCTGTTTTATAGCCCTTTAAGGGCTTGAGATGTGGCAGACGTTCACTTCTCGCTTTTAGCGGACGTTCCGGTGCAACTGTCCGCTCCTCGCTGAAAGCGGACATTGGCGTACGAGTTAGTCCGATCTGTGCCACAAGAGAAGATAATAATTTCTTTGCTATATCCAATAAGTCCGACGTCTGCAGAAGGGTCTGCAGACATCAATCTGATTCAGTTAAAAGCTCACCCACGGATCGCTTGAAACTTTTTCTTTCACCTGAACAGACGGTATGGACGGGGAGCGTAAGTCTGTCACGACCGCACCAGTCTGCAACCTGAACCGGCTGGTAATCGCACTTAACGATTTAACCTGTTCCTCCAGTACACCCGTAGCAGCAGCAGAAGCCTGAACCAGCGTGGCGTTCTGTTGAGTCACACTGTCCATTTCGGTTACAGCCGTGCCGATCTGATTTATTCCCTTACTCTGTTCAGAAGATGCCGCCGCAATCTCTCCCAGCAGCGAGGTCACGCCGGTCACATCGCTGATGATTTTTTCTGTCGTCAGTGAAACCTGAGCCACTTTCTGCTCACCCAGACCAACGTTCAGATTGGATTCAGCAATCAGCTTTTCAATTTCCCGCGCAGACTGTGTGCTGCGTTGTGCAAGCGTGCGAACTTCGTTAGCAACTACCGCAAAACCGCGACCCTGGTCGCCTGCACGTGCTGCTTCTACCGCTGCGTTCAGTGCCAGAATGTTTGTCTGGAAGGCAATGCTGTTAATCACGGAAGTAATTTCACTGATGGCCATTGCGCTGGTTTTGATGTCTGCCATCGTGCGCACCACTTCCCGCATCGCCGCGCCGCATTCCGAAGCGGTTCCGGAAGCCGCAGATGCCGCGTCGCTGGCGACTGAGGCATTTCCGGCATTGAGTGAAACAGTAGACGAGAGCTCCTCCATGCTCGCCGCGGTCTCTTCGAGCGCTGCCGCCTGTTGCTCCGTGCGGCTGGAAAGACTGTGGTTGCCGTCGCTTATCTGCGTGGTAACGCGAGCCACTTCGCTTACGCCATTGACGATTTCACTGACCATCGTTTTCAGGCCAAGCTGCATATTTTCAAGCCCCTGCAGAAGCCTGCCCATTTCATCGTTGCGGAGATTGTGGAACTCCGATGTCAGATCACCGGCGCCAATGGCTGCTGTTACTTCGCCAGCACGACGCAGGGGCTTGATCAGCACATTTTTCAGTACCACCGCCACAATGACTGAAGCCAGGATAAAGAGTATGACCGACACACCAGCAGCAACATAAGCAATGTGCGTATCGGTATCGGCCTGTTGGGTGATGTTTACGGCTGACTGCTTATGTATGGCAATAACCTTGTCCAGCGGAACGCGGTATGCCTCATCAAGTGCCACAACTTTTGTGCCGGCAAGCATCAGAAAAGCGGGTACATCCCTTTTCTGCAGCGCGGTGAAAAGGGCACCAACGCCTTGCTCAGTGTAATCGTTGTAGCGTGCGGCCAGCTCCCGTGACAGTTCCGCTTCGCCGGCCATTTTTGGTGCAGCCTGATAGGCCTGCATAAAGCGCAAGCCGCCATCATAGTAAAATCTGGCCTGGGCCAGCGCGGCATTAAACGCTTCTGGATTGCTGCCGTCAGCATAAGGGACAGCGGCCAGCAGTGTGGTGCGAGCGGCACGTATCCAGTTAGTCGTGTCAGCGACGCCAAGGGTGGCAGAGACTTCATGGTTGAGATTTTTGAGAGACTCCGCGCTGCGATTCAGATAAATCACACTCAGCAATGAAGAAGCAAGAAAGACAAAAAACAGGAACAGTCCGGATAACGTCAGGATCGTGGTGAGACGTGTATTTTTCAGCATGGCTGTAAAGCCTCCAGGTAAGATGTATTACGATTATCGGCCTGGAGCAGCCAGAGATTACTCACCGTTATTAACCAAAGGCAGTGGAAAAATCGTACACAAATTTAAGAAAGCAGGCTTCTGTGAAAATAAAATGGCATTTTAAAATTATGATGTTGAATCAGATGGTTTATTTATTTTTTAAGGATTTGAACATTCAGAATAACTTAAAAAATAGTAGAAAATTACAATGTTAATTTGAGAGGGAATGATGGAATACCATCAAAAGGGCATCAGAATTTTGCCAGCCGGGATGCTTTTTGATTCAATTCTCTGCGACCTCCACTCTTTTTAGTTTTTGAAAAAGCCTTTGGGACATGATCAACTGTTCAGGAATTACGTCCGTTTTCTTTCATTAAATACCTGACCCTGGTTGCAGCATTAATCCTCTTCAGAACCTGCTGATATTGCCGCTTAAGCTGAGGGAATAGCGTGGCTACATCTGTTTTACCGGTTTTAATCCCTGAGGGTAGGGCAACATGCAGTCTCAGGTTAAAACATTTTGCCGTTAAGGGTGCCGGCTAAACGCGGTCAGGGCTAAATGCTCGTCTGGAGGATTTTATCAACGCACTCAGCAGGCGATAATTCAGCCGTATCTAATTGCAGATGTTCTCTGCTCCACGGTTCATAAACACGATCCACAACGGCCTGCCAGTCAGGCACTTTTAAACCAGGAATATCTGAGATTCTGTTCTCTACACGGGCACGATGCTGTTCTGGATCCGAACAGAGGATTTCTATCTCCAGAAAGGGAACACCTGATGATAGTGCGATATCACGAAAACTATCGCGCACCAGGTTAAGGTCATTCACCGAGTCAGTGATAACAGATGACCCCAGTCTGAGATTGTCCCGCGCAAGCTCATAAAGGATGAAGTAGCCTTCAGGACCAATATCCCTGAAAGCTGCTGAACTATTACGCAGAGCCTGTTCAACCGTGTCGACGCGTAAATACACCGCTTTTAATTTTTCAGATAACATTTTAGCGATAGTGCTTTTGCCGCAACCCGGAAGGCCACTAAAGATGTAGAACATAACGACTCCTGTTTAAACCTGCGCTCCAGTGGTAAAGCAGACACATTGATACATCAGTCTGCGCGAAATTATGCGAACCCGTGTCGGATGATCGCCGCCCTATGTCAGCAGCGGACAGTGTTTATTCCACTTCTGCCTGGCTATTCATCTGGCAATGCTCCAACATCCGCAGCGATAATGGCCGGTAAGTTTTGGGTAATCTTTTCTACCGGCCAGTCCCACCAGGCCAGCTTCTCCAGCGTTGATATGGTTTCATCGGTAAAACGCTGCCTGATCACTCTGGCCGGGTTGCCACCCACAATCGAATAGGCCGGGACATCCGACGTCACAACAGAACGAGACGAGATTATGGCGCCGTTACCGATTTTAACGCCTGGCATAATCAGCGCCTGATAACCCATCCATACATCATTACCAATCACCGTATCGCCTTTATAGGGCAGATCGCCGGACTGAGGCTGGCCTGTTTCCCATCCGTTTCCGAAGATATAAAACGGAAACGTGGAGAAACCCGCCATGTTATGGTTTGCCCCGTTCATGATGAACTGAACGCCTCTGGCTATCGCGCAGAATTTACCAATGATCAGTTTGTCACCAATAAAGGGGAAGTGATAAAGGACATTGCGCTCAAAGTTTTCTGAGTCTTCAGGGTCATCATAATAAGTAAAATCCCCGATTATGATGTTGGGGTTTTTCACCGTATTTTTGATAAAACAAACCTGTGGGAAACCTTCCATTGGATGGGGATTGGCGGGATCCGGTCCGTACATATTCTCTCCTTAAGCGCAACGTTAGTTCGTTCCAGTGTACACCATGAAACCTGTCGTTCCTTTCGTGCAAGCCCGGTCTTCATTATCTGCTCATCGCGCGCCGGTCCCGGCAGTATTGCCCGCTCCAGTTTCCTCTTTCCGGGGTGGGCCCGGCAGAGATTCGGCTGATATACAAACGGCTGTTAATTCTCTTTGTGTGCAAAGAAATCTGATTCCTGTAAATTAAATTTTTCTGCATTCTGATAAAGAGTTTTACATGCTGACCGGACTCAATCACCTCACCCTCGCAGTTAGCAACCTGGCCAGTAGCCTGAATTTTTATACGGAGACCCTGGGATTCATCCCCAAAGCGGCATGGGATCACGGCGCTTATCTTTCGCTGGGTGAACTCTGGCTCTGTCTCTCTGTGGATACCGTCTCTGCTGGAAATGATTACACACACTATGCATTCACTATTGCTGGTGAAGAATTTGATGCGTTCGTTGAGCGATTGAGAGCGGCGGGTGTGACAGAGTGGAAGCGCAATAAAAGCGAGGGGAACTCCTTCTACTTTCTGGACCCCGATGGCCACAGGCTTGAGATCCATGATGGCGATCTTGAGAGCCGTATCAGAGCCTGCCTTGCTCAGCCTTATCAGGGAATGACGTTCTTCTGATTGATTAACTCCCGCCCCGGCAGAGAAAATGACCGCTTAAGCGGGGGCTATCACCCCATGCCCGGCGGTTTCCTGCCAGTCACGCACCCTGACAAGCACTCCTCATTTTCCAGCCACCACATTCACCTCTCCTTCACCCCCCCGTCACGGTTTTGTCATCTGATCCCCTCAAGCTAACACCATCCCGCAGCGTCTTTTCACTGCGTTCCCACTCTGTAACCCGTGAGGATTTCATCGTGATGGAGTTATCCAGACATCCGACCACTGTCTATCAGGCTGTTGCCGCACAACTTGAGCAGGCGCTGAAAGAGCGCTACCGCTGCGGCGACTATCTTCCTTCCGAGCAACAGCTGGCCGATCACTATGAGGTGAATCGCCACACGCTGCGTCGGGCGGTGGATGAACTGGTGCACAAAGGGCTGCTGCAGCGCCGTCACGGCGTCGGCATCCTGGTTCTGATGCGCCCTTATGACTATCCGCTGCATGCTCAGGCGCGATTCAGCCAGAACCTGCTTGAGCAGGGCAGTCATCCCACCAGCGAACGGCTGCTGGCGGTGCTGCGTCCGGCCAGCAACGACGTTGCCAATGCGCTGGGCGTGAAAGAGGGCGACAACGTCATTCATCTGCGCACCCTGCGTCGCGCCAACGGCGTGCCGCTCTGCCTGATCAACCATTTCCTCGCCGACCTCAGCTGGTGGCCACAGCTTCAGCAATTTAACAGCGGGTCGCTGCACGACTTCTTAGTGGAGCACACCGGCAAGCAACTGGTACGCACCCAGACCCGCATCAGCACCCGCCGGGCGCAGGCCAAAGAGTGTCGGCAGCTCGACATCGCGCTGCATTCGCCGCTGCTCTGTGTGCGGACCCTGAACAAAACCAGTGATGGCGCGGTGGCGGAATACTCCGTCAGCCTGACGCGCGGCGACATGATTGAACTGACTCTGGAGCACTAATGGAACAGCAAACGGATCGCCAGCGCTGGCTGTCGGTGCTGGCGCACAGCAGCGCCGCCTTGCTTGAGACGCACTGGCAGGCGCTTAACCTCCAGCCCGCCTTTACCCTGATCCGTCCGGCAGAGATCGGGCTGACGCGGTTGCAGGCGCGGATGGGGGCCACCGGCAAACGCTTTGTGATGGGTGATGCCACGGTGACGCGCGCGGTGGTGCAGCTCAGCGACGGCACTCTGGGTTACAGCTACCTGTTAGGGCGTGACAAAGCCCATGCCGAGCGCTGCGCTCTGCTGGATGCGCTGTTACAGCAGCCGGAAACCCGGCAACTGCTGGAAGAGAAGATTATTACCCCGCTGGCGGCGTGGCGCGATGAGCAGCGACAGCTGCGCGCCCGCGAGATCGCCAGCAGCAAAGTGGATTTCTTTACGCTGGTTCGCGGAGATAACTGATGACTTTACTGGCAAGTTTTAACCATCCGGTGGCGGATGCGCAGCGCGCGTTTCGCCGCATTCTGAAAGCGATGAGCGAACCGGGCGTGATGGTCTCGCTGCCGCTGCAACAGGGCTGGGGCGCACTGTCACCGGCGGCCACGGCGCTGCTGCTGACGCTGGTCGATCAGGAAAGCCCGGTCTGGCTGGATGCGGAAATTGACAACGAACAGCTGCGCAACAATCTGCGCTTCCATACCGGTGCGCCGATCACCACGCAGCAGGATGCGCCTTTTGCCCTGAGCCATGCGGCGGCGCAGCCCGACCCGACGCAGTTCGCGGCCGGTGACAACATGTCACCGGAAAAAAGCACCACGCTGATTATCGAAGTGCCGTCACTGAATGGCGGCCTGACGCTGCGCCTCTCCGGCCCTGGCCTGCGCGAAACCCGGGCCATCGCGCCACAGCTGCCCGAAAGCGTGCTGGAATATCTGCGCACCCGTCCGCATCCGTTTCCACAGGGCGTGGATCTGATCTTCACCTGTGGCGAAGCGATCATGGCCGTGCCGCGCACCACCGTTGTGGAGGTGTGCTGATGTATGTCGCGGTGAAAGGGGGCGAAAAAGCCATTGCGAACGCCCATCAGTTGCAGGCCGATCTGCGGCGCGGCGATCGGGCGGTAGCCGAGCTCGGCTGCGATCAGGTGGCGCAGCAGCTGGGACTGGCGGTGGATCGGGTGATGACCGAAGGCGGAATTTACGATCCTGAACTGGCGGCGCTGGCGATTAAGCAGGCCAGCGGCGATCTGGTGGAGGCGATCTTTCTGCTTCGCGCCTATCGCACCACGCTGCCACGCCTGGCGGAGAGCACGCCGCTGGCGACCGGTGCGATGCGCATCGAACGCCGCATCTCGGCGGTCTATAAAGATCTGCCGGGCGGCCAGGTATTGGGGCCAACTTACGACTACAGCCACCGTCTGCTCGACTTCACCCTGCTGGCCAATGGCGAAACGCCTGCCGCGCCGCGTGACGATCGTTCGGTGCCTGACCAGTGCCCGCACATGTTCAGCATGATGAGCGATGAAGGGCTGGCCGCCGCCGAGATGGATGACGGCAGTGAGCCTGTCGATATCACCCGCGAGCCAATGAGCTTTCCCGCCTCACGCGCCGCGCGCCTGCAACAGCTGGTGCGTGGCGACGAAGGCTTTCTGCTGGCGCTCGGCTACTCAACCCAGCGCGGCTATGGCCGCACCCATCCTTTTGCCGGCGAGATCCGCACCGGCACTCTCAGCGTCAGTATCTGTCCCGAAGAGCTGGGTTTTGAGCTGGAGATCGGTGAACTGCTACTGACGGAGTGTGAAATGGTCAACGGCGTTGCCCACAGCGACGACACGGCGCCGCACTTTACCCGGGGTTATGGGCTGGTGTTTGGCCGCGCCGAACGTAAAGCGATGGCGATGGCGCTGGTGGACAGGGCGCTGCAAAGCCGCGAACAGCATGAGCGTGTTACCAGCCCGGCGCAGGACGAAGAGTTTGTGCTGTCGCACGCCGACAACGTGGAAGCCGCAGGCTTTGTCTCGCATCTCAAGCTGCCGCACTACGTCGATTTCCAGGCGGAACTGGAACTGCTGAAACAGCTGCAGCACGATTATCAGGAGCGCAACCATGGCTGAACTCACCGGCTATAACAACGGCTATCTCGATGAGCAGACCAAACGCACCATCCGCCGCGCCATCCTGAAAGCGGTGGCGATCCCCGGCTATCAGGTGCCGTTCGCCGGACGTGAGATGCCGATGCCCTACGGCTGGGGCACCGGCGGCATCCAGATCACCGCCAGCGTGATTGGCGATCAGGATGTGCTGAAGGTGATCGATCAGGGCGCAGATGACACCACCAATGCGGTGTCGATCCGCCATTTCTTTAAGCGGGTCAGCAATGCTGCCACCACCGAGCGCACCGCCGATGCCACCCTGATCCAGACCCGGCACCGCATCCCGGAAACGCCGCTGGAAGAGGATCAGATCCTGATTTTCCAGGTGCCGATTCCGGAGCCGCTGCGCTTTATCGAGCCGCGCGAAACCGAAACCCGCACCATGCATGCGCTGGAGGAGTACGGCATCATGCAGGTGAAGCTGTATGAAGATATCGCCAGCTACGGCCACATCGCGACGACTTACGCCTATCCGGTCCGGGTCAACGATCGCTACGTGATGGATCCATCGCCCATTCCCAAATTCGACAACCCGAAGATGCACATGATGCCCGCGCTGCAGCTGTTTGGTGCCGGGCGTGAAAAGCGCATCTACGCCTTGCCGCCTTACACCCGCGTGGAAAGCCTGGACTTCGACGATCACCCGTTCACCGTGCAGCAGTGGGATGAACCCTGCGCGCTGTGCGGCTCGCGCCATAGCTATCTCGATGAGGTGGTGATGGACGATCAGGGAACGCGGATGTTTGTCTGCTCCGACACCGACTTTTGCCATCAGCAGCAGGAACAGCAATATGCACAGTGAACAGCCGCTGCTTGCGGTGAACCAGCTCACCCACCTTTATGCGCCGGGCAAAGGGTTTGAGCAGGTCAGTTTTGATCTCTGGCCCGGCGAAGTGCTGGGCATTGTCGGCGAGTCCGGCTCCGGTAAAACCACGCTGCTGCAGAGCCTGTCGGCGCGTCTGACGCCGCAACAGGGCAGCATCCTCTATCAGAATCGCGACCTCTATCAGATGAGTGAAAGCGATCGCCGTCGCCTGCTGCGCACCGAATGGGGCGTGGTGCATCAGCATCCGATGGACGGTCTGCGTTCGCAGGTCAGCGCAGGCGGCAATATCGGCGAACGGCTGATGGCGACCGGACAGCGCCACTATGGCGATATCCGCGCCGAGGCGAGCCGCTGGCTGCAGGCGGTGGAGATTGACGCCGGTCGTATCGACGATCTGCCCACCACCTTTTCCGGCGGTATGCAGCAGCGGCTGCAGATCGCCCGGAACCTGGTGACGCAGCCGCAGCTGATGTTTATGGATGAGCCGACCGGCGGGCTGGATGTGTCGGTGCAGGCGCGGCTGCTGGATCTGCTGCGGACGCTGGTGCGCGAACTGAATCTGGCGGTGGTGATTGTCACCCACGATCTCGGCGTGGCGCGACTGCTGGCGCATCGCCTGCTGGTGATGAAGCAGGGGCGGGTGGTGGAGAGCGGTCTGACTGACCGCGTGCTGGACGATCCTCATCATCCTTACACTCAACTGCTGGTCTCTTCGGTGCTCAATTAAATGACAACTATCACTCCGCGCCTGCGGGTAGAGAATTTGTGTAAAACCTTTGTGCTGCATAACCAGAACGGCGCGGCGCTGCCGGTGCTGCACAACGCCAGCCTGACGGCAGGCGAGGGCGAATGCGTGGTGCTGCACGGTCACTCCGGCAGCGGTAAATCCACACTGCTGCGCGCGCTTTACGGCAACTATCAGCCCGACAGCGGCCACATCCGGGTTGCGCATCAGGGCGAGTGGATCGACATGGCTCAGGCGTCGGCGCGCCAGATTATCGCCCTGCGCCGCGACACGCTGGGCTGGGTCAGCCAGTTTCTGCGGGTGATCCCGCGCGTGCCGACGCTGGAGATTGTGATGCAGCCGCTGCTGGAGCGCGGCGTCGAGCGCGCCTTCTGTGAAGCGCGTGCCGCCGAACTGCTGACCCGGCTCAACGTGCCGCAGCGTCTCTGGTCGCTGGCCCCGTCCACTTTCTCTGGTGGAGAGCAGCAGCGCGTGAATATCGCCCGCGGCTTTATCGCCGACTATCCGGTGCTGCTGCTGGATGAACCCACCGCCTCGCTCGACAGTGTCAACAGCGAGGCGGTAGTGAGCTTAATTGAACAGGCGCGCGCCCGTGGTGCCGCCATCGTCGGTATTTTTCACGATCGGGCGGTGCGCGAGCGGGTAGCTGACCGGCTGCACCTGATGCACCCGATCGAGACAGGAGCGCAGGCATGATCATCAATAACGTCAGACTGGTGCTGGAAAACGAAGTGGTGACCGGATCGCTGGAGTTTCGCGACGAGCGCATCAGCAGCTTCAGCGAAACCACCAGCCAGCAGCCGGGCGCGCTGGATGGCGAGGGCGCCTGGCTGATGCCGGGTCTGGTGGAGTTGCACACCGATAATCTCGATAAGTTTTTCACGCCCCGTCCGAAAGTGGACTGGCCGGCCCACTCGGCGATGAGCAGCCACGATGCGCTGATGGTTTCCAGCGGCATTACCACAGTGCTGGATGCGATTGGCGTCGGGGATGTGCGCGACGGCGGGCACCGGCTGGATAACCTCAGCAAGATGATCGATGCCATCCGCGACAGCAACCGCAAAGGACTGAACCGGGCCGAGCATCTGCTGCATCTGCGCTGTGAACTGCCGCATCCCACCACTGCGCCGCTGTTTGAAGCGCTGATGGGCACGCCGGAGCTGGCGCTGGTGTCGCTGATGGACCATTCACCGGGCCAGCGTCAGTACGCGTCACTGACGAAGTATCGCGAATATTATCAGGGCAAATATCAGCTCAACGACGCGGAGATGGATCAGTTCGAGCATGACCAGCTCACCCTGGCAGCAGCGTGGTCACAGCCCAATCGTCAGGCGATTGCCGGACTCTGCCGGGAACATGGCATCGCCATTGCCAGTCACGATGATGCCACCGCGGCGCACGTTGAAGAGTCTCACGCCGCGGGCAGCCGCATTGCAGAGTTTCCGACCACGCTGGAGGCAGCACGCGCCTCGCGTTATCGCAATATGCAGGTGCTGATGGGCGCGCCTAACATCGTGCGCGGCGGCTCGCACTCCGGGAACGTCGCCGCCTGGGAGCTGGCGTCACACGGCCTGCTGAATATTCTCTCTTCCGATTACTACCCGGCGAGCCTGCTGGATGCGGCGTTCCGGCTGGCAGATGATGAGCGCAACAGCCTCGGCATGGCGCAGGCGATTGCACTGGTCACCTGTAACCCGGCGCGCGCCTTAGGGCTCGAAGATCGCGGCGTGATCGCCGAAGGCTGCCGCGCCGATCTGGTGCTGGCGCACACCGCACACGGCTACCCGCACGTGCGGCACGTCTGGAGCAAAGGCCGGCAGGTGTACTGATGGCGCGGCTGATCTGGCTCACCGGTCCTTCGGGTTCGGGTAAAGACAGCCTGCTGGACGCGCTGCGGGCAGCACCCCCGCCACGGCTGCTGATCGCCCATCGCTACATTACCCGCGCCGCCGATGCGGGCGGTGAAAACCATGTGGCGCTCACCGAGGCGGAGTTTGCCCGTCGCGCCGCGCTGGGACTGTTCGCGGTGAGCTGGCAGGCGCACGGTTTCAGCTATGGCATTGGCTGTGAGACGGAACAGTGGCTGCTGCGCGGGCAAAATGTGGTGGTGAATGGTTCGCGGCTGCATCTGGCGCAGGCGCAGGCCCGTTTCGGCTCGCAGCTGCTGCCGGTCTGTCTGCAGGTCACGCCCGCCGTGCTGGCCACGCGGCTGCGCCAGCGCGGACGGGAAGATGAGGCGGAGATCGCCCGGCGGCTGGCGCGCGCCGCACAGCCGCAGCCCGATGGCTGCCTTATCCTCAACAACGACGGCGCGCTGGCGGATACCGTGTGCCTGCTGCGTCAGATACTGGAGGCGCATCAATGAAACTCTCTTATCCTGGCACCGGCGGAGACAGTCCGGCATCGACATCCGCCACCGAAGGCGCATCAATGAAACTCACTTTTCTGGGTACTGGCGGGGTCACTGCCGCACCGCTGCCGGGCTGCGCCTGTCGCGCCTGTCAGCGGGCGCAGCTTAACAGCGGCTACGCGCGTGCGCCCTGCAGCGCGTTGATTGAGTTTGGCCGCGAGCGCATCCTGCTGGATGCCGGCCTGCCGCTGCTGGCGTCGCGCTTCCCGCCCGGCACGCTGACGCGCATTCTGCTGACCCACTACCACATGGATCATGTGCAGGGGCTGTTTGCGCTGCGCTGGGGAGTGGGCGCGCCTATTCCGGTCTGGGGGCCACCCGATCCGCGAGGCTGTGACGATCTCTACAAACACCCTGGCCTGCTCGATTTCCGTCCCGCTTTAACGCCGTTTGTGGCGCACGCCTTTGGAGAACTGCAGGTCACACCGCTGCCGTTGCAACACTCGAAGCTGACGCATGGCTATCTGTTCGACTGGCACGGCACCCGGCTCGCCTGGCTGTGTGACACCTGCGGTCTGCCGCCTGACACCGCCGACTTCCTGCGCGGCCAGCCACTGGATCAACTGGTGATTGACTGCAACGATCCGCCGCAAGCAGAACCGCGTAACCATAATGATGTGACCCAGGCGCTGGCGATAGCAGAGATGCTCCAGCCGCGTCAGACCTGGCTCACCCATCTCAGTCATGAGATGGATAACTGGTTAGCTGAGAACCCGTTACCGGACGGCGTGCTGGCTGCCCGTGACGGCCAGACACTGCTGTGCGGCGCGCACTGGCCTGTCACGGTTTGATCATCTGACTGTCATCTCGTGTTCATCGCGTCACGCCTTAATAACCCGCAGAACGCAATCAGCGATGACGGAGAACACCATGGCACAGGCACTTCTGAAAACGGTGGTCGACAACGACCTGCCACCGGCCAGCCTTAGCGGACAAAAAGTGTTGTCGGTGCAGAAACTGAGCAAAGCCTACGGCGACACTCAGGTGCTGGATCAGGTCAGTTTCGACCTGCACGCCGGTGAGCTGGTGGCGGTGATTGGCCGCTCTGGCGCGGGTAAATCGACCCTGCTGCACATGCTCAACGGCACGATCGAGGCGACTTCCGGCGCGATTATCAGTCTGCATCATGGCGAAGCGGATCGTAACGTGGTTACGCTCAACAGCCGCCAGCTGCGCGAATGGCGCAGCCAGTGCGGCATGATCTTTCAGGATTTCTGTCTGGTGCCACGCCTCGACGTGCTGACCAACGTGCTGCTGGGCCGCCTGAGCCAGACCGGCACGCTGAAATCCTTCTTTAAAATCTTCTCCGACAACGACCGGGCGCACGCCATCGAACTGCTGCAGTGGATGAACATGCTGCCGCAGGCGCTGCAGCGGGCGGAAAACCTCTCTGGCGGGCAGATGCAGCGTGTGGCGATCTGCCGCGCTCTGATGCAGAACCCCAAAATCCTGCTGGCCGATGAGCCGGTGGCGTCGCTCGATCCCAAAAATACCAAGCGCATCATGGATGTACTGCGTCAGGTCAGCGAGCAGGGCATCAGCGTGATGGTCAACCTGCACTCGATTGAGCTGGTGAAAAGCTACTGCACCCGGGTGATTGGCATTCAGCGCGGCGTGGTGCTGTTTGACGGCCATCCTTCAGGACTGACCGACAGCCTGCTGCACCAGCTGTACGGCGATGAACTTAACCAAATCCATTAACTTCCACAGCAAGAGAACAACCCCGAATGAAACTGACTTCTTTAGCACTCCTGACCAGTGTAATGGCGTTTGGTGTCAGCGCAGCGGATGCGCCGAAACAGCTTAATCTGGGGATTCTGGGCGGTCAGAACGCCACCCAGCAGATTGGCGATAATCAGTGTGTGAAGACCTTCTTTGATAAAGAGCTGGGTGTGGATACCCAGATGCGCAACGCCTCCGACTACTCTGGCGTGATTCAGGGTCTGCTGGGTGGCAAGATCGATATGGTGCTGAGCATGTCGCCAGCCTCGTTTGCGTCGGTCTACATTCAGGACCCGAAAGCGGTCGATGTGGTTGGCATTGTGGTGGATGACAAAGATCAGTCACGCGGCTACCACTCGGTGGTGATCGTCAAAGCGGACAGCCCGTACAAAAAGCTGGAAGACCTGAAAGGGAAATCTTTCGGTATGGCCGATCCCGACTCGACGTCCGGTTTCCTGATGCCGAACCAGGCATTCAAGAAAATGTTCGGCGGCTCAGTGGATGACAAATATAACAACACCTTCTCCAGCGTGACCTTCTCCGGCGGCCATGAGCAGGACATTCTGGGCGTGCTGAACAACCAGTTTGATGGCGCAGTGACCTGGACCTCACTGGTCGGTGACTACAACAGCGGCTATACCTCTGGCGCGTTTGGCCGTCTGATCCGCATGGACCATCCTGATCTGATGAAGCAGATCCGCATTATCTGGCAGTCACCGCTGATCCCCAACGGTCCGGTGCTGGTCAGCAACAAGCTGCCCGCTGACTTTAAAGCAAAAGTGGTGTCGGCGATTAAAAAGCTGGATAAGGAAGATCACGCCTGCTTCGTAAAAGCGGTGGGCGGCGAGCAGCACATCGGTCAGGCGACGGTTGCCGATTATCAGAACATCATCGATATGAAGCGCGACCTGATGAAAGGCAGCCGCGGCTAAATCCAGCTACTCCTTACCTTCTCCGCTCAGGCGGGGAAAGCGGGGCGCGGCAAACTTGCCTGCGTCCCGCTGCTTTAGCGCCGGAGATCCCCTTTGACCGAATTCGAACACTACTACCAACGCATCCGTCGCCAGCAGAAACGAGACACGCTGCTCTGGTCACTGCTGCTGGTGGCACTCTACCTGGCGGCGGGCAGGGTGGCAGAATTTAATCTGCTTACCGTCTGGCAGTCGCTGCCGCACTTCTTTGACTACCTGCACGAAATTCTGCCGGTGCTGCATCTGCCGCTGCTGTTTGCCGACGGCAAGACCGAAGGCTCGCTGGCTTACTGGGGCTACCGTCTGCCGATCCAGCTGCCGCTAATCTGGGAAACACTGCAACTGGCGCTGGCTTCGACGCTGGTAGCGGTGGCACTGGCCGCGGTGCTGGCCTTTTTCGCCGCCGACAACACTCAGACGCCGGTCAGCGTGCGGATGACGATTCGCGCCTTTGTCGCCTTCCTGCGCACCATGCCGGAGCTGGCGTGGGCGGTGATGTTTGTGATGGCCTTTGGCATCGGGGCGATCCCCGGTTTTCTGGCGCTGGCGCTGCACACCGTGGGCAGCCTGACCAAGCTGTTTTACGAGGCGATTGAGTCGGCGTCGGATAAACCGGTGCGCGGCCTGGCCGCCTGCGGAGCCAGCAAGCTGCAGCGGATGCGCTTTGCTTTCTGGCCACAGGTTAAACCGGTCTTTCTCTCCTACAGCTTTATGCGGCTGGAGATTAACTTCCGCTCCTCAACCATCCTTGGGCTGGTCGGCGCAGGCGGCATCGGCCAGGAGCTGATGACCAACATCAAACTGGACCGCTACGATCAGGTCAGTATGACGCTGCTGCTGATCCTGATTGTGGTGTCACTGCTGGATACGCTCTCCGGCCAGCTTCGTCGCCGTGTGACAGGAGACAGGACATGATAAGCACCGTTCCCGATATCGCGCTAATGAAGCAGCAGCATCGTGAACTCTTCGCCGCACAGCCGCGCTATCTGCGTCGCCTGGCGCTGATCACACTGGCGGTGCTGCTCTATTACCTCTTTTTCTTCTCGGTATTTGGTCTGGAGTGGTCGCGCCTGCTGATGGGCTGTCAGCAGCTGGGGCGCTATTTCCTGCGGATGTTTGTCTGGCACGACTTCCTGAACTGGCCGTTTGGCTACTATCTGTCGCAGGTCGGCATCACCTTAGGGATTGTCTTTGCCGGCACGCTGACTGCCTCGCTGCTGGCGCTGCCGCTGTCGTTTCTGGCGGCGCGCAACGTGATGCACAGCCGAACCGCGAAACCGCTGGCGTTTCTGATGCGCCGTCTGTTTGACGTGTTGCGCGGCATCGACATGGCGATCTGGGGGCTGATCTTCGTCCGGGCGGTCGGCATGGGGCCGCTGGCCGGGGTGCTGGCGATTATCCTGCAGGATGTCGGTCTGCTCGGCAAACTCTACGCCGAAGGGCACGAAGCGGTGGAGCGTTCACCGGGTCGCGGACTGGGCGCAGTGGGCGCCAATAGCCTGCAGAAACACCGCTTCGGCATTTTCACCCAGTCCTTCCCGCAGTTTCTGGCGCTGAGCCTTTACCAGATAGAGTCCAATACCCGCTCAGCGGCGGTGCTGGGCTTTGTCGGCGCCGGGGGCGTCGGTCTGGTTTACGCTGAGAATATGCGCCTGTGGAACTGGGATGTGGTGATGTTCCTGACGCTGATTCTGGTGGTGGTAGTGATGGTGATGGATGTGATCTCCAGCCGCCTGCGCAAGCGCTACATCAGTGGGAAGCCGGTACCGTTGTGGCAGCCTGCTGCGCGCGATTAAGCCTTTCGCTGCGCTGCCAGGCCCGCTGTAACGCCTGCACCAGCTGTGCCTGCTGCCAGGGCTTCGCCAGCCGTTCGCACAGCGGCAGCGTCACCGGCTGGTGTCGCAGGTCCTGACCGCTGATGAGCAGCGTCGCCAGCTGCGGCCAGTTCTGCTGCGCCTGGCGGATCACCTCCGCGCCGTTAATCTCGCCGGGCAGCATCAGGTCGCTGATCAGCAGGTCGATATCGGGGGTCTGGCGCAGCAGCGCCAGCGCCTCTTCACCGTCTCCGCATTCCAGCGTCAGATAACCCAGCTGATGCAGATGCTCACAGAGTGTCTGGCGCACCGCCGGTTCATCATCCAGCACCAGCACCAGCCGGTTACTGGCCGCCTCAATCTCCGCCGATATGTCCGCCTCAATGGGCGATGGCGGGGCGATCACTGCGGCGGCGGCTTCCGGCGCACGCGGCAACAGCAGCCGCACCGTGGTGCCCTGGCCTGGCGCGGTTTCCAGTTCAATCTGGCCGCCTGACTGCCGTACAAAACCATAAACCATCGACAGGCCCAGCCCGCTGCCGCTGCCGGTAGCCTTGGTAGTGAAAAAAGGCTCAAACACCTGCTCACGAACCCCGGCCGACATGCCGCAGCCGTGGTCTATCACCTCGATTGTGACCCTGTCACGCTTTTCATCGCCCTCCAGACGACGCTGATTCCAGATGCGCAGCCGGATTTCGCCGCTTTGCTGATGCATCGCATCGCGGGCATTTACCACCAGATTCATCAGCGCATTCTCCAGCTGGCTGGCATCAATCCAGGCGGGCCAGCCGGGACGCTGCGCATCAATAATCAGCTGCTGGCCGGGCAGCAGCGAGTGCTGCAGCAGCCCCTGCAGGTTATCCACCAGCGTCACCACCGACACCGCACGGGGATAGAGAGCCTGCTTGCGTGAGAACGCCAGCAGCCGCTGGGTCAGCTGTGCAGCGCGGTCGGCCGCCTGCCGCGCCCGATCAATCCGGCTGGCCAGCGGGCCGGGCGTCAGCTGGCCTTCGGTCAGCGCCAGACTGCCGATAATCACCGCCAGCAGATTGTTAAAGTCGTGCGCCAGTCCGCCGGTCAGCTGGCCAACCGCCTTCATCTTCTGGCTGTGCTGCAGCGCCTCCTCCAGCGTTTTACGCGAGGTCCGGTCCAGCACGGTATTGACCATGCCGCGCCGCGGGATTGGGCTGAAGCGCAGCTCAAGCGTACGACCATCGGCCAGCCGGATCTCCTGCGGTTCACCGGGATCGTGCAGATCCACCGCCAGCGGCGCCAGCAGTTGCTGCCAGGGGACGCCGCGATGCAGTTCATGCGGCGCGATGCCGAGCAGCTCCGCATACTGGGCGTTCCACACCACCAGCTGCCCGTTGTTATCAAACAGCGCAAAGCCGTCGCGCATCGCCAGAAAGGTGGATTCCAGCTGGTTGCTCTTCTCTTTCAGCAGCCGTGAGGTGTGAGCCAGCGAGGCGGTATTACGCGCAAAGACATTAAACGCCCGCGCCAGCTCGCCCAGCTCGTCGCGGCGTTGCAGCCCTGGCACGCTGACGTTCTGCTCGCCCTGCGCCAGCCGCGTCATGGCCCCGGCAATCGCCGTCAGGCTCGACCCGAGATTGCGGTAGATGTAGATACCGGCATAGCCGGTAATTGCCAGCGCCAGCAGCGCAAACAGCGCGATAAAGCCGATGATGGAATCCAGCTCACGATGGGTCGCCTGGGTGCGCGCTTCACTCTGTAACGCCACCTGCTGCACCGAGGCACTAATATCTTCATTCAGCATCGCCACCAGCGCTTTAATCCGGTAGGTGGCATAGGCGATCGCCAGGTCGCTCTGTTCCAGCGCCTCCGCCAGCGGCAGCAGGCGCTGCTGGGTGGCCAGCAGTCGCTGCACGTTTTCGCCGGTCACGCCCGTCAGCGGCACGTTGCGCCACTGCGCCATCACCTGCTGGAGCTGTTCGATGACGGCGATGGGCGAGGGTGTGCGGATCGCGATGGTGATCAGCCGTTCGGTTTGCTCCCGCAGTGCGGCATCCGGCAACGTCCGCTGTTCCCGCTGTTCCCGCTGCACCAGCTGGTCGATATGGCTGAGCAGAATCTGCGTCTGCCACAGGTCGCTCAGCATGTTGTTGCGCTGCAGATGACGCTGGTGGCCGGTCAGCAGCAGGCTGTTAATCGTCTGTTCCAGCATCAGGCTGCGGGCGCGGATCCGGGCGATGCGCTCCGGCTGACGCGCCGCCAGCGGCGCACTGGCCAGCAGGCTCAGCGACTGCTGCAACGCCTGCTGATTCTGCTGCAGCCGCTGTGACTCGCTCTGATACTCCAGCGCGCCCACCACCTGTGACAGCCGCACTGCCGCTGTCGCCACGTTGGCGGTATCCCGCGCCAGCGCCAGGCTGCCGTTCATGTCGGCCAGGGTCTGTGCCTGCGCCTGCTCCTGAATCGCCCCGGCATGACGAAAGCCGAAGATCGCCACCACGCTGACCATCAGCGTGACCGACACCACCAGCAGATTGAACAGCAACAGGCGGCCACGCGCCCCGGCCTGCCACGGATAAGTGCGCTGCATCCCACGACCTCTTAATCACTGCAACGATGGGCCGAGTATAGGAGCGTGCAGTCGGGCGTTTATGACAAATATGAATGGCTGCTGACATTTTCCGTTTATCTGGCGTTGCTTTACTGACGGCTATCCACAGTCCGCAGGAGCGAGGCGATGACAGCCACACCGATACTGGAAATGCGGGGAATTACCCGGCGCTTCGGCAGCTTTTATGCCCTGAAGGGCGTCGATCTCACGGTTTATCCCGGTGAGGTCCACGCGCTGATGGGGGAGAACGGCGCAGGTAAAAGCACACTGATGAAGATTCTGGCCGGTGCCTATACCGCCAGCAGCGGGGAAATTTTAATTGAAGGCAAGCCCTGGGCGCTGAAAGGGCCGAAGGAGGCACTGGCCGCCGGGATCACCCTGATTTATCAGGAGATCAACCTGGCACCCAACCTGACGGTGGCGGAGAACATTTTTCTCGGCAGCGAAATCGCGCCTGGCGGGCTGGTCAGGCGGCGGCAAATGGCCGAAGAGGCGCAGCGGGTCATTGACCGGCTCGGCGCGCAGTTCAGCGCCTGGGATCGGGTCAGCCGCCTGAGCATCGCCGAGCAGCAGCAGGTGGAGATCGCCCGCGCGCTGCAGCGCAACAGCCGCATTCTGGTGATGGATGAGCCGACCGCCGCGCTCTCCAACCGCGAAACCGAACAGCTGTTCGCGCTGATCAAACGGCTACGCAGCGAAGGCATGGCGATCATCTATATCAGCCACCGCATGGCGGAGGTGTATGAGCTGTCCGACCGCGTCAGCGTGCTGCGCGACGGGGAGTATGTGGGCAGCCTGACCCGTGACCAGCTCAACGCCAGCGAACTGGTGCGGATGATGGTCGGACGGCCGCTCAGCGACCTGTTTAACAAAGACCGTGCTATCCCGCTGGGCGATATCCGGCTGGCGGTCAATCACCTTACCGACGGCGGCAAAGTGCATCCCAGCAGTCTTGAAGTGCGTGCCGGAGAGATTGTCGGCCTGGCCGGGCTGGTAGGCGCAGGCCGCAGCGAGCTGGCACAGCTGATTTTTGGCGTGCACAAGCCGAAAGAGGGCGAGATCTGGATCGATGGCGAAAAGGTCACCATCCATTCACCGCGCGATGCAATTGCACGCGGCATCGGTTTCCTCACCGAAAACCGTAAAGAGCAGGGACTGTTTCTGGAGATGGCGGCGCAGGAGAACATCGTGATGGCGACGCTGGAACGTGATGCCAGTTACGGGATGCTGAACCGCCGCAAAGGGCAGACCATCGCCAGTGAGGCGATCGCTTCACTCAATATTCGCGTTCCTCACGCTCAGGTCCGGGCGGGCGGTCTGTCGGGCGGTAACCAGCAGAAGCTGCTGATTTCGCGCTGGGTGGCGATTGGCCCGCGCATCCTGATCCTCGATGAGCCGACGCGCGGCGTCGATGTCGGGGCGAAAAGTGAGATCTACCGGATGATGCAGGAGATGGCGCGGCAGGGCGTGGCGATTCTGATGATATCCAGCGAACTGCCGGAAGTGGTCGGGATGAGCGACCGCGTTTACGTGATGCACGAAGGCACCATCGTCGGTGAGCTGGAGGGCAGCCACATCAGTCAGGAAAATATTATGACGCTGGCAACCGGTGCGCACAGCGCGTCAGCAGGCGAAAACTAAGGAGACCACCATGACACAACTGGCCCGCACCAAAGCACCGACGCTGAAACGCGCCCTGATGGGCGATCTGCTGCAAACGGTGGGTATCCTGCCGATTCTGATCCTGATCGTGGCGGTATTTGGTTTCGTCACGCCGAACTTCTTTACCGAAGCAAACCTGCTCAACATCACCCGTCAGGCGTCGATTAACATCGTGCTGGCGGCAGGCATGACCTTTGTGATCCTCACCGGCGGCATCGACCTGTCGGTGGGGTCAATGCTGGGAACCACTGCGGTGGTGGCGCTGGTGGCGTCGCTGGATCCGATGCTGGCTTCCATGACCATTCCGATGGCGCTGGGTGCAGGCCTGGTGATGGGGCTGTTCAACGGCATTCTTGTCGCCTGGGCCGGGTTGCCGCCCTTTATCGTCACGCTTGGCACCTACACCGCGCTGCGCGGAGCCGCTTACCTGCTGGCGGATGGCACCACGGTAATCAATTCCGATATTAACTTTGAGTGGATCGGCAACGGCTATCTCGGGCCGGTGCCGTGGCTGATTGTGATTGCCTTTGCGGTGATCGCCATCTGCTGGTTCATCCTGCGCCGCACCACGCTGGGCGTCCATATTTACGCGGTTGGCGGCAATATCCAGGCGGCGCGTCTCACCGGTATCAAGGTCGGAATGGTGCTGCTGTTTGTCTACGGCATGAGTGGCCTGCTGTCGGGGCTGGGCGGTCTGATGAGCGCCTCGCGGCTTTACAGCGCCAACGGCAACCTCGGGGTGGGCTATGAGCTGGATGCGATTGCGGCGGTGATCCTCGGCGGTACCAGCTTTGTCGGCGGCATCGGCACCATCACTGGCACCCTGATTGGCGCGCTGATTATCGCCACGCTGAATAACGGCATGACGCTGATGGGGGTCTCCTATTTCTGGCAGCTGGTAATCAAGGGCGCGGTCATCATCATCGCGGTTCTGATCGACAAATACCGTACCCGTCATCATGTGAGTTGAGTCTTAAAAGGGCGGCTGTGCCATTTCACCTCCGCCACCTAAAAAACGCCATTAAGTGGTTGGCACCTTGAAAACAGCAGGAGAAGGTCTATGCGTTTTAATCCGATTGTAACCGGGCTGCTGGCGGCGACGCTGTTCAGTACCGGCCTGGCTCAGGCAAAAGAACTCAAATCTATCGGCGTAACGGTCGGCGATCTGGCAAACCCCTTCTTCGTGCAGATCACCAAAGGCGCGGAGATGAAGGCGCGTCAGCTGGCGGGCGATAAGGTGAATGTGACGCTGGTCTCCAGCGGCTACGATCTCGGTCAGCAGGTGGGCCAGATTGATAACTTTATTGCGGCTAAAGTCGACATGATTATCCTCAACGCCGCGGATTCCAAAGGGATCGCCCCGGCGGTGAAGCGGGCGCGTGATGCCGGTATTGTAGTGGTGGCGGTCGACGTGGCGGCCGATGGCGCGAATGCGACCATCACCTCCGATAACACCGAGGCGGGCGCGATGGCCTGTAAATATATTTCTGACCGCCTGAAGAACAAAGGCAACGTGGTGATCATCAACGGACCACCAGTCTCTGCGGTGCAGAA
The DNA here is from genome assembly GCF_051136245.1 of Pantoea sp. Lu_F5_004. Taxonomy (NCBI): domain Bacteria; kingdom Pseudomonadati; phylum Pseudomonadota; class Gammaproteobacteria; order Enterobacterales; family Erwiniaceae; genus Pantoea; species Pantoea sp. Lu_F5_004. The sequence continues at coordinate 1,651,570 of NZ_CP194946.1, forward strand.
CCGCGTTGAAGGCTGCATGACCGAGCTGAAAACCCATCCTGACATCAAGCTGCTCTCTTACAACCAGAACGCCAAAGGCAGTCGTGAAGGCGGACTGGAAGTCATGACCGGTCTGCTCTCCGCTAATCCAAAAATTGATGCGGTGTTTGCCATCAACGACCCGACAGCGATAGGTGCAGACTTAGCGGCGAAACAGGCGCAGCGCAGTGAGTTCTTTATCGTTGGCGTCGATGGCTCACCGGACGGTGAAGAGGCGCTCAAGCGCAAGAATTCACTGTTCGTCGCGACGCCTGCGCAGGATCCACAGGTCATGGCCGCCAAAGCGGTCGAGATTGGTTATGACATTTTGCAGGGCAAACCGGCACCCGATAAGCCCGTGCTGATCCCGGTGAAACTGATCGATCGTAATAATATCGGCAGCTACCAGGGCTGGACGGTGAAATAAGCTTTAGTGCGGCACCTTTAGGGTGCCGCTCTCAGGAGGCCGCTATGCAACGTTCAGAGGTTAATTATTACCTGCAACATACGCGCGAGTTTTTCCGGCAGCAGGATGTGCATCTGCCGCCGTGGGCCGATTTCGATGTGAGCCAGTGGCGGGCTCAGGATCGTGAGGTCGCGCAGGAGATTCTGGCGTTGCGGCTGGGCTGGGATCTCACCAGTTTTGGCGCGGCTGATTTTCTGCAGACCGGGCTGACACTGTTTACTCTGCGCAACGGTTCACCAAACGGGCAGCCGTGGCATAAACCCTACGCCGAGAAAATAATGCACGTACGGGAAGGGCAGCAGACGCCGATGCACTACCATCCGCGCAAGATGGAAGACATCATTAATCGCGGCGGCGGGAATCTGATTGTCGAACTGCATAACCGCGATGGTGACGGGCTGGCTGACTCGCTGGTGGCGGTGTCGCTGGATGGCCTGCGCCAGACCCACGCCGCCGGTTCACAGCTGCGGCTCTCACCGGGTGAAAGCGTGACGCTGGAGGCGGGCATCTGGCACAGTTTCTGGGGGGAAAGTGGCTTCGGCGACGTGCTGGTGGGCGAGGTATCGATGACCAACGATGATGAAAACGACAATGTGTTTCTGACGCCGCTGGCTCGTTTCAATCCGCTGCAGGAGGATGAAGAGCCGCGCTGGCTGCTGTGCAACGATTACGCGCACTGGCTATCCTGCGCGCGGCAGGCGTAATCAGGCAATCTGACTGGCACGCGTTGTTGAATCGGGTTTCACCACATCGGCCGAAAAGACATAGCCCAGTCCGCGAATGGTGCGGATCAGGTCGGGCTGGTGCGGATTAGTTTCGATTTTACGGCGCAGCCGCATGATCAGCACGTCGATGGTACGGTCAAACACGTCGAGACTTTCGCTGTGGGTCAGCTCCAGTAACTGATCGCGGGTCAGTACCTTGCGGGCGTGGCGTACGAGCGCGCGTAACAGGCTATATTCCCCCTGGGTCAGCGGCACCAGCTCGCGCTGCGGATTAAACAGCTGGCAGCGGCCATCATCCAGTTGCCAGCCGCCAAAACGCCAGCCCTCCTGTTCAGGGTCGGCCTGGGCAATGCGTCCGCTGCGACGCAGGGCCGCCCGGGTTCGCGCCACCACCACGCGTGGATTAAAGGGTTTGGCGATGTAGTCATCTGCGCCCATCTCAAGGCCCACTACCATCTCCGCTTCAGAACCCATACCGGTCAGCATAATCACCAGCACTTCGGGTCGCTGACGCTGAAGCTGCTGCAACACCAGTAGCCCGTTGGTATCGGGCAGCATCATATCCAGCATCACCAGCGAGATCTCAGGGTGTTCGCTGAGCATCGATAGCGCCTCGCGTCCCTGATGGCAGCGGTAGACCGTTAACAGATGTTCACTTAACGCATCCTGCAAGACGTCGCAGACTGCAGGATCATCATCCACCACCAAAATTGCTGGCTTCATTGCGCGGCCTCAATGTTACGAAAGAGTTAATTCAGGAGTCTACACAGGCCAGAAAAGCTTGCTGAGGCCGCGTGCTGAAACGTGACCAGCTTCGCCTGTGAGAGTGCGGAAGCGTGCGCTGGCGCAGAGTTTTTCGGGGCTGCCTGTTTGCCGCAGGAAAACGATTGCGCGGCATCGGTGCATTGCACCATAATCGCGCCTCGTTTTGGTTCGGAATTCTCTTAGGCGTACCCGGCTCTGCCAGGTAATCGATTGCGTCGGGAGATGGCATGGCAATTGCTTTGGGCAGTGGGTAAGTCAGGGATTTCAGGCGATTCTGGCACGCAAGTATGCAGCGGCCAGCATCAGTGTCCCGGAAACAGAATAATCAGCATGCAAACCCCTTTGGCAAGTGAGACTGATGTCTCCTGTATCGAGAGATGATGATGTTAGAAAAACTATTCAAACTCAAAGCGCATAACACGACGGTTCGTACTGAGATTATCGCCGGGATCACCACCTTCCTGGCGATGGCTTATATTCTGTTTGTGAACCCAAGTATTCTGGGCGCGACCGGCATGGACAAGGGTGCCGTATTTGTCGCCACCTGTCTGGCGGCGGCGATTGGCTGCGTGCTGATGGGGCTGATCGCCAACTATCCGATTGCGCTGGCTCCGGGTATGGGACTGAACGCCTTTTTCACCTACACCGTCGTGCTGCACATGGGCTATACGTGGCAGATTGCGCTGGGCGCGGTGTTTCTCTCGGCGGTGATTTTCTTCGCGATGTCGCTATTTAAGATTCGTGAATGGATTATTGCCAGTATTCCGCTGCCGCTGCGCGCCGGGATTGGTGCCGGTATCGGCCTTTTTCTGGCACTGATTGCGCTGGAAGGGGCGGGCATTGTGGTCGATAACCCGGCAACGCTGGTGGGCATTGGCGACCTGACTAAACCGGGTCCGCTGCTGGCGATGCTTGGCTTTGTGGTTATCGTGGTACTGGAAGCGCGTCGGGTGACGGGCGCAGTGCTGATCGGTATTCTGCTGGTGACCTTTATCTCAATGGGCATTGGTCTTTCGCCCTTTGCCGGGGTCTTCTCTGCACCGCCGTCGATTGCACCGACCTTTATGCAGCTGGATATTGCCGGCGCGTTTAACGTCGGCCTGATCAGCGTGATTTTTGCCTTCCTGTTTGTTGACGTGTTTGATAACACGGGCACGCTGCTGGGTGTGACCAAACGCGCCGGTCTGGCGGATGAGCAGGGTAACGTGCCGAAGATGGGCCGTGCGCTGATTGCTGACAGTGCGGCTGCGCTGTTTGGTTCACTGCTCGGCACCTCGACCACTACCAGTTATGTGGAATCGGCGGCGGGCGTGAGTGCCGGTGGCCGTACCGGCCTGACCGCGATTGTGGTCGCCGTGCTGTTCCTGCTGGCCCTGTTTTTCTCGCCGCTGGCCTCCAGTGTTCCGGTTTATGCCACCGCGCCTGCGTTGCTGTTTGTAGCGGTGCTGATGGCATCGGGCCTGGCAGAGATTGACTGGAAAGATATCACCACCGCCGCGCCAGTCACCGTGACCGCGCTGACCATGCCGCTGACCTATTCGATCGCCAACGGCATCGCGTTTGGTTTTATTACCTGGACGCTGGTGAAGCTGCTGAGCGGACGCGCGAAAGAGGTGAATGCGGCGCTGGTTATCCTGTCGATTCTGTTTGTGATTAAGCTGGGATGGTTGAGTGCTTAGTTGTTGCCTGGCGGCAGGGGGGCGCTTAGCAGCGGGCTGGCTATGAGCGGGTTTCGCATGGCTGCGGGCTGACACTGAGCGGATTTCGCCTGCAAGGCGATGGGGCGTTTTAGTCCACTTAGCCGCGCGTTAGCACTGAGCGGGTTACGCCCGCCAGGCGATGGGGAGTTTCAGGTTGCCTGAGCAGGCGGACGCGTCAAGGGGCGGACGCCCGCCCCTTAACAATCCCGGCGTCCGGCTGCCTGCGCGCCCCGCGTAGCGGGGTGCCTTCGTCACGTCCTGCGGCCGACGGACCGTCCGGACTCGCCATCCCTGGCTCGTGCCGTCCTTTCGCCGACGTCCTGTCGGCTCCCGGCTTCCGGTTGTTCCTCAGCGCTGCGGACGCCTCTGGTAAACCCCTGCCGGTGGGTTTGTTACCCGGATGGGCAGCCTCAGGCCGCTGAAAGCGGGGGAGGACCAGGCTTATTTCACTTTGTAGCAGGCTGACACTGAGCGGGTTACGCCCGCCAGGCGACGAGGATTTTCAGGTCCTTTAGCAGCGCGTTAGCACTGAGCGGGTTACGCCCGCCAGACGTATGGGAGTTTCAAATCACTTTGCAGCACGTTAACACTGAGCGGGTATCGTCCGCCAGGCTATGGGGCAGGCGGTGTCTGATACACTGCGAAACATTGCAATAGAGCGCATATGGCGGAGTTGTCGTTATTCACGGCTGTTCTCGTTTATGCGTTTAAATTATAAAAGCATTTCACTTGTGGCGTTTGTTGTTACTCGTTACTCCATTTCAGCGGTGTATTTAATTCCATTATTTCTCACATCATGGCTATCAAAAATCCGGGGTTCCACTGTACTCCAACTCCAGGTTGCATTTCCCTGATGGTAAAAAAAGAGGGTTTCACACATACTCAGCGTTGACAGGATCTCTGAGCGTTTTAGTTAATTCAGGTAAGCTGATTTTAATGTTGAGCTGGCGGAAAGTTTTCTTACGCTAAATCAGTGTTATTGAAATGCCTATTTAAGTTGTGAATTTACCCGTGATAATTGCTGTTCTGGCCTGTTTATAAGCCTGCAGCCAGGGAGAAGAGATATTAAGGCGTGGGTGAATTTAGTCGCCGCCATCTCCCCCGTCACCCCCGTTACCTCCCGCACCGCCGTCACCTCCCGTGCTGCCACCATTCCCTCCGTTCCCCCCTGCGCCACCAGCACTACCATTGCTGCCATCCCCTCCATTTCCACCGTTTCCGCCATCTCCCCCCATACTGCCGCTTCCTCCATTCCCGCCATTGCCTCCGGCCTGGCCATTCTGTCCAGCACCTCCGTTCCCGCCATTTCCACCGTTTCCTCCCAGGCCGCCATTTCCGCCATCACCGCCATTGGCTCCGGCACCACCATTTCCTCCTGGCCCTCCATTTCCTCCGATACCCCCGTTTCCCCCTCGTCCTCCATTTTCACCCGGACCGCCATTGGCCCCGGCACCGCCGTTCTGACCCGGTCCGCCATCAGAACCTGCAGCGGCATCAATGAGAATGACATTATGGTGTGAACTCAACATATCCGTTATGTACTCAGCATGCGCATACGGAATGATGATTAGCGAAGCTAACAAAGTGATTGTTTTCATTTGAAAATCCTTTTCAGAAAACTTTCTCCACCGGTACCTCCGTTACCACCCGCACCGCCTGCGCCACCCGCACCACCTGCGCCACCCGCACCGCCTGCGCCACCCGCACCGCCTGCGCCACCCGCACCGCCTTTACTTGATGTATCGGGATTATCGGCGCTCCCACTATTGCCGCCATTACCGCCATTGCCGCCTTTTCCTCCGTTAGTACCTTCTCCCGGAGCGCCTCCTTTGCCTCCCGCGCCTCCGTTTTCACCATTGCCTTGTTGTCCGTCTTTGCCTGCTGAGGGCTGGAGGGTGGTATTTGAGGATGAAGTATTCATGTCGCCGGCAGTCTGAGCCAGCGAGTAAAAGGGACATGCTACGGTCAATACGGTGGCTAAAAATAATGGGTAACTTCTGGTAAGTTTCATGTGCTGTTCCTGTGCTAACAGTGATAATGCTCCTGCCATAACGGTTACAAACAGGAGCTTTTTAGTTAATGGACGCCAGACTATCAGTCTCCGCCGCCATCACCGCCGCCATCACCGCCGCCATCACCGCCGCCATCACCGCCGCCATCACCTCCTCCATCACCACCGCCGTTGCCTGCATCATTTCCGTTACCGTCACCACTCCCGTTAGCATTCCCGGTGCCGTTATTACTGTTATTACCCTGATCAGAACCGTTGCCGTTTTTACTGCCATTATCATTATTGGAATTATTACCATTCTGGCTGGCGTTAGCGGCGCCATTACCATCACTTCCGCCAGCACCACCCGCGCCGCCAACACCTCCGGCACCACCTTGCCCGCCTAACGCTCCTCCTGCACCCCCAGCGCCACCTGCGCCACCTGCGCCTCCTGCACCAGTAAGAATGAAGGAAGATTTAGAGGTATTGACGTCAATGTTTGCTGCACTGATATCAAATTGCCTGGCCATACCCTGAGTGGAGTACAATAAAACCATACTCGCTAACACAGTCATATTTTTAACTTTCACAATGAATCCTCTTTAAGTGAGTAATTAAATTTATTATCTGCGCTGCCAAAGGTATGATAATTCTCACTCAACAGTCCTTGTCTGGAATCCTCCATGTTGGAGTTTCTTTATGCGTACTTTATTTAATTTATATATGAAAAACAGAAATGCATTGCCAGTATGTGGCGCTGATTCTAATAAATAGCTTCGCCAGTCGGCTGCTATTTATATTGCACAGCAATTATAGAGTGACAAGTTTAATAATGATGATTTTTGTTGCTGTGTATGTTTTTATATTTCGCCTGCAATATACTTCAGTTATGTTACGACTTTTAATTTCATCTGCCGATGCAGCTGATGATCGGGTCAGGCAAACCTATTTATCTCTGAGATTGCCCTAAAGATCCGTTCGTATTGAGGGATGATGACGGACGGTACCCCGTAATGCCTTTTACACAAATACTATCGTGCAGACGGGCAGGCTCATCAACGCACTCAGCGCGTGTTCTGCCGATACTGCCGGGCTGGAAGAGCATCCTTATGCTTGTCTGTTCTGCCATATTCACCGCAAGAATAAAATTCTCATCGCATGCGTCACATTTCAGCTAAAACGATACGGCTAAAACAGGGACCAGCACCGACTCAGATTGGTTACGGAGCGAGCAAGCCAGCCACAAGCCACAATCGATAAAAAATGGCTCCCATGGGAGCCAAATACTGCATGTTTATAGGTCATCAAATGTCCCTGGTGAAGGGTATAAAAGTTATCGGCCATCTTTCAGCATAATTAAGCGCAGCCACAATAGATTAAACCTGACAGACATCAAATTTTTCAGATGCCAGTACATTTAAAACCCCATCCTGTAAGCGCCACTCTGCACACCTGAACCAGTGCAACTCCTGCACCCGTGAGGAGCCTGCGATCTCAATTTATTTACCACGTCAGCTTAACTGCAATTTTTTACAGCGGTCGGTAGGTTATTATTATGATGGTTTTCCATCATCCTTTTATAAAAAATAAGTGGTTAATTTGCAGATTAATTTTATTTTTTAAATTATTTTTAAGAGTAGTGTTTATTTAAACGAATAAAATCATGGGCATCCTGGTCGCGGGTTTTGCTTCAATGCTAAAAATTATTTTAACACGCTGTGCCAGCTGTCTGGCATCCAGAGTGACGTTAATTACATAACTGTTATTACCAGGAAAATTGCCGATAAATTATAAGCCAGGCGCTAAAGCCCTGACATTATGCTGAAAGACAAAGAGTTCACTAAGGTTCAGAAAATTTCCGGATTTTCTCTTTGGATGCTGATACTGACCCGGATAGCTGTTGCGCGAGTCCTGCAGGAGGCCCTGGTAAAACTGCGTAATCTCGCAGGAGAAGTGACCCCTGTCACCAGACTGATTAGCGATAACAACGACATTCTGGCGGGTCTGACTGAGCAGCAGGCTGCAACGACGGCAGTAAGGACTGCCAAATAACAGATTCAGTCATTAAGCGCCATTACTGGCCGCTTTAAATTGAGGAGGTATAACGTCGGTGAGTGAGCGATTGGTCGGCCTGTTGCTACTGTTTATGCCCAACCTCAGCTGGGTGATGCAATACCAAAAGGATGAGATATATTTTTCAATATGAACCAGGCCAACGCGATAAGAACGTCACCATAGTGACTACTGTGCTGATAGTGTTTCACTATTATGACGATATCAGCGCCTGAGTTTTAACTTAATTATGTGATGAACGGGTAGCTGAATGCACCAGAAGTATGAGTACGTTAAAGACATAAAGGCACGTATCGACCTGTTACTTTTACAACTCAGCGAGGGCCGTTATACCTCGCTTGATACCTATATCAATAATTTAGCGCTTCTGAAGGTTGCTTATCGTGAATTAGAGCCGTTAACCAGCGATCCTGATTTTCTGTTCTGGTTGCAGCAAAAAGATCCCACATTTCTGCTCGAGATTGCCCTGACTGGAAGGGTGTTAATGGCACTGCAAAATTTTTTCAGGTTAGCGTCCAGCGAAAATGAATGAGGTCAGGACCGGCAACATCCTAATCATTTCTTTTCATCCCTGGCACCCTCGTTTTGCAATACCGATTCCAGAAATTTTCTCTGTTGCTCTGTCAAATCAAGCCGTTTTATTTTCTGAACAAGCTGTTCTGGTGGAACGTCACCATAACTGCGGCTTTTTTTATGATGCTGGTCTGCCGCTAAAGCATGGTTAAAGAAAGAGAATATCAGAATCCAGAACAGCGCACAGAACAGGCATAGCAATGTCCAGACAGTTCTTCGTTTTATTTTCAATGCATGTGCTCCGGTTTTCTATTAATCAGATAGTCTGGTTTTACTAACTCAAATTGGCATGGCACTTTGAACCAAAATTTTTTAGATGAAGCAGTATGCACGGCTGATTTATCGGTGCAATACACCCATAGTGATGCTTTCGATATCTTTTAGTGAAAAATATAAAGGTAAATATATGAAGCTGCATCACCTGCGTTATTTCATTGCTGTCGCGGAAGAAGGGCACTTTGGCCGCGCAGCTGAACGGTTAGGGATTGGTCAGCCGCCTCTGAGTTTGCAGATACAGCGTCTGGAAAAGCAGATGAAAATAAAATTGTTTAATCGTCGTTCCAGAGGGGTTGAACTTACTGAAGGCGGAAGTGTGTTACTTAAGCATGCGCGACATATTCTGGCTAATGTTGATGATGCATTGAGTGATGTGCAACGCTTCAGGCGGGGTGAATGCAACGAAATAAATTTAGGATTTGCAGGCGGAACCTATTTCAACCGGGAAATCGCCGCTCGCCTTTGTCAGTTTAAGTGTAATCATACTGAGTTACTGCTGAAGTCCGTACTTGAAGGCCACACGCCTGATCTTATCCGGAAGCTTCTTGAAGGAACTATAGATGCGGCATTTATTCGACCACTAACGGATACGCTGGATGGCCTTGCGCTTACTCCGGTTTTACAGGAGCCGCTGGCTGTTGTTTTGTCGGTAAATCATCGGCTTGCTCTTTCAGGCGGCGCTATTTCGCTGGATATGCTCGCCCACGAGCCGTTTGTTCTCTGCGAGAGAAACAACATCGGGAGAATGTTCGATACTCTTATGGCTGCCTGTCATCAGGCAGGGTTCACACCTGTACGTGGGCAGGAGGCGCTACAGATTGAGGCGATCATACCGATGGTAAGTGCCGGTTTTGGCATTTCAGTTGTTCCTGATTCTATGCGAAATAATCTGCATAGCGGGGTCGTGTTCTTAACGATTGAGGGCCAGGCACTCAATACTGGCGTCATACTCGCAACCCGGTATCGTGATGCATCTCCGGCAATCGGTAAATTGGTGAATTCCGTTAAGAATGATAGTGCGGGCACTGATGAAAAAAGAAAGCCGGTTTGAGATGGCTGAATGGTGGTGAGTTACAGTGCCAGGTTATTACCGCTCACCATAAGGGGGAAAAAATGATGATTTTTGCTCAGGAATTAATTTTTTGTTTCTGACGTTATTTGTAAGTATGATTTATCTGTATTTCCGAGGGCTACTTTTTTACAGGTAAAAATGAAGATGAAATCATCATTAATTATATCCAGGATTTTTATGTACGGGCAGAGCCTGTATGTTTTAAAGCCTTACAGATACCGACCGCAAAAGTTAAATGACGCTTTTATGACAAGCGCGGCAGATTTGTGAACGTACAGGGTAATGAAATAATAAATTAAATTAATATGAAACATAATGAGCCTGATAATTTAAAGCCCTGGCAACAGGCTTATGATTAATTTTAAAGGCTTCAGTGCCTGTATAATTTATGATTTGTTGTGATATTTCGAAAGTGCTGATTAATTTTTCTGTAGATTTTATACGTGATAAATATTCATTGAAGTTAAAAAAACAGATGCCGATAGATCTATATCGCTGCCCCCTTTAAGGAAGTATAATGAAAATCTCTACACGCCTCGGTTCCGGATTTGGCACATTAATCATCTTTTTCTCCATATGTATCGTTGTCGCTATTCACTCTTTATATCAGGCTAAAAGCACGCTTGAGTCAGTTGTTCAGGGTGATATGAAAAAAACAAAATTAATCAATGAACTTACCCTGGCGCAGCGCGATATGGCGATAACCGTCAGGAATTTATCACTCTTTTCAGATCAGGCTCTTATCCAGGAGCAGTCTGATCGTCTGGTTAAACTGAAGGCTAAATTTGCTGCCAGCAGGGATCAACTGAATACGATGATCAGCCAGTCTGGCGATACGGAAGAATATAAAGCCTTTGCGAAGATCAGTGACAGCGAGAAAAATGCTCTGGATGCCTTCAGTAACACCGTTCCGCTGGCACTGGCTAAAAACAGTGACATCACGGTTAAGTATCTGTTGGAAAAAGTCAGACCCGCACAGGTTCCGCTGCTTGAAGGCCTTACCCGGATGAGTGAAATCCTGGCAAAGCAGTCGGATGACTCAGTTAATCAAAACGCGAAAAATACCGAAAGAGCCTACATCATTTTGGTGACGCTTTTAGTTGCGGCTATTTTGTTCGGCACGGGCACCAGCATCTATCTTATTCGTAAACTCATGAGCGAGCTTGGTGATGAACCGAGCACAGCGCGAAAGCTTGCTTATGCGATCACGAATGGGGATCTGACCACACCGGTTAACTTGAAGAAAAATGACACTCTCAGTCTCATGGCCTCTTTAAACAGCATGCAGGTTCGGTTACGGGATATCGTTTCAGAGATTAAATCAGGATCTTCTTCAGTCGCCCTTTCTGCGAATGAGATTTCTGAAGGTAACAATGAGCTAGCATCCCGCACTGAACAGCAGGCTGCTGCCTTGCAGGAAACGGCTGCGAGTATGGAACAGCTCACCGCTACGGTACAAAATAACAGCAGAACTGCCAGGGACACAGCTAACTCAGCGAGAGATACCGCCTCGATTGCAAAACGAGGCGAAACGGACGTCAAACGGATGTCAGATACGATGAGTGATATTTCAAAAAGCGCGTCTAAAGTCAGAGATATCACCGCCGTCATCGAAAGCATCGCATTCCAGACTAATATTCTTGCCCTGAACGCAGCCGTTGAAGCGGCACGAGCGGGAGAGACGGGAAGGGGCTTCGCTGTCGTCGCGTCTGAAGTCAGAACGCTTGCACAGCGTAGTGCGACTGCCGCGAAAGATATTAAAGCGTTAATAGAGCAGGCTGTCGGACAGGTTGAATGCGGCGTCACTGTTGCCAGTGATACGGGTTTGAGTATTCTCAAAGTCGTGCATTTAGTGGATGAACTGGCTGAATCCATGGATGCTATTGCAATGTCATCGGCTGAACAGATGCAGGGGATTTCTCAGGTGAGTATTGCAGTCAGTCAGATGGATGGGGTGACGCAAAATAACTCTGCTCTGGTAGAAGAATCATCAAGTGCTTCTCAGTCACTCTCTGAGCAAGCGCAGTCTCTCAGGCTGATTGTAGAGACCTTTAAAGTATAAATTGTCCCGGCGCTGACATGCGCGTTGGTTAAATTCCAAAGCAAGAGGCCGGTACTGCCTGTCAGCAGCACCGGCCTTATTCCCCGCATCAGGCGGCTAACGCTTACCTGAAAGGCGGCTCATTAAAGGTACGCAACTTACGCGAATGCAGCTTATCGCCCTCGGCGCGCAGCAGCTCAACAGCGTGAATACCAATCTGCAGATGCTCCGAAATCGCCCCTTCATAGAAACGATTCGCCTGACCGGGCAGCTTAATCTCACCGTGCAACGGCTTGTCTGAAACGCACAGCAGCGTGCCGTACGGCACCCGGAAACGATAACCCTGTGCGGCAATGGTGGCGCTTTCCATATCGACCGCCACCGCACGGCTCAGGTTAAAGCGCAGTGCCGAAGCGGAGTAGCGAAGTTCCCAGTTGCGATCGTCGGTGGTCACCACGGTGCCGGTACGCAACCGCTGCTTCACCTCTTCGCCTGGCATGCCGCTCACCGATTTGGTGGCGTCATACAGCGCGCGCTGCACTTCGGCAATGCTGGGTACCGGGATATCAGGCGGCAGCACGCTGTCGAGCACGTGATCGTCGCGCAGATAGGCATGGGCCAGCACATAATCACCGATCCGCTGGCTCTCGCGCAGACCGCCACAGTGACCAATCATCAGCCACGCATGTGGACGCATCACCGCCAGATGATCGCAGATGGTTTTGGCATTCGACGGGCCGACACCAATGTTAATCAGCGTAATACCGCGACGATTCGGCGAGGTGAGATGCCAGGCGGGCATCTGGTGCTTCTTCCATGCCAGATCCGAGAGCATCGACTCACTGTCAGCGGTGTCGGCGGTCAGCACCACATCGCCCGCGCAGGCCAGGCTGTCGTAAGGGGTACTGGGATCGCGCACCTGCTCGATCGCCCAGCGCACAAACTCATCAACATAACGGGTGTAGTTGGTGAACAGCACAAACGGCTGGAAGTGCTCTACGCTGGTGCCGGTGTAGTGACGCAGGCGGGCCAGCGAGAAGTCGGTTCGCAGCGCGTCGAAGTGCGACAGAGGGGATTTTGCATCGGCATGGAACAGACCATCGGCGGTCTCATCACCAATCTGTGACAGCTCGGTGGTCGGGAAGTGGCGCGCAATACCGGCACTCATGGTGCGATCCAGTGACAGGTCGGAACCGTCGATCACGTAAGGATAGGGGATCTCCTGGCTGGAGGGCCCCACGTCGATCTCCAGCTGATACTCCTTCTCCAGCATCTGAAGCTGTTCCGAAATATAGTGGCGCAGCAATGCCGGGCGGGTGATGGTGGTGCTGTAACTGCCGGTGTGGGTGAAACGTCCCCAGGCACGCGTGCGGTTCTGTTGCGGACCGTCGCCGCGCCAGGTGATGCGCAGCTCCGGATAAACAAATAGTCCCTGCGCCCGAGCGGCGGCATCGGGCAGCGTGCCGTTTTCGGTAAAGGCTTTAATCGCCTCACGTAGCGCATCGACGGCGCCATCGTACAGGCGTTCAAGTTCATCCAGCGCCTGCTGGCTGGTCAGGTTTTTCCGTAGTGTCGGCATGGTTTCTCCTTCCATTTTTTTTCCGCAATTTGCCCCAAGCTTAGCGGGTTTGTTGCGGAGATTGGTGAAGAATCTGTGATCGCCGTTTTTTTGCGCCAGCGAAGCGCGAATTCTGAGCAGTGCTGTTTTAAGTGAAGATCCGCTGCACTGAAATCCAGTAAGAAAATCTTTACTATCAGAAGCGGTGATTCGCCACTTTTAAATGCGTTGCCGATGAGGAGAGGGCGGAAAAACCGCCAGCAGCAAAGCATGCCCAATCGATCATAACATCAGGGAAATATTCAGGTTTGCTACAGCGGGCGGGGCAGTGAGGCAGATTGTGCCGTGGCGGCATTAAAAAGTTTGTAACCATGATTAATTTGCACCGGAAAGACTTTGCATATTTCTCTGCCCACTATCATCATTAGAACTCCTGTCCAGTCTCTTCTGATTTGGTAATCCTTTGCAAAATCCCGGCGTAGCAGTGATGCAGGCGATCAAGCGCACGGCGTGGTACCCGAAACGCCGTTCGTATCGCACGCTCTACTGGCGTGAGATATCGCCATTAGCAGTGCCTATCTTTTTCGAGAACGCCTGTGTGCTATTGATGGGCGTACTGAGCACCTTCCTGGTCAGCTGGCTGGGTAAAGAGGCGATGGCGGGTGTGGGCCTGGCCGACAGCTTCAACATGGTGATCATCTCGTTCTTTGCTGCCATCGATCTCGGTACCACGGTGGTGGTGGCGTTCAGCCTGGCAAAACGCAACGGCAAGCGCGCCCGCGCCGCCACGCGTCAGTCGCTGGCCATGATGACGATACTCGCCTTTGTGCTGGTGATCGCCATTGAGTTCTGGGGCCATCTGATCGTCGATGCGATTGCCGGTGCCGCCGATCCGAAAGTCAAAGCGCTGGCGCTGAGCTATCTGCAGACTTCCGCCTGGAGCTATCCGGCCGCCGCCATCACCCTGATTGGCAGCGGGGCGCTGCGTGGTGCAGGTAATACCAAAATTCCGATGCTGATTAACGGCGGCATGAACATCCTCAACATCATCATCAGTAGCGTGCTGATTTATGGCTGCTTCTCGTGGGACGGTTTAGGGTTTATCGGTGCCGGGCTCGGACTGACCATCACCCGCTATATCGGGGCGATCGCGGTGATCTACGTGCTGATGATCGGCTTTAACGCGTCACTGAAAATCACGCTGTCGAGCTATTTCCGGCGCTGGAACAGCAGCATTCTGATGGAAGTTTTAGGTATAGGCGTGCCTGCCAGTATCGAGTCGGTGCTGTTCAACGGCGGTAAACTGCTGACACAGGTGTTTGTTGCCGGAATGGGCACCAGCGAGATTGCCGGGAATTTTATCGCTTTTTCTATCGCCTCACTGATCAACCTGCCAGGCAATGCGCTGGGTTCGGCTTCAACGATTATCACCGGTACCCGTCTGGGCAGGAATCAGGTGTTCCAGGCGGAACGCCAGGTGCGGCACGTCTTCTGGCTGGCGACGGTCTGCCTGACCGCGATGGCCCTGCTGACGGTGCCGCTGGCCGGGTTGCTGGCGCGGTTTTATACCAGCGATCCGGAAGTGATTAACGTGACGAAGCAGCTGATCTGGCTTAACGCGCTGTTTATGCCGTTATGGGCCGCTTCCTGGGTGCTGCCTGCCGGACTCAAGGGCGCACGCGATGCGCGTTACACCATGTATGTGTCGATGTTCAGCATGTGGGGCGCCCGCGTGGTAGTCGGATACCTGCTCGGTATTGAACTGGGGATGGGCGTGACCGGCGTCTGGCTGGGGATGTTCCTCGACTGGACGGTGCGTGGCATCTTCTTCTGGTGGCGACTTAACAGCGGCAAGTGGCTCAACCGCTATCGAAAGATGATCGCGAAAACCGGTTAGCGCACTGTTCACGCCTTTCCCCCGCCGCGGGGAAAGGCGTCATACCTCTTTCAGCACCATTAAAAATAACATCTCCGTCACATCTCCAGACTTTCGAACCGAATTTCAGACAGTTGCACAAAGCCAGCCTTCTCAGACAGGGTTAGCGTAATGCCTGCTGCGCAATGATGCAGACACTACTTATCAAGGTGACCCTATGATCCGTCTGAAAACGGCGCTGGCACTCCTGCCGCTGCTGTGTAGCGCCCCGTTATGGGCGACAACCTTTGTCTATGTGTCTAATGCCGAATCCGGCACCGTTTCCCGCTATCAGCTCAATGAGGCAAATGGCAGCCTGCAATGGCGTGGCGATACGCCTGCCGGTAAAAAGATTATGCCGCTGGCGGCCAGCCCGGATGGTAAACGGCTCTACGGTGCGCTGCGGAGTCCGCCTTATTCGATCATCAGCTGGCGCGTTTCGGGTTCGCACGGTGACTTGCAGAAACTGGCGGTGACGCCGGTTGCAGCCAGCTTTCCGTGGATCACCACCGACAGAAGTGGGCGCTATCTGCTGGCTGCCTCTTATGACAGCGATATCGTCACCAGTAACCGGATTGATGACAAAGGCATTGTGACACCACAGGTCACGGGGGAGGTGAAAACCGGGCCGCATGCCCATTCGGTGATCACCGACGTCAGCAATCATTCCCTCTACGTCGGCAACCTTGGCGCGGATCGCGTGCTGCAATATGCCTTTGCGGATAACGGCGCGATAACGCCGCTGGGAACCGGATTTGTTCAGGGCGAGAAGAACAGCGGCGCACGACATTCGGTGATATCGCCCGACAATCGTTTTCTCTATAACCTCGCGGAGATGAGCGGCACCATTACGCAGTTCCGTCGCGCGGCGGATGGGTCGCTGACGGAGCAGAAAACCTGGCCGAATGCGGTGGCGAAGAAATATAACCTGCAGCATGGCGAGCAGCGCCCGGCGGGCTACAGCGATCCCACGCTGCGCATCTGGGCGGCAGACATCAAAATCACCCCGGACGGACAATTTATCTATGTGACCGAGCGCACCTCCAGCACCGTCAGTGGCTACCGGGTTGATAAACAGTCGGGTGAGTTAACGCTGATCGGCAGCTGGCCGGTTGAAAAACAGCCCCGCAGTATTGCGACTGATGCGCAGGGTAAATGGCTGATCGTCAGCGGGGAGAAGAGCGCGGTGATTGGCAGTTACGCTATCGATCCCGCCAGCGGCGAACTCAAACGGGTTGCTGAAGCCCCGGCTGGTAAAGGCGCGAACTGGGTGACGCTGATAACGCAGTAACCGTTTTGAGCAGCCGGTGTATGGCACTGGCTAAACAGATGGGGGACTGCTTATGCCATTTCCGGCATAAGCAGCGCAGAAATTTTTGCTTCTGATCGGGGGCATAAGCGGGTTTACTCAGGGCATCAACTGATGCGGAGAGCCTGAGATGAAACAGAAACTGATAGCCTGGTTTGAACAGCTGCTGAGCGGCCCTGTGGCGAGTGAACGTGTGCATGATATTAACGTCGAACTGCTGCTGCCGCTGAGCCAGCTGTATGGACTGGAATATTATCCGGCAGTGCATCGCTACCATGAAAAATAATGGTTGTTGTATGTTGTCTGGTTAAAGGCCTGCTACGTTGCGGGCCTTTTTGCATCTGTATTGCGCTGGTCATTTCAGCCAGCAGGCTTCACCACGAAAAACAGCAACATCATTATTTTTTATCCCACTTAATACCCCAGCGTCGTTATATGAATGAGTAATCCGGCACGGATCTATATTCATCAGCGCACGTCTTAACATCCATTCCCTTAACACTCATAAATGACCTCTGCACATAGAAAGTGGCTAAGTCATTACAAATTTGGCTTAGAAAACGTTTTATCACCGCTAATTTTACTTCTTGTAAAACCACATCATTATTTTAAGTCAATAAGGAACTTCCGATTGTTAAGGTGGTAATCTGCACGCCTGTGCTTACACAAAACTTACAATAAGCGTTGTTAATCCTTCGATGAAAATGCCTGAAACAGGGAAGTGGCTGGTTTTCGGAGCCAGTTTGTTTATCAGCAATGTCATGGCTGCACCAGTCACGCCGGGCGATCTTGACGTTATTCAAAATCAGCAGCAGCAGCGGTTGCAGCAGGATCAGCAGCAGCGTGACGCATTAACACAGGCGCATCAGGTTGAGCTGCAAAAAACCGAGTCGGCGCCAGCCAGCGGCCCCTGTTTTGAAATCAACCAGATTTCACTGCAACAGGCGAGCTTAATCACGCCTGATACACAGAAGAGAATTGTCGCTCCCTATATCAATCAGTGCCTGAGTCTGGACCGTATTAATCAGCTGGTACGCGCCATTTCAGAGTGGTATGTCCAGCGCGGCTATATCACCAGCCGGGCCTTCCTGACAGAACAGAATCTTTCCCACGGGACATTAAATATCACCGTACTGGAAGGAAAGCTTGAGGCGATTCATTTGCAGGGTGCCAGTGCACGTCAGCTGAACATGGCGTTCCCGACCCGTGCAGGTCGTATTTTAAATTTACGTGACATTGAACAGGGTATGGAGCAGATAAACCGGCTTCGTACTACGCCGGTTCAGATTGAAATCATTCCGTCGACTCAGCCGGGCTATTCCATTGTCAATCTGACCAGCACACCCGAGTTTCCTCTGACGCTGGGGCTGAATATGGACAATAGCGGCCAGCGAAGCACCGGCATCGGTCAGCTTTCCGCCTCGCTGGTGGGTAACGACCTGCTGGGTGTTGCCGATCGCTGGTTTGTCAGCGGTGGTCGCAGCAGCGCTTTCAGCGACTGGCGCGATGCGCAAAATTTCCAGGCGGGCGTCAGCGTGCCTTATGGCTATGGGCTGCTGGATTACAGCTATAGCTGGAGCAACTATTACAGCCGCTTTAACGCCAATAGTTTCGACTGGTATAGCAATGGCGACAACATTTCTAACCGCCTCAGCGGCTCGTGGGTGCTGTTCCGCAACGGGCAAATCAAAACCGGCCTTCAGCTTGGTCTGAACCATTACGTCAGCCATAACTGGCTGAATGAGACCCTGCTTGAAAGCAGCAGCCGCAAACTAACCAGTCTGCAGATCGGTTTTAACCATACGCAAAAAATTGCAGGTGGGGTGGCCACTCTGAACCCGATGCTGAGCCGCGGAATGCCGTGGTTTGATGCGGAAAGCGACAAGGGTAAAAGCGACGATTTTCCTAAAGCTGAATTCCGTAAATGGAGCGTCAGCAGCAGCTATCAGCGGCCTGTCACTCAGAAAATGTGGTGGCTCAGCAGTTTTTACGCTCAGTGGTCGCCGGATCGCCTCTATGGCAGCGAACGCCTGACGATTGGTGGCGAGAACTCGGTTCGCGGCTACAAGGAGCAATACCTTTCCGGCGATGTTGGCGGCTATCTGCGTAACGAACTGAATTACTCGCTGTTTACCCTGCCTGCAATCGGCGAGGTCAGCACCACTCTGGCGCTGGACGGCGGGTGGCTCCAGAGCGACAAACAGGATCGCTACGCAGCAGGCACGCTGTGGGGCAGTTCGCTGGGACTTGGCACCCGTAATGCGCATGTTTCCACTCAGCTGTCGCTGGGTATCCCTGTCAGCTACCCCAATTATCTTGCGCCCGATCGCCTCAGCGTTTACGCGCGTGTTGGACTCGTTTTTTAAAAAAAGGCCCCGATTATGGATGATCAATTAAAGCTTTCACTGCCGCGTCGTCTGCTGAGCTATCTCATCTGCTCGCTGATCGCGTTTCAGCCACTGCTGCCCGCCTTTTCTGCGGCGATAGCGCCCGTCACACCAGGGACAAAAGTCGATGCTGCCGGGAATGGTGTCCCGGTCATTAATATCGCGACGCCAAATGCGGCGGGCCTGTCGCATAACCAGTATCAGAATTACAACGTGGGTCAGGAAGGGCTGATCCTGAACAACGCAACCGGCCGGTTGACGCAGACCCAGCTGGGTGGACTTGTCCAGAACAACCCGAATCTCAAAGCAGGGCAGGAAGCCCGGGCCATTATCAATGAGGTGGTGGGTGCTAACCGTTCACAGTTGCAGGGCTATACCGAGGTAGCGGGCAAAGCGGCCAACGTGATGGTCGCTAACCCTTATGGCATTACCTGTAACGGCTGCGGCTTTATCAATACGCCCAACGTTACGCTGACCACCGGTAAACCGCAGCTTGATGCGCAGGGCAATCTGCAATCGCTTGAAGTGACGAAAGGCGCAATCAGCATTGAGGGTAAAGGACTGGATGGCAGCCAGGCAGATGCTGTCTCGATCATTGCGCGCGCAACCGAAATCAACGCGGGCATCCATGCCAAAGATCTTAATGTGACGCTGGGCGCAAACCGGGTTGGTGCTGATGGCAGCGTGACACCCATCGCGGGCGAAGGTGCTGCGCCATCGGTCGCCGTAGATACCGGCGCGCTGGGCGGCATGTACGCCAACCGCATCCATCTGGTCTCCAGCGAAAACGGCGTTGGCGTCAATCTCGGCAATCTTAATGCCCGTCAGGGCGATATGGTGCTGGATGCGCAGGGTCGGTTAAGCATCAACAATAGCCTGACCAGCGGCACGCTGAATGCAAAAGGCAGCAGCATCGCCCTGCAGGGAGAACATAAAGCGGGTGGTAACGTCGCGCTGACAGCGCAGCAGGATATCGCCTTAAATGGAGCGACGCTGGGCAGCGACGCCTCGCTGGATCTCAACAGTCAGGGCAGTATCACGCTTAAAGGCAGCAGCGTTAAAGCAGGCCAGAATGTGCGTCTCAGCGGTGCCAACCTGAGTGTTGATAACAGCAGCAGCGGTAGTGCGGTAGACGCGCTGCAGCTCTCTGCCACCTCTCAGCTGGACAATGCCGGTCAGCTGGCCGCCGCAAAAACACTCGATATCCAGGCCGCGCAGATCGCTAACCGTGGCAGCCTGACCAGTAATGGTGACGTGCAGGTTCGCACTAACACTCTGCAACAGGACGGTAAGCTGCTGGCTCAGGGTAAAAACACTGTGGCTGTTAGCGGACAGCTGACGAACCGCGATGAAATCAGTGGCAGCAGCCTGAACATTCAAAGCGGCACTCTTGATAACAGCGGCAAACTGATCAGTACGGGTGATGCCACGATCACGGCTAATCGACTGAATCAGGACGGGATCTTCTCCGCACAGGGCAACGCACTGTTCAGTGTTGCCGACACCTTCAGCAACAGCGGCAATCTGGTCAGTCAGCGTCTGCAAATCGATGCCCCGACCCTGAATAACAGTGGCGAGATGGTGAGTCATGGCGATGCCGTGATTAACAGCGATACGCTACAACAAAATGGCTCCATCACTGCACGCGGTGACGCGCAACTGACCGCTCGTGGCAGGCTGGAAAATCAGGGGGCTATCAGCAGTCAGAACGCACTCATCCTGAACAGTGCACAACTGCGTAACATGGGCTCGTTAACCGCACCGAATCTGACGCTGACCGCCGGGCAAATCAGTAACGGCGGGCTGCTTCAGGGCTCTAATCAGCTCTCTTTACATGCCGGAATGCTGGATAACCTTGCTGCGGGGACGATCAGCTCCGACAACGATTTTGCGCTCGATTTGCCACAGCTTAATAACAGCGGATTGATCACCAGCGGCAAAACACTGGTTGTCAGCGGCGACCAGCTGAACAACAGCGGGGAAATCAACGCTGCCAGCCTCAGCGCCCGGTACGGGCATCTGGATAATCAGCTGGGTGGCAAACTGCTGGCCAGTGACCCACTCCAGCTGCACGGCGATGTACTGACTAATCAGGGCATCATCGCCGCCGCAACGCTGAATAGCGATGTCAGCCAGATCAATAACAGCGGAACACTCCAGGGCGACAAGGCAGTATCGTTGCAGGGCAGCGGGTTAATCAACAGCGGCACGCTGCTCAGCGCAGGCCAGCTGAATGTGCAACAGCAGACGCTGGACAACAGCGGACTGATGCAGGGCAAACAGCTGACACTGAATGCTGATCGCTGGCAGAACAGCGGCAATGCCCTCAGTGAAGCCGACGCCGACCTGCAAAGCGACACGCTGGTCAATAGCGGCAAGATTCTGGGACAACAGGGCATCGCGCTAAAAGCGAATCACACTGACAACAGCGGCTGGCTGATTGCTCAGGCGCTGACGCTGCGTGGCGACCTTATTAACAGTGGCCTGATTCAGGGTAATCAGCAGATTACGCTGGAAGGCGACCAGCTGGATAATCAGCAGGGCGGACAGTTGCTGAGTGACGGCATCCTGAACGGCAACATCACTTCACTGAATAACCGCGGCGCAATGCAGGCCGATGAGATGGCGTTAAACGCGAAGGCGTTGCAGAACAGTGGCAGTGTTCGCGCCGGAAAGGCACTGACAGCCCAGGTCGGGGGTGTGCTGGATAACAGCGGAAGTCTGATCAGCCAGCAGCAGATGAATTTACAGGCTGGAGAGATCGATAACAAAGGCACACTGGCGGCGGATAACCTCAGCCTGCATGCGCCAGTGCTCAGTAACGGCGGTCTGCTGCAGGGCAACAGCACCTTAACGCTGGATCATCAGCAACTCCACAACCTCCAGGGCGGCCAGTTAATCGCCGGAGGACCGCTGACGCTGACGTTTGATCAACTGGATAACGACGGGCTGCTGCAGGTTAACGGTAAGCTTTCAGTCAACGGCAACCATCTCAACAACAGCGGACGCCTGCTGAGCGATGACCTCGATCTTCAGATTGCCGATACGCTGAATAACAGCAGTACGGGACAGATCGTGACCGGCCAGCAGGCCGACCTGCAGGCACAAACGCTCAGTAACAGCGGCCAGATTGCGGCACAGCAACTCAGCGCCAGCGGTAATACGCTGGAAAACAGCGGGCTGCTTCAGGGCGACACGCTGCTGGATCTCGGATTTGCTCAGACCCTCAACCACAACAATGGGCAACTGCTGAGCGGCGATCGACTGATCGTCAAGGGCGGTAACGCGATCAATGATGGCAGCTGGCAGGGCCAGCAACTCGACGTCACGCTGGATTCTCTCGACAATCGCGGCAGCATCAATGGCATCAGCGCCTTGCGCGGTAATATCGCCAGCGATCTGATCAACAGTGGCACGCTGGTCAGCCAGGGAGAGAGCGACCTTAATGCCACCACGCTGCGCAACAGCGGCAAAATAATGGCGGACCGCCTGGGGTTGCAGGGCACCAGCCTGAACAACGACAGTCTGTTACAGGGCAACACGGCGCTGACTGCTCAGGCCGATAACATCACGCAATCTGCCGGTGGCAAAACGCTGAGCGGCGGAACGCTGACGCTGACCGCAGGTCAGCTCAACACCCAGGGAACGCTGCAGGGCGAGCAGGCAACGGTTAACGCTGATAACTGGCTGCATCAGGGATCGCTGCTGGGCAGCAAAGATCTGAACGCCCGCATCAGCAATGAACTGCATAACAGCGGCTCGTTGATGAGTCAGAACACCGCACAGGTTACGGCGAACACGCTGAACAACAGCGGCTCACTGCTCAGCGAAGGGGCGATGGTGCTGAACGGTGTCGCGCTGAATAACAGCGGATCGGTGCAGGGCAAAACCCTGACCATTTCACCCGCCAGCGTCATTAATCAGGGCAGCCTGATTGGTCTGCAGGCGTTAACGTTTGCCGCTGCGCCACAGGTGGCCGGGCGAATGCTGCTCAGGGCGCTGGCCGCGCCATCACGTCAGTTGATCAATAATCAGGGAGGATCGCTGCTGACGCAGGGCACGCTGAACATTAACGGCGGGGACGTTGTGAATAACGGCAGCTGGCAGGGACAGCAGATCCTGCTGAATGCCCGGCAACTGACCAATAATGGCGCGATCCAGAGTGCGGATGCGCTGCAACTGATTCTGGCGGATCGCCTTGATGCGGGCGCTGGCAGTAAGATTTCAGCGAATGGCACTGCGGCACTGCAGGCACTGACGCTGACCAATCAGGGTGAATGGATTGCCAGAAACCTGACGCTCCGGGGCGACACGTTAAACAATAACGGCTCAGTCACCGGTGTGGAGGCGCTGACTGTTGGCCTTAACGGTGCACTGACCCAGCAGCAGGATAAAACGCTACTCAGCGCAGGCAGGCTAACGCTTCAGTCCTCCTCGCTTAATAATGCCGGACGCGTGCAGGGCGGCGATCTGCAGATCACCACGGGCGCGGTTGATAACAACGGGCGCTTACAGGGTGACAACAGCCTGCTGGTCAATGCCGGTGGGCGCATCACCAATGGCGGCAATGGCGCCATGATCACGCAAAACGCCCTGACGCTGAACGGACCTGAACTGTTCAACTATGGCCTGATTCAGGGCAATGGCAACGGTGTCGCGACAATAACCGGTTTAACGCAAAACGATGGCCGGTGGCTCTCGGGTGGCGCGCAGACACTGAATACGCCGCAGCTGAATAACAACGGCTGGTTACAGGCGTCGCAGCTGATTCTCAATGCCACCAATGCCAGCAATAACGGTACGCTGCTGGCCGACGGTCAGGGCACGCTGACCGGCAATGGCTTCAGCAACCAGGGCACAGCCCAGGGCGGCAATCTTGAGGTCAATTATCAGCAGGTAAACAACAGCGGCACGCTGCTGGGTAACAACCGGCTGAGCGTAATGGCCGCTCAGGTTAATCAGCAAAGCAGCGGTCACCTGTTCAGTGGCGGCAGTTTGCTGGTTCACAGCAATGGCTTTGACCAGACCGGTCAGGTGGTGGCGCTGGGTGATGCCACGCTGGAAATCGCGAATGGATTTACCGGTCGCGATGTGCTGGCTGCGGGCGGGCGACTCTCTGTCAGCAGTAATGGCGCGATAGACAACCAGGGCACGATGCAGGGCGGCGCGCTGACGCTGAGCGCAGGCGGCGATCTCACTAATAATGGTCAGCTCACTACCGGTTCGGGTGACAGTGCGTTCAGCGGCAACCGTATCGCCATGAACGGGAATGGCAGTCTGCAGGGCGGCGGGAATATTAACTTAGCCAGCCGCAGCGATATCACTGTTGATGGTTTTACGGGTACGTTGGGCAATCTGACCCTCAGCGCACCGGGCAGCATCGTCAATAACGCGCTGCTCTATGCGGCCGGCAATCTCTCTCTTTTTGCCAACAGCATCCGCAACCAGCGTGCCGATATGCTGGCAGGCGGCAGTATGTGGCTTCAGGGCGACGCGGCAGGGAACGCCAACGGCGAGGTGATTAATAACTCCGGCACCATCGAAACGCAGAACGGTGATATCACGATTAATACGGGACATTTGCTGAATACAAGGGATGGGTTGAGCACACAAGAAGAGATAACTCAGCTTGTTACCCCGTCCTGGGCTAAGGGAACAAATGTCAGAATTCCGTTCTCATGGTTTAAACCCGGCGATTACCACCAATACATCAGTGGGACTCAATATCATCACGGACATGGTGATGACTGGGAAACCCATACGTACAGCTATGCACCGAATGCTGATGTCCAGGTGCAAAAAGTCGCGTATCAGTCCATCGCCGTAACAGCAAATGCAAGCGGAGGAGCTGGACGCATTGCGGCGGGGGGAAACCTGAATGTGCAAGCCGCACAACTGGATAATTCCGCCTCCTCTTTGCTTGCACGTAATAATATGGCGCTGTCAGGGACTGAACTGAATAACCAAAGCTGGACGGATGGTACGACAACGGTTTACCAGATCTATCGTTATAGCGGTGGCGCTACGTCGAGTTCTTTTGGTTATACGCTTGATGGCAGTCCGGTATATGAAACCAACGGAAGTGGAAACGTTTACCGAAGCGTTATTCAGGCAGGTAACAATATTGATGCTGTCTTTAGCCAGAATATTAGCAATACCTCCAGTGATTCTCACGTCAGTGGAAAGATCGACACATTAGCGACACCCGAATTAACACACCTCAGCCAGCAGTCAATCAGCGTCGGAGAACAGAAAAAATCATTCAGATCGGCCGATAAAGTGTCTATTAACTCGCCTGCATGGAAAGATCAGCTTAAGAGTGCACTTCAGGAAATTATCGGCGGAAGTCAACTGGACACAACCAGTGATAACAATGTTCCCCTTACCCAAAACGCGGTTGCTCAGAAAGGCCTTACCAGCCTCGGCTCGTCAGGCGCACTTAAAGATGCCAGCGGATCAGTTGCTCTTTCATCACTTAAGTCATATCAGGTGAAAAACGTTGATATCAGCGCCTATCCATTACCGTCTGGCGAAAACGGCTACTTTGTTGCGTCGAACACCAATAGCCGCTATCTGATCACGGTTAACCCCAAACTCAATGGTCTGGGCCAGCTGGATCAGAGCCTGTTTGGTGAGCTGAACGCAAAACTGGGCAAACAGCCTGCCACCACGCCTTTACAGGAAACGCGGCCTCAATACACAGACGAGAACGCCTTCCTCGGCTCCTCATACATGCTGAGCCGCCTGAACCTGAAGCCAGATTATGATTATCGTTTTCTCGGTGATGCGGCGTTTGATACCCGCTACGTCAGCAATGCGGTACTGAATCAGACCGGTAATCGCTACATCAATGGCCTGGGATCCGATCTCGCCCAGATGCGCTATCTGATGGACAACGCTGCGGCGGCGCAAAAGTCGCTGGGACTGGAGTTTGGTGTCTCACTCTCTGCCGGGCAACTCGCCTCTTTAGACAAGAGTATGGTCTGGTGGGAAGCCACCACCATCAACGGTGAAACGGTGATGGTGCCGAAGCTCTATCTGTCGACAAAAGATGTGGAGATGCGTGATGGCAGCGTAATTGCCGGTAACAACGTGACGCTGAAAGGCGGGAACGTCATCAACACCGGTAGTAGCGTGATGGCTAAAAACGATCTGACCATCGACAGTCAGAACACGCTCAGTAACCTCAACGCCGGTCTGCTCCATGCAGGGGGTGATCTGCAGCTTAGCGCACTGAATGATATCAACAACGTCAGCGCGACTATCAGCGGTAAAAAGGTGGCACTGGAGAGTGTTAACGGTGACATCAACAACCTGACCACATCACAGCTCTGGCATCTGGATGCAGACAACGGTAAGGGTGCGAAGAAATCCTATACCGAAACTCTGAGCGGGCCAACGGCGAGCATCACGTCACTGGATTCTCTGAGCCTTAAGGCGGGCAACGATATTACCGTCACCGGCGCTAACCTCAAAGCGGGTGGCGATCTGCTGCTGAACGCCTGGAATGATATTGCTATCACCGGGAACCAGAACGTCACTGGCAGCGCGCAATCCGGCTTCGGAAACCGCTGGCAAAAAGTTGACCCAACCAGCACAACTACCGTCACCACAGTCGGCAGCCAGATCGCCGCAGGCGGCAATATGGCGATGCAGGCGGGCCACGATCTGACGGTTACCGCCAGCAACATCAGCGCCGGTAAAAACGCGGCGCTGGCAGCCGGTAACGATCTTAATCTCAATAGCGCGACGACCAGCCAGAATGATGTGAAGGGCAAACGTGAAACCCATTCAACCGGTCTGGATCGCACGACGCTGACCAGTGGCGGCGATTTAGCACTTCAGGCCGGACGCGATCTCAATAGCCAGGCGGCAGGCATCGCCGCAGACAAAGACGTCACCTTGCAGGCGGGGCGTGATGTCAATCTGCTGGCGGCTGAAACCGGTTCTGGTAATAGCTACAAATCCGGTAAGAAGGTTGAGATCAATGAGTCGGTACGCCAGCAGGGCACTGAAATTGCCAGTGGTGGCAGTACGACGGTTAAAGCGGGACGGGATGTTAACAGTGAAGCGGCTCAGGTTACGGCCAGCGGTAATATCGCAGTGGGTGCCGGACGCGACATCAACCTGACCACCGCCACTGAAAGCGATTATGCCTACAAAGAAGAGACCAAAACCAAAAAAGGATTTTTGAGTAAAAAGACCACGCATACCATCAGCGAAGACAGTGACACCCGTGAAAATGGCACCTTACTGAGCGGCGATAATGTCACGCTTAATGCGGGCAACAATTTACTTGTCCAGGGTTCTCAGGTCGTAGGCGATGGCACGGTAGCGCTCAGGGCCGGTAACAACGTGGATATCGTTGCTGCGACCAACACGGACTCAACCTGGCGTTTCTCGGAAACTAAGAAAAGCGGCCTGATGGGAACCGGTGGCATCGGCATCACTGTAGGCAGCAGTAAATCGGTCCATGACTTACGTGACAAGGGCACCACCCAGAGCCAGAGTGCCAGCACGGTGGGCAGTACGGGCGGTAATGTCAGCATTGTTGCGGGCGGACAGGCTCATGTCAGCGGCTCAGATCTGGTGGCGGGGCGCGATCTCGCCATTACCGGCGACAGCGTGATCATCGATCCGGGTCATGATAAACGGACTCATGATGAACTGTTTGAGCAGAAAAAAAGCGGGCTGACGCTGGCGCTCTCCGGGGTGGTGGGTGAAGCCATTAATAACGCGGTTGCGGCGGCGCAGACATCGAAAAAAGAGAGTGACGGTCGCCTTGCTGCCCTGCAGGCTACCAAAGCCGCGCTTTCAGGCGTGCAGGCCGTGCTGGGCGGGCAGCTGGCGGAAGCGAGCGCCGATCCCAACAACGGCCTGGGCGTCAGCCTTTCCCTGACCACACAGAAATCAAAATCGCAGCAGCATCAGGCGTCCGACAGCGTCGCCGGATCCACGCTCAATGCCGGTAAGAACCTCTCCATTACCTCTGCCGGTAAGGGCCGTGGCGAGCACAGCGGCGACATTCTTATCGCCGGCAGCCAGCTGAAAGCCGCAGGTGACAGCAGCCTCAATGCTGCCAGGGACATTGTGCTGAGCGGGGCGGCCAACACTCAGGAAAGCAGCGGTAAAAACAGCAGCAGCGGCGGCGGCGTGGGCATCAGTTTTGGTGCCGGACAGGGCAGCGCGGGTATCAGCATTTTTGCCAGCGTTAACGGTGCCAAAGGTAAGGAGAGCGGCAACGGTACGCGCTGGTCTGAAACCACCCTGGACAGCGGCGGCAGGGTAAGCCTGAACAGTGGAAGAGATACCACGCTCAACGGCGCGCAGGTCAGCGGTAATCAGGTGACGGCCGATGTGGGCCGGGATCTGACCATCACCAGCCAGCAGGACAGCGACCGTTACGATTCAAAACAGACCAGCTACGGCGCGGGCGGCAGCTTTACCTTTGGCTCAATGTCGGTGTCCGGCTATGCCAGCGTCAATCAGGACAAAATGCACAGCAACTTTGACAGCGTGCAGGAGCAGAGCGGTATCTATGCCGGTAACGGCGGCTTTGACATCACCGTCGGCAATCATACCCAACTGAACGGTGCAGTGATTGCCAGCCAGGGCGATGCGGCAGACAACCGTCTGGATACCGGTACGCTCGGCTTCACCGATATCGGCAATGCGGCGGACTACAGGGTCAGCCACAGCGGCGGCAGCATCGCGCTGTCCAGCGGTGGCGGCATGGGTGCGCAGATGCTGTCCAGCGTGGCGTCCAACGCCGCTAGCACCCTGCTGTCGGGCCTGAACAACAACGGCCATGCCGAAGGCACCACGCAGTCGGCGGTGGCAAACGGCACCGTGATCATCCGCGACCGGGTCAACCAGAAGCAGGATGTGGCAGACCTCAGCCGTGACACCGAACATGCCAACGACAGCATTAGTGCGATCTTTGACAAAGAGAAAGAGCAGAAGCGGCTTCAGACGGCTCAGTTAGCCGGTGAAATCAGCGGTCAGATGACAAATATTGTCACGACCATGGGCGATATCAAAGGGCTTGAGAAGGCGCAGAGTGCGAAGAACGCCGAGACGCTGCCTGCCGGAGCAACGGAAAAACAGCGGGGAGAATGGCTGGAGAAAATGCGTGATTCGCCAGAGTATCAGGCGGAGATGAAGCAGTGGGGTATTGGCAGTACATCTCAGAAGGTCGCACAGACGGTCGGCAGTATTCTGACGGGGCTGGTGACCGGCAATGCAGGTCAGGCGGTCGCAGGTGGCCTTAATCCGTGGGCAGCTCAGCTGATTAAGAAGGAAACGACCGACGCTTCCGGCAACGTTGATGTGGCAACCAATGCCATGGCCCATGCCGTTTGGGGTGCAGTTTCTGCGCAGATGTCGGGCGGGAGTGCGGCAGCGGGTGCGGCAGGTGCCTTCAGCGGCGAGCTGGCCACCCGCTACATCGCAGAGAAGTACTGGGGTGCAGATACCCCGGAGAAGATAGCGGCGCTGGGGCAGGAAGATCGCGAGCAGCTGAGCCTGCTCGGCACGCTGGCGGCAGGACTGGCGGGCGGAATGGCGGGCAACAGCAGTGCTGCAGCGACGAGCGGCGCGGTTGCCGGGAAGAATGCGGTTGAGAATAATGCGGTGTCAGGCATAGACGGATTTGGTAGTGGTTTCTGGGATAATAATCAAGCCCAGGGATCACTGGTAAATAACACCAATCTTGTAGATGAAACTGGCAAAGTCCTGAATCCGGCAACACCTGAAGAAATTAAGTATGCCTCTGATAAACTGGTAACGGGGCAATTGCCTGCTGGCCAGAATGCGGCAACTGGCTTATTAACAGCGTGGGGAGCTGGAGCTACTGCTGTTGTTGCACCTGTTCTGTTACCATCTGGTGCAACGGCCGGAAGTATTATCGGTGCAGGTGCTATAGGCGGTTCTGCAAATATTTTGAATCAGCTACAGAGCGGCGACCCCTTCAGTGCCACTGATGCACTTATCGCTACAGGTATCAGCGGACTCACTCAGGGTAAGGGGTTCTGGTTCACTGAAGTAGCAGGTATTACAGGTGCTTATGCAGGGGCTAAGTTGCAAGGAAAAGAGGCACTTCCAATTGTAGCTGGCGCTGCTGTTGGTACGGGGGTTGGGGTTGCAGGAGGCAAAGCAGTAGAGGTTGGAAATAAATACCTACCTTTAATTTCAGAAAAAGCAGCTGGTTTGGCTGGAGCTGTGATTGGTTCCGGAGCTTCAGAGGTCGCTGGCTCTGAACTTCAAAAACAGTTGGAGAATAAATAATGAAAAATATAGTATTAGCCATAAAGCTAATATTTTATTTCTTTCTTATAACCACATTAACTTTATTTTTAGTTAGGTTAGGTGTGGCATCTGTTTTTATGATAAGTAATGGAGGCTTTTTCTTTGAATGGCGAGAGAATTTATTCGATTCGATACAAAGAGGTGCCGTTATTGGTTTGGTTTTAGGTATTGGTGTTTTGTTTTTATCTAGCCTAAAAAGAAGGTAATTTGAGAATAGTGCGCGAAGGGGTGATCAGGCGCGGGCAACAGTGAAACAGGCAGCTGAATGTCTGAAGAGAAAAGTCTGGGAAAAGCTGGGGGAAGGGATAACCTCTTCTATCGCCAACGGCATTATCAATGCACTTGCAGATACCGGGTCTGCGGTTGCAGCTACTTTTAGGCAGGCGTCCCTGGGGAACCAGCTGGCGCTGGAAGCCACTGGCGGAATGCTTGCCGGAACTATGTTGCCGGGTAAGAAAATACCGCATGTAAGCACTGATATTATTTCTGAAAGTGTAACGTTTAGTGCAAAGCAGTAAGATAAAAATTTCAAGCATGCCATAGATTTTGACATTGTTACGACGAAGAAGAGTCCAGATACAATTAAGCTATTTTGAAATAGCTATTAAAACTCACATGGATGATAAAGCTAGTTTTGAAAAAGGTACTTATGGCTTTGTGAAAGACTCGAAAGTGTACTTTAATCCGGCAACCAACAACGCTGTTATTATTGATAAATCAGAGCTCGCCATAACATCATGGCAGCGTTGCGCCAGACAGCCTGCGTTGATCCAGACTTAACGGTGGTCTCGGTAATAGCAGCCGCAGCCGAGTTGCGATGAACAGTCAGTCAGGAAGACAAAACTGGGATCGCTGAAAAGCAAAAAACCCGCTCAGGTTTCCCTGAGCGGGTTTTTCTAATCTGGCTCCTCTGACTGGACTCGAACCAGTGACATACGGATTAACAGTCCGCCGTTCTACCGACTGAACTACAGAGGAATCGTGTGAACGAGGCGAATATTAACGGCGTCGCTCTAAGGTGTCAACAGCAAAAAATACATTATCATTCAACTGGCTAGCTTTAACGCAAAGCGATCGTGATTTAAGCAGTTTGCGCAGTGTCAGCGGCGATTCTGGGCAGGGGATCCTGCTGGTAAAACTGGCGCAGATGCTGATACATGGCGGGAAAACGTTCTGCCAGCAGAACCGGAGCCGTAAAGAAATATTCAGAGAGCACGGCGAAGCACTCAGCGGGATCGCTGGCGGCGTAGGGATCTATCGTGGCGGCCTGTTCACCCACCAGTTCAACTTCACTCTCTATCTCCGCCATCGCGGCACGCAAATCCTTTTCCCAGAGTGCGACGTCACGCAGCGACATGACCGGAATACCGCTGGTGTAACCGCTGCCGCGGGCATCCAGCTTGTGCGCAACTTCGTGGATCACCAGATTAAAGCCGGAGAGATCGAACGAGTCCTGAATATCGAGCCAGTTGAGGACTACCGGCCCCTGCGTCCAGCTCTGTCCGGCGTGAACCGCAGGCGCGCTGTGAACCAGCCCATCGTCATCCTGCCACTGATCGTCGACTTCGAACGGCTCGGGATAGATCAACACATCGTGGAAACCGTCCAGCCACTCCAGACCCAGTTTCAGCACCGGCAGGCAGAACAGCAGGGCGATCCGCACACTGCGCAGTTCATCCAGTTGAACACCGTCGAGCGGCACCAGCTTTTTCTGTTGCAGAAAGCGCTGCGCCAGCTCAACCAGCGCCTGCTGTTCAGCCTCATCCAGCTGGCTGAATATCGGCTGCGCCAGCCCATGCTGCCACGGCAGCGCAGACAGGGTGGCGTCGTTATGCGTTTTCCAGGGCCATTTAAACATCGCAACTCCCGCACAGAACCGGACTATTTCGCTATCCTGACGCGCCAGACATAAAAATGCCAGCATCGAAACACCATGCTGGCACTGTTCATCTGGCGACAGGGCTAAGGGCCGTCTATTCAACCCGTTAGCACGGTCGTTGTCTGTGATTCAGCCCGCAAAGCGTGGGGCCGGGGCGTCAGTTGCGCTCAATACGATGAAACTCAATCACCCACACCCAGGGATTCACTTCCCAGCTGGTCGCACCATACTGTTTTTCCCAGGCTTTACGGTACGCCTCTTTGGGCGATTCAGAATTGACGTTCATGGTGAAGAAGTTGTTGAGGAAGTGCGAATCGGTCTGAACGCCTTCCGCCATAATGTCATCTTCACTGATGTCCTGAATTTTCTCGGCGCGCACGCCGGTAATTTCCAGATTGATGCGGCTGGCCCAGCGCGGCATATGAATGGCGGTTTGCCAGCCAAACTGCTCTGCTTCCGGCGTGCTCAGTGCATGCTGGCCCAGCTCGTTGCTGTCTGCACGATACTGGCAATATTCTGGCTGGCGGAAGGGCGTCGGGTCGCGTTCATAATCGGCCAGATACTGCTCGGGTACCATCGGGCCACGCCAGGTTTCACGCACCCAGAGCACGTCGCCCGGTTTACCGTAAGGACACTGATAGCTGATGTCCGTCATCGACATCATTTTATAACCATGCAGATGATTAGCACTCACATCGAAAGCGTGTACGCCCTCGTGATGATCCTGTCCCGGACCGAAAGCCTGAGTTTTCATAATGCGCCGGGTTTGCGTTTGCTGGCCAACCAACAGGGCACGAACACGCTGTTCGGAAAAAAGAATCGGCCGTTCTTTCATGGATTACCTCTTTTTATTAGTAGAACCCGGTTACTGCTGTAAAAGTCCATTTGCTTCACATCTGAGAGTTATCATAAAAGCTTTAAATCATTTTGCTTAATAATTTGTAGGCTGACTGTCACTGTATAATTGTCACTTTAGTAGTTAAAAACCAGCAAAATGCAAAAAGCGCACCAAAGCTTATCACGCAACTGGCAAAAAGCGACGAATAGCCCGGATACAGTACGTTATAACCGTAAAAATAGGAACCTTTTCAGACTTTTTCACCTGTCATAACGTGCAGTTTTACACTTAATCGCGTGACAAAAAAACGCTGAGCATGAGGCAGGAAGTTGGTTAAGATCGAACCAAACATTACGCCTGTTAAACTAATTTTCTTAGCAGCAATTCACTGAGGAAAGACTGAAAACAGCCGAAATTGCGGTTATTGTGTAACAGAGATGCTATACAGATGATCCAGATCTCATTTTTCTGCCCGTAATCGCTGGCAGCGCTGCTCTTTTCAACTGCACTGTAAAAAAAGTGTCATTAGCCAGTCGCTATGATGGCTTGCCGTTTGCGCACTGATCGCGACAGAAAAACTGCTGTCGATCACTACAGGGAGATAGATTATGTCACTCACACTCTGGCAATCTCGCTATGAAAGCTGGTTTCAGGCGAACTGGATCCACGACGACGGCGCGCACGATATCGCCCATCTGCGGCGTGTCTGGATGAGCGCACAGCGAATCATGAACGGCACGCCCGCTGATCCGCTGGTGGTGCTGACCGCCTGCTATTTTCACGATGTGGTGAACCTGCCGAAGAATCATCCGGAACGCCATCTCGCCTCTACCTATGCCGCGACGGAAACCCAGCGCATTCTGCAGCAGGACTTTCTCGATTTCCCGGCTGAAAAGATTGATGCCGTGATGCATGCCGTTAAAACCCACAGTTTCAGCGCCGGCATACCGCCTCAGACGCTGGAAGCTAAAATTGTACAGGATGCTGACCGGCTGGAGTCGCTGGGCGCGATCGGGCTGGCGCGGGTCTTCTATACCGCCGGGGCGCTGAATCGGCCGTTGTTCGACAGCCAGGACCCGCTGGGTAAAGATCGCGAGCTGAATGATGTTAAGTGGACGCTGGATCATTTCCAGAAGAAGCTGCTGCGTCTGCCGGAAACCATGCACACCGAAACCGGCCGCATGCTGGCTGAGCATAACGCCGATTTCCTGGTGCGCTATATGGCGAAGCTTTATGCCGAGCTGCAGGGCAATCTGGTGGGAATGGATGAGGGTGTGCTGCGGGACTTCACCCCATTACGGGCTGAATATTAAATTTTTGTGACAGTGTATTAATCGAAACGGTCATCCGGTAGCGTGTAGCAATAACAAAAAGGAGCTGCCCGATGACCGAAACTGTTAATTTAACGATTAAAATTGATCCTGAGCTGAAAGAAACGATTAAACAGCTGGCGCTGGAAAATCAGATTTCGATGAGCCAGGAGATTGTGCAACGTTTGCAGGCCAGTCTGGAAACGCATCCACATCCGGCGATTGATAACCAGGATATCACTGAAGAGGGGACTGAGGGATCCAGTGCCACTGACGTGAAGACCGATGCATTAAATGCAACAGAGCTGAAGCAGATTCGGCTGCTGCTGAAGAAGCAGAGCAAGAAGAAGAAATAAAACAGAAACCCGTCGCCAGACGGGTTTTTTCATTTCACGGTGCTTACGACTTCAACTGACGAATATGTGGCAGCAACAGCTGAGCCACCGCTGCGAACACCGGCACCACCACCGAGTTACCAAACTGCTTATAAGCCTGAGTGTCCGAAACCGGAATGCGGAACGGCTCGCGGCCTGGCACATCAAAGCCCATCAGACGGGCGCACTCGCGCGGGGAAAGGCGGCGTGGCCGACGCGCCATGTTACCGGCATCCTGAAACTCCGCTTCGCCCAGCGCACTGTCCCAGCCGCGATCGATCAGAATCTCTGAGCCATCTTTGTAGTAACGTGCTGACAGCGTACGCACGCAGCAGTCAGGATTACGCGGATCGTTGAGGCCAAAGCCAAAGCCATTGCCTTTGGCTTTATGTTTTTTCGCGTACTGGTAGAGATAGCGCCAGAGCACCGGTGACAGGATATATTTGTCATCCGGCGCACTCTCCAGCAGGCTCTGCAGGCTGGGTACCTGCGCCGGGTAAAAACGTCGGATATCGCGCAGTGTAAAATCCTGCTTTTTCAGATCACGGCGAATACCCACCAGCACAATGCGTTCGCGATGCTGCGGCAGGAAGTGACGCGCATCGATCACTTTGGCATCCGGGCTGCTGGCACCCGCATCCGCAACGTCATACCCCAGCTCATCCAGCGTCTCCATGATAATAGCGAAGGTGCGGCCCTTGTCATGACTCTTGAGGTTTTTCACATTCTCCAGCACAAAGAACGGCGGCTTCTTGGCAGCCAGAATACGGGCCACATCGAAAAACAGCGTGCCCTGTACCTGACACTCAAAGCCATGTGCCCGACCCAGCGCATTTTTCTTGCTGACGCCCGCCAGCGAAAAGGGCTGACAGGGAAAACCGGCCAGCAGCACCTGATGATCAGGGATTGCCGCATCAATCGCGCGGTATATCGCTTCATCGTCGGTCAGACCTTCCGGCTGGGTGACCTGACGGATATCGGTATTGAAGTGATGCTCAAGCGGATCGCTGTAGTGGTTGGCTTTGTAAGTGCGGACCGCCTCTTTATTCCATTCACTGGTGAACACGCACTTGCCGCCGATCGCCTCGAACCCCTTACGAATGCCGCCAATACCGGCAAAGAGATCGATAAAACGAAATTCAGGATTATCATAATGGGCGGGACGGGACGGCAGCAGCCCCTGTAACAGCGACAGTTCCGCTTCACACAGCGGTGGCAGGGCGGTTTTACCCTGACGAATCCGGTTCAGGAGTGCCGGCGTCCAGCAGGAAAATCCTGCCTGCTGCAGGCGGGCCGTGAGATCACGAACCGAATAGATTGCCAGCACCTGCTGAAAGAGTTCAGACGCATCAGCAGATGAAAGTGCAGCAGAGAGTGGTTCAGCGAGGGCGGCGGGATGCATGCGTTTTTCCTTAACAGTAAGGTGCCTATGCTATCACTCCAGACGCTGTGAGGAAATTGCCTGGATGTGCCCTGTGCCAGCCCCCGGAATGTTCTGTTTTTGCGGCACACTGTGTGAAGTCGTCGTGCGGCGGCTTTCGCTTTTCGTGGCGCAGGCTAAAGTTGAAGGACCAGCAAAAAAGGAGAGGTTATGGCTGATGTTCACTCCAGCGAAATACGCAGCAAAAATATGCGTGCCATTCGCGCTCAGGATACGGCCATTGAGCAACGTATTGCGCTGCTGCTGAAAGATCAGGGCTTCAGCTTCCGCGTGCAGGATAAAAACCTGCCGGGTCGGCCCGATTTCGTTCTGACAGAACATCAGGCAATTATTTTTGTTCATGGCTGCTTCTGGCATCGTCATCACTGCTATCTGTTTAAACTGCCGGCGACGCGCACAGAATTCTGGACCGGCAAAATCAACAGCAACGTTGAACGTGACCGGCGTTATGTGCGCCAGCTGCAGGAGAGCGGCTGGAAAGTGCTGATCATCTGGGAGTGTGCGCTACGTGGCAAACTGCGCCTGACGGATCAGGATCTGCTGGAGCGGCTGGAGGAGTGGCTGCTGGCGATGCCGGAGAGTGCCGAAATCGACCATCAGGGCATTCATCATTACAACGCCGATTGCTAATCACAGACATAATTGGTTAGATCTGCGCTTTCTCCGTGGCCAGGAGCCTGAAATGAGCAGCATAAAACTGACGGTAAAACGCCTTTACCAGATTCGTGACGAGCGGATGGTGAATACCAAAGCGACCGCGCGGGTTTACTGCGGCGACAGGCTTGTCGCCACGGAGGAGATCACCGGCATGACCGAAAGCCCGGTCAGCAAATATCTGCATGCTGAAGGAGCAGCAGGCGAGACGGTGCGGGTAGAGTGGGATTGTGAGGGCATCGCCGAGATGACCGTTACGGAAATTGAGCGCTGCCCATGTTGTCAACATAACGAACCAGACTAAGGATAAGATTTTGGCGGGAACCAGTTTACTGACTTTACTTGATGATATTGCAACACTTCTGGACGATATTTCCGTCATGGGGAAAGTGGCGGCCAAAAAGACCGCTGGCGTACTGGGCGACGATCTGTCGCTGAATGCTCAGCAGGTCAGCGGCGTGAAAGCCAACCGTGAGCTGCCGGTGGTGTGGGGCGTTGCCAAAGGATCGTTTCTTAATAAACTGATCCTGGTGCCACTGGCGCTGATTATCTCCGCATTTGCGCCCTGGCTGATTACGCCGCTGCTGATGATTGGCGGTGCCTATCTCTGCTACGAAGGCGTGGAGAAGGTGATGCACAGTCTGCAGCATGACAAGCAGAGCAAATCACCGGAAGCGCGTCAGCAGCGACTCGATTCGCTGGCGAATCAGAATGCGGCTGAGTTTGAGAAGAAGAAGATCAAAGGCGCGGTGCGCACCGATTTCATTCTGTCAGCCGAAATTGTCGCGATTACCTTAGGCATCGTGTCGGAATCGCCGCTGCTCAACCAGGTGATTATCCTGGCGGGCATCGCAATTCTGGTTACGGTAGGCGTTTACGGCATCGTGGCGGCCATCGTAAAAATTGATGACTTCGGATTCTGGTTGCGTGAGAAACCGTCCCGCCTTGCGCAGGGGTTGGGTAGTGTGCTGCTGGCTGCCGCGCCCTGGCTGATGAAGATCCTCTCGGTGGTCGGCACCATCGCCATGTTCCTGGTCGGCGGCGGTATTGTGGTACACGGCATCGCACCGCTGCATCATCTGATCGAGGAAGTCAGCAGTGGCTTCAGCGGCTGGATCGCTATGCTGCTCAGCAACGGCGCCAACCTGGTGCTCGGCTTTATCATTGGGTCGATCGTGCTGTTAGTGGTCAACCTTATTGCCAGAGTGCGCGGAAAATCGGTATAAAGCGCACTGTGATTTACGGTCAGGAGAATGACGATGAACGACGACATGTTTGAATTTGATATCGACGCACAGCTGGAACAGGCTGAAGCGAAAGCAGAGAAAAAAGCCAGCGAAGTGCCGGATGATCTCGGCGACGAAGCCGATTGCGAAGGCTGTAAAATCTGACGTCAGCGTCAATACTTCATCAAAGCGGATAAGTTTTTTTATCCGCTTTTTTTATTTTCCGCATATCCAGCTGATTAATTCCGAATTTGCCCTTTTTTTGCGTGCCTTAACAGGCAGGAACGTTATTCGCCTGCTATAAAGAAAATAATCACTCAGGTTAATAACACTCAGGTTAATAAAAGGAGCGCATCATGGTTTTCGCAATCAGTGAAGAAGTGCAGCATAAGGAAGAGGGGCAGACGATGGTGGTGACC
Organism: Pantoea sp. Lu_F5_004; assembly: GCF_051136245.1. Lineage (NCBI taxonomy): Bacteria > Pseudomonadati > Pseudomonadota > Gammaproteobacteria > Enterobacterales > Erwiniaceae > Pantoea > Pantoea sp. Lu_F5_004. The sequence goes on from NZ_CP194946.1 coordinate 1,689,886, forward strand.
GGCTACGCGAGCGGCATGGTGGAGTGCCGCTGGTATGATGGCTATGCCGTGCGCAGCGAAGCCTTTCGCAGCGATGAACTCTGCGCTTTGAATCCCGCGCAGCAACTGGCGGGCTGACAGCATCAGGCCTGTGGGTTCTGCGACCCGCCAGGCCCGGTTTCTGCTTTTTCTGGCCCGGCACACTCCCTGTGCCGCCCTGTTTTCAGACGTTACCGTCGTTATCTTCTTCAACCGCCTGATAGATCCGCTGCAGCACATCCGGGAAGGCTGACTGGACGCGACTCCAGCTCGGTATAAACGGCTTATCGTTAGGACGCTCAATAAACGCCTGACCCGCTTCCAGAATCGACTGGGTAAACATCTCTACCGCTGCCTCTTCCACATGCTGATCAAACTTCAGCCCGTTCATCGCCGCCTCGTGGTTATAGGTCTCCATCATATCCAGCGCATTTCGGTAATAGGTCGCCTTCAGCACCCGGAACGAGTCGCTGGTCAGCGGTACACCCATGGTGGCGAGCTTACGCAGCAGTGACTGGACGATATCGCTGCTCATGCGCTTCAGGCCGCCGGTGCCGTCATCTTCAGCCAGCGGCTGATGCTTGTGATCGTAGTTATCGGCGATTTCAACCTGGCACGACTGGCGGGTGGTGTAGTTACGATAAATCTCCGACAGCACGCCAATCTCCAGCCCCCAGTCGCCGGGGATTTTAATCCCGTTCAGCACATGCGTCCGCATGGCGAACTCCCCGGAGAGCGGATAGCGGAAGCTCGACAGATATTCCAGGTATTCTGAATGGCCATAAACTTTCTGCAGCGATCGCAGCAGCGGACCCACCAGCAGACGTCCCACGCGGCCATTAAGCTTGCCGTCCGCGACGCGCGCATAGAACCCCTTACAGAACTCATACTGAAACGCCGGGTTCGCCACCGGGTAGAGCAGGCGTGCCAGCATTCCGCGCTCATAGGTGACGATATCGCAGTCATGCAGTGCCACACAGCTGGTACGGTCTGACGCCAGCGTATAGCCGGTGCAGAACCAGACGTTGCGTCCTTTGCCGGGATTGGTGGGTGACAGACCCTCTTTATCCAGCTCGGCATCAATCGCCTTCAGACGCGGGCCATCGTTCCACAGAATGCGATGCCGTTGCGGCAGACGGGAGAAAAACTCGCGGGCAAACAGGAACTGGTCGCGGTCGGCACGATCCAGCCCAATCACAATTTCATCCAGATAGGGCACTTTAGCCAGCTCATCGACGATTTTCGTCAGCGCCGGCCCTTCAAGTTCGGAAAACAGCGATGGCAGGATCAGCCCCATTTTGCGTTTGCGGGCAAAGCGTACCATCTCTTTTTCCAGCGACTCCACGCTACGGTGGGTGAGGTTGTGAAAGTTGGTGATTACGCCATTCTGATAAAAGTCACTCATCGCATCATCCTTTTAATGCCCGTGGGCAGCTTATTGAGGTTGAGTCAAAAAATAGTCAAGTCCTTCACGCCAGCCCTCTGGGCCATGGTGAGCCGTGTGATAGATGTGCTGCTGATCGGATCGGCTGAGTGTCACCGGTGTTTTACTGTAGCCCTTAATCACGACCGCATAATCAACTGCATCCAGCATCGGCGCATCGTTAGGGCCGTCACCCAGTCCGATGGTCACGCGTGCCTCACCGGGTGAATGCGCCAGCAGCCAGCGCAGGGCTTCGCCTTTGCCGCTGCCCGCAGGCATCACATGCCAGAAACGCCCGCCCTGGGTCAGCGCCAGGCCCTCTGCACGCAGTGCGTCATGGAACTGGTCAAACGCCTCGTCACTGTCGCGCCAGACAATCACTTCTGACGCATCGCGCTGACGCGACAGTTCTGCATCCGCCTCGCTCAGCCCGGTCATTGCGGCCACTTCCGGATCAGAGAAGTCATGAAAGCCGGTAAAACGGTACGCTGTTTTCAAGGCAGCCAGCCGCTGGCAGATAGCGTCATAGGTCAGGGTGTTATCGGGCAGGCGGATCCGCTGCTGATCGTGCGTTTGCACCACGGCACCGTTTTCAGCAATAAACGGTGAACCGCTGATGCCAAGCCTTTTTTGCAGCGGAATAATCTCGGCTGCGGTTTTACTGGAACAGATCACCAGCGGAACAGCGTACTGCCTGAGCGTGGTGAGCCATTCGGTGGCCGCATCCCAGCGATAGGTATGATGGTCAAGTAATGAACCATCCAGATCGGTAATTATCATTAACGGCTGGTGGAGATCGGGCATTTACGGGCTCCTTTCATCACATTCGCGACTAAAGCGGCGATTTTTCAATATTATAGTTGAATATGGCTCACACTTTTTTTCCTGCCACGCTGGCTGGAAATCCAGGATAATTCTTAAAACGAAACCGCAGTAAAAGTGGGTATGCAAGAAGTGTGCAGGGCTAAGTGACTGGCGGGCGCGGTGTTTTTGGTAACAGTCGCTCCATAATTACCCGATCGGTTGCAGAAACGTGCATATCTGATGCTTGTTTCGGAGTCGGGAAAGGGTAATCTGCAGGGGTGTTAAGAATTCCCTGGTGTAACGAATTGAATTTTTACCCGGCCTTCCCGCCGGGTTTTTTTTTGAAATCGATTTCAGCGGTTCGCTTCATAGGCGCGATAATCACAAATATCAATTTCAAACGCCTCCGCCAGTTCGCTATAGGAGTGGAAAACCCGGCCTTCTACTTCCAGCCGTGGTGTCTGATCCTGCTCCATATACTCCCGTACCTCTCCCGACGTTCTGGCCTGAATTGCCGCCAGTAAACCCTCGACATCAATCTGCAGATCGGATGGCTGAGCATCGCCGTGCTGTTTTTCGTCTGTCATTTTCTGACTCCTGAGAGCAAACAGAGTAATCAGTATAGAACGCAGGGCACAAAGGCGGGAGCGGAGAGATCGCAGGCAAAAAAAAGCCCGCGCTGCGCGGGCAAAATCCTTGTTACTTTCAGGTTGTGGCTGCACCTATGGGGGTGATGCAGTGAGAAGAGTTTAAAGGCCTGACGCGTAAGAAGTCTTGCGGTGAAATGTTAAGGAATTGCAAAAGTTTCTCCTTACTCAGATTTACCTGACTTTTCGACTAAACAGAGCAGATTCAGCTATAGTTGATGATAAAGCTGATTTTTATCAATACCTAAAGGAATGGTTATGGACATCTTACGAATTATTATCGCTATTCTGCTGCCACCACTGGGCGTGTTTATGCAGGTCGGTTTTGGCGGCGCCTTCTGGCTGAATATCCTGCTGACACTCTGTGGTTATATCCCTGGTATTATCCACGCCGTCTGGGTCATTGCCCGCCGCTAACGCGCTGCATCGCCACGGTTCTTCGTTTAGACTGTACTCAGTCAATAATCTGGAGAACCGAAATGAAGGTAAATGATCGCGTCAGCGTCAAAACCGATGGCGGCCCGCGTCGTGTTGGCACCATTCTGGCTATGGAGCCGTTCAATGAAGGCACCATGTTCCTGGTGGCGCTGGAAGATTATCCGCTGGGCATCTGGTTTTTTAACGAGACCCATCAGCCGGATGGCATTTTCGTCGAGCCTTACCAGGAAGCCTGAGCCTGACGCGCAATAAAAAAGCCGCCTTCCCGTTTGCCGGAAAGGCGGCTTTTTGCTGTCGGAGATTACGCGGCTGACATCAGCCGCTGACGTTTAACCGCTATGACTTCAGAAGGTTTCCCAGTTATCGCTGCCGCCCGCCAGTGCCGGACGGGGTGCCAGAGCCGGTGTCTTTAACGGTGAAGAGACGCGTGCAGCCACACCTGCGGTTGCGGGGGTGTCCTGCAGGCGGAATGCCGCGACCGCCTGCGTCAGTTTACCCGCCTGATCTTCCAGCGAGGCCGCTGCAGCGGAGGCTTCTTCCACCAGCGAGGCGTTCTGCTGGGTGACGTTATCCATTTCGGTGACCGCCTGGCTCACCTGCTGAATACCGCGGCTCTGCTCGTCCGACGCCGCCGCGATCTCCGACATAATATCGGTAACGCGCCGTACGGCTTCAACAATCTCACCCATGGTGCTACCGGCTGCGCCAACCTGATGTGAACCGTCATTGATCAGCGTGACGGACTCTGCAATCAGCGATTCAATCTCTTTCGCCGCCTGCGCACTGCGCTGGGCCAGATTACGCACTTCGCTGGCCACCACCGCAAAGCCACGACCCTGCTCACCGGCACGCGCCGCTTCTACCGCCGCATTCAGCGCCAGGATGTTGGTCTGAAACGCAATGCTGTTAATGACGTTGGTGATCTCAGCGATTTTTTTCGAGCTGCCGGAAATATTGGTCATGGTTTTCACGACGCTGTTCACCAGCTCGCCGCCGCTGCGCGCTTTACCCGAGGCATCCGCGGCCAGCTGGCTGGCGTGATGCGCATTCTCGGCGTTCTGCTTCACCGTGGCGGTAAGCTGTTCCATGCTGGCTGCGGTCTGCTCCAGTGCCGCGGCCTGCTGCTCGGTGCGTGAAGAGAGATCGGTGTTACCGGCTGAAATTTCGCTGGAGCCCTGATAAATCGCGACGGCGCCTTCACGCACCGTACCAACGGTGGTTACCAGCGCCTGCTGCATCAGTTGCAGGTTATGGATGAGCGTACCAATCTCGCTGCGGCCATGGGGCAGGGGAGCGGAGGTCAGATCACCCTGCGCAATGCGTTCGATACGCAGCACCGACTGACGCAGCGGACTAATCACCACGCGGCGCAGGAAGACGAAGGTCAACAGCACCAGCACCAGGGCGGCACTGAATGCCACGGCCATGGAGATAAAGCCGATGCGCGACTGTTGATCGGCCTGGGCGGTAATGGCATTGGCGCGATCAGTTCGGATCTTGATCGCCTTCAGCAACACCGCGTTATAGTCGTCATCCAGCTTGCGGGTGACATCGGTCTCCTGAGCGATGATGCCCTCAAAGCTGCCCTGTTTACCGGATTCAATCATCGGTATCAGGCCTTTAGTAATGTAATCGTTGAAGCGAGCCTGCAGCGTGGCATCCAGTTCCATATCCGCGGGCGTCTTTACTTCACGTGCCTGATAAATCGCGAAGCCATCTTTTGCCTGCTGGATCCGTTTTTCGGCGGCGGCAATATTGGCGCGAAACTCATCCATTTCACCAATACGCGCGGCGGCACCGGCCTGAATAATGGTCAGGCGCGCAGTACGCAGGTGGTTTGAACTGTTAGAGAGGCCCATACGAACCTGGATTTCGTCCGTGGCATCATCGAGGGAGTGATTGCCGGAAATCAGAAAGTAACTGGCGACACCAATACAGAGTGCGAACAGCAGCAAAATGCCGCCGAAGATCAGGCTAAACAGCGGCACCAGGCGGAGATTCTGCCAGATGCCTGCGCTTTTCTGTCCATTATTATCTCGTGCAGTGTTCATATCCTTGCTCTCTTGAGGCTGTTGTTATAAGGCATAACATCGGCAAAAGAGCGTAAAGGCTTAGCAGTAAGAGTGAGACCTGGATCGCAATTCCGGGCAAAAAAAAACCGGCCAGTGAGGCCGGTTCTTCAGATGTTATGCTCAGCGGATATTAACGTAAATACCTGAAGTCACATTATCCGTTAAACGCACCACATGATAAATAACCTGCTTATTATGGGTTTTGATTTTGCGTTTAATATTACCTTTGTGTGACGATACCGTTTTGGCCTTAATTTGCATTTTATCTGAGATCTGGATGGTGTCATGACCTGACATCCACATCTTCAGCATGTTTGACTCAGTCTGGCTCAGCGTTAATGGATGTACGTCCATGCCCGAAGAGATGCGCGCAGACTGGTTAAGCTTCTTCTGCAAATAGGTGCTGAGTAAGGAGTCCAGGGTAGAAGTTTTCATCGATTTTGATGTAATAATCAGGTTCTTACGAACGTAGAGGTATTCCTCAAAATGGATGTTGCTAATCGCCATGAATATAAAGAACAGCGTATCAGGGTGCTGCGTAATAATGCTGCGGATACGTTCACTGGAATCGGATTCATGAATGAAACAATCTTCATTAATAAAGACGACACCAGGGTTTAATTGCTCACATTTTTGCTGTAGTTGCTCAATATCGGAGACAGAAGAGATGTTTTTCTTCTTAACTCCTTTTAAAGACATATAGTCTGATAATCCCAGGCGTGTGTAGTTGCAGGAATCCATAATAATAGTTGGCATAATAGCGACCCTCACCAATTTGTTATCCGTTTAAATCAACGATGAATACGCGTTGCGGTACGAGAGAGATTTCTTAGGTACTTTTTTATTCTGCTCGTGCAGTTTGGCAACGGGCAAACGCCCGTAAAAGTCTTCATCCCTGACCCGTTCTGCAAAAAATTTGTGCTGCCGTGACGTCACACACTCTCCGGCCTTGGCGGGGAATGCCAGTGAAATGTCGGAGGTTAAGTAAGACTCATTTTTTGGGAGCCAGGTCACTATCCCTGAAAACACAGGGTTTTCTGATAGGACAATTCTCAAAAACATTTGTTTTACGAAAGTGTGATGTCTCAGCGTGCGTTGACAATGCCGGAAAAAACATTTTTTAACAAGAAAAATCACCTAAAGATTTTTTTCTTGTAAATTCAGTGTCTTGTCGATTTTGCCTGCACATTCACAGTCTGACAGCTTCTGTGAACCACCCAACTAAAATACGCGAAGCCCGGTTTAATAAGAATTATTTTCAGACTCTCCGCACGTTTATCAGAATTTCCTTAGTTGCATTCTGGAAAACATGGTTCGGAAAATGCACGGATGGTTTTGCGATACTTAAGTATCGTTATGCAAAGATAGTTAGAAACTTAATGTTCAGGGGCGGGATAGTTCTGTCAGGAACACGGCGAGTAAATCAAATACTTCACCGAACAAATGCTCACAGAACGGGGCTAGCAGAGGCATCAGCAAGCTGATGGTTAAAATTCCGACTGATAAGGTAATCGGGAAGCCAATTGCGAAGATTGATAACTGTGGTGAAACACGGTTTAACAAACCCAGTACCAGATTTACCATGAGTAACAAAACGATTAAGGGCAGCGCTAACATCATGCCATTAAGGAAAATTAATCCGCCAGATTTCACCAGTGCCATAAATGCATTGGCATTTAGCGGCTGACCGCCAATCGGCAGCGTATGAAAACTGTCCGCCAGCAGCGAGATCAGCCACAGGTGTCCGTTAAAGGTCAGGAACAGCAACATCGCCAGCATGTCGAGAAAACGGGCCAGCACCGGCATGTTAAGACGGCTGCCAGGATCGAAAAAGGTGGCGAACGAGATGCCCATCTGTAAACCAATCACTTCCCCGGCAAGGCGCACGGCAGCAAAAGCGAACTGCATGGTGAAGCCAAGTGCAATACCAATCAGCATCTGCTGAATCAGCAGCAGGAAGCCTTCAGGGGAAAACAGGGTGACATTGACCGCAGGTAACAACGGCATCAGCAGCCAGGTGATCATCACCGCCAGACCGATTTTGACACGTTTGCTGACGGATCGTTCATTGAGGATCGGTGCGGTGGCGAATAACGCCATGATGCGCACCAGAGGCCAGAAGAACTGGCTGACCCACTGAACCAGCTGGCTGCTGTCGAGAGTAATCATCAGCCGATGATGTAAGGCAGGTTGGTAAAGACGGTGCGGATATAGTCCAGCAGCAGATTCAGCATCCACGGGCCGGCAATGATACCGGTGGTGGCAACCGCCAGAATCTTAGGAATAAAGGATAAGGTCTGTTCGTTGACCTGGGTCGCGGCCTGGATCAGGCTGATCAGCAAACCGCTGACCAGTGCGGCCAGCAGCAGCGGGGCGGCCAGCATCAGGGCGACGCGCATTGCTTCCTGTCCCATTACCATTACTGATTCGGGTGTCATGTGTTGCTCCGGTAAGAAAAGGGGGATCAGGAGTAGAAGCTTTGCGCCAGTGAACCGACCAGCAGTTGCCAGCCGTCGACCAGAACAAACAGCATCAGTTTAAACGGCAGCGCGATGGACGCTGGCGGGACCATCATCATCCCCAGCGCCATCAGCACGCTGGCAACCACCAGGTCGATGATCAGGAACGGGATAAAGACGGTAAAGCCAATCTGGAAAGCCGTCTTCAGCTCGCTGGTGACATAGGCGGGCAGCAGAATACGCATTGGCACCGCTTCAGGACCGGCAATCGGGGCGGTATTCGCCAGACGGGCAAACAGGGCTAAATCCGCTTCACGGGTCTGACGCAGCATAAACTCGCGCAGCGGCTGGGCACCTTTATCAATCGCCACTTCCATGCTGATCTTGTCCTGGCTGAACGGCAGATAGGCATCCTGATAAATTTTGTCGAAGGTCGGTGCCATAATAAAGAAGGTCAGAAACAGCGACAGTCCGAGCAGCACCTGGTTAGGCGGCGCAGAGGGCGTGCCCAGGGCGTTACGCAGTAAACCAAACACAATGATAATACGGGTGAAGCTGGTCATCATCAGCAGCACGGCCGGAATAAAGGTCAGCGCAGTGATAAAGACCAGCGTCTGTACCGGCAGTGACCAGCTCTGACCGCCATTCGGCAGCGAGTGACTCACCAGGCCCGGCAGCTGGGCATGGGCAACCGGTGCCAGTAACAACAGTGGCAATAAAGGAAGCAGTCGACGCATCATTGTGGTTTTCCGGGACGTTTAACCAGGTTCTGTAAAAGCTGACGAAAATCCTGTGGCGCACTGTTAACCGGCGTCACAGAGACCGTTTCACCCGGCGGCAGAGTGTGCAGATGAGTAATCTGCTGTGCGGTGACGCCCAGTACCAGACGGGCATCAGCGGTATCGACAATCACCACCCGCTCACGCTGGCCCACTGAGACGCTGGCTGTGAGTTTAAGCTCCTGGCCGCTGACCTTTTTCGGCGCGAAGCCGACACGGCGTGCCAGCCAGGCGCAGGCCAGAATCAATAAGATAATCACGGCTAACACGCTGCTGACCTGGGCCAGCATGGAGCCGGTCGAGATCGCCTGAGCGTGCGGTGCGGCCGGTTGCAGCGTTTGATTCTGGCTATTCATAATGTAACTCTTTAGCGACTCAGGCGACGCATACGTTCAGATGGGGTGATGATGTCAGTAATGCGCACGCCATATTTGTCGTTCACCACCACCACTTCACCCTGAGCAATCAGGTAACCGTTGATCAGGATATCCAGCGGCTCACCCGCCAGGCCATCCAGTGCCACCACTGAACCCTGCGCCAGACGCAGCAGCTCTTTGATGGTCATTTTGGTGCGACCCAGTTCCACGGTGAGTTTCACCGGGATATCCATAATCAGATCGATATCCTGCAGCGATCCAGCGACGTTGCCGCTGTCGAATGATTTAAAGACTTCGTCGGTCTGCGGCGCACTGCCGCTGCCGACCTGCTCATTCATCGCTTCAGCCCACAGATCGTCCGCAGAGATATCGTCAGACGGTTTATTACTGTCAGTCATGGGGCTGTTCCTCGTTCAGCGAATTCAAAATCGGGTTAATCAGGTGTTCGACACGGAGCGCGTACTGACCATTCATCGTGCCATATTGGCTGGTTAAGACCGGGACGCTATCGACATGGGCGATAATGCGTTCCGGCTTCTCAATCGGCAGCACATCACCGGGTTTCAGCTGCAAAATCCGTGACAGACGCAGTGAGGTTTCGGCAAAGTGAGCGATCAGTTCCAGCTCAGAGTGCTGCACCTGTTTGACCAGGTTATCGCGCCAGTGGTTATCTTCCTGACGTGAGTTTTCGAGCGGTGGATTCACCAGCAGCTCGCGCAGCGGTTCAATCATTGAAAACGGGATACAGATATTAAACTCACCCACCAGGTTACCAATCTCCACCTGGAACGGCGTGTTAACCACGATGTCGTTCGGTGAAGTGGTGATGTTGGTGAACTTTACCTGCATCTCTGAACGTACATACTCGACGTCCAGTGGATAAATGGCCTTCCATGCGTCGCTGTAACCATCCAGCGCCAGCTTCAGCATGCGGCGAATAACGCGCTGCTCGGTATGGGTAAACTCACGGCCTTCGACTTTAGTCGGAAAACGTCCGTCGCCACCAAACAGGTTGTCGACAGCGATAAACACCAGGCTCGGTGAGAACACCACCAGCGCGGTGCCGCGCAGCGGCTTCAGGTGGATCAGGTTCAGGTTGGTTGGCACCGGCAGATTGCGGGCAAACTCGTGATACGGCTGAATCTTGATCGCCCCGACGCTGATATCCGGGCTACGGCGCAGCAGGTTAAACAGCGCCATACGGAAACTACGGGCAAAACGCTCATTAATAATCTCCAGCGCCTGCAGACGCTCGCGAACCACACGACGCTGGGTATTCGGATCGTAAGGACGAATATCGCCTTCCGGTCCGTTTTGTTTCTTTTCTTCTTCCGCACTGCCGCTGTCGCCGTTTAAAAGGGCGTCAATTTCAGCCTGGGAGAGAATGCTATCGCCCATTGATTCACCTCAAAATGAAGGCAGTAAACAGCACATCGTTTACAGCCTGCGGAGGTTGACCTTTTACCAGCGGGGGTGTCAGCGCCTGTTTGATTTGTTCAACAAGCGCCTGCTTTCCTTGCTCTGTCGCCAGCGCCGCAGCGCTCTGACGCGAGAGCAGCAGCAGCAAACGGCTGCGCACCTCAGGCAGATAGTCGTTCATCCGACGCCGGGTATCCTCATCGGGCAGACGCAGGGTAAAGCCTACGTAAAGCACGCGGTCAGGATCGTTGTCGGGATTGACCAGGTTAACCGTAAATGTATCAAGTGCAAAAAAGACCGGAGCGGGAGGCGGTTCAACTTTCGCCACCTCAGGCTTATCGCCCTCATGTTTGTTCATCATTCGCCAGACTGCATAGCCTGCCACGCTGCAAGCGGCCAGCGTCAAAATGAGCAGCACTGGTATTAAGAGTTTACGTTTGCTGCCTTTTTTTGCTTTCGCGTTATCAGACATGGTGCAGTTACTTCCTGTGAATTATGGGCAAGCCTCTCGGCTCACGAGACAGATTATCCGCGTCTTAAGTCAAACCAATGGGTAGAAAAGACGCGGGTTTTACGCTTACCTTCAGCGTTTGCCGCTGTCAGGCGAAAGTGTCGACGGCGCTGTTGCCGCTAACGCGAGCCTGAAGGGCGGCGGGAACGGCGATCGGCGTAATGTCGGTGTCACTGTCCTGGGTGAGGGAGAAGCGGCCATGTTGTCCATCGCGGCGCGCCTCCTGCTGCTGCTGGAATTGCTGGCCCTGCGCGGAACTTTCACTGCTCACCTGACTCTCGCCCAGGTTGATACCGCTCTCTGCCAGCGCGTTGCGCAGCTGCGGTATCGCGGCTTCCAGTGCTGCTCTGACGTGGCTATGGCTGGAAACCAGATTAATTTGTGCCTGGTCGTTATCCAGTTTCAGGCTGATCTGGATAGCGCCAAGGTCTTCCGGATGTAAACGCAACTCCGCGTTCTGCTGGCCGTTGCGGCTGAACATCACAATCTGCTGACTCAGCGCCTGCTGCCACTCGTCGCTACCCAGCTGTGAGTTCAGCATCGGCGTTGACGGCGTGCTGGTGGTCGCGGAGGCGGTCACCTGCGCGGGCAGGCTGCTGGCGGTGGCGATTGGCGTAGCGCTGATCGCGTTATCGCTGGCGCTGGCTTTAATCGCAGCCTGATCATCCTGCTTAACCATGTTGCTCAGCGCCTGCTGGAAACTGCTGTCGAGCGTCAGGCCGCTGCTGGTCGCACTCTGCGCGGCGTTGTTGCTCTGGCTGGCGGCAGTTGTGACGGCAGGTTTGCTCTGTGCGTCGCTTCTGGCGTCAGACTTCTCATCTTCACCTAGTGTGTGGCTCTGCTGCGCGCTGTTCAGCAGTTGCGTCAGCGAGGTCTGGCTTTTCCGGCCGGTATCGGTCTGGCCAATCATGTCGCCCGCTTCACTGCTTACCGGGGTCGACGTGGTGGCTGTGACAGCCGCCACACCTGGTAACATGGCGAACAGCGCCTGCATATTCTGCATATCGCTGGCGCTTAAGGGTGCAACGTCCGGCTTGTCTTTATCATCGGCTGATTTTGACCCACCTTTAATATTTTCCGGCTTAAACAGAGCGGTCAGCGCAGCAGGAATTTCCAGTGCTGCCATCAGTGCATTCAGCGGGGCCTTCGGGCGGGCGTCATCGGCAGTTTCTGCTTTGACGTCAGCGGATTGCGCCGCTTTTCCCTGCTGTTTAGCCAGGCCGAGTAACTGATTTCCCAGTGCGGTCAGAAAGTCCTGCGGCAGGGCATCATCACCCGCAGCAAGGTCAGTTGAGACTGAGGGTTCTGCGTCGGTTTTTACCGTCGCTTTCATAGCAATGTTTGGCAGCGTAATCATTCACCTCTCCTCGATGCGGCCCGTTGGGCAAATTCGTCCATCCGTTTCTGATCGAGACGGTTTTCCTGTCGTAATGCATTTTCCGCTGCGCGCGTAATCAGCGTCTGATAGGCGTTCAGCCGTTGCTGTTTGTCACGCCAGTTGATCAGCGCCTGTTCCAGCCGCTGATTCCAGTTATTAAGCTGGTTACGGTGCTGCTCAATCGCTTTTTCCAGCGTCTGAATAAACTGGTGATAGTTAGTCCAGCGGGTGCTGGCGATGCCCGACGACATGTCATCGTTGAGCTTGTTACGATATTCGTCCTGATAATCGAGCAGCATCGTCAGCTGCTCGTTCGCGGCGTGCTGGCCGCGACGCATATCGCCTAAATAGATGGCAGCGCGTTCGAGATCCTGCTCCGCTAAGTCGCGCAGCGTATCGATGGCATTTGCAGTTTTCATTGCCGTTACCTCGCGTTAATTCGTATGACTAGCCAAACAGCGCATGCAGATGCAGGCTGGCGTCGTCGTAATCACTGCGCTCAAAGATGCCCTGTTGCAGGAAGGCTTCCATTTGCGGATAGAGCGTGATCGCTTTATCAAGCATCGGATCACTGCCTGCGGCATAAGCGCCGACGCTGACCAGATCGCGGTTACGCTGGAAGCTGGAGAGCAGCTGCTTAAACTGGCGCACCCGCGCATAGTGGTTCTCATCGATCAGCGAGGTCATCGCACGGCTGATCGAGGCTTCTATATCAATGGCCGGATAGTGACCCGCTTCGCCCAGCCGACGCGACAGCACAATGTGGCCGTCGAGAATGGCGCGTGCCGAGTCGGCGATCGGGTCCTGCTGATCGTCGCCTTCGGTCAGGACGGTATAGAAGGCGGTGATCGAGCCGCCGCCGTCGATGCCGTTACCGGCACGCTCAACCAGCGCAGGCAGTTTGGCGAATACGGAAGGCGGATAGCCTTTGGTGGCCGGCGGCTCACCAATCGCCAGCGCGATCTCACGCTGCGCCATGGCGTAGCGGGTCAGGGAATCCATAATCAGCAACACATGCTTGCCGCGGTCGCGAAAATCTTCTGCGATACGAGTGGCGTAAGCGGCACCCTGCATACGCAGCAGCGGCGAAACGTCGGCCGGGGCGGCGATCACCACCGAACGGGCGCGGCCTTCAGCGCCGAGAATGTTCTCGATAAAATCTTTTACTTCGCGGCCACGTTCGCCAATCAGACCGACCACAATGACGTCCGCTTTGGTGTAGCGCGCCATCATGCCAAGCAGCACACTTTTACCCACGCCCGAACCGGCGAACAGGCCCATACGCTGTCCGCGACCGACCGTCAGCAGGGCGTTGATCGCCCGCACGCCGGTATCCAGTACGTCGGTGATCGGCGTACGCTGCAGCGGGTTAAACGGCGGGGTGTTCAGCGGCGCGCGATAGCCGGTATCCGGAGACGGCAGGCCGTCCAGCGGACGCCCGCTGCCATCGAGTACGCGGCCCAGCAGTTCCGGCCCCAGCATCATCTGTTTGCCTGCCTGCGGGTTCTCTCCGTTCTGGCGCGCATAGACCCGCGCACCTGGTAAAATGCCGTCCACTTCTTCCAGTGGCATCATCAGCAGCTTCTGACCGTTGAATCCCACCACTTCGCTTTCGACTTCACTGATGGTTTTGCCATCGTTGCGTTCGATTACACAGGTCGCACCCAGCGGCAACTGTAAGCCGGTCGCTTCCAGCACCAGGCCGGTGGCGCGGGTCAGGCGGCCATAACGGCGCACCGGCTGCACCTGGGCGATGCGTTTCTCAAAGGCGTCGAGCGAGCCGAGCCAGCGATTCAGACGAGTAGTCATTACAGTTCTCCCGGTGCAGCAAGGCGGCAGAGTTCCTGCCAGCGCGTCGCGACGCTGGCATCCAGGTCGCCATCTTCCGCGCTGAGTTTACAGCCGCCAGGATGCAGGGTGCTGTCAGCGATCAGCCGCCAGCCGTGCAGATCCAGCGTCGGACCCAGGGTCTGCTCAATGCGTTGTAAGTCATCCGGGTGAACGCGCAGTTGCGGTTTGCCGCTGAACATCGGTTCCTGCTGCAGTAAACCCTGAATCTGACGCAGCAGGGCAGTGCCATCCACCGTGGTCGCCTGACCAATCACCGAACGTGCCGCTTCCAGCGCCAGTTGCATCAGACGAGCCGCAATCACGCTGTCCAGGGATTCCAGCGTGTTCTGGAACTCGGTTACCAGCTGCTGCATACGCGCCTGAAGTGGCGCCTGCTGCTGCTGGGCATCGGCCAGACCCTGCTGAAAACCGGCGTCGTAACCGGCTTTCTGGCCTTCGGTCACACCCTGCTGATAGCCTTCGTTGTAACCCTGGCCCTGAGCCTCTTTGCGCATCTGCTGCTGCAGGCGTTCGAGCTGCTGTTGCTGCTCATCAACGCCATCTTCAGCTTCGTAAATTTCTGGCTGCAGCTCCGGTTCAGCAGGCTCATCGAAACGGCCTAAATCAGTGGGCTGCCACAGCTGCCAGGGGCGCGCAGAAAATGCATCAGACATAAGTTTCCTCGCCACCACCAATCACCATCTCGCCTGACTCGGCAAGGCGGCGTACCACCAGCAGGATTGCTTTCTGTTCGTTTTCCACTGCGGACATACGCACCGGACCACGGTTGGCCAGATCGTCGCGCAGGATATCGGCCGCACGGGCTGACATGTTTTTGAGGAACTTCTCGCGCAGTGGCTGTTCGGCACCTTTCAGTGCAACCAGCAACTGCTCGGACTCCACTTCCTGCAACAGACGCTGGATGCTGCGGTCGTCCACTGCCACCAGGTTTTCGAACAGGAACATCTCGTCGATAATTTTCTGCGCCAGTTCGCCATCGAAGTCGCGTACGGCTTCGATAACCGCCTCTTCCTGCTGCGTTTTCATCAGGTTGATAATCTCGGCTGCGGTTCTCACGCCGCCCATCTTCGCACGCTTGAGGTTGGTGCCATCCAGCAGGCCGTTCAGTACTTCGGTCAGTTCGGCCAGCGCGGCTGGCTGGACACCACCGAAAGTGGCGATACGAAGCATCACGTCGTGACGCAGACGTTCGTCGAAAAGCGCCACAATATCGGCGGCCTGGGCACGCTTGAGGTGGACCAGGATGGTGGCGATGATCTGTGGATGCTCGTCGCGAATAAGGTCGGCAGCGGCCTGCGGCTCCATAAAGTTGAGCGTTTCCATGCCGCTTGTGGTATCGCGCGTTTCGAGAATGTCCTCCAGCAGGCTGGAGGCGCGTTCTTCGCCCAGTGCCCGGGTCAGCACCGAACGCAGGTATTCGTTGGAGTTCAGGCTCAGCGCCGCGAACTGCTCAGCATCCGCTTCGAACTCACGCAGCACTTCAGTCAGTTGCTTATGTGACACCTGACGCATGTTGGCCATCGCGCCGCTCAGGTGCTGGACCTCGCGCTGGTTCAGGTGTTTGAAAACTTCCGCAGCGCGCTCTTCGCCAATGGTCATCATCAGGATGGCGCTTTTTTCGGTTCCGGTCAGACTCATAGCTCTTTACTCATCCATTCGCGAATTACCAGCGCTACAACGCGCGGATCGTTTTCTGACATGTCGCGGATGCGTTGACTCATCACTTCTGCGCTCATGCGGTTGTTAGACTTACGTTCCTGATCCAGCTCATCTTTGCTGAGCTGCACATTAAAGGCTTCTTCTGCCGGCTGCTCAGTCGCTCGGGCAGCAACGGCTTCCGCGGCGGCTTTCTCTGCGGCCTGCTTGCGAACCAGATGCGGACGAACCAGTTTGCGGTAGAGGATGAAGGCTACCAGGGCAATCAACAGCCACTTACCGGCATTCATCAGCTGATCAAAGAACGACTGCTGTTGCCAGAAGGGCAGATCGGTGGTCACCGGTTCAGTGGTGTTGAACTGCGAGTTCACCACGTTGATACTGTCGCCACGGTTCTGGGAGTAGCCCATCGCTTCGCGGGTCAGATCTTCAATCTGCTTCAGCTGCTGTTCGTTCAGCGCAACCGCTTTACCTTTATCATCTGCACGGAAGTTCACCACGACCGCAACCGACAGACGCTGTACGTCGCCAACGTTGACCTTGGTATGACGAATGGTGCGATCCAGCTCGTAGTTCACCGTGTCGTCACGACGCGAGTTGGTCGGTCCGGCACTGGCCGCTGCGGTGCTGGTGGTCTGGTTAGCGTTATTCGCCGCGTTGTTCTGACCGTTAGCATTCTGACCATTGGCGTTCTGGCCATTGGCGGCATTGTTGTTCGGCGTCGTCACCGGCGCAGTGTTAGCTGGCGCAGGCTGGTTAGAGAGCGCGCCCGGCACGCCGCCCGGATAAGGGCTGCCTGACTGGTCGCTGGTGCTGGTCTGACGCGAACGAATCGCTGAGTTCGACGGATTAGCGTTAGGCTGATATTTCTCGTCGGTCTGCTCGGCGGTGTCGAAGTTAATCTGCGCGGTAACCTGCGCATGCACATTGCCCTGACCGAGAATCGGATTCAGGATCGCTTCGATACGTTGCTGGTAGCGTGCTTCAACTTCAGAGGCATACTTGAGCTGTGCATCATTCAGGTCGCGACCGGCGGAATCAGAGCGGGTCAGCAGGCGACCGGTCTGATCGACCACGGTGACGTTGCCCGGCGGTAAACCGGCGACGCTGCTTGAGACCATGTGGGCGATGGCCTGAATCTGGCCTTCATCCAGCGCACGGCCAGGCTGCAGGGTTAAGGTGACAGAAGCGGATGGCGCTTTCTGCTCACGCACAAATAAGGTTGGTTTTGGCATCGCCAGATGAACACGGGCGCTTTTAACCGGGCCGAGTGATTCGATGGTACGAGCCAGTTCGCCTTCCAGCGCGCGCTGGTAGTTAACCTGCTCGCTGAACTGGCTGATACCGAACTTCTCTTTATCCAGCAGCTCAAAACCCACCGAGCCGCCTTTCGGCAGACCCTGCTGAGCCAGACGCAGACGCAGCTCATGCACGTTCGCTTCCGGCACCATCAGCGCGCCGCCATTTTCGGCGAAGCGATAAGGGATGTTCATCTGCGTCAGCTGCGTGACGATGGCACCGCCATCTTCATCTGTAAGGTTGTTATAAAGGACGCTATAGCTGGGCTGCTTCGCCCAGAGCACCATTGCGATCACTATCGCCACAACGGCGGCGGCAGCGACGATTAAAGGAATACGCGGATTTGCGCGCAGGCGAGCGAGCAGGTCACCGAAGCCTTTCTTTTCTTGTTCTGTTGTGGCGGCTGTACTCGCATTCATGACCGATTCCTGCCTGACGTAATTGACCGGGTAAGTTGAGATGGCAAAACAGACTCCCTGACCTGCGTAGATAAAATTTCCACTTCAATGCCAGGCATTATTAGGTGATAAGGAAAATTCGATGGCTGGATAAGGTAGGTTTTTTGCTGTCATTTAGCGGCTTTGTCTCATTGACAACGTGCTAACTTTTCCCCACAGAAAAAATATCATCCTCTTTTATAAGGTATCGTTCATGTCCATTCAGGCAATTGACGGCGTACTGCAGCAGCTTCAGGCGACCTCACTGCAGGCCAGCAACCGCAGCAGTGAAGCCCCTAATCAGATCGATTTCGGTGCAACTATGAAAGCGGCGCTGGATAAGATCAGCGAGACGCAGACCACCGCCCGCACCCAGGCGCAGGATTTTGAGATGGGTAAACCCGGTATCGCGCTTAATGATGTGATGGTCGATCTGCAGAAATCATCAATCTCAATGCAGATGGGTATTCAGGTCAGGAACAAGCTGGTGTCGGCGTATAGCGAAATTATGAATATGCAGGTTTAGTGAGCTGATTCCGCTGAACAAGGCACGCCTGCGTGGAGGCGATGAGGGAGCCAGCATCAACGCCGATCACTTTGCTGAGTCTATGACCCTGTACTGGCGATAATGCAGGTGTCATTGACTATACTGCTCTTTATTACGAGCCGTGCAGCAGGGAACTCACTCTTCGGTGCAGGCGACCCGACACCTCATCACCCATCAGCAGGACGCCAGCCCAATGCTAAAAAAACTTATCCTTATCGCATCGTTAATCAGCTTATCTCTCCCAGCCTTTGCTGCCACGCAGTGCGGGCCGTTCTCTCTTAAACCTGATAAGAGCGGCTGGTTCTCGGTGAATGGAGAACGCGCTAAAACGCAGAAAGTCACCTTTGCGAAAGAGAAGGGCGATTACGACAACGCGACGGTCAAACTGCTGGTGAAAAACAGCAAAGCGCCAGGGATGGTGGATATGGAGCTGACGAACCGTGAGGGCAAAGGGCTGTTAAGAGCTGAAATAGTCCGTACCAGCCAGAGTCAGATCCGCATAAGAGGTGCCTATGATTGCGAACCGGCTAAATAGGCTGAGCTTTGACTGCCCACTCCTGAACATGGTATAGCGCGGAAGCGGGCCTGATAAATACCTTTGAGAGAAGAGTGAGAAAGATTGTCAGGTCAGCGCTTGTGCTCTGGCTGGCCTGACAACATGTGTCATCTCCTCTTCATCCATCCTGCATCACCCACATGCCGACGCTGCATTTAACGTGATGTTTTGCACTGCGCGATCATTGCTGAAACTGCTGTGCTGATATCTGATGCTTTTGGATCATAGTAAAATGTCGCACTGGTCTGATGATGGCTGAACTTTGCAATTTCAACCCAGGCCACGGTTTCATCATCCTGCTCAAGGTTATATCGCCTTGTGCCATCCGGCAGAGGTTCATCCTGCTCCAGATAGAGTCTTTGATCCTGTGCCGCTACGCTAAGGCAGGATTCAACCTGAAAAGGATGACCGTCGAAATAAGCAGTTTTTGTTGTCGGGTGTAATCCAACCCGTCCCATATCTACGCATCCGCCCAACAGACTTATGCTCAGGGCAATAATGATCTTCTTCATGAACGAAACCATCATGGTTATTTTGTAGACCAATAGTATCCGGATATTGATCGTATCGCTCATTTTATTCAAAAATCTGCGCTTAATATTGCTGGCGTTACGGACTAAATGTAACATTCTGCGCAACGCATTATGATGTTAGCAACGGACAGGAACTTAGTAGCCCGCATCAGGTGACTCATGCTGCCTGCTGGTGTTAACCGTTGTCGGATGAATGTCAGGTAAATTATCATTCTAAACCGTTGCTCATTATATCTTTAGTCTGCTTTGAGACGGATGCCCGAAACTCATTGCCTGCAGCGTTTGTTAGCCAGCTTATTATAAACACGGAAAGTTTTACGCAGTATATTACACACACATCAGGTTCACTTAAAACCGGCCCAATAAAAGGCGCTATACCTCGGTTGTGTTACGCATGTTGATGTGTCCTGATGAAATACTTACTACTTAAGTGCCTCTGAATACTATGATTTATGACTGTTTTTTATACTACGATGAAGATATCTTGCTTGAGATGCGTCTGAACACGCTTGAGCACGTTGTTGATCGGTTTGTCATTGTGGAATCACGCTATACCTTTACCGGTAGACGCCGGGAAAAGCTTCATTTTGATATTGAGAAGTTCGAACGTTTCCGCGATAAAATTATTTATATCGTTAACGATATTGCGCCCAGATTTTATCAGCAAGCCTTTAAATCGAATAGTTCTGTGGTTAATGCGGGGGAGACAGATCCCTGGGAAAATGAAGCCACTGCACGTAATCAGATTATGCAAGGGCTGGCCGGTGCGCAGGATGATGATATTGTTATTGTGTCAGACGTCGATGAAATTCCCCGACCCGAGGCGATAAAAGCATTCAGTCATCAACATCTTTGCACGACGCTACATCAGCAATATTTCAATTTTAAATTTAATGTCCGGGTTTTAAATGACGACGGCACACCGCGCTGTGCCACACTGGCGAAAATGGTGACCTGTAAAACGCTGCAAGACTTTTTTATGGGGCAACCGGAATTGCTTCGCAATGTTAAGCGTCGTGGTACACCGATACGCGAGAACTGGTGGCGCTGGAAGTGGCTAAATTTCCGGACAAAAACCGTTAAGAATGCAGGGTGGCATCTTTCCTGGGTAATGAGCGATGAGCGCATCAGTGAAAAAATGTCTTCGATTTCTCATACCGAACGTAACTGCCCCGAATTTAACAATCCGGATCATATACGGCGCTGCGTTGAGAACAATATTGATATCTGGAACCGTCCGCGAAGGATGGAGATAGTGCCGGTGACATCCGAACATTTTCCAGCCTGGCTGGTTGAAAATCAGCACCAGCTTGCCGATCTCATTAAATCTTAACGCTGACCAGCGCGCCCAGCGGGCGCGCCTCTCGCACATCAGCTTGCTTTGTAAGGATCTTTTTTGTCATCCTGGCTGTCATCGTTTTTGCGCGGCACTTCGCCATGATCTTTCGGCGCATCAGTAGCGGGATGATCATCTTCCTCGTATGCATTACCAGCGTTTGGCGCGGCTTCCGGCAGGCTTTTGCTGACATCACCTTCTTTCTTACGTTCTTCATTCGTATTGTGCTTAAACATAACTCTCTCCTTTTATTCCAGTCTCTTAAGTTTAGACCAGCACTGACATCCCGCATGCGCAGCGGATTAAAGAAGAAAAAAAGCCCGCCAGCGGCGGGCTAATCGGAGTTTCTCTCATACTGAACACGTCATTTTTCGATGTTTGGGTGTGTACAGCAGGTTCATGCTAACCGGGAATCCCTGATGCAGTAATGGACAAATCTGTCATGTCGCTTGCGGCAGGTCACATTCCCGTCGATAAACACATCGATAAATAAATTCGATTGAACTGATTAACAAAAGGCATATAGTGTCCTGCGTTACCAGGAGATAGAAATTATGTTAAGAGACTATTTAAAGATTGAAGCTGAAGATCAGTTAATCGAACAACGCTCGCTGAGCCTGAAAAATCGTGGTCAGGAAGAGGTCACCGAATGGATTATTGTCAACCGCCAGGGTGTTAAAAAAGGCGGCGTAACCCTGTTCGATAAACTCAGTACCCGCCGCTCATGGCCCGTCAATTATCGCATTATGCAGACCGATCTGCAGGGTAATGTGGTGGTAGATCAACTGACCGATGCCCTGTAGTTGCCCGGCGATAATCTCAGCCACCGTTGTACAATGAAAAGTGAACCCGCGCCCGGCGGGTTTTTTTATAGCTGGCGGTAGCGTCGCAGTTCCACCAGCGTACCAATCAGCTTCACGCTGTCCCGGCTGGAATGCAGCTCAGGGAAGTTGATATTGACCGGTGCCAGTTCAAACTGCATGACGCCATTTTCAATGCCGCGCTGACGCCAGGTGCGTAGCAGCGCGGCCTGTTGCTGCAATACCAGCACGCAGTCGCCGGGCTGAGGTGACTGCCTGGGATCGATGATCACCACATCATTCCGCAGAATCGCGGGCGTCATCGCCTGTTCTTCCACCCGGAAGGCAAAGCTCTGCTGCGAAAGCGCCATGTCGTTGTGCATCAGCAATTCATGCCGGACGGAACCGGCCTCGTTCAGCCATTGCGGCACGTCGCGCTGTGCAAGCAGTGGGATCTGGTGCAGACCACTCCAGGCGCTTTCGCTGAAAACAGGACCATCCCCATCTATCAGAAAAGCCGGTGCGCAACCCAGCGCTTCGGCGAGCCGCAGCAGGTTCTCACCGCGCGGCAGCGTCTCTTCTTTTTCCCATTGCGAAATCGCCACATGGGACACTTTTACCTGTTGCGCCAATTGCTTCTGCGTTAACTGCAGCGATTTACGTCGGAGTCGGATGCGGTCACCCAGCGTTTCGTTTTTCATAAGCTTGACTTTTTGGTTGAGAGTGACTTAAGTATACTTAAGCCTGGTATTTAAGCAATCTTAAATTTCATGCGGGGGACGTGGCTAAGCAGCACGCAGTAAGTTCCAGAGACCTTACCGTACAAAGGGGTGTGGCATGGAAAGTAGTCTGATTACCAGTATGGGTGCGTTAGTTCTGGGTGGGGGGGCAGCAGCACTGTTCTGGAAACCGTTATTGGCGGGAATAGCGTCAATCGTAACCAGTAATCGAGCCGGCGGCGAAATTATTACCAGCTACAAAGAGCAGGTGGTGTTGCTGAAAGAGAGCAACGTGCTGATACGGGAGGAGAACGATGAACTACGCGAACGGCACGACAGGAATCTGCGGCGTATCTCGACACTCGAAACGGATCTTCGGTTAATCAAGAATGCGGTAGGGATTTTACTGGCAATGACCGAAACCGATCAGAACGATAAATTTCGTAATGAGATTGATCGGCTTATCTCAACTCTGGAGGATCGCAGTGATGGCCATGATTAATAGCACTAAGGCACCTATGTCTTACCGGCGCAAAGTTATCCTCGGCTGCGTATTGCTGAGCTGTTCGATGATTTGCATCCTGATGACGATCATTTTTCTCTACGTCAGTAACACCGCAAACAAGCGAGTCGAGGAGATTCGGGCGGATTATCGCTTAATTGCGGCGCGGCGTGATGACAGAGTGGAGTTGCTGACCGATCAGGTTACTGTAATACAGCATAAGCTGGATGCAATACCAGATCGCATAGCCGACAAAACGGTCATAAAAGTCAAAGAGGTCGTCACTGAGAGTGAGGTACCAGCAGAGAAATCCGGTCAGAAACCATAACTTCCGATTATTCTTAATGCGGCTTCGCTATTATCGACTAGTTTTAAATCTCCGGGCAACATTTTGTACCTGAATGCAGGCCCGCTGATTGGCCGGTTGATGAACCGCTAAGCCTACTCACTTTGGATAAATGACCAGAAGGAAATTTAGCATGAGCGATTCAACAGAAACCAAAACCAAAACTGAATATCTGCGTGACGTGACTTCTCAGCTAAAAGAGATGCGTCACTATGCTCAGACCAACACCGAAACCCTTTCCAGCCAATGGTTAGCGTTTGATGCCGGTGAGTATAAAGACAAGACCAACGCCGACCGAATCGATGCGCTGCTCAATAAGCAGGGTAAACTGCTGGAAGATCTGGATGCCGCGATTCAGGACATCGAGATTGAAATTAATCACAGCGAGCAGGAGAGCTAAGTCATCTCCCGCTAACTGATGTGGTGGCCGTTAAGGGATTAATCGGCCACCAGCCACATTTCCGCTTCGTCGAACATCTCTTCAACAATTCGCGCAACCGTCGCTTTATCGTTCTTACTCAAATCAGTATCAATCGCATTACGTTCCATCGGCTTGACCTTAACTTCAATGTCAGGAAACACCCGATGCACCCGCTTTTCCAGCTCCTCACGAATCATCTCGCGGGCACCCGGTAAACCGGCAACGTTGCGCTTGTCATAAATCAACTCAACAAACATGATGGCAATCCATTCAGGGCAAAATCGCTGACATATAATACTGTAAATAAAAACAGTGGCAAGGCGGCGTGCCCGATTTCGCGTAAATTTTTATCTCGCATAAACCTCAATCTTCGACTAGCAAAATGCGCACGCATCGCGACATAATGGCGGCTTACTTTTAGGAGGTCCGCGATGCGACAACTGGTAATTGATATTCTGCTAAAACTGGCAAAGATGGACGTCGATGCAAAAGAGTTGACGGCGCAACTTGAAGCGCAGTCTCTGCTGGTTGCAGCGCTGCTGGTGCAGGCGAAACAGGACAACTCGCTGACCATTTCAGAAACGGTGCAGGATGCCATTATTACCGCGTCGAAATCTTCGACCGATTTTCTGCAGTCTGATGTGGATCTGCTGCTGACGCATATTAATCGTCTGCTGGCGGTAGCAAGTTATGTTGAAGTAAAGGGTAAGGCGACGGAAGGTGAGGGGTAGGGGCGGATAAAAAATTCGCCTCTGGAGGTGGAATTGAGACAACACCTGCAGAGGCAGTGCATAAGCACTATTCGTTAAAGGACAATCACGACCTTAGTCGCACGCCGAAGTTATACACTTTCCCCCGGTTAGTACAACTTTATCTGCAGTGCCGGAACTGGTTGGAGGTGTTTGCAATATACAACTTCAGCGCGGCCCTGATTATAGCTCGTTTTTGATGCAAAACTCTTCCCAGCTCATCCCCAGCGACTCAGCATGAGATTTGAGATAGGTCTCGATAGCTTCAGCCGCCACCGCTTTATCCGGCTCAGCGAGCTGAATAGAAAAGATCATTCCATCCAGATTCTTCTGCCGCAAAAAGGCCGCATAGATGCGCTCGGCATGCCATTCGCGCAGCTGTCGCAGTGACAGGTTAGCTGCACGGGCGTCGCTCTCTGTTAATTCATCAAGTGCAGACTGAAAGTCGGGATGCGCGGTAAAAAACATCTCGCGCGCCTGGGCATAGTAGGCTTCTGGCGTTTTCATATTCATATTCCTGAAAGTCTGTTGCAGCGCGTCAGTGTAGCGGGTTGTCTTCCGCTTGTCAGGCGTGACAACGGCGGGGCTTTGCATCAGTTCAGCCTCTGAACTTTCGGTCAAAAACCTGACCGTGAGCCTCGCTGCGGGTTAAATTCTGGCGCAATCAGGGTCTGCGTGGTGTTTGAACACCCAGATACCTTGCGCAACGCGGTGGAAAAATTATAACGTAGCCGCCATTGATGGGATCTTAGGGATTAAACATGAAAAAGTGGATGCTGATTGCCGCGCTGGCACTGAGTGGCTGTGCACAAATCAACGATTATGAGAATGCGGTGCAAACACCGGCGCCCGCTGAACTGCAGGGAACCTGGCAAACCGTCGGCCCACAGAGCAGCCTGATCAGCGATAAGGCGATAGCCAGTGTGATCATCAATGCGGATGGCAGCACGCTGGACTGCCGTCAGTGGATGCGGGTGATTGCGAAGCCGGGCAAACTGACCCGGTTAAGCGGCGATTATGTCAATGTAACGCGTCAGGTGCGGGTGATGCCGCTGGTCGTGGAGAATGGCGAGCTGAGTTATGACAGGATGACTCTGCGTAAAGTGGCGCGTCCGACCGTTGAGTGTCAGCAGGCACTTGACGAGGTGGCGAAGCAGCCGAAAGCCGCGGTGATTCAGAACATCGAACCGCAACTGCTGCGCACACCGATTACAGAAAATAACGCGAAGTCGTAACAGCCGACCCATTACAAAACCGCCCCGACGGGCAGAGCGCACTTTACGCTTCTGTCTGCCGGGGCGGTTTTAGTTTTGAGTCATTTCTTCTGCAACGAGCTTATTCTGCAACCACCCAGACGCTGACACTGCCACCGTTACAGACAAAGACCGCCGTGCCGTGCTCGTCGGCAGTAATGGTCTCTTCACGGTTACCCAGATGATCGCGCCAGACCTTGCCAGCAAAACCTTCACCCATTGGCACGCTTTTCTCACCGGCATCGCCGTTCGACATGATCACCACACAGCCTGGCTGTGTTTCGGTGCCGCTGCGGCTGAAGGCCACGCAATTTGGGTGATCAAAATAGTCGGTCTGCACGCCCCAGCCATACTGCTGGCGCGCCCGGATCAATCCTTCCAGTTCAGGGATCACCGGCATCTCAATTTTGTGCTTCTCGCCGTCGCCGCCTTCATCTTCATAGGTCGCCCCGAACAGGTCGGGATAGAAGATGGTGGGCACACCCTGTTCACGCAACAGGATCAGCGCATAGGCCAGCGGTTTGAACCAGGCTTCTACCGGTGCTTCCAACGACTGCAGCGGCTGGGTGTCGTGGTTAGCCACGATCGTCACGGCATGCCACGGATCAGCGACCACCAGCGAGTTAGCAAAGATCTGGCTCATATCGTAGGCGCTGCCCGCGGTTGAGGCCTGGTGAAAGTTCATGTGCAGTGGCGCATCAAACAGCATGGTTTTGCCTTCCACCTGATGCACATACTCCTGCAGCTTCTCCGTTTCAAACGACCAGTATTCCGCGACGATAAACATCGGCTCTTCAGCAACTTCCTGAATATGATCGATCCACTCTTTGTAGAACCAGGCCGGGATATGTTTTACCGCATCGAGACGAAAGCCGGTGCAGGGCACCTGTTCCATCACCCAGCGCGCCCAGTATTTGAGCTCTTCCCTGACCGCGTTGTTGCGAAAATCGATGTTGGCACCCATCAGATAGTCGAAATTACCCAGTTCGTTATCAACCTGGTCGTTCCAGCCTTCAGCGGTGTAGTCATTGATGATTTTGAATACGCCGTTTTCGTCCGGATTTTCGATGTGGTCTACGCCGCTAAAGCATTTGTGATCCCAGACAAATTTCGAAAACTCCCCGGCGCGCGCCGGAAACGTAAATTTCGTCCAGGCCTCGCACCCGACCACCTCGTCGTAGATTTCATCGCGGTTATCGGGATTGACGCGGTTAACGCTGATCGCCTCTTTCTCGTCGGCACCCATTTTGTGGTTGAGTACCACATCCAGCAGCACTCCAACGTTGTGACTGCGCAGGGCTTCTGTTGCCGCCAGTAACTGCTGTTTGTCACCATATTTGGTGGCAACACCCCCTTTCTGATCAAATTCACCCAGGTCAAACAGATCGTAGCTGTCGTAACCGACAGAATAGCCACCCGAATCTCCTTTGTAGCACGGTGGCAACCACGCCATGGTGATACCTATTTCGCTGAGCCAGGCCGCACGATCGGCGACTTCCGGCCACAGTTTGCTGCCATCCGGGTAATACCAATGGAAAAACTGTAATAACGTTGGGTTTTGCATGTACCACACTCCAGGGGATGATGAAAATCAAGTATGGAGTAAGCGGCAAAAAAGAGATGCCGCGCAGAAAAATAAATCTGGCGGCGTGACAGAGCAGGTGATCAGGAGAGGGTTTCGTGCGGCACCATAACAACGCCGCCTTGATTGCTATAAGCGGACATCACCGATTTCTGGCGGCTGTTCTGACCCACCAGTGAGGCCAGCTCATCCATCCGCGCCTGCAGCAGACGTTTCACTTCACATTCGTTATCGAGAATACGGCGCAGCACCGGACGTAACTGCTCCTGAGTCTGTGCCGACGGCGACACGGCCTCTGTCGATTGGGCTAAGTTCTGCACCGCACTGACATACTCCATCTCCCTGCTGATCAATTCATCCCATTCGCCTTGTGCTGCATGACGCAGCATTCCCTGGCTGAGATCGAGTAACTGTTGGTAAACGGTAATCAGATGCGGTGCAGTAGTCATTAAACGGCGTCCTGAATCAGGTTAGGTTGAACCACTTCTTTCCACGCGTCAGCAATGTTGCGCAGCAGGCCTTCGACCTCCTCAACCGCTGCAACATCATTGTTCAGGTTGGCATGCAACAGGCGACGCGTCATGTAGTTGTAAAGATCCAGCAGATTATCGGCCAGCTCATCACCACGGTTTTCAGTCAGGCCCTCTTTCAGGCCGGCTTCGATAATATTGATGGCTTTGGAGATGGAGCTGCCTTTGCCTTCAATATTGCTATCCTGCATAAACAGACGGGCGCGGATTAACGCACTCAGTGCACCGTCGAACAGCATCACCACCAGCTGCTGCTGGCTGGCGCTCATCACGGCGCTTTCTACGCCAATTTTTGCATAGGCTTTGGTGCCTGTAGCGCTGTACATGGACACTCCTGTTATTTTTTAGACGAATCGGACGTGTCGAACTGCTGCGTCAGATAGGTGCTGGTCGAGTTGAGTTTACTGATGGCCATATCCAGCTGAGTAAATTGCGTTTTATAGCGTGCGATATCCGCATCAATGCGATCGCTGGTGGTGTTGTAGAGGGCGGTCAGTGTATTCAGTGTTTTACTCACGCCATCGGTGGCAGACTGAATAATCCCTTTAGTAGCCAGCCAGTCAGTCAGCTTGCTGTCGATTTTAGCGGCGATACCGGTTTTACCGTCACCTACGATCATCGCTTTCACGCCCGCAGCATCTTTATCCAGTGCGGTGCTCAGCTTGGTCGAATCCAGTTTTAATGAACCGGTCGTGGGATCGGTGGTAACACCAATCTGACTCAGTGATTTAAAGGTAGAAGTGCTCTGTGCATTGGTGAGCATGCTCTTCAGCTGCGTCTCAATCGTGCGTAACGTACTGTCACCCAGCAGGGCACCATTACTGGAGTCCTGCGCGTCGCTGTTGGTATCGACTTTGGTGAATTTGGTCAGGGTATTGAACTGATCCAGCAACGAATTGTAGGCATCCACCCAGCCGCTGATCGCGCTGGAGGCTTTTGAGGTGTCTTTGGTAATCGTCAGCGTCTGAGCGCCAGTTGTCTGCGCGGTCAGATTTAAGGTAATGCCTTCCAGCGCATCACTGATCTGGTTGCTGCTGTTCTCAATCGCAACGTTGTTAACCGTGAGCTGGGCATTCTGCGCTTTCACGCTTTCTGTCATCACATTGCTGCTGGCGCTGGCGTCAAAGCCCACAACGCCCTGCAGCGTGCTGTCGCCGGTGACGGCAATGGTTGCCACGGCATTGTCGCTGCCGGTTTTGTTGGCGCTCATAGAGAGACGGAAGCTGCCGTCTGACACCTTAATAATGGTGGCGGTGACGCCGGCATTGGCGCCGTTGATGGCGTCACGCATACCGGTCAGCGAGGTCTGATCGCTGGAAAGCGTTACGCTTTTGCTTGATCCATCTTTTAAGGTAATCGCAATGCTGCGGCTGGCCACAGAGCTGTCGCCCAGTGCGGCAGTGTTGCTGCTCTGCACCGATGAGGTCAGGACCTGCGCCTGTGCCAGCTGAGTCACATTAATCGCATATTTACCGGCCACGGTGCTGCCAGAGGTAGTGGCGCTGAATGCCGTCGAACTGCTGGCCGCGGTGGTAGAGGTAAACAGGTCTGCACTGTTCAGCTTGGTGTTTGCGGTCTGGAAAGTCGTCAGTGAGCTTTTCAGGGTGGCATAGGCACTGAGCTTGGACGTGTAAGCCGACTGCTGTTTTGAAATTGGTGTGAGTGACGCTTTTTCAGCGGTGGTCAAACTGTCAAGCATGGTACTGAGTGGCAGGCCGGAGCCCACACCGAGGTTGCTTATACTAGCCATATTAATTCCTTTATAAGGTCGACAGAGAAATTGATACCTGGGTTATCGGCCTTGAATAAGGAAAGTTTAAGGTTATTTGCCTTAGGGTAATGAGGTAAATAAGCACTATAGAGAAGGGTAATTCAGCGGCTAGAAAATTAATGAATTAAGTCTAAAGAAGTTCGGACGGCTGGCGATAACTTAAAACGTGACAGGTTGAAGCAGAAAAATTCGCCTGGTACTAAAAAAATTCTAAAGGTTGTTAAACGGCAGACGATAACAACTTTGACGGCGCTGAAGCCGGCGGGTTGAAGCCCACACCTTAACCGAAAGACTTGATTAACAGGAAAATTCATCATGGCCCAAGTCATTAATACCAACAGCCTCTCGCTGATCACTCAGAACAACATAAACAAGAACCAGTCAGCTCTGTCTACTTCAATGGAGCGTCTGTCTTCTGGTTTACGTATCAACAGCGCGAAAGATGACGCTGCTGGTCAGGCAATTGCCAACCGTTTCACCTCTAACATCAAGGGCCTGACTCAGGCTGCTCGTAACGCTAACGACGGTATCTCTGCTGCGCAGACTACTGAAGGCGCACTGTCAGAAATCAACAACAACTTACAGCGTGTTCGTGAGCTGACTGTACAGTCTCAGAACGGCACCAACTCTGATTCTGACCTGTCTTCAATCCAGGACGAAATCAAATCACGTCTGAGCGAAATCGACCGCGTATCGGGTCAGACTCAGTTCAACGGCGTGAATGTGCTGGCTAAAGACGGCGCAATGAAAATTCAGGTTGGTTCCAACGACGGTGAAACCATCTCTATCGACCTGAAGAAAATTGACTCTTCAACTCTCGGTCTGAAAGGCTTTTCAGTTGCTAAAAATACACTGGAAGTTGGTTCAGCTTTAACTGATATTGCAACAGGTACTGGTGCACCTACTGCAGTTAAACTGGATGCATCAGTTGCAACAGATTTGGGTATCACCGACACTTCAGCTGTGACCGTTCGCAATGTTAAAAAAGACGGTGTAGCAACAAGTACTTATGTTGTTCAGTCAGGTGACAAGAGTTATGCAGCTTCTGTAGCTCAGGATGGCACAGTCAAACTTAACAAAGCCGATGTTACATACGATGATGCTAAAAATGGCGTTGCTGGTGCAACCCAAACAAATCAGCTCATTCAGGTCGGTGCTGATAAAAATGGCGACGCAACTGGATTTGTTACTATTCAGGGCAAGAACTATGTAGCTACCGGTTCACTAGCGAATGCTAACGGCGCTACTAATGCAGCTGCGGCAACTAAAGTGACGATTGACGGCGGTACAGGTAACCAAGCTAAACTTCAGTTAAGTGATAATGCTGCTGGTACTGTTACTGCTACAGCAGAGTTCGCTGGCGCGGCAACCAATAACCCACTGGCACTCCTGGACAAGGCTATCGCATCTGTTGATACTTTCCGTTCAAGCCTGGGTGCTGTACAGAACCGTCTGAACTCAGCGGTAACTAACCTGAACAACACCACGACTAACCTGTCTGCTGCTCAGTCTCGTATTCAGGATGCTGACTACGCAACAGAAGTGTCAAACATGTCTAAAGCGCAGATCGTTCAGCAGGCGGGTAACTCTGTGCTGGGCAAAGCGAACCAGGTTCCACAGCAGGTTCTGTCTCTGCTGCAGGGCTAATCGCTTTCAGTCAACATTCAAAACCCTGCTTATGCAGGGTTTTTTTGCCTGCGATTAGCGCGTTGCTGTCCATGGATATGGCAGGCGCATCGTGCCGCCTTAATCTCACCTGACGCTAATAAAATTTGTCCAGAACCTTTGAATTACAAAAAAACGTCATAATTCCGCATGCGAGTGCATAAGTGATACCGGCACCACTGACATTTGAACATCCTGAGTGTTTAAATATTATCCGAAAAAACTGGTCGGCAGTACCCCAGTATGCATATAGTTCATCCAATATGATTCTTTTCGTTCAAATCCACGTACAGTTATCACCTGAACAAAATCACATTACAAATCAGCAAGATTATTAAACTGATCACCCGCAATTATTGATGTAAATTTATACATTCAACGCCTGATGATGACTTTACGCTTTCAGCCTTTATCAAATTAACGGTATGCTTACCTTCTAGAAATAAATTGTTACCTGAGGCTGGATGTCTCCATGATGAAAGCGTTTATTATCAATCTCGATTCTTCGACCGATCGCCGTGCCACTATTGCCGCGCAGTGCCTGACCGCGGGCATCCATTATGAATTTATTCGCGCAGTTAATGGCAAGCAGCTTAGTGATGAAGAGAGAGCGCAACATACGCGACCATTAAATTATGCGTTTAAAGCCGGTGAGATCGGGTGTGCGTTAAGTCATCTCTCTATTTATAGAAAAATCGTAGACGAGAAAATCCCCCAAGCGCTGATTCTTGAAGATGACGCCTTATTAACTGATCATTTGCCAGCGGTATTATCCTGCCCGGCATTAAAACTGGATGCCTGTAATCCAACACTGGTGTTGTTATCACGCGTCAATAAATATGTTAATAGCGTTGTTGCGCCTGTAACCGACAGTGCCAGTCTCTATCCGGTTTACAGCGCCACAACCTCACATGCCTATGTAATTAATCTCGAGGCTGCGAAACGGTTGCTAGCGCTTCTTTATCCGGTCTGGATGGCAGCGGACAAATGGTGCCTGTTTGAGGAATATGGCGCATTCCGTTTACTGGCCGTGCATCCCGCGCCGGTACTGCTTCATGAGGTGGCACAACAGACAACCATTCAGCAGATTAACGATGTTGAAAAGCATGACCAGCAAAAACGCGAAATCTGGGCCCGACTTATGGCGCAACGTCCGCTCAGGGTCAGAATCCGTCAGCGCTATCGCCGCGCCGTCGTACCACTTTTACATGAGATCGTGGATGTCAAAGCCACTTTAGAGTAGTCATAAAATCCGCCGCGCACCGTGCGCATTGTGGACTCACCAGAAGAAAGCTGGCTTCGACAGTGCGCTTACACCCCCGTAATAGCTACCTTCAGGGTTTGATTTCCACAGACGTGATGGTGAACTGAACGACAGCTCACGTATCCACCCCCAGCCCGGTTACAGTTCCCCCCCAGACTGCCGATAACTCCTCACAGAACAACATCATTTTTGATTTTAACTTTGTGGAGTGTCTATGCGCTTCAATTATGACCTGTTACCGGGTGAGCGGCTGACCTTTGAAGAGATCGCCCGGCGTTATGCTCTGCAATACCCTGATGATAAAGAGCTGACGGCGCGCGCCTTGCTGAGTCCGTCAACCGGACTGCGCACGCTGAAAATCCGCGCGGTGTTCGCGCAGGAAGAGAGCAACAGTCCGCTGGAGGATCTGCTGTTCATCTCCCATGACAACGAACGTAAAAATTACCTGCGTCGCTTTGAGCACTACCTTAAGCAGAATCTCTCCTTCCTCTATTTCCGTCGCAGCGATAGCGAGAAGCGCGACAACCTGTGGAAAGTGATGGGCAGCAGCCAGGTCTTCGCGATGATCGATCCGCAATCCGCCACGGCACAGAATCTGCTGAACAGTCGCGGCTATAAACTGGTCCTGATGCATCAGGATGATGAAGACGCTTACTGGCAGCTTTTCAATCCACAGGCGGATCCCTGTTTTCCGCAGTCGCAGCGCATTCAGTTCATCGTGGTGCTGAGTACGCCGCAGCATAAAGTCCCGGCGGCAGTGATGCCGGGAACTGAGGTCGGGCGTCGTGTCAAAGCCCGGGTGCTGCAGCGCGCCAGCCAGGCGGAATTCAGCGCCGGTGTCAAAGCCCGCTACGGCGCCTGTGTGATGACCGGCACCGAGCTGACCGAACGGCATAACTGGCCGTGGGTGGAAGCCTGTCATATCGACACGCAGGAAGGGGATGACGGTGTACTGGCAGATAACAGCATCGATAACGGCCTGTTTTTACGCAGTGATTTGCAGCGGCTGTTTATTAATCGACTGATTAGCATTGATGGTGAATCGGGCGAGATTCTGGTGCATCCTGGCGAGGAGGCGCAGCAGCATCTTGCGCCCTGGTATCAGGAACTGGAAGGTCGCGTCTGCAGCCTGTGGGCTGCAGTGCCGTCCGCCACCCGGCAACGTCTGCGCGCCCGTCGTTAATCCCTGCTGAAGAGTGCAGAAGGATCTGCACTCTGACGTAACAAAAATGAAATAGCCTCGTTTTACCCCGCCTATTCAGCCAATCGAAAACGCTACAGAATTGGATAATCATGCCGATAACTTCATTAACGCAGGGTAGTCAACGTGAACGATTTCTATACCGCCGAAGGCGTGATGGACAAGCATTCGCTCTGGCAGCGCTACGTGCCGCTGGTGCGCCATGAAGCGTTGCGTCTGCAGGTTCGCCTGCCGGCCAGTGTTGAGCTTGACGACTTGCTGCAGGCGGGTGGGATAGGGCTGTTAAATGCCGTAGAGCGTTATGACGCGCTCCAGGGTACAGCCTTTACCACCTATGCCGTGCAGCGTATTCGTGGCGCCATGCTCGACGAGCTTCGTAGTCGGGACTGGGCACCGCGCAGTGTGCGTCGTAATGCACGCGAGGTGGCCGGAGCAATGCACAGAGTGGAACAGTCGCTGGGGCGTTCTGCCTCTGAGCAGGAAGTGGCGCAGCAGCTGAATGTTTCCATGGAGGAGTACCGGCAGATCCTGCTGGACACCAACAACAGTCAACTTTTCTCCTACGACGAGTATCGGGAAGAGCACGGCGACAGCGCGGAGCTGGTGACGGAAGGCCATGAAGAGGCTAATCCGCTTCATCAGTTGCTTGAAGGGAGTCTGCGTGAGCGCGTCATTGAAGCGATCGAAGCGTTACCCGATCGTGAAAAGATGGTGCTGACACTGTACTACCAGGAAGAACTGAACCTGAAAGAGATTGGGGCGGTGCTTGATGTGGGTGAATCCCGTGTCAGCCAGCTGCACAGTCAGGCGATTAAACGCCTGCGTGCCCGACTTGCGGGAGCGCGCTAGCAGTATCAGTTCCTGGCGATTCAAAATTATAAAAAACCGGGGACTCAGTAATGGGAGCCAAGACCAAGGCCAGACCGTTAAGTCGTTATCTTAAAGACTATAAACACAGCCAGAGCAACTGTTCACACTGTGGCAAGGTATTAGATCGAATGGCGCTCGTTTTTCGTGGCCAGATCATCAATAAAGAGGCCATCGCTCGGATGGACCAGATGATTGATGAGCAGCTGTGGCAGAAACTTCAGCCCGAACTGACCGCGCTTTGTCGTTTTTGCAGTGATATTTTTTGTAATACCCATCCTAATTACTTCGACATAATGGCGTTTAAACAGTATCTGTTTGAACAGACAGAGATGAGCCCCAGCACGATTCGTGAATATGTGGTGCGGCTGCGTCGTCTGGATGAGATGCTGAAAGCCAGAAATTTCCCGGCCGACAGGCTTCAGGGAAATAGCTGGCATCAGTGTCTGGAAAGCGATCTGCCCGATGCCGGTAATAACAATTATCGCATCGCGCTGCGCAAGTACGATCAGTTCTTAGGCTGGCAGCAGGGTTAACCCTGATCTGCACCGATTGCTCCCCCGCGTGCCTGCGGCACGTTCCCCTTTTGCCCGCCAGCCGGGTAAAAGGGAAGGGGGAGCACGGCGCTTCTTTCTCCTGCAACTTTCACTACACATCTGTCTCACCGCATCTGCTGACACCTGAATCAGGGTGATCCTTTTCGCATCTTCTGCAACACTGTAAGGATAAATTGAATGCCCGAACGGAGGCAGCATTGTCTTTACATCTGTTACACCAATTCCCGCGTCTTGAACTGCTGGGCGCACCCACGCCGTTAGAACATCTGCCACGGCTCTCAGACTATCTGGGTCGCGATATTTTCATCAAACGCGATGATTTCACGCCTGTGGCGATGGGCGGTAATAAGCTGCGCAAGCTGGAATTTCTGGCGGCGGACGCGCTGCGTGAAGGCGCCGATGTGCTGCTGACCGCGGGCGCAATCCAGTCTAATCATGTGCGTCAGACGGCGGCAGTCGCGGCCCGGCTTGGCCTGAAGTGCGTGGCATTGCTGGAAAACCCGATTGGCACCCACGCAGAAAACTACCTGAGCAACGGCAACCGTCTGTTGCTGGATCTGATGGACGTTGAAGTGGTCATGGTGGATGCGCTGAATAACCCTGCGGAACAGCTGGCTGAACAGGCCGCGCGTCTGGAAGCTCAGGGTTTCCGCCCTTACATCGTGCCGGTCGGCGGCTCAAATGCGCTGGGTGCACTAGGCTATGTAGAGTGCGCGCAGGAGATTGCTCATCAGAGCGAAGGTGTGGTCGATTTCGCCGCCGTGGTCGTGGCCTCGGGCAGTGCCGGCACCCATGCCGGACTGGCGGTGGGTCTGGAGCATCTGCTGCCGGAGACCGAGCTGGTGGGCGTCACCGTTTCACGCCAGGTTGAGGCGCAGTTGCCGCTGGTGGCGCGGCTGCGTCAGTCGCTGGCGGAAACACTGGAAGTGCAGGCTAAGGCACCGATTACCCTGTGGGATGATTACTTTGCGCCACGCTACGGCGAACCTAATGATGAAGGCATGGCTGCGGTGAAACTGCTGGCGCGGCTGGAAGGGATCCTGCTGGACCCGGTCTATACCGGCAAGGCGATGGCCGGACTGCTGGATGGCGTGAGCCAGAATCGTTTCCGCCGTGAAGGTCCGTTGCTGTTTATTCATACGGGCGGCGCACCGGCGTTATTTGCTTATCATCCTTCGGTCTGAGACAAGCGAATAAAACAGTTTATACTCCGTGGGTTATCCTTCCGGACTGGCAGCGACAAGCCGTGCTGCCCTTATAAAAACACACACACAATACTGTCAATAATGGGGTGAATATGTCCTTTTCTCGTGCAGGTCGTCAGATGGTGATGGGCGTCATGGCCGTGGCGCTGATTGCTGGCGTCAACGTTAAAACCTTTGCTGCGGAAAATCTGCTGAACAAAATTAAAGAGCGCGGCACGCTGCTGGTGGGTCTGGAAGGCACCTATCCGCCATTCAGTTTCCAGGATGAAAAGGGCAAGCTGACCGGCTTTGAAGTGGAATTCGCGGAACAGCTGGCACAGCACATGGGCGTCAAGGCGAGCCTGAAACCGACCAAATGGGACGGCATGCTGGCCTCACTCGACGCGAAGCGCATTGATGTGGTCATCAACCAGGTCACCATCTCTGATGAGCGTAAGAAGAAGTATGACTTCTCCACGCCATACACGGTCTCCGGTATTCAGGCGCTGACCATGAAAGCCAATGCGAACACCATCACCAAACCTGCTGATCTTGCCGGTAAAAAGGTGGGCGTCGGTCTGGGCACCAACTACGAGCAGTGGCTGCGTGAGAATGTGAAGGGCGTGGACATCCGTACCTATGATGATGACCCGACGAAATATCAGGATCTGCGCTCTGGCCGTCTGAATGCCATTCTGGTTGACCGTCTGGCTGCGCTGGATCTGGTGAAGAAAACGGGCAATACCATGGCGGTCGCGGGTGATGCGTTCTCCCGTCAGGAATCGGGCGTGGCGGTACGTAAAGGCAACGACGACCTGCTGAAAGCGATCGACCAGGCTATTGCTGACATGCAGAAAGATGGCTCGCTGAGCAAGCTGTCTCAGAAATGGTTTGGCGCGGACGTGACGAAATAATGCAGGAAAGTCTTCAACTGGTGCTGGATTCAGCACCTTTTTTATTAAAAGGCGCGCTGTTTACGCTGCAGCTCAGCATCGGCGGCATGTTCTTTGGCCTGCTGCTGGGCTTTATTCTGGCGCTGATGCGTCTGTCGCGCTTCTGGCCGGTTCGCTGGCTGGCGCGGATCTATGTCTCGATCTTTCGTGGCACGCCGCTGATCGCCCAGCTGTTTATGATCTATTACGGCCTGCCGCAGTTTGGCATTGAGCTGGATCCGATCCCCTCCGCGATGATTGGTCTTTCCCTGAATACGGCGGCTTATGCCTCAGAGTCACTGCGCGGCGCGATTTCATCGATTGAGCGCGGGCAGTGGGAAGCGGCGGCAAGTATCGGCATGACGCGCTGGCAAACCCTGCGCCGGGTGATCCTGCCCCAGGCTGCCCGCACGGCGCTGCCCCCGCTGGGCAACAGCTTTATCAGCCTGGTGAAAGATACCTCGCTGGCGGCGACCATTCAGGTGCCGGAGCTGTTCCGTCAGGCGCAGTTGATCACCTCACGCACGCTTGAAGTCTTTACTATGTATCTGGCAGCGTCGCTGATCTACTGGGTGATGGCAACGGTGTTATCTGCGTTGCAGAACCGGCTGGAACAGCATGTTAATCGTCAGGATTCGGAGTCGAAATGAGCGCCATCGAAGTCAGAAAGCTGGTGAAGTCTTTTAACGGCCAGACGGTGCTGCACGACATCGACCTTGATGTGGCCGCCGGTGAAGTGGTGGCCATAATCGGCCCCAGCGGATCAGGTAAAACCACGCTGCTGCGCAGTATCAATCTGCTGGAAGTGCCGGATAGCGGCACCATCCGGGTCGGGGAGATTACCGTTGATGCGGCGCTGGCACAGAGTAAGCAGAAAGAGCAGGTGCGTTGTCTGCGTCAGCAGGTCGGGTTTGTCTTTCAGAACTTTAATCTGTTTCCGCATCGTTCAGTGATGGAGAACATTATTGAAGGGCCGGTTATCGTTAAAGGCGAAGCGAAAGCGGATGCGGTAGCCCGCGCCCGCACGCTGCTGGAGAAGGTCGGGCTGCACGGCAAAGAAGAGAGCTATCCGCGCCGTCTGTCGGGCGGGCAGCAACAGCGCGTGGCGATTGCGCGTGCGCTGGCGATGCGGCCGGAAGTGATCCTGTTCGATGAACCGACCTCGGCGCTGGATCCGGAGCTGGTGGGTGAGGTGCTCAGCACCATTCGCGCGCTGGCCGAAGAGAAACGCACCATGGTCATCGTCACGCATGAGATGAGCTTTGCCCGTGATGTGGCTGACCGCGCCATTTTTATGGATCAGGGACGGATTGTGGAGCAGGGCGAAGCGAAAGCGTTGTTCAGTAACCCTCAGCAGCCGCGTACCCGGCAGTTCCTTGATAAATTTCTGAATCAGTAATCCACACTGCCTTCCCCGGAAGGCAGTTTTAACCCATTTAAAACCCTCATTTTTTAAGCTGCCACTGGCCAGGGTCACGCTATTAGCAGGCGCAATATCATAAATAACTCTGCCGCTGTTAAACCTTTTGGCACATCTGACAAATCTTTTCTTTTCATCGGGGATATATTGGCTTTTCCCGTTGCCACTTTCTCTTAATTATATTTTCTGAATTATGAAGCAATATTATCCTTTAAGCAGGCTGCGACGCTGCTAATTAGCGCATTGCGTCGATATTAATAAGTGTAAGGAAACGTTCTGCTAAGTAAATAACTGTGGTAACAGGGCCACCCGGCGGCTTTTAAGAGTTTCGCTACATTCATCACCGGTTCAATGGCGAATAATTGCCGGATAATCATAAAAGCAATACTGATTTCCTCGCTTTTACTTTCCAGCATTCTGACCTACACAGCAGGAGTCATTGAATGAACCAGACTAAGTCAGATCAGATATTGTGGGTCGATACCCTTAAGGGCGCCTGCATATTACTGGTGGTCCTGTACCACACGGTTTTACCCGGCTTTGAAGGGACGATGAAATATCTCTCTGCCGGATGGATCCCCGCCGAAATATGGATACAGTTTAATACGGTACTGTCGCCGCTGCGTATGCCCGCCTTTTTCTTTGTCTCAGGATTACTGGCGACCAATGGCATTCTGAACCGGCCCTGGAAGCAGGTGTTTACCAGTCGCATCACCAATCTTTTTTATCTCTATATTCTGTGGGGATTTATTCAGTGGTGGTCAATTATCGGTATCTCCACTGAAATTACCGGTCAGCGTATTTCGCAGAATCTTAATGCCGCCTATGCGGGTTCGCTATTCGAGTTTCTCAAGCTGACCTTTATGGCCATGAGTACCTCGTGGTATCTGTATGGGCTGGGACTCTATTTCCTCTGTGCCAAAGTTTTCCGTCAATATAAGCTGGCCCTGGTGGCGGTGGCGATCCTGCTGAATTATCTGGCGGCAGAAAAAGTGATCCCGTTTTGGGGACCACAGAGCCTGGCCCAATATTTTGTGTTCTTCCTGTTAGGGGCATTCTGGAGCCAGACGATGCTGCGCCTGAGTGAATGGCGGCGGGAGAATCTGATGCCCTGGGCGCTACTGGCAGCAGCCGCCGGGATTCATGTGCTATTCGGTCTGGATAAGAGTCTGTTCCTGTGTGTACTGGCGGTGTTATTCAGTATCGCGGCCTGTCGCTGGCTGAATCAGCACTTCAGCATGCGTTATCTCAACTGGGTTGGCCGCAATACGCTGCAGATTTACGTTATCCACCGTATCTTTATCGAGTTTTTTGGTATGTCTGCGATTCTGTTCGCGCAGCGGCATCATCTGTTCGGGCAGGCGTGGTTTTCGTTTCTCTGGGCCTGTTTCTATCCGGTGGCCATTGTGGGTCTCTGCTCGCTCTGTTCAGTGGCAATCTGGTCGCTGACCAATCGCGGAGTCGGGCAGTCGCTGTTTGTGTTCCCGACGTTAATGAAAAGGGCGCCTGGCGGCGCGAGCAGTGGGTAAGTTACGCCTGGCAGCGGGGAAGTTACGCTTTGCAGCGGGCTTGCACTGAGCGGGTTACGCCCGCCCAGGCGATGGGGAGTTTCAGATTGCCTGTGCAGGCGGACGCGTCAAGGGGCGGACGCCCGCCCCTTAACAATCCCGGCGTCCGGCTGCCTGCGCGCCCCGCTGTGCGGGGTACCTTCGTCACGCCCTGCGGCCGACGGACCGTCCGGACTCGCCATCCCTGGCTCGTGCCGTCCTTTCGCCGACGTCCTGTCGGCTCATCCTGGCCTGCGGTTGTTCCTCAGCGCTCCGGACGCCTCTGGCAAACCCCTGCCGGTGGGTTTGTTACCCGGACGGGCAGGGCTCAGGCCGCTGAAGGAGGGAAAGATTCATAAGGTTTCGCTTTGCAGCAGGCTGACGCTGAGCGGGTTACGCCCGCCAGGCGATGGGGAGTTTCAGATTGCCTGTGCAGGCGGACGCGTCAAGGGGCGGACGCCCGCCCCTTAACAATCCCGGCGTCCGGCTGCCTGCGCGCCCCGCTGTGCGGGGTGCCTTCGTCACGCCCTGCGGCCGACGGACCGTCCGGACTCGCCATCCCTGGCTCGTGCCGTCCTTTCGCCGACTTCCTGTCGGCTCATCCTGGCCTGCGGTTGTTCCTCAGCGCTTCGGACGCCTCTGGCAAACTCCCGCCTGTGATTTCTTTATGTTTTTTTGGTGCTGAGTTGTCTGATGGTCTGAAAGCCAGTCTCAATTCCTGAAGTTCACCGCAACAATCTTAGTTACCTGAAAACGAGATAACAGCGGGTAGGTTTGAATGCCATTCTGTTTGCTGAGCCGAAATTCAGAGGCAATCCCAAAAAACCACAGCGATAAAGCACTCAACATAAAAAGCAGAGATAACAGCGGGCGGGTTGAATGCCATTCTGTCTGCTGAGCCAAAAGTCAGAGGCAATTCCCAAACTCACAGCGACAGCGAGCCCAACATTAAAAGAAAAGATAACAGCGAGGGAGTGGGGAGGCCGTCAGAACCGCTGAGCGGATGAGGGATTTCAGGACGAGCGACAGGGATGTCGCGAAGAGGCGGGTTCGCGCCATGGATGGCGCGTCCCGCCGGTCCGTGAGAAATCCTGAAGTAGCGAAGGAACCGCGAAGCGGCGGTGAAGCAGGCCAGAGCCCGGGGTCAAGGGGGCGCGGCGACGGGCGCCCCCTTGTCGGTCGCCTGCAGAGGCGAATCTGAAACTGCCTGGCTTATCAGGCGAACGAAACCTTCTCATAGCCCATTCGCGCAGCGAACAACTCCAGCCTTAGCACAGCACCCCAGCCCGTTCGCGCAGCGAACAATCCCTGCGAACGCCCCTTACCCTATGGTCATCAGGCTCGCATTACCGCCTGCCGCAGCGGTATTCACACTCAGCGAACGCTCAATCAGCAGACGCTCCAGCAGCAGATTGGTCTCGCCGCGGGCAAAGCCCTGCACCGAGACAATCGCGCCTTCACGTGCGGCAATCTGTTCACACAGGGTACGCAGCTGATCGGCATCACCGTGATAGATCACCGCATCAAACTCTGCCGCTAACGGATCACGCGCCAGCGTGATGCGCGCTTTCACTGCGTCCGGCAGCGAAGCCAGCAGGGCGCGATGCAGCTCATCATCCTGCCACAGTGCTTTACTGCCGACGCTGGTCACCGCGGCCAGCTGGATTAACGCATCCTGCTCGTTATCAGCCAGACAGAGCACCTGATCACGCGGCAACAGCGAGAAGGTATTGCGCTCGCCTGTCGGGCCTGGCAGCAGACGGACAACGCCCGCCTGGGCCAGATCACCATAGTGCTGGCAGAGTTCAGCCAGTTCAGGCTTATCCTTAGCCCAGTTGCTGAGTGCCTGATGCGGTGCCAGCAGTGACTGACGCAGCGTGCTGTCCGCCGGGCGTTCTGCATCCTGACGATCAAAAGTCAGACGCAGCGCACTATCCGGACGATGCGCCAGCAAGCGGTAAAGATAGAGCGGACCGCCCGCTTTCGGACCGGTGCCGGATAAGCCCTCGCCACCAAACGGCTGTACGCCGACCACCGCGCCCACCATATTGCGGTTGACATAGAGATTGCCGACTCGGGCGTTCGCCGTAACCTGTGCAATCGTTTCGTCGATGCGGGTATGTACGCCCAGCGTCAGGCCATAGCCGGATGCATTGATCTGCTCAACCAGCTGCGGCAGGTTAGTACGGGTGAAACGCACCACATGCAGTACCGGCCCAAAAATCTCTTTATCCAGATCGCTGACCTGACCCAGCTCAATCAGTGTCGGTTTAACAAAGGTGCCGCTATTCCACTCTTTGCTGTCCTGCGGGTTATCCTGCACCGCCTGATAGACCGTGAAGCCTTTATTACGCATCGCCTGAATATGGCGATCGATATTGGCTTTCGCTTCGGCATCAATGACCGGACCGATGTCGGTCGAGAAGCGTTCCGGATTGCCCATGCGGCATTCCGCCATCGCGCCGCGCAGCATCTTCAGGGTATGGTCGGCGACATCTTCCTGAATGCAGAGCAGACGCAGGGCAGAACAGCGCTGTCCGGCACTGTCGAAGGCAGAGGCGACGATATCGATCACCACCTGCTCAGTCAGCGCAGAAGAGTCGACGATCATCGCATTCATCCCGCCGGTCTCAGCAATCAGCGGTACAGGACGACCGTGCTGGTCAAGGCGACCCGCCAGATTACGCTGCAGCAGTGTCGCCACCGCAGTTGAACCGGTAAACATCACGCCACGTACCCGAACGTCACCGGTCAGCTGTGCACCAACGGTTTCACCCTGACCTGGCAGCAGTTGCAGCACGCCAGGCGGCACACCCGCATCCAGCAGGATCTGAACCGCCTGTGCGGCAATCAGCGGTGTCTGCTCGGCCGGTTTGGCCAGCACGCTGTTGCCCGCTGCCAGTGCAGCCGCAATCTGACCGGTAAAGATTGCCAGCGGGAAGTTCCATGGACTGATGCAGACCACCGGGCCCAGCGGACGATGGGTTTCGTTGTCGAAATCGTCACGCACCATTCCGGCGTAGTAATAGAGGAAATCAACCGCTTCGCGCACTTCCGCGATGGCGTTGTTGTAGGTTTTGCCCGCTTCACGCACCAGGATGCCGAGCAGCTGCTGCATCTGGCCTTCCATGATCTGTGCGGCGCGTTCCAGAATGGCGGCACGCTCCTGCGGCGGTGTTGCAAACCAAATCGGCCCACTGTTCACCGCGGCATCCAGCGCCAGAGAAACTTCCTGCTCTGTGGCTTCACGGACCTGACCTACACGGTCGCCAGGCGCTGCCGGGT
The DNA here is from genome assembly GCF_051136245.1 of Pantoea sp. Lu_F5_004. Lineage (NCBI taxonomy): Bacteria > Pseudomonadati > Pseudomonadota > Gammaproteobacteria > Enterobacterales > Erwiniaceae > Pantoea > Pantoea sp. Lu_F5_004. Next base: position 1,733,021 of record NZ_CP194946.1, read on the forward strand.
TCAGAATGTCGCGCAACTCGCCAGCACCCGCTTCACCGTCGATCATCGGCTCGGCCAGGCAGGGCTGTACGGCGCTGCTCAGCAGGGCGCTGGAGAGTGAGGCAAGACGGTGTTCGTTGGCCATATCCAGACCCGCAGAGTTGACGCGGTTATCGCCATACAGATCGCGCGGCAGGGGGATTTTCGGATGTGGCAGACCAATGGCACCTTCGCTGGCACCCAGCTTCTCCACCGCGCTCACCGGATCGGCCACCAGTTCATCAATCGGCAGCGAGGTATCGGCAATGCGGTTAACAAAGGAGGTGTTGGCCCCGTTTTCTAACAGGCGGCGCACCAGATAGGCCAGCAGGGTTTCATGGGTACCGACCGGCGCATAGATACGGCAGGGGCGGTTAAGTTTGCCGTCCGCCACTTTGCCCACCACCTGCTCATAGAGCGGTTCGCCCATGCCGTGCAGGCACTGGAACTCATACTGACCGGGATAGTAGTTGTTGCCCGCCAGCTGATAAATCGCCGCCAGGGTGTGGGCGTTGTGGGTGGCGAACTGCGGATAGATCAGGCTTGGCACGGCCAGCAGTTTGCGGGCACAGGCCAGATAAGAGATATCGGTGTAAACCTTGCGGGTGTAGACCGGATAGCCTTCCAGACCTTCCATCTGGGCGCGCTTGATTTCGCTGTCCCAGTACGCGCCTTTCACCAGACGAATCATCAGGCGACGGCGGCTGCGCTGCGCCAGATCGATCAGCTCATCAATCACAAACGGACAGCGTTTCATGTAGGCCTGAATCACGAAACCGATGCCGTTCCAGCCTTCCAGCTCTGGCTCGAAACAGAGTTTCTCCAGTAAATCCAGCGACAGTTCCAGCCGGTCCGCCTCTTCTGCATCGATGTTGATGCCGATGTCATAGGAGCGGGCCAGCAGCGTCAGCGATTTCAGAATAGGGTAGAGCTCTTCCATCACGCGCTCATATTGCGCGCGGCTGTAGCGGGGATGCAGTGCTGAGAGCTTGATAGAGATGCCGGGACCTTCATAGATGCCGCGACCATTCGACGCTTTACCAATGGCATGGATCGCCTGCTGATAAGAGAGCAGATAGGCTTTGGCATCGCCTGCGGTCAGGGCCGCTTCGCCCAGCATGTCATAGGAGTAGCGGAAGCCTTTCTCTTCCAGCTTGCGGGCGTTAGCCAGCGCTTCGGCAATGGTTTCACCGGTGACGAACTGCTCGCCCATCAGACGCATCGCCATATCCACGCCTTTGCGGATCAGCGGTTCGCCACCCTTACCGATAATGCGGTTAAGCGAGCTTGAGAGATTCGACTCGTTGTGGGTCGAGACCAGACGGCCGGTGAACAGCAGGCCCCAGGTCGCCGCGTTGACAAACAGTGACGGGCTGCGTCCCAGATGTGACTGCCAGTTGCCGTTGCTGATCTTGTCGCGGATCAGCGCATCGCGCGTTGGCTTGTCGGGAATACGCAGTAGCGCTTCAGCCAGACACATCAGCGCCACACCTTCATGGGAGGAGAGTGAGAACTCCTGCAGCAGGCTCTGCACCATGCCAGCGCGTCCGGTTGCCCCTTTCTGGTGCCGCAGCTTGTCGGCGAGCTGGTAAGCCAGCTGATGGGTTTTCTCTGCCAGCGCCGCCGGTAAACGTGCCTGTTCCAGCATCATTGGCACCGCATCGGTCTCCGGACGACGCCATGCGGCGGTCACCGCTGAACGGGTCACGGACTGAGGTAAAATCTGCTCTGCAAAATCAAGGAACGGCTGGTGCGTCTCCTCTGGCTGGGTGTCGTCGGACTCCGCGGCCGCCTGAGCAGAAAGCGGGATCTCCGGCACGGTATCGCCGGTTTCCAGCTGGCCCAGGTAGTTAAAGATCGCCTGTTTAATCAGCCAGTGCGGCGTGCGATCGATGCGCTGCGCAGCCAGTTTGATGCGCTCGCGTGTCGCGTCATCCAGTTTTACACCCATGGTGGTTGTAGCCATGACTCCAGAGCTCCTTGATAGTGGTTCGATACGGCGTTGGCTGCACTATCACTTAAGTTGCAACTTTGTGCAACCGTGTTAAATGTGAGCCAGTTAACACCCTTTTAACGTCGACGATTGTTAAATCCCGCAATGCGGCACGGATATTGCTGCAAGATCCTCGCCAGGCTGGCAGACCCGATGAAAAGCGGGTTTCAGGCAGGTAATACGATGGTGCAACCGGATAACTGTGAGCGAGTGCAACCTATGAGCACGTTTTCACAAACGGTTAGTGAAATCACTGTAACGCCTGTGTTAAATCCATTGTGCGCACAACGCCTTTCCGGCAGGATACCGCGCCGCTGGGAAATGAGTGACGCCCTGACGAAGAAAATCGGCCCGCTTTGCCCCGTTCCGGCAGGCGGGTAGCTGGCGATTTCTCTGGGATATCAAATAATAAGTGGAGAGACAGATGAGTGTAAGTACACCTTTGCTGGTGACCTTTTTGGTTTATATTCTTGGGATGGTATTAATCGGGTTTGTGGCTTATCGCTCAACCAAAAACTTTGATGATTATATCCTCGGTGGCCGCAGTCTGGGTAGCGTGGTTACGGCACTCTCTGCCGGTGCATCCGATATGAGCGGCTGGCTGCTGATGGGCTTACCGGGTGCGATCTTCATCTCCGGTATCTCTGAAAGCTGGATTGCGATTGGCCTGATTATTGGTGCCTGGCTCAACTGGAAAATTGTGGCAGGACGTCTGCGGGTTCAGACCGAGCATCACAACAACGCGCTGACGCTGCCGGACTTCTTCACCAGCCGTTTTGAAGATCACAGTAAAATCCTGCGCGTGATCTCCGCCATTGTCATCCTGGTGTTCTTTACCATCTATTGCGCCTCGGGCGTGGTGGCCGGTGCGCGTCTGTTTGAAAGCACCTTTGGTATGAGTTACCAGACCGCTCTGTGGGCGGGCGCAGCGGCGACCATTCTCTATACGCTGGTGGGTGGTTTCCTGGCGGTGAGCTGGACCGATACCGTTCAGGCGAGCCTGATGTTTTTTGCGCTGATTCTGACGCCGGTGTTTGTGATTATCGCGGTCGGCGGCTGGTCTGATTCGCTGGCGGTGATTGAAGCGAAGAGCCTGGAAAACCTCGACATGCTGAAGGGACTGAACTTTGTCGCGGTGATCTCCCTGCTCGGCTGGGGCCTGGGCTACTTCGGGCAGCCCCATATTCTGGCGCGCTTTATGGCGGCAGATTCGCATCGTTCAATCCGTACCGCTCGCCGTATCGGTATGACCTGGATGGTGCTCTGTCTGGCCGGTGCCGTGGCGGTGGGCTTCTTCGGTATCGCCTACTTCCAGAACAACCCGACGCTGGCGGTTGGCGTTAACGCCAATGCGGAGCGGGTCTTTATTGAGCTGGCGCGTATCCTGTTCAACCCATGGATTGCCGGTATTCTGCTGTCAGCGATCCTGGCAGCCGTGATGTCAACGCTGAGCTGTCAGCTGCTGGTCTGCTCCAGCGCCCTGACCGAAGATCTCTACAAAGGCCTCCTGCGCAAAAATGCCAGCCAGAAAGAGCTGGTATGGGTAGGGCGTCTGATGGTGCTGCTGGTGGCGCTGATTGCGATCGCGCTGGCGGCTAACCCGGAAAACCGCGTGTTGGGCCTCGTGAGCTACGCCTGGGCGGGCTTCGGTGCGGCGTTTGGTCCGGTGGTACTGTTTGGTGTCTGCTGGAAGCGGATGAACCGCAACGGTGCGCTGGCGGGCATGATCGTCGGTGCGCTGACCGTGCTGGTGTGGAAACAGTATGGCTGGCTGGGACTGTATGAAATCATCCCAGGCTTCATTTTCGCCAGCATCGCCATTGTGGTGTTCACGCTGATGGGACGTGAGCCATCAGCAGAAGCGCAGCAGCGCTTTGCCGCTGCAGAGGCGGAGTTCCAGACAAAATAAGCGAGGCGTTAATCGCCTGGCCCGTCCCGAAAGGGGCGGGCTTTTTTGTTACAAAGATAAACCACTCAAAGATGAAATTATCTCCACCGGCAACTTGTTTTTTTCTCAGCGATAATGATAATCGGTATCGTTTACACTTTACCTGATTTTACTGTTTATTGACGCTGCTTAACATTCAAGAGGTTGGCGATGTTTGTTCCTTTTCTCATCATGCTGCGCGAAGGGCTTGAAGCCGCGCTGATAGTCAGCCTGATAGCCAGCTATCTCAAACGCACCCAGCGCACCCAATGGTTTCCCGCGATGTGGGCAGGCGTGTTTATTGCCGCCGGGCTCTGTCTGGGCCTGGGTCTGTTCATCAATGCCACCACCGGTGAGTTTCCGCAGAAAGAGCAGGAGCTGTTTGAGGGCATCGTGGCGCTGATTGCGGTGGTGATCCTCACCTCAATGGTCTTCTGGATGCGCAAAGTCGCCCGCAACATCAGGGTCGAGCTTGAACAGGCGGTCGATCAGGCGCTGCAACGCTCAGGTCGTGGCGGTCTGGCGCTGGTGCTGATGGTGTTTCTTGCCGTGGCGCGCGAAGGGCTGGAGTCAGTGTTCTTCCTGCTGGCGGCGTTTACCCAGGATGTCGGTTATGCGCCGCCGATTGGCGCGGTGCTGGGTCTGGCAACCGCGGTCGTGCTGGGCATGCTGCTCTACTGGGGCGGAATCCGTCTTAACATGGCCCATTTCTTCCGCTGGACCAGCGTATTCATCCTGTTTGTCGCCGCAGGTCTGGCAGCGGGCGCTATCCGCGCCTTCCACGAAGCGGGTTTGTGGAATCGCTTTCAGGACGTCGCCTTCGATCTCAGCAATACCTTATCGACCCACTCGCTGTTCGGCACCCTGCTGGAAGGGGTGCTGGGTTATCAGGAGACCCCAAGCGTCAGTGAAGTGACCGTTTACTTCGCCTACCTGATCCCGGCGCTGATTCTGTTCTTTATGCCTGCGCGTTCTGCTGCGTCGGCCACTGTGTAATTTGACATTTAACGGGCGCATCTTACGCCTGCAACATGATAGGGAAAGAGAGATGACAATGCGTTTCCGCCGCAAGGCACTGCTGCTTCCTCTGCTGGCGATCTCCGCAACGGCGGCCGCGGCGGTTCCTCAGGTTACCGTAAGCGTCACCGACAAGCAGTGCGAGCCGATGAGCTTAACGGTCAAGGCCGGTAAGACCCAGTTCCTGATTAAAAACAACAGCCAGAAAGCGCTGGAGTGGGAGATCCTCAAAGGGGTGCTGGTGGTTGAGGAGCGTGAGAATATCGCGCCGGGCTTTAGTCAGAAACTGACCGCCAATCTGGAGGCGGGCGAATATGAGATGACCTGTGGCCTGCTGAGCAATCCAAAAGGCAAGCTTATCGTGCAGGCCGGTGAGGGCGCGGCGAAAAGTGGCACCTCAGCACGCCTGCAGCTGGAAGGCCCGATCACCGAATACAAAGCCTATGTGACCGACCAGGTGAAACAGCTGGTGAGCAACACCCAGGCCTTTACTGACGCCGTTAAAGCGGGTGATGTTGAAAAAGCCAAAGCGCTGTTTGCTCCGACCCGTCAGTATTATGAGCGCATTGAGCCGATTGCGGAGCTCTTCTCCGATCTCGACGGCAGCATTGACGCCCGTGAAGATGACTATGAGAAGAAAGCGGCCGATCCAAAGTTCACCGGTTTCCACCGTCTGGAGAAAGCGCTGTTTGCTGATAACAGCACGAAAGGCATGGCGGACTACGCTGAGCAGCTGAATAAAGATGTGAAAGATTTGCAGGTACGCATCAGCGAACTGGCCTTCCCGCCAGCCAAAGTGGTCGGCGGCGCAGCCGGTCTGATTGAAGAGGTCGCTTCCAGCAAAATTTCCGGTGAAGAAGATCGCTACAGCCGGACTGACCTGTGGGACTTCCAGGCGAACATTGATGGCGCGCAGAAAATCGTTGAGCTGCTGCGACCCATGGTAAGCAAAGCGAACCCGCAGTTGCTGGCTAAAGTTGACGCCAACTTCAAAAAAGTGGACGCAATCCTGAGTAAGTATCATACCCAAACCGGTTTTGAATCCTATGAGAAACTGACCAGCGCCGACCGTAACGCGCTGAAAGGACCGATCACCGCACTGGCGGAAGATCTTTCATTACTTCGTGGCACCCTGGGTCTGGATTAATCATGAGTCGTAAGGAAGATGACGCGCAGCCTGCGCGTCGTCGGTTACTAAAAGGGCTGGGGCTGCTGGGTGGCGCGGCAGCGCTGGGCGGCGGCTGTCCGTTCCATGCCGCCGCCGCCGACAGCTTTTCGCCGGGGACGGTTACGCCGCAGGCCCGACAGCAGATGCAGCCGTTTTATGGTCAGCATCAGGCGGGTATCACGACGCCACAGCAGGCATCGATGATGCTGGTGGCGTTTGATCTGCTCAGCAGCGATAAAGCGGAGCTGGTGCGTCTGTTCCGGTTGCTGACCCAGCGTATCGCCTTCCTGACCACGGGCGGTCCGGCACCGGTAGTTACCAATCCGCAGCTGCCGCCAATGGATTCCGGCATTCTTGGGGCAACTATCGCGCCTGATAACCTGACGATTACCGTGTCGGTCGGCAATTCACTGTTTGATGAACGCTTTGGTCTGGCGCCGCACAAACCGAAAAAATTGCAGCCGATGACACGCTTTCCCAATGATTCGCTGGATGCCAGTCAGTGTCATGGCGATCTGCTGTTGCAGCTCTGTGCCAACACTCAGGATACGGTGATTCATGCCCTGCGGGATATCATCAAGCATACGCCTGACCTGCTTGGCGTACGCTGGCGGCGTGAAGGCTTTATCTCCGATCACGCCGCGCGCAGTCAGGGGCAGGAGACCCCGATTAACCTGCTGGGTTTCAAAGATGGCACCGCCAATCCCGATACCCACAATCCTGCTCTGATGAATCAGCTGCTGTGGGTGACAGACGATCAGGACGAACCGGTCTGGGCGCGCAATGGCAGCTATCAGGCTGTACGGTTAATCCGCTTTCACGTCGAAATGTGGGATCGCACGCCGCTGGGCGAGCAACAGACTATCTTTGGTCGCGAGAAATTAAGTGGCGCGCCGCTGGGGATGCAGCATGAACGCGACGTTCCGGATTACGCCCGTGATCCGGACGGGGAAGTGATTGCGCTGGATGCGCATATACGTCTTGCCAATCCCCGCACACCAGAGACGGCAAGCAGCCTGATGCTGCGGCGCGGCTACAGTTACTCCGCGGGTATCTCTGCATCGGGACAGCTGGAGATGGGATTGCTGTTCGTCTGCTATCAGCACGATCTGGAACGCGGCTTTCTTACGGTGCAGCGGCGCCTGAACGGCGAAGCACTGGAAGAATATATCCGGCCTTTTGGCGGCGGTTACTTTTTTGTTTTGCCCGGTGTACCAGACGCCAGCCATTATTTAGGGCAGTCGTTGCTGGAGGCCTGATTAAATTTCAACCACTGTGGGCGAATCTGTTCTGGTCGCCCACGTTTTACGGTTTTCGTGCTTTGCTGGCTGAGGTTAAACTGAGTTTTAGCGGTTGTTTGATGTATATCAAATAAGCTAATTAACTGAAATTAAACGCTTTTACATTTTGCCTTAAAAGAAATGCATACAGGTGATTAGCAATTCTTTTGCCAGCAGGTAAAATTACTATTGCAAAGGCCCAACAAAATGGTGCACTTTATTAAACAGGCGTAATCGGATGTGTTGATGTATCACACTGGAGTTCGCGCATGGGTCGAGTCTTTAATGGAAAGTCACTGTCAGTAAATAAATTGCGCCTGACCGCGAGGGCAATTCTGCCTCGTTATTTCTTCCTTCCTTCAACCATCTCTTTTGTCTTATCGCATCCTGTTTTATCCGGTGTTCAGCTACGCTATTGCGCTGCTGCATACCCACTACCCTGTCCTGTCATGGCTCAAAAGGAAGCCAACTGAAACCTCTAAAGCGTTCACGTTATCGCAACGGGCCACCGGCCTGACGCAGGAAATGAAACCAACTGAAAGGTGCCACTATGGGAAGACAGAAAGCAGTGATCAAAGCGCGTCGTGAAGCAAGAAGAGTGCTTCGTAGTGACTCCAGAAGTCATCGTCAGCGTGAAGAAGAGTCGGTCACTTCGCTGGTGCATATGAGTGGACTGGATGCCATTGGCATGGCGCGCGATACGCGTGACCGGTTGCCGATTGAAGCCCGTAATGAAGCTCAGGCGCACTATCTTAACGCCATAGAGAGAAAACAGCTGATCTTCGCAACCGGTGAAGCCGGCTGCGGTAAAACCTGGATCAGTGCCGCAAAAGCGGCTGAGGCCCTGATTAATAAGGATATCGACAGGATTATCGTTACGCGCCCGGTACTGCAGGCAGATGAGGATCTGGGATTCCTTCCCGGCGATATTTCTGAGAAATTCGCGCCTTATTTCCGCCCGGTTTATGACATTCTGGTTAAACGTCTTGGCGCATCCTTTATGCAATATTGTCTGCGTCCTGAAATTGCCAAGGTAGAGATTGCACCGTTCGCCTATATGCGTGGTCGCACCTTCGAAAATGCTGTGGTAATTCTGGACGAGGCGCAGAACGTCACCGCCGCGCAGATGAAAATGTTCCTGACCCGACTGGGCGAAAACGTCACGGTCATTGTTAACGGCGATATTACCCAGTGCGACTTGCCCGCTGGGGTGCCTTCCGGTCTCGCAGACGCGCTGGCGCGTTTCGAAGAGGACGAGATGGTTGGCATTGTGCGCTTCGGCAAAGAAGATTGTGTGCGTTCTGCGCTGTGTCAGCGCACCCTGCACGCGTATAGCTAGCGTTTGATTGAGTAGAAGTGTAGCGCCCAAACCCGGCTCCGGCCGGGTTTTCTTATTGTGGGGCAGGGCTGCGCCCGTGGTCGTTCCCCGGCGGGGGTTTCTCACACCCCTCTCAGAGTGCAATATGCAAAAAAAAGAGCCTGAACAAAAGTTCAGGCTCTTCTTTGAAGATGGCGGTGAGAGAGGGGTTCGAACCCTCGATACGTTGCCGTATACACACTTTCCAGGCGTGCTCCTTCAGCCACTCGGACACCTCACCAGATTTACTTCGCTGACCGCGATGGGTCAACGGGGCGGTACTATAGGGAGTCGGTTGAAAACGGTCAAGTACTATTTTTCTCTTTTGATCTATTCGCTTAAGCTCTGAACGAATCGATTTACTGCGGCATAAAACCCGCCGTTTTACCGGCCACATCCCGCCATATTGATGAGCCCGGTCAGGTGAGTTTTATGGCAGCAAATAAACCGGGGCGGCGTTCTCAACCTTGTTACTGGTCAGACGCTGCCCCGACTGATGCCGGAATCAGCTCTTCACTCTGTTAGCGAAACTTTTCCGCAGCTTCTGCAGTTTCGGTGGAATGACCGCCATGCAGTAGCCGTTGCGCTGGCCCGCGCCTTCCCAGTAATCCTGATGATAAGCTTCAGCGGGATACCACTCTTTCAGCGGCTCAATGGTGGTCACCACCGGCACATCATGGTCAGCCTGAGCGCGGGCAATGGCGGCGCGTGCTTCCGCTTCCTGCTCTGCATTGGCCGGGAAAATGGCGGAACGATACTGGGTGCCAATATCATTACCCTGACGGTTAAGCTGGGTCGGATCATGCGTGACAAAGCTGATATCCAGCAGATCGCCAAAGCTGACTTTCTCCGGGTCGAAGCCAATGCGGATCGCTTCTGCATGACCGGTCGCACCGCTGCAGACCTGCTCATAAGTCGGATTAGGACGGGCACCACCGGTATAACCGCTTTCCACCGACTCTACGCCGATCACATCCTTAAATACCGCTTCGGTACACCAGAAACAGCCGCCAGCGATAACTGCGTATTCGATTGCCATAATAATTTACTCCTGTCAGGTCGAAAGAGGTGAATGGGGGCGCGGCAGACCGCTTTCAACTAGATCAGCATCTCCGGTTTAAAATCGCCGCTCTTATCCAGTATTTTGTCGCTCATCACGCTGAACCGGCCTTCGCCAGTGTAGTGCAGGGTAGTGGGATATTCCGGCTGCTCGGCAACATGCGCTTTAACAATCTCAAAAATAAACAGGTTGTAGTTGGCGACCATCGAATCGTCATAAAGCTGACATTCAAAGCTGGCAAAACATTCGGCAATCATCGGCGCGCCAACCACCTGAGCGGGTTCCGGCGTCAGGCCAAATGCCTCAAACTTATCAATGCTGTCGCCGTGGCTGTTGCCGATTGCCACAACTTCATCAATCAGCGAGGCAGAAGGAATGTTCAGCACGCACTGACCGCTGTTGCGGATCAGCTCATGGCTGTGGTTCATACCGGCAATCATGCAGCCGACCAGTGACGGAGAAAACTCCAGCACCGTGTGCCAGCCGAGCGTCATGATGTCATGTTGATCTCCGTACTGCGAACTGAGCAGCAGCACCGGTCCGGGTTCAAGATATTTGCGGGCTTTGCTGACCGGAAAAGCATATTTGTGCATGCGTTGGCTCATGGCGTAACTCCTGTAACGGAACGTAGCCATTAAGTGTAGAGCACCGGGCGGATGCAGCAGGGGTGTCAGCGGGCAGAAATGCGAGGTTGATGGCGGCGTGCGGCAGCGCGGACATTTTTAGCGGCAGTATCGCGAGCTTAAGGTTTCCTTAATATGCAATCGCGATACTGCCTGCTTTAACTGAGGATGATGCTATGAAAACTGCTCCTGTTGCTCTGCCTGTGACTGCTCCGCGTCCGATGAGTGAATATGCTGCACTGCTGATTGCCGCAGCCACGGTCGTTCTGTTCCTCTCCGCCTGGTTCAGCGCTTAAAACTTCACCACGGCACGACAACCGCTTCGGTCGCGGCGGTTCTCTAAGAAAAACTGAAACCGGTGTAACTGGACGATGCGGCTGACAATGCTCAGCCCGAGTCCGATACCGCCGTAGCGACTGTCCATCCGGATAAACGCTTTACTCAGCTCGCCACTTTTACTCTCATCAATTCCCGGACCCTGATCTTCCACCACCAGCATCAGCTGAGGAGTTAACACCAGCTGCACACTGATGGTGCTGTTATCCGGACTGTAGCGATGGGCGTTCTCAACCAGGTTACGCAGCAACATCTTCAGCAGCGTGGCATCACCGCGCACAAACTGCTCCTGCGGCAGATCGAGGATCAGCTTCTGTTGATGCGCCTCCAGCATGATACTCAGCTCCGACTCCATTGGCAGGATCACATCTTCAATCAGCCCCACGTTCTGATAGGTGCCAGAGGTAAAGGACTGTCCGGCGCGCGCCAGATTCAGCAACTGCGACACACTGTGCGTCATCTGATCCAGGCGCTGCACCAGCGGCTGAACTTTGACATCGCTGTTACGTTCGATTAACTCCAGATGCAGCCGCAATCCCGCCAGCGGCGTGCGCAGCTCATGTGCCACGTCGGCGGTGAACAACCGTTCACGCTCCAGACTGCTGTTCAGACGCGCGACCAGCTGGTTTATCGCCTGCGTCACCGCATCGATCTCCTGAACCTGACTGTGGCAGGCGACGGGATCAAGATTCTCTTCGCTGCGACTCTCCAGTTCACGCTGCAGCTGATAAAGCGGCCGGGTAATCCATTTCACCGCCTGATAGCAGAGCAGCAGCGTCAGGGTAATCATCACCAGACTTGGCACCGCCAGGCTGGCTACCGCTTCATGCACTTCACGCTTAACGTGACTGTCCATGTTGCGCTTCTGCAACTGCGCTTCCACCAGAAACTGAATCTGCTCTTTGCTCTCATGCCAAAGCCAGACCACGCTGATCACCTGGAAAACCAGCAGGATCAGACCGATGGTCAGGATGAGGCGAAAGCGCATACTGCGATGATCGAAACGTCTTATCATGTTGCCTCACGAACGCCATCCTGCGTCACCAGCGCATAGCCAAAACCGCGCACGGTGCGGATAGCGCTTTTGCCGATTTTGTCGCGCAGATTATGGATATGCACTTCCAGGGTATTAGTAGAAGGCTCGGTCTCCCAGTTATAGATATCCTGGTAGAGAATTTCACGGTGAACCGGATTCCCGGCCTTGAGCATCAGCCGTGACAGAATCGCAAACTCTTTAGGTGTCAGATCCAGCAGTACGTCGCTGAGCGTAATCTGGCGATGGGTCATATCCAGCGCCAGCGCACCCACTCTGACATGACTGTCGCCCTGATTGACGTGGCGGCGGATCAGCGCGCGGATCCGCGCCAGCAACTCATCCAGCGAGAACGGTTTGATCAGATAGTCGTCCGCGCCTGCGTCGAGTCCGGCAATGCGTTCGCTGATGGTGTCGCGTGCGGTCAGGATCAGCACGGGTGTCATCTTCTTCTGCCGCCGCAGTCGTATCAGAAAATGCAGTCCATCTTCATCCGGCAGGCCAAGATCCAGCACCACCAGACTATACAGGCCGCTGGCGAAATGCGCTTCAGCATCCCGCACTCGCGTAACGCCATCACAGACGTAGCCTTCACCTTCCAGCGCCAGCATCAGCCCCTGCAGCAGCAGGGCGTCATCTTCAACAATCAGTATCTTCATTAAGGTTGGCTCCGACACGACGTCAAAATATCATCCGCAGGCACATATTCGTGGGTCGCGGTGCCGGTTAATCCCAGCATGGTTGAAAACAGATTATCCTGTGAAAAATCGTCTGTCGCCGCCAGTTTATTCAGACAGCCGCGATTAACCGCATAACGTTTCTGATAATCATCGGAAAGCCAGATCAGCAACGGCACATGTTTCTGGGTGTCCGGCGCGATAGCATAGGGCAGGCCATGCAGGTAAGCACCATTTTCACCCAGCGATTCGCCGTGGTCAGACAGATAGACCAGGCTGGTGGTGAAGTGGTCCTGATGCGCACGCAGTACGTTAATGGCTTTATCGACGATGTGATCCACATTGACCAGCGTGTTGTCATAGGTGTTGATCAACTGTTGTTGCGAACAGTCCTGGATCTGGTTGGTGTCGCAGGTCGGTTCAAACTGACGAAACTGTGGCGGATAGCGATGGCTGTAAGTCGGGCCATGACTGCCAATGGTGTGCAACACAATCACCGCGTTGCCTTTTAACTGGCTGATGTAATCATCCAGACCGTGGAACAGCACGTCGTCGTAACACTCACCATCAATACACATGCCGGGCAGGTTCAGGCTGGTCATGTCCTGATGCGGAACGCGATCGCAGGCCCCTTTACAGCCCCCATCGTTCTCATTCCACAACACGCTGATCCCGGCGCGCTGAATAATATCCAGCAATCCCTCCTGATGGGCAGCCAGCACATCATCATAGTGGGCGCGCGGCATGTTGGAGAACATGCAGGGCACGGAGACCGCCGTCGCCGTTCCGCATGAGGTGGTGTGCGGGAAATAGATCACATTATCTTTCGCCAGTAAGGGGTTGGTCAGGCGACCGTAACCGCCCAGCGAGAAATTTTGCGCGCGTGAGGTTTCGCCCAGCACCAGAATCGTCAGATTTGGCTTGCCACTGCTGCGGCTGGGCTGCAGGTGCGCATCTTCACCGATACGAATCAGCGGCGCGTTCTGTAACTGCTCATGCTTATACCAGGAGAGCGTCGCCGCGATGCTGTTAGAGGGGCTCAGCGCTTTTACCAGTTCGCGGTTGTTACGGAACAGCGAAGCGTAATCTTTATAGAAGAGCAGGGCGATCAGCACAATCAGCGCTGCTGACAGCAATACGCTGAGCAGTCGCGCCAGCACGCCGCGCCACTGCTGCTTTTTAATTCGCGGCCAGAACAGCAGCAATGCCATCAGTACGCCGGAAGTGAGCAGGGTTACGAGCAACTGTGGCGTAATCAGCGCAAAGGATTCCGAGGCGGTGGTATCCATCATGTTAGTGATCATTGAGCGATCGACCACGATGTTATAGGTGTGAATAAAGAACTGTGCCGAGGCGGAGAGCAGAATAAACAGCGCGGCCAGCAGCCGATCCAGCCAGATAAACGAGGCCAGCGTAATCACGATATTGATCACGCTAAAGGCGACCAGCGGCATCGATAAAAAGACCAGCGTGGTGTGCAGGTCGTTCAGTGGCATCACTGCCAGCACCTGACGGTAATAGGCAACGTTAAGGAAAACCGCGATGTAAATCGCAGCCAGAATCAGCAACGTAAGGCGGCTAATCAGCGGCCTCTTCAGGTTAAACGCCATGTGAGCAGGAACCAGAGTAATAAAAGTGTCACGAGAATGCGCTTTCAATATTAGGAATACCTTAAGAAGCTTAAGCTTTGGGGAGTGCCGACTCTGCCGGGTGCAATACGTGTGTGACTCCAGTCAGCAGTGGATCGCGTCCGGCCCGATCATCGGAAGCGCAGCAGAATGGGATGGTGCTTTTATGCTGACTTAACCGCAGCGGCTGGCATGAAACCTGCATCTTTCTGGCATAACCCCTGTTAATGACTACACTTACTGTGAAGATGTTCTCAGTTAGCCAGTATTGTCAGCAATGCGCTTGCAAGTTTGAGGAGAGTGACCTATCCAGTTACCGCGTTTTATCCCTCAATCACCGCTTTATCAGAATTTCCCGCTTGCTGACCTGACTGCGTCAGGACATTCTTGTTTTAACTCAATGTTTTATTAAAATTCGATTTTCAGGAGAAGTAACGTGACCCAAGCGGCAGACACCCATGCCAGGTACCCGACATTAAGCAGCGGGCAGTACGCCTTCTTTTTTGATGTCGACGGCACGCTGGCAGCGATTCAGTCCCGTCCCGAAGCGGTATTTATTCCTGAGCAGGTCATCGCGCAACTGCAGCAGCTCTCTGCACTCTCGCAGGGCGCGCTGGCGCTGGTCTCCGGCAGACCCATAGAACAACTCGATGCGCTGGCCGCTCCCTGGTACGGTCCGGCTGCGGGCGTACATGGTGCAGAGCGCCGTGATGCAGAGGGTAATCTGCAACGCATCAGCCTGCCGGTCGAGGTGGAGCAATCGCTCAGGACGGAGTTGCAGGATGCCATGGCATCCTGGCCGGGCACCCAGCTGGAGGTAAAAGGCATGGCTTTCGCACTTCACTATCGCCAGGCGATGCAGCATGAGCAGGATGTGATGCGACTGGCTGAACAGTCAGTGAAACGTTTTCCCGGACTGGCGCTTCAGCCGGGGAAATGTGTGGTTGAGATTAAACCGGCAGGTATCGATAAAGGCGCCGCGATTAGCGACTTTATGGAGCAGCCCCCTTTTGCCGGACGTACGCCGGTCTTTATTGGCGACGATCTGACGGATGAGAAGGGCTTTCTGGCCGTGAACGCACGGCAGGGCGTCTCGATCAAAGTCGGAGAAGGTTCCACCCAGGCCCAGTATCGGCTTCATGATGTCGATGCGGTTTACGGCTGGCTGGAAAGAACATTATTACTATCAGATCAAGACAACGTCGGTAAGGAGTTTAGGTTATGAGTCGTTTAGTGGTTGTATCTAACCGTGTCGCCATGCCCGATGGGTCAAAAACCAGCGCTGGCGGTTTGGCCGTCGGTATTCTCGATGCACTGAAAAGCACCGGTGGACTGTGGTTTGGCTGGAACGGTGAAATCAGCGAGTACACAGGCGAAGAGGTAGAAGATGTCACGGTTCAGGAACATGAAGGTATTGAGTATGCCTCGTTCCCGCTGAGCCAGAACGATTACGATCTCTACTATTGCCAGTTCTCAAACACTGTCATCTGGCCCGCATTCCATTATCGCCTTGACCTGGTACAGTTCCAGCGGGAAGCGTGGGAAGGGTATTGCGACGTTAACGATGCGGTGGCACAGCGTTTAAAACCGCTGATTAAGCCGGATGATATTGTCTGGATCCACGATTATCACTTTTTACCGTTTGCAGCCGCGCTGCGTCGGGCGGGCATTAATAACCGCATCGGCTTCTTCCTGCATATTCCCTTCCCGACGCCTGAAATATTTAATGCGCTGCCGCCGCACAAAGAGTTGCTGGAAATGCTGTGTGAATATGACCTGCTGGGTTTCCAGACCGAATCGGATCGGGTGGCCTTCCTCGACAGCGTCAGCCAGCTCACGCAGCTGCAGAATAAGGGCGACAAAAAACATCGCGCCTTTGGCAACACCTTTATGACTGAGGTTTATCCTATCGGGATTGAGCCAGACAGTATTAAAGAGATGGCCGAAGGGCCGCTGCCACCGAAAATGGCCGCTATGAAGAAAGAGCTGGGCGATGCACGCAATATTATTGCCTGTGAACGTCTCGACTATTCCAAAGGTCTGCCTGAGCGTTTTCTTGCCTATGAAGCGCTGCTGGAGAACTTCCCGCAGCATCGCGGCAAAATCCGCTACTCGCAGATTGCACCGACCTCGCGCGGCGATGTGCAGGCGTATCAGGATATCCGTCATCAGCTGGAGACCGAAGCAGGGCGCATCAACGGTAAATACGGTACGCTGGGCTGGACCCCGCTCTACTACCTTAACCAGCATTTTGACCGTCGCCTGCTGATGAAAATTTTCCGCCTGACCGATGTCGGTCTGGTCACGCCGCTGCGTGATGGTATGAACCTGGTGGCGAAAGAGTATGTGGCTGCGCAGGACCCGGATGATCCTGGTGTACTGGTGCTGTCGCGCTTTGCGGGTGCGGCCAACGAGCTCACCTCCGCGCTGATTGTGAACCCGTATGACCGTGATGAAGTGGCCGCCGCGCTGGATAAGGCGATTACTATGCCGCGTACCGAAAGGATTTCACGCTACAACGACATGATGGCGGTATTGCGTAAAAATGATATTACCGCCTGGCGTGAAGGCTTCCTGAAAGACCTGGAACGCATTGAACCGCGCAGCGTTGACCACAACACGGTTAACAAGGTCGCGACCTTCCCAAAACTCGCCTGATATCTGTTCTGACTCAGGTTATGAAAGCAGCGGCGCCTTTACGGCGTCGCTGCTTTTTTCGGCCCAGCTCACAGAAAACTCGCCCGCTATCTGTTAATGACCCTTTGCTACGATTCTACGCTGATGACGTCAGTGGCTGCCCGGAGTGGCCCGATAAATGCAGGGAAGCCCGAAAACCCCGTCAAATCAGCCTCTGCCGCTTTCTTTACCTTCTTTACTCAAGTTTCTCTTCAGGCTGCCGATAGTAATAGTGCCAACGTATAACTCCTCGTTAATTCATTCGACTTTCTTATATAACCCCTTGTTACATTGGGTATCAGAGTCTGTACACCCCGCCAACACTGTTAACGCCAGGTTGTCAGAAATCTTCCCAGCTGCCGTATAAACCTTAACGGTTTCATTACTCACCCTCTGCGATACTCCCCTTAAGTAACTAATTTCACAGCAAATACCCGTACCGTTCGGCAGCATAATATGCTGATAACCTTTCTTTGGGTGGTTCTAAATAGGGTGTTAAAACGATTAACACCCGATATTCATTCCGGACCGCGCAAAGCGTCGAATAGAGATGCTTTTACCCCCTATTAAACCTTTCTCAGGACCAATTGGACTTAAAATCGGGCTTTTTTGCTCAAAAAATGACCAGTCGGTAAGTAACGGTAAAGGGTTGCTGAAGAAATTTGCGTTAAAAGTGTGATCTGCGTCACACTTTATCTAAAATTTCACATTACTGTCGTTGTATGTGGAAATCAGACGATATAGATTTGCGTTGTTTTCGGAATAGTCCTAAAAAATGTAAGAAGACGTCACGGAAGATGTCCAGAACTCGAAAATAAAATGGCATGGATTTTCGACCTTCGGTGGGTCTGAAACCCACACAAAAATGGAAGGCGAAAACGGTGACATTAAAGTTACATGAACTTTTTTTTGCCATCTTTTGATTTAACAAACAGCAGCTCGAACCGCAGATTTATTCTGCGATACAGTTACGTCGCATCTCTCAGGATGGAAAAATAATGGGCACCTCTGAAGTACTGAAACATATTTACGATCTCAACTTGTCTTATTTACTGCTTGCGCAGCGTTTAATTAACCAGGATAAAGCTTCTGCAATGTTTCGCCTCGGAATTGACGATAAAATGGCGAACGCATTATCTGAATTAACATTGCCTGAGATGGTAAAAATGGCGGAAACCAATCAACTGGTTTGCCAGTTTCGTTTTACCGATAGCAGCACCATTAATCGCCTGACGCAGGAATCACGCGTGGATGATTTACAACAAATCCACACCGGCATTTTATTATCGAGCCGTTTACTGCGTAATGCGTCTAAAGATGATGCACCTGCTAAAAAGAGAGCAATGTCATGAGTGAGAAAAGTATTGTTCAGGAAGCACGTGATATTCATCTCGCGATGGAGCTCATCACATTAGGTGCCCGCTTACAGATGCTTGAGAGCGAAACCCAACTGAGCCGCGGTCGTCTGATCAAGCTCTATAAAGAATTACGTGGCAGTCCGCCACCGAAAGGCATGCTGCCGTTCTCTACGGACTGGTTTATGACGTGGGAGCAGAACATTCATGCTTCTATGTTCTGTAACGCCTGGAAGTTTTTACTGAAAACCGGGTTGTGCAGCGGCGTCGATGCCGTGATTAAAGCTTACCGCCTGTATCTTGAACAGTGTCCTCAATCGGACGAGGGCCCGCTGTTGGCGCTGACTCGTGCCTGGACCCTGGTCCGATTCGTTGATAGCGGTATGCTGGAACTGGCAGATTGTAAAAGCTGCAACGGCAGCTTTATTAATCATGCGCATCAGCCGGTTGGCAGCTTTACCTGCAGCCTGTGCCAGCCACCATCACGGGCAGTAAAAAGACGTAAACTTTCTGCAGAACCTGCCGATATGTTTCCACAACTGCTGGATGAACAGGTTAAACACGCCGTTTAAGTTTGTTCGCACTGTGGAAGCCATCCAGCAGCGGTTAATACCGCTGCTTTTTTTTGCTTGCGGTTCAGGAATAACATCTGCGGCTCTCAGGCTTAACTTCCACCAACACGTTACGGACGTAAGGATTTTTTTGTGCTGATAATTATAGGTTACCTGATTGTTTTAGGCTCCGTGTTGGGCGGATATGCGCTGGTAGGTGGCCATCTGGGCGCGCTTTATCAGCCAGCCGAATTATTAATGATCGGCGGTGCCGGTGCCGGTGCTTTTTTAGTCGGCAACAACGGTAAATCGATTAAAAAAACGCTTAAGGCGCTGCCTAAGTTATTTCGCGGCTCCAAATACAATAAAGCCATTTACATGGATTTAATGGCGCTGCTTTATCGCCTGATGGCGAAGTCGCGTCAGCAGGGCATGTTATCGCTGGAAAGCGATATTGAAGATCCGAGCCAGAGTGAAATTTTTGCTAATTATCCCCGCATTCTTGCCGATAAACAGTTAGTGGATTTTATTACTGACTATTTGCGCCTGATGGTGAGCGGCAACATGAACGCCTTTGAAATCGAAGCGTTGATGGATGAAGAGATTGAGACCTACGAACACGAATGTGACGTACCAGCGCAAAGTATTGCTGCAGTGGGTGATGGTCTTCCGGCATTCGGTATCGTCGCCGCGGTAATGGGCGTGGTCCATGCACTGGCTTCGGCCGATCGTCCGGCCGCTGAACTCGGTGCGCTGGTCGCACATGCGATGGTGGGCACCTTCCTGGGCATCTTGCTGGCGTACGGGTTTGTCTCTCCACTATCGTCGGTACTGCGTCAGAAGTGTGCGGAAACCACCAAGATGATGCAGTGCATTAAGGTGACATTGCTGTCGAGCCTGAATGGTTACGCGCCGCAGATTGCGGTGGAATTTGGTCGTAAGACGCTCTATTCCGCCGAGCGTCCGTCGTTCAGCGAACTGGAAGAGCACGTACGTAACGCCAAGAACCCGGCTAAACAGACTTCAGACGAGGCTTCATGAAACACGGCAATCGCCCAATTGTGCTGATCAAAAAGCGCAAACATAAAGGCCATGAAGGCAGCCACGGATCGTGGAAGATTGCCTACGCCGACTTTATGACGGCGATGATGGCCTTTTTTATGGTGATGTGGCTGCTCTCAATCGCCAACCCGCAGGAGCTGGTGCAGATAGCAGACTACTTCAAAACACCGCTGAAGGTAGCAATTACCGGCGGGGCGCGCAGCAGCGACAGCGAGAGCCCGATCCCCGGCGGCGGTGATGATCCAACGAAAAAAATTGGCGAAGTCAATAAAGTCGTCGATATGGATGCCCAGAAACGCAAGCTGGATGAGATTCGCCTTAACCGTTTGCGTGAAAAGCTCGACCAGCTGATTGAAGCGGATCCGCGCCTGAAAGCGCTGCGCCCGCATCTGATCATCAACATGGTGGAAGAGGGGCTGCGTATTCAGATTATCGACAGCCAGAATCGCCCGATGTTTAAGACCGGTCGGGCCGAGGTCGAGCCCTATATGCGCGATATTCTGCGTGCAATAGCGCCAATCCTTAACGACATTCCGAACCGCATGAGCCTGGCCGGACATACCGATGATTTTCAGTATGCCAGCGGTGAAAAAGGCTACAGCAACTGGGAACTGTCGACAGACCGTGCTAACGCCTCACGCCGTGAACTGGTGATGGGCGGCTTAGACAGCGGCAAAATTTTACGGGTGTTAGGTATGGCCGACACCATGCGCCTGAAAAATCGTGGCGGTAATGACGCCGTTAACCGTCGCATCAGCCTGCTGGTGTTGAACCACGATACCGAAGCGGCAATAGAAAAAGAGAACGCAGAAAGTGATGCCGTCCAGATCAGCGATCCGGCGGCCATTGAACAGATTACCGCACCTGCAACACCAGGCGGCGCGGTGAATACAGCAGCCCCCTCACAGCCGAGGTGATTCCCGTGAGTATGGACATCAGCGATTTTTACCAGACGTTTTTTGATGAAGCCGATGAGCTATTAGCGGATATGGAACAACACCTGTTGGGTTTAGACCCGCAGGAGCCAGATTCGGAACAGCTTAACGCCATCTTCCGTGCCGCTCACTCCATTAAGGGTGGGGCCGGAACCTTTGGTTTTACGGTATTACAGGAAACGACTCATATCCTGGAAAACATTCTGGATGGTGCTCGTCGCGGCGAGATGCAGCTCAGCACCGACATCATCAACCTGTTTTTGGAAACCAAAGATATTATGCAGGAACAGCTCGATGCTTATAAAACCGCGCAGGAGCCTAACGCGGAAAGCTTCAAATATATCTGTGAAGCGCTGCGCCAGCTGGCGCTAGAGGCCAAAGGTCTGCCGGTTGATGTTCCGGCCAGTGTTGCCACTGCCAGCGCAGAATCGGCCAGCACCAGCGGCCTGCGTGTACAGCTGATCGATCTCAAAGAGAAAGAGGTCGATCTGATGCTGGAAGAGATGAGTAATCTCGGTACCCTGACCAACGTGGAGAAAGGCAGCACCACGCTGGATGTCTGCATTGATGGCGTCGGTAAAGATGACATCGTGGCGGTGCTGTGCTTCGTCATCGACGAAGCACAGATCCGCTTCCCGGCAGTTGACGAAGCCGTTGCCGCGCCAGCTGCTGTTGCAGCCGAGGCCGCACCGGTGGTGGAAGAAGTTCACACCGCCACCGTCACCGAACTGCCGGTGGCCGCAGTGAAGCGTGAAAGTAAGCGCGTCGCGGCACCGGCCAAATCGAGCGAATCCACCAGCATCCGTGTTGCGGTGGAGAAAGTCGATCAGCTGATCAACCTGGTGGGCGAACTGGTCATTACCCAGTCAATGCTCGCACAGCGTTCCGGCGAACTCGATCCGGTCGCGCACGGCGACCTGCTGAACAGCATGGGTCAGCTGGAGCGTAACGCCCGCGATCTGCAGGAATCGGTGATGTCGATTCGTATGATGCCAATGGAATATGTCTTCAGCCGCTTCCCGCGTCTGGTGCGTGACCTGGCCAGCAAACTCGGCAAAGAGGTCGAACTGACGCTGCTGGGCAGCTCAACCGAACTCGATAAGAGCCTGATTGAGCGCATCATCGATCCCTTAACGCACCTGGTGCGAAACAGCCTTGACCACGGTATCGAAACGCCAGAGAAACGTCTGGTGGCCGGTAAAGTGGCAACCGGTAACCTGACGCTTTCAGCGGAACATCAGGGCGGCAACATCTGCATCGAAGTGTCTGATGATGGTGCCGGTCTGAACCGTGAACGTATTCTGGCTAAAGCCCTCTCATCGGGCCTGCCGGTTCACGAGAACATGAGCGACGAAGAGGTCGGCATGCTGATCTTCGCACCGGGCTTCTCCACTGCAGAGCAGGTGACGGATGTTTCAGGACGCGGCGTCGGTATGGACGTGGTGAAACGAAATATTCAGGAGATGGGCGGTCACGTTGAAATCGCCTCTAAGCAGGGCAAAGGCACCACCATTCGTATCCTGCTGCCGCTGACCCTGGCCATCCTTGATGGGATGTCCGTTCGTGTGGCCGATGAAGTCTTTATTCTGCCGCTGAATGCGGTGATGGAGTCGCTGCAACCGCGCGCCGAAGAGCTGAAACCGCTGGCCGGTGGCGAGTGCGTGCTGGAAGTGCGTGGCGAATATCTGCCACTGGTCGAGCTGTGGAACGTCTTTGATGTGCAGGGTGCCAAAACCGAGGCCACTCAGGGCATCGTGGTGATCCTGCAAAGCGCGGGCAAACGTTACGCGCTACTGGTCGATCAGCTGATTGGCCAGCATCAGGTGGTGGTGAAGAACCTGGAAAGTAACTATCGCAAAGTGCCGGGCATCTCTGCCGCCACCATTCTTGGCGATGGTAGCGTGGCGCTGATTGTTGATGTTTCAGCACTGCAATCACTTAACCGTGAAAAACGTGTGGCTGGCGCTGCCGCCTGATTGATAACGAAAGGGTAAATAACATGAATGGAATGGCAACCGTGACAAAAATCGCTGGCGAAACCGTGGGTCAGGAGTTTCTGGTCTTCACGCTGGGTGACGAAGAGTACGGCATCGATATCCTCAAAGTTCAGGAAATTCGCGGTTACGATCAGGTAACGCGTATCGCAAATACCCCTGAATTTATTCGCGGCGTCACTAACCTGCGCGGCGTTATCGTGCCGATTATCGATCTGCGCGTGAAGTTTGCGCAGCCCGATGTTGAGTACAATGAAAACACCGTGGTTATCGTGCTGAATCTGGAAAATCGCGTGGTCGGTATCGTGGTTGACGGCGTCTCTGATGTGCTGTCGCTGACCCAGGATCAGATCCGTCCTTCACCAGAGTTCGCTGTGACCATGTCCACCGAGTACCTGACCGGTCTGGGTGCGCTGGGCGATCGCATGCTGATTCTGGTCGACATTGAGAAGCTGCTGAGCAGCGACGAGATGGCGCTGGTGGATAACCTGCGTAGCGCGTAATTGAATCATCACGGGCCGGTTATGGCTGGCCCGTGATAGTTTCACTGAGCGATAATTCCTTTCTATTCATAGAATAAAGCCGCATTGCACTCTAATTTCCCGCTGTCACCTGCCGATAATCCCTCAGTCACTTTAATTACCTACTTTCTTCAGGGTTACTCATGTTAACGAAAATCCGTGTTGTCACCAGCCTGTTACTGGTATTGCTGGTGTTTGGGCTGTTACAGGCCTTCTCCGGTTCTGTTTTCTACTCCGCATTAAGCCACGATAAGCAAAGCTTTGCCGTGTCGCAGCTGGCGATGCAAAATACACAGGCGCTCAACGACGCCTATATGAGTCTTAACCAGAGCCGGGTGCTGCTGACCCGTATTCAGCTGCGTTTCGCCACCAGTAAGCTGGAAGGCAAAACGGCCGATGTCGCCACGCTGTTTGACGACAGCAAAAACTTCCAGCAGGCGGCCGCCGGTTTTTTCAAAGTCTTTAAAGAGACACCCGATACGCCGGGACAGAATCGTGAGTTAAACAACCAGCTGGAGCAGCGCTACAGCGACTATGGCGCTGCGCTGGATCAGTTGCAGACCGCGCTACAGGTAAACGATCTGATTGCGGCCGGTAAAGCCCCGGTGGCGCCAAGCCAGAGTGCGTTTCTGACGCTTTACCGGGAGTGGCGTGCCGATCAGAATCGCCTGACTACGCTTGGTGTTGAAGAGAACAGTTCTGCTTACAGCCGTATGATGTGGATCCTCTCCACCATCATGGCCGTCGTAGTCGCCGTGATCGTGCTCTGCTGGTTTGGCCTGCGCAAAATTGTGATGACACCCCTCAACAGCAGCATTAATCACATCCAGCATATCGCCCAGGGCGATTTAACCCAGCCGATCGTGGTGGAAGGGCGCAACGAGATGACTCAGCTCGCGGCCAGTCTGCATGACATGCAGCAGTCGCTGGTGCGCACGGTGACCAATGTGCGTGACGGATCGGATGCGATTTTCACCGGTGCCAGCGAGATCTCTGCCGGAAACAATGATCTTTCTGCCCGCACAGAACAGCAGGCGGCGTCACTGGAGCAGACGGCGGCCAGCATGGAGCAGCTCACTGCCACGGTGAAACAGAACGCCGAAAACGCCCGTCAGGCGTCACAGCTGGCACTCAGCGCCTCAGAAACCGCAGAAAAAGGCGGCAATGTGGTGGCGGGTGTCGTGAAAACCATGAGCGAAATCGCCGGCAGCTCGAAGAAGATTGCCGATATCACCAGCGTGATTGATGGCATTGCTTTCCAGACTAATATTCTGGCGCTTAACGCCGCCGTTGAAGCGGCGCGTGCCGGCGAGCAGGGTCGCGGTTTTGCCGTGGTCGCGGGCGAGGTGCGTAATCTGGCACAGCGCAGCGCCCAGGCGGCAAAAGAGATCAAAGGGTTGATCGATGATTCAGTGAACCGGGTCAATGTTGGTTCGCAACTGGTCGGTACCGCCGGGGAAACCATGAGCGATATCGTCAGTGCGGTCACGCGCGTCACTGACATCATGGGCGAAATTGCCTCGGCGTCGGACGAGCAGAGTCGCGGAATCGATCAGGTCGGGCAGGCGGTCACCGAGATGGATCGCGTTACCCAGCAGAACGCCTCGCTGGTGGAAGAGTCCGCTGCGGCAGCCGCCTCGCTGGAAGATCAGGCCAGCCGGTTAAGTCAGTCAGTATCGGTCTTTAAAATTCAACGCGGCACGTTGCAGCAGACGCTGACAAAGCATCTGCCGATTGCCGCACCCGCCACGGCGGCGCTGGCACCACGCAAAGCCCTGACGGCGCCGGTCAGTGATACTCACTGGGAAACCTTCTGATGTCACGCTGCGCATCCTGCGGGATGCGCAGCAACCCCTCGCGATTCCTCTGCGTAAAGCCAAACTCAGCAGCTCATGCTGATAAAAATAATTACAAAAGCCACTTCTCTCCTGAAAGCGCTGAATAGCGTTAATTAATCCTGTTACATCGCCGATATAGCCGCTGCACCTAAATTAACCTGCAGGGGAACAAGATGTTAAAAAAAATAAAAGTGGTGACCAGTTTAATCGCAGTCCTGGTCATCTTTGGCGCGCTCCAGTTAGTCGCTGGCAGCCTTTTCTGGTCAGCCCTCAACAAAGACAAAGAGTCCTTTGCGCTGTCGCAGGTCTCTAATCGCAATGTCACCGAGATGACTGACGCCTATATTTCACTGAACAACAGCCGTACCACGCTGAACCGCGGCATGCTGCGCTTACAGACCAGCATGGCCTCGCAGATGAACGGCGGTCAGCTTGATGAGCTGATCAACAAAGCCAATAAGCAGTTAGTGGAAGCCGAGCACCACTTTAAAATCTATTACCACCTGCCAACCACGGCAGGTCTTGACGAAACAATGGGCGATACGCTTGAAGCCGATTACGCTAACTACGAAAACGGCCTGAAGGCGATGGTAAAAAGTCTGCAGGCGCGTGACCTGGAAGGGATGTTCAAACAGAACATTGAGCAGAAACAGGTCGCGATGCAGGAGAGTTACAACAAATGGCGTGCGCGTCAGACCGAGCTTTCCGATCAGGGAATGGCGCAGAACCAGAAAGCCTTTAAACAGATGATGTGGCTGCTGGCCGCGATTGGTGTTGCGGTGCTTGCGGTGATTATTACCTGCTGGTTTGGCCTGCGGCAGGTGTTAATTCAGCCGCTGCAACAACTGCTGGCGCATATCCGATCTATCGCCTCCGGCGATTTGACCCAGCCGATTGTGGTTGAGGGGCGTAATGAGATGAGCCAGCTGGCAGCAGGCATCCATGAGATGCAGCAGTCGCTGGTGATGACGGTGGGGAATGTGCGTGACGGCTCTGATGCCATCTTTACCGGTGCCAGCGAAATCGCCGCCGGAAACAACGACCTGTCGGCCCGCACTGAAGAGCAGGCCGCTTCGCTGGAGCAGACCGCCGCCAGCATGGAGCAGCTCACCGCCACGGTGAAGCAGAATGCTGACAACGCCCGTCAGGCATCCCAGCTGGCGCTGACCGCCTCCGAAACCGCGCAGCAGGGCGGTAAAGTGGTGAATGGCGTGGTCACAACCATGAAAGAGATCGCCGGCAGCTCGAAGAAGATCGCGGACATTATCAGCGTGATCGACGGCATCGCCTTCCAGACCAACATCCTGGCGCTGAATGCGGCGGTTGAAGCGGCACGTGCCGGTGAACAGGGTCGCGGTTTTGCGGTAGTGGCCGGTGAAGTGCGCAGTCTGGCCCAGCGCAGCGCCCAGGCCGCGAAAGAGATTAAAGGCCTGATTGAAGACTCAGTGTCACGCGTCAACAGCGGTTCACTGCAGGTTGAAAGCGCCGGCAGCACCATGAATGAGATTGTGGGTGCCGTGACCCGCGTTACCGACATCATGGGTGAGATCGCCTCGGCTTCCGATGAGCAGAGCCGTGGTATTGAGCAGGTCGGTCTGGCCGTCACTGAAATGGATCGCGTGACCCAGCAGAACGCCTCGCTGGTTGAGGAGTCTGCCGCCGCGGCGGCCGCACTGGAGCAGCAGGCCAGCGTCCTGACCCAGGCCGTCTCCGTTTTCAAAATTTCCCGCGCCTGATTTTTCCCTCTTTCAACATGGCGGCGGCGCAAAGCCGTCGCCATGCATAAAGTTCCCCCCGTCTCCGCCGATAAATACACACGAATCGCCAACCAATGAGGTGTTTATGTTTAGTCGAGTACGAGTCGTCTCCGGCCTGCTGTGTGTGCTGGCGCTGTTTGCGCTGCTGCAGCTGTTTTCCGGCGGAATGTTTTTCAAAACTGTCAGTTCAGATAAAGAGAATTTTGCCTACAACCAGCGCCTGAATACTCTGCAACAGGCGATGGGCACCTCATGGGTTTCGCTGGTTCAGGCGCGTAACACCCTTAACCGCGCCGGTATCCGTTTTCTGCAGGATGCACAGATGTCGGGCTCAGGTGCCAGCGTGAAAGAGCTGGTCGCCCTGGCGGGTGAGGAGCTGAAGCAGGCTGAAGTCAGCTATCAGATATTCAACGATAACCTGTCAGAACAAGGCAAAACGGCCGAAAACGTCCGGGCGTTACAGGCGAACTACAAGGCCTATCACGATGCGCTGGCGGAACTGATGGTCTTCTTCACTGCCGGCAATTTCAAAGGTTTTGTGGATCAGCCGACCCAGAGCTACCAGGACAAGTTCCAGAAAGATTACAGCGAGTGGCTTGAGCACAATAAAGCGCTGTCTCAGCAGGGTGTGGAAGCCAACCAGCACGCGTATAACCGCTCCATCACTATTGTCATCGCCACGCTGGCAGTGACGTTACTGATGATTATCCTGGTGTGGAACGTGATGCGCTCGGTGCTGATCCGTCCGCTGCGTCAGAGTATTGAGCATATCCAGCACATCGCACGGGGCGACTTAACCCAGCCGGTTGAGATTAGCGTGCGTAACGAAATCGGTGAGTTACTGACTTCGCTGCAGCACATGCAGCAGGAGCTGGTCCGTACCGTGCGTACCGTACGAGACGGCTCTGATGCCATCTATACCGGTGCCAGCGAAATCTCCATCGGCAATAACGATCTCTCTTCGCGTACCGAACAGCAGGCCGCTTCGCTGGAGCAGACCGCTGCCAGCATGGAGCAGCTCACCGCGACCGTTAAGCAGAATGCCGAAAACGCCCGTCAGGCGTCCAAGCTGGCGCTGACCGCCTCTGAAACCGCGCAGCAGGGCGGTAAAGTGGTGGATGGCGTGGTCACCACCATGAAAGAAATTGCCGGCAGTTCCAAAAAGATTGCCGATATTACCAGTGTGATTGATGGCATCGCCTTCCAGACCAACATCCTGGCGCTGAATGCCGCCGTTGAAGCGGCGCGTGCCGGTGAACAGGGTCGCGGCTTTGCGGTCGTTGCCGGTGAAGTGCGCAGCCTGGCGCAGCGTAGCGCCCAGGCCGCCAAAGAGATTAAAGGTCTGATTGAAGATTCGGTTAGCCGCGTTAATACCGGCTCGGTGCTGGTAGAGAGCGCCGGTGACACCATGAGCAACATCGTCAGCGCGGTCACCCGCGTCACCGACATCATGGGTGAGATCGCCTCAGCGTCAGACGAGCAGAGCCGTGGCATTGACCAGGTGGGCCTTGCCGTGACCGAGATGGATCGCGTCACCCAGCAGAACGCCTCACTGGTCGAAGAGTCAGCGGCAGCGGCTGCAGCGCTCGAAGATCAGGCAAGTCACTTAAAACAAGCGGTATCAGTGTTCAATATTGGTAAAGAATTTGTCGCTCAGGCCGTTAACAAGACAACGGCGATGAAAACTCTCCAGTCAGATGCACCGTTAGCCGTTGGTCGTTCGCCTGCTATCCGCAGCGACGACAACTGGGAAACCTTTTAAACGCCCGTGGCCCGGCCGCCATTGAGCCGCCGGGCATCGCAGCAGACAAATAATGTATTGAGTTCGGGCCAGGTGCAGAGATGAAAAAATCGACAATTTTAGATCAAAATGAGACGACAACGCTGCTGTCGCAGATGGTGCAGCGTTTACCGCTCTCCGATACGCATTTTCGTCGTATCAGCCAGCTGATCTATCAGCGTGCCGGTATCGTACTGGCCGATCACAAGCGTGAGATGGTTTACAACCGTCTGGTTCGTCGCCTGCGTACGCTGAATATCGATGATTTCGGTCGCTACCTGGCGCTGCTGGAATCCGATCCGAACAGTGCCGAGTGGCAGGCGTTTATCAATGCCCTGACCACTAACCTGACCGCGTTCTTCCGCGAAGCGCATCACTTCCCGATTCTGGCGGAGCATGCACGTAAGCGACAGGGCAACTTCAGCGTCTGGAGTACCGCAGCCTCAACCGGCGAAGAGCCTTACTCCATCGCCATGACGCTGGCGGAAGCGCTGGGCACCGGACCGGGCAAGTTTCAGGTTCATGCCAGCGATATCGACACCCAGGTGCTGGAAAAAGCGGTGGCGGGTGTTTATCGCCAGGAGGAGCTGCGTACGCTGTCACCCGCACAAATGCAGCGCTACTTCCTGCGCGGCACCGGTCCTCATGCCGGTATGGTGCGGGCGCGTCCCGAGCTGACCAATATGGTCACTTACGCGCAGCTTAACCTGCTGGCCAATGACTGGGCGCTGCCGGGTCAGTTCGACGCTATTTTCTGTCGCAACGTGATGATCTATTTCGATAAAGAGACGCAGGAGAAGATTCTGCGTCGGTTTGTCCCGCTCCTGAAGCCGGGCGGCATTCTGTTCGCCGGTCATTCAGAAAACTTCAGTCAGATCAGTAAAGAGTTCTGGCTGCGCGGGCAAACCGTCTATGGACTGACGAAGGAAAGATGATGAGCAAAATCACCGTGATGTGCGTAGATGACTCTGCGCTGATGCGGCAGTTGATGACTGAAATCATTAACAGCCATCCGGATATGGAGATGGTCGCTACGGCGCCCGATCCGCTGGTCGCCCGCGATTTGATTAAGCAGTTCAATCCGCAGGTGCTGACGCTGGATGTGGAAATGCCGCGCATGGATGGCCTCGATTTCCTGGAAAAACTGATGCGGTTACGGCCAATGCCGGTGGTGATGGTTTCATCGCTGACCGGGAAAGGCTCTGAAATTACCCTGCGCGCGCTGGAGCTGGGAGCGGTGGATTTCGTCACCAAGCCACAGCTCGGTATCCGCGAAGGGATGCTGTCTTACAGTCAGATGATTGGCGACAAAATTCGTGCAGCCTCCCGTGCCCGACTGCACAACCGTGCAGCGATGCCGGTGCCGGCGACGCTGAAAGCGGGTCCGCTGCTGAGTAGTGAGAAGCTGATTGCGATTGGCTCCTCAACCGGCGGCACCGAGGCGATTCGCCATGTGCTGCAGCCGTTACCGGCGACCAGCCCGGCACTGCTGATTACCCAGCATATGCCGCCAGGCTTTACCCGCTCTTTTGCCGAGCGTCTGAACAAGCTGTGTCAGATCACGGTGAAGGAAGCTGAAGATGGTGAGCGTATTCTGCCGGGCCATGCCTACATCGCGCCAGGCGCAATGCACATGGAGCTGGCCCGAAGTGGCGCCAACTATGTGGTGAAACTGAATGAAGGGCCACCGGTTAACCGGCACAAACCCTCCGTGGATGTGCTGTTTAAATCGGTGGCAACTTACGCCGGACGAAATGCGGTGGGGGTGATCCTCACCGGCATGGGCAACGACGGTGCCGCCGGGATGCTGGAAATGCATCGGGCAGGCGCCTGGACTATCGCCCAGAACGAAGCCAGCTGTGTGGTATTTGGCATGCCGCGTGAGGCCATTGCCACAGGCGGCGTGAGCGAAGTCGTGGATTTAAGCAACATCAGCCAGCATATGCTGGCGAAAATTAGCGCCGGACAGGCATTGCGTATTTAATAGGCCCGTCCCGCCGGGCGAGACAACTCAGGAGTAGATATGGCTGATAAAAACATGCGCTTTTTGGTAGTAGACGACTTCAATACGATGCGTCGTATTGTGCGTAACCTGCTGAAAGAGCTGGGCTTCAATAACGTAGAAGAAGCGGAAGATGGTGTGGATGCCCTCGGCAAACTGAAAGCGGGTGGTTTCGACTTCGTGATTTCCGACTGGAACATGCCAAACATGGATGGCCTGCAGCTGCTGCAGACCATTCGTGCCGACGCGGCAATGAGTTCGCTGCCGGTGTTGATGGTGACCGCGGAAGCGAAGAAAGAGAACATTATCGCCGCCGCCCAGGCCGGTGCCAGCGGATATGTCGTGAAGCCATTCACTGCGGCAACCCTGGAAGAAAAGCTGGGTAAAATTTTCGAAAAACTGGGCATGTAAGGGGATGTGATGAGCGACTTTCCGAAACCAACTGAGGATGCCGCGGCACACGACATCATTTCACGTATTGGCTCTCTGACGCGCATGCTGCGCGACAGCCTGCGCGAGCTGGGGCTGGATAAAGCCATAGCCGATGCGGCTGAAGCCATTCCTGATGCCCGCGACCGTCTGGATTATGTTGTGCAGATGACGGCGCAGGCCGCCGACCGTGCGTTGAACTGTGTTGAAGCAGCACAACCCCATCAGGATAAGATGGAAGCCGGGGCAACCCAGCTGAAAGGGCGTTGGGATGAGTGGTTTGAGAACCCGATTGAACTGGGTGATGCGCGGGAGTTGGTGACGGATACGCGCGCATTCCTCACCGCTGTGCCAGAGCATACCGCCTTTACCAACAAGCAGCTGCTTGAAATCATGATGGCGCAGGATTTCCAGGACCTGACCGGTCAGGTGATCAAGCGCATGATGGATGTGATCCAGGAAATTGAGCGCCAGCTGTTAATGGTTCTGCTGGAGAATATGCCAGAAGTCAGCGCTGAGAAGCGTCAGGAAGGCACCAGCCTGCTGAACGGGCCGCAGATTCACGCCGATGCACCGGGCGTGGTGGCGAACCAGGATCAGGTTGATGACCTGCTGGACAGCTTAGGGTTCTAGGTTTCGTCCGCCTGCGGGCGGGCAAAACAGCTGCAGGTTATAATAAACAGGGTCACCTTCGGGTGGCCCCGTTCCGCATTGTCAGACCCATCCCCGAAAGAACGCCTGTTTTCTTCATCTTATCTCCGCTTTAACTTAAGCCAGATTTGGCATCCTATGCTCAGAATTCCTGCCAACCGAGGTTTGTCGTGGCTGAAGATAGCGACGAAGACAAAACAGAATCGCCCACGGCCCACCGACTTGAGAAAGCGCGTGAAGAGGGCCAGATTCCGCGTTCGCGCGAACTCACATCCGTACTGATGCTGCTGGCCGGCATCATGATCCTGTGGATGGGCGGCAACATGATGGCGCACCGGCTGGCGGCGATGGTCGCCACCGGACTCCGTTTTGATCACGGCATGGTCAGAGATGACAAAATTATCGTCAGCCACATCGGCAGCCTGATCACGCAGGCACTGATGGCGCTGCTGCCATTGATGGGCGGTCTGGTGCTGGTGGCAATCGCCGCGCCCATGCTGTTGGGCGGTATCGTTTTCAGCGGTAAATCGATCAAGTTCGACCTGAAGAAGATGAGCCCGATGGCTGGGTTCAAGCGAATGTTTGCGGCGCAGGCCTGGACCGAACTGTTTAAAGGCATCCTCAAGACCATCTTAGTAGGCTCGGTGGGCTGGTGGTACATCTGGAGCCACTGGCCCGAGATGCTGCGGCTGATCAGCGAAGCGCCCGTCACCGCGCTGATTCACGGCATGGAGATGATCGCGGTCTGCTGTTCACTGGTGATGCTGGGGCTGATCCCGATGGTCGGGTATGACGTCTTCTGGCAGCTACACAGCCACTTTAAAAAGCTGAAGATGTCGATGCAGGAGATCCGCGACGAGCATAAGCAGCAGGAAGGTGACCCGCACGTTAAAGGGCGCATCCGCCAGCAGATGCGTGCCGCAGCACGGCGCCGAATGATGGCGGATGTGCCGAAAGCCGATGTCATCGTCACCAACCCGACGCACTACTCGGTGGCACTGCAGTACAACGAGAAGAAGATGAGTGCGCCGAAAGTCGTGGCGAAAGGCGCAGGGGAGATCGCCCTGAGAATTCGTGAACTGGCTGCTGAACACCGCATCCCGGTTCTGGAAGCACCGCCGCTGGCGCGTGCGTTATACCGACATACTGAAATTGGTCAGCACATTCCCGGCGCGCTCTATGCCGCCGTGGCCGAGGTGCTGGCGTGGGTCTGGCAGTCGCGTCGCTGGAAGCGTGAAGGCGGCCTGATCCCAACCAAACCAAAAGACCTGCCGGTTCCGGCAGAGATGGACTTTGCAGGAGAGAGCAAAAACGATGGCTAATAACCTGGCCGCAAAACTACGTTTACCGGGCAACTTTAAAGATATGCAGTGGCAGGTGCTGGCCGGGCCGGTACTGATCCTGATGATCCTGTCGATGATGGTTCTGCCATTACCGCCGTTCATCCTCGATCTGCTGTTCACCTTTAACATTGCGCTATCAATCATGGTCCTGCTGGTGGCAATGTTCACCCAGCGAACCCTGGAGTTTGCGGCTTTCCCGACCATTCTGCTGTTCTCTACTTTGCTGCGTCTGGCGCTGAACGTGGCTTCAACCCGTATCATCCTGATGGAAGGGCATACGGGTGCCGCCGCGGCAGGACAGGTGGTTGAAGCGTTCGGTCACTTCCTGGTGGGCGGTAACTTCGCCATCGGTATCGTGGTGTTTATCATCCTCGTCATCATCAACTTTATGGTTATCACCAAAGGTGCTGGCCGTATCGCCGAAGTGGGCGCGCGCTTTGTGCTGGACGGGATGCCCGGTAAGCAGATGGCGATCGATGCCGACCTCAACGCCGGTCTGATCGGTGAAGATGACGCCAAACGCCGCCGTGCCGAAGTGACCCAGGAAGCGGACTTCTACGGTTCGATGGACGGTGCCAGTAAGTTCGTTCGTGGTGATGCCGTCGCCGGTATTATGATCATGGTGATCAACGTCATCGGCGGCCTGCTGGTGGGCGTGGTGCAGCACGGTATGGATGTGGGTCATGCCGCAGAGACCTATACGCTGCTGACCATCGGTGATGGTCTGGTCGCGCAGATCCCGGCCCTGGTTATCTCTACCGCAGCCGGTGTTATCGTGACGCGCGTTGCCACCGATCAGGATGTCGGCGAGCAGATGGTCACCCAGCTGTTCAAAGATCCGCGCGTGCTGATGCTGAGTGCCGGCGTGATTGGTCTGCTCGGTCTGGTGCCTGGCATGCCGAACTTCGTCTTCCTGCTGTTCACCGCCGCCTTACTGGGTCTGGCCTGGTGGCTGCGCGGCCGCGAAATGCAGCCGAAGAAGAAAGTGGAAGTCACGGGCGGCATCGCCAAAACGGCGGACACGCCAGCCGCCACCGAAGCGTCGTGGACCGATGTGCAGCTGGAAGATACGCTGGGCATGGAAGTGGGCTATCGCCTGATTCCGATGGTCGATCATCAGCAAAACGGTGAGCTGCTGGGACGTATCCGCAGTATCCGTAAGAAAGTCGCCCAGGATGTCGGTTTCCTGCCGCCAGTAGTGCATATCCGCGACAACATGGAGCTGCCACCGGCACGCTATCGCATCCTGATGAAAGGGGTGGAGATTGGCAGCGGTGATGCCTATCCTGGCCGCTGGATGGCGATTAACCCGGGCACGGCTGCCGGAAGTCTGCCAGGCGAAGCGACCGTTGATCCTGCCTTTGGACTGGCGGCGGTCTGGATTGATAGCGCGCTGAAAGAGCAGGCGCAGATTCAGGGCTTTACCGTAGTTGAAGCCAGTACCGTGGTGGCAACCCACCTGAACCATCTGATTGGCCAGTTCGCCAGCGAGCTGTTTGGCCGTCAGGAAGCGCAGCAGCTGCTGGATCGTGTGACTCAGGAGATGCCGAAGCTGACCGAAGATCTGGTGCCGGGTGTGATCTCGCTGACCACCCTGCACAAGGTACTGCAGAACCTGCTGGTGGAGCGGGTGTCGATTCGCGATATGCGCACTATTATCGAAACGCTGGCGGAACATGCGCCGGTGCAGAGCGATCCGCAGGAGCTGACCAGCGTGGTGCGTGTGGCGCTGGGCCGTGCGATTACTCAGCAGTGGTTCCCGGGTAATGATGAAGTGCAGGTTATCGGGCTCGATTCCACGCTGGAGCGCCTGCTGTTACAGGCGTTGCAGGGCGGTGGCGGACTGGAGCCGGGTCTGGCCGATCGGCTGTTAAGTCAGGCACAGGCGGCATTGCAACGTCAGGAGATGCTGGGCGCGCCGCCGGTGCTGCTGGTCAATCATCCGCTGCGTGCGCTGCTGGCGCGCTTCCTGCGCCGCAATCTGCCACAGCTGGTGGTGCTTTCTAATCTGGAGCTGAGCGACAACCGTCAGATCCGCATGACTGCCACCATCGGAGGAAAATAATGCGCTGGCTGGTGATGGCATTCGTGATGCTGCCACTGATGGCGCAGGCGGCCGGTGGTGCCTGGAGTGCTTCGGCCAATGGGCCGCTGCTGGCTAACCGCGGCAGCTGGCAACGGGCGCAGCCGCTGACGCCGCCCGCCGACATTGCCGGGGAGGTCAGCGTCGTTAACTGGCGTTATCAGCTGAGCAGACCGGCTCCGTCCGGCCTGCAGGTGCGGCTGTGCGGCGAACAGCGCTGCACTTCCCTGGAGGGGGCCAGCGGCACCACGCGCGGGCTGGCACATCTGAGCGCCGGTGAGACTTTGCACATGGTGTTTGGTTTTGCCGGAAGCGGGGCGCTGCCACCTGGATTGCGGGTGGTGAGCAGTGAAGTGATGGTCAATTACGAGTAAGGGTATTGTTGCTGAATTGACTAGCGCACCAACGCACAGTGCGCAAGTGCATAGTTTGTGTTCAGGCGTTAACCCCCTTCATTCCCTCCTCAGAGTAGCGACCGCCTTTAACTTCAATCTGCTGATGAACAGCGTTCAGCATCCCGATATCTTCCTCTTCCAGCTCGATATCCGCGGCCTGCGCGTTTTCAGTAAGGTAAGCGATCTGTTTGGTGCCTGGTATCGGCACAATTTTTTCATACTGTGCCAGTAGCCAGGCCAGCGCAATCTGCCCGGTGGTGGCGTGATATTTCTCAGCCAGTGGTGTCACCGCGTTAAGAAGCTGGAGATTGTGATCGATATTTTCCTGCTGGAAACGGTCATTATTTTTGCGGAAATCACCCTCGGCAAAATCGCTGTTTTTACGGTATTTACCCGTCAGGAATCCTCTGCCCAGCGGCGAATAGGGCACCAGTCCGATACCGAGCTTTTTCACCATAGGGAGAATCTCCTCTTCGATGTCACGCGTCCAGAGTGAATACTCCGTCTGCAGCGCGGCCAGCGGATGGATCGCCTGCGCCCGATTCAGCGTCGAAGCCGACGCTTCACACAGCCCAATCCGGGCGATCTTTCCCTCCTGCACCAGACGGCTGAGACACTGCATACTCTCCTCAATCGGTGTCGCCGGACTGATCCGGTGCAGATAAAAGAGATCGATACGCTCAACGCCCAGCCGTTTCAGTGATTCATGGCAGCAGCGGGTAATGTAGTCCGGCTGATTGTTGATGGTGCGGGCATAGGCCGCATCCGCCGTACGTTCAATGCCGCATTTGGTGGCAACGGTGAACTTCAGCCGTTCGGCCCGATTGAGCCCGGCAAGAAACTGACCTATCAACTGCTCGTTGTGACCGCGACCGTAAAGATCGGCGGTATCGATAAAGGTGATATCCAGATCGCGCAGCTGGCTGAGCAGTTGCAGGGAATGACGGTCATCGGTCTGACCATAAAATTCGCTAAGCCCCATCGCACCATAGCCGATTGCGCTGACGTCCAGACCCTGAGTTAACGTTCGCTTTTTCATTGTCGCTCCTCGTATGTGAGACGCGATTGTTTCACTCCGCGTGAAAGCAATGAATTGCTCTTTCCGTCATGCAAAAAAGGTATCAGGCGAATGAAAGGGCTTAAGACATACATCCGGCATGCCGACTCAGTAAGCTCTCAGCAACAGGCTGAGCGGGGATTAAGAAGTAAGAAGAGGGGGATGCTTCACTGCGTTTCAGCGATGCAGCATCATGCGGACTTTATCGCATCCCCGGGATCAGAGAGTTCTCTCAGCGCATTGAGAACCGCCTCATTTTTTTCATCGGCGCGAATCGCCGCGTAAACATCAATCGCCAGCGGCTGTGCCGCATCTTCTGTCAGCGGGCGATAACAGAGACCTGCCTGATTAAAGGTGCATTTTGACTGCGGCATCAGGGCGAATCCTTTTCCTCTGGCGATGTGCGACAGCATCAGCAGGGAATCGTCCGGCTCTCTCACCCGTTTCAGCGTGACGCTGAGTGTGGCGAAGTAGCGCTCGCATTTATCGTAAAACAGCGGATTGGCGCTGCGCGCAAACCAGAACAGCGGCAGATCGGCCAGCGCTTCCAGCGAGACCTGCTCCGCCACACTGGCAGGATGCGCCGACGGTATGGCAATCAGCAGCGGCTCACGGTAAACCCAGGCGTACTGAACGGTGTCTTCCGCATCCGACCCCTTTTCTCCGGTGAGTATTAAATCCAGGCTGTTTTTGGCCAGGCTTTGCAAAAGCTGAGGGGAGGTCAGGCGGGGCATCTCCATCTCATCGCTGGCATGAAAAGCGGCGAGCTGCCGGTTAAGTGGCGAAATCAGTTCAAAGTTCAGCGTGCGGGTCAGCCCGATGCGTAGCCGGGCCGCGGCGGGCTGCGCATCCTGCTTCAGGGCACTCAGCGCAGTCAGGATCGCTTCCGCCTTCGCGACCAGCGCACGGCCAGAATTGGTGAGCGTTACCTCATGGGTCGTGCGGCTGAACAGCGAGTGGCCCAGCAGATCTTCCAGACTCTGAATCTGACGGGTAAGCGGCGGTTGCGTCATGCTGAGACGTTCTGCGGCCCGGCGAAAATTAAGCTCGTGCGCAACAGCAAGGAAGCACTGTAACTGTTTTATCGTGGGAAGGTGGCTGCTGATGAGGTGCGCGGCTACAGACATAACACCATCCTGCTGCGAAGATTGGGGGATCAGAGCGGATATACGAATTCAGCAACGGAGAGGGAAACCCCTCTCCGTTTCAGAGATTACATGCGCTCGACGGTGTCGATGCCCAGCGTATCCAGACCCTGCTTCAGCGTCTTCGCGGTCAGCGCGGCCAGCTGCAGTCGGCTCAGACGGGTTGTGTCTGATTCTGCGGTGAGAATCGGGCAGTGCTCGTAGAATCCGGAGAACAGACCGGCCAGATCGTAGAGATAGGCACACATCACGTGTGGCGTGCCGTCACGAGCAACCTGCGTAATGACCTCTTCGAACTGCAGCAGACGGGTGGCCAGCTGCGCTTCACGCTCTTCGCTGATCACAATCTCCGCATCCAGCGAATCAACATCAATGCCCGCCTTGCGGAACACGGAGAGTACGCGGGTGTAGGCATACTGCATGTAAGGCGCGGTGTTGCCTTCGAACGCCAGCATGTTGTCCCAGTCGAAAATGTAATCGGTGGTACGGCTTTTTGACAGATCGGCGTATTTTACCGCGCTGATGCCAACCACTTCCGCCAGCGTTTTCACTTCCGCTTCGCTCATCTCCGGGTTCTTCTCACGCACCAGCGTGTAGGCACGCTGATAGGCTTCATCCAGCAGATCGGAAAGCTTGATGGTGCCGCCGCTGCGGGTTTTGAACGGACGGCCATCTTTGCCCAGCATCATGCCGAACGCATGGTGCTCCAGCGGCACTGATTCCGGCACATAACCCGCTTTACGGACGATAGTCCAGGCCTGAACCAGATGCTGATGCTGACGTGAGTCGATGTAATAGAGTACGCGATCGGCTTTCAGCGTTTCGTAACGATATTTCGCACAGGCGATATCGGTGGTGGTGTAGAGGTAGCCGCCATCCTTTTTCTGGATGATGACGCCCATCGGTTCACCCTCTTTGTTCTGGAATTCATCCAGGAACACCACGGTCGCACCTTCACTCTCTACCGCTAAGCCTTTCTGTTTCAGATCGGAGACGATGGCAGGCAGCATATCGTTATAGAGACTTTCACCCATAACATCGTTGCGCGTCAGGGTGACGTTCATGCGGTCATAGATTTTCTGGTTCTGACTCATGGTGATGTCGACCAGCTTCTTCCACATCTGGCGGCAATAGTCATCGCCGCCCTGTAGTTTCACCACATAACTGCGCGCGCGCTCGGCAAACTCAGGATCTTCATCATAGGTGCGTTTGGCTTCACGGTAGAAGCCTTCGAGATCGGCCAGCGCCATCTCAGCATGATCTTCATTCTGCTGTTTTTCCAGGAACGCGATCAGCATACCGAATTGCGTTCCCCAGTCGCCAACGTGGTTCGCTCGGATCACTTTATGGCCGAGAAACTCCAGCGTACGCACCGCCGCATCACCAATGATGGTGGAGCGGACGTGGCCCACATGCATCTCTTTCGCAACGTTAGGCGCAGAGTAGTCGACAACGATAGTCTGGGGTTCGGCCAGCTGCACGCCAAGGCGCGGCAGACGCAGCGCTTCCCGGGCATGGCTGGCCAGCCAGTTGTGGTCAAGGAAGATATTGATGAAGCCCGGCCCGGCAATTTCGACTTTGCTGGCGATGCCGGTCAGATCGAGGTGCTGAATCACCGTTTCCGCTAATTGTCGCGGTGCCTGTCCCAGCTTTTTCGCCACGGCCATAATGCCGTTGGCCTGATAGTCTCCAAACTGAACCCGGGCGGATTGACGAACCTGGGGTTCGCAATCGGCGGGTGCGCCGGCTAAAACCATTGCCTGACTGACTTTTGCGGAAAGAAGTGCCTGAATATTCACCGAGTTACCTTCATGTGCTGAGCAACGCCCGGACCAGAAAGCCGGGCTGTCATCATCTTGCCTGAGCGCATCGCGTCACGGAGAGGCAGAAACGGATGGGGCAGACAAAACGGAAAAAAATGAGGGGAAAAGTATACGTGAAATGTCAGTGGGCGTCAGCAGTTGGATGAAGCGGGGAAACAGAGCTGAATAAGATGTTTCCCTGAGGCATTAACGACGTCGCAGATGACGGCGTGGGTTCTTTACGCTTTTATCTTCACGCACCTTCCAATGGCGGGAGATTGCAAATCCCATCAGTGCGATCAGGACAGCGACAACGATGAGCATAGACATAGAGCCATTCCTTTTGGTTGTGTTAGGTCAAATTTATAGGAAGGCGGGGTGGGCTGCAATTGTTTGCCAGGTAAATGAGAGTTATCTTATTGTATTAAAGAAGTTGATAATAATCATATATTTAACATGCTTTCATCAAGGAACTCATGGTCCTAAACAGGAGATAAATCCGAAATGAAAGATGTTATTATAAGGATTAGCGTTAAATTTCGGGCCAAATAAGATGAATCTTATCATTATGTGATGCTCAGCACGCGGCGCGCCAAAAGCCAGGCGGGTTATAAATGCTAAACAAATTGAGAGGAACTGGGGTAGTGAAGAGATCTTTTCCGGCAGAATTGGATGATTTAAAGATAGATTTAGAACGTTTTGAAGAATCGTTGCAAAGTTTTGCGCAGCGGCTCGGTTTGCGTCTTACCGATCTGGAGATGGACCATATCGCGGTGCGTTGCCACCAGGACACGACGGCGATGCGCTGGCAGCAAGGTTTGCAGCAGATTGGCACGCAGTTTTCATCGGCGATGATCAACGGCAGGCAGATTTGCCTGTTTAAACTCCATGACCCGCTGTTTGTCGCAGGCAGGCAAATTGATGTGGTTGAACTGCCATGGCCGGGTGAAAAGCGTTATCGCCATGAAGGCTGGGAGCATATTGAGGTGGTGTTACGCGGCGATCATCAGACGCTGGGCGTGCGCGCGATGGCCTTGCTGTCAGATGAAGCGCTGACGCAGCCGGGTATTTCATTTAAAACCAGTTCACCGCAGGGGGAGAATGAGCGCCTGCCCAATCCGACCCTGGCGGTAACGGATGGGCAGACGACAATCAAGTTCCATCCGTGGCGACTGGAGGAGATTGTCGCCAGCGAACAGAACTAAAGGCGGGCGGCTAACGCACGCTTCAGGCGCGCAACGGCTTCGTCGAGCAGCGCGCGGGTACAGCCGAAATTGAGCCGGACAAACTGGTCATTGCCGAACTCACGTCCGGCGGTTAAGCCCAGCCCGTGCTTTTCAAAATAGAGGGCCGGGCTGGCCACACCCAGCGCGCTGGCGTCGATCCAGGCCAGGTAGGTCGCTTCCGGCGAGGCGAGTGACAGGCCGGCCATCTTATTGACCTGCGACACCAGCCAGTCACGGTTACTGCGCAGATAGGCATTCTGCGCATTCAGCCACGGCTCACCCTCGCGCCATGCTGCTGCTGCTGCCGTGAGTGCCAGAATATCAACATCCGGCACAATGCCGCGTCGTACCCGGTTAAAGCGCGCGCGCAGCCCGGCGTTGGGAATGATGGCGATGGAAGCTCCCAGACCGGCAATATTAAAGGACTTTGAGGGCGACATCAGCGTCACGCTACGCTGGGCTGCATCTTCGCTCAGTGAAGCAAAGGGTATGTGCTTAACGCCGGGTTCCAGCAGCAGATCGCTGTGGATCTCGTCGGAACAGACAATCAAATCGTGCTTCTGCGCAAATGCCAGCTGCGCCTGCAGTTCCTCGCGGCGATAGACGGTGCCGCCCGGATTCTGCGGGTTGCACAGCATTAACAGCCGCGCTTTATCGTCCAGCTGACCTTCCGGCGCATCCAGATCCAGCAGCCAGCGTCCCTCTTGCAGCGTCAGCGGCAGCGTGATCTGACCGCGCTCTGCCAGTTTTGCTGCACCGCGAAACGGCGGATAGATGGGTGTTGGCGTAATCGTCAGCTCGTCAGGCGCGGTGAAAGCGCGCACTGCCAGATTCAGACCGCTCACGACACCCGGCAAAACCACAATCCATTCCGGATTAACGTGCCACTGATAGCGTGAGGCGAGCCAGGCTATCGCGCTATCGATAAATTCATCAGGCGTGTCGCCATAGCCAAAAATCCCATGTTCGGCACGGGTTTTAATCGCATTGATGACGCAGTCAGGCGATCGGAAATCGGTGTCTGCCACCCACAACGGCAGAATGTCCTGGTCCGCATATTTGTTCCATTTAAGGCTATCGCTGTGACGACGGTCTATCCGTTGGTCGAAATTGAATGCCATAGTTAACTTTCCCGGTAAACTCATTCCAGCAGCCAGACTAACTGATGAATCTGCCTTGAACCAGAGTCATGTAAAGGAGAAGAGAATGACCACACTGGAAATTTGCTGCTATGGCGTGGATTGCGCTGTGACCGCACAACAGGCGGGCGCCGATCGGGTTGAACTCTGTGCCGCACCGCGTGAAGGCGGCCTGACCCCGTCAGCGGGGATGCTGAATGCCGCCCGGCAAGAAGTTTCGATTCCGGTTCATCCTATTGTCCGGCCACGTGGTGGCGATTTTTGTTACACCGCACGCGAATTTGAAGCGATGAAATCGGATGTGGCGTTAATCCGTGAACTTGGTTTTCCTGGTCTGGTAATTGGGATGCTGGATGAAGATGCTCACATTCATCATGGTCAGATGCGGCAGATTATGGCGCTGTGTGACGGGCTGGCCGTAACCTTTCATCGCGCCTTCGATCTCTGTCACAGCCCAAAGCGTGCGCTGGAAGAGCTGACGGATTTGGGAGTGGCGCGTATTCTGACATCCGGTCAGCAGCAGAGCGCTGAAAACGGAATTGCATTACTCAGGGAACTAAATGAGGCCAGCACCGGTCCTATCATTATGGCGGGTGCCGGGGTACGTCTCAGCAACCTGCAAAAGTTTCTCGACATGGGGATTGATGAAGTTCACAGCTCGGCCAGCCGCCTTGTCGCGTCGCCGATGCGCTACCGCAAAGCGGGGGTCTCCATGTGTTCAGAAGCCGAGACTGACGAGTTCAGCCGCTACTGTGTAGACGGCGATGTGGTTGAGGCGATGAAAAGCGTGATGCAGATGAGCACCGTTCGGGTCGCCTGAACCACAACAGATTTTGCCGCGCAGCACGCCGATCATTGACGTGGTGTTTGCAAGTACCAAACCCCAGTATCCTTGCTGGGGTTCTTTTTGTGTAACGCACACTCCTTACCAGCTAAATTGTTTTGCGCTTCTCTGGCAAGCTATTGATGTCAGAGAGATCTGAAATCTGGCTGCAGCGAAGTTATCACTCTTTCGCCTGGCTAGATAAAAATCACCTGCCCCATATTAATCATTACATGTCATCCAGGACTTTCAGGCGCGGCAGCAACGTAATCACCCGCTTTATTCGTTATGCTGATGCCGTGTCGCCTCTTCGGTCCTAAAAGGCTATGCAGGCTGAAATCTTCACAGATTGCCGCTGTTCATCACCGTAGCGTTTACACTGAAAGCAACGTCGCCTGGAAAAGATCCTATGAAACCCAATCCGATTGCTGTTTTGACTCTGATCCTGACTGCTCTCTGCAGTGGCAACGCTGCCGCCAGCGCATGCAGCCCGAACAACGCTGCTGTGGCTAACAGCAATAACCTGATTTTACTGGGCGGGAATGCGAAAGGCGCGGTGAAGCAGGTGGTTGCGGGTGAGTTTGGCAAAGATGTGAACTCGCAAAAGCGCGTACTGGGGCAGTTTGACGCCTGTGGCGATCTGACGGTTGCCGACGTCAGCTATGACAAAAGTGAGCGCAACGTGATTCTCAGCATGGAGCAACACATTGCCCGGGTGCAGGGCGGCTGGGTGGCGGAATATGCGTATCTGGTAAAAGTGCTGAAAGAGGGCAAAGAGGTGGTGGTCGATAACCGACAGGGGACGATTAACTGGCAGAAAGGTCAGCATGGCAACATTACCAGCGCCTCCGACAGGTTTACCAGCATGGGTAAAAGCGGCTTTACCGACACGACTTACCGTTATGATCGGCAGTTCAGGCTGGAGAAGAGCGTGGCGCGCGGCAGCGAT
This sequence comes from Pantoea sp. Lu_F5_004, assembly GCF_051136245.1. Taxonomy (NCBI): domain Bacteria; kingdom Pseudomonadati; phylum Pseudomonadota; class Gammaproteobacteria; order Enterobacterales; family Erwiniaceae; genus Pantoea; species Pantoea sp. Lu_F5_004. The sequence goes on from NZ_CP194946.1 coordinate 1,776,651, forward strand.
CCCCTGACCAACGGTGAAAATCATTACCACTGGAATCCGCAGGGTCTGGTGACCCGCACCACATCGGCCCGCAGCACCGACAGTTATACCTACGATCCCCAATGGCGTGAAGTGCGGCTCAACGGCACGGCGACCACACCGCTGAGCACCATCCGATCAGTAGATGAGTGTCAGTCCTGGGATCAGGTGGGTAACTGTACCCTGAGTTATCTGCATGAGACCGAAATCTTCACGCGCGGCACTATAGAGCGCCATCTCAGTTCCGCCTACAAATATGAGTACTGGGACCAGCCAGCGGCGGCGGAGTAAAAGGCGATCGGATGATCGCCTGTCGGGTGGTTATTTAACCGTCTGACTAAAGGCATCCAGCGCCAGCAGTGCGTTTGCAATATCTTCCGGTGAAAGGTTTGGATTAAGGTTTTTCAGCGTGTCGCCCTCACTGTTCGCCAGTGCACCCACTTTGACCAGATTCTCCCAGCTCTCATTTTCCAGATGCAGCTCCCGGAGCGTGGTCGGCATGTTGATCGAGCGATAGAAGCGGATATAGCGCGCAATTTCCTCATCCGGACGCTTCTCAAGCACCATCTGCGTCAGTGTGCCGTAGGCGACTTTCTCGCCATGGGTCAGATGGTGGATATCACCATCAATCGCGGTGAACCCATTATGAATAGCGTGCGCAGCTGCCAGCCCTCCATTTTCAAAGCCCAGCCCCGATAACAGCGTATTCGCCTCAACCACCGCTTCCACTGCGGGTGTCACTCGTTTTTGGGTGACGGCAACGTAGGCGCTGTAACCCCAGGTAAGCAGCGTTTCTTCGCAGGCGCGGGCAATCGCCAGTCCGGCAATTGTCGGATCACCATTAACCATCGATTTTGAATGCGAACGCGCCACCGCCTGCGCTTCAACCCAGGTCGCCAGGCCATCTGCAATGCCGGAGGCAAAGAGTCGTGCTGGCGCACTGGCGCAGACGGCGGTGTCCACCAGCACCAAATCAGGATTTTTACTGTAGAAGCGATAGCTCTCAAATACGCCGCTATCAGAATAGATGACCGACAGCGCGCTACAGGGGGCGTCGGTGGAGGCGATCGTAGGCACGATGGCTACCGGCTGCTTCAGCTCATCCGCCACCGCTTTAACCGTATCCAGCGTTTTGCCACCGCCCAGCCCGACAACTACATTACAGCCCTGACTTTTCGCCAGCTGGCTCAGACGGGTGATTTCATTGCTCGACGCCTCGCCGTTGAACTGGTGCCAGTTGAAGGTAACGCCCGCCTTTTGCAGCGCCTGTTGGGCGCGTTCGCCGATCAATTTCCAGACGACATCATCCGCAACCAGGAAAGCGTTATCACCCAGTTCGGCCACATAGGGACCCAGCTCATCCAGCACGCCCGCGCCCTGCACATATTTACGGGGTGAAGAGAAGATAAATTTACTCATAATCACAGCTCCTTAATATGAAGTTAAACCGCCCTTAGCCTGGCACACGCTGACGAACAGGGAGAGTGTTCAGGGTGAGATAATTCGACGGGCCTGTTACGCTAGCAGGACACCCATACGCTGCTGACCGGCTGTTACCTCCAGGGAGAACGCCATGACCACCACGCTGTTTTCATTTCTGTTTGCCATCACCATACTGACGCTGACGCCGGGATTTGATACTGCGCTGGTACTGCGCTCAGCAGTCGCTCAGGGCGCAAAGCGCGCCAGCGTGACGGCACTGGGTATCACGCTCGGCTGTCTGGTCTGGGGTGTCGCGGTGGGATTCGGTTTAGGCGCGCTGCTGCTGGCCTCCGAAATGGCCTATAACCTGCTTAAGTGGCTGGGTGCCGCCTGGTTACTCTGGCTGGGGCTGAAATTGTTGCTGAAACCCCGCCAGACAGCAGTCGACACGCAACAACCGGCGCTGCAGCAGGGCTATCTTGCCTGCTTCAGCCGTGGGCTGCTGGGCAATCTGCTAAACCCCAAAGTGGGGATCTTCTATGTGAGTTTTTTGCCACAGTTTATCCCGGCGGGGGCATCGGTGGCGCTCTGGTGTAGTCTGATGGCGCTGGCACACATGCTGCTGGGGCTGATCTGGAATGCGGTACTGATTGGCGGCAGCCACTATTTCGCCGGTCATTTGCGCAAACCGCGAGTGCTGAAGGTGATGGATCGCCTGACTGGCTGCGTCTTTATTGGATTTGCGGCGAAACTGGCGTTGTCTCGCCGCTAGGGCATTACGGTTTGGTGGCGACCAGTACGGCGCGCAGAGGCGCCGGATAGCCCTCGACCGTTTTGCTGGGGTCATCGGGATCGAGGAATTCAGCCAGAGACTCGCTGGTCATCCAGTCAGTACGGCGTTGCTCTTCAGTGGTAGTGAGGGCGAAATCGACAATCCGTACATCGACAAAGCCGCTTTTTTCCAGCCAGCTTTTCAGCGCTTCAGCTGACGGAATAAAGAAGACATTGCGCATCTGCGCATATCGCTCACCAGGCACCAGCACCTGATTCACATCGCCCTCAATCACCAGCGTCTCCAGCACCAGTTCGCCACCGCTGGCCAGCTGATTCTTAAGCTGTAACAGGTGATCCAGTGGCGAACGGCGATGATAGAGCACGCCCATCGAGAACACGGTATCGAACGCCTGCAACACCGGTAACTGCTCAATGCCCAGCGGCAGCATATGCGCCCGGCGATCGTCGTTCAGCAGCTTACGCACCGCTTCGAACTGCACCAGGAATAGCTGCATTGGATCGATGCCGACCACCAGATGGGCACCCGCGCCAATCATCCGCCACATGTGATAGCCACTACCGCAGCCCACATCGAGCACTGTGCGGCCGGCCAGCGGAGAGATGTGCGGTAGTACGCGCTCCCACTTCCAGTCCGAACGCCATTCGGTGTTGATGTGGGTGCCATAAAGGAAATAGGGCCCCTTGCGCCACGGCATCAGGTTGCGCAGTAATTTCTCAATACCCTGACGATGGCGATCGCTGATGTCATCGCGGTCAGCGGTAACGCTGTGCAGCAGGTCAAGCTTTTGAGGCTCCAGCAGCGGCAGATACTCCAGCGACTTGTACCAGTCGCGGAAGTGCCCATGCAGGTTTTCACGCTGCCACTCGCTGATTTGCGCCGGTAACACTTCCAGCCACTTCGCCAGCGGTCCCACCGCAATTTGCTGATAAAAACGGCCAAAGTCGATCATTTCAACGCCACCAGAGATCCAAAATTAAAGCACTGGAACCAGAGTTCGGCGTGCGAGAAACCGGCCTGTTTCAGACGGGCTTTATGAGCTTCAACGCTGTCAGTCAGCATCACATTTTCCAGCATGCTGCGTTTCTGGCTGATTTCAAGTTCGCTGTAGCCGTTGGCGCGCTTGAAGTCGTGATGCATGTTAAACAGCAGCTCACCGACTTCGGCATCTTCAAAACTGAACTTCTCTGACAGTACCAGCGCACCGCCCGGTTTCAGTCCCTGCCAGATCTTTTCCAGCAGCGCCAGACGCGCAGGCGGTTCCAGAAACTGCAGCGTAAAGTTGAGTACCACCAGAGAGGCGTTCTCAATCTCAATGTCGCGGATATCCGCTTCCAGCACCGTTACCGGTGTGTCCGCGCGAAACGCATCAAGATGCCGACGACAGCGCTCCACCATCGCCGGGGAGTTATCCACTGCGATGATCTGGCAACCCGGCACCTGAATATTGCGGCGCACCGACAGGGTGGCCGCGCCCAGCGAACAGCCCAGGTCATAAACCTTGCTGTCCGGGGTAACAAAACGTTCTGCCAGCATGCCAATCATCGAAATGATGTTGGAGTAGCCCGGCACCGAGCGCTGAATCATGTCAGGAAAGACTTCAGCTACACGCTCGTCAAAAGTCCAGTCGCCCAGTTTTGCAATGGGCGCTGAGAAGAGTTGATCGCGGTCAGACATATCGAAAATCCGAAGAGACGACGGAAAGGGCGCTATTCTCGCAGAAAGTGGGGCGGGCTGCACCCCTTAACCCAGGCCAGCTTAATGCAGCGTCAGCACCAGTTCCCACGGCATATAGATCAGGTTAAAAATCACCATGCCGCACAGGGAAAACAGCGTCAGCAGCATGCCATATTTGCGGCCTGCCATTGCGCTGCTGCGCAAACCCCAGGCGTGCAGCAGGCGACTGATAAAGAACAGCAGACCCGTGAGATGCACCATCCAGATATCGGCGCCGTTCATCTCCATCATTACCAGCAGAAACAGCGCCAGCGGAATGGTTTCGATGGCGTTGCCGTGAATGCGAATCGCCATTTTCAGGTCGTGGTAGCCGCCATCGCCATACGCCACGCGATAGAATCGGCGATAGCGGACCACGTCCAGCGTGAATTTCATCACCAGTAATGCACCCATCACCACATATAACGCGCTAACCATTGCCACCCCTGCGACTGTCCATAATGCTTCTATTCTAACGGGCGCACAGCCCGCTGTCCTGGGCAGGAATCAAAACAGTGACGTCTGCTGCGGCCAGTCCGGTCCGCTACCTATGCCGGGATCGATCTGTTGCAGCTGCGGCCAGAGCGCCTGCACTAGCGGAAAGACCTGGCCCATATCGGGCGTGTGCAGAAACAGCATGGCGTCGCCCTGTTGCTGCCACGCCGTCAGCTTGTCTCGCCAGATCTGAAATAGCGGTACGCTCTCTTCCACACTGTCGCTGCCGATAAACCGCACCATCGGCTGCGAGCCGGTTCGCAATGCATGAGGCGGCACCCGGGGCTTCTGCGCGCGGGCCACCAGCGCGGCCGGACTTTGCGAGGTGGAGGCGTGAACCGGACGGCTGTCGAGCATCACGCGATTGATGCCGCGCGCCAGCAGGCCGCGATTCAGCGCCCGTTCAGCATCCCCTTTGGCGAAGAAAGCGGGATGGCGGACTTCGACGCCGTAGTGAAAACGGCGCGGCAGGCTGTCGAGAAAGCGCCACAGGTCGTCGAGCTGCGTCGGAGAGAAGCTGGCAGGCAGTTGCAGCCAGTACTGACCGATACGATCGGCCAGCGGCTCCATCAGCCGCAGGAAATCGGTCAGCAGGTCGTCGCTGTGCTGCAGCGCCGCCTGATGGCTGATGGTATTGGGAAACTTAAAGCAGAAGCGAAACGCATCGTGCGTCATATCGCGCCAGCGCATCACGGTTTCCGGATTCGGCAGCGCATAAAGCGTGGTATTTCCCTCTACACAATGGAAATAGCGGGCATAGTCCGCCAGGCTTTCGATGCCCCAGCGTTTCCAGTGTGAATGCTGCCACTGGGGCAGGCCAATACGAAGTGTCACGCGCGCTCCTGGCTGCAGATTAAGATACCCCATTATCCGCTATGGTCAGGCTGGGGGGCAAATGCACACAGGAAATCGGCGCTTTGGCGCGGATCTGCTTATCCTGTCTGGCTTTTTCCATTATAATGACCGCCATTTTTGCGACAGCATCGCAACAGGTAACGCGGCCGGATGCTGTCAGATGCAGCGGCGAAGTTAAAAGGATAGTGTTATGCGTACAGAATATTGCGGACAGCTCAATCTGTCTCATGTGGGTCAGCAAGTCACGCTTTGCGGCTGGGTAAACCGCCGTCGCGATCTGGGCAGTTTGATTTTTATCGATATGCGCGACCGTGAAGGCATCGTGCAGGTGTTTTTTGATCCCGATCGCCAGGACGCATTTAAGCTGGCTTCTGAACTGCGTAACGAATTCTGTATCCAGATCACCGGTACCGTGCGTGCGCGTGATGAGAAGAACAAAAACAGCGACATGGCGACCGGCGAAGTGGAGGTGTTTGCCCAGGCACTGACCATCATTAACCGCTCTGAGCCACTGCCGCTGGACTCGAATCAGACCAACAGCGAAGAAGCGCGCCTGAAGTACCGCTATCTGGATCTGCGTCGCCCTGAGATGGTGACGCGTCTGAAAACCCGCGCAAAAATCACCAGCTTTGTTCGTCGCTTTATGGATGACGAAGGTTTCCTGGATATCGAAACCCCGATGCTGACCAAAGCGACGCCGGAAGGCGCGCGTGACTATCTGGTGCCAAGCCGGGTACATAAAGGCAAATTCTATGCGCTGCCGCAGTCACCTCAGCTGTTCAAACAGCTGCTGATGATGTCCGGTTTTGACCGCTACTATCAGATCGTTAAATGCTTCCGCGACGAAGATTTACGTGCCGATCGTCAGCCAGAATTTACCCAGATCGACGTGGAAACCTCCTTTATGACCGCGCCACAAGTGCGTGAAATCATGGAGCGTTTAATCCGCAATCTGTGGCAGGACGTGCAGGGCGTTGATCTCGGTGAGTTCCCGCAGATGACCTTTGCGGAAGCGATGCATCGCTACGGTTCTGATAAACCGGATCTGCGTAACCCGATGGAGCTGGTGGACGTCGGCGACCTGCTTAAAAACGTGGAGTTCCAGGTCTTCTCTGGCCCGGCTAACGATGAAAAGGGCCGTGTTGCCGCGCTGCGCGTGCCGACCGGCGCACAGCTGAGCCGTAAGCAGATTGATGAATATGGCAAGTTCGTGGAGATTTACGGTGCCAAAGGTCTGGCGTGGATGAAGGTTAACGTCCGTGCTGACGGCCTGGAAGGCGTGCAGAGCCCGGTTGCCAAATTCCTGAATGCAGAGATCGTGGAAGGCATTCTGAGCCGCACCGGCGCACAGGATGGCGACATTATCTTCTTTGGTGCCGATCGCGCCAAAGTAGTCGCTGATGCACTGGGTGCGCTGCGTCTGAAAGTGGGTCGCGAGCTGAACATCACTGATGAGTCAGCCTGGGCACCGCTGTGGGTGATCGACTTCCCGATGTTCGAAGAGGACGAGGAGGGCGGTCTGGCTGCGATGCACCATCCTTTCACGGCGCCAAAAGAGATGAGCGCAGAAGAGCTGGCCGCCGATCCAACCCGTGCCGTGGCGAATGCCTACGACATGGTGATCAACGGTTACGAAGTGGGCGGCGGTTCAGTGCGTATCCACAACGGCAAAATGCAGCAGACGGTGTTCAGCATTCTGGGTATCGAAGAGCATGAGCAGCGTGAGAAGTTTGGCTTCCTGCTGGATGCGCTGAAGTTCGGTACGCCACCGCATGCGGGCCTGGCCTTTGGTCTGGATCGTCTGACCATGCTGCTGACCGGCACTGATAACATTCGTGACGTCATTGCGTTCCCGAAAACCACGGCGGCCGCCTGCATGATGACCGAAGCGCCAAGCGAAGCCAATCCGGCTTCCCTGCTGGAGCTCGGTATTCAGGTCGTTAAAAAAGAAAAGCCTGAGAATAAATAATGGGCTATAAACACCCGGTTTCAGTGCTGGTCGTCATTTCGGCGCGCGATACTGGCCGGGTGTTGATGCTGCAGCGGCGTGACGATCCCACGTTCTGGCAGTCGGTCACCGGCAGCCTGGAGGCGGGAGAGTCACCGCTGGCGACCGCGTGTCGTGAAGTGAATGAGGAAATCGGCATCGACGTGCTGGCCGAGCGGCTGGAGGTGGAGGATTGTCAGCGTCAGATCGACTTTGAAATCTTTCCCCATTTCCGCCATCGCTACGCCCCTGATGTCACCCATAATCACGAGCACTGGTTTCGCCTGCAACTGCCGACGGAGCGCGATGTGATGCTCACCGAGCATCTGGCGTTTCGCTGGCTGGCACCCGCTGACGCTGCAGCATTAACCCGATCATGGAGTAACCGCCAGGCAATTGAAGAATTTATCTGAATGCTCGCCATCGCCCGGTATTCCGGCGGCGGATAGATTAAATTTTATGAATCTGGTGAGTTTTAACAGGACTTCACCAACATATTGAACAGTCAGGCGTTATCGGCACCGTGAGGTTGTTCACCGCCCGCGCGACGTCGTCAGCGTACGCTTGTACGTGAGGATGCTTCGCGACGCTCGCCCTCGGGGTATTCAGGTTGTCAGTCACCTGTATGCGTACGGACGGTAAACAGGCTCGCAAGCAGGATAGCCTGCACCCTGTAAAAGATCGGAGAAAATTTAAAATGGCAGGACACAGTAAGTGGGCAAACACCAAACACCGTAAGGCGGCGCAGGATGCCAAGCGCGGCAAAATCTTCACCAAAATCATTCGTGAACTGGTGACAGCGGCCAAGCTGGGCGGCGGCGATCCGGGTTCAAACCCGCGTCTGCGTGCAGCAATGGATAAAGCGCTGGCGAACAATATGACGCGTGACACCATGGATCGCGCTATCGCGCGCGGTGTGGGCGGCGATGACAATGCCAACATGGAAACCATCATCTATGAAGGCTACGGTCCTGGCGGCTCGGCCATCATGATTGAATGCCTGAGTGACAACCGTAACCGTACCGTGGGCGAAGTGCGTCACGCCTTCACCAAAACCGGCGGGAATCTCGGCACCGACGGCTCCGTGGCTTACCTGTTCAACAAAAAAGGCGTGATCTCTTATGCGCCGGGTCAGGATGAAGATGCGGTGATGGAAGCGGCTCTGGAAGCAGGCGCAGAAGATGTGGTCAGCTATGACGACGGCGCAATTGATGTCTTCACCGCATGGGAAGAGATGGGCACGGTGCGTGATGCACTGGAAGCACTCGGCCTGAAAGCGGACACTGCAGAAGTGGCGATGATCCCGACCACCAAAGCCGAAATGGATGCGGAAACCGCACCTAAACTGCTGCGTCTGATCGACATGCTGGAAGATTGCGACGATGTGCAGGAGGTCTATCACAACGGTGAAATCTCCGACGAGGTAGCGGAAACGCTGTAATGGCGTCTACCGTAATCACTTTAACCAAAGAGGCGTAATGTCGATTATCCTGGGTATTGATCCCGGCTCACGCATCACCGGTTATGGTGTTATTCGTCAGACTGGCCGCCAGCTCACTTATCTGGGCAGCGGCTGTATCCGCACTAATACCACCGAGTTGCCCGCCCGTCTGAAGCTGATTTATGCGGGCGTCTGTGAAATCATTACGCAGTTTTCACCCGACTTCTTCGCCATTGAACAGGTGTTTATGGCGAAGAATGCAGACTCCGCGCTGAAGCTCGGCCAGGCACGCGGTGCCGCGATTGTTGCCGCGGTTAACCACGATCTGCCGGTGTTTGAGTATGCCGCCCGTCAGGTAAAACAGACCGTCGTTGGCATCGGCAGCGCCGAGAAAAGTCAGGTGCAGCACATGGTGCGAACCCTGCTGAAGCTGCCGGCGAACCCACAGGCAGATGCCGCCGATGCGCTGGCGATTGCCATTACGCACTGTCATGTGGCTCAGAATGCGGCTCGCATGAGTGACAGCAAGCTGGTGCTGACGCGCGGACGGTTACGCTCAGGTTAGCCGTCATCGCTCAGGTCGCACTCACAGGCTGGATATTCATCCAGCCTTTTTTATGTTATAAAATCCGCCACATTCGTTAGTTAAGGAAGCGTTCAGGTGATAGGTCGTTTACGGGGCAATATTCTGGAAAAGCAGCCGCCACTGGTGCTGCTTGAGGCACACGGCGTCGGCTATGAAATTTATATGCCCATGACCTGTTTTTATGAGTTGCCTGAACTTCAGCACGAAGCGGTGATTTTTACCCACTTTGTGGTGCGTGAAGATGCGCAGCTGCTGTTTGGTTTTAACAGCAAGCAGGAGCGCGCGCTGTTTCGCGAACTGATTAAAGTGAATGGCGTCGGACCTAAGCTGGCGCTGGCGATCCTCTCCGGCATGTCGGCGCAGCAGTTTGTGACCGCTGTTGAGAAAGAGGAGATCGCGTCACTGGTGAAACTGCCAGGCGTGGGCAAAAAGACGGCTGAGCGTCTGGTGGTCGAGATGAAGGACCGCTTCAAAGGAATGCACGGCGACCTGTTTGGCGGCGATTCTGCCTTTACGCTGACCACGCCGAGCGCCGAGCCGGAAACCAATGATGCGGAAGCCGAAGCGGTTGCAGCGCTGGTATCACTGGGTTATAAACCGCAGGAAGCGAGCCGTATGATCAGTAAAGTCGGTCGACCGGATGCGGATTGCGAAACCCTGATCCGCGAAGCGCTACGCGCCGCCATTTGAGGTAATTCATGATAGAAGCCGACCGCCTGATCTCCGCTGCCAGTATCAGCGAAGAAGAGGTTATTGACCGCGCTATTCGCCCGAAGATGCTGACCGAGTATGTCGGTCAGCCGCAGGTGCGAGAGCAGATGGAGATTTTCATCAAGGCAGCGCAACTGCGCGGCGATGCGCTCGATCATCTGCTGATCTTCGGTCCGCCGGGACTGGGTAAAACAACCCTGGCGAACATCGTGGCCAACGAGATGGGCGTTAATCTTCGCACTACCTCAGGTCCGGTGCTGGAAAAGGCGGGCGACCTGGCGGCGATGCTGACCAACCTTGAACCGCATGACGTCCTGTTTATCGATGAAATCCATCGTCTCTCACCGGTGGTGGAAGAGATACTCTACCCGGCGATGGAAGATTATCAGCTGGATATCATGATCGGCGAAGGCCCGGCTGCGCGCTCAATCAAGCTCGATCTGCCGCCGTTTACTCTGATCGGCGCCACCACGCGTGCTGGCTCGCTGACCTCGCCGTTGCGCGATCGTTTTGGTATTGTGCAGCGGCTTGAGTTCTACCAGGTTAAAGATTTGCAGCACATCGTAGGCCGCAGCGCCGCCTGTCTGGGTCTGGCGCTGAGTGACGAAGGGGCGTTAGAGATCGCCCGTCGCGCACGCGGCACACCGCGTATCGCCAACCGCCTGCTGCGCCGCGTTCGTGACTTCGCCGAAGTGCGGGCAAACGGTGACCTGAGCGGTGAAGTCTCCTGCAGCGCGCTGGATATGCTTAACGTAGACAGCGAAGGGTTCGATTATATGGACCGTAAACTGCTGCTGGCGATCATCGACAAATTTATGGGTGGGCCGGTGGGACTGGATAACCTGGCTGCGGCCATTGGTGAAGAGCGCGAAACCATCGAAGATGTGATTGAACCCTTCCTGATTCAGCAGGGCTTCATTCAGCGCACACCGCGTGGCCGGATGGCCACGCAGCACGCTTATCGTCACTTCGGCATCACGCGTGAAGAGTAACTAGACTGCTGGTTTCCGGACCATGCTGAAAATAAACAGGATAGCGGCGCAGAGCACTACTGACGGCCCGGCAGGGGTGTCGTAGAAGGCGGAGAAGGTCAGGCCGCCGGTGACGGCAATCACTCCGATGACCACGGCCACGGCCGCCATTCCTTCCGGTGAACGCACAAAGCGACGAGCGGTTGCGGCAGGAATAATCAGCAGTGAGGTGATGATCAGCGCACCCACGAACTTCATCGCCACCCCAATCGTCAGTGCTGTGACCAGCATCAGAATCAGACGGGTACGCTGGATATTAACGCCATCTACCTGTGCCAGTTCCGGGCTGATGGTCATCGACAGCAGCGACCGCCACTGCCACGCCATCACCAGCAGCACGATCACCACGCCGCCACCCATCATCCAGAGATCGTCTGGCGTCACCGCCAGCAGATCGCCAAACAGATAAGCCATCAGATCGACGCGAACGTTCTTCATCAGGCTGACCACCACCAGGCCCAGCGACAGCGCGCTGTGTGCCATAATCCCCAGCAGGGTATCGATAGCCAGATGCGGACGACGCTCCAGCCAGACCAGTCCCAGCGCCAGGCAGACCGTAACCAGAATCACCGCGTAGTAAGGATTCACATTAAACAGCAGGCCAAATGCCACGCCCAGCAGGGAGGCATGCGCCAGGGTATCGCCGAAATAGGACATCTTGCGCCAGACAACAAACGATCCCAGCGGACCGGCAGCCAGCGCTAACATCACACCGCCTATCCAGCCCGGTAATAACAACTCAATCATGATGGACCCTGTCCTTTGCGTAAAACGATACGTCCCTGAAGGTCGTGACGGTGATTATGATGATGACGATAAATTGCCAACTCCTCCGCGCCGCGCGGACCAAACATGGCGATAAATTCCGGATGCTGCGATACCGCTTCCGGGGTGCCGGAACAACAGATGTGATGGTTAAGGCACAGCACTTCGTCGGTTTTGGCCATCACCAGATGCAGATCGTGGGAGACCATGAGTACGCCGCAGTTCAGTTCAACGCGTAACTGATTGATAAGGTCATAGAGTGACACCTGACCATTCACATCCACACCCTGGGTAGGCTCATCGAGTACCAGCAACTGAGGCTGATTCAGCAGGGCGCGCGCCAGCAGCACACGCTGGGTTTCACCACCGGAAAGCTTTTGCAGCGGGGCGTTGAGCAGGTGACCCGCCTGCACGCGTTTCAGTGCCGGCAGGATCTCGGCGTTTTTGCTGCCCCGGGTCAGACGCATAAAGCGTTCAACGGTCACTGGCAGGGTCGGGTCGATGTGCAGCTTCTGTGGCACATAGCCAATTCGCAGACCGGGATCACGCTGAACGGAACCGGTGGTGGGAGCGAGTAGTCCCAGCACCACACGCACCAGCGTTGATTTTCCGGCACCGTTAGGACCCAGCAGGGTGAGGATGCGGCCAGGGTGCAGTGCCAGGCTGACACCGGATAACACATTGCGCTGGTTAAACTTTATCGAAACATTATCGAGTGTGACAAGTGAGGTCATAGTATTTACAGGTTGCACAGAATTTCGAATGTTATAATATCACATTCCACCTCATGGTCACGATGGAATGACGCAATATGTTACATAATAAAAAGGGCGCAATTTTCGCCTTAACTGCTTTCTCCGTTACAGCTTCGTTAACCCTTCCAGCTCAGGCGAATGTCGTGGCTTCACTCAAACCGGTAGGGTTTATCGCTGCGGCCATTGCCGATGGTGTCACACCGGTTGACGTTCTGCTACCGGACGGTGCCTCTGAACACGATTATTCCCTGCGGCCCTCAGATGCAAAACGCTTAAAAAACGCGGACTTAGTTGTATGGGTCGGGCCTGAAATGGAAGCCTTTATGGCGAAGTCTGCGGCTGAACTTCCGGCCCAAAAAAACCTCGCGATGGTGAACATCGACGGGGTAAAACCGTTATTGATTAGCGGTGGTGAAGATGAAGATGAACACACAGCGGAAAAATCCGAAGAACAGGACGCCGATGCTCATCACCATCATCACGGCGAGTTTAATATGCACCTGTGGTTGTCGCCAGAGATTGCGCGCAAGACCGCGGTTGCAATCCATGGAAAATTATTGGAACTTATGCCGCAAGATAAAGCCAAACTTGACGCCAACCTCCAGCAGTTTGAGGTAGCTTTGGCGGACACGGACAAACGCGTTAGCGCACAACTCGCTCCGGTCAGAAATAAAGGATATTTCGTTTTTCACGACGCTTACACGTACTTTGAAAAACAATACGGTCTCTCGCCCACCGGGCACTTTACCGTCAATCCTGAAATTCAACCGGGCGCTCAGCGTTTACATCAGATACGAACACAGTTGGTTGAGCAAAAGGCGGTCTGCGTCTTTGCTGAGCCACAATTCAGGCCAGCAGTCATCGATGCTGTCGCCCGCGGAACGCAGGTGCGTAAAGGCACGCTCGATCCCCTGGGAACAGACATCAGCTTAGCCAAAGACAGCTATGTGAAATTCCTCTCACAACTGTCGAGCCAGTATGAAAGCTGCCTGAATGGAGCATGAGGAATAGGTAAAAGTGCAGCAGATAGCCCGCTCTGTCGCCCTCGCATTTAATAATTTGCCGCGCCCCCACCGCGTAATGCTGGGTTCTTTAACTGTAGTCACTCTGGCCGTCGCTGTCTGGCGGCCTTACGTTTATCATCCTTCGGATGATGTGACACCCATCGTCAAAAACATCGAACTGGATAAGAACACGTTCCGCACGCTGTTGCCGGAAGCCAGTGAGCCTATCGATCAGAGCACACCGGAACCGGACGAAGAACTGCCTGCGGACGATGTGGACACCGACGTGCCCGAAACGGCCGGGGTTCACGACTACACCGTTTCATCCGGCGATACCCTGAGCAGTGCCCTGAATCAGTATGGCATCGACATCAGTGACATTAATGCGCTGGTGATGAGCGATCGCGACCTGCGTAATCTGCAGGTTGGTCAGCAGCTGAGCTGGACGCTGGATGATGATGGCGGCCTGAAAACCCTGAGCTGGGAAATTTCCCGCCGTGAAACCCGCACCTATGAGCGCACCCCTAAAGGCGGCTTTAAGATGGATGCGGAGATGCAGAAGGGTGAATGGCGCAACAGCGTAATGCAGGGCGAAGTGCGCGGCAGTTTCGCAGCCAGTGCCCAGCGTGCCGGGCTGAGCAGTGCCGAATCCAGCGCCGTAATCAAAGCGCTGCAGTGGCAGATGGATTTCCGTAAGCTGCGTGCGGGTGACCAGTTCAGCGTACTGATGTCACGCGAAATGCTGGATGGCAAGAGTGCGCAAAGTCAGTTGCTGGGTGTGCGCCTGCGCAGCGGGGGTAAAGACTATTACGCTTTCCGCGCCGAAGATGGCAAGTTCTACGATCGCAGCGGCTCCGGTCTGGCGCGCGGCTTTATGCGCTTCCCGACGGTTAAGCAGTATCGTGTCTCCTCTAACTTTAATCCGCGTCGTCTCAACCCGGTTACCGGCCGCATTGCACCTCATAAAGGCGTCGACTTTGCGCTGCCGATCGGTACGCCGGTGCTGGCAGTGGGTGATGGTGAGATCGTCGTGGCGAAGAACGGCGGTGCGGCGGGTAACTACGTCGCCATTCGTCATGGCCGCCAGTATATGACGCGCTATATGCACATGAAGAAAGTGCTGGTGAAGCCAGGTCAGAAAGTGAAACGTGGCGACCGTATTGGACTGTCAGGTAACACCGGACGATCTACCGGGCCGCATCTGCATTTCGAAATCTGGATCAATAATCAGGCGGTCAACCCATTAACGGCGAAACTGCCGCGCATGGAAGGCCTGACGGGTAAAGATCGCAGCGATTACATGGCACAGGTTAAATCCTGGCTGCCTCAGCTGGGTCTGAAGTAAGCGAATTTCGTCAAATCGCGCAAAAACCGACGGGTTTCCCGTCGGTTTTTTGCTATATGGCGCAGGATGATTGCAAATTTTCAGGTCGTCACTATCATTAGCCGGTCATTGCTTGAGGCGAGTGCATGGAAACCCGTAAAAAAAATAACACTGAATTTATTCCCGTTTTTGAACGTTCTTTTCTCAAACCTAAATACTGGGGCAGCTGGCTGGCGATTGGTGGTCTGGCCGCGATGGCGATGCTACCGCCGAAAGTGCGCGATCCGCTGCTGGGTCGGTTAGGCAAATTCGCCGGTAAGCTGGCAAAGGGCGCACGTCGCCGTGCGCTGATTAACCTCTATTACTGTCTGCCGGAACTCAGCGAGGCGCAGCGTGCGACGCTGGTCGATGAGATGTTTGCGACGGCACCGCAGGCGATGGCAATGATGACCGAGCTGGTGCTGCGCGATCCGGCACGTATCCGTGAACGTGTAGAGTGGCATGGTCGTGAAATTATCGACCAGATGAAAGCGGAGCAGCAGAATGTGATTTTCCTGGTGCCGCACGGCTGGGCGGTGGATATTCCCGCTATGCTGCTGGCGTCAGAAGGTCAAAAGATGGCGGCGATGTTCCATAACCAGAGCGATCCGCTGATGGACTATGCCTGGAATACCGCACGCCGGGGTTATGGCGGACGGCTGCATGCGCGCAACGACGGTATCAAACCCTTTATCAGTTCAATCCGCCAGGGCTACTGGGGCTACTACCTGCCCGATCAGGATCATGGCCCGGAGCAGAGTGAGTTCGTCGATTTCTTTGCCACCTATAAAGCGACGCTGCCTGCGGTAGGGCGACTGATGAAAGTCTGCCGCGCGCGTGTGGTGCCGCTGTTCCCGGTTTATAACAGCAAATCGCACAAGCTTGAAATTTATGTGCGTCCGCCGATGGACGATCTGCTGGAAGCCGACGATCACCAACTGGCTCGCCGGATGAATGAAGAGGTGGAAGTGTTTGTCCGCCCGCATCCCGAGCAGTACACCTGGATCCTCAAGCTGCTGAAGACCCGCAAAGAGGGTGACATCGAGCCCTATTCGCGCAAAGAGCTTTATCCGCGCAAATAGCAAAAAGGCCGCGAAAGCGGCCTTTTTATGATGAGGGGAAAAGAGCTGGCTCAGGTCGCAGTCGCCTTTCGCAAAGACGTATAATACGCCCTCCCTGGCCCGCGCTGTTTGGCTACAGGCGTATACTTCCATCGCTTTGAGCTTCTGAGCTGCCTGCTCAGCGCAAACCTGTGGCTGCGCTGCCTGTTTATAATGCTTCCAGCCTGCTGCGACGTTTACGCTCGCGCATAAACAGGATCACCAGACCAAACCAGAGCACGCCGCTGATAAAGTTGACCAGGCAGAACCACAGCGTGCCGCCGCTGAAGTAGCCGCTTTTCGCCAGCTCAATTCCCACCGCCAGCGTCATAATACTGATCATTCCCAGCATCGCAGCCACGCTGCCTTTGCCTTCGTTGCTGGCGTAGAGCGTCAGGCGATACAGTCCGGCATTGACCATGCCAGCGCCAAAGGCGTAGAGGCTCAGACCAGCGGTTATCAGCAGATAACCGTGGCTGTTCATCAGGCTCGCCACCAGCGCCAGGCTCAGACCAATCAGAATCGGCCAGGCGGCGAACTTCACCGGCTGTTCAATCGGCACGCGTCCCGCCAGCTTACTCAGCGTCAGGTTACCGGCGATCATCGCCAGAAACACCGGCAGCTGCAGCAGGGCGTACTGCATACGCGACAGACCTTCGTCGTGCATCAGGATCACCGGCGAAAGGGCAACCCAGGTGAGGATCGGGATAAACACCAGCCCGATAGCGAAGGAACCAAACATTACCAGCCGGTCTTTCATCAGCCGGCCATAGTTGCGTGCCAGATTGGGCAGGGCGATGGAGTGACTGCGGTCACCTGCGGTTTCGGGCATCACACGCCACAGCACCACAAAGGCGACCAGGCTGCAGGCGGCAAACAGCCAGAACATGCTGCGCCAGCTGCCAATGGTGAGCCAGGCTGCACCGGCAAGCGGACCCGCCAGCGGAGCCAGCAGCGCCACGTTGGCCATCAGCGCCATCATGCGCACCGCCAGCGCCTCATCAAAGGCTTCCTGAATTGCGGCATAGCCGACCGCGCCGATAAAGCAGAGGCTGATGCCCTGAATAAAGCGCAGGCTGACAAATTCTTCAATTGAGCTGACCCAGTGCATCAGCATGCAGGCGACGGCAAAAAACAGGATGCCGAAGAGCATCACCGGTCGCCGGCCAAACTTATCAGAGAGAGGACCCAGCAGCCATTGCAGCACCACGCCGCCAATCAGGTAGGCGGTCAGGGAGGTGGAGACCCATTCAGGGCCGACGGAAAATTCGCTGGTGACGATCAGCATGCCAGGCTGGATCATGTCATGAGCAATATAGGTGGCAAACTCGAACAGCACTAACGCCAGAGGAAAGAGTAA
Source organism: Pantoea sp. Lu_F5_004 (assembly GCF_051136245.1). Classification (NCBI taxonomy): domain Bacteria; kingdom Pseudomonadati; phylum Pseudomonadota; class Gammaproteobacteria; order Enterobacterales; family Erwiniaceae; genus Pantoea; species Pantoea sp. Lu_F5_004. The sequence continues at coordinate 1,794,053 of NZ_CP194946.1, forward strand.
AATTCGGCCGGTAAGCTGGCTGATGGGGTGGAAACGGGCCATCTGGCCTCCTTGTCAGAAAAGAAAACGCGACTGCCAGGCAGTCGCGTTGTTTATTCTACACCGACATTGTAAACCCGGACTCAATTAATCCACGCGCAGCACACGTGTGGTATTGGTGGTGCCGGTGGCGCCCATCACATCGCCCTGCGTCACAATGACCAGATCGCCAGAGACCAGGAAGCCTTTGTCGCGCAGCAGGTTAACGGCATCGTGCGCAGCAGCCACACCGTCGTTATTGCTGTCGAAGAACACTGGCGTTACGCCGCGATAGAGCGCGGTGAGATTCAGCGTGCGTTCATGGCGTGACATGGCAAAAATCGGCAGGCCCGAGGTGATACGTGAGGTCATCAGCGGGGTACGGCCCGACTCGGTCATGGTGATGATCGCGGTGACGCCCTGCAGGTGGTTCGCGGCGTACATGGATGACATAGCAATCGCTTCTTCGACATTGTCGAACTGCACGTCCAGACGATGCTTGGAGACGTTGACGCTCGGGATCTTCTCCGCGCCCAGGCAGACCTTCGCCATCGCTGAGACAGTTTCAGCCGGATACTGACCCGCTGCGGTTTCCGCAGAGAGCATCACAGCATCGGTGCCATCCAGCACGGCATTCGCCACGTCCATCACTTCTGCGCGGGTCGGCATCGGGTTAGTGATCATCGACTCCATCATCTGCGTCGCGGTAATGATGGTGCGGTTAAGCTGGCGGGCACGACGAATCAATGCTTTCTGAATGCCGACCAGTTCCGGATCGCCAATCTCAACGCCCAGATCGCCACGCGCCACCATCACCACATCAGAGGCCAGAATGATGTCATCCATCGCTTCCTGGCTGGCGACCGCTTCGGCACGTTCCACTTTTGCGACCAGTTTGGCGTCACAACCCGCTTCGCGCGCCAGACGACGTGCCAGATTCATATCTTCACCACAGCGTGGGAAAGAGACGGCCAGATAGTCGACGCGGATTTTGGCGGCGGTGATGATATCCGCTTTATCTTTTTCGGTCAGCGCTTCAGCTGAGAGTCCGCCGCCCAGTTTGTTAATGCCTTTGTTGTTCGACAGCGGGCCACCCACGGTGACTTCGGTGAACACTTTCATCTCCTGAACTTCCAGCACTTTCAGCTGCACGCGGCCATCATCCAGCAGCAGGATATCGCCCGGCACCACATCTGCCGGCAGGCCTTTATAGTCGATACCCACGCGCTCTTTATCGCCTTCGCCTTTACCCAGATTGGCATCCAGCAGGAAACGGTCGCCGATATTCAGGAAAACTTTGCCTTCTTTGAAGGTTGAAACACGAATTTTTGGACCCTGGAGGTCACCGAGGATGGCCACGTGGCGACCCAGTTTTGCGGCAATCTCACGCACTTTATCGGCACGGATCTGGTGATCTTCTGGCGTGCCGTGAGAGAAGTTGAGTCGTACAACGTTCGCGCCGGCAGCGATGATTTTTTCTAAATTATTATCACGATCGGTGGCCGGGCCGAGGGTTGTAACGATTTTGGTTCTTCTGAGACGTCGAGAGGTGGACTTTTGGATGATTGCTGTAGGGCTGGTCATTCGATGATCCTTTTGTTCTAACTGATTGATTAGCCTGATGTTTAATCGTGCGTGCCAGTGTGGGTCTACTTGTTGAGCATATCTTAGCGTCTGTCCGTTGCTATCTGTTTAGCGCTTAAGGTGACACAAGTAGTGCTCCAAATACTGACACAAGGTAAACGCTTACACCTAAGGTACACCAAATGTTTGACACTGTTAAGACGACCTCAAGCCAAGCTCGACCTGTATTTACTCACGCCATTCGTAAAGCTGACTCAGTGGTTACTCATAGTGACCAGAGAGGAGTCCACATCTACCATCAAGGCCCATCTGTGCGCACCATGACGCTAGGTCTCATCATGGAATTATCAATCGGTTCTGATTTAGCGTGGTGGTCGATTGTTGATTATCAAACTGCTGGTCCACACACCGTTCTCTATCAGGTCAGCTATACGCTCCTCGATAACCCGGAGGCTCACGAGATTACCATTGAGTTGAACTCAAAAGAGGAGGGCGCTCTGTGATGTGTGCTGCTGATTCTTTTTCTTTGAGTAACTTCTCGTGGGTTACGTTAATTATTTCATCTGTGCTTTTCGTCTACTTGCTGAGTTTGGTCTGTCTGGTCTACTGGTGCATAACAGCACCTGATTATGTTGATGCTGATTTCAATCCACACAGGGAAGGAAGCCATTTAACACCCACTTACGGGGGTGAGCCGGTAATTGCGACTCACGATTTGGGAGAGGGCAGCGTGTCCACTCAAAACGAGTCAAAAGGAATCACATCATGAACAATCAGTCGTTATCTTTATCAAGGCTGGCTGTCCCTCAGTTAGTAAGACGTCGAGGCTCAGGGCGTTATACAGTTCGATTCAGGGAGATAGGTAATGCGTCTTCTCTGGTTTCTATAGGTCTGCGCACCTCGGACAAGAGGGCTGCAATGATCAGAGCAAGGGAGTTAGCTCAGACCGCGAAAGCGTTCCTTCTTGATAACTCACAGGTCACCAGCAAGGAACTGAACGAGCACCTTAAGTCTATGGCCTTAACGTTCCTCACTGACAAGGTGGGAGACTTCTGGTCAGGTCTGGAGGTGGACCACATCGAAGACGCCAGCGTTAATCTGCGGTCACTCGCAAAGGAATCAATGACGCTAGACCAGCAAGCACACATCGTTAAGGCGTTGGAGGTCCTGCAAGCTGCTCGGAGTCGTGCACACAGTGGGGACACTCAGCCTTTACTGTCAGTGCTGGCCTCGTTGAATGGTGATAATGATCAGGGAGTGCACAATGCAGACGCTCCAAAGCGAAATCTGAGAGATGACCAAGAGTCTAGCCCTACAGAATCCACACAGGAGCCTCTGTTTTTTAATGAATTGTCAGACCTCTACATAAAGGAACACAGCGTAAACCTCAAGCCAGCCAGTGTGAGAGACATTCAGTCTGCGCATAAGGCGCTCAAGCTGTTCACTGGTTCGATTGACTGGAGAGAGCACACTAGGGCTGAGGTCTCCGCTATGCGCGATGCTATGCGTGACTCAGGGCGATACGCAGACGCTACCGTTAATAAGATGATGGCTAAACTGTGCGCTGTCATGAATTGGGCCTTTCAGAATGGACACATTAAGCACGACTACACAAAGGGCCTAAAAGTGAAGGGCGTTAAGAGCGTGCGCCGTGCTTACTCTGCGGCTGAACTGGTCAAGGTGTTGGACCGGGTGACCACTGAACGTGAACCACATAAGCGCCTCTTTGGTCTGGTCGCTACTATCACAGGAGCACGCGCCGGGGAACTCACACAGCTAACTAAGGCTGATGTAGTAGAGGAAGCTGGTCATCTCTGTATCGACATTAACGACAATGGAGACAAGAGCATTAAGAACGCTGCAAGTGCTCGTCTGGTCCCGCTGACAGATGGCGCTAAGGGTTTCTCTCTGGCTGAGTTCCGGGAGTGGGTCGCTGCGTTGCCGTCCAGTGATTCCCTTGTGTTCGGTATGTCCAGAGACACAGCTTCACAGTGGTTTAACAGGGAGGTCCTACCGCAAGCACTGCCAGACCGCACAGGTGATCTTGTGTTGCACTCTCTGCGTCACACTATGGCTACCCTTTTTAAGAATGCTGGCGTTGCTGAGAGCCTCGCTGGTGATGTTCTGGGACACTCAGGACAGGGCATTACGTTTGGTCTGTATGGTCGCGCTAAGGCAGTTGACCAGATGGCTGAGGGTCTCGCTAAGGCACTGTTAGAACCTTGATAGGCTGGGCTTATTGGTTTGGCGATAATGATTTATTTTGCCATTAAGACTCACTATCGGGAGAGGACTTACTAAAGTCTGAACCTAGCTGGTCCATGCTTCTTAGGGGTGGGCAACATTGGTACGTCATCTGCGCTTGCGCGGTCTCTGACTATTGGCTGATGGGACCAGTTATTTTATTGACTCAGGTCATAGGGGTGGAAACTCTAAGAAGTATAAAGAGTAACCAAGAGTTATGGTGATAATATCCATGACAATGGTCACCTCTCTTTAAGTTCTTCTTTATGTTTTAACTTCAAGAGACTTAAAGACACTTTAGATACTTAGAGTTTAAATGAATTGATTTAATTAAAAGATAATAACTTTAAGTTCTTCTTTAAGTTTAATTCTAAGAGTAACTCAAAGAGTAAACTTTAAGATACCTTGTTGTTACCTATAGCGAGATGGTCATTATAGCGATTAGCTAACTATCCCTTATTGGTCACTCGTAGCCCTCTCAAAGTTAAACAGACATTAAGACTCACTAACGGGAGAGATGACACACCGTTCTCCTGCGAGATGCACTTTTCAAATGAAACCCTGAAATGGGGCTTTTAGAGATTCCTGCTTTAAAGGACCCGTCGAATCGACGCCCCTATTATCCCAAATCGTGCCACCGCAAGTGCACACTTTAAATTAATCGTAAAGTCATTCTGTCTGCGTCCTGTTGTCCTGCTGGTCTCCCTTTGTGTGGGGACTTTACGTAGGTCAGTGGGGTGCGGCTTCAGGGTGCAGACAAAAGGAAATCACACTATGAACATGCCAATTGAATTTAATAACGTTGTATCAATGACCAGTTTAGAAATTGCTGAGTTGACCGGGAAGCTGCACAAAAATGTGTTAGTTGATTGCCGTAACCTACTTAATATAGCTGGGCTGAAATCTCAGCTCAGTGAGGAAACCTATACAGACCCCACAGGCCGAGCCTTACCGTTGTACCGATTGACCAAGAAGGCCACCTTTGTACTGGTCTCAGGTTACTCCGCTGAGTTACGCCTCAAGTGCTTCGAGCGCATCGAGTTCCTAGAGTCTCAAGTACAACGCCTAGAAGACGACAAGAAGCGCGTAGCCGTTCAATCAGCTAACCGCCGTGGGGTCACATGGGGTGACTTCTGCAAGGCCCACGACCTGCCAGCACAGCGTTTACTCCAAGCGCTCAAGAAGTCTCGTGGTCTCTTCAGGTTCCGACCTGATGGGCGCGTAGAGGTGAACCCTCGTTATCGAGATTACTTCATTATCCTAAAGCCAACTGACAGACGCTTTAGCCCGACCGGGATTAACTTCAGGTTCAACGCGAAGGGTCAGGAATACTTTAGCAATGATAAGGCGCTCGATAAGTTCCGCACAGATTTAGTGGAGCAACTCGGGTCAGACTACCAGAAGCAGCAACTGTTACTTTCTCGTGCTCGTGCAGGTAAACCGGATGAATTCTGAGGGTGAACTTTCCATTTCGAAAGTGGACACCTACCGATCATTTCCATTAAGACTCACTATCGGGAGAGTACAGACACCTTCTTGCAATCACACATCATATTCACTGGCTCTTTATGACTATGCTCATATTCCAATGAACGTGCGTGATTAGGTTCCGCCCCTCCTAAATAGCATTAGATTCAAACTCCATTATATATATTCAATGTGCGCTGACCCAACACGAGAGGTCTGGAGCTAATAGGCTTCATCCACTTATTTGCTAACTCACCAGAGAACTCATTCTCTCAGGGTCACCCATTTATATTCTCTCTCTAAAGTAAATCAGCCAGCCACTTCAACAGGGCTTAACCGATACAAACACCAGACGACTCATTCAATAAAGAAATATATCAATGTAATACTAACAAGTTCATATCTTCCATGTGTATGGTTATTTGTGATTGACTCCAGTATTTAACATTAGATTCCTATCTTTAAGTTGTTATCCCTGAGTATCGGCAGGAGTCTGGTAGCGACCATTAAGGCGGCTGACTGATTTACTTTTTAATTAAATACACACACACCTATAGAGCCTTTCAGTGGTTCTTTATTTTGCCCAATTCTGGACACAACAGGACGCATCATCATGACCACATCTAAGGCTAGCCCTGCTAGCAAGAAGACCTCAGGGGTCAATCTAATTGCACTCCGAGACCATCTCACAGAGTGGCTGAAAGACCCCGCTAATTACCAAGTTTCCATTGAGGACATCGCAATGATGACCGGGAAGCATAAACGCCATGTCAAACGAGACGTGAAGGCTATGAGAGCACGCCGTGGTCAACCCGAGGGGACCGCTGAGGTTCTTACAGGGAATGACTTCCTGATGCTGCTGGCTGGCTATAACACCGCGATAAGTTTCGATGTAGTCGAGACTCTCGCTGACCTCTATGCAAATCAAAAGGACTGACACCGTGCCAACCACATTCAACACATCGACCCCAGAGGGCCGTAAAGCTCTCAGACTGCGTGACGTGAAGTCCATCCGTTTAGCGGAGGCATTGGGTCTGGGTCCATTGGAGACCCGCGAGAAGCTCACCAAGGCTGCTCTGTGCCACATGGCTGTAGCTGCTGGCCTGACTATGCGCGACTTCATGTAACCAATTTATTTAAAAAATCAATTAAGAAGGAACACCTCATGTCTATTTCATATCGCAAACTTGACCTTACCCTAAGCGCCGATAAAGAAACCGTAATGCTCTTTGGTCAAGAGATGACTACCAAGTATTTCACTGAGGTTGTCGTGGTGACCATGCTTAACGGCTGCGGCAATGACTTCGGTAAGACCAACTCAATTTTAAACGCTCTGCACTCCGCTGGTCTGAATGCTGGTGATTACAGCAAGTATTCCCGAGAGTGGGCGCACAGTAACGCTGAGGCTCGCAAAGAGGCTGACCGTAAGCGCATCGAGACCGAGCAACACCGTGAGCGCATGGCTGCTATCCACGCTACGCCTGCTGAGATCGCTAAGGCCGTGGCTGAACGCAAACAGCGTGAAGAAGAGATCGCCCGTAAGTTCGGTGAGCACGGTCATCGTGCCGCATTCGGTGGTTAATTTCACTCCGCAAGTCAATCAATGGGTCTGCAATTCCGTGGGCCCGCCATGCACATTAAGTGCAATTCTATTCAAATCCAATTTAAGAGAAGGTATACACCATGAGCAACATGTCTAATTCCGGTTTCCACGCACTCGACTACAGTATTGCTAACCGTAACGCACCTACTGACAACGGCAAGACTACAGGCGTTATCAACACCGCTGACTATGCATCACCAATGGCTCGTAATAATGATGCTCAGGTGACCCGTAAGCCATTCCAAGGCCGTGACGCTGATTTAGAAAACAGTGAGGTCATTAAGATGCTTGACGGCACCGCTGAGATTCTACAGGTGAACGGCACGGACCTGAACGGTAAGGGGCTGCCGGGTGGTAATGACTCGACTGCATACATTCAGGCTCTGGAAGAATCACTCAATGCTACGTTTAACGATGGTGAATTTGAGGCTGCTGTACGTGAGCACATCTTCCCTTGTGAGTTTCGTCCATATGGCACCAAGCCTACTCCACTGCGTACCCACACAATGGAAGATCGCAGCGTTATATTGAAGAAGAACGGTTTGTTTAATCCGGCTGAGGACGCACTGACCGCTAAGGCTATTAAAGGCTCCGCTGTGATGGTCTCACCGCTGCTGGTGCCTAATGAGGACAACGCTCAGAACACTGGCGCGTTTATCTCTGCGGCAACCTTCGTGTCTGATTTTGAGATGATGGGTGGTTATACTCACGGCGCTCTGGTGCAGTCAGTCGATAACATGATTGACCAATATAATCGTCTGATGTTCGGTAAAGTCGCGGAGGTTCTCGCTGCAACTCCTGACCTACAGACTGCGACTTACAGTAAACTGACAGGTAAACCCGCTGACCAAGCTGAGGACATTCTCGATGCACTCGCGTTGAATCTTCCTGTGCATCTGGGTGGCTCTCTGGACCAGTTCGCCTTGATGGTCCCTGCGAAACTTGAGGCCGTCTTAGAGCGTGCTGCTCAACGTGCTGGTCATGAAGACCTGTCCGACCTGCTGGGGTGTACTGTATGCCCTTACGTGGGTGAGGACACTGGCGTTTATCTACTGCCTAAACTGTTTGCGTCTATCTCTTTCCGTACCACTCAGGAAGGTGACGCAGTGCGAGTAATCGTATCCCGTGACTCTGGTCGTGCAGGTTACAACCTTGAGTTGGTCTCTGTGATTGACGTATTGGCTTCCGGCACTGTGCGTGTCAAAGAGAGTGCACATATGGAAGTTGAGGCTGACGCTTCGTTTCCTCTGGTGCATCGCATTACCTTCACTGAGTAATAACCACACTCAGCAAACCTGAAGGCTCACCCTTAGTTAATTCTATCGGTGGGCCTTTTGTTTATATCAATCATGCATCTCTACGTGAATTTTGCAGGATAATACCTCTGGTCAACTCTCAGAATTTACTAAGCGCCATCTCTTTAGCACAAGGACTAAATATCATGGCTAACTATCAAGAAACCTCTATGGCTGTGCTCGTGGCACTTGCTGTGGAAGACCTACTATTACACGGTAAGACCTCACTTTTTAAAGCTCTGCCAGAGTACACACAAAGCGAACTCTTAGCGCAAGCTCCCACGGTCCGTCAGTCATTCCTGAAGGCACCCGATAAAGACAAGGAGTCATTCAATGCTTAAGCCGCTCAAAACCCTATCGTTAATGCACAGAATTACGTGATGTCACTCGCCAGATTAAAGAGCACTTACAGGCGTCTATTCTGTTAGACGAATTGCAACCCCCTAAGGTTTTAGTAGCTAAAATGATGATTAGCTTCGAACTAGTTATTATTACAACTGTACTTTTGAGCGAAATGAAGATAACTACGATCCAAGAAAGCTTTTTTGTTATTTAATAGCTCACCTTCACTTCTTCCAAAGATGGTCTCGCAGGAATTGTCGGCCATTTTTATATTTAGCATTGCAACATCAATCTCACTGATATTAAGATGATCAAAGTAAACGTGATTGCTAGTGAGTATAATTAACGCTTTGCGAGGGGATAATGGATAGTAATAATCTACGGCATCACCATTGTGGCCCTCAGGATTTAGGTTTATTACTGGTTGATCTGAAGTGATGAAATCAATGCTTGTTTTATTTTCTATGACATAAACTCTACGACTTTTATTTAATGACATGTCATATGACAGATTGGTTGCCATGAATGAACACATAAACCACCAGTTTCTTTCATAGAAATCCTTTAACCTAGTCACAACATCTTGTGGACCACTGGTGGCCTTCAATGTAAGAATTAATAATTTCTTCATTTTTATTGTTCGAGCTAATTGGTAACCTAAAAAATAACATAATTCATAATAGGTTTCTTGATTTTGGAGGCAGGATGAATCACCAGTCCTTAGGCTATTAAGGATCGTAATGGAATTATGTTCTTGCTGAGATAAATAATTCTCAAAGAGATTGCTAGACATTATATCATTGAGGTCCACACCAAGTTTTTCATGAACTTTTGGTGATAGATTAAGGAAAAATTTTTGAGTATTAAATATCATTTCGACAAAATCCCAGTGAAGCTTCTTTAGGACATCTGCACATTCTTTGGTGATCATCGTGATAAGTTCTCTATCTTCGTCTCTAAGCATGCCCATTTTATAGAAGTCTTTTTCGAAACCTAATCCTCTAATACTATCACAAGCAGTATTACCTCGCTTTGTAATATAATGGATGTTCTTGTTATCAGTAGCCCAGTCTCTCAAGTAATACGCCCAGACATAATGGTGTCTAATCTTCTTTTCAAAAATCTTCATATAATCTCTTTTTGATTTGGTGGGGAATTAAACAACCACTATAAGTGCTGGGCATCTTAAATATCACATTGATTGTTAGTTATATACTCTCTGACTTTTTATGTGCAAAGCCAACTAACGGTCATTTGTAGAAAGGGACTCATATGTGTAGTCTATGATGCTTCGCATCAAGATTCAAAGGAATTATAATATGGACATTACCGAGTTCCCTGTTGGCGTGATTGAACATTTAGGGTGGTATGTGTATCGCCTGATTGATCCAAGAGACGGCAGCACGTTCTACGTGGGAAAAGGTAAGGGTAATCGCGTATTCGCTCACATGCGGGGAGAGGTGGCAGCAGTAGACGATGATGAGTTAATCAGTAATAAGCTTAAGCAACTTAGAGAGATCAGGTTGGCTGGTCTTGAGGTCATCCACGTAATCCATCGGCACGGAATGGTTGACGAGAAGACCGCCTATGAGGTTGAAGCTGCGCTCATTGATGCTTATCCCGGTTTAACTAACATCATGAATGGCGCTGGTAGTAATGAGTTTGGCGCTGCGCATATCAAAGAGTTAATCGCTACGTATCAGCCCGAAACCATAGAGTTCCACCATAAGACCTTAATGATTTCTGTGAATTGAATCGCCACGGGTTTAACAGACACCTCAGAGTCATTTAAGATGGCTTAAAGAGAGGTGCCCATGAGCGGTAAGCGTTATCCCGAAGAGTTTAAAATTGAAGCAGTCAAACAGGTTATTGATCGCGGTCATTCTGTTTCCAGCGTTGCAACACGTCTCGATATCACCACCCACAGCCTTTACGCCTGGATAAAGAAGTACGGTCCGGACTCATCCACTAATAAAGAACAGTCAGATGCTCAGGCCGAGATCCGCCGACTCCAGAAGGAGTTGAAGCGGGTTACTGACGAACGGGACATATTAAAAAAAGCCGCGGCGTACTTCGCAAAGCTGTCCGACTGAGGTACGTCTTTATTCGTGACAACTCCCGTTGCTGGCCTGTTCGTCTGCTCTGCAGGGTGCTGGATGTTCATCCCAGTGGCTTTTACGCCTGGTTTAAGCAACCGTATTCTCAGCGCCACCAGGTAGATCTGAGACTGACGGGACAGATCAAACAGTTCTGGCTGGAGTCCGGTTGCGTTTATGGTTATCGCAAGATCCATCTGGACTTGCGGGATAGCGGGCAACAGTGCGGAGTGAACAGAGTCTGGCGACTGATGAATCGTGCCGGGATAAAGGCTCAGGTCGGGTACCGGAGCCCGCGGGCACGCAAAGGCGAGGCCAGTATCGTATCGCCCAACAGGCTCCAGCGACAGTTCAATCCGGATGCTCCGGATAAGCGTTGGGTAACGGACATAACCTACATCAGGACCCACGAAGGCTGGCTGTATCTTGCTGTGGTTGTTGATCTGTTCTCACGCAAAATTATCGGCTGGTCAATGCAATCCCGGATGACAAAGGATATTGTCCTGAACGCACTGCTGATGGCTGTATGGCGGCGTAATCCCCAAAAACAGGTGCTGGTTCACTCGGACCAGGGCAGTCAGTACACAAGCCATGAGTGGCAGTCGTTCCTGAAATCACACGGCTTGGAGGGGAGCATGAGCCGTCGCGGTAACTGTCACGATAATGCGGTTGCAGAAAGCTTTTTCCAGTTGCTGAAACGCGAACGGATAAAGAAAAAGATCTACGGAACGCGGGAAGAAGCCCGCAGCGATATTTTTGATTACATCGAAATGTTTTATAACAGTAAGCGTCGGCATGGTTCGAGCAATCAGATGTCACCGACAGAATATGAAAACCAGTATTATCAACGGCTCGGAAGTGTCTAGATTATCCGTGGCGATTCAAACAGAAGTTCAAAGGATACAGATCTCTATGATGCTGTGCGTTTTAGTTGGCGTATCAACGTTGAGCGTGCCCGTAAAGCTCAGGTCATATTGGCGACAGTAAGGGGCATAGTGAGAGGCGTATATATCGCTGATGAGTGGCTCAAGTCTACCCGTGAGAATTTCCCTGAGATAACTTTATGGGACACAAATGATGAATTTGAAGCTGCACAGAGTGCACGCTATGGGTTTCGTGGTAGAGAAGCTGACCCAGAAGTCACACGGCTTTATCTTGGTAAAAGGATTCCTGATGGTCTCAGGAAGAAGGGCGCTATGTCTCCTGTGAGATACTCTCCGGGGTTTTAACGAATATTTTATCTTAATAAGTGAGATTTATATGACTATTAGGAAGCTAGGATCTCTAACTTACTTATCAGCGGGCAAGCACCCGCTTAGTTAGTATCACATAATTCTAAAATCAATTGTCATTTGTAAATTCTTGAGCATAGATGACTACAGTGTCAGATGTGTCAATAATTGAAGCATTAGTATATAGCTGCTTAAGTTCCAAGTGTGAAAGTTCCCTTGAGCCGATCTTTCCTCTATTAAATAACTCTTCAAATAGTTCTGAAGAAAGGGATACCTCTTTTATCCTATCGTACTCGAGGATTTCTGCGCCTTTCAACCCTTTAGTTTTACACTCATTTATACGACATATAGGAATGTGCTCACCAGTGGAAATGAATTTCTGATCTGCATTTTGTAGCCTATCGGTTGGCCTTAAAAAGGCTGAGCAACAAGGGAATCTATATGTGTTATCCCCTTTATTAGCAGTACAAATTTTGTTGGAACAGGTAAACGCCTTCATTTTTTTGAGCTGGTCGCGCATTCTTTTATCTGAGACGTATAGTGTCCTGTCTTCCCATATTTTATATTGAACGACAACAATACTGATCTTTCCTGTCTTATCATTATGTCTTTCATAGATAATATCAGCGCCGGTAATATGCTCAGGCTTGTCAGGGTGTAACACTCTAAGACGTAATGCATTACCATCTGGCAATTCAAAATCTTTGTATCTTGACCCCATGCCGTGAGGTAGTGCGTTAAGTTTCCTATCAGCATTATAAGCATCCCTAAAGATCAATTGATTTTCAGAGTGACTTTTTATTTCGAGTTCAGATTTTGCCTTTTGAAGTTGGGCTAGTCTTTTTTTTAATGCGTCAGTCTTGGTTTTATCTTTAACATCTTTCTGCTTAGCAATGTGAATTAGAGTTTCAAACTCATGGATCTCTTTTAACACTAAATCTAACGGGTTTACCTTTATATCATCCCTCATTGATTGCACTTCCGCCAATTGGCGAAACTCTCTAGTTATATCACTTTCTCTTTGTCTCAAGAGGAGGCTGTTTTCGGGGCCGAGAAGTTCAGGATAAAGGACACCACCTAATTCTAAAGAGTTATCATAAGTGGATTTAGACATGCTACCTTTAGAGGCAATCTTAACCATTCCCCTGATTGCGTTAAGAGTTACCCATTCCTGATCTATTCTATTCGTTTCCATTTAATTTCCAGAGATGATTGAGATGTTGTATAGGTAGATCGTATCGGCATCGCTTCCAAAATAATTAGAGCGTTTTGGGTAAGTAACTAAACCCAGCATAGCTAAACAATGTGAACATTATTCTACTTAGAAATGATGTATTTTAATTACCAACTATTCGAGTGAAAGTCAACACGAAAAGTAAGTAATTCACAATAGGGGATGAATATGCAAGTTATCCAGAGTGCAATGTTTGAATGTTTCCAAGATTTTTTCTTTTAGAGGTACATCATGTCCTACATAACTAACCCAAAGTGGCCCTTAAGCGGTCCCAAGTACATCACCAAGCCCAAGGTATCCTCAACTACCAAATACAATAAGGCACGTATAACTACCTTCACAGGCGGTCCTGAGGTTCAGTCAGTTGTCGTTGAGTTCCTGACGTTAGACGCTGAGTCACCTACAGGCATCTCGTGGGCCAAAGAGAATCACAACAAGCGCCATTTAGTCTCTTACCGTTCAGCAGGTGAACCCGCAGGGCGCAAAGAGGGTGACACCTCGTTAGTCATCAAGGGCTACCGTGTGACCGTTCAGCGTGCCATAGAGATGCTGGAAGCTGCTCAGCAAGGGCGAGTATTAGCTAACACTCATAATCAATGGGTTAACACTTCGGGGCGACATAGTGAGAGCACTAAGCTCGGAAAGTGAAATAAAAAGCTTATGAATCAATTGTTAAGATTAAACCCTCACTAAAGGGAACAGACACTAAAGAGTCACGTCTGGACCTGCTTGTAGTCTCGCTGTTTTTCAGGGGTGAGCACATTGGTACGCTTCGCGGTCTGTAAGACTGCTTCTTAGCTATTGGCTGGTGAGAGACTATGAGCTTATGACAACAATGTCACAGGGGTGGAAACTCTAAGAAGTACAAAGAGTGATCCATGAGTGATGGTGATTATCTGGCGATAGCCGACACCTTACTTAAAGTTATTCTTTTGGTTTTAACTTCAAGAGACTTTAGATACTTTCAGTTTAAAAGCATTGATTTAATTAAAAGATAATACTCTTTGAGTAACTTTAAGATTAACTTTTAGATAGATGGTCATCATGCGATGGCAACCATCCCACTTAATGATTATTAGGATCACTCTGACCTATCCGCTTCGATGTAATCAAGTGGATCACTATTTGATCACACCCTGTTAGACCTCCTGTAGTACACCCTAAGCCTTCGCAAGGCTCCATTATATATCACACATACACAGTCATTCTGTTTGCACTCTCAGTGCCTCTGCTGGTCCCCTTTATGTTGTGGGACTGTGTAGGCCAGCGGAGGGTGCGACTCTGAGAATGCAAACAAAAGGAAATACAACATGTCCAACTCATCTAATTCAAAGAACCACAAGTACGCTGACCATATCATTATTATTGAAGACCACGCCTTTAAAGCTAACGCTGACGGTATGTGGAATCTTACAGAGATCTGGCAGAACTTGAAGTTACCGAAAGGTAAGGCCCCATCTGAGTGGAAGACCAAATCTGCTCAGAGATTAACCCGACAGGTAAAAATGCGGGCGGCTCGTTATGCCAACGGTCATGAATATAAAGCAGCCGATAAGCAAGCCACTCTCAAATACGCTGGCTGGATATCAGAGGATTTTTGAAGACACTGTTTATGCAGCCTTTGAAGCTATCCTAGAGATGCCAGAAGTTGCCACAGTGGTAGCCAATAAGATGGTAGAGCTAGGCTACAACAAAGAAGCTGAACTCCTAGAGTGCCAGAAAGACGCTCACCGCTACGCTATGGGTGAACTCAAAGCGATCTCTAGCCGGGTCGATGGTCAACAGCCAGCCCGTATCTACGAGGCCTTTAAGCGCGGTAACGTGACCAAGGAGCTAGCCTTAGAGATGATCCCTGTGAAATCCGTCTGGTATAAAAGAGTGCTCGCCTTTGAGGCATGAACCAAGTCAATTAATTAGTTAGAACAACAAGGAGGCGTCCTATGAGTCTGCCAAGCGTAGACCTTCGGGACGTACTCATGATGCTCTCCGTTCTCTTATGGATGCTCGATAAGCTGTGATCGTTAGGAGTCCCTTAGGTCCTTAAAAGTTGTCACAAAAATTCCTGTCAGTATCTAATAGAGCAACTTCCCAAAGTACCCCCATAGGCCCCTAGCGTTCTCTGCTGGTCTCTGAGGGTTTCTTTTAGTGTTACGCTATAACATTACGTGAGCCTTAATGATTCTGCGAGTTACACAAGGTGAGCACAAGAAGTGACACAAGAGGGCTTGACGCTATGTATAACCTCATGATCTACTGAGGGTCCACCACCTAGTCACACCTCATGTTTCGTTCTTCTGAGACGTCTTGACATCGAGGACTCCGTAAACATTTAAGCGTGCCCTGGTCTGTGGACACAGCATGGTTATCTATTCTATATGATCGACGGGTTGTGATACGACTCACATTGTAAATGTGATGTTAATTTTTTACTGATCATCCTTTTCCCGAATGGTGTGCTTTTCGTAACGCGACGCTTTCAACGCCTCTTTTACGCGTTTCAGGTTTTCCCGGAAGGGCGCACCCCGTTCCAGGGTGAAACCGGTCGCCAACACATCGATCACGGTCAACTGCGCCAGGCGCGATACCATCGGCAAATAGATATCCGTATCTTCCGGTACATCAAGCACTAAAGCTATCGCTGCTTCATGGGCAAGGGGAGAATCGGCAGAGGTGATGGCTATAACGGTGGAACCGTTTACACGGGCCAGGCGAGCCAGTTCTACCATATTTTTTGTGCGTCCAGTATGCGAAATGAGAACAAAAACGTCACCGGCTCGACTATTTATGCAACTCATGCGCTGGATCACAATATCGTCTGACCAGATGACCGGCAGATTAAAGCGCAGAAATTTGGTAAAGGCGTCATGCGCCACCACAGCGGAAGCACCCAGCCCGAAAAAGGCGAGTTTGTCAGCCTGAGTGAGCAGGGTGACGGCCTGCTGCAGTTGGGCGCTATCCAGTTGATCCCGCACCCGCTGCAGCCCTGCCAGCGCCGAGTCAAAGATTTTGTGGCTGTAGTTCTCCACACTGTCATCGTCCTCCACGCCCCGGCTGACCCAGTTGCTGCTTTTCACCAGGCTCTGCGCCAGTTGCAGCTTAAAGTCGGGAAAACCGCGCGCGCCCAGTCGATGACAGAAGCGATTCACCGTGGGTTCACTTACGCAGGCTTCGCGTGCCAGGGTCGCGATGCTGGAGTGCATCGCCGCCTGTGGCGCAGCCAGAATCTGCCGGGCGACTTTCTGTTCCGCATTGCTGAGCGCGGCAAACTGCACCTCAATTTTTTCCAGCATATTCATAAGCCGATGACCATAATCACTTTTACCAATTTCAATTATCCCTGTCGTCAGAGTCGATTAACAGAGACTATATCGTGTCAGCACCAGCCAGGCGCAACGGCGGACAAGTCGATTGCCCTTTTTTTGGGATACTTTGACCGGTGCCTGATTTTCCTGACACCAACAGACACAGAAAAAACCGGCAATCCGCACGTGTCATCACACGCGCTTAGCACATCCGGTACAGAGTTAATGCGGTTAACCCGGCGAGTCGGTTTACCTGGCGCGGGGAAAAAAGTACATTGTGCTCAAAGAAAATAATAACCTGGACCCGGTGGCAGAGGATGCATCACCACCGGACTATCCTGCAACGAGGAGAGGAAAATGGCGGTAACACAAACAGCCCAGGCATGCGATCTGGTGATTTTCGGTGCCAAAGGCGATCTTGCACGCCGTAAACTGTTGCCTTCACTGTACCAGTTAGAGAAAGCGGGGCAGATCCACGAGGAAACCCGCATTATTGGTGTCGGCCGTGCCGAGTGGGATAAAGCGGAATACACCAAAGTGGTACGTGAAGCGCTGGAAACCTTCATGAAGGAGAAGATTGACGAAGCGCTGTGGGACAAACTCAGCAATCGTCTCGACTTCTGCAACCTCGATGTCAACGACACCACGCACTTCCCGAAACTGGGCAAGATGCTGGACCAGAAAAATCGCACCACCATCAACTACTTCGCCATGCCACCCAGCACTTTTGGCGCCATCTGTCAGGGGCTGGGCACCGCGAAGCTGAATGCTAAACCGGCGCGCGTAGTGATGGAGAAGCCGCTGGGCACCTCACTGGAAACCTCACAGGAGATCAACGACAGCGTTGGTGAGTACTTTGATGAGAGCCAGGTGTTCCGTATTGACCACTATCTCGGCAAAGAGACCGTGCTTAACCTGCTGGCGCTGCGCTTTGCTAACTCTATCTTCGTGAATAACTGGGATAACCGCACCATCGACCACGTCCAGATTACCGTGGCCGAAGAGGTGGGCATCGAAGGCCGCTGGGGTTACTTCGATAAAGCGGGCCAGATGCGCGACATGATCCAGAACCACCTGCTGCAGATTCTGACCATGATCGCCATGTCGCCGCCGTCAGACCTCAGCGCCGACAGCATCCGTGACGAAAAAGTTAAAGTGCTGCGCTCGCTGCGCCGCATCGATCAGACCAACGTGCGTGAGAAAACCGTTCGCGGCCAGTACACCGCTGGCTTTGTGCAGGGCAAAAAAGTGCCTGGCTACCTGGAAGAAGAGGGTGCCAATAAGTCGAGCGCCACAGAGACCTTCGTGGCAATTCGTGTCGATATCGACAACTGGCGCTGGGCGGGTGTGCCGTTCTACCTGCGTACCGGTAAGCGTTTGCCGACCAAGTGTTCAGAAGTGGTGGTCTACTTCAAAAACCCGGAGATGAACCTGTTTAAAGACTCATACTCAGAGCTGCCGCAGAACAAGCTGACGATTCGTCTGCAGCCGGACGAAGGGGTGGATATCGAGATCCTGAACAAAGTGCCGGGCCTCGATCACAAGCACAAACTGCAGACCACCAAGCTGGATCTGAGCTACTCCGAGACCTTTAACCAGTCGCACCTTGCTGATGCTTACGAGCGTCTGCTGCTGGAGAGCATGCGCGGTATCCAGGCGCTGTTTGTGCGCCGCGATGAAGTGGAAGCCGCATGGACCTATGTCGATTCCATTATCGACGCCTGGGCTGCGGACGGCGACTCTTCCAAGCCGTATCAGGCGGGCACCTGGGGCCCGGTGGCCTCAGTGGCGATGATTACCCGCGATGGCCGCTCGTGGAACGAGTTCGAATAACGAAAGTGATGATGAAGCCCGCAACGCGGGCTTTTTTTTCGCCCTTAAACCGGGCCAGCCGACACGAATAAAATTGAACTGCCGTTTCAAAATGGTCGCAGGATGATAGACGCTCAGGAAGCTGATCATGTATGGTAGTGACGCAATTTACAGGGCAGGAGCCGATGCTCCATGACCGGGTCGCAATCCCG
The DNA here is from genome assembly GCF_051136245.1 of Pantoea sp. Lu_F5_004. Lineage (NCBI taxonomy): Bacteria > Pseudomonadati > Pseudomonadota > Gammaproteobacteria > Enterobacterales > Erwiniaceae > Pantoea > Pantoea sp. Lu_F5_004. The sequence goes on from NZ_CP194946.1 coordinate 1,812,494, forward strand.
GTGTTATTAAGCAAGGGGAACTGATGAAAAACTGGAAAACGAGTGCAGAACAGATTCTGACCACCGGACCTGTCGTGCCGGTCATCGTTGTGAACAAACTGGAACACGCCGTGCCGATGGCAAAAGCGCTGGTGGCAGGCGGTGTCAGAGTGCTGGAAGTGACGCTGCGCACGCCAGTGGCGATGGACGCTTTACGTGCGATGATCAAAGAAGTGCCGGATGCGATCGTTGGTGCGGGAACGGTGATTAATCCGCAGCAGTTACAAGAAGTGACCGATGCCGGTGCGCAGTTTGTGATCAGCCCTGGCGTCACCGAGTCGCTGCTGAGAGCGGCCGTTGAAGGGCCGGTGCCGTTGATTCCCGGCATCAGCACCGTTTCTGAGTTAATGACCGGTATGGACTACGGTCTGCGCGAGTTCAAGTTTTTCCCGGCAGAAGCGAACGGCGGCGTTAAAGCGCTGCAGGCGATTGGCGGACCCTTCCCTCAGGTGCGATTCTGCCCGACCGGCGGCATCTCTCCGGCGAACTACCGTGACTATCTGGCGCTGAAAAGCGTGCTTTGCATCGGCGGCTCCTGGCTGGTACCCAACGACGCGCTGGAAGCGGGCGACTGGGATCGTATCACCCGCCTGGCACGCGAAGCTGTTGAAGGCGCGAAGTAAGTTATGGCGGTGAGCATCTGCTCACCGCACACCTTTACCCCTGAACCGTGACCGCTGCTGCGCTGGCAACGGCACGCGCAATCGCCTGATCGGTGCTGTCACCGCTTGCCAGTGCCACGCCCAGACGACGCTGACCGCTGATTTCCGGCTTGCCGAACAGGCGCAGTTGCAGACCGGCACCCAGCGCCGCTTCGACATTCACAAACTGCACATTCTGGCTGGTGAGTTGCGGCAGGATAACGGCGGACGCTGACGGACCATACTGGCGAATCGCGCCAATCGGCAGACCGAGAAACGCCCGCACGTGCAGCGCAAACTCTGACAGATCCTGCGAAATCAGCGTCACCATGCCGGTGTCGTGTGGACGCGGCGAAACTTCGCTGAATATCACCTCATCACCGCAGACAAACAGCTCAACGCCAAACAAACCATAGCCACCCAGCGCCTGAACCACCTGCGCGGCAACATCCTGTGCCCGCTGCAGCGCCACATCACTCATCTGCTGCGGCTGCCAGGATTCACGATAATCGCCATCCTCCTGACGGTGACCAATCGGCGCACAGAAATGAATGCCATCGACTGCGCTGATGGTCAGCAGGGTGATCTCGAAATCGAAGTCAACAACCCCTTCGACGATGACGCGTCCGGCACCCGCGCGGCCACCCTGTTGCGCATAGTCCCAGGCATTATCGAGCTGGCTGGCGTCGCGGATAAAGCTCTGACCTTTGCCGGATGAACTCATTACCGGCTTCACAATGCAGGGAAAGCCGATTTCGGTAGCCGCTTCATCAAAGCGCGCCTTGCTGTCGGCAAAGCGATAGCGGGAGGTCGGCAGAGAGAGCTCTTCAGCCGCCAGTCGACGAATCCCTTCGCGGTTCATGGTCAGCCGCGCGGCACGGGCAGTCGGCACCACGCGCTGGCCTTGCTGCTCCAGCTCAACCAGGGTCTCCGTGGCGATGGCTTCGATTTCCGGTACGACAAAATCAGGCTTCTCTTCAGCGATTAACGCTGCCAGTGCCGCGCCATCCAGCATGTTAATCACATGGCTGCGATGGGCGACGTGCATCGCCGGGGCATCGGCGTAACGATCAACCGCGATCACTTCCACACCCAGACGCTGACACTCCAGCGCCACCTCTTTACCCAGTTCACCTGAACCCAATAGCATCACACGCGTTGCTGCCGGACGCAGCGCTGTTCCGAGAGTCGTCATTTCTTCACCTAAGCAGTCAAAATTCGCGCGCAAGTATAAACGAAAACGTTTGCGTTCTCATCTTTCGTCCATCTGACGCGACCTTTTGCCTTACTTTTCCCGCTCTGACGTTTCCTGACATCCTTTTCGTCAGGATAGCGGACTGACATCTTAAAAGGAGTGGATGATGAATAACTGGTTGCAACAAATTCAGTCGGTACTGACGAAGAAGGGCGGTGAGGGCAAATCGGGTGGCGGCTTAAGCGACATGCTGGCGCCGGGTGCGCTGGGCGGCCTGGCCGGTATGCTGATTGCCAGTAAATCGTCGCGCAAACTGCTGACAAAATATGGCGGCAAGGCGCTGATTATCGGTGGCGGTGCGGCTGCGGGCGCGGTGTTATGGAACAAATACAAGCAGCGGGTCAGCGAAGCGCACCAGAATGAACCTGACTTTGGCGTGGCGCAGACGCCGGTTAACCTGCGGGCCGAACGTCTGGTGACGGCGCTGGTGTTTGCCGCCAAAAGCGACGGGCACATTGACGATCAGGAACGGGCAGCCATTGAGCAGAATATTCATCAGTCCGGTTACGGTCAGGAAGCGGAACAGCTGATCCAGAAAGCGATGAACCGCCCGCTGGATCCGCAGTGGCTGGCCGCCGATGTGAAAAACGAGGAGGAGGCGCTGGAGCTCTACTTCCTGAGCTGTGCCGCTATCGACGTTGATCACTTCATGGAGCGCAGCTATCTCTCCGCGCTGGGCGACGCGCTGAAAATCCCTCAGGATGTTCGCGACGGCATCCAGCAGGATCTTGAGGCTGAGAAAGCCCGTTTACCCGCCAGTTAATCCCTCTGATATTCCGCTGGCGGGTCACAGGATGTGATCCGCCAGCGGCTGCTTCTCAACCTATACCTGGCTTCCCGCTGCTGAAGTGTTACGCTTACAGATCATTACGTTCACGGAGACGGATGGATGAAAGCACCCATCGCAAAAAAAATACCCCATGAGATGACGTTGCACGGGGAGACGCGCGTTGACGACTACTACTGGCTGCGCGACGACAAGCGCGAAAACAGCGAGGTTCTTGATTACCTGCGTGCCGAAAACAACTACGGCAAAAAAATCATGTCGTCACAGCAGCCACTGCAGGACCGGGTATTAAAAGAGATTATCGATCGGCTGCCGCCTGAAGATCACTCGGTGCCCTATGTGAAAAATGGCTACCGTTATCAGAGCCGCTACCAGAGCGGTAACGAATACCCGGCCTATTACCGCCAGCCCGCCGCGAGCGATGAGTCTGACGAGTGGAACCTGCTGCTGGATGCCAACCAGCGCGCCTCGCACAGCGATTTCTACACCATGGGCGCGCTGCATATCAGTCCGGATAACCGGGTCATGGCGCTGGCTGAAGATTTCCTGTCTCGCCGGCAATATGGCATCCGCTTCCGTAACCTGGAGAGTGGCAGTTGGTACCCTGAAGTGCTGAGCAATGCCTCTTCCAGCTTCGCGTGGGGTAATGACTCGCGCACCCTCTACTATGTGCGAAAACACCCGCAGACGCTGCTCTCCTATCAGGTATGGCGACACGAACTCGGTTCACCACAGTCTGATGACCAACTGGTGTATGAAGAGCAGGATGATACTTATCATCTCAGCGTGCATAAGACCACCTCCAAGCAGTTCATCATGATTGCGCTCTACAGCACCAACACCAGCGAAATTCAGCTGATTGATGCGAACTTCCCCGACGCGCAGCCCCATGTGTTTCTGCCGCGCCGCCGCGATCATGAGTACAGCATCGACCACTACGATCATCAGTTCTTCATTCGATCCAACCGGGAAGGCGAAAACTTCGGGCTGTACCGCAGCCGCTATCTGGATGAATCACGCTGGGAAACCCTGATCCCGGCACGGGAACAGGTAGTGATGGAAGATTTTCAGCTGTTTCGGGACTGGCTGGTGGTCGAGGAGCGCCAGCGCGGCTTAACCAGCCTGCGGCAGATCAACTGGGCCAGCGGTGAAACCAGCGGCATCGCCTTTGACGACCCGACCTATGTGACCTGGCTGGCCTACAATCCGACGCCGCGCACCAGCAAACTGCGCTACGGCTATTCGTCGATGACCACGCCGACCACGCTGTTTGAACTGGATATGGATACCGGTGAACGCCGCATCCTGAAGCAGAGCGCGGTGAAAGGCTTTAACGCGGAAGATTACAAAAGCGAACACCACTGGATCAAAGTCAGCGATGGCACCGAAGTGCCGGTATCGCTGGTCTATCACCGCAAACACTATCAGCCCGGGCAGAATCCGATGCTGGTGTATGGCTACGGTGCCTACGGCAGCAGTATGGATGCCGATTTCAGCGTCAGCCGCCTGAGCCTGCTGGATCGCGGCTTTGTCTATGCGCTGATACAGGTGCGCGGCGGCGGTGAGCTGGGGCAGCAATGGTATGACGGCGGTCGCCTGCTGAACAAAATGAACAGCTTCACCGATTTTATCGATGTCACTAACGCACTGGTGGCGCGCGGCATCGGACACCCGGAACGGCTCTATGCCATGGGTGGCAGCGCGGGCGGCCTGCTGATGGGCGGGGTGATTAACCTGGCACCGCAGCGGTTCCACGGCGTGGTTGCCCAGGTGCCGTTTGTGGATGTGGTTACCACAATGCTGGATGAGTCGATTCCGCTGACCACCGGCGAGTATGACGAGTGGGGCAACCCCAATGATCCGGAGTACTACCGTTATATCCGCCAGTACAGCCCTTATGACAATATCGAGGCGAAAGCCTATCCCCACCTGCTGGTCACCACCGGCCTGCACGATTCTCAGGTGCAGTACTGGGAACCGGCCAAGTGGGTGGCGAAGCTGAGATCGATGAAAACCGACAATAACCTGCTGCTGCTCTGCACCGACATGGATGCAGGTCACGGCGGCAAGTCGGGGCGCTACAAAGCCTATGAAGGGATCGCGATGGAATACAGCTTCCTGCTGGGACTGGCGCAGGGCACCTTACCGCCAGCCCAGGATTACTGAGACTCGGTCAGGTACTTACGCAGCGCCTGCCGCAATGGCGGGCGCAGATCGCTGACGTTATCCAGCATCCACTTCAGGTAGCCCGGATCCTTACGCGCAACCACCGCAATCGCCTGACCGCGGTATTTGCCAAACGGCAGAACGTCGTCGCGCTGGGCCGCCGGTTGTGACCGCACAATCATCTCGGAGGCACTCCAGCCGGAGGTCTCCATAATACGGATCAGCAGCGCCGCCGTAACATAGCAGTCATAGAGCGCGCGGTGGGCATGCAGGTCGGCGGGCGGTATAACATCCAGCTTCAGCGAATGACACAGTGCCTGGTTGCCATATTTAATACCCGGCCAGAGCTGACGCGCCAGCTGCATGGTGCAGATCCACTCTCCGTACATCTCCGGCAGCATCCGGCGATCAAAGCTGGCGTTGTGCGCCACGTAAAAAGCACTGCCGTGATAGCGCGGGATCGCCTCTTCAATGGTTGGCTTACCGGCGACCATCGCTTCGGTGATGCGATGCACTGCCATCGCCTGACGGCTGATAGGGCGGTCGGGCAGGGTGAGATCGCTCATCGGATTCACAATCTGGCCGTTGACCACATCCACGGACGCCACTTCGACTACGCCACCCTGCAGACCGCAGGTTTCGGTATCAATAACGCGAAATATCATTGCTTCATCTTCGGTTCATAAGGAAGGCGCGACAGGCTGAGCGACGCCTGGCGGTAGTGCATCAGACGCTGACGAAACCAGTCACGCAGCGCTTCGGGCTGCTCCTGCGCCACCATTTCGGCGACGATCGGCATGTTATAGCGCTCTTTAAACGCCACACCCGCTGCCGCCAAATCGACATTAATCTTGTCTTTCTCTTCCTGGGACAGCAGGGCAAGGTTATGGCTCATAATATTCTCCTGACGATAGCGGGCAAAAGTAATGTTTTCGGCGGTCTGAATCAAGGATAAAGGATCGCATCGCTGGCCTCGACAGTGCAAATACAGCAGCGTATTCTTTTGCCACGTTTATCGCCCTGGCGGCGGTTAAAAGGATGATCTTATGCATAAAAAACTGATTTCCCGCATGATTATTGCGCTGGCGGCAGCCGGACTGATGATATTCAGTTCGCTGGCAGCGGCGCATGCGCATCTCCAGTCTTCTATCCCGGCGGCCAAAGCGCAGGTAACGACATCCACCGATGCGTTGACGCTGAACTTCAGTGAAGATATTGAAGCGGCATTCAGCGGCGTCACGCTGCTGAATAGTGCAAAGAAGCCTGTCGCCACCGCTAAAGCCCGCGTTGAATCTGGCCAGAAAAACCGGCTGATTGTGGGCCTGTCTCAGCCGCTGCAAGCGGGCAGCTATCAGGTTAACTGGCATGTGCTGTCGGTGGATGGACATAAAACCGCAGGAAGCTATCGCTTTAGCGTGAAGTAACGCCGGTGACCACACTCTGGATCCTGTTACGCGCGCTGCATTTTGCCGCCGTGATGCTGCTGACCGGCAGCGCCTGTTACAGCGCGCTGCTGGCACCCAAACGCTATCGACCGCTACTGGCGCGACGATTAAACCCGCTGGTGAAAGGGAGCGCCTGGCTGGCGCTGCTGAGTGCACTGGCGATGCTGGCCTGCCAGAATGTGTTGATGAGCGGCGACAGCACCAATCTGGCCGATGTTGATGTCTGGCTGGCGGTGATTGGCACGCACTTCGGTGGCGTGTGGCTGTGGGAAATCCTGTTTAGCCTGCTGGCTGTTGCCGGTTTGTTACTGACCGGGCGGCTGCGTCAGCCCGTGTTACTGCTGGCAGGCGTACTGCAACTGGCCTGCATGGCTCTGATAGGTCATGCCGCGATGCGCGATGACTGGCCGGGATTGCTTCAGCAGCTCAATCATGCACTGCATCTGATTGCCGCGGCGTTCTGGACGGGCGGATTACTGCCTCTGTTGCTGTTGATGCGGGAGGCGCGCCAGATCGATCGCCGTACCGACGCTATCCGCACCATGATGCGCTTTTCGCGCTATGGTCATCTGGCGGTGGCGTTAACGCTGCTGAGTGGCCTGATAAACAGCGTGATGATCGTGGGCTGGCCGCTCACGTGGCACGATTCACGCTACATTGTATTGTTGTTGTGCAAAGTGCTGCTGGTTGCCCTGATGGTGCTGGTGGCGCTGATTAACCGATACTGGCTGGTGCCGCGATTCCGCCTGGCGGGCAGCGGGACGCAGCAAAAATTTATTCGCATGACGCAGCTTGAACTGCTGCTGGCGTGCGGAGTGGTTGGGCTGGTCAGCGTATTTGCCACGCTGTCGCCAGCCTGAATGTGGTTTAAGAGAGAAAAGGGTAGTTATGTTGCTGAAGAAAGTGATCCCCGCAATCCTGTTGTTATCCGTATGCGGCCAGGCGCTGGCGGCACAAATCATTACCGTCAGCCGCTTTGAGATCGGTAAAGAGAAGTGGCCGTTTAACCGTGAAGAGGTGATGCTGACCTGTGAGAAAGATGGTGCGATGTTTGCCATCAACCCGAGCACGCTGATGACATACCCCCTGAACGATATCGCCGACACACTTTTCAAAAACAAACAGGTGAAAGCGCAGCCGATCAGCGTGATCCAGGCCGAAGATAAAGCGCATCCGGGCCAGATGATGAGTCTGCAGCCGATTGTTGAGCGCACCCAGGCGTTGTGCGGTAAATAAACCTGTCGGGTGCAGCACCGCGCTGCGCCCAACCCCTCTTTTTTGCCGTTGCGATCACAAACTGATCCGGTTTATGGTCCTGCGCCTCACGTTTGCTGGCAATTCCACCGCGCTGTTCTAATGTTAAATGGCAAGGCGACATCGCCTTCATAAATGCCAACTTTTAGCGCACGGCTCCTTGAGAGCCATTTCCCTGGACCGAATATAGGAATCGTATTCGGTCTTTTTTTGCTTTATGATTTATAAAGATTTTATGTGATTGTTACGAAACATCCCGAAATCACACTATTCAATCTATGCCATCACATATTCCTGATCGCTTGAATCACGATTGTTTTTTCTTCATAGAAAAGTTTTTTATGGTCGAATGGCCTTTACAAAAAACTTCTTCGATTCTCACATCAAATAGTCGACTTTCAGCGCGTCTCATCTCATGAAAATTCGGCAGGTCTGGCCCAATCTTAATACCTCTCATTTCGCGCGCTTCGACTAATACTCTCATTAATCCATCTGGGGCGTTACGTTGGATCAAGTCTTCATGACAAACATGCCGTTATTGATTTCGATAATGCACACACAGTGACGCTAATCATTCATCCGATGTCCACTGAGTGAAGGTATGCTAGGGGACACAGCTCGTGCCGAGGAATTCACGTATTTATAGTTCTCTGACGGACGGATAGGCAAATTTCGGAGAGTGATCGTTTTATCTTAGTGTGGCACTATAATGCAGCCATTATCATGAACGAGGGATTGAGAATGATATCAGGAACAGCAGCAAAACAGGAACCTGGACGTTACTACACATTTGAGTCGAGATTGCCTCAGGGCGTTTTTTTTGAGATTCGCCCCAGCCATTTGCCAGGAAATGCAAAGCCCGTAACAGATGAAACCAGCGGTATGTGTATCGGTTACTCGGTCGCACAGGCTCCGGGTTTGTGGCAGATTTATGACGTTCAGGGGTATTTTGTCAGGCTGGAAGAAGCGCCACTTGAAACACCCCTGATTGATCCCACGGATATTGCCCTGTTTGGCCTGGGTATTTTTCGTATCCTTCGTACAGGGCGGGTGCTGTTTGAATCAGGGGCACGTGCCGCTGTTTATGCGAAGCTCAGTCAATCCACTATATCCTTTCTGCGCAGCAGACTGAAACTCGGGCTGCATGCACGTAACCTTAAAATGACTGAGGCTGCTGCAAAACACATGTATGAACCGGGTCGCTATGTCCCTCTGCAAATTCAGGAGCGAGCCATTCGATATGGCAAGAGAATGGCAGATCCCCGTAAAGGTGAGGGCATGTTCAGATATGAAACCAGAATGTTCAAGCTACGCTTTAATAAGCAAACACTGCAGTATGAGTACAAAGAATACACCCTCGAAGTTGTGGTGCGTGAATCAGACTGGACGATATCGCATTTCAAATATATGGATTAACTGAAAGGAAGGCTTTTATGTTTGATTTTCGCAATGAGGATTTCACCTTCGTGATTTCTCCTTTTGAAAGGATACCCGACAATGAAGCAGATCCTGCTGGGCACTTATGGGATTGGATCCAGTCATGGATAGAATTCTCCGTAAGCGGCGTGAAAGTACAGTTTCAGACTGAATTTACTGTAGGTGAGCTAAGAATTTTAAAGGATGAGTTTGCCGCGAATTATCAGGCAATAATCGCACAGCGCGAATTAAAACCTTTCATTTTTCGCAGCGAGCGTGGTCAGCTCAACATGGTTATCAGGAAAGTGACTGGTAAAGATGGTGTAATAGTAGAGTTTGATATTCGCCCGGAATCCCATGCCGACAGCGTTCAGGTTAAAGGCAGCTTTGGCCTTAATGAAAGCTATTTCCCCGATATTCTGAAGAGGCTGGATGAAATGATTCAATGGCCGAATTAAACATTTAGCCATTGAAAAGTTTTAACTGAAAGCTTTGGGCGTAAAATGGGTTTTTATTCAGGTTTTTCCGTCCATGCAATATTCGATGCGGCAGTATCAGCACCTGTACTGCCAAACAGGGGAAAATTGCTGACGCCCTATATGAGATTCTGAATAAATGAAGCGTGCTATTTTATGGCTCATTAAGTCTTTTTTATATTTAGTCCCTGCTGCAGTTATTGTGGCGGGCGTGTATATCTTCATCTGCTTTGTTCCGCAGTATGCAGCACTCCTTAGTTTTACATGGGTTGTCGTAGTTTCTTATGTGTATATTAAATTTAACCGATGGTATTAATAAAACCCTGACATATTAGTGAGCTTAAAATTTGGGTTGAAAAGCGAACGCAAAATAACCCTACTAGCTTATAGTGCCCGGTCTCCATCCCAAAAACCCACCCCATTCACAAAAGCAGAAACAATCCTGCCAGCCTCGCACCCAAAGCTTACCTGTCATCTTGTCATCACCGCGGTTTGGCTTATCCTTAAGTCTTCAATCAAAAGGAGTAACGTTTATGAAAGCGGCAATTGCTAACAGTGAACACAAGGTTGAAGTGGTTGAGAAGACGTTGCGTCCTCTCAAAACGGGCGAAGCACGGCTCAGGATGGAATGCTGTGGCGTATGCCATACCGATCTGCATGTGAAGAACGGTGATTTCGGTGATAAAACCGGCGTGACGCTGGGCCACGAAGGTATCGGTATTGTTGAGGAAGTCGCGCCAGATGTCACCTCACTCAAGCCAGGCGATCGTGCCAGCGTGGCCTGGTTCTTTAAGGGCTGTGGTCACTGCCAATACTGTAACTCCGGTAACGAAACGCTCTGCAGAGAGGTCGTCAATGCCGGTTATACCGTCGATGGCGGCATGGCTGAAGAGTGTATCGTCGTTGCAGACTACTCGGTCAAAGTCCCCGATGGGCTTGACCCATACGCCGCCAGTAGTGTCACCTGCGCCGGTGTCACCACCTATAAAGCGGTGAAAGTGTCCGAGGTAAAACCGGGTCAGTGGCTGGCGATTTACGGTCTTGGCGGGCTGGGAAATCTCGCCCTGCAGTATGCAAAAAATGTCTTTAACGCCAAAGTGATCGCAGTTGACGTGAGTGATGGGCAACTGGCACTGGCGAAAGAGATGGGCGCCGACCTGGTCGTAAACTCTGCCAGCGAAGATGCGGCTCGCTTTATTCAGGAGCAAACCGGTGGGGCGCATGCGGCTGTGGTAACGGCGGTTGCTAAAGCGGCGTTTAACTCTGCTGTCGATGCGGTCAGGGCCGGTGGTCGGGTAGTGGCTGTCGGACTGCCGCCAGAAGCGATGAGCCTGAATATTCCACGTCTGGTGCTCGATGGCATACAGGTGGTGGGATCGCTGGTCGGAACGCGTAACGATCTGGCGGAAGCTTTACAGTTTGCGGCAGAAGGGAAGGTGGTGCCGAAGGTGACCAAAAGGAAGATTGGTGAGGTCAATGCCATCTTCGATGAGATGATTCAGGGCAAGATCCGCGGCAGGATGGTAATCGACTTTACCGGTCAGCCTGCTGAATAATCCGTGCTGATAATCGCAGAAGCCCGCGCCGTGCGGGCTTTTTTATGCCTGTAAGGCCAGTTCTCTCCCTCTGAATGCCTAAGAGCACATTCGGTTAAAGCATTAATAAGCGCGGCTTTATGTTTCATGATGTGATTTTCACTTGAACTTTACCGGTAACATTATAGTTTATGGGGTGAAGTCTGATTACACACATCTGAAGGAGGGTTATTTATGGCTAAGCATCACTTACTCAAATCCATTGAAATCGCAGCGATTGTGCTGTTTGTCCTGATACTGGCGTATCTGGCTGTTACCGGTCTGCTGTCATCAACTGGCGTGGATCACGCCTGGCCTTATCCCAGTAAGTAACTGAGTGCCGCACCAGGGAAATTATAAATAATATAAATAGATAACCGATCCTGATACAGGACATAAAAAACCCCGCAATTGCGAGGTTAATCAGAGGTTACACCAGGCTCACCGAAAGCAGAATCAGCTCTCCGGTTTCCAGCGACAGGCTTTTCTTGGTTTCGAACATAAAGGCTTCCAGCGCCTCCTCGACATCGTCACCCTCGATAAAGGCGTGAGTCGTGACATGATTTTCACCTTCAGGCTTAATCACGTAAGAAACAAACCACTTCTTCTTTTGCATGATACTTATCCTCTTCTGAATAGGTAAATGCCGCACACCGGCAATACTGAGTTTTTCCGCCAGCAGTTCAGCTGAACTTAACTGGTTCTGTCCGACAAAGACTAATCAAGCGGGGCCGGATGCAGCAGGTCGATCACGTCATCAATTTCATTGCTGGCCGCATGGCGATCAAGGGCAACCGCATAGTAGCGTCCCTTGCAGTAGTGCTTTGTTACCGCCACCCGATGGCCGGTATCGCTGTCAGCTTCACCGCCGGTCAGGGTCTGCAGGTGGGGCGGGATAACCAGCTCACTTTCGAGTTGTTCTGCTTCAATGATCACTGCGCCACCGTCACTGGATAGCAGCAGATGCTGAATGCTCATGTTCTCTCCTCTGCGTCAGATTGTTAACCGGGAAAGTGTAGTTCACCTCGGCGGGTGTGCTGACTTCCGCTCAGGAGAAGCCATGTGAAGCGGCAATAAAAAAGCCCCGTCAGGGGCTTTTAGGAAAGGGATGGGCTGCGTTAAAAACTTAACTGGTCTGATCGGCCAGCTTCGGCTTCAGCACGCGCTTACCAATCTGAATGCCGGGCTTCTCAACATATTTATAGAGTAAAGAGGCCAGCGCATAGGTCACCGGGATGGCAGAGACGCAGACAATCAGGAAACGCATCATGTCGCTCTTAAACTCAATGTCGGTGTGATTGAGCAGCAGTGCGATCATCGGGAGCACAATCAGCAGATGCAGCAGGTAGACCGAGAACGACACGTCGCCCAGCCAGGTGCTGAGACGGTTGTTCAGCAGCTTACGTGGCAGAGCAATCAGCGTTGCCATCAGGCTGCCCTGCGGGTATTGCCACAGAATCGCCGTCATACCGACGATCATCAGCGCCTCCATAATCACCTGCAGCTTAATCGCGCCCAGACCCATCGCCACGCTGGCGACCGGGCCGAGCAGCGCAAAGGCGACGTAGAGCAGGGATTTACGGCGAATCGCCTCGGCCAGCAGCATGCCCGACAGGAACATATTCAGCTTTATCAGGATCATTGAAGGCATCTCAAACGCCTCATAATAATCTGCCAGCACATACCGGCCAGCGCAGCAGAGCGCCATGATGCCAATCAGCGATGCGGCATAACCAAAGCGCAGCGTCACCAGCATGATGAACGGGAACAGCAGATAGAACTGCATCTCCAGCCCGATACTCCAGTCAGGCAGCACGGTATTAAAACCATATTCGGGCAGCAGGCCGAACAGGAAACTGAAGTGGGTCAGGATGTTTGCCAGCGACTGGTCGGTGTAACGCGATGATTCAGTGGCGGTGCCGGAATAGAAGTGAGCAATGGTGTCACGCATCTCGCCAAACCACGGGCCATAAATCAGAGCGATGATTAGCAGCAGATAGTAGAGCGGGGCGATGCGGAAGAAGCGCCGGATCCAGAACTTCTTAATGGTCTCTGTGCTCTGCCACGGCTCTTTCTGCTGACGCTCGACGTAGTTTTTCGCCATCAGATAACCCGATAACAGAATAAACAGATCGACTCCGATGCCAGGGGATGAAATAAGCGTGATATGGCAATGAACCAGTAAGCTGATATGGCCAACTAATACCCAGAGAGAAGCGATGCCGCGTAATCCCTCCAGCTCGGTAGACCAACCTCGTGTTGCAGACATAACTATTCCTCGTTTTTATCCGACCTTCGGCGCTCACTAAGCCTCAAGGCAACAGATATGTAAACGGGCCTTTACAAAAGTAAGAGGATTCCGAGCACAGGCAGGAGGGAAAAATCAACCGAAACAGGGTGGGAAAGCACAGGAAGTTAAGGGCGTGCAGTGGCACACCCTTAATCAATATCACTGATTGAGATGGCCGATCAGGCCAGTTTTAACAGGATCATACCGGCCAGCAGCAGGGTCAGGCCGGCCCAGCCTTTGCGGTTCAGCCGCTGGCCAAACAACACCCATCCGGCCGCGACAGTGGCGATAATCCCAAAACTGCCCCAGACCGCATAGGCGATCGAGAGATCGATACCTTTGACCGCCTGAGCGAGTGCGCTAAACGCGAGCAGGACACAACAAAGTGAAAGCAGACCGTACAGCGGTTTCTTAAACCCATCAGAATATTTAAGGAATATGTTGGCGGCAATCTCCAGCACGATAGCCAGCGCCAGCCAGGACGCATGAACAAGATCAGCGATGAGCATGATTAACCTCCGCTGATGATTGGGTGCCGGTTTTGATCAACACAATTCCGACGATCAGCGTCACCAGCCCACAGATTTTCAGCGCTGACAACGTTTCACCAAACAGTTGCACGCTGAATAACATAATCAGCATGATGCCGATACCTTCCCACAGGGCATAAGCCACGCCCAGGGCGATACGTTTAATGGCGAAACTCAGCAGAATATAAGAACAGGCAATCATGCCCAGCATCATCAGGTAGCCGGAATGGCTGCCATTGAGGCTGGACCATTTCATAAAAAGGGTACCAATAATCTCAGTAACAATAGCGAGTGATAATAAAACCCAGGCGCGCATGGGTGCTCTCCAGCAACGATAAATGACGACCTGCAACAACGCACAACGTGCGGGCAGACTCAGAACAGTGTCGAAGTGGTGAGGGGACTACAGGGCGTTACGCCAGTGCTGATCGGCGGCATTCCAGCCAGAAAGGCAAATGGGGGAAAACAGGGGGTTTGACATGAACATTCTGCTCATAAAATTTACAACACATCCACATTGTTGCTTCTCATCAGTGGACGGATAGTGCCTCCGGTTAAATAGACGCTGGATTTATAGCATTCTGCACATCACCAAATCAACAGCAGATGCTGCTTTGTTTGATGTCGGTTAAGGTTTGATGATTTGAAAATGGTGAAATGTGGAAAAGGATGTGTGGTAAACCGTAATGAAAAAATAGCCGGGCAATAAAAGTGCCCGACTATTATTAAGTGACGCTGTCACGTATTATTCAGCGCGCTGCGGAACCGTGCGAACGGGTGCATCACCCGCGACATAATAAGCGGCGGTGCTGCGCGGCAATGGATCGCGACCACGAATCTTATCGGCAATCTTCTCGCCAATCATGATAGTGGTGGCGTTCAGGTTACCGGTGATGATCAGCGGCATAATCGACGCATCAACCACGCGTAAGCCTTCCAGTCCATGCACACGACCTTCGCCATCAACGACGGACATCGGGTCGTTACCCATCTTACAGGTGCCGCACGGGTGATAGGCGGTTTCGCCGTGGTTACGCACGAACTCATCCAGTTGCTCATCTGTCTGGCAATCCAGTCCCGGACTGATTTCACGGCCACGGTACTTGTCCAGCGCTGGCTGATTAATGATCTGGCGCGTGATGCGAATCGCATCGCGGAACTCATGCCAGTCCTGCTCATGCGACATGTAGTTAAACAGAATGGCCGGATGACGACGCGGATCGCGTGACTTCAGGCGTACATGACCGCGGCTTGGAGAACGCATTGAGCCGACGTGACACTGGAAGCCGTGGGCATCAACCGCGTTGGAGCCGTTGTAGTTAATCGCCACCGGCAGGAAGTGATACTGAATGTTCGGCCAGCTGAACTCTTCGCGGCTGCGGATAAAGCCACCCGCTTCAAACTGGTTGCTGGCGCCGATACCGGTGCCGTTAAACATCCACTCTGCACCGATTTTCGGCTGATTCCACCACTTCAGAGCCGGATAGATTGAGACCGGTTCCTTACACTCATACTGAAGATACATCTCCAGATGGTCCTGCAGGTTTTCACCCACGCCCGGCAGGTCGTGAACCACCGGGATGTCGAACTGCTTCAGCAGCTCAGGAGAACCCACGCCAGAACGCTGCAGGATCTGCGGCGAAGCGATAGCGCCGGCACACAGCAGCACTTCACGACGCGCGGTTACTTTGTTGATGGTGTTGCTGTCGCCCTGCAGATACTCCACACCGACCGCGCGCTTGCCATCGAAGATGATGCGATCGGTGGTGGCGTGCGTGATGATCTTCAGGTTAGCGCGGCCTTTAGCCATATCGAGATAGCCACGCGCAGTGCTGGAACGACGACCGTTTGGTGTGACGGTACGATCCATCGGACCGAAACCTTCCTGCTGATAGCCATTAAGGTCGTCTGTGCGCGGATAACCCGCCTGCACGCCGGCCTCAATCATCGCTTCAAACAGCACATTATTGCCCGCTTTAGGCGTTGCAACACACACCGGGCCGTCGCCGCCGTGGAAATCGTTCGGGCCGATATCGCGGGTTTCCGCTTTACGGTAGTAGGGCAGGCAGTCCAGATAGCTCCAGTTCTCCAGCCCAGGTTCGCTGGCCCAGTTATCGAGATCCATCGCGTTACCGCGGATATAACACATGCCGTTAATGAGTGATGAACCGCCCAGACCTTTGCCGCGACCACACTCCATGCGGCGATTGTTCATGTAAGGCTCTGGCTCGGTTTCATAGGCCCAGTTATAGCGTTTGCCCTGTAACGGGAAGGCGAGAGCCGCAGGCATCTGGGTGCGAAAATCAAAGCGGTAATCCGGGCCGCCCGCTTCCAGCAACAGGACGCTCACGTTGCTCTCTTCGGTCAGACGGGTAGCCAGAACGTTTCCTGCGGATCCGGCTCCAATAATAATGTAATCAAATTCCATTCATCGTTCCTCAGGTTAAGTGATTAAAAGACTGACTCAAAACGCGTCAGCTCAACCTGCACGGACTTCACCTGGGTGTAGCTCTGCAGCGTCATCAGGCCATTCTCACGGCCAATGCCGGAGTGCTTGTAACCCCCCACTGGCATCTCTGCGGCCGATTCGCCCCAGGTATTAATCCAGCAGATACCTGCTTCGATCTGATGAATCACGCGGTGCGCCTTATTGAGATCCTGCGTCACCAGTCCGGCGGCCAGACCAAATTCGGTGTCGTTGGCGCGGCGGATCACTTCTTCTTCACTTTCGTAGCTCAGGATCGACATGACCGGTCCGAAGATCTCTTCACGCACAATCTTCATCTCATCACGGCAGTCGGTGAACACGGTGGGTGCAACCCAGGCACCCTGGTCGAAATCGCCACCGGTCAGACGTTTGCCGCCGCACAGTACGCGTGCGCCTTCAGCGATGCCGGATTCGATATAACGCATCACATTGTCGCGATGGCTGAAGCTGACCAGCGGACCAAAGTTGGTCGCCGGGTCACGCAGATCGCCTGCCTGAATGCGGGCGACGCGTTCGCTGATTTTCGCCTCGAATGCGGCCTGCAGTTTTGCAGGAATAAAGACGCGGGTGCCGTTGGTACAGACCTGACCGGAGCTGTAGAAGTTCGCCATCATGGCGATGTCGGCGGCCAGATCGAGATCGGCATCATCAAAGATGATCAGCGGTGATTTACCGCCCAGTTCCATGGTGACCTCTTTCAGCGTTGAACCTGCTGCATTGGCCATCACTTTTTTGCCGCTGACGACGCCACCGGTGAAGGAGACTTTGTCGATGCCAG
The DNA here is from genome assembly GCF_051136245.1 of Pantoea sp. Lu_F5_004. Taxonomy (NCBI): domain Bacteria; kingdom Pseudomonadati; phylum Pseudomonadota; class Gammaproteobacteria; order Enterobacterales; family Erwiniaceae; genus Pantoea; species Pantoea sp. Lu_F5_004. Next base: position 1,829,633 of record NZ_CP194946.1, read on the forward strand.
GGTGCTCAGTGAGCAACTGACCGGTAACCGAACCGATGCCCGGCAGCACGTTGAACACGCCATCCGGCAGCCCCGCTTCGGTGTAAATTTCCGCCAGCTTCAGGGCAGTGAGCGGGGTCATTTCACTCGGTTTGAAAATCATCGCGTTACCCGCCGCCAGCGCGGGCGCGGATTTCCACAGGGCGATCTGAATCGGGTAGTTCCAGGCACCGATACCAGCTACCACGCCCAGCGGTTCGCGGCGGGTGTAAACAAAGGAGGTTTCGCGCAGTGGGATCTGCTGACCTTCCAGCGCCGGAACCAGACCGGCGTAATACTCCAGTACGTCTGCGCCGGTGACGATATCGACCGCTGAGGTTTCGCTGTAAGGCTTACCGGTATCGAGCATTTCCAGCTCTGCCAGCTCATCATTACGCTCACGCAGAATATCGACGGCGCGACGCAGGATACGCGAGCGCGCCATGGCGGTCATCGCGGCCCAGACTTTCTGGCCTTTTCTGGCGGCAGCAACGGCGCGATTGACATCTTCCTGGCCGGCGGCATGAACCTCTGCCAGCACTTCGCCGTTGACCGGGTTAATCGTCTGGAACGTTTCGCCAGACGCTGCGGCAACATAAGCGCCATCGATGTAGAGTTTCTGCTCGGTGAATCGGGACATGTTTTCTCCTTCCGTTATTCGTGCTCGCCAGCCAGTTGCTGACGGATGAATTGGGTGGTCAGTGTGAGGGCGATGACCGGGTTAAATGGCTTACCGCTCAGCGCGGCGCGCAGCCACAGACCATCTATCAGGGCAGCCAGACCGTGTGCGGCCAGCCTTGCCTTCTCCAGCGGCAGTTCACGCCGGAATTCGACCACCAGCGTTGAGTAGAGCCGCCGGCTGCTGACCCGCTCCAGGCGATTAAGCTGGGGCTGATGCATGCTGCTCGACCAGAAGTCGAGCCAGGCTTTCATCACTGCCGTGTGCACCTGGGTATCATCAAAATTACCCTCAACGATGGCACACAACCGCTGTTCTGCAGAGGCACCGGCCAGCGGTTCTAACCGCGACAATACCGCCTCCCGCAGTTGACGCGTCACATCACGCATCGTGGCTTCCAGTAAGCCGTTCTTATCCTTGAAGTAGTGACTGATGATGCCGGTGGATACCCCCGCCCGACGGGCGATCTGGGCGATAGTGGCATCATTAATCCCCACTTCATTAATCGTGCTCAGGGTCGCATCAATCAGTTGCCGACGACGTATCGGCTGCATCCCTACCTTTGGCATAGCTCCAGCTCCACCCTCAAATCGAGCCCCTATTTAAACTTTTTTTGATTGCACGTTCAATATAAAAAGAAACTTTGTTAGGATGCTGTTCTTTAAATGTAGCGAAAGCGAAACGGCAATGAGTGCTAAAATAGGCTGGTTTGCCTGAGTGATTAACAGGAAGTGACAGAACGAAACAGGGCCGCAAGGCCGGAAAGCCGTGGACGGCAAGACTTATCCATTGCGTATTTTCAGGACATTAACCAGAGGTAACCGATGAATAATCCACCTGCCGGTGAAAAAGACAGACTCAATCCCGTTGTATTTTATACCTCTGCCGGATTGATTCTGACGTTTTCACTTGTGACGATTCTCTACAGTGAACTGGCCGCGAGCTGGATCCTCAAGGCGGTAAACTGGGTTTCCGCCACCTTCGGCTGGTACTACATGCTGGCTGCCACGCTCTATATTGTTTTTGTGCTCTATATGGCCTGCTCACGCTTTGGTTCGATCAAGCTCGGGCCGGAGCACTCCAAACCCGAGTTCAGCGTGCTCAGCTGGTCCGCCATGCTGTTCGCCGCCGGGATCGGCATCGACCTGATGTTCTTCTCGGTCGCCGAACCGGTGACGCAGTATATGCAGCCGCCGGAGGGAGCAGGGCAGACGATGGAAGCGGCCCGCCAGGCGATGGTCTGGACGCTGTTCCACTACGGACTGACCGGCTGGTCAATGTATGCGTTGATGGGCATCGCGCTGGGCTACTTCAGCTATCGCTATAACCTGCCGCTGACCATCCGTTCCGCGCTCTACCCCATCTTTGGTAAACGCATCTATGGCCCGATTGGCCACACCGTAGATATCGCCGCCGTGGTGGGCACCATCTTTGGTATCGCCACCACACTCGGCATCGGAGTCGTGCAGCTTAACTATGGCCTCAAAGTGCTGTTTGATATCCCGGAAGGCCTGACCGCGCAGGCCGCACTGATTGTCCTCTCCGTGGTGATCGCCACCATTTCTGTCACGTCGGGCGTCGATAAAGGGATCCGTATTCTCTCTGAGCTGAACGTGGTGATGGCGCTGGGACTGATTCTGTTTGTGCTGTTCTTCGGCAACACCGAGTTCCTGCTGAATGCGCTGGTGCTGAACGTCGGGGATTATATCAACCGCTTTATGGGCATGACGCTCAATACCTTTGCGTTTGATCGCCCGACACAGTGGATGAACAGCTGGACGCTCTTCTTCTGGGCGTGGTGGGTAGCCTGGTCGCCATTCGTCGGCCTGTTCCTGGCACGTATCTCACGTGGTCGTACCATCCGTGAGTTCGTGCTGGGCACGCTGATTATTCCGTTTACCTTTACGCTGTTGTGGCTGTCAGTGTTCGGTAATGCCGCGCTGTATCAGATCATCCACGGCAATACGGAGTTTGCGCAGGAAGTAATGAATCATGCGGAGCGCGGCTTCTATAGCCTGCTGGCGCAGTATCCGGCGTTTAAACTCAGCGCCTCGGTCGCGACGATCACCGGTATGCTGTTCTACGTCACCTCGGCGGATTCCGGCTCGCTGGTGCTGGGTAACTTCACCTCGCGACTGAAAGACATCAACAGTGATGCACCGAACTGGCTGCGTATCTTCTGGTCTGTGGCGATTGGGGTACTGACCATGAGTATGCTGATGACCAACGGTATCACTGCCTTGCAGAACACCACGGTGATCATGGGGCTGCCGTTCAGCTTTGTTATCTTCTTTGTGATGGCGGGGCTGTTTAAATCGTTGAAGATTGAAGATCACCGTCGGGCCAGCGCCACGCGCGACACCGCGCCCTATCTGGCTCATGCGACCGATCGCCTGACCTGGAAGAAGCGTCTTTCGCGCCTGATGAACTACCCTGGCTCGCGTTATACCCAGCAGATGATGGAAAAAACCATCTATCCGGCGATGCAGGAAGTGGCGAAAGAGCTGGAGCTGCGGGATGGCCGGGTCACGCTGGAGAGCGTTGAGCCGGATGAAAGCAACCCGATTGGCTATCTGGATCTGCGCGTCCATCTGGGCGAGGAGCAGGACTTTATCTATCAGGTCTGGCCGCAGCAATATTCGATTCCGGGCTTCACCTATCGCGCCCGCAGCGGTAAGTCGACCTACTACCGGCTGGAAACCTTCCTGATGGAAGGCAGCCAGGGTAACGACTTAATGGATTACAGCAAAGAGCAGGTGATCATCGACATACTGGATCAGTATGAGCGACACCTGAACTTCATCCATCTCAACCGTGAAGCGCCGGGCAGCAACATCAGCTTCCCAAGCGCTTAAGTCAGGGCCCGTCAGTGAGCAATTGCTGGCGGGCTTTTTTTCGCTACCGTCGTCATCAACAATACCGCTTCACCTGCCGAAATCGACTATCTTTAGGGCTTTGCTGGCCTGATGCCTGAAAAGCGTAGACAGGGAGTCATATGGGAAAAATATTCAGTACGTTTCTGCCGCTCTATACCACTACGCTTCTGATGCTGCTGGGTTCCGGTTTACTGACTACCTACGTCTCGTTGCGGCTGGCCAGTGAGCAGGTTAATGGTGCGCTGATCGGCGCGATTATTGCGGCCAACTATATCGGGCTGGTGATTGGCGGCAAGGTGGGGCACAACCTGATTGCCCGCGTCGGCCATATCCGTGCCTACGTGGCCTGTGCCGGGATCATTACCGCCTCGGTGGTGGGTCACGGGCTGACAGACTTTATTCCGCTGTGGGTCTTTCTGCGTCTGATTATCGGGCTCTGCATGATGTGCCAGTACATGGTGCTGGAGAGCTGGCTCAACGATCAGGCGGAATCTTCCCAGCGCGGCATGATTTTCGGCCTCTATATGGTCGCCACCTACCTTGGACTCAGTGGCGGACAGGTGATCCTGAGCCTGCAATCGGGGTTTGGGGTGAGCACGCTGCTGATTGTGGCGCTCTGTTTCGCGCTCTGTCTGGTGCCAATTGCACTGACCACCCGCACTCATGTCCGGCCCATGACGCCGGCGCCGATGGAGCTGGGCTATTTTATCCGCACTATTCCCAAACTGCTCGGCACCACCCTGGTGACCGGCATGGCGATTGGCGCGTTCTATGGCCTGGCACCGGTTTATGGCAGCAGCAAAGGCTTCACCACCAGCCAGACCGGTTATTTTATGAGTCTCACGATTTTTGCCGGACTGGTGTCGCAGTTTCCGCTGAGCTGGCTCTCTGACCGCTACGACCGCCAGCGGCTGTTATTCATCATTGCCATGCTCTTTGCCGTGGCCTGCGTGCCGCTGGTGGTACTGCCGCATCTGACCTTCCACTGGATGATTGGCATCGCCTTTGCCGCCAGCATGATGCAGTTTGCGCTCTATCCGTTGCAGGTGGCGCTGGCCAACGATCAGGTCGCCGCCGATCGACGTGTCTCGTTAACTGCCTGTCTGCTGATGGCGTTTGGTATTGGCGCCAGTATCGGCCCGCTGGTGGTCGGCGCGCTGATGCAGCCGCTGGGCAGCAATATGCTCTATCTCTTCTTTATGCTCTGTGCGCTGGTGATTGGCGGACTGAGTTATGTGCGTGCGCCGGGTCCGCTTCCGACGACCGAAGTGCCGTTGCCGCATGTGGTGATGCCTGACAGTCTGGCGACCTCGCCACTGGGTGCCGCGCTGATCCCGACGCTGGAAGAGGAGGTGATTCATGCGTCGATGGGCGGTCAGGAGCCGGAAGAGGAGAGTGCTGAGTTCGATGGCACAGCTGACGAAGAGGATTTGCCCGATGACCTTACTGAAGATCAGCGGCACAAATAGCAGCGGCACAGCAGGATGCCATTCGCCGATGACTGTACCGTTAAAGCAGGATGTCCGGATCTGACACACTCTTGTCCGGTTGCTGGCTCGACATTCGGGTCAGCAACCGCGAAGCTGGCGCATACCGCTTTTTAAGGAGTCACACCATGCTGGAACTTCGCCCCAATTGTGAACGCTGCGACGTTGATCTGCCGCCATCTTCTCTGGCGGCACGCATCTGCTCGTTTGAATGCACTTTCTGCGCTGACTGTGCTGAGCATCTCACTCATCTTTGCCCCAACTGCGGCGGTGAACTGGTGCGCCGTCCGGTGCGCCCGGCAGAGAAACTGCAGAAATATCCGGCTAAAATGCGTAGCTGATCCCAAATGACTACAGATATGATGGGGGCAGAATAGCCTGGCGCGCCTGATCGCTTTATGATGTATTTCGTCCCTGACAGAGCTACCACCTTAACTGAGTGCCGGAGATAAGCGCCGGGAGGGACGCTCCTTTCACCTCTCTTTAATCGTTTTGTCAGGCCTCCTTGCTCCCTTGCTCCCTTGCTCCCTTGCTCCCTTGCTCCCTTGTTGCCAGCCTCCTTTGCATTCTGCTTTCCAGCTCGTCATGCCAGTACAGGGTCAGCCCTGACTATACTCTGAAGAAGTTTTCAGCAGACAAAGGCCGGGTGCAGCGATGTTTTACCAATCCCTGAATGGCGCAGCGTGGCGACGGATCTGGGTGGTCGGCGATCTGCATGGCTGCCGCCGCGAACTGGATGCGCTGTTGCAGCAGCATCAGTTTGACCCGCAGCAGGACTTACTGATTTCGGTGGGTGATATCATCGATCGCGGGCCCGACAGCCTGGGTTGTCTGGCGCTGCTGGAGGAGCCCTGGTTTCGCTGCGTGCGGGGGAATCATGAGGAGATGGCGCTGTCAGCATTACAGGGGCAGGAAATGGCGCTCTGGCAGATGAACGGTGGCGACTGGTTTTTTCGGCTGCGTGGTGCAGCGTTGATTGCGGCGCGTCACGTGTTGCAGCGTTGCCGTGAGCTGCCGCTGATTCTCCATCTGCAACTCGATGAGCGAACTGTTGTGATTGCTCATGCTGATTATCCGGCCCGGGAATATGCGTTGAATAAGCCACTCGACTGGCAGCAGGTGGTCTGGAGCCGTCAGCGGCTGGAGGCGATGGAGTCAGGCGAACGGGCGGGTATCCGTGGCGCTGACGCCTTTTACTTCGGACACACGCCGCTGAAACAGCCGCTGACGATTGCCAATCTGCACTACATCGATACCGGCGCAGTGTTTGGCAATCATCTGACGATGGTGCAAATAAAGTGACTCAGCGGAACAGGCGTCCGTCGCGCACCAGCTCCCGCGGATAGCTGTTCTTGATACGGCTGCCGACTTTTTTAGCCAGCCCCAGCGGCTGCTGCTGATAAGTGACAATCATCTCATTACGGGTGGGTTCCGTTTCCGGGTAGATATCCCGCCCGCGATACCACTCTTCCGCCTCTGCTGCGGTGAGCTCAAAAGTCTGCGCCGCATCGGGTTTTGCCAGCGCAATCACCGCTTCATGCTGCCAGCGATAGCCTTTAGCAAAGGTTTCTGCCAGCTTCAGGCCGATGCGCGAGAACCGCACTTTGCCCAGCAGCGGGGTGACGGCCTTCGGGAACAGCCAGATCTCTTTGTCACGCTGCCACAGCTCCAGCGACGCATCCCATTTAAGAGAGACCGCGGCGGCGGCCTGGGCTATCTCACTTTCCAGCTTGCGGCTGAGGTGGGAGAAGGGCAGTTTACCCACTTTGTAGCCCGGAAGCGGTAAGGGTTCGACCGACGCGGTTTTACGCAGCCGGGCAACGAAAAAGCCTTCGCTGTCGAACATCTGCGGGAAGACATGCAGATAGCCCTCGGGCGTCGCGGCCTGTCCGGCACCCTCAAACAGCCCATCGAGCGCTACAACCTCAACAGCGTCCGGATAACGCTCCAGCAGCCAGGCGATAACCTGCTGATTCTCAATCTGATTCAGGGTGCAGGTAGAGTAAACCAGCGTGCCGCCGGGTTTGAGGGCGTGGAAGGCACTGTCGAGCAGATCGCGCTGGGTCGCGGCGATTTCGTGCGTACTTGCCAGCGACCAGTTTTTCAGCGCATCAGCATCTTTGCGAATCACCCCTTCGCCGGAGCAGGGCGCGTCGAGCAGGATGGCGTCGAACTGTTCCGGCAGGGCTGGTCCGAAGACCCGCGCGTCAAAGTGCGTTAAGGCACTGTTGCTGACGCCACAGCGGCTGATATTGGCGTGCAATACTTTTACCCGGCTGGAGGAGAATTCGTTAGCCAGGATAACGCCCTGATTGCCCATCCGCGCAGCAATCTGGGTCGTTTTAGAACCCGGTGCCGCCGCCATATCCATCACGGCGCTGACCTCTGACTGAGCATCAAACAGCGCGGTCACCGGCAGCATGGAGCTGGCCTCCTGAATGTAGAACAGGCCGCTGAGATGCTCAGCTACGCTGCCCAGCGGCAGGCTCTCATCTTCCCGACTGATCCAGAATCCCTCTTCGCACCACGGCACCGGCGTCAGCTGCCAGTCATAATTAGCGGTCTGACTCAGAAAGTCAGCCACGCTGATCTTCAGGGTATTGATGCGAATACTGCGGCGCAGGGGTTGCTGACTGCACGCAATAAATTGTTCGAGGCTCGCCTCATCGGGCAGGCTCTGGCGCATTAATGAGAGAAAATCGGCGGGGAAAAGCGAAGAAGCATCTGACACGGGCACATTCCAGTTAAGACAAAGGCGGCAGTGTACCATGAGGAAAGGAAACGGGCAGCCAGGCTGCCCGTTTGAGATAGCCTTTAGCGCGGAGACGGGATCGCCGTTCCCCAGTTACGCCAATCTTTCGGCGCTTCATCCTGCAGCAGGAAGTGTTTATCCGGATTCGCCTGTGGCGCCAGCGGCACCGTCGGCGGCGTCGCAAACTGAATGCCACCGCGAATAAACTGCTGGAATGTCCCGGTTTTCACTACGCCACCCACCAGACCGAAGTCCAGGTTATAGCCGGATGCCAGCCAGAACACCGAGTTATTACGCACCAGATGCTGGTACTTCTTACTGATGCGCAGGGCGATCTGCACACGATCCGCCATATTACCCAGTGAAGTGCCGGTCACGGTACCCACTTCCACACCACGGAACAGCACCGGCGTACCCAGCGACAGTGAACCGGCCTCAGTGGCATCAACATAAATGTTCAGGCCATTAAGGTAGCGGGAGTCGGTAATGGTGCTCTCCTGCAGCTCAAACGTGCGCGCGGCGCCACCTTTACCTGGATCCACGTTGATGTAAGGCTGCAACAGGGTTTCCAGATGATTCACGCCGGTAGCGGAAATTTCCGGTGAGACCACCGAGAAACGGCTGCCGAGACGGGCGAAATCGTTCACATACTCCGGATAGAGTACCGCTTTCGCCACCACCTGATTATTATCTTTGCTTAACGACAGTGACTCCACCTGGCCGACATTAATACCCAGGTAACGAATCGGCATTCCGGCAGAGAGCTTGCTGGCGTCATAGGTGTGCAGTGTAATCTGGCTACCCACCGCGCGGGCGGCGGTTTCAGACGGATAGAGGACGCGTTTGGCCCCTTTGGCCGACTGCGCACCACTCATATTGTCGAAACTGATCGCGCCTTTCAGCGCGCGGTTAAGCGGCGAAGCCTGCACCGTCAGGCCGCTGCCGTTAAGGCTGACGCGTGCGCCACCCTCAGCCCAGAACACGCTTTCGCTGGTCAGCAGCTTGCGATACTCCGGCTGGATATGTACCGCAATATCAAAGGCGTCAGCGCGCGGCGTGACTTTGACAATCTCACCCACCTGAAATTTGCGGTAAAGCACGACAGAGCCGGCCTGCACGTCAGGCAGACTGTTGGCGGTCAGCATCAGCGAGGTAGAAGGGCCATCGCCGGTGATGCCTTCTTCCGCTTTTTCAGCATCGGCAAACAGCGGATAGGCACTTTTTGGCTCGCCCTTTTTGCCCGGATCCAGCCGGATACCGCCATCCACCCATTCACGGGCGCTGGCACCTAATACCTGCATGCCATCAAGGCCGAACTTCACATCCAGCCGACTGTTGACGATAAATTTGCTGTCGCCATGCACCAGATTGCGATTTTCAGGATTGACTGCTACCACGAAATTCACGCCATTTTCATCCAGCGTACGCGACATCACCTGACCAATCTGCATGCCGTGCAGCATCAGCGGCTGGCCCTGATCGATACCATAGCTCTCTGGCGCGCTGAGTTTTACCGTCAGCACATGGGGCTTCTGCAGCAGAGTCTCATTGGACGCCAGCACGGTGTAGTGCTGCTGCGGCTCGCCTTCGCCCGGCACCAGTTCCAGCGTGTTGCCGGTCAGCAGCGCGCTGAGGCTGGTATCCGTCAGGCTGATTTTCGGACTGTGCATCTCAATGCGGGTGCCGCTGCGCATCAGACCGACAACAGAGGGATCGATGGTCAGTTCGCCGGTGACCTTGCCGCCATCCTGCAGGTTCAGTTTGGTCAGCGTGCCGACCTCCAGTCCCTGATACATCAGCGGGGTGCTGCCCGCCTTGAGATTGTTGCCGTTGGGCAGATCCAGCGTGATCTGCACGCCGCGCTGACTATGCGCCAGATCGGGATAGAGCCGGTAATTCTGCTCAGCTTTGGCCGTTTCCGCACCCTGTGGTGAGTCAAACGCGATCGCACCATTGACCAGCGCCGCCAGACTCTCCAGCTGCACTTTAGCCCCGCTCAGACTGACGTCAGCATTCATGCCTGACACGTTCCAGAAACGGCTGTTGGTTTTCACCAGATTGATAAAGCGACGGTCAATCAGCACATCAATCGACACGCCATCGGATTTGCTGTTAATGCTGTAGTCATAGACCCGACCAACCGGAATTTTGCGGTAATAGACCAGCGAGCCGGTGTTGAGCGAGCCGAGATCGGGCGCATGCAGATGGATCATCAATTCGCCGGTATTTACCCGATATTTGGGCTGCGTATCCAGCGCGGTAAACGACTCGCTGGGTTTACCTTTACCTGGCATCATCCCGATGTAGTTACCGCCGACCAGCGCATCCAGCCCCGACACACCCGCCAGCGAGGCTTTAGGCGTCACCAGCCAGAACTGAGTATCTTCACGCAGCGCATCGCGCATATCGCTCTTGATGCTGGCTTTAATCTGAATGCTGCGATAATCATCACTGAGATTAATGCCCTGCACGGTGCCCACTTCCACGCCCTGATAGCGGATCGGGGTGCGACCCGGCACGATACCATCCGCCGTCTGGAAATTGATGGTGATGGTGGTGCCGCGCTCCTGATAATTGGTCCAGAGCAGCCAGCAGGCGATCAGCATCGCAATAATCGGCAGCAGCCAGAAGGGCGAAATTTTGCGCTTATTGCGCAGCGTTGCGTTAGTCGGTGTAGTCGGCGTTTCCTGTTGCATGTGCATCCCAGAGCAGGCGGCTGTCCAGCCACTCAACAGACATAATGGTCAGGATGACGGCCGCGCCAAAAAACAGCGCCGCCGGTCCCATGGTAAAAGCCAGCAGCTGATCACGGTTGACCAGCGACATGGTTAACGAAATGACAAACAGATCGAGCATTGACCAGCGGCCAACCCAGGTGACAAACCGCAGCAAGCGGATGCGGGTTCTCAGCCCCTGTTCACAGCGAAAATGAATGCTGAGCAGCAGAGTCAGCATTACCAGCACCTTGATAAACGGCACCAGAATACTGGCGATAAAAACAATCGCCGCCACCGGAATATTGCCTTCGCCCAGCCCCAGGATGCCGGAGAAGATGGTGTCCTCACGCCGTGAGCCATTAAGATAGACCACGGAGATCGGCATCAGATTTGCGGGGATCAACAGCACAATCGATGCGATGAGCGCGGCCCAGGATTTCTGCAGGCTGTGGCGGCGTCGGAAGTCGAGCGGCGTGTGGCAGCGCGGGCAGCGGCCCCGTTCATCGGGTATGCTGGTGTTGTGACAGTTCAGACAGACCTGCATATCGTCACGGGCCATATTGCCAGGCGTCTGCGGGTAGAAATGCTCCCACAGCTGCTCCATATTCAGATGGATCAGTGTCAGCACGCTCAGCACCGTCAGGGAGATGTAAGCCGCCAGCCCGTAGCCAATCTCCAGCGAAGCATAGTCCTGCACTTTAATCGACGCCACGGCGATGCCGATCAGATAGATATCGAGCATCACCCACTCTTTCAGCTTCTCCAGCATCAGCAGCACGGGACGCAGGTTCATGCCCAGCCGGTGGCCGATACCGAGATAACAGATACCCGCCACCAGTGTTACCGGCGCGCCGATGGTGCAGAACGCCACCATTGAGGCCGTCAGTACATCACCCTGCTGGGTCATCTGGATGATGCCTTCCAGTACGCTGGCATTGATGCGCATGCCAAGCAGCCGGATATCTACCAGCGGCAGGGAGAAAGCAAAGGGCATTAACACAATCATGGTGGCGGCCATCGCCATAAGACGGGTCATCGGCCAGTCGCGACCACTGAGAATTTCGGCGTTACAGCGTGGGCAATGTGCCGACTGATGAGATTTCACATCCGGTAAGGAAAAAAGGGTATCGCATTGCGGGCAACGCTGATAACGTGCGTGAGGCAATGTCTGGCTGATAGCGTGAATTTTCATAGGGTGATGCAATCTTCGCTCTTCAGAAGTAACAGATATCGGTCATAAAGACATTGTCTGTGTGCCTGTCTCGGGCATCACGCTTCGATCCACAGAATGCTAAGGGTATAGCAACTAACGCTATGATTCACCTTGTGGCTCTGGATATTTAAAACTTATTTTTAACGAACGGTCTCTAATGCCCGTTCAGATGTCATTGGTAACGGTTGAATAATGAACAAAACTGCCTTTTACGCCGATTTGAATCGCGATATGCGCGCCTTACTGGCGGGAGAAACGGCGTTCCTCGCCGCGATGGGAAACTTTAGCGCGCTGCTGTACGAACGTCTCGATGGCGTGAACTGGGCAGGTTTCTACCTGCTGACGGAAGCGGATACGCTGGTGCTGGGCCCGTTCCAGGGCAAAATCGCCTGTGTGCGCATTCCGGTCGGTAAAGGTGTGTGTGGCACGGCGCTGGCAGAAGAAAAAGTGCAACGCGTAGATGATGTGCATGCCTTCCCGGGCCACATCGCCTGTGACGCTGCCAGCAATGCTGAGATTGTGATTCCTCTGAAAGTGAACGGCACTGTGGTTGGGGTGCTGGACATCGACAGCGTGGCGTACAATCGCTTTGACAGCGACGACGAATCGGGGCTGGTCACACTGACTGATGGGCTTTGTGAAGTGCTTGCGAACAGCGACTTAGAAAAATATCTGCAGCTGACGCGCAGCTAATCGACTGGATCACATGGCATTTAGCGATGTTGTCATTATAATGTCGCCTGTTCATGCCTGCGCTGGTCGGCAAACCCGTTGTAATCAGGAAATTTCATGGAAAATCAACCTAAGTTGAATAGCAGTAAAGAAGTCATCACTTTTCTGGCGGAGCGCTTTCCGCACTGCTTTAGCGCTGAAGGTGAAGCGCGTCCGCTCAAAATCGGTATCTTTCAGGATCTGGTCGAGCGTGTTCAGGGCGAAATGGGTCTGAGCAAAACACAGCTGCGTTCCGCGCTGCGTCTCTATACGTCAAGCTGGCGTTATCTGTACGGCATCAAAGCCGGTGCTATCCGTGTCGATCTCGACGGTAACGCCTGTGGCGTGCTGGATGAGCAACACGTTGAGCATGCACGCAAGCAACTGGAAGAAGCGAAAGCACGCGTCCAGGCGCAGCGTGACCAGCAGCGCGCCGCGCGTCGTGAAGCAGGCGAAAGCGAAGAGGGCGCGGCACCGCGTCGTCCACGCAAGCCCGCGGCACGTAAGCCTGCAGAAGGCGAAGCAGCGCGTAAACCGCGTCCGCAGACCACTGCATCGCGTGCGACCGCCTCACAGCATCGCAAGCCAGCCCCACGTCCGGAGCAGGAAGCCCGACCCATCACTGATACCTCAACTTTGCAACCCGGCCAGAGTATTAAAGTTAAAGCAGGCAAAAGTGCGATGGACGCTACCGTTCTTGAAGTATCAAAAGACGGCGTTCGGGTCCAGCTCGCTTCCGGCATGGCAATGATTGTGCGCGCAGAACACTTGCAGTTCTGAAACGGAGGCTAACCCCGGCATGAACACCCTTTTTAAAGTTGGACTTATTGCGGGCCTGCTATTAGCAGGCCCAACCTTCGGCGCGGAGAACATTACACGCGCCGATCAGATTCCCCAGCTTCACGAAGATCCGCAGGATCCGACGGTCAGTGAGCGCGTAACCTCGCGCTTTACCCGTTCCCACTATCGCCAGTTCGACCTGGATCAGAACTTTTCAGCGAAAATTTTTGATCGCTATCTGAACATGCTCGACTACAGCCACAATGTGCTGCTGGCGTCAGATGTGGCGCAGTTTGCCAGCAAAAAAACCACCGTCGGCGATGAGCTGCGCAGTGGCAAGCTGGATCTCTTTTACGATATTTATAATCTGGCGCAGAAACGCCGTTTTGAGCGCTATCAATATGCGCTGACGGTGCTGGCTCGTCCGATGAATTTCAGCGGCAATGACACTATCGACATTGACCGCGCGAAAGCACCCTGGCCGAAAGATCAGTCTGAACTGAATGCGCTGTGGGATGCCAAGGTCAAATACGATCAGCTGAGTCTGAAGCTGGCGGGCAAAGATGATAACGAGATCCGCGACGTTCTGACCAAGCGTTACAACTTTGCTATCCGTCGTCTGGCCCAGAGCAACGGTGAAGATGTTTTCCAGCTGGTGATGAACGCTTTTGCCCGCGAAATCGATCCGCACACCAGCTATCTGTCGCCGCGTAACACCGAGCAGTTCAACACCGAGATGAGCCTCTCCCTGGAAGGCATCGGTGCGGTTCTGCAGATGGATGACGACTATACGGTAATTAACTCGATGGTCGCAGGCGGCCCGGCCGCGAAAAGCAAAGCCATTACCGTTGGCGATCGCATCGTCGGTGTTGGTCAGCCAGGCAAGCCGATGGAAGATGTGATCGGCTGGCGTCTGGATGATGTCGTGGCAAAAATTAAAGGACCAAAGGGCAGCAAAGTGCGCCTGGAAGTTCTGCCAGCCGGTAAGGGCACCAAAACCCGTACTGTGACGCTGACGCGTGAGAAAATCCGTCTGGAAGATCGCGCGGTTAAATTGACCATCAAAAATGTCGGCAAGCAGAAAGTGGGCGTTCTCGATATTCCTGGTTTCTATGTCGGCCTCACCGACGACGTGAAAGTACAGCTGCAGAAACTGCAGAAACAGAACGTCGACAGTGTGGTGATCGATCTGCGTACCAACGGTGGCGGCGCGCTGACCGAAGCAGTCTCGCTTTCCGGTCTGTTTATTCCGAGTGGTCCGGTGGTTCAGGTACGCGACAACAATGGTCGGATTCGTGAAGACAGCGATAATGACGGCGTTGTCTACTACAAAGGACCGCTGGTGGTGCTGGTCGATCGCTTCAGCGCCTCAGCCTCTGAGATCTTTGCTGCCGCGATGCAGGATTACGGACGCGCGGTGATTGTTGGCGAGCCAACCTTTGGTAAAGGCACCGTTCAGCAGTATCGCTCTCTGAACCGCATCTACGATCAGATGCTGCGTCCGGAGTGGCCTGCGTTAGGCTCCGTTTCTTACACTATTCAGAAGTTCTATCGCATTAACGGCGGCAGTACACAGCGTAAAGGCGTCACGCCGGATCTGCTGATGCCAACCGGCGTTGAAGCGGCTGAAACCGGTGAGAAATTTGAAGATAACGCACTGCCGTGGGACAGCATTAAAGCGGCGACCTATGTCAAAACCGGTGATGTGAAACCGCTGGTGGTGCAGCTGACTAAGCAGCATGCTGACCGCATCGCTCAGGATCGCGAGTTCCAGTACATCATGAAGGACATTGCCCGTTACAATGCCCTGAAAGATAAGCGCAACATCGTGTCGCTTAATCTCGCTCAGCGCGAGAAAGAGAACCACGAAGATGATGCGTCTCGTCTGGAGCGGATCAACGCGCGCTATCAGGCCGAAGGCAAAAAACCGCTGAAAAACCTGGATGAGTTACCGAAAGATTATAAAGAGCCGGATCCCTATCTTGATGAGACGGTGAAGATCGCTAACGATCTTGCGCAACTGGAGAAATCCCAGCCAGAGGCGCCAGCGGCTAAATAATCCGCTATTGCCAGAAAAAGCACCGCTCAGCGGTGCTTTTTTTTGTACTCAGAAAAGTTTCCAGTAAGCAATGATTAGCGCTGGTGAAGGAGCCTGAAGGCTGGGCTCCTCATCAGGCGTGTCACAATGTAAAGTTATGTCTTTTTAGGCACTTAAACGTTAAGGTTGCTTGAAAAGCAGCCCAATGCCCATAGGATATGGATCCGCGTATAGGCGCGTGAACTACTGAGGAAGATTAACAAAAATGATGCGTATTGCTCTTTTCCTGATGACCAACCTGGCTGTGATGTTGGTATTCGGGCTGATTCTCAGCCTGACAGGGATCCAGTCAAGCAGTGTTCAGGGCCTGATGATCATGGCAGGCCTGTTTGGCTTCGGCGGTGCGTTTGTTTCACTGCTTATGTCGAAGTGGATGGCACTGCGATCGGTTGGCGGTGAAGTGATTGAACAGCCACGCAACGAAACCGAGCGCTGGCTGGTGGATACAATTGGCCGTCAGGCACAACAGGCGGGTATTGCGATGCCACAGGTGGCGATCTATCACGCACCTGACATCAACGCCTTTGCGACTGGCGCACGGCGTAACGCCTCACTGGTTGCTGTCTCAACCGGTCTGCTGCAGAACATGAGCCGTGATGAAGCGGAAGCGGTACTGGCACACGAAGTGTCACATATCGCCAACGGCGACATGATCACCATGACGCTGATCCAGGGTGTGGTGAACACCTTTGTGATTTTCGTTTCACGTATTCTGGCGCAGATCGCGTCGGGCTTTATGTCCGGCAACCGTGATGGTGAGGAGAGCAGCAACGGCAACCCGCTGGTCTACTTTGCGGTGTCGATGGTGCTGGAACTGGTGTTTGGTATTCTCGCCAGCATCATCACCATGTGGTTCTCGCGTCACCGTGAGTTTCATGCCGATGCCGGTTCAGCGAAGCTGGTGGGTCGTGAGAAGATGATTGCGGCGTTACAGCGCCTGAAAACCAGCTACGAACCGCAGGAGCCGAGCAGCATGATGGCGTTCTGTATCAACGGTAAAGGCAAATCATTCAGCGAGCTGTTTATGTCGCATCCGCCGTTAGATAAGCGTATTGAAGCACTGCGCAGCGGCCAGTATCTGAAGTAGCGTTCAGCAGAGTAAAAAAGGCGACCCTGGGTCGCCTTTTCTGTTTAGAAACCATAATCAGACTGAATCTGACAGCAATATCTTAAGCTCAACATGCAGGGAACCCGGGCAGAATAGGAAAGCGTCCCGCGCCATGGATGGTGCGGGCCGACCGTCATGGATGACAGAAGTCTTTCCGATCTGACCGGGTTCCCTGTGAGGGCTCGGCCTTACAGCGAATCGGGTCACACTCTGCCAGGTGGTCGCCTTTTCTGTTTCTGCCATCAGGCGCGGGTCTGCGTCATCCGCGACACACTGACCAGCGCGGCCACGGCGGCAAAGCTGCCCGCCAGCAGCAGTGAAGCGTGCGTCCCGCGTTCATCAAACAGATTAAACATCAGCGCAACCAGCGCGGCACCCATACTCTGGCCCAGCAGGCGCGCGGTGCCCAGCATGCCGCTGGCGCCGCCGCTGCGATGACGCGGAGCGGAAGTGACGATAGTGTGGTTATTGGGTGACTGAAACAGCCCAAAACCGGCACCGCACAGCATCATGCGCCAGATAATATCGCCATCACCTGGGTTGGCCGGAAGCCAGGCGAGCAGAAACAGCCCCAGGGCGAACATGGCCAGCCCGATGCCGCCCAGCAGCCCGGCATGCACCCGTTCAATCAGCCGGCCGGCAATCGGCGCAAACACCATGGTTGCCAGCGGCCAGGGCGTCAGCAGTAAACCGGTTGCCACCTCATCACGCTGCAGGACGTTTTGCAGAAAGAAGGGCAGCGACACCATCGCCAGCATCTGTGCGCAGAACGAACAGACCGACGTTCCCATCGACAGGCTGAATATCGGGATACGCAGCAGATCAACCGGCAGCAGCGGCACCGCCATGTTTAACTGACGACGAATAAAGAACCAGCCCACAACCAGCAGAGCAATGACCTCCGACAGCACCAGCAGATGACTCTGTCCCTGTGCAAATCCGCTCAGCGCAGAGATGATCAGACCAAAGAACAGGGCGTTCATGATCGCGCTGGGAACATCAAATTTCTGCGCTGTCGCTTTCTGCGGATTATCAGGCAGCGTACGCAGCGCCAGCCAGAGCGCAATGGCACCCAGCGGGACGTTAATCAGAAACAGCCACTTCCAGCTTGCCACCGAAAGAATCGCTGCGGCGACCGTCGGGCCTGCCGCGGTTGAAACCGCCACGACCAGCGAGTTGATCGCCATGCCGCGTCCTAGATGACGCTGCGGATAGATAATGCGTATCAGCGCGGTATTCACACTCATCAGCGCTGCACCCCCTAATCCCTGCAGCACGCGGGCAAAAGTCAGCATGGTCAGCGTGGTCGAGAAGGCGCAGAACAGCGAAGTGGCAATAAAAAGCGCCAGGCCCGCCTGATAGACGCGGCGATAACCCAGCATGTCGCCCAGAAAGGAGAGCGACAGCAGCGAGACGATAATCGCAATCTGATAGGCGTTCACTATCCAGATCGACTGCGCCGGGCTGGCATTCAGTTCACGCGAGATAGTGGGCAGGGCAACATTGGCAATCGCGCCATCCAGCACCGCCATGGTCAGGCCCAGCGCGATAGTGACGATTGCCATATAGCGCTGACGCGCGGGTAATCCATCCTGAGGAGGGGAGAGTGTCATAAATTAATTACTAAAGAGGGTGAATATCATCATGCTAATGAAATTAACGCTGAAATACAGCGATTGGACGGATAAAAACTGTCTTTAAATATGACGTCATGGTTAAAGCATTGCTGCCTTCGTGTGCCTCACTCTATACTGACAGTCCGTTCCATTTTTTTTGAAACAGGTTTAACAAGGTGCGCGATGTCCTCTGCTGAAAATGATAAACAGCCCGATTCCGTCTCTTCGGTACTTAAAGTGTTCGGCATTCTGCAGGCGCTGGGTGAAGAGCGCGATCACGGTATTACTGAGCTCGCGCAGCGCGTGATGATGTCAAAAAGCACCGTTTACCGTTTCCTGCAGACCATGAAGTCGCTGGGTTATGTCACGCAGGAAGGTGAGAGCGAGAAGTACTCACTGACACTGAAGCTGTTTGAACTGGGCGCTAAGGCGCTGCAGAATGTCGATTTAATCCGCAGTGCGGATGTGCAGATGCGTGAGCTTTCGCGTCTGACCAAAGAGACCATTCACCTGGGGGCGCTGGAAGAGGACAGTATTGTCTACATCCACAAAATCGACTCCCTCTACAACCTGCGTATGTATTCGCGCATTGGCCGCCGTAATCCGCTGCATACCACCGCGATTGGGAAAGTTCTGCTCGCCTGGCGCGATCGCAGCGAAGTTGAGGAGATCCTGCGGGATGTCGAGTTCAAACGGAGTACGGCCAATACGCTGTTAAGCGCGGAGGCGTTGATTACGGCGCTGGATCAGGTGAGAACGCAGGGCTATGGTGAAGATAACGAAGAGCAGGAAGAGGGCTTACGCTGCCTTGCCGTGCCGGTATTTGACCGTTTTGGCGTGGTGATTGCGGGACTGAGTATCTCTTTTCCCACCATTCGCTTTTCAGAAGATGCCCGCCAGGATTATGTGGCAATGCTGCATCGGGCGGCGCGCACGCTCTCCTCAGAGATGGGCTATCACGACTACCCGTTCTGAAAACAGCGGGCCATGCGGCCCGCTGTTTTTTTAATTATCGATCACTTCTCCGCTTTTCTTCAGCAACGGACAATCAGTCACACCCACCACGCCACTGTCAGTATGCAGATACTGCGCACTGATCACACCGCGAGCGGTCAGATAGCTGCACTGCAGGCCAAGGCCGGCTGCATTTTTAGTACTGCCGGTTAATACGCCATAGCCGGTAAACAGCATCGCCAGCCAGATCACTGCCAGCAAGCCTACCGTACGAATAAACAGTTTCATTATGTCTCCTTGTGAAAGATAACTCAGCGCTCCACCTGGTGCCGCCGGTTATGATGATATCAGCATGCCTCGCTTTTCTGGTGGGATCGATCAGAGATAACTGAAACGGCAAATTCTGCATTGATGTTAACCCCATTATCTTTTGCGATGGCTACAGGTAGAATAGGCGGTTGCCATGTTCTGGCGTTTCCACTGAGTTTTACGAGGCAGTTATGAATGAGTTAGCCGCAAATTCGGGCCCACTGGTCAGCTATGGCCTGCTGGTCATTATTTTGATTGTGGCGTTTATCGCCTGGTTCTTTGTTAACCGCGCCAGCGTGCGCGCCGGTGAGCAAATCCGCTTACTGGAATCTTTGCTGGAAGAGCAGAAGAAACAGAATCAGCTGCTGCGCCGTCTGATTGAGATGCAGCCAGGGGCAGAGAGTAAAAAAACCGATGACGATCGCGAGAAACGCGACTTTATCCGGTTGATTCCGGAACGCTAATCACAGCAGAGAGACGGGATGGTCTGGAAAAATCCGTGGTATGACAGCAGCAAAGCGCATCACACGCCAGAAGGATTCTGCAATCCTGAACCGGAACGGCGCAAGCCGGGCGATCTGCAGCGCTGGCGCAGGGAGCGCAAAGCACAGGGGCTGCCGCTGCCACCGCAGCAGGGCTACGGGGCTTTCACCGAACAGTGGTGGCAGCCCGCCGATATCAGCGGCAGTGACGATCGCATCTGGTGGCTGGGACATGCAGCCGTGCTGCTGCGACTGAACCAGCAATATATCCTGATCGATCCCGCACTTTCGTCACGCGCCTCGCCACTCTCTTTTGCCGGGCCGCAGCGAAAAACGCCAGCACCGCTTAGCATCGCTGATCTGCCGCGTCTGGATGTCGTGCTTATTTCACATAACCATTACGATCATCTTGATCGGCCGACGGTTAAAGCGATCGTCCGGCGTTTTCCGCAGGCGACCTTTATCGTGCCGCTGGGCCTGGCTAAATGGTGCAGGGCGCAGGGCGTGAAACAGGTCCATCAGCTCGACTGGTGGCAACCGTTTACTGTCGGCGACCTCTGTTTTGATGCGGTGCCGGCACGTCACTGGAGTATGCGAACGCCGCGCGATCGAAACCGTTCGCTCTGGTGCGGCTGGGTCGTGCGTTCTGCCTCCGTGCGTTTCTGGTTCTCGGGCGACAGCGGCTACAGCGATAGCCTGCCGGAGATTGCGGCCCGACTTGGCCCGTTCAGCCTGGCGGCTTTGCCGATTGGCGCTTATGCACCTGAATGGTTCATGGCGGGACAGCATATGAATCCCGATCAGGCGGTGGCGCTGTGGCAGGCAGCAGGCAGGCCGCTGACGCTGCCCATCCACTGGGGCGTGTTCGAACTGGCCGATGAGTCGCTGGATGCGCCACCCAAAGAACTGGCGGATGCGCTGCTGCGGGCAAACGAGCAAAAGGGCGGTTTCGCACCGTGGCGAATAGGCGAAAGCCGCGGGCTGAATAAGGATATCCAGGAATTATCCTAAAACCTCAAAGATAAACAAAAGCCCGATTTTTATTATCTGATATCAATTTTTCAAATCAAAAGTTAAATTCTTAATAAGTAAAATCGGGCTCAATGCTTTTATTTGGAGCAGGACGACTGTCTGGCTCCTGCTTTTGGTGCAAGAAAAGTGTTATCTGTACGAAATAAAAGGCGCTGTACAGGATTGAAGCCGGATTATTGATATTTTCAACTTTTCGCGCTTCGCTTATTCATTCTGTTATTGCCATATTTGTGAAATATTAATTTCTTATGGTATCCATTGGGTTAGACCCGGCAACAGAGGCCGGAGAGGGGGATAGCCAGAGAGCGTGCTTAATTTGCATCGGCATTTGTAAACGCCACAGAACAGGCAATGTGAGCCTTCTGGCAATTATGTGCGCAGGCTGGCTGAGGCCCTTAAAAATGGCTTGCCATTATTTTTAGGATATGTGATAACAAATCCTGAGTTAAACGAGGTACAGTTCTGTTTATGCATGGCATCTTCTGTAAAGAAGGACGAGTAAAGACGTTGACGTTGAATACCGCTTCCTTGCCGAACCTTAATTAGTGCCTCATGCAGTAATGTCTCTGGTTTTTCTGTACGACAGCCTTCGGGCTAAATAAACATCTAAAGGAATTTGCAAAATGGCAAAGATTAAAGGTCAGGTTAAGTGGTTCAACGAGTCTAAAGGTTTTGGTTTTATCACCCCTGCTGACGGTAGCAAAGATGTGTTCGTACACTTCTCAGCTATTCAGGGCAATGGTTTCAAAACCCTGGCTGAAGGCCAGAGCGTTGAGTTCGAAATTCAGGACGGCCAGAAAGGCCCGGCAGCCGTTAACGTTACGGCTATCTGATTCAACTCCGCCTCGGTGCATTGCACCCTGACATGAAATCTCAAAGCCCTGGCTTCTCAGCCGGGGCTTTCTTTATGCTTCCGATGCGTAAACGTTAAGGTTACACTGCGCCGCGTTATCTGATGCCGGAGCACCCTATGTCCCTGATTTGCCCTCTTTGTCACTCTCCTCTCGCCTTTACTGCGCGCAGCTGGTGCTGCGAGAATCGCCATCAGTTTGACCAGGCGAAAGAAGGGTATGTCAATCTGCTGCCCGTTCAGCATAAACGGTCGCGTGAGCCGGGTGACAGTGCAGAGATGATGCAGGCACGACGTGAATTTCTTGAGGCAGGCTACTACCAGCCGCTGCGTGATCGGGTCGTCAGCCTGCTTGCGCCCGCGCTGAGCCAGCCAGAGTGTAAAATCCTGGATATCGGCTGTGGAGAAGGTTACTACACCGCCGCACTGGCTGACGCAGCAGGCGAGGCCGGGCAGGTCTATGGACTGGATGTCGCCAGAATGGCGATCCGGCTGGCAGCAAAGCGCTATCCGGCCGTGCGCTTCTGCGTCGCCTCCAGCCAGCGCTTACCCTTTGCCGATCAAGCCCTGGATGCGGTTGTCCGAATTTACGCACCCTGCAATGAAGCGGAACTGGCCCGCGTGCTGAAGCCGGGTGGCCTGGTACTGACCGTGACACCGGGCCCGCATCATCTGCAGCAGTTCAAGGCGCTGATTTACCGCGAAGTGCAGTTGCATGTGCCGGAGCAGAAAGCGTATCCCGGATTCCGGCAGGTGGCGCAGCATGCGCTGCGTTACCCGATGGCATTAACCGGCGCAGCCGCGACGACCCTGCTTCAGATGACGCCGTTCGCCTGGCGGGCGCGTGAAGAGGTCTGGCAGACCCTGCAGCAGAGCGAGCAGTTCAGCTGCGACGCCGACTTTACCCTGACTGTGTGGCAGCGCGACTAGCGCGCCTCGACCAGGGTGTTATAGATGCGCTCCAGATCGTCGAGTTGCTGCACCGCGATCAGCAGCCGACGCTGTTCCAGCTGAATCACCAGAATGCCATCCTCAGAGAGATTCATACCCTGAATTCGCCGGTAATCGATCCAGACACCGGCGTAAAACAACCCCTCACTTTTCATCAGCAGCGTTGGCTTTCGCAGCCAGAATAGCCAGAACGCCAGAAAACTCAGCACCATCAGCAGTGAGGTGGTGAGCTGCGGGCCGTGATGGCTGACGTTGTTCCACAGCAGGATCAGCAGCAGGCCGATGAAAATCAGGCTATCCAGCTTATGCTGCCTGCGCAGCGCAACCCGTAAGCGGGTCGGGCCGTGGCGACGCGGCAGAATCGCCTCATGATAAATGGCAAACCCCATCAGGGCGGCAATACAACACGCAATCAGCGCGTCGGTTAATGACATCACATCTACCTCAAACAGGGTGAGCTCAGCCGGTTATGGCTCAGCTCACCACGCTTAAAAGCCGGGAGCACAGGCTCCCGGCTGGATAAAATTACAGACCGAGCAAGCCGATCCAGTAACCAAAGATACCGATAGCAAAGAAGCCAACGATAATCCACAGCGCGTTCACTTTACGGCGTAACAGCCACATACAGCCAAAGGTCAGCAGCAGCGGTACTACGCCCGGCATCAGCTGATCGAGGATCGACTGTACGGTGGTGACGGTGGTTTTACCGGTCGAGTCGGTAATACGTGACACCACCAGCGGGATGTTAACGTGTGTCCACTTGTTGACCAGCGCCCCCATGACAAACAGGCCGAGAATCGACGCGCCCTCCGTGAGTTTCTGCAGAAAACCGCCGCCCATATCACTGACGATATCGATCCCTTTGCGATAGCCATAGGCCACGCCGTAGTAGCGGGTCAGCAGGCGTGCCAGGTTAAACAGCACAAAGAAGAGCAGCGGACCCAGCAGACTGCCACTCATGGCGATACCGGCTCCCAGCGCGGCAAACACCGGGCGCACCGTACCCCAGAAGATCGGGTCGCCGACACCGGCCAGCGGTCCCATCAGGCCGACTTTAAGGCCGTTAATCGCGCCATCGTCGATCGGTGCGCCGTTAGCACGCTGCTCTTCCATCGCCATAGTCACGCCCAGAACCGGCGCGGCCACATAAGGATGGGTATTAAAGAACTCCAGATGACGCTTGATCGCCTGCTTACGCTCATCATTGTTCTCAGGATAGAGACGGCGGATCACCGGCACCATTGAGAAGCAGAAGCCCAGCGCCTGCATGCGTTCAAAGTTCCATGAACCCTGGAACAGGTTAGAGCGCAGAAAGACGGCGCGAACATCACCGGGTGTCAGTTTCTTTTCGACTTTCGTAATATCAACCATGTGCTCACCTGTTCCTTAATCGAGTTCGTTATCAAGATCGTTTGCGGTCGCAGCACCTGTTGGTGCTCCCGCCACACGGTTGTATTTCGGGCTGAGCTGAATGTAGAGCACCGCCATGACCACGCCAATGACGCCCAGCGCCACCAGGTTAAAGTTGGTGAAGGCTGCGGTGACGAAGCCAAGGTAAAAGAACGGCATCAGGTAGCCTGCGCGCATCATGTTGATGACCATCGCATAACCGACCACCACAATCATGCCACCGGCGATATTCAGGCCGTTGGTAACCACGTCCGGAATAGAGCTGAGTAATGCGTGAACCGCACTGGTGCCGACCGAAATCGCCACAATCAGCGCCGGGATGGCGATACGCATCGCCTGTAACAGCAGGGCAGAGACGTGGATCCAGGAGATGGCCGTGAGGTTACCTTTCTCTGCGGCTTTGTCAGCCGCATGCTGGAAGGCGACGGTCAGCGTACGCACGATAATGGTCAGTACCTGTCCGGCGGCGGCCAGCGGAATCGCCAGCGCAATACCGGCACCCACACTTTGGCCGCCAGCGATAACCAGGATGGTCGAGATAATGGAGGCGAGGGCGGCATCAGGAGCAACGGCGGCACCGATGTTCATCCAGCCCAGCGCAATCATCTCCAGCGTACCGCCGATAATAATGCCGGTTTTCATGTCACCCAGCACCATACCAATCAGGGTACAGGCCACCAGCGGGCGGTGAAACTGGAACTCATCCAGAATCGACCCCATACCGGCAATACAGGCGACAATAAAAATCAAAATAATTTGTAGCGAGGTTATTTCCATCATACTTCTTGTCCTCAGCAGGATAACCAGGAGCCCGGAAACACAGGCGCATAAGTGCTTCTGTTACGCGTTAACTTTCGCGATCAGATCCATCATTTTCAGTTTCTGGTCACTGGAAACTTTACGCACTTCCAGTTCAATATTGCGTTCATGGAGTTTGCGGAATGCGGCAATATCTTTTTCATCGACCGAGACCGCATTATTGACCTGGGTTTTCCCCTGGCGGAACGCCATACCGCCGATGTTGACGGTTTTAATATCAACACCCTGTTCCACCACGCGCAGTACATCGGTGGGGTTGGTAAACAGCAGCATCACGCGATCCTGACCATACTTCGGGTTGTTCCACACCCGCACCATCTTATCGACATCCACCACATGAGCCGTGACGCCGGGCGGAGCGACCTGTGTCAGCAGGGTTTTGCGCACATGATCGTTGGCCACTTCATCGCTGACGACGATAATGCGCTGAACGTTGGTCTCTTTTGTCCAGCGCGTCGCCACCTGCCCATGAATCAGACGGTCATCAATGCGTGTCAGCCCGATTTTCATGTGGTCACCGGGCGCCATCGGCTTAGCCGGTTGCACCACAGCGGCCGGTTTTGCCGCGGCTGGCGCCGGCGCTTCTTCTTTGGCTTTCAGGGCTTTGACCCCTTCACGGCCGGTCTCCACCGCCACGGCGACCAGCTCGTCAAAACCGGGATTATCATCGCGCGCCATCAGCGTTTCGACCAGCATCGGGATATTGACCCCGGCGATGACCTCATACTGCGGTTTGTCGACCACGATGCGACTGGCCGCATTAAACGGACTGCCACCCCAGGTATCAACTAAAAACAGGACTCCCTGCGTCGTATCAAGTTCTGCCAGTCGTGCCTGATATTTTTCAATCAGCGTTTCTGCATTTTCACCGGGGACAAAATCTATCCAGCCGACATTGTCCTGCTCGCCCAACAGCATTTCTGCTGTTTTCAGCAGTTGTTCCGCTGCCCAGCCGTGTGTACCAATTACTATCGCAATGGTCACGTGCTACCTCCGTTCGCTAGAGATGCTCATCTGAGTCAATGAACTGTATTGAATTGCTTTGATGATCTGTTTAACCGGATGATTCGAATTATCGGTATAGCCTCGAAAAAACATGGGTTAACTACGTCAAGGCGGTAAAGTCGCGATTTATTTTAGTGATCGAAAAAATAAATTATGTGATGTCTGTCAGCTATTCATCCTGTGAAGCGGCCAGTAACTCTTTTTATGCGCCTGATCATCCGTCAGGCAGATTGTAAAAATAAGAAAATTTTTTGACGCAATTCGCCGACCTGATACATTAACGTTCTGTTTATTACTCAGGAGTAACGGGCTTCAGCCCACCTTTATGGATCGTCACCGACGTCGCTTAATCTGTTCTTTGCGCCTGCTGGCGCGTCACCCTTCGCCTCACGGCGTTTCCACCGCTTTCCCGACTACCTGCATGTCACGCTTTGCTGCGCTGATAAGCAGCACCGCGATCTGTTCCCTGTTCTGGAGTCATAAATAATGGAATTTTTATTCGACCCCTCAATCTGGGCGGGTTTACTGACGCTCGTGGTGCTGGAAATCGTACTCGGCATTGATAACCTGGTGTTTATTGCCATTCTGGCCGACAAACTGCCGCCGAAGCAGCGTGATAAAGCTCGCCTGATTGGCCTGTCACTGGCGCTGGTCATGCGTCTGGGTCTGCTGTCGCTGATCTCCTGGATGGTGACGCTGACGACGCCTCTCTTTAGCGTAGGCGGTTTCAGCTTTGCCGGTCGTGATTTAATTCTGCTGGCGGGTGGTCTGTTCCTGTTGTTTAAGGCGACCATGGAGCTGCACGAGCGGCTGGAGAACCGGCAGCTCGACGGATCCGGTAATCGGGGATATGCCAGTTTCTGGGCTGTCGTGACGCAGATCGTGGTACTGGACGCGGTCTTCTCGCTGGATGCTGTGATTACCGCCGTGGGTATGGTGAACCACCTGCCGGTGATGATGACCGCCGTGGTGATTGCGATGGGTGTGATGCTGCTGGCATCTAAGCCGTTAACCAACTTTGTTAATGCGCATCCGACGGTAGTGGTGCTCTGCCTGAGTTTCCTGCTGATGATCGGTCTGTCGCTGGTGGCAGAAGGCTTTGGTTTCCATATTCCTAAAGGCTACCTCTATGCGGCGATTGGCTTCTCGATTCTGATTGAGCTGTTCAACCAGGTTGCACGTCGTAACTTTATCCGCCATCAGTCAAATCGCCCGATGCGTGAACGCACCGCCGAAGCGATTTTACGCCTGATGGGGGGCCGCAACCGTGCCCAGAGCGCCAGCAATGGCAACACCAGCAGCAGCGAAGAGGCTGCGCTGGCGGAAGCGATGCCGCAGGAAGCGTTTAAAGATGAAGAGCGCTATATGATTAATGGCGTGCTGACGCTGGCTTCCCGCTCGATTCGCAGCATCATGACGCCGCGCGGTGAAATCTCCTGGGTCGATGCGAATCGTCCGGTTGATGAGATTCGCGGTCAGCTGCTTGATACGCCACACAGCCTGTTCCCGGTCTGTCGGGGTGAACTGGATGAAATTGTCGGCGTAGTGCGAGCCAAAGAGCTGCTGGTGGCGCTGGAACATGGTGTGGATGTGGCGACCTTTGCGGCCAATACACCGACTATCGTGGTGCCGGAGACGCTGGATCCGATCAACCTGCTTGGCGTGCTGCGTCGTGCCAAGGGCAGCTTCGTGATTGTCACCAATGAGTTTGGTGTGGTTCAGGGTCTGATTACGCCGCTGGACGTGCTGGAAGCGATTGCGGGTGAATTCCCGGATGAAGATGAAACGCCCGATATCATTGCGGATGGTGATGGCTGGTTAGTGAAAGGGGGGACCGATCTGCACTCGCTGCAGCAGTTGCTCGACTTCCATGAGCTGGTCGACCCGACAGAAGACCACGCCTCGCTGGCGGGCCTGCTGATTGAGCAGAAAGGGCAGTTACCGCTTCCTGGCGATGTGATTGATATTACTCCGCTGCACTTCCAGATTATCGAAGCGACCGACTACCGTATCGATCTGGTGCGTGTCACTAAAGATAAACCGCATGACGAGGATGAAGAGGGCTAATCGTTCTCGTTGATGCAGAGGCGCTGCCGGGCTTACCGGCCACGCTGAATTCTCCGACAGCCGCTGGCTCATTGCCGCGGCTGTTTTTTTGTCTGTGGCGTAAGGTCATCATGCAGGGCGAAACGGAGCTCAGGCTATTGTCACCTGCGGGAATCAGCCTGATGCTGCGCCAGCCACGCCGGGAAGTCCTGTAGCGGCATCGGGCGGGCAAAATAGTAGCCCTGCAGATGATCCACACCGCGTTCGCGCAGATAGGCCGCCTGCTCAGCCGTCTCCACGCCTTCGGCCACCAGACTGATATTCAGGCGCTGGGCCAGCGAAATCACCATATCCGTCACCGTGGCATTAATCGCGTCAGTGCCGATGGCTGCGGTGAAAATCTTGTCGATTTTCAGCACATCTGGCTGCAGATCTTTCAGATAGGAGAGCGAGCTGTGACCGGTGCCAAAATCATCAATCGCCAGCAGGACACCGATGTCGTGCAGTTGCGCAATCACCGACTGGTCCACAACCGGCAGGGCATCGCGTTCGGTGAGCTCCACCACCAGTTTCGGCACCGGATTGGCAGGCCACCACAGGTTGTGCAGATCTTCCAGAATGGCGTGGTCGCGGAAGTGGCTGGCGGCAACGTTAATGGCGATATGGAACGCGGGATCGTCGGGCAGCTGCGGTAACTGTCTCACCACTTCATTCAGTACAAAGCGCGTCAGCGGTTTGATCAGGTTCTGTCGCTCGGCCAGAGGAATAAAGACGTCAGGTGCAATCCAGCCCTGACGAGGATTATGCCAGCGCAGCAGTAACTCAATACCGTCGCACTCACCACTTTTGGTGTTGATCAGCGGCTGGCAATAAACCATAAACTCACGGGCCGTAATGCCATAACTGATTTGCCAGCTCAGGCTCATGCGATTTGCGGTCGCCAGCCAGACGATGTAACCCATAAGCAGGCTCAGCAGCAACGCCAGCGGGAGCTGTGAGGGAAGCGTCGCCAGCGCCAGGCGGGTCGGAGAGGGGCCATAGAGGGTAAGCGTAAACGGATAGCGCAGCGAGCCCTGCTCATAGCTCACTTCGTCTTCTGACGGCACCGTGGGCTCGATCAGCGGATTGCCATACTCCAGGCTCTCCCCGTTGACATTAAAGACGGCGCGCTCCACCCAGGGCAACTGCGGCTCCAGCAGATAATTGCTCATCATTTCGATGTTGATCACCTGCAAAATCCCGGAGCGGTTATCCAGGCTCTTTGGCGTCCACAGCAGTAAAATGGGCGAGCCTTTCAGCAGATAATCATCGGTTGCCAGCGTCATGCGCTGACTGTTAAAGGCTAAGTCAGGGTAAGTCTGGCTAAAGGGGATGGTGCGCGGCCCATAAATACTGGAGCAGTAGAGCACGTCGTTATCCACCAGCAGAATCGCCCGGACCGTCTGCAGGGAAGAAATTTTTTCGATGAGTGGAAAGCGAACATCCGGACAGGGAACGCCGACCAGACCCAGCGTATTATTGGCTGAAACCTCCAGCGGTGAAAACATCCGGTCAAACCGCATAATCGCTTTATCGGCGAAATCCATCGCCTGCTGCTCGATTCGTGACTTCTCTTCAATATAGCGAAAGGCCAGGGTTAATATCAGCACCACGGTGGCGATCGACAGCGCTATCAGCACACGCTTGCGTCTGAATTGTCCAACATTTTGCTGGGCCATAAACATCTGTATCCACCTTCCCAAAAAGCCAGTAAAAAGCAAAACACAACGGGGTGAGTATCGGCACGGTCAGATCAACATTGAGGCCGGAATGCAGAAAAGCGGGTCTGGAAAGTTGCGTATGCCGGACGGCTGCGCGGAAATCACTCTACCGGTTAAACCTGCGCTGAGATAGCGCAGGATGCGGATTTTATTACGTTTGCACGTTTTTTATTCAGTTAATCGTTTCGCTTAATCACACTGAACTTTAATCGCCAGACCGCCACGTGAAGTTTCACGGTATTTGGCGTTCATATCTTTGCCGGTTTCATACATTGTCTCGATAACCTTATCCAGCGAGACGCGGGGCTCGCTGGTGCGCCGAAGTGCCATGCGCGCCGCGTTAATTGCTTTAACCGAGGCGATAGCATTGCGCTCAATGCAGGGCACCTGAACCTGACCGGCTACCGGGTCACAGGTCAGTCCAAGGTTATGTTCCATACCGATTTCAGCCGCCACGCAGACCTGCTCCGGACTGCCGCCCAGCAGTTCAGCCAGACCGGCCGCGGCCATAGAACAGGCGACACCCACTTCACCCTGGCAGCCCACTTCCGCGCCTGAAATAGAGGCGTTCATTTTATACAGCACGCCGATAGCGCCAGAGGCGAGGAAATAGCGCAGGAAAATGTCGGGTGTCACCGGCTCAATGAAGTGATCGTAGTAAGCCAGCACCGCAGGCACGATACCGCAGGCACCGTTAGTGGGCGCGGTAACCACGCGGCCTCCCGCGGCGTTCTCTTCGTTGACGGCCAGCGCATACATATTGATCCAGTCGATAACTATCATTGGATCGCTGGAGTGCTTGTCAGAGGAGGTCAGCAGGCGACGCAGGGAGGCAGCACGGCGCGGCACGCGCAGTGGCCCTGGCAACACGCCTTCGGTATTGAGACCGCGGTCGATACAGGCCTGCATCGTCTGCCAGATGTTTGTGAAATAGGCATGGATCTCATCGCGGCTGTGCAGCGCCAGCTCATTTTTCATCACCAGACCTGAGAGTGACAGGCCGGTTTCACGACAGTGAGCCAGCAGATCTTTGGCGGAGTGGAATGGCCAGGGCACAGAAACTTCATCCAGTGCCGACTGCCCGAAGTGCTCTTCATCAACAATGAAGCCGCCTCCAACGGAGTAATAGGTTTTTGACAGGATCAGCAGGTCGCCCGCAAACGCGAGCAGGCGCAGGCCATTTTCATGCAGCGAGAGGTTCTCACTGCGAAATACCATGCCGCCTTCGCGCGGGAAATCCACTTCGTGTGCGCCTTTCGCCAGCAGCAGTCGCTCACGCTGCTCAACATCTTTAATAAAGGCGGGGATCGCATCGATATCCACCGTATCCGGCGATTCGCCCGCCAGACCCATAATAATGGCGATATCAGTGTGATGGCCTTTGCCGGTCAGAGAGAGAGAACCGTAAACATCCACGGCGATCCGGGTGACCTCCTGCAGCTTTTCCTGTTCGCACAGCAAATCCACAAACTGTTTACCTGCTTTCATCGGGCCGACAGTATGCGAACTTGAGGGGCCGATGCCCACTTTGAACATGTCGAAAACACTAATCACAGGTGACACTCCTCACAATTATTCTCAGTCTGCCGGGGCAGTTTATGGCGCCCATAGTAATGGTCATGCACCAGGAAAGAGCAGCTTTTCGCATGAAATAAACTTATCAAAACGGATAGAAAAAATTATAGCGTAGCGCGCCAGTAACCTGACGGGCCGGAGAGAGGAAAAAACGAGAAAGGTCTCAGAATGCGATCTGAGCACTCAGTGATCGGATAATACCCGCGGTCATGCCCCACACCAGATAATCCTGATAGCGCGACAGCCAGACCGGGTGGCGAACGCCAGCCCGATGCACCTCCAGCGCGCTGTAGCGGCTGAGCTGCAAAGCCTCGGCCAGCGGCATCTCAAAGGCGCTGCTCACCTCATCCGGATTAATCGTTAACCGCAGATCGGCCGGAATGATCCCCAGTACCGGCGTCACCTGAAAGCCGGTGCTGCTGGTTACGGCGGGCAGTGCGCCTAATACCTCGACCTGATGCGGCTCAATGCCAACCTCCTCCTGTGCTTCACGCAGTGCTGTGGCGATGAGCGATGCGTCAGTATCATCCTGCATCCCGCCGGGAAAAGCGACCTGTCCTGCATGTTTGCGCAGGGCGTGTGAGCGCTGCGTCAGCAACAGACCGGGTTCAGGCCGTGCCACAATCGGCACCAGCACCGCCGCATGGCGCCCGGATAGCAATTGTGTGCTGCGGGCAGGCTGCTGCAACAGAAAACGGCTGCGGAAATCATCAAGCGTCAGGGCCAACTGAACCTCCGGTTTGTTCCAGTGCCGGTAAGATCCGGCTGACTTTGTCGAGTGTTTCCTGATACTCCGCTTCGGGATCGCTGTCTGCGACAAGCCCGCCGCCCGCCGCACAGTAGAGCTGCTGACCTTCAGCGATCAGCGTGCGAATGGTGATGCTGGTATCCATCCGGCCACACAGGCTGAGATAACCGATGCTGCCGCACCAGGCATTGCGCCGCTGCGGCTCCAGTTCATCAATAATCTCCATCGCCCGAATCTTGGGCGCACCGGTAATCGAGCCGCCCGGAAAACAGGCGCGCAGCAGATCGGTGGCCTGCAGGGTGTCAGGTAGCTGCGCCCGCACCGTGCTCACCAGGTGGTGCACGGCGGGGAAGGGTTCAACCACAAACAGTTGCGGCACCGTGACCGAGCCGGGTAACGCCACGCGGCCAATATCGTTGCGCAGCAAATCGACAATCATCAGGTTTTCGGCCCGATCTTTTTCCGCATGGCGCAGCGACTCAGCCTGTTGAGCATCTGCAATCGGATCGTCACAGCGTGGCCGGGTACCTTTGATCGGTCGGGTTTCGATCTGTTTATTATTTAGCGCCAGAAAGCGCTCCGGTGACAGGCTGAGGATTGCGCTTTCCGGCAGACGCAGAAAAGCGCTGAACGGCGCGCGGTTAGCAGCGTTGAGTATACTGAACGCCTGCCACTCATCACCCTGGTAACTGGCCTGAAAACGCTGCGCCAGATTAACCTGATAACAGTCACCCGCCTGAATATAGGCCTGAACCGCCGCAAAACGCGCAGCGTAATCTGCATAGCTCAGGTTGGAGCGCCAGCGGCTGGTCAGTGAAAAGGGCACGGCCTCGCGCGCAGGCCATTGCGCCAGCCAGGCGGCGCGTTCTTCCGCGCTCTTTAACGCCACCAGCGTCAGGGTCTGCTGATGATGATCGGCAATCAATGCCCAGTCATAGATACCCACCGCCATGTCAGGCGTAGTGAGATCGGCCGCGGCCTGCTGAGGCAGCGTCTCAAACCGGCGGCCCAGATCATAACCAAACAGGCCCAGCGCACCGCCCTGAAACGGCAGGGCATCGCTGGCAGCCGGCGTCACGCCCAGCGCATCACACTGCTGCTGCACCAGCAGCAGGGGATCGGCGGTCGATTCGGTCGTGCCGGTCGGGTCGCTGACGGTAGTCATCGCACCGCGGGTCACCAGGGTGGCGCGGGGATCGGCGGTCAGAATATCAAAGCGGTTATCGCTGTGGTTCGCCTGCGCGGAGGAGAGCAGCATCGCCCAGGGCAGATGGGCAATCGGGGCAAAACGCTGAGTCAGCGAATCCGGGGTATAATCAAGACTGAGGGTTTCAACAATCATCGGGCAGAGAAATCAGAGAGCAAAGAGGCGGTCAGACTGCCATATTTTTTCCTGACTGGCACCTGTTAGTTCCGCGTGGGATACTGTCTGCCCCAACGCAGGAGTGAAACATGTTTATAGGAATACCGGCTCTCTCTCATGAGCAGCAGCAGCAGGCCGTCGAACGTATTCAGGAATTGATGGCGGGAGGTTTGTCGAGCGGTGAAGCGATCACCCAGGTGGCGCAGGAGATCCGACAAAATTTCAAGGGCGAACGGATTCGGGCGCTATTCGAAGACGAAGATGAAGAAAACGAAGAGGAATAACGCCCGGCGTTTTTAACGTGCAGCGATAATTTTAATTTCGATTTTGTACTTCGGATTCAACAGCCCGGCCTGTACCGTGCAGCGCACCGGCGCATTACCTGGAGAGACCCATGCGTCCCATGCGCGGTTCATCGCAGGGAAATCGGCCTTATCCACCAGAAACAGCGTCGCATCAAGGATTTTGCTTTTATCGCTACCGAGCCGTGTCAGAATCGCATCAATTACTGCCAGCGCATTGGCTGTCTGCGCTTCTGCGTCGGCATCCAGATTCTCAGGCACACTGGTGTAATAGATTGTGTCGTTGTGGATCACGGCTTCGGACATACGGTGTTCCGGGTCAATGCGGGTAATACTCATCGGTTTCTCCCTGGTTAATTGCGCATTAGCCTGGCACAATCCTGACATCGCTGTCACCCCTTACGCCTTACAGGCAGCGCTCAACAATCGCCTGTCTGTCCGCCATCACCTGAGGCGCCATCCGGAAAGTCGTGAAATATTTCACATCAGACCCTTTTCGGCGGGGCGACACATCCGCAAAAATCGAATCTTCCCAGGTGAAAACGCTGATCTCGCTGCCGTTGGGCTGGGTGTGAGTGGTGTTATCTCTGGCAATGACGCTGGTGGTGGACCAGCCGCGATAAATACAGTCGCTGAGCTGAGGGACGGTGCGGGTGCTTTGACCCTGAAAAACAGGCTGCTGCTGACGAGCCTGATCAGGCGTGGGTGCCTGGCAGCCGCAGAGCAGCAGCACGCCAGCCAGAGAGCCGATGCGGAAATAGTTCATACATTCCTCCGCCTGAGTCAGGCAGTCGGGTTAAGGCCATCTGTTTAACACCGCCTGAACGACAATGTTAAACCAGTCTCAGCACGTCAGCCTACGGGTGCCACATCCCAACGGTAAGCTGATTTAATCATTATAATCCGCGTGTTTATTTCCTCGCTGCGTTCCTCTGCATTTGCTAACTGCGTTCCTCTGCATTTGCTAACTGCATCACACTGACTGCATCATGATAATGAGCCGCGGACGTTGTCACTGTTGCAACCCTGCTGCGCTAAAACAGCATGAAGCGTAGAAAGAGCGGGAGAAGTGAGGGCACGCGCGGCATAAAAATGTTATAAAACAGCAGATAAATCGCGCTACGGATGAGGATTCAGGCATGGCGAATACGCAGTATCTTTTTTGGGTGATGGTCGGCGCACTGACGCTGCTGTTTATTGTGGTTTCGGCATTTGTTGGATTGTCCCGTGGCAGTAAGCAAGGCTTTATTACCTTCACTATTCTGTTCATCGTTATGCTGGCGGGTGCGTTGTACGTCCGCTTATAAGCAGGTCGCAACAGCAGCGTCGCCAATAATCGTGATATCAGGTCACCAGCCAGAAACAGATAAACGCCCTGTACCAGAATGAGCCGTATCTGGCTGAGCGGCCTGCTTTATTTGCCGCTTTTTATCTGGCCAGTGTTGAATCAACCCTGCTATTGCTGCTCAAAAAACTCACCATGCAAGGGTAGCGCTTCCTGCGAAAATCCGCCGTGATATTGATGGTGAGAGCCTGCGGCGCCCCATCTGAACGTCGTCTGCGTTATGTTCTTCTCTGGATTACCCGCTAACGGCTCGATATGTCTCCCCGCCAGCACGCCCATCTGTCCAGGCGGCGAATATCTGATAAAAAGGCACTCGTCCCGCAGGCATAATTAACGCTATTTTTGCTAGCCGCTGGCCTCTGAAGTGAAAATGTAATAAGCGACATCAGCGGGTGCGATTCCTTCAACACGTTTTTGTGCAATACCCTGTTTTACAGATTCTGGAAAACGCAGGTAAATACGGTTGTCTTCACTGAATAAGGCCTTATCTATCTCTTTCCCGTCATCTTTGAAACAGGATGCATAGGTGTCCCTGAATATTTTACTGACATTATCGATATCTCTGCTGAGTAAAATGACTTCATTTTTTTTCAGATAGTTGCTCTGAATGTTTTGACTCGCTGCAGGGTGGATTAAAAACGTTGCGCTGGGTAATGTTTCCCTTTGCGCCCCTGAGCAATAAATCAGGGTAGCCGCCGAACCCGTCATTGCGGCATTGATGGTTTTTATCGGAATCCTTGACCCCCTGACGGCCTGGCCGCCCATATAGCCAGCTTCCATGTCGCCGCCAAAGCTGTTTATATAAAGCGATATTTCTTTTACAGCAGGGTAACTTGCATTAATATCATCGATGCCTGCCATCAATTCTGCCACTTTAGTGCCATTGACCTCGCCAATGTAAACAATTTTTGCCGATTTTATCTCTTGCGCTTTCAGAGTGTTATTTATCACCACTGACGTTTTTGCTAAGCAGCAAGCCGAAATGACGCCCAATAATAGAAAAGTGAAATAACGCACCATAAAAAACTCCATTTAAGGGTATGACGCTGTCAGTTTAAGGATCAGTAATGTTTGAAAAGAAAGTAGCCCGTTGTAACTTCCAGGGTGATGATATAGAAGATGAGTACGATGAATATCAATAATAAACTCGCTCTGGCGTAGTTTTTCTTTGAACGTTTAGTCCTTCGGTTTAAGGACCAGTAAAGCAGCATGAAAAGATTTAATACGGGTATGCCGGTTAAAATTAATGTGACAATCCAATCCCATAGGGAGACATCATCGACGTGCTGATTATTTTCCACAGTGTTTTTTACGCTATGTGAGTGTTGGAATAACGACGTTAACTGCTACGACGTGCAGATCATTTTCTGACAGCTGACGAGTTTTTATTGATTCGCTGAGGATAAACGTCAGACCAGTCTGGTTGTTCGCCGGACATAATCGCGCGCCGCTGTGCAGGGCTGATCCCCTGGTTTATATGCGGCATGACAGGTTCGCTATGTTGACCAACTGGGTTGAGTTTGACCTCATCGTTGGTCACGCAACCGCTCAGCGTCAGAATCACTAAGCTATAACGGGGTAATTTAGGGAACAATGATATTTCTCCTTGTTGAGGTAATGGTGTCCATTTTGACGGATAGATGCAACAGGGTAGCAACAGCCAGATTACATCCCACTTAACTTATAATATAAAGCCCCACTTCATTTACATTAACGGATATCTTTAGCGAGAGAGTCTTAAACGGCCTTTTAAAGAGGACGGATGCTGTGGGGCATGGTTTCTATTGTGATGTGACTCATCCGGCGACAAGTTTTATTGCCTGTGAGAGATAACAGAACTCCTGAATTTTTAATTACCTCTCTACCATCTGTTAAGTCAGCCTGGCTGCATCGGGGGAAATATTCAATCCGCTAATGCTCAAAGGTTACGTTTAAATTCTGCCTCTTTTATATCAGGGATTTTTTCTTATAACAACACAACGATGTTTAATGCTACTCCTGTTGAGTTTTTATTTAATGTTACCTCTCTTTGTGCATAATTATGCTTTGAATCGCATCATTACCTTTTCGTGTTCCTGTATTATAGGCAGTTAAGTTCCGGCGTTTTATTCATTAACCAAGTAAGAGGTTTTTTGAAAATAGAGGTTTTTAAGCGGTGAATTATTAAACCCGCTATCAGACTGACGTCAATGATAACGCGGTTGGGGGAGGCGAACAGGCATCCGATTAACCGGTACGTTATCAGCACTGACTGTGACGCAAGGCTGTTTCACGCAGTGGCGAAGCAGAGTCTGCGGTAGCGCCCGCATTTCTGATATCTTTTGCGAGCCTTACCAAACAGATGGCAGGAGTAAGCTACACTCAAAGGGCATAGCAAAATTGCTATCTGACACCGGAGGAAATTATGTCTGAACGCCCTGATTACGATGAGCCGCTGCCCGATGACGCTGAGATTTATCCTGAAGATGAGGAGGAAGATGAAGAAGAGGAACCATTAGAAAAGGATGTCTAGCGTCACCTGCATAATCTTTTATGACGCGTTATCGCGTTGCACCGCAAAACCGCCTGCGTGCAGTTTTGCGGTTTCTTACGTCGCCTGAATTTAGTGCAAAATTTCCCTCCCGGCTCGTTTCGACAGTCAAACTGATAAATACAGCAAATGAAACTCTTTTTATTCAGAGAGATTGATATCCACCCTTGCCTGAAGTGCTTAAAAACGTCACATGGTGATGTTTGTTAATTAAATTAACATTGATTGTAATTATAAACTCTTTATTCGTTCTGATTTTGATTTAACGCATTTAGTCACCTTGCTGACGCCGCAGTGAGCGGAATAGTATCCCTGCCGTAAATAAGCTTATTAAGCAGGGATAAAAATGAAATTACCAAAAATGTTAAGTCTGATTGTGGCGCTTTCTACCCTTAACGTAGCCGGCGCGGCGGAACCGCACTGGACGTACGAAGGCAAAGCTGGCCCGGAACACTGGAGCGAACTGACCAGTGACTTCCACATCTGTCACGAAGGTAAGTCCCAGTCGCCAATCAATATTAAAGATCCGATTGAGGGACATTTACAGGCACTCGATCTGGCCTACCATACGTCGGCTGAGAAGGTGATCAACAATGGCCACACGATTCAGGTGACCGTTGATGAAGAAGATGATTTTGTACTGGATAGTGAAAAGTTCACGCTGCGTCAGTATCACTTCCATACGCCGAGTGAGAACCAGATCAATGGGCACACCTTTCCCCTTGAAGCCCACTTTGTACACAGCAAAGAAGATGGCGATCTGGCCGTGGTCGCGGTGATGTTTGAGGTCGGTAAAGAGAACCCGGCGCTGGCACCCTTGATCGACGCTATGCCGAAAAAGGAAAACCAGCAGGTAACCATTAATCGCCAGGTAAATTTACGCGATCTCTTCCCGGAAGATCTGCACTATTATCGTTTCAGCGGCTCCCTGACGACGCCGCCCTGCAGCGAAGGGATCCGCTGGCTGGTGATGAAACAGCCGGTTACGCTCTCTCAGGCGCAGCTCGACGCCTTTAAACAGGCGTTGAAAACCACCAACAATCGTCCGTTGCAGCATCTCAATGGGCGCATGATTGTAGAGTAGTTACAGCGATTTCTGCTTCCTCTCGCGGTGCGACTCTCCATCAGGCATCCCGGTGCGGCGAGCGCTTCTCTTCAGGCGGCCCCGTGCCGCCTTTTTCTCATCTTTCAGACGCGATCCTGTGCCACTGGCTGCCACACTCCCAACGGAAAAAAATAGACAAGCTATTGATAATTATCAATTTTGCTTTGTTGATCCAATACTGACATAATTACAGTGTTTTTGCCGTTCTTAGTGAGGGTATGTGGCAGACGATTTTGCAGTGGATGGCGCGCTGGCGCTGGCGATCGCAGGCTTTAAGCCGCGTGAAGCACAGCGTGAGATGGCGCAGGCGGTATCTGAAGCCGTAAAACAGCAGGGTGAACTGGTGGTCGAGGCCGGTACCGGCACCGGAAAAACCTATGCCTACCTGGCTCCCGCTTTGCGGGCCGGTAAAAAAGTGATTGTCTCCACCGGATCCAAGGCGCTGCAGGATCAGCTCTATGGTCGCGATCTGCCCACGATGATCAAGGCGCTGGATTTCAAAGGTAAAACGGCCTTGCTGAAAGGGCGCTCCAACTACCTTTGCCTGGAACGCATGGAACAGCAATCGATGGCGGGCGGCGATCTCACCGCGCAGGGGCTGACCGATCTGGTGACGCTGCGCAGCTGGTCATCGCAGACGGAAGATGGCGACATCAGCAGCTGTGCGGGCGTGACCGAAGACAGCCCGGTCTGGCCGCTGGTCACCAGCACCAACGATAACTGCCTAGGCACTGACTGCCCGCGCTATAAAGAGTGTTTTGTGGTCAGGGCGCGTAAACGCGCTATGGACGCCGATGTGGTGGTCGTGAACCACCATCTCTTTCTTGCCGACCTGGTGGTGAAAGAGGGCGGCTTTGGCGAACTTATTCCCGAAGCTGATGTGATGATCTTCGATGAAGCCCATCAGCTGCCCGATATTGCCAGTCAGTATTTTGGTCAGCAGCTCTCCAGCCGCCAGTTACTCGATCTCGCCAAAGATATTATTACCGCCTACCGCACCGAAGTGCGTGATGCCCAGCAGTTGCAGAAATCCGCTGACCGCCTGGCGCAGTGCGCGCAGGATTTTCGCTTGTCATTAGGCGATCCCGGCTATCGCGGTAACCTGCGTGAACTGCTGAGCGATAACAACATCCTGCGGATGTTTACGCTGCTGGATGATGCGCTTGAACTCTGTTACGACGTTATCAAACTCTCACTGGGCCGTTCAGCCCTGCTGGATGCTGCCTTCGAGCGGGCCGCGCTCTACCGTGGCCGGTTAAAACGGCTGCGGGCGATTAACGAACCGGGCTACAGCTACTGGTATGAATGTACCTCACGTCACTTTATTCTGGCGCTGACGCCGCTCTCGGTGGCAGAACGCTTCCGTGAAGTGATGGACAATCGTAAGGCT
Organism: Pantoea sp. Lu_F5_004; assembly: GCF_051136245.1. Lineage (NCBI taxonomy): Bacteria > Pseudomonadati > Pseudomonadota > Gammaproteobacteria > Enterobacterales > Erwiniaceae > Pantoea > Pantoea sp. Lu_F5_004. The sequence continues at coordinate 1,869,664 of NZ_CP194946.1, forward strand.
GCCTGGATCTTCACCTCAGCCACCCTGGCGGTGGATGAGAAAATGGCACACTTCGCCGAACGGCTGGGTGTGAATGCAGCAAAAAGCCTGATTCTGAACAGCCCGTTCGACTTTGCGAAGCAGGCTCTGCTCTGCGTACCGCGCAATCTGCCTGAGCCTAACCGTCCGGGTGGTGCACGCCAGCTGGCCGCCATGATGAAGCCGCTGATTGATGCTAATAAAGGCCGCTGCTTCTTTCTGTGCACATCGCACCTGATGATGCGTGAGCTGGCCGCGGAATTTCGCGCCTCTATGACGCTACCCGTGCTGGTGCAGGGTGAAACCAGCAAGGGTCAGTTGCTGAAGCAGTTCATCGACAAGGGCAATGCCCTGCTGGTGGCGACCAGCAGTTTCTGGGAAGGCGTGGATGTGCGGGGTGATGCGCTGTCGCTGGTGATCATCGATAAACTGCCGTTCACCTCACCGGAAGATCCGCTGTTGAAAGCCAGAATGGAAGATTGCCGGATTCGTGGCGGCGATCCCTTTACGGATGTGCAGCTGCCGGATGCGGTGATCACCCTGAAGCAGGGCGTGGGACGTTTAATCCGCGATACCGACGATCGTGGCGTACTGGTCATTTGCGATCAGCGTCTGGTTTCACGTCCTTATGGCGCGCTGTTTCTCAATAGCCTGCCGCCGACGCCGCGCACCCGGGACATTGCCCGCGCCATCGCCTTTATCCGCCAGCAACCCGAACCAGACGCGTAATTTTATGCTAAGATGCGCGCCGTTTTCTTTCTTCTGAGGTAGTCATGTCAGCCCGAATTTTAGCGCTGGATACGGCGACAGAAGCCTGTTCAGCCGCCTTGCTGAATCAGCAACAGATTGATGCCCGATTCGAAATTGCCCCGCGCGATCATACCCAGCGTATTTTACCGCTGATCGAAGAGCTACTGCTGGCACAGCAGCTGGAACTGACCGATCTGGACGCGCTCGCCTTTGGTCGCGGCCCTGGCAGTTTCACCGGCGTGCGGATTGGCATTGGCATTGCGCAGGGCCTGGCACTGGGCGCTTCACTGCCAATGATCGCAGTTTCCACGCTGGCAACGCTGGCGGAAGGCGCATGGCGTCTGCACGGTGCTACCCGCGTATTAACCGCTATTGATGCGCGGATGGGCGAGGTCTACTGGGCCGAATATCAACGTGATGAACAGGGTGCCTGGCAGGGTGAGGCCAGCGAAAGCGTGCTGTCGCCCGAAGCGGCACTGGCACGGATGCAGGCGCTCTCCGGCGAATGGATGATCGCAGGCACCGGCTGGCAGGCTTATCCTGACCTGCAGCAGGGACACGAGCTAACCCTGAACGCCAGTGACGTTACGCTGCCTGCTGCAGAAGATATGCTGCCGCTGGCGACCCTTGCGCTGGCGCAGGGGAAGACGCTGCTGCCGGAAACGGCGGAGCCCACTTATCTGCGTAATGAAGTCGCCTGGAAAAAATTACCTGGCCGGTAAAATGCACGCAACTTATTGTTATGCGTCCAGTCTAACTCTTTACCTAACGGGAGAACGTCTATGTCGTCAATGTGTGGTAAAGGGCTTTCAGGTCTGTTGCTGACCTGTGTGCTGGCGTTAACCGGTTGTGTCTCAATTCCTGACACGCTGCAGGGCAGCTCACCTCAGCCGCAGCAGGATCTGTTGCGGGTCATGAGCGATCCTTCGCTCTTTGTCGGGCAGGAATCGCGCTTTGGCGGCAAGGTAGTGAATGTCACTAACCTGAACGGCAAAACCCGGCTTGAGATTGCTGCACAGCCGCTGGATGATAGCGCCAGACCGCGTCTGGGTGCGGCCTCGGTCGGCCGGATTTATGCCGATATCCGCGGGTTTGTTGATCCGGTGGATGTCAGAAATCAGTATGTGACGGTGCTGGGTACCCTGAAGGGGACGGAGCAGGGCAAAATTGGCGAAGCGGATTACAAATTTGCGGTCATCGATGTGCGCGGTTATCAGCGCTGGCGACTTACCCAGCAGGTGACAGCACCACCCCAGCCGATGGATCCCTGGATCTGGTATGGTCCGACCCGCCATCGCGGCGGATACTGGGGCCCGAATCCCTACTGGGGAATGATGAACAGTGGGCCGGCAGAGGTGCAGACCATTCTGACCGAGTAAGTGAAAAAACATTTAATTATCAGCCCGGTCGCGGTGCTCGCTGCCGGGCTTTTTATTTGCCTGTTTTATCAGCACGAAATTTAGTGATGCACTTCGCAACCTCAACATGCCAAAACAGGCAAACTGGTACAATCAGTTAAAATATTGTTAACAAACCAGATTGGCTGAGGCAGCGATGGAAATACAACATAATTATCGGGGTGGATCCTTGAATAAGGTTTGGCTGAAACGCTACCCGGCAGATGTGCCTGCCGAAATAAGTGCAGATCGTTACACCTCGCTGGTGGATCTGTTTGAGCAGGCCGCAAAACGCTACGCCGATCAACCCGCGTTCCTGAACATGGGTCAGAAGATGAGTTATCGTCAGCTGGAAGAGAAGAGCCGCGCTTTTGCCGCCTATCTTCAGCAACAGCTGGGCCTGAAAGCGGGTGACCGGGTGGCGCTGATGATGCCTAATTTACTGCAGTATCCGGTGGCCCTGTTTGGTGTGCTGCGTGCGGGTATGGTGGTGGTCAATGTCAATCCGCTCTATACGCCGCGCGAGCTGCAGCATCAGCTCAATGACAGTGGGGCCAGTGCGATTGTCATTGTCTCGAATTTTGCGCACACGCTGGAAAAAGTGGTGGCGAAAACTGCTGTGCGGCACGTCATCCTGACCCGGATGGGCGATCAGCTGGCGCCGATAAAAGCGACGCTGGTTAACTTTGTCGTTAAGTATGTGAAGAAGCTGGTGCCCAAATACCATCTGCCGGGGGCTATCTCATTTCGCCACGTACTGGAAGTCGGCGAAACGCTCAATTATCAACGCCCGACGGTCTCCAATGACGATCTCGCCTTCCTGCAATATACCGGTGGCACCACTGGCGTAGCCAAAGGGGCGATGCTGACCCATCGCAACATGCAGGCGAATCTTGAACAGACCCGCGCGACCTACGGCAAAGTGCTGCGCGACGGTAAAGAGTGTGTCGTTACCGCGCTGCCGCTTTATCACATTTTCGCCTTAACGGTGAATGGCCTGCTGTTCCTGGAGCTGGGCGGTCAGAATCTGTTGATCACCAATCCGCGCGATATCCCCGGCTTTGTTAAAGAGCTGGGGAAATTTCCGTTTACCGCCATTACCGGCGTGAACACGCTGTTTAACGCGCTACTCAACGATGAGCAGTTCAATAAACTCGATTTTTCAACGCTGCGTCTTTCCGCCGGTGGCGGAATGGCGGTGCAGAAAGTGGTGGCCGAGCGCTGGGAAAAACTGACCGGACACTATCTGCTGGAAGGCTATGGCCTGACAGAGTGTTCTCCGCTGGTGTCAGTCAATCCCTATGACATCAGCTGCCATACCGGCAGTATCGGTCTGCCGGTGCCCTCGACAGATGTGCTTATTCTGGATGACGACGGCAATGAAGTCGCTCCGGGTGAACCGGGCGAACTTTGCATCAGCGGCCCGCAGGTGATGCTGGGCTACTGGCAGCATCCGGAAGCGACAGCGGAAGTGCTGAAAAATGGCTGGCTCCACAGCGGTGATATTGTTACCGTTGACCAGGAAGGCTTTATTCGCATCGTTGACCGTAAAAAAGATATGATTCTGGTATCAGGTTTTAATGTCTATCCGAATGAAATCGAAGACGTGCTGATGCAGCATCCTAAAGTGCGTGAAGCCGCGGCTATCGGTGTCCCCAGCGATCTTTCTGGCGAAGCGGTAAAAGTCTGCATCGTGAAAAAAGATGCGTCGCTGACCAAAGAAGAGGTGCTCGATCACTGTCGCCGTCAGCTCACCGGTTACAAGGTGCCGAAAATCATTGAGTTTCGTGATGAGTTGCCTAAAACCAATGTCGGCAAGATCCTGCGGCGTGAGCTGCGCGACGAGGCGAAACCCGGCGCGAGCTGAATCCGGGCAGAAATTGAGGTTGAACGCCGGCATGTCCGGCGTTTTTATTGTTTTTAACATGGAGCGCCGCGCGTTGTTGGCTGCGGTGGAAATCAGACGTGAACTATTCCCTTATCGACCAGGATGATCAACTGGCAGACGTGTGTCAGAAAGCGCGCCAGCACGCGGCGGTGGCCCTGGATACCGAATTTGTCCGCACCCGCACTTACTACCCTCAGCTTGGCCTGATCCAGCTGTTCGACGATCAGCAACTGGTGCTGATTGACCCGCTGAATATCCGTGACTGGTCACCCTTTATTGCCTTGCTGACCGACACCAGCGTCACCAAATTCCTGCATGCCGGTGGTGAAGATCTGGAAGTCTTCCTGCACCGTTTCGGCGTGCTGCCGACGCCCATGATCGATACCCAGATTCTGGCGGCATTCTCTGGCCAGCCGCTCTCCTGGGGTTTTGCCTCAATGGTGGCACATTTCACTCAGGTCGAACTCGATAAAAGTGAATCACGCACGGACTGGCTGGCGCGCCCTCTGACCCAGCGTCAGTGCGAGTATGCGGCGGCGGACGTTCACTATCTGCTGCCGATTGCCCGTCAGCTGATGATCAATACGGAAGAGGCCGGCAATATGGCGGCGGCCCTCAGTGAGTGCGATAACCTGTGTCAGCGTCGTCTGGATAGCCTGTCGCCGGATGAAGCCTGGCGGGATATTACCAATGCCTGGCAGTTGCGTCCGCGTCAACTGGCGGCGTTGCAGCGACTGGCAGCCTGGCGTCTGAAGCTGGCGCGTGAAAAAGATATGGCCGTTAACTTTGTGGTGCGCGAAGAGCACCTGTGGAAAGTAGCGCGCTTTATGCCAGGCTCACTGGGCGAGCTGGATCATCTGGGGCTGTCAGGCCACGAGATTCGTTTCCACGGCAAAGCGCTGGTGGCGCTGGTGGCAGAAGCTGAGGCGCTGGATGAGAGCGAACTACCGGCTCCGCTGGGCAATCTGATTGACCATCCGCACTACAAGCCAGTATTTAAAGCGATGAAAGCGCTGGTGCAGCAGGTGAGCGAGCAGAGTGGATTCAGTCAGGAGCTACTGGCGTCACGACGTCAGATTAATCAGGTATTAAGTCAGCACTGGGGCCTGAAGCCGCAGGGACGTCAGCCGGAGTTACTTACCGGATGGCGGGGCGAACTGCTGAAACCCGGCATTGAGGAAATTCTGGCGGGTTGTTAACCGGTTAAATTTCCCCTGCCAGAGCGCAGGGGAAATTCAGCAAACGGTCAGCGTCATTTAGTCACTTCATCCGTTTCCGGCAGCGTCACGTTCAGCTCCAGAATCGAGATATCATCACCTTTCTGGTCGAGCTGAACCGTTACCATTTCTGGATCGATCTTCACATATCTGCAAATCACTTCCAGAATGTCGCGCTTAAGTTGCGGAAGATAGTGGGGCTCACTGTCGCCCCTTCTCCGTTCTGCCACGATAATCTGCAGCCTTTCCTTGGCTATGTTGGCAGTGTTCTTCTTCCGGGATAAAAAGAAATCAAGTAATGCCATGGTTTATCCCCCGAACAGGCGTTTCAGGAAACCCTTCTTCTCTTCTTCGATAAAGCGGAAGGGGCGTACTTCACCGAGCAACCGTTCAACGGTATCGGCATAGGCTTTGCCAGCATCAGATTCGCCGTCAAGAATCACCGGTTCGCCCTGGTTAGAGGCACGTAACACCGATTGATCTTCAGGGATCACGCCGACCAGAGGAATGCGCAGGATCTCCAGCACATCTTCCATGCTCAGCATATCGCCACGGTTCACCCGGCCAGGGTTATAGCGGGTCAGCAGCAGATGCTCCTTCACCGGGTCCTGACTGTTTTCAGCGCGACGGGATTTGGATGAGATGATGCCGAGGATGCGGTCGGAGTCGCGGACAGAAGAGACTTCCGGGTTGGTGGTAATAATGGCTTCATCGGCAAAGTAGAGCGCCATCAGTGCGCCCGTTTCAATCCCTGCCGGTGAGTCACAGACGATGAAATCGAACTCCATCTTAGCCAAATCGTTCAGAACTTTTTCAACACCCTCACGGGTCAGCGCATCTTTATCACGGGTCTGTGACGCAGGCAGAATGTAGAGCTGCTCTGTGCGTTTGTCGCGAATCAGCGCCTGGTTCAGTGTGGCATCGCCCTGGATCACATTAACGAAGTCGTAGACCACACGGCGCTCACAGCCCATGATCAAATCCAGGTTACGCAGACCGATATCAAAATCGATCACAACTGTCTTTTTGCCTTTCTGCGCTAAACCGGTGGCGATGGCCGCGCTTGACGTGGTCTTACCAACGCCCCCTTTACCGGATGTAACTACAATAATGCGTGCCATAAATGTTGATTTCCTTAACAAAAGAAAAGGGGCCTAATTAAGTGTCTGGATAGTCAGCGCGCCATCCTGCAGGCACAGACGCGCAGCTTTACCAAAAAATTCTTGCGGGATCTGATCCATGATCCAGTACTCTCCGGCAATCGAGACCAGCTCGGCAGCCAGGTTGGTACAGAAAATCTGGCAGTTGCGGTCACCGCTGGCACCCGCCAGGGCGCGACCGCGCATCATGCCGTAAATGTGAATATTGCCATCGGCGACCAGTTCGGCGCCGGCGCTGACGCTGCTGGTGATGATCAAATCGGCGTCACGCGCATAAATCTGCTGGCCCGAGCGCACCGGAGTGTTCACGATGCGGGTTTTCGTTGCTACCGTTTCGGTTACAGCCGGCAGCGGTTCTGGTATCGGCTGCGGCGCGGCGGCTTGCGGTCTGGCCTCTTTACCTTCTGCCAGCACGGGCAGGCCGGCCCGGGCGATCATACGTTTCAGCGCTTCATCTTTGCAGCCGCTTACGCCGACAATGCGTAAACCGGTGGCGAGAACCGCCTGTTGCAACTGTTTCCAGTTTACATCGGCACTTAATGTCGAGACGTTAAGTACCACAGGCGCGTTTTTCAGGAAATCTGGAGCCTGGTCAATCTTGTCCTGGAGTGCCTTGCGAATCACCGCAGGGTCATGGTGATGCAAATGGACGACAGACAGGGTGAAACTGCTACCTTTGAATTCGATTGGCGTTTGCGACATCTGTCCCGACTCAGTCCTGTTTTCACTACCGAAAGCCTGGCGATGATAAAATCATCGTTGAAGCGCTAACGGTGAATATTCGAAGTTCTGCAAGCATGTTATAGTTACAGCTATATTCAGACAAGCCTCAACGCCGGTTAATTCGAGTAAAAAATATGTTTTGTGTGATCTACAGAAGCCCGTTACGTGACCAGACTTATCTCTATGTTGAAAAAAAGGACGATTTCTCGCGCGTTCCGGAAGAATTGCTGAAAGGCTTTGGCAAGCCGCAGCTGGCGATGGTGCTTAAGCTGGCGGGGCGGGACAGGCTGGCTAATGCGGATATCAATAAAGTTAAGCAGGGATTGAGCGAGCAGGGCTATTATTTACAGCTCCCTCCGCCGATTGAAAGTCTCCTCAACATTCATTTACAGGCCGATAAAAAACATTAACTCGGATTCTTCTGTAAATATAAATCCTGTCGGTGCGATCCAGGCAGGATAATATTGCTCTGATGCTGCGCAAAATTAACGGCGCAGCTTATCTGTTTGACCCCTTTTTAAATTCCCTGCTCAATTTTTTCTCCTGATTTGTACGATTATTCAGCACTTCAACGCCTGCATTTACGCTTTCTGACAAATTACGCACCCCGGACCGTTAAAAGGATCTTATTATCACGCTATGAGGTTGGCATTTCGATCAACGCATGAGCAAACATCAACCCGCCAGCAGCGCTGGCATCACACCTAACCTGAACAGGGGATGAGCATGTATCAGCATCGTAACTGGCAAGGCGCTCTGTTAGATTTTCCGGTCAGCAAAGTGGTTTGCGTCGGGAGTAATTATGCAAAGCACATTAAAGAGATGGGCAGCGCAACCCCTACCGAGCCGGTGATCTTTATCAAGCCGGAAACGGCGCTGTGTGATTTACGTCAGCCGCTCTCTATTCCCGACGCGTTCGGCGAGGTCCATCATGAAGTTGAACTGGCGGTGCTGATCGGCGCGACACTGAAGCAGGCGACCGATGCGCATGTGGCTAAAGCGATTGCAGGTTATGGCGTGGCGCTGGATCTGACACTGCGTGACCTGCAGGCCGGGCTGAAAAAAGCGGGCCAGCCGTGGGAAAAATCCAAAAGCTTTGATAATGCCTGTCCTGTCTCCGGTTTTATCCCGGTGACGGAATTCAGTGGCGATCCGCAAAACGTCGAGCTTAAATTGCTGGTGAACGGTGAGGTACGTCAGCAGGGCAACACCGCGGATATGATTCATAAAATCCTGCCGCTGATTGCCCATATGAGCCACTACTTTACCCTGCGGGCAGGCGATGTGATTCTGACCGGTACGCCAGAAGGGGTAGGCCCGATGCGCTCGGGTGACCAGCTGGAAGTTTCACTGGCGGGTCATGGCATCAGCACGCGCGTACTCTAAAAACTTGCATCACCGCCGCATAGGCTTTATAAGGTGCGGTTTAGGCACAATCCGGACAAATCATCATGACTGACACCCCTTTCTGGCAACAAAAACGCCTGGCACAAATGAGCGATGAGGAATGGGAATCCTTGTGTGATGGTTGTGGACAGTGTTGCCTGAACAAATTGCAGGACGCCGACACCGATGAGATCTACTTCACCAATGTCGCCTGTGATCAGCTCAATATTAAAACCTGCCAGTGCCGTAACTATGAGCGCCGCTTCGAGCTTGAAGAGGATTGCATCAAGTTAACGCGCGAAAATCTGACGACCTTCAACTGGCTGCCGCGCACCTGCGCTTACCGGCTGCTGGGTGAGGGCAAAGATTTACCCGTATGGCATCCGCTGCGGGCCGGTTCGAAAACAGCGATGCATGCGCAGCGTATTTCGGTGCGGTATATTGCGGTGCGTGAGAGTGAAGTGCGGGACTGGGAAGATCACATCATTGATCGCCCCGATCGCAACGGCTGAGTGCCGCGCTATCAATCGGAACAGAAAAAAGGCTGCCAGTGGCATAATGCTGGTCAGTTAAGATGAGATTTGTAAAGGCTGTCACGGTCAAACGTGGCAGCTTTTTTTCCGGGCGAGCGAGCTGCATTGCGGGCCAGCGCACCTCTGCTGCTGCCGGGCCGTCCTCGCGCCGCTCACGCGGTACCTTCGGCTTTGACGTCGTGCCGACGAACCGTTCGGGGATCGGCCCTCCCTGGCCGGCCCCGAACTGTCCACGCTTCCCGGCGTGGACTTCTGGCCCACCGTCACGCCTCAGCGCTGCGGATAGCCCTTTCAGCAGCAGAGGCGCACAGGCCTTCACTCTCGTGCCCTTTCTGACAATACACACTGAAGTTTCAGAGCAGGCCCGGCACCAGACTGCGTTATCACTGACTGGCATTATGCCAGTGGCAGCCTTTTTTGATCTCAGCGACCAAAGAGATCGCGACGTTTAGGTTTCAGCGGCTGGGCTATCAGCACCAGCGCCGCGACCAGCAGATAACCGGCGAACACCACAATCATCCACTGCGGCATGCTGAGCGTCAGGAAAGTCCAGCTGCGTTCTGCACAGTCACCGCTGGCAAGAAACACCGACGGCAGCCACTTATCCAGCGGTAAGCCGCTGGGGAATCGCGCAGCAAAATCACAGGTGGTGAAGGGGTTAGGGTGCAGCTGAATCATGGTATGTTCATAAGAGAGACGCAGACCTTCCCAGGCACTGTAGATCCACAACGCCAGCGCCGCCAGACGCAACGGCGATTTCGGCGCAATCGCACCGACCAGACCCGCGCCCAGCACACCAAACAGCGCATTGCGCTCATAAATACACATCACGCAGGGCTTCAGGCCCATTACGTGCTGAAAAAAGAGTGCTGTTAATTCCAGTGCAAGTGCAGTCAGTGCCAGTAGTAACCAGGCTCCGCGACCACGTGAGCATTGATTCAGATATCGCAACATATTGCATTCCCTGTAAACGTTAATGCCACGCAGTGTAAACCAAAAGCGTTTGCAAACCAGCCAGGGGCAGGGAAAAATCGTGTGCAAACATGACCTGATTCTGATCCAGAGCAGGTTAAATGAGGATAAGCCGGACCTTATCTGCAGAACGACCGTCAGTGAAGCGCGGGGAGATCCGCAGCGGCGACAGAGACGATCGCATGCGGTCAGGAGGCGAAACGGCAGGCGCGGTTATATGCTGCCAGCGTTCTGTGCTTTCAGGGCGCCTGAACGCTGACACTCAGCGGTGCTGTGGCACGCGCCATTTCAGCGCAGAAAGCCATTCAGTCCGCCCGTGATCCCGAAGCCGCTGATACTGCGGTCAGCCATGCTGAAATATGCGCCTGCGCCCGGTTTTAATGATTACTCAGGCTATATCCGCTATAGGGCGTCTGGTATGATGAGTGCCCATCATGATTAGAAAAGCAACGAGAACACATTGCTATGGTTATAAAGGCTCAGAGTCCAGCGGGATTTGCTGAAGAGTATATTATTGAAAGCATCTGGAACAGTCGCTTTCCGCCAGGGTCGATTCTTCCTGCTGAGCGTGAGCTTTCTGAATTGATTGGGGTGACGCGCACCACCTTGCGTGAAGTGCTGCAGCGCCTGGCGCGCGATGGCTGGCTGACTATTCAGCACGGTAAACCGACGCGGGTGAACGATTTCTGGGAGACGTCCGGGCTGAATATTCTGGAAACGCTGGCCCGTCTCGATCACGACAGCGTTCCGGTGCTGATCGACAACCTGCTGTCGGTACGCAGCAACATTTCATCGATCTTTATCAGCCGTGCGCTGCGCCATCATCCGGACAAAGCACGCGAAGTGCTGGAAACCGTCAGTGCGGCTGCCGATCAGGCTGATGCCTATACCGAACTCGACTACCGGGTGTTCCGCGGTCTGGCGTTTGCGTCAGGTAACCCGATTTACGGTCTGATCCTGAATGGCCTGAAAGGGCTCTATACCCGCGTTGGCCGCCACTACTTCTCTAATCCGGAAGCCCGGCAGGTCGCGCGCGATTTCTATCTCAAACTGCTGGAACTGTGCGACAAAGAGCCCGGACAGGATGAGATTGTGGACGTGGTGCGCAACTATGGCCGCCGCAGCGGTGAAATCTGGCACAGTATGCAGAAGAATTTGCCCGACGATCTCGGCAGTAAGCGTTAAAAAAAACCGGACATCGCGTCCGGTTTTTTGTTTTAACCCATCAGAGTGACGAACCGCGTGGTGGATTACGATCCAGCAACTCTACGCTGCCATCCTCGTTCTGCTGTTCCAGAATCACATCAAATCCCCACAGACGATGCACATGCTTCAGCACCTCGCGACGGCTCGTATCCAGCGGCGTGCGGCTCTGCGGCACATAGCGCAGGGTCAGCGAACGGTCACCGCGCAGATCGACGTTATAGACCTGAATATTCGGTTCGAGATTACTCAGGTTGTACTGCGCGGAGAGCTGCTGGCGAATCGCCCGGTAGCCCGCTTCATCGTGGATCGCGGCAATTTCGAGATAGTTGTTGCGGTCATCATCCAGTACGGTAAACAGACGGAAATCTCGCATGACCTTCGGCGACAGGAACTGGCTGATAAAACTCTCATCCTTGAACTCGCGCATCGCAAAATGCAGCGTTTCCAGCCAGTCGGAACCGGCGATATCCGGGAACCAGTAGCGATCCTCTTCGGTCGGCGACTGACAGATACGTTTGATATCCTGCATCATCGCGAACCCTAAGGCATAGGGGTTGATGCCGTTATACCACTGACTGTTATAGGGCGGCTGAAACACGACGTTGGTGTGGCTGTGCAGGAACTCCATCATAAAGCGTTCCGACACTTTGCCTTCATCATAGAGGTGATTGAGGATGGTGTAGTGCCAGAATGTCGCCCAGCCTTCATTCATCACCTGGGTCTGTTTCTGCGGATAGAAATACTGGCTCACCTTGCGCACAATGCGCAGGATCTCACGCTGCCATGACTCCAGCAGCGGGGCGTTTTTCTCCATAAAATAGAGCAGGTTTTCCTGCGGCTCAGAGGGGTAGCGCGCGGCTTCAAAGGTCACAGTCTCTTTCTCTCGCCGTGGCAGCGTTCGCCACAGGGTGTTCACCTGACTTTGCAGATACTCCTCACGGCTTTTCTGCCGCGCCTTCTCCTCCTGCAGAGAGATCTTCTGCGGGCGCTTATAGCGATCGACGCCATAATTCATTAAGGCATGGCAGGAGTCGAGCAGCCGCTCTACCTCTTCGACGCCATAGCGCTCTTCGCAGTCACTGATATAGTTTTTAGCGAACAAGAGGTAATCGACAATCGACCCGGCATCCGTCCAGCTGCGGAACAGATAGTTATTTTTAAAGAAAGAGTTGTGGCCATAGCAGGCATGCGCCATCACCAGCGCCTGCATGGTCATGGTGTTCTCTTCCATCAGGTAGGCGATGCAGGGATTAGAGTTGATGACAATCTCATAGGCCAGACCCTGCTGACCATGCTTATAGCGCTGCTCGGTCTCGATAAACTTTTTGCCGAATGACCAGTGTGAATAGTTGATTGGCATGCCGACGCTGGAGTAGGCGTCCATCATCTGTTCAGAGGTAATCACTTCGATTTGGTGCGGGTAGGTATCAAGCCGGTAGAGTTTAGCAACCCGGTCGATCTCGGCTAAGTAGACATCAAGCAGTTCGAATGTCCAGTCTGGTCCGTCATTGAGTCGTTTGCTGTCTCTGATGGCTTCGTCAAAGATTGTCGTCATAGCGCACCTCTTTTTTGCAAACCGGCTGACCCGAAAGACAACCCGTTCTGGTTATTTAAGGCTTCATCCTGAAAAAGGGAACCCGAAAAAAACTGAGCGAACACAACAATGATAGTCCACTGTCGCTTATCCGAAATGCGAACTCAAACGAATTCTTTGGCACAAAATCATTAAGAGTCGTGTGGCAGGGGATTTAGCAGCCTTTAATTCTGACTGTATTATAAATATCGAAATCTAATCCTGTTTATAAGCGGAATGTATGGGGTTGAATGAATCTCCTGCAACAGGCAGATTTAACTGCCTTCGTTGTCATTTATTTCTGTGTTTAAGGATTAAGACGCATAAAGCGCTGAAATTGGCCGCGCGACAAGATTTTAGTTACCTGAAAAGTAAAAAAGATGTGAAATGGATGGTGAAATTCTGTGGTGGTGTCCGCTATGTAAATCCGCTGACTATCATCAGTTGAACAGTGAATTATGCTTTTACAGGTCGGGTGGGGGAGCTATGCACGTTGTAATTCTTGGAAGTGGTGTGGTCGGGGTGGCGAGTGCCTGGTATCTGGCGCGTGCCGGACATCAGGTGACGGTCATTGATCGACAGCCCGCCGCAGCGATGGAGACCAGTGCGGGGAATGCCGGTCAGATCTCACCGGGTTATGCCGCACCCTGGGCTGCGCCCGGCGTGCCATTGAAAGCGGTGAAGTGGATGTTTCAGCGCCACGCGCCGCTGGCTATCCGGCTGGATGGCAGTAGTTTTCAACTGGAGTGGATGTGGCACATGCTGCGCAACTGCGACATCAATCACTATCAGCAGAACAAAAGCCGCATGGTGCGGATTGCCGAATATAGTCGTGACTGTCTGAAAGCGTTGCGCAGTGAAACCGGCATCGCCTATGAGGGCCGTCAGGGCGGTACGCTACAACTGTTCCGTACTCAGCAGCAGTTCGACAGCGCCAGCAAAGATATTGCGGTGCTGCGCGACGCGGGTGTGCCCTATGAGCTGCTGCAGGCGCATGAACTGTCTCGCGTTGAACCGGCACTGGCGGCAACTCAGCATAAACTCACCGGCGGATTACGCCTGCCCAACGATGAAACCGGCGACTGTCAGCTCTTTACTCAGCGGCTGGCAAAAATGGCCGAAGAGGCGGGCGTAGTCTTCCGCTTTAACACTCCGGTCGACCACCTGCTGCGCGATGGCAATCGCATCTATGGCGTGAAGTGCGGCGATGAAATTATCAAGGCAGACCACTATGTGGTGGCCTTTGGTTCCTACTCGACCGCGCTGTTGAAAAATGTCATCGATATTCCGGTCTATCCACTGAAAGGCTATTCACTCACTATTCCGATTAAAAATCCTGACGCCGCACCGGTTTCAACTATCCTGGATGAGACCTACAAAGTGGCGGTGACCCGGTTTGACAATCGTATTCGTGTCGGCGGGATGGCGGAAATTGTTGGTTTTAACACCAAACTCACCGAAGCGCGGCGGGAAACGCTGGAGATGGTGGTCAGTGATCTCTATCCTGAAGGCGGTCATCTCGCGCAGGCGAGTTTCTGGACCGGTCTGCGTCCGATGACGCCAGACGGTACGCCGATTGTGGGTGCCACACCCATCTCTAATCTCTGGCTCAATACCGGTCACGGTACGCTGGGCTGGACGATGGCGTGTGGTTCTGGTCAGTTGCTGGCCGATCTCCTCTCCGGTAAAAAGCCGGCCATTGCGGCGGATGACTTAGCGGTGTTCCGCTACTTACCCGGTTTCGCGGCGACCTCATCGCCGCTGCGTAACGCCAACGCAACTCGTTAAGTATTCAGGGAGAGAGAGGATGTCACGTCCGATTGTCGCTACCATCAACCAGCAGGCGTTACGTCATAACCTGACTGTTGTTCGCCAGGCGGCACCCGCCTCCCGCGTCTGGTCAGTGGTGAAAGCTAATGCTTATGGCCATGGCATTGAGCGCGTGCGCGAGGCGTTATCTGCCACCGACGGCTTCGCGCTTCTTAATATGGAAGAGGCGATCCAGCTGCGCGAGCAGGGCTGGAAAAAACCGATTCTGCTGCTGGAGGGTTTCTTCCAGCCAGAGGATCTGCAGTTGATTGACCGTTATCGTCTCACCACCAGCGTACACAGTAACTGGCAAATCAACGCGCTGGCCAGTGCCAGACTCGCAGCACCGGTGGATATCTATCTCAAAATGAACAGCGGGATGAACCGACTGGGTTTTCGCCCGGAACAGGTCAACGGCGCATGGCAAAAGCTGCGGGCGCTCAGTACGGTAGGTGAGATGACGCTGATGGCCCATTTTGCCGATGCGGAAAATCCGCAGGGTCTGATTGCGCCAATGCAGCGCGTAGAGCAGGCGGCTGAGGGGCTGAACTGTCCGCGATCGCTCTCCAACTCCGCCTGCACCCTGTGGCATCCTGAAGCACACTTTGACTGGGTCCGCCCCGGCATCATTCTGTATGGCGCGTCGCCCAGCGGTGACTGGCAGGACATTGCAGGCAGTGGCCTGAAACCAGTGATGACCTTAAGCAGTGAGATTATTGCGGTCCAGCAGCTACAGCCGGGCGATGGAGTGGGCTACGGCTACCGCTATCACGCCAGCACGGCGCAGCGGATTGGCGTGGTGGCCTGTGGCTACGCGGATGGCTATCCACGGCATGCCCCGACGGGTACGCCCGTCTGTGTCGATGGCGTGATGACTCAGGTGGTTGGCGCGGTTTCGATGGATATGATCACCGTGGATTTAACCCCCTGTCCCCAGGCCGGTATTGGCTCAGCCGTGGAACTGTGGGGAGAGCAGGTAAAAATCGATCAGGTGGCAAAAGCGGCCGGAACGGTAGGGTACGAGCTGATGTGCGCGCTCGCACCCCGCGTTCCGGTCACGGTTATTTAAGCGCGGTCAGGCTGCCGCGCATCTTTCTGCTGCAGCGCCAGGCGATAAAGGCCAGCGCTGCACCCAGCAGCATCATCAGACTCAGCGACAGCTTCTCCGCCACCGGCAGCGCCACAATGACAAGACTGCCTGACGCGCCACCGGCCATCTGAATAAATCCCTGCAAGGCGGACGCCACGCCCGCCTGTTGCTGATAGGGTTCCAGCGCATAGCTGGTGGCCGGTCCCACCGTAAAGGCCAGCCCGGCAACTGAAACGGCCACCGGGAACATGTAAAGCGCCCAGTGCGTCTGCATCTCCGTCGGGAAGATCTGCATCCCCGCTACCAGCAGCACCGCGCCCAGCAGCATAGTGAAGAATCCCATCGCCAGGCAGAAAGGGCGACCCGCTTTGCGAATCGCTTTATTGACGAACATGCTGACAAACATGATCCAGAAACCGTTGGCGCCAAAAGCAAAAGAGAACTGGATTGGCGTCAGCCCGCCTTCGGTCATTAATACCTGCGGTGCCAGCGACACATAGGTCAGCACCATGCCCAGCGCACCGGCATTGGCGAACGTGAACGCCAGAAAGCGCGGCTGACGCAGGATCGCGACATACTGTTTAATCGGTAATCCTTTCACCCGCAGGGTATCCGCCGGACGCGTCTCTGGCAGCCAGATAATCACCAGCAGCGTAATCAGCACGCCGTAGGCGCAGAGAAACCAGAAGGGCGCGCGCCAGTCAAAGGCGCTGGCCAGCAAACCGCCCAGCAGCGGAGCCAGAGCCGGAACGATGTTTAATGCGCCATTCAGGAAGCCATACGCACGGGCGGCATCATCACCGCTCAGGCGGTCACGCACGCCGCTAAAGGCCACGACCGCGCTGCAGCAGACGCCACAGCCCTGCACCAGGCGGGCAAGGACGAACAGCGGGAATGAGGTGGCGGTGGCGGCGATGGCACTCCCCGTGATGTAAAGCGCCAGGCCCAGCAGGGCAATCGGCTTACGGCCATAGTTGTCCACCAGCGGGCCGGTCACCAGTTGTCCCAGCCCCATGACCAGCAGAAACAGGGGAATGGTGGTCTGCACCAGATTAACCGGCGTATCCAGCCCTTCTGCGATTTGTGGCAGCGTGGGCAAATAGAGATCGATGCCTAAGGGTGCCAGCAGCACCAGGCTTAATAACAGCAGAGTAAATTTTTGCATAACAACCAGAGGGTAAGCGTTCTGTTAAAAAACGATCGCAGAGGGTAATGATTCAGCGGCAAAAAAGATAGAGGAAGTCGTGCGGAAAGTGCGATGCCTGCTGTAAACAGGCATCGCAGAGGTCTGATTAGTAAGCGCCGTCGCGACGTAACACCACGCCTGCGGTTTTGAACAGGATCGCAATATCGGTCCAGAGCGCCCAGTTTTTGACATACCAGGAGTCAAAATAGACGCGGGTGTCGTAGTCGATATCGTTACGTCCGCTGACCTGCCACAGACCGGTCATACCCGGTTTGGCCATCAGGTAGTAGTCGACATCACCGGCATAACGCTCCAGCTCAGCTTCAATCACGGGACGCGGGCCAACCAGGCTCATCTCGCCACGAATCACGTTCCACAGCTGCGGCAACTCGTCGAGGCTGGTTTTACGCAGGAAACTACCAATCCGGGTCACGCGCGGGTCATTCTTCAGTTTGAAATCTTTGTCCCACTCAATCCGGGCCTCTTCACTGGTTGCCAGTAATTTCTCCAGCACCTCTTTGGAATTGGTCACCATGGAACGGAATTTCAGACATTTGAATTTTTTGCCATTCTGGCCCACACGCTCGTGACCATAAATGGCATTGCCGCCATCACGTTTCACCATATAGCAGAGCAGGGCGAAGATTGGGCCGAGGAACAGCAGCAGCATCGACGCCACCACGATATCAAAGGCGCGCTTCATGAAACGGGAGGAGTGTTTCGCCAGGTTGTTGCTGACACGCAGAATCATTACTTCATGGCTGAAGATAAAGGACATGTCCGTGCCGTAAAGCGGCACGCCGCGCAGCGTCGGGATCACTGAAACTGAACGGCAGTTCATCTTCGACAGGAATTTCAGCCAGCGATCGCGCATCGGCTGCTGCTCATACTCCATAGCCACAATAAACTGCACGTTGTCACGGTCAATGGTCTGCCAGTTGATATCTTTCCAGGTGATCACCGGCACGCCATTCACGCTCTGCTGAGCCGGGACATCATCGACCGAGATAAAGGCCTGTACGTTGTAGCCCAGAATCTCTTCACTTTGCAGCGCCGCGTAAGCTTCGGTGGCGTTTCTGCCGGAGCCAATAATGATGGTCTCTTTCTGCCACTGACCCGCCTTGTGAATGGCGCGTTTAACCAGAGCACGCATCAGCGGCAGCAGCAGCAGGGCATATGTCCAGCTGAAGACCCACACCATGCGGGAGAAATCCCATTTAGAGAAGGCGATCAACGCAAGGTCGAGCAGCGAGAAAACAAATAATGTTTTAATGATCTCTTTCAGCTCAAACCAGAAGGGTTTGCGATAGGTGTAGTGACGCAGGCGCACCCAGAACCAGCCGGTACACATGACGGACATAATAAACTGTGCCACAAAACGATATTCAATTTGATGGGGTGGAATAAAGGTATCCAGCTCGCCCCAAATACCCTGTATCGTCGCGGCAGATAAAAACAGTGCGAGGTTAAGTGCAATCAGATCGGAAAAGCTCAGGGCGAATTTCACGATGATATTTTTACGCGTGCCGCTCCACGAGCGGCTCGGGCTATTCATTATCAATGTACTTGCCATAAAACCTGCTCTCTTTCTCAAGTAAAAGATGGCCTGACCAGAATCATGTACGCGCTCAGGGGTGGGCTTCTGAAAAATTAAAAAATAATTTTCAGTCTGTTGCAGTCAGTAAAGCCAGTGCAGCTGCAAAAAAGATAACGGCTAAAGCGTGATAGTACTCACGAAATGTTGCAGCATTGAGAATGAGTATGCAGGAGTTATTTGACAGAGTTAATACGGAAAAAATCTGAAAACATCAAAAGTGATTAAAGTTTTAAATAGCTAAGTTTTGGTTTTTACTGGATAAAATAAGGCGGGGGTTGGTTATAACCAAACTGTTTAAGACGCTTTTTAGGAATTACCGCCAAATCTTACGACTGGCGGTAGTGATAATGGACTCAGGCAGGTTTTTTTAAAATCCAGCGGTCCTGCTGTTTATCGTAATGACCAATCTGCAGATCCACCGGTTCTCCGTCAATCCATGCCGGGACGCTGGTATCGCGATCCCAGCCATCAAGTTGGGTAATTAAGCCGGGATTGGTGTGACAGGGGATGCTGACGGTGTCGAGGTTCTCACTGTCAAGATCGGCATCAACAATCTCATAACGACCAATTTTAACCACGTGTCCCATTCATTTCTCCCGTTTTTGCTGGCATAGACATTTAAGCTTAGCGTATCGACAGAAAATAACGTGGCTGAATGATTAGGATTATTCCTTCTCTTCAGCCGGACGGACACCAATCTTCACAATACGGTTATCCTCTTTCTCCGCGACGGTCCACGTTAGCTGATTCCACTCAACCTGATCGCCAACCACCGGCGCGCCGCCCAGCATACTCAGCACCAGTTGTCCCAGCGACTGCTGATCGTTGGTGTTCTCATCCAGTTCCAGTCCGTAAATCTGCGCAATATCGCGCAGGCGAGCTTCAGCATCCAGAATAAAGTCACCAAAGAAACGCTGGTCGAGGGAAACGGGCGGTGACTGGCTGAACATTTTACCCAGCGCCGGCAGATCGCGTTCACGGCCAATCACGCAGATGACGTCGTTCTCCCTGAGCCGCGTTCCATCATTCGGATGCATAAGCACATTGTCACGGAACAGGGCGGCGATGCGGGTCTCACGTGGCATCTTCAGGTCACGCAGTGCGGCGCCGACGCACCACTTGTCAGCACTGAGCTGGTAGACAAACTGCTCCCATGGGTTTTCGGGGTGAATATCCAGGCCGATACGGCTGATAGGCGATGCGGTAGGCGGCACCACCACTTTGGCTTTTTTCGCTGCAAAGCCCAGCGAGGTGCCCTGCAACATCAGGGAGACCAGCACCACAAAGAAGGCGATATTAAAATAGAGCGACGCGTTTTCTAATCCGGCCATCATCGGGAAGACCGCAAGGATAATCGGTACCGCGCCGCGTAAACCAACCCAGCTGATAAAGACGCGTTCGCGGGTGGTAAAACTGCGAAACGGCAGCAGACCAATAAAGACCGACAGTGGGCGCGCTACCAGAATCAGCCACAGTGAGAGGATCATCGCCGGAACCGCGATATGCCACAAATCAGACGGGGTTACCAGCAGTCCCAGCACGATGAACATGCCAATCTGACTCAGCCACGCCATGCCGTCAAAGGTCTGCAGAATGCCGTGACGGTTGCGAATCGGGCTGTTGCCCAGTAAAAAGCCGCACAGATAGACCGCCAGGATGCCGCTGCCCTCTAATACCGTGGTCAGGGCGAACACCAGAATGCCGCCACTCAACGCCAGCAGCGGATAGAGCCCACCGGCCAGACTGATACGGTTAATCAGCTGCTGCAGCGCCCAGCCGCCGCCCAGGCCAAGCACAATACCCAGACCAAACTGTTGCACCAGATGCACCAGGAACATCCAGTCAAGGCCGCTGCGGCCCTGTTCGATCATCTCAATCAGCGTAATGGTCAGGAACACCGCCATCGGATCGTTACTGCCCGATTCAATCTCCAGCGTGGAGCTGACGCGCTCATTCAGGCCTTTGTCACCCAGCAGTGAGAAGACGGCGGCGGCATCTGTGGAGCCGATAATCGCGCCAATCAGGAAGCCCTGCATCATATCCAGGTTAAACAACCAGGCGGCGACCACACCGGTTAAGCCTGCGGTAATCATGACCCCGACGGTCGCCAGCGACAGCGCTGGCCCCAGGGCGACTTTAAATGAGCTGGCTTTGGTCCGCATGCCGCCATCCAGCAGGATAATCGCCAGCGCCAGGTTCGAGATTAAGTAAGCCGCCGGATAGTTATCAAAGGCGATGCCGCCGATGCCATCAACCCCGGTCAGCATGCCCAGAGCAAGGAAGATCACCAGAATGGGGATACCCAGTCTGGATGAGAAAGAGCTGAGCAGAATGCTCGATGCGACCAGCACGGAACCGATGATAAACAGACTGTAGACAATAGTGTGGTTCAAACCCGATCTCCTGAGATATGACAGTGCGGTGCAGCGACTGGTGACAAATATCCATGCTATCTCTGAAAGATAATGTTTTATCAAGGAGTTGTCATTGTGAAAATGATCATTATACGAATTGCTTAACAGCGTATGGAATCAGATTAATGTGAAGAATGAGGGGGTTGGCAGGCAAGCGGCAGAAAACAGACTGTTTTAGCAGGTTATTCGGAAGATAAAAAAAGCCGGCGATGAGCCGGCTTAGTGCATCAGGCTTCCGTTGCCTGTTTATGGAACAGCGATCGGAACACCGGGTAGATATCTTCCGGCTCACGGATATGTTCGATAGCAAAGTTATCGAACGTCGCCTGCAGATGCTCATACTCGCGCCACAGCGTCTGATGCGCACGGCGGGTAATCTCGATATAACTGTAATAACGCACCACCGGCAGAATATGCTTCGCCAGGATCTCGTGACAGAGCGGTGAATCGTCGGCCCAGTTGTCGCCATCCGACGCCTGTGCAGCATAGATGTTCCACTGCGCCGGGTCATAGCGCTCTTTCACCACCTCATCCATGAGTTTCAGCGCACTGGAAACGATGGTGCCACCGGTCTCCTGGGAGTAGAAGAACTCCTGTTCATCCACCTCTTTGGCCTGCGTGTGATGACGAATATAAACCACATCGACATTCTTGTAGGTGCGGCTCAGGAACAGGTAGAGCAGGATATAGAAGCGTTTCGCCATATCCTTGGTGGCCTGATCCATGGATCCGGATACATCCATCAGACAGAACATCACCGCCTGGCTGGAAGGCTCCGGCCGTTTCTCAAAGTTTTTGTAGCGCAGGTCGAAGGTGTCGATAAAAGGCACCCGTTCGATACGCGCCCGCAACTCGACGATCTCTTTACGCAGCCGCTCCTCTTCAAGAAGCTGAGCCGGTTCAGAGTTCTCTATCTCCCGCAGCGTTTCTTCCAGTTCGTGCAGCATCCGGCGTTTACCCGCCGTCATCGCCGTACGACGCGCCAGCGAGTTCTGCAGCGAACGTACGACGCTGATATTGGCAGGTACACCGTTAGAGGTGAAACCGGCACGGTGGGTCTTATACTCATTCAACTGGCGATGCTGGTTCCGGCGCAGGTTAGGCAGGGCGAGATCTTCAAACAGCAGGTCCAGATACTCATCTTTCGATATCTGGAAGACAAACTCATCCTGACCTTCACCATCCTGGCTGGCATTGCCCTGGCCACTGCCGCCGCCACCACCACCACCCTGAGGGCGCTCGACCCGGTCATTCTGCACAAAATGGTCGTTGCCCGGATGGACCCGATGGCGGTTGCCACCGCGTCCCTGATGGAAAATCGGCTCATTGATGTCGTCAATCGGGATAGAGACAGACTCACCGCTGTTTACATCGGTCACCGAGCGTTTATTGATGGCCTCGGAGATCGACTGCTTAATTTGCGACTTATAACGGCGCAAGAAGCGCTGGCGGTTTACCGCGCTCTTGTTTTTGCCGTTAAGTCGGCGATCGATGAAATAGGCCATGGTATTCCCCCAAACTACATTGTAAGCAGGCCGGGCGAACCCGACCTTGTCAGACCGGTATCACTTACCGGCAAGCTTACAGACTCTTATCAGGACGATTTACGCACACGCAAATACCATTCACACAGCAGGCGAACCTGTTTGCGGGTATAGCCTTTTTCCATCATGCGATCGACAAAATCATCATGTTTTTTCTGCTCATCGGTAGAGGTCTTGGTATTAAACGAGATCACCGGCAGCAACTCTTCCGTATTCGAGAACATTTTCTTCTCAATCACGGTGCGTAATTTCTCGTAACTGGTCCAGTTCGGGTTGCGACCGTTATTGTGTGCCCTGGCGCGCAGCACGAAGTTGACGATCTCGTTACGGAAATCTTTCGGGTTACTGATGCCTGCGGGCTTCTCGATTTTCTCCAGTTCTGCGTTGAGCGACTCACGATCAAACAGCTGTCCGGTGTCAGGATCGCGATACTCCTGATCCTGGATCCAGAAGTCGGCATAGGTCACATAACGGTCAAAAATGTTCTGACCATACTCAGAGTAAGACTCCAGATAGGCGGTCTGAATCTCTTTGCCGATAAACTCAGCATATTTGGGGATCAGATAGCCTTTGAGATGCTCAAGGTATTTCTCAGCCTGATCCTGAGGGAACTGTTCGCGCTCAATCTGCTGTTCCAGTACATAGAACAGGTGCACCGGGTTGGCTGCCACTTCGGCGTGGTCAAAGTTAAACACCCGCGACAGAATCTTAAAGGCAAAGCGGGTCGACAGGCCGTTCATCCCCTCATCCACACCGGCGTAATCATGATACTCCTGCCAGGACTTCGCCTTAGGGTCGGTATCTTTCAGGCTTTCACCATCATAGACCCGCATTTTGGAATAGATGCTGGAGTTATCCGGATCCTTGAGACGAGACAGGATTGAGAAGCGTGCCAGCGTCTCCAGCGTACCCGGTGCGCAGGGCGAGGTCGCCAGCTCACTGTGATTAAGTAACTTATCGTAGATTTTGATCTCTTCAGAGACCCGCAGGCAGTAGGGCACCTTGACGATATAAACACGGTCAAGGAACGCCTCATTATTCTTGTTGTTTCGGAACGTCACCCACTCTGATTCATTGGAGTGCGCCAGAATAATGCCGTTAAACGGCAGCGCCGAAATCCCCTCGGTGCCGTTGTAGTTCCCCTCCTGCGTCGCCGTCAGTAAGGGGTGCAGCACCTTGATAGGCGCTTTAAACATCTCAACGAATTCCATGATCCCTTGGTTCGCACGGCAGAGTGCGCCGGAGTAACCGTAAGCATCAGGATCGTTCTGCGCGTGGTTTTCCAGTTTACGGATATCCACTTTACCAACCAGCGCGGAGATATCCTGGTTGTTCTCATCACCCGGTTCAGTTTTGGCAATCGCCAGCTGTTCCAGGATTGACGGCCAGACTTTCACCACTTTGAAACGCGAGATATCGCCGCCAAAGTCGTGCAGTCGCTTAGCGGCCCACGGCGACATGATCGTGCCGAGATAACGGCGCGGCACGCCATACTCTTTTTCGAGAATATGCGCATCTTCCTGCGGATTAAACAGGCAGAGAGGGTGGTCATTAACCGGGCTGCGTTCCCCGTCGGCGCTCAGTACATAGATGGGCACCCGCTGCATCAGCGACTTAAGCCGTTCCGCCAGTGAGGATTTACCGCCACCTACCGGCCCCAGTAAATAGAGGATCTGTTTCTTCTCTTCCAGTCCCTGAGCGGCATGTTTCAGATAGGAGACGATCTGTTCAATCGCTTCCTCCATGCCGTAAAACTCCTCGAACGCCGGATAGCGTCCCATCACACGGTTGGAGAATATTCTGGAAAGGCGTGGCTCCTGAGCAGTATCGACCATTACCGGCTCTCCGATAGCCATTAACAGTCGCTCTGCAGCGTTGGCGTATGCACTGCGATCCTGCTTACAGATAGCAAGAAATTCCTGCAGTGTGAACTCTTCGTCCTTGGCAGCTTCATAACGCTGACGATAGTGATCGAATATATTCATAGCGATGCCCGTCCTTTCGTTTTTAGCACAGGTAAGGAGCGTAATTAGAGGCTTATAGCAGCTCCCGGAAGATATTCTCTGTTGAGTACAGCAACCCTTATGCCAACCTGATCTTTCTTATCGGGATACACAACTTTTGTGGTTACTCTGCTCGTACAAAATGTCTGCTGTTACTTCTAACTGTAGATGGCTTCTAGGAAATTTCCTCCACGGGTTTGGGTTAATGAGGGGAAGATCAACTGTACAGCGGGTCTGTTGTGAGATGCGTTCATATGGGTGATGCTTTAACTTAACGTGTTTTTAACCTTTAATGCCACTTTCATCGGTTAGTCACTTAAAGGATTTCGATATAAGTTAATCCAGCCGTGAAAAAACGTTAGACTTCCTGTTTGATTGTTATATTTATGGAATGAATAAATTGTGAACCAATTCAAATTTAAGACGCTTGTTGCACTTCTGCCCTGTTATTTACTGGCCACACACGTGAATGCCGCACCGCTTTCCATTGGTGCGTCGGTCATCTATGCCGAATCACCTTATCGCGGCGGCCAGGACCGGTATATCCCGGTTCCGGTTATCAATTATGAGGGTGAAGACTTCTGGTTCCGCAGCCTGCAGGGCGGCTACTACCTGTGGAAAGATCCCCAGAACCAGCTGTCTCTGACCCTGCTGGGGTCACCGCAAGAGTACAAACCCAGCGACAACGACCTGGGCGACATGAAAGGGCTGGATAAACGCCGCATGACGCTGATGGGTGGCGCAACCTATCGTCACACTGCGGACTGGGGGATTGTCCGTACCTCATTACTGGGTGATGTGCTCAATAACAGCAACGGGATAATCTGGGACCTGACATACCTCTATCGCTTCCAGATGGGTGACTTCAGCCTGACGCCGGGCATCGGGGCCACATGGAACAGCGCCAATCAAAACCGTTATTACTATGGGGTATCCGGGCATGAAAGCGCCCGTACCGGCATCAGCCGTTACAACCCGGATGACAGCTGGTCGCCTTATGTGGAACTGAGCGCCAGCTATCAGATTGCGCCGCAGTGGAATGCCAGCGTCATGGGACGTTACGTCCGCTTCGACAGCGAAATCAAAGACAGCCCGATGATTGATAAAAGCGGGCAGGCGTTAATCTGGACGGGTGTCAGCTATACCTTCTGATAACGCACCAAAAGAGGGCATTTAATGCCCTCTGTTCTTTTACAGGGCCTCAGAATGGGGCGGGAGAGCAGAATGCGTAACACGATTAACTTTGCCGGTTTTAGCGATCTGCCTGTTATTGGTCAGGGCACCTGGTATATGGGTGAAAACCCGGCGCAACGTGCTGATGAAGTCGCTGCATTGCAGGCGGGTCTTGAGTGCGGATTACAGCTTATTGATACCGCTGAAATGTATGCAGATGGCGGAGCCGAAGAGGTGGTCGGGCAGGCACTGCTGGGCCGTCGCGACCGGGCGCTGCTGGTCTCCAAAGTTTATCCGTGGAATGCAGGCGAAGTGGATGCCATTTCAGCCTGTGAGCGCAGCCTGCGCCGTCTGCAAACCGATTATCTCGATCTCTACCTGTTGCACTGGCGTGGCAATATTCCGCTGGAAGAGACACTGCGCGCCATGGAACGCCTGCAGCAGCAGGGCAAAATTCGTCACTGGGGTGTATCGAATTTCGATACCGACGATATGGCTGAACTGTGGGATGAAGAGAAGGGCGAGGCCTGCGCGACCAATCAGGTGCTCTATCATCTGGCTTCACGCGGCATTGAATTTGATCTGCTGCCGGCATGTCAGCAGCGTGGCGTACCGGTCATGGCCTACTGTCCGCTGGCCCAGGCCGGACGGCTACGTGACTCACTCTTCACCGATCCTCAGCTGACTCAGATTGCACAGCAGAAGGGCATCAGCGTGGCGCAATTACTGCTGGCCTGGGTGATTCGTCAGCCAGGGGTGATTGCCATTCCTAAAGCCAGTTCCGTGGCCCACGTTCAGGAAAATGCGGCGGCGCTGGAGGTGGAACTGACCGATGAGGATTTGCAGCTCATCGATCGCGCCTGGCCAGCGCCACAGCATAAGTTGCCGCTGGATATTGTTTAGCCGTTAACGTTATCGCTGGCTGCGGCTCTCTTTTTGAGGCGGAACGTCGTGGCCAGTCGTGCTGGCTTTTCACCCGCGCTGCGTAACGGTTTGCTGATACGCGTCGTCTCCACACAGACCATGGTCTTATAGCCCTCATTCGCCATATCCGTCATGCTGCAGGAGAGTTCCACACCAGGATTCCAGGTGACAACGTCACTATGATGATGGTGGTACACCTCGATCTGCCGCTCGCCCGCAGTATCATTAATCACTGAGCAATCTTCTGCTGCGGTAAAGATACGGTCGATACGCCCAGGATAACGCTGTTTGCCGTCGCTGCTGGCCACCTCGCCGTTATTCACTTTGTCGATATAGCTGTTGCCCAGGCCCGAGACTTCCACACCGTTGATGTCGCTGACGGTAAAGTAGCTGTGCAGAGCCGCCGTCGCTTCAAAGTCACCATAGGCTTCCAGCTCTATCTCACAATGCTGGCCCAGACGGAAGCGGGCAATCAGGGTGAACTCATGCGGCCAGAGCTTCAGCGTCTGAGGGTTGCTCTCCAGCACCAGCGTCAGCATGACGCCATCTTCATTTTCATCATGCGCCGTGAGCTTCCACGGCTGAACCCGCGCAAAGCCGTGTGCCGGTTCGCCCGCCGGGCCGAACCACGGCCAGCAGATCGGAACGCCGCCACGAATCGCCTTACCCGGTGCAAAGAGACTCTTATCGCTCAGCCAGAGTACCGGCTTTTCGCCGCTGGGTTGCCAGGCAATCAGGTGCGCGCCCTGAAGCGTAATGGCTGCCCGCACTTTGGGGTGACTCACCACAATGGCGGGGAGTTCGCCAATCTGGCGCTGGGTGAGGTAAGGGGAGATCTGCGTGACCACCGGCAGAGAAAACAGTTTATCTTGCATGTTCGATTCCTTCCTGTGCGGATCAAAAAAAGGGCGACCGAAGTCGCCCTTATTCTCAATGATGTCTGGCTGCCTTATTTAGCAGAAACCAGTGCAATCAGGTCGAGAACTTTGTTTGAGTAGCCAGTTTCGTTGTCGTACCAGGAAACCAGTTTCACAAAGTTGTCGTTCAGCGCGATACCGGCTTTAGCGTCAAACACTGAAGTCAGGATTTCGCCGTTGAAGTCGGTAGAAACCACGTCATCTTCAACGTAGCCCAGAACGTCTTTCATCTCACCTTCTGCAGCCGCTTTGATTGCAGCACAGATTTCTTTGTAAGAAGCCGCTTTTTCCAGACGCACGGTCAGGTCCACAACGGAAACGTTAGGGGTTGGTACGCGGAATGCCATACCGGTCAGTTTGCCGTTCAGCTCTGGCAGAACTTTACCAACGGCTTTAGCTGCGCCAGTTGATGAAGGAATGATGTTCTGCGATGCGCCGCGGCCGCCGCGCCAGTCTTTATGAGACGGGCCATCAACGGTTTTCTGGGTAGCAGTGGTGGCGTGAACGGTCGTCATCAGACCTTCAACGATGCCAAACTTGTCGTTGATCACTTTTGCCAGCGGTGCCAGGCAGTTGGTGGTACAGGATGCGTTAGACACGATATCCTGGCCATCATATTTGTCGAAGTTTGCACCACGAACAAACATTGGGGTGTCATCTTTAGATGGACCGGTCAGAACGACTTTCTTAGCACCTGCGGTGATGTGTTTACGCGCGGTTTCGTCGGTCAGGAAGATACCGGTTGCTTCAGCAACAACGTCAACGCCCACTTCATCCCACTTCAGGTTGGCCGGATCACGTTCAGCGGTAACACGGATTTTTTTACCGTTAACCACTAGTGCGCCATCCTGAACTTCTACGGTGCCGTCGAAACGACCGTGAGTAGAGTCATACTTCAGCATGTACGCCATGTAATCCGCGTCCAGCAGGTCGTTGATAGCAACGATTTCGATGTCAGAACGCTTTTGAGCAGCACGGAAAACGATGCGACCGATACGGCCGAAACCGTTGATACCTACTTTGATAGTCATATATTCCACCAGCTATTGGTTAGTGAATAAAAGGTTGCCTGTAAAATTACAAAAACCTTACCAGGCGTCAAGCGGAATCGTGTCAATTGTTGCGACAAATCAATTCGCCTGAAAGGAATTATTCGATGCGCAACCGCTTGCGCGCCGCCAATGATATCGCGCTTCGTTGAATCAATCGCCGAATATATAGGGATGCTCCGGATAAAAGGTGATCGATGTCACAAATCCGCTTAGCAGAGAGCAGGCTGAAAGGGTGAGCACAAAAAAAGACCCGGGTTATGTTGATCATTTGTTAGAATAATAGTCGAATTTTTCAAAATGGCACTGCCCGGAATCCTAAAATGGCTAAAGACACCGCACCCGAAGCAAAAATTGCACAGTTGACCGAAATGCAACGCTACGTCACTCAGCAACGCGGAACGGAACCGCCTTACAGCGGCGCACTGCTGCACAACAAGCAGGAAGGGATCTACCACTGTCTGATCTGTGAGGCGCCACTTTTTCTCTCTGAGACGAAGTATGACTCGGGCTGTGGCTGGCCCAGTTTCTACCAGCCGGTCAGTGATGATGCGATTCGCTATATTGAAGATGATTCACACGGTATGCAGCGTATTGAGATCCGCTGTGGCAGCTGCGATGCGCACCTGGGACATGTCTTCCCTGACGGCCCGCAGCCGACCGGCGAACGCTATTGTGTTAACTCCGCCTCACTGAATTTCACCGACGAGCAGGGCGAACAGACCAAAGGGTAAAGGCGATGAAGGAACAGCTTGAAGCAATGCTTGCATCGATGACGCCTGAAGTCTATCAGCGTCTTGCCACGGCGGTTGAGATTGGTAAGTGGCCGGATGGCGTGGCACTGACTCAGGAGCAGCGCGACAATTGCCTGCAGCTGGTCATGATGTGGCAGGCGCGGCACAACGACGCGCCGCAGCACATGACCATCGGCAAAGGTGGCGAAATGGTGATGAAGTCGAAAAAAGAGCTCAAAGAAGAGTTTGGAATTGACCCTGACGTGACCCGCATCCATCTGCATTAAAAAGAGCTGGCGTCATGCCAGCTCCATTTTAAATCAGAATGGCACCCTGAGCGGTCATCTGGGCAAAGGCAATTTCACTGTCTTCAGGATTCAGATTGACCCCCCGGCAGCCCTCTTTAACCACCTCAACGTGATAACCCAGCTCCAGCGCATCCAGCACGCTATATTTTACGCAGTAATCCGTCGCCAGCCCCAGCATCACCAGATGGGTGATCCCACGCTCACGCAGCCAGCTGTCCAGCTCGGTCTTACGGCGATGACCATTGTCAAAAAAGGCGCTATAGCTGTCGACATCTTGATCCTGGCCCTTATGGAACGTCGCATCGAACAGTGAGCGATCCAGACCCGGATGAAAATCAGCGCCAGCTGAGCCCTGAATGCCGTGATCGGGCCACCAGATCTGGGCCAGACCATTTAACTCGCCCAGCGTGTAGACCGGCTCGCCGGAAATCGAGGCAAAGCTGCCGTGATCGGCCGGATGCCAGTCCTGCAGTGCCAGTACGCATTCCCCGTTTTCACGGAACAGTCGCGCATAACGATTTGCCACCTCGACCGTATGGTCACCCTCATGGACTGCCATCGGGCCGCCGGGGCAAAAATCGTTCTGAATATCAATAATGATGAGTGCCCGCTTCATTACATATCGCTCCGTTTCAGTCTTCAGTCAGTTCGCCGCGCAAATTCTGCTGCATTCTGGCACGGATTTGATCGGCCGAAAGATCCTGGCTGAGTAAAAAGTGTAGCTTTGTCAGCGCCGCTTCCACGGTGAGGTCAAATCCGCTGATGACACCAGCATGTTCCAGCGCATTGCCGGTAGCGTATCCGCCCATATTCACTTTGCCGGAAATACACTGGGTGAGATTTACCACCACGATGCCACGCTCGCTGGCCTGCTGCAATTCTGCCAGAAATTCCTTGTTCTGCGGTGCATTACCCACACCATAGGAGCGCAGGATCAATGCTTTGACTGGCTGACGCAGAAAGTTACGCACAACGTCGGCTGAAATCCCGGGATAGATGGTGACCACGCCAATGGGCTGAGGCGTAATGGTGTGAACCTTCAGTTCGCCCTGACCGGCTGGGGCAGGCGGTGTATTGAGACGACGAATATGAATGCCCGCTTCCAGCAGCGCAGAGAGGTTGGGCGAAGCAAAGGCGTTGAAGCCATCTGCATGTGCCTTGGTGGTCCGGTTACCGCGATAGAGCGTGTTATTGAAAAACAGCGACACTTCGCTGATCGGATAGTTGGCTGCCACATAGAGCGAATTTAAGAGATTCTGCTGACCATCTGAACGTAATTCCGCTAATGGAATCTGCGAGCCCGTGACGATAACCGGCTTGGCCAGATTTTCCAGCATAAAGGAGAGTGCTGAGGCGGTAAATGCCATGGTGTCGGTGCCATGCAGGATCACAAAACCATCATAGCGATCGTAGTTCTGACGGATATCTTCTGCGATAGACTGCCAGTCCTGCGGGGTCATGTCGGAAGAGTCGATCAGCGGCTGATATTCATGAATGGTGAAATCAGGCATCTCAGGGCGGTGGAACTCCGGCATGTTAGCCAGCTGTTGCTGCAGGTGTCCGGAGACGGGAATATAACCCTGCGCCGAACGCTGCATACCGATCGTCCCGCCAGTGTAGGCTACGTAGATGTTTTTCTTTTGCATTAGAGAACTCAGACTCGCCATAAAACGCGCAGTATAAGGGGAATAGCGGGGAAAAGCAGCCCGACCAGCGGCCGGGCTGCGAGGTTTATCGCACTTCGCCGCAGTTCAGGCAGAATGCATAACGGTTCTGAGGATCGTTCTGCTTGTCGAACAGACCAGGCTGGGCTTTCATGGCACTCATCACATCCAGCATCGGTGCTGGCAGCCAGGCTTTCAGCGTATCAGGCAGGACAGCCTGCACCGACGCGTTCATCTGACTCAGCATCATATCCAGGAAGCTCGGGTCATCCTGATACCAGCTCAGCTGCGGCTTACTGACTTTCGCCAGCTCGCCCGCCTTTTTCACGGCATCATCGAAGTCACCCAGTGCATCAACCAGACCATTGGCTTTCGCATCGCTGCCGGTCCAGACGTGGCCCTGTGCAATGGCATCAATCTGCTCTGGCGTTTTATGACGTGACTTCGCCACCAGACCGACAAAGTTGCGGTAGCCATTTTCGATAGTCAGCTGCATCAGTTGCTGCACTTCCGTTGGCAGCGCTTTGGTGGTTGAGATATCCGCCAGCGGTGAGGTCGCAACACCGTCGGTGTGCACGCCGATACTGTCCAGGCTGTTCTCCAGCGTATTGATCACGCCGAAGATGCCAATCGAGCCAGTCAGCGTGCTGGGGTTCGCCACAATGTAGCTGGCAGGCGTTGAGATCCAGTAACCGCCGGACGCCGCCATGCCTCCCATCGAGACCACAATCGGCTTACCGGCCGCCTGCGCTGCCGCCAGCTCTTCACGAATCGCTTCCGAGGCGGTGACGCTGCCACCCGGGCTGTTCACCCGCAGAATAATCGCTTTGATTTTCGGATCGAGACGCGCATCGCGGATCTGTGCCGCCGTCGTGTCGCCACCGACGTTGCCCGGCGTCTCTTCACCGTCCATGATGGCACCGCTGGCCATGACTACCGCGATGTTGCCATCCTGCTGCGTGGAGGTGGTTTTTACGCTGTAGTCATAGATGCTGACGCTACGGTAATCGTTGCTCTGCTTATCCAGACCAAAGGTTTTTACCAGCTCCTGATCGGCTGCCGCACGTGAACCCAGGGCATCGACCAGCTTGTTATCCAGCGCATATTGCGCGGTATCGCCTTTCACGGCGTCTAATCCGGCAATAATCGCAGCAGCACCGGGGAAGAGTTGTTCCGGCGTAATCTGGCGATTCGCTGCCACGGTGTTCAGGTAGTTCTGCCACAGCTGACCGACCCAGCGGCTGTCTGCATCCCGTGCGGCAGGGGACATGTCGTCACGCAGGAACGGCTCAACCGCTGATTTGTAGGTTCCGACACGGAAGACGTGCGAGGTGACTTTCAGCTTCTCCAGCAGGGTTTTGTAATAGAGTCCGTTGGTGGCGAAACCATGCAGATCTACGGTGCCCTGTGGCGACAGATAGATTTTGGTGGCGTAGCTGGCAAGGTAATACTGCGCCTGGCTGTAGCTGTCGCCGAGTGCATAAATCGGCTTGCCGCTGTCGCGGAATTCGCGCAGCGCTTTACCCACATATTGTAGTGAAGGCTGATCGCCACCGGCAAATTCGCGTAAATCGAGCACCATGCCTTTAATGTTGCTGTCATCTTTTGCCTGACGAATAGCGTCGACCACATCAAACAGCGAATTTTCCTGTAAGCGATCACTGCTGGCACCCAGCAGCTGGCGGCCAATTTTGCTCAGACGATTGCTTACCGACGGTTTATCCACCAGCACGCCGCTGAGATCCACTTTCAGTGCGCCTTGCTGAATCGGCGCTGAACTTCCGCCCGACCCGCTGACCTGCAGCCAGATCCCTACACCCACCACAATCAACAAAATCAGGAAAATATTCAGAATAAATTCCCTGATAAAATTCAGTACCCGCCAGCTCCAGCGGAACAGACCTGCAATTATTCGCCACAATGTGCGCATCAGACTCTCCATAAATATGTAGCAGGAAGTGGCCGCCGCGCGGACCAGACTTCCCCGACGAGCTCATCCTAAAGAGCAGCGTGTTAAAAGTCAGCAGGAAATCACTGCGCACTGTTACAAAAAATCTGCCTGTGCCAGGATAACTGCAACATTACAGAGATCGGGAGAGAAACATGGACGCACTGGAATTACTGGTCAACCGACGTTCGGCCTCACGCCTGACTGAGCCGGCACCTGCGGGTGACGCACTGGAAAATATCCTGCGGGCCGGCATGCGCGCCCCGGATCACGGCACGCTGCAACCCTGGCGCTTTATCATTGTGGAAAATGAAGGTCGCGACCGGCTGAGCCAGCTGCTGGAGCAGGCAGCTCGCGATAAACAGCTGGATGAAAAGGCGATTAACAAAGCGAGCCAGTCACCTTTTCGGGCACCGATGATCATTACGGTGGTGGCACATTGTGAAGAGCACCACAAAGTGCCGCGCTGGGAGCAGATCGCCTCGGCAAGCTGTGCAGTGATGGCCATGCAGATGGCGGCCGTCGCTCAGGGTTACAACGGTATCTGGCGCAGTGGTCCCTGGACCGATGACGAGCAGGTACGCCAGGGGTTTGGCTGCCGCGAACAGGATGCCATCGTCGGCTTTCTCTATCTGGGCACCCCGCAACTGAAATCCAGCACTACGGTGCTCCCACCTGACACGGCGCCCTTCGTCCGTTACTTCTGACTACAATGCTTGTCCGGTTCCGGCAGGGTGCATTTCAGCCCTGCTTTTTGCACGGTTCCTGTGCGAACGATCGCTAACGCCGCGCATCACACTTACGCCAGCGGGCCTGCCAGGCTAACATAGCCCCAGTATTCAAACCGACAGCGGACAACCGGTTATTACTGCGTTCCCCCTGATGTTAAGGATTACCTGATTCAATGCGTTTGTTTATTGCGGAAAAACCGAGCCTGGGGCGTGCTATCGCAGATGTGCTGCCGAAACCGCATCGACGCGGTGATGGATTCATTGCCTGCGGCAACGATCAGATCGTCACCTGGTGCGTAGGCCATCTTCTGGAGCAGGCGCAACCCGACAGTTATGACAGCCGTTATGCGCGTTGGTCGCTGGCGGATTTACCCATCATTCCGGAAAAATGGCAGCTAAAGCCGCGTCCCTCGGTCGCTAAGCAACTGAAAGTGGTTGAGGGCTTGCTGGCGCAGGCGAATGAAGTGGTGCATGCCGGTGACCCGGATCGGGAAGGGCAGTTGCTGGTGGATGAGGTGCTCGACTACCTGAACCTGCCAGCTGAAAAACGCAGCAAGGTGCAGCGCTGTCTGATTAACGACCTCAATCCTCAGGCGGTGGACCGGGCAGTGAACCGCCTGCGTGAAAATCGCGAGTTTATTCCATTGTGCGTTTCGGCGCTGGCCCGCGCCCGTGCCGACTGGCTCTATGGCATTAACATGACCCGCGCCTGGACGCTGCTGGGACGCAATGCAGGCTATGATGGCGTACTGTCGGTGGGCCGGGTGCAGACGCCGGTGCTTGGGCTGGTGGTCCGGCGCGATGAAGAGATCGAAAACTTCGTGCCGAAAGATTACTTCGAAGTGAAAGCGCATATCCTCACGCCTGATGGCGCCCGATTTATCGCCAGCTGGATCCCCAGTGAAGCCTGTGAACCGTGGCAGGATGAAGAGGGCCGCCTGCTCCAACGCGCGCTGGCCGAGCATGTGGTGGCGCGTATTACGGGCCAGCCAGCGATCGTTACTGCTTACAGCGATAAGCGCGAAAATGAGGTGGCGCCGCTGCCCTTTTCCTTATCCAGCCTGCAGATTGAGGCCGCTAAACGTTACGGGCTGAGTGCGCAGACGGTGCTGGATACCTGCCAGCGGCTGTATGAAACCCACAAACTCATTACCTATCCCCGTTCGGACAGTCGCTATCTGCCTGAAGAGCATTTTGCCGGTCGTCATGCGGTGTTAAAGGCGATACAGGCGCATCAGTCACAGCTGATCCCACCGGCAGATTTCGATGCCGATCGCAGAAATCGCTGCTGGGATGATAAAAAAGTGGATGCACACCATGCGATTATTCCAACGGCCCGTTCCAGCGCGGTGAAGCTCAGTGAAAACGAGCAGCATATCTATGAACTGGTAGCGCGCCAGTATCTGATGCAGTTCTGCCCGGATGCGGTATTCCGCAAATGTGTCATCGATCTTGATATTGCCGGCGGAAAATTCGTGGCGAAAGCGCGCTTCCTGGCGGAGGCGGGCTGGCGCGCGCTGCTGGGCAACAAAGAGCGGGATGAAGAGAACGACGGCATGCCGTTGCCGGTGGTGGCGAAAGGGGATGAGCTGCTGTGTGAGCGTGGAGAGGTGCTGGCGAAGCAAACCCAGCCGCCTCGCCCGTTTACCGATGCCACTATTCTTTCTGCGATGACCGGCATTGCCCGTTTCGTTCAGGATAAAGAATTAAAGAAAGTACTGCGTGCGACCGATGGTTTAGGTACGGAAGCCACACGCGCCGGCATTATCGAATTACTGTTTCGTCGTGGCTTCCTGGTGAAGAAGGGCCGCTATATCAATTCTACGGATGCCGGGCGCGCCCTGATCCACTCCCTGCCCGATCTGGCAGCACGCCCGGATATGACGGCGCAGTGGGAATCGACACTGACGCGTATCAGCGAAAAGGCCTGCCGCTATGATGAGTTCATGCAGCCGCTGGTGCAGACCTTAACCGGTCTGATCCAGCAGGCGCGACAGCAGCCTGCGGCGCATGCATTTCGGGGATTACCGTCCACCGGACAGAAACGTCCGGTGCGCAAAACCAGGCGTAAAGTGAAGGAGACGGAATGAGGCGTTATTCAGTATTACTGCTCGTGACCCTGTCGCTGGCGACCAGCGTGGCGCAGGCCAACAGTCGTTATCAGTCGATGCCACAGCAGGGCAGCAACGGTGGCAACACCGATGTCGTGGTGGATATGCCACCCGAAGCATGGACACAGGCAGAGAGACGTCAGCCAGACTGTCTCCGCTGCTGTATTTTTGAAAACCGTAACTACACGGAAGGGGCGGTGGTGAAATCAGAGGGGGTGTTGCTGCAATGTACCCGTGATGAACATTCCATCGGCACCAATAACCTGATCTGGAAAATAGTGAAATAGCCGTCGCGTGGCGCTCTGCCACGCGACCGTCAGTTAAAAGCGGAAGGTTGACCAGATGGGCGCGTGGTCAGACGGTTTTTCCATACTCCGGATCTCATAATCAATGCCGGTCTCAACGCAGTGCGACGCCAGGGTTCTGCTCGCCAGCACCAGATCGATGCGTAACCCGCGATTATCATCAAACCCTTTCGAACGGTAATCGAACCAGGAAAAGCGATCCGCCACCTCCGGATTGTGCTCACGCCAGGTATCAACCAGTCCCCAGCCCAGCAGGCGGTCCATCCACTCGCGCTCTTCCGGCAGGAAGGAGCATTTGCCGGTGCGCAGCCAGCGCTTGCGGCTCTCCTCACCAATACCAATATCCCGATCGGTGCTGCTGATATTCATGTCGCCCATAATCAGAACTGGTTTATCAGCAGGCAGATCCTCGGTCAGCAGACGTTGCAGATCGCGATAGAATTTCTCTTTAGCCGGAAACTTGGTGGGATGGTCGCGGCTTTCGCCCTGCGGAAAATAGCCGTTAATTACCGTGATGTCGCCAATCGGGCTGGGAAGTTCCGCGATGATCAGGCGGCGCTGGGATTCTTCGTCATCACCCGGGAAACCCCGGCTCACTGACACTGGCTCAGCTTTGGTTAACAGGGCAACGCCGTAGTGACCTTTCTGTCCATGATAGAAGACGTGATAGCCGAGCTTTGACACCTCTTCCAGCGGGAACATGTCGTCATGGACCTTGGTTTCCTGCAGACCGATAACATCGGGCTGATGCTGTTCGACAAGTGCCTGAAGCTGATGCGGGCGGGCACGCAACCCATTGATGTTAAATGAAACAAATTTCATGAGATCGACCGTTGTTCAGAAATGTCAGGCGGAGATGGTAGCGATTTTTGCTGAAAAAGTCATGGCGGAACAGGCTGAGATTGTGCAAAAGCGGGCAGGAATGTGGGGGCGAACAGGAAGCTTAGATATCGGCCTGGGATTTTGTGCAGCATACGAGATGGTGGTGGGAGAAGGATTCGAACCTTCGAAGTCTGTGACGGCAGATTTACAGTCTGCTCCCTTTGGCCGCTCGGGAATCCCACCTGGGATAGTGATGTGGCTTAAGATGATTCAGATTCAGATGGTGGTGGGAGAAGGATTCGAACCTTCGAAGTCTGTGACGGCAGATTTACAGTCTGCTCCCTTTGGCCGCTCGGGAATCCCACCATGGCCTGAATCTTTCTCTCTTAAAGCGGGGCGCATCATACCAAATGCGATAAGGGTGTAAAGCGCCCACTGGCAAAACCGCAACTGTTTGCCCACTTTTTACGCGTAGCGCTGAATCTGCAGACAATTCAGCGCACTGGCTGATTAAAGAATAATCGTGCGGTTGCCGTAAACGAACACGCGCTGACCCAGCACTTTGTAAAGTGCGTTGCTCAGGACATTCTTTTCTACGTCGCGACCGGCGCGCATCATCTCATCGGCGGTGTAGCTGTGATCAACGTTTATCACATCCTGCATGATGATTGGGCCTTCATCGAGGTTGTCGTTCACATAGTGCGCGGTGGCACCGATGATCTTCACGCCGCGTTCATAAGCCTGATGATAGGGACGGGCACCGATAAAGGCGGGCAGGAAGGAGTGGTGAATATTGATAATCTGGTTCGGATAACGCTGCACAAAGGCGGGCGTCAGGACGCGCATATATTTCGCCAGCACCACGTAATCGGGCTGATAGCGGTCAATCTCTTCCACCATGCGGTTATCGTGCTCTTCACGCGTCAGTCCCTCATGGCTCACCAGCACAAAGGGAATATCGAAACGCTCAACCAGCGAACGCAGGGTGTCGTGGTTACCCACTACCGCCGCAATTTCCATATCCAGGCCGCCAAACGCGCTCTTCATTAACAGATCGCCCAGGCAATGCGCCTCTTTAGTGACCAGAATCACCACGCGACGACGACCGGCACTGTGCAGTTCCCGGACTGAACCCTGGGGCAGGGCGCTGTCGAGGTCGGCGAGCAGGGTATTGTCGTTGAAAATCCCTTCCAGCTCGGTACGCATGAAAAAACGCCCGGTGCGATGATCAACAAACTCATTGTTCTGCACGATATTAAGTTCGTGCTTGTAACAAATATTGGTGATTTTGGCGATCAGACCTTTTGCATCGGGACAAATGGTTCGTAAAACTTTTCTTTGCATGGTTTGCGCTTGCATCTCAATCAGAGTCCTGTCAAAGCATTAGGGGTAAAACCGCTGGGGTAGCCGTCAGCTTAACCACAACATTTTTTGTATTTTTTTCACTGCCGCACGGGCAGCGATCGTTACGCCCTACGGGCGGTGCTGTACCGTCAACATAGTACCAGCGTTGATCCTCGCGAAGAAAGCGTGAACATTCATGAATGGCCTGAATGTTGGTTTTCTCGCGGTATCGCGCAAAAAAGGTAACGAAAGCTTCGTTCTCATGGCTTCCATGATTACAACGGGTTACATTCAGGCTGAGCCAGTCGGTTCCTGGAAAACTTTCAGATAAAAGCCCTGACAGCGCCGGATGACGCTTCTCAGGATGCCAGGTCGCAACCAGATAGTCCGCATTATGCTGAACATAAGCGCAATAACGGGATCGCATAAGTTGTTCAGCGGTAACAGGAATCTGGTTACCCTGAAGAAAGGGCTCGCAACATACGCTATACTGCTCTCCGCTACAACATGGGCAGGTTTCTGACACATTATCTCCCGGGAATGATGGGTCGATTTTACAAGCGCGCTATGTTAGCTGACCCCGTGTTGTGATGCTACGTATTGACGGCAGGACCAGACAGAAATGAGAAAGGTAAAAATTGGATTGGCTCTGGGTTCTGGAGCGGCCAAAGGATGGGCGCACATCGGCGTGATCAACGCGCTGGAGCGTGCAGGTATTGAGATCGACGTCGTTGCGGGCTGCTCTGTCGGGGCATTAGTCGGATCTGCCTATGTGAATAACCGCCTGCCGCTGATGGAAAAATGGGTCAGTGCATTTCGCTACTGGGATGTTATTCGCCTGATGGATGTCTCCTGGCAGCGTGGCGGACTGCTGCGCGGTGAGCGGGTCTTTAGCCATGTTCGTCAGCTGATCCCCAATGACACGATAGAGCACTGTCATAAACCCTTTGGCGTGGTGGCGACGAACCTCAGTACCGGTCGTGAACTCTGGCTGACCGAGGGCGATCTGCATCAGGCAGTACGCGCTTCATGCAGTATGCCAGGTTTATTACCGCCGGTGGGCTACAATGGGTATTGGCTGGTGGATGGTGCCGTGGTCAATCCGGTGCCGATTTCACTTACCCGCGCCCTGGGGGCAGACATTGTTATCGCCGTTGACTTACAGCATGACGCGCATTTAATGCAGCAGGATCTCTTTTCCGTGACACCGCAGAATAGCGAAGAAGAAGCTGCCGCAGCGGCATTGAGCTGGGGTGGGAAGCTGCGTCAGCGTCTGGTGAATTTCAGCCAGCGCCGTGCGTCTCAGTCACCTGGCGCGATGGAGATTATGTCCACCTCTATCCAGGTGCTGGAAAATCGCCTGAAGCGGAATCGCATGGCGGGCGATCCGCCCGATGTTTTGATTCAGCCGGTCTGTCCGCAAATTTCGACGCTGGATTTTCACCGTGCTGAGGAAGCCATTGAAGCAGGCAAGGCCGCCGTAGAGAAGAAAATGGATGAACTATTACCACTGGTCCGTGGCAGATAATCAGGTTGTTCATTCAAAGCGGTGACTTCAGCCAATTCTTAAAGGCGCAACTGCGTTTTATGAACCACTATTGAAATATCTGGTACGCAGGGGGAAAGAATGGAAAAACCACTACTCGGCAAAAAGATACTCATTGTCGAAGATGAGGCTGTTTTCCGTTCGTTGCTGGACCAATTTTTGTTATCGATGGGTGCTGTGACGTTACAAGCGGAAGATGGTCTGGAAGCAATTGCACAACTACAACAGCATACTGTCGACCTGATTATCTGCGATCTGGAAATGCCCCGCATGAGCGGCATCCAGTTCGTTGAGCACATTCGTACCCGCGGCAACATTGTGCCGATTTTAATCATCTCAGCCACCGAGAACATGTCGGACATTGCGCATGTATTGCGTCTCGGGGTGCAGGATGTGCTGCTTAAGCCACTGAAAAACTTTGAGCGCTTCCGTGAAGCGGTCTATGAATGTCTCTATCCCTCTATGTTCACTTCGAAAGTGGAAGAGGATGAACAACTGTTCCAGGACTGGGATGCGCTGGTTCGTGATCCTAAAGCAGCTGCCAAGCTGCTCAAGCAACTCCAGCCCCCGGTGCAACAGACTATTGCCAACTGCCGGGTTAACTATCGTCAGCTGACGATGGCCGAGCAGCCAGGGCTGGTGCTTGATATTGCGGCGCTATCCGACAAAGATCTGGCGTTCTACTGTCTGGACGTGACCCGTGCCGGTGATAATGGCGTGCTGGCAGCATTGCTGCTGCGAGCGCTGTTCAATGGCCTGCTGCAGGAGCAACTGACCGGGCAAAAACAGCGTCTGCCGGAACTCAATGGGCTGCTCAGACAGGTCAATCTGTTACTGCGGCAGGCTAACCTGAGCGGCCAGTTCCCGTTACTGGTTGGGTACTATCATCGCGGATTAAAGAACTTAATCCTGGTTTCGGCCGGATTGAATGCCACACTCCATGTTCATGCCCATCAGATTCAGCTCAGCAATGGTGTCCCACTTGGCACTATGGGCAGCACCCATCTTAATCAGATCAGTCAGCGCGCAGAAAACTGGCAATGCCACGTCTGGGGCGCGGGCGGGCGCATTCGGCTGATGCTATCGACGGAAGAATAAGCCATAAAAACAGAGGAATTCTGGCGCTGAGGACAGGGCCAGAGTTTAGCTTTACTGTTGGGTAATAGTCTTAATTTCGACGGTTTGATGCCTTCCAGGATAAATCCGTTCGATACTAACTGATATACTCATTTCCGATTTTAAACCGACATATCAAGTATTAACTTGAACGGCCTATAAGAGAGGTATCTTAATGTCTGCCAATAATACCAAAGTAAAAAAAGCGGTAATCCCGGTAGCGGGTTTGGGTACGCGTATGCTCCCGGCTACCAAAGCGATTCCTAAAGAAATGTTACCGCTGGTTGATAAGCCGTTAATCCAGTATGTCGTTAACGAGTGTATCGCTGCTGGCATCAACGAAATTGTGCTGGTAACGCATTCATCAAAAAATGCCATCGAAAACCACTTTGATACCAGCTTCGAACTGGAATCAATGCTGGAAAAACGCGTTAAGCGTCAGTTGCTGGATGAAATCCAGTCAATCTGCCCGCCACACGTCACCATCATGCAGGTTCGTCAGGGTATCGCTAAAGGTCTGGGTCACGCTGTAATGTGTGCACACCCATTGATCGGCGATGAGCCGTTTGCGGTTATCCTGCCAGACGTCATCATCGACGAATATGAATCAAACCCAACCAAAGATAACCTGGCAGAGATGCTGAGCCGTTATGAAGAGTCTGGCCGCAGCCAGATCATGGTTGAGCCGGTTGCCGATGTGACTGCCTACGGTGTTGTCGATTGCCAGGGCGCAGAACTGAACCCAGGCGACAGCGCACCAATGGTCGGTGTGGTTGAGAAGCCTAAAGCGTCAGAATCCCCATCAAACCTGGCCGTAGTAGGTCGTTATGTTCTCTCTTCAGCGATCTGGCCACTGCTGGCTAAAACGCCTCCAGGTGCAGGCGGCGAAGTTCAGCTGACTGACTCCATTGCGATGCTGATGGAAAAAGAGACAGTTGAAGCATATCACCTGAAAGGCGTCAGCCATGACTGTGGTAACAAACTGGGCTACATGCA
Source organism: Pantoea sp. Lu_F5_004 (assembly GCF_051136245.1). Lineage (NCBI taxonomy): Bacteria > Pseudomonadati > Pseudomonadota > Gammaproteobacteria > Enterobacterales > Erwiniaceae > Pantoea > Pantoea sp. Lu_F5_004. The sequence continues at coordinate 1,911,818 of NZ_CP194946.1, forward strand.
GGCTTTCGTTGAGTACGGTGTTCGTCATCCGGTATTGGGCAAAGATTTTTCTGAATGGCTCGATGGCGCAGTTGGCAACAAAAAGTAATTCATAAACACAGGATAACTCGATGAAAGTCACTGTATTTGGTATCGGCTATGTCGGTCTGGTTCAGGCTGCGGTGTTAGCCGAAGTCGGACATGACGTTCTCTGCATTGATGTCGACGAAAACAAAGTCGAAAATCTGAAAAAAGGCATCATTCCTATTTTCGAACCAGGTTTAACGCCGCTGGTAATGTCCAATTACGAAGCGGGTCGTCTGAAGTTCAGCACTGATGCTGAGATGGGCGTAAACCATGGTGTTATGCAGTTTATTGCAGTTGGTACTCCACCAGATGAAGATGGCTCTGCCGATCTGAAATATGTGACCGCCGTAGCGCGCACCATTGCGCAGCATATGAACGATCACAAAGTGGTTATCGACAAATCAACCGTTCCGGTTGGCACAGCAGACAAAGTTCGTGCGGTAATGACGGAAGCGCTGAAAGCGCGTGACGCCAACATCACCTTTGATGTGGTATCTAACCCGGAATTCCTCAAAGAAGGTGCTGCAGTTAATGACTGTATGCGTCCAGAACGTATCGTTGTCGGTACTGACAACGACGACGTGGTAGAACTGTTACGTGAGCTCTATGAGCCGTTTAACCGTAACCACGATCGTATGATCATGATGGATATCCGCAGCGCAGAGCTGACCAAGTATGCAGCAAACTGCATGCTGGCCACCAAAATCAGCTTTATGAATGAGATGTCTAACCTGGCTGAACGTTTAGGCGCGGATATTGAAAAAGTACGCCAGGGCATCGGTTCCGATCCCCGCATTGGCTACCACTTTATCTATCCTGGCTGTGGTTATGGCGGCTCCTGCTTCCCGAAAGATGTGCAGGCGTTAATCCGTACCGCTGAGGCAATTGGCTATCAGCCACGTCTGTTGCAGGCCGTGGAAGATGTGAATGACAACCAGAAAAACAAACTGCCAACCTTTATCAAGCGTCATTTTGGTGACGATCTGAAAGGTAAAACGTTTGCGCTCTGGGGCCTGTCATTTAAGCCGAACACAGACGACATGCGTGAAGCCTCCAGCCGTGTGCTGATGGAAACGCTGTGGGAAGCTGGGGCATCTGTTCAGGCGTTTGACCCGGAAGCGATGGATGAAGCACAGCGCATCTACGGTCACCGCAGCGATCTTAAGCTGATGGGTACCAAAGAAGCCGCACTGCAGGGCGCTGACGGCCTGGTGATCTGTACGGAGTGGCAAAACTTCCGTGCGCCTGACTTCGACATCATCAAAAATGCACTGAAAGAAGCCGTGATTTTTGATGGTCGTAACCTGTATGATCCAGAGCGTATCAGCAAACGCGGTTTCGTTTATTATGCAATCGGCCGCGGAGCGTCTATTCAAACTGCATAATTAACGAGGGATTTATGAACTTTCTGGTCACCGGCGCCGCAGGTTTTATTGGTTTTCATGTCAGCCAGCGTCTGCTGGCCGCCGGTCACCAGGTTGTCGGTATCGACAACCTGAATGATTATTACGACGTAAATCTCAAGCATGCCCGTCTCAATTTAATTAAGGCCGATCCTGGCTTTACTTTTATTGAGATGGATCTGGCGGACCGTGACGCAATGGCGTCACTGTTCGATCAGCAAAAATTCCAGCGCGTTATCCATCTTGGCGCTCAGGCCGGTGTCCGGTATTCCATTGAAAATCCTCATGCCTACGCAGAATCCAATCTGACTGGTCACCTCAATATCCTTGAAGGTTGCCGTCATCATAAAATTGAACATCTGCTCTACGCCTCATCCAGTTCAGTCTATGGTCTGAATCGCAAGATGCCGTTCTCAACCGAAGATAGCGTTGATCATCCGGTTTCTTTATATGCAGCGACCAAAAAAGCCAACGAGTTAATGTCACACACTTACTCGCATCTCTATCAGCTGCCGACCACAGGATTGCGCTTCTTTACGGTCTATGGCCCGTGGGGCCGTCCGGATATGGCGTTATTCAAATTCACCCGTGCAATGATTGCCGGTGAAGCGATTGACGTTTATAACCAGGGCCAGATGAAACGCGACTTTACCTATATTGACGATATTGCTGAAGCCATCGTTCGCCTGCAGGATGTTATTCCACAACAGGACGACAACTGGACGGTTGAAACCGGATCGCCGGCAACCAGTTCAGCGCCTTATCGCGTTTATAATATTGGAAACAGTCAGCCTGTCACGTTGATGAACTATATCGAAGCGATTGAAAAAGCCCTGGGTATTACTGCCAGGAAGAATCTGATGCCAATGCAGCCTGGAGATGTACTGGAAACCAGTGCGGACACCGAAGCCTTGTTTAAGGCAATTGGATTCAAACCGCAGACCGGGGTCGAAGAGGGCGTTAAAAACTTTGTGGAGTGGTACCGCGACTTTTACCGCGTCTGAGTAACTGATTAAAAGAAAAAAAGGAAGCTCCGGCTTCCTTTTTTATTGCGCATCAGGCTGCCAGAAAGGCAGTCACCCTGCGGGTCTTTACAGTAAAAAATCGTCCAGCTTTTTACCCTGTTCTTCCAGCGCTTTTTTAATCACGGCCGGTGTGCGGCCCTGACCGGTCCACGTTCTGGACTCGCCTTTTTCATCGGTGTAACCATATTTTGCCGGACGTACTGAGCGTTTACCTTTTGCCGCAGTCCGTGTGTCGGTCAGCGCGTTAATCAGTTCATTCGGGTCAATACCATCAGCCAGTAGCATTTCACGATACTGGTTAAGCTTACGCGTGCGTTCTTCATTTTCTGCCTGAAAATGTGACTCTTCTTCGCGGCGCTCTTTTACTACTACGTCCAGCTTTTCCAGCATCTCTTCCAGTATTTCAACGGAATACTCTCTGGCCTGGGCGCGCAGCGTACGGATATTATTAAGAACTTTTAGTGCTTCGCTCATTGTCCTGGTCTCTGAATAAGGGAAAAGTTGTGTTGCCCGCTAATAGTAGTGGCGACATAAAATAACTGCAATCATAAAAATATGTATATCACTAATTACACAGGTGACTAAAAACAAGTTTTACCAAAAGATTTCACAGTTATGCGGAATAAAAATATTTTCCTTTAGTCCGATATCAAATAAATTTAATGTATTCAGGTCAGCTACAAAAATGTCATTGCTTTTGTTGCGGTTAAAATAAGCAAAACTTATCCCGTTCGGCAGTGCACATAACAGGCGCTGGAAACGGCATGCAGAGGAATAAACGGCCAGCCGTTACACTTTATTCACTCATCAACCGCAACGTATTGCCGCCGCTTTGTGGTAATATGCGCGCCATTCCATTCAGTCCTGATGAAGATACGCCCCGATGGCTCAACTCTATTTCTATTACTCTGCCATGAATGCAGGGAAATCGACCGCACTGCTACAATCCTCATATAACTACCATGAGCGCGGCATGCGTTCACTGGTTTACACCGCTGAAATCGATAACCGCTTTGGTGCCGGGCAGGTGAGCTCCCGTATCGGACTGTCGTCACCGGCCTTGCTATACAACGCAGAGACATCCCTCTACAGGGACATCGCTGCTGAACATGCCGTTCAGCCTGTCCACTGCGTTCTGGTTGATGAGAGTCAGTTCCTGACCCGCGAGCAGGTTAAAGCGCTGTCAGATGTCGTAGACGACCTTGATATCCCGGTGCTCTGTTATGGCCTGCGAACGGATTTTCGCGGTGAACTGTTTGTTGGCAGTCAGTATCTGCTGGCGTGGGCAGATAAGCTGGTTGAACTCAAAACTATTTGTCACTGTGGGCGCAAGGCCAGTATGGTTCTGCGACTGGATAGCGAGGGCAAACCTTTCAGTGAGGGTGAGCAGGTGGTGATTGGCGGTAACGAACGCTATATCTCAGTCTGCCGTAAGCATTATAAACAGGCGATAGAGCAGGGATCGTTGCAGGCGATCCACGGCGCTCAGACTCCGCTGAATTAACCCTATTGTTCAGGCAATAAAAAACCCGCCGGGGCGGGTTTTTTTATCAGACAGTCAGAACGGCACTATCAGACTTTTTTGGCTTTCTTCTCAAGCTTAATACCTTTTACCGGCTGCTCGGCAATGGCTTCGGCTACGCTTGAGAACGGTTCGACAAATTCACGACCGTAGTAGGTATCGAGCATAATCTGTTTCAGTTCAGCAATCAGCGGATAACGAGGGTTAGCACCGGTACACTGGTCATCAAACGCATCATCGGCCAGTTTATCGACTTTCGCCAGGAAGTCCGCTTCCTGCACACCCGCCTCACGGATAGAGGTCGGAATACCAAGTTCAGTTTTAATCTCATCCAGCCAGGCAAGCAGCTTCTCAATTTTCTGCGCGGTGCGGTCGCCCGGTGCGCTCAGACCCAGATGGTCAGCAATCTCGGCGTAGCGACGGCGCGCCTGAGGGCGATCGTACTGGCTAAAAGAGGTCTGTTTAGTCGGGTTGTCATTCGCGTTGTAGCGAATAACGTTAGAGATTAACAGGGCGTTGGCCAGGCCGTGTGGGATATGGAACTCTGAACCCAGCTTATGCGCCATTGAGTGACAAACCCCGAGGAAGGCGTTGGCAAACGCAATACCGGCGATAGTGGCGGCATTGTGTACGCGCTCACGCGCCACCGGATTTTGAGCCCCTTCGGCATAGCTGGCTGGCAGATTCTCTTTCAGCAGTTTCAGTGCCTGCAGCGCCTGTCCGTCAGAGTATTCATTCGCCAGCACTGATACATAAGCTTCCAGCGCATGCGTCACGGCATCCAGACCGCCGAAGGCGCAGAGTGAACGCGGCATATCCATCACCAGGTTGGCATCGACAATCGCCATATCAGGCGTCAGCGCGTAGTCAGCGAGCGGATATTTCTGACCCGTCGCATCATCGGTCACTACAGCAAACGGCGTGACTTCAGAACCGGTACCGGACGTGGTGGTAATGGCAACCATGCGCGCTTTGACACCCATTTTCGGGAACTTGTAGATACGTTTACGGATATCCATGAAACGTAACGCCAGCTCTTCGAAGTGTGTTTCCGGATGTTCGTACATCACCCACATGATTTTCGCGGCATCCATCGGTGAGCCACCGCCCAGCGCGATGATGACATCCGGTTTGAAGCTGTTCATCTGCTCAGCACCTTTACGCACGATGCTCAGTGTCGGGTCAGCTTCAACTTCGAAGAACACTTCCGTTTCAATGCCGTGTGATTTCAGCACGCGGGTCACCTGGTCGGCATAGCCGTTATTGAACAGGAAGCGGTCAGTGACGATAAAGGCACGTTTCGCGCCATCCGTTGCCACTTCTTCCAGCGCAATTGGCAGTGAACCCCGACGGAAGTAGATGGATTTAGGAAGTTTATGCCACAACATATTCTCAGCTCGCTTGGCGACAGTTTTGGTATTGATCAGATGTTTTGGACCGACGTTCTCTGAAATAGAGTTTCCGCCCCACGAACCACAACCCAGCGTCAGAGACGGCGCCAGTTTAAAGTTGTAGAGGTCGCCGATACCGCCCTGCGAGGCGGGGGTGTTGATCAGAATACGCGCGGTTTTCATTTTGTCGCCGAAGTAGTGAACGCGTTCGGTCTGGTTGTCCTGATCGGTATAGAGACAGGAGGTGTGGCCGATACCGCCCATGGCGACCAGTTTTTCTGCTTTCGCGACCGCATCCTGGAAATCTTTCGCCCGATACATCGCAAGGGTTGGTGAGAGTTTTTCATGGGCGAACGGCTCAGACTCATCAACCAGCTTAACTTCGCCAATCAGAATCTTAGTGCTCGGTGGCACGCTGATACCGGCCATCTCCGCAATCTTGAACGCTGGCTGGCCTACGATGGCCGCATTCAGGCCGCCGTTTTTCAGAATGATATTCTGCACCGCACTCAGTTCGGCGCCCTGCAGCATATAACCGCCGTGGCTGGCGAAACGTTCACGCACCGCGTCATAGACTGAATCGACCACAATCACCGATTGTTCAGAGGCGCAGATAACCCCGTTATCAAAGGTTTTCGACATCAGAATCGACGCAACCGCACGTTTCAGATCGGCGGTTTCGTCAATCACGACCGGCGTATTACCCGCACCGACACCAATCGCAGGTTTACCGGAGCTGTAAGCCGCTTTCACCATGCCCGGACCGCCAGTGGCGAGAATCAGGTTGATGTCAGGGTGATGCATCAGTTGATTTGACAGCTCAACGGAAGGTGCGTCGATCCAGCCGATAATATCTTTTGGCGCACCGGCAGCCACCGCCGCCTGCAATACGATGTCTGCAGCTTTGTTTGTTGCATCTTTGGCGCGTGGATGGGGAGAGAAAATGATGCCGTTACGGGTTTTAAGGCTGATTAATGCTTTGAAGATGGCGGTTGAAGTGGGGTTGGTCGTCGGGACGATACCGCAAATCAGGCCAATAGGTTCGGCGATAGTAATGGTGCCGAAAGTATCATCCGTGGCTAACACACCACAGGTTTTTTCATCTTTATAAGCGTTGTAGATATATTCTGAAGCAAAATGGTTTTTGATCACTTTGTCTTCGACGATGCCCATACCGGATTCGGCAACGGCCATCTTGGCAAGCGGGATTCGGGCGTCTGCGGCGGCGAGGGCGGCGGCACGGAAGATGGCGTCGACCTGTTGTTGAGAAAAGTTGGCATATTCACGCTGGGCTTTTTTTACACGTTCAACCAGTGCATTAAGTTCGGCGACATTGGTTACGGCCATGGTGTTCTCCTGAAGGAAGTTAAACTTTTTTAGTAAACAATCCTGCGCCCTGAGTATAGTCACGTTGCCATAAGGCGCTGGACTGGGTCAGAACGCCCGGATTTTCAACTGTTTACTGAACTAGTCTTCTGTTGCAGTCAGTGAGATTTTCTTCGCTGCCGCTAATACTTCCGTTGCGAAAAGATTACCTGGTTTGGGGTAGGGCAATTTTGATGCAGATCAATTTAACCGCAAGCTGACACCTTTCAGCTCCCCTTTACGCCCTTTGTGTATCAAATTGGTTACCTCTTCACGTCATCAGCCTGGTAGCGGCTAAATCCAGTCACTTTTTAATCTCTGGGGTAAAGCGCTGGATGCTCCGTCATTCAACAGTATAAATAGCTGAGTCAGCATCTGGCGTCCGTGCCTGTTTTCACATACATTAGGCGCGTTTTCCCCCCTGTGGTACGGAGTAAAGTCGTGAACCCTGCGCTGTTAGATTTATCAGGCTATATAAAATTTTTTGTCGGGCTCTTTGCGCTGGTCAATCCGGTGGGAATTATTCCGGTCTTCATCAGCATGACCCGTTATCAGGGGGTGGCTGAGCGTAACAAAACCAACCTCACTGCCAATCTGGCGGTTGCTATTATTCTCTGGACGTCACTGTTCCTTGGTGATGCGATTCTGCATGTGTTTGGCATCTCGATTGACTCCTTCCGCATCGCGGGTGGGATCCTGGTCGTCACCATTGCGATGTCGATGATCAGCGGCAAGCTGGGCGAAGATAAGCAGAATAAGCAGGAGAAGTCAGAAACGGCGATTCGTGAAAGTGTGGGGGTTGTGCCGCTTGCGTTGCCTCTGATGGCGGGACCGGGTGCTATCAGTTCGACCATCGTATGGAGCACCCGCTACCACAGCTGGATAAATCTGCTGGGGTTCACTCTGGCGATAGCCATCTTTGCATTCTGCTGCTGGTTACTCTTTCGGGCCGCGCCGTTAATGGTGCGTATTCTTGGCCAGACCGGTATCAACGTCATTACGCGTATTATGGGTCTGTTACTGATGGCTCTGGGGATCGAATTTGTTGTCACCGGCATGAAGTCCATTTTTCCCGGCTTACTCAATTAAACGCTCACTTATTTCAGAGAGTGAAGTGAAATAATGATCCGTAATGGTGCAGAAGGGGCATTTTATGCACCATTACGATGCAATTATTCGTTGTGCTTAACAGAATCAGGCAATTATAAATTTCATTACTGCGCGCTGGCTCACAGACTTTTTTCTGCGAAATAATGTCACTATTTTCACACGATATTCTGCTCTCTATTTTCTTGTAAGCCTCACAAACTGCCAGAATAATCACGCTATCTTAAATTTCATCACGCTGAAGCCAGATTCCCCAATATAAGTGCCAAAAAAGAGGCTGTTTGCCGCTGCTTTCTGCTCTAAAGAGGGGTTTCCAGCTAAATAGTCTATTTTTCATATCGATATGATATTTTCAGGACGAAAATTAACACTTCCGCTGCCTGACTTCTCATGATAAAAGAGAATTAGTTAACATTTTAGCTATTTTGCTTTGGCGCGCCTTCGCGGCTTCTGATAATTTTTGGCCCAACGTAAAATTTTTTCTCCGAAAGCCCAAAGTGAGAACGCTTTTTGCTTAAGCCTGTCGGGATACTTAATTTAAGGTTGGCGTTTCGCATGATTGGGATGAAGAACTTGCAGCAGCAGCGGTCAAAACTCGCAGTCGTTTTGTTAATGGCTTTTTCGCCGGCCTATGCCGCCACGGTGCCGCCGGGTACAACTCTGGCCGCGCAGCAACAGATTGTGATCAATAACGGCAGTGAAGTCTCCTCGCTGGATCCGCATAAAACCGAAGGCGTGCCGGAATCCAATATTATTCACAACCTGCTGGACGGCCTGGTCAATACCGATAACAGCGGGCAGGTCGTCCCTGGCGTCGCTAAAAGCTGGGAAAACCCGCAACCTACCGTCTGGATTTTTAATCTGCGGGAGGATGCGAAGTGGAGCAACGGTGAGCCGGTTACCGCCGCTGATTTCGTCTACAGCTGGCGCCGTCTGGTGGACCCGAAAACCGCGTCGCCTTACTCCAGCTATCTGCAGGCCGCCCATTTTGCCAACATTGATGCCATCCTTGCCGGTAAAGCGTCACCCGATCAGCTGGGCGTGAAGGCGCTGGATGCCCATCGGCTGCAGATTACCCTGAGTGAGCCTGTTCCTTACCTGGTGGCGATGTTAGCGCATACGGCGATGAAGCCGGTTTATGCGCCTGCCATTAAGCAGTGGGGCGAAGCCTGGACCCGCCCGGGTCATTACATCGGTAACGGTGCCTACACGCTGAGCGACTGGGTAGTGAATGAAAAAATTGTCGTGAAGCGCAATCCTCGCTACTGGGATAATGCGCACACGGTGATTGAGCAGGGCACATTCCTGCCGATCGCTTCTGAAAACAGCGATATCAATCGCTACCGCAGCGGCGGCACGGATATTACCAACAGTGCGGTGCCACCAGAGATGTTTGGCAAGCTGCGCAAAGAGCTGGGCGATGAAGTGAAGGTCAGCCCGCTGCTCTGCACCTTCTACTACGAGATTAATAACAAAAAGCCGCCGTTTACCGATGCACGGGTGCGTGCCGCGCTGAAAATGACCCTCGATCGCGAGGTGATAGCCAATAAGATCATGGCCCAGGGGCAGATTCCGGCTTACAGCCTGACGCCGCCTTTCACCGCCGGTATCAAACTCACGCCACCTGCCTGGTTTACCTGGACGCAGGCGCAGCGTAATGAAGCCGCGAAGAAGCTGCTGGCAGAGGCCGGCTTTGATGCTGCCCATCCGCTGACCTTTACGCTGCTCTATAACACTTCCGATCAGAACAAACGGCAGGCGATTGCGGCCGCGTCGATGTGGCAAAAAAACCTGGGTGCTAAGGTGACGCTGCAGAATCAGGAGTGGAAAACCATGCTGGAGACCCGGCATCAGGCGCAGTATGACGTGGTGCGCGCCACCTGGTGTGCAGATTACAACGAACCCTCAACCTTCCTGAACATGCTGATCAGCAACGCCTCGATCAACACCGCGTTTTACAGCAGCGCGATCTTTGATCGTCTGATGGCGGAGACGCTGACGGCGGGCAGCGAGGCGCAGCGCGCCGGCCTGTATCAGCAGGCTGAAACACAACTCGACAAAGACTCACCAATTGTGCCAGTTTACTACCGCGTAAGTGTGCGCCTGGTGAAGCCCTGGGTTGGCGGCTTCACGGGCAAAGACCCGCAGGACATGACAGACCTGAAGTACTATTTCATCAAAAAACACTGATCTGATCGCCCGTTCGGCGAGACAGTCGGAAAGCGCATCAGCAAACAGACCTTTTTTGGGGTCAATCTCCCTGGTAACAGGCCAGGGAGTCCGCAGACGGGGGACGCCGGGGCAGAGCATCGCCACGGTGACGATAATAAAACTGGAGTGTAATAATGAACAACATCACGAAAAAAAGCCTGATTGCAGCGGGCGTTTTCGCCGCAGTGAGTGCGCTGGCAGGGAATGCGGCTTTCGCAGCAACGGTGCCTGCGGGCGTTGAGCTGGCCGCAAAACAGGAGCTGGTTCGCGGCAATGGCGATGAAGTGCAGTCGCTCGATCCGCATAAAATTGAAGGTGTTCCGGAAGATAACGTGGCGCGTGATCTTTACGAAGGTCTGCTGGTCAATGACAGCAACGGTAAACCGATCCCGGCCGTAGCGGAAAGCTATGAAAATAAAGATTTCAAAGTGTGGACTTTCCACTTACGTAAAAATGCCAAATGGTCCAATGGCGAGCCGGTCACCGCGCAGGACTTCGTCTACAGCTGGGAGCGCCTGGTCGATCCTAAAACCGCGTCACCTTACGCCAGCTATCCGCAATATGGTCATATCCTGAACGTCGATGACATCATCGCCGGTAAAAAGCCCATTACCGATCTGGGCGTCAAAGCCATTGATGATCACACGCTGGAAGTCACCCTGAGTGAGCCGGTTCCCTATTTTGATAAGCTGCTGATTAACTCCGTCATGTCACCGGTCTACAAACCGGCGATTGAGAAGTTTGGCGATCAGTGGACTCAGCCACAGAACTGGGTCGGCAACGGAGCCTTTAAGCTGGACGCGCACGTGATTAACGAGCGTATCACCCTGGTGCGTAACCCAAACTACTGGGACAACGAACACACCGTGCTGAACAAGGTCACCTTCCTGCCTATCAGTTCTGAAGTCAGCGACGTTAACCGTTACTTCTCCGAGAACGGCAGCGACATGACCTATAACAACCTGCCAATTGAGCTGTTTAAAAAGCTGCAGCGTGACAACGGTAAAGAGCTGCACGTCGATCCATATCTCTGCACCTATTACTACGAAATCAACAACCAGAAAGCGCCATTCACCGATCCGCGCGTGCGCGCTGCCCTGAAGCTGGGTCTGGATCGTGACATCATGGTGAATAAAGTGCTGGCGCAGGGCCAGAAACCTGCCTATAGCTACACGCCACCAGCGACCGACGGCATGGACATTCTGCCGCCAGACTGGTTCAAATGGTCACAGGACAAGCGTAATGCCGAGGCGAAAAAGCTGCTGGCCGAAGCGGGCTACACTGCCGACAAACCGCTGACCTTTAACCTGCTCTATAACACCTCCGATCTGCACAAAAAGCTGGCGATTGCTGCCTCCTCGATCTGGAAGAAAAATATCGGCGTGAACATCAAGCTGGAAAACCAGGAGTGGAAAACCTTCCTGGATACCCGTCATCAGGGTAACTACGATGTTTCCCGTGCGGCATGGTGTGCGGACTACAATGAACCGACTTCCTTCCTGAACACCATGCTGTCCAACAGCAGCAGTAACACCTCGCACTATAAGAGCGATGCGTTTGACAAAGTGATTCGCGACGCGATTAAGGCCCCGGATGCTAAAGCCCGTGCAGCTGACTATCAGCAGGCCGAGCAGATCATGGATAAAGACAGCACCATCGTCCCGGTTTACTACTACGTGAATACCCGTCTGGTGAAACCTTATGTCGGCGGTTATACCGGTAAAGATCCACTGGATAAAACCCTGGATAAAAACTTCTACATCATCAAACACTAATAGCATTCAGGCTATCAGCAGTGGCGGCGCGTCTGGCGCCGCCTTTTAATTTTTTTTATATGTTGTGAAGCAACAGCCTGGTAGGTACGGCAATGTTAAAATTCATCCTGCGTCGCTTGCTTGAAGCGCTCCCGACGCTGTTCGTCCTGATTACCATCTCCTTCTTTATGATGCGACTGGCACCCGGCAGCCCGTTTACTGGCGAGCGCACCCTGGCACCGGAAGTGATGGCCAACATTGAGGCGAAATATCACCTCAACGATCCTATCGGTAAGCAGTATGTCGATTACCTGGTGCAGCTGGCGCACGGCGACTTCGGCCCATCCTTTAAATACAAAGATTATTCGGTCAACTACCTGGTCGCGCATGCGTTCCCGGTCTCGGCCAAACTTGGCCTGGCCGCGTTTCTGCTGGCGGTGGTGCTGGGCGTCACGGCCGGAGTTATCGCTGCGCTCAAACAGAACAGCTTGTGGGATTTTGCGGTGATGGGGGTGGCAATGACCGGCGTGGTGATACCCAGTTTCGTGGTCGCGCCGTTGCTGGTTCTGCTGTTCGCCATTACCCTGAAGTGGCTGCCGGGCGGCGGCTGGAATGGCGGGCAGTGGAACTACATGCTGCTGCCGATGGTGGCGCTCTCGCTGGCTTACATCGCCAGTATCGCGCGTATCACCCGTGGATCGATGATTGAAGTGATGCACTCCAACTTTATCCGCACCGCGCGCGCCAAAGGCTTACCGCTGCGCCGCATTGTAATGCGTCATGCGCTGAAGCCCGCGTTGCTGCCGGTGATCTCCTATATGGGACCGGCGTTTGTCGGCATCATCACCGGGTCGATGGTGATTGAGTCGATCTACGGTCTGCCGGGCATCGGTCAGCTGTTTGTGAACGGCGCGCTGAACCGTGACTACTCGCTGGTAATGAGCCTGACCATTCTGGTTGGTTTGCTGACCATAGTATTCAACGCGATTGTTGACGTGCTCTATGCCGTTATCGATCCCAAAATTCGTTACTGATTGCGGAGTTCGCCATGATGTTAAGTAAGAAAAACAGCGAAGCTCTTGATGCGTTCAGTGAGAAGCTGGAAGTAGAAGGGCGTAGTCTCTGGCAGGATGCGCGTCGTCGTTTTATTCATAACCGCGCTGCCTCCATCAGCCTGCTGGTGCTGTTCCTGATCACCCTGTTCGTGATCTTTGCGCCGATGCTGGCGCAGTTTACCTACGACGATACTGACTGGGCCATGATGTCCTCGCCGCCCGATACCACTTCTGGTCACTGGTTCGGCACCGATTCTTCGGGTCGTGACCTGCTGGTACGTGTGGCTATCGGTGGCCGCATCTCGCTGATGGTGGGCGTGGCTTCTGCGCTCATCGCGGTGATTGTCGGGACGCTCTATGGCTCGATTGCTGGCTATCTCGGCGGCAAAACAGACTCGGTGATGATGCGTATTCTGGAAATCCTTAACTCCTTCCCGTTTATGTTCTTCGTGATCCTGCTGGTGACCTTTTTTGGTCGCAATATCCTGCTGATTTTTGCTGCTATCGGCATGGTTTCGTGGCTCGATATGGCGCGTATTGTGCGTGGCCAGACGCTGAGCCTGAAGCGCAAAGAGTTTATCGAAGCGGCCCATGTGGGCGGAGTATCGACCTGGAAAATCGTGGTGCGCCACATCGTGCCGAACGTGCTGGGCGTGGTGGTGGTTTACGCCTCGCTGCTGGTGCCGAGCATGATCCTGTTTGAATCCTTCCTGAGCTTCCTGGGACTGGGTACGCAGGAGCCGCTGAGCAGCTGGGGCGCACTCCTCAGCGACGGGGCAAACTCGATGGAAGTGTCGCCGTGGCTGCTGCTCTATCCGGCAGGTTTCCTGGTCGTCACGCTGTTCTGTTTCAACTTTATCGGCGATGGCCTGCGTGATGCCCTCGACCCGAAAGATCGTTAAGGAGTTTCCCGATGACTATTCATGAATTCCAGCCAGCAATGGCGGCCCGCGCGGGAAGCGAACAGCTACTTACGGTCAAAGATTTACGCGTCACCTTTGGCACGCACGATGGTGATGTTACCGCCGTTAACGACCTGAACTTCTCGCTGCGCGCCGGTGAGACGCTGGGCATTGTCGGTGAGTCCGGTTCCGGCAAGTCGCAAACCGCCTTTGCCCTGATGGGGCTGCTGGCGAAAAATGGCCGCATTGGCGGTTCGGCAATGTTTAATGGCAAAGAGATCCTGAATCTGCCCGAGAGCAAGCTCAATAAACTGCGCGCCGAACAGATTGCGATGATCTTCCAGGACCCGATGACCTCGCTGAACCCCTATATGCGGGTGGGCGAGCAACTGATGGAAGTGCTTAAGCTGCATAAAGGGATGAACAACGCGCAGGCGTTTGAAGAGTCGGTGAGAATGCTCGATGCGGTGAAAATGCCGGAAGCGCGCAAGCGGATGAAGATGTACCCGCATGAGTTCTCCGGCGGTATGCGTCAGCGCGTCATGATCGCCATGGCGCTGCTGTGCCGTCCCAAACTGCTGATTGCCGACGAGCCGACCACCGCGCTGGATGTTACCGTCCAGGCGCAGATTATGACGCTGCTCAACGACCTGAAGCGCGAGTTCAATACCGCCATTATCATGATCACCCACGATCTGGGTGTGGTGGCGGGGATCTGCGACAAAGTGCTGGTGATGTATGCCGGACGCACCATGGAGTATGGCCGTGCCCGCGATGTCTTTTATCAGCCGTCACATCCTTACTCGATTGGCCTGCTTAATGCGGTGCCGCGTCTGGATGCGGAAGGGGAAAGTCTGACGACGATTCCGGGTAATCCACCCAACCTGCTGCGTCTGCCGCAGGGCTGCCCGTTCCAGCCGCGTTGTCCGCACGCTATGGATATCTGCACCCAGGCACCACCGCTGGAACCCTTTGGCGAAGGCCGTCTGCGCGCCTGCTTTAAGCCGGTGGAGGAGTTAGTATGAGCACCGTAGCTGAAAAAAGAGTGTTACTGGAAATCGCCGACCTCAAGGTGCATTTCGACATTAAAGATGGCAGGCAGTGGTTCTGGCAGCCATCAAAAACCCTGAAAGCAGTCGATGGTGTCAGCCTGCGTCTGTATGAGGGGGAAACCCTGGGCGTGGTAGGCGAGTCTGGCTGTGGTAAATCGACCCTGGCGCGCGCCATTATCGGGCTGGTCAAGGCGACCGAAGGTCGGGTCGCCTGGTTAGGCCGTGATCTGCTGGGGCAAAGTGAAGAGGAGTGGCGCAAGGCGCGAAGCGATATCCAGATGATATTCCAGGATCCGCTGGCATCACTGAACCCGCGTATGACCATCGGCGATATTATCGCAGAGCCACTGCGAACCTATCATCCAAAAATGGCGCGTCAGGAAGTGAAAGACCGCGTCAAAAATATGATGATGAAAGTGGGTCTTCTGCCTAACCTGATTAACCGCTATCCGCATGAGTTCTCGGGCGGTCAGTGTCAGCGTATCGGTATCGCCCGCGCGCTGATTCTGGAGCCTAAGCTGATTATCTGTGATGAGCCGGTCTCCGCACTGGACGTCTCGATTCAGGCCCAGGTGGTTAACCTGCTGCAGCAGCTGCAGCGCGAAATGGGCTTATCGCTGATCTTCATTGCGCACGATCTGGCGGTGGTGAAACATATCTCTGACCGGGTACTGGTAATGTATCTGGGGCATGCGGTGGAGCTGGGTACTTACAAAGAGGTCTACAGCAATCCTCAGCATCCTTACACCCGTGCGCTGATGTCCGCGGTGCCGATTCCCGATCCGGACAAGGAGAAGAACAAGCAGATTCAGCTGCTGGAGGGGGAGCTGCCGTCGCCGATCAATCCGCCATCAGGCTGCGTGTTCCGCACCCGTTGTCCGATTGCCGGTCCGGAGTGTGCGAAAACCCGACCGCTGCTGGAAGGCAGTTTCAACCACGCGGTCTCCTGTCTGAAAGTCGATCCGCTATAATGCAAAACGCCGGGCAATCGCCCGGCGTTTTCTTATCAAATCTGACGCTTACTCACGCCACAGGATATGACAGAGTTTGTGGTCTTTCTCGCGGCACAGCAGCACGCGAGCAAAGACGTCGGTGATCGGTTCACCGTCCGCTTCACCCAGCCCAATCACCACCTCGGCGAAGAAGTCCGGGTTCAGGTCGAAATCGACATGATCTTTCCAGTCTTCAGACGGATCAAACAGCTCTGCGCCACCGCGCTCTTCGAACTGCAGATTGAAGAGAATGACGTCTGCCGGATCAAGATTGTCGACTGCCAGTTCGAGAAAAATATCGTAGGCTTGTTCCAGCGTTTCATCTTCGGTAAGGCGATTATTTAAATCCATAGTCTGTCCTGTCGGCCTGCGGCCATTTACACAATCTGGCTCGTTTTACAGTAAAGGACTGAAGAAGTAAAACAGTCGTTCGACGATGCGTTGCCACCAGGCACGTTTTGCCCAGCGCTTGCCATCCAGCAGGCGGGAACGGGCGATATAGTCATCCTGCACACAGGCGAGATCGCTGCCAAATCCCGCATCATCAACCACCAGCGTCACTTCAAAATTCAGCCATAAACTGCGCATATCTAGGTTCACGGTTCCCACCAGGCTCAGTTGTCCGTCGACCAGCACGCTTTTGGTGTGCAGCAGGCCATCTTCAAACTGATAAATTTTCACGCCCGCTTCCAGCAACTCACTGAAGAAGGAGCGGCTGGCCCAGCCAACCAGCAGCGAGTCATTGTGACGAGGCACTATCACGCTGACATTGACGCCACGCTGCGCCGCCGTACAGATAGCATGCAGCAGATCGTCGCTCGGCACTAAGTAGGGCGTGGTCATGATCAACTGTTCACGTGCCGAATAGACCGCAGTCAGCAGCGCCTGATGGATCATATCTTCCGGGAAGCCGGGGCCGGAGGCGATCACCTGCACGGTGTGGCCGCTCTCCTGTTCAAACGGCATAATGTTGCGATCGGGCGGTGGCGGTAAAATGCGTTTGCCGGTCTCTATCTCCCAGTCGCAGCTGAAAACAATCCCCATCGCCGTCGCCACCGGGCCTTCCATTCGCGCCATCAGGTCAATCCACTGACCGACACCCGCGCTCTGTTTAAAGAAGCGCGGATCGACCAGGTTCATGCTGCCGGTATAAGCGATATAGTTATCAATGAGTACGATTTTGCGGTGCTGACGCAGATCCATCCGTCGCAGGAAGACGCGCAGCAGGCTGACCTGCAACGCTTCCACCACATCAATTCCGGCATTGCGCATCATGCCGACCCAGGGGCTGCGGAAAAAGGTAACACTGCCCGCAGAGTCCAGCAGCAGACGGCAATGAACGCCACGGCGTGATGCCGCCATCAGCGATTCCGCCACTTCATCCGCCAGACCGCCGGGATGCCATATGTAGAACACCATCTCAATGTTGTGGCGGGCCAGCTGGATATCCCGAATCAGCGCCTGCATCACGTCGTCGGCGCTGGTGAGCAGCTGCAGCTGGTTGCCCTTGACCCCGGCGATGCCCTGACGATGGTAGCAAAGCTCAAACAGCGAACGCGCAACGTCGCTGTGTTCGGTGGCAAAAATTTCACGGCACTGCTTAAGGTCAGTAAGCCAGCGGGCAGTGGATGGCCACATGGTGCGGGCGCGCTCCGCGCGACGTTTACCCAGATGCAGTTCGCCAAAAGAGAGATAAGCGATAATCCCTACCAGCGGCAGAATATAGATCACCAGTAGCCAGGCCATCGCGGATGTCACAGCCCGTCGCTTCATTAACACGCGCAGCGTAACCCCGGCGATCAGCAGCCAGTAACCAAACACCAGCAACCAGCTGATCAGGGTATAAAAAGTGGTCATAAAGTGGACATCCCGTTCGCGCTTTCGTCCGGCAAGTTTACGTGCAGATGACGGCTAACGGAACCCTTTATCCCGGACATCCTCGATGAAGGATCCGATTTGGCATTACCGCAGAGATCTCTATAATGCCCTCGCGTATATCTCGTGTGTATGACGTCAGAGAGGAAGTGATGAAACGAAGCAGAAATGAAGTGGCGCGCTGGAGAATGTTACGGCAGGTGCATCGCCGCCGCTCACGCTGGCTGGAAGGGCAGTCGCGGCGGTATAAGCGTATCCACTGCATTCGCCATCAGCTGGCACAACAGCAGCGTCGTTCGATTCTGTTTATTACGCAGATAATATAGCGAAAGCCCCGTGAATTCAGCCTGTCGGACAAAGCAGGCTATTCAGACTTCAAATCAGGCTTCAAAAAAAACCGATTCTGCCATCGCCCGTCGCGCTATCAGGTGCTCCTGATGCGACGCGCCACGATCGCTGACTTCGCGCATCAGACATTCCATTGAGCTGCCCAGCTCAGTCGGCCTGTGGTAACCCACACGGTCGTACCATTCGTAAGACCACTTCCGCGATTTACGCTGATAATAGACAGTGAGCCACACTGAGCAATTAGCAGGGTAACCACTCATTACTTCTATTTTGGGGTCAACAATAGAAAGGAGCCGGGATAACAGCGGGTCGAGCAATGTAAGGGACTGGCCAGAATAAGTTTTATGCATAATTTGCCCACGACTGTACTGTGCATCCATTCAGAGGTTCAACTCACAAGGAATAAATGTAGACAGCTCTGCCAGATAATTCCTCTTAAATGCTAAAAAAAGGGCGGAAAGATCATTTTTTAATAGTAAAACAGGTCATTCAGGCGCGGACAAAAGAGGGAGTATTAACAGGATAAAGACGGCAGGCTAAGAAGTTGTACAACTTTGCATTATTGTAATGTGCTGTTATTTATGAATTTGTTGCCATTGAATCATGATAATCTGATTTTTTAAGCTAAATATCTGTACAGATAGCTCGTTGTTGTATAAC
The DNA here is from genome assembly GCF_051136245.1 of Pantoea sp. Lu_F5_004. Lineage (NCBI taxonomy): Bacteria > Pseudomonadati > Pseudomonadota > Gammaproteobacteria > Enterobacterales > Erwiniaceae > Pantoea > Pantoea sp. Lu_F5_004. Next base: position 1,930,546 of record NZ_CP194946.1, read on the forward strand.
TTTATCGCATCGGTTAGTAATCTTATATGAATTCTATGAGGGTCAACCATGCAGGCTAACGTTCGTATTCCCGCTTCAGTCTCTGACATCTCCGCCTATTTACACAGCGCCGCGCAGCCCTCACAACAGGCCATTCTTGGCTCCGTCGTGACGGAAATTATCAGTTCGGGTCGTAGTCTGAATCGTAAAGCGATCTGCTCAAAATTGATCGGCCGTTTACAGCATGTCACCAGTCCGGAAGAAGAACAGCACTATCATGCGCTGATTGGCCTGATTCTGGATCGCGGTTAACTCATCGCTGAAAATATGCCAGCGGCGGGAAAATAAAGAGAGCGTGTATTACTGAAAGACCAGGGCGGTATACTGCCGGTTTATTATCAATGTCGTTCAGAACAACGCTTTAATTTAATAAGATCAGTTGGTCGCTGCGTTTATTCGCGAGGCAGAATATTCAGACCGGCCGGTCGCTGCGACAGAGCGTTATGTGCTGCTCTGTCGCAATGAAATCTCAGGCTGATTAACCAGCGAGACGTTGTGTCGTCATCACCAGCGTCACGTTCACCAGCTGCAGTGCCGCCGCCAGCACGATTAGCATGACAATCCACTGCTTTTGATTACGCCAGCCCTGAGTTCGCCAGAGATAAACCGCGCTGCCGATCAGTAAAGCGATAATGGCCAGTAGCCCCAGAATGATTATCTGCATCTTTTCTCTCTTAAACGATCAAAATAAAAATGGCTTCTGTGCCAGGCACAGAAGCCATTTTCACTGCTGACTCACGATCAGAAGACGCGTTTAAACGGTTTAACCGAAACCTGCTTATAGACGCCCGCCGCGAAGTAGGGGTCATCCTGTGCCCAGGATTGTGCTTCTTCTAATGACGGGAATTCAGCAATCACGGTTGAGCCGGTAAAGCCCGCTACACCAGGATCGTTGCTGTCGACAGCAGGCATCGGGCCTGCAATGATCAGGCGTCCCTCTTCCTGCAGCAGTTTGAGCCGTGCCAGATGGGCAGGGCGCACGGCATTACGTTTTTCCAGTGAATCTGCAGTATCTTCTGCATAAATGACGTAAAGCACTAAGGAACTCCCATTAACCAGAATTTCGCAACACGTTAAGTGATTGCCCATCAGAGTGCAAACGAAACCTCAGCGTGGTTAATGGCTCAGCATAAAGGGCTAAAAAGCGCTTTTCTTCAGGCCGGATGGCGGGAGTTATTGAAACTGATTGCTATTTGCATTTAAAATCGCTGCTTCATTCAATCACTGCGACTGTTATGACCACGCTGACTATGCCATTACCTAAACGCACGCCTGTCTCCATGTTGTTGTCTGTTGCTTTGCATGGGGCCGTGATAGCCGGAATTCTGTATGCTTCATTCCAGCAGGTGATTGAGGTGCCCAAAGCGTCACAGCCTATCAGCGTTACCATGGTCGCCCCTGAAGTCCAGCCTGAGCCTGCACCGGCCATCGTGGAGCCGCCTGCGCCACAGCCCGAGCCTAAGCCAGAACCGGTGCCGGAACCTCAGCCCGTGCCCGAACCGCCGAAAGCGGAGCCGGTGCCGATTCCCAAACCTGAGCCTAAGCCAAAGCCCAGACCGAAACCAGAGCACAAGCGGGAGCAGCCTAAACGCGAGGTGAAGCCGCGTCAGGAGAGCAAACCGCAGGCCGATCCGTTTAAGCAGGAAGCCCCGGCGACGCAGAACAAACCGACCACGGCGCCAAAATCTACGCCGTTACCTTCCTCATCGGCCTCAACCGGCCCAAAAGCACTGAACGTCAGTAAGCCTGGCTATCCACAACGCGCATTTGCACTGCGTGTAGAGGGGCGGGTACGGGTGAAGTTTGATGTGGATAGTGAGGGACGGGTGGATAACATCCAGCTCCTCTCTGCTGAGCCGCGCAATATGTTTGAGCGTGAAGTTAAGCAGGCGATGAAAAAGTGGCGCTATCAGAGCGGACGGCCAGGGCAGGGTCTGACCATGAATATCGTGTTTAAGATTAATGGTGGGGCCAGCATAGAATAATGCGTCAGGTCAGGCTGAAACAGCCTGACCTGTTTTTCATTCGCCGGGTTGCTGGTTGGCGCGACCGGCTGGCAGAGGACGGGAATTGCCCTCATTGTCGACCGCCACATAAATAAACACCGCTTCCGTCGCAATGTAAGTTTGTCCAATCGGCTCAGACGACACTTTTTTGATCCACACTTCAACATTGATCGTCATGGAGCTGTTGCCGGTACGGAGACAGCTCGCATGGCAGCTCACCACATCGCCCACCGCGACGGGCTTCATAAATGACATGCCGTCAACGCGAACCGTCACCACGCGTCCTTCAGCGATCTCTTTCGCCAGGATAGCGCCACCCATATCCATCTGTGACATCAGCCAGCCACCAAAAATATCGCCGTTGGCGTTGGTGTCTGCTGGCATGGCGAGCGTACGCAGCACCATTTCGCCTTTCGGCAATGTATGTTTTTCGCCCATTGCTTCCACTTCTATGCAGGTGAATGCTAAAAAAATGCCCGGCGGACCGGGCAGATGATTATTTTTGTTCCTGCTGCGGCATCTGTCGCCAGATGTAAAGCCCGCTGAGCAGGGTAAACAGTAAGGTCAGACCGGAAAGACCGAACACTTTAAAGTTAACCCAAAACGCCTGAGATAACCAAAAGGCGACATAGATGTTTACCAGGCCGCAGATGAAGAAGAACAGCGCCCAGGCAACGTTGAGCCTGCGCCAGACCGCATCGGGCAGTTGTAACTCTTTGCCCAGCATGCGCTGAATCAGCGTCTGCTCCATAAACCACTGGCTGTAGAGCAGGGCGGCGGCAAACAGGCTGTAGATAACCGTAACTTTCCACTTAATGAACTCATCGTTGTGGAACACCAGCGTCAGGGTGCCAAAGACCGCCACCAGCACAAAGGTGAAAATTGTCATCTTTTCCAGCTTGCGATAGAGCACCCAGCTGACAACCAGCGCCAGGCCGGTCGCGACAATCAGCGCGCCCGAGGCGACAAAAATGTCATACAGCTTGTAGAAGATGAAAAAGACCACCAGGGGAAGAAAGTCGAGTAGCTGCTTCATAGTTTTTCCATTCAGAGTTGGCTGCAAATGTGCCCGAAGGCACATCGTCAATCAACGTAACAGCATATAGAGCCGATAAAGATAGATAATCAACATCGCCGAAACCACATTGCCTGCCGCGGTGAAAATCACCGATGAGACATTCAGCGGTAAAACCGTCAGCGAAGAGAAGAACAGCATCACCACTACTTTGGCCAGCAGCCAGAGCAGAATAGCGGGGGCAATCAGCTTCACATTCTTCCACGCCATCCGCATGCTGGCCCGCATGGCGGCAAAGACACCCATCTTCTCACTGGCCACCATCACCGGAGCCAGCGACAGCAGAATCGTCAGCAGAATGCCTGGCACCACCAGCACCATAAAGCCCAGTTGCGCCACCAGCGTCATCAGGAAGGTGAGCAGCAGCAGCTTTGGCAGCAGCGGCGCTGAAGCACCAATCGCCCGCAACGCACTGACACGCTGGCCGGAAGAGACCATCGGGATCAGATAGAGCATTCCGCCGAGCAGCAGCGTGTTCCCCATCAGCGCAGCGAAGGTGCTGGCCGCCGAGGCGCGCAGCAGCACCTGCTGCTGTTCCGGTGACATATTCTGCACCATCTCAAACAGCGAACCGGCGATATCGTCACCCTGTTGCAGGAGGGCCATCTGATCGGCACCCGGCGTCAGCACATGCACCAGCATGACGGTGATAAAAGCGGCCAGCAGCGACATCAACAGCACCGTAGCCAGTTGATGGCGCGCGAAATTTCCTGTGTCACGGTATAACGAGCTTGCCGTGATAGACATGTACACTCCTTTGAGGAACCGGGTTAATTAACCCGGCGATTGTACATGTTCTGGCAGCTCGCGGGCACCCGCTGCGGCATAACTTTCTGTCATGGCAGGTAAAGATGGAGAAAAAAGGGCGGGAAGGCCATACCGGGCGCGGGCGCGATCGCAGGCTTCATTGTGGATACCCGCTTCGCCCGACATCGAAAATTCCCGACAGGGCGTCGGACGTTGTTCGTAAATTCCGCAGGAGACACAGCCGCCAATGTCGCCCTCAAGGGCAACGCAGCGCGGCGCGCGATCGTTCGTACCACGCATATTGCGCATTAACAGGCTGAGCGGTTCGGTTAATGCGGTCGGCACCGGGCCGCCTGCATCATCGGCTTCGGCCCAGTAAAATGAGACGCGGAAATGGGCGCAGCAGGCGCCACAGCTGACACAAGGGTTAGTTATTTCACTCATTTGATCACCCGCCCCTCCCAGGGCATCGAACCAAAATCACCAGAGAAGATAAGCAAAATAGGCCCGGCGAAATTATTCAGCAAGGGGAATTTTGCTGCGCCAGCCTGAGCCGAAATTGATCTAAATCAATTCATTGTTTTTTAAGTAATTTATCTGAAAGGTACAGAGTGCAATTTTCTGTAAATCACGTTAAATATTTGCCAGCAAAAAAGCGATGACGTTCGCGACATTAACATTAAGCAAAGGAGTGATGATGAAACTGGCAAAATGCGCGATGCTGCTGGCTCTGGCTTTACCCCAGCTGGCAATGGCCCACGAAGCAGGCGACTTCTTTATGCGTGCCGGCAGTGCCACCGTTCGGCCCACCGAAGGTTCCGATAATGTGTTAGGGATGGGCGAGTTCAGCGCATCCAACGATACGCAGCTGGGCCTGACCTTTACATACATGGCAACGGACAACATTGGTGTCGAATTACTGGCCGCCACACCGTTCCGTCACAAAGTGGGCCTGGGCCCGACCGGAACACTGGCAACGGTACGCCAGTTACCGCCTACGCTGATGGCGCAGTACTACTTTTTTGACAGCAAGAGCAAAGCGCGTCCTTACGTTGGCGTAGGTATCAACTACACCACCTTTTACGACGCCGATTTCAATCAAACGGGCCGCGATGCGGGCCTGACCGATCTCAGCGTGAAGGATTCCTGGGGTGTGGCGGGTCAGGTCGGTCTGGATTATCAGATTAACCGTGACTGGATGTTGAATGCGTCGGTGTGGTACATGGATATTGATACGGAAGTGAAGTTTAAAGCGGGTGGCGAGCAGCAGAATATCAATATGCGCATCGATCCCTGGGTCTTCTTCTTCGGTGCGGGTTACCGTTTCTGATGATAAAGACGATAAAAAGGCCGCTGAATCAGCGGCCTTTTTTTGTCTGTTAAGACGTTATTTGATCTGCATATTGTTTACCACGGACTTTACGCCCGCCACGCTGCGCGTAACCTGAACGGCACGATTAGCCATCTGTGGTGATGAAACAAAACCGCTCAGCTGAACTTTACCTTTAAAGGTTTCTACGTTGATTTCAGTTGATTTCAGTGAGTCATCTTTCAGCAGTTCACCTTTAACTTTTGTGGTCACCACGGTGTCATCAATATAGCCACCGGTTCCCTCTTTGGTTGCGGTTGGCGCACAGGCGCTCAGTGTCAGCGCAACCACGCCCGCCAGTACAGCACCTGTCAGCAGTTTAACGAATTTCATTGCTTTCTCTCCCTGTCACAAAATGGATGCGACGTTACCGTAACGGCGCATTGTCATTGTGGTGCAGATTTTGCAAAAAGGGCAAATGGGGGAATGAAAAAAAGGAAACAAATCATGCCTTATCGCGCGATAAGGCATGCTGGCAGGATTAACGGCTGGCGGCTTTAAGGCGGCTGACAAAGTTCTTCAGCTCGCTCAGCATCACCTCAGGCTCTGAATGATGCTTTTCGATGATTCTGACAATCGCAGAACCGGAGATCGCGCCCGCAGCGCCCGCAGCGATCGCTTCCTTCACCTGTTCAGGCTCAGAAATACCAAAGCCCTGCAGCGGCGGGGCTGCATGGTATTCACGCAGCTTGTCGATCAGATGCTGCAACGGCAGGCTGGCGCGGTTTTCAGCACCGGTAACGCCCGCGCGCGACAGCAGGTAGGTGTAACCCCGTCCGTGCGAAGCGATCTCACGCAGCAGCTCATCGCTGGCGTTGGGCGGACAGATGAAGATGGGTGCCACGCCATGACGCAGCGCGGCCTGACGGAAGGGCGCGGACTCTTCAACGGGCACATCCGCCACCAGCACCGAATCCACACCCGCCTCTGCACAACGGGCATAGAACTCATCCACACCGTTGGTGAAGACCAGGTTGGCGTACATCAGCAATCCAATCGGCAGATCCGGATACTTACGGCGGATAGTGGCCAGCATTTCAAAGCATTGGCTGGTGTTAGTGCCCGCCGCAAAGGCGCGTAACGTCGCGTTCTGGATGGTCGGGCCATCTGCAAGGGGATCGGAGAAGGGAATACCCAGCTCCAGTGCATCCGCGCCTCCTTCAACCAGGGCGTCAATCACGCGCAGTGAAAGCTCCGGTGACGGATCGCCCAGCGTAACAAAAGGAACGAAAGCCCCTTCGTTATTCGCTGACAGACGCGTAAACAGTTGATTGTAACGTTCCATCAGATTTCTCCCTGCGCTGTCAAAATGTCATGAACGGTGAAAATATCTTTGTCGCCACGGCCAGAGAGGTTGACCACAATCAACTGCTCTTTTTCCGGCTCAGCCTGAATCATCTTCATGGCGTGCGCCAGGGCGTGGGATGACTCCAGCGCCGGAATAATACCTTCATCGCGACAGAGCTGTTTAAAGGCGGCCAGCGCTTCGTTATCGGTGATGGAGACATATTCCGCACGACCGATGCTGTTCAGGTGCGCATGCTGCGGGCCTACCGACGGGAAGTCGAGACCGGCAGAGATCGAGTAAGACTCCTCAATCTGGCCATCATGGGTCTGCATCATCGGCGATTTCATACCGAAGTAGATGCCGACGCGACCGTGCTTGAGCGGCGCGCCATGCTCGCCGGTCTCAATGCCGTGGCCCGCAGGCTCTACGCCGATCAGCTTCACGCTGGTCTCATCGATAAAGTCGGCAAACATGCCGATGGCATTGGAGCCGCCGCCCACACAGGCGAGGATCGCATCGGGCAGGCGACCTTCTCTTTCCAGAATCTGCTTTTTAGTCTCTTCGCCAATCATGCGCTGGAACTCACGCACAATCGTCGGGAAGGGATGCGGACCCGCCGCGGTGCCGAGCATATAGTGTGATGTCTCGTAGCTGCCAGACCAGTCGCGCAGCGCTTCGTTACAGGCATCTTTCAGCGTGGCGGAGCCGCTGTGCACCGGGATCACTTCTGCGCCCATCAGACGCATACGGAAGACGTTGGGTGACTGACGCTCCACATCTTTTGCGCCCATATAGATGCGGCATTTCATGCCCAGCAGCGCACAGGCCAGCGCTGAAGCTACGCCGTGCTGACCCGCACCGGTTTCGGCAATGATTTCGTTTTTGCCCATGCGTCTGGCTAACAACGCCTGACCCAGCACCTGGTTGGTCTTGTGCGCGCCACCGTGCAGCAGATCTTCACGCTTAAGATAGAGGCGGGTTTTGGTGCCTTTAGTCAGGTTTTTGCAAAGCGTCAGGGCGGTAGGGCGACCCGCATAGTTCTTCAGCAGGTCGGTAAACTCGGCCTGAAACTCAGGATCTTTCTGGGCGTCGACAAACGCCTGTTCCAGCTGGCGCAGGGCTGGCATCAGGATTTGCGGAACATACATTCCGCCAAATTCGCCAAAGTAGGGATTAAGTAACGTCATTTTTTATCTTCCTTTCTCGGGCCCGCCGTTGAGCAGGCCAGGCAAATCAGTAGGCTCGCAGTGTCTGAAACACAGCGGCAATTTTACGGGCATCTTTGATGCCAGGCGCGCTTTCCACGCCAGAGTTGAAGTCCAGTCCGGCACAGCCGAGCTGTGCGGCTTCAACACAGTTATCCGCGCTCAGGCCACCGGCCAGCAGCACATTGTTGAGCGTCTGTCCCTGCAACAGTGACCAGTCGAAACGCTGTCCGGTTCCGCCGTCGCCATTATCAAACACATAACGGTCAACATGAGGCCAGTCGCGCGCCGGTAAGATGCCTTCTATGCGCAGCGCCTTCCAGATTTGAATCTCTGCTGGCAGAGCCGCGCGCAGTTCAGCCACAAACTCCGGCGTCTCGTTGCCATGAAGCTGCACCGCAGAGAGTGAAAGCGTACCGGTTTGCGTGACAACGTCACTTACAGCGGCATTGCGGAACACGCCGACGTAGCGTAGCGGCGCCGCAGCGATCACGGTCTGCGCCGTAGCGGTGTCAATCTGGCGCGGAGAACCTTCCGCGAAGATCAGACCGCCATAGATTGCCCCGGCTTCATAGGCGGCGCGCGCATCTTCGGCACGGGTCAGGCCGCACACTTTATTGCTGCCCAGCGTGACCCGACGCACCGCTGCGGTCAGGTCGGCCTCTTCCATCAGTGCAGAACCAATCAGGAAGCCGTTGGCAAAGTGGCTCAGCTCGCGAATATCGGCATAGCTGTTAATGCCTGATTCGCTGATTACCGTGACGCCGTGGGACAGGCGCGGTGCCAGCTGACGGGTGCGGTTAAGATCGATAGAGAGGTCACGCAGATCGCGGTTGTTGATACCCACGACTTTGGCCTGCAGCGCGATAGCCCGCTCCAGTTCCTCTTCATTACTCACTTCAGTCAGAATGCCCATCTTCAGGCTGTGCGCCACGGCGGCCAGCTGACGATACTGCTCATCATCCAGCACTGACAGCATCAGCAGAATCGCATCAGCCTGGTAGTAACGTGCCAGATAGATCTGATAAGGGTCGATGATAAAATCTTTGCACAGCACCGGCTGGGTGATGGCCGCGCTGACAATCGGCAGAAAGGCGAAGTCGCCCTGAAAATATTTTTCATCGGTCAGCACTGACACCGCGGATGCGTAGTGGCGGTAGACCCCGGCAATGGCGGCTGGATCGAAATCCTCGCGAATAATGCCTTTTGAGGGAGAGGCCTTTTTACACTCCAGGATAAACGCGGTTCTTGCACCCTGCAGCGCGTCGTAGAAATGACGGCTGGCGGGTTCAATGCTGTTCTGAAAGGTAGAGAGAGGCTGCTGCTGCTGACGGGCTTCAACCCAAATCGCTTTGTCCTGAACAATTTTTTCTAACACGGTGCCTTTCATGATTATCCTCTTGCTGCCAGTGCGACAACACGCTCATAAGCCTGTCCGCTGCGGATGGCGTTAAGCGCCTGCTGTGCGTTTTCACGCAGATCTTCCTGACCGAATACTTTAAGCAACATCGCCACGTTGACGGCGACGGCCTCCTCATGGGCCTGCTGGCCATTACCCTGGAGTAAAGAGGTCAGAATGTCACGATTTTCTTCCGGCGTGCCGCCCGCCAGCGCCTCTTTGGGATGGAAGCCAAAACCAAAGTCCTCTGGCGAGAGCTGATAGCGCGTAATTTCACCTTCACGCAGTTCGGCCACATGGGTTACATCGTGCAGCGCCACTTCATCCATTCCGCCACCGTGAACCACCGCCGCGCGCTGATAACCCAGCACTTTCAGCGTCTGGGCAATCGGCATTACCAGTTCCGGGCTGTAGACGCCAATCACTGCCAGTGGCGGGCGTGCCGGGTTGATCAGCGGGCCCAGCACGTTAAACAGCGTACGGGTCTTAAGCTGCTGGCGGACCGGCATCGCGTGGCGAAATCCGGTGTGATACTGCGGCGCAAACAGGAAGCAGACATTCAGATCGTCCAGCGCCTGGCGTGCCCGGTCAGCGGGCATATCGAGATTGATGCCAAAGGCGGCCAGCAGGTCGGAGGATCCCGATTTGCTGGAGACGCTGCGGTTGCCGTGCTTCGCCACTTTCAGACCGCAGGTCGCGGCGACAAAGGCGCTGGCAGTCGAGATATTAATGCTGTTACTGCCATCGCCGCCGGTGCCCACAATGTCGGCAAACGCATAATCAGGGCGGGGAAAAGGTTTGGCATCTTCCAGCAGCGCGGTGGCGGCTCCGGCGATCTCTTCCGGCGTTTCACCACGCACTTTCATGGCGATCAGCGCGGCAGCGAGCTGCGTTGGTTCCAGCTGTCCGGTAATGATGGCGCTGAACAGCTGATGACTCTCAGCCTGATTCAGCGTTTGCGCCTGGTAAAGTTTTTCCAGTGTCTGTTGCATATTTATTCTCCCTGTTACTTCGCCAGCGCCCAGGCCAGCGTCTGCTCAAGCAGGCGCGCGCCCTGAGAAGTCAAAATCGATTCAGGATGGAACTGAAATCCGCATACGCGATCGGTTTCATGGCGAACGGCCATCACCATCCCGTTGTAACTGGCATTTACCGTCAGCTCATCCGGCGTGTTGCTGCCCACCAGCGAGTGGTAACGCGCCACCGGCAGCGGATTGCTCAGACCGGTAAACATCGCCTCGCCGTCATGGTCGATTGAAGAGGCTTTGCCATGCAGGATCTCGCCTGCCTGGCCCACATGGCCGCCATAGGCTTCGACTATCGCCTGGTGACCCAGACAGATGCCGATAATTGGCAGACGACCACGCAGCACCCGCAGCAGCTCCGGCATACAGCCAGCATCTTTTGGCGCGCCGGGACCAGGAGAGAGCATCAGCACCGGGTTCTCCATCCGCTGCAGCTGTTCAATAAGCAGTTCGGCGGGCAGGTTGTTGCGATAGATCACCACGTTGTGACCAAAGGTGCGCAGCTGATCAACCAGGTTATAGGTAAAAGAGTCGATGTTATCGAGCAGCAGAATATCGGCCATCAGAAGATCTCCTTGCAGTGATGGGCAGTCGCGATAGCGCGCAGTACGGCGCGCGCTTTGTTGCGGCTTTCATCAGCTTCAGCCTGCGGATTAGAATCCAGCACCACACCTGCGCCCGCCTGAACGGTGGCGACGCCGTCTTCTACATAGGCGGAGCGGATAACGATACAGGTATCGAGATCGCCCTGGGCGGTGAAGTAGCCCACCGCGCCGCCGTAGCTGCCGCGACGGGTGCGTTCAGCCCCGGCAATCAACTGCATGGCGCGAACTTTTGGTGCTCCGCTCAGCGTGCCCATGTTCATACAGGCACGATACGCGTGCAGCACATCGAGGTCCGCGCGCAGCGTGCCCACCACGCGGGAAACCAGATGCATCACAAATGAGTAGCGGTCAACTTTGGTCAGGTCAGCCACGTAACGGCTGCCGGGCACGCAGATTCGCGCCAGATCGTTACGCGCCAGATCCACCAGCATCAGATGTTCAGCCAGCTCTTTATGGTCGGTACGCATCTCCAGCTCAATGCGGCTGTCGAGATCGCGGTCCAGTGAGCCATCAGCATGGCGGCCACGCGGGCGGGTACCGGCAATCGGGTAGATCTCAATCTGACGGGAGGTGGCGTCATATTTCAGCGAACTCTCCGGCGACGCGCCAAACAGAGAGAAATCCTGATCCTGCATGAAAAACATGTAGGGGCTGGGATTACTGTTTTTCAGTGTCTCATAAGCAGCCAGCGGCGACGGGCACGGCAACGAGAAGCGACGTGACGGCACGACCTGGAAAATTTCGCCGATGCGAACTGCCTGCTGCAGGGTGCGTACTACGTCGCAATACTCTTCATCACTCTGGCTGGTGGTCAGCGTCATCTGTTCAACCGGCTGGACCGGCAGAGCCGGTGCCGGCTGCAGCATCTGGCCGTGCAACTGCTCGATGCGGCGCTGCAGGCGCTGGAACTCGCTGGTGGACGGGCAGAACAGGCTGGCCTGCAGACGCGCACTGCGGGTCTGGTGATCGATCACCAGTAAGGTTTCTGCCAGGTAAAAACAGTAGTCGGGGCAGCGTTGCTGATTATCCAGCTCCGGCAGGGTTTCAAAACCGGCAACCAGATCATAAGCAAACAGGCCACCCAGCAGCACGGCTTCGCGTTCATCGGCAGGAGAGTTGACCAGTTGTGGAATCAGACGCAGTGCATCAAACACCGACAGTGCCTTGAGGCGGGAATCTTCATCCTGCTGATGGTCGGTGCTCTGCGGAAAAGTCAGTTCACGTCCATCGGGACGAACCTGATTGCTGACCGACGCAGGCAGGGCCTCATCCAGCAGCGGCAGCAGGGCGCGGCCATTTTCTGACAACGCCTGAACGGTGACATTATTGCCCATTGCGCTGACGCGCAGCGCGCTGTCGACAATCAGCAGGCTTTTTAAGTTGCGCTTGCTATCGATGTCAGCGGATTCAAGCAGCAGGGTTGCCGGACGTGCGCCGCACAGCTGGTGAAACACTGCGGCCGGATCTTCGCGGTAGGGTGCGGTGCCGGTAATCAACTTCACTGTAGGTTTCGCATTTGGCATGATGATTTCTCTGAATTTCGCTCAAAAAAAAGCCCGCTCGGTGGCGGGCTCAGGTATTAGCACAGCGTTTACGCAAAGTGTGCACGACCCTGTCGCCCGTTTTCGGGAACATCGCGCCAACCGTTTAAATGCGTGATTACAACAGCCATGATTGAATACCCGTTACGTGTGAACTTGTGTACTAGTTAACGGGTTCAGGGCGGAAATGTCAATACACTTTTTCACTGACCGTGAAAATCGTTATCATGCTGGCCGGTTTAGTTTTTGCAGGAGTTCTCTTGAGCGATATCGCCCGTTTCCCGGTCTATGATTTACACAGCCACACGCGTGCCTCCGATGGCTTACTGACGCCTGCAGCCCTGGTGCAGCGAGCGGTTGAGATGCGCGTCGGCGTACTGGCGATCACCGATCACGACAGCGTTGCAGGGGTAGATGAAGCGCAGCAAACGGCAATCGATCACGATTTATCGATAAAAGTGCTGGCGGGCGCAGAAATCTCCACCCTATGGGAGAACCATGAGATTCATATCGTGGGACTCAACATTGATATCCGCCATCCGGCGATGGTGGCGTTTCTGGCCGGACAACATGCCTGTCGGCAGGCACGTGCAGAAGAGATTGGTGAGCGACTGGCGAAAGCACGTATCCCGGATGCACTGGCGGGAGCCACGCGACTGGCTGATGGCGGCATCATTACCCGCGGTCACTTTGCCCGCTTCCTGATTGAGCAGGGTAAAGCAGAGAATATGGCGCAGGTGTTCAAAAATTATCTGGCGCGTGGCAAAACCGGTTACGTGCCGCCACAATGGTGTACAATTAAACAAGCTATTGATGCGATTCATCATTCTGGTGGCTGCGCTGTGCTGGCGCATCCTGGCCGTTACGGTTTATCGGCAAAGTGGCTCAAGCGGCTGGTCGCCCATTTCCGCGAAGCGGGCGGCGATGCGATGGAAGTTGCGCAGTGCCAGCAGCCACCCAATGAGCGCACGACGCTGGCGCAATACGCCAGAGATAATGAACTGGCCGCATCACAAGGTTCTGATTTTCATCAACCCTGTCCGTGGATTGAACTGGGCCGCAAACTCTGGCTGCCCGCGGCGGTTGAGCCGGTCTGGGAACGCTTCCCTGATCTGGCTCCCGGCCTGGCAATCACGGAAAGGTGACACGAGGTTTCTATGAGTCAATTGTTTCATATTCATCCGGACAACCCGCAGCCTCGCCTGATTAATCAGGCGGTAGACTACCTGAACAAAGGCAGCGTCATTGTTTATCCAACCGATTCCGGCTATGCGCTGGGCTGTCGGCTGGAGGAGAAGGGCGCGATGGAGCGTATCTGTCGTATCCGTCAGCTCGACGGGCACCACAACTTTACCCTGATGTGCCGCGATCTCTCTGAGCTGTCGGTCTACTCGCAGGTGGGCAACTCAGCGTTTCGCCTGCTGAAAAACAACACGCCAGGCAACTACACCTTTATTCTCAAGGCGACCAAAGAGGTGCCGCGCCGCCTGATGAATGAAAAACGTAAGACCATTGGTCTGCGCGTGCCCTCAAATCCCGTGGCGCTGGCGCTGCTGGAAGCACTGAATCAGCCGATGATGTCGACCTCATTAATTCTGCCGGGCAACGATTTCACCGAGTCCGATCCGGAAGAGATCCAGCACAGCATCGGCAAGCTGGTCGATCTGATTATCGACGGCGGCACGCTGGGCCAGCAGCCGACCACGGTGGTCGATCTGACCACCGATGCGCCGGAAATTGTGCGTGAAGGGGTGGGCGATACCCGCCCGTTCCTGTAAGCCCTCAGGCTCAGGCACCGCGTGTCGGTGTCTGGGCCAGATTCGACTCTAACCAGCTTTTGAACTGGCCGTAAGGGATATAAAGTGACACATCTTTCAGGATCACTTTGTTATTACGCCCATTTTTAATTGAGTCAGAATAGCCAACAATCACGCCGCCCAGCGTATCATCACGGTTATAAACGCCGCCGCCCGACATTCCCTGAACAACGCCTGCATTGGAGGCCATGGCTATACAGGGACTTTTATTCCAGTTATTCCGAATTGCCGTGCGGGCTAAATTAACTCCCGTCGATTCAACCGGCATCGCCGAAATAAAGCTATAGCCATACATTTTAACCGGATCGCCGATGTCGCTGTTGCGGAACTTAGTCAGCGTGCTGGCGTCATTCTTGTGATAAATAATCGCAAGGTCGCAATAAGGGTGATAAGACTTGACGCGCTGCACGGCAGTTTTGGCGACGTGCGCAGCCGTCAGGCTATATTCAGGCGTCAGAGGAATGCTGGTGCCCAGTGTGCCGAGACCGAGGATCGTCGGAATGCCAGTCACGCTCATATCTACGTGCTGCATCGCCGTACGACTGTACTCAGTGTGGCCCACAGAACACCCGCTCAGCACCAGTGCAGCAAGCACCGGGCACAGCAACAGGTTTTTCATGATGGGTTTCTTTATTCAGGCATGTCGGGAAATCCCTGGTGAAGATTTTTGACATGCAAGCAAGGTTCATCACTGAACCGTATTAACGCAACAACTCCGGATGCGCCGGTTTATTGGATTAATGTAAAAAGACTATTTTTATAAACGAATAACAAAAGCCGGACTTCATTGTTGCAGGACCCCTCTATCGTGAGTCCTGCTTTTTATTGTGCTACAGGAATAAATTATATCAGCTTAATAGTGTCGTACAATTTATTAAAGCTAATAAGAATCAAATGTTATGAAAAATAAGGTTTTAAATAAATCTGCCTTAAGAATAATCTAACATTTTTATATTTACCGACCATTTGTGATGGATAAAATCAACCTGGCAGTTGTTTATTCTGATTTTAATGTTTTCTGAAGAAGATTAAAAGCAAGAGTGAATCTATAGAAGTGTAAGATAGTGTTATGGTTTTCATCACCAGAACATCATTTTGATGCCTCCTGAGTGGTAAGAAAATTTAATTGTCATCAGCTATAAAGTTTTCAATAGATGCATTTTATTAATCAAAGGTCTTGTCAGATGATCGCACATTATTCAGAAGCGTATTAAGGATTAATAGAGTTAAAACTATTTGAGGCCAACTCTTCTTTATTGGCTATTAACCCACTCATAAAGCGCGTTACTTCAGGGGTAAATGTCTGTATAATGGGGCCGAATTAATAGGTTAACCTGTTGATTCAGAAAGAATTATCACCCTACCGTGACGCCTGGGAAGGCGACAAAGAGGAAGCTCAATGAGCGAAAAGTTACAGAAAGTCTTAGCGCGTGCCGGTCATGGCTCGCGTCGTGAAATCGAATCAATGATTGCCGCTGGCCGTGTCAGCGTCGACGGCAAGATCGCCACCCTGGGCGACCGCGTCGAAAGCAGCAAATCTCTGAAAATCCGTATTGATGGTCATCTGGTCTCGATTGCTGAATCAGCAACCGAAGTTTGCCGCGTGCTGGCTTACTACAAACCAGAAGGTGAACTCTGTACCCGCAGCGATCCTGAAGGGCGCCCAACGGTATTTGACCGTCTGCCTCGTCTGCGCGGTTCACGCTGGATTGCCGTTGGCCGTCTGGATGTGAACACCTGTGGCCTGATGCTCTTCACCACTGACGGTGAACTGGCGAACCGCCTGATGCATCCGAGCCGTGAAGTGGAACGTGAATATGCGGTGCGCGTCTTTGGTCAGGTCGACGATGATAAAATTCGTCAGCTGAGCAAGGGCGTTCAGCTGGAAGATGGCCCGGCTGCCTTTAAAACCCTGAAATTTGGCGGTGGAGAAGGGATCAACCAGTGGTACAACGTGACCCTGACCGAAGGACGTAACCGTGAAGTGCGTCGTTTATGGGAAGCGGTCGGCGTGCAGGTCAGTCGTCTGATGCGTGTTCGCTACGGCGATATCACCTTACCAAAAGGCCTGCCACGCGGTGGCTGGACCGAACTGGATCTGCCTGCGGTTAACTACCTGCGTAACCTGGTGGAAATGGATGATGAAACGGTCACCAAACTGGTGGTCGAAAAAGATCGTCGTCGCACCAAAGCGAACCAGATTCGTCGTGCCGTGAAACGTCACAGTAAAGTGAGCAGCACCCCACGTGCACCACGCCGCAATCCGGGCAGCAAACGTAACTCCGGTTAAGCACGTTGCCCGATCGCTAAAAACGCAGCCCCAGGGCTGCGTTTTCTTTTTCTGTTACCAGTCAATTCCCTGCTGAGCCTGTATCCCGGCATCAAAAGCGTGCTTAACCGGCCGCATCTCAGTCACCGTATCCGCCATCTCAGTCAGGCTGCGATGACAGCCACGTCCGGTAATGATGACGCTCTGATGCGCCGGGCGCTGTTGCAGGGCCACTATCAGCTCTTCCAGTGGCAGATAATCCATGCTGACCATATAAGTGATTTCGTCGAGCACCACCAGATCCAGCTGCTCATCGGCCAGCATCCGTTTTGCATGTTGCCATACCGCCAGACAGGCGGCGGTATCCGTTTCGCGATTCTGCGTATCCCAGGTAAAGCCGGTTGCCATCACCTGAAATTCAACACCGTGCTGTTCCAGCAGGTTGCGCTCGCCATTCGGCCAGTCACCTTTAATAAACTGGATAGCCGCCGCGCGTTTGCCATGACCGGTGGCACGGAGTGCCGTGCCAAAGGCCGCAGTGGTTTTGCCTTTGCCATTGCCGGTAAAGACCATCAGGATGCCACGAACCTCCGTGGCTGCAGCAATACGCGCGTCAACCTGTTCTTTTAATCGCTGCTGACGCTGTTGATGACGATCGTCAGCCATTATTCAGCGGCTCCCGGTTTTCTGCCTGGCTGGGCATCAAAGCTGATCCCGGTTTTGCGACGGCTGTCATCACCCATCAGATAAAGGTAGAGCGGCATCAAATCGGCAGGGGTTTTCAGCTTATTGGCATCTTCCTGCGGGAACGCGCTGGCACGCATTTTAGTTCGCGTCCCCCCTGGATTAATACAGTTCACCCGCAGCGGCTGGTTCTTATACTCATCAGCCAGTACCTGCATCATGCCTTCGGTAGCAAATTTAGAGACGGCGTAAGCCCCCCAGCCCGCGCGACCGGTGCGGCCCACGCTGGAGGTGGTAAACACCAGTGAACCGGCATCCGATTTTAACAGCAGCGGCAACAGCGCCTGCGTCAGGAAGAAGGTGGCGTCCAGGTTGATGTTCATCACCTGCTGCCAGACCTGTGGGTCAAGTTCAGCCAGCGGCACAATCTCACCGAGGATACCGGCGTTATGCAGCACGCCGTCAAGACGCGGGAACTGCTGTGCCAGCTGTTCTGCCACCTGCTGGCAACGTTCTGGTGTCGCTTCGGCCAGATCGAACACCACAGTGTGAGCAGGGCAGAGATTGAGTTGATTGATCGCCTGTTCGACCTGCTGAAGCTTCTCAGGGTTACGGCCCATCAGGATCACTTCTGCGCCATAGCGGGCATAAGTCAGCGCCGCTTCCCGGCCAATGCCATCTGAAGCGCCAGTGACCAGGATAATGCGATGATTGAGCAGGTCGCTTTTCGGTTGATAATGCACAGCGGGGTCCTCCAGCGAAAACAGCATGATTCCGCTTTATGCCTGAATTTACGAATGGGCGCAATCGCCAACCCACGCATTCTGTGCCAGCTGCTGGCATTTCAGGCGACGAAGCGGGGCAAAACGGCTAAACTGGCGAACTGTTTTTGATTCTCTGTTTACTAAGGCGACCTATGGATTTTATTTCAACGTATGGACTGTTTTTAGCGAAAGTGGTGACACTGGTGGTTGCCGTCGCTGTGATTGTCATGATTGTGATGAATGCCGCGTTACGCAAACGGGCACAAAACGGTCAGCTTCGGCTGACCCATCTGGATGATGATTATCAACAGATGAAAGAGGATTTGCAGCTGGCAAAAATGAAGCCTCAGGCACAAAAAGTCTGGCTGAAAAATCATAAGAAAAGTGAAAAACTGAAAGCCAAAGCGGAAAAGCAGGCGGCGAAGCAGGGGCAGGCAGACAGTGCGAAGCCCACGCTCTATGTGCTCGATTTCAAAGGCAGCATGGACGCCCATGAGGTGACCTCACTGCGCGAAGAGATTTCAGCCGTGCTGGCCGTGAAGCAGCCTGGCGATGAAGTGCTGCTGCGTCTTGAAAGCCCGGGCGGCGTGGTTCATGGCTATGGCCTGGCAGCCTCGCAGTTGCAGCGTCTGCGCGATCAGGGTCTGCGCATCACGGCGGCCGTGGATAAAGTGGCTGCCAGCGGCGGTTACATGATGGCCTGCGTGGCCGATCGCATTGTGGCGGCACCTTTCTCGATTATTGGCTCCATCGGCGTGGTTGCGCAAATCCCCAATTTCAACCGCCTGCTGAAACGGAACGATATTGATATTGAGCTGCATACCGCCGGACAGTACAAGCGCACGCTGACGCTGTTTGGTGAAAACACCGAAGAGGGACGTGAGAAGTTCCAGGAAGATCTCGACGAAACGCACCTGCTGTTCAAGCAGTTTGTCCACCAGATGCGCCCGTCACTCGACATCGATCAGGTGGCAACCGGTGAACACTGGTATGGCCGCCAGGCGCTGGACCTCGGCCTGATTGACGAAATCGGCACCAGCGATGATCTGATCATCGGTCAGATGGACAAGTTCAGCGTGCTCGGCGTGCATTATGCCCGCCGCCGTAAGGTGATGGATCGCTTTACGCAGAGCGCCGGCTCGGTGGCAGAGCGCCTGCTGCTGAAACTCTGGCAGCGCGGCGAGAAGCCTCTGCTCTGATGATGCGAAACCCGGCCTGCGCCGGGTTTTTTTATTCCAGGTGGTAGAGCGGCGACAGCACCACGGCAAGGTGTTTGAACACGTTAAACACCGCCGTGGTTTTAGCCGTCGGCAGTCCATCGGCATCAAGAAAAAACGGTCCGCGAAATACCAGCACATCTCCCTGCTGAATCACCTCATCCGCCTGCATTCCCGCTAAATAATCATCATGTTCTTTGATCAGCGCATTGGCCTTTTCCAGCAACGCCTGGCGGGAAATAGCCTGAGTTGAACTCTGCATTTATTCACTCCTGTTTGACAGCACTCTAATCCTTTCTATATTACTGGCGAGTCACGCGGTGTGACAAATCGGTGTAATCGATGAAAACCTGGCGTAAGTCCGGGCTGAGTGCTAATTAAGTTGCGTAACAGATTTTATCAGGTAGAGTGTGGGCGATTCCGATTTCAGGGATTTTGCACCAGGATGTGCGATGAGTTCAGATAGAAAAAGCACTCTTTATCATGCAGTTGCATAACGCCACATCATCTGATCTGAGATTGACCCCTCCGCCTTGAAATGTTAAACAGGCGCAGCAATATTGAACCCATTGGGTTTTTGGGCATCCAATCCTCTCCCGTTAAGCAGGATGTTTTCATTAGGTAAAGGTAAATATGGGTAAAGCACTCGTTATTGTTGAGTCCCCGGCAAAGGCTAAAACAATCAATAAATACCTGGGTAGTGATTACGTGGTTAAATCCAGCGTTGGTCATATCCGGGATCTGCCGACCAGTGGTTCAACCGCGAAGAAAAGTGCTGACGCCTCGACAGATAAAAAAGTCAAAGACGCTTCGACTGACAAGAAAGTCAAAAAAGTTAAAAAAGATGAGAAGGCCGCACTCGTCAGCCGTATGGGTGTTGACCCCTACCACGGCTGGGAAGCGGACTATCAGATTCTGCCCGGCAAAGAGAAAGTGGTTGCCGAACTGAAGGCGTTAGCCGCCAATGCTGACCACATCTATCTCGCAACCGACCTTGACCGCGAAGGGGAAGCCATTGCCTGGCACCTGCGGGAAGTGATTGGTGGTGATGACTCGCGCTTCAGTCGCGTCGTGTTTAACGAAATAACCAAGAATGCGATTCGTCAGGCGTTTGAAAAGCCGGGCGAACTGAATATTGATCGGGTGAATGCTCAGCAGGCGCGTCGCTTTATGGACCGCGTGGTGGGCTACATGGTCTCGCCACTGCTGTGGAAAAAGATCGCCCGTGGTCTCTCTGCCGGACGTGTGCAATCCGTTGCCGTTCGTCTGGTGGTGGAACGTGAACGTGAGATTAAAGCTTTTGTTCCCGAAGAGTACTGGGAAGTTAATGCCGCGCTGACCACGCCGAAAGGCGATGAGCTGTCGATGGACGTGACGCACAAAGGCGATAAAGCCTTCCGTCCGGTCAACCGCGAAGAAACGTATGCTGCCGTCGCGCTGCTGGAAAAAGCGCGCTATGAGATCGTGGATCGTGAAGATAAGCCGACCAGCAGCAAGCCGGGCGCGCCTTATATCACCTCGACACTGCAGCAGGCTGCCAGCACCCGTCTCGGCTTTGGCGTTAAGAAGACCATGATGATGGCCCAGCGGCTGTATGAAGCGGGCCACATTACTTATATGCGTACCGATTCGACCAACCTGAGTCAGGATGCAGTCGCCATGGCGCGTGGTTATATCGAAAGCAATTTCGGTAAAAAGTATCTGCCTGAAAACGCCATAACTTACGCCAGCAAAGAGAACTCCCAGGAAGCGCACGAAGCGATTCGTCCTTCTGATGTGGAAGTGGTGGCGGAAAAGCTGAAAGATATGGAAGCGGATGCGCAGAAACTCTATCAGCTGATATGGCGTCAATTTGTTGCCTGTCAGATGACACCAGCGAAATATGACTCCAGCACCATTACTGCCGCCGCCGGTGATTTCCGGCTCAAAGCGAAAGGCCGTATTCTGCGTTTCGACGGCTGGACCAAAGTGATGCCTGCGCTGCGTAAGAATGATGAAGATCGTACGCTGCCTGCGGTAAGCGTGGGCGATGTTCTGGACCTGCAGCAACTGCTGCCCGGTCAGCACTTCACTAAACCACCGGCGCGCTTCAGCGAAGCGTCACTGGTGCGTGAGCTGGAGAAGCGCGGAATTGGTCGTCCATCTACCTACGCCGCCATTACCTCGACGATTCAGGATCGTGGCTACGTACGGGTTGAAAACCGCCGTTTTTATGCGGAAAAAATGGGTGAAATCGTCACCGATCGTCTGGAAGAGAACTTCCGCGAACTGATGAATTATGATTTTACCGCCCGTATGGAAAGCAACCTTGACCAGGTTGCCAATAACCAGGCGCAATGGAAAGCGGTACTCGACCACTTCTTCACCGATTTTACCCAGCAGCTTGAACTGGCTGAGAAAGATCCTGAAGAGGGCGGGATGCAGCCGAACCAGATGGTGCTGACCTCGATTGACTGTCCGACCTGTAGCCGTCCGATGGGGATTCGAACTGCCAGTACCGGCGTCTTCCTGGGCTGTTCCGGCTATGCGCTGCCGCCTAAAGAGCGCTGCAAACAGACCATCAACCTGATCCCGGAAAATGAAGTTCTCAATATTCTGGAAGGGGATGATGCTGAAACCAACGCCCTGCGTGCCCGTCGTCGCTGCCAGAAGTGTGGCACGGCCATGGACAGCTACCTGATCGATAACGAACGTAAGCTGCATGTCTGTGGTAATAACCCGGAGTGTGATGGTTACGAGATTGAGAAGGGCGAATTCCGCATCAAAGGCTATGACGGCCCGGTGGTGGAGTGCGAGAAGTGTGGTTCGGAGATGCACCTGAAGATGGGACGCTTTGGTAAGTACATGGCGTGTACCAATGAAGAGTGCAAAAACACCCGCAAGATCCTGCGCAGTGGTGAAGTTGCACCGCCGAAAGAGGATCCGGTTCCGCTGCCAGAGCTGGCGTGTGAGAAGTCAGATGCTTACTTCGTGTTGCGTGACGGTGCGGCGGGCGTTTTCCTCGCGGCCAACACCTTCCCGAAATCACGCGAGACGCGTGCGCCGCTGGTGGAAGAGCTTCAGCGCTTCAAAGATCGTCTGCCTGAGAAGCTGAAATATCTGGCCGACGCGCCAGCAGCCGATCCGGAAGGCAACAAAACGCTGGTGCGGTTCAGCCGCAAGACCAAACAGCAGTATGTCTCCTCAGAAAAAGAGGGCAAGGCAACCGGCTGGTCCGCCTTCTATATAGATGGCAAATGGCAGGAAGCGAAAAAGTAATCCCTGAAGGCCAGCGCTCGCTGGCCTTTTTCTGAGCCTTATATCAATCCGTTCTACTCTCTCACTTAAACTGATATAGTTGTTATAGCATTTCCGACCTTTCCTGATGCATAGCATTTTTTTACCCTCGCGACTATACGTCAACCGGGGATGCGACTCTGTAACTTACCGGGATGGAATAGATATGAAATTACAGCAGTTGCGCTATATCGTTGAAGTGGTCAATCACAATCTCAACGTCTCTTCGACGGCGGAAGGTCTCTACACCTCTCAACCCGGCATCAGTAAACAGGTGCGTATGCTGGAAGATGAACTGGGCGTGCAAATCTTTGCCCGCAGCGGTAAACATCTCACCCAGGTCACGCCTGCAGGGGAAGAGATTATCCGTATAGCGCGTGAAGTTCTCTCCAAAGTGGATGCGATAAAATCGGTAGCCGGTGAACACACCTGGCCTGATAAAGGCTCGCTCTATGTCGCAACCACGCACACCCAGGCTCGCTATGCGCTGCCTGGCGTAATCAAAGGATTTATTGAGCGCTATCCTCGCGTCTCTTTGCACATGCATCAGGGCTCTCCGACCCAGATCGCTGAAGCCGTCTCCAAAGGTAATGCAGATTTTGCCATCGCCACCGAAGCTCTGCATCTCTATGACGATTTAATCATGCTGCCGTGCTACCACTGGAATCGGGCGATTGTAGTGACTGCCGACCATCCGCTGGCAGGAAAAGGACAGGTCACCATTGAGGAGCTGGCCGAATATCCGCTGGTAACCTATACCTTTGGCTTTACCGGGCGTTCAGAACTGGATACGGCCTTCAATCGTGCAGGATTAACGCCACGCATCGTCTTTACCGCTACCGACGCCGATGTGATCAAAACCTATGTCCGCTTAGGTCTGGGGGTTGGCGTCATCGCCAGCATGGCGGTGGATCCGGTAGCCGATCCTGACCTGATTCGCATTGAAGCCGCCGATATCTTTACCAACAGCACCACTAAGATTGGTTTCCGCCGCAGCACCTTCCTGCGTAGCTATATGTATGATTTTATCCAACGTTTTGCGCCACACCTGACGCGCGATGTGGTAGATACCGCGGTTGCGCTGCGCTCCAATGAAGACATTGAGGCGATGTTTAAAGATATCAAACTACCGTTTAAATAGAATTTAACCTCCCCACGTAAACATAAGGCTGCCTGGTGCAGCCTTTTCTGTCTCCAGGCTTTAGCGCCAAATGAGAATCAAAAGTTTTTATGATTTTTTTGTAAATGAAACATTGATCACATGTTTCTCCATCGGTCTTTCTTAAATGCGAATTACAACACATTTTTAACTATGTTACTTTGCGGCTTGCCAGGATTATTCCCATACTCCAGTTAAGAGCTGATGTGGGAAGCCAGTAAACATAAGGTTCTTAAGTTGTCTCTATAGTTTTAAGTGGATCTGTTTTTAAATTAACTCAAATTTTTAAGCGGGTCTTTTAATTAAATATTGGTTCCGGGATTAATGATTTCTTACGTTACTTAAGCTCATTGATTAATACCGTTAATCGTTTTACTCAATAAAAATAACTGGATTTTTGGCCTTAACGCGTTTAGGATTCCTCCTAAATCTTAATCGATGTTATCAATCATTTTGTTGAGAGTGATTATCAAAAACTATGAATACACGACTGACTGTACAACCGGGTTTCCCGGCAAAAAGCACCAAGGTTGAGCGTACCGGCAATACTCGTCGCAAAGCCTGGTTAACCGTATTCGCTGCCTCTGCGCTGTTTTGGGTAGTTGTCGCGTTAATGATTTGGCGTATCTGGGGCTAAAGCCATGTGGGCAAATACACTCAGCCATAAACGTTCCCTGACCTCGGGTCAGCACAAGACGGTCTCCTGTAAAGGAAAAGAACCCCTTGCAAAGGACGAAAAAGTGTCTATCCCCGATTCGTGGGATTTGAGTGATAACCAGCGACTTTTTATTGAGTCATTTCTGGACCCTAAAAACAAATAACGTTGTCAGACCATTTAATAGTCACTGTTCTTTAATAGCCGGATTTTCCGGTGGGCGTTTAAATGCCCTTCACCACATCCTGTACGACCAAAGGGTGTCGCCTCTATAAGGTGACCGCAAAAACTTTTACGCCCGATTCCGGCGAAGGAGTGAACCAAATGAATATCATTAAAATGTCCTGGCTCAGCGCGTATGCATTCTCCTTTGCGTTCTGGTCTGCGGCGGTGTGGATAACCCTGTAATTTGAATTAAAACACCTTTTTATGATGCCTCGTGACTTCACGGGGCATTTTCGTTTGCGAGCGATTGTAGCAATTTGTGTTGTAATCAAAACGTTAACGAATTTGTGGTCTATCTTTAACATAAACCTTTGTCTCTCTAAGGTTTAAAGACCATGAATGAAAGGAGGAGCTATGTCGTCTACCCTACGCGAGCAGAGTCAGGAAGTACTGCAGGTCGACACCAAAAAATATCACATCTTCAGTCTTCCCCATGCTGCTCAACACCTTGGCAATATCGATCGCCTGCCAAAATCCCTTAAAGTCCTGCTGGAAAATTTACTGCGCTATCAGGATGGTGACTCTGTTACGACGGAGGACATCCAGGCGCTGGTTGACTGGCAAAAAGATGCCCACGCCGATCGTGAAATTGCCTACCGGCCAGCCCGTGTATTAATGCAGGACTTTACTGGCGTGCCTGCGGTAGTTGACCTTGCTGCGATGCGAGAAGCAGTGAATCGGCTAGGCGGCGATGTGGCGAAAGTTAATCCGCTGTCCCCGGTTGATCTGGTCATCGACCACTCGGTCACGGTTGACCATTTTGGCGATGATGACGCCTTTGAAGAGAACGTCCGGCTGGAGATGGAGCGAAACCATGAGCGCTACGTCTTTCTCCGCTGGGGCCAGAAGGCGTTTGATAAATTCCGCGTGGTGCCGCCTGGCACCGGTATTTGCCATCAGGTGAACCTGGAATATCTCGGCAAGGCGATCTGGCATGAAACCGTGGGTGAAGAGTATGCCTGGCCCGATACCCTGGTCGGTACGGACTCTCACACCACCATGATCAACGCGCTTGGCGTGCTGGGATGGGGAGTAGGGGGAATCGAAGCCGAAGCCGCTATGCTCGGTCAGCCTGTCTCAATGCTTATCCCGGATGTGGTGGGTTTCAAACTCACCGGCAAACTGCGGGCGGGCATTACGGCAACCGACCTCGTGTTGACTGTTACCCAGATGCTGCGTAAGCACGGCGTTGTCGGTAAATTCGTTGAATTTTACGGTGATGGCCTGGCCGATCTGCCGCTGGCAGACCGCGCGACCATCGCCAACATGGCACCGGAATATGGCGCGACCTGCGGATTCTTCCCGGTTGATGACGTCACGCTGAGCTACATGACCCTGACCGGACGTGATGCCGAACAGGTAGCATTAGTGGAAGCCTATGCCAAAGCGCAGGGGCTGTGGCGCAATCCTGGCGATGAGCCGCGTTTTACCAGCACTCTGGCGCTGGATATGAACGAGGTGGAATCGAGTCTCGCAGGACCAAAACGTCCGCAGGATCGGGTGTCACTGGGCGATGTGCCCGCCGCGTTTGATGCCAGCAACGAGCTGGAAGTGAATCAGGCGCAGAAACCCCATAAAAATGTTGAGTATACCGACAGTGATACCGGGCTGACGCATAAGCTGACCGATGGGGCGGTGGTGATCAGTGCGATTACCTCCTGTACTAACACCTCCAACCCCAGCGTCTTAATGGCGGCCGGTTTACTGGCGAAGAAAGCGGTCGAGCGGGGTCTGAAACGTCAGCCCTGGGTCAAAGCCTCACTGGCACCCGGTTCTAAAGTTGTCTCAGACTACCTGGCCGTCGCGCAACTGACCTCCTATCTCGACGAGCTGGGCTTTAATCTGGTTGGTTATGGCTGCACCACCTGTATCGGTAACTCCGGCCCGCTGAAAGATGAGATCGAGTCTGCAATTAAAGCAGGCGACCTTACAGTAGGTGCTGTGCTGTCCGGCAACCGCAACTTTGAAGGCCGTATTCATCCGCTGATTAAAACCAACTGGCTGGCGTCGCCGCCGCTGGTGGTGGCCTACGCGCTGGCGGGTAACATGAAGATCAACCTGCAGACCGAGCCGCTGGGCCACGATCGTCAGGGCCAGCCGGTCTACCTGAAAGATATCTGGCCTTCGCCGGAAGAGATCGCGACGGCCGTGCAGCAGGTCACCAGCGACATGTTCCATAAAGAGTACGCTGAAGTCTTCGACGGTACGCCAGAGTGGCAGGAGATTAAGGTCAGTGAAGCGGCGACTTACGACTGGGATGAGGGATCGACTTATATTCGTCTGTCGCCTTTCTTTGACGATATGGAGAAAGAGCCTAAGCCGGTGCAGGATATTCGCGGTGCGCGGGTGCTGGCCATGCTGGGCGACTCGGTTACCACTGACCATATTTCACCGGCGGGCAGCATCAAAGCGGAAAGTCCGGCTGGCCGGTATCTGCTGTCACACGGCGTGGAGCGTACAGACTTTAACTCCTATGGTTCGCGTCGCGGTAACCATGAAGTGATGATGCGCGGCACGTTCGCCAACATCCGTATCCGCAATGAAATGGTGCCCGGCGTGGAGGGTGGTTATACCCGACATTACCCAAGTGGCGAACAGCTGGCCATCTATGATGCGGCAATGAAATATCAGGCGGAAGGCGTGCCGCTGGCGGTCATCGCGGGTCTTGAGTATGGCTCTGGTTCAAGCCGCGACTGGGCGGCGAAAGGACCACGTCTGCAGGGGGTCAGGGTAGTGATTGCGGAATCTTTTGAGCGTATTCACCGCTCAAACCTGATTGGGATGGGCATCCTGCCACTGGAGTTTCCGCAGGGCGTGACTCGCAAAAGCCTTGGGCTGACCGGTGAGGAGCGCATTGACGTGGAAAATCTTCAGGCACTGACGCCAGGCTGCAGCGTTAAAGTGACGCTGACCCGAGCTGACGGCAGTAAGGAAGAGCTGGACACTCGCTGTCGCATCGATACCGGTAATGAGCTGACCTATTATCGCAATGACGGCATCCTGCACTACGTTATCCGCAATATGCTGGACTGAAAAAAAAGCCGGGGAGACCCGGCTTTTTTATGTAGCTTACAAAGTCTGTAATAAGAAGCTGTGAGACCGTGGCTGCACAGGAACACGGTCAGATCGGAAAGACGCAAAAGCCGTCATCCATGACATGCCCGGCCCGCGCAATTACGCACCTCATCCCGGAGGTGCGCCCGTACCGGGCCAACGCTTTGCGTTGTTCAAAAACGCTCCCGGCGTTTTTATCCGGGCGGCGGGACGCTTTCCTCTTCTGACTGTGCATCCTGCGCGTTGAGCTAATCCGTTGCTTCAGGATTCTCTCAGATTTGGCTTCTTCAGGGGGCAGATGCCAGTGAGTCCCAGCTTAATTATGACTTCGGCAGCAGATGCCCCATCTTTTCCGCTTTCGTATCCAGATAGTGCGCATTCTTCGGATTACGTCCCACGACCAGCGGCACGCGTTCAACAATGTTGATCCCGGCTTCGCTGAGGATCTCCACTTTACGCGGGTTATTGGTCAGCAGTCGCACTTCATTAACGCCCAGCAGTTTGAACATATCGGCGCACAGCGTGAAGTCGCGCTCATCGGCGGCAAAGCCCAGCTGATGGTTCGCTTCTACCGTGTCGTACCCTTTGTCCTGCAACGCATAGGCACGGATTTTGTTCAGCAGACCGATGTTACGGCCTTCCTGACGGTGATAGAGCAGAGCGCCGCGACCCTCTTCTGCGATGGCATTGAGGGCGGCTTCCAGCTGAAAACCACAGTCGCAACGCAGGCTGAAGAGTGCATCGCCGGTCAGGCATTCAGAGTGAACGCGCGCCAGTACCGGCTCATTATCATTAATATCGCCAAAAACCAGTGCAACGTGGTCATGTCCGGTTGCCAGTTCTTCAAAACCAACCATCAGGAAATCTCCCCATGGCGTGGGCAGTTTGGCTTCTGCCACCCGTTTAAGCTGCATGTGACTCTCCAGAACCTTCAGAGGATGCACTATCATCATGATAGTGCACAGGCCAGTGTGGCCCGACAAACGTGCAATATTGTGCCACAACCCGCTAGCGGGCTGGTAATCTCTGATACCAATTGCAGTGATAAAGCACAATTATCCAATCGGCAACGGTTATGTTATTCTTTTTTAAGCTAAAGTTATGCAATTGCTCTCTTTTGACGCCGGGATAAGGGAAGAGGATGTTTAAGATTTCACGTCGTACCACCTTTGGAATGCTGCTGCTGCTGATTATGCCGGTTGCGGTCTGGCTGAGCGGCTGGCGCTGGCAACCAGATGAAAGCAATGCGCTGCTGAAAGGTCTCTTCTGGATGACCGAGACCGTCACCAACCCCTGGGGCATTGTTACCAGCGTCGTGCTGAGTGCCTGGATGCTCTGGTGCCTGCGCTTTCGGCTGAAGCCAGCCATCCTGCTGCTGCTGATCATGAACGCCACCATTCTGGCCGGGCAATACACTAAATCCTATATCAAAGAGCAGATTCAGGAGCCGCGTCCCTATGTGATCTGGCTGGAACAGCATCACGGGCTGGATGAAAAGACCTTCTACGAGCTGAAGCGCAAACAGCGTGGCGAGATGGTAACCTCACTGATTGCCGATGAGACGCAGATCCCAGGCTGGCTGAAACGGCACTGGGCGTTTGAAACCGGTTTCGCTTTCCCATCGGGACATACTATGTTTGCCGCCAGCTGGGCGCTGCTGGCATTGGGTCTGCTCTGGCCGCGTCGGCACTATAAAACCGTGGTAGTGATCTTTCTGTGGGCCGCCGGCGTGATGGCGAGTCGTCTGCTGCTGGGTATGCACTGGCCACGGGATCTGGCGATGGCAACCATACTCTCCTGGCTACTGGTCACCATTGCCACCTGGCTGGCGCAGCGATTCTGTGGCCCGCTGACGCTGCCGCCGGAAGAGCAAAAAGAGATGGCACAGCGGGAGCCCTGATTGTAATTCACCCGTAAGACCCCATATTATTAGACGGGTCTGCGTAAAAGCGACTCGCCCGATGCTGCTGGGAGCAGCATTTTTGCTGGAGTTTTGGCATAATTCTACCCGACAACCTCACAACAGGATGCACTGTGAAATATTTGCTGATTTTTTTAGTGGTACTGGTCATTTTCATTATTTCCGTCACCCTGGGTGCGCATAACGATCAGGTCATTACTTTTAACTATCTGCTGGCGCAGGGTGAGTTCAGCATCTCGACCTTACTGGCATCCCTGTTTGGCGCAGGTTTCGTGCTTGGCTGGATTATCTGCGGTTTGTTCTGGTTACGGACCCGCGTCTCCCTGGCGAATGCCAACCGGAAAATTAAGCGTATGCAGACCCAAATCGAGCAGAGTACCGCCCTGGCGACTACGCCATCTTCTCCGGCTGGCCGGGAATAATCCCTGATGCATGAATTGCTGTTTCTGTTACTGCCGGTGGCGGCAGCGTACGGCTGGTATATGGGCCGTCGCAGCGCGCATCAGGATAAGCAACAGGAAGCCAACCGACTGTCACGTGAATATGTCGCTGGCGTAAACTTCCTGCTCTCCAATCAGCAGGACAAAGCGGTCGACCTCTTCCTTGATATGCTGAAAGAGGACAGCGGCACGGTTGAAGCGCACCTGACGCTGGGCAATCTGTTCCGTTCGCGCGGGGAAGTCGACCGCGCTATCCGCATCCATCAGGCTTTAATGGAAAGCGCTTCCCTGAGCTATGAGCAGCGACTGCTCGCCGTACAGCAACTGGGCCGCGACTATATGGCGGCGGGCTTATATGACCGCGCGGAAGATATGTTTAAGCAGCTCACCGATGAAACTGACTTTCGGGTGGGTGCGCTGCAGCAACTGCTGCTGATCCACCAGGCAACCAGCGACTGGCAGCAGGCGATTGAGGTCGCAGAGCGGCTGGTTAAGCTTGGCAAAGAGAAGCAGAAAGGCGAAATAGCCCACTTCTACTGCGAGCTGGCTCTGCAGGCGATGAGCAGCGACGATCTCGATCGTGCCATGAACCTGCTGAAGAAAGGGGAGTCGGCCGATCGCAACAGCGCACGTATCTCGATCATGATGGGCCGTATCCTGATGGAAAAAGGGGATTACGCCAAAGCGGTGGGCCATCTGCAGCGGGTGCTGGATCAGGATAAAGAGCTGGTGAGTGAAACGCTGGGAATGCTGGAGACCTGTTTCCAGCAGCTCAATCAGCCAGACGCCTGGTCAGAGTTTCTTCATCGCTGTGTTGAAGAGAACACCGGCGCGGCTGCGGAGCTCTATCTGTCTGACATCCTTGAGCAGCAACAGGGACCCGAAGCGGCCCAGAATTACATCAGCCGTCAGCTGCAGCGTCATCCTACCATGCGTGTGTTCCACCGCCTGATGGATTTGAATCTGCATGAGGCGGAAGATGGCCGCGCGAAAGAGAGCCTGATGGTGTTGCGCGACATGGTTGGCGAACAAATCCGCACCAAGCCGCGCTATCGCTGCCAGAAGTGTGGCTTTACCGCCCACGCACTCTACTGGCACTGCCCATCCTGCCGCACCTGGTCTTCGGTTAAGCCTATCCGCGGCCTCGACGGCCAGTAAACCGGCCGTTACAGACGCGCTGTTACTAGCTTATTATAGTTACAACATACTAAGGGGCGGGTTAGCTTACAGACCTCAGCAACAGTGCATAATTTGCCAGGCAGAAGGGCAATGGCGATTGTGATGGTCAGACACCGCAGGTAGAATGCTTGCCGTTTGTCTATTGCGCCTGCGGGCGCCTGTTGCAGAGGAAATGCCATGCCTTCACCCCACAACGTGACCGCTTCGCCGATTCTGGTAGCGCTGGATTACCATGACCTCGACAGCGCACTGCGTTTCGTCGACCAGATCGATCCCCGCAGTTGCCGCCTTAAAGTGGGCAAAGAGATGTTTACGCTATTTGGCCCCTCGCTGGTTAATACTCTGCAGCAGCGCGGCTTTGAAATCTTCCTCGATCTTAAATTCCACGATATTCCCAACACCACCGCTCATGCCGTGGCGGCCGCTGCCGATCTCGGGGTCTGGATGGTCAACGTCCATGCCAGTGGCGGGGCACGGATGATGAACGCGGCGCGTGAGGCGCTGCTTCCCTTTGGTAAGGATGCGCCCCTGCTTATTGCGGTGACTGTACTGACCAGTATGGATGCAGAGGATCTCAAAGGGCTGGGCATTACGCTTTCGCCTGCCGAACAGGCAGAGCGACTGGCGAAGCTGACCCTGTCGTGCGGGCTGGATGGTGTGGTCTGTTCCGCCCATGAGGCTGTCCGCTTCAAACAGGTTTTAGGTCAGGACTTTGCACTGGTCACGCCGGGGATTCGCCCGGCAGGCAGTGATGCAGGCGATCAGCGTCGCATCATGACACCTGAGCAGGCGAAGCAGGCGGGCGTGGACTATATGGTTATCGGGCGTCCGATCACCCAATCCGCCGATCCCGCCGCCACTCTGCAGGCGATCCTGCACAGTCTGGAGACACAATAATGGCGAAGGATAATCCACTGGTTTACTCAACCGACAGCGGACGCATTACCCAGCCGGAGCCAGCGAAGGAGCGGCCAAAAGGGGATGGTATTGTGCGTATCCAGCGCCAGACCAGTGGCCGCAAGGGAAAAGGCGTCTGTCTGATTACCGGTATCGACCTGGACGACGCGGCATTGACCCTGCTGGCGGCCGAACTCAAAAAGAAGTGCGGCTGCGGGGGTTCGGTGAAAGAGGGTGTTATCGAGATTCAGGGGGATAAGCGCGATTTACTGAAAAGCCTGCTGGAAGCCAAAGGCATGAAGGTCAAACTGGCGGGCGGCTGAATAAAAAAATCGGGCTACCGAAGTAGCCCGATTGTCGTGTAGATGCTTAGCGTAGCCGATTATTCTTTTAATAAGGTCTTTAGTGGACCTGATGACCGATAATACCACCGACAGCGGCGCCACCGACTGTGCCGAGTGCGCTACCATTGGTCAATACTGAACCCCCAATCGCACCCGCGCCCGCGCCAATAGCGGTGTTGCGGTCACGTTTAGACCAGTTAGAACAGCCGCTCAGTGCAACAGCTAACGTGGTCGCCAGTACAACGGCAGTGATTCGTTTCATTGTTGTTGTCATACACTTCTCCTTTGATGTGCTCACAGAGGCAACACTCTTAGTATAGCTCCGATATTTCCTCAGCCCGCTTGTGTCGCATCATTGCCGCATCCGTGTCGGCATGGAAATGTGATCACCATGGACAAACCGTTTGTAGCGGGAGAGTCACAATGCAAACCCGACAGGGCCACGCATTGCCTGAGAGGATTCTAAGCGTTCTGGTTAAATTCCGAAGATAGAAAATTCTGAAATCACGACACATTTTTGCATTCACAGCCATTCCTTCTGCGTTTATAGCCATTTGCTCCATAACTCTTTCGCGTCCGACTCCGCAAAATTCAGGGACGATTGTCAGCAGGAGAAAATAGATGCTGGAACACCTGAAACAACAGGTTCTGGAAGCGAATCTGGATCTACCCAAATACAACCTGGTGACCTTCACCTGGGGCAATGTCAGCGCTGTTGATCGCGAACAGGGTTTGCTGGTGATTAAACCTTCCGGCGTGCGCTATGAAGTGATGACGCGCGATGACATGGTTGTGGTCGATCTGGCGAGTGGCGACGTGGTGGAAGGGGATAAACGCCCCTCATCGGACACCGCGACGCACCGCGCGCTTTACCTCGCCTGGCCGGAGGTGGGTGGCATTGTCCATACCCATTCGCGGCATGCGACCATCTGGGCCCAGGCAGGACGACCGATTCCTGCCTGGGGAACCACCCACGCCGATGACTTCTATGGTGAGATCCCCTGTACCCGGTCGATGCGCAATGAAGAGATTCAGCACGACTACGAGTGGAACACCGGTGAGGTGATTATCGAGACTTTTGCGCAACGCGGGTTGTCTCCTTCGGCGATTCCGGCGGTACTGGTCAACTCTCATGGCCCGTTTGCCTGGGGGAAAGACGCCCATGCAGCGGTACACAGCGCGGTTGTGCTGGAGGAGGTGGCATATATGGGCCTGTTCAGTCAGCAACTGACCGCTAATCTGCCGCCGATTAACCAGACGCTGCTTGATCTGCACTACCTGCGAAAGCATGGCGAGAACGCCTGGTATGGGCAAAAATAGCAAGCGGGACGCCACGGCGTCCCGTTTTTTTAGTCTCATCTGAGACTGGTATGGCGATCTCCATCATAGTTATCAAAACAACCCCTCATTAAAAATAAAACAGCGTTTCATTTTATCGAAGCGATCACTGTTTTGGTTACCTCAAGTCACTACTTTGCTTGCATCGCCTTCGGGCACTTCCTGCTCCACTCTCTGGCATAGCAAAGGTGACATCCATATGCATATCAAACGTGCAATAGACAAAATTCCGGGCGGTATGATGCTCATTCCGCTCTTTATCGGCGCACTCTGTCATACGTTTTCTCCGGGCGCCGGGAAATATTTCGGTTCTTTCACCAATGGCCTGATGACCGGCACGGTGCCCATTCTGGCCGTCTGGTTTTTCTGTATGGGCGCGTCGATTAAACTCAGCGCCACCGGTACGGTACTGCGAAAATCGGGCACGCTGGTGCTTACCAAGATTGCCGTCGCATGGGTTGTAGCTGCCATCGCCTCTCGGGTGATGCCGGAGAATGGCGTAGAAGTAGGGATGTTTGCCGGGTTGTCGACGCTGGCGCTGGTGGCTGCAATGGATATGACCAATGGCGGCCTTTATGCCTCGATCATGCAGCAATATGGTTCCAAAGAGGAGGCAGGTGCGTTTGTGCTGATGTCTCTGGAGTCCGGGCCATTAATGACCATGGTTATCCTGGGCACCGCCGGCATCGCCTCATTCGAGCCGCACGTGTTTGTGGGGGCGGTCCTGCCATTTATTGTGGGATTTGCATTAGGGAATCTTGATCCGGAGCTGCGCGACTTCTTCGGAAAAGCGGTCCATACGCTGATTCCTTTCTTCGCCTTTGCTCTGGGTAACACCATTAACCTGGGGGTCATTGCGGAAACCGGACTGCTGGGCATCATGCTGGGCGTGTCGGTGATCATCATTACCGGTATCCCACTCATTCTGACCGATCGGCTGATTGGTGGCGGAGATGGCACGGCTGGCGTGGCTGCATCCAGTACGGCAGGTGCAGCGGTGGCGACACCGGTGCTGATTGCCGAAATGCTGCCGCAGTTTAAACCGATTGCCCCTGCTGCCACGGCGCTGGTGGCGACCTCCGTTATTGTGACCTCCGTGCTGGTGCCAATCATCACGGCCATCTATTCAAAACGTGTTAAGCGTCTTCATGTTGCCGTGGAGCAGCGTGCCGCTATTAAGTAACCCGCCTAATCAATCCCCGACGCGCGAGTCGGGGATCACTCTGGATTTTGTGTTGTAAATCAATCTCTCATTTGGTCTGGCCTCACTCTGCATTACGCTGATGTGGCGTATTTAACGCATCAAATATAAACAGAGGATGAGACAATGACAGTTATTAACCAAGCAACGTGCAGATTATTTACCGAAGTCGGCAACACCACGCAGTTAGTCGCCTATTACGAAGAAGGGCGTCGTACTATGTGGATGATGTTGCGTGCACAACCCCGTCCGAGCTTCAACCATGAACTGATTGAGGAGATCATGAATCTGAGCTACGCCGCTCAGCGTTCTGGTCTGCCGATCGACTTCTGGGTTACCGGCTCTCTGGTGCCACAGATGTTCAACGCCGGTGGCGATCTGCGCTTCTTCGTCGAGTGCATTCGCAACAACCGCCGCGAGGCGCTGCGGGCCTATGCCCGTGCCTGCGTTGACTGCATCCATTCGGCAGCACGGGGGTTTGATACCGGCGCGGTGACGCTGGCGATGATTGAGGGCAGTGCGTTAGGCGGCGGATTCGAAGCGGCGCTGGCGCATCACTTCATTCTGGCGCAGAACAACGCGCGGATGGGCTTTCCGGAAATTGCGTTTAACCTCTTTCCCGGCATGGGCGGCTACTCACTGGTCGCGCGTCGCTCCGGCATGAAACTGGCAGAGGAGTTAATTTGTGAAGGGGAGTCCCACAGCGCTGAGTGGTATGAAACGCGCGGACTGGTGGATAAAGTCTTCCAGCCTGGCGACAGTTACCGCGCCACCCGCACCTTTATCGATACGTTACGTCCTAAACTCAACGGCGTGCGGGCTATGCTAAAAGCGCGTCAGCGCGTGCTGCAATTGTCACGCGCTGAGCTGATGGATATTACCGAAGATTGGGTCGATTACGCCTTTACCATCGAACCTAAAGACATTGCTTACATGGAACGCCTGGTTCAGCTACAAAACCGCCACAGCGCATCACTGCGTAAAGCGGGTTAATTGAATTAGCGTTAAACGCGGGCAGGATGCTTAGCCAGCCAATGCCCAAACTGTTCCGCGGGCATTGGTTTTGCGTAGTAGTAGCCCTGACGCCCATCGACACCACTATTAAGGACAAACTTCTCTTCATCCGGGGTTTCAATACCCTCTGCAATCACCTGCAAATCGAGCGCCTTGGCGACGGCGACGATAGCTCGTACCAGCGATTGTGAGACGGGCTGTTTATTAATATCGCGGATAAAGCTTTGGTCGAGCTTAATGGCATTGATCGGCACACGTGCGAGCTGAGAAAGCGATGAGTAACCGGTACCGAAGTCATCCAGATGAACCTGTGCGCCCAGCTCCTGAAACTGCTTCATCAGCCGCAGGGCTTCAGCTTCATTCTCTATCAGGCAGCTTTCTGTGAGCTCAATATCGATAGGACAGTCGGTGATGTTCGCCTCATGCAGTGCCTGTTTCAGGTCAGTATAGATGCTTTGATCAATCAGCTGACGTGCCGACACGTTGACGGCGACGCGCAGAAAAATGCCCTGCTGTCGCCAGACGATAATCTGTTTCAGCACATTGAGCATGACCCAGCGTCCCAGCGGCACAATCAGCCCCGACTCTTCGGCATAGGGAATGAAATCAGCGGGGGAGACCAGGCCGCGCTCGGGTGAGTTCCAGCGTACCAGCGCTTCGGCACTGCGGACTTCACCATCACTGTCGATTTTCGGCTGGTAATGCACCAGCAGGTGATCCAGCTCCAGCGCCTTACGCAGATTGGTGTCCAGCCACAGGTATTCAAAGACCCGCTGGTTCATCTCTGCCGCAAAAACGCAGAACTTGCCGCGACCATTCTCTTTGGCGTGATACATCGCGGTGTCAGCATTGCGAATAAGGCTCTCGCGATCTTCACCGTGCAGCGGCGCGAAAGCGATCCCGATAGAGCAGCCGCTGTACACTTCGATCAGTCCGATACGGAAAGGCTGACGCAGCCGCTCAAGAATGCGGGAGGACATCGCCTCCAGCGCAGCCTGGCTGGTATGCTCAGCCAGCACCACAAACTCATCGCCACCCAGCCGGCCCAGGGTCTGGTCTTTACCCAGACAGCTAAGAATCGCCAGTGAGACCGCCTGCAGTAACTGATCGCCGAACATATGACCGTAGGCGTCGTTCACTTTTTTGAAATTATCGAGATCGAGGTAGACCACGCCGGTCTCATCGCGCTCAGATCGCTCCAGCGCCAGGCTAATCTGTTGATGAATTGCGTTGCGATTAGGCAAACCGGTCACCGTATCGGTGTTTGCCAGCACCCGGAGGCGTTCCTGGGCGCGTCGCTCCTCGGTTATGTCGGTGCCAGAACAGATGAGGAAAATTTCATTTTTGCCACTGCCGCTGTGAACAAACTTATTACGAAACAGAAACAGTCGCTGACCTTTTTTGGTTTTAACCCAGCGCTCAACCTCATAGGAGTTGCCGTCACGGAAGAAGCCCGCAATGTTGCGTCGTGACTGAGAAGCCTCCTGTTTAGTCATAAAGAGCTGAAAGACGTTACGGCCAATAACCTCATGCTCATTCAGACCGGTATATTCTTCACTAAGACGGTTAAAACGCTGAATATTGCCGCGCTGATCGAGGATCACTATCACCGAGTTGGCTTCAGAAACCACCTGTTCGGCGAATGAAAGACCCAGGGTTAAGTCGCGGGCGACCGCTGAGGTATCGCCCCAGGCAGAAGCGGTTCCTGCCCATGTCGCCTGGTTCACTTTGCGTCCGACAAAATGCATCGGAACATCAATGCCCTGCAGCGTCATAGTCAGATTGATGCTTGAAGTGATGACCGGCATCGCGCGTATCATGGCTGCCTGGCCGGGAGTTAACGGCAGGGCGATATTAGTTTGTGACGACTCATCTTCGGCAAAATGCAACGCATCGCTGTCCGCGGTCAGACGCCAATGAGGGCTGGTTGTACCGAAAAGGGTGTACAACAACGTTTGCCCTTGTTCATCGGTCATGGAAACTTCCTCCGGGAAGTGCTCTGCAGGCGTTATCTCATTATTTTAGCAACAGTATTCATCATCTGACGCCAGCACAAGATGCAAACCGAATATATTTTCCCATCCAGATAAGAATGGCACAAAAAAGCCCCGACTGTGCGGGGCTGTTTAGTGCGGTCAGCAGGGACATTTACCCAGTTTGCCTGCCTGGCTGGGGAAGCGGGCATCAAGACAGTAACGGTGGAAATCGCGCTCATTCATCGGCGACTGATCGGGATGATGCAGTCGCATATGCTGCAGATATTTTTGATAATCCTGCACCCCGACCATTAAGCGAAAGCACTGTTGCAGGCCGCGCCAGAATCCCCGCCAGCTGAATGCCTGTGGCTGCGGGGCGGCGGCACGCTGGCAGCGGATAATCTGCCACTCTCCCTGAGGACGCCGGGACTGATGAATAGCATCAGACATGACGCACCTCCTTGTTGCGCAGCGTCACAACGGACTCATGCGTAGTAGGAAGATCGCTGCGCAGCGCCCGGCGAATGACAAAGAACGCAGAGATCAGCATCGTGACCGCCACCAGCATAAAGAAGGCGCACAGGGCCGCATTAATCTGATTGCTGAAGACGATAGTCTGCATATCCGCCACGCTTTTTGCCGGGGCGATGATCACCCCTTCATCCAGCCCTTTACGGAACTTATTCGCCTGTGCCAGGAAGCCGATCGACGGTTTTTCATGGAAGATTTTCTGCCAGCCGGCAGTCATCGAGGTGATAAACAGCCAGACGGTTGGCAGGATAGTTACCCAGGCGTAACGCTGCTTTTTCATTTTGAACAGCACCACGGTGCCGAGGATCAGCGCCATGGACGCCAGCATCTGATTGCCGATACCAAACAGCGGCCACAGGGTGTTAATGCCGCCCAGCGGATCGACCACGCCCTGATAGACAAAGAAGCCCCAGCCTGCGACCGCCACGGTCGTGCCGGCCATATTGCCCAGCCAGGAGCGGTTATTCGCCATAGAAGGCACCACGGTGCCCACCAGATCCTGCACCATAAAACGGCAGGCGCGGGTACCGGCATCGACCGCCGTCAGAATGAACAGCGCTTCAAACAGGATGGCGAAGTGATACCAGAAGGCCATAATCGCCCGACTGTTAAAGATCTCGGTAATAATGTGGGCCATCCCCACCGCGAAGGTTGGCGCGCCGCCTGCGCGGGACAGGATCGAGCCTTCACCCACATCACGGGCGATGCCGCTCAGCATTTCCGGCGTGACGACAAAGCCCCAGCCGTTGATCACCTGAGAGGCGCTTTCAACGGTGGTACCAATCAGCGCAGCCGGGGAGTTCATGGCAAAGTAGACGCCCGGATCGAGCACCGAGGCACAAATCAGCGCCATGATCGCCACAAAGGATTCCATCAGCATCGCGCCATAGCCAATAAAGCGGATATGACTTTCCCGCTCCACCAGTTTTGGCGTGGTGCCGCTGGAGACCAGCGCATGGAAGCCAGAGATGGCACCGCAGGCAATAGTAATAAACAGGAACGGGAACATCGCGCCGGAGAAGACCGGGCCGGTGCCGTCGATAAATTTGGTGACCGCCGGCATTTTCATCTCTGGCATGGCAAAGACAATCCCCACCGCCAGCCCGACAATCACGCCGATTTTAAGAAAGGTCGAAAGGTAGTCACGCGGAGCCAGCAGCAGCCAGACCGGCAGCACGGAGGCAATAAAGCCGTAGATCACCAGCACCCAGGTCAGTGAGGTGCCTTTCAGGGTAAAGAAGGGCCCCCAGTAAGGATGCTGGGCTACGTCACCGCCATAGATAATCGCCGCCATCATCAGCACAAAGCCAATCAGTGAAACTTCGGCGATTTTACCGGGCCGGATAAAGCGCATGTAGACGCCCATAAACAGCGCAATCGGAATGGTGGCCGCGATGGTAAAGAGTCCCCACGGGCTGTTCGCCAGCGCCTTGACCACTACCAGCGCCAGCGCCGACAGAATAATGATCATGACGCCCAGCGCGCCGAGCATGGTCACCACACCGGCAAACGCACCCAGCTCCTGCCGCGCCATCTCGCCCAGTGAACGGCCATCACGACGGGTCGAGATAAACAGGATCAGGAAATCCTGTACTGCACCCGCCAGCATCACCCCGACCAGGATCCAGATGGTGCCCGGCAGAAAGCCCATCTGCGCCGCCAGAATCGGACCCACCAGCGGGCCGGCACCAGCGATAGCCGCAAAGTGATGGCCAAACAGCACCCATTTATTGGTCGGGACATAATCGAGCCCGTCGCTCAGCCGCTCGGCAGGCGTCATCCGGCGGTCGTCCAGTTCGAAAATATTGCGGGCGATAAACAGGCTGTAGAAGCGATAAGCGATGCTGTAACAGGCGACAGCGGCTATCACCAGCCAGACTGCGTTGACGTGTTCGCCGCGGCTGAGGGCCAGCATGGCGAAAGCGCCCGCGCCGATTAACGCCACCACTAACCAGATCGCACTGGTTTTGACGTTTTTCATGACTAACTCCTTGTGAGGACCGAGAGGAAAGCGATCGAAAACAACGAGTCAAACTTAATGTAATGGAATGTAAGTGAAAGTTAATCAGTGGAGAAGTGTGAAGCGGGGTACAAATTTAACTTTTTTGCAATGCGGGCGGGGCGGAAACAGGCGGGATAACCGGAGTTATCCCGCCCGATTGACTGCTCAGGACATTACTACTCAGACGGCAGGACGTGCCACGACGCTGCGGGTTTCCATGCGGACTTCGGCGATGGTGACATCAATCACATCGGTCACACGGTAAACCACTTCGCCTTTGATCTGTACGCTGCCATTTTCCTGGCTGCAAACCAGCTCATCACGCACCGCGTGAATGAACGGAGCCGGGATAAAGGCGACCGCGCCAAACTCCAGCAGGCGAACACGCATGCCACCACGGGACACATCGATAATCTCGGCGCTGAAGCGACGGTCGGTGGCTGCAAACGGCGCCAGATAACGGGCGTAGAGCCAGTCGCCCACATCGCGTTCCGCCATGCGGTTCAGGCGGCGGCGTTCACTCATTGTCACCGTCAGCGCATCATCCGGACGAGCGATCTGCTCACCGCGAATAATCGCTTTCAGCAGACGATGGTTGATCATGTCGCCGAACTTACGAATCGGTGAGGTCCAGGTGGCGTAAGCCTCAAGTCCCAGGCCAAAGTGCGGGCCAGGCTCGGTGCTGATCTCAGCGAAGGTCTGGAAGCGACGGATCCGGCTGTCGAGGAACTGGGTCGGCTGGGCATCAAGCTCACGACGCAGCACCCGGAAGCCTTCCAGCGTGGTAATTGCCTGCGCATCCACGGTAATACCATGGTTGGCCAGCACGGCGGCGGCCTGTTCAGCATTGGTGGCATCGAAACCGGCATGGACGTTATAGATACCAAAACCGAGACGGTCACGCAGCACTTTCGCCGCGCAGACGTTGGCCAGGATCATAGACTCTTCGACAATGCGGTTAGCGATGCGGCGCGGTTCAGCCACGATCTCCAGCACTTCACCTTTTTCACCCAGCAGGAAGCGGTAATCCGGGCGATCTTTAAACACCAGCGCGTGGGTCTGACGCCATTCGCTGCGCGCCAGACAGAGGCGATGCAGCAGGCGAATCTGTTCAGCAATCGCCTCACTTTCCGGCTGCCATGCGCCGCTGTTTTCCAGCCAGTCAGAGACGTCGTCATATGCCAGCTTGGCTTTGGATTCGATCCAGGCGGCAAAGAACTCAACGTCATCACCTAAGCTGCCATCGGCTGCCACGGTCACGCGGCAGGCCAGGGCCGGACGGCGCACATTCGGACGCAGCGAACAGACATCATCAGAGAGTTCGCGCGGCAGCATCGGGATGTTAAAGCCCGGCAGGTAGTTGGTAAACGCACGCTGCGCCGCCAGCTTATCGAGTTGACTGCCTTCCGGCACATAGGCGGTAGGGTCGGCGATAGCGATAGTCAGACGCAGGGCGCCATCGTCCAGGGCTTCCGCAAAGAGCGCATCATCCATATCCTGGGTGCTGGCGCTGTCGATGGTAACGAAATCCAGCACGGTCAGATCTTCACGCGTCAGATTTTCATCCAGCATCTCGCCAAAACTGACATCGGGCGCTTCACGCTCAAGGTTATGACGCGACAGCGTCACCCACCACGGCGCCAGATGGTCATCAGCTTTGACAATAAAATCGGTAAGTTCGGCATAAAAGCCGCGATCGCCTTTCAGCGGATGGCGACGCATCTCCGCTACGGCCCAGTCACCATTTTCAAACTCATGGCTGACATCGCGCGCAGGGCGACACTGGATCGCATCCTTTAGCAGGGGATGATCCGGCACAATCGACAGGCGATCGTCTTTCTTCTGAACCCGGCCAACAAAGCGGCTCAGGAACGGCTCAACCAGGGTTTCCGGCTCAGCGCTTTCGCGATCTTTATCGCTGTGGATCACGGCGGTGATACGATCGCCGTGCATCACTTTCTTCATCTGCGGTGGCGGAATGAAGTAACTTTTTTGCGCATCGACTTCCAGAAAGCCGAAGCCTTTTTCAGTGCCTTTTACGACGCCTTCAGCACGAGGCGTTTGCGAATGGAGCTTCTCTTTCAGCTGCGCGAGCAGCGGGTTATCCTGGAACATAATTTTTACGTTTCGTTGGCTGATTGCGGCTGACAGTTTTACGCGAATCGACGTCGCGCGGCAAGGCAAAAAGCCGGACGAGCCGGCTTTTTAGGGGGGAGTGAAAGGGCTGTCAGGCGATGCGCTGATCGGCCAGTGCCTCAGAGAGTTCCAGCTTCACCGGCACCGATTTTGAGGTCGGTGTACCACTGTCATCACCAAAGCTGTTCAGCGGCACCAGCGGGTTGGTTTCCGGATAATAGGCCGCCAGGTTACCGCGCGGAATATTGTAGGGAACCAGTTTGAATCCACTGACGCGACGGGTAATGCCATCATTCCACAGCGTTTCGATATCGACATTCTGGCCTTCAGTAAAGCCCAGGTCTGCCATATCGTCCGGGTTGATGAACACCACTTCACGCTGACCAAAAACGCCACGGTAACGGTCATCAAGGCCGTAAATGGTGGTGTTGTACTGGTCGTGCGAACGCAGCGTCTGCAGGGTAAAAGGCACGTCCTGATCAAGATTCGGGAACAGTGAGGTCGGCAGCGCCGAGGCGTTGAACTCCGCTTTCTGGCTCGGCGTATTGAAGCGCAACTCGGCTGCTGCGTTGCCCAGATAGAAACCGCCCGGGATATCACATTTGGCGTTAAAGTCGGCAAAGCCCGGAATCGTCGCGGCGATGTGCTCACGGATCAGGTTGTAATCACCCGCCAGCTCGCGCCATTTCACTTTTTCATCACCCAGCACCGCCTCGGCGATACCGGCAACAATCCAGGTCTCTGAACGCTGTGTTTCCGCCAGCGGAATACCGATCCCTTCAGAGGCGTGCACCATGCTGAAAGAGTCTTCCACGGTAATAAACTGATTGCCGGTGGCCTGCAGATCGCGCTCGGTGCGGCCCAGCGTCGGCAGAATCAGCCCTTCGTGACCCGGCACCAGATGGCTGCGGTTCAGTTTGGTGCTGATATGCACGGTCAGACCACAGCGTGACATCGCCTCTTCGGTGCGTGGTGAGTCGGGTGCGGCCGCTGCCAGGTTGCCACCCAGCGCAATCAGCACTTTCACTTCATCGCGCAGCATCGCGTTCAGCGCTTCCACGGTGTTGTGGCCTGCCGCACGCGGGGGCTCGAAATTGAAATGATTCCCCAGCGCATCCAGGAAGGCTTTCGCTGGTTTCTCATCAATGCCCATGGTGCGATTGCCCTGCACATTACTGTGACCGCGAACCGGGCAGAGGCCTGCGCCTTTTTTGCCCAGCTGGCCAAACAGCAGCTGCAGGTTGGTGATCTCGCGCACCGTGTCGACAGAGTGTTTGTGCTGGGTGATGCCCATCGCCCAGGTACAGATCACCCGGTCAGCGCTCTGGTAGATCGCCGCGGCTTCACGGATCTGCGCCTGCGTCAGGCCCGACTGCGCCACAATCTGCATCCAGCTGGTGTTATCCACGGCGTCGAGATACGCCTCAATGCCGTTGGTTTTAGCATTGATAAAGGTCTGATCGAACAGGCCGCTTTCGCCAGCCGCCAGACGCGCGCGGTGGGTTTCCAGCAGGGATTTCACCATGCCGCGCACCGCCGCCATATCACCGCCCAGGTT
This sequence comes from Pantoea sp. Lu_F5_004, assembly GCF_051136245.1. Taxonomy (NCBI): domain Bacteria; kingdom Pseudomonadati; phylum Pseudomonadota; class Gammaproteobacteria; order Enterobacterales; family Erwiniaceae; genus Pantoea; species Pantoea sp. Lu_F5_004. The sequence goes on from NZ_CP194946.1 coordinate 1,974,502, forward strand.
CGGCTGGTAATAGGAGGAGCTGATGTTGCCCGCTTTCGAGGTCACCACTTCCAGCGGTTTCTGCGGATCGGCAAAACGTTCCAGACCGCGTTCACGCAGGGTATTAAAGGTGACGATTTTCGCACCGTGATCGGCAGCGTGACGCAGGCTGTGCAGCATACGCGGATGGTTAGTGCCGGGATTCTGACCGAAGACAAAAATGGCATCTGCGTGGTCGAAATCATCCAGACGAATGGTGCCTTTACCGACGCCAATGCTGCGCTTCAGGCCGGTGCCGCTGGCTTCGTGGCACATATTGGAGCAGTCAGGGAAGTTATTGGTCCCCATCAGGCGACCAAACAGCTGATAGAGCCAGGAGGCTTCATTGCTGGCGCGACCGGAGGTGTAAAGCTCCATCTGATCCGGATGATCCATCGCCTTGATGTGCTGCGCGATCAGCGCAAACGCGTCCTCCCAGCTGATGGGCTCGTAGTGGTCGGTTTCCGCGTTGTAGCGCAGCGGATGGGTCAGACGTCCCTGATACTCCAGGAAGTAGTCACTCTGGGTATAGAGCGTGGTCACGCTGTGTTTGGCGAAAAAGTCGGTGTCGACCATCCGGCGTGTCGCTTCCCAGGTCACCGCTTTGGCGCCGTTCTCGCAGAAGCTGAAGGTACTTTTATTGTCATCACCCCAGGCGCAGCCCGGACAGTCAAAACCGCGTGCTTTGTTCATGCGCATCAGGTTGCGCATATTTTTCAGGGCCGCTTTGCTGTCAAGAACGAAACGCGTGGTGGCTTCCAGTGAACCCCAGCCGCCCGCTGCCGCGCGATAGGGTTTGATTTGGCGTTTAAATTTCATATTGAGTGCAGGCTTTTTATAGTAGGAATTATTGTTTGGTGTTTGTTATCAGGTTATAGCCTGATGGTGAAAGGAAGTCTGCAGCTATCCTCAGACCTTGTCTAATTGATTGACTTAATGGTGCGATAGCTGGCGTTTATCGTGCATAAGCCAGAAATGTGATGCTGGTCAGATTTTACCCGCCTTTAACCTGCTGATAACGGGAGTTCTCCCGACAACAGGCTAATACTTGCTGTTCACAATCAGAAAGGGCGCGACTCCATGAAACAGCTGACCAGCCAGATTCATGCATTTGGCAAAGCGTTGATGATGCCAATCTCGGTCATCGCTGCCGCCGGTATCTTCCTTGGGCTTGCGGCGGCCATGCAGAACCCGGCGGTCACCGGCGATGCCTTTGCGCAGATGCAGGTGCCGCAGTTAATTATCGGCTTTATTCGCAAGGTTGCCGGAGCGCTATTCGCTAATCTGCCGGTCTTCTTTGCGGTAGCGAGTGCCATCGGACTGGCGAAAGCGGAAAAACCTACCGCCGCCTTTGCCGCGGTGATTGGCTATATCGTGATGAACGTCGGTATCAGCGCGACGCTGGCGGCCAAAGGGATCACCGCCGCCACTACCACACCAGCAGCCCTGCAGCAGGCGGGGATGGATCAGACCACCGCCATGATGACCTCGGCGGAATATATCAACATGCTGGGCGTCTTTACCTACAACATGAGCGTACTGGGCGGGGTGATTGCCGGACTGATAACGGTGGCGCTGCACAATCGCTTTTATACCCAGCAACTGCCTACCGCAATCAGCTTCTTTGGCGGACGGCGTTTTGTGCCGATTGTGACCGTGGTCTGTCTGCCACTGATCGGAGTATTGCTGGCGCTGATATGGCCGACCATTGGCGACGGTATCGCCTGGATTGGACAGATGATTGGCAAAAGCGGGCAGTATGGCGCTTTTCTGCTGGGGGCCTTTGAGCGCATCCTGATCCCCACCGGCCTGCATCACATCCTTAACGAAACCGTGCGTTTCACGCCTATTGGCGGCATGGCGGTCGTCGATGGTCAGACCGTGGTTGGCGCACTGAACATCTTCAACGCGTCGCTGACTCATCCGGGATCGATCCCCGATGAGACGCTGCGCACGGCCACGCAGTTTCTGGCGCAGGGTAAGATTCCGGTGATGATGTTCGGCCTGCCCGCCGCGGCGCTGGCGATCTATCACACCGCCCGACCCGAGCATAAACAGCGGGTCAAAGCACTGGTCATGGCAGGGGCGCTGACCTCCTTCACCACCGGCATCACCGAACCGCTGGAGTTCTGCTTTATCTTTGTCTCACCGGTGCTCTACCTGTTGCACGCTTTCCTGACCGGCCTGTCGTTTATGCTGATGTCGATGCTGCATCTGATGATTGGCAACGTGCAGGGCGGTGTTATCGACCTGGTGGTGTTCGGCATGCTGGGTGGGGCAAAAACCCACTGGTGGTGGACGCTGGCACTGGGCGTGATCTATGCGCCGATCTACTACTACGCTTTCCGGCTGGTGATTACCCGGATGAATGTTGAAACGCCGGGCCGTGAATCGGAGGATGAGAAACCGCAACAGGTCGCCGCGGATGAACGGACTCAGGTCATTATCAGCGGGCTGGGCGGGCAGGCCAATATCGAGGATGTCGATTGCTGCTTTACCCGGCTGCGCGTACGGGTCAAAGAGATGAATCAGGTGGTCGATCAGACGCTGATGAGCACCGGTGCCAATGGGGTCAATCGCGTCAGCGAGCACGACATTCAGGTGATCTACGGCCCGCAGGTCGAGAAGATCGCTAACGAGGTAAAAATGGCGCTGGGCGTCGCTTAACGGCAGCCTGTTTCACTCTTAGTCATGACGCTAACCGCCCGACGCCCGTGGGCGGTTAGCCCCTGTACCCCGGAGCGCTCCGCCCGCTGCCGTCCCGCTTATTGTAACTAAAAAAAGCCCAGCCCTAATGGGCCGTTCCTTTCTGCCGATATAGCGACTAATCCTCTTACTTTTCGGAACACCGCGATGTCGTTAAAAAAATCCTCCCTGATTATCTTCTCCTTTCTGCTGGCGCTGTTTCTCACCAGCGTGGCAATCAGTACCTGGCTGCTGATCCAGAGCAATCACTCGCTGAATGCGGTTAACAAAGAGATCCGTGTGGTGCTCTCGGTGATTGACCCCATCAACCACAGCCGCACGCTGCGTGTGCGTCTGATGGAGTACATGAAGGAGATTGAGGGCAGTGACGCAAATAATCCCGCCACGCTGGACAGCGTTCGGACCGTGGCCAGCAAAGCGGATGCTGCATTTCAGGCCTATATGAACGCGCCGCGTCTGCCGGGCGAAGAGGCGGAAGCCGACGCCTATAGCCAGGCTTATCTGGCCTATCGTCAGCAGGGTTTACAGCCGTTGATTGAGGCGGCAGAAGCGCACGATCAGGTGCGCTTTAAAAATCAGATTGCCACCGTGGTTCGTCTTGATCGTCAGTATGAAATCATTCTGGACCGGGTGCTGGCTCAGCATGAAACCTATGCCAAAAAGCTTAACAGCGATGCACAGAGTCACTTCACCTCCGGCATTGCTCTGCTGGGGCTGTTTGGCGTGCTGTTTTTCGCCATCATCGTTGCCATTTACATCTTCATGAAGCGCTATGTGCTTTCGCCGATCAATGATGCGCAGGAACACTGCAAGCTGATTGCAGCGGGCGTCCTGGATACCACGGTGCCGGTCAAAGCCGGTTCGCGCAGTGAGATTCAGTTGCTGATGGGCTCGCTGGAGCAGATGCGCAGCGCGCTGACCGCCATTATTCTCCAGGTGCGCGATTCAACCCGCTCAGTCTCCACCGCCTCTCAGGAGATTGCGGCGGGCAACATCGACCTCGCCTCGCGTACCGAACAGCAGGCTGCCGCGCTGACGGAAACCGCTGCCAGCATGGAGCAGCTGGGCGCAACGGTGAAACAGAACACCGAAAACGTCTTTGAAGCCTGCCGCCTGACCAGTGAAGCGGTGAAAAACGCGGAAAGTGGCGAAAAAGTCTCGCAGGAAGTGGTGACATCGATGGCGCTGATTAATGCCAGCTCGAAGAAGATCGAGGAGATCACCACCGTGATCGACAGCATCGCCTTCCAGACCAATATTCTGGCACTGAACGCGGCAGTCGAAGCCGCCAGGGCGGGTGAGCAGGGTCGCGGTTTTGCGGTGGTGGCAGGGGAAGTCCGTAATCTGGCCCAGCGCAGCGCTACCGCAGCCAAAGAGATTGAGGGGCTGATTGCGGAATCTGTTTCGATCATTCACGCCGGTTCCGATCAGGTCAGCCGGACCGGTGAGGCGATGAGCGCCATTATCTCCTCAGTCAGCCGCGTGAATCTGCTGATGGAGCACATCTCAACCGCTTCTGATGAACAGAGTCGCGGTATCGGTCAGATTGAGCAGGCCGTTACCGAGATGGACAGCGTTACACAGCAGAACTCGGCGCTGGTGCAGGAGTCTGCCGCGGCATCTGCCTCGCTGGAAGAGCAGGTGCAGTATCTGACGCAGTCGGTCTCCACCTTCCGTCTGGCAAACAGTTAATCAGCGCTCTCCGCGCTGAGTTTATCCAGCGCGGAGGCCTGAGTCCCGATGCTGAGTAATGCCCGGCAAAGAAGGGAGAGTTTGATTCAGTGCCTTGTGGCGCAGGGCTAATCGGCGGATTATAAGGCTTTCCAGTAAAAATGGGGTGGTCATGCTAATCAGCACGGAAAGTGCCCGCAGCAACAGCGCGGATACCCGACTGGCCTGTACGCTTGCCGCTGCCGCAGGCGCACTGAATACCGCAGCCTTTGAGATCGTCGGTTTTTTTTCAGCCAACATGACCGGTAATGTCTCGCTGCTGTCCGATCACCTGGCAAAAGCGAATCTGGGGCCTGGCCTGTTTTTTCTGTCGATCGTGCTTCTGTTTATTGCGGGTTCCATGTGTTCAACGCTGATCATTAATGCCGGGCACCGCAGAAATATCCGCACCATCTATGCCTTTGTCATCCTGATTGAGGGCAGCGCGCTGATTGCACTGGGTGTGATTGAAAATCACTTTCCGCCGCGGTCACCTGGTGTCGTGTTAATCATGAGCCTGAGTTTTTTAATGGGGTTGCAGAATGCGGTGGTGACGCGGATCTCCAATGCCCGCGTTCGCACCACCCATATCTCCGGCACGGCGACCGATATCGGGATTGAGCTGGCAATGCTGTTTGAGGTGCTGCGGCGTAAAGCGTCACCGAAAGAGGCGCCGCTCTATCTGGGCCGGCTGCGACTGCACTGTCTGACCCTGCTGGCTTTTCTGGCGGGTGGGGTGGCCGGAATCGGGCTTTACCGACTGCTCAGTTACGATTTCCTGCTGCCAGTGGGGTTTGGTTTAATCTGTCTGGCGCTGAATGCCATCTTTACTAAGCCAGCAAAACAACAGGGCGCGATGATTTAAGTGCGCAACCCTCACTGCTGCTTAAACCAGGGCGGCGCGAAGTCCTGATTTCATCGATCCGCCTGTGCAAATGAACCGTGCGGTTAAAACATCCGAGCCTGCGCGGGGTAACATTCAGCCTTATACTCTGGTTGATCCTGCGAACGAGACAGTAATGCGAACAGCCTTCAACCTGCTGATGGATAATTAACATCGACATTAAACAATTGATTTACTTATGTAACCTGGAGCGTGAACGCCATTTCGGGCGGGCCGCGGAAGCCAGTTTTGTTACACAGCCAACCCTCTCTATGCGCCTGAAGAATCTTGAGCGCGAGCTGGGCTTGCCGCTGATTAACCGCAGCAATAATTTTGCCGGATTTACGCCGGAGGGCGACCGTGTGCTGGCGTGGGCGCGGGAAATTGTTTCGGTTTATCAGGGGCTGAAGCTGGAAGTGGAATCGCTGAAACATGGGGTGAACGGCACGCTGCGGGTTGGCGTGGTGCCGCAGTGCAGCATGGCACTGCCGCTGCTGCTGAAAGCGGTGCAGGCGCGTTATCCTCAGCTCGACTATCGCATTGCGGTACTCAGTGCTGACCAGTTGCTGGAAGCACTCAACAGCCACACCGTGGATGTCGGGATCGGTTTTTTCGAGATGGCAACCCTGCGTGAACTCCATTTTCAGACCGAGATGCTGGCAGATCGGGGCGTTGAAGCCATATTCCATCCCGACCATTTTCCTGAGCTGGTGGGGGAAACCGCGCTGACGCTTGATGAAGTGGCACAACAGCCGCTCTGCCTGGCGGAGCCGACGCGTTATTTCCGGCGTTATCTCGATATGGCTTTTCGTGAAGCGGCGCTGGTGCCCCGGGTGATCGTGGAGAGCGCCTCTGTCATGCAGCTGATGCAGTGCGCGCAGGTCGGCCTGGGGCTGCTGGTGTCGCCGGTCGGTCATCTGCTGGCCGCTTCATTACAGGGGCTGCAGCAGCGCGCCATCACGCTGCCGCCGATGGCGCGCCAGGCGGCGCTGGTCATCGCTGAGCCTGGCCGTGCCACACCGCTGGCACAGCACTTTTTCGACGAAGCGCGCGGTCTGCTGCCGGTTTAGCCGGCTACTGCGATTCGCCCAGTGCGTAAAACAGGCGGCTGTTCCAGTTGCCTATGGCAACACTCTGCATCAGCGCGAACAGTGCATCAGCCTCCCAACCCGCCTCCATTAGCGGTTGCAGATGGGCCGCGCTGAATCGTTCTGGCGAACGGGTCAGCTGCGCCGCCAGCGCAATAATCTGCTGCTCCTGGTCTTTTGCCCCCGCATCATCCACGCCCTCAATTAACATCTCATTTCCGGCCAGCAGCCCGAATGCCCAGCGACTGCCCAGAATCCGGGCGGCCGTCGCCTCTGCCAGGGTATTGTCCTGAGTGAGATGCTGGCGCAGTTGCGCCCAGCCATAGAGCACCGAGGGATCGTGGGCCAGGAGCCATACCGCGTCCTGCATTCCCGGCAGTGACTGACAGCGGGTAATAGCAGCGAGCTGCTCAGCACTGGCATAACGCAACTCCAGTGGTTTCAGCACCGGCTGCCAGCGGGCAGGCTGATCAAAACCTGTGGCCTCAGCATCGGGTGGTGCAGTGCTGCCGGGCAGCCAGCGTACCGGCTGGGCCTGCAGCGCCTGTAAACCGGCGACCACCCGCGCCTGATAACTGACAAAGCCAATCACCTGATTCAGCGTCACAATATCAGGCTCTGTCAGGCCGACCGCATCCAGGGCGGTGATTGCGCTGGCGCTGATCAGCTCAGGCTGCATCGCCAGCTGGCGTGCATACTGCGTAATCTGGGTGAGGCGATTATTACTTTCACGTGAGGAGTCGGGCCCGGGCAACGGATTGAGGCGGGCAGAGTAGTGATTACACAGCCGCTGTACACCCGCCACCTGCGCCACCGTCAGCGCCGTGCTGAGGCGATCGTAAAGCGTTAAGGTGTGTGTGAGCGTGGTGACGACGCGATCGGGGAACAGCAGCTGTGCCAGATCGCGCGCCGCCAGCAGGGCCGGCTGATTGGTGCGCAGCAGTGACTGCACCACGTTGTCATCGGCGTAACATCCCAGCAAAAAGCGGTCATCAATATGGGCGGCCTCTGGCACCAGCGGTGCGGCCTGTGAGGTACGTGGACTGGTCTGGCTCTCGTAAAACCAGTGGTTATGGCCCGGATAGCGGCGTTGTTCCATGATCAATCCTTTTGCAAATTCGGGTTCGGTATGCAGGCGGCAGAATCTGAAAATGTGCATAAACCGAAGGGCAGGCTTATCGTCGCTGATGGCCAGTCCGGGGCAAAAGATTGATCGGTGATAATTAATAGCGTTACGGTATAACGGCAGCGAAATCAGGCAGGAAGGGCGAGGCGGGAGCAAAGAGAAGGGCGAGCCAGGCTCGCCCTTGCAGGACTTATTTCAGTTCCAGTTCGTTCATTGCGGCGATGCTGAAGCCGCCATCAACGTGTACCACTTCACCGGTGATGCCGCCAGCCAGGTCAGAGCAGAGGAATGCTGCTGAGTTGCCGACATCTTCGATGGTAACGGTACGGCGAATCGGGGTGACCGCTTCGCAGTGTGCCAGCATCTTACGGAAATCTTTGATGCCTGATGCTGCCAGGGTGCGGATTGGACCGGCAGAAACGGCGTTAACACGCACGCCTTCCGGGCCCATGGCGTTTGCCATGTAACGCACGTTGGCTTCCAGCGACGCTTTCGCCAGACCCATCACGTTGTAGTTCGGGATCGCGCGCTCAGCACCCAGGTAAGAGAGGGTCAGCAGCGCAGAGTGTGGATTCAGCATCTCGCGGCACTCTTTGGCCATCGCGACGAAGCTGTAAGCACTGATGTCATGCGCGATTTTAAAGCCTTCGCGGGTAACGGCGTTCACGTAGTCGCCAACCAGCTGCTCGCCAGGGGCGAAACCGATAGAGTGAACGAAACCGTCAAATTTCGGCCAGGTTTTTGCCAGTTCAGTGAACAGAGATTTGATGCTCTCATCTTCGGCTACGTCACATGGCAGCACGATGTCTGAACCCAAATCTTTGGCAAACTCTTCCACACGACCTTTTAATTTGTCGTTCTGGTAGGTGAAAGCCAGTTCTGCGCCCTGTTTGTGCATCGCCTGTGCAATACCGTAGGCGATGGAAAGTTTACTGGCAACGCCAGTAATCAGAATGCGCTTACCGGAAAGAAAACCCATAGCTGTAATCCTTATGGTCATTGTAGTTGGCGGCCGCATGGTTAAAAAGTAAGCGACCGACGTTAATCGACGTGCGGATTCTAGCACGTCTCTCATAAATCAGGTAAATCGCCCCGCAATTTCCGCGATATGCAGCAAAAATCAACGCTCTCGTCGCCAGGCTTCGGCACTCAATGCTTCGCCAAAGTGGCTGCTGATCAGTCGTCGGGTCAGATCGTGCAGCGGGGAGGCCAGCACATCAGCGGTGCCGCCGCGCTCGACCACTTCGCCCTGATGCATCACCAGCACCTTGTCACTGATGTGCTTCATCATCCCCAGATGCTGGGTAACATAAATGTAAGCGATCCCATGCTTCTCCTGCAGTTCCAGCATCAGATTCACCAACTGGGAACGCATCGTCATATCCAGCGAGGCCAGCGCTTCATCAGCCACAATCACTTTGGGTTGCAAAATCAACGCGCGGGCCAGACCCAGACGCTGCTTCTGACCCGGTGCCAGCATGTGCGGATAATAGCCGGCGTGATCGCGCAGTAATCCCACCTGACGCAGGGTGGCGATAATGCGCTTTTCGCGTTCCTCCGCGCTGAGATCGGTATTGAGCCGCAGCGGGAACTCCAGAATCTGGCTGATACGCTGACGCGGATTCAGTGAGGTTGAGGGATCCTGGAAAATCATGCGGATGCGCTGACTGCGATAACCATAATCGCCAAAGGTCAGCGGATGATCGTCTATCAGAATCTCACCTTCGGTAGGGGCGACCATGCCGCTGAGCATCTTCGCCAGCGTGGACTTGCCGGAGCCATTTTCGCCGATTATTGCCAGCGTCTGCCTCTCGCGTAGGGTAAAACTGACCGACTTCACCGCCTCAACGTGCTGACGGCGGAACAGGCCCGTACGATAACGGAAGGTTTTACTCAGGTTGCGCACTTCCAGCAGAGTCTCCATGCTACTGGCCCTCCATATTCAGCGGGAAATGACAGGCGTAGAGATGCGTTTTGCTGCCGGTGAGCCGTGGCGTTTCAATACATTTGCGCTGCGCATAGGGACAACGCGGCCCCAGACGACAGCCAATCGGCAGGCTCTCCAGCGACGGGATCGCCCCTGACAGGGTATTGAGACGGCTTTTGTGCGGCAGGGATCGTCCAAAATCGGGCATCGCCCGAATCAGCGCCTGAGTATAAGGATGGTGCGGCGTACTCATTAAATCTTCGCTCTGGGCGGTTTCTACCGTCTGACCACAGTACATCACGTTGATGCGGTCCGCCCACTGGCTCATAGTGCGCAGGTCATGACTGATCAGCAGAATGGTGGTGTTGTTGTTCTGGTTGAGACGGCTCAGCAGGCGGAAAATCTGCGCCTGCGTCGTGGGTTCCATGGCGTTCGTCGGCTCATCGGCAATCAGCAGACGCGGCTGGTTAGCCAGCGCAATCGCGATCATCACTTTCTGGCATTCCCCTTCGGTCAGCTCATAGGGGAAGCTGCGCATAATATCTTTGTGATCTTTAATGCCGACGCGATGCAGCAGTTCGATGGCGCGGGTTTTGCGCCAGAACCAGAAGCGTTTCAGCCACGGACCTTTATACGTCCAGCGTGGGATCACCTGCATCAGCTGACGACCGATGCTTTCAGAGGGATCCAGACAGGATTGCGGCTCCTGAAAAATCATCGAGACGTTATGCCCGATAATGCGGCGGCGCTCGCGCGACGACAGGCGCAGCAGATCCACATCATCAAACACCATGCGATCGGCGGTGACACGCCAGTTATCGTTAGTCACGCCGCAGATCGCCTTAGCAACCAGGCTCTTACCGGAGCCGGACTCACCGACCAGACCACGGATTTCACCTTCGCCCAGCGTCAGATTGACGCGATCGACCGCTTTGACCGGCCCGTCAGCGGTCATAAATTCAATGGTCAGATTACGGATATCGAGTAACGGCATTTATTCCACTCCCGCTTCGACGGCGCGACGGATGCCGTCACCGAGCAGGTTAACAATTAATACGCTGACCATCAGCGCCACACCCGGCAGCATAACGGTCCAGGGGGCGACGTAGATCAGCTCCAGCGAATCACCCAGCATCGCTCCCCATTCGGGCGAAGGCAGCTGCGCGCCCAGGTCGAGAAACCCGAGTGCGGCAATATCCAGAATCGCCATCGACAGCGCGCGGGTAATTTCGGTGATCAGCAACGGTAAAATATTAGGCAAAATGGCGTAGCGCAGGATGTTGCGGCCTCTGGCACCGTCCAGACGTGCCGCCACCACATACTCTTTTTCCAGCTCATCATGCACGGCACTGTAAATCTCGCGCACCAGACGTGGAATCAGCGCCAGCCAGACCGCCAGCAATGCGTGCTCGAGTCGTGGCCCGAGAAACGCCACCACGATAATCGCCAGTAACAGCGACGGAATAGAGAGCAGGGTGTCCAGAACGTGGTTCATCACCGCCGAGCGTATGCCATGCGTCATGCCCGCCAGTACGCCCAGCACCAGCGCGCCGAGCGTGGCGAACAGCGTCACCAGAATCGCCGAACCCACCGTCGGGCCCGCACCGCTCAGCAGGCGGCTCAGCACATCCCGACCCAGATCGTCGGTGCCGAGAAAGAAGGAGACATCGCCGTAGTGTGACCAGGATGGCGGCAGCAACTGATAACCCAGGAACTGCTGATCGATATCGTATGGCGCTATCAGCCCGCCAAACAGACAGAGCAGCAGCAGTGCGCCAAAGCCATACAGCCCGACCATCGAAATCGGGTTGCCATAAAAATGGTGCCAGCTCTGACGAAACGCGCTGGGCAGGCGTTTTTCGGCGTAGATATTATCGGAGGGCATACGCTTTCACTTTATTGTGCTTGAGTTCGGATAACGTTTCTTTATAAAAATCACTCATATCAGAGGGTTATCCTGAGGATATGCTTTATGTTTCTTTATCATGGCTGACTCTGAGTAGCGGTAATTTATGTGTTTTGTGTGCTTCTCTGCGTAGACGCAAAGAAGATGTCCACATTGCAGACAGACACTAAGCTCAGGAAAGCGCTGGGTAAGCGCCGCGACAAAGCAGAGGTTATCTTCGACTCGTCCGGACTGAATGTCAGGCTCTCCCTTTGAGGCAACGTGATATTTTTCTACCGTTAGCGCTGGGAGGCTTAGCCCGTCAGCTGACTACAGGGGATTATCCGTCGATATCCCTGTTACAGGCAAGGAAACGGCGTCAGCAATTTCAACTCTGGATTGCAAAGGGTTATGATCCGCGTCGGCATATCATCCTGAACAGAGTGAAAAAAGTCATATTCACCTCCGGATAACAGGCAATAAAAACCGCCCTGTTGGGCGGCGGATTAGATCTTAGCGGAGGCTATGCTGGCCGGACCCTGGCCTTTGTCGGGTGTCCATCAGGCCCGTCGTCATGGGTGTGGTCAGGATCCGGCTCAATGATAACGATATAATCTTTACCTACCCCATCGCGCGTTAACGTCACTAAATCTCCGGCAACAGGTTTGGTGTCAAACTCATGTTCCTCTTCAACGCCGGTATCTTCAAAAATTACAGCGAATTTCATTTTTCGTCCTCTTTCTGATAAACCGCGTCGTTACCGCGAGGCTTGTTGCTGACGCTTACATAAAGAATTTTAGCCTATCCTGAAAATATCAGACATCTCAGTGGATTACTTCATGCCGATATTATCCGCGATTACCGGCTGGCTTCAGGTGTCCCGGTGTTCAGACCGCTATGGACGCATACCCGCCTGGCGGTTTCAGGTGCAGACGCTCTACGCGACTAGCTACGCGATTAGCTCAGTACTGAAACCCTGCCGCAACCTGCACAGGAAATTGTTCATGATGCTGCATGAGTAATACACCGTAGATCACCCACAGAAGACGGATAATTCAACACCTAAGAGGTTCGCCTTAACAGAGATCACTTTTTGTGCAGCATTGACAGATTCTTCATCATTTCCTGATTGTTCATTGATGACTTGGTGGGATAGTCGCGTCCTGAGTGGGAACTCTTTACTAAAGGAGATAAATCGGTGGCGAGAATAGAGTAAAAAAGCTTAGAAAAGAAACGTGTAAACGATCAGTTTATAATTAAATTTAGTGCGGCAATGAGTTACCTTTAAAAGGTACTGCAATAAAAGCAAAAGGGGAATGGCATGACAGATAAAAACTTCTTTAATGCATTAACAGAATGGATTGATGATCATGCGGATGAAAAAATAAGCCTGGATAAAGTGGCTAAAAAAAGTGGATATTCAAAATGGCACCTCAACAGAATGTTCACAAAACATTGCGGAGTCAGCCTCGGGAAATATATTAATAACACCAGAATGCAGGCGGCCTCGCTGAGCTTAAGGTTTACTGAAGCCACTATTGCAGAGGTGGCTGATCAGTTCAACTACGACTCACAGCAAACGTTCACTCGCGCCTTCTCACGACATTTTGGTATGCCTCCTGGCATCTGGCGAATTACTGATGCTGCAAAAAAAATCAGATAAAAACTCTCTCTGTTTCCCCAGCGATGACGCCATTTGAGGCAGCGGTTGATAGCTTACATAATGCCGTAGGTTTACCTGATTGCATCCTCAGAGAAGTATTATCAACAGGACGGCTGGGAGGAGAGTGATGCATAAAAATTAAAATCGGCCCTGAGATTAAACGTTTTATCTTCAAACAGCCTTCGTTGGTGCCTGGCATTTCATAATTCGGCGGTTTTGTGCTTATTTCCAGCCGCTCCGTTGCAAAAAATAAGCCAGCCTCTACTGAAAGATTAAAAAATTGTTTTTCCCGTAGAGTGCGCATCCGCCCAGCGAAGCTTATACGTCCATTCTTTATCAAGTGAGCCGATGGAAAGCCTCATCTCCTTGCCCGTCTGCTTACAGTAGTCCCTTGCCGCACCAATGTTTTTCCACATAAGTAAACTACCCGGACTAAGATCCGAATATTTCGTGTTAACGCCGCCGTTTGGCACATCAAAATAGATGATTTGTTCACTCTCAGCCATGAAGAGCAGATCCATCGCGCAGGGCTCGTTCCCTACAAAAAGAATATAGCCGAAGAGCATCCTTTTCATGGCATTGATAAGCGTGATCAGGTTCTCCCTGGAATAACAGGTTACGCTGTCAGAAAAACGGGATTTAAAAAGGAAGATATAATAGTCTGCCAGCTCTTCAGGGCTGAATTGATTCATATCACAGCAGCGGCCACCCGCACGTATGAACCGGTTGTATTCGTTGCGGCGATTTTTTTCTGTTTTAACTGAATAGCTCTCTTTTACAAAGCATATTTTATTTTTTCGGGCAAAAGAAAAGTTAAAATTTATGAAGTTGTGCTTGTTGAAATGTGACATTTTATTGGTTTTTTCAGGGAAAAGCATCGAGGCATTTTTAGCCGCCGGCACCATGATCTCATCATAGGATAGCGGGAATTGTTTCCATTGATCGACACCTATCCGTGAGTGATCCAGCAGGGCATACGCGGCAGTATAGCCACCTTGCTTTTCTTTATGAAAATACGTTGTCTCATGACCTGTGCGAGATGAGAAAAACCTGATCACGTCAGGATGCATATTAACACTCCCGCCAAAACGGTTAAAGCAGTGCTCATAAATGTCAGCGTCGGATTTTTCCCAGCCGTAAAGTATTCTTTTGAAGTGGCTCATATAAAATGTTAAACCTGATAGTTGTTCTGATAAACCGAGTTAAAAAGATGGCTCCTGAATGTCAGCCGCCCTGGGATATTTTTTTCTGTCACTAACTCCGGGCAGATATCTCTGCTGTGACGTTTTAGTCAGGGCATTATGCGTTTTTTTTATCAACGTAAAGGCAAGGAAATATCAAGAATCTATCAAGCGATGTCGTTTTAATTGCTTTATATTTGTGAGGGCTGTCTGACATTTATATCAAGTTTATCTGAGTCACCCGCCTAATAGCCTGACCCGGTGACTTCATTCTCTCTCAGACAATCCGCTGGCTTTGCTCCCGACGATGCTTGTGATAATCCTCATCACACTCGCTTGAACAGAAAGCAGTTTCAGCCACTACGGGCTCATCTTTACACCAGATGCATAAGCCGTTTGGGCTTTTAAGTCTGGTCTTACGAGCTGCCAGAGAGGCTGCGAGATGCGCTTCTTCACGCTCCTGTGCCAGATCAACTTCATCCATAAATGTTCATCACCTCATCGATTTTTTCGCTTCGAACTTAAATCGCTTTCTGCAGGACAATTATTTGTGTACATCAATGCCTGCTTTCAGAACGACTTCTGAAAGAGAAAATTCATATGTTTATTTTGTGTCTGCCTTAGCGCCCTGAGCGTTAGCGCAGGGCATACCATTCCTTATGTTTCAGCGGATTCATGGCCGCACCAATCACGTCAGAAATCACATTGACCAGAATCACCAGCCCGCCAATCACCATCACGCCAGCGGAGATCGCCGCGTAATCCTGCTGACGAATCGCGTTAATCAGCCAGCGCCCCAGACCCGGCCAGTTAAAGACCATCTCGGTGATCATCGCCAGCGTCAGCATCGTGGAAAATTGCAGGCCCAGACGTGGGATCACCGGCGGCAGCGCATTATGCAGCACGTGGCGGCGGATCACGGTAAACGGCGAAAGACCCCGCGTAGCCGCCGCTTTGACATAATTTTTGTCCATCACGTCGCTGGTGCTGTTGCGCAGCAGGCGGATCACTTCCGTCGTCGGTGCCATCGCCAGCACCAGCACAGGTAAAATCAGGTGGTTCAGGACGCTGATTATCATCTCATGTCGCCAGAGCGAAGGACTCATCCAGGCATCAATCAGCGCAAAGCCAGTGACACTCTGCACCGGATAGAGCAGGTCGTGACGACCGGACACCGGCAGCCAGCCCAGCGTCAGCGAGAAGAACAGCGTCAGCAGCAGCGCCAGCCAGAAAATTGGCGCAGAAAAGCCAATCAGCGCCAGTGCACTGATGGTTTTGTCCTGCCATTTATTGCGCATCACGCCGGCACAGATCCCCAGCGGGATCCCGACCAGCAGCGCGAACAGAAACGCCAGGATGCACAACTCCATGGTGGCCGGGAAAACCTCACGCAGCTGCAGGTCAATCTCCTGACCGTTGGTGCTGGAGACGCCGAAATCAAACTGTAGCATCCCTTTAAACCAGAACCACCAGGCGTCCGAGAGCGCCGCGCCTTCCAGCGGGGCGTCAGGCGTAAAGTAGCTCAGGCTGAAGCTCACCAGCGACAGCAGAAACAGGGTAATAATCAGTAGCAGCAGGCGCCGCAAAATATAGATAATCACTTACTTTTCCTTATCGTTTTCACGATAAACCCCGGCAAACGAAGCGTTGCCAAACGGACTCAGGACCAGCCCTTTAATATCATGACGAAACGCCTGCAGTCGCAGAGAGGATGCCAGCGGCAGCACCGGCAACTCCTGCGCCAGAATCTGCTGCGCTTTGTCATAACTGTCGATGCGGCCAGAGAGTTGTTGTGATAACAGCGCATTCTGCAGCGTTTCGTCAAAGGCCGGCGAGCACCAGTGCGCGTAATTGGTCTGCGAGCGAATCGCTGCACAACTGAGCAGCGGCCGGAAGAAACTGTCGGGATCGTTACTGTCGGTGGCCCAGCCTGACAGTGTCAGATCATGATTCATCGCCATCAGCTGCGCCTCCTGAAAACGGCCCTCTACCGGCACTATGGTCAGCCGGACGCCGACCTGCGCCAGATCCGCCTGCAACAGTTCGGCGGTTTTCAGCGGGCTGGGATTCCACGACTGCGACGCAGCAGGCACCACCAGCCGCAGATGCAGATCGCTGATGCCCAGAGCCGCCAGCGCGGCACGGGACTTCGCCGGATCATAGCTGGTAATGCGGGCATCATTATCATATGCCCATGAGGCGCGAGGTAATATCGAGGCGGCGGTTTCGGCGGTGCCGTAATAGATGGACTCCATCAACCGCTCATTGTTGATCGCCAGCGCCAGCGCGTGCCGTACCTCAGGGCGGTCGAGCGGCGGCTTGCGGGTATTAAAGGCCAGATAGGCGATATTCATGCCGGGACGCAGTGTCATCCGCAGGCGCGGGTCATCGCGCAGGATGGTGAGCTGGCTGGCCGCGGGATAGGCAAGCACGTCACATTCACCGGTCAGAAGCTTGGAAAGCCGCCCGGTGCCGCCCGAGCCGAGATCGATCACCGCCTGTTGCAGACGCGGCACCCCTTTCCAGTAGTGAGGATTGCGCGCCAGGCGGATGTACTGACCGGTGCGGTATTCGCTGAGCTGATAAGGACCGGTGCCAACCGGTTGTCTGTCCATCTCTTCCTGCCGGCCCTGCGCGGTAAGCTGGTCGGCATACTCTTTCGACAGCACTGGCGCATAGTGGGTCGCCATGTGCCAAAGGAAAGACGCATCCGGGCTGTTTAACCTGAACTCAACCGTCCTGTTATCGATTTTCTTCACGCTCTGCACGGAGTCGGAGAATTGCAGACTGTCAAAGTAGGGATAGTTGCCGCCGTTGACGTTGTGCCAGGGGTGATTGCGGTCAAACATCCGGGCGAAGCTGAACACGACATCGTCGGCGTTCAGCGCCCGGGTGGGGCGGAACTGATTCGTCTGCTGGAACTGCACGCCGCTGCGCAGATGAAAGCGATACGTTGCGCCGTTATCGCGCACTTCCCAGCTGGACGCCAGATCGGGCTTGAGACGATAGGTGTAAGGATCGACATCCAGCAGGCGGTCATAGAGTTGTGCCGCCAGCGTATCGACAGTCAGCCCGCTGCTGGCCATCTGCGGATTAAAGGTGTTCAGCGTGCCGCTGACGCAATAGACGAAGCCGGTCTGGCGGATATCACCCGCAGGCGCTGACCACGCAGGGGCACTCAACACGCTGAGACTTAGCAACAGCGAACATATTAGTTTTGACATAGAACTCAACGATTTTGAGGCATTAAACAGAGTGTATCGCAAAGCGGGCATTGTCCCAAAACCTGCAACCGCTGCAAGGCTGATTTTCATCATCGCGGCGGTAAAAAGAGCGCACAGAAGGTGTGGTAATGAGAAAAATTCTCAATAACTTGTTTACAGATGATAATAAGAATGATTATTATTCATCTGCGCTTCGACGGTGGCTCTGCCGTAGAAGAGCACGACATTGCTCACATTGCTTCCAGTATTGTTGCCCGCCTTTTGGCGGGCTTTTTTTTGGTTTTTATAGAGTGGCATGCCTGCCTGGACGGGGAAGGGAAAGCTGCTGAAAGAGCCGGCGCTTTGAATGCGGTGTGGCGATGAAAAAACGGGAGAGAAAAGTGAGTTAATGATGATGTTATCTCTGCTGGCCTCCCGTTTAGCTAAGCGGGTCCTGAATTAAACCGCACTTAACTATTACAAAAACGCAGGTACTATAAGCTCATCTTCTGGTCATCCATTTCCTGGCAATGAATAAATTCCAAAAAAACGTTCAGGCATTTCAGCATACATCCTTTCGCTATCTCTTTTTTGGGCGCCTGTTCACCGTGCTGGGCAATGGGATTGCACCCATTGCGCTGGCTTTTGCGGTACTGGATATTGGCGGGTCTGCTTCTGATTTAGGAATAGTGGTTGCATCCCGTTCACTGTGTAACGTGCTTTTCCTGCTGGTGGGCGGTGTTGTCGCCGATCGCTACTCACGCAGTCGGGTATTAGTTTCATCGGCAGTGGTTGCCGCTGTTTCACAGGCTATCGTCGCCTGGTCTGTACTTGATGGCTCAGCAACTGTAATTAGCCTGACTTTGCTGGGTGCCCTGAATGGTGCGGCGGCAGGAATCGCGCTGCCTGCATCGTCTGCGCTGGTTCCGCAGGTGGTTCCAGCAACGGATTTGCGTCAGGCTAACGCATTAATTCAGCTGGGGATTTATGGCGGTACGGTGATGGGGGCATCGCTGGGGGGGATTATCACCAGCGCTGTCGGGCCGGGCTGGGGGCTGGCAATTGATGCGCTGGGTTTTGCCGTTTCCGTACCGCTCTATTTCCTGATCCGTGTGAAATCGAATAAAACCGCGGCTTCGCAAGGCAATATCCTGCGCGATATCAAAGAGGGATGGGCAGAGTTCGCCGGACGAAGCTGGATTTGGTCGATAGTCCTTCAGTTCGCCATTATCAACGTCGCGTTCAATGGTATTGTGGTGGTACTTGGCCCGATGATTGCCGACGTCTCTTTCGGACGGGCGCGATGGGGGATTATTGTGGCCGCCCATAGCGCGGGTCTAATTGCAGGTTCGTTTCTGGCTATGAAATGGCATCCACGTCGTGATCTCTTTATTGGCGCGATGCTGGCAGGTCTTTACGCACTCCCAATATTTATGCTGAGCCAGGATGCGTCAGCAGCACTGCTGATAGTGGGGTTCTTCATTGCTGGCATGTCATTGGGCCTGTTCGGCGTAACCTGGGCGCACTCATTACAGACACATATCCCACCGGATAAGCTGGCTCGCGTGTACGCTTATGATGCAATGGGTTCCTTTATCGCCATTCCCTTTGGACAACTGGTCGCGGGTCCGCTGGCAACACACTTTGGTATGAGTGCTGTATTGCTGATGTCAGCACTGGCCGTGGTGATGGCTACCGCTGGCGTCGGTCTGGTTCCTGCTATCCGGCAACCTGAAAAAATGGGGACTAAGTCGCACAATGCGTAATGGACAGGCGGCTCAACGTGAAAAACAGCCCGGTTTATACCGGGTTGTTAATTCACAAGGCCCGGAAAAAATCATAGGTTGGGGTGGCGTTAATTAACTCTCTGCTTTTATATCGTGCTTCTTCATCATTGCGCGCAACTGATGATAGGTGACACCTAATAAGCCAGCCGCACGGCGTTGGTTATAACGTGCCTGCTGCAGGCTGGCTTCCACCAGATCCCGCTCCTGCTGATTCTGCCATTGACGCAGATCCAGCGGCAGGGCAGGCAGCGCGCTGCTATCCGCGTCATGACTGGTCCGGATGACAGCAATCGGTTCAGGGCGTGAAGCAAACGGGTTGATAATGACATTATCCAGAGGCTGCTCGCTGCTGTTATGACGATAGACCGAGCGCTCCACCACGTTTTTAAGTTCGCGAACGTTGCCGGGCCAGTGGTAATCAAGAAGAGCCTGCTGTGCCCGTGGGGTAAAGCCGGGAAACAGTAACAGGCCGAGCTCGCGACACATCTGGATAGCGAAATGCTCGGCCATCACCAGTATATCGCTGCGTCGTTCGCGCAGTGGCGGTAACTGCACCACATCAAAGGCCAGACGATCCAGCAGATCGGCGCGGAATTTTCCCGCTGCCGCCAGCGCGGGCAGGTCTTCGTTGGTCGCACAGACCAGTCGCACATTTACCTGCAGGGAGTGATTGCCGCCGACCCGCTCCAGCTGTCCATATTCAATTACCCTGAGCAGCTTTTCCTGAACCAGCATCGGTGCCGTTGCCAGCTCATCCAGGAACAGCGTGCCGCCGTCAGCACGTTCAAAACGGCCAAGATGGCGCTTCTGCGCGCCGGTAAAGGCGCCAGCCTCATGACCAAACAGTTCAGAATCGAGCAGATTTTCATTCAGCGCGGCACAGTTCAGCGAGATAAACGGCCCCTGCCAGCGGTCAGAGAGATAGTGCAATCGGCTGGCGATCAGCTCTTTGCCCGTTCCACGCTCGCCAATCACCAGTACCGGTTTCTCAAGGGGAGCCAGTTTGGAAACCTGCTCCAGCACCTCAAGAAAATTGTTCGACTCCCCCAGGAGATTATCGCTAGTGCCTGTCATGATGAATTTCGCCACCCCTTAATCATTTTGACTATCTTAAAACAAGCGGGAAGGGCTGTAAAATTTAAAATATCATAAAAATCAATAAATTATAAAATTGGCACGCATTTTGTATTAACTCAGCAGGACTTCACGTTTTAAAACATTAAAAGAGGAACATCATTATGGGTATTTTTTCTCGTTTCGCCGACATCGTTAATGCCAACATTAATTCCCTGCTGGAGCGTGCGGAAGATCCGCAGAAACTGGTCCGGCTGATGATTCAGGAAATGGAAGACACCTTAGTTGAAGTGCGCTCCACCTCTGCACGAGCACTGGCTGAAAAGAAACAGTTGTCACGCCGTATTGAGCAGGCGGAGATTCAGCAGGCTGAGTGGCAGGAAAAAGCGGAGCTGGCGCTGCGCAAAGATAAAGATGATCTGGCCCGTTCCGCGCTGATTGAAAAACAGAAACTCACCGATCTTATCGCCTCTCTGAAACAGGAAGTGGGCCATGTTGAAGAGACGCTGGAGCGCATGAAAGGCGAAATCAGCGAGCTGGAGAAAAAACTGAGTGAGACACGTGCCCGTCAGCAGGCGTTAACGCTGCGTCATCAGGCGGCCTCTTCATCACGCGATGTTCGTCGTCAGCTGGACAGCGGTAAGATCGACGAAGCAATGGCACGGTTTGAATCTTTTGAACGTCGTATCGACCATATGGAAGCGGAAGCAGAAAGCCACGGTTTTGGTAAACCAAAAACGCTGGACCAGGAGTTTACTGACCTGAAAGCGGACGATGAAATCAGCCAGCAGCTTAATGCGCTGAAAGCCAAAATGAACCGCAGTGAGTAATCATCGACGTTGCGATAAGTGATTAAGGAGAGTCAATGAGCGCACTTTTTTTCGCCATACCGTTAACGATCTTCGTGTTGTTTGTCGCACCGATCTGGTTATGGCTGCATTACAACAACAAACGCAACGGCGGTTCGGAACTGTCGCAAAGCGAAATCCAGCGCCTGCAGCGCGTGACCCAGGACGCGCAGCGGATGCGCGAACGTATTGACGCGCTGGAAGCGATTCTGGACGCTGAACATCCAAACTGGAGGCAGCCATGATTAAAGGACGCAAGTTGTGGCGCAAGCCAGATGAAGGGAAATTTATGGGTGTCTGCGCAGGCCTGGCAGAGTATCTCGATATTCCGGTTCGTCTGCTGCGTGTCATCGTGGTGTTATCACTGTTCTTTGGCCTGTTTCTCTTTACGGTGATCGCCTACTTTGTGCTGGGTTTTGTGCTGGATGTGAAACCCGCCTCTGCCTCCCGGACTGAGCACCAGCCCAGCGCCAGTGAGCTGCTGGATCAGCTGGAGAGTACCCTGCAACGGGATGAGCGCAGCGTGCGCGACCTGGAACGCTATGTGACGTCTGAAACCTTCAGCGTGCGCAGCCGCTTCCGCCAGATTTGATTCTGCTACTGTTATTGCCGGGCCTGTCTCAGGCCCGTTCGCTCACTCAATGGAGGTGTTGATGTCTTTTTCGCGATCCACTGCTTTTCGTCACCGCGCGGCACCTGCATTGAAGTCGGCCGCTAAATTCATCATTATTAATGCTGTTACCTACGGTCCCGCCGGTGTCACTGGCTGGGCAGTGAAATCGGTAGCGCGACGCCCGTTACGTCTGCTGCTGGCTGTGGCGCTTGAGCCATTGCTGAAACGCGTGATGAACCGGGTGGCATCGCGCTTCATCAGGGAGAAAGATGAAAAGACTGCAAACTGAATTGATGGCGTTGATGAACCGTGGCGTTGATCGCCACCTGCGGCTGGCGGTAACCGGATTAAGCCGCAGCGGCAAAACCGCCTTCATCACCTCACTGGTTAATCAGCTTTTAACCGTTCACAGCGGCGCGCGTTTGCCGCTGTTTTCCGTGGTGCGGGATGAGCGCCTGTTAGGCGTAAAGCGGGTGCCCCAGCGTGACATGGGCACGGCCCGTTTCACCTATGACGAAGGGCTGGCACAGCTCTATAGCACGCCGCCTGCCTGGCCCACCCCCACACGCGGCGTCAGCGAAATGCGTCTGGCGCTGCGTTATCGTCCCAATGATTCGCTGCTGCGTCACCTGAAAGAGACCGCGACACTCTATCTGGAGATTGTCGACTATCCCGGCGAATGGCTACTGGATCTGCCGATGCTGGCGCAGGATTATCTCGCCTGGTCCCGGCAGATGAACGGTCTGCTGCAGGGCGATCGGGCTGAGTGGGCAAAGCCCTGGCGTACCCTCTGCGAAAAACTCGACCCGCTTGCACCCGCCGATGAAACCCAGCTGGCAGAGATTGCCGCTGCCTGGACCGACTATCTGCATCGCTGCAAATCTGAAGGCTTACACTTTATTCAGCCCGGTCGCTTCGTGCTGCCTGGCGATATGGCGGGCGCCCCCGCGCTGCAGTTTTTCCCCTGGCCGACGGCTGATGAAACGCAACTTACTAAGCTGGCGCAGGCGGACAAGGGCAGTAACTTCAGCATGCTGCAGCAGCGGTTTAACTACTACTGTCAGCATGTGGTGAAAGGTTTCTATAAAAATCATTTTCTGCGCTTTGACCGCCAGATTGTGCTGGTTGACTGCCTGCAACCGCTTAACAGCGGACCCCAGGCGTTTAACGATATGCGGCTGGCACTGACGCAGCTGATGCAGAGTTTTCATTACGGTCAGCGAACCCTGTTTCGGCGGCTCTTTTCACCGGTAATCGACAAATTGCTGTTTGCCGCCACCAAGGCCGATCACATCACCAGCGATCAGCACGGCAATATGGTGTCACTGTTGCAGCAGCTGGTGCAGGATGCCTGGCAGAACGCGGCGTTTGAGGGGATTAGCATGGATTGCATCGGACTGGCGTCGGTGCAGGCGACGCAGAGCGGACTGGTCGATCACCGCGGCGAGAAGATCCCGGCCCTGCGCGGAAACCGGCTGGATGATGGTGAGCCGCTCACCGTCTATCCGGGCGAAGTCCCGCCGCGTCTGCCCGGTAATGCCTTCTGGCAGCAGCAGGGTTTTCAGTTTGAACAGTTCCGGCCGCAGCAGCTTGATGTCGATCGCCCGCTGCCACATATCCGCATGGATGCCGCGCTGGAATTTTTATTGGGAGATAAATTGCGATGAGTGATCCGCTAAAGCCGCGTATCGATTTTGCCCGTCCGCTGGATGAGAGCAGCACCACGCCGCTGCGCCCGGCGCAGACTTTTGAAGCGGAAGCGCAGGCGGCGTTTCTGGCGGTGCAGGATGAAGAAGTCGCTATCGAAGAGGAGGGCGCTGGTGAACGGGCGGTGGAAGCTGCGCTGAAACCTAAGAGCAGCCTGTGGCGCAAACTGGTGACCGCTGGCGTGCTGCTGTTTGGCGTCAGCGTGATTGCGCAGGGTGTCCAGTGGACACATGACGCCTGGCTGGCCCGCGACTGGTTTTCGCTGGGTAGCGGCGTGGCGGGTGGTCTGATCGTCCTGGCGGGTGTGGGTGCGCTGACTACCGAGTGGCGTCGTCTCTATCAGCTGCGTCAGCGCGCCGAGGAGCGGGATGTGGGCCGTGAGCTGCTGCACAGTCATGGTATCGGCAAAGGCCGGGCATTCTGCGAAAAACTGGCGCAGCAGGCAGAGCTGGATCAGGCGCATCCGGCCCTGCAGCGCTGGCATGCCTCGCTGCACGAAACCCACAATGACAGTGAAATTGTCCGCTTATATGCGCAACTGGTGCAGCCGGTGCTGGATCGGCAGGCGCGGCGCGAAATCAGCCGTCATGCTGCGGAAGCCACGCTGATGATTGCGGTCAGCCCGCTGGCGCTGGTGGATATGGCGTTTATCGCCTGGCGTAATCTGCGGCTGGTCAATCGCATCGCGGCTATTTACGGCATTGAGCTGGGCTACTTCAGCCGCATCCGGCTGTTCCGTCTGGTGCTGCTCAATATGGCCTTTGCCGGAGCTTCCGAACTGGTGCGGGAAGTGGGTATGGACTGGATGTCGCAGGATATCGCCGCCCGGCTTTCCACGCGCGCCGCGCAGGGCATTGGCGCAGGTTTGCTGACCGCAAGGCTGGGCATCAAAGCGATGGAGCTGTGCCGTCCACTGCCGTGGCTGGATCAGGATAAACCACGGCTCGGCGATTTCCGTCGTGAGCTGCTGGGCCAGTTGAAAGAGGCGTTGCAGAAGGGCGGCAATAAGTCAGCCTGACGCTCTCGTGACAAATTAAAGGCGGCATTGCCGCCTTTATTCATTAGTGGGCCTGACGCAGCACCTGTCGGGAGTCGATGACCAGACACTCACCCGGACAGCCCGACTCATCAGTGATCACCGGATCCGCTGGCAGCGTGTAGGCCATTCCATTTTTCTCTCTGATAAAATGCGCCATCCCGCCGAATGTCCATGACATGCTTAACCCCAGTCCGCCGAAGTCGTCATATTTTCTTAACGTCGCAACTTTCGGCAGATACTCGCCGGTCAGCCGATAATAGAGCGCACCCTGAAAATCTTTAGGCACCTGCTGAGTGATTGCCTGCTCAAGCAGGGCAAATTCTTTGCGGGCGGGTACCGAGTAGCCATTAATCAGGTGACTTATCGACAGCGAGGCGGCAGCTATGACCAGCAGTGCATAAAAGGTTTTTTTCCATTTTAACTTTTTGCTGATTTCAAAAAGGCCCAGGATAAACGCGCTGGTGGTGATCAGCGCACCGGCAATCAGGGTCCGGTAGGCCGCCATGCTTTCACTGACAATCAGATTAGGCAGCGCGGCAATCAGCAGTAAGATAAACATCAGATAAAATTTGTCGTTGCCTGCTGCTTTAATTTTCTTAAGCCCAAAGCCAATAATGATCGATGAAATGATCACCGACACGGATTTTGCGCCGAGGTCAAAGTTGCAGATAACGTTCTTAAGGTATTCGCTGAAAAACCATTTCAGTTTAACCGGGACGTCGTAGCTGAATGCGGAACGCGGCAGCGAATGGCCATAAATCTGGACAGGCAGTACCTTCGAGGCAATGAGCGCTGCGAACATTCCTGCGCCCAGCACCATCAGAGAGATTACCGCACGCTTCTTATCGATTTTTCGCTCTGAAAGGCACAAATCCAGTGCGGCAAAGAAGGTAAAGCTCATCGCAGCCGGTTGATAAAGACAGAAGGCTATGGTCAGCAGGCAGACCGCTATAATGCGACCTGTGATGCCCGGTTTTATCGAGAAGCGGTAGCTGGCACCTGCCAGCAGAATTGCAGCGATATAGGGAAAGCAGGATGCCCATGCAATATAAACCTGGAAGGAGGGCAGCAGACAAAGCAATGACGCAAAGGTGATCCGCTGAGCCTGATTCTCCAGCAGCGCATATTTCTGACACAGGCTATAGATGTAGTATCCGGTAAAGATGAGCAGAACAATTGCGACAGAACGCAGCAGCGCCAGGCGTTCTACGCTTTCCACCAGAAAAGAGGCGCTGTACTGAATAATGCCATATACCGGCCTGCCGGATAACGTGTCCCAGTTTAAAATACTCAGCTTGTCAAAATTAGCCCAGTAGAGGTTTGTCCAGTCATCGGTGTAGGCGTAATGGGTTAAATAAGCAGGACTGTAAGCAATCAGGAAAACTATCACAAAAAGCAAAAAGACCTGACGGCGGGTTATGCCGGTATCAGTGGCGATCATCTGTCATCCTTATTAATCTGTCCATCTTCTCTGCCCCTGAGTGGGCATTTAGTCGGTATTCTGAGGGGGGTAATTTTTTTCGGCGCGGATTTTCGCAAAATATAGCGAGGACGATTTTTGGTTTCCATGTAAATGCGGCCGATATATTCACCCAGCACGCCAATCCCAATAAGCTGAACGCCACCAAGAAACAGCACGGAAACCAGGATAGAGGGATAGCCTGGCACCGGGTTACCAAACAGCAGCTTATCCAGGATCATCCAGAGTCCATATAGAAAAGCTAGCGAGGCCACCAGAAAACCCAGATATGACCAGATGCGAAGTGGAACCGTAGAGAATGAGGTCAGTCCCTCCAGCGCAAGATTCCACAGCTTCCAGCCGCCGAATTTACTATGGCCCGCGATCCGCTCAGTACGCACATATTCTACGATATCAGTCTTTCCGCCGACCCAGCTCAGAATCCCCTTCATAAAGAGATTCTTCTCGGGCAGCAGCTTAATATTTTCGACGACTTCACGCGACATCAGACGGAAATCACCGACATTCTCTTCTATCTGCGGATGGCTGATGCTGTTATGCAGTTTGTAAAACCAGCGGGCGGTTTTGCGTTTGAGGTGGCCATCGGCACTTCTGTCCATCCGCTTGGCAAGAACAATATCAGCACCCGCCAGCCACTTGCTGATCATCTCAGGTATAACAGTGATGGGGTCCTGTAAATCCACATCTATCGGGATAACAGCATCGCCGGTTGCGGCTTCCAGGCCGGCAAACAGCGCGGGTTCCTTGCCGAAATTACGAATAAACGACAGGCTACGTACCAGCGGATCGCTCTGACTCAGTTGGGTAATCAGCGCATGCGTTGCATCTGTGCTGCCATCATCAACAAAAACAATCTCAACCTGCCAGGCTGCCAGCGCTTCATATTTTCTGACCGCGTCATAAAAAAGAGGGATGACCTCCTCTTCATTAAATACCGGTACCACCAGAGAGATTTTCATTATTCTCCTTTAAATACGATAAAGCGGGAAAAAAGAAAGCCACACGCCAGACTGATAGCCGATGAGGTGATCAGCGTAATAATCGGATAGAGGCCGAATCGATCAGCCAGATAACCGACGCTGAATGCCATCGCGCCCATAAAAAAGACGTAAAGAATATATCGCCACGCTGTCGCCTGCTGTTTAAATGTCCAGCGCGCATTAACAAAGAAAGAGAAGGTAACGGCCAGGCAAAAAGCAATCAGGTTCGCGGTCGACTGGAACAGCCCCAGACTGAGGCAGATAAAAAAGGTCACCCAATGAATCAGGGTATTTACCAGACCCACAGTCAGATATTTTGCGAAGAAAGTCAGCATTTTATAATCATTTCTAATCGGTTGGGAAAAATATACAGCAATCCGCCATCAATCAACAGTGTGGTGCTGACAAAGGCTGACAATCAGTGGGGGTTCGTATGATTCAGCAGGGCAGTACAAAAGTCCGCCATACGCGTCGGAACTGTCAACTTTTCCTGACAGATCTCTTTCTGCAGGTGCGCGACTTAGCGTATTATTGTCTTATCTGAACCTGATTAAGGCGAACGCAATGCGTCTGGAAGTGTTCTGTCAGGACCGACTCGGTCTGACGCGTGAACTGCTCGATCTGCTGGTGGCCCGCAACATTGATTTACGCGGTATCGAAATCACGGCGCTGGGCCGCATCTACCTCAACTTTTCTGCACTGGAATTTGACGCCTTCAGCAATCTGATGGCTGAAATCCGGCGTACACCGGGCGTAACAGATGTGCGCACGGTAGCGTACATGCCCTCTGAACGCGAGCATCGTGCGCTGAGCGCGCTGCTGGTGGCGATGCCGGATCCGGTTTTTTCCATCGATCTGAAAAGCAAGGTTGAACTGGCTAATCCGGCCGCACAGAACCTGTTTAATCTCGATGAAGAGAAGATGCGCAACTTCAGCGCCGGTAATCTGATTAACGGCTTCAACTTCATGCGCTGGCTGGAGAGCGATCGGGTTGAAGCGCAGGCGCAGCATGTGGTCATTGAGGGCCGCGATTTTCTGATGGAAGCGCGTCCTATTTATCTGCCGGGCGAAGAGGGCCAGAACGACAGGCCGGTGGGAGCGATGGTGATGCTGAAGTCGACAGCCCGCATGGGTCGTCAGTTGCAGAATCTGGTGGTCACCGATGAATCGGAGTTTGACCATATCATTGCTGTCACGCCGAAGATGCGTCAGGTGGTGGATCAGGCGCGTAAACTGGCGATGCTCGACGCGCCTTTACTGATTGTTGGCGACACCGGCACCGGGAAAGATATGCTGGCACGCGCCTGCCATCTGCGCAGTGCCCGTGGCAAGAATCCCTTCCTGGCGCTGAACTGTGCCTCTCTGCCCGACGACGTCGCCGAAAGCGAGCTGTTTGGTCATGCCGCCGGAGCCTATCCGAATGCGCTGGAAGGTAAGAAGGGCTTTTTTGAGCAGGCTAATGGCGGCTCTGTGCTGCTGGATGAGATTGGTGAGATGTCGCCGAGAATGCAGACCAAGCTGCTGCGTTTTCTCAATGATGGCACCTTCCGCCGCGTCGGTGAAGAGCATGAAGTGCATGTCAATGTGCGGGTAATCTGCGCTACGCAGAAAAACCTGATTGAACTGGTGCAGCGCGGGGAGTTCCGCGAGGATCTCTTTTACCGGCTCAATGTGCTGACGCTGCAACTGCCGCCTCTGCGCGATCGTCCGCAGGATATTCTGCCGCTGACCGAGATGTTTGTTGCCCGCTTTGCGGATGAGCAGGGGATGGCGCGTCCGCGACTCTCACCGCAGCTTAACGCTTTTCTGACCCGCTACGCCTGGCCTGGCAACGTGCGTCAGCTGAAAAATGCGCTTTATCGGGCGTTAACCCAACTGGAAGGTTACGAACTGCGTCCGCAGGATATCGTGTTGCCTGAACAGGCTCTGGATGTGTCACTGGGCGATGAGGCGCTGGAAGGGACGCTGGATCAGATCACCAGTCGTTTCGAACGGTCTATTCTGACGCGGCTCTATCTCTCCTATCCCAGTACCCGAAAACTGGCAAAACGCCTTGGTGTGTCGCATACAGCGATTGCTAATAAATTGCGGGAGTATGGTCTGGGGCAGAAGCGCACCGAAAGCGAGTAAACGGCAAACAGAAGATGGGAAGCGGATAACCTGGTTATCCGCTTTTTTTATTACTTCAGCGCGGTCAGCGCAGCGTCATAATCAGGCTCAGTGGTGATTTCATCAACCAGCTGGCTGTAGATCACTTTATCGTTCTCATCCAGCACAATTACGGCACGTGCGGTCAGACCTTCCAGCGCACCATCGGCAATTTCCACGCCATAATCATATTTAAACTCTGAGCCGCGCAGGGTCGACAACGTCACCACGTTGTTCAGGTTTTCTGCGCCACAGAAGCGCGACTGGGCAAACGGCAGATCGGCAGAGATGCATAACACCACGGTGTTATTCAGTTCGCTTGCAGCCTGATTGAACTTGCGCACCGATGAAGCACAGACACCGGTATCAACACTCGGGAAAATGTTCAGAATTTTGCGTTTTCCTGCATACTCAGAGAGCGCGACGTTGACCAGGTTTTTCGCTACCAGCGTGAAAGCTTTGGCTTTATCGCCAGCCTGAGGAAACTGACCCGCAACCGGTACGGCGTTACCCTGAAAATGAACAGTCTGAGACATAGTGATTCCTTTTAATGATAAAAAAGATCTGACACAAAACGGCTAAAGATAGCCGTTGTTTATGACATAAATGTTAAGGGTTTACGAGTTCAATTGTGGAATTTAACGTGGCGGTCTGCCACTGCGTCGCACATTGTGGAGTGGAAATGAGAACGGTAAAAAGTTATCCCGAAGCCTGGCCGTTGCATACGCCGTTTGTCATTGCCCGTGGAACCCGGACTGAAGTCAAAGTGGTGGTGGTGGAAATTGAGGAAGACGGAGTAAAAGGCGTTGGCGAAGCGACGCCTTATGCGCGCTATGGTGAAAGCGAGGCCTCGGTGCTGGCGCAAATCGCCGCGCTGCTGCCCGCGCTGCAACAGGGCATGACGCGCGAGGCGTTACAACAGGCGCTGCCCGCCGGGGCTGCGCGCAA
This sequence comes from Pantoea sp. Lu_F5_004, assembly GCF_051136245.1. Taxonomy (NCBI): domain Bacteria; kingdom Pseudomonadati; phylum Pseudomonadota; class Gammaproteobacteria; order Enterobacterales; family Erwiniaceae; genus Pantoea; species Pantoea sp. Lu_F5_004. The sequence goes on from NZ_CP194946.1 coordinate 2,004,516, forward strand.
CGCCATTGACAGCGCACTGTGGGATCTCGCCGCACACCAGCAGCAGAGCAGCCTCTGGCAGCTTAGCCGCGTCACTGTACCTGAGGATGTGGTGACCGCGCAGACCGTCAGCATTGATACCCCCGAGGCGATGGCCAGCAGTGCGCTGGCGCTGTGGCAGCATGGTGCAACCCTGTTGAAGATTAAGCTGGATGATAATTTCATTACCGAACGGCTGATGGCGATTCGCGCCGCCGTGCCGGACGCGACCCTGATTGTGGATGCCAATGAATCCTGGCACGCCGAAGGTCTGGCGGCGCGCTGTCAGCTGCTGGCGGACATCAATGTGGCGATGCTGGAACAGCCTCTGCCAGCGGGTGAGGATGCGGCGCTGGAGAACTTTATCCATCCATTACCGATCTGCGCCGATGAGAGCTGTCACACCCGCGAAAGTCTGGCGGCACTACGAGGTCGTTATGAGATGGTCAACATCAAGCTGGATAAAGCGGGCGGGCTGACCGAGGCGCTGGCGCTGGCCGATGCGGCTCAGCAGCAGGGTTTTGCGGTAATGCTCGGCTGCATGCTCTGCACCTCGCGGGCGATACGCGCCGCACTGCCACTGGTGCCGCAGACCCGCTTTGCCGATCTCGACGGGCCGACCTGGCTGGCGGTAGATGCAGAACCGGCGATTAAAGTGCGAAACGGTCAGCTGATCATTGCTGCCAGCGCAGCAGATTAACCATCATCTCCAGGTAGGTTTCAGTGGCTTCATCCACTGAAATCACCGGCATTTCAGCAGTCACGCAGGGCAGACTGAGATCTTTACACCAGCTGCCGAATGAGCCTGGCGTGTCATAACCAACGCTGCTGACCCGCGGAAGGCCGGTGTGGCTGGCCAGCCAGCCCCCAATCTCTGCCTGATGCGGGTCGTCAATACAGCCCAGCGGTTCATGCCATGAGACGATCCAGCGTGGTTTCAGCTGATGAATCAGCGCACAGAGCGCCTGGGTTTCCGGTTCAGAAGCCGGATGAGTGCCGGTCGAGAGCGCCACATCACGATCATCGGCAGCGCTGTTCCAGCGATATACCGTCTCGCCTGACTGCCAGTTCGCCGCCGGAAAGTTGCGGTTGAGATCGACGCCGTTAGCGTTCGCGCGCAGTCCGAGCTGACAGCCATCAGGATTGACCGCTAACACCACGTGGTGCCGCCGCATTCCATCAGGCAGCGTCCGTAATGCGGCGGAGAGGGTGGCGATGGCCGCATTCTCATCACCGTGGGTACCCGCCAGAATCAACCCGCTCTCGGGATCGCCCAGCGGCGCCGGAAACCAGAGCAGAGGCGCACCCAGCACTGAGCGGCCATACTGCTGATAGGGGACGTCCAGTTTGCCGCGCAGGGGACGTGGATGGAGTGGCGACATAGTTATTTCCTCAAAGGGTTTTACTAAAAGTAGCGGAAAAGCCGTGTGCGGAAAATAGCTATTTATCTGTCAGCCATTTGCGCTAAAGTGCCCTGCACAAGTTGCATCGGCAACAGACTGATGCAGCGCTTCTTTGGGGTAAAGGAGTGATAATGGTCAAGACCTTTCGCATGACGCTGGCAGCAATCAGCCTGAGCAGCAGCATCACACCCGCCATCGCGGCGAATCCACCCGCTGGCGCACAGCTGGCTGAACAGCAGCAGATCGTTCGCCATATTAAAGATGAACCCGCTTCGCTCGATCCGCTTAAAGCGGTAGGACTGCCTGAAATTCAGGTGATACGCGATCTGTTTGAAGGGCTGACCAATCAGGATGCACAGGGCAAAATCGTGCCGGGCGTGGCGCAGAGCTGGAGCAGCAGCGATAACAAAACCTGGGTCTTTACGCTGCGTAATAACGCGCGCTGGTCGAACGGTGATCCGGTCACGGCTCAGGATTTTGTCTACAGCTGGCAGCGGCTGGTCGATCCGAAAAACAGTTCAGCCTTTGCCTGGTTCGCGGGCTTAAGCGGTATTCAAAATGCGGCAGCGATTACCAAAGGCGAAATGACGCCCGACAAGCTGGGTGTGGTCGCACAGAGTAAAAACCAGCTTAAGGTGACGCTGGATCGTCCGGTGCCGTGGTTCCCGGCGCTGGTGGCTAACGTGGCGCTTTTTCCGGTGCCGCAGAAAATTATTGCGCAACAGGGTGACAGCTGGACGTCACCCGGCAAACTGGTGGGCAACGGGGCTTATCAGCTCAGCGAACGCGTAGTAAACGAAAAAATCGTACTGACACGTAATCCTCACTACTGGGATGATGCGCATTCGGTGCTGACGAAAGTGACTTTCGTGCCGATTAATGAAGAGTCGAGCGCCACTAAACGTTATCGATCCAACGATATTGATATCACCGAATCCTTCCCTAAAAACATGTATGCGCTACTGAAGAAAACCCTGCCCGGAGAGGTCTACACACCTGACCAGTTAGGCACCTACTACTACGCGTTTAACACGCAGAAAGGGCCGACGGCCGATGTGCGGGTTCGCAAAGCGCTCTCCTGGTCTATCGACCGGAAAGTGATTGCTGAAAAAGTGCTGGGCACCGGTGAGAAACCGGCGTGGCACTTTACGCCAGATGTGACAGCAGGCTTTAAGCCATTACCCACATTTATGCAACAGCACGATCAGAACAGCCTGAATGCACAGGCTAAATCGCTGCTCGCTGCTGCCGGTTACGGTCCCGGCAAGCCGCTGAAACTCAAACTGCTCTACAACACCTCTGAGAGCCACCAGAAGATTGCGATTGCTGTGGCCTCGATGTGGAAAAAGAACCTGGGTGTGGATGTCACGCTGGAGAACCAGGAGTGGAAAACTTATATCGACAGCCGTAACAGCGGAAACTTCGATGTGATCCGCGCCTCGTGGGTCGGTGACTACAATGAACCCTCCACCTTCCTGAATCTGCTGACGTCGGGCAACAGCAGCAACATCGCGCGCTTTAACAACGCGGATTATGATGCGGTTATCGCTAAAGCCAGCCGGGAGACCAGCGATCAGGTACGTAACAGCGATTACAACCGTGCCGAGCAGATCCTGGCTGAGCAGGCTCCGATCGCCCCCATCTATCAGTATACCAATGGCCGCCTGATTAAGCCCTGGGTTAAAGGCTATCCCATTACTAACCCTGAAGATGTCGCCTACAGTCGTGAACTGTGGATTGAAAAGCACTGAGTGCAGGTGGCCGGTCAACCGGCCACCCTCTGACATCTTTCTACACAGCCCGGAGATTGCAACTCAACACCGTCACGCTAGACTGTATCGTATTGATTTTAGTAGTGAGGCGATGGTGTGGACGTAATTGAAGGAAAAGCGTTACAGGTTTCAGATGCCATAATTTCCTGCCAGCTGGATGGCAAGGGCGGGATGATCCCGATTGCTGAAGATGAAGTCATCCAGTGTGAGCAGCCCTGCTGGCTCCATCTGAACTATACCCACCGTAAGAGCGCGGAATGGCTGCAGTCGACGCCACAAATCCCTGATGCCGTGCGAGACGCCTTAGCAGGCGACAGTATGCGTCCACGCGTCAGCCGGCTGGGCGACGGCTTTATGATCGTGCTGCGCAGCGTCAACCACAACAGCGATGCGCGTCGCGACCAGCTGGTGGTGATGCGGGTGTTTATCAACGATAAGCTCATCGTCTCGACCCGGCGGCGTAAAGTTTCTGCCGTCGATGAAGTCCTTACGGATTTGCAGAATGGTAATGGCCCGATTGACTGCGGCAGCTGGCTGGTCGATGTCTGTGATGCCCTGACCGATCACACCAGCGAATTTATCGAAGATTTACATGACAAAATCATTGAGCTGGAAGATGCGCTTCTTGACCAGCGGATGCCAGCACGAGGCGAACTCGGCCTGCTGCGCAAACAGCTGATTGTGATGCGGCGGTATATGGCACCGCAGCGGGATGTCTATGCGCGGCTGGCCAGTGAAAAACTGGCCTGGATGGATGACAGCGAACGGCGCCGGATGCAGGAAATTGCCGATCGGCTGGGACGCGGGCTGGATGATCTGGATGCGGGCGTGGCGCGTACCGCGATTCTGGCTGATGAGGTTGCTTCTGCGATGGCGGAGTCGATGAACCGTCGTACCTATACCATGTCACTGATGGCGATGATTTTTCTGCCAGCCACCTTCCTGACCGGCCTGTTTGGCGTCAACCTGGGCGGTATTCCGGGCGGCGAATGGCGATACGGTTTCTCTATCTTCTGTCTGCTGCTGGTGGCACTGGCCGTCGGGGTAGCGGGGTACCTGCGCAAACGGCGCTGGCTCTGACGGTATGCGTAGCGTATCGGTTATCTGCGCTGAAAATCCCGTAAAGGACGCAAAAGCTGATCGACATCAAGAACCCATTGTCGCTGCTGACGCAAACTCTCTCCCGCAGGTGAATGCAACGTCAAGCGATGGGCGTTGCGCTCCATATTGTCTTACTTCCTAATTTAGAATTAATGCATAGCACATTTAATTCGAAACATGCCGGCCCGTGTGCCGGCTTTTTTTTGCCCGCCTGGCTGTAATGCCGTTCCTTACCTAAGCTTAAAATCCATTCGCAACAAAAGGAGTACGGCATGAGCGCGATTTTTAACAGCGAGCCTATCCCCACGGATCCGACCCCGATTCCTGAGCCTATTCCTCAGCCACAACCCCAGCCTGATCCGCCGACAGATCCGGAGTTTCCACCGATAATGGATCCACCACCGCACCGCAACATATAAAAAAAGGGCGTGCTGCCAGCAGCACGCCCTTAATCTGTCCAGCACTTATTTAATCTGAATCACATCCAGACGCGCACTGGTATCCGGGGCATCCTCTTCATCAGCCCGCCAGCCAACAGGCTGTAGCGGCAGGCTTTCCCGGTCAAAGGCGAGGTCTCCGCCATCAACCACCGCATCGCCATGCTTAATGCCTTTAAAATCGAACAGGTTGATATCCGCCATATGTGACGGCACCACATTCTGCATCGCGCTGAACATGGTTTCGATACGGCCAGGATAGCGCTTATCCCAGTCTCGCAGCATATCGGCCACCACCTGACGCTGCAGGTTCGTCTGAGAACCACAGAGGTTACACGGAATAATCGGGAACTGACGCGCTTCTGAGAAGCGGATGATATCTTTCTCACGGCAGTAAGCCAGCGGACGGATCACAATCTGCTTGCCATCGTCACTCATCAGCTTTGGCGGCATGCCTTTCATTTTTCCGCCGTAAAACATGTTCAGGAACAGCGTCTGCAGAATGTCATCGCGATGGTGGCCCAGCGCAATTTTAGTACAGCCCAGCTCAGTCGCGACGCGATAGAGGATGCCACGACGCAGGCGCGAGCAGAGTGAGCAGGTGGTTTTGCCTTCCGGGATCTTATCTTTGACGATGGAGTAGGTATCTTCTTCGATAATCCGATACTCAACGCCCTGCGACTCAAGATATTCCGGCAGGATATGCTCAGGGAAGCCCGGCTGTTTCTGGTCGAGGTTAACGGCAATCAGACTGAAGTTGACCGGCGCGCTTTTTTGCAGACTGCGCAAAATTTCCAGCATGGTGTAGCTGTCTTTGCCGCCCGACAGGCAGACCATGATGCGGTCGCCTTCTTCAATCATATTAAAATCTGCAATGGCTTCGCCGACGTTACGACGCAGACGTTTTTGCAGTTTATTGAGGTTGTACTGTTCTTTCTTGTCAACCGTTTGATTATCTTGCATTTTTACCTATCTCAAAATCCAGAAAGCGTAGCTAAAGGGCAAATTGCCGTGCGCGTTCAGCCAGACACTTCACTGCGGTGTCACGAATATGCAGCGTATGGTACGGATTGTTGCCGCGAATGCCAGTACTGGAGTGAAGTAATCAGCGGATAGCCGCCCGGCGAATCCGGCAGAGGCTGCCCGTTAAGGGAGGCAGCGACGTAAATCGATGCGGCGGTACTCAATGAAGCAAAGAGGGCAGGCCTTACCAGGTCATTACCCAAAAACTGTGGGATGAGACAACACGAACAGAGTTCAACTATGCGATGTCAGCTGGCTGGCACATCTTTCCACTGACAATCGATTTCATCATTGTGCGCAGAACAGGATGGCGGTGATGCCTGGTAAGCATCAGCCCGCGCATTCTCTTTTTTTGCCGCACAACCCGCAGTCATAAAAATGATGGAGATAATTAACAGAGATTTCATCAGAGCGACCAGTTAACAAAAAAAAGAGCATGCACCGCTATTAATCAATCATGCCTAAACGGAGTTCTGTTTATGCTTATCTGATCTGAAAACTCTATTTGAATTGTTGCTATAAATTCGCAGGGAGTTAAATATCATGATGTACTGTTAATTTCATTATCGACTGAATCTGAAAAACCTTGCTGTTGAATGTGCGTTGACACTGCCGGGTTATAATTAAGAACACCTGAATTGCACAAACATCAGGGTTTTTTGTGTCCCGTTAAATCTGAAACGATTTTACTGGCACATATCACCACGTCCAAAACTGTTGCTTTTCAAAGCAGACGGGTGAAATTAAAGCCATTAAAGTGAATGTGAAAGTTAAAAAGGGTGGCTTTAATTTTTACACACATAACTTTTTTCCTGAGAGACCTGCTGTGACTTTATCGTTTCGCACATCATGGCAATGCAGGCAGCGTAACAAATCGTTAAATTGCTGGCTATATATGTGAATAAGGACGGAGGAAAGTTTAAAGGCTATGAGACATCAGGAAAACACGCACGATATAAAAAATCATGGTGTTCGATTTATATTGACGCTGATACTCTTTTTACTCTGCTATGTTGCAGTTATGTATTGCGGCGTTTTGTTACTGGTCAACCGACACGGATTACTGCATTTTCTGCTGCACTGAATTTAGTATTGCTAGCCACAGGCTTTAAAAATCCAGCGATAGGCATGATGTAAAAAGTGTCTGAGCATTTCCAGCAAACTTTCAGCGCCTTCCACCGCCAGACATTGTCCGGTCTCAAGCGCATTATTCACGGAATTACGATGATCCAGGATCATCATGATAGCCACAGCGCCCGCAATTAGCGTAAACATAAACATACTCAATACCGGCCAGCTACTTTTACGTGCAGAAGCGGACAGGGTATCGTCACGATGGTCAGAGTTCTGGCGCATTTTTCCCCGGATAAATGGTTACCTTAATAAACAATCACGGATTATGACATTAATTCCCGGCGGGCTCTATCTCTCAGGTCAGTCTGCATGATTTTCTGATTCTGGTAATAGTTGAATTTAATGGAGAGGGCAGAAGGCAGTGAGTTCGGATGACTCCCTTCTGCAACGTCCTGCCGCTGACCGGCCTGGGTTCAGCAGGAATGACTTTTATGGAGAGGGATTTACATCATCTCCAGCGACTGAACTCCTTTGATCTCCATGATCTTATCGTAGAGGTGAGCATCGTTTGATTTGCGGGACAGCGTCACCTGAACACTGAGCTCACACAGACCACTCTCCTCATCCCGGTTAATCACCGTCACATTGCCGTAGCGAATGCCTTCCCGCTGCATGACCAGCAGCACCAGCGGCACACTTTTGGGCTTAAGGAAAACCAGCAGCGTATGATGTTTACCGATGAGAAAATGGCTCAGGCGGCGGAAGACCTCCAGCACCACCAGCGCCAGAACCGTGCCATAAATGCCTATCTCATACATGCCGCTACCAATCACCAGACCAATCGCCGCAGTCACCCATAATCCCGCCGCCGTGGTTAAGCCTTTCACCACCTGCTTCTGAATCATAATGGTGCCCGCGCCAAGGAAACCCATGCCGCTGACCACCTGTGCCGCAATACGGCTGGGATCCAGTGCTACATGTTCGCTGTTGAGCATATCGGCGAAGCCATATTTCGATACCAGCATAAACATCGCACTACCGATACCGACCAGAATATGGGTACGCAGTCCCGCTTCTTTGGCCCGCATCTGGCGCTCCATGCCGATCAGGCCGCCAAGAATACCGGCCAGCGCTATGCGAATTAACATATCCATTAACATGGCTTTACTCCGAATTAAGAAGGGCTGAAAAAGGGTGACAGTTCAGCGATAACAGGTAAACAAGATAATTCTGCTTGCAAATGACGCCGAAGAATTTTGTAAAAAGCTGTTTCACCTCTCGACCCGTTGTGCTGCCTGACATATGCTGAGCCAGCCTTTTCCCCCACTTCCCGGAGTCCGACTGATGAAAGCAGCCACCTTTTTGCTGGCCGGTGCCGCGTTATTACTCTCTGCCTGCAGCAGCAACAGTGATGATAACGAGCCACCGCAACAAGCCACCGCCGCCCACATCCAGCCACGGGTGGTGATGTCTTCCCTGGCAGAAAGCACCTGTTCAAATGCGGGTGGAACGCTGGCATTTTCGCATCAGCTGGATGGCTCAAGAGTGGGGATGTGTCAGTTAGTGAATGGCCGTCGCTGTGATGAGCAGGCGTTAATTGGCGGGAATTGCGCGCGCTGATGATCAGGCCGGATTGCTCCGGCCCGCACAGTCAGGCAGAAAGTCGGTTCGGGCAGTTTTCACCGCGGTCGAGCTGGCTGAGATTATTCAGTGTCGTTTCAGAAATGGCTGTCAGCGCTTCGGCGGTTAAAAACGCCTGATGGCCGGTGAACAACACGTTATGGCACGCCGACAGACGGCGGAACACATCGTCCTGAATCACATCATTCGACTTATCTTCAAAGAACAGATCACGTTCATTCTCATAAACATCCATGCCGAGCGCGCCGATTTTCTGCTGTTTCAGCGCGTCAATCGCCGCCTGTGAATCAATCAGACCACCACGACTGGTGTTGATAACCATCACCCCATCACGCATCTGTTTAAACGCGTCGGCGTTGAGCAGATGATGATTCTCCGGCGTCAGCGGACAGTGCAGCGTAATGACGTGGGATTCAGCAAACAGCGTCTTCAGATCGACATATTCCGCGCCCAGTTCCAGCGCCTGCTCACTCGGGTAGGGATCATACGCCAGCAGCCGCATACCAAAACCTTTCAGAATCCGCATCGTCGCAATCCCGATTTTACCGGTACCAATAACACCCGCGGTTTTGTTATGCATGTTGAAACCGGTCAGGCCGTCGAGCGAAAAGTTTGCGTCACGGGTACGCTGATAAGCGCGATGAATACGGCGATTCAGGGTCATCATCAGGCCGATAGTATGTTCAGCGACCGCTTCCGGTGAGTAGGCGGGCACGCGCACCACCTCCAGACCCAGCTCTTTTGCAGCAGCCAGATCAACATTATTGAAACCGGCACAGCGCAGCGCGATGTATTTCACACCCAGCCCGGCCAGCTCTTCCAGCACCGGGCGACTGCCGTCATCGTTTACAAAGATACAGACAGCATCGCAACCCACAGCGGTTTTGGCGGTGCTTTCAGAGAGTAAAAAGTCAAAAAACACCAGTTCAAAGCCGAACTGCTGATTGACCTGCTCAAGGTATTTCTGATCGTAATGTTTGGTGCTGTAAACCGCGATTTTCATCGTTGTGCTCCTGCAGAGGTGATAGAGCAAGGATAACGTTTTCTGACAGACTTTGCTGAAACAGCTGACTTGTGTCCGGCGCAGACCTTCACCTCTGGCAGATTACATGCCATCATCGTTGTCAGGATACTGTAAGGAAAAGGATTATGGCTTTTATGCCACGGATGTTCCGGCGACGGCTGGCCGCCATTCTGGCGCTGATTCTGCTGCTGCTCGGCCTGATCTTGACTGTAACGCAATGGCTGCCGCGGCTGGTCGGCATCTGGCTACCTGAAGATACCCGCATTGAGCTGTCGGGCGCACCGCGCTGGCGGGAGGGTGGCCTGTGGTTGCCACAACTTCGTTATCTCGCAGGGGATTGCTCCCTGGCAACGGTAAAGGGGGTGTCGCTGGGCTGGCATCAGTCGCGCTGGAAACTGAATGCGTCAGAGCTGACGCTGGATAGCACCTGCCTGCAAAAATTACCTGCCAGTGATGACAGCACGGCAGCCCCCAAAACGCTGGCCGAATGGCAGGCAATGCTGCCTGGCGCCGACGTTCATCTGAGCAAATTAATCGTTACGCCGTGGCAGACGTATGCGGGCGCGCTGGATCTGACGCTGGAAAAAGATCGCCAGCAACTCAGTTATCAGGGCGATAATCTGCAGCTGGCGGCAACGCTGACCGGTCAGCAGCTCGCTATCAGTCGCCTGACGCTCACCCATCCCGCACTTCCTGAACCTGTCACACTGAGTGGTCATCTGGCGTTACCCACCTTTGCCACTGATCTGCCGGTGAACGGCGAAGTGACCGGACAGCTGGCGCTGAACGCACTGCCGCATCCCCTGCATCTGACGCTTAACTGGCAGCAGCAGCAGGGCGAGCTACGCGTGGCGATGGCCGAAGTGACCAGGCCGCTTCTCAGACTGCCCTGGCAGATCAGCCGCGATCAGATTCGGATTGAAAAGGGCGAATACTTCTGGCCGCTGGAGGCTCAGCCGCTATCAGGGTTTGTTAACCTGACGCTGGATAACTGGCAGTCGGGCCTTGAAAGTAGCCAGATTAGCGGTCGCGTTAACCTGCTGACCCAGGGACGCGGCGGCAAGGGCAACGTGGTGCTTGGCGTCGGTCCCGGCAACCTCAGCCTGACCAACAGCAACCTGCCGTTTCAGCTAACCGGCGAAAGCAAGCTGGCCGATCTTCAACTTTACGGCTCCATTCCGGGCGTGCTCAGCGGCTCGCTGCTCGATCCTCAACTGTTGCTGCAACCTAAATCGCTGCTGCGCCTGCGTGGCCGGTTGCTGTCAACGCTGGAAGTGGACGAAGCGCGCTGGCCTTTGGCGGGCGTACGACTCTCCTCGCAGGGTATTGATGGCCGCCTGCAGGCCATTCTCAATGCGCACGATGCCAGTTTTGGCCGCTTCCGGTTGCATCTCGATGGCCGCGCCACTGATTTCTGGCCCGATAAGGGCGAATGGAACTGGCGCTACTGGGGAGATGGCGAGATGCTGCCGCTGCAGGCGCGCTGGGATGTTAAAGGCACGGGCGGCTGGCACGACACCCTGATCCATCTGGATACCTTGTCCACCGGTTTTAATCAGCTGGCGTATGGCAGTGTCAACGTTGCAAAACCGCGTCTGACACTGACTAAACCAGTAAACTGGCAGCGTGATGCGGCGCATCCGGCGTTCAATGGGCATTTCCGCCTGCAGGCGGGAGAGACCCGCTTCAGCTATGGCGGACATCTGGCAGACTCCACGCTCGACTTTGAGGCGAAAGGTCGTGATCCCGGCTATTTTATCTGGCGAGGCACTTTACAAGCGGGCAAGGTTGGCCCGCTGCGGGTTAATGGCCGCTGGGATGGCGAACGGCTTCGCGGCCAGGCCTGGTGGCCGGCACAGTCGCTGACGGTGTTTCAGCCGTTGCTCAGCCCCGACATGAAAATGCAGATCCAGGGCGGCAGTTTGCAGGCACAGGTCGCTTTTTCCGCCGCAAGTGAGCAGGGTTTCCAGGCGGGAGGCCACTGGACGGTAAAACAGGGCAGCATCTGGACGCCTGACAGCCAGGTTAACGGTATCGATTTCTCGTTGCCGTTCAGATTCCATGAGCAGCAATGGCAGTTTGGTCAGCATGGCCCGGTATCACTGCGCATTGCCGAGGTTAAGAACCAGTTTGCGATGCAGAATATTCGCGCTGACCTGCAGGGTAACTGGCCGTGGTCCGAACAGGCGCCACTGACGTTGCAGGATGTCAGCCTTGATCTGCTGGGCGGACAAATTACGCTGCCCGCTTTGCGCATGCCGCAGCATGATCCAGCCCGGGTGTCACTGCGCAATATCAGCCTCAGCGAGCTGGTGACGGCGCTGAAACCTAAACAGTTTGCCATGTCGGGCAAGGTCAACGGTGAACTGCCGCTGTGGCTCAATAATCCACACTGGCTGGTGGAGAAAGGGTGGATTGCCAACAGCGGTCCGCTGACCTTCCGGCTGGATAAAGATATGGCGGATGCGATTACCCGCAATAACGTGGCGACGGGCGCCGCGCTGGACTGGTTACGTTATATGGAAGTCTCCCGCAGCTGGGCCACGATCAATCTGGATAATCTTGGCGACCTCACCATGGAGGCCCAGGTACAGGGCATCAGCCAGTTCAGTAACCGTCGTCAGACGGTCAATCTCAACTATCATCATCAGGAAAACCTGTTTCAGCTCTGGCGCAGCCTGCGCTTTGGCGATAATTTGCAATCCTGGTTAGAGCAACATGCGAATTTGCCATCCAACAAGGACACTTCACCATGAGCCTGAGGGCACTACTGGTTCTGGCAGCCGGACTGCTGAGCATCGGCTGCGTGCCGCGCATTGAAGTCACGGCACCTAAAGATCCCATCACCATCAACATGAACGTGAAAATCGAACATGAGATCCACATCAAAGTCGATAAAGACGTGGAAGCGCTATTGAAAAACCAGAGCGGTCTGTTCTGAGGAGAGCAACGATGAAACGCATAAGCGCGGTGCTGTTCCTCGCTCTTACGATGGCGCAGCCTGCCTGGGCACTGACGCTGGATCAGGCGCGGCAATCGGGGCGGGCAGGTGAAACGCTCTCCGGCTATCTGGCGGCACGTGCGCAGGATAGTGAAACGCTGGCGCTGGTGCAGCGTATTAATGCCGGACGTCAGCAGGAGTATCAGCGACTGGCAGAACAGAATAATCTCTCCACGGCCGATGTCGCCAGTATTGCCGGACAGAAGCTGGTGAGCCGTGCGGCCGCGGGGGAATATGTGCGCGGCATCAATGGTCAGTGGCTGAGAAAAGCGGCAGAGAGCAGCCAGTAACCGGCGAAAAAAAACGGGCGCATGGCCTGATGCCAGTCAGTTAAGCGACAGGTGATAATGCAGTCTGGCGCCGGGCAGGGGCCTGCTCTGAAACTTCAGCGTGTATTGTTAAAAAGGGCACGAAAGGTGGAGGCCTGAGCGCCTCTGCTGCTGAAAGGGCTATCCGCAGCGCTGAGGCGTGACGGTGGGCCAGAAGTCCACGCCGGGAAGCGTGGAGAGTTCGGGGCCGGCCAGGGAGGGCCGATCCCCGAACGGTTCGTCGGCACGACGTCAAAGCCGAAGGTACCGCGTGAGCGGCGCGAGGACGGCCCGGCAGCTGCAGAGGTGCTCAGGCCCGCACTGCGGCTCCCTCGCCCATAAAAAAAGCTGCCACGTTTAACCGTGACAGCCTTTACAAATCTAATCTTAACTGATCAGCCTCATCCTGAGATGAGTGAGACTTATGCAGTCACGATCTGCTTGATAGCGTCTTTCGCTTCAGCGGTCGCTTTGCTGGCCACTTCCGGACCGTAAGCGATGCCTTCAGCAAACACGAACTCAACGTCAGTGATGCCGATGAAGCCCAGGAACAGCTTGACGTAAGGAGTCAGCAGGTCAGTTGGGGTATCTTTGTGGATGCCACCACGGCTGGAGATAACGACTGCCGTTTTGCCTTTAACCAGACCTTCCGGGCCTGCTTCGGTGTAACGGAACGTCACGCCAGCACGAGCAATCAGGTCGAAATAGTTTTTCAGTTGGGTCGGGATGTTGAAGTTGTACATTGGCGCGGCAATCACCACTTCATCATGAGCCTGAAGTTCTGCAATCAGTTCATCAGACAGGTCCAGAGCCTCCTGCTGACGAGGTGACAGCGGGGTATCAGATGGACGCATTGCACCCACTAACTCGCCATCCAGTACCGGGATCGGGTTAGCCGCCAGGTCACGTACGGTAACCTCTTTACCCTGGGCCTTTGCCTGTTCGATATAGAAGTCAGCGAGCTGGCTTGATTGTGAGTAGCCTGCAAGAATGCTTGATTTCAGAACTAAAACTTTGCTCATGGTGGTTTCCTGTCTGTTACGCGGAAGACTTTCCGCTCAATGGTTTACACTCTACGGTTATCGATGGCGCGGTGAAAGCGCAATATTTCGAGACCCATGTTCGAATTAATTGAATAAGCGTAACCGGGGCCAGCCGCCGGAACAGTTCAGAATGTGCTATGATGCGCGCAATTATTTTTATTGAATCAGCTGGTTATCCCGGCTTGCAGGGCGCTGCTTCGCGCAGCGACACCGTCTGAGTAAGGTACGTCACTATTATGTCATCTCCCGATACTTCCCCACTGGCAGCGCTCTGGTCACGCCTCGACGGCGTAATGCTGCGCGATCGCCAGCGGTTACAGCGCCGTTTACAGGGTGCCAGAAAAGCTAAAAATCCCGAGGCACAGCAGGGCATTGCCAGCGAGCTTGAGCAGGATTTTATCGCTGCCGAGCAGCGCGTGGCCCAGCGCCGTGCGGCCACGCCAGCCATTACCTTCCCGGACAATCTGCCGGTCAGTCAGAAGCAGCAGGATATTGCTGAGGCGATTCGCGATCACCAGGTAGTGATTGTCGCCGGTGAAACCGGCTCGGGCAAAACCACGCAGCTGCCGAAAATCTGTCTGGCGCTGGGACGTGGTGTGACGGGTCTGATTGGTCATACGCAGCCGCGCCGTCTGGCCGCGCGTACCGTGGCGAACCGCATTGCCGATGAGCTCAGCACTTCGCTGGGCGGCTGCGTCGGCTATAAAGTGCGGTTTAACGACCAGGTCAGCGACCTGACGCAGATTAAACTGATGACCGACGGGATTCTGCTGGCAGAGATCCAGCAGGATCGTCTGCTGATGCAATATGACACCATCATTATTGATGAAGCGCACGAACGCAGCCTGAATATCGATTTCCTGCTCGGTTATCTGCGAGAGCTGTTGCCGCGTCGCCCCGATCTGAAAGTGATTATCACTTCCGCCACCATCGATCCACAGCGTTTCTCGCGTCATTTCAATAATGCGCCGGTGATTGAAGTCTCAGGCCGGACCTATCCGGTTGAAGTGCGCTATCGGCCGGTGATCGAAGAGGCGGATGATGGCGATCGTGACCAGCTGCAGGCGATTTTTGATGCCGTAGATGAACTGGGCCGGGAAAGCCGGGGCGATATCCTGATCTTCATGAGTGGTGAGCGTGAAATACGTGATACCGCCGACGCGCTGAACAAACGCGATCTGCCACACACCGAAGTGCTGCCGCTCTATGCACGGCTGTCGAACGCCGAACAGAACCGGGTGTTTCAGTCGCATAGTGGCCGTCGTATCGTGCTGGCGACTAACGTCGCGGAAACCTCACTGACGGTGCCAGGGATTAAATATGTGATCGATCCCGGTACGGCGCGTATCAGTCGTTACAGTTTCCGTACCAAAGTGCAGCGCCTGCCGATTGAACCGATATCACAGGCGTCTGCCAACCAGCGTAAAGGGCGATGCGGCCGCGTTTCAGACGGTATCTGTATCCGTCTCTACGCGGAAGATGACTTCCTGAGTCGTCCGGCCTTTACCGATCCTGAAATCCTGCGCACCAACCTGGCGTCAGTGATCCTGCAGATGACCTCGCTGGGCCTCGGCGATATCGCTGCCTTCCCGTTTGTGGAAGCGCCCGATAAGCGCAATATCCAGGATGGCGTCCGCCTGCTGGAAGAGCTGGGCGCGCTGACCCTGAACGAAGAGACCGGTCACTATAAGCTCACCGGTTCCGGGCGTCAGCTGGCGCAGTTGCCGGTGGATCCCCGCCTGGCGCGGATGGTGCTGGAAGCGCAGAAATTTGGCTGCGTGCGTGAAGTGATGATTATCACCGCAGGCCTGTCGATTCAGGACCCGCGTGAGCGTCCGGCAGATAAAAAACAGGCGTCCGATGAAAAGCACCGGCGCTTTGCCGACAAAGACTCCGACTTCCTCGCCTATGTGAACCTCTGGAACTATCTGGCGGAGCAGCAGAAAGCGCTGTCCGGGAATGTTTTCCGCCGCCAGTGCAAAAGCGATTTCCTTAACTATCTGCGCGTGCGGGAATGGCAGGATATCTACACCCAACTGCGGCAGGTGGTGCGTGAACTCGGCATTCCGGTTAACAGTGAACCGGCTGAGCTGCAGCCCGTCCACTGCGCGCTGTTAAGTGGTCTGCTGTCGCATATCGGGCAGAAAGATACCGATAAGCAGGAGTATACCGGCGCGCGCAATACCCGCTTCGCGATCTTCCCTGGCTCCGGGCTGTTTAAAAAGCCGCCGAAGTGGACCATGGTGGCGGAACTGGTCGAGACCAGCCGCCTGTGGGGCCGCACGGCAGGCCGTATTGAACCGGAGTGGATTGAGCCGCTGGCACAGCATCTGATCAAGCGCAGCTACAGTGAACCGCACTGGGAGAAATCGCAGGGCGCGGTGATGGCCAGCGAAAAAGTCACGCTCTATGGCCTGCCGATTGTCGCCGCCCGTAAAGTTAACTATGGCAGCATCGATCCCACCCTGAGCCGTGAACTGTTTATTCGTCACGCGCTGGTGGAGGGCGACTGGCAGACCCGACACGCCTTCTTCCGTGCAAACCAGAAGCTGCGCAGCGAAGTGGAAGACCTGGAACACAAATCCCGTCGTCGCGACATTCTGGTCGATGACGAAACGCTGTTTGCTTTTTATGACCAGCGCATTGGCAAAGAGGTGGTCTCGGCGAAGCATTTCGACAGCTGGTGGAAACTGGCCAGTCGCGAAAACGCAGAACTGCTGAATTTCGACAAGCAGATGCTGATCAAAGAGGGTGCGGATAAAGTCAGTCAGCTCGACTACCCCAACTTCTGGCATCAGGGCAACCTCAAACTGAAGCTGAGTTATCAGTTTGAGCCGGGCGCAGATGCGGATGGCGTGACGGTACATATTCCGCTGCCGCTGCTGAACCAGGTAGAGGATAGCGGTTTTGAGTGGCAGATCCCCGGTGTACGCCGTGAACTAATCATCGCACTGATTAAGTCGCTGCCAAAGCCGCTGCGACGCAACCTGGTGCCTGCGCCCAACTACGCCGAGGCGTTCTTAGGAAGAGTGAAAGCGATGGAGATGCCGCTGCCTGATGCGCTGGCGCGGGAATTTCGCCGCATGACCGGCGTCACGCTGGAGCGGGAAAACTGGCAGTGGGAACAGGTGCCCGATCATCTGAAAATGACGTTCCGGGTAGTCGACGAGCACAACCGTAAACTGCTGGAAGGTAAAGATCTCACTGCGCTTAAGGCACAGCTGAAAGACAAAGTGCAGGAAACGCTGTCGAAAGTGGCGGATGACGGGCTGGAGCAGAGCGGGCTGCATATCTGGAGTTTTGGCGATCTGCCACGCAGTTATGAACAGAAGCGCGGCAGCTACCAGGTTAAAGCCTGGCCTGCGCTGGTCGACGAGAAAGAGAGCGTCGCCATTCGTCTGTTTGACAGCGAGCAGGAGCAGCAAAAAATGATGTGGCGCGGTCAGCGTCGCCTGCTGCTGCTGAATGTGCCGTCACCGGTTAAATATCTGCACGAGAAGCTGCCGAACAAAGCCAAGCTCGGACTCTACTTTAACCCTTATGGCAAAGTGCTGGAGCTGATTGACGACTGCATCGCCTGTGGCATCGACAAGCTGATGGGGGAAGCGGGCGGACCGGCCTGGGATCAAACCTCTTTTGAGCAGTTGCGTGACAAAGTGCGCGGCGAACTCAATGAAACCGTGGTGACCATCGCGAAGCAGGTCGAGCAGATCCTGACGGCAGTCTTCAACATTAATAAGCGTCTGAAGGGCCGGGTCGATATGACCATGGCGCTGGCGTTATCTGACATCAAAGCGCAGTTAAGTGGTCTGGTTTATCGCGGCTTTGTCACCGGCAACGGCTGGCAGCGACTGGCCGATACCCTGCGTTATCTGCATGGGATTGAGCGCCGACTGGAAAAACTGCCTGCCGATCCGCACAGCGATCGTGCGCGGATGTTAAAAGTGCAGGCAGTGGAGCAGGCTTATCAGGCGTGGCGCAACAAGTTGCCGCCGCAGCGTCAGGATGATGAAGAGGTGCAGAGCATCCGCTGGATGATCGAAGAGCTGCGTATCAGTTATTTTGCTCAGCAGCTGGGTACGCCTTATCCCATCTCAGATAAGCGTATTCTGCAGATGATGGAGCAGATAGCGGGTTAAACGCCGGGATGCGCGCCGTAACCGGCGCGCATCCGATAATGAGGGTAAGAGTGCGGGCTACTGCGCCAGGGATTCCAGCTTATCTTTAAACGAGGTGACCGAAATCGCGCGGTTATCAGCCAGGTAGCGATCTTTCGCTGCCGGTGCTGAGCTTTGTACCGCGATTAACTGCCAGCCTTTATCGCTGTTGAGCAGCAGTGGCGAACCACTGTCACCTGGCAGGGTGTCACACTGATGCGACAACACGGCGCGCTGCGCCCAGCCGGTGATCAGGCAATCGCTGTGGGAGTAAAGCGTGTCCAGATGATCAGCCGGATAGCCTGCCTGCGTCACTTTGCGTCCGGTCAGCTTCAGCGCCGCAGTGAGATCGCTGCGTGAGCCATCGAACAGCGGAATAGGCGTAATCGCTGAGGGCGGGTTGCGTAAAATCACGATGCCGTAATCATAGGGTGCTGCACTGCTCGGCACGATCCAGCCTTCACCGTCCGCTTTTAACTTTGATGCCAGCGAGGGTTCAACTCGCGCATCAATATCATGAAGCTCGTAGCGCCAGCCTTTATCGCTGGCCATAAATCGCAGCGCAACCGGCTTATCGAAATTACCCGGCGGAGCAAGCAGACAGTGTCCGGCGGTCAGCGCCAGATGCGGAGAGATGAGTGTGGCAGTACAGAGGTTGCCGCTTTCGGTTTCCAGCTGACCAATGGCATCCCAGGGGGCAGCGGTAATATCGGTGATTGCCTGGCGATGATCCTTACCGAAAAACAGCATCTTTATTTCAGCAGGAGTAGGCGAGTCATCGTCATCATCGGCATGAACCGTGGTGGCAAAGCTGAAGAGTCCAACCATTAACAGGGTAGCCAGGCGCATAGAAATCTCAATGGCGAGAAAAAATTAACGTTATTGTTATTACGTAAGTACGGTAACTATAGTCGGTGAGCGTTGAAAAAGGGAGTTTTATTGGTTAATCAGTACGCTACAGCGGTTAAACAAAAAAGCTTGCTGCAACAATGCCACACAGGATCATCACCAGCAGAATAATTTCGAAGCGATAGCGACGCACCATATCATCGACTCCAGTAAAGAAACACCCGGCAGAACCGGGTGTTTTTAATCATCATCTCGTGGCCGTGCGCTGAAGGCGACCTTAGTTTTTAGCTGCTGGTTTCACAACTTTTTTGTGGTGAACTTTTTTAGCAGCCTGAGCTTTCTGTGCAGCTGGTTTAGCTACTTTTTTGTGGTGAACTTTTTTAGCAGCCTGGGCTTTCTGAGCGGCTGGCTGAGTGGCTTTTTTGTGGTGAACTTTTTTAGCGGCCTGGGCTTTCTGAGCAGCTGGTTTAGTGGCTTTTTTGTGGTGAACTTTTTTAGCGGCCTGGGCTTTCTGAGCAGCTGGTTTAGTGGCTTTTTTGTGGTGAACTTTTTTAGCGGCCTGGGCTTTCTGTGCAGCAGGTTTAGCTACTTTTTTGTGGTGAACTTTTTTAGCAGCCTGCGCTTTCTGCGCGGCATCTTTTTTCACAGCTTTTTTGTGGTGTTTCTTAGCAGCCTGCGCTTTCTGAGCCGCTTTATGGTGTTTCTTGTGCGCAGTTTTGTGAACGGTTTTAGCCGGTGCTGCAGCGGTAGTAGTGGTTGTTGCGGCTGGCGCAGCAGCTGGAGCAGCTGTGGTGTCAGCAGCGAAAGCAACAGAAGACATACCCATAGCAGCGGCGACAACCAGTGCAAATAATTTTTTCATTGCAAATCCCTCGAAGACTATTTTTTCATGTGTAGCCCACTGCGGGGCCGGTGAAGAGACTATAGGGATATCAATGAACGGTGTCCGTGGGTGTTTGGTATCGGCGTGTAACCGATTGTACAAAGGCGGGAAAGGGCGGTCAGCAGACCGCCCGAGAGCTTAGCTATTCAGGTAACGTTGTTCAAGGTGCTGGCGGAAGAAAGCCGGATTCAGCGCTTCGCCGGTGGCGTTGATCAGCAGCTGATCGGTGGAGAAACGGCTGCCGTGCTGCCAGATGTTCTGTTGCAGCCAGTCGAATACCGGCTGCAGCTCACCGTGCTGAATCAGCTCGCTGAGCTGAGGAATCGCAAGATGTACCGAGCGGAACAGCTGTGCCGCGTACATCGCGCCCAGCGTATAGGTCGGGAAGTAGCCAAAGGCGCCGTCGGTCCAGTGGATATCCTGCATACAGCCATCACGGTAGTTACCCCGGGTATCCAGACCCAGCGACTGCATCATTTTCTCATCCCACAGCGCCGGAATATCCTCAACCTCAATCTCGCCTTCAATCAGCGCCTGCTCGATTTCATAACGCAGAATGACATGCGCCGGATAGCTGAGCTCATCGGCGTCAACCCGGATCAGGCCAGGCTTAACCTGCTGGGTCAGACGCACAAA
This sequence comes from Pantoea sp. Lu_F5_004, assembly GCF_051136245.1. Taxonomy (NCBI): domain Bacteria; kingdom Pseudomonadati; phylum Pseudomonadota; class Gammaproteobacteria; order Enterobacterales; family Erwiniaceae; genus Pantoea; species Pantoea sp. Lu_F5_004. The sequence goes on from NZ_CP194946.1 coordinate 2,024,886, forward strand.
ATTATCCGCCTGCAGGGCAGGCTGGTCGCCAAAGGTGGCGATGATCTGCGGCAAAATGCGCTGCAGGAATTCGCGGCTGCGACCAAGCTGCATCTCCATAAACAGGCTTTGTGATTCGTGGATAGCGGTGGAGCGCGCCAGCGCCACCGGCTGCCCGCGCCACTGCTGCGGCAGATTTTGCTCATAGCGAGCGTGGCCGGTTTCGTGGATCACGCCCATCAGCGCGCTGAGAAACTCATTCTCGTTGTAACGGGTGGTAATGCGCACATCTTCCGGCACGCCACCGCAGAAGGGATGCGCACTGATATCCAGCCTGCCATGGTTAAAGTCGAAACCCAGCGTTTCCATGATGCTCAGGCCGAGCTGACGCTGAGCAGGCAGGGCGAACGGTCCCTGCGGCGTGACAACAGTCTGTTTCGCCTGTTTTTCCACGACCTGCTGTAACAGATCGGGCAGCCAGGTTTTCAGTTCGCCAAAAGTTTCATCCAGCCGGGCGCGGGTCATCCCCGGTTCATAAAGATCCAGCAGCGCATCGTAACGCGAGCAGCCAGTGGCGTCGGCGCGGCGCTGGGCCTCTTCGCGGCTCAGACGCACCACCTCTTTGAGATTGGCGGCGAAGCCCTGCCAGTCGTTGGCCGGACGCTGAGTGCGCCATGCATGTTCACATACCGAACCGGCAATTGATTTGGCTTCAACAAAATCATCAGGCAGCAGAGTGGCCTGCTGGTAAGCGCGCTGCATCTCGTTGAGATTGGCCCGCTCAACATCGTTCAGTGACTGCTGCTCCGCGGCCCTGAGCCACTCACCAACCTGAGGGGCAGTGAGGATCTGGTGCTGCAACACGCTCATTTCGGCCAGCGCTTCACCACGCGCCTGACTGCCGCCTGGCGGCATGGTGGTTTGCATGTCACATCCGGCGATGGCCGTGACGTGGCTGAAACGGGAAAGACGCTGGAACGTCTTGGTAAGTTGTTGATACGCTGAGGTCACGTAAGACTCCTTGTGGTTTTTTAACGCAGCGGAATTTCCCGCAAGGTTAGATCAACCGGCCAGCAAAAGCGAACGCTGGCGCCGCCCAGTGGACTGGACTCAATGGTCACATTGCCGCTCAGCGCCTGGGCAATAGAGTGAACAATCGCAAGTCCCAGTCCGCAGCCGCCTGTAGCGCGATCGCGGCTGGGGTCCAGCCGGACAAAGGGTTCGAAAACCCGTTCACGCTCCTCAGGCGGAATGCCGGGACCGTCATCTTCCACCTGCAGACACCCTATCGGACCGTCGAACCACAAACTGACGCGCAGCCGCTGTTGCGCATAACGCAGCGCATTGTTTACCAGGTTATCCAGTACCCGCTCCATCAGGCGGGTATCAGAAATGCCGATGTTTTCACGCTGCGGCAGCTCAAGGTCGAGCCGCACGTCGGGATTGATAGTGCGGAAATCGTCAAGCCGCTCGCGCAGCCAGTTGGCCAAATCCAGTGTTTTCAGATTGAGATCGACGCGCGGCCGGTCAAGACGCGCATAGGTCAGCAGCTCCTCAATCAGGCTTTCGAGCTGGCCGATATCGCGATTCAGCGCCACCCGTTCGCTATCAGTGAGGTTGTCGCTCATCTCCAGCCGGTAACGCAGGCGCACCAGCGGTGTGCGTAGCTCATGCGCAATACCGTCTATCAGCTGCTTCTTACTGGCAACCAGCGTATTGATGTTCTCTGCCATCTGGTTAAAGGCGATGCCGAGCCGGAACAGGCTGGAGGTACTGTCAAAATGGGTGCGCACGTCCAGCTCGCCACGGCCAAAGCGCTGAGCCGCTTTTTCCAGTCGCTGCATCTCCTGCCAGTGGGGGCGCAGCCAGATAAACACCGGCAGCGCCAGTGACATACCTATAAAGATCAGCAGGGCAATATCCAGCAGTCGCATCTGATGCAGATAGAAGAGATAGGGAATCGGCCCGACTGACAATACGTAGTGGCTGCGCGGAATGTGCTGCAAAAAGGTGTATTGATCGTCGAGCGCCACGATCTCTCCGGCGCGCAACCGACGCATGTTGCCTTCATCAAGCTGATATTTGTTCATCGGCTCAATGTGCAGGTCGAACGACAGGCCGAGATCGAGACTCTTGATGGTTTTATTCCAGTCACGCGGCGGGATCTCGCGCAGTTCGCTGCGGATCAGGTAGAGCGAACTGGCCATCAGGTCATTCATCGACTGGCGGCCCGCACGCTCAGCGGTGAACTTGTAGACCAGCCCCACCAGCAGCGCCATCACCAGAAAGCAGACAAACAGCAGCAGATAAAACTGAATAAAAAGCTTTCTCATAGTCCGCGGGTATCCCAGGCCTGGGGCGCAAACAGATAGCCTTTGTTACGAATGGTTTTAATGCGGAACGGCTCGGTGGCGCTGTCGTGCAGCTTTTTGCGCAACCGGGAGATGGCCACGTCGATGCTGCGGTCAAGGCCGTCATAGCTGACCCCGCGCAACGTTTTCAGCAGCGCATCACGGTTAAGCGTCTGGCCTGCATGGCTGGCGAGTACCCACAGCAGATCGAAATCTGCGGTGGAAAGGGCAATCTGCTCGTCAAACAGCGTGACCTGGCGGTTCAGCGCATCGATGGTCAGCGAGCCAAAACGCAGCATACGGTTGGCGGCGGGTGCGCTGGGCGCATCGTCCGGCTGTCCCTGCTGCGACTGACGCAGATGAAGGCGCAGGCGGGCCAGCAGTACCGCCGGCGGCGTGGTTTTCAGAATGTAATCCTGCGCACCCATCTCCAGGGCCAGAATATGGTTCATGTCGCTGTCCAGTGAGGTGAGCAGCACGATCGGCCCCTGCCAGTTGGCCCGCAGGTCACGGCAGATAGTCATGCCATCTTTGCCTGGCAACATGATATCCAGCATCACCAGATCGGGCTGCTGTTCGGCAATGACCGCTTCAGCACGGTCGCCGCGCATCTCGACAATCACCTCAATATCATGACGACCCAGATAGGCCGCAATCAGTGAGCCCACTTCGGGTTCATCTTCTACATAAACAATTTTGTTCATAGTTCACAAAGCAGAGACAGGGATGGACGGAAGCATATCTTTTCCTGGTCCTGAGCTCTACGTTACCGCACGAAATATCCGTGGCTTGCTGGTATATAACCGGCAAAATGTGCAATCATTAGCGCGGCCTTTTTGCGCCAGGTTTGGGATATTGATGATTATCATGAGGAGCGTTAGTGTGTCTGATAAAGAGCTGGCATCAGCCATATACCCCGACCGCATCTGCTTCAATTACAGTGACTTTCTCTCCGCTTCCTGCAAAAAGCGCTGGAGCTTCGTCGATGCTATTTATGGTGTGATGCCGATATTTGGCATGGTGACACGTAAATCGGCACACCGCTTACAGGGCAGTGACGACCCGTTAAAAGAATTAGCATTACAAATCATTTCTACTCAGGTCAGCGACGAAATTAATATCGCGCGCCTGATTACCCTTGCGGAACAACAGCAGATTAGTCGCTTCGATATTCAGCTTCCTTATCCGCTTTCGGCGGAGCAGCTGGACGCGATCCATCATGAATATTCCAGGCCGCTGAATCTGACACAGCAGGATGACCTGCTGTGTGTCTCAATACCTGTGCAGTCACACTGAGAACCTCTCCCATCAGGCTCTGAACCTGGGCAGTGCTCACCATCCTCACGTACTGTCTGTACGCCTGGTTGCTCCGCGCTGGCCGGGTTCGCTCTGCCTGCAGCCATTACGCCTGCCGGGCCAGGCGCTAAGTCGTCAGCTGCCACACGGCGGGCAGCGTCGCGGCAATCAGCAATCCCATTGCAATCCGCTCCAGCGAAGTCAGCGCAAACTCTGCGCGGCCACCGCGTCGTGCAAACAGAAACAGCAGCAGGCCCGGTGTATAGAGCACCACAGACATCATCAGGTGCAATGGCCCCGAGGCGTAAAGCAGCCAGATGCCATACAGGCTGGCACCGATACCGGTCGCCATCGCCAGCGGTTTATGCTGTCCGCGTACCACTTTGATCAGATATAACCCCACCAGCAGATAGGGCACCAGAATCATCTCAGAGGCGATGGTCAGCAGGTTGTTGTAGTTCGCACCGGTCAGGGCAATCAGGATCAGGCAGAGCTGAATACTGCCGTTGGTCAGCCACAGTGAGGCGGCTGGCGCGTTATGGCGGTTTTGTCGGGCGATACTGCGTGGAAATGCACCCTGTTGCGCAGCAATCAGGGGCACTTCAGCGGCCATAATCGTCCAGCTCAGATAGGCACCGCACACCGAGATAACCAGACCCACCGCAATCACCGCATCGCCCCAGTTGCCCATCAGTCGGGTCATCAATCCCGCCATGGAGGGGTTACGCATCTGAGCCAGTTCAGCACGTGGAACCACGCCAAGCGACAGCAGTGTCACCAGCAGATAGACCAGCAACGCTGCCAGCACGGCGAATAGTGTAGCCCGGCCCACATCCTTTTTCTGGCGCGCGCGTGCAGAGACCACCACCGCCCCCTCGACGCCGATAAAGACCCACAGGGTAATCAGCATGGTCTGTTTGACCTGCTCCCATAGCGGTTGCCCTAGCGTGACGCCGGAAAAATCAAAGCGGAAGCGATCATAGTTGAACGCCATCACCGCCAGCACAATAAACAGCAGCAGCGGCACCAGCTTGCCGAGCGTCGCCATCAGATTAATGCTGGCAGCGGTCTGCACGCCGCGCAGCACCAGCCAGTGAACCAGCCACAGCAGCACGGATGCACCCAGCATCGCCTGCCAGGTGTTGCCATCGCCAAAGATAATCCGGTCCGGCGTATCGGTGAAGAAGCTCAGGGCAGAGAAGACAATCACCAGATAGGAGACGTTGGCGATCACGGCGCACAGCCAGTAGCCCCACGCGGAGCAGAAGCCCATCAGCTCGCCGAAACCGGCACGGGCATAGGTAAAGATGCCACCATCCAGCTCGGGTTTAAGGCGGGTCAGCAGCAGCATCGCCAGCGACAGAAAGATGATGCCGACGCCGGTAATCAGCCAGCCCAGCAGCAGCGCCGCCGGACCGGCCACTGCAGCCATATTTTGCGGCAGACTGAACACGCCTGCGCCCAGCATAGAGCTGAGCACCAGCGCCGTCAGCGCACCGAGACCTAATTTTTTCTCCAAAACAACCTTCCCGCTAGCATATATGGCTGGGTAAATCGGATTCTGTCACTGGGTTATGTCACACCAAAGGCACAATACAGGGACAATATCCGGTAAAACAGGCGGAGGATTTTACGGAGTGTGGCAGGGGATGGCAATGCGTGACTATGCAAAACAGCGCAGGAATTATGCAAACAGCAGGGCGGCAGGCGCCGCCCTGAGAAGGATTACTTAAACAGGTCAGCCGTGACGGTCAGGTTACCGCCACTCTGGTTCTGCCACTGACGGGTAACGTGGTAGAACTTGGCACCTTTATCCGCCGCACGCTTCGCCACTTCTTCTGAAATCTCAGTTGGCGTACCGAAGTGACCGGTGAAGGTTACGGTATCGAACGGCTGCATCTGCGCAGCAGTAATGGCATTCACTTCCTGCACCGATTTGCCGTTTGGCAGATTGACGGTATAGCGCTTGCCGGTAGAGCTTTGGGTTTCGAAGAAACGGCCCACTTTGTTGCTTGGCGTTTCAGACGAGGCCACGCCTGGGATCTCTACGTTAGCCGCCGCAGCGCCACCGGTTGCCAGTGCGGCTTTACCCGCTTCTGAATCGGCAGGAATCGCATTTGGTGTCTGCACCGCACGCTCTTTAGCATCCGCTTTATAGACATAGGCGGTGACATACTGATTGCCGCCGCTGTTGGCATCGATCTGGCGAACGATAAAGAAGGAGGCTGCGCCTTTCTGTTTTGCGGCTTTCGAAATTGCGTCGTTTACATCCGGCTGGCTGGCAAAGAAGCCGCTGACCGAAACGGTATCGAAGGGTTCGAGTTTATACGCTTCTGCTTTTGGCAGTTCGTTTACGCCGTTGAAACGACGGTAGGTCGTTGACTCTGTGGCTGCCGGGGCATCGGCTTTATAGAGGTCAGCCGTAACGCGCCAGTTACCGCTGTTGCCGTTGCTGTCGTTGATCGCCTGAATGTAATAAGAGGCAGCGCCCATCTGATCTGCACGCTTAGATACCGCATCGGCAGCGTCGCCAATTGCGTTGAAACGGCCGGTGATATTAATACGTTCGAATGGCTTCAACGCGGCCGCTTTTTCTGGCGTAAGTTCCTGCGCAGCGAATGCGTTGGCTGCCAGCAGGGACAACAGAGTAGTCGCCAGAATAGTGTTCTTCAGCTTCATAAAAATAATCCTTCGCCTTACGCAAAAATGAGTACGAAAACGTGCTGGACTCTTGATGTATAACAGAATAGCCGCTGATTATTGCATGTTATAAACAGACTGTCGCAGCGATTTTTTGTGTCAGATCGCGTTATTCAACCATGATTTTTTCATTTGTTTGTCATCAAACGCAGTTATGGCCAGTTTTAGTGACAGTTACCACTAAAAGCGGTAACTATTAGCGCTAAAACAGTTAATGCATTGTTAAATAAAGGTTTTTCTTGTTGGTTAATTCGTCCTGGTACAATTATCTCTGGCAGATTATCTGCCTGTGAGACTATTTTGCAGTGGGATAACGCAGGTTTCTTAACAGAACACTGCATAATTGGGTGAATGTCATCACTCTGCGTAGTCGCTGTAGATCGCTCGTCACATTTTCAGTAGGTTATAAACACTTTGAAATACCTGCGTTTCGTCCAAAAGCGGCTGAAACCGCGTTTTAGTCGCGCTCTCGTGGTGCAGGTTCGGGCCATCATCCTTTAACCGATGAAAGGAAACACTATGTTAATTGGAATACCCAAGGAAAGGTTGCCAAACGAGTCGCGCGTGGCCGCCACGCCTAAGACCGTGGGACAACTCATCAAGCTGGGTTTCAGCGTCACCCTTGAGCATGACGCCGGTAAACGCGCCAGCTTCGATGATGAAAGCTATATCGCAGCCGGTGCCACACTCAGCGACAGAGAGCAGGTCTGGCAGTCCGATATCGTGCTGAAGGTGAATGCGCCGGATGACGAAGAGATTGCGCTGACGCGTGCGGGCAGCACGCTGGTCAGTTTTATCTGGCCCGCACAGAATCCAGACCTGCTGTCAAAGCTGGCCGCACGTCAGGTTACGGTAATGGCCATGGATTCAGTGCCGCGTATCTCACGGGCGCAGTCGCTGGATGCCCTGAGCTCTATGGCGAACATTGCCGGTTATCGCGCCATTGTCGAAGCCGCCCATGAATTTGGCCGCTTCTTTACCGGTCAGATCACGGCAGCCGGTAAAGTGCCACCGGCAAAAGTGATGGTGATTGGGGCCGGTGTTGCCGGGCTGGCCGCGATTGGCGCAGCGGGCAGCCTGGGCGCGATTGTGCGGGCGTTTGATACCCGTCCCGAAGTCAAAGAGCAGGTGCAGAGTATGGGCGCCGAATTCCTTGAGCTCGACTTTGAAGAGGAAGCGGGTAGCGGCGACGGCTATGCCAAAGTCATGTCCGAGGCTTTTATCAAAGCTGAGATGGCACTGTTTGCCAGTCAGGCCAGAGACGTGGACATCATTGTCACCACGGCGTTGATCCCAGGCAAACCGGCTCCGAAACTGATCACCGAAGAGATGGTCGCCAGCATGAAGCCGGGCAGCGTCATTGTTGATCTGGCGGCGCAGACCGGCGGCAACTGTGCGCTGACCGTCGCTGACCAGGTTACCGTCACGCCGAATGGTGTGAAAATCATCGGTTACACCGATCTGCCCAGCCGTCTGGCGACACAATCCTCCCAGCTCTACGGCACCAATCTGGTCAATCTGATCAAGCTGCTGTGTAAAGAGAAAAATGGCGAAATCCAGGTCGATTTCGAAGATGTGGTGGTGCGTGGCGTCACCGTGGTACGCGATGGCGAAGTGACCTGGCCGGCCCCGCCGATTCAGGTCTCCGCCACGCCACAGGCTGCCGCTGCCGCCGCGAAGCCGTCAGAAAAAATTGAGGCGAAGCCCGTTTCACCATGGCGTAAATATCTGCTGATCGCCCTGGCTATCGTGCTGTTTGGTTGCCTGGCAAACGTGGCACCGGCCGACTTCCTCTCCCACTTTACCGTGTTCGCGCTCGCCTGCGTGGTGGGGTATTACGTGGTCTGGAACGTCAGTCATGCGCTGCATACACCGCTGATGTCCGTAACCAATGCTATTTCCGGCATCATCGTTATCGGTGCGGTCTTACAGATGGGCCACGGTGGCTGGGTCACCTTTATCTCCTTTATTGCCGTGCTGATTGCCAGCATCAATATCTTTGGTGGCTTCACCGTCACCCAGCGCATGCTGAAAATGTTTCGTAAGGGGTAATACATGTCTGGCGGATTAGTCACTGCAGCCTATATTGTGGCTGCGATTCTGTTCATCTGTAGCCTTGCTGGTCTTTCGCGTCATGAGACCTCTAAGCGGGGTAATATTTTCGGTATCAGCGGCATGGCGATTGCGCTGATCGCCACCATATTTGGCCCGGACAGCGGTAATGTGGTCTGGATCCTGCTGGCGATGGTCATTGGCGGCGCTATCGGCATTCGTCTGGCGAAGAAAGTCGAAATGACGGAAATGCCGGAACTGGTGGCGATTCTGCACAGCTTTGTCGGCCTGGCCGCGGTGCTGGTGGGCATCAACAGCTATATCGACCATGCGCCTGGCCTGCCAGCGGTGATGGAGAATATCCATCTCAGCGAAGTGTTTATCGGTATCTTTATCGGTGCCGTCACCTTCACCGGCTCGCTGGTGGCGTTTGGCAAACTGTGCGGCAAAATCTCTTCACGGCCGTTAGCGTTACCGCATCGTCACAAGCTGAATCTGCTGGCGCTGGTGGTTTCATTCCTGCTGCTGCTGTGGTTTGTTAACACCAGCAGCACGGCTGTGCAGGTGTTTGCACTCTTGCTGATGACGGTGATTGCGCTGGCGTTTGGCTGGCATCTGGTCGCGTCGATCGGCGGCGCGGATATGCCGGTCGTGGTCTCGATGCTTAACTCCTATTCAGGCTGGGCCGCCGCCGCTGCCGGTTTCATGTTAAGCAACGATCTGCTGATTGTGACCGGTGCGCTGGTGGGGTCATCCGGTGCGATCCTCTCCTACATCATGTGCAAAGCGATGAACCGTTCGTTTATCAGCGTGATCGCGGGCGGCTTTGGTACTGAAGCCAGCAGTGGCGATGAAAGTCAGGAAGCGGGCGAGCATCGTGAGATTACGGCTGAAGAGACCGCTGAGATGCTCAAGGCTTCCAGCTCGGTGATTATCACCCCAGGCTACGGCATGGCGGTAGCGCAGGCGCAGTATCCGGTCGCGGAAATGACTGCCCGACTGCGTGCGCTTGGTATCAAAGTGCGTTTCGGTATCCATCCGGTGGCGGGGCGTCTGCCGGGTCACATGAATGTGCTGCTGGCAGAGGCGAAAGTGCCTTATGACGTGGTGCTGGAGATGGATGAGATCAACGACGATTTCAGTGACACCGACACGGTGCTGGTCATTGGTGCTAACGACACGGTCAACCCGGCGGCGCAGGATGATCCCCGCAGTCCGATTGCGGGCATGCCGGTGCTGGAAGTGTGGAAGGCGCACAACGTGATAGTGTTCAAACGCTCAATGAACACTGGCTATGCCGGGGTGCAGAATCCGCTGTTCTTCAAAGAGAATAGCCAGATGCTGTTTGGCGATGCCAAAGCCAGCGTGGAAGCGATTCTCAAAGCGCTGTAATAAAAAAGGGCGGCTAATCAGCCGCCCTCTCTGTTTCTGAGGAGGATTAATCCTCCTCATCCTCTTCATCATCCAGGTCAATCGGCGATTTGAAATCGTCAGGCTTAAGTGCCAGCAGATCGCAACGCAGATGATCAATCACCTGTTCCGCCGTATTGCCGAGGAATGCCGCCGACAGTCCGGTGCGTCCAATCGTTCCCAGCACCACCACACCGGCTCCCAGATGCGCCGCCAGATCGGGGATGACCTCTTCCGGCAGGCCCTTAGCCACATGGGTGAACTCTTCACCAATCGAGAACTTCTGCCGTAGCGCTTTCATTGCCACCAGATGCTGACCACGGATCGCGTCGTTGTAGACGCTGGGATCGAAATCGGGCAGTTCGATAGCAATATTGATTGGGGTAATCGGGTAGGCGCCGACCAGATGCACTTCGGTCTGATTCACCTTTTCCGCCAGGATCACCGTTTCACGAATCAGCTTCTGATTCAGGCCATCGTGATGCGGCTCTTCACTGGCAAGATTGACCGCGACAATCGCTTTACCGCCTTCCGGCCACGGCTGATCTTTGACCATCCACACCGGACACGGGCATTTACGCAGCAGGTGCCAGTCAGTTGGAGTGAAAATCACTGACTCAAGGCGATCATGCTGATGCGCCATCTTCAGCACCAGGTCATGCTGATGGGCGAGCACTTCCTGAATAATGGCTTCATAGGGACGGTTGTGCCAGATGACTTTGATGTCAATTTCGACACCGGCATCAAGATAAGCGCGGGCCTGCTCGCGGATCCATTCGGTACGCTGGCTGATCACGCCCTGGCGCATCGACGCGCGCTCATCCGGCGAAAGCAGGGTGGTCATCTCATATGAGAAGTCATAGATAGGCAGGAAGGCTTTAATTCTTCCGCCAAGACGTTGATTCAGATAGACCGCACGTCGCAGCGCGGGCTGATCGTCTTGCTGGGCATCAATGGCGACCAGAACATTTTGGTACTGGGACATGAGGCGTTCTCCTTAAACCAGAGCGACTGGAATAAAGATAGCCTATGTTGCACAGCGGAAGAAGTGAAAAAGTTACTGCCGGATCAACAAAATAAGATTTATTGATCCGGCTGAGTATCAGGCGGCCTGGTGGCTCTGACCCGCGAGCTCTTCCAGCAGGGCGTGATTTTCAATCGTGATATATTTGCCTTTCACCGCCAGCATACCGGACTTCTGAAAACGCCCCAGCAAGCGGCTGATGGTTTCAACCGTCAGGCCCAGGTAATTACCGATATCGCCACGCGTCATGGTGAGGCGGAATTCGCGCTGTGAAAAGCCGCGCTGGCCAAAACGACGGGAAAGGTTCCAGATAAACGCCGCCAGGCGCTCTTCAGCATTTTTCTTTGACAGCAGCAGGATCATGTCCTGATCGCCTTTGATTTCACCGCTCATCAGACGCATCATCTGCTGACGCAGGGCTGGCATTTTGCCCGACAGATCATCCAGCGTTTCAAAAGGGATCTCACATACCATTGCCGTTTCCAGCGCCTGCGCAAAGCTGGGGTGGCTGGAGCCCATAATCGCGTCAAAGCCGACTAAATCGCCCGCCAGATGGAAACCGGTGATCTGCTCATCACCCTGTTCAGTGATTGTGTAGCTTTTAATAGTACCGGAGCGAATCGCATACAGAGACTTGAGTTCATCGCCTGCTTTGAAAAGCGTTTGCCCTTTCTGAATCGGTTTTTTACGCTCAATGATATTGTCGAGCTGATCCAGCTCATGTTCATTTAGCGTAAAGGGGATGCAGAGCTGACTAATGCTGCAATCCTGGCAGTGAATGGCACAACCGCCCGACTGAATACGACGAATGCTGCGTTTTTCAGGGATCATAATGGTTTGCTCGACGATTATTGACTGGGGTCAATTTTAACATTTTTTGTGCTGAAGGGAACTCATCCGAGCAGTTTTACACCTACAAACATTATGGACGAAGCACACAACGACAAACGCTGATGTGACGGGCTTCTCAGAATCCCGACAGGTTCGACTGTCACGAAAAGTTTCCGCTTATGTGATCTGTCACACGCTTCTGTGCTGGCAGTGACATTCGAAAAAGTGGGGTGGGCCGATGATTCCAGCTTTTGCTACGCTAACGGGTAGAGCGTGATTTGCACATTCCATCAATTTTAACCAGGTGTGAGAAAACCATGAACCTTGATGATAATGATCTCTTTCGGGATGCCATGGGCGATGTCACGCCGTTAAAAGACACCACCACAACCTTGTGGCTCAAAGCACCCTCAACGAAGGCGCCACGAAAACCGCCAGGTGAATCTGAGCTGGAGAATTTCCTGACCCGGGGCGATCTGGAGATCGTTCCACTCAATACCCCGCTGGAATACAAAGCCGACGGCATTCAGCAGGGTATTCTGGATAAACTGCGCAGAGGAGAGTATCAGCTGAATGCCAGCCTCAACCTGTTGCGGCAACCGGTTGAAACCTGTCGTCAGGCGCTCTTTAACTTTATGATGCAGGCGCACAAACAGGGATTGCGCAATCTGCTGATCATCCACGGCAAAGGTCGTGATGATGAATCGCATGCCAACATTGTGCGCAGCTATCTCGCGCGCTGGCTAAAGCAGTTTGATGACGTACAGACCTTTTGCGTGGCCCAGACCCGGCATGGCGGGGCCGGGGCGCTTTATGTGGGATTGCGCAAAACTGATAAAGCACGCCTTGAAAACCGTGAGCGGCATGCGAAACGCAGCCGCTAACTGTGAAACTTACGGATGGTGGACATCAGCACCTCGGCACTCAGGCTCAGTTCTGCGCCGGTGCGGGTAATGATGCCCACCGGTTCGCCCGGTCCGGAAGAGGCGATCGGCAGCGCACAAACAGCGTTGTGGCTCAGATCCTCTTTAATCGCCCCGGAAGGGACGAACCAGATGTAGTCGTAGCGAAGAGCCAGCTGGCGCGCCAGTGAAGTTGATGAGGTCTCAATGCAGTGAGGCGGAAGGGTGCAGCCCTGTTCATCCAGCATCTGCTGTGCAATCCGGCGCGGAGCCGTGCCCTCGGGCGAAATCACTACCGGCCACTGCATCGCACGCGAAAGCGTGACATTGTCACTTAACAGCGGATGTTCCGGCCTGACTACCAGCTTGAGTGACTCCAGAAACAGCAATTCATAGGTCAGCCCGGTCATCATGGCGCTGTCCGCCATCCGGCCAATGCCGATATCGAACTCACCGCCGCGCAGGCCTGCCAGCAACACATTATTGTGGAGTGTCGCCACCTGAATGGTGGTATTGGGTTGTAACTGATGAAAACGATCCAGGATGCGTGGCAGCATCCCCATCGCGGCAGTGGTCAATGCTCCCAGCCGGATAATCACCGGCGCATCCCCCGGCTGCTCATTAAAACTTTGTCCGGCATGGTTCAGCGCGTCGAGCACCCGCACCGCATGGGTCAGAAACTGCTCTCCCATGGTGGTCAGTTGCGCGCCCAGCCGGCCACGTTCAAACAGACGAACGCCAGTCAGCTCCTCCAGCTCATTCAGGGTTTTGGAGAGGGCAGGCTGACTGAGGCTAAGCGTCTCTGCCGCCCGGCCCAGCGTGCCTTGCTGCGCAACCGCAACAAAGGTATGTAGATGGCGCAAGCGAATGCGCTGATTGAAAAGGATATTTTTTTCCATATCCTAAACTTAATGAGAATGACCGGCTTCAGGCAACTGTTTAAAATGAATTCTGTTAACTTTGCTGCAAATTTATTTTAACAAACGAGTCGAAATGACCGCGTTACCCTTTAACTCTCTGATAAAAAAGCGCTCGGCCTGGTATACCGCTGAAATACGCCATCCTCTGTCTACGGTATATCAATAACTTAACTGCTGAATGTTGAATAATTCTCAATATCATATAAAAATCTGACCGCTTAAGGTTAACGATCGGCTATCATTAGCGCCGTTTTTTTTACTTAAACTGATGTCAGATTTCGTTACTCCAGAGGAGTGTTCATTGACCAGCGTCGAGGCGGTAGATGTCCGCCAGCTTATCAACCAGCAGGGGCTGAGCCACTGGCAAAAGCGGCTCATTGCGCTCTGTTTTATCGTGGTGGCACTCGATGGCATGGACATTGCGATCATGGGATTTATTGCGCCGACACTGAAAGCCGCGTGGGGGGTGAGCAATCATCAGCTCGGGGTCGTCATCAGCGCAGCGTTAATCGGGCTGGCGCTGGGTGCCATGGTGGCAGGGCCGCTGGCTGACCGCTATGGCCGTCGCATGATGATTATCCTCAGCGTCTTCTTTTTCGGTCTCTGGACGCTGGCAACGGCGCTGTCACAGAACATTGAGCAGATGATGCTGTTCCGTTTCCTGACCGGGCTGGGACTGGGTGCGGCGATGCCCAACGTCGGCACGCTGGTGGCGGAATATGCACCTGAGCGGCGACGGGCTTTTATCATCACGGTGGTGTTCTGCGGCTTTACCTTTGGTGCCGCCAGCGGGGGATTTGCTGCCTCCTGGCTGCTACCGCGCTATGACTGGCACTCCGTGCTACTGCTGGGCGGCATTCTGCCGCTGCTGGTGTTGCCATTACTGATCCGCGGCCTGCCGGAGTCGGTGCGATTTCTTATCAGCCGTGGCGCACCGGCTGCCCGCATTCACGCCATCCTCGACCGGATGATGCCGGGCAAAACCGCGCCCGACTGTGCGTTTCACGCGCCTGAGGCCACCGTGCCGGTGAGCGGCGCGATAGGCACCGTACTTTCACGCCGCTATCTGTTTGGCAGCACCATGCTGTGGGGCGGCTACTTTATGGGGCTGTTCATGGTTTACCTGATTGGCAGCTGGCTTCCGTCGCTGGTCAACACCCTGGGCATGTCAGTGACCGAAGCGGCGATTATCACCGCGATGTATCAGGCGGGCGGGACGCTGGGTTCCCTGTTTGCGGGCTGGATGATGGACCGCTTCAACGCTAACCTGGCGCTGGCGGCGATCTACGGCTGCGGCGGGCTGTTTATTGTGGCGCTGGGCTTTTCACCTGCGGAAGTGGGGATGATGAGTGCGATTGCCTTTTGCAGTGGCTTCTGTTTTAACGGGGCTAATACCGGTATGAATGCCTTATCCGCCAGTTATTATCCTACCCACGCCCGCGCTACCGGTTCCAGCTGGATGCATGGTGTGGGCCGCATCGGCGCGATTTTAAGCGCCTTCGTTGGCGCAGAGATGATGTCTCTCGGGTGGTCTTTCAGCGTAATCTTTCTGCTGCTGGCAATACCAGCTGTGATCACTACACTGATGCTGCTGTTAAAAAACCGCTACGGCTTTAAGCCGATCACAGATTCGTGATTTTTTCCGCTGAGGCCAGCGCGTTGCATTACATTAGCAGCAACGCTAACGGTGTCAGGTGGATAAGATGGACAACTTTCTCAGTGCGGATCTCATCCGCACCCGTTTCTCTCAGGCGATGTCAGCTATGTATCAGCAGGAAGTGCCGCAATATGGCACGCTGATGCAACTGGTGGCGACTGTCAACGACCGTGCGCTGGAAGCGGATATCGCGCTGAAAGATCGTCTCACCGCAGCCGATGAGATCGGCCGACTCAACCTGGAACGTCACGGTGCAATCCGAGTGGGCACGGCAGACGAATTAGCCACACTGCGGCAGCTGTTTGCGGTGATGGGAATGCACCCGGTTGGCTATTACGATCTTTCTCAGGCTGGTGTGCCGGTACACTCCACGGCGTTCCGGCCGGTCACCGATGCGGCGCTGCGGCGCAATCCCTTTCGGGTCTTTACCTCGCTGTTACGCCCTGAACTGATCGACGACCACGCACTGCGTGAAAAGGCGGCGGAGATTCTTGCCGCGCGCGACATTTTCACCCCCCGTTGCCGGGCGCTTTTGGAACTGCATCAGCAGCAGGGCGGTTTAACTGACGAGCAGGCCACTGAGTTTGTTACCGAAGCACTGGAAACCTTCCGCTGGCACGCCCATAGCAGCGTGGACAGTCAGACCTATCAGGCGCTGAACCAGCAGCATCGGCTGATCGCTGACGTGGTCTGCTTCCCTGGCTGCCACATCAACCATCTCACACCGCGCACGCTGGATATCGACCGCGTACAGCAACTGATGCCGTCGCGCGGTATCGATCCGAAAACCCTGATCGAGGGACCACCGCGTCGTCAGGTACCGATCCTGTTACGTCAGACCAGCTTTAAAGCGCTGGAAGAGCCGATCATCTTTCAGGATGGGCATCAGGGAACCCATACTGCACGCTTCGGTGAAATTGAGCAGCGCGGCGTGGCGCTGACGCCTCAGGGCCGTGCGCTCTACGATCGGCTGCTCAGCGAGGCGGGCAGCGGTCAGGATAATCTGCAGCATCAGCAACATCTGGCGGCGATTTTCCGTGACTTCCCCGACGACGAAACCACGCTGCGCCAGCAGGAGCTGGCCTGGTTCCATTATCGCCTGAGTGAAAAGGGCATCGCGACGCCGCCGGCTCAGGGTGAATCGCTGGAGACCCTCATCGAAGAAGG
The DNA here is from genome assembly GCF_051136245.1 of Pantoea sp. Lu_F5_004. Taxonomy (NCBI): domain Bacteria; kingdom Pseudomonadati; phylum Pseudomonadota; class Gammaproteobacteria; order Enterobacterales; family Erwiniaceae; genus Pantoea; species Pantoea sp. Lu_F5_004. The sequence continues at coordinate 2,041,175 of NZ_CP194946.1, forward strand.
CCGTGTGCTGGCAGATCCCATCATCTATGAAGATTTTCTGCCCGTTAGCGCGGCGGGCATTTTCCAGTCCAACCTCGGCGATCGGACGCAGGTTCGTTCGGCGGGACAGGCGAGCCGCCAGGCATTTGAAGCCGCGCTGGGCGCTGTCGTGCTGGATGAGATGGCATTATACAAAGAGCGCCAGCAGCGCTCGCTGGCGCAGTGCGGCTTGCGGTCAGACTGACGCCTCTGCGGGCAACAGGCGCGTTGCCCGCAACGTTTTCTCTGCACCGCCCCTGCTAAGGCCAGTGGACCTGAAGTGGGACAACGCTTGTAATGTGCTGACAGGACTGGGGAAAAACAACGCTTTACCGCTCAGCGCAGGTTTACCTGCGTGAGTATCTTAATCTATTAGCAGGCTGACTGATTAACAGCAGCAAAACCGCACCTGATAACAGAGCAACGACGCGCCACTCCGGCGCTGGCAGCGCCATTGACCCACTGCGAAAAGATAAACAACGTTGAATCATAACGGTAATTGACTCTCTGAACCTGATGATGAGCATGTTCACGCCTGCCCCTCACGCTTCGGCATATTCTGCAAATCCCTTCCGTACCTGGACAATGCTGGCGGGCCTGCAAATAATGGAGGGACGTTTGAACAGGGAAACAGGAATGAAAAACGAAACAGGTCTGAGGATCATGACTGCTGAGGGGGAGTTGCGTGGATGCATGGACGATGACCTTTTCGTATTCAAAGGCATACCTTATGCGGCGGCACCACTTGGCGCGCTGCGCTGGCGCCCGCCACAGCCGGTTACGCCCTGGCTGCAGGTGCGCGACGCCACCGCGTTTGGGGCTTCCGGCTGGCAAAACCGCGCCTACTGCCAGGCCGTAGGCGGTGGCGATCCGGGTGAGTTCAGTGAAGATTGCCTCTACCTTAATGTCTGGACGCCCGATGTCGCGCCCGTGAAACCCCTGCCGGTGATGGTATGGCTGCACGGTGGTGGCTACACCATTGGTGCTGGCGGGCTGGCACCTTACAACGGCAAGCCGATGGCTTCACGCGGCGCGGTGGTGGTGACGCTCAACTACCGGCTCGGCCATCTCGGTTTCTTCTCTCATCCGGCCCTGGATGCTGAATACCCTGTTGCCAGCACGGTGAACAATTTTGGCCTGCTGGATCAGATTGCCGCACTGCAGTGGGTGCAGCGCAACATTCCTGCCTTTGGCGGCGACCGCCGCAATGTGACACTTTTCGGTGAATCCTCAGGCGCACGCAGCGTGCTGTCACTCTGCTGTTCGCCGCTGGCTGAAGGGCTGTTTCATAAAGGGATTGTGCAGAGCGCCTACAGCCTGCCTGACACGCCGCTGAAAAAAGCGCGTCAGCAGGGCATGGCGGTGGCCCGCCATTTCGGTCTGCCGCCCGATGCCAGTGCTGATGACCTGCGCGCACTGCCCGCCGATGCCTTCTGGTCGCTGGAAGGGCCGCTGGCGATCCCGCCGGTGCCGATTGCGGGTGATGCTGTCCTGCCTGAGCCGATGCTGAAAACCTTTATGGCTGCAAAACAGCACCGTCTGCCGCTGATGGCGGGCAGTAACAGCGATGAAGCCAGCGTGCTGGAATATTTTGGCGTGGATGCCACCGCGGTGTTGCATCAGTTACGCGATAAAAATCGTCTCACTTACCGGACGCTGAAATGGATGTATGACATTCATGACGATCAGCGGCTGGGACGTGCCGTGGCGCGTGATATGGCATTCAGCCTGGTGCCGTGGCTGGTGATGCGGGCGCAGCACAATGCCGGAATGCCAGGCTGGCGCTACTGGTTTGATTATGTCTCTGAACATGCCCGTGACCTCTATCCGCACGGCACCTGGCACGGCAACGAAGTGCCTTATGTGCTGAATACGCTGAGTCAGATGCCGGATCCCAACGAAGAACGACCCTTCAGTGAGGCCGATCGGGCATTTGCGGCGCGTGTCAGCGAGTACTGGTTTACCTTTGCCCGTGATGCTACGGAATATAAGCATCAGCTGGAGGGGGAGGTCATGTGGCCAGCCTGGCATCCAGGCTCTGATGTGACAATGTCACTTGGTGATAATCGGAAGAGCGGACTGGTTCTGAAGCGGAACTTTATGCGCGCCCGTATGCGGCTTTTCCGGCTATTAATGACCCGTATGGTCAGGCTTTAAGTGGCGGGCCATGGTTAGCGTGCTAACCATTAAATTATGCGAATGGAATTACTCTGCTTTTTAAAGGTTAACCTGCTGAATAAAAAGGCTACAAAGTGAAATTTGGCTTAGGGACGCTGTAAAATATTAGGTAACAAAACAGTTACATCTTCACAATCGCATGCCGATAAATCTCCTATGCCCGACGCTTGCGGGTCAACGTGTATAGGATTTTGGTATGGGAATGCTCAAAAATTTTACCATTCGCGCAGTGATGCTCTCTATTCTGGGAATGTTTTGTTTACTGTGGAGCGGCGTCGGGCTGTATAGCATTCACTCTCTTGGCGCACTCAGCGAAGGGAATGATGTGGACCGTCATCTGGTTGAGCAAATGACGGTGCTGAGCAAAGGCAACGATCAATATTTTCGTGTCATCACGCGCTTATCTCGTGTGATGGAAAGCAAAGCCGCAGGTCAGACCCTGAACGATGAGGCTTATGCACCGGTGCAGCAGGCGCTGGACAGCATGACCCAGCAACTGGCGCGCTTTAAACAACTGGCACCTGGCCCGATGAACCCGGATGTCGTGGATGGAGTGATTCAGAGCTGGCAAAAGCTGCTGGATGCGGGCGTCACGCCACAATTGCAGCTGGCCCGTCAGGCGTCGCCTGATGCTTATCGTCAGCAGGCTAATAACGTCACGCCCCCACTCAGTCGTGCCTTTGGCATCAGCGCAGAGAAATTCAGCCAGGGCGCAGCTGAAAAGCTCGATGCAACCCGGGTTGAAGTGGATCACCTTACGGCGATGACCAAAACGATAATTACCATCACGGTAATTATCGGCCTGTTTATTCTGCTGTTTACCGACCGCTATCTGGTAGCGATGCTGGTCCGTCCGCTGGAAAGTATCCGTACCCACTTCGCGGTCATTGCCACGGGCGACCTGAGTCAGCCGGTATCCGATTTCGGTCGCAACTGCGTCGGTAAACTGGTGCCACTGCTGAGCGCCATGCAGGATAGCCTGCGAGAAGCGGTCAGCGCCATTCGCAGCGGCACCGAGAATATATCGCGCGGTGCCGCAGAGATTTCTGCCGGTAACAATGACCTCTCTTCACGTACTGAAGAGCAGGCCGCTGCGCTGGAACAGACTGCGGCCAGCATGGAGCAGTTGACGGCCACGGTAAAATTCAACGCCGATAATGCCCGCCAGGCCAGCCTGCTGGCAGAAACCGCCACCACCACGGCACAACGTGGCGGTCAGCTGGTCAGTGAAGTCGTCAGCACTATGGATGGCATCTCCGGCAGCTCGAAGAAAATCGCTGAAATCACTAACGTGATCAACGGCATCGCTTTCCAGACCAATATTCTGGCGCTGAACGCCGCCGTCGAAGCGGCACGTGCCGGCGAACAGGGTCGGGGTTTTGCAGTGGTTGCCTCTGAAGTGCGTAACCTTGCACAGCGCAGCGCCAACGCCGCAAAAGAGATTGCGACGCTGATTGAAGATTCGGTTCAGCGTGTAGGTAAAGGCGCTGAGCTGGTCAGCACCACCGGCGGCACCATGAACAATATTCTGAAATCGGTGCAGGATGTTGATGCGATCATGAAACAGATCGCTTCAGCCTCGGAAGAGCAGAGCAAAGGCATCTCTCAGGTCGGTGCCGCGGTGACTGAAATGGATAGCGTGACCCAGCAGAACGCCTCACTGGTTGAAGAGGTCTCGGCCGCGGCGAGCGCGCTGGCACTGCAGACGGAAGCGTTACAGGCTTCTGTGTCGAAGTTCCGTCTCTCCAGCAACAGCCAGATCGCACCGGTCATCAGCAGTAAACCGACCGCGCCGAAAGCGCCCGTGCTGAGTGCGGCTCAGGCTAAACCGGCGGATAACGGCGACTGGGTTACCTTCTGATCCCTGCACAGCCACGCCACCAGTTCCGCCAGGAACGGAGGCGCATCCTGCGCGGGCCGTTGCAGTAAACTGTAAACCGCACCGGTTTTTACCTCGCCAGCGAACGGCTTAATCAGCCTGCCGCTGGCAATATCACTCTCCACCAGATTGCTGTCGGCAATTGCCACACCAAACCCCTGAATCGCTGCACTGATCGCTAAGTCCATGGTGGCAAAATGCTGGTTCCGCTTCATGCTCAGCGTCACCTGCTGCGCCTGCAGCCAGCACTGCCAGTCACGCGTATCTGCCGTTGGATGCAAGAAGGTCATTGTGGGCAGTGCCGCCAGGGAGTCCGGGCGGGGTTGATCACCCGCCATCACCGGCGTCAGCGACTCACTGAACAGGCAAATTCCGTCAGGGTGCGGCTTACCATAGACAATCGCCACATCGAAGTTCTCCAGCTGCGCGGCATGATCCAGCGTGGTGGTCAGGGCCACATGCAGTTCAGGACGATGCTGCTCCAGCGCCATCAGCCGGGGCACCAGCCAGCGCATCGCACAGGTTGGCGCTTTCAGGCGAATGCTGACCTGACTACGGCGGACCTTCTCGCTGGCCTTAACCATCAGCTCAAAACCCTGCTGTAAGTCGGGCAGCAGCGCCGCGCCCTGAGGGGTCAGGCGCAGACCGCGCGCGTGGCGGTCAAACAGCGTCACGCCCAGCCACTGCTCCAGCGCGGCAATTTTACGACTGACGGCGCCCTGCGTCAGGCAAAGTTCGCGGGCAGCGTGGGTCAGATTGAGATGTCGGGCGGTCACCAGAAAGGCGTGAATGCCATTAAGCGGCAGCGATAAGCGTGACACGGTGAACCTCAGCTATGCATTTTTGTCATGGCTATTATGACGACATTTCGCTTGCCGACTCAAGTCTCAGCCCGTTGAATAGCTATTTACCGCATCTGATCGGTTATGCCCCTGACGGAGAGAGTATGTCCCTGAAAACGCCTGTCGCTATCCACTCAAAATTGCCGGACGTCGGCACCACTATTTTCAGCGTGATTGGCCAGCTTTCGGCGCAGCATCAGGCGATTAACCTGTCGCAGGGCGCGCCCAATTTCCCCTGTGATCCGGCGCTGGTCGACTCAGTCAGCCGCGCGATGCAGGAAGGACATAATCAGTATGCCGCCATGATGGGCTTGCCCGCCTTACGCGACGCGCTTGCCAGCAAAGTTCAGGCGCTCTATGGACAACAATATGATGCCGCCAGTGAAGTGCTGATCACCGGCAGCGCCAGCCAGGGGCTCTATATGGCCATCACCGCACTGGTCCATCAGGGCGATGAGGTGATCTTCTTTGAACCGGCGTTTGACAGCTACGCGCCGGTAGTGCGGTTGCAGGGCGGTAAACCGATTGGCCTGAAGTTGCAGGTGCCGTCATTTGCTATCGACTGGGATCAGTTGCGGGCAGCAATCACGCCGCGCACCCGGATGATCATTATTAATACGCCGCACAACCCCAGCGCGCAGGTGCTGACCCCCGACGACCTGAATCAGCTGGCAGCCTTAATCCGCAACACCGATATCGTGGTGCTCTCCGATGAGGTTTACGAGCATATTCTGTTTGATGGCCGCCCGCATTGTGGGATGGCGACGCATCCGGAGCTGGCAGCCCGCAGCGTCGTTGTCTCTTCGTTTGGCAAAACCTTCCACGTCACCGGCTGGCGGATAGGCTACTGTCTGGCACCGGCAGAGCTGATGACTGAGCTGGTGAAAGTGCATCAGTTTATGATGTACGCCGCCGATACGCCGATGCAGGTCGGTTTCGCACACTATCTGCAGACGCCAGAGAACTATCTGTCGCTCAGCGCCTTCTATCAGCAGAAGCGCGATCGGCTGATCGCCCTGATGCAGAACTCCCCGTTCCGGCTGCTGCCGAGTGCTGGTTCATTCTTTATGCTCGCCAGCTATGGACATTTCAGTGACGAACCGGACAGTGAAATGGTAAAACGTCTTATCGTCGGTCACGGTGTGGCGACCATACCGCTGTCGGCGTTTTATATGGATGGCACAGATAACAAACTGATTCGGCTCTCTTTTGCCAAAGACGAGGCGACACTTGAGGCTGGCGCGGCTGCGCTATGTGCTTTTTCTCACTGATTCACGCCACCGCGTGAGGCAGCTCGGGGAACAGGTAACCAGGACTTTTCGGGGTAAATAACATAATGAAGAAACTGAACGCGCTTTTTCTCGCTCTGGGCATGATGACATCGGTACAGGCACTGGCACAGGATTTACGCTACGGCGTGGAGTCACAATATCCGCCTTTTGAAAGCCGCAATGCTAAAGGGGAGCTGGAAGGCTTTGATATCGAGCTGGGCAATGCCATCTGTAAGGCGGGCAACTTCAGCTGCCACTGGGTTGAGAGCAGTTTTGATGCGCTGATCCCGGCACTGCAGGCGAAAAAGTTCGACGCCATTAACTCGGCGATGAACATCACCGAAGCGCGCGCCAGAAGCATTGCGTTTACGCAGCCGATCTACCGTATTCCCACCATGTTAGTGGCGAAGACCGGTGAAAATCTGGCACCGACCGCCGAAGGTCTGAAGGGCAAGAACATCGGGGTGTTGCAGGGATCCATTCAGGAAACCTATGCGAAGAAGCATTGGGAGCCGCAGGGTGTGACCGTGACCTCGTATCAGGATCAGAACCAGGTTTACAACGACATGGTCGCGGGCCGCCTGGATGGCACACTGGTGATGTCCGCTGCCGGTCAGTCTGGCTTCCTCGATAAACCGCAGGGCAAAGGCTTTGGTTTTGTTGGCAAGCCAGTAGAAGATGACGCGATTCTTGGTTCAGGCATCGGCTACGGCCTGCGCAAAGATGACGCGCAGCTGAAGCAGTCACTGGATGCGGCGATTGCTAAAGTGCAGGGCGATGGCACCATCAAAAAGCTGGCTGAAAAATATTTCCCAGGCATTGATGTCAGCGCGAAGCCATAATCGCAATCGGGCGCGTTCTGCGCCCGATTCCTCCGCTTATTTCGCTGCCAGATAACAGAGTTTTTCCGCCACCTGATAGGACTTCACAAACGACGTTACCGGCAGAAATTCGAAGCGTGAATGGAAGTTGTGCGCGCCGGTAAAGAAGTTCGGCGTCAGCAGTCCTTTGGCTGACAGCGCGGCACCGTCTGTACCGCCACGCATCGGAATCACCTTCGGCTCAATCTCCAGTGCGGCAAAAGCACTGAAGATCAGGTCAATCGCCCGACGATCCTCACCCAGTGCGTTACTGATATTGCTGTAGGTATCGCTGATACTCACGCTCACCTTGCCGGTGGGGTAACGCGCCGCGAGATCCTCTGCCGCCTGTTGCAACTGCTGCTTGCGCGCCGCAAAGCTGGTCAGATCAAAATCACGGATGGAGGCCTTCAGCGTCGCCTTGCTGGCGTTGGCCTGAATCTCATTGAACCAGATATAGCCTTCACGGCCTTCGGTATGCTCCGGAGTCTGCAGCCGATCAAACAGGCTGATGTAGTCATGGGCCATCAGCAGCGGATTGACAAGCACCCCTTTGCCCGACATCGGATGGGCCGGTACGCCGGTAAACACAATTTCTGCTGCAGCACCGTTGAAGTTTTCATAGACCACTTCGCCCAGTTCGCAGCAGTCGATGGTCCAGGCGAAATCGACATTAAAGCGCGTTTCCAGATCCAGCGCTTTCGCGCCGCGCAGGCCAATCTCTTCGTCAGGCACAAAGGCGACCACGATGTCGCCGTGGTCGCCCTTAAGGTTCTCCATCAGCGTCATCACCACGGTGACTGCCGCTTTGTTGTCCGCGCCAAGCACGCTGGTGCCGTCGCTGAAGATCACCTGCTGACCGACGTAGGGCGCGATCTCCGGATGTTCATCGCGGCGCAGCCAGATATCCTGCTCTGCATTCAGACAGAGATCTTCGCCCTGCCAGGTGAGGATCTGCGGGTGGATATCGGGCGACAAACCGACATCAACGGTATCGATATGCGTAATAAACCCGATGCGCGGCGCGTCAGGACGGTTGCCGCGTTTCACCGCTGTCACCGTGGCATGTTCATCAATCACCACCTCATCCAGCCCTGATGCGCGCAGCTCATCCGCCAGCAGTTCCGCCATGGCGTGCTGGCTCGGCGTGCTGGGCAGGGTGGTGGATTTGGCATCGCTCTGACTGCTGATGGCGAGGTAACGGAAAAAACGTTCTGTGAGCTGCGACTCAAGTTTGTCTGTCATCACTATTCCTTATTAGTCAGCCACCGGCGGGGTTCGTTATGGTGCCGAATCGTGCTATCAATGAAGCATCTGAATGATTCATTTAGATATTGTGATCACCGGAAGTCAATACAAAGCGAGGATAATAATGAAAATCAAGATAGCCACCTTAGCGCTTGTTACGGCTGGGATAGCGCTGGCTGGCAGCGTTAACGCCAAAACGCTGGTCTTCTGTTCTGAGGGATCGCCAGAGAACTTTAACCCGCAGCTCTATACCTCCGGGACCAGCGTTGACGCCAGTGCGGTGCCGGTCTTTAACCGGCTGGTGGACTTTACGCCCGGCACCACCAATCTGGTGCCCAGCCTGGCGGAACGCTGGGAAATCAGCCCGGATGGCACGGTTTACACCTTCTATCTGCGCAAGAACGTGAAGTTTCAGAGCAATAAAGCCTTCAAACCCAGCCGCGACTTCAACGCCGACGATGTGATCTTCTCATTCATGCGCCAGATGGACCCGAAAAATCCTTACCACAATGTCTCTGGCGGCACCTATTCCAACTTCGAAAGCCTGGAACTCTCCACGCTGATTAAAAGTATCGACCGGGTTGATGACCATACCGTACGTTTTACGCTGTCCCATCCGGAAGCGCCGTTCCTTGCCGATCTCGCCTGGTACTTCGCCTCGATCCACTCGGCGGAATATGCAGACGCGATGCTGAAAGCGGGGACGCCGGAGAAGGTCGATATGAACCCGATCGGCACCGGCCCGTTTGAGCTGGTGCAGTATCAGAAAGATTCCCGCATTCTCTACAAAGCGTTCCCGGACTACTGGCAGGGCAAGGCGAAGCTCGATCGGCTGGTGTTCAGCATCACGCCGGATGCCTCCGTGCGTTATGCCAAGCTGGAGAAGAATGAGTGTCAGGTAATGCCATTCCCTAATCCCGCCGATCTTGAAAAGATGCGCGCTAACCCGGATATCACCCTGGAACAGAAGGCGGGTCTGAATACCGGCTTCCTGGCGTTTAACACCACCAAAGCGCCAACCGATAACGTCAAAGTGCGCCAGGCGCTGGCGATGGCGATCAACAAACCGGCGATCATCGATGCGATATTTAAAGGCACCGGCACGGTCGCGAAAAATATCCTGCCACCGGGCGTATGGAGCGCCGACAAAGATCTGAAAGACTACGACTACGACCCAGAGAAGGCCAAAGCCCTGCTGCAACAGGCGGGTGTGAAACCGGGTACCGAAATTGCGCTCTGGGCGATGCCGGTTCAGCGGCCTTACAATCCGAATGCGCGCCGCATGGCGGAGATGATTCAGTCGGACTGGGCTAAAGTCGGCATCAAAGCCAATATCGTCAGCTATGAGTGGGGCGAATACCTGAAACGCGTGCGCAGCGGCGAGCATCAGGCGGCACTGATGGGCTGGACCACCGCCACCGGCGATCCGGACAACTTCTTTGGCCCGCTTTACAGCTGTACCTCGGCACAGGGCGGTTCCAACTCCTCAAAATGGTGCTATCAGCCATTTGAGAAGTTAATCACCGAAGCCCGCGCCGAGCCGGATCAGGGCAAACGCACCGCGCTCTATCTGCAGGCACAGCAGATGATGCATGACCAGATGCCTGCGGTGATGATTGCGCACTCCACCATCTTTGAGCCGGTGCGCAAATCGGTCAGCGGCTATCAGGTCGATCCGTTCGGCAAACATATTTTCTATCAGGTTGATATTAAGCAGTAAGTGATTGCCGCTAAAGCCAGAGCCCCACTTACGAGTGGGGCTAAGCTTATGCACTAAAGTCAGGGTTTATATGACCGCAATGATAAAGCTGCACTAATGTCAGGGTTTATATGACCGCAATGATAAAGCTGCACTAATGTCAGGGTTTATATGACCGCAATGATAAAGCTCAATGCGAAGGGAACATGACCCGAAGAGGAAAGCGTCCCGCGCCATGGACAAAAACGCCGGGAGCGTTTTGAACAACGCAACGCGTTGGTCCGGCTACGGGCGCCCCTCAGGGATGAGGTGCGTAATCGCGCGGGTCGAGCATGCCATGGAGGGCGGCTGTTGCGACTTTCCGATCGGGTCGTGTTCCCTAAGCCAGCACTATCTGACAGCCATCCAGCGCAGACTTTAACAACCAAACTCCTTTAAGCCTGTACCCCTCATCCCATCCTCACCTGCTGATCCATCTCCGTCAGCCGCTGCTGCAAAAACTGCAGAAACAGCGTCAGCGCCGCATTCCGCTGACGGCCCGACACTGTCTGAAGCTGCAACGTACGCTGACTCAGCTGATCCACCCCCATCGAACGCAACACCAGATTTTGCGTGTCGCGCTCAAACAACAGGGTAAACGCACTGCAAATGGTTACTGCCTGCGGGGTATGCAGCAAAAAGTGGTAGAGCGTAGCGAAATAGTCGCAGGTCAGCACCGGCTCGACCACGCAGTCGTTCATCTGACAGGAGAGGTCAAACAACTGCCGCACGGTAGTATGCTGACCTGGCAACGCCAGCGGCCAGCCATGCAGATCGGCCAGCGTCACCTGACGCGACGCCAGCGGATGCGACTGATGCATCGCCAGTAACACCGGCGCCGGCCACGAGCCGAGCACCTCAACGCTGCGCTCCGGCTGCAGACTGAACTGCAGCGCAACATCGCATTCCCCAGCTCTGACGCATGCCGCCACGCCCTGCGAGTGCGTCACATTAAGCGCAAACAGCACGCCGGGGTTGGCCTGACGGAACTCCGCCAGCAGACCCGGCAGCAGACTGAACGCCATTCCATCGGTGCAGGCGATGCGGATCAGGCTGCGCCGTATTGCTTTCAGACCCTTAATCTCCGCCAGCGCATATTCCATATCGAGCTGACTCTTGCGCACATGATGCGCGAATATTTCACCCGCTTCGTTCAATACCATACCGCGTGCATGCCGCTCAAACAGCGGCACTCCGACCTGCGTCTCCAGACGCTGGATCTGGCGACTAATCGCCGACACCGCCACAAAGAGTTGCTCGCTGGCGGCGCTGAGCGATCCGCACTGTACGACCGCCATGAAATAGCGGATCTCACTGCTTAACATGGTGACTCCGGCAAAACGCATCATAAAAGGGCAGGCGTGGCTTGCTTTAAAAGCAAGGCTCACTCGATAAATTAATAATTGTGGCAAAGAGCGAAGTTTGTCAAAGATAAAGCACGATAAAAAGAACAGACAGGGCAAACATGACAGAGCAACAGACCGTTGACCAGGCGATGCACTATTTCGACAGTGGCGAGTTTCAGCAACTGCTGGCACGACGAATTTCCTGCGTGACCGAAAGCCAGCACGCCAGCAGGCAGGCGGAGCTGGAGAACTATCTGCAGCAGGAGATTGGCCCGCAACTGGCGGCGATGGGCTTTACGCTGCACCCGTTTGAGAATCCGCAGCCCGGCAGCCCGCCGTTTCTGATTGCCACGCTTATTGAAGATCCCTCCAGGCCGACGCTGCTCTGCTATGGCCACGGCGATGTGGTGTTCGGCGACGATGAGAACTGGCGCGACGGTTTATCACCGTGGCGACTCATGGCTGAAGATGACCGCCTGTATGGACGCGGCAGCGCGGACAACAAAGGCCAGCACTGCATCAATCTCGCGGCGCTGGAGCAGGTGTGGCAGGCACGCGGTGGCGCACTGGGCTTCAACTGCAAAATTTTGTTTGAAATGGGTGAAGAGATCAGTTCACCGGGGCTGGCGGAGATTTGCCAGCAGCAGCGGGCGCTGTTACAGGCAGACCTCTTTATCGCCTCTGATGGCCCGCGACTGAACGCGGTGCGGCCGACACTGTTCCTGGGTTCGCGTGGCGCGGCGAACTTTCGTCTGACTATCAGGGCGCGCGACAACGCCTATCACTCCGGCAACTGGGGCGGACTGCTGAGTAATCCCGGCACCCAGCTGGCCAATGCGCTCGCCTGCCTGGTGAATGCACAGGGTGTATTGCAGGTCGCCGCACTGAAACCGGACTCCCTTACCGATGCGGTGCGCGCCATCCTCAGTGATATCGAGGTGGGCGGAATGCCGGGCGATCCGGCGCTGGCCGACGGCTGGGGAGAACCGGGCCTGACGCCTGCGGAGCGTCTTTATGGCTGGAACACGCTGGAGGTGCTGGCGTTTGAAACCGGTAACCCGGCACGTCCGATGAACGCCATTCCCGGCAGCGCCACGGCGGTGTGTCAGCTGCGATTTGTGGTCGGCACCGACTGGGAAAATCTGGTCCGGCATGTCGAAAGTCACCTGCGTCTGCACGGCTTCGATAACGTCAGCGTGGAATTTATGCGCGGTTCACCTGCAACGCGGCTCGATCCGCAGGATCCACTGGTGGCCTGGGCGCTGGACACGCTGGCCCGCAGCAGCGGTAAAAAACCGGCGCTGTTGCCCAATCTCGGCGGTTCACTGCCCAATGAGGTATTTGCCAATATCCTCGGCCTCCCGACGCTGTGGGTGCCCCATTCCTATCCGGCCTGCGGCCAGCACGGCGTTAACGAACACATGCTCACCTCTGTTGCACGTGAAGGGCTGGCGATCATGACCCGCCTTTTCTGGCAACTGGGTGAAGAGGGCGAACAACTGATGTCACGCCACCATCAGTGGCGGAGAGGTGAACAATGAGCAGCATCGCGCAGAGTACTCCGAAGGTGAAACCGAGCCTGCACAAAACGCTGTTCGCTACCTGCATTGGTAACGCGCTGGAGTGGTTCGACATCGCGGTGTATGGCTTCTTCGCCAGCTACATCGCGCACGTCTTCTTTCCGGTCAGCGATCCGTCGGTGTCGCTACTGCTGACCTTCGGCAGCTTCGGCATCTCATTCCTGATCCGTCCGCTGGGTGCCATCGTGCTGGGCAACTATGCCGACCGCCATGGCCGTAAAAAAGCGCTGCTGCTCTCAATCAATCTGATGATGCTGGGCGGGGCGATCATTACCTTTATGCCGGGTTACGCCACTATTGGTCTGGCGGCGCCGCTGCTGATTATTCTGGCGCGTCTTATTCAGGGCTTCTCTGCCGGGGGCGAGTTTGGCAGTTCCACCGCTTTCCTGGTAGAGCATTTTCCCGAGCGCAAAGCCTTTATCGCCAGCTGGCAGTTCGCCACCCAGGGCGCCAGTACTCTGATGGCATCGGCGTTCGGCCTGGGGCTGACACACTGGCTGAGCGAAAGCGAGATTCAGGCGTGGGGCTGGCGTATCCCGTTTGCCTTCGGCTTACTCATTGGGCCGCTGGGGATCTACATTCGCCGTCACGTGCAGGAGCCCGCCAGCTTTGCGACGCAGGAGAAGGAAGCCGCACCGCTGAAAACGCTGTTCGGGCGGCAGAAAGCGCTGATCACCCTGGCGATTGGGGTGATGGTGATCTCGACCGCCGTCAACTACATGCTCAATTACATTCCGACCTACGCCACCAAAACGCTGCATCTGCCGGGGTCGGTAGCCTTTACCGCCACGCTGGTCGCAGGGATTATCCTGACGGTGGTGACGCCCATAATGGGATTGTGGGCGGAGCGGATAGGCCGATTGCCGCTGATGTGGGGATCGCTGCTGCTGTTGATGGTCACGATCTATCCCGCCTTCAAATGGATGGTCGATCACACTACGCCCACCACGCTGATCCTGCTGGTGGCGTGGATGGCGCTACTCAAGTCGGTCTATTTCTCCACGGTGCCGTCGGTGATGGCCGATCTCTTCCCGGCGACCACGCGCGCCAGCGGCATGGCGATCAGCTACAACGTGGCCGTGACGGTATTTGGCGGGTTTGCACCGCTGATTTGCAGCATGCTGATTGCCGCCACCGGCAGCAGTCTGGCGCCTGGATACTACCTGATGGCCGTAGCGGTGCTGAGTGGCATCGCGCTGCTGCGCTGCAGTAAGCGGGTGGCATAAAAGAGTGGGCCGATTACTGGCCCACTCTGGTACTGACAACGTCAGGTACGGGAGGCGGTAAGATCGAGCCAGTGATTAACTGAACTGTAAATAGGCAACATGGGTCTGCAGATACTCCTCCAGACCATGTTTTCCATCGGCACCGCCGACACCCGATTTACGCCATCCGGCATGAAAACCCTGCATCGCTTCGAAGTTTTCACGGTTAACATAGGTTTCGCCGAACTTGAGCTTTCGCAGCGCGGTCATGGTGGTATTCAGATTCTGCGTATAAATCGAGGAGGTCAGCCCATACTCGCAGTCGTTGGCCAGCGCAATCGCCTCATCCAGCGTTTTAAAACTCATCACCGGCAGAACCGGGCCAAAAACCTCCTCCTGCATAATCGCCATCTCCTGGCGCACATCAGTCAGCAAGGTGGGTTGAAAGAAGAAGCCTTTATCTCCGGCGCGCTTGCCGCCCAGCGCCACTTTTGCCCCTGCGGCGACGGCCTCTGCTACTTTCTGCTCCACCCGATCCCGTGCTGCGGCATTAATCAGCGGACCCATATCGATATCATTACGTTCGGCCGGATCGCCAAATGTCACCTGCTGAAACGCGGCGGTCAGTGCGCTGATAAAACGCTCGTAAATGCCTTCCTGCACATAGAGCCGCTCCACGCAATTGCAGACCTGGCCGCTGTTAATGATCCGCGAGCTGACGATCGCCCGCACAGCCAGCTCGAGATCGGCATCATCCATCACGATGGCGGGGGCTTTGCCACCCAGTTCCAGCGACACTTTGGTGACATTTTTAGCCGCGGCTTCCATGGTGGCAATGCCCGCACCGACGCTTCCGGTCAGACTTACCAGACCGACCCTGGGATTTGCCGCCAGCTCCTGTCCTACTTCCGGTCCCAGACCATAAACAAAGTTAATGACGCCAGCAGGCAGGCCCAGCGTTTGTATGATGTCGGCAAAAAGTGCCGCATTATTCGGTGTCAGCTCACTGGGTTTGATCACGATGGTGTTTCCGGTGATCAGGGCCGGTGCCGCTTTGCGGGCAATGAGGAAGAAGGGGAAATTCCACGGCAGTATTCCGGTGGTGACGCCGATCGCTTTTTTAAACAGAAAGATGTTTTCGTTGGGGCGGTCACTGTTGATGATCTCACCTTCATAGCGGCGCGCCCACTCCGCCATGTAGTCGAGGTAGTCGGCAGTGAACATCACTTCGGTCTTCGCCAGTCCCTGGGTTTTTCCACCCTCAGCCACAATGGTTGCCGTCAGTTCAGGCTCACGCTGGCGGATGGCGGTGGCAATTTTGTGCAGCCAGACGCCGCGCTCTACTGCAGGCAGCGCTTCCCATCCAGGCTGAGCCACTTCTGCGGCGCTGATGGCAAGGCTGGCATCCTGACGACTGCCCTGGGGAATACGGGACAGCAACGCCTCCGTGGACGGATTGATCACTTCAATCCAACGGTCACCCTGATGGGCTACAAATTCGCCATTAATGAAATGTTGATGATGTGTTGTCATTCGCTTAGCTCTCCGCTATCGATACGTTGCAGTAATGTGATAGCAGGGTGAAACAGATTGCTCAGGGCTACCTTTAGCTGATTGCCAGCTGCCGGGAGCGGCTGGCAGCCAATCACAGATATCGGTGAGTTCTGCGGCAAAAACGTCAATATGTTGTAGATTTAAAGGAGTGAAGTGGTAATAAAGGGGTTAAATCATGGCAAATGGATGGGCGTCAGAAGGCGCAGTACAGGAACAGATCGATAGCACCGTCAATGACGGCATTGAGCGGGTAAGACAGTCGATCGGACAGGGCGAAAGCGCCACCGAATGTGAGCTCTGCGGCGAGCCGATCCCCGAAGCGCGTCGTCAGGCGCTTAAAGGCGTGCACTATTGTGTGGCGTGTCAGGAAAAAATCGACAAGCAGCAGCAGACCAGCAGTTTATATAACCGTCGGGGCAGTAAAGACAGTCAGTTGCGCTGATCCTCAGGAGCCTGGCATCGCCAGGCCACTGCCAATAAACCACGCCAGAAAGCCCACGCCCGCCACAATGATGGCGATCGGAAACAGAATTCCAATTCTCATAATTTACCTGCTGCAAACAGCGATTTCAGGGGCTGCGATCTTATCATGAGATCTGCAGTACGGCGCGGTGGGTTTTCAGCAGAGTGAACAGCTGGAACTGCGTTGCATCATTTTCTTCCCGCAACACCTCACCTTTTTTATAGAGAATATGGTGAACATGCCCGAGCTGACGCCAGACCACTATCGCTGAGGCGATCAGGGCGCAATGCTGATCCGCCTGCACACACTCAAGGGTGGCATAGTGGGTTTCATCCAGGCCATTCACAAACACCTTTATCGCATCTGCAGGTAATATCGCGCGCAGATCATCCAGCATTACCTGGCTGACTGACTGCGAAAGAAACAGTGTTAACCACTTCGTCGTCATCCCATTCCCTGATCTGATCAATTTTCCCCAGTTTATACGGCCTTGCCCGCGTTAATGAAAGGCTTCTTTGCACATTTGCCAACCTTCCCTTATGAATGGCAGTCAGATCAGAATTGTGCTGCGCCACACAGCAAAAATGAAAAAAACATTGAATAATAAGTTACTTACTTAACTGATCGTCCGGTTTTCTGACAACGGTGAAATTGTGATCCCTGATGGGCACAACGGGTAAATATTGCCACTTCACTGTGGCTTCCGGCATTTATCCAAAGGCTGAGGAATTCCTGCTGAACGTAGACTGCCTGCTGAGCGGAAGCAGACAGGTTTCCGACAGGCCTCAACCTAACCGGGGAATAACAATGAACAGTGCCATTATTGCGGGTATCTTCTGGCATTTTGTCGGAGCTGCCAGCGCCGCGTGTTTCTACGCGCCTTTTAAACAGGTGAAAAGATGGTCATGGGAAACCATGTGGTCGATCGGTGGCCTGATGTCGTGGCTGATCCTGCCGTGGGCGGTAAGTGCCATTTTACTGCCAGATTTTATGGCCTATTACAGCAGCTTCTCACTGTCCCAGCTGACACCGGTATTTCTGTTTGGCGCGATGTGGGGCATAGGCAATATCAACTACGGCCTGACCATGCGTTATCTCGGCATGTCGATGGGTATCGGTATCGCGATTGGCATTACCCTGGTGGTCGGCACGCTGATGACCCCGCTTCTGCAGGGGCGCTTTGGTGAACTCTTCGCGTCGGCGGGTGGCCGGTTAACCCTGCTGGGCGTACTGGTGGCACTGATTGGCGTCGGAATTGTGTCGCGTGCCGGGCTGTTAAAAGAGCGGGCGCTGGGGATTAACGCAGAAGAGTTTAATCTCAGAAAAGGACTGGTGCTGGCGGTGATGTGCGGCATCTTCTCGGCGGGGATGTCCTTTGCCATGGATGCGGCTAAACCCATGCATCAGGCCGCCGCTAATCTTGGCATCGATCCGCTGTATGTGGCTCTGCCCAGCTACGTGATCATTATGGGTGGCGGGGCACTGGTTAATCTGGCCTTCTGTTTCTGGCGGCTGGCCACCCGGCCAGAGCTGTCGGTGCGTAAAGACTTCTCGGTCGGGAAGTCGCTGCTGATTGCTAATACCGCGTTTGCGGTGCTCGGCGGCACCATGTGGTATCTGCAGTTCTTCTTCTATGCCTGGGGCCATGCCAGAATCCCGGCGCAGTATGACTATGTCAGCTGGATGCTGCACATGAGTCTTTATGTCCTGTGTGGTGGTCTGGTGGGGCTGCTGATGAAGGAGTGGAAGTCTGCGGGGCGCCGACCGGTCAGCGTGTTATCAATCGGCTGTGTGGTGATTATCATTGCCGCCAATATTGTTGGTCTGGGTATGGCAGCCTGATTGCGAATACAGAGACGCTGTCTTAATACAGAACGGGCCTGCTATGCAGGCCCTTAGCGTTATCAGAATGGCGGTCAGATCGTGCCCGCTCAGGGAACCCGGTCAGATCGGAAAGACGCAAAAGCAGCCATCCATGTCATGCCCGGCCCGCACGATTACGGACCTCATCCCTGAGGTGCGCCCGTAGCCGGGCCAACGCGTTGCGTTGTTCAAAAACGCTCCCGGCGTTTTTGTCCATGGTGTGGGACGCTTTCCTCTTCTGACTGTGTTCCCTGCGCCTTTTAGCTGATTTATTGCTACTTTTGTGCAGTAAATTGCTCAACAGCGTTCAATGAAGGCCCGTTTTATTAAGACGTGGAACTTTTCAGCGCCTGGCGTGGCGCGATAAATTGCTGTCGCCAGGCGCTGGGAGGTAAACCGGTGTCACGGGTGAAGACCACCGAAAAATAGTTACTGTCATCAAAGCCGCAACGGGCGGCAACCTCGCTAATCAGACAATCCTGGGTGCGCAGCAGATATTTTGCCTGACAGAGCTGCAGTTGACGCAGGTAATGACCGATAGTCATCCCGGTCTGCTGACGGAAAAGCTGCCTCAGCGCCCGTTCGCTGAGCTGGTTCAGCTGACAAAACTCTGCGAGATCAAAGGGGCGGGCAATCGCACCCTGTAGCGCTGACATCAGCAGATCGAGCTGTTCGCCCTCCGGCAACGCCCAGGGGCGGTCGGCCGCGTAGCCGTGGCGGCGCAGAATCAGCGCCAGCTGTAAAAACAGCGCCTCTGAGAGCTGAACTGACAGGGGATCGCTTTTTCGGCTTTCACGCTCCAGCTGGCTGATCACTCCCCGGGCCAGCGCCATCCCTCGCGTGGTCAGCCGCCAGCCGCCTGGCGCATCCGGCCCCTGTTGCGGCAGCAGTTGATTCCAGTCAAGAGCAAGACCAAAGCGGTCAGGGCAGTAGAGGATGTTATCCAGCACCAGATCGTTAACGCTGTCGTAGCTGTGGCAGTCACTGTCGCGGATATAAAAAACGTCGCCACAGGTAATCAGCCAGGGGCGATCGTTGAGGACGTGCAGGCCGTTGCCGCGCCAGACAATCACGATTTCACTGAACTCGTGCCGGTGCGGCGGGAAAGAGGGTTGTGGCATCCTTTCGGCGACCGCCACCGGTAGCGTAGTGGCGGGAAAATAGTCATCCCGACTGAGTATCAATGCCATGATTGGCTCCTTTACATCATCTGCTGGCGCTCCGCTCGCGGTGCGCAGCCAAATTCGCGCCTGAACAGGGTTGAGAAATGGTTGCTGTCACCAAATCCACACTGGAAGGCGATATCGGTAATTCGCATATCACTGTGACGCAGCAGATGACGGGCCTGCAACAGCCGCACACGGTTCAGGTAGCGCTGCGGCGTGCTGCCGGTTTGCTGCTTCATTTGCCGATGCAGGGTACGCAGCGACAGGGAGAAGCGATCAGCCAGTTCATCCCAGATAATCTCATCACTGTAATGCTCACCCAGCCAGTCGAGCAGACGATGCAGCCGCGCCTCCTGATCCTGACTCTGTCCATCAATGCACGCCTCACGCAACAGCACCAGCAACTGTAAAAAGAGCTGTTCCTGACGCGCCTGTTTTTCCATCGACCAGGTATCATCCGGCTGCATCTGCGCCGCCACACTCAGCGCCTGCGTCATCACCTTTTGATTGATGCGCCAGTGGGAAGCATATTGCCCGTCCTGATCGCAGGGCAGTAAAGCCTGTAACCCTGAGAGAAAGCGAAACGCGCCGGGGCTGCGATAAAGCACGTTGGTCAGGCAAAGGTTGTCGGTCTGCTCGTAGAGATGACGATCGTGATCGCGCACAAAGCAGACGCAACCGGCGCACAGCGTTTGTGGCTGACCATTAAACACATGAATGCCAGAGCCTTGCTCAACCAGCACAATTTCATGGAAATCATGATGATGTTCCGGGAAGGCTGCCTGGGGTATGCGGGGTTCAATCGCAATGGCGTAATCGCCTTCGGGGAAAAAATCCGCACTGTGCAATATGGTCATGGTCATCTCTCGCTGCTTAACAAAACCGTAACGCAGTCTAATCAGCACACTCTAACCTTACCTTGAATTTTCAGCCTGACTCAGCAGGAATCATGCTGATTTTTCAAGAAATCCTCAGCAGTTAACAGATTTGCGGCAGGGGTCACATCCTCCCGCCTTTCGCCTCTGTGATCTCTCTCACGAAGTTCTTTGCAAGTCTGCCAGGGCTTATCAGCCGCTGGCACTCCGGGGAAGGTCTTTAACCGGCCAGGTTTTTACTCTGTGACCACTCAATCACAGGGAAAAGTCGCCATGACCAGGAGAAACATTGTTGCTATTGATCTCGGAGCATCCAGCGGGCGCGTCATGCTCGCAAGCTGGGATGCTGCGCAGCGCCAGCTGGCGCTTCGTGAGGTCCGGCGCTTTAAAAATAAGTGCCAGCGTCGTGCCGGTTATGACTGCTGGGATCTGACGATGCTTGAGCAGGAGATACGCGCCGGGCTGGCTCAGTTAGACGAAGAGAAGATCGTGCCAGACAGTATCGGTATCGACACCTGGGGCGTTGATATGGTGCTGCTGGATGCAGAGGGCGAGCCGGTGGGTGAGGCGGTCAGCTACCGCGATGCGCGCACCCACGGCCTGATGGAGCAGGCGCAGCACGAACTGAGCCGCAGTGCCATCTACGCCCGAACCGGCATTCAGTTTCTGCCATTCAATACGCTCTATCAGATGCGTGCCCTGCATCAGCAGCAGCCCGACTGGCAGGCCCGCGTGGCGCATGCGCTGATGATGCCGGACTACCTGCATTATCGGCTGACCGGCAATCTCAACTGGGAATACACCAACGCCACCACCACGCAAATGCTCAATATTCACAGCGGCGAATGGGATCGTGATCTGCTCGCCTGGGCGGGGGTTGCTCCTGAATGGTTCGGTCAGCCGCAGGCACCGGGCAACACCGTCGGCCACTGGGTCAATAGCGCGGGTGTGCCGGTCCCGGTGATTGCTGTCGCCACTCACGACACCGCCAGCGCGGTTCTGGCAACGCCGCTGATGCAGGACGATGCGGCCTATCTTAGTTCCGGAACCTGGTCGCTGATGGGCTTTGAAAGTTTGCAGCCTTATGCCTGCGATGCCGCGTTACGCGCCAATATCACCAATGAGGGCGGCGCAGAAGGCTACCGCGTACTGAAAAACATCATGGGCTTATGGCTGTTGCAGCGCATCTGCGGCGAACTGCAGATTGACGATCTCAGCGCACTGATTGATCAGTCGGCCCGCCAGCCCGCCTGTGTTTCACTGATTAGTCCCAACGATGCGCGCTTCATCAATCCCGACAGCATGGTTAACGAGATTCAGAACGCCTGCGCAGAGCAGGGAATGCCAGTGCCACAATCTGCCGCCGCGCTGGCCCGCTGCATATTTGACAGCCTGGCACTGCTCTATCGCGAGGTGATCCAGGAACTGGCAGAGCTGCGAGGCAAACCTTTCAATCAGCTTCACGTGGTAGGGGGCGGCAGTCAGAACCGTTTTCTTAACCAGCTCTGTGCCGATGCCTGCCAGATTCCGGTGCTGGCAGGTCCGGTTGAAGCCTCCACGCTGGGTAACGTTGGTTGCCAGCTGATTGCACTTGGCGAACTGATCGATGTGGCTGATTTCCGCTGCAGCGTCATCAACAACTTCCCACTGGAAAAATTTGAACCGCAAACTCACAGCGTCTTCAGTGCCAGTCAGGCACGCTTTGCGACGCTGAGTCAACCCGCTAAGGAACCCGCTTATGACTAAGCAGATTGAACAGGCTTTTGAACTGGCTAAACAACGCTACGCTGATAATGGAGTTGATGTTGAACAGGCCATTCGCCAGCTGGACAGCATTCCTGTCTCGATGCACTGCTGGCAGGGGGATGATGTCCGGGGGTTTGAGAACCCACAGGGCGCATTAACAGGCGGTATCCAGGCGACCGGCAACTATCCGGGGCGGGCACGGAATGCCAGTGAATTACGCAGCGATATCGACAAGGCGATGTCTCTGATCCCAGGCGCAAAACGTCTGAACCTGCACGCTATCTATCTGGAAAGCGACAAGCCAGTAGAGCGGAATGCCATTGAACCTGCCCATTTCGCCAATTGGGTCGCCTGGGCGAAAGAGCACAAGGTAGGGCTGGATTTTAACCCCAGCTGCTTCTCGCATCCGATGAGTGCCGACGGTTTTACGCTGTCGCACAGTGATAAAACCGTGCGTCAGTTCTGGATCGATCACTGCAAAGCGAGTCGCCGCATCTCCGCTTCGTTTGGTGATCAGCTTGGCACGCCATCAGTGATGAATATCTGGGTGCCGGACGGAATGAAAGATATTACCGTGGATCGCCTGGCCCCGCGTCAGCGTCTGATGAGCGCACTGGATGAGGTCATCTCAGAAAAACTGAATCCGCAGCACCATATCGACGCGGTTGAGAGCAAGCTGTTTGGCATTGGCGCAGAGAGCTACACCGTGGGCTCCAATGAGTTTTATCTTGGTTACGCCGCCAGCCGCCAGACGGCACTATGCCTGGATGCAGGACATTTCCATCCCACCGAAGTGATCTCCGACAAAATTTCCGCCGCGATGCTCTATGTGCCGCGTCTGCTGCTGCACGTCAGCCGCCCGGTGCGCTGGGACAGCGACCATGTGGTGCTGCTGGATGATGAAACTCAGGCGATCGCCAGTGAGATCGTCCGCCATCAGCTGTTCGACAAAGTGCATATCGGACTCGATTTCTTCGACGCCTCTATCAACCGGATTGCTGCCTGGGTTATCGGCACCCGTAACACCAAAAAAGCGCTGCTGCGTGCCCTGCTGGAGCCAACCGACCGTCTGCGCCAGGCCGAGAACGAGGGCGATTACACCGCGCGGCTTACGCTGCTGGAAGAGCAAAAATCATTGCCGTGGCAGGCGGTATGGGAAGCCTGGTGCCTGCGCCATGACGTCCCGGCTGATGCCAGCTGGTTAGGCGACGTCCGCCATTATGAACAACAGATTTTGAGCCAACGTTAAGGATTTCACTATGCAAAGCATTCTTTCTTCCGGGTTTGTTAAGGGAATGGTCAAAGCTACCAGCGATATGTGGCTGAAGGGCTGGGACGAACGTAACGGCGGTAACGTCAGCCTGCGTCTGCTGGAAGAGGAGGTTAAACCTTTTGCCGCTGATTTCTGCCAGGAACCGCGCTGTATTGAGCTGACACAACCCGCGCCAGCGCTGGCGAATGACTGGTTTCTGGTGACCGGGTCAGGAAAATTCATGCGTAATGTCCAGTTGGATCCGGCGGATTGTCTGGCACTGCTGCAGGTCGATGACAAAGGGCTCTCTTATAAAATTCACTGGGGCCTGTCGAATGGCGGTTTGCCGACCTCTGAACTGGCGTCACACTTTCAGTCTCATGCGGTGCGTAAAGTGGTCAGCAAGGGTGCAGACCGGGTGATCATGCACTGTCACGCTACCAACTTTATGGCCTTAAGCTATGTGGTTGAGATGGATTCCGCCCGCTTTACCCGCCTGCTGTGGGAAGGGAGTACCGAATGTCTGGTGGTGTTCCCGGATGGTGTGGGTGTTTTACCCTGGATGGTGCCCGGCACCGATGAAATCGGCACCGCGACCGCCGGGCAGATGCAGTCACATACCCTGGTGATGTGGCCATTCCACGGTGTCTTTGGCACGGGCCCGACACTCGATGAGACTTTTGGTCTGATTGATACGGCGGAGAAATCCTCAGAAGTGATCGTCAAAGTGCTGTCGATGGGCGGTATTCGTCAGAGTATCACCACAGAACAGCTGGTTGCATTGGGTGAGCGCTTTGGTGTGACGCCGTGGCAACCGGCGCTGGATGCAGGGCCTGCTAATGCTGCGTAAAGCCTTTGTGATGCAGGTGAATCCTTATTGCCATGCAGAGTATGAGCGTCGGCACTCACCGATCTGGCCTGAACTGGCCGAAACCCTGAAAGCGCACGGCGCGCACAACTATGCCATCTGGCTGGACGCCGAGCGGCATCTGCTGTTCGCCAGCGTTGAGATTGAATCTGAGGAGCGCTGGAACGCGGTGGCGGAAACAGAGGTCTGTCAGCGCTGGTGGGCATCAATGAAAGATCTGATGCCGTCGAATGCAGATAACAGCCCGATCAGTGAGCCATTAAAACCGGTTTTCTTTCTGGAATAAAATCGGGAATAAAAGATGAAAAGGGCGGCATCGCCGCCCTGATATTTTTAACGCTTAGCCTGACACAAGCCGGTCAGTGTCGGCCACATCGCCATCAGCGTATCAATAATGCTCTCCAGATCGTCACGCTCAACGCCTTCACGCGCCCGCACCGACATGCCCTGCAGCATACAACTCAGATAACGTGACAGCGCGGGAATGTTTACTGAAGCACTCAGTTCGCCACGCTGCTGACGCGCCAGCAGAAAATCTTTTAACACATGCTCCTGCGACTGATGCTGCTGTTGCAGCATGGTGGCAATCTCTGCTGAAGCCGCCGACAGGGCGGTCGAGGTGCAGATAAAGAAACAGCCGCCGGGAGAGTCACGTTCGGTAAAACAGGCCGCGGTGGCGCGTAAATAGGCTTCAATAGCCCGATCCACCGGTAACTGGTCATCGCCCAATGCCGCTTCACGCCATGCACTGAACTTCTCCACATAGCGCTCCATCGCCGCGCGAAACAACCCCTCTTTATTAACAAACTCGGCGTAGAGGGTCGGTGCTTTCGCGCCGGTTGCGGCCACCAGATCGGCCAGAGAAGTTCCCTCGTAACCGTGCGTCCAGAACAGGGTCAGTGCTTTATCGAGCGCTGCTTCGCGATCGAACACTTTTGGTCGGCCGCGGCATTTCTTTACATCGCAATCCTGAACCTGACTCATACACCCTCACTGACAGTAAAACACCCTATTAAATTACCGATCATTATAAAAATGTGCAAGGCCTGGCGTGGATGCCGCCGACAGGGGTTGCCATTTTGTGCGCCAGCACATTATTACAGCCCCTTAGGTTAAGTCAGAAATGAGGCTGAAGCCCATAATCACGCCACTTCGCGAATAATATAACGCTCATTAAATAAATGTTGACGACAAACCGTATCGGGGTCTATCATTTGTTTAACGGTCATTAATTAAATAGTGGCAACCCATTCAGACCAACCGAATTTCAATATTGAATAGAGAGATTATTATGAAAAACATCAAAACCACCCTGGCAGCACTGGCACTGACTACTCTGACTTTTGGCGCGTCTGCCGCTGACCTGGTGACCAGCGAACCTGTTAATCAGCAGCCAGTTGGCACCATTTCTGTACTGGGCGGCTCCAATCTGTCTTCTGTTGAAGCGCAGCTGAGTGCTAAAGCGGATGAAGCGGGTGCGAAATCGTTCCGCATCACCTCAACCAGCGGCCAGAACAAACTGCACGGCACGGCTGTGATTTATCAGTAATTTTGGTTTTCAACAGAATAAGTGAGAAGGGGTTCGTTATGAAAAGTATCAATATGATGGTCGTGGCGGCGGTGCTAAGCGGTCTGTCATTTGCCAGCGTAGCGGCCCAGCAGGTCAGCAGCACACCGCTGGATCAGCAAAAAATCGGTGTCATCAGCGCAACGGGCAGTACTAATCTGCTTTCGCTGGAGCAGCAACTGTCAGAAAAGGCCAGCGATGCAGGAGCAAAGTCTTTCCGCATCACTTCGACCTCTGGCAGCAACAACCTGCATGGCACAGCCGTTCTTTATAGATAAAGTGAGCGGTAAATAACCCTGAACAGGCTTCAGATAACCCGCTTATCTGAAGCCTTTTTTTATTATCCGTTACTGCGTAACTGTGGATAACGACGGAAGATATAAACACACCAGAGTAATGCCACCAGGCCAATCATCCCGCCGACATTGCCGACTTCCGCCATGCTCAGATGCAGGCTGACCTGATTACCCAGCAGCGCACCCGCGCCGATACCGATATTGTAGATACCGGACATCAGCGACATCGCCACATCCGTGGCATCCGGTGCCAGCGACAGCACCCGCACCTGCATACCCAGTCCGATCATCATCATCGCCATTCCCCAGACAACGCATAGCGTTGAGATAGCCGCAGGGCGAACGGCAGCAAAAATCAGCAGGCCCATGCACAGGGTGATCAGCGCGATGGCCGCAATCAGCAGCCCGGAGGGAAACTTATTACCGAGTGTGCTGAACAGTACGCTACCTACAATGCCCGCAGAGCCAAACAGCAGCAGTAGCAGGGTGGTGAAGTTGCCACTGGAATGGGCCACGGTTTGCATAAAGGGTTCGATATAGCTGTAAGCGGTGTAATGCGCGGTAACGACCAGCGTCACCAGCAGATACATGCTGACCAGCGCCGGACGGCGAAACAGCATCGGCACACTGCTCAGCGAGCCGGTATGTTCACTCGGCAGACGCGGCAGGATACGTACCAGCATAATCATCAGCACCAGCGCCGAGAGGCCAATCGCGCCGAAGGTCGTACGCCAGCCAAGATACTGACCCACCACACGGCCAATCGGCACGCCCAGCACCATCGCCAGCGCGGTACCGGTTGCCAGCATACTCAGCGCCTGAGTTTTCTTACCGGCCGGAGCGACGCGAATCGCCAGAGAGGCGGTGATCGACCAGAACACCGCGTGAGACAGGGCGATACCCACCCGTGAGACCATCAGCGACCGGAAATCCCAGGCAACGGTAGAAAGTACGTGGCTGACGATAAAGATCAGGAACAGCACGCCCAGCAGCAGTCGACGCTCGATATTGCGGGTCAGCAGCATCAGCGGCAGTGAGAGCAGTGCGACCACCCAGGCATAGATGGTCAGCATGATCCCGACGTCAGCCGTCTGCATTGAAAAGTCAGCAGCTATGTCGGATAACAGGCCAACCGGCACAAATTCGGTGGTATTAAACACAAAGGCGGCGATGGCCAGCAATACCACGCGTAGCCAGGCAGTTTTACGTGAAACAGTAGTTGGTTGCATGAGGAGTCAAGTCAGTCAGTACAGCGAATCGGATGCGGCAGAAACATCCAGCGAAAGTGACCTGCGTCACAAATTACTGACCATTGTAGTGAATAAAGCGGGAAGAGAAACCTTATAAACGCCTTTTAATGCTGAAATTTTTTTATCGCCCCATCACAGGGCGATAGCCTGAGGTTATTGACCGCGACGACGGGCGGGCATTATTCGCAGCAGAGTATTGTCTTTGAGCAGATAGTGATGGAACAGTGCGGCAGCAGCATGCAGCCCGATCAGCCAGTAACCCAGCGGTGCCAGAGTTTCATGCCAGCCAATCAGCATATCTGCCATATCAAAGTCAGGTTCAGGCGCGACCGGCATGCTGATGCCAAACAGCCACCATTCCCGACCTTTAAGATAACGCGATGTCAGGCCGAGGATCGGCAGAGTGATAAACAGGGCATAGAGCAGGGTATGGGTCAGATGTGCCAGCCCGGTTTGCCAGCGCGGCGGAGCGGGAGTAATGGGCGGTGTGCGATGCCGGGTGCGTAACAAGAGGCGGACAAGCATCAATACCAGAATGGTCGCGCCGGCGCTGAAATGGGTAATGATCATGGCATAACCCTGCCAGGATCCGCGCTGTGCAAAACCGCGCAGTTCAATGGTGGCGTAGGCCGTCACTACCAGTAAAAAGGTGAGCCAGTGAAGGGCTATCTGAGCGCGCGCAAACTTATCCCGCATTGTGCATTCCATTAAAGAGAATCAGGAAGATTAACATAACGGAAAACAGCGCTAATTCTTAACAAATTAGCGCAGCGGTAAAAATTTTTTCACCTTACCAGGTGGATCAGATTAACGCGAAGACGGGGTGTGCTTCAGGGCCACGCTGAGCTGGGTGGCCTGCTGGTCAACATTTTTGAGCGGACAACAGTTTTCACAGCCGATTGCGCCAGCATAATATTTTTTAGCCTGCAGGATGGCGGCATTCACATGGTAAAAACTGCCCAGAAACATCCGGTTATCGATGTCGGGAAGATGGGGGCAGCCTGCGGCATGAACCACATGATTATTGTTATATCCTGATTGTTTATTGACGTAGTAGTAGAGAGCCACAGGCGTTCCTTGTTGCCGTGTTAAAAGGCAAAGCAGATGAATTATTACAATAAAAACGATTATAGCGGGAAACCTGCATTTTGTTTGCTGTGGCTCTGAATAGCGCGTTTATTGTGATAAACCGCCAGGCCCGCAGGAGAAGTCAGGCCTGGCAAGAGAAGACATTCTCAGAGTTTTTTACTGTGCAGACGCCAGGCAATCAGTAACGCCAGGATCAGCAGGACGCTGATAAACAGCGTAATCCCGAACCAGCCAAAATTATGCCAGAACACGCCTCCCAGCGTACCCGCGACGCTGGAACCCACGTAGTAGCTGAACAGATAGAGTGAAGAGGCCTGGCCTCTTGCCCGGCGCGCCCGGGGGCCAATCCAGCCGCTGGCAACCGCATGGGCGGCAAAAAAACCGGCGGTGAACAGCATCATCCCAGGCAGGATCAGCCAGAGGGAGTTGAAGGCGGTAATCAGCAAACCCAGCAGCATGATGGCGGTAGCACCCAGCATCACCGGTCCCCGCCCCAACCGGTTGGTCAGCGCGCCCGCTTTAGGCGAACTCCAGGAGCCGGTGAGGTAGACCACTGATAACAGTCCGACCACGGCCTGGCTGAGATGCCAGGGCGCATCCAGTAAACGGTAGCCAATATAGTTAAACAGGGTGACAAAGGCTCCCATCAGCAGGAATCCTTCGGCAAACAGCCAGGGAAGGCCCGGATCGCGCCAGTGCAGCCGGAAGTTAATCAGCAGATTACGCGGACGCAGCGTAATGGGCCGGAAATGGCGCGACGCAGGCAGAATCTTCCAGAACATCAGCGCCGAGGCCAGC
Source organism: Pantoea sp. Lu_F5_004 (assembly GCF_051136245.1). Taxonomy (NCBI): domain Bacteria; kingdom Pseudomonadati; phylum Pseudomonadota; class Gammaproteobacteria; order Enterobacterales; family Erwiniaceae; genus Pantoea; species Pantoea sp. Lu_F5_004. Next base: position 2,070,127 of record NZ_CP194946.1, read on the forward strand.
GAAAAACAGCCGATTACCGCCACGGCGAGTCGCCATGAGAAGAGGTCAGTCAGTACACCGCTCAGCAGTCGACCGCTCATCCCGCCTATCGAGTTACCGCTGATATATAACCCCATGGAAAAGGCGACGACGCGTGCATCCATCTCCTCGCTGAGGTAGGTCATGCCGACCGCCGCCACGCCACTCAGCGACAACCCCATCAGCGCCCGCATAATCAGAATGCCGTGCCAGCTGTTCATGGTAGCCGAGATCAGCGTGCAGATGGCGGCCAGCATCAGGGCTGTGACCATCACCGATTTACGACCGATAGCATCAGAGAGCGGCCCGGTTACCAGCAGGCCCAGCGCCATCAGGCCGGTCGAGATGGAGAGCGACAGGCTGCTGGTTGCCGGAGAGATACCGAACTGCTGTGACAGCACCGGCAGAATCGGCTGTACACAGTAGAGCAGGGCAAAGGTCGCCAGCCCGGCGGAGAAAAGCGCCAGCGTCACGCGCATAAACTGTGGCGAATCCCGGCGGATATGACCTGAAGCGGCAACAGACTCTGGCGGCGCAGAGACCGCATTCTCATCCACTGTGACAGCCTGTATTGAGCGACTCACACATTTTCCTCAAATTTAGAAAACCTGTCGTCAGCTTAGGAAAGCGGCATTATGATGTCTAATATATTAATAATCTCAAATGAGACGTTTAAGATATGAATATCGAACTGCGTCATCTGCGCTACTTTGTTGCGGTGGCGGAAGAGTTACATTTCGGGCGGGCGGCCCAGCGTCTGAACATTTCTCAGCCGCCGCTCAGCCAGCAGATTATTCAGCTGGAAACAGAAACGGGCGCAAGGCTGTTCAATCGCACTAACCGCAGCGTGCAGCTTACCGCTGCCGGACAGCAACTGCTGAGTGACGCCCGCGCGATTCTTTTGCAGGTTGAGCAGGCGGCCGATCGCGCCGCCCGGCTGCATCGTGGTGAGGAGGGGGAGCTGCGGATTGGCTTTACCTCCTCGGCCCCGTTTACCGCCGTGGTCTCTGACGCGCTATTCCGGTTTCGTCAGCGCTGGCCGCAGGTACATATTCAGATGCAGGAGATTAATACCCGCCAGCAGCTGGCGCCGCTTCATGATGGACGGCTCGATCTCGGCGTGATGCGCAACACGCCGCTGCCCGCCGATCTGCGTCATCAGCTGCTGCTGAGTGAGCCGCTTTATGCCGTGGTGCATAAGGCGCATCCGCTGGCTGACGCTGATAAAATCTCTGTCACCGCCCTGGCGGCGGAACCTTTTGTTTTCTTTGATCCTCAGGGCGGAACCGCGCTCTATAGCGATATTCTGGCGCTGCTGCACCGCTACCATATCAAGCCCTTTATTACGCAGGAAGTGGGTGAGGCGATGACCATACTGGGGCTGGTGGCAACCGGGTTAGGCGTCTCCATTCTGCCTGCCTCATTTCGTCGGGCGCGGCTGGCCGATCTGGTCTGGTTACCATTAACGGAAGAGGATGCCATTTCAGAGCTGTGGCTGGTCTGGTCAGCCGGACGCGAAATAAATGCGCAGATGGAAAACATGATGGCGTTGCTGCGGCGAAACCGGCCCTGATGCGCGGGCAACACCGCATCAATCTGTGCGATAAATCACATTTCTAATCAAATATTTGACGCTGTCGCCGGATCTGGCTCACCATGGCGCATGTTTATTTAGAAGCGCGAAAATAACCGGGAGCAGGGTTGTGAATCCGGACAGTCAACCTGGCCACATTGACCAGATCAAACAGACTAATGCAGGTGTCGTATATCGATTAATTGACCGTTATGGTCCCATTTCGCGTATCGAGCTTTCCCGCCGTGCCCAGCTTGCTCCGGCCAGCATTACCAAAATTGTGCGTGAAATGCTGGACGCACATTTAGTGCAGGAGACCGAGTTTCAGGATCCAGGCAGTCGTGGACGTCCGGCGATAGGCCTGATACTGGATACCGACGCCTGGCACTATCTGGCTATTCGCCTGCATCGCGGCGCCATGACGTTTACGCTGCGCGATCTCAGCAGCAAGGAACTGGTGGAGGAGAGCCTGCCGCTGCCTGATGAGTCTGCTCAGCCGTTACTTACCGCGCTGATTGAACAGGTTGATGCCTTCTTTATTCGTCATCAGAAGAAGCTGGAACGCCTTACGGCCATTGCCATTACATTGCCAGGGCTGATCAACGCCGCGTCAGGTGTGGTGCATCGGCTACCGGGTTATGAGGTGCGCGATATGCCGCTGGGCGATGCGCTGGCGGCGCGAACCGGCTTACCGGTGTTTGTGCAGCACGACATTTCAGCCTGGACGCTGGCGGAGTCGCTGTTTGGTGCCTCACGTGGTGCGCAGGATGTAATTCAGATTGTGATTGATGAAACCGTGGGAGCCGGGGTGATCAGTGGCGGTCAGCTGTTGCATAAAAGTGGCAGGGCGCTGGTCGAGATCGGGCATACTCAGATCGACCCGTATGGTCAGCAGTGCTACTGCGGTAATCATGGCTGTCTGGAGACCGTAGCCAGCACCGGCAGTCTGCTGGCGCTGGCGGCGCAGCGTCTGCCGGCCCAGCCCGACAGCCTGCTCAATAACCAGCCGCTGACGCTGGAGTCGCTGTGCGCAGCGGCGCAGTCTGGCGACCGTCTGGCGCGCGACACCATCGCCAGCGTGGGTCACCATGTTGGCCGGATTCTGGCGATGATGGTCAACATCTTCAATCCTCAACATATTCTTATCGGTTCCCCCCTGAATGCCGCCGCGGATGTGCTGTTTCCGGCCGTGAGCAACACCATTCTGCAGCAATCACTCCCGGCCTACAGCGCGAGTATCCAGCTGGCACCTACCGAATTTAGCGAGCCGGGAACGTTAGGCGGCGCAGCGCTGATCAAGGACGCGCTCTATAACGGACACCTGTTAGTGAAACTGTTGCAAGGTTAAGCGGGCCTAATCTTGCGCTAACGCAATCTGTTCTCATCCTCCATTCCTTAAAATGCCTGTTCGCAGCAAGGTTAATCACCGATTAACCACAACGGTTCGAGAGGAGAAGTTGAGTGAACAGACTATTTGTTACCGGCACTGACACCGCAGTGGGCAAAACGGTGGTGTCACGCGCCCTGTTACAAAGTTTTATCCAGGCCAGGCTCAGTGCCGTCGGGTACAAGCCCGTCGCGCGCTGCGCGGTCAAAACCGCTGACGGCCTGCGTAACAAAGATGCACAGGTTCTGCAAAGCGCTTCATCCATCGATTTACCCTATCAGGCGATCAATCCGCTGGCCTTTCAGGAAGAGGAGATCTGCACCCATCCGAGCCAGATTATTGATTACGCATTGCTGACACAGGGCTTAAGCAGCCTGACGCAGCAGGCCGATCGCGTGGTCGTGGAGGGCACTGGCGGCTGGCGCAGCCTGATGAACGACGGACGTCCGCTCTCCTGCTGGGTCGTTGAGCAGCAACTGCCGGTGGTGCTGGTGGTCGGTATCCAGTCGGGTTGTATCAGTCACGCCCTGTTAACAGCAGAAGCGATAGCGCAGGATGGACTGCCACTGGTGGGCTGGGTAGCCAACCGCATTAATCCGGGACTGGCGCAGTACAGCGACATTATTGAGATTCTGCGTGAAAAAATCACAGCGCCGCTGCTGGGCGAGCTGCCTTATCTGCCACGAGCGGAACAGCGCGATCTGACGCCTTACATCGATATTTCTCTGCTGGAGCAGAACAGTCTGCACGCTGTGAGTGCAAAGATCGCCTGATTATGAAACAAACCAAGTCATCTGAGTCGGCAGTGAGCCTAAAGTTTCAGGCTTGTTGTCGGCTGTCTTTAACTATTTCTATTTATAATTGAAAGACCTGGCTCGGATATCGCGAAATCGTGGCGTCATGGCGCAGAAAATGCATTAACTCCGCTTATCACACTGAGCTGGAGCCCCATCATGTCGCACTCGCACGAGAAAGGTTTGTTATATGGGCTTGAAGCCCGCATTGGCCCCGCCCCGGCGTTTTTCGCCGCACTGCAACATCTGCTGGCCAGCGTGGTGGGAATCATCACCCCGCCGCTGATTATTGGCTCCGTTCTGGGGTTACAGGCCTATATTCCTTATCTGATCAGCATGTCATTGTTCGTTTCCGGCTTAGGCACGTTTATGCAGGCCAGACGCTTTTATGGCATCGGGGCGGGCATGATCTGTCTGCAGGGCACCAGCTTCGCATTTCTGGGGGTAATCCTCTCGGGTGGTCTGATGGTGAAAGGGCGCGGTGGTTCGCCGGAAGAGATTATGGCGATGCTGTTTGGCTGTAACCTGGTGGCGGCGTTGATTCCGATTCTGATTAGCCGCTGCGTCGGCTCGCTGCGCAAAGTGCTGACGCCGGTGGTGACCGGCACGGTGATCACCCTGATTGGCATCAGCCTGATAAAAGTCAGCATTACCGACTGGGCGGGCGGGCACAACGCCACAGATTTTGGATCGCCGGGAAATCTGGCGCTGGGGGCGCTGACGTTGCTGGTGATCGTGGCGCTGAACCGCTCGCGAAATCGCTGGGCGCGGCTGGTGGCGGTGGTGGCCGGAATAGCGGTGGGATGCGTTGCCGCGGCCTTGACCGGTCATCTGCAACTTAATGTTGCGCCGGAGAGCAACTGGCTGGTGCTGCCCGCGTTCTTCCGGTTTGGTTTTGCCTTTGACTGGACTATTTTCCTGCCGATCGCGCTGGTGTCAGTGATCGCGGTAATTGAAGCCGTCGGCGACCTTACCGCTAACTGCCTGATTTCACAGCAGCCGATCACCGGCAAACCTTTTCAGCAGCGGCTGCAGGGTGGCATTGTCGCCGACGGCCTGAGCTGTGTGCTGGCAGCGGTTTTCTCCGCCTTTCCCAACACCACGTTTGCGCAGAACAATGGCGTTATCCAGATGACCGGCGTCGCCAGCCGTTACGTCGGTATGCTGCTGGGAATCATGCTGGCGCTGCTGGGGCTGTTTCCCTTTATTGGCTCCCTGTTGCAGCAGATCCCGCCGCCGGTGCTGGGCGGGGCGACAATCGTGATGTTTGGCAGCGTGGTCGCCGCGGGCATCCGGGTGATGACCCAGACGCCGCTGGGTCGCCGCGAGATGCTGATTGTGGCGATCGCTTTTGGTATTGGTCTGGGCGTGGAGGCGGTGCCGGATGTGCTGAAGCAGTTCCCGCCGCTGATTAACAGTCTGTTTGGTCATGCTGTGACGACCGGCGGTATTCTGGCGATTGTGCTGAACATGGTGCTGCCGGACGAGGCGCCTGTGGTGGAAGAGGTTGAGGCGGAAACGCTGACGGAGAGCTAAAAAGCAGAAGAGCCGATGTATCTCTCACATACGGCTCAAAAATCCAAAGCGATGGGAGCATACGCCTGTATCAAAGCATCGCGGACCAGGGATGGGCCGCGCTGAGCATGCCATGGATGGCATCTTTTGCGTCTTTGCTACAGGCGTATGCTCCCTGAGCTACTACCTGAATTGACAGACAGGACAGGCCGTGACTTAACTGGCTTTAAGATGGAGTCTGCGAAGGGAACAGGGTCAGATCAGAAAGTCGCAAAAGCCGCCATCCGTGGCACGCTCGGCCCGCGCCGTCCTGGCGCGGGACGCTTTCCTCTTCTGACCCGGTTCCCTGCGCGTTTAGCTAATGAGTTGCGGCATGATTCACTCGGAACTGGGTATTAGAGCTCTTTTAATGGGCCTGTAAGACCCATTTAGGTGACGAAATTATGGATTCAGACGACGGCGGGTACGACCGGAACTGAGGTAATCCGCAATATAATCCTGCGAAATCTCACCGCTGTAGCGACCCTCTTCATCGACAATCGGCATCCAGACTGTGTTGTGCTCATAGAGTTTTGACAGCACCACGCGCAGGTTCTCTTCCGCTTTACCGGTGACCTTAAAGGTGTGCAGTCGCTCTTCACAGCGGCCACTGACGTTACGCGCCTCACGACGCTTCACGAAGCCCAGCGGTTTGCCATCCTCATCGACCACGGTAATCGATCGCATATCGTTCTCATCCATGGTGCCAAAGGCTTCTTCCAGCGGAGTAGAGCGGCGGACGGTGATGGTCGGCTGCTGGTCGGTCACATCGCCCGCCTGCACCAGTAACAGGCGCTTAAGCGTACGGTCCTGACCCACAAACGAGCCGACGAACTCATTGGCAGGAGTTGCCAGCAGTTCATCCGGGCTGGCGCACTGCACGATTTTACCCTGACCAAATACCGCAATGCGATCGCCGAGCTTCAGTGCCTCGTCAATATCGTGGCTCACCAGCATCACGGTTTTTTTCAGCTGACGCTGCATGTCGAGAAACTCGTTCTGGATCGCTTCGCGGTTAATCGGGTCAACGGCGCCAAACGGCTCATCCATCAGCAGCACCGGTGGATCCGCCGCCAGGGCACGAATCACCCCGATACGCTGCTGCTGACCGCCTGACATCTCACGCGGATAGCGATGCAGGAATTTGGTGGGATCCAGCGCAACCATGCTCATCAGCTCGGTAGCCCGCTCGTGGCACTGCTTTTTGTTCCAGCCCAGCATGCGTGGCACCACGGTAATGTTCTCCTCGATGGTCATGTTGGGAAACAGACCAATCTGCTGGATAACATAGCCAATGTTGCGACGCAGGGTGGTGGTGTCCTGTGTGCTGGTATCTTCACCATTAATCAGGATCCGGCCACTGGTGGCGGGAATCAGACGGTTAATCATCTTCAGCGTGGTGGTTTTCCCGCAGCCCGAGGGGCCCAGCAGCACACACATCTCACCGGCTGGCACGTGCAGGCTGACGTTATCAACGGCTTTATTGGTCGTGCCGTTTTTCTGGGTAAAGGTTTTCGTCAGGTTTTCCAGCGTAATCATTATCGAATCCCCTTTGGAGTCAGCGCCTGCTGCAAACGGTGCAGCAGCCAGTCAAGAAAAATAGCCAGCAGACAGATCATCAATGCCCCGGCAATCAACATACGAATATCACTGCCGCTGATACCATCCAGCAGCAGCTGGCCCAGACCGCCCGCGCCAATCACGGCGGCAATTGCCATGACGCCAACGTTCATCACCACGGCGGTACGGATGCCACCGAAGATCACCGGCAGCGCCATTGGGATTTCAACCCAGCGCAGGCGCTGCCAGAACGTCATGCCGATGCCACGACCCGCTTCACGCAGACCGTCCGGCAGATTCTCCAGCGCGGTGTGGGTGTTGCGCACAATCGGCAGCAGCGAGTAGAGGAACACGGCGGTAATCGCCGGCAGCGCGCCAATGCCCTGACCGATGAGTGAAAACAGCGGGATCATCAGACCAAACAGCGCAATGGTGGGAATTGTCAGCACCACAGTGGCGATACCGAGAATCGGCGTTGCCAGCCATCTTACACGCACGATCAGAATACCAAGCGGCACACCAATCACAATTGCCAGTCCGACCGCGACCAGCACCAGCCAGCTGTGCTGCCAGCTCAGGGTGAGCAGGGTGCTCCAGTTATCCATGATGTAGTGAAGGGTATCCACAGTGCCTCCTTACAGCATGTTTTTGGATTTAAGGAAATCACGCGCCACGGTTTCCGGTGACTGATGATCGATATCGACCCGCTTGTTCAGCTCCGTTATCGCCTCATCGGTGATCTGCGCAGAAAGCTGATTAAGCGCGGTATCCAGCCCCGGATGGCTCGCCAGCACATCCTGACGCACAACCGGCGTCACGTTGTAGCTTGGGAAGAAGTGCTTATCATCCTCCAGTACTTTCATGTCGAAGCCCTTAACCCGGCCATCGGTGGTGTAGATCAGACCGGCATCCACGAATCCATCGCGAATCGCGTTATAGACGAGGCCCGGGTCCATCTGGCGGATCTGCGGGCGATCCAGCGTCAGGTTGTAGGTTTTCTGCAGCGGCTTCATGCCGTCTGAACGACCCGAGAACTCCAGGTCCAGACCCAGTCGCCAGTTATGATCCGGGTCAGTTTTACGCACCTGCTCAATCTTCGCAACCAGCTGCGACATGGTACTGATGCCCTCTTTTTCGGCCCGTTCACGGGTCATGGCAAAGGCATAGGTGTTGTTCATTGGTGCCGGGTTAAGCCAGACCAGCCCCAGTCTGGCATCCAGCTTTTTCACCGTCTCATACGCCTGCTGTGAAGACATCGGCTGGTTGATATGGTTAAAGATGATCAGCGAGGTGCCGGTATATTCCCAGACCATATCAATCTGCTTATTCAGCAGCGCATTACGGCCAATGGTGGTGGCGATATTGCGTTTAGGCACCACCTCGAAGCCTTTCTTCTGCAGCCAGAGCACCGTCATTGCTGACAGGATATGCTGCTCGGTAAAACTTTTGGTCGCCATCACCAGCGGTGCAGCAGCCTGTGCCGTCTGGCTTAACAGCAGTGTCGCGGTCAGCGCGACAACGCTTTTCTTAATCCAACGCGTTAGCATTGCAAAGCTCCTTGTGGTCAGGCCGCGGCGTGCGGACTCAGAAAGCGGCCCAGCGCGGCCAGCATCATATCCAGTACCAGTGCCACCAGTGCAGTGGCGACGGCGCCGAGTATCAGCGTCGGAAAGTCATTCAGATAGATGCCCGGGAAGATCAGCTCGCCAAAGCTGCTGGCGCCAATCAGGAACGCCAGTGGGGCGGTGCCGACATTGATGGCGGTGGCGATGCGCACGCCAGAGAGGATGACCGGCAAGGCATTCGGCAGCTCCACCTGACGCAGACGCTGCCATTTGGTCATGCCGATGCCGTTGGCCGCTTCAATCAGCGACGGGGGAACCGCGCTCAGACCAGAAAAGGTATTGCGGACGATAGGCAGCAGCGAAGCCAGAAACAGCGCAATCAGCGCCGGACGGTCGCCAATCCCGATAATAACCATCGCCAGAGCCAGTACCGCCAGCGGTGGCAGGGTGTTACCGACATTGAAAATCTGCATCACGTACTCTGCCCAGCGACGTGCAAACGGGCGACTTAGCAGGATGCCGCTGGGGATACCGACCAGCAGAGCGAACAGCATTGACCAGAAGACTAAGAAGAGGTGTTGTTGCCCGAGATAGAGCAGATCGACTTTACGTGCGACCAGCTGATCCCAGCCAAGGCCCCAGATCAGCACCGCGATCACCGTGACCACTGCAAGCAGTGCCAGACCGGCGCGTCGGGCCAGTGAAGCATTTTGCATCGGAGAATCTCCCTGATTACGATCTCAATTGTTATAACAACCATAAACAGCCCGACAGGTACGGCAAAAATTGCCGCCGCGCCCAATACCGAAACTGCGATAAAATGTAGATAAAATGACTGTTTACCCACTCTTTTTCAGTGAATACTGAATAAGATGGTGTAATGCTATAGCAGCCCTTTATTGCACAAGCCAGCTTTTAAGCCACAAATCAGAGAGATAGAAACAGGTTAAAATGGTGTTAAAGCCGCGTAGCCGCTGGGCTAATGCGACAATAAAAAATTTTCATCGACTTCTGGTGACACTGTCACAGAGGACGCGGAAAATGCGCACGCGCGGGAAACTGCATGGTCTGTTTTTCAGCTAGCCTTGCAGATTAAAAAAGGAACCCTATGACTGAAAGCGCACAACTCCAGACCGGACATCGCCACTGGATCTTAATCGCCTGCATGCTGGCGATGTTTATGGCGGCCATAGAAGTCACTATTGTGGCCACCGCGATGCCCACCATCATTGCTGACCTCGGCGGTTTTTCGCAGTTTGGCTGGGTCTTCTCGATCTATCTGCTGACCCAGGCGGTCAGCGTGCCGCTCTATGGGCGGCTGGCGGATATGGTGGGTCGCAAAACGATGTTTTTTGTCGGCACGTCGATTTTTCTGGCGGGGTCGGTGCTGTGTGGCTTTGCTCATACCATGACCTGGCTGATCCTGTTCCGGGCGTTTCAGGGCCTGGGGGCGGGGGCGATCATGCCGCTCAGCTCCACCATCGTGGCGGATATCTATTCGCCGCGCGAACGCGCCAGCGTGCAGGGCTGGCTCTCCAGCGTCTGGGGGGTAGCGGCGATAGTGGGGCCGCTGACCGGCGCGTGGCTGGTACAGCACTTTAGCTGGTCGGTGATTTTCTGGGTCAATCTGCCCATCGGCCTGATCAGCATGCTGATGCTGTGGCGCTGGCTACCGTCGCACCAGAAGGAGGAGAAATCGCAGCCGCTGAACCTGGCGGGCAGCGGCTGGCTGATGCTCTGCGTGACGGCCTTGCTGATTGCGCTGTTGCAGGCGGAACAGCTGGGCGTCTGGCTGGTGCCGTTTCTGATCTTCTCACTGTTCGCTGGCTGGCAGCTCAGGCGCCACGAACGGCATTCAGCGGCACCCCTGTTTCCGCTGATAATCTGGCGCAGCCGGCTTATCGTGGCGGGCAATGCGGGCAACCTCATCATCGGGGCGGCCATGATGGGCATCAGCGCCTTTCTGCCCACCTGGATTCAGGGGATCAGCGGCGGTTCACCGTTACAGGCGGGCAGTGTGCTGGCGATGATGTCGATTGGCTGGCCGCTGGCCAGCACCCTCAGCGGCAGACTGATGTTGCACACCTCCTACCGCTTCACCGCCCAGCTCGGGGCGCTGTTGCTGGTGACCGGCAGTGCCTTGCTGCTGTTTTTACAGCCCGCAAGCTCACTCTATCAGGCTGGCTTTACGGCGTTTCTGATCGGTACCGGCATGGGGATGACCAGCACCACGTTCCTGGTTTCAGTGCAAAACCAGGCGGATTACCAGATTCGCGGCATCTGTACCGCTTCAATTATGTTCAGCCGGATGATCGGGTCGGCGGTAGGGACGGCGATCATGGGCGCGGTGCTGAATCTCAATCTGCAGTGGCGTTTGCCGCAGGTCGAGGATCCGGTGCAGAAGATTATGTCCGAACCCAGTCGTCAGCAGTTGCAGCCGGAAACCCTGCAGCAGATGACAGCAGCCATTGCCGCCTCACTGCACTGGGTGTTCGTGGTGGCACTGGTGATTGCGTTGTTTGCGGTGGGTGTGGCATGGATGATGCCGCGTCAGCGGCCGGAACAGGCGGACTAACAGGCAGGGCGACAGGATGTCGCCCTGATTTGAACAGAACTACTGAGCAGGTGAGTCCTGCGAACTGCCGGCACTGGCAGGTACGCTGGCTTCATTGTCACTGCCTGAGCGCTTATAAACAATTTTTTGTGTGTCGTTCTCACAATGTCCGACGACCTGACCACCCGCCTGATCAACCTGATCGTTGGCGACGATGTCGAGACTAAAACCCGACTCAGGCACACCGTTCTGAATAATTTTCTGGCTGATTTCGGTTTTTACCGATTCACAGGATGCCTGCGCCATCAGCGGCAGAGCAAATAACGCCGCGCTTAACAAAACCCTCTGTAGCTTCATCACGTCTTCCTTATGTTAGTCGTCCGTCATTACTATAGCTCAAATTTACGGCGCTACCGGGCGACCGGAACGGCGATCCAGACAACGCAGGGTGTTGGGCTCCCAGTAGGCGTTGAGATTGAGGCTCTGCTCGCACTTGTCGCGGGTATCAAACGCGCGATCGGTTTTATCAAACTCTTTTTCGACGCGGGTGTTCACTTTATTGCGCAGCATGCGCGTGTCATTCCATTGCTCTTTATCCTGGCGCGCCGCTTCATTGCTCAGCGCGGAACTGCCATCTTCGATAATCAGACGATTAGTATTCGCAGTGGCAGTGAATGCCGCAGTGGAGAGGAGAACCATCAGCACGGCAGGGATCATTTTTTTCATCACACTATCCTTTAGTTAACGCAAACATCGCCATCCACGACAGCGGTTGCAGCGGGCATGCTTAGAGCCTGGCTCATCAGGGGTCATTGAGGCAGACAGTCTGGACTCAGACAGCGCATAACAACCGGTGCGTACAGGGTGTACGTGAGGATGATGAGCACTGCCCAGGTTCAGACGGACAAATAAAACAGCCTGATGGGCCTGGCTCTTAGTATATCATCGCCGTTTCTTTGCTCACCAGCAGTGAGTCGTTTGTTTACGTTAAGGAGAGGTAAGGATGCTGATTAAAACCGCCTTGCTGTTTTTTATTACCGCGCTGGCGGAGATCACCGGCTGCTTTCTGCCGTGGTTATGGCTGAAAAAAGGCGGCTCAGCCTGGTTGCTACTCCCTGCGGCAGCAAGTCTGGCGCTATTTGTCTGGCTGCTGACGCTACATCCCGCTGCCAGCGGCCGGGTTTATGCCGCCTACGGTGGCGTCTATGTGCTTACCGCGCTGCTCTGGTTGCGGGTGGTGGATGGCGTGAAGTTAAGTGTGTGGGACTGGAGCGGGGCACTGATCGCATTCAGCGGCATGCTAATTATCGTGATGGGCTGGGGACGCGGGTAACGCCAGCCGTGAGGGCTGGCGCTGCAGGGATTTAAGGTTTATGCACTTTCAGCCCCGCCAGCGTCTGGCTGACCGGCATCATCTCAAGGCTATTGATGTTGACATGCTTAGGCAGTGTGGCCACCCAGTACACGGCTTCTGTCACATCTTCCGGCGTTAAGGCGGTAGCCCCTTCGTAGACCTGACCCGCTTTGTCATCATCGCCCTTAAAGCGCACGTTGGAAAACTCTGTGCCGCCGACCAGACCCGGTTCAATGTCGGTCACGCGCAGCGCGGTGCCGTGTAAATCAGTGCGCAGATTCAGGCTGAACTGGCGTACAAAGGCTTTAGTGGCGCCGTAGACGTTGCCACCGGCATAGGGCCAGCTGCCGGCAATCGATCCGATATTGATGATATGACCGACATCACGCTCCACCATCTGTGGCAGCAGGGCGCGGGTCATATACACCAGGCCTTTGGTGTTGGTGTCGATCATGTTTTCCCAGTCTTCGACGTTGGCCTTGTGCGCCGGTTCGACGCCCAGCGCCAGACCGGCGTTGTTGACCAGCACGTCGATATTGCGCCATTCCGCCGGTAACTGCGCCACCGCCTCTTCGATGGCGGCGCGGTTACGCACATCGAGCTGTACCGTATAAATATTCTCGCCCAGTTCATCCTTCAGCGCTTTTAAACGTTCAGCCCGTCGTCCAGTGGCAATCACTTTGTGACCATTCTCAATAAAGCGGCGGGTGATGCTTTGACCAAAACCGGCGGTTGCACCGGTGACAAAAATAATCATCTCACTGTTCCTTATGCCATTTTCAGAGTCGATGGCTTCACCATAGCATTTCATTTCCGCTTCTGCGCGTGGAAAAACGGCCTGACCTGTAAACGGATTTTAACGGGTAGCCAGCTGCGCCTTTTCAGGGCAGTTTGCACCGTTAAAGGGCAGGTTTGCGGGTAACCCGCCATACTCAAAATGATCAGGGTGCGCAATATTGAGTAGCAACCGTTTGCATTTGCTCCGCAAACGGTTGCTAAGCAAGCTGAGGCCACTTTGTTGCGCAAATTCTTTTTTTTGACTTATTTAACTGATATCTAAGGAATTTGTGCTATTTCAATTCTGGCACGCAGGTTGCAAAGAATTATTCAGATAATCATCTGCAGATATTAAATCGCGCTTTCAGAAAGGACTGCCCATGCTTTCAGCAACCGACACGGCGATACGCGCCAGCTTCTTTGACTTTACCGGCGTGGTGGATCGTCCCGATGACCTGGCCGGCCAGGCCCGCTATCTTGAGGATGCGGTGCTGCTGCTGCGTGATGGATGCGTAGTGGGGCTGGATAGCTGGGAGAATAGCGAGGCGATGCTGGCGGGGCATCCGGTCATCGACCTGCGCGGCAGACTGATCGTGCCGGGCTTTGTCGATACCCACATTCACTATCCGCAGACAGAGATGATTGGCGCATTTGGCGAACAGCTGCTGGAGTGGCTGAATCACTACACCTTCCCGGTTGAAGCGCAGTATCACTGTCCCGATCATGCTGCGCGGATGTCCGCTTTTTTCCTGCATCAGCTGCTTTCCAACGGCACCACCAGCGCGCTGGTGTTTGGCACCGTTCATCCGCAATCGGTGGAGGCGCTGTTCAGCGCCGCCGAAGCGCTGAACATGCGGCTGATTGCCGGGAAAGTGATGATGGATCGTAATGCGCCCGACAACCTGACCGAAACGCCGGAACAGAGCTACCAGCAGACCCGGGCGCTGATTGAGCGCTGGCACCAGCGTGGACGCCTGAGCTACGCCCTGACGCCGCGCTTTGCGCCGACCTCATCCCCACAGCTGCTGGAAAAAGTGCAGCAGCTGCGTCAGGAGTTCCCGGATACCTGGCTGCATACCCATCTCAGCGAAAACCCGCAGGAGGTCGCCTGGGTCAAAGAACTGTTCCCGGAGCGTGAAGGCTATCTGGATGTTTATCATCATCACCAGCTGACCGGCCGTCGCAGCGTCTTTGCTCACTGTCTGCATCTGGAAGAGAACGAATGGCAGTGTCTGCACGATACCGATTCGTCCATTGCTTTCTGTCCCACCTCAAACCTGTTTCTCGGCAGCGGCCTGTTTAACCTGAAACGCAGCTGGCAGCAGGGGGTAAAAGTGGGGATCGGCACCGATGTCGGGGCGGGCACTACCTTTAATATGCTGCAGACCCTGGGCGAAGCCTACAAGGTGGGCCAGCTGCAGCACTACCGGCTCAGCGCGGCCGAAGCCTTCTATCACGCCACGCTGGGCGGGGCGCGTGCGCTGGATCTCGACCACGTCATCGGAAATTTCAACGTCGGTAAAGAAGCGGACTTTGTGGTGCTGGATCCGGCGGTTTCTGCTCTGCAGCAACTGCGCATCGGCAACAGCAAAGATATCTGGGAAAAACTGTTTGTATTAATGACGCTCGGCGACGACCGCAATATTGCCCAGACCTGGGTTGCCGGTCGTCCGGTCTGGCAGCGCGACGCACAGGAGCAAGCCGCATGATCCAGTTTCTGTTAAACAACCAACTGGTCAGCGAGGACACGCTCGACCCCAACCTCACGGTGCTCAACTACCTGCGCACCCGTCAGCAACGCCCTGGCACCAAAGAGGGCTGTGCATCTGGCGACTGTGGCGCCTGCAGCGTGACCCTGGGCAAAGCCGTCGGGGGAACGATGCAGTATGAAACGGTTAACAGCTGCCTGACGCTGGTCTCCGCGTTACAGGGTAAGCAGCTGATCACGGTTGAGGATCTGCGTCACGGCCGCGCACTGCATCCGGCGCAGCAGGCGATGGTCGACTGCCACGGTTCGCAATGCGGATTCTGCACACCAGGCTTTGTGATGTCGCTGTTCAGCCTGCAAAAAACCGCTTCGGGCTGGGATCGCCATCAGGCAGAAACTGCGCTGGCAGGCAACCTCTGTCGCTGCACCGGCTACCGGCCGATTATGGCGGCGGCCGAACAGCTCTGCTCGCAGCCGGTGACAGACCAGTTCGATCAAGGTGCCGCAGCAACCGTGCAGCGGCTTGAGGCGCTGGCAACCCCGGAGATGCAGGAATTAGGGAGTGAGGGCCGCCGCTGCTTCCTGCCAAAAACCCCGGCTCAGCTGGCGGCGATCTATCTGGCGCATCCGGAGGCGAGGCTGATTGCCGGTGGCACCGATCTCAGCCTGCAGATTACCCAGCAGCATAAAAGAATACCGTTGCTGATTGCGCTGGAGCAGGTTGCCGCGCTCAAAGTCTGCAGCGAATTTGATGACCACTACCTGCTGGGCGCAGGGGCTTCGCTGCAGCAGGTCAGCGAATTTCTTGCCAGCCGCATTCCCGGCGTCAGCGAGATGCTGCAACGCTTTGCCTCGCTGCAAATCCGTCTGCAGGGCACATTAGGCGGCAACATCGGCAACGCTTCCCCCATTGGCGACGCCTCGCCGGCGCTGCTGGCCCTGAACGCCAGCCTGTTGTTACAGCGCGGTGAGCAGCAGCGCAGCCTGCCGCTGGATCAGTTCTTTACTAGCTATCGCCAGACCCGACTCGAAAAAGGGGAGTTTATTCGTGCTATTAGAATCGATAAGGTGACGGTGTCACCTGATTTTGTGGCCTGGAAAGTATCCAAACGGCTGGACGATGATATCTCCGCCGTGTTCGCCGCCTTTAATCTGCAGATTGAACAGGGCGTGGTCAGCAATGCCCGCATCGCCTTTGGCGGCATGGCGGCCACACCGCAGCGTGCCCGTCACTGTGAACAGGCACTCATCGGTCAGCCACTGAATGCCGTGACGGTGTCACGTGCAGCCGCGGCGCTGGCAGAGGACTTCCAGCCGCTCTCCGATTTCCGCGCCAGCAGTGACTATCGTCTGCAGGTCGCGCGCAACCTGCTGCGCCGCTACTGGCATCGCCACAACGGCGAAATAACCTGTATCGAGGTGGCCCGCTATGTCTCATAACCGTCCTGAACTCAACGAAGAGGTCATTAAGGCGCAGTATGCCGCTGATTTACAGAGCGGCGTCGGTCGCAGTAACCGCCATGAGAGCGCGGAAAAACATGTCTCCGGCGAGGCGCGTTTTATCGATGACAAGCCCGAGCTGCCGGGTCTGCTGCATCTCTGTCCGCGCCTGAGTGAGTATGCTCATGCGCGCATCCTGCATATTGATGTGCAGCCCTGTTATACCATTCCCGGCGTCGTCAGCGTCCTGACCTGGCAGGATGTGCCGGGAATCAATGATGTCGGGCCGCTGGAGCCGGGCGACCCGCTGCTGGCCCATGACAAAGTGGAGTATCTGGGACAGATCGTGATCGCGGTGGCGGCGGATTCCCCCGAGGCTGCCCGCCTTGGTGCGGCCGCTGCGGTAATTGAATATGAGGTGCTGGAACCGCTGCTGGATGTGGAACAGGCGCTGGCTCAGGGCAGCTTTGTGCAGGAACCTCACATTCACCAGCGCGGTGATGTGGAAACGGCCCTGGCGCGTGCGCCGCATCGGGTCAGCGGGGCGTTTCACATTGGCGGCCAGGAGCATTTCTATCTGGAAACCCAGACGGCAATGGTCATTCCCGGAGAAGATCAGCAGTTGCAGGTCTTCTCCTCAACCCAGAATCCCACCGAAGTGCAGAAACTGGTGGCGGAAGTGATGGGCATCAGCCTGAATCAGGTGACGATAGATATGCGCCGGATGGGTGGTGGCTTTGGTGGTAAAGAGACGCAGGCGGCCGGTGTCGCCTGTCTCTGCGCCATCGTAGCGCGCCAGACCGGCCGGGCGGCGAAGATGCGGCTTTCACGCCGCGACGATATGCGCGTCACCGGCAAACGCCATCCGTTCTTTGTGCGCTACGAAGCGGGCGTTGAAGAGGATGGGCGTCTGTGCGGCATCAAAATCGATCTGGCCGGAAATTGCGGGTATTCGCTGGATCTTAGCGGATCGATTGTCGATCGTGCCATGTTCCACGCCGATAACGCCTATTACCTCGGGGATGCGCGGGTAACCGGCTATCGCTGCCGCACTAACACCGCCTCGAACACCGCCTATCGGGGTTTTGGCGGGCCACAGGGCATGGTGGCGATTGAACAGATCATGGATCACATCGCCCGTGAGCGCGGGCTGGATCCGCTGGCGCTGCGCAAGCGTAACTACTATGGCAAGCAGGATCGCAACATCACCCATTACCACCAGCAGGTAGAGGATAACCTGCTGGATGAGATTACTGAACAGCTGGAGCAGAGCAGCGACTACCAGGCTCGCCGCGCGGAGATTAAGGCATTTAACGCCCGCAGTCCGCTGCTGAAACGCGGTCTGGCGCTGACGCCGGTGAAATTCGGCATCTCCTTTACCTCCAGCTTTCTCAATCAGGCGGGGGCGCTGATCCTGATCTACACCGACGGCACGGTGCAGCTTAACCACGGCGGCACCGAGATGGGCCAGGGCCTGAACACTAAGGTGATTCAGATTGTCGCCGAAGTGCTGCAGATTGAGATCGATAAAATTCAGATCACTGCCACCGACACCGGCAAAGTGCCCAACACCTCGCCAACCGCGGCCTCCAGCGGGGCTGACCTCAATGGTAAAGCGGCGCAGAATGGTGCTGAGATCCTGCGCGACCGCATGACCGCCATGCTCTGCGAGCTACACCAGTGCGACGCGTCGGCGGTGAGCTTCCGTAACGGCGTGGTGCGCGCCGGGGATAAACATTACACCTTCGCCGAGGTGGCGAAGCTGGCGTGGCTGAATCAGGTGCCGCTCTCCGCCACCGGCTACTACCGCGTGCCGGGGATTCATTACGACCGGGTCGCGGGTCGCGGGACGCCGTTCTATTACTACGCTTACGGTGCAGCCTGCTGTGAAGTGGTGATTGATACTCTGACCGGCGAATCCCGCCTGCTGCGCGCCGACATTCTGCATGACGTCGGCGCCTCGCTGAATCCGGCCATCGACATCGGCCAGGTTGAAGGTGGCTTTGTGCAGGGCGTCGGCTGGCTTACCTGCGAAGAGCTGGTGTGGAGTGATAAAGGCCAGCTGCTGACCGATGGCCCGGCGAGCTACAAAATTCCTGCCATCAGCGACGTTCCGGCGGACCTGCGGGTCACGCTGGTGGAGAACCGCAAAAACCCTAAAGACACGGTGTTCCACTCCAAGGCCGTTGGCGAACCGCCGTTTATGCTGGGCATCGCCGCCTGGTGTGCCCTGCAGGATGCGGTCGCCAGCGTCTCCGATTACCGCCAGCACCCGCTGCTGGACGCGCCCGCCACGCCGGAGCGCATCTTCTGGGGCGTGCAGCGCCTGACGGGAGGGGTTGATGATTTATCATGACTGGATTGGCGTGCTGCATCAGTTGCGTGAAAAACGTCAGAGCTGCGTATTAATCACCGTGCTCAGTGAGCACGGTTCGGTGCCGCGCGACAGCGGCAGCAAAATGGTGGTGACGCAGCAGGAGAGTTATCTCACCATCGGTGGCGGTCATCTGGAGTTTGAGTGCATCGCCCAGGCCAGGGCGATGCTGCAGCGCGGGGCGACCGCGCCACACACCGAGGATTTCAGCCTGGGCGCACGGCTTGGCCAGTGCTGCGGCGGCAAAACCACGCTGCTGTTTGAGCCGCTGCTGCAGGCGCAGCCGGAGATCTACCTTTTTGGCGCAGGCCATGTGGGACAGGCGCTGGTCAACCTGCTGTCAACGTTACCCTGTCATATAAACTGGATCGACAGTCGTCCGGCGCAGTTCAGCCACGTTCCCGCTGGCGTGGTGACACTGCAGCCGGACGATCCGCTCGACTGCGTAGCACAGGCACCCGCAGGCAGCTACTTCATCATCATGACCCATCATCATCCCCTCGACTTCGAACTGTGCGAGGCGGTGCTGAAGCGCGGCGATTTCCGCTATGCCGGGGTGATCGGTTCTGAAACGAAAAACCAGCGTTTCCGCTACAGGCTGGCTGGCAAGGGCGTCGCGAGCGAACCGCTGGCGCGCCTGCGCTGTCCGATTGGCCTGCCGGACGTCAAAGGCAAGCTGCCCGCCGAGATTGCGGTGGCGATTGCCGGTGAAATCATTAGCGTTTATCAGCAGCACGTCGCCTGAGTTGTCGCCTGCGCGGCAACCTGTCAGGATAAGACTTTGCGATGCCCACCAGGAGCGAACCATGAACGCCCGTCAGAATCCCTTCTTTAGCGTCAGCACACTGCCTTACCAGACCCCTCCTTTTGACCAGATTGAGGAGCAGGATTTCCTGCCCGCACTGCAGGCGGGCATTGAGGAGAAGCGTCAGGAGATTGAGGCGATCGCACTGAACAGCGACGCGCCCAGCTTTTTCAACACTTATGAGGCGCTGGAGAGGAGCGGACAACTGCTCAACCGGGTGAATCTGGTGTTCAGTGCCATGACCTCGGCGCATACCAGCCCATATCTGCAGCAGGTGGATGAGGAGATTGCGCCTCAGCTCACCGCGCTCAATGATGACATCATGCTTAACCGTCCACTGTTTTCGCGGCTCGATGCGGTCTATCTGCAGCGCGCTAAACTGGATGCCGAATCAAAACGGCTGGTCGAGGTGATCTGGCAGCGCTTTCAGCTGGCGGGGGCCAATCTGCCGGAAGCGCAGAAACAGCAGCTTAAGACCCTGAATCAGGAAGCGGCTCGCCTCGGTACCCGCTTCACCAACAGACTGCTGGCCGCCACTAAAGCGGGCGGGCTGGTCGTCGATGATCTGCAGAAGCTGGCGGGACTCTCACCGGCCGATCTGGCGGTGGCGCAGGCGGAAGCGCAGGCACGCGGGCTGGAAAAGCGCTGGCTGCTGGTGCTGCAAAACACCACCCAGCACCCCGCACTTCAGAGCCTGGCCGATCGCACAACCCGTGAAGCGCTGTTTAAGGCGGGCGTGACGCGCACTGAAAAAGGCGATGAGAACGACACCCGCGAGCTGGTATTACGTCTGGCGCAGGTCAGGGCCGAGCAGGCGCGGCTGCTGGGATTTGCCAGCTATGCCGAGTGGAAATTGCAGGATCAGATGGCCAAAACGCCTAAGGCGGCGCTGGCGTTTATGCATAACATCGTGCCTGCCGCACGCGGTCGCGCGGAGCGTGAAGCGGCGGCTATTCAGCAGACCATTGACCAGCAGCAGGGCGACTTTACCCTGCAGGCCTGGGACTGGCGTTTTTATGCCGAACAGGTGCGGCGTGCCCGTTACGATCTGGATGAGAGCCAGATTAAACCCTATTTTGAACTGAACTCGGTGCTGCAGAATGGCGTGTTCTGGGCAGCGACGCAGCTTTATGGCATCCGTTTCACGCCGCGACAGGATCTGCCGGTTTACCATCCCGACGTCCAGGTCTATGAGATTTTTGACGCCGATGAGACTCCGCTGGCGCTGTTTTACACCGACTTCTTTAAGCGCGACAGCAAAGGCGGCGGTGCCTGGATGAGCAACTTCGTCAACCAGTCCACGCTGCTCGACAGCAAACCGGTGATCTACAACGTCTGTAACTACACCAAACCGCCAGCCGGTGAACCGGCGCTGCTGAGCTGGGACGACGTTATCACGATGTTTCACGAGTTCGGTCACACGCTGCACGGTCTGTTTGCCAGCCAGCGCTATCCGAGCCTGTCGGGAACGGAAACCCCGCGCGATTTCGTTGAGTTTCCTTCGCAGATCAACGAGCACTGGGCCAGTGAGCCAGCGGTGTTCCGCAACTACGCCCGCCACTATCAGACTCAGGCGCTGATGCCCGCTGAGCTGCATGAAAAAATCGTCCGGGCCGCCACGTTCAACAAAGGCTATGAGATGAGCGAGCTGCTGGCTGCCGCGCTGCTGGATCTACACTGGCACAGCCTTAACCGTGATTCCGCGCCGCAAAGCGTGGAGGGATTCGAGCAGCAGGCGTTACAGAGCGATAATCTGGCGCTGACGGCGGTGCCGCCGCGCTATCGTTCCAGCTATTTCCAGCACATCTGGGGCGGTGGCTATGCAGCAGGTTATTACGCCTATATCTGGACGCAGATGCTCGCCGACGATGGCTACCAGTGGTTTGCGGAACAGGGCGGACTGACGCGTGAGAATGGCGACCTCTTCCGACAGAAAATTCTGTCGCGGGGGAACAGCAGCGATCTCAAAACACTGTATGAAAGCTGGCGGGGCGGGCCTCCGCAGCTTGAGCCCATGCTGAAAAATCGCGGTCTGGCGGAGTCATAACCAAAAGGGCTGTCACGCTGACTAATGCTGGTCAGTTAAGATTAGATTTGTAAAGGCTGTCACGGTCAAACGTGGCAGCTTTTTTTCCGGGCGAGCGAGTCGCAGTGCGGGCCAGCGCACCTCTGCTGCTGCCGGGCGGTCCTCGCGCCGCTCACGCGGTACCTTCGGCTTTGACGGCGTGCCGACGAACCGTTCGGGGATCGGCCCTCCGTCAGGCAGAGGAATGAAGTGAAGGAACCGCGCAGCGGCGCGAGGACCGCCAGCCCCTGTCCGGCACCAGACTGGCTATCATTTGTCGCTTAACTGACTGGCCTTAGTCACGCTGACAGCCCTTTTTGATTGGTTTTAGCCCAGCGGGCCACCTTCAATGGTTTCGCACATTCCGGCCAGCACCCGTTCACCGGTTTCGCTTTTCAGAGAGTCATACCATTCTGCCGTGATCGCCGGATCGCGCGCATGGGTGACGTCACAGCGTTTGCGCGCTTTCAGCACCAGATCTTTTACCCGTTCAACCCGTCGCGCCTGATAGCGCAGCAGTGCATCTTCAATACCCAGTGAATGAGAAGCCAGCGTCGAGGCCAGTACCACGGCATCTTCCATCGCCGCGCAGCCGCCCTGGCCGATATCGGGCGTGGTGCTATGAGCAGCATCGCCCAGCAGGGCCACGCGCCCTTTAACAAAGCGGCTGAAAGGTTCGATGTCGTGGATCTCAACCCGATTGGTGGTGTCAGGATTGATTGCCGCGATAAGCTGCTGTACCGGCTCCGCCCAGCCCTGGAAATAGCCGGTTAAGTCCGCTTTCACCGTGCTGCGATCCTGCGGCAGTCCCTTCTGCAGCGGCACATCAAAGAAAAAGTAGAATCGATTGCCGCTGACCGGCATCAGCGACACCCGCTTGCCATCACCGACAAAGGTGGTCCACTGATCGGCGGGCGCAATCCTCTCATCTATAGTGACCAGGCCATTCCAGTTAACGTAACCGGCGTAACGTCGTTCCAGCTTCTGCTCCAGCACATACTCGCGGATCACTGAATGGGTGCCATCGGCGGCAATCAGGAAATCGCCGGTGGCCTGAGTGTTGTCGGAAAAGGTGGCAATCACGCCACTGCCGGTCTGCTCGACCTGGATCACCCGCTTACCAAACTGCACCCGTTCACGCCCGAAGGTATCAATCAGCATCGCCTGCAGTTCAGCCCGCGCCACCGGACAGGGATATTCGCCAACCTGCTGCACCAGCGGCGCCATACTGAAGCGGGTCAGGGGCGCGCCGGTGTTGCCATCGTGATAGGCCATATAGGCCATGTTCCCGCCCAGCTCACGCAGCGCGGTTTTCATGCCCAGCGCATTCAGGCATTTAACACCGTTGGGCCAGATGGAAATCGCCGCGCCGACGGGCTTCATCTCCTTTACGGCTTCAAAGACCTCAACGTCAATTCCGGATTTCTCCAGCGCAATGGCACTACTCATGCCGCCAATACCGCCACCAATCACGATTGCTTTCATATTGCTCTCCTGTCTGCATACGTCAGTTCTTGCAACTTTTGTACCAGAGAGGTGGCTGTAGGGTTTATGATTTAAATAATATTATAAATCATATATTTAATTTGTGGATGGGGCATCTGTCACCCGACTGCTTCTTAAGCTGATGCACTGAATTGTGGCAAACGGGCGTGCAAAAAGGGGGCGGCTTTAACCGTGCTGCATCATTTGTTTCATTATCGCCCGTCTGTGTTTGTGATAATCATCAGCCAGTGGAACGCGCCGGGCACTTTTCAGCATGGTCATTCTTATTACTTTAAAAATTATTAACTAAAGCCTTCGGCCGATGGTTAATATTCCTGACAATTAATTAAACATTTACATAACAACTGGCGCAAATATTTTCCGAAAAATAATCGTTATATTCAATAAGGGCTTGGCCTGACACAGTTAAACACACCTGTTAATAAAAAATGAAAATTCATAACCAGACACAACTATGACTGTTTTAGCACCGTGCGCAATCATTAGCAAAAGCGTTCAGACCGCGTCATTACGGGCTTTTAGGATATTGCTCAGACACGACAGTCACGATCACGTGATATAGATCACTCCGGACACAAGGACTCTGGAAGGCGAACATGAAAATTGGAATCACGAATAACCAGTATCCGGAGCAGCGTAATATCTTAGTTAATCCGGATAACGAATATATCAATCTGAAAAAGAGCAATCTGTTCTACTTTATTAACCCGCTACGAACCCGATTGCTCAAAAAAAATAAAACCTTTGTCTTTCAGCCTGTGCCTTTTTCAGGGGCATCGCGGGCTGACATCCTGCATCTGTTCAATGAAGTTGCGATAACCCCTCAGAAGTGGGTCGCGTCGTTTGAAACGGAGCTGCCGCGTGTGTTGCCGGTGGCGGGCGTCGCCAAGCAGGATAACCCCGAGCTGAAACGCCTCATTCCTTATCTGTTAAAAGATAACTGCCTGGGGCTGATTGCCATCTCAGATGCCACCCTGAACATTCAGATGAAACTGTTCAGGCCGGATATTGCCCAGCAAATCCGCCGTAAAACCCTGGTGCTGCATCCGCCGCAGAAGCTGTTTATCCAGCAGAAAGCGCCGCGTCAGCCCGGTATTCTGAAACTGACTTTTGCCGGTAACGAGTTTTACCGCAAAGGCGGGGCTGAAGTCGTGCTGGCGATCAGTGAGCTGATTGAAGAGCGTAAACTGGAAGAGTCGCAGCTGGATGTGCAGCTGATTGGCGATCTCGCCAAGCGTCGTAACGTGGCGCACCGCCAGTTCCAGGATGATGAGATGTTCTATAGTGGCATTGAGAACCGCATCAAACGCTATCGCTGCTTCACGCATCATTCGCAGATGGATAACGGCGCCCTGATGCAGCTGTTCCGCCAGAGCGATGCCGGACTGCTACCAACCTGGCAGGAGACGTACGGTTTCTCGGTACTGGAGATGCAGGCTAACGGCTGTCCGGTGATCACCAGCAACGTGCGCGCGTTGCCAGAGATTAATCCTGCCAGCGCAGGCTGGGTGATTGCGAGTCCGCTTAACGCTGACCGTGAATACAGTATAACCTCGCCAGAGCAGAAAACGCAGCTACGCCAGTCGCTGGTGGAGGGGCTGAAATCGATACTGCTCGCTATTATCGAACGTCCTGAGATGCTGCAGGAGAAAGGTGAGGCGGCGATTCTGCGCATCAAAGATCAGCATGACACCCAGCGTTACATTGCCCGGCTCAACGATATCTACAGCCGTGGCGTGATTAATGTCACTCAACATCCCCCTGTGGTCTCAATTTGATTAGATTTCTCTGACGGGGCGCGCCAGACTGGCCATACTTAGTGCAGCGTCCCTCTGGAGAACTCTTATGAAAATGATCATCAGCCTGCTGCTGTCCGGATTACTGGGCAGCAGCGCCTTCGCTCAGCCCGCACCGCTTTTTCCGGCCCGCGCGCCCCTGGCACAGCTGACGCCCGTCGCTGCCCGCTGCGATGTCTCCGCCTGTCAGACCAACTGCTACACAGAACAATCGCACTGCAACACCCGGGACAACGGTGGCTGCAGTTCTCAGGCTCAGATGTGCGTGCAGGCCTGTGCCGACCAGTGTAAATAATTTAATTCAGTGAAGAATCCCTTAGTTGCCAATGAAAAAGTCTTTGTTTTATCTCGCGTTGTTCTCACTTTCTGCCAGCTGTGTCGCTGCCGATCTCTCTTCACAGCAGGTTACTTCTCTGGTTAAAGCCGCGATCGAACCGCTGATGGAGCAGCAGGAGATCCCCGGCATGTCGGTGGCGGTGCTTTACAAAGGCCGGGCGCAGTTTGTGAACTTCGGCGTGGCCGATCTCGAATCACGCCGCCGGGTCACGGAAAACACGCTGTTTGAGCTGGGCTCCGTGAGCAAAACCTTTACCGGCACCCTGGCCGGCGTCATGATCCGCAACGGCGAAATACGCCTTAACGATCCGGTGCAGAAGTACTGGCCGCAGCTGACCGGTGAGCAGTGGCGTCCGGTGCGGATGCTGCATCTGGCGACCTATACCGCGGGCGGCCTGCCTTTACAGTTGCCGGATGACGTCACCGATCAGGCTTCGCTGCTGCGTTTCTATCAGGAATGGCAGCCAGAAGCAGCGCCCGGCACGCTCCGGCAGTACTCTAACGCCAGCATCGGCCTGTTTGGTTCGCTGATGGTGAAGGGTGATTATGAGCAGGCGATGGCGCGAAATGTGTTTCAGCCACTGCGTCTGACGCGCACCTATATCACCGTGCCGCCCTCAATGATGCTGGACTACGCCTGGGGCTATAAAAATGGCCAGCCGGTACGGGTTTCACCCGGCATGCTGGATGCAGAAGCCTACGGCGTTAAATCCACCGCGCGTGACATGCTCACCTTTATGCAGGCGAATGTGGATCCTAACCGCCTCTCTTCGGGGAATGCCGTGCTGCGTAATGCCATTCGCACCGCGCAGGCGCGCTACTTCAAAGTCGGCACTCTGTTTCAGGGACTGGGCTGGGAGATCTACGACTGGCCGGTTACTGCCGATACGCTGATGGGCGACAGCGATAATGGTGTTGCGCTGCAACCCCGCCCGGCGACGCTGCTCAATCCGGTCGGGCCGTCACAGAGCGCCAGCTGGGTGCATAAAACCGGTGCAACCAATGGATTTGGTGCCTATATCGCCTTTATTCCTGAGAAGAACAGCGGCGTCGTGATACTCGCCAACAAGAATTACCCTAATCCGCTGCGTATAAAGGCGGCGTGGCAGATTCTGCAGGAGTTACAGCAGGAGAGGCCTGAGTAACAGGCATCAGGCTTGCTCAGCGGCAGGGTAAAGCTGGTACCGCCTGTTCATTTGCGCTAAAATAAAAATCAAATGAACAGGAGGCTGCTATGTCTATCGCCATCTACACACCCGCTCAGCATCGTCGCGACAATTCGCTGCTGCATGCCCTTAATCTGCCGGAAACACTGCCGGATGCGCACCAGCGTATTGCGGTCGGGTTCAGCAGCGGCGTGCTGAAACGCACGGCGTCGCTGTCCACCTTTGACGAGGGCTGGCTGTGCCGTCTGGCGGGCATTGATCGCACCACCTACAACCGCAAAGTCAAAGATCCGCAGCAGACTTTTTCGCCCGATCAGAGCGGACGAATCTACATGCTGATCCGCGTCCTCTCTGCCGCCAGCAAACTGTTTCGCGACGACAGGCAGCGTCTGGTGCAGTGGCTGGAAACGCCCGCCAAAGCGCTGGGCGGTAAGAAACCGGCGGAGATGACCACCACGGTGGCGGGGGCAGAAGCGGTGATTAACCTGATTGGCCAGCTTGAGCATGGCGTGATTACCTGATGGCGGTACGTTTCTTTCGCCTGGTGAAGAGTGAGTATGCGATGAGCGCCTTTGATGGTTTTGGTGCCCGCACTTACGGGGGGCGCTGGAATTCTGTGGGAACGGTCTGTGTCTATATGGGATCAAGCCGGGCGCTCTGTGTACTTGAGGCGCTGGTTCATCTCACCATTCAGGATCTGTCACACGATTACTCAATGCTGTCGATTAGCGTACCTGAATCGCTGATTACCGAGCTCTCGCTGGAGGCACTCCCCGATGACTGGCAGGCCGATCCTGCACCATCGTCCACGCGGCAGATCGGTGACGACTGGCTTGCCAGCCCGGATAACGGCCTGGTGCTGAAGGTACCCAGCACGCTGACCGGTGAGTGGAATGCGCTGTTCAATCCCCGTCATCCGGCAGCGGCTGGCATCATCAGTAAGGTGGTGGTGGAGCCATTTTTCTTCGATCCGCGTTTCCGGCTGCAGTAGGGCGCGGATTCGCCACTTTCCTTACCGCAACATCTCACATCACGCTGGTGCCTGCGATTCCGATAGCGCCTGCGCCGCACAGATCAGCGCCAGATGACTCAGCCCCTGCGGCATATTGCCGCGCCAGCTCTGGCTGCGGACGTCATACATCTCATTGAAGATATCGACGTTACCGTGGCCGTTCAGCGTAGCCAGGATCTCCTGCATCGCCTGTTCTGCCTCATCCGTCTCACCCATCTCTGCCCAGGCTTCCACCAGCCAGAAGGCGCAGGCGAGAAAGGTACTCTCTTCTTCTCTGACCCCGCTGTAGCGGTAGAGCATGGCGCTGCCGTCACCCAGTTTTTGCCGGATCGCACGGTAGGTCGACAGCATCCGCTGCGGGTTGACCGCATTGCCGTAGCCATGAACCAGCGCCAGCGATGCGTCGAGGCGATCGTCACTGCCGGCGTAAAAGAGATAAGCCTGCTGTTGCTCTGACCAGCAGTGCGACTCAATCCAGTCGCGGATACGGTCACGTTCCCGCTGCCAGCGCCCCAGCCAGGTCGGTTCGATATGCTGGCTTTCTGCCAGCGCCACCGCCCGATCCAGCGCCATCCAGCAGGCCATTTTGGAGTGGGTGTAGTGTTGCAGCTCCGGCAGTTCCCAGATGCCACAATCCTTCTGCCGCCAGTGATCGGCGCAGCAGTTCGCCAGCTCGCCCAGCATGCGCGAGGTGGTGATATCAAGCACGTGTCCCGCCTCGATAAAATGCTGCGCGGTGACCAGCATGTCGCCATACATACTGAGCTGCAGCTGGTCACGGGCATTATTGCCGACCCGCACCGGCTGAGAGTTCTGATAGCCGCTCAGCGGCGGATAACGCTCGGCGGGGACCTCATCACCATTCAGGGCATAGCAGGCGCGCAGCCTGACGCCGTGGCGCATGATAGTCTGCGACAGCCAGGAAAAGGCCGCCTTACAATCTTCCAGCGCTCCGAGATAGACGAAGGCTTTAATAATCAGGCAGGCGTCGCGCACCCAGGCGTAGCGGTAATCATAATTTTTCTCGCCGCCGATCCCCTCCGGCAGCGAGGTGGTGGCAGCAGCAGCCAGCGCGCCGGTCGGGGAGTACCAGAGAAACTTCAGCGACAGGGCAGAGCGCTTCACCAGCGCCGGGTAGCTGCCCTCATAACTCAGGCTCTCCACCCAGCTGGTCCAGCCGGTGTGGCTGGTTTCAATCCGCTGATCGATAGCCTCCAGCGGCGGCACCGCCAGCGGCTCTTTCTCGGTAATCAGCAGCGCGCAGAGCGAGCGGGAACCGGCAGCGGTGCGCAGCGTGGCGCAGACCTGCTCGTCATCCAGCTCTGTGATCTGAATATCTTCACTGGTGCGCAACATCGCCATGATCTCCGCGATGTGAAACACCTTGCCTTTCTCATTATCGGCCACCCACGGTGAACGGGTTTCGGCGGCAGTGCCGAAGCGCAGGGTGATCGCTAATTCCACTTCACCGCTGACGCCCTCTATGCGGCGAGCCAGTTCGCACCAGGGCAGACGGCCCGCCAGCGTGCTGTTAATCGATTCGGTCAGCAGCACGGTGCCATCACGGGTTTCGAAGCGGGTTTCCAGCACGTTGCTGTTATCGCGGTAGCGGCGTGAGACCTGATAAGGCGCACGCGGGACAATCTGGAAGTAGCCACCGAGTCCGGCATCAAGCAGGCGATCAAACAGGGGCTTTGCGTCGAGATTGGGCGCGCACCACCAGTCAATGGAACCGTCCGGCGCAATCAGCGCGACTGAACGGCCTTCACCAATGGCGGCATAATCACCCAGGCCCGCAAAGCCCTCTTTTCTGACCGGCGAATGAAAGATCGGGTTTTCCATAATCTGCTTCCTTATATCACGGTGGCGAGGTTTCTTAAGCGGGGCAAAAGCGGGACAAAAAAATGGCCGCATTATGCGGCCACCTGAGTGAGATTACAGCGTACCGGTGCCGCCATCAGAACACCAGACCTGCCCGGAGGAGTAACTGCTCTCGGTTGAGGCCAGGGTAACGTAGAGTGGGGCGATCTCAACCGGCTGGCCCGGACGGCCCATCGGTGAGTCGGCGCCAAACTGCTTCACTTTCTCCATCGGCTGTCCGCCACTGGACTGCAGCACGGTCCAGTATGGCCCTGGCGCGACGGCGTTAACCCGGATACCGTCGCCACCCAGCTGCTTCGCCAGGGACTTGGTAAAGGCGACGATGGCCGCTTTGGTCTGCGCATAGTCGAGCAGAATATCGCTGGGTTTAAACGCCTGTACGGACGAGGTATTAATAATAGACGCACCACGTGGCAGATATTCCAGCGCCGCTTTGGTGATCCAGAACATCGCATAAACGTTGGTTTTAAACGTCGCGTCAAAATCTTCCGTACTCAGGGTTCGGATGGACTCATTAAATTGCTGACGACCGGCGTTATTAACCAGAATATCCAGGCCACCTAATTTATCGGCTGCCTCTTTAACCAGTTGCTGACAGAATTCTTCAGAACGAATGTCGCCCGGAATAGCAAAAACTTTACGGCCTTCCGCTTCGATTAATTTAATCACTTCATCGGCGTCGGGCTGTTCTTCCGGCAGGTAGTTAATCACCACATCTGCGCCTTCACGGGCATAAGCGATAGCCACCGCGCGGCCAATACCGGAGTCGCCGCCGGTGATCAGCGCCTTGCGGCCGGTCAGTCGGCCCGTACCGCGATAGCTGGTTTCACCGTGATCGGGAACTGGGATCATTTTGCTGGCCAGGCCTGGCGCCTGTTGTGGCTGGTCCTCAAAAGGAGGTTTAGGAAATTGATCCAGATCGAGCGTCTTGTTAGTTGGTGTAGCCATTGTATGCTCCTTGAACAGAGTTATCTGAGACATTAAGCCTGGCACAAATGTGATATTTGTCACATCTGACTGCTGATTCATTGAGCAGTTAAAACCAGAAGAACTTAATAATGCAGATAAAGCGTAGACAGAAAATCGGCACACTGTGCAGTAGCGTCCGATTATTTTTCAGTGCAGGGGTGAGATATTTAAAGCGAAGCGTAAGAACGGTTGTGGATTATTTCAGGGCGTAATCACATAGCGGCAGAAAATAAAGCAGGGTGGTTAACCGCCGCGTACCGAACCGCGCCAGACCACATCTACCGGATATATTCTGCGCTCCTGCTGCTGTTCATTTTTGGGCATCAGTGTCTCCGGTTGCGCTTCCGTCTCCACCAGCCAGGCAATGGCGTCGCGGGCGAACTGTTCCACCGGCTGCGCAAAGGTCGTGAGGTTGTAAGAGGCCCAGCCCGACTGCGCGATATTATCGTGTCCGATGATGCAGAGATCGTCCGGAATACGCAGGGCAAAGCGGTGACGCGCCTCATCCATAAAGCCGCAGGCGAGCAGGTCGGTGGCACAGTAAACCGCGTCAGGGCGAACTTTACGCGTCAGCAGACGCTGGGCCAGAATCTGGCCGCTTTCGTAAGAGGTGGTGCCGAACTGCTCCACCTGGACTGTGACGCCCGCTTTCTGCGCGGCGGCCAGAAAATCCGCTTCGCGCTTCAGCAGACTCGGCGTTCCCGCCAGTGAATTGACAAAGGCGATGCGACTGCATCCCGCCCGTACAAACGCGTTAACCGCCATTTCTGCGGCGGGGCGAGAGTCGGGATTGATACTGAGCGTGCCGGGCAGGGACTCGTCGCGGTTAATCAGCACCAGATGCTGACCATGTTTGTAGCAGAGCCGGGTAATGCCGCTGTCCGGCATGCCGGAGAGAATAATCGAAGCGTCGGCGCGAAAATTAATCGCCTGCTGCAGCGCGGCGGAAACGCGCGCATCGGATCGGTCAGTGTTAATCAGCATCGCCACTTTTCCTGCTTCCTGCAGATACTGGGTCATCCAGCGCACCAGGCTGGCACGGTAGGGCGTGTCCACCTCGGAGGCAATTAAGCAGACGATGCCGCTGCGGTTGCGCACCAGGCCGCGCGCCAGATGATTGACGTGATAGCCCAGTTCCTCCGCCGCTTTCATCACCCGCTGACGGGTAGCATCTGACACGCTGGCCCCTGGTGTAAAGGTGCGGGAGACCGCTGAGCGGGAGACGCCCGCCCGATCAGCCACATCCTGTGCACTCACCACCGCCTTAAGCTGCTGCATGTTCTCTCCTCGCCTTACATTGTCTGCACTGAGTTTGCCTGAAGTTGCAAGGCTGTGCAAAAAATACAGACGGGCGAAAGGTTTCAAATTTGTGACAGCGACTGACAATTGCTTAACAACTGAATTGACACTGCAGCATGGCCGCCGTACTAATCTGCACACATGTTTGCACACATGTGCAAAAGCTGGCGCGTCTGCGTCATCCAGCCCAGGAGAACATCATGCGCTATTCCTCTCTGCTCGCTGCTGTAATCGTCTGCCCTATGATGCCGTTTGCTGCCTCGGCGGCGGGCAATCTTAATATGATCTGCTCAGCCGATGTGGTGGTGTGCGAACAGATGACCACGCTGTTCAGCCAGTCCCATCCCGATATTAAACTCAGCATGGTGCGGCTCTCTGCCGGTGAAGCCTATGCCCGTATCCGCAGCGAGGCACGCAATCCCCGTACTGATATCTGGTGGGCCGGTACCGGCGATCCGCATATGCAGGCCGCCGAAGAGGGGCTGACCCAGGCCTATAAATCGCCACTGCTCGATCAGCAACAGCCCTGGTCACAAAAAGTGGCGGAAATCTCCGGTTATCGCACCGTGGGCGTCTATGCCGGTGCGCTGGGCTGGGGCTATAACACCAGACTGCTGGCGGAGAAAAAGCAGAAAGTGCCTGCCTGCTGGGCGGATTTGCTCGACCCTGGCTTTAAAGGCGAGATTCAGATCGCCAATCCCAACTCTTCCGGCACGGCCTATAACACCCTGGCGACGCTGGTGCAGATCATGGGCGAAGACAAAGCCTTTGACTACCTGAAGAAGCTCAACGCCAACATCTCGCAATATACCAAGTCCGGCTCGGCACCGGTCAAAGCCGCCGCGCGCGGTGAAACCACCATCGGCATTGTCTTTATGCATGATGCCGTCGCGATGGAAGTGGATGGCTTCCCGATTAAGCCCGTCGCGCCCTGTGAAGGCACCGGCTATGAAATTGGTTCGATGTCGATCATCAAAGGGGCACGAAACCTGGCCAATGCCAAAGCCTGGTATGACTGGGCGCTCAGCGCTGAAGCTCAGTCGCATATGAAAGAGGCGAAATCGTTCCAGCTGCCCTCTAACCGCAAGGCGGAGATCTCTGAATATGCACCGCGCTTCGAGAACATCAGGCTGATCGATTATGACTTTAAAACCTATGGTGACTCAGCAAAACGCAAAGCGCTGCTGGGCCGCTGGGATAAAGAGATTGGTGCCAGCGCACAATAACGGTGGTGCACCCCGGCCACCTGGGTCGGGTCTGTGCCAGACCGCGGTGGCGTAAGCCTGGTGTCCGCTTCCTGATCGAGGTGATTTATGAATGCGCACAATCGTCGCTTAACCGGCGCGCTGCTGGCGGGCGCCATCGCGCTGACGCTGCTGCCCTGGTATAGCCTGGAGCAGGGCTTCTTCTCGGGTGACTGGCTGTTCAGCTTATGGGGTGATGAGACCAATGCGCCTGCGCTGGGGCAGCTCGCGTTACACAGCTGGCTGGGCATCGCCGTGGCGCTGTGGCTGCTCTCTGCTGCCAGCGTCTTTCTACCCCCGGGTCGCACCCGCAGCACGCTGCTGCTGCTGTTCAGCTCCTGCGGCATTCTGTTTCTGGTGCTGGAAGGGCATGCCATCGGTTTCAGTGGCTGGAACTGGTTATGGCTGGAGAACCTCGCCGGCCCGCTGGCGCAGGGACAACCGGCGATGGGCGCGGGTGCGCTGCTGCTGCTGACCATATTTTTGCTGATTTTCGCCTTTGCCCTGGCGGAGCGCGGCGTGCTGAAAGGCGATGCCTTTGTGGTGGCATCGATTGTGCTGCTGGTGGCGCTGGTCACGACCTTTGTGCTCTATCCGGTGCTGAGTCTGTTTGTCGCCTCGGTGCAGGATATTGATGGCAGCTTCAGACCGGACGGACTGATTGCCAATATGCAGGATCCCGCCATCTGGAGCCTCGGCTGTTTTACCGGTAGCACCTGCGGCACCGCCTGGCGCACGCTGGGACTGGCGCTGATGACGGCCAGTGGCGCTACGCTGCTGGGACT
The DNA here is from genome assembly GCF_051136245.1 of Pantoea sp. Lu_F5_004. Taxonomy (NCBI): domain Bacteria; kingdom Pseudomonadati; phylum Pseudomonadota; class Gammaproteobacteria; order Enterobacterales; family Erwiniaceae; genus Pantoea; species Pantoea sp. Lu_F5_004. Next base: position 2,103,649 of record NZ_CP194946.1, read on the forward strand.
GGCGTTTGCACTGGCGGCGACGCGCACCTCGCTGCCGTGTAAAAAAGCGCTGCGGATGCTGACCATTCTGCCGATTATCACGCCGCCGTTTGTCATCGGTCTGGCGCTGATCCTGCTGTTTGGCCGCTCTGGCGTAGTCACCGAATCGCTGGCGACGCTGTTCGGCATCGAGCCGGGCCGCTGGCTCTATGGCATGACCGGCATCTGGATTGCGCAGGTGCTCTCCTTTACCCCCATCGCCTTTCTGGTGCTGATTGGCGTGGTTGAGGGCGTCAGTCCGTCACTGGAGGAGGCGTCACAGACCCTGCGCGCCAGCCGCTGGCGCACCTTCTCCCGCATCTCGCTGCCGCTGATGGCACCGGGGCTGGCCAACGCCTTCTTAATCAGCTTTATCGAAAGCATGGCCGATTTCGGTAACCCGATGGTGCTGGGCGGCAGTCACGGCGTGCTGTCGACGGAGATCTTCTTTTCCGTGGTGGGCGCACAGAACGACCCGAGTCGCGCGGCGGTGCTGGCGATGATCCTGCTGGGCTTCACCCTGGCCGCTTTTCTGGTGCAGCGCGTCTGGCTCTCCGGCAAAAGCTTCGCCACTGTCACCGGCAAAGGCGATGGCGGCCGTCATGTGATGCTGCCGCGTCCGGTGCGCTACAGCGTCTATGGCATGGTGATACCCTGGGGTCTGTTCACCCTGTTGATCTACGGCATGATCATGATTGGCGGCTTTGTGCAGTCCTGGGGGCTGAATAACAACCTGACGCTGGATCACTACATCCGCGCCTTTAGCGTCAGCGTTAATCAGGGGCAACTGGTCTGGAGCGGCGTCGCCTGGAGCTCTTTCTGGACCACGCTGGAGATCGCCCTGATTGCCGCGCCGCTCACGGCCATTGTCGGACTGCTGACCGCCTGGCTGATTGTGCGGCAGAAGTTTGCGGGTCGTCAGACCTTTGAATTCATGCTGATGCTGAGCTTTGCCATTCCCGGCACGGTGATTGGTGTGAGCTATGTGATGGCGTATAACCTGCCGCCGCTGGAGATCACCGGTACCGCGATGATCCTGATCGCCTGCTTTGTCTTCCGTAATATGCCGGTCGGCGTGCGTGGTGGTATTGCGGCGATGAGCCAGCTGGATAAAAGCCTGGATGAAGCTTCACTGACGCTGGGCGCAAACAGTTTCCGCACCCTGCGCAAAGTGGTGCTGCCGCTGCTGAAGCCGGCTATCAGCGCCGCGCTGGTTTACGCCTTTGTGCGGGCCATTACCTCTATCAGTGCGGTGATTTTTCTGGTCAGCGCCCAGTACAACATGGCGACCTCGTACATTGTCGGGCTGGTGGAGAACGGTGAGTATGGCGTGGCGATTGCCTACTCCTCGGTATTGATAGTGGTGATGCTGCTGATCATTGGCCTCTTCCAGCTGCTGGTGGGCGAACGTCGCCTGCGTCGTGCAACCCAACCGGCAGTGATTATTGCCGCACCCTCTGCATCCACTCTGACTCAGGAGAGAGCCGTATGACGACCATTAACGCCGGATCGGTGGTGTTTGAACATGTCGCAAAGCGTTTTGCCGGTTTTACTGCCGTGCCGGATCTGTCGCTCACCGTAGAGCCGGGTACGCTGGTGACGCTGCTCGGGCCGTCCGGCTGCGGCAAGACCACCACGCTGCGACTGCTGGCCGGGCTGGAGCATCCCACCGCGGGGCGGATTCTGATTGGCGGCAAAGATGTCACCCATCTGCCCGCCAACGAGCGCGACGTGGCGATGGTGTTTCAGTCCTACGCGCTGTTTCCCCATATGAACGCCATCGACAATATTCTCTACGGGCTGCTCTCCTCGGGCATGAACAAACGCGAGGCGCAGGACAGAGCGCGCGAGGGGCTGAGGCTGGTGGGTCTGGAAAGTCAGGGGCAGCGGCTGCCGTCGGAGCTCTCTGGCGGACAGCAGCAGCGTATTGCGGTCGCCCGCGCGCTGGTGCTGGAACCGCAGGTGCTGCTACTCGATGAGCCGCTGTCGAACCTTGATGAGCGTCTGCGCCGTCGGGTGCGCACCGACATCCGCGATTTGCAGCAGCGGCTCGGGTTTACGGCGGTTTATGTGACCCATGACCAGGAGGAGGCGCTGGCAGTCTCCGATAAGATTATTGTCATGAAAGAGGGGGATATTGCCCAGCAGGGTGCGCCGGAGACGCTTTACCATTCACCCAATTCGGTCTTTATCGCGGACTTTATGGGAGAGGCGAACATTCTGCCCTGTGAAGTGGAAGAGGCGGATGCGGACGACGCGCTGGTCCGCCTGGGTAATCAGCGCTTCCGGGTACGAGGTGCCGGTGCAAAAACCGGCAGTGCTCAGCTGGCGGTGCGACCGCAGTTTATTACATTGTCCGGCGACGGTCAGGGGGCGCTACAGGGGGAGGTCATTCACAGCACCTGGCTGGGTGACCATATCGAATATGAAGTCGCCACCGAACTGGGCGCGCTGTTCATTATCGATCCGCAGATGGAACAGCGTCTGCCGCTCGCCACCACAGTTGGCGTCAACTTCAAGCCGCAGGGCCTTGCCCTGATTGCCCGTTAATCTGACTAACTCAAGGAGTTCGCATGGAATCGCATGATGAAATAATGGCGCGTCTGGCTTTAGCGGAAGCCGTTGCCCGTGAAGGTGGCGCGACGGCGTTATCTTACTTCAACCGTCGCGAGACGCTGGTGGTGGAGACCAAGTACGATTTGCAGGATGTGGTGTCGATTGCTGACCGTGAAGTGGAGCAGCTTATCGCCAGCCGTATACGGGATGCGTTTCCCGATGATGGCTTTCTGGGTGAGGAGTCGGGACTGCAGGCGGGAGAGTCTGACTACACCTGGGTGGTTGATCCGATCGATGGCACCAGTCCGTTTCTCAATGGGATGCCGAGCTGGTGTGTTTCCGTCGCGGTGCTGCGCGGCGATGTGCCCGTCATCGGGGTGATTTTCGCGCCGACCTATCAGGAGTGCTACATGGCGGCACTGGGGCAGGGCGCGACGCTCAACGGTCATCGTCTGCAGGTCGATCCCACACGCACGCTGCAAAACCACGTTACCGGTTTTGGTGCCAACAGCTATGTCAGCCCGCAGCAGGTAGGCGAGATTGTGGCAGCGCTGCTGACGGCAGGCGGTAACTTTATCCGTATTGGTTCCGGCGCACTGATGCTGGCCTGGGTTGCCGCCGGTCGGGTCGTGGGTTACTACGAACCCTATATGCACGCCTGGGATTGCCTGGCGGGTTACTGCCTGGTGAAAGAGGCGGGCGGCTGGTACCACCCGTTTAACACCGATGGCGATCGCATCACTAAAGGCGCGCAGGTCCTGGCCGTGGCACCGGGTGCCGAAGCAGATCTGCGGCGCATTGCCGGTTTATAATTATGTGACCCTGTCACGCTGATTGCGCTGCGGTCAGCGTGATGCCTCAGGCCGTAGCGTTTTGGTCAGATAGTGACGCTGCATACCGGTTTGCGGAAAATCGGGCAGGGACATCTGCGGCTGATAACCCTGTTTCTGATAAAACGGCAGGGCCTGAAAACTAAAGGTATCCACCAGCGCATAGAGACATCCCATCTTTTCCGCCTCCTGCTCTGCGGCTTCCAGCAGTGCGCTGCCCAGACCACTGCCACGGAGCGTTTCGTCCACCCAGAGATAATCGATACAGAGCCAGTTTCCTTATGCGTGCGGCGATCACTCCCCCGCGCAACATTCCCTGTTCGTCCCTGTGAGAAACCGACAGCGGTCCCCAGTTATCGCGGCTGATAAATTGCCGGTTGTAAGCCCCCAGTCCTGCCAGCAGTTCTTCCCTATCGTCGTCGTTGACCTGATGGGTAAGGGTAAATGTGCTCATCCTCGTCCTCTTTTAATCGTGGTTCCGGTTTATCCCCTTCAAAGGATAATTGCCCAATTATCCGCTAAAGGGTATAAAGTGATTATTATCCTGTGCAGGGGATAAATAGTATTTTATACCCTATCGAGGATAATATACCTGCGCTATGCTTACAGCCTGTGATCCAGAAGGAGTCACCCCATGATATACAGCCCGCTACAGCTGGCAAACCGGCTAAAGCTCATTCGTCAGCGCAATGGCTGGACCCAGAGTGAGCTGGCGAAAAAGGTCGGCCTGAAACAGGCTACCATCTCTCACTTTGAAAATGCCCCTGACAGCACCTCGCTGGCAACGCTGTTTAAGCTGTTACAGTCGCTGGAGCTGAGTCTGGAAGTTCAGGAGAAAGAGGAGGCCAGTGCGCCTCAGCTGCATGATGAGGATGAGTGGTAATGCAAAGGCTGATTGCGTGGATGAACGGCGAGCGGATAGGCGTACTCACCCGCCAGCGAAACGGCGCTCATGAGTTTCAGTATGATACCGCCTGGCTGAGTAATCCGCTCTCCAGGCCGCTGTCACTTTCGATGCCGTTGCAGGTTAAGACGATAACCTCACACGCCGTGATTAACTTCTTCGATAACCTGCTGCCGGATAGCCCATTGATTCGCGACAGAATCGTGGCGCGTTACCAGATTAAATCCCGTCAGCCGTTTGATCTGTTGCAGGAAGTGGGACGTGACAGCGTCGGGGCAACCATGCTGCTGCCGCCCGATATGCCACTGCCCGCACTGCAGGCCCGCTATGAAGTGCTGGATGAAACCCGGCTTGAAAGCGTGCTGTCGGCCTATCAGTCAGATATCCCGCTGGGGATGCTGCGTGAAGAGACCGATTTCCGCATCTCGGTCGCGGGGGCGCAGGAGAAAACTGCACTGCTGCTGACCGATGAAGGCTGGAGCATTCCTGCCGGTGCCACGCCCACCTCGCACATCATTAAGCTGCCGATCGGAGAGATTAAACAGCCGACCGCGACGCTGGATATGCGCGAAAGTGTGGAGAATGAGTATCTCTGTCTGGCGCTGGCCCGTGCACTCGGTATCGATGTGCCGCAGGCAACGATTATCCGTGCCGGACAGATGCGCGCCCTGGCGGTAGAACGTTTCGACCGCCGCTGGTCACGCGATAAAACCCGGTTGATCCGCCTGCCGCAGGAGGATTTCTGTCAGGCGCTGGGACTGCCATCTTCAACCAAATATGAGTCGGATGGCGGGCCGGGCATTGCGGAGATCATGCAGATACTGATGGGATCGAGCAACGCCATCGAAGATCGCTATCGCTTTATGATGTTCCAGGTGTTTCAGTGGCTGATTGGCGCAACCGACGGTCACGCCAAGAACTTCTCACTGTTTATTGAGCGCGGCGGCAGTTATCGACTGACTCCCTTTTATGATGTGATCTCCGCTTACCCGGTACTGGGCGGCACCGGTCTGAACAAGCGAGCGCTGAAACTGGCGATGGGTCTGCGTGCCACTAAGGGGAAGAAGACAGAGATCGACAAAATCTTCCCGCGCCATTTTATCGCCACGGCAAAAAGCGTCAGTTTTGATCGTGACAGTTTGCAGCAGATCTTCGACTTCTTTATTAAGGCCTTTCCCCAGGCGGTGGTCTCGGTGCGCGATGCTTTGCCGCCAGATTTCCCGCAGCACATCGCCGACGCCATTTTCAGTCATTCACTGATTATGCTGGAGCGGCTGCGGCACAAAGAGTGATGGCGCTTATGAGCTGGCAATATCCTGAAAAACCTCTCCTTCTGTGTATGGCTAAAAGCCTGTCGGCTATGCTTATCTGACAGGCTTAACAGGAGAGTCATGGTATGAAGTGTCCGGGATGTGAAGGAGAGGCGTTTGTGTACGCCACGCGCGACGTCAGTCTAAATACGGGTAATCCGGAGGACGTTGTGCCAGATGTGAAGGGCGATCACTGCATCCGCTGTGGAGCAGTGATTATGAATGCCGGAACGTCGGAGTTATATCCCGAAAAGGCTGAAGCGCTCGAGAATGCAGGCGTGCCCATCAAATAACATAGAAAGCCCGCTTAGCGCGGGCTTTCTTGTCTCTGCTCACCGCTTGTCTGCAAACCGGGTCTGATGATTCACCTGCCGGCAAGATATAGGTTTCGGTATCTCGGCCATTTTCCGTCGCGGGTTTCTGCTATCACTGTACGCCGCGCGACGAAGCGCAAATAAAAAAGCCTGCACAAGGCAGGCGAAATCGTTACAGGGGGATGTCCATCTTTTGATAACACGCAACGAGTAAGTTGTGTGATTGTGGCACCCTACAGGGTAATCCTCAGGTTTACCCTGGGAACGGAAATCAAACCCCGTCAATCTGGCCACCGGAGTGCGTTATGGATGCCAATCGCTATGCCCTGGAAACAATCCCGTCACCGCCAGTATTTCCCGGTGCTGCCAGCCCTGTGATGTCTGATGAAACACTGCATCGCCGTCTGGCCGCCATTATTGAGCGGATGCAGCAGCAGCAGATTGCGCAACTGATTATCTATGCCGACAAAGAGCACGGCAGCAATTTTGAATATCTGGCGGGATTCATTCCGCGCTTCGAGGAGGCGCTGCTGGTGGTGACTCAGCAGGGCAAACTCACCTATATCATGGGTAATGAGAACCTCAAGCTGGTGCCGTTTGCCCGCAATCCGGGACGCTGCCTGCATGCGGCGGTCTTTTCTCTGCCCAACCAGCCCATGCGCGGGGAGCAGCCCCTGGCTCAGCTGTTAACAGAGGCGGGAATTGTGGCGGGAGAATGCACCGGGCTGGTGGGCTGGAAGTTATTTACCGGCAGGCAGCCAGGGATGTTTGATCTGCCGCAGTTCATCTATGCCGCGGCGGCGCATGCAGCGGGCGGCGATGCGCAACTGGTAAACGCCACCGGATTGTTTATCTCGCCTGACAACGGTGCACGCTGCGTTAACTGCGCCGATGAAGTGGCGTTTTATGAGGCGGGGGCCAATCTTGCTTCAACCGCGATGCTGGCTGCGCTGGATAGCGTAGCGCCGGGTGTCACAGAGAAGGCGTTAGGTGCACGTCTGAACGCAGAAGGGCAGCCAAACACGGTGGTGACGATTGCCGCGACCGGCGATCGTTTCGCCCAGGCCCGGCTCTATCCGTCTGATAAACGGATTGCAACAGGCGACAAGCTTTCTCTAACCACCGGCTACAAAGGCGGGCTGACCAGCCGCTCGGCTTACGTGGTCAGTGACGCTTCAGAGTTACAGTGTAACGTATTCGACTGGCTGACCCGGCTGGCAATCCCCTATTATCACGCGGTGGTCAGCTGGCTGGAGCAGTTGCGGATCGGGATCGCTGGCGGCGAACTCTATTCGCTTATCGAAACGGTGCTGCCGAAAGCGCAGTATGGCTGGCATCTTAATCCGGGGCATCTGGTGGCTGACGAGGAGTGGCTAAGCTCGCCCATCTATCCCGATTCAGCCGTGACACTGAAAAGCGGCATGCTGCTGCAGATCGATATTATCCCGTCGGTGCCAGGTTATGGCGGCTGCAGTATCGAGGATACGGTCGGTCTGGCGGACGCGGCGTTGCGTGATGAGCTGGCGTGTCGTTTTCCCGATCTCTGGCAGCGAATGACTCAGCGCAAAGCGTACCTGACAGACATGCTGAGGATTGAGCTTGCTGAAGAGGTGATTTTGCTGTCGAACACGGTAGGCTATCTGCGCCCTTTTTTACTGGATAAGCGCCGTGCGCTGGTGCGCCAGCAGGGGATTAACCGGCCTGAGGCGGCCGGTAATAATTTGTAAAATTTAACTGAGAGTAAAACGCAGGCGCTTCTGTCAGGATACGCGCCTCAGAAAGTTCCTGGTTGCTCTCATTCGATGAAATGGTTTACCAAAAACGCGGTTTTGTTTGCCTGCAAAACCTCCCTTGCCGCGTTTATCGCACTCTCTGTGGCGCTCATTCTTAACTTCGAAAAACCCGCCTGGGCGCTGACCACGGTGTTTGTCACCTCGCAACTCTATGCAGCATCGACCGTCTCGAAATCGCTGTTTCGCCTGCTGGGCACGCTGCTGGGCGGCATCTTTATTCTGCTGATTTACCCCGAAACGGTGCAGTCGCCAGTGTTATTCAGCCTGGGCGTATCGCTGTGGGTGACGGTTTGCCTCTGGCTCTCTCTGCATGACCGCACGCCGAAGAGCTATATCTTTATGCTGGCCGGCTACAGCGCGGCGATTATGGGCTTTCCTGACGTGGAGTCACCGTCGGCAATCATCAACACCGTAGTTTCACGTATTGAGGAGATTACGCTGGGCATCCTTTGCAGCACGCTGGTTCACCGGCTGGTGTTTCCGGTTTCGATGCATCATCTGCTGGGGCAGAGCGTTAATCTCTGGTTTCAGAACGCGCGCAAACTCTGTGATGAACTCATCAGCGGAATGGCAAAGAACAAATCGCTGGAGCGGGAAGATATCCTGATTCAGATGGCAGGTTATCCGTTGAATGTTGAAACGCTGCTGACCCACTGCGTCTATGAGGGCGAAGCGGCGCGTAATGTCATCCGTCTGGTCAGCGTACAGTATCAGCATCTGACATATCTGCTGCCGACACTGACCGCGATTGAGTCACGGCTGGGTGTGCTGGCCGAACTGAATATTCGTTTTCCGCCGTGCGTCACCGACGTGTTTCAGCAGTTTCTGTTGTGGCTGCATCACGACCGGATTAACGATATTGCCGGACTGCGTGAAGCGATTGCTGCCAGTCAGGCAACCCTGGAACACGAATGGCGGGCAGGGCTGTTGGCAACCGAAGAGAGCCTGCTGCTGATCGGGCTGCTGGAGCGGCTGGCTAACTTTGTGCGCATTGCCGATGCTTATGAGAATGTCAGTGCGCGCGCAGGGGATCTCTACAGCCACGGGGATGGGGCGGCGATCCGCAATATCCGGGAACACCGGCATATCGACAAGGGACTGTTACGCCTGTCCGCGCTGACGGCATTTCTGGCGACTTTCCTCTCCAGCCTGTTCTGGATCGGCAGCGGCTGGGCCGATGGGGCGAATGCACCTCTAATGGCGGCGATCATCAGTTCATTTTTTGCTGGTGTCGATTCCCCGGTAACGCCAATGAAGCTGTTCGTGAAAGGGGTGATGATTGCGCTGGTGGTCAGCCTGTTCTACATCGCCTTTCTGATCCCGCAGGCCAATACCTTACAGGCGCTGATGATCATACTGCTGCCCGGTCTGATGCTGCTGAGCCTGGTCATTGCTAATCCGGCGACCAATCTGGTGGGGCTGAGTGTCGCCATTCAGATCCCCGGTTTTATCGGCTTAAGCCATCACTATGTCCCCAATCTGATCGTCACGCTGAATGCGGCCATCTCCTCGATGGTGGGGATTATGTTTGCGGTGGTGCTGACGGCGTTGATTCGCAACAAACGGCCGTCATGGATCGCCAGAAGAGCGGTGCAACGGGGGCTGCGCGATCTGTTAGGGTTTATTAAAATGGTGGAGCGCAATTCCGCCACGCTACTGTCACGGCAGCAATTTATTGCGCGGATGCTCGACCGGGTGAATATCATTCTGCCGCGTAAAAGGCTCGATCCGGTGCCGGATATCGTGGTAGGGGGCTATCTGATTACTGAAACCTGGCTGGGCGCCAACTGTTATGACTTCTACGCACGTTATCGTGAGGTGCTGGAGAGTCATCAGATTGATAGTGGTCAGATGTTTCACGAGCTGGCGCTATACCTGAAGCGCAAGATGAAGTCGCTGCAGTTAGCGCCACATCAGGATCTGCTGGAAGAGCTGGATCTGTTGCTGCTAAGACTGGAGCCGATCGCCCGACAGGAGAGTGTGGCTGTTGCGCCCTTAATCCATCTGTTTAATATTCGGGTATCACTGTTTCCACATCAGCGCTGGCCAGATTAACCCGGTATAACAGGGCTGGCTGGTGGGGCTAAGAGAGCGCTTGCCGGGACCAAAGCGGATGGTAGTGTTTTAGTTACATCATACATTAACTTTTATTTAGATAAGAAGTCAGGCAACGTGCCTGTTTATCATGTCTGGCAGGAAAATAAGATCAGCTGAGTGGAAAGGTTGGTTGGTTGGTTGGTAAAAATAGCCAGCAATGGCCTGAGCGTGAAGCGCAGGCATTATACCGCTTTTAATTCAGACTGTTGCATTCAATTCTCTAGCCAGAAACGCCTGGTTGATACAGGTCATAAACGCGTCCCGATGCGCCAGAAGTCTGCAATAAGAGCAGGGCACGCGCATCTCAATGCACGAAAGCAGGGTGCATGCAGGAAACGTTCAACGGTAATAACTCAGCTGTTATCCTGCGGCTGGAGCTGATAAATCCACGCACTGTATTGCCGATTATCCTCGGCAGAAACACAAACCTCGACGCGATCGTAGCCATCTTCAAACGCATCCAGCATCGGCCAGTGGGCATCCAGTTGGTCGGAGAGAAACAGATAACCCGGCACGTCGGGGCCATGCTCATCCAGAACGATGCCCGGAAAATCAGCCGCTGCGCCCCAGCCGCGCTGATAGAAGGTGCCGTTCACCGAACCGGCCAGCCATTCTCCGCCAATATTTTCCAGGATATGGGCATTCTCACGGCCCGGACAGAGCGTGCCATAGACAAATAAGCGTTTCATTTTTTCTCGTCGTTGAAACAGTGGAAGCCAGCAACTTTAACGTGCATGAAATCTGATGTCATGTGGCTGTAGGGATTTTTACGAATGGCTGAAGATATGTGCAGAAAGCGCAGGTTGAAATGACGCACTGTGACAAATTCTGCTACCCAAGGGCCACGCGGCAGTCTCAGAATTCACGTAGCGTTGCCATTCAGGTCAGGCAGTCAGGCGAGTCTGGCTCAGCATGACATTCTGGATGAGATGGCCAGAGCGGTATTTTCGTTATCAAACCTGATGGCGGGACGGTGAGCATCAGGATGACAAACATCCGTCATCAACAACAGAACCGCTGGCGTGAATGAATCAGGCATCAGCTAGAAGTGTGCGTGAATGTTAAAACACAGAGGCGACTCCAATCGGCGCAGCGCAGAAACGGTGATGTTAAACAAGGAAGCCGAACAGCGGAAATCTCTTTCAAAGCAGAATGGCGCAGCAGTGCTATGGTGCAAAGTCATGAGAATAACGCGCTTAGCGTGAAAGGTTAATGGCCACAACGAACACCCAAAAATGACGGAGCGTGATTTGCTTTGGAAGGACGGCGGATGGCAAAGATGCCGGTGGTGAAAATCGAGCAGTTTGATAGATGTGATAAGCTGACCGAGACAAGGGACGTTAAGAGCCAGAATCTGTGAATCCAGCGATGCCCGGGCATCAAAATGAACTACGAACTAAAGATCGCATAATGTATATTATGTTAAATAAGATATTAACAGCGCATTTATCGCCATGGATTCTGCTCCGTTCTTTCCTGGTATTCCACCAATGGCACTGCCCTGCGCTTTCGAACTGATTCCTTCAAACTTACTGCCTGAAACCAATCCCGGACGACGATTCGGTCCGGGGTTGGTTTCATGACCGGTCAGTTATTTGAGATGCGAACGCAACTCTTCACCCGCCTGATTAATAGCTGTTCTGACCGTGGGTTCCTGACTTAACGCGTTGAGCAAACCGTAATCATGAATCATGCCATTGTAACGCGTCACGGTAACCGGCACGCCTGCTGCATCCAGCTTACGACCGAACGCTTCACCTTCATCACGTAACACATCCAGCTCCGCAGTCTGAATCAGCGTTGGCGGCAGCCCCTTCAGCTGTTCAGTCGTGGCGCGCAGCGGTGATGCCAGGATGTTATTACGATCTTTTTCCGAAACGGCGTAGTTATCCCAGAACCACTTCATCATGTTTTTCGTCAGAAAATGACCGTCAGCAAATTGATCATACGACGCGGTGTCGAAACGCGCATCGGTAACCGGCCACAGCATCACATCATAACGGATGGCCGGCATTTTAAATTGTTTCGCCTGCAAGGCTACCGCCGCCACCATGTTACCGCCGACGCTATTACCAACCAGCGCCAGACGTTTTCCGTCAACGCCAATTTCAGCGCCATGTTCGGCGACCCATTTAGTGGCTTCATAGGCCTGAGTAATTGCCACCGGGAAATGGGCTTCTGGTGATGGTTGATAATTGACAAATACCGCAGCAGCGCCGGATGCATTCACCATGTCACGTACCAGTCGCTCATGGGTCGGAAAATCACCCAGCACCCAGCCACCGCCGTGGAAGAACATAAACACCGGCAAGGTGCTGCTGGCGTGCCCGGGCTTAACGATGGTCAGCGTCAGAGGCTTGCCCTGTATAGTGATGATCTTCTGTGAAATCTGTGCCGGCGGCAGTTCTGCGCCCTTCTGCGCACCCGTCAACACTGCTCGGGCATCTTTGACGGGGAGTTGCTCAATCGGTTTACCACTTCCGCTGTTGAGCGCCTTCAGGAAAGCGGCCACGCCTGCGGTCGGTTGCGGACTGTTTTCAGTGGGTGCAGCAAACGCGGTACTCATCTGGCTGGCTAACAATAATGCACTGGCGATCAGTTTCATTTTCATCACAGGACTCCAATTAACTTGCTATTAAGTAGTGTGCTATCTGGTTGGCGCGACAATGACACGGCGAATCTTTATTGTAAACTACTAAATAGCACGCTACTTATGTGATGCCTTTACTCCTTCTGACTATTTTCGCCCTTAACAAACTACTTTGCTGCTATCTGTATCGATTTTCAGCAATTAAGCACGACCCCTGAACGACTAAAAAAGTTAAAAGCATGGTACTTTTCTGGTTAAGTTCAGCATGGACGCCAACGGTGATCGATACCCTATCCCGCTGCCGCTGCTGAGTCCGTCTGGTTTTATTACAACCTGTCGCGGTAAATTTTTTGAACGCATCCGGCTCGCTGATCAGGCGTGCCGGATTCACTTTCTCACGCCATTCGCGCCGGAAAACAGCCCGCCTGCGAGTCGATAGATGTCCGGCAGTTGATAACTGACGAGATAATTCTGTATATGCCGCTGTTAGTCACCGGCCTGACCCTGAGCTTTATCGATCGCATCCTGCAGCATCGATTCCATTGCGCCACCAGGGAATACCGTTACGGTCTCTGCGGTCGCACCCGCTACAGGCATCACAATGATTCCCGGCGTGCCCTGAAAGCCTGAATTTTTCGCCAGGATATCCGTGCGCGACAATGTGCCGAGCATATCGTTGTTTTTTAACTTACCGGCACCCGCTGCAGAAACCGCCTTAGTGACATCTTTGTGTGTCAGCGCCCCTTCAATATGACCACTGGCAAACAGTGCATTGTGGTAATTCATATAGGTATCGCCGCCCTTTTGCTGCCAGATTCTTAAACCTGTTTCGGCTGCTTCAAAAGAGGGTTTCCAGCGATAGCCAAAAATCGGCCACTCTTTAAAAATAAAGCGCACCTGAGGGTTATTTTTCATCAATGACTGAATGACGGGTGCCTGACGGGCACAGACGCTGCACTGATAATCGAAGAATTCTATAACCGCGACTTTAGCGTTCTCAGGCCCAATGGCAGGCACCGTTTTATCATTCAGCAATTCATCCTGATGTTGAATTGCCGCAGTGGTCATCGCTTTCATCTGCTCGTCATACTGAATTTTCTGCAGTTTCTGATCGACTTCAATCAGGAATTCCGGGTGCTTCAGTAGCAAGGCTTTCGCTATTTCGCCAATACGGGCTTCCTGTTCAGGTGTAAACAGCGGTTCATCGGCGGTGGCTGCAGTCTCAGCATGTTTCTGCGGGATATCCCCATCCGTTTTGTGCTGCTCTGCTATTGCCGCCGGATGCGGCTCACTCTTTTCTGCCGCGGAAGGTGCATCAGCTGTCGGATTAACAGCCGGTGAAGGTTTATTACTGTCAGATTGTGACTGAACCGGCGCACCTATCGTGGCTTCCTGGGGTGCCGGAGCCGAACCGGATGCAGCGACTGGCGCAGTCGCGACAGACTCTTGCTCTGCTGCTGTGGGTCCGGATGACGCTGTTGCTACGGAATCAGCGGGTTGCTGCAGTGCCGAAGCGTCTGGTGTCGCTGACGTGGCTGACGAATCAGAAATGGCTGGCGGTTGCGAGCTCGTGTCCGGCTGTGAAACAGCGGATGCTGCAGGTTCAGGTTGGGTGCCTACGACGCTTTTGTCTGCGGGATCAGAAGCTGACAACTCTGCCGCCATTGCAGTTGAAACGCCGTTAGCGCCAGCCAGTAACATAATGGCCAGCGCCAGTTTATTCATTCTCATTACTTGTCGTCCTGAATGTGAGGTCATCACTCTGATGCCTGGCTGCCTGATGTTCCTTCCCGGCAGCGCCTGTAAGGGATCGTCTGCGCTGCAATGCAATGCCAGAGCAGGACCACAGTGATGACAAAAAAGCGCGGCGCTGCTTATGATGCAGCGCCGCTCTGGCTATTTTCATTAGCTGATCCTGTAACTTATTGACTTAAGTCATATAAAGCAGAGTTAAGCAGGTAACTGCCCTGCTTTTGTGACTGAATTGAGTATCGGCGAAGCTGACGCCTTTTTTTCTGCTGATGAGCAATAGCCGCATAAGGGTTGATTGATGAATGAAAGAGATTCTGTATGATGTAACTAAAAAAACATGCTCTCTTCTCAGAAATTTCACATTTCCTGCGGCTAAATATCTCTTTGCCCTCAGGCATATTACTCTCTTTGCACTGTCACCCGACTTCAGACAATCAATAAAGGAAACATTGATGAAAACTTCATATGCCTTGATCGCAACATTACTGATGACCTCTGGCGCATCCGCTATCGCAGCTCAGCCTGCTACCGCTAAAAACCCACTGAGCGTGCACGTTCTTAACCTGCAAACCGGCCAGCCAACGGCAGGCATCGAAGTTGAACTGGATCAGAAGCAGCAGGATAACTGGGTGAAACTGGCGTCAGGCGTCACCGATAACAATGGTCGCATCAGCGCCCTGTTCCCGCAGGACAAAATGGCCAGCGCGGGAAGCTACCGCGTGGTGTTTAAAACCGGTGACTTCTATAAAAAGAACAACCAGAAAACCTTCTTCCCGGAGATCCCGGTTGAGTTCAACATGGAAGCCAGCGGTGAGCACTACCATATCCCGTTGCTGCTGAGCCCGTTTGGTTACTCTACCTATCGCGGCAACTGATTCCGATCCGGCACTCAGGTGCCGGATTTCCCCTCTCCCGCTACCCGCGCCGGAAAGCACTCCACCAGCCAGTCGATAAATACCCGAAACCGTTGCGTCACGTGCCGGTTTTGCGGATAAACCAGATGAAACGGATAACCCGCAGGACGTCATTCGTGCAGGATCTCAACCCTTTCTCCCTGCCGCAGAATCGACGACAGCGAATAATCAAATGTCTGAATGATCCCAGGCCCTGCCAGTCCCGCGGCCAGATGCGCGTTGCTTTCATTGACGCCAATGCGATGCGCACAGGTGATCTCAATTTTCTCTCCCTGACGTTCGAACCGAAGCGGAAATGGCTTGCCGGTTTGCGGCGAGAGATAACTCACCAGCCGGTGACCGTTGCGCAGTTCATCAGGATAGGCGGGCACACCAAACTCAATGCCGCAGAACTGTTTGTCGATGTCGGAATGGCACAGGTCTGACAGTCACCCTGTAGCTAAATATCAGACCCGGGCGATTGTCATTATCCGTTACGCAGAATCCCGGTTCGCCGGGCGTGTGCAGCAAAGCGCGCCAGGCTGAACCGTTAACGGATCAATCCCTGTCTGAGACAGCAGACTACGTTGATCTGTAACCTGAATCCGGCACGCCGTCATAAAATGTCACGTTGAAGAAACACCCACCTGGCAAATCCCCGGCTATAGTTATTGCCTGTCACATCAGTCATAAAACCATGGAGATAACATGAGCCAACTTTTTTCCACTGTCTCGCTGGGCGAACTTACGCTGGATAACCGCATTGTGATTGCGCCGATGTGCCAGTACTCCGCTGAAGCGGGCAATGCGACCGCCTGGCACCGGATCCATCTTGGCCAGCTGGCCTTTTCCGGCGCAGGTCTGATGATTATTGAAGCCACCGCCGTAGAGGATATTGGTCGCATCTCCCCCGGCGATCTCGGTTTGTGGAATGATGATAATGAAGCTGCGCTGAAAACGGTTCTGGAAGATGTCCGCCGCTACTCCTCTATTCCGGTTGGTATTCAGCTGGGCCATGCGGGACGCAAAGCGTCGTGTGCCGTACCCTGGGAAGGCGGTAAGCAGATTGCGCCTGAAGCCGGCGGCTGGCAAACCGTGGCTCCGTCCGCACTGAGCTACAGCGCGGATGAAGTGAAACCGGTTGCCATGAACACTGACGATCTGGCGCGGGTAAAACAGGCCTTTGTCGACAGCGCCCTGCGTGCGGTGCGTCTGGGAATTCAACTTATCGAAGTTCATGCCGCACACGGCTACCTGCTGCATCAGTTTCTGTCGCCGCTGTCGAATCAGCGCAGTGATGAATATGGCGGCTCGCTGGAAAACCGTATGCGCTTCCCGCTGGAAGTCTTCAAAGCCGTTCGCGATGCCGTACCCGCTTCCGTGCCGGTAGGCGTGCGCATTTCTGCCACTGACTGGGTTGAAGGCGGCTGGGAGATCAATCAGTCAATCGCCTTCTCGCGTGAGCTGGAAGCACTGAACAGTGCCTATATTCATGTCTCAAGTGGTGGTTTGTCGGAAGATCAGAAAATCAGCGTCGGACCCAATTATCAGGTACCGTTCGCCCGCGATATTCGTGAGCAGGTGTCGATTCCGGTGATTGCGGTCGGCTTAATCACTGAGCCGCAGCAGGCAGAAGATCTGCTGCAACAGGGTGAAGCTGACCTGGTGGCGCTGGCGCGCGGTATTCTCTACGATCCGCGCTGGCCGTGGCACGCAGCCGCTGTGCTGGATGGCAAAGTCCAGGTTCCGCCACAGTATCTGCGTTCCGAACCGCACGATGTAAAAGGCATCCTGACGCAGGATCAGTAAGCTTTAACGGGCAGACCGCATTAACGGCGTTCTGCCCGTTCTCTTATAAAATGCCTTTCAGCCGCAGATGCTGCAGCAGCATGATGGTCTTGGCATCCACAATCTCACCCTGGTCAATCGCCTGTAACGCCTGGTCGAAACCGATCTCAAGCACCTCGATATCTTCACCCTCTTCCGCTATTCCGCCGCCATCACCGCTACGCTGCTGATCGCCATACTCGGCAATAAAAAAGTAGAGTTTTTCAGTAACCGAACCGGGGCTCATAAAGGCTTCAAACACCTTCTGCACATGGCTGACGCGAAAACCGGTTTCCTCTTCAGCTTCGGCAACAATACGCGCTTCCGGCGAAGCGTTATCCAGCAGACCGGCGGCCGCTTCAATCAGAAAGCCCTCATGCCCGTTCAGGAAAATCGGAAAGCGAAACTGACGGGTCAGTACCACCGTACGTTTGTCACGGTTGTAGAGCAGGATCACTGCGCCATTACCGCGGTCATAGGCTTCACGGCTCTGCTCCTGCCAGCGACCGTCACGGCGCAGCAGTGAGAACGTATATTTCTTCAGGGTATACCAGTTGTCTGACAGCAACTGCTCATTGATGATGCGCACGCGGGGATGGTTCTGCTGCATTATGCTCTCCAGGATAGGTAGACAGCCATCACGCTATCATGCACAATCGTGCAACTTCAAGAAAAAACATGCAGAGACAAGTGATGCTATCCAGCCAGCGAAAACAGACGATTCTCGCCCTGCTCGCCCAGGAAAAACAGGTGCAGTCGCGCGAACTCAGCCAGCGCTTTGGCCTCTCCGAAGACTCTATCCGCCGCGACCTGCGTGAACTGGCGGCTGAAGGATTATTGCAGCGGGTACATGGCGGCGCGCTGCCGGTTTCCGCTGCGCTGGCAACCTTTGAAACACGCAAAAGCGTGCAGACTGCTTCTAAACAGGTTATAGCGCAAAAAGCGGTTTCACTGATCCAGCCGGGACAGATCGTACTGATTGATGGCGGGACCACCAGCGCGGAACTGGTGCGACGGTTACCCGCCACGCTGAGCTTTACCGCGGTTACGCACAGTCCCAGCGTGGCGCTGGCGTTAGCCGATCATCCACTCGTGGAGATCATACTGATTGGCGGGCAGCTCTATAAACATTCAGTGGTGACGGTGGGCGCAGCGATGCTGGAGTCGATCAACCGCATCAATGCCGATCTCTTTTTTATGGGTGTCACCGGCGTGCATCCGGCGGCAGGCCTGACCACCGGGAATTTCGAAGAGGCGACGGTCAAGCGTGCGCTGGCAGGACGCGCAGCGGAAACCGTGGTACTGGCGTCAGCGGAAAAGCTGAACTCAGCCTCGGCATTTGCCATTGGCGACCTGTCGCTGGCCAGCACGCTGGTCGTGGAAACGCAGCCGGACGAGGCGCTGCGACAGGCGCTGAGTCAGCAGGGTGTGACGATCATCTGAGTTCGTAGCAGGCCTGCAGCGCAAGATGCGGACCGCTCAAGGGTCGCTGTGTGTCAGGAAACTGCTGTGCTACTGGCGTCATTGAGCTTTGCGCCAGGGCCACCGCAACGGCTCCCTGCTGATAAGCCTGCTCTGCTGCTGCTGCAATCAGCGCAAAATAGCGTGTTGTCTCCCCCGCTTTAAACGCCGCCCACGCTCCCTCCACCAGCGCAACCTCCACCTGGCTGCCGGGCTGACAGAAAAGTGTCCGCGTCGCCGCCAGCGTTGATTCTGCCGCACAGAGCGCGACTGCGCGCCCTGCTTGCCGCTGCAGCGCCTCTGCCAGCATTCCGTCGGTGCGCATAACCCGATCCTGCGCGCTGAAATCACCGGCAACCGGCCCCAGCGTCGAGCAGGTGATCAGCACCGCATCGAACTGTGGCAGCAGCGTTTCAATCATTTGGGCAATACGGCGGCGTAACGCAGTCGTCATCCCGCCGCTGCGTTCCGCTTCTGCCAGCAGCGCAGGCATCACCAGATGATTCAGCGGTGGATTGTTACGCGCCAGTGCGCGGGCGGCATCATCAAATATCGCGATATTACTGGCCGCGGTGTGAAAGCAAAGAATGTTCAGGGTGAACTCCGGTACAGGTCAGATTGCGGATTGCCAGGCTGCATGCTGGATAACAACACGATAACCATCCCTGTCGATAAATGTCACGCCCCGTTGGTCCCAGTAAGGATTCAATGCAGGAATCCTCTGTCATCCATGGAGCCATTAACTCTTTCGGTGTTGCTTTTGTTAAACCCTGATACAGATTGAAGGCATAAAAAAACCCGCCTTAGCGGGTTTGGGAGGAAGCTGACAGTCAACCAGCCTTTGCTTCGCGTGAACGCACTGTGCCTGAGCGCTCCGCAAGATCAAAAGATTCTTTGAGCTGACGCATTGCTTCCGCTTTACGCTCTGCAACTGTCATTTTCTTCAGGGTTGAAATATCGTGTGTTGAGTACATAACCTCTTCCTCCTTCGCCTATGGCGGTATTCACTTCATACATTACATCACGGGGCGGATGCTGTAAAACCCGGTCATAGAAGCGTTTTAGCTTCTCTGTTTCTGCAATCGCAAAATATGCCCTGGCCCTGTAAGCCTTGTGGTGAAGCGTAATGATAGTCGCCTCCCTCTGACCTGGATGCGTGTCATGCCGCACTGCTGATGGCTCGCCTGCCCGTTTTTTGCAAGCGGATGTGAACAGCCGTCAGACTGAATCCGTGACGCGAATGGTCCTGCATCCGCTGTGTCCCCGTGGTTAGCACCCTATGCCCTGTTATCGGTAAATCAGCATACCGCTCACAGCGCTAAACGCATTCCCGCCGTGGTCATCTACACTTTCCTGGTATTCATAAGGCGATGCCCTGAGCATTGCCCGGCTATAAAAGGATGACAATATGACTGAACAAGCAACCCAGAACCACGCCTGGTTACTGGCTTCACGCCCTCACGGTGAGCCGACCAAAGAGAATTTCCGCCATGTGGCGCAGCCCGTCCCGGAAATTAAAGAGGGTGAAGTACTGCTGAAGACCATCTATCTCTCGCTTGACCCCTACATGCGTGGGCGGATGGACGAGGGTAAATCCTACGCCGCGCCGGCAGAGCTGGATCAGCCGATGGTGGGCGGCACCGTCTGTCAGGTCGCCGAATCGAAAAACAGCGACTTTAAGACCGGTGACTGGGTGCTGGCGCAGAGCGGCTGGCAGGAATATGCCGTCTCCGATGGCAAAGAGATTGCGAAGCTGGGCAACGATCTGCCTCATCCCTCATGGGCGCTGGGTATTCTCGGTATGCCAGGCTTTACCGCCTACATGGGTCTGATGGATATCGGTCAGCCGAAAGCGGGTGAAACCCTGGTCGTTGCCGCCGCAACCGGTCCGGTGGGCGCAACGGTCGGCCAGCTGGGTAAACAGAAAGGCTGCCGTGTCGTTGGTGTGGCGGGCGGTGAAGAGAAATGCCGTTACGCGGTGGATACGCTAGGTTTTGATGCCTGCCTCGATCACCACAGCGCCGACTTTGAAGAGCAGCTGAAAAATGCCTGCCCGGATGGCATCGATATCTATTTCGAAAACGTCGGCGGCAAAGTGTTTGATGCCGTGTTCCCGCTGCTGAACACCGCCGCACGCGTGCCGGTCTGTGGTCTGGTCTCGGCATACAGCCAGCGTGAGCTGCCGCAAGGCCCGGACAGAACCTCTCTGATCATGGCGGGCATTCTGAAACGCCGTATCCGTATGCAGGGCTTTATCATCTTCCAGGATTATGGTGACCGTTACCCTGAGTTCCTGGAGGCGATGCGTCCGCTGGTGGAGAACAAAAAAATCCACTATCGCGAGCACATGATTGAAGGATTAGAGAACGCGCCACAGGCGTTTATCGATATGCTGAATGGCAAAAACTTCGGTAAGACCGTGGTGAACGTCGGCGCCGGATGACGTTAGCGTGCCGCGTCACTGACGTGGCACGCCATTAATCAGTGTGGCTGCCGGGAAACGTGTTCGGCAGCTGCACGATTTGCCGCACTCACCGCTTCTGCCAGCGTTGCCCCGCTACTCAGCCGCTGACATAACACGCCGACAAAACAATCCCCGGCACCGTGGGTGCTCACCAGTGTCACCTTCTGCGCCGCCAGTGTATGAGTCTCTCCCGCCTCGCTGTAAGCAACACCATGTTCACCAGCGGTAACCACCACTCTGGCAAACCGGCTGGCCAGCGATTCCGCCGCTGAGCGCGCCGATGTCAGATCCTGCACGCTAATCCCGCACATATCGCGCGCTTCAATGGCGTTCACCACCAGCAGATCGATACAGTTTTCAAACGCGGCTGACAACGGCCGGGCGGGCGCGGCATTGACACAGACCCTAATCCCCCGCTGCTGTGCCGCCCGGGCAGCACAGAGGTTCACCACTTCCGGAACTTCATTTTGCAGCACCAGCAGCGACACCTCCTGCCAGAAGCCAGGCTGTTCAAAGGTCTCCAGCGGGATCTGCTGATTGGCATTGGAGACCACCACCGCACCGTAATCTCCTTCGGCATCGGTAATCGCCACGCTCATCCCGGAGGGAAGTGCATCAATGATGCTGACGGCGGTGCAATCGACCCCGGCCTGCTGCAGATGATCCAGCAGGAATTGTCCCTGCTGATCGCGCCCCACTGAACCGGCAAAGCGCACGGCAGCGCCCGCTTGTGCCGCTGCGACGGCCTGATTACCCCCCTTGCCCCCAAACTTATAGCGACAGGCGCTGCCCATCACCGTTTCGCCTTTTTCCGGGCGATGGTGTGCATCCAGCATAATGTCGTAGTGAAGACTGCCGGTGACTGCAATTTTGCTCATAGCTAGAATTCCCGCAGATCCTGAACCGCATGCTGGGTTTTCATCAGGTTCTTCTCCGCCCGCTTCAGATCTTTCTTGGCGATAGCGACAAACAGCGCATCCAGAATATTGAGCTGGGCGATGCGTGACGCGGCGTTTTCACCCAGCAGATGCGATCCCTGAGAGGTTGAATTGAGGACCACATGCGCACTCTGCGCGATCGGGGATTCGGCGTAGTTGGTAATGGCGATAACCTTCGCACCATTCCTTCCTGCCAGTTTCACCGGATCGTTCACCGCACGCGTAGCACCCGAATGGCTGATGGCGATAACCACATCGTCATCAGATAACACGGCGGCTGACATCAGCATGATGTGGGCGTCGTCATAGGCAGTCGACTTGATGCCAATCTTCAGCATCTTGTGTGACAGGTCCCGCGCCACAGCGGCAGAACCGCCCACGGCATAGAGATCGATATGACGCGCTTTAAAGATAATGTCCGCCGCACGATTGAATTCAGAAACATCCAGAATCGATAAGGTCTCTTCAATCGCCTGGATAGAGGTTCTGAAAACTTTGGCCAGCAACTGCTCCGACGAATCATCCGGCTCAATTTCCGCATGCAGCCCTGCCACTTCAGACTGGTTGTAATAGATCAGGCCACTTCTGAAATGCCTGAAGCCGGTAAAGTTAAGTTTTTTGGTAATCTTAACGATCATCGCTTCAGAAACATTATTCTCCCGCGCAATCTCCTTTAATGAGGATTGCTCGGTAATGTCGGTTCGGGCAATTATCGCCTCAGCTACCCGACGTTCTAACGGCGTCAGCTGGGGCAAACGCATACGAATCTGAGCGCCAATGGCTCGCGGATCTTGCTTCATTACTTGCCTCGGGTCGCCCGGTCAATCAACATCGCTATGATAATAATAAGGCCGGTAGCGAGCAATTGGTAAAAGGCCTGAATGTTCAGTAAGGTCAAGCCATTACGTAACGCACCGAGGATAACCACGCCGATCAGCGTCCCGAAGATACTGCCCTTGCCGCCCATTAACGACGCACCGCCAATGGCCGCCGCCGCAATCGCATCCAGTTCCCACAGGTTGCCGATGGTCGGTTCGGCAGCCCCCAGACGACCAATCAGAATCAGCGAGGCCAGTGAAGCCAGTAGGCCGGAGAAGATATAGACCGTGACCTTGGTGCGCTTAACCGGCACACCCGCGACCCGCGCCGCCTCTTCATTGCCGCCAATCGCCAGAATATATTCCCCCAGCGGGGTCTTATTCATCACCGTCCACAGCAGCAGCGCAATCACTGCCACAATCACAATCGGCGTGGGGATACCGAAAAGCGTACTGTTGATCAGGCTGCGAAATTCCAGCGGAATACCAAAGATGGGATTGCCACCGGTGTAGATCAGCGCAATAGCCCGGAACAGCGACAGGCCGCCCAGCGTGACAATAAACGGCTGCAGTCCGGCATAGGCGATCAGCGTGCCGCTGAACAGCCCGCACATCGCGCCCACACCTAGCGTCGCGAGGATCGCCAGCGGCACCGGCACGCCCGATGCCATCAGGGTTGCACCCAGCACCGCAGAGAGCGCCGCCGTGGGGCCGACCGAGAGGTCAATCCCGCCGGAGATAATCACCAGCGTCATGCCCAGTGCGATCAGGGCGTTGATTGAGGACTGCTGCAGAATATTCAGCAGATTAGGCAGGGTGAAAAAGACCGGCGACAGAAACGAAAATGTCACCACGATAATCAGTAAGCCAATTAAGGTACCGGCATCACGCAGATTAAATTTAAGCCGCAGCGCGGGGCGGGTATCCGGCCCGGTAGATGTCTGAGTTGTCATAGTTATAACCTTAAATAGTGTCAGGTAAGCGGTCAGGCGGTCTGGTCGATATCTTTAATGGCATAACGGGCAATGTTCTCTTCGGTGATCGCGCTGCCGGTCAACTCTTTGGTGATCCGGCCCTCGCGCATCACCAGCACCCGATCGGAGATGCGCATGATCTCGGTCATTTCTGACGACACCACCACAATGGCTTTGCCCGCCTGGGCCAGTTTTTCAATCAGGTGATAGATTTCAGACTTGGCACCAATATCGATACCGCGCGTCGGCTCATCAAACAGAAACACATTGGCATCTGCCGCAACCCAGCGGCCAATGATCACTTTTTGCTGATTGCCGCCGCTCAGCGTGCCGATGGTTTTCTCGATGTCGAGCGGGCGCAGTTTCAGGTCGCCCATGACCTTCAGCGCCTCGCGGTCCAGCCGGGCCTGGTTCATCAGCCCCGCCGACGTGAAGCGGTGCATCGACGGCAGCGCCATATTCATCTTCACCGCCCGCTCTTTGATAATGCCCTCTTTCTTGCGGTCTTCTGGTACCAGGCCAATGCCCGCCTTGATCGCCGCACGCACGTTGTGGTTCTTCACCGCGGCACCGTTGACGCTCACCGTGCCACGGGTGCGCCTGTCGATACCGGCAATCAGCTTCAGCAGTTCGGTTCGTCCCGCGCCGACCAGCCCGGCAATCCCCAGCACTTCGCCCGCACGAACGCTGAAGTTTGCCGCCACCACCTCATTGCCACGCGTCAGATCCTCTACCCGCAGTACTTCGCGATCGGTGACAAATGCCTGATGGTCGAGCTTGTCGATCTTCCGTCCGACCATTTTGGCGACGATGCTCTCCTCATCCTCATCACTGATGTTGACCACCCCCACCTGCTTTCCGTCACGCATAATGGTGGCGCGGTCGCAGACCCGGAAAATCTCATTCATCTTGTGCGAGACATAAATCAGCGAGACGCCGGTCGACTTCAGATCGCCAATCAGCTCCGCCAGCCGGTCAAATTCGCGTGGCGTCAGGCTGGAGGTCGGCTCATCCATGGCGATGATTTTGGCGTCATCCAGCAGCGCCCGGGCAATCTCAACAATCTGCTGCTGCGATACCTTGAGGTTCCTGATCGGCGTATCGGGATCGATAGTGGGATCCAGCGTCTTCAGAATCAGGGTAGCCCGCGCCAGCTGGGCCTTTTTATCCACCCACCAGCCCCCGGCGCGGGTCAGCGGGCGACCCAGAAACATGTTCTGCGCCACGGAAAGCTCAGGCACATGCTGCAACTCCTGATGGATCATCGCGATCCCGGCCTGACGGGCGCTGAGCGGACTGCGGATCTGCACCCGGTTTCCATTGACGCTGATCTCCCCGCTGTCCGCACCGCGAACGCCGGAGAGGATATTCAGCAGCGTCGACTTACCCGCGCCGTTTTCCCCAATCAGCGCGTGTACCTCGCCGGGACGCACTGAGAAATCGACATCCTGCAGCGCGGCGGCGTTACCGTAACTTTTGCTGATGCCACGCATCATTAAGCGAAACTGTTCCATACCCGCTCCCGCTGACTTATTGTTGAGCCAGCAGCTGACGCAACCGGTTGTTGTCTTTGGTTGAGAACGCCTCGACATTCTCTTTAGTGATCAGCGCCTGGGGTGTCGAGACAACGCGCGACAGTTTCTGTCCGTTGATCAGACGGATAATGACGTCCATCGCCACTTCACCGGTCAGCACCGGGAAACTGTCGACCGTGCCGGTCAGCTCGCCGCGCTTAATCGAGGCGTAGGCATCGGAAATACCGTCAGTGCCAAAGATGGCCACCTGTGATGCTTTGTTCTGCGCGCGTACCGCCTCCACCACACCCAGCGCCATGGTGTCGTTGTTGGCGTAGAAGCCGATCAAATCAGGATGCTGCTGCAGAATGGTTGATGCGGCGTTAAAGGCCTGCTCACGACTCCAGTTAGCGGGTACGCTGGCCACGATGGTGAACTTACCGGCGCTGTCCAGCGTCTCTTTAAAGCCACGGGTGCGCTGTCCGGCGGCATAAACCCCTGGCTGCCCTTCAATTACCGCCACTTTGCCGCCCTGCGGATGGTGCTGAATAAACCATTTCGCCACCCGCACGCCATTGTCTTTCTGGACATTGCCGACGTAGTAGCGCGCATTCGGCATTACCGCATCATTAACGTTCACCACCGGGATATTTTTACTGTTGGCACTCTCCAGTGCAGGCTCCAGGTTGATATCGGTCTGCGGCGAAACCAGCAGGCCGTTAAAGCCCTGCGAGATCAGGGTTTCCGCAATGGAAAGCTGACCAAGCTGATCGTCTTCATTGGCCGCCGCCTGATAAGCGACAGTGAAACCATACTTTTTCGCCGCGTTCTGGTAGCCCTGGCCGAGTGAGCGCCAGTACTCATTGGTCAGGGTTTTCGATACTCCGCCAATCTTCAGCGACTTATCGACTTTTGGCAGTGCGCCATATTTGGTGTCGAGCTGGGTCCAGTCGGTGCGATCCGGTTCAGTATCGGATTGCAGCGGTGCCAGTTCTGCCGCATAAACCGTGCTGCAGAGCAGTGAGGAGGCGATAAGAGCAAGCAGGCGTTTTTTCATTTTTTATTCTCAGGGTGTTGGGTAGAGGTGTGATGTTTTTATGATTAATCGGCTGTCAGCGCGCCAGCATGATGTCATTGACGATCTGCTGAGAGGCCACCGCATCCTGACGCTCAATGGCCGCCAGTAACGCCGCGTTGTCGTGCAGCTGGTCACACAGCCTCAGCAGACGGGTCACGGTCGCAATATTGCTTTCTGCTTCACGGATCGGGTCAAGACCGCTGGCATCCGGGAAGGTATCGAAGTAGTAGGCACCGCGGTAGCCATCACGCTGCATCTGCCAGAGAAACTCCAGCGTGGCGCGTGGGTTAACTGAGCCGACCATCAGGCCGTCATCACGCTTGCCCCAGCCGTCATTAAGGTCCAGCCCCAGCAGCCGTGAGCGGCGCGCCACCATGGCGGCGGCGTAAGCCGGGATCTCATTGGCAAACAGTACATGAGCAAAATCCAGGGTGATCCCCAGGTTGGCGCAGCCCGCCTCTTCCACGGCCAGCAGACAGGTGGTGGCGTTGGGAAAGATGCTGTAGGCGCGTGGCTCATTGGGTTTATATTCGATGCTGACGTCAACGTCCGGTGCATACTCCGCCACTTCACGCACGGCGCTGACCGCATCCTCCCAGATCTTCTTATAGTCCGCCTGGAAGCAGTAATCGAAACCGTCCTGCCCCATCCACAGCGTCATCAGCCGTGAACCAAATTCCCGACCCGCGTCAATGCCCCGTTTGGTCAGCTCAATCGCTTCGCGACGCACTTTCGCGTCGGGATGGGTAAACGCGCCGATTTTGAACTGCGGCGCGTCCCAGCGCATCTGCATGCCGTTGACGGCCAGACCCGCATCACTGATCGCCTGGCGCAGTGTGGGGATATCGCTGGTGAGATGCTGCGGAAAGTTGAGGTCGAGATGCGTTAAGCCTTTGACCTTGCCTGCACGGGCAACCATCTGCAGCACAGAGGGCTTGCCCTGCTGATCGGGCCAGTAGAGGTGTGCCCCCGAGGCGAAAGAGTTAAGACGGGTAGCAAATTTCAGTTCCGACATGAGCATCAATCCTTCAGAGTGCGTATTGTGAAGTACTTTTCGTATTCACGATTAATTGTGAAGTCATATATTAATCTACGCCTCGCGGCTTAATGCGCAAGTCTGTCAGGCAGGAGAAATCATTAAACCGGGAGCGCTGTCACGAAATGGTTTCGATGCGTTATCAGATGATGTGAATGCGGAGATGAAACAATTGAGATGAAATACAACAGGTTGTCGCGCGAAGCCGGGCGTGAGATCTGGCAGGCAGAGGTGTGAAAAAAGCTGAGCGCCAGGGCGGCGCTCAGCGGGTCGGTTTTTTAAAAAATTACTTCAGACGGAAAGCGACAACGCTGTCACCCGCCGTGGTGCCGAGTGAGCCGTGGCCGCCCGCGGCAATCACCACATACTGCTTACCATCTTTGCCCATAAAGGTGGATGGCGTGGCCTGCGCACCCGCGCTCAGTTCAGTCTGCCACAGCAGTTCGCCGGTGGTGCTGTCGTAAGCACGGAAGAAGTTATCTGCCGTTGCGCCGTGGAACACCAGATCACCCGCCGTCAGCAGCGGTCCGCCGTGCGCCACCATTCCCATCGGGAAACCGAGCGGGAAGCGGCCAGGCAGGAAGCTGGTCTTGAGGTTTTTGGTGGTGCCGACGCGACGCAGCCATTCGGTTTTGCCGGTGGTCAGATCCACACCGACCATCCGTCCCCACGGTGGCGCGATGCAGGGAATACCCAGACCCGATGCCATCTGCTGGATGTGGATAGCGTAGTCACCGTGGAAGTTCTCATTCCAGTACGGCGTACCATCTTTGGTGAAGGTACGCTGGGTTTCGGTTTCCGGCGTGCGTCTGATGAGGTTGTATTTGTAAGCCAGGCGCACCGGTGCCGCAATCAGCATCTGACGCTGTGGATCAACCGCTACTGAACCCCAGTTAAACACCCCGATGTTGCCCGGGAAGATCAGCGAGCCTTTCTCCGTTGGCGGCGTCCACGGGTTACCGTCATAGCGCAGCTCGCGGAACGTGGTGCGGCAGGCCATCTGGTCAAACGGCGTAATGCCCCACATTGACTTCTCTGTCAGCGGTTGCGGAATGAAGTTCAGGCTGGAGACCGGCTGGGTCGCCGCATACTGCTCGCCTTTAATGCCATCCGTGGAGACCTTAACCTGCTCTACCGGATAAACCGGTTCGCCGGTCAGGCGGTTCAGCACAAACAGGTTGCCGGTTTTGGTCGGCAGGATCACCGCCGGTTGCGGTTTGCCCTGATAGTTGATGTCCACCAGCGACGGCTGTGACGGGTTATCGCGATCCCAGAGGTCGTGGTTCGAACTCTGATAACGCCATTTGAACGCACCGGTTTTCAGATCCAGTGCTACCAGCGCATCACGGAATTTTTCAGTGTTGCTGGCAGGATCGCGTTCAAGTCCCACTTCATCCGGCGAGGCGTTACCAAACGGCACATAGACCAGGCCGTTTTTCAGATCGGCGCTCAGGGTGGCCCAGGCGACCGGGGTATCCTGCGGATAGGTTGCACCTTCAGCGACCGGTGCGGTGTTATCCGGGTTAGCCGGATCGAAGTTCCACACCAGACGACCGCTGACGGCATCATAGGCACGGATCACACCTGATGGGTTACCGCTGTTGAAGCCGTTATCCATCACCGAACCGCCGACAATCACCAGGTTGCCCGCCACCAGTGGCGCGGCAGTCTGCATCAGCGCGTGCGGACGCACCTCGCCCATGTTGGCGCGCAGATCCACCACACCGTTGTCACCAAAGTCAGCACAGGCTTTGCCGGTATCGGCATCCAGCGCCAGCAGGCGGGCATCGGTGGTGGCATTGAAAATACGCTTGCGGCAGATGGCCGGCGATGCGCCCGTCTGCTGCTGCGCCTGCTGACCGGCATCGAAGTAGCTCACGCCACGACAGGTCTGGTGCTGCTGCAGATAGGAGCGGTTTTTATCCGGCGCCGTTTTCCACTTCACCGCACCGGTTTCCGGGTCGAGGGCATGGACTTCGTTGTGCGGCGTACAGAAGTAGAGCATGCCGTTGGCTTTCAGCGGTGTCGCTTCAAAAGTGTATTCGGTCGCATCATCACCCTGACGCAGGTCGCCGGTGTGATAGGTCCAGGCCACTTCCAGATCTTTCACGTTATCTTTGGTGATCTGCTTCAGCGCCGAGAAGCGCTGACCATCTGTGGTTCCGCCATAGGCGCTCCACTCTTCAGCGGCACCGCCGGTCGCAGATGCGTTGCGCGGCGTATTAATGGTGCCCTGTTGCGGCAGCGGATCGTAGAAGCAGAGACCGATGACCAGCAGTACCATCAGGACGACGGAACCCCCGAGGAAAGGATGGAAGCGACGCTGCCCCTGATAGAGCGGACGCACCACCCACGGCAGTGCCAGCCAGAGACCCAGCACACCAAACAGGTCGCCGCGCGGGATCCACTGCCATTTGTCGAAGCCCACTTCCCAGATAGTCCAGAACAGAGTGATCCACATCAGCAGCGCATAAAGCGTCAGCGCACTGCGTTTGTTCATCAACAGCAGAATCGCGCTGAGCAGGACGCCCACGCCCATCAGCGCATAGAACGCGCTGCCTCCTGCAAGCAGGAGTTGTCCTCCCATATAAATCAGGGCGATAGCGAATATCACCATGATTATACTGGTTATTTTATTGATCATGAGCCATCCTCGGGTCATTAGCGGCAAGTGAAAGGTTAAGCTGGAAACATAAATTCAACGAGATTTTAACTTACACACGAAATATGTAAAAACGTGTATAAGCGTTAATCATTAGAAATATTTATTATAAATGTCACCGGTTCAGGCGGTCAGGCCGCTTTTTTTACTTTCTGAAGGGTTAAATACGGGATATCCATCACAAAAAATTAACCATAGGCTGCTAACGACCGCACCTTTTGTTCAAAGGCGATCAATTATCAGACAAGCCGCGCTTCTGTAACGCCGGCTTAAGTGTGCACGACGAAAGATTTTTAGTGTCAAATAATCATAATGGTTTATTCGCCTTGCCCTGCAATAACTCTTAATGCTGAGATCGGGAAAGTAATTGCCCTGCTGTTTCTATCAGGATAATCATCAATGCCGACGCGGTGTGATGAATTTTAAAATCATTTAATGGTGCCGGGCATGTCGCGATTTTATTAATTTTCAGGAAAATAAAAAACAGGGAATAGATTAATGAAAAAAGGGATTTTGCTGGTGAAAACCATTTCAGATATTCCGTAGCATGACGCTTATTTTATCTGTGATATATATCAGCTCTCTTATATTCTTTTATCCGGCCAGCAGGCGGGATTTTTCTGGCAGCAATGACCCAGGCAGGTTAACTATGTCCGCACTTCACGCTATTTATCGCAAGTTTCGTTTCCCTTTTAAGTTTCTTAATGCTGCCATTCGCTATCCTGCTGCGCAGGCACGGGTAAAGCGTTATTCCGTCATGTCGATAGAAGAGACTGTCGATCTGTTATTACGTAACCCACAATTATCCCTGGCCCGTTACGGCGACGGTGAACTGGAAATGACCTGGTATAAAAACATCGGCTTTCAGCCATTTGACCCCAATCTCTCTGCACGGC
Source organism: Pantoea sp. Lu_F5_004 (assembly GCF_051136245.1). Taxonomy (NCBI): domain Bacteria; kingdom Pseudomonadati; phylum Pseudomonadota; class Gammaproteobacteria; order Enterobacterales; family Erwiniaceae; genus Pantoea; species Pantoea sp. Lu_F5_004. The sequence continues at coordinate 2,134,374 of NZ_CP194946.1, forward strand.
TCAAAGCCTTGCTGCAGCAGGATTCAGGAGCCAACCCGAACTGTCTGATCTGTCTGCCGGATGCCTTTCGTACCACCCATAATATGCGGAGCGGATCGGCCCTGTTCTGGTTCTTCCATAAATCATTTTATTTTAAATATTATGAGGCTCTGCTGAATAAACAGTACCAGTATGGAAACACTTCGGTGACCCGTCCCTATCACGATTATAAAGGCAAGCAATTATCCCGGACGATATTTGATAAATTCAAACAGCTCTATCAGGGCCGCCGGGTATTAATTGTGGAAGGCAGTGGAACGCGTCTGGGATTAGGCAATGATTTACTGGAGGGAGCCAGCGAAGTGAAACGTATTACGACGCTGAACCGTAATGCCTTTTCCGTTTATGAGCGTCTGTTTGATACCGTTTTAGAGAATGCCGTCAACTTTGACCTGGTCTTGATTTCATTAGGGCCGACCGCAACCGTGCTGGCTTATGACTTAAGTCAGCACGGTATCCGCTGTATTGATAGCGGCCATGTCGATATTGAATATGAGTGGATGCTGGCCAGTGCCACCACGAAAATAAAAGTGGACGGAAAAAACGTCAATGAGGCGGGCGTGCTGCTGAGTGAACAGACTACGGTGGCAGATGCAACTTATCAGAAGCAGATTTTACAACACGTTGGCGAAATGCCACAGGCCGTGAGAGCTGATGCAGAAGCAGTCACGGAAGCCGTGGTTATCCCGCTGCCACACGTCAGCCCTGATCATCATAACGCCGCCTGAGCCTCACCACCGTCAGGCAGCGTCTGCACCGCATTGATGCGCAGGCGAATTATTAGCGGGATCAGTTAACCCTACAGGGGCGCCATCAGCGGCCCCTATCCTGTGCCCGTCCCCTGTTTGCCGGATAAATGCCCTTTCCGGCATCAATTTTGCTTCTGCTCTCCTGAGACATTTAATCAGGAGAAGTGAGATGACAACCAGCCGTTACCGTTACACCATATTTTCACTGCTGTTCCTGATCGCTCTGATCAACTATATCGATCGCGGTGCCCTGTCGTTTGCGGCCAACGCTATTGCGGCGGAATACCACTTCAGCAAAGTCCAGCTCGGAGCCGTGCTGGGCTACTTTGGCTTTGGCTATCTGTTTGGTTCACTGTGTGGCGGCTTTCTTGCCGACCGTATCGGCACAAAAAAGGTCTGGCTGCTGGCAGGCGTGCTCTGGTCACTGCTGGAGATCGCCACCGCCTGGGCGGGGGAACTGGGCATGGCGCTGTTTGGCGGATCCGCCATTATGGGCTTTGCTGCCCTGCGTATCATGTTTGGTTTTTCCGAAGGCCCGGCCTATGCGCTGATGAACAAGGCGATTGCCCACTGGGCGCCCGATAATGAGCGCGGCTTTGCGCTGGGCATCGGCCTGCTTTCGACCCAGGTTGGCGCGCTGCTGACCGCCCCGATTGCGGTGGGCCTGCTGCTGCTGACCCATGACTGGCGCATGATGTTTATCCTGCTCGGTGTTTTCTCCCTGCTGGCGATGGCGCTGTTTGCCCGCACCTTCAGCGACAGCCCGGAGAAAAGTCCACATACCAACGCCGCAGAACGTCAGCTTATCCAGACCGGTCAGCGCCGCAGTGCGGGCGACAGCGTACCACTGCCCTGGTGGCGCTTCTTTACCAGCCGCACCCTGGTCTGCAACGCGCTGGGCTACTTCTCATTCCTCTACATCACCTTTACCCTGGTGACCTGGATGCCGAAATATCTGCAGGATAATTTCCATTACGACCTGCACTCACTGTGGTACGTCGCGATGATCCCGTGGAGCGGCGCCTGTATCACGGTGCTGCTGGGCGGTCGCATTGCCGACGCGCTGCTGGCCCGCTTCCGTAATCTGCGTCTGGCGCGCAATCTGTTTGCCGCCGTCACGCTGTGCGGCACCGCATGCTGCTTTATGGCGATCCCCTATGTGCAGTCGGCTGCCGGGATTATTGCACTGATGACGCTGGGCAATGCGCTGAATGCGCTGGTGAACAATGTCTACTGGTCGGTGGTGATTGATGTCACCCCTAAAGCGTCAGTGGGCACCTACAGCGGCATGACGCTGGCGATAGCCAATCTGGCAGCGATTATCTCTCCGATGCTCTGCGGCTGGCTGGCGGAATATTACGGCTACAACGCAATGTTTACCGTCACCGCACTGATCGCCTTTGGCAGTATGCTGGCAATGACGCTGCTGCAACCGGAGAAGCCGCTGGTGGCCGAGGCGCAGACCGGCGCAGCGGACGTTTCTGCCGCCTGATCTTAAAAGGGGATTTCCTGACACGCGGGTGATCACACACCCGCGAAGAGTGACAGCCCCTGAACGACAGCCGCTCAGGCGGCCTGACCTTGTTATTGGGCGGGATAGATTGGCTGTTCGGGGTTGCCCCGGCGATCCCAGCGGCTGGCGATCAGCCATAATAGTGCCGTCGCAAACCAGCCGATGATCCACGAGACATCATTACCGGCAAAAATCCAGGTCAGCGATCCATGGTGCAGCGGATTATCGATAAACGGCAGTTGCACCAGCACGCCCAGAAAATAGACGGTAATACCGGCCAGGTTCCAGCGTCCATAGCGCCCGTCCGGCTGCGACAGTGCCGGGACATCAACCCTGCCCCTGGTGATCAGATAGAAATCGGTCAGGCTGATCGCGCTCCACGGCACAAAGAAAGCCAACAGAAACAGCAGGAAGTGGGTGAAGGATTTCAGAAAGGCCGGTTCACTGAGCAGAGCAATGACGCAGGCCAGCGTAACCATAAGCACCACAAACAGAATGCGCCCGCTCCGACTCAGCGTGGTTTGCTGACGAAAGCCAGAGACAATGGTGGTCAGTGACATAAAACTGCCGTAGGCGTTCAGCGTGGTAAACGTGATTTTTCCAAAGCAAATGGCGAAATAAATCACCATGGCCATAGTCGCCGTGCTGCCCATGCTCACGATGTAACCGACCTCATTGCCTGCAAATGCACTTCCGGCAATGGCAGCAACAATCACCCCCAGCGTCATTGAAGCCTGCGTGCCAAGTACGGTGCCAAAAAAGACCGAGCTGAACAGTTTCTTCGCGGAGACATCAGCTGGCAGATAGCGTGAATAGTCAGAGACATAAGGACAGAAGGCAATTTGCCAGGATGAAGACAGGGAGACCGCCAGCAGGAAATTTGCCGGTGTAAAGTGTTGATTCTGCCACACGGCTGATAAGTCATGCGCAGAGAACAGCGTGATAAACAGATAAGCAAAGGCTAAAACGCCAATCACGCTCGCCAGCTTGCCCAGTTGATGAATCACGCGATAGCCCAGCACCGCAATGATCACGATGAGGGTGCTGAACAGGATCATCCCGGTTGAATGGCTGACATGGATAAGTTTAGCCAGTGCCTGCCCCGCTAATACTGTCCCGCTGGCTGAAAATCCAACATACATCATGCACACCAGCACCAGAGGAATAACAGCACCAAACACGCCAAACTGCATACGGCTGGTGATCATCTGCGGTAAACCCAGGCGCGGGCCCTGGATAGCATGCAAAGACATGATCGCTGCACCCAGAATCTGCCCCACCAGTAAGCCGATAAGAGACCACACGACGTCTCCACCGAGCACCACGGCCAGCGCACCCGTGACAATAGCCGTGATTTGCAGATTGCCACCAAACCAGAGCGTGAACTGGTTAAAGGGATGACCATGACGTTCACCCAACGGGATGTAATCAATGGAGCGGGTTTCTGACAGGTCCTGTTTCTCTGAGCCTGAATAATCTGATACAGATGATTTGACCGACATAGATTCCTCGCTGGAACAGTGAGAGACGTGTTTGACTGAAAGCGTGATTTGCTCAATCTATGGTTGATAGTACATGTCTATACAAGCAGCGATATTGTCATACGCATCGGGAAGTTACAAGGCAACCGGTCATTGGAAAATGTGATGATATCGACAGGCCTGTCATGATGCGGGGCAGGAAAAGATGAGGGAGCGCGCGGACCTGTTTCCGGGGATAACGCCATAATGGAGGCGTAAAACGGGAGTGAGGCATTTTGTTCGATCACCGCCACAGGCGGCAGCGATGATCGGGTAACGCGTGCGATGTCAGGCCTGCCAGTCTCAGAGTGTGCGGAGGAGAAAATACCCTGACGGTTACCCTTCAGCCACTACCCGCTGACGATGACAGTCGGCCGGTTCCAGTTTTTGCCCCTGTGAGGAGATAACCTCCAGGCGCGGCAGCGGCTTTCCTTCCGCATTATCCAGCAGCACGGAGTGGGTTTCGCCCTTCTCAAACAGGTAACGCTCGCCCCACTGGCGCATCGCGACCACAACCGGAAACAGCGAACGGCCTCTTTCGGTCAGGACATATTCGCTGTAGGCGCTGCCATCGGAGGCCGGAGCAATCTCAAACACCCCTATCTCCACCAGCTGCTTCAGGCGTGACGCCAGGATATTTTTTGCCAGCCCTAAATTCCGCTGGAAGTCACTGAATCTGCGGACGTCATCAAAGGCTTCACGCACGATCATCATGCACCAGCGCTCACCTATCGACTCCAGGGTTCTGGCGACCGGACACTCGCTGGTTCTCAGGGATTCCTGCTTAGCCATGCTCTTCTCTCACACTACCTGTCACATGATGGCAGTTTAGCCACTCCGAAAAGAAGTTGCAAAAAAAAACCAGCCCGGTTAAAGATATCGCCAATCCAGTTTCAAATAAAAACCAGAAAGGAAAGCAACATGACCTGTACGACTGGCAAGGCGCGTGATCCTGAAGCCGATTCGCCCCCAGCCGCGATCCCGGTGCTCTCGTCCCGGATGATCTTTTTGTTCTCACTCACCTCTGCGCTGGCGGTCGCCAATGTTTACTCGGCACAGCCTCTGCTGGAGTCGATAGCCGCCAGCCTGCAGGTTTCCCCTGGTACCATTGGCACAGTGGTAACGGCCACGCAGAGCGGCTATGCCCTCGGGCTGATCTTTCTGGTGCCGCTGGGCGACTGCGTGAACCGCAAAAAGCTGGTAATTACCCAGTTGCTGCTTTCCGTGCTGGCGTTAATCATTGCTGCGGTTGCGCCAGACCTGATGACGCTGCTCTGCGCAATGCTGCTGGTGGGATTAATGGCGGTGGTCACGCAGCTGATGGTGGCGTGGGCCGCCATGCTGGCATCGCCAGAACAGCGCGGACAGGTGGTGGGCAGCGTGACCAGCGGCATCGTGATCGGCATCCTGCTGGCGCGGTTTGTTTCCGGGATGATTGCTGACCTGGCGGGCTGGCGGGCAGTCTATCTGACGGCTGCCTGCCTGTTACTCCTGATCTCGCTCATCCTGGCGAAAGTGCTGCCCGCCACAGCAGGTCAGACGCAGCGCACATCTTATCCTCACCTCTTATTATCTGTTTTCCGTCTCTTCCTCACGGAACCGCAGCTGCGCAGACGCGGGATCCTGGCGCTGCTGATTTTTGCGGCCTTCAGTATGCTCTGGTCTTCGATGGTTCTGCCACTTACCGACCTGTCACTGTCACACACCCAGACCGGCCTGTTCGGCCTGGCCGGCCTTGCCGGTGCGCTGGCAGCCTCCAGGGCAGGTGCATGGGCTGACCTGGGCCTGGGGCAGCGTGCCACCGGCCTGGCACTGGCGTTGCTGACCTTCTCCTGGCTGCCGATAGCCGCGCTTCAGACCTCGTTACTGTTGCTGATTTTCGGAGTGATCCTGCTCGATTTCGCCGTCCAGACGGTACATGTGATTAATCAGAGCCTGATCGTGGCCGCCCGACCTGAGGCGGCAAGTCGTCTGGTCGGCGCCTATATGTGCTTTTACTCGCTGGGCAGTGCGCTGGGGGCTATAGCCGCCACTCAGCTTTATACGCACTGGGGATGGCAGGCTGTCTGCTATGCCGGTGCAGCGGTCAGTGCCTCTGCCTTTCTCTGCTGGTCCGGAGTACGTCACTCATGAAATTAACGCATCTGCTGCTCGCCGTCATGATCACCGCCATCTGGGGGGTTAACTTTTCGGTTATCAAACTCGGCCTGCAGGCGGTCGACCCGTTTATCCTGGCAGGCATCCGCTTTACGCTCTGCGCCCTGCCAGCGCTGTTCTTTATTAAGAAACCGGATGTACCGTGGCGCTACCTGATCAGCTATGGCCTGGTCTTCGGGATTGGCCTGTGGGGTCTGGTGAATCTGGGGATTAAAACCGGACTGTCGGCGGGCATCGCCTCGCTGCTGCTGCAGTTCAGCGCCTTCTTCACGCTGCTGCTCGGTGGCTGGGTATTTAAAGAGCGTCTCAGCCGCTATCAGCTCGCCGGGTGTGCGCTGGCCTGCGCCGGTCTGCTGAGCATTTTTTTCATTACCGATGGCTCGGTGACGTTTTCCGGCATGCTGCTGGTGCTGGCAGGCGCGGTCGCATGGAGTATTGCCAATATCATCAATAAAAAAGCGGGCACCCGACAGGTTTTTGCTTTTCTGGTCTGGTCGAGCGCCTTTGCACCCATTCCGCTCTTCCTGCTGGATGGACTGGTCAATGGCAGCGCGGGCTATCAGGCACTCTTCACCCAGCTGGATGTGAAGGCGGTGTTGTCGATACTGTTTCAGGTCTATCCCAATACCCTGCTGGGCTACTGGGTGTGGAACTGGCTGCTGAAACACTATCCGGTTTCAACGGTCGCGCCACTGTCGCTGCTGGTGCCGGTTTTCGGCATCCTGGGTTCAGTGGCGATATTTGGCGAAACGGTTTCACCTCAGAAAATCGCGGCGCTGCTGCTGATCGTCGCCGGACTGGCCGTCGGGCTCTATGGGCAGCGGGTTGTGCGCTATTTCGGCGTACAAACCGGCTGACGGCGCCGTGGGGTGACTATGCACCGTGCCGCTGGCAGAACGCTTCGATGTCACCGTGCTGAAAATCGGGCAGATTCGCCAGCAGTTTCTCCAGCGGCCAGTTCCACCAGGCAATGCGCTGGAGACGGGCGGCGATAGCCGGTGTAAAGCGCACCCGCAGTGGCCTGGCCGGAACCCCGCCCACTACGCTGTAGGGCGCGACGTTTTTCGTCACGACAGCACCCGCAGCCAGCACCGCACCATCACCAATGGTAACGCCAGGCAGCACAATTACGCCGTGACCTATCCACACATCGTGACCGATTATCACCCGATCGGCGCGACGGGCGGAAAAGAAGCCCTGATCGCGCCGGGCGTCGGGGTGGTAATACTCCGGGCAGTAGGTAAAACGATGCTGGGAGGCGCGGTCCATAGGATGATTCGGCGCGCCAATGCGCACCTGATTAGCAATGGCGCAGAAGCGCCCCACCTGGGTATCGGCCAGGCAGCAGTGTTCGCCGACATAGGAGAAGTCACCCAGCTCGCTATACTCCAGCGTGCTGTGCGCCAGGATCTCACACTGCTGACCCACAGTGGTTTCGCGCATCTTCACACTCTCATCAATCCAGGTGTGCGCTAATCGGGCGGGCATAACGGCGGCAATGGACATAAAACTCCCGGTCTGGATAAGCAGCGCCCCGGCGGCGTGCTTTTGCCGCACCACCTTACCCGCGTCCGATGACAGAGAATTGACAAAGAAAAAAGGCGGAGTGGTTAGCTCCGCCTTGTTTCAAGTTCCGGTTAACCTGCGTGACCGGTCAGTTGCATAAGGGCAACGATGATCTGCAAGATGACCCGGATAAGATCCAGAATCAGCTTAGTCAGTTCCATCACTTTCCTTCTCCTTTTACAGGAGCGCGCTGTTCGGCAACCAGGGCTTTGACTCTACCCGCCGGGCGCCTAAGCACATCTTTGTGGAGAGAGCTGAGCGGCACTCATGGTTAAAGCCACAGGCCAGCACCACCTGATGCCTGCCGGGATTTTAAAACCGTGCCCCTGGGAGCGGCCAGTCGACAATGAGGCGATACTCAACACTCAACACCTGTATAAACATACAGCATTTTGGCGAAACTTGAAATCCTTAGCCGCACATTTTACAATCTTGTTTGTGGAGAGTGCTGAGCACCTCGTTCGCAGCGCGGTTACCAGCCGGGTAGCGAACAAAAAATAAAGGATTTGGCGAAATGCCAAATCCTTTTTTTATGCCTGCCTTCTGCTTAAAAAAGCAGCGCAATGCTTACTTCGCGGCGCTGATTCGCCAGATGGTATTACCCGCATCGTCAGCAATCAGGACACCGCCCTGTTTGTCGCTGGCCAGACCGACCGGTAATCCACGCACCTGCTTTTCATCGTCCGTCAGGAAGCCCGAGACCACCGTCTGCGGCTGACCCACCGGCTTGCCGTTTTCAAATTTCACCCACACCACTTTGTAGCCATTCAGCGGCGTACGGTTCCAGCTGCCATGTTCACTGATAAACGCACCGCCCTGGTATTGCGGCATGTTATCTGCGCCGTAGAACAGCAGCCCCAGCGGAGCGACATGCGAACTCAGGGCATAATCAGGCTTAATCGCTTTCTCAACCAGATCGGGACGCTGCGGTTCGGCACGGGTATCCACATGCTGACCAAAGTAGCTATAGGGCCAGCCGTAAAAGCCTTTGTCCTGCACTGAGGTCATGTAGTCAGGCACCAGATCGGAGCCGATTTCATCACGCTCATTGACGATGGCCCACAGTTTTCCGCTCTGCGGTTCCCACTGTAAGCCGGTCGGATTGCGCAACCCGCTGGCGTAGATCCGGCTGGCACCGCTGGCCGCGTCCACTTCCAGCACCGCGGCACGGCGATACTCTGCGCCAATGCCGTTCTCGGTAACGTTACTGTTGGAACCGACACCCACATAGAGCTTGCTGCCATCGGGGCTGGCCAACAGCGCTTTGGTCCAGTGGTGGTTAATCGGCCCGCCCGGCAGTTCCGTCACCTCTTCAGGCGCGGTGCGGATCTCTGTGTCCCCTTCGCGATAGGGGAACTTCACCAGGCTGTCAGCATTCGCGACATAAAGGGTATTGCCAATCAGCTGCATGCCAAACGGCGAGTGCAGATTCTCAATAAAGCGGTGCTGCTCCCATTTGCCATTGACGTTGCGCAGCAGCGTAATCCGGTTGCCGCCAGCGCCGCCCTTACCTGACGCTTTCTGCACAATGCCCATGATCAGCTGTTTAGGCCGGGTGGTGGGTTTGGCCGGGCCATTGGATTCCGCCACCAGCACATCATTATTCGGCAGCACATAAACCTGACGCGGATGCTGCAGATTGTCAGCGATCTTTTCGATTTTCAGCCCGTCAGCCACTTTTGGCATTTCGCCCGCTTTCCACGGCGTGCCTTCCGGCACCTGCATCGGCGGCATAAAGAAGTTCTGTGCCTGCGGCAGTTCGGGATTCGGTCCGATCTGCTTTTGCGGATCGACCAGCGCACCATCATCACAGCCTGCCAGCAGTGCTGTCAGGGTAAGCGCGAGCAACGTTTTATGCGGTATCTTCATGGTGGCTCCTCCTTAAGCGCTACGCTGACGTAACGCAAGTTGCACATTCGCCAGCAGCAGCAGCGCTACCACCAGCGTCGAAAGCGTCACGCCCAGCGGGATGACAGCGGCGGCATCACGGCTGTGAATAAACGCATTGACGATAGCGATCACAATTGCCACCAGCCAGAGCCAGAAATGACTCTTTTCCGCACTGTCACTGCCGCGGAACAGATAAACCAGCGCGATGAGTCGCGGCACAATCGCCAGTATCAGTCCCAGCGCAATCAGCCAGCCTGCGGCATCCGTCCAGAACAGCACAAAGGTCTGGCTATAGAGAATATCGAACAGCCAGGCCGCGACAAAAAAGCCCAGCGGCACCGGCTCCAGCAGAGCGTACAGCGTCACGGCAAAGGCCGATCTTCCCAGGGTATTGCGCATGTTTCTCTCCATTTTTAACGTGAATGCGAACCAGGTCAGACGTCGCGCTGCTCAGAGCAACCGACCCCGCGCCTGTAAAAGATTAGTAAATCTGAAGAGAAACAGAGGGTTTATTCGGGAGGAATTGCAAATCAGGCGGATGACGTCCCTGTCATCGCCGGTCAGTCAGGGCTTATCAGCGGGTAAAGTGACCCAGTATCCTGGCTGATAAGGCAGCGGCAGGAACTTCTCGTGGAACGCGCGGAAGGTGGCGTCCGGATCCAGATCGGCAAACAGATCGGGATGCAGCCATTTCGCCAGCGCCTGGATAGCCACAAACTGGTAAGGGCTGTCGTAGAACTGATGCCAGATGGCGTGAACATTGCCGTTGTGCGCCACCGGCAGGGTTTTAAAGGCATCGCGCATCATCAGCCCCTTAAGACGCGCGGTAGCCTCGGTGACATTGGCACCCGGACCGACGCCGACCCATTTGCCCACGGTGTTGTAATTCTTCCAGTTAGCGCCGGTCACCACCACCACATCCGGCTGGCTGGCGATAATCTGTTCCGGGTTAACGGTGCCGAAGGTGCCAGGGATGAGATCTTTAGCGATGTTACGACCGCCCGCAATCTCGACCATCTGGCCAAAGTTTTCATTGCCAAACGACATGCAGCACTCGTCGCTGTAGCCGCCTGCACGGTCAATCATCACTTTCGGGCGGTAGCCGGTAAAGTTCTTCAGACGCGAGGTGACAAGGTCAATCTGCTGCTGGCGAAAGGTGATAATTTCCTGGGCACGCGCCGGTTTGTTCACCAGTTCGCCCATGATGCGGATACTTTTCTCAGCATTCACCATCGGCGCTTCGCGGAAATCGATAAACACCACCGGCACGCCTACTGCCTGCAGTTTTTCAATCAGCTTGCCTTCATCGGTGGCGGCTTTGGATTCCAGATTCATCAGCACCAGATCGGGCTTCAGGGTTAACGCCTGCTCGACGTTGAAAGTGCCATCTTTCGCACCGCCAAAGGTCGGCAATTTTTTAATTTCCGGATAGCGTTTTTCGTAAGCCTGATAGCCGTCCCAATCCGCTTTCGGGAAATCGTCACGCCAGCCAATCACCCGTTTAAATGGGGCATCGGTATCAAATGCCGCCAGCAGATACATCTGACGGCCCTCACCCAGAATGATGCGTTTTGCCTCCTGCGGCACCTCGACCTGACGGCCTGCGACATCGGTAATCATTTTGGCCGAAGCCGTCCCTGCCAGCGTGAGCAGCCCCAGCGCTAAAAACCATTTTTTCATTGTAAAAGCCCGCACAAATGATAATGAGAATTATTAATGTAAAGCGGCGTTACTATCACCTAAAACAGGGGTCAGGGGAAGTCATCCGGTTAAATGTTTTTTGCGGCGGGGTTAACTGTCGGAGTTGCGCTCATAGCGATCCCTAAAGAGGAAAAAGCGCAGCGTGTCGCTGCTCACAAAACGGTCAGCTTTCGTGAATATGTTCACAACACCCTGGGCAGTTGCACACATATTAGCCATTAATCGTATCGTTTTGGCTAATGCGTTAATGAATTGTGAAGGCTAGATTAAAAATGAAACAGCGTTTTAATAATTCATCAGGACAGACTGCCACAGGAGCTTAACCGTGAAGATCAGCGCCATTGATGTCACCCTTTTTACCTATCCCACCCAACGCTGCGCCGACAGCGCCGGACACTCCCACCCTGGCCCGGAAAATGATGCGCAGATGGCGCTACTGACCCTGACCAGCGAGGAAGGCGACTGTGGTTACGCCTTTGCGCCGCCGGAAGTGGTGCGATCCCATGTGGTTAATGCCTTTTTCCGCAAAGTGCTGATCGGTCAGAACGCCTTTGACCGGGAGCGTCTGTGGCAGGATCTGGTGCACTGGCAGCGCGGCAGCGCCCATCAGCTCACCGAGCGGGCGCTCTCCGCTGTGGAGCAGGCATTGTGGGATATGATTGGACGGAAGCTGAAACAGCCTGTCCACAAACTGCTGGGCGGCTATCGCGAGAAGATCCCGGCTTACGGCAGCACCATGTGTGGTGACGAGCTGAGCGGTGGATTATCAACGCCGGATGAGTATGCGCAGTTCGCGGAAAAGCTGGTGGCGCGCGGGTATCAGGCGATCAAGCTTCACACCTGGATGCCGCCGGTCTCCTTCGCACCCAGCCCGGCGATGGATATCAAAGCCTGCGCGGCGGTGCGTGAAGCGGTGGGACCCGATATCGCGCTGATGCTGGACGGCTATCACTGGTACAGCCGCAGTGACGCGCTGACCATCGGCAAGGCGCTGGAAAAGCTTAATTTCGCCTGGTTCGAGGAGCCGATGGAGGAAGAGAGCATGGCCTCTTACGCCTGGCTGGCGGAAAACCTCTCTATTGACGTGCTTGGCCCGGAGAGCCTGGGCGGTAAACATCACAGCCGCGCCGACTGGGTGCGTGCCGGAGCCTGCGACATTCTGCGGGCCGGTGCCAACGGCGTAGGCGGCATCTCGCCCACCCTGAAAGTGGCGAACCTGGCTGAAGCCTTTGGCATGGATTGCGAAGTGCACGGCAACGGTGCGGCCAGCCTGGCGGTGGTCGGGGCGATCCGTAACTGCCGCTGGTATGAGCGCGGCCTGCTGCATCCCTTCCTGGATTATGAAACACCGCCCGCCTACCTCAACAGCCTGATCGATCCGATGGACGATCAGGGATTTGTCACCCTGCCCACCCGTAGCGGGCTGGGTGAGGATATTAACTTCAGCTGGATTGAGACGCACACGCTGAACCGCTGGTAAATCGCACTACCGAAGTACGGCAAACAATAATAACCCCGTCGCCCGCCTGCTGCCTGCCATCCCGGTGGTCAGCAGCAGGCAGAGTCGTAAACGGGAAAACCTCTGACCTGCTGGACTTAACCTATGACCCTGACACAACGATGTGGCGCGTGGCTGATCACGCTGCTGGTGCTGACGGGCAGCGCGTCAATCCAGGCAAAGACCCCGGATGACCAGCTGATCGTCGGCATGAATATGAATAACCTGCTCACCCTGGATCCGGCCGCTATGACCGGCAACGAAGTGGTCGGCATTGTAGTAAATCTCTATGACGGACTGGTCGAGCTGAACCCGCAGCAACTCACCGAGGTGCGCCCGGCGCTGGCGGAACGCTGGTCAGTCAGTCCGGATAACCGCACCCTGACTTTTCACCTGCGCGACAACGTCAGGTTTCACTCCGGCAATCCGCTCACCAGCGCCGATGCGGTCTGGTCGATGCGGCGGGTGCTGCATCTGAACCTCGCGCAGGCGTCGGTGTGGAAATCGTACGGCTTCAGCCGCGACAATGTAGACCAGATGATTACCGCGCCCGACGACCGCACGCTGGTGATCACCCTGCCGAAGCCTAACGATCCGCAACTGGTGATCTACTCGCTGGCGGCGCTGGGCAGCATGGTGGTGCTGGACAGCAAAACCGTGCAGCAGCATGAGGTGGATGGCGACTGGGGCAACCGCTGGCTCACCACCCATGAAGCGGGCTCCGGCCCGTTCAGGCTGGATGTATGGCAGGCAAAAGATGTGCTGCGCATGAGCCGTGCGACCGATTACTGGCGCGGCGAGGCGAAGATGTCGCGGGTGGTATTCCGCCATCTGCAGGAGTCGCAGACCCTGCGGCTGATGATGGAGAAAGGCGATCTGGATATCGCCAGTAACATGGCGATCCCCGACGTGCGCGCCCTGCGGCACGACCCCGACCTCACCATTGATGCGGTAAGAAAAGGAACAATCTACTACCTGGCGATGAGCATGAAAGATCCGCACTTCGACAATATCAAAGTGCGGGAGGCGGTACGCTATTTGGTCGATTATCAGGGCATCAATAAAAGCCTGATGACCGGCTATGGCGAGCTGCATCAGCGCCCGATTCAGGCTGGCATGCCCGCCACGCTGCCCGATCCCGGTTACCGGCTCGATGTGCCGCGCGCCCGCGCACTGCTGGCTGAAGCGGGTTATCCGGACGGCTTCGACACCACGCTGCGGGTGCTGGCCGATCAGCCATTTCTGAATATCGCCATCGCGGTGCAGTCCACGCTGCTCCAGGGCGGGATCCGCGCAAAAATCATCACCGGCACCGGTAACCAGATCTATGGCGCGATGCGCGATCGCCAGTTCAGTCTGCTGGTCGGGCGCGGTGGCAGCGGCGTGGAGCCGCATCCCCACTCCAGCCTGCGCGCGCTGGTCTATAACCCGAATAATGCTGACAGCGCCCGGCTGACCAACTTCCAGGGCTGGCGCACCGGTTTCTATGACGCGCAGCTCAACACCATGATCGATCAGGCGCTGGTGGAGCGCGACAAAACCCGCCAGCAGCAGGCCTATTACGCCATCCAGCAGCGCTATGACCAGCTGGTGCCTGCACTGATGCCGATTTCACAAATGCTCGACTCCGTGGTGGTCAGCAACCGGGTGCAGGCTTATCAGCCGCATCCCTCAGCGACCACCTTCCTCCGCGATGTCTGGAAAACCCCTGAAGCCAAAGCGGGAGGCACCCTATGATCCTGACCCTGACCCGAACTCAGTGCCGCCGCATCAGCCATCGCGCGGTGCAGGTAGTGATAACCCTGTTCGGCCTGCTGCTGCTGACCTTTTTTATTGGCCGGGTGATGCCGCTGGATCCGGTGCTGGCGATTGTCGGCCCCGACGCCGATCAGGCCACCTATCAGCAGGTTTATCACCAGCTCGGCTTTGATAAACCGCTGTGGGTGCAGTTTGGCATCTACCTTAACGCGCTGCTGCATGGCGATCTCGGCCATGCGCTGCTCACCGGTCAGCCGGTGGTGCATGACATTGTGCGCGTCTTTCCGGCAACCGTAGAGCTGGCCACGCTGGCGATTGTGATTGGCGCAGGACTGGGCGTGCCGCTGGGTGTGCTGGCGGCGGCGCGTCGCAACAGCGTCATCGACTATGTGGTGCGGATGCTCAGCCTGGCCGGTTACTCCACCCCAATCTTCTGGGTCGGCATGATTGGCCTGCTGCTGTTCTATGCCCATCTCGGCTGGGTTGGCGGCGCAGGTCGGGTGGACTTCAGCCTGGATGGCATCGTGCCACGTCGCACCGGCTTTATGCTGATTGACGCCCTGCTGGCGGGCAACAGTCAGGTGTTCTGGAATGCGCTGAATCATCTGGTGCTGCCCGCCTCGCTGCTCGGCTTTCACTCCATGGCCTATATCAGCCGCATGACGCGCAGCTTTATGCTCGCGCAGCTGTCGCAGGAGTTCATTCTGACCGCGCGGGTCAAAGGCCTGACTGAATGGCAGGTGATCTGGCAGCACGCCTTCCGCAATATCCTGGTGCAGCTGCTGACCGTGGTGGCGCTGGCCTATGGCTCGCTGCTGGAGGGCGCAGTGCTGATTGAAACCGTCTTCTCCTGGCCCGGCTTTGGCTCCTACCTCACCGGCAGCCTGATGCTGGGCGATATGAATGCGGTGATGGGCTGTGTGCTGGTGGTGGGTCTGATTTTTGTGCTGCTTAACCTGATCTCCGACCTGCTCTATCAGGTGTTCGATCCGAGGACCAAAGTATGACGATCTCTTTTGACGCTGCGTCTGTGAGTCATTCCCGTGAGCGGCTGGTGCGCTGTCAGCGTTTTGCTGCCCGCTGCGGCCATTTCCTCTGGCGCATGGCCTGTAATCCCCTGACCGCAATTGGTGGTGGCATTGTGCTGCTGCTCTGCATCGTGGCACTTTTCGCACCCTGGATCGCGCCGTATCACCCGCTGGTTCAGGATCTGAATAATGCGCTGACGCCCCCCGGCGCGGCCCACTGGTTCGGCACCGACGAGTTTGGCCGGGATATCTTCAGTCGTCTGGTGTGGGGCGCACGCATCACGCTCTACATCGTGCTGCTGGTGTCGGTCACCGTGGGGCCACTGGGCCTGCTGCTGGGCGTCACCGCCGGTTATTTTGGCGGCAAAGTCGACGGCGTGCTGATGCGTGTCACCGATATCTTTATCTCCTTCCCGAGCCTGGTACTGGCGCTGGCCTTTGTTGCCGCGCTGGGGCCAGGACTGGAGCATGTGGTGATCGCGATTACGCTCACCGCCTGGCCACCCATTGCCCGTCTGGCCCGCGCTGAAACGCTGTCGCTGCGTCAGGCGGACTTTATCTCGGCGGTGCGCTTACAGGGCGCGTCGCCGCTGCGGGTGCTCTGGAAGCACATTATTCCGCTCTGCCTGCCGTCGGTGATTATCCGCATCACCATGAACATGGCGGGCATTATCCTCACCGCCGCCGGGCTGGGGTTTCTCGGGCTGGGCGCGCAGCCGCCGGATCCGGAATGGGGCGCGATGATCGCCAGTGGCCGCACCTACATGCTGGAGTGCTGGTGGGTGGTGACCGTGCCCGGGCTGGCGATCCTGATTAACAGCCTGGCATTTAACTTTTTAGGAGATGGCCTACGTGACCTGCTCGATCCCCGCAGTGAGTAACGCCTCGCCGTTGCTCGACGTGCGCGATTTGCACGTGAACTTTGTTAACGGACGCCAGATTACGCCGGCGGTGCGTGGCGTCTCCTTTCAGCTCGGTCAGGAGAAGCTGGCGATTGTCGGTGAGTCCGGCTCCGGTAAATCGACCGTGGGTCGCGCCCTGCTGCAGCTGCATCCGGCTAAGGCGCGCATTGAGGCGAGCCGGATGCAGTTTGGCGATATCGACCTGTTGCACGCCACCCCGGCAGAGATGCGCGCCATTCGAGGCAAACGCATCTCAATGATTATGCAGGACCCGAAATATTCGCTGAATCCGGTGATCCGGGTTGGCGAGCAGATTGCCGAAGCCTGGCGCAGTCACCATCGCGGCCAGAAATCGGCGGCACGTCAGCGGGCGCTGGCGATGCTGGAGGAGGTGCAGATCCGCGATCCTGAACGGGTATATCAGCTCTATCCCCATGAGATTTCCGGCGGCCAGGGGCAGCGCGTGATGATCGCCATGATGCTGATCACCGAGCCGGAACTGGTGATTGCCGATGAGCCCACCTCTGCGCTGGATGTCTCGGTTCGCATGCAGGTGCTGGCGCTGCTGGATGATCTGGTGAAAGCGCGCGGTCTGGGACTGATTTTTATCAGTCACGATATCAATCTGGTGCGCAGCTTCTGCGATCGGGTGCTGGTGATGTACGCCGGGCGCGTGGTGGAGTCGCTGGCCGCCAGCGAACTTGACCACGCGCAGCATCCCTACACTCAGGGACTGCTGGCAGCACTGCCCGACCTTGATCGGCGGCGCACGCGCCTGCCAGTGTTACAACGTCACGCCAGCTGGTTAACTGACTAAGGAGTTACGATGATTGAGGTGAAAAATCTCAACCTGAGTTTTGGTGAAGAGGGTCGCCGTAATCAGGTGCTGTTCGACGTCAGCCTGCAGGTTAAACAGGGTGAAATCTTCGGGCTGGTCGGTGAGTCAGGCTCGGGCAAAACCACGGTGCTGAAGTGTCTGGCGGGCCTGTTTAATCACTGGCAGGGAGAACTGACCATTGATGGCCAGCCGCTGGCGCACCGCATCGATCGGGCGCGCTGCCGTCAGGTGCAGATGGTGTTTCAGGACCCTTATGGCTCGCTGCATCCGCGTCATACGCTGGGCGATATCCTTGAAGAGCCATTACAGATTCAGGGTATCGGGCAGCGCCAGCAGCGCGTCGTGGCGATGCTGGATAAGGTCGGGCTGAATCGCGCCTGGCAGACGCGTTATCCGCACCAGCTTTCTGGTGGTCAGCGTCAGCGCGTGGCGATTGCCCGGGCGCTGATTTTAGAGCCGCGCGTGCTGCTGCTGGATGAACCGACCTCCGCCCTGGATGTTTCGGTGCAGGCGGAGATCCTCAATCTGCTCAGCGATCTGCAGCAGCAGGAGAATCTGACCTATCTGATGGTGACGCACGATCTCGGCGTGGTGGCGCACCTCTGCCATCGCGTGGCGGTTATGCAACAGGGCAAGGTACTGGAGACGCTGGATGTGCCGACGCTGGTGGCCGACCGCGCCGCGATGCCCTACACGCGGATGCTGGTAGAGGCGAGTCGTCATTACAACCCGGCGCTGGCGCAGCAGAGCTGACGTTCAGCTGACGTCGGGAAAGAGAGAATAAAAAAAGGCCGGTCAGACCGGCCTTATGACCCCGGATGCGTTAGTGGGTCAGCTGACGCACAAAAGCGACGATTTCCTGATTTTTGCCATGCTCAAACAGACACTGCTGGAAGCGTGGGCCACTAACGGCAGTACGCACCAGTTCAGGATCGATGGCGCGCAGCGTGTCGAGGTAGTTCTCTTTAATCACGGCAGCTTTAACCTGATTCAGCAGACCGGCGTTACGCACCTGCGGCTCTTTACGCTCTGGGGGATAACCATTGCCCTTCTCGCCGGTGAAGGCTTTTTCAAAGATAAAGCGCAGGTTAAGTTCAGCGCCCCAGCCAAAGCCTTTGGCGAACGGCAGAGATAAGGCATTACCGTTGTTGATCTGGGCAAACAGGTAGGCATCCGCCGGATCGATACAGTAGCCGCAGACGACGCCCGGATGGATGTTAAGCGACATCAGCGCGCCCTGCCCGGTGCCGCAGCCCGCGACCACGAAATCTACGGCCTGGCTGTTGAGCAACACGCTGGCCTGAATGCCGAGGTGAATATAGGTCAGGTGGTGATCCTGCTCATCGCTCATACCGACGTTGAAGACCTGATGGCCCAGTGGCTGTGCGACGCCTTCCAGTTCTTTCAGCACGGTAACGTTTTTAGCGGCCTGGCTGTTTTCCATCATTAACGCGATTTTCATGATCTACCCTTATAAATTAATTGAAACACCGTTTCATTTTAGTGAAAAACCACTAAAGTGCATAAACTAATTCACCCGAGCGCTGTGAGATCCATCACAAAACGGTCACCGCAGCAGGGGCAACCGCAGGAGGATTGCGATGTTTATCTACCATAAAGAGCGACCACTGGAAGATCTGGGCAACGGCGTGACCCGCCGCGTGCTGGCGTACGGCGGCACCATGATGGCGGTAGAAGTGATTTTTGAGAAAGAGGCTGTCGGCCCGCTGCATCACCATCCCCACGAGCAGCTGACCTATGTGCTGAGCGGACGTTTTGCCTTCACCATCAATGGTGAAACGCGTGAGGTGGGCGCAGGAGATACGCTCTATAAAGCGCCCAATGTGGTTCATGGCTGTGTCTGTCTTGAGGCGGGCACCTTACTGGATACGTTTACACCGCAGCGCGAAGATTTCCTGACCGCTAAATAATGCATGCGGCCCGGTGGGCCGCCTGTTGAACTGACGCATGACTGACCTGATTTCCCCGCCTCCGTATCCTGCTTCAGGCCCGCATAATTTTTCTGAAATTCCATCTTCCGCTAACTTAATGATTAGCTGACATTTACGCCGCAACCGCGCTGCGCTTAGCTTCGCCCTGAAAATCAATCGGGCAGATTTCTGTACAAATTCCGAATCGTTGTATAAGTTTAATAGCAACCGCCGAACATTTTTTAACCCGAAACAGGACAATACTATGCCAATGCAAAACACCCTCACGTTGCCGGTGAATCACAGTGGCCCGGTCAAAAATGAGTTTAGTTCATCCTTTGCCGTGTCTGAACAGGACAAACTCAACTTTCTGATCGAAGAGTTACTGGAAGCGGGCAAGGAAAAAAGCTGTATGGAACTGCTGCGCCATCTGGCATCCGCAGACAGTGCAGAAGAAGAGGCATGCTGCCGCGAACTGTTGACGTTGCTGATGGCACAAAAATGAAGCCAGTTGCCAGCTGTTCAGCGCAGATTCACCCCTTTCTGAAAGCGTATCTGATATCCCACGCTACGCCTGAGCGCACTTCCCCGTTCAGGCGTGTCAACGTGCCCAGCGAAAGCCGCGGTTTTTTCTGAATGCAGTAACGCCCGCAGCAGCAGAGACTGTTACGCGCGGTAAATCCGGGTTTTACTCACCAGCAACTTTATGCCTCTCATTGCTTATCTCTCCCCTGTTTTGTTAGCCTGAATCCCGCTTCGGCGAGAATCGCTTTACCTTCCCTTCGCGTAATGCGCGCGGTTCACTATCAGGCTGACACAGGAGTGATATGACCATGACCTTTGCCCCCGCCACGCTGCATCTGCTGTGTGGAAAAATTGCCTCCGGGAAATCGACGCTGGCGGCGGAGCTGAGCGCCGCCCCCGGTTGCGTGGTGATCAGCGAGGATCAGTGGCTCGCCGCACTCTATAAGGACGAGATGCAGTCAGTGGCCGATTACGTGCGCCATGCAGCAAAACTCAGAAAGGCGATGACGCCTCATCTGGTCGCGCTGCTTAACGCAGGCGTGTCGGTGGTGCTCGATTTTCCTGCCAACACCCGGGCGAATCGAGACTGGATGATGTCGGTGATTAAGGCATCCTCTGCCGACCATCGCCTGCATTATCTGGACGTACCGGATGCGCTGTGTAAATCGCGTCTGCACGCCCGAAATCAGGACGGCGAACACGCCTTTGCCGCAACGGACGAGCAGTTCGCGCTGATTACCCGCTATTTCGAAGCACCGCAGGAGGAAGAAGGCTTTAACCTGGTGCGCCACGGTTAATGCCTTCTGGCGCGGGATCTTAAGAGAGGTCGAGTGCCGCGAGCACGTCAGCAATCAGCTGGCAGTCCGCCGCAGAGAGCGGTAACAGCGGGCGCGGCAGACAGTCGCGTTCGGTCAGTCCCAGCAGCCCCGCCGCGGCGCTGATCACCCGGAAACTGCCGCCATGCTGGCGGAACAGCGCCCATAACGGCTGCAGGCGATCGGACTGCGCTCTGACGCTCTGATGGTCACCTGCGGCCGCCGCTTCGGTCATCGCTTTTGCGACGCGCGGAAACAGCCCGCCGCACACCGAATACCAGCCATCACAGCCCGCAATCAGCCCGTTGGCGGCTGAGGCATCGCCACTGACGCCAATCGACACGGCATCTGGCAGCGTGCCGCGCAGTTGAGCGAGGCGATCGTTAGCCGCAGATTGATCTGCCGGTACCCCAGGAATTTTCACTGACCCGACACCGGAAAGTGTGGCGATCCGGCTCAGCAGCGCATCGGAAAACGTAAAATGGGTGGTGCCGGGGTTGTCATAGATACAGGTTGGCACCGAGGCGTGTCGCGTCACGGTCTCGAAAAGCGTGAACACCTCATCTTCATTCAACGCCTGATAACCCAGCGGCGGCAGCAGTAAGGCGGCCGCGCCCGCCTGCTGCGCGTCCTCCGCCAGCGCCAGCACCTCGTCAGTGCCCACCGCACCAATGCAGATCATCACCGGAATCGACTCTGCATGTTCCACCGCCAGTTCTGCGATGCGCCTGCGCTGCGCGCGGGTGAGATAGGCGTAGCTGCCGGTGGACCCCAGCACGCCAAGGGAATCGACTTTTGCATCAGTCAGCCTGCGCAGCAGCCGCAAAAAAGCCGCCTCATCGGGCTTGCCTGCCGCAAAGGGAGTAAGGGGGAACGCACTGAGTCCGCTGAACATATCATCTGCTCCATTACGAGATTGCACCGGCCTGAGGTCGCCCCTGCAGCCATATTTCGTTACCGGCCGAAGCATCAACTCGCCCCGCCCGCTATTTTTGCGCTATATCACCCAAAGGAGGATAGCGATGATTGCCGTACTATTTGAAGCCGAAGCCCGACCCGAACACCAGGTGCGTTACCTGCAACTGGCTGCCGACCTTAAACCGCTGCTGATGCAAAACAGCGGGTTTATCTCTCTTGAGCGCTTTCAAAGCCTGACCGATGAGAAAAAAATTCTCTCGCTCTCCTGGTGGCGTGATGAAGAATCGGTGCTGGCCTGGAAGCGCAACCTCTGTCACCAGGCCGCACAGCGTGAAGGCCGCGAGACCCTTTTTGCCGGTTACCGTCTTCGCATCGTCACGCTGGTCAGAGAATATGCCTCACAACAGGGAGTAAATTAACATGTTCGATATTCATGTCATCCTGCAAAATAGTCCAGGCACACTTTCCCGGCTCACCACGCTGCTGGGCCGTCATGGGATTGGACTGGAAGGCGGCGGCCTGTTCTCCTTTGGTGAACAGAGCCACGCTCATTTTCTGGTCGAGGAAGGCGAACGGGCGCGGGCCGTGCTGGAAGCCGGGGGTATCGCCGTCGAGGCGGTTAACGTCCCGCTTATACGCAGGTTACCGCAAAAGCGTCCCGGCGAGCTGGGGGCGATCACTGCACGCCTTGCCGATGCCGGAATCAACATACTGGTGCAATACAGCGATCACGCTAACCAGCTGATCCTGATCACCGATAACAATCGATCAGCCGCCGGGCTGACCACAGAATGGGCACGCTTATCTGATGGCAACACCACAACCGCATAACGCACCTGACGATAGCGAAGCACTTGAGAATGCGATTGTGGGCGTCGCCGCCGCAATGGCCGATGCGTCACGGGTGAAGATGCTGTCCGCGCTGATGGATGGACGCGCCTGGACCGCCACCGAACTCAGTGCCGTCACCGACGTGGCGCCCTCAACCGCCAGCGCCCATCTGAACCGGTTGATCAACAGCGGCTTGATCGTCTGCGTGGCGCAGGGGCGTCACCGTTATTACCGACTGACCGGCAGTGACATCGCTGCGCTGATTGAGAACATGATGGGCGTATCGTGGCGACGGATTGCCGCGCCGGTGAGCACCACCCCAACATCGCTTCGCACCGCCCGCACCTGTTACGACCATCTGGCCGGTGATATTGCGGTGCAGATTTATGCCGTAATGGCGCAACAGGGCTGGATCACGCCGGAAGGCAGCGCTGTCACCCTGTTGGGTCTGCAGCAGTTTGCGGCGTTGCAGATTGATCTGTCGCAGCCCGGACGCCGCAGAGCCTGCTGTGGCTGTCTCGACTGGAGTGAGCGCCGGTTCCATCTCGGCGGCTACGCGGGTGCAGCGCTGCTGAGTGCCTTTGAAACGCAAGGCTGGCTAACCCGGCAGCCTGGCTACCGTGAAGTGGTGTTTACCGTGGCGGGCGTCCAACATTTACGTCAGATTTTTGGCATAACCTTTCCCTGACGCCTTGCTGCCTGCGTACTGAACCCTTTTTGCCGCCAGACTCTGCGCTGATGGCCTCAGACAAGCCAGATTCCGCCTGTTCACCTGCAACACGCTTATGAAATCTGTCACATTTCCGCAAACTCCTCTCAGACCCACTAACAGGCACAAAAAAATCATCTCTCCACTTAACCCTTTGAATAAAAATCACTTTAAGTGATAACGCCTGGCAATCTTGCGGCTGGCACATTAATCGATGCCCTTTTTGCACTTATTTAGCGCCGGGCGCTGATCCACTCTTCAGTGACAGGCGCGGCAAAAAGCGTCATACCTTACTGGAGTTACTGATGCAGACAACCTCACCCATGACTCACCGCGCCAGGATTGGCGCAATATTCCGTGTTACCTCAGGCAACTTTCTCGAACAGTTCGACTTCTTCCTGTTCGGTTTCTATGCCACCTATATCGCCCATACCTTTTTCCCGGCCAGCAGTGAGTTCGCCTCACTGATGATGACCTTTGCCGTGTTTGGCGCAGGGTTCCTGATGCGCCCGATTGGCGCGGTAGTGCTGGGGGCGTACATCGATAAGGTTGGCCGTCGTAAAGGGCTGATCGTTACGCTCTCCATCATGGCGGCCGGCACCTTTATGATCGTGCTGATCCCCTCTTACCAGAGTATTGGTCTGTGGGCGCCGCTGCTGGTGCTGATCGGTCGGTTGCTGCAGGGCTTCTCCGCCGGTGCAGAGCTGGGCGGCGTGTCGGTCTATCTGGCAGAGATCGCCACACCGGGCCGCAAGGGCTTCTACACCAGCTGGCAGTCGGGTAGTCAGCAGGTCGCGATTATGGTGGCGGCGGCGATGGGCTTTATCCTCAACGCGGTGCTGGAAGAGAGCGCCATCCGTGAATGGGGCTGGCGCATTCCGTTCCTGTTTGGCTGCCTGATTGTGCCGTTTATCTTCCTGCTGCGTCGCAAGCTGGAAGAGACCCAGGAATTCAACAACCGTCGCAGCCATCCCGATGTGAAGCAGGTGTTCCGCATCCTGCTCGCCAACTGGCAGGTGGTGATTGCCGGGATGCTGATGGTAGCAATGACCACGACTGCGTTTTACCTGATTACGGTTTACGCGCCGACCTTTGGCAAGAAAGTCCTGCTGCTCAGCGCCTCTGACAGCCTGCTGGTGACGTTGCTGGTAGCGGTATCGAACTTTATCTGGCTGCCGATTGGCGGCGCGATCTCCGATCGTTTTGGCCGTAAGCCTGTGCTGGTTGCCATGACCCTGCTGGCGATTGTCACCACCTATCCGGCCCTGAGCATGCTGGCCGCAGCACCGGGCTTCTCGATGATGCTGGGCGTGCTGCTGTGGCTGTCAATGATCTATGGTCTCTACAACGGCGCGATGATCCCGGCGCTGACCGAAATTATGCCAGCGGAAGTGCGTGTGGCGGGCTTCTCGCTGGCCTATAGCCTGGCAACTGCGCTGTTTGGTGGCTTTACCCCTGTGATGTCAACCGGCCTGATAGAGCTGACCGGCGATAAAGCTTCGCCAGGCTACTGGATGAGTTTTGCCGCAGTCTGCGCCCTGGGGGCAACACTTTATCTCTATCGTCGCACCCGCAGTGCCGTATCGCCTGTCCATGAAACCGTTAGCTGAGGAATGTAAAATGAAACTGAAAACGATGTCGCTGTACGTTGCTCTGCTGTTCAGCGTGGCGGGCAGCGCCACGGCGCAGGCAAAAGAGCTGACGGTGATGATCTCCGGCGGGTTTAAAGCAGCGTGGGATACGCTCTCGCCCCGCTTCGCCCAGCGTGAAGGGATCACTATCAACACCGTCGCCGGTCCATCTATGGGTAAAACCCCGCAGGCCATTCCGGCACGACTGGCGCGCGGTGAACCGGCCGATGTGGTGATTATGGTCGGCGATGCGTTAAGCGATCTGCAAAAGCAGGGCAAGACGCTGCCGGGTTCACGGGTTGAACTGGCGGACTCCCGCATCGGCGCGGTGATCAAACAGGGTGCCACACCGGTTAAGATCGGCAGCGAAAGCGCATTGCGTACTGCTCTGCTGAACGCCAGCTCTGTCGCCTATTCCGACAGCGCCAGCGGTAAATATGTCAGCAGCCAGCTGTTCAGCCGCCTGGGCATTGAGGATCAGGTTAAGGCGAAAGCGGTGAAGGTTGAGCGCATCCCGGTGGCATCAGAGGTCGCGGCCGGTAAATACGCTATCGGCTTTCAGCAGGTCAGTGAGCTGCTGCCGGTACCGGGCGTAACTTTTATTGGCGAACTGCCGGACAAGCTGCAATACACCACCCGCTTCGCCGGTGCCGTGGTGCGCAAGTCAGCGCAGCCGGATGAGGCGGCTAAGCTGCTGCGCTGGCTCGCCTCTTCTGAGGCACAACAGGCGGTGCACGCCAGCGGACTACACACCGTGAAAGCGTCAAAACCGGTTAAAGCCGCTGATACTGTTCAATAATCAGGTTCTCCAGTTCGCCCGCAATGTGCGACAGCGTCCGGCCATTTTTACGTAGCAGACCCACGGTGCGTTTCACCTGCGGATCGGTCAATGGCACCGCCATCAGCAGGGCATGATCGTAGCCAGGCATCGACATGGCGGGGACGGCAGCAATGCCCAGCCCCGCCTCAACCATCCCCAGCATGGTGGTGACGTGCCGGGTTTCACAGATACAGGGTTTCTCCGGCATGATCGCCTGCAGCGCCTGATCCAGCAGGTTGCGATTGCCGGAGGTTTTATCCAGCCCGACCCACTCATACTGATAAAACGCCTGCCAGCTCAGACTCTTTTTGCCGGCTATAGGATGGTCACGCCGACAGGCCGCCACATAGGGATCATCCATCAGCGGCTGGAAATGCACATCCGGCTGCGAGCGGCTGGAAAAACTGATGCCGAAGTCGGCCTGACCGCCAATCACCGCGTCATAAACGTTAGCCGCACTGCTGTCGATCAGTTTGACTCGTACGCGGGGATAGCGCGCCTGAAATAGCCGGATGATGTTGGGCATAAAGTAGTAGGCGGCTGACGGCACGCAGGCTACGGTAATCAGTCCCGTGCGGGCTAAGCTCACCTCGCTGAGATCGGCCATGACCTCCTCAAAATCAGCCAGCAACTTATCCGAGCGCTGAGCAAACGCATGCCCCTTCAGCGTCAGCGTGACGCGGCGCGTGGTACGCTCAAACAGTTTGATCCCCAGCGAGGTTTCCAGCTTATCTATCCGGCGGCTCAGCGCCGACTGTGAGAGACAGATCGATTCTGCCGCCAGGCGAAAATTGCCAAACTCCACCAGCGCGCGAAACGCATAGAGATCGTTGAGATCGAAATTAACCGGCATAAATCCCTCTTCCCTTAAACCGCATCATGCTTGTCATCATTTTCGTCACCTTCCGTGAGGGTAAAATCGGTAACAAATCTGCTGAGCAGTTGCTCCAGCGCCTCGCGATCGCTGTCCGGCCAGTGCCGGAAAACGCGCTGATAGACCTGCACGCGCTGCGCATCGATTTTATCGGTCATCGCCCGGCCATCTGCGGTAATGGCTGCCTCGTTAATCCTTTTGTCCTGCTGATTTTTCTGCCGCACGACCAGCCCGGTTTCCTCCAGTTTCGCCACCTGACGGCTGACCGTGCTGTAGTCACGCCCCACCCGATCGGCCAGTTCGCCTACGCCGATCGGCCCGAACCGGCTGACCTGAACCAGCAGCGGAAACAGCGCCCGATCCAGTTCAATACCCGCCGCTTTAATCATCGCCATATCGCGCTGGGGGCGGTTAAGCGCGCCTGCAATCGTCAGCAGACAATTATGCAGCGCATCGTATTTATGTGTATTTTGCACACTTTTCATTGACGCCATCCTGAGGCAGGAATAATGTGTGTACTTTACACCTAATAACTCCCAGACAGAAGGCAGACCAACCATGAAAACAGCGATAATCGATCAGGCAGGCGCAAAACCTCACTACGGTGACAGACCGGAACCCCAGGCCGGTGAGCATCAGCAGCGGATCACCGTCAGAGCCGCAGCACTCAGCCAGCTGGCGAAAGCCCGGGCGGCGGGCAACCACTACAGCGCCGTTTCGCAATTCCCGTTTATTCCGGGCATTGACGGAACGGGCTACCTCGACAACGGCGAGGCTGTCTACTTTCTGGCTTTTGACTCCGCCTCGGGCAGTATGGCCGAGCGGACGGTGGTCAGTAGAGAACACATCATCCCACTGCCTTCTGGCCTTGATCCGGTGCTGGCAGCAGCTCTCGCGAATCCGGGCATGTCCTCCTGGACAGCGCTGACCCGTCGGGCCGCACTTCGCCCCGGCGAGACCGTGCTGATCAATGGCGCGACCGGCACTTCGGGTCGCCTGGCGATCCGCATTGCCCGCGCGCTGGGTGCAGGCAAAATCATTGCCACCGGCCGTAACAGAGAAACGCTGCAGCAGTTGCACAATGAGGGTGCTGATATCACTCTGACGCTGGATGCGCTGCCCACCGAACTCCCCGCCCTGATGGCAGAGGGCGTTGATGTAGTACTGGATTATCTGTGGGGTGAGAGCGCACTGGCAATCATGACTGCGGCGGTTCGGGGTGGCGAAAAAATCGTGCGCTTTGTGCAGATTGGTTCGCTGAGCGGGCAGGAGATTTCCCTGCACAGTAAGCTGCTGCGCTCATCCGGGCTAACACTGATGGGAAGCGGGCTGGGCAGTGTGCCAGACCGTGAACTGATCGCCTCAATAGGGGAAATGCTGCAGGCCGCCGGACCGCACGGTTTTACCATTCCTTTCCGGTCGCGTCCATTAAGTGATATCGCGGAGGAATGGCAGAGCGACGACAGCCGTTGCCGGACGGTATTTACCCTTCCGTGACCGTCTGCTCCACCTCATGCAGAAATCGACCAGGATAATCGGGTTGGATAGCGTGCTGGGCGCTGTAACGCCCAAACAGCTTATAGCGGTTTAACGCGATACGGTCGTAGGCAAAGTTACTGATCGCGTCGGGAAAGTGGCGCAGCACCGCCAGCCCGCGCCAGGGTGCCGGCAGGTGCTGCATCACGCGGAACACCGCCTGCGCCCGCAGCCAGTGCTGGTTATCGGCAATGTAGACAATGGTGCTGATGTTCTCTTCCGGCAGTCCGGCCCAGCGCAGCAGCGCTTTGCCCTGCTCGCTCTGCACCGAGGCAAAACGGACCTGCCGCGCCAGATGGCGACGCAGCAGGAACTGAACCCAGCCGTTGCACAGCTTACAGACACCGTCGTAGAGCACGGCGCTTTCACCGGTTTGCAGATAAGGGGGCGACGACATCCTGCAACTCCTCACTCCTCTGATGATGAACTGAAGTGTAGCGGGTTCTGGTCAGTTGCTGCTGCAGCCAGTGAATGACGGCAGCGTGATCCTGGGCGCAGGCATCAACCTCATACACCTGGCCAAGCGCCATCGGAGTGGCCTGTTGTGCCAGCTGGCGCAGTTCCGGCAGATACTCAGCCCCCGGATGGCCCGGCAGCCGCTGCGACAGCCGCGCCTGATAGCGCGCCACCGCCACCTCCGGCTCAATCTTCAGCCACAGCTCCAGCACCTCTTCGACGCCCGCCTGTTTCAGTCCCTGCTCCAGCAGCGTACGGGGCTGGAACCCGAACCAGGCGTCGATCAGCCAGATCTGACTGGCGGGCGCCTGCGCGACGATGTTCCAGATCGCCTGATAGGCCGCGCAGCCCAGTTGCCGGTTACGCTGGCGATCGACCGGCGCAAAAGCGTGCATAAAGGGTTCTTTCAGGCTATCGAGCGTCAGCACCGGCCAGCCAAAGTGTTGTGACAGCGCGTGCGTCAGGGTGCTTTTACCCGAAGCCGGAATGCCATTAACCAGCACCACGCGTTTTAACGGTGTTTTTAGCGTCATAAAATATCAATGACCTCCGCGATGCTGCTGGCCTGACGTAATCTGACCAGCGTTTCCTCATCTTCCAGCAGCGACACAATCGCGCGGATCCCCTCTTCGATATGGGCATTGCTGTCACGCGCACCAAACATGATGACAATGTCCGCTTTATCACTGCCCTCAAACGAGATCGGTTCATTCAGCAGAATCATACTGAAACAGTCACGGATCACCCCCGCTTCCGGTCGCGCATGGGGAATGGCGATCCCCTCCTCAAACACGTAGTAAGCGCCATGGGCCAGCGTATTGGCGATTACCGCATCAGGATAAGAGGCATCGAGATAGCCGCCACTGACCAGGGGTTCGGCAGCCAGCGCGATAACCTGACGCCAGTCCGTGGCGTCGATACCAATCTGAATAGCGTTTGCCTCTTGCAATAACTGCTTAATCGTCATCAGCTCTCCTTAAATCGACTGGCGAACCACATTGCGTAATTCATCGATTTTGACAAACAGCGCATCAATTTCATTGCGATAGCGACGGCTTTTCGCAAATAAGCTTAATGCCCGGTTATATTCCAGCATTAATTGTTTTTGCGTTTCGCCATCACGCGGATTAATAGCCAGCTGCTGCTCCAGTTGCGTTATTTTCTCGCGACTTAATTCCGCCAGATGATCCTGCTGCTGCTCGCTGGGTTGTTCCACAGCCGGAGACTTTTTTAAGAATCCAAACATAGGCTCTCCTGCCCCGTAGCATGTCGGGGTGGCTCAGATTAATAGGTAATTATAAAAGGTTTGACGCAATAAGCCGGTGATGGCGAAACGGGCGATTACCGGAATAACTGCATCTTCTCTACCAGCACACTGGTTACCGCATCATTGGCCGGCACCAGGAAATTACGCACACTGTCATTGACCTTGCCTTTTTCAAAGGTCGATTTACACTGCGCCACCCATTGAACGTTCATTTCGGTGCCGACATTGACCTTCTCAATACCGCTGCTGACCGCCAGCCGCATATCTTCATCGCTGACGCCGGTGCCGCCGTGCAGCACCAGCGGCGTGTGGGTTGCCGCCGTAATATCAGCCAGTCGCTGATGCTGAATATGCGCTTTACCGGTGTAAAGTCCATGCACGGTGCCGATGGAGATCGCCAGCATATCGACGCCAGTCTCTTCGACAAAGCGGCGCGCATCTTCTACCGGCGTAAACGCAATCGCCTCCATTTCCACGCATTTACCATCTTCCGAGCCGCCAATCGCGCCCAGCTCCGCTTCTACCGAAACATTGTGCGGACGCGCCATATCAATCACCCGGCGGGTATTGGCAATATTCTCTTCTATTGACAGATGTGACCCGTCATACATCACGGAACTGAATCCGGCATCAATCGCTGTCTGAATCGCCGCTAAATCGGAACAGTGATCGAGATGCAGACAGGTCGGTACATTCATACTTTCTGACAGCGATTTAATCGCATCGACCAGTAATTTATGGCCGAGATATTTTGCCGTACCGGTGGAAATCTGAATCATTAACGGACTATTGGTTTTCTCTGCCGCTTTAAAATAGGCGGGCAGCATCTCCAGGCAGTGAAGATTAAAAGAACCCACCGCTTTAAAGTCGCGCTGTTTAGCCAGCTTCAACAAATCGGCGAAGTTATAAAGTTTCATGGATTTTTTCCTCTTGAGGTTTTGTGGATTTGCCATTAACAAACCAGGCAAGCGCGGTAACAAAGGCAATAAACAGGGCAACGAACAGCCAGTTATTCTGGAAGGCGTGGCCGAGCACCAGGCCGGTACTGATAACGTCAGAGTCACTGAAGGTCACACCGGTGAAGCCATAGCTCTCCAGCATCGGCACCAGGATGGCGGGCAGAATGGTGATAAAGAGGCCGTGGACGAAGCCGCCGATCATCGCGCCGCGCCGTCCGCCCATGGCATTACCAAATACCCCGGCGGTGCCACCGGCAAAGAAGTTGGTCAGCAGGCCAGGCAGGATCATCGCCAGACCAAACATCGGGAAGACGAGCATGCCGACAATTGAACCGAGCGTGGTGGCGAGAAAGCCAACAATCACCGCGTTCGGGGCATAGGGAAACATCACCGGGCAGTCCAGCGCCGGTTTGGCATCCGGCACGACACGCATGGCGATACCACGGAAGGCAGGCACCAGCTCGTTAAGCAGCAGGCGGACGCCGCTGTAGAGCACGAAGACTCCGGCCACAAACTGAATCGACTGCATAAAGGCGTACATCAGGTAGTTCATGCCGTTGCTGTACTGGGCGATGAACGCCGGACCAGCCGCCACGGCGGGGATCAGGTACATTGGCACCATCACCAGCGCCATCGAAAGATAGGTATCCTGCAGGAACTTGAAGTTATCGGGCAGCTTCAGATCTTCGGTGGATCGCGATCCTTTGCCGACCACTTTGGCGACCGCCGCCGTGACCAGATAACCAATGGTGCAGAAGTGACCCAGGGCAACGTCGTCCGAATCGGTAATGCGTCGTACCACCGGCTGCGCCAGCGCAGGCATCACCACGGCCATGACCCCGCCAAAGATACCGCCGGTCAGGATCAGCGGCAGACCGGTCAGCCCCGCTTTGTAGCCAATCACCGCGCCAATCGTCGCCATCCACAGCAGGGCCTGCCCGGTCAGGAAGATGTACTTAAAGGGCGTCAGTCGCGCGATGATGATATTGACGATAAAGATCACCAGCAGCGTCAGAGCGACTTCAGATCCCAGCTCACGGTTAGCCAGCCCGGCAATGGCGGCGACGTCGGTGATATAGCCGCGCATGCCAAAGCCGTGGGTAAAAATGGTATTGAGGAACGTCAGGGTTCCCACAATAATATTGATACCCGCCATCATAATTAAAAAGCCGAGCAGGGTTTTAAAGGTGCCTTCCACCACCTTGCCTGCCGATTTCTTTTGCAGCAGCAGACCAATCAGGGCAATAAAGGCGATCAGAATCGACGCCTGCCCCAGCAGATCTTTTACCAGGAAGTCGATCACACTATTCATGGGCGGCGACCTTTACGTTGCGTTCTTTTAAAAAGGCCAGGATCTTCTGCTCTATTTCCGCTTTATCGGTGAGCCGGTTAAGAATAATGACCCGCTTAATCTGTTCCGGACTGGCGTCGGCATTTAACACATCGGCAAAGGCTTTTTGCGTCAGAATCATGTCCGACTTAAAGGCATTTGCTTCTGAAATGGTGGTGTGATCGATATCGGCCTCAATCTCCAGTTTTTTTAAAACTGCTTTTGCGCTCATCTCAATCGCAAAACTGGATCCTAAGCCACAACCACAGACACATAATATTTTCAGCATGGTTTTCTCCTCACAATATATTGAGTTGTTTAGCGAGTTTGTAATGGTGCCCGTCAATATCGACCAGGCGTTTTTGCATGCTTATTAAATCAATCGGAATCGGTTTATTGCTGCCGTTGATAATGACCGCTTTATTCCGCATACCTGACTGAATACAACGCACTACTTCACTGGCCATAATGGTGCCCTGATAAATCTCTTCGCAGGTGGGATCACCATTCCGCAGCCCGTAACCGAGGATAGTTTTACGGACGCGCACGCCAATAAGTGGCTCAAGCTGTTTGATTAAGGTGTCGATAGCCCCCTGAAAACCGGGCGAATATTCGCGGGTGTAGCCTTCTGAACAGAGAATGATCACGCTGTTCTGCTCTGCCAGTCGCTGGGTGATGCGCTGCGCCAGTTGTGGCAGCGGGATCTGGCACTCCGGAATTAGCGCAATGTCCGCATTGGATTTAATCGCCGACTGCAGGGTTAATTCGCCGCAGTAGCCGCCGAGTAACTCCAGCATAAATACCCGGCCTGGTAAGGCGCGTCCGGTATTGCGCAGTTTCGCGACCTCTTTTAATACCTGCTCGCAGGCGGTGGAAAAACCCAGGGTGTAATCACTGCCGAAGACATCATTATCGATAGTCATGCCGACGCCGAAACAATTCACGCCAGACTCCGACAAGGTATGGAGAAATTGCAGCGACCCGTCACCGCCCGCCATGATTAATACGTCAATCCGGGCGCTTTTCAGCTGGCGGGCAATACATTCATATTCGCTGCGCACCAGTTTCTTTTGCGTGCGTCCCGATTGCATAACCGGAATCGGGGCGATGGAAAAGTCGAGCAGGTCACGCTGGCTGATGTCACGATGGTTATTTGCCAGCAGGCCGGGAATGCCGCCGTCAAATATCACCATCTCCGCCTGCGCCAGTCTCCCTAACTGAAAGACAAAATTATTAATGCCGGTCACATCACCGCCACTGATCACCATTCCAATTCGCATTTCCCTCACCTCGCGGACTTAATCTGCTGAGGGCCATTCTTCCGGTAAGTGGGGTTGCTATTTGCAGAGGAGATCACAGTTACGAGCGGTATTTTTTAGGCGGGGTTATTGACAGAGGTGTCTGAACGGCGGTTTATGAGATCAAAATCACACTATTTGCGGGAAGGCAGATTAGAGCGAAACGATATAAATCAAGGGGTTAGTTCAGAAGGCATATGAATTTGATTTCGCCACACAGCGGCAGAGAGTGGCTTATTCCGTGCTGTTGCAAATTTGTGACTTTCGCCTCATTTTTCCCGGTTCCGGGCCAGATAAAGCGTTCAGAAGATAATTGATGAGGAGCTATCCGGATTATTTTATGGCAGATAAACAGGCGGGCAGAATAGATTTCAGAGGGGAAGAAGGCGCAGAAAAAACGAATAAGGGACGTAGCAGCATGCCGCTACGCCCCAAAAAGCTTACTTCGCGTAGGCTTCAGTTGACAGGGTCAGGGTGACCTCGTCGCTTACCGCTGGGACATATTTGTCCAGCTTGAAGTCAGAACGCTTGATGGTGCCGGTGGCATCAAAACCAATCGCCTGCTTTTTCACCATCGGATGCTCGCCCTGCTTGTTCAGCGTCGCGTGCAGCGTAACCGGTTTGGTGATCCCTTTCAGGGTCAGGTTGCCTTCAACATCAAATTTGTTGTCGCCCTTCGCCACCACTTTGGTGCTGTGGAAGGTCGCAGTCGGATATTTAGCGGTGTCGAAGTACTCAGCGCCTTTGAATTCTTTGGTCAGCGCAGCCACGTGGCTGTCGATTTTGCTGACTGGCAGGGTCACGTCAACGCGTGATGCCTCTGGATGATCTTTATCAAACACCAGGTTACCGGTTGCATCAGGGATATCAGCGGTAGGGTTTGAGAAGCCGAAGTGGTTCCAGGCAACAATCACCGACGTATGCTCAGGATTCAGCTGGTAGTGCATCGCCTCAGCCTGAGACAACGGGGCGTAAAGGGTGGCAGCGGCTAACAGGGGCAGTGCAATACGTTTGAAGTTTTTCACGGTCAATTCCTTATGCGGACAAAGTGAATTGAGTGTGGTCCAGTTCGCCCGGAATAGACAGTGAAGAGATTTGTCGGTAATTTTCAAATAAATTCAGCAACTTTATACCGGGCGCTACAGATTCTCGCCGCCGGTGAACAGCACCCGCCAGCGGCGGCGATCCTGAATCAGCGTGCGGTGAAGCTGTTGCAGATCCGCAAGTGTCAGCGCCTCAATCTGCGCCGCATCCGGTTCTGCCAGGCCATTGTCTGCGCGTAAGCACGCCAGTGGCTGATCGACTTCCCGGCTCAGAAGACGCGCTTTCAGTGCCGCCAGATCGTAACCCGCCAGCGTCTCGTTCAGTGACCGCAGGAAGTTGCGGCAGTAGCGCAGCAGTGACAGCGCGCT
Organism: Pantoea sp. Lu_F5_004; assembly: GCF_051136245.1. Lineage (NCBI taxonomy): Bacteria > Pseudomonadati > Pseudomonadota > Gammaproteobacteria > Enterobacterales > Erwiniaceae > Pantoea > Pantoea sp. Lu_F5_004. The sequence goes on from NZ_CP194946.1 coordinate 2,168,845, forward strand.
GTAATCGGGCGACTGCAGCGCAAACAGCACCCCATCTTCATCGGCACAGCGCATATAGCGGCTGCTGACCACATAACCGATAGGCTGCTCAACGCGATAGCGCTGGAAAAAGCGCGGCTCATAGATCAGCGCCAGCGCGCGAAGCGCCGCCAGCTGTTCAGGACGATGCAGCGGGATAAACAGCAGCAGAGCATTGTCCGCGCTGCCGTGTGGCAGGCGCGTCATACCGGTTTGCGTCGTCATGCGCTTTGGCGGCGTGTCAGGGTTAACCGGCAGCGACAGTGCGCTAAGCCGCCGGGCAATTAATGAATGCAGTGCCGCGTTGCCGCCTTTCAGCGCCGCCCGCCAGCAATGTGGCGTAATGGTGGCGGCCAGCTGCCAGGGTAACTGCCGCAGCAGTGCACGGATCGCGATGCTTTCCCCCGAAGAAGGCTGCGCCGCCTCAACCGGCAGCGTCAGTGCGGCGACGATCTGGCTCATCGCCCGGTCAGCCACCGCCTCATCCGGCGTCAGTTGTAGCGTCAGTTGCCACACGCCCTCCACTTCCTGCCAGCTGCCGTTGCCGCCCTGATGACGCAACGCGGCAAACAGCGGACGTAACCGCCGCCCCAGCCCTTCGCCTGCCGCTTCGGTGAACGTTGACCAGAACTCTGGTCGCAGGATCAGCGTCGCCTGCAGGCCGTCAGGCTGAAAATGCGGCAATGCCACCGCCTGCACGGGCAGCGGCTCAGACGTTAAGGCGGTGTCGAACGGATAGAATGTGAAATTGGCCGCAGGTAGCGCCTCAGACGGGGCTGATTGCCAGGCGGTCAGCGCCAGGCTGAATCCCTGCGTCTGAAGGGTTTCCTCAGCCGGGTGCGACGTGCAGAACAGCAACGTGCCCGGCGCGTCGGTGAGACGCGCCAGCAGCGGCTGTAACGCAGGCACGGCTTCATCCGGTGCAAAGCCGATTGCGCGCTGGCGTAACTGCTCCATCGGTGACAGCGTCACGAATCGCTGCTGCGCCAGCTGGTGATAGTGTTGATGTTGTGGCGCATTTGTCTGGCGCAGTGCATCCAGATAACTGTCGATTAAAACATTAACGGTTTCAGGTTGATGCGTTTCAACGCCCAGTGCCAGCCAGAGCGCGCCTCCCGCCTGATAGATCCACTTCAGCTCCAGCGACTCCGCCAGCCCCTGCTCACGCAGGGTAGCCAGCAGCGATCCGGGTGCTTCATCCAGCAGAAATTCACGCCATAACGTGACACCGTCACTGTTATCCAGTATCCAGCTGCGCCATAGCGCCGCAGGTGCGGTCTCTGCCAGCTGCCAGCAGGTATCGCTGGTCAGCTGCGGCGGTGGCAGATCCTGTCGCCACTGCCCTGTGGGCAGCACGGCAGCAACGTTACGCGCCAGCTGTTCCAGCTCATCCAGTGAGTGCGGCCCCTGCAGCCAGAGCCGCATATTGCTGGCGAAGTAGTAGCGCTGGTGGAACTGGCGCAGCGCCCGCTGCAGTGCAGAGAGCTCATCGCCAAAACTCGCCCGGCTGCCAATATGGAACCGGTGGAATTCCGCAGGTGACGCGGCGGCGTGCAGCAGTGCCGCTTCAATGCGTGACGGCTGATGACGCTGCAATAGCTGATATTCCGCATCAATCACCGCCACTTCCTGGCCGATCGCCTGATTATCAAGCAGCGGATGGCAGACCATATCCTGCAGCCGCGCCAGCCCGTCAGCCAGCAGCGACGGCGTAACCTCAAAAAAGAACGCGCTGCGCCGGGCCAGCGTGGTGGCGTTAACCCTGCCACCCTGCGTCTGAATCCAGCTCATCAACCGGCCCTCATCAGGCCAGCCGGTGCTGCCGGTGAACAGCAGATGTTCCAGCAGATGCGCCAGTCCGGGCCAGCGATCTGGCTCGTCGTGACTCCCCGCGCCCACCTGAATCAGGGCGGCGGCCTGGCTGGCATCGGGCTGATGCACCAGTTCAACCGTCAGACCGTTTATCTCCAGGCAACGCGTTTTCATCAGAGGTTCCGTGTTTTATAGATCAGTTGTGAGTTGCTGCGGTTACGGAACTGCAGCTGACCAATTTTAATGTCGCTGCAATCCGCCTCACGCCGGGCGTCAAGGATTTTGCCGTGATGCGGTGATTTGCTGCAGACCGGATCGGTGTTGTCGGCATTGCCGGTCAGCATGTAGGCCTGACAGCGACAGCCGCCAAAATCTTTCTCTTTCTCATCACAGGATCGGCACGGCTCTGGCATCCAGTCAAAACCGCGATAACGGTTGAAGCCGAATGAGTTATACCAGATATCGTCCAGACTTTGCGTCAGCACTGAAGGAAATTCTACCGGGAGCTGACGCGCACTGTGACACGGCAGCGCGGTGCCCTCTGGCGTAACGCTAAGGAAGATGGCACCCCAGCCACCCATGCAGGGTTTAGGGCGCTCTTCGTAGTAGTCTGGCGTCACAAACAGCAGATTGGTCAGATTGCCGGTGGTGCTCATCCGCTCGCGGTAGGTTTTCACCACCGCCTCTGCGCGGGCGATTTGCTCGCGGGTGGGCAGCAGGCCTTCCCGGTTAAGCTGCGCCCAGCCGTAGAACTGACAGGTCGCCAGTTCCACGTCATCCGCTTCCAGCTCAATGCAGAGATCGATAATCCTGTCGATCTGGTCGATGTTATGGCGATGCAGAACAAAGTTCAGCACCATTGGATAGCCGTGGGCTTTCACCGCTTTCGCCATCTCCAGCTTCTGCTGAAACGCTTTTTTCGAACCGGCCAGCGCCGCATTCAGGGTTTCGTCACTTGCCTGGAAGCTGATCTGGATATGATCCAGACCCGCCTCGCTGAACGCATCCAGCTTCTTCTCCGTCAGGCCGATGCCCGAGGTGATCAGGTTGGTGTAGAAGCCGAGATCGCGCGCCGCTTTGATCAGCTCCGGCAGATCTTTACGGACCAGCGGCTCGCCGCCGGAGAATCCGAGCTGCACGCTGCCCATCGCCCGCGCCTGACGAAACACCTCAATCCACTGTTCGGTGGTCAGCTCCTTCTCCTGCTGGGCGAAATCCAGCGGGTTGGAGCAGTAGGGACACTGCAGCGGACAGCGATAGGTCAGCTCAGCCAGCAGCCAGAGCGGCGGATTCACGTCAGGTTTATGCGGGGTCACGGAACTGTATCCACTTCTGTTCATAGGCTGATTGCAGGAACTCTAAAACGTCTGCACCCACGCCGCCCGCTTCCGGAAAACGGCTATCCAGCGTTGCGATAATCGCGGCGATATCCTGCTTGCCATCCACCAGCTCAAGGATGGCGGCGGCGGTTTCGTTCAGCTTCGCCATGCCTTCGGGATAGAGCACCACATGAGTATCCTGGGCGGCTTCCCACTGCATGCGGTAGCCGCGACGAAACGCGGCAATCGAGTTTTCATTCATCTGTTATACCAGTCGGGTGGTGTGCCACGCCGCTTTATCAGTCACGGTGTGATAAGGCGGACGTTTCAGCTCGTACGCCATGGTCATGGCATCCAGCATGCTCCATAAAATATCGAGCTTAAACTGCAAAATTTCCAGCATGCGGTTCTGCGTCTCAGCGGTGGTGAAATATTCCAGCGCCAGCGCCAGGCCATGTTCCACATCGCGGTTCGCCTGACCCAGGCGACTGCGGAAGTAGAAATAGCCCTCTTCTTTGATCCACGGATAGTGCTGCGGCCAGCTGTCGAGCCGTGACTGGTGGATCTGCGGGGCGAATAGCTCGGTGAGTGAGCTGCAGGCCGCCTCCTGCCAGTTGGCGCGGCGGGCAAAGTTAATATACGCATCCACCGCAAACCGCACGCCTGGCAGCACATGCTGCTCTGAAAGTAGTTCTTCGCGCGTCAGCCCGACCGCCTCGCCCAGCCGCAGCCAGGCCTCAATGCCGCCCTCTTCGCCATTGCTGCCGTCGTGGTCGAGGATGCGCTGCACCCACTTACGGCGGGTAGCCGGATCGGGGCAGTTGGCCATGATCGCCGCATCTTTCAGCGGAATGGTGGTCTGGTAATAGAAGCGATTCGCCACCCAGCCCTGAATCTGCTCGCGCGTGGCCTGACCGTTATGCATCGCGATGTGATACGGGTGATGGATATGGTAGTAAGCGCCTTTGTCGCGCAGGGCCTGTTCAAAAGCCTGCGGCGACAGCGTGTCAGTGATCTGCATGTTTTAGCCCTGAAGGTGGATCGCCATTCCGTCCCAGCTCACCTCTATTCCCTGCTCCGTCAGAAACTGACGCTGCGGTGACTGCTCGTTAAGGATCGGATTGGTGTTGTTAATGTGGATCAGAATTTTGCGTTTTGCCGGCAGCGATGCCAGCAGCGCCATCAGCCCCTGCTCTTCCGCCAGCGCCAGATGGCCCATCGCCTTGCCGGTGTTGTGGCCCACGCCGGTGGTTAACAGCTCATCATCCTGCCAGACGGTGCCATCAATCAGCAGGCAATCCGCTTTTTGCAGCCACGGCAGGATCACCGCATCCGGCTCGCCCAGGCCTGGCGCGTAGAGCAGCGTCTGGCCATTCGCGCGGTTTTCAATAAACAGCGCCACGTTATGGCCCGGTAGCGGCCGGTCGCGATACGGCGAGTAAGGCGGTGCATTACTGATAATCGGAATCGCGGTGAACTGAAGATCATCACAGACATCGACGCTGAACGGCGTCAGTGGCGCAATGGGACGGTGCTGTAAGCCGCCATTCCAGTGGGTGAGCATTGGAAAGATCGGGAAGCCCGTGCTGAGGTCACCATGCACTTCCGGCGTACACCACACCTGATGCGGGCAGCCCTCACGCAGGCTCAGCAGCCCGGTGGTGTGATCAATCTGGCTGTCGGTGAGGATAATCGCGCCGATCGCCGTGCCGCGTAACACCCCTTTGCGGGTCAGTTCTGGCGTGTGCAGGATCTGCTGGCTGATGTCGGGTGAAGCGTTGCATAACACCCAATCTTCGCCGTTATCGCTGAGGATAATCGACGATTGCGTACGTGCCTGGGCCTGAATCGTGCCGTTACGCACGCCGTGGCAGTTGGCGCAGTTACAGTTCCACTGCGGAAACCCGCCGCCCGCGGCTGAACCGAGGATTTTGATAAACATAGAGGAAAACCAGAAGTTGAAAAAAAATGCCCGCTCAGAGGGCGGGCAGAACGATTAACGGTTGGAGATGTAGAGAGTCACTTCCAGACCGAGACGCATATCAACGAAAGTTGGTTTTTTCCACATGAGTTACTTCCTCTTGGTTAACAGTAAATAAGCTGCCTGAAATCAGTGTGACCGGCATTGAATGAGACCGCCGTCACAATTTCCAGGCAGATGTTGCGCCAATGGCGCGTCGGGATCAAGCCCGGAACATCAGGAAATTGTTATCACAGCCCGGTCGGATGTAAAACCCGCTGCCAGTTTCCCCATGCCAGTTTCTCTGTCAGTGTCTGATCATAGCCCGCTTCCTGAAAAGCGGCGAGCAATCGCGGCAATCCGCTGACATCGCCCAGTGCAGCCGGTGGGGTAATCCCGTCGAAATCAGAGCCAAAGGCTACATGGTCGCTGCCCATTATCTTCAACAAGTGATCACAATGCTTAACAATTTCTGTTAATGGCGTATCAGCGTCGCGTTTACCGTCGGCGCGCAGAAAAGCGTTGCCGAAATTAATGCCGACCAGACCGCCGCTGTCGCGGATCGCCACCAGCTGCTCATCCGTCAGATTACGCGGCTGCGGACAGAGAGCATGCGCGTTGGAGTGGCTGGCGACCAGCGGCGCGCTGGAGAGCCGGGCGGTGTCCCAAAAGGCTTTTGCGTTCATATGCGACACGTCAATCATCATCTTCAGGTCACTCGCCTGCTGAATCAGCCTCTCTCCGGCGCGGGTCAGGCCTGGCCCGGTGTCGGGCGAGCCGGGAAAGGTGCCGCTGACGCCTTCACCAAAGCGGCTGGCCAGGTTCCAGAATGGCCCGATGCTACGCACCCCCGCCTGCCAGAAGGCGTGCAGCTGCTCGCCCTCCTCATCCAGCGCATCAGCACCTTCGATGTGTGCCACCATCGCCAGTACGCCTGCGGCGCGGCAGGCGGCAATTTCGTCATGGCTGCGGCAGAGTTGCGCCCGCCCGCCTGACGCATCGGCCAGCTGCTGCAGGATCTCAAGCTGTTGCCACATGATCTGAAGCGGTTGAAACGGCTCGTCGGCGCGTGCCGGAACGGTGCGGGCAATGTACTCCTGCGGAGGCACAAAGATCGCAAACAACCCGCCGCCGAACCCGCCCTGCTTAATGCGCGGAAAATCGAGGTGGCCCCGTTCAATCCCCTGATAAAACGCCTGCGCGGGCGCATCGCGATGATGCAGCCAGAGGTTAAGCAACAGATCGTTGTGACCGTCAAAAATCAGCATAAGAGTCCACCCGAATAAACAGGTGACCATGCTAACCCTGCCCGGCGGATTCACCAAACCAGAGCGCACGCAGGGCCACGCAGGCCACGCAGGTCATACAGGTCATGCAGGTCATGCAGGTCATGCAGGTCATGCAGGTCATGCAGGTCATGCAGGTTATTGTCACTTTTGCGCGTCAGGTTGTCAGCCCTGCGCGCGCGGACCCGGAGGCGTGTCGGCAGACTGGTAAAAAAACCACAGGAGACTCTTATGCTGACCCGACCCACTGATAAATATCGTCCCTCCCCGCTGATCACCCTGCCCGATCGCCAGTGGCCCTCACGCCAGCTGACCCAGGCGCCGCGCTGGCTCTCCACCGATTTGCGTGACGGCAATCAGGCGCTGGCAGAACCGATGGATCGGGAACGCAAAATGGCCTTCTGGGATCTGCTGCTGCGCTGCGGGTTCCGGGAGATCGAGGTCGCCTTTCCCACTGCCTCGCAGACGGATTTCGATTTCGTCCGCGACCTGATTGAGCAACAGCGTATCCCGGAGGATGTGACGTTACAGGTGCTGACCCAGGCGCGGGAGGACCTGATTGCCCGCACGTTTGTGGCGCTGCAGGGTGTGCCACGCGCCATCGTGCATCTCTATAACGCCACCGCGCCGCTGTTTCGCGAGCGGGTATTTAAGCAGAGCAAAGCGGAAATCGTGGCGCTGGCCACCGCTGGTGCACGGCAGATCCGCGCCGAATGCGAGGCGCAGCCGGAAACTCAATGGACCTTTGAATATTCGCCCGAGACCTTCTGCTTTACCGAGCCGGAGTTTGTGCTGGAGATCTGCGAGGCGGTGGCCGATGTCTGGCAACCGGACGCGCAGCGCCCGATGATCATTAACCTTCCCGCCACGGTGGAGGTGAACACCCCCAACGTTTATGCCGATCAGATTGAGTTTTTCTGCCGTCACTTCAGCCGCCGTGATGCCGTCTGCATCAGCGTGCATCCGCACAACGATCGCGGCACCGGCGTCGCCTGCGCAGAACTGGCGCTGCTGGCGGGCGCTGACCGGGTCGAGGGCTGTCTGTTTGGCAACGGTGAGCGCACCGGCAATGTGGACCTGGTGACGCTGGCGCTGAATCTCTATACCCAGGGCGTTTCGCCCCAGCTCGATTTCAGCCAGATGCATGAGGTGATTGAAGTGGTAACCCGCTGCAACCAGCTGCCGGTTCATCCGCGCCATCCCTATGCGGGCGAGCTGGTCTTCACCGCCTTCTCCGGTTCTCATCAGGATGCGATTAAAAAAGGGTTCGCCATCCGCGGCGAACAGCAGGAAACAGAGTGGCAGATGCCCTACCTGCCATTGGACCCGGCCGACATTGGCTGCAGCTATGAGGCGGTGATCCGCGTTAACAGCCAGTCGGGAAAAAGCGGGGCCGCCTGGCTGCTGGAGCAGAATCACGGGTTACAAATGCCGCGAGCGCTACAGCAGGATTTCAGCCGCTGTGTACAGCAGGAGACTGACCGGCACGGCGGAGAGATGACGCACTACGCGCTGTGGCAGCTCTTCTGCCGCCAGTATGGCGTCACGCAGCCCGCGGTGGCATTACAGCGGGCTGACAGCCAGAGTGACAGCGGCGGGCAGACGCAGATTAGCGCCAGCGTGGTCTATCAGACGCAATCGCTGATGCTGACCGGCAGCGGCAATGGCTGGCTGTCGGCGGCGGTCAATGCCCTGCGCAGCGCGTTTGATCTGCATCTGACCATTGAGGACTATCACGAGCATACGCTGGGACGACGCAGTGACAGCCGCTCGGTGGCCTATATCAGCTGCGTGGATGCCCGTGGCGCGCGAGCCTGGGGAGTGAGTATCGACAATGACACCGCCCGCGCAGCCCTGCAGGCGCTGCTCAGCGCGGCAGGCCAGTTTCTGCAGGCGGAAAGTAGTCAGTCGGAGAGACGCCCAGCAGACGACGAAACATCGCACTAAACGCGCTGGGGCTTTCATAGCCCAGCTCCAGCGCCACCCGCAGCACGGAGTCGCCCTGCGCCAGTCGCGTCAGGGCGATAGCCAGGCGGGCGCGCCGCACCCAGTCGCTGAACTGCAGGCCGGTTTCGCGCATAAAATGGCGGGCCAGAGTGCGGCCCGAGACATTCAGGTAGGCGCTGGCGCGCAGCAGCGTCCAGCTTTCACCGGGCGTCTGCTGAATCAGCTCGCACAGGGCCTGTAAACGGGGGCTGTCGGGCGTCGGCAAGGCAAAGGGCAGCACGTCCATGCCGCGGATTTCATCCAGAATCAACTCCATCACCCGCTCGGCCCGACTGCCTGCGGCGTAACGCTCCGGCAGGCTCAGCGCCGTGACAATCAGCTCGCGCAGCAGCGGTGAGATTTGCACCACCTGACAACTGGCGGGCAGATCGGCTCGCGCCAGCGGATCGATAAACAGCGTGCGCGCCGCCACACTGCCGGTAATCTGCAGCGCATGACGTGTAAACGCAGGCAGCCAGACGCCGCGACTCGGCGGCACAATCCAGCTGCCATACTCCGTCTCCACCCGCACCACGCCGCTCAGGGTATGGATTAGCTGGGCACAGGCGTGCTGGTGCCAGGGTTCGCTGGCACCGTGCAGGTAATCGTGCGCCAGCGGCACCAGCGGACGCGTGCTGAAGTCAAAATGCTGCTGACTCATTGCGCCTTCAGGTAGCGGTAGATCACCGCCAGGTCCTCTTCACCGTGTCCGGCCTCCACCGCCTGCTGCCAGAGCTGTGCAATATTCTCCAGCGCCGGCAGCGGCGTCTCTGCGGCATCCAGCGCCAGGCGGGCATCTTTGAGCGCCCAGACCAGATGCATCTGCGGCGTGAAGTCGTCGCTGGCGATCATCCCGAGCTTCATTTTTGCATACGGTGCAGCCAGCGGACCGCCCTCCAGCACCTGCCAGAGATCGTCGGTGGAAAAGCCGAACTGCTCTGCCAGCCGGGTACTCTCCGCCAGGCTTTGCATCATGCCAATCAGCCAGCTGTTGATCACCAGCTTCATCCGGGTGCTTTTGCCCGCCTCACCCAGCCACTTTGTCCCTTTACTGATGGCAGCAAACACCGCTTCTGCTGCCTGCGCCCGGCTCTGATCGCCGCTGGCCAGCACCAGAATCTGCGCATTCTCTGCTGGCGCTTTGGTGCCGGAGACCGGCGCATCGATCAGTAACAAATCGGGGCGTTTTTCTGCGAAAAAGGCGATCAGCGCGTCGGTTTTTTCTACGCCGATGGTGCCCATCTGGCAGAGCGTCGCGCCCTGCTTAAACGCCTCTTTGACCTGATGCAACACCTGCTCAGTGGTGTCGCCATCAGACAGCATGGCGATCACGACATCTGCTTCACGCACCGCCTCAGCTGGCGAGCCAGCCAGCTGCAAACCCGCATCCAGCAGATCTTCGCCGCGCGCGCGGGTGCGGTTCCAGCCATGAACGCGAAAGCCTTTTTTCAGCAGGTTGGCGGCAAATGCGTGCCCCATTGCGCCTAATCCCAGAACCGCCACTTCAGGTTGTTTCATGCTGACTCCCGTGAGTTTTTTTGTCTGCATCCGGGTGAATCGGACGCCTTATCACTGCAAAAGATGGATTCCAGCCTGGCGGTAAACAGAGAAAAAATCCAGCCCGAAACGATGTACCCCGGCGCATCAAACCCTTACCATATACGGAAATTGTTCCACCTGGTTCATATCCTCTCTTTTTTCAGGCCACATATAATGAAAATAATCTCTCTGCGCCAGGCGACGCTGTTGATGTTGCCTGCCATTTTGCCACTGCCGCTGCTGGCGGCGGATAATGACAATACCCTGGTCGTCACGGCTGCACCGCCGGAAACGGGCCTTAACGAACTCGATACGCCTGCGGCCCTGAGCGTGGTCAGTGGCGACGATATGCGCCAGGCAGCGCCGCGCGTTAACCTGTCGGAAAATCTCAGCAGCGTGCCGGGTCTGCAGATCCAGAACCGCCAGAATTATGCTCAGGACCTGCAGCTGTCGATGCGTGGCTTCGGCTCCCGCTCAACCTACGGCGTACGCGGGCTGCGCATCTACGTGGATGGCATCCCGGCCACCATGCCGGATGGTCAGGCGCAGACCTCCAATATCGATATCGGCTCGATTGATCATGTCGAGGTGCTGCGCGGCCCGTTTTCTGCGCTGTATGGCAACGCTTCGGGTGGCGTGATCAATGTCACCACTCAGCAGGGCCAGCAGCCGACCACGCTTGAAGCCAGCAGCTGGTATGGCAGCTACGGCAGCTGGCGCAACAGCGTCAAAGCCAGCGGCGCGACCGGTGACGGCAGCCATGCCGGAGATGTTAACTACACCGTCTCCGCTTCCCGCTTCACCACTCACGGCTATCGTGATCACAGCGCTGCGCAGAAAAACCTTGGCAACGCCCGACTGGGCGTGCGTATTGATGATGTCAGCACCCTGACGCTGCTGTTTAACAGCGTTCACATTGACGCGCAGGATCCCGGCGGCTTAACCGAGGCACAGTGGCGTGACAATCCACGTCAGGTGGTCAGCAACGTCCCGCTTTATAACACCCGTAAGACTGTCGATCAGACTCAGGGCGGCCTGCGTTATCAGCGCCAGATGAGTGAAAATGACGACCTCAGCGTGATGCTCTACGCGGGCATGCGCGAAACTACCCAGTTCCAGTCGATCCCCGCAGCCGTGCAGCGCAACCCGTCTCATCCCGGTGGCGTGATCGCCCTGACCCGCCACTATCAGGGCGTCGATACCCGCTGGACTCATCGCGACACGCTGCTGTCAATTCCGGTGGCGCTGACCGGCGGACTCGACTACGAAACCATGTCCGAGCGCCGCAAGGGCTATGAAAATTTCACGGTCAGCAACGGGGTGACGCAGCTGGGCGAACAGGGCAATCTGCGCCGCAACGAGCGCAACCTGATGTGGACGCTCGATCCCTATCTGCAGACCGCCTGGGAGCTGACCGATAAGCTGTCGCTGGATGCGGGTGTACGGTTCAGCACCGTTAACTTTGACTCTGATGACTTCTATATTCAGCCCGGTAACGGCGACGACAGCGGTGATGCGCGCTATCACAAATGGCTGCCCGCTGCGGCACTGAAGTATGCCTTTGACCCGAGCTGGAACGCGTGGATCTCCGCCGGTCGCGGCTTTGAAACCCCGACCATTAATGAGCTCTCTTACCGTTCAGATGGCGCGGCAGGTCTGAATCTGGGGCTGAAACCGGCCACCAGCGATACGCTGGAGATTGGCAGCAAGAAACGCATCGGCAATGGCCTAATCAGCGCGGCGCTGTTCCAGACCGATACCCGTGATGAGATTGTGGCGGATGCCAGCAGTGGCGGACGCACTACCTATAAAAATGCCGGTCAGACCCGCCGTCGCGGTCTGGAATTAAGCCTGGATCAGCAGTTTGCCTGGGACTGGCGGCTGAAGATGGCCTACACCCTGCTGGATGCGCGCTATCGCAGCAACGCCTGCGGCAGTGACAGCTGTGACGGCAACCGCATTCCCGGCATCGCCCGTAACATGGCTTATGCCGGACTCGGTTACCTGCCGGAACAGGGCTTTTATGCAGGCAGCGAGGTGCGTTATCTGAGCCAGATCGCCGCTGAAGATCAGAATAGCGTGAACACTCCGTCCTACACCGTTGCAGCGGTTAACAGTGGCTATAAGTGGCTGGTTGAGAACTGGACGCTGGATCTGTTTGGCCGGGTCGATAACCTGTTTGACCGGCACTATGTGGGTTCAGTGATTGTGAATGAGAGTAATGGTCGCTATTTCGAATCCGCGCCGGGCCGCAATTACAGCGTCGGTTTAACGCTGGGTTATGCCTTCCGCTAAAACAATTCGGGCCACGGTTGTGGTGGCCCGGATCTTACCTTCACACGCGAATCAGGCGCGCGAATTGAATTTCTTTTAAGGATTGATTGTTATGGACAACGAGCTACAAATTGCAATGTCTCCGGTACATCTTGCGGCGGTGCTTTCCGATAAGTCAGTTACTGAATCCGAAGGAATGAGCAACCGTCTTATGGGTGGTCTTGACCTGCTCATGGGTAGTCTGGAGTTGGCTGGTGCAACCGCATTGTGTATGGCTCCCGAACCCACCGGGATAACCAAGGCAGCATGTATTGTCGTTGGTGCTCACAGTATGGATAGCATTAATGCTGCAGCTAACCGGGTGCTGACCGGCCAGAATACCCGAACAGCCACCTACCAGACGGCTGTTGCTCTCGCAAAGAAATTTGGCGCTGACGACACAGCAGCATGGAATATCGGTCTGGCCATAGATGTGGGTGTTCCAGTTGCCTTTGGACTTACTGTTAGTGCAGCCCGTGTTGTATACGTCCGGGCGGGTACGTTTAAAATTGCTGAGCATGAGGCTGTCAACTCTGTAAGGGCTGGCGGACACACCATTGCTAAGCACGTCGCAATTTCTGATAATGATTTACTCGCCAGGCTGGCCCTCAGCCCAAATATGCACTCAGTATCATCATATTATTCAGTTCAGATTGCAGAAAAAGCGATCAGCTCAGCCCTGAAAGCTAACCGACTCAGGATCATTCATTGGGCGAACTGGGGGAATAACGCCAGTCCTCTGGAACTGGTATATCGTAGCAGGGCTGCTGTGGGTTATGGATTCAGGCAGGGTAAAGCGACAAAAGAAACCTGTTACGCTGTGCGCGTGGTGCTGCTTAAGCAAACTTATAACGGGAAACCTTACTATGTTCTCACGTCTTATCCGTGGATGGGGTGATAAACCCGTGAAACAATACCCGGCGCTAACCGGCATGTTAAGAGTGTTTTTAAGCTGCCGCCATGACGACTTTGGCAATACCCTCGAAGAAATGCTCCAGAGCTATATTGATCATGACATGCCTGTTATTGAAGCGCGGAATGAAATAAACATCCTGCTTCAGAATGAGGATGATGATTTGAATGTCATTATGTCAGCGATTGCTGGTGAAGAGTTTCGTCCGGCCCCCTGGGGAGAAACGTGGCGCAGTTTTTTGATAAGAGCTGTGGCTGCCCTCAACGGGCCACCGTCGCGGTGGCCCAAAGCTTAACGTCACACGCGAATCAGGCGCGCGATTTTAACTGCGCCTTAATATCCTCACAGCTGCCGGTTTCACCCAGGCGCGGGAAGATCAGGTTCACGCTATTGTTGTGCGTATCGAGGTTCAGATCGGTCATCGCATCGGTCGCCAGCGTGACGTTGTAACCCAGCTCATACGCCTGTCGTGCGGTAGATTCCACGCCGATACTGGTCGCGATACCGCAAATTACTACCTGAGTAATGCCGCGCTTCTGCAGCTCATCGTGCAGCGCCGTGGCGTGAAACGCGCCCCAGGTTTTCTTGGTGACCGTAAGGTCATTCTGCTGTGGGGTCATCGCCGGAACCAGCGTCGCCCAGTCGGCGGGCAGTTCGCCGCTGTGACGTGCCTGCTCATTGCGGCCCGGCGCCCCACCGGCCACGTTAACCAGCACAACCGGCAGATCGTGCGCGCGAAACGCCTCAGCCAGTCCGGCACAGCGTTCGATTACCGGCTGCGGTTCATGAACCAGCGGCAACGCCACAATGCCATGTTGCAGGTCGATAACAATCAGCGCAGTTTTTGCATCAAGTGTGGTTACAGCCATGTTGAATCCTCAGATTTAATAGTCAGTGAGTCGTTGCAGCAGAGGGAGAACGTCCGTCAGTTGCTGCTGTTCTGCCGGACTCAGTCGCGCTTCCAGCGTCCGGAGCAGCCAGTCATCGCGCATCGCGCGACTCGACGTAATCACCGCCAGGCTGGACGTCGTGGGCAAATAGCGGGTTTTACGACCATCATGGGGATCCGGCTCGCCCGTCACCAGTTCGGCCGCCAGTAACCCGGCGACGGTCGCGCCCATTGACTGGGTGCGTACGCCCTCGGCTGCCGCCAGTTGCGTCACCGTCATCGCTCCATCGCGAACCAGATGACCCAGCACCGCGACCTGCGACCAGGTTAATTCGCCAGGCGGTGCTGACTCGCGCAACCGGCGGCCCAGCTTGCCCACCAGCATACGCAGCATTGCAGCGGATTCAGTCGGATCGCTCATTACCCGTCTCCATCGATAAGCGAAAGTATAAAGATACGAAGGTAAACTGTGTAGTTTGCTCAGGTATCAATTTGTAAAGTCCGGGCGCTGCAGATAGTGGATCAGACTGTGGAAGCGCAGCGGTGTGCTGAGCGGGTTCCGGTAGCTGTGCAGCACGTCGGCCCTGAACTGGAACGCCTCCCCGGCGAGCAGACGTCGCCAGAGATCCCCGACGCCCAGCAATAGTTCGCCCTCGATGACCACCACCTGCTCCACACAGCCCGCTTCATGGGGCGAAGAATGGCTCTGCGCCCCCGCTGCCAGCTCCACCGCCAGCAGATCAAAACGCAGTTGCGGATCGTAAGGCAGCAGCGACCGTACCGACATGTCAGCATTGGGCTGACTGAATCCAGGCGCGGCGCCTGAAGGCAGTACGCTGCCGTCGATAAAAAAGGAAAAAGGAACGTTGAAACCGGTGGCAATCTTCCACAGCGTTGCCACGGTGGGACTCGATTCGCCGCGCTCAATCTGGCCCAGCATCGCTTTACTGACGCCGGTTCGCTCCGCCGTCAGCGTCAGGCTCCAGCCATTGGCCTGCCGCAACTGTCTGAGCGCGCTGCTCAGGTGTTGCTGAAAATCCGCCATTTTTTCTCCTGCTTTCTCGTCATCCTGGTGAGTGACGTTATGGCAATAGTGTAACACTTGTGCGTTATAGCGCATCATGCGACCATGTGCGCTATAACGCACAACCTCTTAAAGAGTCTGACCATGACGAGAGCGGAACCTCCCCGTTTTACCCTGCCGATGCTGGTCTCCGGCTTCGTGGCTGTGCTGGTGGGCTACAGCAGCAGTGGCGCGATTATCTATCAGATGTTTCAGGCGGCGGGCGCCACGCCCGCGCAGATTGGCGGCTGGCTGTCGGTGCTGGGCATCGCGCTGGGGATCGCCTCGCTGGGCCTGTCACTGCGCTACCGCATGCCGGTGCTGGCTGCCTGGTCAACGCCCGGCGCTGCGCTGCTGGCGACCAGTTTTCACGGCATTTCGCTGAATGAGGCGGTAGGCGTCTTTGTTTTCGCCAATCTGCTGATCGTATTGTGCGGCGTCACCGGGCTGTTTGCCCGGCTGATGAACTACATTCCCGCCTCACTGGCAGCGGCGATGCTGGCAGGTATTCTGCTGCGCTTCGGGCTGCAGACCTTTGCCGATTTGCAAAGTAACTTTGTACTGTGCGGCAGCATGTGCCTGGCCTGGCTGCTGGCCCGCCGCTGGCTGGCCCGCTATGCAATTCTGGTCACGCTGCTGGTAGGTGTTGCCGTCGCGCTGGCACAGCACGCCATCCACTTTCCGCCGCAGCCGATTAGGCTGGCAATGCCGGAAGTCGTGATGCCGCACTTTACCCTCACCACGCTGCTGGGGATCGGCGTGCCCTATTTCCTGGTGACGATGGCGTCGCAGAACGCCCCCGGCATCGCCACGCTGCAGGCGCACGGCTACCGTCCACCCGTCTCTTCACTGATGAGCTGGACAGGATTAATTGCGCTGCTGCTGTCGCCATTAGGGGGTTTTTCGGTCTGTGTGGCGGCGATTACGGCGGCCATCTGCATGAGCGATGAGGTCGACCCAAATCCTCAGCAACGCTGGCGCGCGGCGGCGCTGGCGGGGATCTTCTATCTGCTGGCGGGCGCGTCCGGTGCGCTGATCGCCGTGCTGTTCAGTGCCCTGCCTGCGGTGCTGATTGAGGCGCTTGCGGGACTGGCACTCCTTGCCACGCTGGGTGGCAGCCTCCACCGCGCACTGGATCTGCCTGCCGAACGCGACAGCGCGCTGATCACCTTTCTGATCACCGCTTCCGGCGTTTCGCTGCTGGGCATTGGTCCGGCCTTCTGGGGACTGGCGGGCGGCGTCATCGCCCACCTGCTGCTGGTGCGCAAATCCGGCTGATTGCGTCATACTCTCTGAAATAGCGGTGGTTTTTCCGTCAGCCGGTGAAAAAAACAGTGGATTTACCCCCTTTTTCTGCCGTTTGATTTGTCATTGCCCCGCGTAAAATCAACCTAATCGTCGATAACACGCGATTTTCTGCCTCAGACAACGACCGATAAGGGCCCAACAGGTGGCAAAAACTTTTCTGCGCAGCGGTAATTTAGATGCAGTTCTGGCGTTAGGTGAAAATGGCCAGCCGGTCTACGCTTCAGCACTGCAAATTCGTGAAACCCTGCGCCTGCGCCGTCAGAGCGCACTGGCAGATTGCCTGGCCATTCCTCAGGCCAATGAACGGGGCGATCGCCTCGACTGGTATGCCCCTTTTAGCGGCCGGGTGAAATCCTGGCTGGGTGCCAGCGATCATGAACGTCGCGCGGCGCTGCAACAGCTCACCGCCTGTCAGCAGGATATGCAGGATCTCAGTACGCGCGCGCGCGCGGCAGAGAACCCATCAATGCGGCTGTTTGGTGCGCTGCTGAGCAAAACCCTGCAATTCCCCGACCAGCAGTATGTCTATCTGGTTGATGGCAAACCGGTCATCACCTTCTGGGGCTTTGTCGATGCCCAGGCGCGCAGTCGCGATGACGCGCTGGCCTGCCTGCGTGACACGCTGGAAGAGAACCTGCCGGTGGCGCTGGTTGAACCGCTGCCTGAGCTGCCTGCTGCACCGGTCATCGCTGAACCAGTGATGATCGCTGAGCCCGAACCTGAACCCGAAGCTATGGCTGAACCGCTGCCGGTTGCGGCACCCGTTGAAGCTCAGCCGGTGACGCCTGTAGCGGCTCGCCGCCGTTTCCGCGTCTGGTATCTGTTACCGCCGGTGGCGATTGCTGCCGCCGTGATGGTGGCCGTGTTGCTGCATCGTTCAGAACCCGTAAAAACACCGGTTGCCACCGCGAAGCCAGCGTCAGCCCCGGCGACGGTATCCACTCCGGCCCCTGCTGCGACTCCGGCACCGGTTGCGGCAACACCGTCTGTCACACCACCTGCAGAGCAGACAGCACCGGAAAAACTCCCCGAATCGCAGCCGCAGAAACCGGCCACTAACACCGATACCGCACCGGCAACCTCATCTGCTACCCTTGCCACAACGGTGACGGCGCCGGTTCCGGCCAAACCCGATGACCTGATCGTGACGCCGGATGCGGTGCGCGATGGCCAGGTACGGGTGATTGATGGCCGCTGGCGTGTCACTATCGACCAGATGCCGACGCCAACCGGTAAGCCTCCGGTAATGCGCTTCCAGTTTAAAAACGGCAAAGGCAGCGTGCAGATCGCCCAGGGCAATACTACCTGTAAAGCGGATGTCAGCTCGGCCATGACCAGCGCCGGTAACCTGGTGATTGAGAGCCGCTACACGGCGAAGTGCCAGAACAGTTCGCGCTACCGTATGCCACTGCTGGTCTGCCATGCGAGTATCGGCGCCGCAGTGTGTGAAGCGCAGTATGCTGATGACCGGGTCTTCCCGATGACGATTAAGCGTGAGAGTAAATAACGATGCTGGCTCCCCTGATCGATGACAAACAAAAAATTTCGCTGATTGAAAACAGCGGCGTGCAGTTTCTGGATTTCGGCCTGCAACTCTCAGATACTCCGGCGCGCCGCCAGTTTGTGCGCCAGACCGCCAATGGCCCGCTGCTGCGCCTGAACGTCGATGGCAACAGTGGTAAGTTCCTGCTCTATCCGGAAGATGGCGGCGCTGCGGAAGTGGTGCGCCCGGAGTCTGATATCGCGCTGGCAGACTCACTGTCCCTGCTGTCAGCCTGCTGGCTGCCGCTGCCGATGCTGCGCTGCGCCAGCGGACGTCGTTTTATCGGCGGTCCTGAAAACTGGGCGCGGATGCGTCTGGTTGCGCTGCCCGCGCCCGATGCAGCGGGCAATACCCATCGCGTCAGCCTGGCCTTTGATACCCGCTGCGTGGCGGAACAGGATGGCGGTGAACAGCTCGGCCTCAGCCCGGCTGATGCTCAGAACGGTGTGACTTTTGCGCTCGCCTGGCACAACTACGAGCTGGGTGATTTTCTTGACCTGACCTGGGTTGACGGCTGGCTGCGCGAATCCTTTACCGACCGCGTCTCCGATCGCCGCGAACAGGCGATTAATCAGGCGCTGCGCGAGTTTGAGTATCAGGCGCACTACCTCAATCTGCTGGAACTGCTGGGCGAACAGCTCGACCTCAGCGAGATCCATATTCAGGCTGCCACGCTGCAGACCCCGGCGGTCAATGTCGATATCATTCTGGATGTCGGTAACTCCCATACCTGCGGCATTCTGGTTGAAGATCACCCGGAAGAGAGCAACGGCCTGAAGCAGACCTATGAGCTGCAGCTGCGCGATCTGTCGCAGCCGCATCAGGTTTACAACGAGCTGTTTGACAGTCGTCTGGAGTTTGCCGAGACCCGTTTTGGCAAAGCGAACTTCTCGCTGGAGAGCGGTCGTGAGCAGGCCTTTATGTGGCCTTCTTTGACGCGCGTCGGCCGTGAAGCGAGCCGTCTGGCCCTGCAGCGTGTGGGACTGGAAGGCAGCACCGGCCTCTCCAGCCCGCGTCGTTATCTGTGGGATGAGGCGCGCTATCAGCCAGGCTGGCGTTTTAACACGCCCGGCGAACAGGCTGAACCGCTGGCCTATGCCGCGCCCTTTACCACCCTGCTCAACGACGAAGGCCAGCCGCTCTCGACGCTGGCACCCGACGATCGTCTGCCGGTCTTTTCTCCGCACTACAGCCGCAGTTCGCTGATGACCTTTATGCTCTGTGAGCTGCTGGCTCAGGCGCTGATGCAGATGAACAGCGCGGCACAGCGTCAGCGGATGCCACAGAGCCACGCGCCACGTCAGCTGCGCCATGTGATCCTGACGCTGCCGTCAGCGATGCCGAAGCCGGAGCGTGAAATTTTCCGCCGCCGGATGCAGGAGGCGCTGGCGCTGGTCTGGAAAGCGGAAGGCTGGCTGGCTGACGAAGATGACCTTTCACCATCACTGCCTCGTCAGAATCCGAAACCGCTGCCGGATGTTCAGATGGAGTGGGATGAAGCGACCTGTGGTCAGATGGTCTGGCTGTTTAATGAAACCCAGGTCAACTTTGCCGGTCGCGCCGAAGACTTTTTCAGCAGCATGGCCCGTCCGGATCGCCCGCGCGATGCTGACGAACTGCCAGGTAAGAGCCTGCGCATCGCCTCGATTGATATCGGCGGCGGCACTACTGACCTCGCCATCACCCAGTATCGTCTGGATGATGGTCAGGGCAACAACGTCAAAATCACGCCGCGACTGCTGTTCCGCGAAGGCTTTAAAGTCGCGGGCGACGATATCCTGCTGGATGTGATTCAGCTCTGGATTTTACCGGCGCTGCAGCAGCATCTGCAGAAAGCGGGCCTGACGCTGGCGGAACCGCTGATGAACAAGCTGTTTGGTCACGACAGCCGCATGGACGGTCAGGCCACGCTGCGTCAGCAGATCACCTTACAACTGTTTATTCCGCTAGCGCAGGCGGTACTGGAACGCTACGAAAACTGGGATCCGCTGGAGAGCCACGCGGAGATCAACGCACTGTTTGGCGAGCTGGTCGATCAGCCTCCGGGCGAAGCGGTACTGGCCTTCGTTAACGGCGAGATTCAGCGCGAGCTGGGCGGTAACAGCCGCTTTGACCTGCTGCAGGTGCCGCTGGTGGTGAGCCTGTCCCAGCTGCACGGGGAATTTATGCAGCACCGGATGGCGATTATCCCGGCGCTGCGTTCAATGTGTGAAGTGGTGTCGCTCTATCAGTGTGACGTGCTGCTGCTGACCGGTCGCCCGTCGCGCTTCCCGGGCATTCAGGCGCTGGTGCGTCATCTGCAACCGCTGCCGGGCAGCCGTATACTGTCGCTGGAAGGCTATCACACCAGCGACTGGTATCCGTTTAACAAACATGGCCGCATCGACAACCCGAAATCGACCGCGGCGGTCGGCGCGATGCTCTGCCTGCTGGCGCTGGATCTGCGCCTCAGCAGCTTCTGGTTCCGCGCAGGCGATTTTGAACCCTACTCGACGATTCGCTATCTTGGCATGCTCGACGAAAACCAGGCGCTGACGGACGAGAACCTCTGCTACAGCGAAATTGACCTCGACGATCCCGGCTATGTGCTGGATAAAAAGCGCAGTTTCCGTATTCGCGGCAACGTCTGTCTCGGCTTCCGCCAGCTCGATAACGATCGCTGGCCCGCCTCGCCGCTCTATAGCCTGACGCTGAACGACGCCACCCTGGCGCGAAAAGTGGCCGGTGAGAGCGTGCTGCGCATCCGGCTGGCGGTAAAAGCCGGACCCGACGCGTCCGGCCCGGAAAGTCTGGTGCTGAGCGATGCCCGCCTGGATGATGGCACCCGCGTACCGCTGGAGCAGTTGAGTCTCAAACTAAATACCCTGTCGGCAACCGGCAATGCCAATGCGCAATACTGGATTGACAGCGGGAGCGTGTGTAAACGATGAAAGCCCTGAAACCCCGTCAGCCGCAAACGCTGGCAAAACGTCTTGGCCTGTTGCAGGACGCCCTGAATAACAGTCTGGCCTGGATTGAGAGCAGCCGTGAGCAGTCGCCGCGTCTGGCGCTGGAAGCAGAAACCCTGACGCTGCAACTGCGCCAGGCGCGCGTGCAGACTCAGGCGCTGGCGCAGCAGGTGGCGCGTCCGGTGACGCTGGCGCTGTTTGGTCAGTCGCAGGCGGGTAAAGCCTGGCTGCTGAACGAAATGGTGGCCGACGCACAGGGCCAGTTAGTGACCCGCATGGGCGATAAACTGCTGAACTGGTTTCAGCATATCAATCCCGGCAACCTCGATTTTGCTACCGCCACCCGTTTCAGCCATCAGCGCGAGCCGCTTTCAAACGAGTGGCCGGTTGAACTGACGCTGCTGAGTGAAGCGGAGATCGTACGGCTGATGGTCGCCTGTGCCGGCGCGACAACGCCCGACACCGCACAGATCGACAGCGCACTGCAGCGCCTGCAGCGTCATCGTCTCGCCACGCCGCTGGCGGGTCTGGAAGGCGATGCGCTGGTGACACTCTGGTCCTGGTGCCGTCGTCGTACGCACCACGATGCGCGACTTGATCGTCATTTCTGGCCGCAGGCGGTTGAGCTTGCGCCCTGGCTCAGCGTTGACGACCGGGTACAGCTTTTTTCACTGCTGTGGCCTGGTCAGCCTGAACTTAATGAGATGCTGCGCACCCTGCTGCATCTGCGTCACCAGCTGCGTAACAGCAGCCGGGTGCTTGCTCCACTGAGCCTGCTGACCGACACATCACTGCTGCCGGCCGAGCAGCTGATTGTGCCAGCCAGTGAGCAGGATCAGCAGCAGCTGGTGGAAATCTGCCCGCTGAATGGTAACCGCATCGGTAAGGCGCAGAACGTGCCGCTGGGATTACTGGCGCTGCTGACGCTGGAAGTGCTGGTGCCGCTGAGTTCCACACCGCGTACCGCGCTCTATGATGATGCCGATATGCTGGAACTGCCCGCGCCAGGCCAGTCCGGTGACGCGGCAACCCAGGAAGATCGTCAGCGCCTGCAGCAGCAGGATCCGCTGCGTGCCCAACTGCTGGAGCAGAAACGTGCCCTGCTGCCCGGCTTTTACGCCGCGCGTCAGGCAATTGATCTGCTGCTGGTCTGTACCGCAGCCAGCCAGCGTCAGGATGCCGACCTCGCCAGCGAAACGCTGCGCGAATGGCAGCGTCAGCAGCCCGCACAGGAATCTGCAGAGAAACCGCGCCTGATCTGGGCGATTACCCCTTTCGATGCCCGCCATCAGCAGGTCAATGTGGATGAAGCGGTGCAGCGTCAGATGGGACAGCCCGGTCAGCACTGGGGGTCGATGCTGGCACTCGATCGCGCAGGCGTCGACCGCATGGCGAGCTGGTTGCAGGATGAGATGCAGCCGGAAGCGCGCCGCGACATGCTGCTGGCTCAGCTGGCGCAGATTCAGCATACCGTGGTGGAGCGGCGTCTGCTGCCCTGGACCGAAGCGGGTGCCAGCCCGGAACAGGCGGCACGCAAACAGAATATCGCCGATACGCTACTGAAGTGTTTACAGCATCGGACCGGCCTGCATGGCGAGCTGCTGGAACGCCTGCAGCCGCCGCGTGAGGCGCTGCGTCAGCTGTGGCTTAATCAGTCCGCCCTACAAGGCAGCAAACCGGCCAGTATTCAGGCACCGGAAAATCAGTTTGGCATCGGATTTGAATTTGACCTGTTCAGTGAGAGCCCGGCTGAAGCACCGGTTCAGCCGCGTCAGAGTCTGCAGAGCGCTCAGCAGTATCCGCGTCAGGTGCTGCTGCTGTGGCTGGATCATCTGCGTCAGCTGCCGGAAAACCGCAGCCTGCTGGCGTTGCTGAACGTGGATAAGCCAACGATGGAGTGGCTGGTTGAGGAGCTGATCACGGCCGGATTCCGCACCGATATCGCGCAAAAGCTGCAGCAGGCGCTGCATGAGCCCGATACGCAGAGCGTCAGCCATGAATCACGCGCGGATCGTCAGGTGACGCGGGCGATGACGGTGCTGGGGGATTTTGTAGCCTGGCTCGGCTTTTTACAGCGTCCTGAAACTGAACGCCCTGCCAGCCGCGTTAACCGGGGTCAGGTGATTTTCTCGCGTCCTCCGGCTCCCAGCGTCAGCTTCAGTGCCGGTCAGCGTCTGACCAGACTCTCTGCCGCCCCGGCCAACCACACGGCCTACTATATCTACGACTGGCTGGTGGGGCTGAACCAGGTCATCATTGAGAACAATGGTTACACTGGCGGCGGCGATCTGCCGCTGGCAGCCCGCGAAGCGCTGGTTGCGCTGCTTAAGCCGCTTCGCGCTTAATCAATGATCAGGCGCAGTTCGCCCTCCAGCGACTGCGCCGCCTCTTCCAGCAGCGCCAGCACCGGCGCTAAATCGGCCTGATGCGCGGCATAGTGCTGCAACCACATTGTGACAGGCAGCGCCATCCCGCCCGTCAGCCAGTCCCATAATGCATCCAGATTATGTCCGAAGGTCTGCGGACAGCCGCTCTGCTCAGCAAACTGCTGATAAAACGCCGCGCGCGTGGTGAGCTGACGCAGGTCAAAGGTCAGATTAAGCATGATCAGGGCACCTGCCTGAAACTGCGGTAGTGATCGGTGGAGAGAAACACCAGCCCGTCAGAGGAGTAAACCAGGCGATCGGCATCGCGATGGCCGCAGCGATAATTCACATCCGCTTCATACCACTGACGGCCTGCACGCGCGGGCAGACGCTTCTCACGATTCGTAAAGCGATCGCCGCCGATGGCTTTGCCAGGCAACACGTCACACAGGTTGCCTTTGGCCGGATTCCAGCCACGCTTGCGCGCGTCGTTTTTGGTGAGGTAGTAGTCCGGCAGTTGCTGATGCTGCAGCACCCACCGCGCCACGGTATGGGCGTCAGTCAGGGTGGCGATATCCGCCTGGGCAGGGGCTGAAACGGAATTCAGATAGGGTTTTAGGCCGTAGAAACAGGCCGCGAGGACGAGAAAAAGTCCAATCCAGAGTTTTTTTGACATGATGGCATCCGTGACGACAGGACGCAGATGATACCAGTTTTGCGCGCAGAGAAAAGCGCGGGCCAGACAAGCTGGCCCTGGCGAGGTTATGCTGCGTGCGAATCCCCGCTGTGCCGACGCCATGCACCCGGCGCGACGCCATACTGGCGTTTGAAGCTGCGGTTAAAGGATTGCTGGGAGTCGAAACCTAACGAGATCGCCACATTGAGAATCGGTTCATCTGTGCTGGTCAGGCGGTCGGCTGATTTCTTCAGCTTCTTAACCCGGATGTATTCACCCAGTGGATAACCGGTGTGCTCTTTAAACATGCGCTGCAGGTGCCATTTGGAGTAGCCCGCGCGCTCTGAAACGGTATCCAGATCCAGACGTGCTTCGATGTTGTTATCAATCCAGTCGATTAAATCGTGAATAAAAGCATCACTCATCATTCCAGTCTCTCCTGTCGCCGTAGCGAAAAGTATTAGTATCAGTTGCAGTTACACTTAAGGGTGGCTGACTATGCCATTTAATGCAAGTTTTATTAGTACATTAAATGCCGCACTCTTTGTGGGGTTTTAGCTAAGTTGTTCAGGCTTTCATCGCCCTGCCCTAAACCGCACATAAAGTGTATCTGTTATTCTTGCAGTTGCCAGCCACGCAAGCCTACACTCACCGCGATTAATTGCAATCTTAAAAGTTGCAAATATTGGCCTGCAGGCCGCCTGTTTATATCTATCGCGGAATAACAACAATGATTACGAACCGGGTTCGTCAGGGTTTAACCCTCTTAGGGATGGTACTGCTCATCACGCAACTGAGCGGCTGCGATAAGGGTGTGGCGCAAAACGCCGCTCCCCCGCCGCCTGAAGTGAGTGCCGCCCCCGTGCTGATCAAACCGGTCAGTCAGTGGGATAATTTCAATGGCCGGGTTGAAGCGGTGCAGAGCGTGCAGTTGCGTCCGCGCGTCTCTGGCTACATTGATGCCGTTAACTATCGTGAAGGCGATGAGGTCAGAAAAGGTCAGGTACTGTTTACCATTGATGACCGGAGTTACCGCGCGGCGCTGGAGCAGGCCAAAGCGGAACTGGCCCGGGCGCGCAGTCAGGCGAGTCTGGCCCGCAGCGAATCGGGCCGCAGCGAGAAGCTGATCGGCACGCAGGCGATTTCCCGCGAAGCGTGGGAGCAGCGTCGTTCTGCCGCCAGCCAGGCGCAGGCGGATGTGCTGGCCGCAGAGGCCGCGGTCGATATGGCGCAGCTGAACCTCGACTTTACCCGCGTTACCGCGCCGATTGATGGTCGCGCCAGCCGGGCGATGATCACCGCCGGTAACCTGGTGACCGCCGGCGACAGCGCCAGTGTGTTAACCACGCTGGTGTCGCAGCAGCAGATGTATGTCTATTTCGATGTCGATGAGAACACCTTCCTGAACTATCAGGCGATGGCGCGTCAGGGCCAGCAGCGCCATGCGCTGCCGGTTGAGATTGCGCTGGTCGGCGAACAGGGTTTCCCGCACCAGGGCAAAATTGACTTTCTGGATAACCAGCTGACCGCCAGCACCGGCACCATTCGTATGCGCGCCCTGCTCGACAATCAACAGCGTCAGTTTACGCCTGGCCTGTTTGCCCGCGTGCGTCTGCCCGGCAGCGCGCAGTTCGAGGCGGTGCTGATCGATGATAAAGCGGTATTGACCGACCAGGATCGCAAGTATGTCTACGTGGTGGATGGCGAAGGTAAAGCGCAGCGGCGCGATATCCAGCCTGGCGCGATGGTGGATGGTTTGCGCATCGTTAAATCGGGTCTGCAATCCGGCGACAAGGTCATCATCGCCGGTCTGCAAAAAGTATTTATGCCCGGCATGCCGGTCACTGCTCAGCCGGTCGCCATGCGTGCGGCAGCCGCTCAATAACCCGAGGCCGCTATGGACTTTTCCCGCTTTTTTATCGACCGGCCCATTTTTGCTGCGGTGCTGTCGATCCTGATTTTTGTGACCGGGGTGATTGCCATCCCACTGCTGCCAGTCAGTGAATATCCCGACGTGGTGCCACCCAGCGTGCAGGTGCGTGCCGAATATCCAGGCGCTAACCCGAAAGTGATTGCGGATTCCGTGGCGACGCCGCTGGAAGAGGCAATCAACGGCGTCGAAAACATGATGTACATGAAGTCAGTGGCCGGTTCTGACGGCGTGCTGGTGACCACCGTCACCTTCCGTCCAGGCACCGATCCTGATCAGGCGCAGGTGCAGGTGCAGAACCGCGTAGCGCAGGCGGAAGCCCGTCTGCCGGAAGATGTGCGTCGGCTGGGGATCACCACCCAGAAGATGTCGCCGACCCTGACGCTGGTCGTCCACATGTTCTCACCGAACAATACCTACGATTCGCTCTATCTGCGTAACTACGCCACCCTCAAGGTGAAAGATGAGCTGGCCCGCCTGCCGGGTGTCGGTCAGATCCAGATTTTCGGCGCAGGCGAGTATGCGATGCGTGTCTGGCTTGATCCCAATAAAGTGGCGGCGCGTGGTCTGACCGCCTCTGACGTGGTAACGGCGATGCAGGAGCAGAACGTGCAGGTCTCTGCCGGTCAGCTGGGTGCCGAGCCGCTGAAAAAACAGAGCGATTTTCTGCTGTCAATCAACACCCAGGGACGACTGGAGAGCGAGCAGCAGTTTGGCGATATCATCCTGAAAACCTCGGAAGATGGTTCGCTGGTGCGGCTGCGCGATGTGGCGCGGATTGAGATGGGCTCGGGCAGCTATGCCCTGCGCTCGCAGCTGAATAACAAAGATGCGGTCGGTATCGGTATCTTCCAGGCGCCTGGTGCCAACGCCATCGACCTCTCCAATGCGGTTCGCGCCAAAATGGATGAGCTGGCGACCCGCTTCCCCAACGACGTGAAATGGGCCGCGCCTTACGATCCGACGGTGTTTGTCCGCGACTCGATTAAAGCCGTGGTGCAGACCCTGCTGGAAGCGGTCATTCTGGTCGTGCTGGTGGTGATTCTGTTCCTGCAGACCTGGCGCGCCTCGATCATTCCCCTGCTGGCGGTGCCGGTTTCGATAGTCGGTACCTTTAGCGTGCTCTATCTGCTTGGCTTCTCGCTGAATACGCTGAGCCTGTTCGGGCTGGTGCTGGCGATTGGTATCGTGGTGGATGACGCCATTGTGGTGGTGGAGAATGTCGAACGTAACATTGAGATGGGGCTGTCGCCGCGCGCCGCTGCACATCAGGCGATGCGTGAGGTCTCCGGGCCGATCATCGCCATTGCGCTGGTGCTGTGCGCGGTGTTTGTGCCGATGGCGTTTCTCTCTGGCGTCACCGGGCAGTTCTACAAGCAGTTCGCCACTACCATCGCCATCTCTACAGTGATCTCTGCCATTAACTCGCTGACGCTCTCGCCTGCGCTGGCGGCGATGCTGCTGAAAGATCATCACGCGCCGAAAGACCGGCTGACGCGGATCATTGATGCGCTGTTTGGCTGGCTGTTCCGGCCGTTTAACCGCTTCTTCCAGCGCAGTGCCCATGGTTATGAATCGCTGGTGGGCCGTACGCTGCGTCGCCGTGGCGCCGTGTTTGGCGTCTATATTCTGCTGCTGGCGGGTGCCGGATTTATGTTCCACACCGTGCCGGGTGGATTTATTCCGACGCAGGATAAGCTCTACCTGATTGGTGGCGTGAAGATGCCGGAAGGTTCCTCTCTGGCGCGCACGGATGAAGTGATTCGTAAGATGAGCGAAATCGGTATGCAGACCGAAGGCGTCGCCTATGCGGTAGCGTTCCCCGGCCTGAATGCATTGCAGTTCACCAATACGCCGAACAGCGGCACGGTGTTCTTCGGTCTTAAGCCGTTTAATGAGCGCAAACATACGGCGGCGGAGATCAACGCTGAGATCAATGCGAAGATTGCGCAAATCCAGCAGGGCTTTGGCTTCTCGATTATGCCACCGCCGATTCTGGGGCTTGGCCAGGGCTCGGGCTATTCGCTCTATGTGCAGGACCGCGCGGGTCTGGGTTATGGCGCACTGCAGACGGCGATTAATACGCTGTCGGGCAGCATCATGCAGACGCCAGGGATGCACTTCCCCATCTCCTCTTATCAGGCCAACGTTCCGCAGCTTGATGTGAAGGTAGACCGGGATAAAGCCAAAGCTCAGGGAGTATCGCTGACCGCGCTGTTCAGCACGCTCCAGACCTATCTCGGCTCGTCTTATGTGAATGACTTTAACCGCTTTGGCCGCACCTGGCGGGTGATGGCGCAGGCTGACGGGGATTTCCGCGACAGCATCGAAGATATCGCTAACCTGCGTACCCGAAACGATCGTGGTGAGATGGTGCCGATTGGCAGCATGGTCAACATTACCACCACCTACGGTCCCGACCCGGTGATCCGCTATAACGGCTATCCGGCGGCGGATTTGATTGGTGATGCCGACCCACGCGTGCTCTCCTCGGCGCAGGCGATGAGTCAGCTGGAAGCGATGTCCGGTCAGCTATTGCCAAACGGCATGAACATCGAGTGGACCGATCTGAGTTATCAGCAGTCAACGCAGGGCAATACCGCGCTGATTGTCTTCCCGATGGCCGTGTTGCTGGCGTTCCTGGTGCTGGCCGCGCTGTATGAGAGCTGGACGCTGCCGCTGGCGGTAATCCTGATTGTGCCGATGACCATGCTCTCTGCGCTGTTTGGCGTCTGGCTGACTGGCGGTGACAACAACGTCTTCGTGCAGGTCGGACTGGTGGTGCTGATGGGGCTGGCCTGTAAGAACGCGATTCTGATCGTCGAGTTTGCGCGAGAGCTGGAGATTCAGGGCAAAGGGATTGTGGAAGCGGCGCTGGAAGCGTGTCGCCTGCGTCTGCGTCCGATTGTGATGACCTCCATCGCCTTTATCGCCGGTACAATACCGCTGATTCTGGGTGAAGGCGCGGGTGCAGAGGTGCGCGGCGTTACGGGTATTACGGTCTTCTCCGGCATGCTCGGCGTGACGCTGTTCGGCCTGTTCCTGACGCCGGTGTTCTACGTCGCCCTGCGCAAGCTGGTGACGCGCCGGTCAGGTAGTGCATCGTCCGTGACGGCGTAAACCATAAAAGTTAAAAGGGGGCGATCATACGATCGCCCCCTTTTTTTGCCTGTGATTCACAGATGCCGGCAGATTCTGCCTTGCAGGTTAGCGCCGCTTCAATCTTTCATTCAGCGTTTCAATGATAAACGCATTCAGCGAGGTTTCATTTTGCGCGGCAGCCTGAGACAGGCGCTCTCACAGCGATTCAGGATAGCGCAGCGTAAAGGTCTTAATTTTTTCCTGCTCAGCATAGGGATTAATGCCGGAGGCTGCACAATCTACCAGATATTCGCGCAGCGAAATCTCGCCCTCTTTGTACAGCCCCTGTACGCTGTCAGAGACAAAATCACATTAGCCTGACAGGCCAGTAAAGCGCCCACGGAACATGTTGAGTTCAGGAACATAGGTGGTCACGGCGGGTTGACCAGCGACGTTAGCCAGATCTGAATCATTATTCATCTTTGACCTGCAGCATTCTGCTTGCGGGCAGATGATCAGGTCCGAATTTCAATCCGGGCTTTGCGTCCCAGCTGAGCCAGCGCCAGCTCCACATTTTCGACTTTCGATGAGTGCTCTACATCCAGTAGTCGATCAACCTGTGGGCCATTCACGCCCAGCTGGCGTGCCAGATCGACTTTACGGGTGCCAGTTTCAATCATTGCGTTGTAAAGTGCCGCTTTCATTGCCACCAGTACAGGCACAGAGACAATGTACTCTCCTTCCAGCGGTTTACTGGCAACCGGAATCGGACGACGCGTATCCATCTCGAGAGAGATTGCCGTCACCAGTCCATCTTCGGCTTCTGCAAGTGCTTCCTCAACGGTGTCGCCGACGGAATGCAGTAACGGCAAATCACGACACGAGACCTCATAGGTATCGGTTTTGACGTCATGAGTTAATCTGACGGCATAATTAAACATAGAGTTACCTCTCTGATCGGGCTCACAGGCCCAGATCTTTTAAAATTTTTCTGCGCGTACCTTCAGGCATTTCTTTCGCTCCGTGATCCGGAAAAATGGATTGCCTGTCGCCCAGGAAGACCTTGAAATGGCTGCTTCCACTGCGGTGCTTAGTCAAAATAGCGCCCTGCTGAATGAGCCAGCGTCTGAATTCACTGTACTTCATCGCGTTCCCTCGCTGTGTATAACAGCAAGAATAACATTGGTGATAATCAATACAACATTAATGTTGTGATGGATGCTGAATTTTCAAATGATTCATCAGGTTCAGCGTGATAACCGACTCCAGGAAAGTGAGTTATTGGCTTATGGCAGATTTGAGGCAGGAAGTTACTGACCAGCAGGCATAAAAAAAGCCGCTAATCAGCGGCTCTTTTTGCAGAGATCATCCATCTCTTCGGGTTCCGGTTCAGGCACGGCGGTGCAGTTGCTGGTGTCGCGTTTCTTCAGTTCGTTCAGTGCGTCTGCCACGGTGCGTTTTGCCAGCACATCCAGCGACGCCTGCTCGGCTTCATCGGCTATCGACTTGAAGTACCAGCAGAGGTTAGCACTGACCAGACAGCGCGGCGCGACGTCAGGACGCGCGGCCCAGATTTTTTTGTCTTCGATTACGGAGACATAGATATCCCGCAGGGTAATTTCCGCAGCAGGACGGCCCAGATGAATCGAACCGGTACGGCCCAGCGTGGAGACGATAATGCCGTCACGGGTCAGCGGGACCATTAATTTTCGTATGAAACTGGGATTCGCTTCCAGCCCGTAGGCCAGAATCGCGCTGGTAGAGCGTTTTCCCATTTGCTCCGCCATCGCTACGCTCAGAACCATTTGCAAAGCTGTCGGGAAGCGGTAATCAAGCATTTCTTTATCCTGAGTTGCGGTGCATCTTATTGTTTTATTGCCGCATAAGTGAACAATCAATGAGCAATAAATATAACAAACACTGTTGCTTTTTTGAAGCAAACCGGCGGTGACAAGGCACGTATTCACCAAAGGCTGAGGCCCGATAGCACAAGGTGCTTAGCCTGCTAACTGCCCTCTTCCTGCGGAGCAGGAAGAACCGTTCCGCTATGCCGTGGTGGCCGATGCCGCCAGTAATCGCTGCTTCAGTGCCATAACCAGTACCACGTTAAAGATTGCCAGGGCGCAAAGCAACCACAGCGTCGCCGATGCACCCATCTTTTCAAACACATATCCACCTATCAGCGGCGTCAGTGCCTGCCCCATCAACGCCGGGCGGGCCATTTTACCCACCACAATCGCATAAGACTCTGGTTTGACCATCGCCAGCGGTAAAGTTCCGCGCACGATGGCACGTAAGCCATTTCCTGCGCCATACAGCACCATGCTCAGCAACGCCATCTGCGGAAACAGTGCCAGTAACAGCAAGCCCAGCGCCACCAGCCCGACGGAAAAAAAGGTGGTGCGGATGGGATGACTGCGTTTAAAGGCGATATCGACGAGTCGGGATCCCACCTGGCACGGACCAAGTACGGCGCTGATCGCCAGCGCCGAGGTCAGCGTATGGCCACTCGCCTGCAACAAGGCGATAAGCTGCACGGAAATAGCCGTCATGATCACTGACGCCAGGGTAAAAATGGCACACAGCAGCCAGAACAGCGCAGGCGCAATCTCCACCGTGCCAGGCTGCGGACTCAGTCGTTTCTCCGGCCGCTTAGCATGACTGTCGGGTAAGGCAAACAGATAGGCGGGCAGCACGCAGACGACCATCAGTGCCGCAATAATCAGCGACGCGTTTCGCCAGCCGAATCCGTGGATTAACAACGCCGTTCCCGGCCAGACCAGCGTGGTGCAGAAGCCAGATATCAGCGTGATACCGGTGATCGCTGCACGCGCCTGACCGCCATAGCAGGTGCCGAGCGTGGCAAATAGTGCGTCATAAAGGCCCATCGCCATACCGATGCCAATAATTACCCAGGCAAACAGAAACAGCGGCAGAGAGTGGCTATAAGCCATGATCACCAGCCCCACCGCCATCACCATCCCACTCAGCGCCAGTAACAGGCGGCCACCGGTACGGGCGATAATTCTGCCAGCCAGCGGTGACAGCAGGCCCGAGACCAGAATCCCGGTCGAGAGCGCGCCATAAATCCACTGCTGTGACCAGCCTGTCTCAGCCGCAATCGGATTCGCCATCACTGCCATCAGATAGAACGACCCGCCCCACGAGAGGATCTGCACCCAGCCCAGGGTAATAATGGCGGCGATAGCGGGTTTGTTGTTCTGATTCACAAGCGTTCTCTTGGTTAGCAGGCGAACCGTTTTTATAACATGTTCTGCGATAAGCCAAAATGCGTGAAGCCCTTTCGACTGGATAGCCAGGCAGGCCGCACGGTTTTGAGTAAAACACTTTTAGTATGTTGTAACTATATGGTGCTTGCATCCTCGCCAGGCTTCTGCCACATTGTGGACGTTGTAACTATGGAGGCACAACATGACGCGCTACGACTTAGTGGCTGATATGCATCAATGTGTAAATGACCTGGAACTGGCGCTGGGTGAATTGCGTCAGCAGATTGAAGCGCAGCCTCTGCTGATCGCCCGCGTCTTCAGCCTGCCGCCGGTGGTTAAAGGCCGCGAACATGAAGCGATCACCCGGATTGCCGTCGAGCAGCATCTCGGGGAGAGCGCGTTAAAGATGGCGCTTGACCACTACTGCCGCCTGTTTATGCAGCATCAGTCAGAACAGCTGAGCACCAAGGCTGCCGTGCGCTTACCTGGCGCGCTCTGTATCGAATGCGACGCGCAGCAGGAAGCGGAGATCGGCGCACTGGTCGACGTCATCAATCAGCTGAAAGCACGGCTTGAGCAGCTGATTACGGTGGACTCAGGCCTGCCGAGTGAGGCGCGTTTTGAGTTCGTCCACCAGCATTTGCGCGGGCTGATTACCCTGAATGCCTATCGCACTATCACCCTGCTGAGCGCACCGGATAGCCTGCGTTTCGGCTGGGCCAACAAGCACATTATCAAGAATCTCAAGCGTGAAGAGGTGATCGCCCAGCTGGAAAAAAGCCTGAAGTCAGGACGTGCAAAAGCGCCGTGGTCACGTGAACAGTGGGCGGAAAAAGTGCAGGAGGAGCTGGCAAGCGTGCGTGCCCTTCCCGCCTCGGCACGGCTGAAAATCAAGCGCCCGGTCAAAGTCCAGCCGGTTGCACGCGTCTGGCGCGCGGATGAACAAAAACAGACTCAGCTGGCCTGTCCTTCACCGATTCTGGTTATCTGTCGCGATCGCACGCAGGTTCCGGTACTGGGCGAATTGCTTAACTACGATGCCGATAATATTAACCATCGTTATAAACCTGCTGCAGAACCGCTGAATCTTTTAATCCCCAGACTGCATCTGTGGGTCGATTGTCCGATATAAATCAAAAAGGCCAGCATTCGCTGGCCTCTGACCCACTCAAACCCTACGACTTCATGCTGCCGACCATCTCTTCCGGACGAACCCAGGCATCAAACTCCTCTTCGGTAAGATAACCCAGCTTCAGCGCCGAGCCTTTCAGCGTCAGCCCCTCTTTGTGCGCCTTCTTGGCAATTTCTGCCGCTTTGTCATAGCCAATATGGGTATTCAGCGCCGTCACCAGCATCAGCGATTCGTTAAGCAGTTGATCGATGCGCTCACGCACCGGCTCAATACCGACCGCGCAGTGATGATTAAAGCTGTCCATGCCATCCGCCAGCAGGCGAATTGATTGCAGGAAGTTATGGATTACCATCGGACGGAACACGTTAAGCTCAAAGTTACCGGATGCGCCGCCCATGTTGATCGCCACATCGTTACCCATCACCTGACAGCAGAGCATGGTCATCGCTTCGCACTGGGTCGGGTTAACTTTACCCGGCATGATGGAGCTGCCTGGTTCATTTTCCGGAATGGCGATTTCGCCGATGCCGCAGCGCGGGCCGGAAGAGAGCCAGCGCACGTCGTTCGCGATTTTCATCAGCGAGGCGGCCAGCCCTTTCAGCGCGCCATGTGCATGCACCAGCGCATCACAGGTTGCCAGCGCCTCAAACTTGTTTGGCGCAGTGACAAACGGCTGCTGCGTGAGATCGGCCAGCGCCTTCGCCACGCGCACCGCATATTCCGGATGGGTGTTCAGGCCGGTGCCTACTGCCGTGCCGCCCAGCGCCAGTTCCGCCACGTGCGGAATACTCTGCTCAATATGCTTCAGGTTATGCTCCAGCATCGCCACCCAGCCGGAAATCTCCTGGCCCAGGGTCAGCGGCGTGGCATCCTGCAGGTGAGTACGGCCAATCTTGACGATATCTTTAAAGGCGTCGGACTTCTGGCTCAACGTCTTTTTCAGTACCTGAATCTGAGGGATCAGCTGTTCGCGCAGGGCGATAACGGCGGCAACGTGCATCGCCGTCGGGAAGACATCGTTGGAGCTCTGGCTCTTGTTCACATCGTCGTTGGGATGAACCAGCCTCGCCATACCACGCTCGCCGCCGAGGATTTCACTGGCGCGGTTCGCCAGCACTTCATTCATGTTCATATTGGTCTGGGTGCCGGAACCGGTCTGCCAGATCGCCAGCGGGAATTCATCCGCATGCTTGTCAGCCAGCACCTCATCGGCCGCGCTGACAATCGCCTCGGCGCGGTCAGCGGGCAGCAGTCCCAGATCGCGGTTAACGCTGGCCGCGGCGCGCTTGGTCAGTGCCAGTGCATGCACCAGCGCGGTCGGCATTTTTTCAGTTGAGATGCGGAAGTGTTCCAGTGAGCGCTGTGTCTGCGCGCCCCACAGTTTGTCTGCCGGTACGTCGATGGGGCCCATTGAATCTTTCTCAATGCGATTGGCTGCCATGAATACGTCTCCTTCATCTGGTTTTTAAAAGAATGACCGCCCGGTACGTCATTACGATCGACTGCCGGGCGGTCAGGATAGTAATACACAATAATTTAACATTATCAGAGCTTAGCGTCCTTTTGCGCTGGAGATGTATTTTTACCGGCAGTTTCTGCTTTAATACTGGCAATAATTTCCCGTGATAAAGGGTTATACAATGCAAAAAATGAACAATACGCTGCAAAACTACGCATGGGGCAGCAAAACTGCGTTGACTGAGCTTTACGGAATCGCCAATCCACAGGGGCTGCCGATGGCGGAACTCTGGATGGGTGCACATCCGAAAAGCCCCTCCACCGTGATTGACCAGGGCAGCGAGCGTTCGCTGCGTGACGTGATTGATGCCGCGCCTGCCGCCATGCTGGGCGAAGCGGTGGCACAGCGTTTTGGTGAACTGCCCTTCCTGTTCAAAGTGTTGTCTGCCGATCAGCCGCTGTCGATTCAGGTCCATCCCAGCAAACGCGCGGCCGAAGTGGGCTTTGCCCGTGAGAATGCGGCGGGTATTCCGCTGACGGCTGCTGAGCGTAATTATAAAGATGCCAACCACAAGCCGGAGCTGGTCTGCGCGCTGACGCCCTTCCAGGCGATGAATGGCTTTCGCACCCTGACGGAGATGGTTTCACTGCTGGAGCCGGTTGCGGGCGCACATCCACAGATTGCCCATTTTCTGCAGCATCCCGATCAGGATACGCTGGCCGCGCTCTTCTCTACCCTGCTGTCACTGGAGGGTGAGGCGAAATCGCTGGCGCTGGGCATCCTGAAATCCGCGGTTGATGCACAACAGGGTGAGCCGTGGCAGACCATTCGCATGATTGCGGCCGAGTATCCTGACGACAGCGGCCTGTTTTCGCCGCTGCTGCTGAACGTAATCACCCTGCAACCGGGCGAGGCGATGTTCCTCTACGCGGAAACCCCGCACGCTTATCTGAAAGGCGTGGCGCTGGAGGTGATGGCAAACTCCGATAACGTGTTGCGGGCCGGTTTAACCCCGAAATATATCGATATCGCCGAGCTGATGGCGAACCTGAAGTTTGAAGAGAAGCCAGCCAGCACCCTGCTGACCGAGCCGGAGCAACAGGGCAATGCGCTGCGCTTCCCGATTCCGGTGGAGGATTTTGCTTTTGCCATTCATACCCTGAACGCAGAGCCACAGCCGCTGGCGCAGCAGAGCGCCGCAGTGCTGTTCTGCATTGAAGGCCAGACGGTGATCGCCAAAGGCGAGCAGCAGGTGACGCTGAAACCAGGTGAATCCTGCTTCATTGCCGCCAGCGAATCCCCCGTAACGGTCGCAGGCACGGGCCGACTGGCGCGGGTATTTAACGACTTAGGGTGAAGCGGCTGACGGAGTGCCTGTTAACTGCTATTATTTCAACCTATTAGCTTTTAAACGCCTGCGGGCGTTTTTCTTCAGTCGCTGGGGTAAACCTGCGGCATAAGCGGACTCAAGGATAAGGACGAATCAGCAATGAAAAAGACCAATGTTGCCGTAGGTGTCATCATCGCACTGGGCGTAGTCTGGACTGGCGCGGCATGGTTCACCGGCAAGCAGATTGAAAGCCACAGGGATGAGCTGGTGCAGAACGCCAATGCCCAGCTGAATGCTTATGCCCCTAACAGCCGACTGAAGATCAGCTATCAGGACTATCAGCGCGGCGTGTTCAGCAGCAAAGTGAATCTGGTGATTCAGGCCAACTCGCAGACGGAAGATAATCCCCTGCTGAAACCAGGCCAGAGCATCATCCTGAACGAAACCATCGATCATGGCCCTTTCCCGTTTGCTCAGCTGAAGCATTTCAATCTGATCCCGAGCATGGCGTCGGTTCATACCGAACTGGCTAACACCGATGCAGTGAAAAAGCTGTTTGAGCTGACCGGCAACAAGTCGCTGATTAATGCCGATACCCGTATCGGCTACAGCGGTGCCACCGATACGGCGCTGCGCGTTCTGCCGGTTGATTATCAGAATGCACAAAGCGGCGAGCGTCTGGCCACCAATGGGGGCACCTTCAACGTCAGCGCGGATAACAAAGGCGACATAGTGTCGCTGGACAGTGACGTTGATAGCCTCGCGCTGACCAGTAAAAATGAGATGGGCCAGCCGGTGCTGTTCACCATCAATGGACTGAAGCTGAGCGGTAACACCCATCTCAGCCCGGAAGGCGTACGCATTGGCGACCAGTCAGTGGATATTGAGAAGGTCAATGCCAGCATCAATGGTCAGGACGCCCTGACGCTGCACAAAATGAAAGGCACCTCCTCTTTCGATAACAGCGCCGGTAAGATTGGCGGCAATATCGACTACAAGGTTGAAGGCATTCAGCTGCAGAAGCAGGATTTTGGTCAGGCAGCGCTAAAGATGAAACTGTCACAGTTTGATGCGCAGGCGGTAAAAGCCTTCTCCGATCGTTACAACGCCCAGATGCAGGAACTGCTGAGCCAGCCTGGCGTCGCGGAAGATCCTATCCGCTACCAGGCGGGTGTGCATCAGATCCTGATGAGCAACCTGCCGATGCTGCTGAAAGGCTCACCTGCTATCAGTATCGCCCCACTGAGCTGGAAAAATGATAAAGGTGAAAGCACCTTTAACCTGAACGCTAATTTCAACGATCCCTCTGCGGTGACCGGCGAAGCCCAGACACTCAGCGCCATGGTTGATCGGGTACTGAAGAGCCTGGACAGCAAGCTGGTCATCAATATGCCAATGGCGACCGAAACCATGCATAAAGTGGGACTGGCTGAAGGATATCAGGCCGATGACGCACAGAAGCTGGCAGATCAGCAGGTGAAAGGACTGGCGGCGATGGGTCAGATGTTCCGCCTGACTCAGCAGCAGGATAACAATATCGTCACAAGCCTGCAGTATACCAACGGTCAGGTGAACATGAACGGCGACAAAATGACGTTGGAGCAGTTCCTCTCCCGCTATATGCTGGGTATGCCGACCAGCGAAGGGATGCCGCAGTAATTTTTCTCTGTTCCTTTAAAGGCGACCTCCGGGTCGCCTTTTTTATGCCGAGCCGCGAATAACCAGCTGCGGCGGCATAATCACGTTCTGACGGGCGGCATCGGGTTGCGCTATCCGTTGCAGGATACGCTCAGCTGCCACACGGCCAATCTCCCGGGCTGAACTGGTGACAAACGTAAGCGGCGGATCGGTCAGTTCCGCCTGCGGTTCATCGCCAAAGCCCATCAGAGCCAACTGCTGATCGTAATAGCTGTCGACTGCACCCCGCGCGAATGTTCGCCCGGTGCGCAACAGCCCAAAATAGCATCCCAGCGCGGTAGTGGCGTTATAGGCCAGCACGGCAGTCAGCCGCGGATGGTGCTGAAACAGCTGTACCGCCGCGTCAGCCGCCTCTTTTTGCGTGTTACCGCATTCAATAATCCACTCAGGCCGGAACGGCAGCCCATATTGCAGCAGGGTGGCGCAGTAGCCGCCAAGACGTTCTGCCCGGGTCAGTGATGCGCTATGGCCGCCCAGCCAGGCAATGCGCTGATGCCCCTGACGAATCAGGTATTCTGTGGCCAGACGCGCAGCCTGAGCATTATCGGGGCGGATAGCATCCACCTCCTCCAGGCTACTGGCGCGCGCGGCACAGACTAAGGCCATATTCACCTCTCTGGCCCGCGTCACGATCTGGCTGGCCTTATCGGCACCGCCTCCCAGCACTACGCCATCCACTCCCTGAGCGACCAGTGACTCAAAGCAGCGATGCAGATGTTGTCCCTGGGCACCGCTCTGCGTCAGGAACAGCAATTTGCCCTGCTTCTCCAGCGCTTCACTCAGGCCTGCCGTCATTTCGGCATAAAATGGCTGGCTGAGATCGCGGACGATCAAGCCAATCACGCCACTCTCCCCCCCGCGCAGCATGGTTGCCGAACGGTTACGCACGAAACCGAGTTGCTCAATGGCCTCGTTCACGCGCGCCATGGTGGCCACAGAGATCCGTCCTTTGCCGGATAACACCAGCGATACCGTGGTCACCGACACGCCCGCCGCCGCCGCAACATCATTGATGGTGATTTTACTCATCAGATTACTCAACTGAACTACAGCATTAGAAAACAAGGTAAAACGTTACACCTTATGACGTCAGAATTATATCGTCCATGACCTGAAGAGTGTGATTCAGCGCGCATAAGATTCAGGTAAAACGTTTTATCATCCCGCCACTTCACTCAGTGGTCCGTTTATCCAGGAGCGTTCATGTCACCCTCTCACCAAAAAATGTCCGTCTGGGAATTTTTCCAGAGTCTGGGGAAAACCTTTATGCTGCCGGTTGCCCTGCTTTCCTTCTGCGGCATCATGCTCGGGATTGGCAGTTCGCTGAGCAGTCGTGATGTCCTGACCCTGTTACCCGTGCTGGATCACCCCTGGCTGCAATATCTGTTTCTCTGGATGGCCAAACTGGGATCGTTCGCCTTTAGCTATCTGCCGGTGATGTTCGCCATTGCGATTCCGCTAGGTATGGCGCGCGAGAACAAGGGCGTGGCAGCGTTTGCCGGCTTTGTGGGGTATGCTGTGCTAAACCTCAGCATCAACTTCTGGCTCAACATCCACGGCATTCTGCCAACCAACGATGCCGCCCTGCTGAAAGCTAACAACGTACAGCCGATCCTGGGGATCCCGTCGATCGATACCGGCATTCTGGGCGCGGTCATTGTAGGTATTGTGGTGTTCTGGCTGCATGAGCGCTTTCATAACATCCGACTGCCCGATGCGCTGGCCTTCTTTGGCGGCACCCGGTTTGTGCCGATTATCACCACGCTGGTGATTGGTTTACTGGGACTGGTCGTCCCGCTGATCTGGCCTTTTTTCGCGCGGGGTATCACCGGATTAGGCTGGATGATTAACAGCGCGGGTGATTTTGGCCCGATGATCTTTGGTACCGGCGAACGTCTGCTGCTGCCGTTTGGCCTGCAGCATATTCTGGTCGCCATCATGCGCTTTACCGATGCAGGCGGCACACTGGATGTGTGTGGCAAGAACGTGAGCGGTGCCTTAACCATTTTCCAGGCGCAGCTCGCCTGCCCGGAAACCCACGGTTTTGCTGAAAGCGCGACCCGCTTCCTGTCACAGGGTAAAATGCCTGCCTTCCTCGGTGGTCTGCCAGGTGCCGCCCTGGCCATCTATCACTGCGCGCGACCGGAGAATCGCCATAAGATCAAAGGTCTGTTGATCTCCGGCGTGGTGGCCTGCGTGGTTGGCGGCACCACCGAACCTATCGAATTCCTGTTTCTGTTTGTCGCCCCGTTCCTTTATCTGATCCACGCCCTGCTGACCGGCGTTGGCTTCAGCATCATGGCGATACTGGGCGTCACTATCGGCAATACAGACGGCAATATCATCGACTTTGTGGTGTTTGGTGTGCTGCACGGGCTGTCGACCAAATGGTACTGGGTACCCGTTGTCGCAGCGATATGGTTTGTTGGTTACTACCTGATTTTCCGATTCGCCATTCTGCACTTCAATATCAAAACACCGGGCCGCGAAGTGGAAAGTGCCAGTGCGGTTGCGCAGCAGGTCAGCAATGCCGGTAAAGGTAAATCTGGCTATAACTCACCTGCTATTCTGGCGGCACTTGGCGGCGTGGAGAATATTACCTCGCTGGATAATTGTCTGACGCGTCTGCGTCTGACCCTGGCGGATATGAGTAAAGTGGATGATGCGACGCTGAAAGCCAACGGCGCGATAGGAGTGGTCCATCTTAATCAGACCAGCCTGCAGGTAGTTATCGGTCCACAGGTGCAGTCGGTGAAAGATGAACTGTCACACCTGATGAATGTCACTGCCTGATGTGTCGGAGCCGATAATGTTTAACTTTGATGAAGTCATCGATCGCCGCGGCAGCTGGTCTACCCAGTGGGATTTCGTGGCTGACCGCTTTGGCGTCCCCGACCTGCTGCCGTTTACCATTTCGGATATGGACTTCAGAACTGCGCCAGCGGTTCAGCAGGCGCTGGCGCAGCGCGTAGCACATGGCGTGTTGGGTTACAGTCGCTGGCAGCATAACGATTTTCTTTCCGCCTGCTGCCACTGGATGTCCAGCCGTTTCGGCTACCAGCCCGATGCTGACACGCTGGTTTATGGCCCCTCGGTGATCTATATGGTGGCGCAGATGCTGCGCCGCTGGAGCAACCCGGATGATGAAGTGGTGCTCCACACCCCCGCCTACGATGCTTTTTATAAAACGGTACGCGGCAATCAGCGACAGGTGCTGGAGATGCCGCTGAAGCGGGATAACGGTAG
Source organism: Pantoea sp. Lu_F5_004 (assembly GCF_051136245.1). NCBI lineage: Bacteria > Pseudomonadati > Pseudomonadota > Gammaproteobacteria > Enterobacterales > Erwiniaceae > Pantoea > Pantoea sp. Lu_F5_004. The sequence goes on from NZ_CP194946.1 coordinate 2,209,890, forward strand.
CTGGCGATGTGATATGGCCGCGCTGGAGACGCGGCTGGCGCGACCGCGCTGCAAAACCCTGTTGCTCTGCAGCCCGCACAATCCCACCGGTAAAGTGTGGACAGCAGCTGAGCTGCAACAGATGGCGGCGCTCTGCGAGCGTCACGGCGTGCGGGTGATCAGCGATGAAATTCATATGGATATGATAGTGGGTCATCAGCCCCATACTCCGTGGGCCAGCGTGGCGCGCAGTGACTGGGCGCTGTTTACCTCGGCGTCGAAAAGCTTCAACGTGCCAGGACTGACCGGTGCGTGGGGAATCATCCCGGATGCGGCGGACAGAGCCGCCTGGTTTCAGGCGCTGAAAAATGCTGACGGCCTTTCGTCTCCGGCCGTGCTGGCCGTCACGGCACACGTTGCCGCCTACCGACAAGGCGCACCCTGGCTGGATGCATTACGCAGCTATCTTTATAATAATTTCACACTGGTTGCCAATCGCCTTAACGCTGAGTTTCCCGCACTGAACTGGCACATTCCCGAGGCGACCTATCTCGCCTGGCTCGATATCAATCCGCTGGGCATTCCTGAAGAAGCCCTGCAACAGGCGCTGATCCAGCAACGGGTCGCAATGATGCCCGGATCGACCTACGGTGATGCAGGCAAAGGGTTTTTGCGTCTTAACGTTGGCTGTCCGCGCAGCAAAGTTGATGAGGGCGTTTCACGCCTGATTGCAGCGATCCATCATTTACAGAAGTGACATTAACCGGCGAGGCAACCATTGCTCGCCGGTTATGCGTAATTAAGCAGCATCCGGCGCGGCTGTTGCGCAAATAGCTGGCGCTGTTGCGCAAGATATTTTTATAATGCTCTGCACTTCACCGACAACTGAGCGAGTGCGCCATGATCGATTCTAAAATTCCTCTGACTGATATTCACCGCCACCTTGATGGCAACATCCGTGCACAAACCATTCTCGATTTAGGTCGCCAGTTTAACCTCGCCCTGCCTGCTTCCACGCTGGAGACGCTGCGTCCACATGTACAGGTCGGCCAGAATGAGCCTGACCTGGTGAGCTTCCTGCAGAAGCTCGACTGGGGTGTGAAAGTGCTGGGTGATCTGGATGCCTGCCGCCGGATCGCGCAGGAGAATGTCGAAGATGCCGCCCGCGCGGGCATTCACTATGCTGAACTGCGTTTTTCCCCTGGTTATATGGCGATGACCCACAACCTGCCGATTGCCGGTGTGGTTGAAGCGGTAATCGAGGGCGTGCGCGCAGGCCGTCAGCAGCACGATATCGACGTGCGTCTGATCGGTATTATGAGCCGTACCTTTGGCGAAGATGCCTGCCTCAGCGAACTGGAAGGTTTGCTTGCCCATCGCGATCACATCACCGCGGTCGATCTGGCGGGTGATGAGCTGGGCTTCCCGGGCAGCGAGTTCCTGAGCCACTTTACCCAGGCGCGCGATGCCGGTTTCCGCGTTACCGTCCATGCGGGCGAGGCGGCCGGACCCGAGAGCATCTGGCAGGCGATTCGGGAGCTGGGTGCAGAACGTATCGGTCACGGCGTGAAGGCGATTGAAGATCGCGCGCTGATGGATTTCCTGGCGGAGCACCGTATTGGTATTGAATCCTGCCTGACCTCCAATATCCAGACCAGCACCGTGCCATCACTGGCGCAGCATCCGCTGAAGACCTTCCTTGAGCATGGCATTCTGGCGACGATTAACACGGATGATCCGGCGGTTCAGGGCATTGAACTGGCGCATGAGTATCATCACGCCGCACCGGCTGCCGGTCTGAGCGCGGCGCAGATTCGTCAGGCGCAGGAAAATGGTCTGACGATTGCGTTCCTTAGCGAAGCAGAGAAAGCGGCTCTTCGCGCACGGGTGCAGTGATCCTGAAGCGTAGCGACAAAAAACGGGCCGGATATCCGGCCCGTTTCGCTTTTTTACTTATTGCGTTTTAAGCACCGACCGATTAAACGCGCTTTAGCGACATCGTCTGGCGTTTCTCGGCGGATTGCAGCCCAAGCTCGATCAGCTCCATCACATGAATCGCCTCTTCCGCTGTCACCGGATTGTTACCACGTCCGGCAATCGCATCGCGGATGCCCGCATAGTAAGCGGGATAGTTGCCTGGCTGGGTCAGCTGGGTCGTTTCGGTCAGGGAATCTCCGTCAACCAGCGTCAGAGTGCCATCACGCATGTCATAGCCCCAGTCTTCCTGCGGCGGGAAGTCACCTGACTTCAGGCGATCTTCCTGCGGATCAAGACCATATTTGACGTAACTGCCGCGCGTGCCGTGGACGGTATAACGGGCAGATTCTGCCGCTACCAGCATGCTGGCGTGCAGCACGACACGGCGCTGCGGATAAGTCAGCGTCGCGTGGAAGTAGTCGGTAGTCTGCGCGCCCGGACGCATCTCGGCCAGATCAACCGTGATAGCGACCGGCGGGCCAAACAGCTGCATCGCCTGGTCCAGCAGATGCGGCCCCAGGTCATACCAGATTCCGCTGCCTGCGCCTTTCATTTCACGCCAGCGATTACGCACTTCCAGACGGAAGCGGTCAAAGTGCGATTCGAAGTAGCGCACTTCACCCAGCGTACCGGCCTCAATCAGCGATTTCAGCGTCAGGAAGTCACTGTCCCAGCGGCGGTTGTGGAACACCGACAGCAGCAGCCCTTTGGCTTTCGCCAGCGCATCCAGTTCGCGCGCCTGTGACAACGTCACGGTGAACGGCTTATCGACCACCACATGTTTACCGGCGTTAAGCGCCGCTTTTGCCAGCGGGAAGTGCGTGTCGTTGGGGGTAGGAATAACGATCAGTTGCAGAGTCGGGTCGTCCAGCAGCGCCTGAGGATCGGCCACTACCTTAACGGCGGGCCAGTCGGCGTGGACTTTGCTGGCGTCGCTACTGGAAATGGCTGCCAGCTCGACGTCCGGCGTCCCCGCAATCAGCGGGGCGTGAAACGTTTTACTGGCAAAACCGTAGCCGATCAGACCAACACGTAATTTATCGCTCATTTGGATTCCTCTCAGAGCCTGGTTGACCAGACTCTTAGTTGATAACCTGATTGATTTAAGACTATTAACCAAATGACGACAAGCCGGAATTCCCCGAAAAAACTAAGAGATAGCACTTCGCGCCAGCGGCCAGGCGGTCTGAGCGGCCAGGCTGTCGTGCGCATCCTGATTACGGCGGCGGAAGTCGCTGGGACTGACGCCGACCCGCTTGCGGAACACCCGTGAGAAGTAGAGCTGATCGTCATAGCCCACTTCACGTCCTACCGAGGCGATCGGCTCCTGGGTGGTCTGCAGCAGCAGTTTCGCGCGGATTACGCGCTGATCTTCACGCCAGCGCAGCAGGTTCACGCCCATCTGCTCGCGGAACAGATGCGCCAGCCGCGACGGCGACAGACAGACGTGGCGCGCCACCTCTTCAATCTTAACCTCGCTGGCGAGATGGTTGGTGACGTACTGGCAGGCTTCAATCACGCGCGGATCGCGAATTAACTGATGGCTGCGTGGATCTTCTTCAACGGCGCGCAGCAGCAGCCGTTCCAGCAGGTTCATCGCCAGCTCTTCCGCAAAGCGACGGCCCGAATTGTGGGTCTGTTCGATACTGGCAAACAGGCGGTCAAATTCGCCGCGCAGCGATTCAGGCAGCAGCAGACGTCCCACGCCCTCCTGCTCATCCTGCCAGCGCAGCCAGTCATGCCAGTAGGCGCGCGGGCGGAAATAGACCCAGCGGTGAAACCACTGTGGGCTGTCCGGCGCGCGACCATAATAGTGAGCCGTTTTCGGCTGAAACAGCAGCATTTCGCCAGGTTCGCAGTCAAATGCCCGCTCGCCGTCAAATACCCGCCCTTTACCTTTGATAGTGAGATTCAGAATGTAACCTTTCATGCCGTGCGGGCGATCGATAAAGAAATCGAGCGGGCCATCGGCGGTGATCGGCGTCAGCCCCGCCACCAGCCAGGCATTGAATGAATAGCCCGGCAACAAGGGGTTTTGCTGCTCGGCCGGTAATTCGCGGTGATACATAGCGTCCTCACTCAGTCTGTTATTGTTCGGATAGCCCGCAGAGGCTTCTGCCTCTGCGGGCCAACGGCTCGCTCAATCAGGCTTTTTTCTGTTTGTAACGGTCAAAAATCACCGCTGCTAACAGTATCAGACCGCGTACCACATACTGTGAGAATGGCGAGATATTCAATAAATTCATCGCATTCTCTACCGTGCCGAGGATCAGCACCCCTGCCACCACATAGGAGATTTTACCGATGCCGCCCTTCAGCGAAACGCCACCCAGCACGCAGGCAGAAATCACCACCAGCTCATAGCCGATGGAGGTCATTGGCTGGCCGCTGGTCATACGTGACGCCAGGATGATGCCCGCCGCCGCTGAAACCAGACCGGAGAGAATGAAAATGATAATGCGGGTACGCACTACTGGCACACCGGCCAGACGTGCTGCTTCTTCATTGCCGCCAATCGCCAGGGTGTTACGGCCAAAGGTGGTTTTGTTGAGCAGGAAACCGAAGATCAGCATGGTGGCCAGAGTCAGCCAGATGGGCGCAGGCACGCCAAGCCAGTTAGCAAAGCCCAGTTCAAAGAAGCGCTCATCTTCGATACCGACCGCTTTACCGTCAGAAAAGATATAGGCCAGGCCGCGGACAATCTGCATGGTCGCCAGCGTGGTGATCAGCGCATTGATCTTGAGTCGGGCAATCACGAAGCCGTTGATAAAACCGGTGATCATACCAAGTACCAGGCCGGCACCCACACCAATCCACAGGCTTTCGGTCATGTTAATCACCACGGCGGTAACCACACCCGCACAGGCGATGACGGAAGCGACAGACAGGTCAAAATCACCGGAGGCCAGACAGAACAGCATGCCGCAGGCGACCATGCCGGACATCGACATTGCCAGCCCTAAGCCTTTCATATTGATAAACGAGCCGAAGTTCGGCACAAAGATCGCACAGACAATAAACAGCAGTGCAAATACCACCAGCATGCCGAAGTTGTCCCAGATGCGACCTAACTGCAGGCCGCCGCGTGAAGCGGGCTGCGGCGTATTTGAGGTCGTGGATGAAGCCATGATGATCTCCTGTCAGGCCACGGCGGCCGCTTGAGTGGTTTTGGGCATCGCCAGGCTCAGCGTCTGCTGCTCCGTGGCGTCGTCGTGTAGCAGTTCACCGGCAATGGCACCTTCGCGCATCACCACGATGCGATCGGCCAGGCCCATCACTTCCGGTAAATCGCTGGAGGCGAACAGCACCGCAATGCCCCGGTTCGCCAGCTGATAAATCAGGTTATAGATTTCATGCTTGGCACCGACATCGATACCGCGCGTTGGCTCATCCAGCAGGATTACTTTCATATCCTCTGACAGCCAGCGTCCCAGAATCGCCTTCTGCTGGTTGCCGCCGGAAAGGTTCATGATCAGCTGATCGGCGCTGGGCGTTTTGATGTTCAGCGAGCGGATATGGCTGTCGGCATTTTTATTTTCCCAGCCGTTTTTAATCAGGCAGCCCGCAGTAAGGTTATGACGGCGGGCGCTGATGTTGATGTTGTCGCGCACCGAATGCACCGGAATAATGCCCTCGGCTTTGCGATCTTCCGGGCAGAGCATAATGCCCGCACGGATGGCATCGATCGGCTCCCGCAGCGGCAGCGGTTTGCCGTCCAGAATCACCTGACCACCGCGCAGACGCGTGCCGCCAAACAGCCCTTTCAGCAGTTCACTGCGACCGGCACCGACCAGGCCAAACAGGCCGACAATTTCACCGGCATGGACTTTCAGCGAAATCGGCGTCCGCACGCCCTTCGCTTCGACCTTATCCAGCTCCAGCCGCACCGCGCCTTTGGCACGCGGTGAATAGCCATAGATATCACCGAGGTTTCGTCCCACCATCGCCTGCACCAGATCGTCGTGATGGGTGTTAGCCATGTCAGTAAACGTCCGCACGTAGCGGCCATCTTTAAAGACGGTGATGGCATCGCTAAGGGCGAAAATCTCCTCCATGCGGTGCGAAACGTAGAGCACCACCCGGCCCTCCTCGCGGAGCTGACGGATGACGCGGAACAGGTTGTCGATTTCACGCGCCGACAGGGAGCTGGTTGGCTCATCAAAGGCGATAATGCGCGCGTTACGCGCCAGCGCTTTGGCAATCTCCACCATCTGCCACTGCCCCAGCGACAGGTATTTCAGCGGCATATCGGGATCGATATCCATGCCGAGATTTTTCAGTTGCAGGCCCGCCTCAAAACGCATCAGCTTACGGTTGACCAGCCCATGTTTGTGCGGGATCTGACCGAGATAGATGTTCTCTGCCACGCTCATTTCCGGCACCAGATGCAGTTCCTGGTAAATAATGGCGACGCCCGCGTCCAGCGCATCGGTGGTGCGCTGAAAGCTCATCGGCTGGCCTTTAATACGAATCTCACCGCCGCTCGGCTGATAACTGCCGCTGAGTATTTTTAACAGCGTCGATTTGCCTGCGCCGTTCTCGCCCATCAGAGCATGGACTTCACCGCCACGGCAGTCGAAGGAGATATCCTGCAACGCTTTGACGCCAGGGAAGGTTTTACTGATGCCATGAAACGACAGAAATGCTGAATCAGTGTTCATGTTTTTCCTCACTCTTTCGCGCCACCGGCCAGTTATGGCGGGCGGCGCGAAATTGGCTATTAAGGATGCCAGGCGACAAACTGCCTGGCAGGCTCAGGGTTACATCAGTCCTTTTTTCGCCAGTTCAGTTTTGAAGTTGTCACGGGTGATCAGCACCACATCGGTAACTTCGGTGAATTTCGGTGGCTCTTCACCTTTGCTGACCCAGTTGTAGAGCATCTGGCTGCTTTTGTAGCCGTGGATATCCGGGCTTGGCAGCAGCGATCCGTAGAAGCCGGTTGCCTTCTCTTTCGACAGTTCACTGATGGCATCGACGCCGTTGATGCCGATACCGATGACGTCAGCGGCTTTAAAGCCCTGACCTTCGGTCGCGCGCACGCCGCCCAGCACGGTGTTGTCGTTCATGCCGACAATCAGCCAGTGTTTGACTTCAGGATGCTGAACCAGCAGAGAGTTACCGGCGTCAAATGCGCCAGGGATGTCGTTAGATTTGGTCGGGACCTGGTAGATCTGCGCTGCCGGGAAGCCAGCGGCTTTGATGGCGTCCATAGAGCCGCCGGTACGACGACGAGCGGTGTCGAGTTCGTTAGCGGTAATCGCCATCACGCCGGTGGTTTTCACATCCCAGCCGCGTTTCTGCATCTCTTTATAGAGTTCCTGCCCCTGACGCTCACCAATTTTGGTCGCGGCCATCATCACCAGCGGTACGGTATCCATTGGTTTGCCTTTGGCGGTGACGAACTGGTCATCGACCGCGATAACTTTCAGACCGTAGCCACGCGCTTTTGCCATGATGGCAGAGCCGAGTTTCGGATCGGGCGTACAGATAACAAAACCTTTCGCGCCGTTAGCCGCCAGGCTGTCGATGGCATTCAGGGTTTTTTCACCATCCGGCACGGCAATTTTAATGACATCAAAGCCAAGATCTTTGCCCGCTTTGTCGGCGAATTTCCATTCAGTCTGGAACCAGGGTTCCTCTGGTTGCTTGACTAAGAATCCCAGCTTCATGGTCTCGGCGATAGCGGATTGTGACATAACCGCTGCCAGGCCGATGGCCGCGAACGCTTTAGTGAATTTATGCATGATGCTCTCCGGTACCAGGTTATTTTTCTCTGCTAATAACGAATCGGTGTAAACGCTACCAGTTTGTTTTGTTTTGTGGGTACAGCCATAAATCAGTGCGTTAGGCTGGCATGTGCTGACAGACTGTTCAGACGCTGGGCTAGTTTTAGCGGTATTAGCGAAGAAAAATGTAGAGCGGTATCACATCTTAAAATCACGACAAAATGATCCATATATTCAGCAAATTTAACCGGACCTTAACTTTTGCAATGGATCACAAAATCACTGCCGATGACAGAAAAGTGCATATTGTCAGCCAGCGATGACTAACTGATTTGGCGCGGCGAACCCAGGATACAGGAGTTAACTAACTACAGGAGATTCCGATGCGTGCTGGAGCCATCACCCTTGGGCTGGACTTTGGTAGTGATTCGGTGCGTGCGCTGGCCGTGGATTGTCATAGCGGCAAAGAGCTGCAGAGTGCGGTGTTCAGCTATCCGCGCTGGCAACAGGGCTTATACAGCGATCCGCACACTAACCGTTTTCGTCACCATCCACAGGATTACATCGACGCCATGGAGCAGGCACTGCTCGGCGTGCTGAATGCACTGAGTGAAGATCAGCGCAACGCCGTGGTCGGCATTGGTGTTGACAGCACCGGTTCGACCCCTGCCCCTATTGACCGCGACGGCAACGTGCTGGCGCTGCGTCCGGAGTTCGCCGACAACCCCAATGCGATGTTTGTGTTGTGGAAAGATCACACCGCTATAGAAGAAGCGGAAGAGATCAATCAGCTGTGCCACAGCGGCCGCTTCCAGGATTACAGCCGCTATATTGGCGGGATTTACTCCTCAGAGTGGTTCTGGGCGAAGATTCTGCACGTGTCGCGTGAAGATGCGGCCGTGCGTGACGCCGCTGTCTCCTGGGTCGAACTGTGCGACTGGGTGCCAGCCCTGTTAAGTGGCACCACCGCACCTGACAAATTGCGCCGCGGCCGCTGTGCGGCCGGGCACAAGGCGCTGTGGCACGGCGACTGGAATGGTTTGCCCGATGTCGATTTTCTCAATGCGCTGGACCCGCTGTTAACGCAGCAGCTCGACTCTCCCCTTTTTACCGATACCTGGACCGCTGATCTGCCTGTCGGCACGCTTAGCCCCGAATGGGCGCAGCGTCTTGGCCTGACGCAAACCGTGACGCTTTCGGGTGGCGCATTTGACTGCCATATGGGCGCGGTCGGTGGCGGTGCCAAACCCTATACCCTGGTGAAAGTGATCGGCACCTCAACCTGCGACATCCTGATTGCGGATACTGAAAAGGTCGGCGATCGCGACATCAAAGGCATCTGTGGTCAGGTCGATGGCAGCGTAATGCCAGGCGCTATCGGGCTGGAGGCGGGTCAGTCTGCCTTTGGTGATATCTACGCCTGGTTCAGCCGTTTACTGGGCTGGCCATTGCAGCTGGCGGCGCAGCAGCATCCGGAGCTGAAGCCTCAGCTGGCTGAGATGCAAAAGAGTCTGATTAAGGATCTGACCGAGGCCTGGGCCGCGAACCCGCAGCTCGACCATCTGCCGGTGGTACTGGACTGGTTTAACGGTCGCCGCACGCCAAATGCCAATCAGCGACTGAAAGGGGTGATTACCGACCTGAATCTGGGCACCGATGCCCCCGCGCTGTTTGGTGGTCTGGTCGCCGCCACCGCATTTGGCGCACGCGCGATTATGGAGTGCTTCGAACAGCAGCAGATCCCGGTCGAGAGCATTCTGACCCTGGGCGGCATCGCGCGGAAATCCCCGGCGATTATGCAGGCCTGCTGCGATGTGATGAATCGCCCACTGGATATCGTCGCCTCTGACGAGTGCTGTGCGCTGGGTGCGGCCATTTTCGCCGCCGTCGCCGCCGGTGTGCACGCCAGCGTTCCCGACGCCCAGCAGGTGATGGCCAGTCCGATTGCCGTGACGCTGCAGCCCGATCCGGCGCGCGTCGCCCGCTATCAACAACTTTATCAACGCTATCAACAATGGTGCGTGGCGGCTGAACCGCAATATGCCGCCCGCCCCGCTTCCGCTAAGAGCCTATCCCACCAGGCGTAATTGTTGCAGGCAGTCTGGACACGGACAGCGCGGAACAACCGGAGCGTACAGGATTACTCGCTACGCTCGCCCTTTCAGGGCCGCCCTGACGGGCGTTCAGGTTGCTAAAGCAGCCTGTGTGAGCACTGTCCAGGTTCAGACTGACAAATAAAATAGCCTATTGGGTAGGCTCAAAGTAAAGGAGTGGTTTATGGAACAGTCAAACAGCTACAGCGTGTGGTTTGTCATCGGCACGCAGCACCTCTACGGGGCGGAGACGTTACGCCAGGTTGAACAGAATGCACGTCAGGTGGTCGAGGGTTTAAATCAGGCCGGTTTACCGCTGCGTCTGGAGCTGAAACCGCTGGTTAAGTCACCGGATGAAGCGCTGGCCCTGTGTCGCGACGCCAATTATGACAAGGAGTGCGTCGGTATCATTACCTGGCTGCACACCTTCTCCCCGGCCAAAATGTGGATCGGTGGCCTGAGCGTGCTGAATAAGCCGCTGCTGCAATTCCATACCCAGTTCAATGCGGAGATTCCGTGGGACAGCATGGACATGGACTTTATGAACCTGAACCAGACCGCACACGGCGGCCGCGAGTTCGGTTTCATCGGCGCACGTATGGGCCTGCAGCACAGCGTGGTGACCGGTCACTGGCAGGATAGCGCCAGCCAGCAGCGCCTCGGCAACTGGATGCGTGCAGCACTGACAAAACAGGCCAGTCAGCAGCTGAAAGTCGCGCGTTTTGGAGACAACATGCGTGAAGTGGCCGTGACCGAAGGCGATAAAGTCGCCGCGCAGATTCAGTTTGGTTATTCGGTGAATGGCTGGGGTGTCGGCGATCTGGTTGAGGTGATCAATGGCGTCAGCGATGGCGACGTGAATGCGTTGGTCGACGAATATGAAAGCCTTTATCGCTTTACCGATGTCGCCGCTTCAGGCGGCGAAAAGCGTCAGAACGTGCTGGATGCCGCACGCATTGAGCTGGGTCTGAAGCGTTTCCTGGAAGCGGAAGGCTGTCACGCTTTCACCACCAACTTCCAGACGCTGCACGGCATGACGCAGTTGCCAGGTCTGGCGGTTCAGCGTCTGATGGGTCAGGGTTATGGCTTCGCAGGTGAAGGTGACTGGAAGACCGCTGCGCTGCTGCGTATTTTCAAAGTGCTGGCTGGCGATCGCAAAGGTGGCACCTCTTTTATGGAGGATTACACCTATCACTTCTCACCCGGTAACGATCTGGTTCTCGGCTCGCATATGCTGGAGGTCTGCCCGTCGATTGCCATTGAAGAGAAGCCATTGATCGATGTGCAGTTCCTGGGCATTGGTGATAAAGCCGATCCGGCGCGCATGATTTTCTCCACGCCAGCGGGTCGCGCGATTAACGCCAGCGTAATTGATATGGGTGATCGTTTCCGTCTGCTGGTTAACGTGGTGGATGCTATCGAACAGCCGAAACCGCTGCCGAAGTTGCCGGTTGCGCGCGCACTGTGGAAAGCCCAGCCGTCACTGGCGACTGCATCCGAAGCGTGGATTCTGGGCGGCGGCGCGCACCATACGGTGTTCAGCCAGGCGCTGACGCTGGATGATATGTATCTGTACGGTGAGATGAACGATATCGAAGTGCTGGTGATTGATGAGCACACGCGTTTACCTGCGTTTAAAGACGCGCTGCGCTGGAACGAGGCGTATTACCGTTTGAAACGTTAAAAACTGTTTTTTGGCGCTTTAATTGTCTATGAAAAAGATTGATTCATAGACGGTAAAGCGCCGTTTGTTTGAAAATCAGTGCTATTCAGTCGGGAATGGCGGGCGTTCCGTAAAGTCGCCGTAAATACATCCCTGTAGGCTCGGCCGCCGGTCTACTCGCCTTATCCATGAGGCTCGCCCGCGAGCGGGCCAACGCTTCGCGCTGTTCAAAAACGCTCCCGGTGTTTTTGTCCATGCGGCGACGCTTTACTCCACTGCCCGTCATCCCCTCCTTTTGATAGTTCAGCGCATGTTTTTAAAGCCATGATCAAGCCCAATCGGGAAGGAAAGGTATGCCTGAAAAGCAAAGCGTCCACGCCAGGGATGGCGTGGCCGATCCGCATGGATGCAGGAATCCTTTGCGATCAGGCATACCTTTCCTGACCTTTTTCATCAGCCAACAGCAATTTGTATTAATCCACCATCAATAGAAATATCCACTGTCCTGCTTCCTAAAGCGATGCATCGGCCCAACCGGGAAGGAAAGGTATGCCTGAAGAGCAAAGCGTCCGCGCCAGGGAAGGCGCGGCCGATCCGCATGGATGCGGGAATCCTTTGCGATCAGGCATACCTTTCCTGACCTTTTTCATCAGCCAACAGCAATTTGTATTAATCCACCATCAATAGAAATATCCACTGTCCTGCTTCTTAAAGCGATGCATCAGCCCAACCGGGAAGAAATTGTATGCCTGAAGAGCAAAGCGTCCGCGCCAGGGATGGCGTGGCCGATCCGCATGGATGCGGGAATCCTTTGCGATCAGGCATACCTTTCCTGACCCTGCACCTCCATCTAAAAGCGATTGTTTTATCCAGCCATACAAAAGAAGGCCCTAATCGCCTGTGGTGCTAACATCCTTTACTGAAATGTAACTCTTTCATGAACTTGCACTTTCCCCCACCAGCCTGTATTGCTTGTAGCCTGACAAAAACAAAGGTCGCCAGCGCCATGCAAATTGCCGAGCTAAACCAACATCCCGGCTTCGCCGGACAAACCGCACAACTGTTGCACACTGAATGGTCACACCTTCCTGCATGGTCTCACTCGCATGCCATCCTTGAGCGTTTAAAACAGCGCAATCAGAAGCCTTCGGCAGAATTTACTCTTATTGCCACACCGGATGGCGAAACGGTGGTCGCGACCTGTAGCGTCATTCGCTATGAACTGGATGACATTCCGGCACGAGAATTCTGGATTGGTGAGGTGGTGACGGACAAGGCATTCCGGGGTCAGGGCGTGGCAAAAGCGTTGATACAGCAGGCGATTGCGCGAGCCAGACAACAGCAGATTGGTGAATTGTGGCTCTATACACCCGATCAACAGGCGTACTATCAGCGTTCAGGGTGGCAGGCGGTGGAACAGCGGCAAATCGCGGGTGAAGAGGTCACGGTAATGGTGCTGCATCTTGCGCAGTAAAAGGCGGCTCCTGCGAGCCGCCATTGACCGGAGTACTGAAGAACTCAGGAAGGTAATCGCTTAACGGGCGCGTTCTGCTGACGATCCCAGATGACCGTCAGTAACCGCTGCAGGGCGATAAACGCAAACAGCAGAATTCCGATGGCGATCTTGGTCCACCAGGAACTCAGCGTACCGTCGAAGTTAATCCAGGTCTGAATCAGCCCCTGAATCAACACACCGAACAGCGTGCCCAAAACTGTACCCACACCACCCGACAGCAGCGTGCCGCCAATCACCACTGACGCAATAGCATCCAGCTCCACACCCAACCCGGCCAGCGCATAACCTGCCGAGGTATAAATCGAGAACACGATCCCGGCCAGCGTCGCCAGCGTGGTGGAAAGCATATAAATCTTAATGGTGGTCGCGCGGGTCGAAACGCCCATCAGCTGGGCGGATGTCATATTGCCACCGATGGCGTAAACCCGGTTACCAAAGCGCGTGCGGTGCGCCAGAATAATCCCGCCAAACACCACCACCAGCATAATCACCGCCAGCAGGCTGAGACGCCCACCGCCCGGCACTTTCCACGCCAGACTGGAAAGCATGCTGTAGAACGGATGATCGATAGGAATTGAGTTCTCCGACACCAGATAACTGCATCCGCGCAGGAAAAACATCCCCGCCAGCGTAATGATAAATGCCGGAATCTTCAGCGCATCAATCAGCCAGCCCATCATGGCCCCGAACAGCGCGCCCAGCGACAGAATCAGCGCAAAGGCCAGCAAGGGATCGATATGAAAATCACCGATCGCCCGGGCAAGAAACACGCCGGTAAAGGCGATCACTGCACCCACAGACAGATCGATACCGCCCGATAAAATCACGAAGGTCATGCCGACGGCGATAATCCCAAGGAAAGCATTATCGGTCAGGATATTGCAGATTACCCGGGTGGAGGCAAAGCCCGGAAACTGACTCAGACAAAACAGGTAACCCGCCACAAACACCAGCAAGGTGATCATCAGCGGAAGATGACGTTTAATCATGTCGGGCGTCTCCGTTTCAACATCGCAATAAACCGTGGTGACTGCAGCAACAGCACGCACATCACCACCACCGCTTTCACCACCTGATTCAGCTCAGGCGGGAAGCCGGAGAGCAAAATCCCGGTATTCATCGACTGAATAATCAGTGCGCCTATCAGCGACAACACCAGATTAAAGCGGCCACCCATCAGCGACGCACCGCCAATCACCACGGCGAGAATCGCATCCAGCTCCAGCCATAAACCGGCGTTATTCGCATCCGCACCGCGAATATCCGCCGCGACGATCAGTCCCGCAACAGCGGCACAAACGCCACTTATGGCGTAGGTTGACATAACCACCAGCCAGCCTGTCACACCCGCGTTACGGGCCGCGCGCAGGTTAATCCCCACGGCTTCGATAAACAGACCCAGCGCGGTTTTGCGCGTCAGCAACCAGACCGCCAGCGCTACCACCAGCGTGATCCAGACCGGGACCGGCAGCATCCACAGCGAGCCGTTACCAAACCAGCCAAGACTGTCACTGTCGAACGTCACAATCTGCCCCTGCGTAATCAGTTGAGCAATACCGCGCCCGGCAACCATAAGAATCAGCGTGGCAACAAATGGCTGAATACGCAGCAACGCCACCAGCACGCCATTCCATACGCCACAGGCTAAACCGGTTCCCAGCGTGCAGAGAATAATAAACGGCACACCATGTCCGGCTACGGTCAATGTCGCAGCCGTCGCGCCTGCGATCGCCATCACCGCACCCACGGAAAGATCGATGCCGCCGGTGGCGATCACCAGCGTCATCCCAATCGCCAGCAGGGCAACCGGTGCCGCACGGTTAAGAATATCGATTGGACTGCCGAACAGACGCCCATCCTGCAGATGCACGGCAAAAAAGTTATTGGCCACCAGACTGTCAATCAACAGCACCAACAGCAGCGCGGCGATTTGCGGCATCCCTGGCGGGAGTTTCAGCTTACGACGTGGCGTTTTTTCAGATGTCATAGGGGACTCAAGCATGTTTTACCCCTCCGTCCGCGATAGCATTGACGATCGACGCTACCGAAAGCTGCTCCAGCGGAATTTCTGCCACCTGCTTCAGATCGCGCATAATCAACACCCGATCGGCATAACCGACCAGCTCTTCGAGTTCAGAGGAGATCACCAGCAGCGCCAGACCGTCGGCGCACAGGGATTCAATTAAACGGATAATCTCGGCGTGCGCGCCCACATCAATGCCGCGCGTCGGTTCGTCGAGAATTAAAAACTGCGGTTTGGTCACCAGCCAGCGCGACAGCAGCACCTTCTGCTGGTTGCCGCCCGATAACAGCTCCACCGGCTGCTCTGCATGCGGCGTACGAATACCCAGACTCTTGATAAAACGATCGGCAATCGCCTGCTGCTCGCGCTTTTTAATCGGCCGTAGCCAGCCGCGCTGCGCCTGCAACGCCAGAATAATATTTTCACGAACCGAGGCCGCGCCGATAATCCCGTCAGTCTTGCGATCTTCCGGGCAAAAACCCATACCCAGCTGCGAGGCTTTCGCCGGATTAGTAATGCGCTGCACCTTGCCTTTGATCTTCGCTGTTCCTCGGTCGGCACGACGAATACCAAACAACACCTCGGCGGTTTCGGTGCGGCCCGACCCCAGCAGCCCCGCCAGTCCTACGACTTCGCCTGGACGAACTTCCAGGTTAAAGGGCTCGATGGTGCCTTTCCTGCCGTAATCCTCAAACGACACTACCGGCTGATTGCTGCGCAGCGTGCTGCCCTGCCGCTGCAGTGCGGTCTCCAGCAGTTCGCGACCCAGCATCAGCTTAATCAGCTCAATCTGCGGCAGCGTGGCGGTATCGCGGGTGGCGATAAACTGCCCGTTACGCAGCACGGTAATCCGGTCAGTAATGCGGTACACCTGGTCGAGAAAGTGCGTCACAAAAATCAGGCTCATCCCTTTGGCTTTTAACTGCGCCATCAGGGTAAACAGCATCTCAACTTCACTGGCATCCAGACTGGCTGTCGGCTCATCCAGGATCAAAACCTGGGCGGAAAGATCGACCGCGCGGCAGATGGCGATAATCTGCTGCATCGCCACCGAGTAGTGACCCAGCGGACGTGTCACATCGAGGGAAAAACCATAATTCCGCATCAGCGCATCGGCCTCCCGCACCATCCGGCGACGGTCGATCATGCCAAAGCGGCGCGGTTCGCGGCCAATATAGAGGTTATCTGCCACCGACATATTCGGCAGCATATTCACTTCCTGATAAACGGTGCCGATGCCCATCTCCTGCGCCTGCGCCGTGTTATGCGGCGTAATCGGCTCACCATCCAGGGTGATGGTCCCTGCATCACGGCTGTAAACACCGGTCAGCACTTTGATCAGGGTGGATTTGCCGGCACCGTTCTCCCCCAGCAGCGCCATGATCTCCCCTTTACGGATATCAAAGGAAACATTATTCAGCGCTTTGACGCCGGGAAAACCTTTGCTGACGCCGCTGATGGATAACAGCGGTGTTTCATTTTGCGTGGTCATTCTGCTCACTCCGCCTCACGTCATGAAAAACCGCCCCGTAGGGCGGTCTGCGGCTGGTCTGCGGCTGATCGGTGAATCAGTAACCCATGCCTTTTTTGGTATCCAGCTCCTTCTGCGCGTCGGCAGGCAGGAACAGCTTAGATTCGGTCTTGATCACTTTTGGCGGCAGCGTGCCATCTTTCTTGAATTTTTCCAGCGCATCAAACGCCGGGCCAGCCATGTTTGGCGTCAGCTCCACGTTGGCGTTAGCCTCACCCGCCAGCATCGCTTTATAGATATCCGGTACACCATCAATCGAGCCGGTCAGAATATCTTTGCCCGGTTTCAGGCCAGCTTCTTTAATTGCCTGAATGGCACCGATCGCCATATCATCGTTATGCGCGTAAACCATGCAGATGTTTTTGCCGTTGTTCTCCGCCTTGATAAAGCTCTCCATCACCTCTTTACCCTTACTGCGGGTAAAGTCACCCGACTGCGAGCGGATCACTTTAATATTTGGATGGTTGCTGATCGCTTCAGCAAAGCCTTTCTTACGATCGATTGCCACGCTGGCACCCACCGTGCCCTGCAGTTCCACCACGTTACACTGCTTGTCGCCCACGGTTTTCACCAGCCAGTCGCCAATCAGCTTGCCTTCCAGCACGTTGTCAGCCGTCACCACCGCCTGATAGAGCGATTTGTCTTTCACCACAATGGCGCGGTCCAGCAGGTAAACCGGGATTTTGGCATCTTTGGCTTCTTCCAGTACCGGCTCCCAGCCGGTCTGCACCACCGGTGCGATGAAGATGGCATCAACGCCCTGAGCGATGAACGAACGTACCGCCTTGATCTGATTCTCTTGTTTCTGCTGTCCGTCGGCGATTTTCAGGGTGATTCCGCGTTTTTTGGCTTCGCTTTTCGCTACGTTGGTTTCCGCCGAACGCCAGCCAGATTCCGAACCTACCTGCGAGAAGCCGACCGTCATATCTGCAGCGAGTACCGGGCCGGTTAACGCGGCGCTGACCAGCGTGGTCAGAAGTAAACGTTTCCACATAGTTTTTAATCCTCTGAAAGGCGTTTGCTGTTTAGGGTAGAGAGCCTGCTTAGACTGGACTAAAAAAGCGTGCATAATGGCGACACACTTCACAAAATAGAGCAATTTAAAGGGGTTACGTGTAGTCACACGGTTTGGCTGACGGGGGAGTTATGGATAAAACGGCTGAGCAGAAAAAATCTCCTCGTTAAATAATTGTAATAAACAGAATCGCTTATGCTGACTGCCCCTGGAAACGATTACAGCCAGGCGTACAAAACGGGTTATCTGGCCTGCGATGAACAAAAAATGGGATTTGTGATAGTCCGCACAGTAGATTGCTGGTCTGGGTCAGGCGCGAAACGTTTCTCTGGCAGTAAGTGCTGAATGGTTAATTTTCTCGGGCTAAAAGGGTGAGAAAGAAGCCACTAATGCATTGTCAGTGCTGAATAAGTAAAAAATAATATTTAACCTCTGCTTTTAAAGGCTTTATGCCGGCTATGTCCGTAATATGTTAGTGAGGTGTTTAAGATAGAGACGCTGAGTTGCTGCCTCAGATAATAGTAAAAAAGCCAGATCTGGAGTTTTAGTGACTAATAAGGTGCTTTTATCTGATTTTCGCCTTTTTTAAGCCGCATGATCTGGACAGCATAAGCTTCCCCCCTATACTGAGCACTCCTTTGTTACTTCTATCTGTTATGGCAATGATGACTGCGCACGATTACCTGCTTAAATTCCGCAAAGTAAATAATTCAGACAGTCTGGAAAAGCTTTTCGATCATCTTAATTACTCCCTGACGAATGATCTGGAGATCATCAATATGTACCGGGCTGCCGATCACCGACGTGCTGAACTGGTCTCTGGCGGACGGTTATATGATCTCGGCTGTGTCCCCAAAACGGTGTGGCGCTACGTGGTCTGATTTCCGGCAGATTTATCGCTGTTTATCCCGCTGATCTTGTCCGGATGGGCGTGCCCCTCTGGACATGTTATTCTGCTGCGCTTCGACTCTCCAAGACAGGAATAACCACGATGAATGAACAGGTTGCTGCGCCGCGTATTGGTGGCTGGCTTTTGCTGCCGCTGGCCTGGCTGATAATGACCCTGTTAACCACCGTTCTGGTGCTGGCGATGTATCTGACACCACTGTTTAATCCGGAATGGCGTGTGGCGCTGTTTTCTCATGGCAGCACACTCTTCTCTTACTGGGCTATTTCCCTGCTCACCGCCGTGGCGGTCTGGGCCTATAGTCTCTGGATCAGCTGGCTGTTCTTTAAGCGCTCCCGCCGCCTGCCGCGTCACTACCTGCTCTGGTTGCTGATTACCGTGCTGCTGGCGCTGAAAACCTTTGCCTTTACGCCGGTTACCGATAGCCGTGCCCTCCAGACATTACTGCTGTCACTGCTGGCCGCTGCGGTGTTTGCGCCCTACTTCAAACGCTCAAAACGGGTAAAAACGACCTTTATCGCGCCGTAACGCTGTGAGTTATGTCAGGAATTTAATTCTGAGTGCGGTCTGCCGCTCAGCGGATGGCGCAGGTGTTGAGATACGCCGCGCTATCAATGATAATAAGCCGCTTTCTGGCTCCCAGGCGAAAAAATGACCGATTATCTGCTTCTCTTTGTTGGCACCGTGCTGGTGAATAACTTCGTATTAGTGAAGTTTCTCGGCCTGTGTCCTTTTATGGGCGTTTCCAAAAAACTGGAAACGGCCATTGGCATGGGCCTCGCCACGACATTCGTCATTACTCTGGCCTCGATCTGCGCCTGGCTGGTCAACCATCTGATCCTGTTGCCGCTGGATCTGGTCTATCTGCGTACCATGGCCTATATCCTGGTGATCGCCGTCGTGGTGCAGTTCACCGAAATGGTGGTGCGTAAAACCAGCCCGTCGCTCTATCGTCTTCTGGGTATCTTTCTGCCGCTGATCACCACCAACTGTGCGGTGCTGGGCGTGCCGCTGCTGAGCGTCAACCTTAACCACACCTTTATGCAGGCCGCGCTGTATGGTTTCAGTGCCTCTATCGGCTTCTCACTGGTGATGGTCCTGTTCGCCGGTATGCGCGAACGGCTGGTGCTGGCCAATGTTCCTGCTCCGTTTAAAGGTAACTCCATCGCCCTGATTACCGCGGGCCTGATGGCGCTGGCGTTTATGGGCTTCAGCGGTCTGGTGAAATTCTGATGACCGCGATCTGGATTGCTGTTGCCGTATTAAGTGCGCTGAGCCTGGTGTTCGGCGCGCTGCTGGGTTACGCCTCGCGCCGCTTTGAGGTCGAAGAAGATCCTATCGTTGAGCAGATTGATGCCATTCTGCCGCAGAGCCAGTGCGGTCAGTGCGGCTATCCGGGCTGTCGCCCCTATGCGGATGCAGTCGGTAACAATGGTGAAGCGATCAATAAATGCGCGCCAGGTGGTGAGCAGACCATGCTCAAGCTGGCCGCGCTGCTTAACGTTGAACCGCAGCCCATTGATGGCGATGAAACGGCGAAAGAGCCAGTGCGCACCGTGGCGTTTATTGATGAAGCCAACTGCATTGGCTGCACCAAATGTATTCAGGCCTGTCCGGTGGATGCCATTGTCGGGGCAACCCGCGCCATGCACACCGTGCTGAGCGATGTCTGTACCGGCTGCGATCTCTGTGTCGCGCCCTGCCCGACTGACTGTATTGAAATGCGTCCGGTTGCCACCACCCCAGCTAACTGGAAGTGGGATTTAAATACCATTCCTGTACGGGTGATCCCGGTAGAAACTCATGCTTAATCTGTTTAACTTCCTGAAAAAAGAGAAGGTCTGGGATTTTCAGGGCGGTATTCATCCGCCGGAAATGAAAACCCAGTCCAACGGCACGCCGCTCAGCGAACTGCCGTTGCCGCACCGTTTTATTATCCCACTGAAACAGCATATCGGACATGAAGGTGAGATCTGCGTTGCGCCTGGCGACAAAGTGCTGCGCGGTCAGCCTCTGACATTTGGCACCGGCCGCATGCTGCCGGTCCATGCGCCCACCTCCGGCGTGATTGAAGATATCGGTCAGCATATGACCGCGCACCCTTCGGGTCTCTCCGAGCTTTGCATTTTCCTCACGCCAGATGGCGACGACCGCTGGATGCCGCTGGATCCGCTGCCTGACTACCGTCAGCATCCACGTGCCGACATTGTGCTGCGCATTCACGACGCCGGCATCGCCGGTCTCGGCGGCGCGGGTTTCCCCACCGCCACCAAACTGAAGGGCGGCCTGCGCGGGGTTAAAACCCTGATCATTAATGCGGCGGAGTGCGAGCCTTATATCACCGCTGACGATCGTCTGATGCAGGACTACGCTGCCGAAGTCCTGGAAGGCAGCCGTATTCTCGCCTGGGTGTTACAGGCTGAACAGGTGCTGATTGGCATTGAAGATAACAAGCCTGAAGCCATTGCCGCACTGAAGCAGGCGCTGGGTAGCGAGCGCGATCTGCAAATCCGGGTCATCCCGACCAAATATCCCTCCGGCGGAGCCAAGCAGCTGACCCGCATCCTGACCGGGAAGGAAGTGCCGCATGGCGGGCGTTCCTCCGATATCGGCGTGCTGATGCAGAACGTCGGCACCGCCTGGGCGGTTAAACGGGCCATTATCAATGGTGAACCGATCACCGAACGCGTTGTGACGCTGACCGGCGAGGCGATCGCCCAGCCGCGTAACGTCTGGAGTCGTCTCGGCACCCCAATCAGTCATCTGTTGCACCAGGTCGGGTTCACACCTGCCCCGCGTCAGATGGTGATCATGGGCGGTCCGCTGATGGGCTTTACCCTGCCATCGCTGGATGTGCCGGTAGTGAAGATCACCAACTGTATTCTGGCTCCATCTGCCAGTGAGATGGGCAAAAACGACGAAGAGCAGTCCTGCATTCGCTGTTCAGCCTGTGCCGATGCCTGTCCGGCCAAACTGCTGCCGCAGCAGCTTTACTGGTTCAGCCAGGGCGGCGATCATGATAAAGCGCGCGCTCACCATATTGATGACTGCATCGAATGTGGTGCCTGCGCCTATGTCTGCCCGAGCAATATTCCGCTGGTGCAATATTACCGTCAGGAAAAAGCGGAACTGCGCGCCATCGATCTGGAAGCGAAACGCACGCTGGAAGCCAAAGCACGCTTCGAAGCCCGCCAGGCGCGGCTTGAGCGTGAAAAGCAGGCTCGTGAAGCGCGTCATGAAGAGGCCAAACAACGCGTTGCCCGCACCGATACCAGCGAACTGGCTGCGGCCAAAGCGCGAGTGAAAGCCCGCCAGGCCGCCGAACCGGATGAGGCAACGCTTGAAGCCCAGCGTGAAGCCCGCCATGCCCAGGCGCGTCTGCGTCAGGCTGAGGCGCAGGCTGAAACCCAGCCGGTGACGCGTCAGACCGTCGATCCGCGTAAAGCGGCAGTTGAAGCGGCTATTGCCCGAGCGAAAGCGAAGAAAACAGTGCCGGTTGATGCGGCGGATAACCAGGCTGAGGCCAGTGTCAATCCGCGTAAAGCCGCAGTAGAAGCCGCCATCGCCCGCGCCAAAGCGAAGAAAGCCGCTCAGGCGGAAAGCGCCGAGGCACCACAGGCCGCAACCGACAGCGCTGCAGACGCCGTGCCGGACGCCGCCGCTGAGACCGATCCGCGTAAAGCCGCAGTAGAAGCCGCCATCGCCCGCGCCAAAGCGAAGAAAGCGGCTCAGGCGGAAAACGCCGAGGCTCCGCAGGCCGCAACCGACAGCGCTGCAGAGGCTGCGCCAGCCGCCGCTGAGACCGATCCGCGTAAAGCCGCGGTTCAGGCCGCCATCGCCCGCGCCAAAGCGAAGAAAGCCGCTCAGTCTGAAAACGCTGAGGCTCCGCAGGCCGCAACCGACAGCTCTGCAGAGGCTGCGCCGGACGCCGCCGCTGAGACCGATCCGCGTAAAGCCGCGGTTCAGGCCGCCATCGCCCGCGCCAAAGCGAAGAAAGCGGCCCAGGCGGAAAACGCCGAGGCTCCGCAGGCCGCAACCGACAGCGCTGCAGAGGCTGCGCCAGCCGCCGCTGAGACCGATCCGCGTAAAGCCGCGGTTCAGGCCGCCATCGCCCGCGCAAAAGCGAAGAAAGCCGCTCAGGCGGAAAACGCCGAGGCTCCGCAGGCCGCAACCGACAGCGCTGCAGAAGCCGTGCCGGACGCCGCCGCTGAGACCGATCCGCGTAAAGCCGCGGTTCAGGCCGCCATCGCCCGCGCCAAAGCGAAGAAAGCCGCTCAGGCGGAAAGTGAGGCGGATGCCGCTTCTCGTGATGCCGCAGCACTGGCCACCGCCGCGCATTTTGCGGTGGATAAAGCGGAGCAGGCCCAGGAGCAGGCAAATAACGCCAATGCAGAACCTGAACAGGCACCTGAACTGAATCAACCCGATGATGCGCGCAAGGCCGCTATTGCTGCCGCCATCGCCCGTGCCAAAGCGCGTAAAGCGCAGTCGTCTACGACGCTTGAGGATTAAATGGCTTTTCGTATCGCAAGTTCTCCTTACACCCATAACCGCCGCAGCACCGGCAATATCATGCTGCTGGTGGTGCTGGCCGCGGTGCCAGGTTTTGCTGCACAGTGTTATTTCTTTGGCTACGGCACCTTTTTGCAGGTCTTACTGGCGACGCTGACTGCCTGGCTGACAGAGGCGGCAATTCTGCGACTTCGCAAAGCGCCCGTTGCCAGCACCCTGGCGGATAACTCGGCGCTGCTGACCGCCGTCCTGATCGGTATCAGCCTGCCGCCGCTGGCGCCGTGGTGGCTGGTGGTGATCGGTACCCTGTTTGCTGTTGTCATTGCGAAACAGCTCTATGGCGGACTGGGCCAGAACCCGTTTAACCCGGCGATGGTCGGCTATGTGGTCCTGCTCATCTCCTTCCCGGTGCAGATGACCAGCTGGTTGCCGCCCGATACGCTTCAGGCGATCAAACCCGGGCTGATGGACAGCCTGAGCATGGTGTTCCAGGGCCACACGCTGGCGGGTGAAACCATGCAGCAGCTACAGATGGGTGTTGATGGCATCAGCCAGGCGACGCCGCTTGATACGTTTAAAACCGGTTTGCGCGCGGGGCACAGTGCCGAACATCTGCTGGCGCAGCCGATTTACAGCGGCGTGCTGGCGGGCCTCGGCTGGCAGTGGGTTAACGTGGGTTATCTGGCCGGCGGCCTGTTCCTGCTGTGGAAAAATGCTATCCGCTGGCATGTCCCTGCCGCCATGCTGCTGTCACTGGCCTTCTGCGCGACGCTGGGCTGGTTCTTCTCACCAGAATCGCTGAACAGCCCGCTGATTCATCTTTTCTCCGGTGCCACTATGCTGGGTGCGTTCTTTATTGCCACTGATCCGGTGACCGCTTCGACCACCAACCGTGGCCGCCTGGTGTATGGCGCGCTGATTGGACTGCTGGTCTGGCTGATCCGCAGCTTTGGCGGTTATCCCGATGGCGTAGCGTTTGCTGTGCTGCTGGCGAACATCTGCGTGCCGCTCATCGATTACTACACCCAGCCGCGCGTTTACGGCCATCAGAAGGATTAAGCGATGCTGGAGACGATTCGCAAAAACGGGGTAACGCTGGCAATATTCGCCGCGATCACCACCGCCGCCACGGCAGTGGTGAATACCGTAACCAGGCCGACGGTGGAACATCAGACCCTGTTGCAGCAGAAAAATCTGCTGGACCAGGTGGTGCCTGTTGAGCTTTATGATAACAATATTCAGCAGGACTGTTACGTTGTCACGGATGCAGCGTTGGGCAACAGTGCGCCGCACCATCTCTTCCTGGCGCGTAAAGGCGGCCAGCCGGTCGCGGCTGCGCTGGAGACCACTGCCCCTGACGGCTATTCTGGTGCGATACAGTTGCTGGTTGGTGCCGATTTCCAGGGTAAAGTATTGGGCGTGCGGGTGATTGAACACCATGAAACGCCCGGTCTGGGGGATAAGATCGAACTGCGTATCTCTGACTGGATCAACAGCTTTAATGGCAAAGTGGTTCATGGTCCGGCGGATAAAGCCTTTGCGGTTAAGAAAGATGGCGGTGAATTCGATCAGTTCACCGGTGCCACCATTACCCCACGCGCGGTGGTCAATGCAACCAGACGCACCGCGCTGTTAATGAAAACGCTTCCGGAGAGACTCTCTTCGTTACCGGTATGTGGAGACGCAAATGAGTGAAGCTAAAAGCCTGCTGGTCGGTGGATTATGGAAGAACAACTCGGCGCTGGTGCAGTTGCTGGGCCTCTGCCCGCTGCTGGCGGTCACGGCGACCGCCACCAACGCGCTGGGTTTAGGACTGGCGACCACGCTGGTGCTGACCCTGACCAACAGTTTTATTTCCGCCTCGCGCCGCTGGGTGCCGTCGGAAATTCGTATCCCGATTTATGTGATGATCATCGCCTCGGTAGTGAGCTGCGTACAGATGCTAATCAACGCCTATGCCTATGGTCTTTATCAGTCGCTGGGGATTTTTATCCCGCTGATCGTGACCAACTGCATCGTGGTCGGTCGTGCTGAAGCCGTCGCCTCTAAAAGCAGCATTCCGCTTGCCGCGCTGGATGGCTTCGCCATCGGCATGGGCGCGACCTGCGCTATGGTGGTGCTGGGATCGCTGCGCGAAATTATCGGCAGCGGCACGCTGTTTAACGGTGCCGACCAGCTGCTCGGTCCCTGGGCGAAGTCGCTGCGTATCGAAGTGGTCCATTTCGATTCGCCAATGTTGCTGGCAATGTTGCCGCCAGGCGCCTTTATCGGTCTGGGCATGATGCTGGCGGGTAAATATCTGATCGATCAGAAGATGAAACAGCGGGCAGCACTGCGTGCTCAGGCGGCCGAAACCGCGCCCCCTCAGGACGCCGTCGGGAAACCGGTGTGAATCAGACCAAACGGACCGAAATTCTCCGTCGGCTGCAGCAGAATAATCCGCATCCGACCACCGAACTCAACTTCAGCTCACCGTTTGAGTTGCTGATTGCGGTGCTGCTCTCGGCGCAGGCGACCGATGTCAGCGTGAACAAAGCCACCGCAAAGCTCTATCCGGTGGCCAATACGCCTGCCGCGATGCTGGCGCTGGGTGTGGATGGCGTGAAGGAGTACATTAAAACCATCGGCCTGTTTAACAGCAAAGCGGAAAATGTGATTAAAACCTGCCGCATTCTGCTTGAGCAGCACAACGGCGAAGTGCCGGAAGATCGTGCGGCACTGGAAGCCCTGCCCGGTGTCGGCCGTAAAACCGCCAATGTGGTGCTCAACACTGCCTTTGGCTGGCCGACGATTGCCGTCGATACCCATATCTTTCGCGTCAGCAACCGGACGAAATTTGCGCCGGGTAAGAATGTGGAAGAGGTGGAGCAGAAGCTGCTGAAGGTGGTTCCGGCGGCGTACAAGGTTGATTGCCATCACTGGCTGATTCTGCACGGCCGCTACACCTGCGTGGCGCGTAAACCCCGCTGTGGCTCCTGCCTGATTGAAGATCTCTGCGAGTATCCCGACAAAGTCGAGTGATTGCACTGACGAGAAACCCGCTGCGGCGGGTTTTTTATTATCCGGCGATCACCGCTGCTGACGCGTCTCCTGCCTGATCCCCCTTTTCGCTGCTCTCCCTGTTCGTACGAATAACGGTACAGTTTGTCGGGTTGTTACATTGATGTTGATGATGGAGAATCGCCGCCCCTGACGATAAGAAAATGTTATGACACGGTGAGTAAAGTAATGAACAAAAGCGCTTCTGCCGGAAGCCATCCTCTGCGCCTGTTTCTGGCGCGCCTCTGGCCACATCCGCTGGCAGTGAGTAAAAAGCATGTAGTGATCGCCGGACTGGGTGCCGGTATCGGCTTGATCCTGACCAGCCTGCTGAGCCACTGGGTGCTGGGCGAGCTGAATCTGTGGTTTGTCGCGCCGGTCGGTGCCTCGGCGGTTTTACTCTTTGGTCTGCCCGCCAGTCCGCTGGCTCAGCCGTGGGCAATCGTCGGCGGCAACAGCCTGTCAGCGCTGGCGGGCGTTACCGTCAGCCAGCTGATCCCTGATCCTGCCCTTGCCTGCGGCGTCGCAGCCTGTGTGGCGATCCTGTTAATGTTCCAGCTGCGCTGTCTGCATCCGCCCGGCGGTGCCGTTGCGCTGACCGCTATTCTGGGCGGCCCTTCGGTGCAGCAGCTTGGATATCACTTTGTCCTGACGCCGATCCTGCTCAATTCACTGACCCTGGCCCTGCTGGCTCTGCTGTTTAATAATCTGGCCGGTCGTCGCTATCCGCATCCGCTGGCCCCCGAAGAAGTTAAACCCGATCCGGTAGCCATGCCGGTCCCGCTGACGCGTGCGGATCTGCATCAGGCTTTGCAGGACGGTGAACTGCTGGATATAGACGAGGATGATTTACAGGCGCTGCTGCTGCGTGCTGAAGAGATTGCCCAGCGCCGTCAGTTCAGTGGCTGAACCCTGTCTGCCGACACTGGCACATCTTTCAGTGTCGGCGCGACTTCTGGCATTCAGGTCTCCTCTGAACCCTGGGCTTAAGAAGTTGATCGCTGCCACAGTTTTACTCTGCCGCTTCGCCCACGCCACTCCATAACATATTGATAACACAACCGTCCTGGCCGTACGCCCATCGGCTCCTGGGCAGATGCCCATAGAGCTGGCCTTTTCAGCGCCCTACACTTTGCTCTTCTTTACGTTTCTCACGAGGAAGACCGATGGATAGCGCCTTGTCCCCACAGCACGATGAGCTGATCGCCTCCGCCATCAAAAAGTTCTTCACCCATATCATCCCGATGCTGGTGGTGATGCTGATTATTAACCAGATCGACCGCGCCAATATTGGCTTTATCAAAGCGGAGTTGCGCACCGATGCCGGGATCAGCGCGGCGGCCTTTGGGCTGGGCGCGGGCCTCTTTTTTATTGGCTATGCGCTGTTTGAGGTGCCGAGCAACCTGATGATGAAGCGCTTTGGCGCCCGCGTCTGGCTGACGCGCATTATGATTACCTGGGGACTGGTGGTGGTCCTGACCGGTTTCGTCACCTCACCGATCCAGTTTTACCTGCTGCGTTTTTTACTTGGCGTAGCGGAAGCAGGCTTCTTTCCTGGCGTGCTGTTCTATTTCCGTCAGTGGGTGCCCAATGCCTGGCGCGGCCGTGCCACCGCGATGGTGCTGAGTGCCACCGCTGGCGCCTTTCTCTTCTCCGGCCCCATCACCGGCGCGATCCTGATGATGCACAATTTCCTGGGGATTGCTGGCTGGAAGTGGGTGATGTTTCTCGAAGGCGGTGCGTCGGTGCTGGTCGGCATTCTGGCCGCCTGGGTACTGGTGTCACGACCTGGCGAGGCGCGCTGGCTGAGTGCCGCGGAGAAACAGGCGCTGATGCAGCAGCTGCAGAATGAAGAGGCGCAGCGTGACGAGCTTAACCGCGAGCCAGGCAAAATGTCGCTGCTACGTAATCGCAGCCTGCTGTTCTTCTGCGCGATCTTTTTCACTATGACCATGACCGGCTATACGCTGGTGTTCTGGCTGCCGCAGATTATTCAGCGCATTCAGGGCTTCAGCAGTTTTGGCATCGGCATTCTCACCGCCGTGCCCTGGCTGTGCGCCATTATCGCCATTAACCTGCTGAGCCGCTTTTCAGACCGCCACCGCGACAAGCTCGATAAAGCGCTGGGTGTCGCCATGCTGGTCGCGGCCTGCGGCACCTTTATGGCCACGCTGGGTTCCCCGTGGTTTGGCTTCCTGGCGATGATCGTGGCCTGTATCGGCTCGAAAGTCAGTGCGACCTTTTTCTGGCCGATGCCGCAGGGAGAGCTGCCCGCCTCGATTGTCGCGCCCGGCATTGCGCTGGTGAATTCCGTTGGCAACCTTGGCGGCTTCTTCGCACCGACGGTGTTTGGCTATCTGGAGATGAAGACCGGCTCTACTACCGGCGGTCTCTATGCCCTGACCAGCGTCTCGCTGCTGACCGGGCTGTGGCTGCTGCTGCGCCGCAAGCCATCCCCGCCTTCCCTTGATCCTATGGAGAATCAACATGTCAGACAGTCCAGTCATTAAAACAATGCGGGTAGTGCCGGTCGCCGGATATGACAGCATGCTGCTGAACATTGGCGGCGCACACAACTGCTACTTTACCCGTATCCTGGTGATCCTGACTGACTCGGCTGGCCGTACCGGCGTCGGCGAAAGTCCGTGTCACGCTTCAACGCTGGCGCTGCTTGAGCGCTTTCGTCCGCAGATTGAGGGCAGCGAACTCCTGCGGCTGAATGCCACCATCGCCACGCTGTTTGCCAGCGACGCACGACACCAGCAGACCGCGCATACCGACGACATTCATATTCCGCAGATGAATCCGGAGAAGTTTTACAACGCCACCGCGGCGATTGAAGCGGCGCTGCTTGATCTGCTGGGTCAGCACCTGAATCTGCCGGTGGCCGAGTTACTTGCCAGCGGCAAACAGCGCGATCGGGTGCCGGTCCTCGGCTATCTGTTCTATATCGCCGACCGTAATCTGACCAGCATGAACTATCAGGCGGGCCACACGGGTGGTGATGCCTGGCTGCAACTGCGTCATGAGAAAGCGATGGACGCGGAAGGCGTGGTGCGGCTGGCGGAGGCGGCAGCGGATCGCTATGGCTTCCGCGATTTCAAACTCAAGGGCGGTGTCCATCACGGCGAAGTGGAAGTGGAGACGGTCAATGCCCTGCTGGCGCGCTTCCCGCAGGCGCGGGTAACGGTTGATCCCAACGCCAGCTGGTCGCTGGATGAGGCCATTTATTATGGCAAACAGCTGGCGGGCCGCATTCCCTATCTGGAAGATCCCTGTGGCGCGGAGCATGGCTATTCCGGTCGGGAAACGCTGGCAGAATTCAGGCGGGCCACCGGCATTCCGGTTGCCACGAATATGATCGCCAACGACTGGCGACAGTTGCAGCATGCGCTGCAGCTGAATGCCATCGACATCCCCCTGGCCGACCCACACTTCTGGACGATGCGTAACGCGCATACCGTGGCGCAGCTCTGCCATGAGTGGGGCCTGACCACCGGCTGCCACTCAAACAACCACTTTGACGTGTCGCTGGCGATGGTGGCGCATCTGGGGGCCGCCGCACCGGGTGATCGCCTGACCGCCTTTGATACCCACTGGATCTGGCAGGATGGGCAGCAGCTGACGCAGCATGCGCCGCAGATTCGGGATGGCTATCTGGAACTGCCAGAGGGTCCAGGGCTGGGGATTACCCTGAATATGGAGCGAGTTGAAGCGGCACATGCGCTCTACAACTCGCTACCGGACAAAAACCGAAACGATGCGCTGGGCATGCAGTTTCTGATCGATAACTGGTCCTTTAACGCAAAACGCCCGGCCATGTTGCGCTGACGAGCATCACCCTGTGACAGTGTCACAGGGTGATCGCGTTTAGCGTTGCGCCAGCGCCGCCTGCATCCAGGCAATCACCAGCGGAGAATCTTTGTCCTGCAGTGCGGCGCGTTCCGACTGAAACAGCGTGGCGACATAAAATGGATGATCCGGTAGCTCAACGCCACGCACATCGCCCGCGTTGTCCCAGGCAGTAATGCGCAGCGTATTATCGCCCAGCGCTGCACTGAATTCCGGGTTAACACCGAAGTTACAGTGATAACCTTCATCGCTCTCCAGCACGCCGTAGGCTCTGGCAATGCGTGACCCGGGTTCGAACCTCACCGCGCCGCGCTGTTCCACCAGCGAGCAGCTCAGCGGGGCAATCACCATTCTCCCCCCGGTGTCCGTCTCGGCATGACTGGCATCCTGCCAGCCCAGTACGTTGCGCGCATACTCGATCAGCGCATACTGGAAGCCGCCGCAGGAGCCAAGAAAAGGCTTTCCGGTTTCACGCACCCAGCGAAGTGTATCAAACACGCCGGCATCATTTCGATAGGGGCTACCGGGCACCACCCAGACGGCATCGCTGAGTTGCAGTTCTGACTCATCCAGTCGGTCAGTGGCGATCCACTCCGCTTCAGCGGTGATATTCAGCCAGCGGGCAGCACGTTCAATAGCAAGGGGGATAGCCTGATGGGCAACCGCATCGGCGCGGTAGTCACCAACCAGGGATAAGCGCAGGGGGGACGACATAAACAGATCCTTCTCGGGGAAATTGAGAGGTTACAGTAATGTTAATTTTCTGTCGAGGGTGAGCTGAAAGCAGATTATCGTGACAGGTTTTTTAACACGCACGGGCAGCTTTTCACCGGCAGACTGAGCTGATTTTTATCTTGCCAGCGTCTGCGAGCACCCTCAGCTCCCGCGTCAGACGAGACGACGCAACCGGTTTCTTTTTTTCCTTTCTGAAATAAATCATCTGTTTGTGCACAGGATCATCATTTGACGTTTTTTCCGGCAATGCCGGGCGTGTAATGTCCGATAATTCGGCAGATTGACTGTGAATTAATCAGCAACCTGCCGTTAGTGCTGCCTGATTATCATTCAGCGAACTATTTATCTGGTTAACCTCGCATTAGCAGTTAATGTTAATACTCTCCAGTGCAAGGCGCTTATCCAGCGCTTATGCACTGCTATTTTCACCACACTCAAAATTAAAAACCAATTAACAGTTTGCTATAAGTTTTTTAACCCAACATTTCAGGGTCGGGTGGGTTGTCAGAAAATTCTTGCCCTGCCGCCCGTAATCAGCCAAATTAGTCGCCGCTTTTCCCTTCTAATAACAATCTTGCGCATGGAAAACTCACATGACGCGGACTTAATTCCTGTCCCGAAACAGGGTATGAAAAAACTGAGGTACATGTGTCAACTGCAAACAAACACACTGATGAGGCTGTCAGTCTCAATGCGTTTAAACAGCCGAAGGCGTTCTACTTAATCTTCTCGATTGAGTTATGGGAACGTTTTGGCTTCTATGGCCTGCAGGCCATTATGGCGGTTTACCTGGTGAAGCAACTGGGGTTGTCTGAATCAGACTCCATTACCCTGTTCTCTTCATTCAGTGCGCTGGTGTATGGTCTGGTCGCGATTGGCGGCTGGCTCGGTGATAAGGTGCTGGGTACCAAACGCGTCATCGTGCTGGGTGTCCTGGTGCTGGCGCTGGGCTATGCGCTGGTGGCATTCTCCGGTCATAACGTCAGCATTGTCTACATCGGTATGGCGACCATCGCG
The DNA here is from genome assembly GCF_051136245.1 of Pantoea sp. Lu_F5_004. Lineage (NCBI taxonomy): Bacteria > Pseudomonadati > Pseudomonadota > Gammaproteobacteria > Enterobacterales > Erwiniaceae > Pantoea > Pantoea sp. Lu_F5_004. The sequence goes on from NZ_CP194946.1 coordinate 2,241,475, forward strand.
GTGGGTAGCGGCCTGTTTAAGGCAAATCCCTCTTCGCTGCTCTCTACCTGCTATGACAAAGATGACCCGCGTCTCGACGGCGCTTTCACCATGTTCTATATGTCGATCAACATCGGTTCACTCTTCTCAATGATGCTGACACCGTGGTTAGCGGCGAAATATGGTTATAGCGTAGCCTTCTCACTGTGCGTTATCGGTCTGATCATCACCCTGTTTAACTTCCTGTTCTGCAAACGCATGGTTAAGGACTACGGTTCTAAACCCGATTTCGCGCCGTTGCAGGTCGGAAAACTGCTGATGACGCTGGTCGGCATCGTCGTACTGATTGCACTGGCCAACTGGATGCTGCATCACCAGTCTATCGCACGACTGGTGCTGGCGGTGATTGCCCTGGGTATCGTGCTGGTGTTTGCTAAAGAGGCCTTTGCACTGCAGGGTGCGGCACGTCGTAAGATGATTGTTGCCTTCCTGCTGATGGTCGAAGCGATTCTGTTCTTCGTGCTTTATATGCAGATGCCAACGTCACTCAACTTCTTTGCTATCCGCAACGTTGAGCACACCATTCTCGGCATTACTTTTGCCCCCGAGCAGTTCCAGGCGCTGAACCCGTTCTGGATTATGCTGGCCAGTCCGCTGCTGGCGGCGCTCTATAACAAGCTGGGCGATAAACTGCCGATGCCGCACAAGTTTGCCTTTGGTATGGTGCTCTGCTCCGCTGCGTTCCTGGTGCTGCCGGTGGGTGCGAAGTTCGCCAGCGATGCCGGTATCGTTTCCGTTAACTGGCTGATCCTGAGCTATGCGCTGCAGAGTATCGGTGAGCTGATGATCTCTGGCCTCGGCCTGGCGATGGTGGCACAGCTGGTGCCTCAGCGTCTGATGGGCTTTATCATGGGTTCCTGGTTCCTGACTACCGCTGGCGCGGCAGTGATTGCCGGTAAAGTGGCAAACCTGATGGCCGTGCCTGAAAACGTTACCGATCCACTGATTTCGCTGGCGACCTACAGCCGCGTATTCCAGCAGATTGGTATCGTGACGGCGGTGATCGCCCTGCTGATGCTGATTACGGCGCCGATGCTGAACCGCATGGCGCAGGATCCGGACGCGAAAAAAATAACGTGCAGGCGTAATTCACGCTGCACTTCAGCTAAGCCGGGCTCTGCCCGGCTTTTTTTATGGCTTGCCGCAACGCCCTTCGCAGATCCCTGATCTTTGTCACTGGTAATCCCGCTTTGACTCTTTACTATGCAATTATCCCATTGCAACAAGGAGTACCTGGTCATGAAACTGTTTTGCAAAGCGGGTGCCTGCTCTCTCTCACCCCATATTGTTATGCGTGAATGCGGACTCGACTTCACTCAGGTGAGCGTTGATCTGGCCACAAAAATCACTGAACGGGGCGATGACTTCCGCCAAATCAATCCTAAAGGTCAGGTGCCCGCGCTGCAGCTCAGCGACGGTTCTGTGCTGACAGAAGGCGTCGCCATTGTTCAGTACCTGGCGGATCTGAAGCCCGATCGCCATCTGCTGGCACCGGTTGGCAGCCTGACGCGTTATCACACTGTGGAGTGGCTCAGCTACATCGGCAGTGAGCTGCATAAAAGCTTTGGTCCCCTGTTTCGCCCAGGTTACTCCGATGAGGTGAAAGCGCAGACCCGCAGCCAGCTGGAAGCAAAATTCCGCTATGTCGATGAGTCACTGCGCGACAAACAGTGGCTGATGGGGCTGCATTTCAGCGTGGCGGATGCCTATCTGTTTGTGGTGACGCGCTGGGCAAAAGCATTGGGACTGGATTTATCCGGCTTTACGGCGCTGGGCGCATGGTTTGATCGTGTCGCGGAACGTCCTGCGGTGCAGGCGGCGCTTAAAGCGGAAGGCTTAGCCTGAGTGAACAGGGCCGGTTATCCGGCCCTGTTCACTGAATCTGACCGTGTTCCCTGCGCAGGCTCACGCTAACCGGCCCTGATGCGTTACAGTTTTTCTGCCGCGAAGTGCTGCGTCGGCGTGGCGATGGCATCCTGTGCCGCCACCAGCTGCAGTTCATATTCGCCCATCTGATGGGTTTTCAGCATCACCTCGTACACCGCTGCGGTGACATGCTCCAGCGCATCCTGCAATGATTTGCCATGCAACAGATTAACCAGCAGCAGACCGCTGGTGAGATCGCCCACGCCGACCGGCTGACGGACACCGAAATCGACCAGCGGACGGCTGATGTGCCAGGCATCTTCAGCCGTCACCAGCAACATTTCAAAGCGATCGCTGCGACGACCCGCACGCGCCAGATGCTTCACCAGCACCACGCGTGGTCCCTGGGCAATCAGCGCCCGCGCAGCGTCTACCGCCGCGTCGACGTCCGTGACGGTGCGTTCGCTCAGCATCTCCAGTTCAAGCAGGTTCGGGGCGATAATATCGCTGGCAGGCATCGCCATTTTGCAGTGAAACTCCGCCACACCCGGTGCCACGATGCAGCCTTTCTCCGGATGACCCATGACCGGATCGCAGAAGTACCAGGCATTCGGGTTGGCCGCTTTGACCTGACGGACAATCTGCAGAATCTGCTCGCCCTGCTCTGCCGAGCCCAGATAACCGCTCAGGACCGCGTCACAGGTCTTCAGGCGGTCGATGTCAGCAATGCCTTTAACAATGTCGGTTAAATGCGTTGCAGGCATCACCGTGCCGGTCCAGTGGCCATATTGCGTATGGTTGGAAAACTGCACGGTATTCAGCGGCCAGACGTTTGCCCCCATACGGCGCATCGGAAACTCAGCCGCCGCGTTACCAGCGTGACCAAAAACAACGTGCGACTGAATCGCTAAAATATTTTTCACTTGTTTGCCCTGTCCTGCCTTGCCATAAAAAAGGGCCGGAAACCGGCCCTGAAATCTTACTGCCAGTTAATCAGGCAGTAATGTTTCTTGCCGCGACGCAGCAGCGTATAGCGGTTAAACAGTTTGTCACTGTCGCTGAAGCGGTACTCCGCATCGGACTGCTTTTCACCGTTCAGTGAAACGGCATTGGAGCCGATCATGGTGCGCGCCTGGCCACGGGACGGCACCAGCTCTGCTTTTACCAGCGCCTGTTGCAGATCATCGTCAGCGCCCAGCACGATGGTTGGCATACCATCCTGCGCCAGCTGTTCAAAATCGGCTTCGGTCATTTCGCTCACGGATCCGGAGAAGAGGCTGGCAGTAATGCGTTTCGCCGCCGACAGACCCGCTTCGCCATGTACCAGACGCGTCACCTGCTCAGCCAGCACGTACTGCGCACGTGGCGCGGTGCCGCTGTTTTTGTCTTCTTCTTCCAGCGCGTTGATCTCTTCCATGCTCAGGAAGGTGAAGAACTTCAGGAAGCGATAGACGTCAGCATCCGCGGTGTTGATCCAGAACTGATAGAACTTGTACGGGCTGGTTTTCTTCGCATCCAGCCAGACAGCGCCGCCTTCAGTTTTACCGAATTTGGTGCCGTCAGACTTGGTGATCAGCGGAACGGTCAGGCCAAAGACCTGATTCTGATGCAGACGACGGGTCAGATCGATACCGGAGGTGATGTTGCCCCACTGATCAGAACCGCCAATCTGCAGCGACACACCGTGCAGCTCGTTCAGGCAGGCGAAGTCATAGCCCTGCAGCAGATTATAGGAGAACTCGGTAAAGGAGATGCCCTGATCGTCACGGTTCAGACGCTGCTTCACCGCTTCTTTATTGATCATCTGGTTAACGGAGAAGTGCTTGCCGATATCACGCAGGAAGGTCAGCACGTTCATGCCGCCAAACCAGTCGTAGTTGTTGGCAGCGATAGCGCTGTTGCTGCCGCAATCGAAGTCGAGGAATGGCGCCACCTGCTGGCGGATCTTTTCAACCCATTCGTTGACGGTTTCACTGGTATTAAGTTTACGCTCTGCGGCTTTGAAGCTCGGGTCGCCAATCAGGCCGGTTGCACCACCGACCAGCGCCACCGGCTTGTGGCCGGCATCCTGAAAACGCTTCAGGCAGAGCAGCGGTACCAGATGGCCCAAGTGCAAGCTGTCAGCAGTGGGGTCAAAGCCGCAATAGAGCGAAATTGGCCCCTGCGCCAGTTTCTCTGTTAACGCGTCTTCATCCGTCACCTGGGCGATTAGGCCCCTCTCCTGCAATTGTTGTATCAGGTTACTGCTGGTCATTACTGACTCCAAATTGATCAGACTGCACCTATGCTGGTACACAGCTTTCCGCTGAGTTGCGGAATCGAAAAAAATCAGGGTTATAGCATAAAGCGCTGACGCTTTCTGTGCCAGCGCTGATAGGGGCGAATCGCGCAGATTCAGGGTGCCAGACGGTCGATTTTCCAGCCGTCGTGATCGCGCTGATAGATGAAACGATCGTGCAGACGATGTTCGCCACCCTGCCAGAACTCCATCGTGTGAAATTTCACCCGGTAGCCACCCCAGAAGCTGGGCAGCGGCACTTCGCCCTGCTGGAACTTCTGTTTAAGCTCCAGGAACTTTCCTTCCAGAATACCGCGTGCCGAAATACGGCTCGACTGCTTCGACACCCAGGCACCAATCTGACTGTCGCGCGGACGACTGTGGAAATATTTCAGCACCTCGAGGGGCGACAGTTTCTCCACTTCACCCAGCACCATCACCTGACGCTCCAGATAGTGCCACGGGAAGTGCAGAGAGATGCGCGGATTGTGTGCCAGCTGCAGCGCCTTACGGCTACCGAGGTTGGTGTAAAACACCATGCCCTGCGCATCGTAGTGCTTCAGCAGCACGATACGCTGCCACGGCTGGCCCTGCTCATCTACGGTTGCCACGGTCATGGCGGTAGGATCGGGCAGTTTTGCCTCGCAGGCCTGGCTTAGCCACTGTTCAAACAGCGTGATCGGATCGTCCGGCAGATCCTTACGACGCAATCCGCCGCGGGTATATTCACGCCGCAGATGGGCAATGGTGTGTAGCGTTTCGCTGTCGCTCATAATGCTCGCCTATTCAGATAACAAGTCAGCTGGCAGGTTGCAGCTCACAATCATTCACGACAATTTTATCGTTACGTTCGATAAAAGCGCCGTTTCCTTTGGACCAGAACACATAGGTATTATCGCTGTAGCGTGCGCCGGAAGCGGATACCGTCTGCTTCAGCGTCAGAGGCTGCCCATCCATGATGAAACTGACCTGCTGCTGCGCCTCGTCCAGCGTCACGGTCAGGGGCATGGTTCCGCAGCGATAGTGCAGGGTCTGCGGCGACGGCGGCTGTTTATGCATCAGGCTACAGCCTGACAGCAGTAGCACCGCGGCAACGGTTAATCCTTTCAACATAAGCGGGTCTCCTTCACGAGTGAAGCTGGCATTATAAGAAGGATTGCGCACGAAGTAAGTGGGAATCCACGCCAATCTGGCAGATGCTGTCAGTCAGGCTGAATTATTGCGCCTTTTCAGACGGTTGTCTGAATGCACAGGCCGCGTTCTCAGCTACGCTCTATAGATCTTAAGCGAGGAAGACAAACATGAAATTTGATAACGAAGATGCATTTAAGCTGGCAGTGGCGTTTATGAACCACAAAGAGAATGCCACCATCGCCAGCAGCTACTTTAAAACCTTTATCGACACCTACCAGAAATTTGACCGCTGGCTGAGCGCATCAGACCCGGTCAGCGCCATGAAAGCAGAAAAAGCGGCCGCCAAAGCGGGCGAAGACTCCATCCTCTGATCCCCTTCTCCACAGGTCCGATAGCCTTCAAGGTATCGGACCTGTGAATCCCGCCAGACATTCACCCCGATGCTGACTATTTCCGCACAGCTATTCCGGCTTCTACGGAAATATCCGCTCTGGCTGCCGGGCTTATTTCCCGCCTCAGCATCGATCTTATTTTGATACAGCGCATCCTCTGCTGAAATGGCACAGAACGGCTGGGTACATTTGCAATAAATGCTATTTCACGCCGCCATGCCCCCTAATCAGCACCATACACTCCGGTTTTGTTTAAAAAACAGGCAGCGAGACGCGGCAGAGCCAGCAAACCTGATAAAGCCGACTATGCTGTAAACGTTCGGATATACTTCATGGAGCAGAAAAAATGAAAATGAAAATGAAATCCCTGTCAGCCGTCGCGTTGCTGGCTCTCACTTTAGGTACGCTGGCAGGTTGTGCCTCAAACCAGTCGATTAAGACCACCGATGGCCGCACGATTGTCACCGATGGCAAACCGCAGATTGATTCAGATACTGGTCTGGTTTCTTACCGCGATGCTCAGACAGGAAAAACTGAGCAGATCAATCGTAACGAGATCAGTAACATGAGTGAACTCGACAACTAATATAAGGTGAATAAGATGAAAAAAGCGCTGATTTTACCTCTCGCCGCATTGATTGGTATGACCGTATTAACCGGCTGCACCCGTACCAGTTATGCGATTCAGACTAACGATGGACGCACCATTATTAGTGATGGCAAGCCTTCTGAATCGGATGCCGGCCTGCTGGCTTATACCGATGCAAATGGCGTGAAGCAGCAGATTAATAAAGCGGACGTCAAAGCGGTCTCTGAAGTACCGAAGAAATAACCCGATCGCTGTTGCCCGATGTATAAAGCCGCCCATGGGCGGCTTTATTTTTGTCTGCGCCTGGCCACGAAGTGGCACACAGGCCTGGTTTTATTCCCCGGTAGTTTTCAAATCAGAAATATCTGCTGCGGCGTGGCAATAATATGACAGGCAACCGTGCGGGTAGTCGTGCAGATAATAATCTGATAACGACATTCGCCGCCCCGCCCTTATCTGAATTTCCGGCAACTCACCGTGTTTTTAACCAGCATAATAGCTCAGTTTATTTCTGAAGAATAACCTCGGCCAGCTTTTATACTTTGATATGAGTGGTTTACCGCCTCGCTTAAAGGTTCACTTTATTTTCGGTAAATTTTAATCACAGCGCCCTGCTGTTTCCCACCTTTTAGTCCGGAGCGCCTTTAACTAGACTCTTTATATCGCTACTTAATCAGGAGGGTGCAGATGGTTTATCACGACAAAACAACCGGTCATATGATTCTTGGTGAAGCTGCAATTAATCTGGCATTTGACGAACAGGAAATTACGCTGGTAGCACTGATTCGCCAGTTGAGCGACATGGCCGAACAGGAGCGCAACGATGAGCGGGTCACGCAGATTGCCGATGCGCGGAACTGGCTCAAAGGTTTTATCGAATCCTCAACGCGCGACCGTGCGGAATTAAACTGGCTGGTCGAGACCGGACAGGCACCGGTTAATCTTAAAGATTATCGTTAGTTATGGGCGGGTCATTGCTGTTTATTTTGGGTGCCGGGCGCGCGCCTGGCCTCTCGGACAGAGACGCCGGGACAGCGTGGCAGTGGAAGCGTGGCAGCGTGGCAGTGGAATAGTGCATGTCGGCCAGAACGTGACCAGTACGTGAATTGCAATGCTCTGCACCTGGCTCCCGTCACGGCCTGAAACGGCCAGACACCCATTGATGAGTGCCATTACTCTGCACTCATCAGCCTGCGGTCTGGCCGTTAACCGGCCATCGTCGGCCTCTCCCCACCTGCCGTTACGGTCAGCGCGTCAGCGGCTCCCCGTTTTCAGTCACCTGCAGCGTTTTTGGATGTTTCGCTGTAGGGGTTTCAAACCCACCACGGGCGGCAAAAACAGAACAGCCAATGGCTGCCACAAGTGTCAGTATGATTGAGGTTTTCACGAAACGCGCCTTAATTTTCTTCGCTACAGGATAAAGCGTGAAAGCCTGGCACATAATCAGATGAGGGGAAAGGAGAGTGCAGAATTTCTCTGTCTGGAAGCCCTGGTCCGGGAAATCTGTTTACTGATCGAGCGGTCTTGCCTGGTTACCCCAGTACTTTCAATGCCAGCGCCAGCGTCTTTTCTTCGTTAGTCACATCGCTGATCTTACCTGCCACCCGCAATCCAAAAGCAATGCAGAGAATTAAACCGGCTGCCGCCTCGCTGTCCAGCGTGTTATCGATAGATCCATCCTGTTGCCCCAGCTCCAGCAGCGAGACCAGGAAGCGCTGATTACGCTGAACGACCTCATCAATGCGCTGCGCGAGTGGCTGATCCATCGTCTGCAGCGCAATCGCGCTGGCGACGACCAGACAGCCGCAACGACCCTCTGTGGCACGTGCCGAATCCAGGTAAAACTGCAATAGCTCGGTTATTTTCCCCCGCCCGCTGGCACAGGGTGCCAGACGACGGCGCAACTCACTATTTCTCAGCAACAGATAGCGTTCGAATACCAGCAGGAAGAGCGAGCGCTTATCTTTAAACGCCTTATAGATGCTGCCTGCGGAGAGATGCATCGCCTCACCCAGATCGTTCATTGAGGCCGCGTGATAACCTTTTTGCCGGAAAACGATCATGGCGTGATCCAGAGCCTGTTCGATCCCGAACTCTCTGGGGCGTCCCCGCTCTTTGTTTTTATACGTTGTGGCTGTCGTGGTCATTGTTACCGGCCTGGGGGGTGTGTTGCTGTCAAAATCAATGGCGATTCTATCCCAGGCGCGGGTAACAAGATAGGCCGTCCGTCGCCCGTCACGCGCAGACGGCCCGTTATTTCCCGGACGCGTTAATATGATTCGCCGCTGTCTGACCAGCCGCAGTCTGGTCTGCGGTGCAAGCCGGACGCGGTTCATTCAGATAAGGATGTTGTCTCTGTGCGGCCTTTTTCCCGCTGCTGGCTGCGCTTCAGCGCGTTTATTTTTATCAGCCATAACGTAAATTGCTTAATAAGCAGGCTGGCGTGGTTTTCATTGTCAGCAAAACATAGAAAGAGTCGGGTTTTTATATTGCTGTTATCGTCGATCGCATAAATCTCATATTCGTCATGATGGCGGGATTTTATGATTGCTGTGAAATGTATTGCGGGCCAGAGCATCACTCTGGCTTCAAACTGCCTGAAATCCATTATATTTACTTGGTAATTTTCTTAAAGTACCCGATGAAAAACTACTCATCGGGTCAGGCAAAGCATAACTTCCTGCCACTTTAATCGCGTGATAAAAAAAGCTTTTAGCAGAGGCCGCGGCTTCAGCAGCAGAGGAGCATCGGGTCAGCGTTCACTTAAGCGCAACCACAGGCAGATCGGTTATCCGGGTGGTATAGGCAGGCGACAGCATCTCGCGTTTCATCGACCAGGCTTTGTTTATCCCCTGTCCGGCAAACCACAGCTTCCCGCTGCCGAGCTTGTTGACTGTGTCGATCAGCTTCATCAGCTCTTCGCTGTTGCGGCGTGGCTGATGTTCGTCAAACAGATCAAACTGAGCCACGCCCTGGCTGAAAAAATCCCCCAGCACGATGCCCGCCTTCATATAGCGATGTCCCTCAATCCAGATATTATCCAGACAGGCCATGGCAACTCTGATGATGTCGCGTGTGTCCTGCGTCGGAATCAGCAACTGCTCCATCGACTGATTGCCATAAAAGGGTTCGTCAGTCGCATGCGGACTGGTGCGCACAAATACCCCTACCTGACGGCAATATTGATTCTCACGGCGCAGCTTCTCCGCCGCGCGCCCGGCATACGCGCAGACGGCTTCGCGCATCTGACCGTAGTCGGAGATACGGCTGCCAAACGAACGCGAACACATAATTTGCTGTTTTACCGGCGTCACTGACTCCAGCTCCAGACAGGATTCGCCACGCAGCTCTCTGACAGTGCGCTCCAGCACGACGCTGAACTGTTTGCGGATGGCCTCGGTGCTTTGATCGGCCAGATCTTTTGCCGTCATAACGCCCATAGCGTTGAGCCGTTTGCCGATCCGATGACCCACGCCCCAGACTTCCGCCACATCAATCAGCGCCAGCAGCTTTTTTTGTCGTTCAGGGTTCGACAGGTCGACAATGCCGCCGGTTTTGCTCCACTTTTTGGCCGCAAAATTCGCCAGCTTGGCCAGCGTTTTAGTCTGGGCAATGCCGACGCCCACGGTCAGATGGGTCTCTTTGCCTATTCGTTCTCTGACCTGATGGCCAAAGGTCTCCAGCGCCATACAGTTCTGCACGCCGGTGAGATCCATAAAGGCCTCGTCGATTGAGTAGATCTCCACCGACGGCGCCATCTCTTCCAGTATGGTCATCACCCGATGGCTCATGTCGGCGTAGAGCGCATAATTTGAGCTGAAAACCTGCACCGCGTGACGCGTTAGTTCTTCACGCATTTTAAAATAGGGCGCGCCCATTTTGATGCCGGCTTTCTTTGCCTCGGCGCTGCGCGCAATCACGCAGCCGTCGTTGTTCGACAGCACTACTACCGGTTTACCTTTAAGGTCAGGCCGGAAAACGGTTTCACACGACGCGTAAAAGCAGTTCACATCGACCAGCGCGAACATGGTCAGTGGGTCGCTTTAATAACAAAGGTTACAACGCCAAACACTTCCAGCGCATCTTCGGTCTGGATAGCGATCGGTTTAAATTTGGTATTCATCGGCATCAGTTGCAGGCAGGGATGAAGCTGGAGACGTTTAACGGTGAATTCACCTTCGACCGCGGCGACCACAATATCGCCGTGTGAGGCGGTGAGTGAACTGTCGACCACCAGCATGTCACCATCATTGATGCCCGCCTCAATCATTGACTCGCCGCTGACCCGGACAAAATAGGTGGCGCTGGGGTGCCGGACCATCAGCGCATTGAGATCAATGCGTTGTTCGACATAATCCTGCGCCGGGGATGGAAATCCGCACGGCACACGTTCGATATATAGCGGTAAAGGCATAACGGCACGAATGTCCGCAGGTTTAATGAATTCCATAATTTCGCTCCTTTTTCAGATTACTGTATATAAACACAGTAATAGCTAATCCCCCTTTTAATCAAGTGAGATGGGACATCTTTAAGCGAAAGGGTTGATGGTAATGCACTTTTTTTTAAACGTTTTTTCGCATTGCCGTCAGAGTAAGCGGAAACGGGTTACTTTCGCCGCACCGCAGGAATAGCGTCGATTTCTTCTTACAGTAAAGAATCTTATAAATTCACCGGCTGATTATTTTTACTTAAGGAAAATCTGACAACACTTCTCTGGCATTCGGAGAGGTTTGAATATTACGGGCGGGCTGGTTATTCTGCTTTTTTTAAGCATGGAGGGGTTATGGCAGACGACGATCGAATCAAACATCTGGAAGAGGCAGTTGCGCAGTTAACGGTTGAGACTACGGTATTAAAAGCGATACTCGGTCAGCAAATTGCGCTGAATAATCTCAATTACAAAGGGAAGTTTGACGATGTACTGGCGGCGCTGGCGAAAGAGTATGCCGAACGCGGTCTGGAAGAGGGCAATAACCAGGCTATCCATGATGCCCTGCGTCAGTATATTAAATATGAGCCACCCGCAATGGAATAAGCGGACTTTCCGGCAGCGTCCGATTGCCGGACTTTATCGGCTCCTGAACGCTGCCACCGTCCTCCCCTGCACCGCCTCCGCAGCAGCCTCAGACGATACCGGTTAGTATTTACACCTCGCTGTCACTCTCCAGCGCATCCTGAATCGCGTCGGCCAGATTAGCAACTTCATTCGCCACGGCCTGCAGATCCCAGGCGGTTTTTGAGCCGGTTGCCGAGGTGGAGGCGCTGACGGACTCTTTTGCCACTGACAGAGCAGCAGCCACAGCGACCGAACGTTTATGTTGTTCCTGAGTCATGCCCGCAGGCGGAATTGCGAAATAGTCGTGAACCATGATCATTTCCTTGTGATAAATAAGGGGTCAACCTTAGCCTTCTGCATCAGGCGTGGGAAGTGAATTATGCGGCATGGCCTGTCAGACGGCCAGGATTGCAGCAGCACAATCGCACCCGCCACTTTTCCAGCGTTGAAACCTGTACAACTTTGGCTGAAATCTGCGGAAAAAAGCGGTTTTAACGTGTTGATGTGTCGTCAGCATAATTTCCAGCCTGCTGGTCTGAAAATCGCCGCCCTCTGAAAACCTCACCAACCCGCTGTATTTATTCAATTAACCATCGAAAACCTCTTTTTTCACTTTAAACATACTTTTGAAATACATCACCGACCAGTTAAATTTTGTCAAATTTCATTGTACAACTTTGCGATTCTTGTATAACTTTGTCTCGTGATGTTAAATCACTTGTAACGAAAGGTGCTTTGCACCGCATCTGAAGGTGTTGTGGATTTCCACCTTCAGATGCATTTTTTTTGCGTCAGCCGGTTACCGGATCTGAATCGACGCGTTCTTCCCCCCATTTCTTATGAGGCCTGACATGCAAACAACGATGAATACAGAGTCTCAGATTTCTGATTACTTCATGAACTCTGGCACAGCGCTGACCACTGAAAAACAGGTTATTGCCGCAGTCCATGCCGAACTCGCCCATGCGAAAACCCATGTCTCCGATAAAGACATTGTGCTGGGCCTGATTCACCGCCTGGAGAGTGAGCGTGACGTGGTTAAGCAGGATATTTACCGTCAGGCGCTTGAACATGTTCTGCAGCGCGCTTCGGCGACCAGCGACAGCTAAAAATCTGTGTCTGTTATGAGGGAACGCGAATTAGCATGGATGCTTTTCCCGTCCGGAATCAGCCCCTGTTATGGGGCTTTTTTTATTTCTCCTGCACTGAATCACTTGTCCCCTTCTCACCGCTAAGATTGCCTGCCCCGCCGGACCAGATATAGCTCGGAAATTCACCATTTTCGCCACTTATTCAACCTGAAATTCCGATTAAATGCTCTCGTTTCGCTTTATTTATCCGATATCTGTGTCCAGGCTTTTTCTGCATCCACTGCAAACACAGACGAGGAAAATAATCATGTTTCATCATTCATCAAAACTTCAATTCCCGGTTCGTGTAGAAAAACCCGATCCAGAATTTGCCATGCTGCTCCAGCAGGCCATCGGCGGCGTCGAAGGTGAGATTCGTGTAGCGATGCAATACTTTTTCCAGGCGATGGGCGCGCGCGGTGATGTGCGGATTCGTGATCTGCTGATCTCGACCGCCACCGAAGAGCTTAGCCATATCGAGATGCTGGGCTACGCCGTGGCGCTTAACCTTGAAGGCGCCCCGCTCTCTTACCAGGAAGCGTCAGCGAAAGATCCGGTGGTTAATGCGATTCTGGGCGGAATGAACCCGCGCCATATCCTCTCTTCCGGTCTGGCAGCGATGCCGGTTAACGCCAACGGCGTGCCTTTTGATATGAGTCATATCTATGCGTCCGGCAACGTGGCGGCCGATATGCTGGCTAACGTCACCGCAGAAGCCACGGGCCGCGTACTGGCTACCCGCCTCTACAACATGACGGAAGACAAGGGCATGAAGGACTTCCTCTCCTTCCTGATCGCCCGTGACACTATGCACCAGCAGCAGTGGCTGGCGGTGATCGAAGAGATGGGCGGACTGAACGCGTCGCTGCCGATCCCGAACAGCTTCCCGCAGGAACATGAGGCGCAGGAGCACTCTTACTACTGCCTGAATACCTCGCTGGATAAACCGCTGCCGGAAGGTCGCTGGAGCAGTGGCCCGGCTTACGATGGCCATGGTCAGTTCAGCGCGAAACAGCAGCCAGATATGCTGGGCGATGAGCCGCTGCTCGGCAATGCCCGTCCCGGTTCTGGTGCGCAGTCTGAGCAGATTGACGGCATTACGTCACCGAAGCCTTAACTGGCACAGGCGAGCCGGTCTGGGCCACACCGCGCGGTGTGAGCCAGACCGGCTGTTTTACGCTAACGGATTTTTATGGAGGAATATTCATGTCATCGACTCAACGCCCGCAACCCCCTTTTGCCGAACAGCAACAAACGCCACCGGGTAAAACCGCGGCTATGCAGCCTCAGCCCGATCACGGCGAGCAGAGTTATCAGGGCTCCGGCCGCCTGGCGGGGAAAAAAGCCATTATTACCGGTGGCGATTCCGGCATTGGCCGGGCTGTTGCCATTGCCTTTGCCCGGGAAGGGGCCGATGTCCTGATCTCTTATCTTGATGAACATGAGGATGCGCAGGATACCGCCCGACTGGTTGAAGAAGCGGGACAGAAAGCGGTTCTGGTGCCTGGCGATATTACCGAGGCGTCACACTGCAACGCCCTGGTCGATAAAGCCGTCGAAGCCTTTGGTGAGATTAATATTCTGGTGAACAACGCGGCGTATCAGATGACGCGCGAATCGCTGGATGAGATCAGCGACGAAGAGTTTGACCGGACCATGAAGACCAACCTTTACGCGATGTTTTACATCACTAAAGCGGCAACACGGCATATGCCTGCTGGTGGATCGATCATTAATACGGCCTCGATCAATGCTGACCAGCCGAAACCAAAGCTGCTCGCCTACTCCGCCACCAAAGCCGCCATCGTTAATTTCTCTGGCGGCCTGGCAGCCTTACTGGCTGAAAAAGGTATCCGTGCCAATGCGGTCGCGCCCGGCCCTATCTGGACGCCACTGATCCCGTCGACCATGCCGGTTGAACAGGTGAAGAACTTTGGCAGCGAAGTGCCGCTGCAGCGTGCCGGTCAGCCTGCTGAACTGGCGCCAACCTATGTGATGCTGGCCAGTAATGAAGCCAGCTACATTTCAGGTGCGACCATCGCCGTAACGGGCGGTGTGGCCATTATTTAACGTTCGCCGATTCCCTGGTCTCTTCGGCCAGGGGATGAGTGATCAGCTTCTGCGTTATCCCCCACTGGTAGAGTTGTTCCCGCGCCAGATTCTTCATTTTCACTTCGCACATGATATCGAAATCCTGAAACGACAGTGCCCATGCATTCAGCGTCGGGTTAAAGAAGTAGTCAGAGTGCGCCCGCAGCTTGCTTTTACTCACGCCCAGCTGCTGCTGATCGGGCCAGCCCTGCTGCGGAATCATCCCCTCCTGCGAAATCGAATAGTGCAGCACCGGCCGCACGCCGCGCCACGAATCGATGGCCCTGGCAACACGCGCGTCATCCGGCTGAATAAACTCACTCTCTTTTACCCAGTGATGGTGAATATCCAGCACCACCGGACAGAGCGGTGCTGCCTGCAGTACGTCATCCAGCGAGCAGGAGATCTCATCATTCTCCACCGTCAGCATCCGCCGCGCTTCCGGGCTGAGCTGATTAAATGACCGTTTAAAGCCGTCGAATCCCGCCTTGCCGTTCATATGAATGTTGATTTTAAAATCCTGGAAGGTCTTGCCATATCCCATCAGACAGGCGCAGAGCGTGTGATACTCCACATCCTCCAGCGCACGCACCACCACATCGGGATTATCGGAGGCGAGCACGGTATATTGTCCGGGATGGAATGAGAGCCGGATGTGATGCGCCCGCGCCAGCTCGCCACAGCGGGCAAAGAGCGGATAGAGTTCGGGCAGAAATTCGGTGAACAGTGGCGTGGCCTCGGGGACCGTATAGAGCGGTAACAGATCGCTGCCGATGCGCATCATCCTGAGTGGCTCAGGTAAGGTGGCCAGATGCTCAAGCGTCAGGTAGAGATTGTTGAGGTTAGTGACGGTAATCTCATAGATCAGCTGATGACGTTCATCGTGCGATAAACTCAGAAACCGTTTACGGGTGGTGGCGCGAAACGGGAAAAACTGTTTGCCATCGCTGTTGAGATACTTACATGCAAAGCCTAATTTCATGTCTGCTCCTGATTTATGCTTATCAGAAGTGTAACAGGCCCCTGGCGACCAGCCAGTCGCGGGCCGCAGACTCAGGCTGAATAATCACAGGGAGACTCACTATGCAGGGTCATGAGATCCAGCGCATCGCCATTGAAGCGGCTGAGCGGCTGCCCGCCGCCGAATGCAGCTATCCATTCGGGCCGGAACATCAGGTCTATAAAGTGTGTGGAAAAGTGTTTTTACTGCTGACCGAACTGCGGGGTGTGCCGATTATCACCCTGAAATGCGAGCCGCAGCAGGCGGAGCTGCACCGGGTGATCTATCCCTCGATCACCGCCGGTTATCATATGAATAAACGTCACTGGATCACGGCCTATCCCGGTGACGACCTCTCGCCTGGCTTGATTCAGCAGTTGGTTGAGGATTCGTATCAGCGTGTGGTTAAGGGTATACCCGCCTCGCGCCGCCCGGCCTGGGTGGGATAAAACCCGTGGAGGGGGTGCGTGTGCACCGGAAAGAAAGTTTGCTTGATAGCAGGCAAGATAAATAGCAGGGCCAGCATTGTTCTGGCACCTGCCGTCATCTCTCAATCAAAGAGAGATCTGGGGATTTTCAACGCCACAGGCACGGGCATAGCGGGCGAGTGTTTCAACTGTGGCTTTATCTGCGCGACGCTCGGTGCGTGACACTGCCGACGGGCTGACACCGAGCGCCTCCGCGACCTGAGCGCTGGTCATTCCGGCGCTTTCCCGCCATTTGGCTAACTGCTCGCGCAGGTGCTCTGCCCGAACTTCTGCCTCGTAATGTTCGCGAACAGCCGGATCAGATAAAATTTCTTTGCGGGCCGTCTTCCACGCAACTGATTTCTTACTCATCGTTTAACATCTCCTCTAAACGGTGCGCCGCTGCCGTCATGACTGCTGCTGGCGTTTTCTTTGTCTCTTTCAAAAAAGCTTTCAGGATAAAAATACGTCTGCCTTTCTGGTAAACATACACCGCTCGCCCAATCTCATTGGCCTTTGCCCTGAGCTCAAAAAAACCCGACCCTAACGGTTTGGTATCCGGCTCTCTCAAATCAGTTCCACGGGCAGCCAGTTTATCTATTTGCCGGGCCAGCTTAGCCCGGAGCATCTCTGGCATTGCCTTAATTTCAGTGAGCGCGTCCTTGTGTATCGTTATCTCAAACATAGATCCTCCGTTGGAGTTAAGTTAACTCATGAGTTAACTTAACTCAAGGATCTATATTTCCTCAGACGGGGGAAATGAATCCAGTCGCTATCCTTGCGTAAGAGCCCTGAACAGCGTGGCATCTAACACCGGCCCCGCACTCAGTGATGCAGCATCTCCTCCACGACCTGTGAGTTCATCATCTGGTAAGGATAATAGGTCGGCCAGTTATCCATCTCCGCCAGCAGGGCTTGCTGAGAATCGTTGCCCATAAAGATATGGAAATGGGCAGATTTACGCGGCCCGATGGTGTGATCGCTGAACTGCACATATTTCGGCGCTTTGCTGCCCGCGTCCTGGCATTCAAACAGGTAGCGCACCCCTTTTTTACCTGAGGTATAGGTCAGGATTTTGTGGCCCGCATACCGGTAGTGGCAGGCGCTGACCTGATCGCCGATGTGGAACTCCATCACGCCATTTTCAATACCGATGGTATCGACGTCGGTGGCGTAGCCTTTGCGGTAATACGCTTTATACTCCTCTGCCGTTTTGCTGTGATCCTGCTGCGCTTTCTTCTGCCAGACCGGGTCCAGTTCGCCGCTTTGCAGCAGCGGATAAACCGACTGCCACAGGCCATCCCAGTCAGCGAGCGGACGATCTTTCACATCGCTGTCAGCAAAAACCCCTTCTGCCGCTTTCTGCTCCAGGGCTGACAGCGGTTTTCCATGTGCATGCGTGCCGTGTGCCAGCGACGGCTGGCTGACTAACAGTGCGCCCAGTAGCCCAATCCATTTACCTGCATGATTCATCAAAGTCTGATACCCCGGTCAACGTTACAAAATGAAATGTTATGATATAACATTTCTAATCTCAACCAAAAGCAGCAAACGCCAGCATTAATTTTATTAATCGTTTAACGCCCTGCATGAGGCCATGAACGCCTCCTGCGGCGGCAGATTCTGCATCCTCTGAAAGCACATTATCCATATAGCAGGCGCGGGCTGATACGACGTTAAGCCAGACGGCACAAGGCATGAATAAGCGAAACGGTAATCTGCATTAAGAGATAAGTGCGCATTTCAGGCGGACAAAAAAGGCACAGTCGTCGCAGTTAAATGCCCGGTTTAACCTCAGTATTGTTCAGGTTGTTCTATATTTAGTGTCGTCGAAAGTAAAATAACCGCTGGAGCATGGATTAATGTCGAAAGAAACAGAGAAGAAACCCCTGAGCGAGCGCGCCCCCACCACCGGTCCGGAATCCTCAGAGCCGGGCCTGGGTTCACTGGCACCGAAGGATGGTTCGCATCAGCCCCCAGCCGAACCGACCCCGCCAGGTAAGCAACCCACCGCCCCCGGCAGCCTGAAAGCGCCTCAGACGCACAACGCCAAACTTGACCAGCTTGAAGCCAGCCGCAAAAACGGCACCGACCGCGCCCTCACCACCAACCAGGGCACACGCATCGCCAACGATCAAAACTCACTGCGTGCCGGTTCGCGCGGTCCGACGCTGCTGGAAGACTTTATTATGCGTGAGAAAATCACGCACTTTGACCATGAGCGTATCCCGGAACGTATCGTTCACGCCCGTGGCTCTGCCGCACACGGCTATTTTCAGCCTTACCGCTCCCTGAAAGATCTGACCAAAGCGCAGTTCCTCAGCGATCCCGAGCAGACTACGCCGGTTTTCGTGCGTTTCTCCACGGTTCAGGGCGGTGCCGGATCGGCTGATACCGTGCGTGACATTCGCGGTTTCGCCGCCAAGTTCTACACCGAAGAGGGTGTCTTTGACCTGGTGGGCAACAACACGCCGGTGTTCTTTATTCAGGATGCGCATAAATTCCCTGACTTTGTGCATGCCGTTAAGCCGGAACCGCATAACGAAATCCCGCAGGGCCAGAGCGCCCATGACACCTTCTGGGATTACGTCTCTCTGCAGCCGGAAACCATGCACAACGTTATCTGGGCGATGTCTGACCGGGGTATTCCGCGCAGCTATCGCACCATGGAAGGCTTTGGTATTCACACCTTCCGCCTGATTAACGCAGAAGGTAAAGCGACCTTTGTCCGTTTCCACTGGAAGCCGGTGGCCGGTAAAGCGTCGCTGCTGTGGGACGAGTCACAGAAACTGACCGGTCGCGATCCCGATTTCCATCGCCGCGATCTGTGGGAAGCCATTGAAGCGGGTGATTTCCCGGAATATGAACTGGGCCTGCAGCTGATCCCGGAAGAGGATGAGTTCAAATTTGACTTCGATATTCTGGATGCCACCAAGCTGATCCCGGAAGCGCTGGTGCCGGTTGAGATTGTCGGCAAGATGGTACTTAACCGTAACCCGGACAACTTCTTTGCTGAAACCGAGCAGGTCGCGTTCCACCCAGGCCATATCGTGCCGGGCCTCGATTTCTCCAACGATCCGCTGCTGCAGGGTCGTCTGTTCTCCTATACCGATACGCAAATCAGTCGTCTGGGCGGACCGAACTTCCATGAGATCCCGATCAACCGTCCGACCTGCCCGTACCATAACTTCCAGCGTCAGGGCATGCATCGTCAGGATATCGACACCAATCCGGCGAACTACGAGCCGAACTCGATCAACGATAACTGGCCGCGTGAAACTCCACCTGCTGCAGAAGGCGGCGGCTTCGAGAGCTATCAGGAGCGGATTGAGGGCCATAAAGTGCGCGAGCGCAGCCCCTCATTTGGTGAGTATTATGCGCAGCCGCGCCTGTTCTGGCTGAGCCAGACTGAAGTCGAGCAGCAGCACATCATTGGTGCCTACTCGTTTGAACTGAGTAAAGTGGCGCGTGCTTATATCCGTGAGCGTGTGGTGGATCATCTGGCACGCATTGATACTAAACTGGCGCAGGGCGTGGCGGATAACCTGGGGCTCGCTCTGACGGATGAGCAGCTCAACATTCAGCCGCCTGCGCCGGTGAATGGCCTGACCAAAGATGACAGCCTGAGCCTCTACGCCATTCCGGATGGCGAGATCAAAGGTCGCCAGGTCGCACTGCTGCTCAGCGATGGTGTGAAGGCGGCTGATGTGCTGGCGATTTTGCAGGCGCTGAAAGCGGTGGGTGTTCACGCCAAACTGCTGGCTCCGCATATGGGCCAGGTGCGCGCCGATGACGGTTCAGTGCTGCCGGTCGATGCGACGTTCGCCGGTCTGCCCTCTCTGACCTTTGATGCGGTGATGGTGCCGGATGGCAATATCGATGCCCTGCTGCTGAGCGGCGATGCCCGTTACTTCCTGCTGGAAGCCTACAAGCACCTCAAGGTGATTGGTCTGGTGGGCGAAGCGCGCCGCTTTAAAGCGCAGTTCGGTCTGGAAGATGCGGATCAGGAAGAAGGGATTGTGCAGGGCGACTCGGCGGAAAGCGCGCTGATGTCTGAGTTCACTCAGGCGATGAAAGCGCATCGCGTCTGGTCACGCAGCCAGAAGGCACGGTCCGTCCCGGCCTGATGTCAGCGGCACGATACCGCATGCCGCGTCACAAAATAAAAAACCGCCCTTGGGGCGGTTTTTTTTATCAGAAGGTCTGCCAGTTATCGTTGTCCGCCAGGCGGGCAGGCTGAAGTTTTGGCACGGCAAGGGCTTTCGCCACCGGCGCAGCAGAGAACGCCACCTGCAGAGTGCCGGTTTTGAATACCGATACCGTTTTACGCAGGTAGCTCGCCTGCTCTTCCAGTGAGGCGGCGGCAGTCGCGGACTCCTCCACCAGCGCGGCGTTCTGCTGCGTCACACCATCCATTTCCGAGACTGCTTTGCAGACCTGCTCAATGCCACGGGTCTGTTCAGTCGAGGAGGCCGCAATCTCTTCGATTAGCTGCGTGACGCGGCTTACCGACGTCACGATGCTCTCCATCGCGACACCCGCCTGAGAAGCATGACCGGCACCGGTTTTAATTCGCTCAGCTGAGCGGTCAATCAGTCCCCGGATCTCCTGAGCAGCGCTGGCGCTGCGTCCGGCCAGCGAGCGCACTTCACCCGCTACCACTGCAAATCCACGACCCTGTTCACCGGCACGCGCGGCTTCAACGGCGGCGTTCAGCGCCAGAATATTGGTCTGGAAGGCGATACTGTCGATAATGGCGATGATACCGGCGATCTGATTCGAGCTTTCGCTGATCTGATCCATGTTGGCGATGACCCGGGCGACAGTCTCACCACCCTGCAGGGCCGTGGCTGAAGCCTCTTTCGCTACCGTGGTCGCCTGCTGCGCATTATCTGCGTTGAGTTTCACCGTTGAGGTGAGCTGCTCCATACTGGCTGCGGTCTGTTCCAGCGCGGCAGCCTGCTGTTCGGTACGGGAAGAGAGATCGGTGCTGCCCGCAGAGATTTCCGCTGCACCGGTAAAGATAGAGCGGGTGGCGTCATCGACTGAGGTAATGGTCACCACCAGCGCATCGCGCATCTGTTGCAGTTCCTGAATCAGCAGGCCCATCTCATTGCGGCCTTCATGCTGAATATCGGAGGTCAGATCACCGCCCGAAATGGCGCGCATATGGCCGGTCAGCCTGCCCAGTGGGCCAATCAGCAATTTCTGCAGCCCAATCCAGACCGCGACCCCAATCACGCCGGTGATCAGGCCAATAGTCAGCAGCGCCCAGAGCGCATCCGTCAGGCTACGCTGGTTATGCTCCGAGGACGCTTTCATCAGCTGGATGTTCACTGCACGCCAGGCCTCATAGGCACTGTCGAGCTGGTCCTGCGCCGCCTGTGCTTCAAGGTTGCCGTAGCCCGCGTAGTTGCCCTGCTTCAGAAAGTTAATGGAGGCCAGCATGGTGTCACGCATCTGCTGGTAGGCGGTCTGCACCTGCGTCGCCTGGGCTTCACCCTGGCCCTCTTTGCGCGGCAGCGCCTGCCAGGCTTTGAAGTCCGCATCGGCAGCAGCAGCAGACTTTCCAGCCTGCTCCAGCAGCGCAGCCATAGCTGCCAGTGATTTTGGATCCTGCTGATTTTTCAGGAAACGGATTGCCACGCGGTTGATGGTGACGCGGGTTTTAATCAGGGTTTTTACCGCATCACTCAGGTGCTGCTGCTGCAGCGTAAGCTGCTCTGCCGCCACAAAGTTTTTGTCGGCTTTTGAGACGCCGTTGTAGAACAGAAATCCGGTCAGGGTCAGTAACGCCACAAAGACCACCAGAACAGCAGCGATACCGTGAGTGATTTTGAGATTTTTAAGCATGTCCGCAGGCTCATATCAGAGGAGATAAAGCTGTTATCGGCCAGCGCGGCGTTTATCTGAGTGTTGCACCAGAGAAGGTAACAATCCGCAGGATGGAGGGTACTGCCAGCGCGCCGTTACGCAAAAAAAGCGGTGCGGCTCAGCCTGAACGCATTCGGCGCTTAACAACCGTCCCCGTGCTGTGGTTGAATTCGCCCCTTATCTTTTTTGCACGTGGTTATCATGCATTACATTCAGAGTCTGATGAGTTTTATTGAGGGAAACAGGGTACTTTCGATCAGCTTCAGCCTGTTGCTGCTGATTATGGCCGGGATGGTCACTCACCTGATCTGCAAATTTTTCATCGTCAAAGTGATCAGGAAGGTCTTTTTCAGCAGCCACAAAAAGGGCGTGCCGCTGGATAAAGATGTCCGCCTCTCTCAGAAGCTGTCAAATTTTGTGCCGGTGATTGTGGTCTACAATTTCCTGCAGTTTATGCCGGGCCTGCCTGAAAATCTGAAAGTGGCGATTCAGACCATCTGCGGCATCCTGTTTTTTGTCTATCTGTCGATCTTCTTCAACGAAGTGCTGGAGATTGTTAACAACTCCTATTCGCGCAAATCAAAACGCAAGAATCACTCGATCAAAGGCTATATCCAGATCGGCAAAATTCTGGTGCATATTATCGCCGCGATCATGATTCTGGCGATTATGTCCAACAAGTCACCGGCGATTATCATCTCCTCGCTGGGTGCGGTCGCCGCGGTGCTGATGCTGATCTTCCAGCATACGCTGCTGTCGCTGGTGGCGAATATTCAGCTCTCCTCTAACGATGTGCTGCAACTGGGCGACTGGATTGAGATGCCGGACAGAAATATCAGTGGTGAAGTGATCGATATTGCCCTGCATACCATCACCATCCGCAACTGGGACAACACCATTTCGCGCATCCCGACCAAGAACTTCCTGACCGAGACCTACACCAACTGGCAGGCGATGTTCTCTTCGGGCGCACGCCGCATCATGCGCAGCTTTTATCTTGATCAGAAGTCGATCACCTTTGTGAATCAGGAGATGCTGCAGGCGATGAGCCAGATCCGCCTCGCTGGCGAATCGATCACTGAGCTGCTGGATGGACGTGATATCAATGCCGTGGGCGACCGCTGGTTTATGGAGAACGGCATTACGAATCTGATGGTGTTCCGTAAATACCTGACCGCCTGGCTGGCGCAGCGTGACGACATTCAGAAAGAGATGTATATCGTGGTGCGACCGCTGAAACCGTCGCCGGATGGATTGCCGGTGGAGATCTACTGCTTCACCTCCTCTATTTTCTGGGCCGATTATGAAAATACTCAGGCAGCGATCTTTGAGTATATCTACGCGATGGCCCGCCACTTTGAGCTGCAGATTTATCAGCATCCGGCAGGATCCGATTTTGCCCGTCTGGCTCAGCCGCGCCCCGACAGCCGGGATGCACAGCAGAGCGGCGGGCAGTAACCAGAATGCGCGGTGGCGATCTGCCGCCGCCGTGATTCACGTTTGCTCAGCGCATTAACTTTTACTCAGCGCATAGTTCAGCACTTTGTCATTTTTCATCTGCACGGTCAGCGTCTGCCCTTCGGTGGTATTCAGGGTGCGCGCCTCGCTGTAGGTCCACTTCAGCAACCGCTGCCCGTCCGGGTAAGGCGTTTCACTGTCAGGCTGACCGAACAGCGCGATCAGCTGGGCTTTGGTGGTCTGACCGGCATGAATTTGCTGCAGATTACTGCTGTCCAGCCTGTGTCCGACCCGGTTAGAACAGGCGGAGACCAGCAACAACAACGCGGATAACAGAACTATTTTCCTCACGTAACATCCTTCTGAAGTGTTCAGCGCCGCAGGTCATCCGGAGCGACCTGCGCCATCGCGCATTAGCTTATAGCGAATCGGCGCCATCCGGCAGGCTTTTCTGCGCCTGGTTCCTGCTTTCGCCCCGCCGGATGCAGATTCACAGCAATTCACGCAAATTAATGCCTCTCCACCCCCTGCCGCCCTGCGATTGCAACATCTTAGTCTATGATTACTCTCTGTATGCCGCGTGGAAGCGGTCTCACGGCCCGTTTTCCGCCACACCACGCTGAATACCAGTCCGGCTTTCTGACTGAAGAGACGCGCCAGCCCACCTGGCCTCCTGGTCTCGCTGATAGCTTTAAGATTTTTTGACGCTTGCGTCATCGACATCCTTTTCGTGCGGTGGCCACCATCGCGCATTTCCAGGCTAAATGAGGCAACTGAATGGAATCCAAATCTTTTTTTAAAAGTTGGGGCGCTGAACGGGTTGCCAGCGACGAGGTGCGTTTCCGCCTCTGGGCAACCGGTCAGCAACGCGTGACGCTGCGGCTCTCCGGTAAAGACATTGAGATGACGCCGCAGGCTGACGGCTGGTTTGAAACTCAGGTCGCCGGTGTGGCAGCCAATGCCGAATATGATTTTGTGCTGGCCGATGGTACAGCGGTGCCCGATCCCGCCGCCCGCGCTCAGAAAGCAGAGGTCAATGGCCCGTCGCTGGTGATCGATCCTGACGCTTATCAGTGGCAGAACACGAGCTGGAAGGGTCGTCCATGGCAGGAGTCGGTGGTGTATGAACTCCACATCGGCACCTTTACGCCTGAGGGCACCTTCCGGGCGGCGATTGAGAAGCTGCCAACGCTGGCTGAAACCGGCATTACCATGATTGAAGTGCTGCCAGTGTCGCAGTTCGGCGGTCATCGCGGCTGGGGCTACGATGGCGTGCTGCTCTATGCACCGCATGCTGCCTACGGCACTCCCGATGATTTTAAAGCCTTTATTGACGCAGCACACGGACACGGGCTGTCGGTAGTGCTGGATATCGTGCTGAACCACTTCGGCCCGGAGGGCAACTATCTGCCACTGCTCTCACCAGACTTCTTCCACAAAGAGCGCCAGACGCCGTGGGGTGCCGGTATCGCCTATGACGTTGATGCGGTGCGCCGCTATATCGTGGAAGCGCCGCTCTACTGGCTGCAGGAGTTTAATCTGGATGGCCTGCGCTTTGACGCCATCGATCAGATTGACGATCCCAGCGACAAGCATGTGCTGATTGACATTGCTGAGCGCATCCGCGCCTCGATTACCGACCGCCCTATTCATCTGACCACCGAAGATTGCCGTAACGTCACCTTCCTGCATCCGCGTGACGAAAACGGGGACGCTCCGCTGTTTACCGGCGAATGGAACGATGACTTTCACAACGCCGTGCATGTGCTGGCAACCGGTGAAAGCCACGCCTATTACCAGGATTTCGCCGACCAGCCGGAACAGCGGGTAGCGCGGGCGCTGGCAGAAGGCTTTGTCTATCAGGGCGAAGTCTCGCCGCAGTCGGGCGAGCCACGCGGCGTGAAAAGCAGCAGCCAGCCGCCGGTCGCCTTTGTCGACTTTATTCAGAACCATGACCAGACGGGCAACCGTGCGCAGGGCGAACGGCTCATCAGCCTGGCCGGTGCAGAGCGCACCCAGGTGCTGCTGGCGATGTTACTGGTCTCGCCTCATATTCCGCTGCTGTTTATGGGTGAAGAGTATGGCGAAACCCGGCCGTTCCTGTTCTTCACCGATTTCCACGGCGATCTGGCCAAAGCGGTGCGTGAAGGTCGCGCCAGAGAGTTTGAAGGCCATGCCGGTCACGGCGAAACTGTGCCGGATCCCAACGATGTCACCACCTTTGAACAGTCGAAGCTTAACTGGCAGCGAACAGAAACGCCGGAAGGTCAGCAGTGGCTGGCGCTGACGCGTCAGCTGCTGGCCCTGCGTCAGCAACATATCGTGCCGCTGCTGCAGACCGCCGGTGGCGATGCCGGTCAGGTGGTGAAAACGGCGGAAGGTTTCCTCGCGGTGCGCTGGGACTTCCCGCAGGGCACGCTGTCACTGGCGCTGAACGTTGGCAACAGCACACAGCCGATCCCCGAGCTGCCCGGCGAAACGCTGTTTGCCTGGCCGCAGGCCGCCAGCGAACTGAGTCCCAACGCTATCGTGGTGCGTCTGGCTAAGAGAGAAGCAGAATGAATATTCCAACCGCAACGTACCGCATCCAGTTCCGCAACGGCATGACGTTTGACCGTGCGGCGGCGCTGGTGCCCTACCTGAAACAGCTGGGTATCAGCCATCTTTACGCGTCGCCGATCTTCAGCGCTACCGCTGAATCGACCCACGGCTATGACGTGACCGACGTTAACCAGATCGAGCCGTCGATTGGCGGCCGTGAAGGATTTGATCGTATGGCTGCCGCGCTGAAAGCGGCCGGGCTGGGGCTGATCCTCGACATCGTGCCCAACCATATGGCCGCCTCGCTGGAGAACCCGTGGTGGCGCGACGTCATTGAGCATGGCGAACAGAGCCGCTATGCGCATTACTTCGATATCGACTGGTCACGCCGCCTGACGCTGCCGTTCCTCGGTGACACCTTTGAGGCGGTGCTGGCCAACGGCGAGATCAGCGTGAAGCGCGATCCGCAGACCGGCAAACCGGCGCTGGCCTACTTCGACAATTTCTATCCGCTGGCACCTGATACCTGGCAGGATCGGGAAGAAGCGGTGCTCGCCCTGCGCGACGCGGCAGAGATTGCTGAACTGCATGACCAGCAGCCGTGGCGGCTGATGTCATGGCGCGATGCGCCCAACGATCTCTCCTACCGTCGCTTCTTTGAAGTGACCGGTCTGGTGGGCGTGCGCGTGGAAGACAAAACGGTCTTCGATGCCGCGCATCAGCTGATCCTTGAACTGGTTCACAGCGGTGCGGTACAGGGCTTACGCGTCGACCACGTGGATGGCCTGGCCGATCCGCACGGCTATCTGGAACAGTTACGCCAGGCTGCCGGTCCCGACTGCTATCTCACCGTGGAGAAAATCCTGGGTGACAATGAACAGCTGCCTGATGCATGGCCGGTTTCCGGCACCACCGGATATGAATTTATGGCCGCGCTCGCCAATCTGCTGGTCGACAGCGATCAGCTGAGCGGACTGCGCAAAGCGTATCAGGCCGTCATCGGTAAAACCGTTGATATGAAAGCGGAGCTGCGCGCCGCCAAACTGCTGATGGCAAACCGCAATTTTGCCGGTGAATTTAACCGGTTACTGCAGCTGGCACTGAAGATTGCCGACGCAGAAGGCACGCCACAGCCGGAAGCGGAACTGAAGAATGCGCTGCGTGAACTGCTGGTGGCGTTCCCGGTCTATCGCACCTACGGTACGCCGCAGGGCCTGACCCCAGCCGACACCGCGCTGTTGCAACAGGTGGTCAGCGAGGTGAAAGCCAGCGCCCATGCGCCCGACAGTCAGGCGCTTGATTTCCTGACCCATATTCTGCGCGCAGAGGTTGCCGACTCCGCTCGCGACGATGCCACGCAATTCCGCACCCGCTTCCAGCAGCTGACCGGACCGCTGATGGCGAAATCGGTGGAAGATACCCTCTTCTTCCGTCAGCACATGGCGCTCGCGCTGAATGAAGTCGGCGCTGAACCGCTGGCGCGCCACTTCTCGCTGGATCAGTTTCACGCTGAAATGCAGGCGCGGCGCGAACATCAGCCCGATGCGCTGTCGGGCACCTCCACACACGACACCAAGCGCGGTGAAGATGCGCGTGCGCGACTCTATACCCTTACCGAAGCGCCGCAACGCTGGGCGGATTGCGTCAACCGCTGGCGGGAGATGAACCACGATCAGGTCGTGCGCCTGAAAGATGGTCCGGCACCCGAACCGGCCGTGGAGTGGATGCTGTATGAAGCGCTGGCGGGCGTCTGGCCAACCACCCTGCAGCCGCAGGATGCGGAAGGTCTGGCGGCGCTGGAAGCCCGCTTTGTGGTCTATGTGGAAAAAGCGCTGCGTGAAGCCAAGCTGCGTACCGACTGGGCTGACAACAACGACGCCTATGAAGAGGCGGTGCTGGACTATGCCCGTCACCTGCTTGCGCCCGCCAACAGCACCTTCCTCAATGACTTCTGCCAGTCGCTGCAACCCTTTATGCGTGCCGGTCTGGTTAACAGTCTGACACAGACTGTGGTGAAGCTTACGGCGCCTGGCGTACCCGATATTTATCAGGGTAGCGAGGCACTGGACTTCAGCCTGGTTGATCCCGATAACCGCCGCGAACCCGATTTCGACGCGCTGGCGGCGATGCTTAACGCGCCACAGCACGACAGCAGTGAGGCGCACTGGCTGCGTGGCCAGGTCAATCAGCAGGCGATTGTGAAGTTGCTGAGGCTGCGTCAGCAGCAGCCTGCCCTGTTCCGCCACGGTGACTATCTGGCACTGTCGGCAGAGGGCGAGCAGCAGAATAATGTGCTGGCCTTTGCCCGCACCGGACAGGATCAGGCGGTGATAGTGGTTGTGTCACGCCGGGTCTTTAACCAGCTGCCGGAGAATCTCGACCAGCCGCCCGCTGCACGCTGGGCTGACACGGTCATTGCGCTGCCCACCGCACTGGGCCAGCGTCGCTACCAGGATGTGCTGACCGGTAAAACGGTGGCTGCGGGCGACCAGTTGCCGCTTACCGGGCTGGCATCGCAGTGGTGTGCCGTGCTGGTGGCGCAGTGAATTCCGGAAAGAACTTTTTTTATTACGCGTCAATCTGTTCATTGAATAACGAGGCATAAATGTCAAACAGTCAGCGTTTTGAAATTACGGCGGGATACAGCCATTTACTGGGGGCCAACTTTGATGGTCAGGGTGTGAACTTCGCCCTGTTCAGCGCCCACGCCGAGCGGGTTGAACTCTGTCTGTACGATCCCAGCGGTAAAACGGAAATTGCCCGTCTGGAGCTGCCGGAATATACCCATGAAGTATGGCACGGCTATATTCCCGGCCTGCAGCCCGGTGCGCTCTATGGCTATCGCGTTTATGGCCCCTATGACCCGGAAAATGGTCATCGCTTTAACCCGAACAAGCTGCTGCTCGATCCCTACGCCCGTGAACTGGCGGGTGACATCGCCTGGAACGAGGCGCACTTCGCTTACGATCTCTATCATGACGATAAAGATCTGACCTTCGACAGCCGCGACAGCGCGCCGTTTACGCCAAAGTGCCGGGTTATCGATCCCAACGAATTCGACTGGCAGCATAAAAACCGCCCGAATGTGCCGTGGCCGAAAACCGTCATCTATGAAACTCACGTTAAGGGCTTCACGCAGCTCAACACCGCCCTGCCACCTGAAATGCGCGGCACCTTTGACGGCATGAGCCACAAATCGACCGTCGACTACATCAAAAGCCTGGGCATTACCTCGGTCGAACTGCTGCCGGTACACTGGTTCCCGGATGACCAGCACCTGCTGGATAAAGGGCTGAAAAACTTCTGGGGATATAACACGCTGAACTTCTTTGCACCCGCCACCCGCTACTTTGGGCCGCGCGGCATTCAGGGCTTCCGTGACATGGTGCGAGCCTTCCATGATGCCGGTATTGAGGTGATCCTCGACGTGGTCTATAACCACACCGCCGAGGGGAATGAGCTGGGGCCAACGCTGTCGTTTAAAGGCATCGATAACTTCTCCTATTATCGTACATTGCCAGACCAGCATCGCTATTACATCAACGACACCGGTACCGGTAATACCGTCAACACCTCGCATCCGCGTGTGCTGCAGATGGTGCTCGATTCGCTGCGTTACTGGTCAGAATCAATGCATATCGACGGCTTCCGTTTCGACCTGGGTACGATTCTCGGTCGCGAGCCTGATGGTTTTGACCCGCGCGGCGGCTTCTTCGATGCCATCATGCAGGACCCGGTCCTGTCGCAGAAAAAGCTGATTGGTGAACCCTGGGATATCGGTCCGGGCGGCTATCAGGTGGGGAGCTTCCCGCCAGGCTGGGCAGAATGGAACGATCAGTATCGTGATACGGTGCGTGACTACTGGAAAGGCAACAACGTCTCCACAGACTTTGCTGCCCGCCTGCTGGGTTCCGGCGATCTCTACGATCAGCACGGTCGTCGTCCATGGGCCAGCGTCAACTTTATCACCGCGCACGATGGCTTCACCCTCAACGATCTGGTGTCGTACAACGACAAACATAACGCGGAGAATGGCGAAGACAACAACGACGGCCACAACGACAACCGCTCTTACAACTACGGGGTTGAAGGCCCGACCGATGATGAAGGCATCAACGCGGTGCGCGAGCGTCAGAAGCGCAATTTCCTTGCCACGCTGATCTTCTCACACGGTACGCCAATGCTGCTGGCGGGCGACGAATTTGGCCGCAGCCAGATGGGCAACAACAATGGCTACTGCCAGGACAGCGAAATCTCCTGGGTACACTGGGATAACCTGCCGGAATCTGCCGAGGCGCTGCGCGAGTTCACCCGCCAGATCCTGAAGTTACGTGCTCAGCAGCCGTTACTGCGCCGTGAAAACTGGCGTGATGGCATGGATATCAAATGGTTTAACGCCGGTGGCGGCTTCCAGCAGGCTGAGCAGTGGGATGAAGGCTCAACGCTGGGCGTCTATATCGGCCGACCTGATCTGCAGACTGAGGAAGGCATCTGGCACGACGTCCTGATGCTGTTCAATCCGTTTGAAGGCAATGTACCGTTCCAGATCCCGCAGTTTGGTGAAGGCGGCTGGGTGCTGGAACTGACCACCAGCGACACCGCAAAGCGCGGTCTGGTGATCACCAAAGAGAAGGATTTCGAACTGGAAGGACGCAGCTTCGCCCTGTTCAGACGTCCATAGCCGCTGACCCGGTTAAATAGCCGTCATCTGGCGCAGCGCATTTCGCGCTGCGCTTGTATTTCTGGCGATCGCTGCCAGGCTTAACCGGTTGTTAACAGTGAGAATTGATGCTGAAAAGGAGGCATAATGTCCAGATTTACGCAGAAAGTTGTGGTTGTGACAGGTGCCGGATCCGGCATTGGCGAAGCCAGCGCAAAACGCTTCGCTGAAGAGGGTGCATCAGTGGTGCTGGTGGGCCGTACCGCGCAGAAACTGGAAGAGACGCTGGCCGACATGACGCCAGGCGATCATCTGGTGGCTGCCTGCGACGTCTCAGAAGCCGCACAGGTTAAACAGCTGTCAGAAACCGTGCTGAAGAAGTATGGCCGTGTTGACGTGCTGGTAAATAATGCCGGCGTCATCGTGCAGGGCCGCATTCATGAAGTCGATCTCGACGCATGGAAAACCCTGATGAAAACTGACCTTGATGGGGTCTTCCACGGCGTACACTATTTCATGCCTGCCCTGTTAAAGAGCAAAGGCAACGTGGTTAACATCTCTTCCGTTTCCGGCTTAGGCGGCGACTGGGGCATGAGCATCTACAACGCGGCTAAAGGGGCGATTACCAACTTCACCCGTGCGCTGGCGATGGACTACGGCGCAGATGGCGTACGGGTCAATGCAATCTGTCCCGGCTTTACCTTTACCGATCTGACCGAAGATGCCAAACAGGATCAGGAGCTGCTGGAGCGCTTTTACGACCGTATTCCACTGCGCCGGGCCGGTGAAGCGGATGATATCGCCCGTGCCATTCTCTTTATTGCCAGCGATGAAGCCAGTTATATTACCGGCGTTAATCTGCCGGTCGATGGCGGAATTACCGCCTCAAATGGCCAGCCTAAACAGGCATAAATAAAGAACAGGGCAGCGTCTTTACGCTGCCTTTTTTTATTCTAACCGGCCCGCAGCATTAATTCGCTTTATTATCCTTCTGCCACAGCAGAACAATAACCCCCTGCATAAAAATTAATGTTTTGGCGTATGGCGGGTTGGCGTTGCCGCGCGTGCAGGTTTAATTGCCGTGCTGCTGCTGGTCGGGCAAATAAAGGTGCTCAGACAGGCATTACAGAGTATGGCATTAGCGTGGTGAACTTTCGCCACGGCCAGCGCCTGCTGGCGGGTATAAAGCGAACCAATAAAAACGCGTTTATCGTTCTTTGACAAATTAACGCAACCTTCTTTGTGTAAAATCCATCCACCCATGGGACGCGGGCACAGATAATAGTAGCTGGCTTTGAGCATGGTAGTCATCCTGATAGTTGCTGTATGTATCTTAAAAAACGAACCAAAATTCGTAAGAGGTTTTTTTTGTAATCTGAAGCTTTATTAAACTAACTGAGAATTATCCCTAAAACCACTTTATTGCGTAAGTCTGGCTGACTTTGAGAATATGCCCTTTTTCATTGCTTATGTCGCTTCAGGCATTCCACGCGCTGTAACGCCTTCACCCTCTCTGTCGCCCCGCTTTCATTTATACTGCTAATGCATTATTAAAAAAGCAAAAAACAAAATAAAATTTAAAAAACAATGATTTATAAAATAAACCCGCGCGACAGGGGTGACACGCTACTCAGATATGATTAGTGCAGAAGCTGAAAAAGATAACCCCCACAGGGGTAATTATGAGTATTGATAAACTGAAGCTGAATAAGAGTGAAAGCGGTGCACAGCGTGCCTTTAAGCGGAACGCCAGCTCCCCTGGCATCAGGGATTTATCAATACCGGCGGGCGTAATTAACAGCGACCGGCTTGAAAAAGTAAAACGATCGGTTTACTTTTAAAGCATGCAAAAGAGAAACGATATCATCCAGGCCGCCGAGCGGCTCTTCTACACCCACGGTTTCCACGCCACCAGCACCGACCAACTCTGTCGCGAAGCGGGCGTCTCTACCCGTACGCTTTATCATCACTTCGCCTCACGCGAAGCGCTGACCGCAGCGGTACTCGACGCCCGCGAGCAGCGCTTTATGGCCGATCTGCTGCCACCGCAACAGCCTGATGCGATAGCGCATCTGTTCAGGGTGCTGGGCGAGTGGACGGCAGCGAACGGTGCCCGGGGCTGCTTCTTTCTTAAAGCCTGGGGAGAGTATGCCGAGCGGGACAGCGAACTGGCCGCTCAGGCGCTGGCCTTCCGGGCCACGATGCGGGCTTATATCACCCATTGTGTGACGCATCTGCGCGGTGCTGAAGATAAGTCGCTGAGTGATGCCATCTGGATACTCTTTGAGGGTGCCATTACCACGGCGCTGATCACCGGTCCCGCCGCTGCTCAACAGGCGGCGCAGGTCGTCAGTCAGTTACTTCAGAACAGGGCTAAAGGATGAGAGCGTCCATCGCGCTGGCGCTGACCGGCTTCAGCCTGATCGCCGTGACCTATGGCATGGCGCGCTTCTCATGGGGATTGATGCTGCCCGCTATCTCAGCGGAGATCCCGTTCAACCCGCTGCAGGCGGGTATGCTGTCAGCCTGCAGCTTTGTGGCATATTGCCTCACCATTCTTACCGCAGCCGCGCTGGCGGATCGCTATGGCACCCGGCTGACGGCGCTGCTGGCCTCACTCAGTGCGACGGCGGGTCTGCTGCTGCTCGCCTGTGCCTCATCAACGCTGCTGCTGGCGGCCGGACTCTTTATTGCCGGATTGAGTGCCGGTCTGGCTTCACCTGCCCTGGCGGCGGCGGTCAGTGATCGAATTCCTGCTGCAGGTCAGTCGCGCATCAATACCCTGATCAATGCCGGCACCAGCGCGGGCATTATCCTGACGGTGGTCATCCTGAGCGTTCTGCCCGGCGGCTGGCGTGCCGCCTGTCTGCTGTTCGCTTTGCTGTCGCTGGCCTGTGTGCTGCCGGTGATGCGCGTGTTATCGGGTCACGCCGCCAGTCGCCCCACCAGAGTGCGTCACTGGCACCAGCGACTGTATCGCCGCTGCATGCATCGGCTGATGAGTATAGCCTTGATTTCGGGTCTGGTCAGTGCAGCCTGGTGGAGCTTTGGGTCAGCGCTGCTGCGACAGCATGTCGGTGTTGATGAGGAGACCGCCCGCTTACTCTGGCTGATTGCCGGAGGCGCAGGCATCGTGGGTGCGGCAACCGGGCCGGTCGCTGCCCGTATCGGGCTGAAGGGTGTATACCGGCTCTCACTGTGCGGGATGGCAGTGCCACTGCTGGTGCTGGCCTGGAGTCGGGGCGAATCCACCGGCTTAGCGATCGCGGTTGCCTGCTGTGGCGCAGGTTACGTCACGCTATCGGGCGTGCTGCTGGTGTGGGGCGCACGTGCCACTGCTGAAGATCCGGCGACCGGCGTCGGCATCCTGTTTTTTATGCTGGCGGTGGGCCAGGTAGCGGGATCGCTGTTGTTTGGTCAGCTCTACGCCTCTTTGGGTGCCAGTACGGCATTGACGCTGTTTGCGGTCAGCGCCCTGCTGTTGCTGTTTATTGTGCCCGCGCAGAACAGCAGCGAGTCGGGTAAATAAGCAGGCGTAAACGAATGGGTTGGCAGAAAACAGGGAAGGTAGAAACAGCGTTGATGCTATTTATCAGACAGCGCCAATATTATCGCCCGGTTAATGAAAAACTATTACGCGGGTGTTCTGGCTGAAGCGATAAGCTCATCGCGGATGCCGTTCAGATCGCGCGGATATTTTTAATGCGTGGATTTATTTTCTGCTGAAGCAAATCTTCTTCGGGACCCAGATAATAAGGCACAGCACACTGCTTACCATCTTTGGTAAAAATAATCTGGTTATCATGCAGGAATAACGCAGTAAAATGACCCAGTACCACACCATTTAATTCAAAGCAGTGATTTCTTGCTGCACGCAGCCCCTGCTTACTATTCAGAAAATCAACAAATCGCATCACGCCGCGCCTCCAGTTAATAAATCAATCTCATCAGAACCGCGACGATAATAGCCTTAACGCCGGCCCGGATCATCCGGCTGACGCTGTTTTCAGAATAGGCTTAATTACCATTCAGTAGTGGCACTAAACCGACGTGATTTTTTATCTGCTTCCTGCCAGGAATAATCCTGGAGAACGACGCACTCATAAATTTTTATGAGCGCGTAATATTTATATTGCGCCCTCACATCGCCCGCTATACCGTTGTTTTTTCACCAGGTGCAGACTTTCGGGGCAAAACCGCATAATGGAAATTTTTGAGGCAGATGAACGCCACATCACGGCGATTCAGCAGATCTACGCCTGGCATGTCCTTAACGGCACCGGCTCATTTGAGACAGTGCCGCCCGATGCGGCAGAGATTGGCGAGCGGATGCGGAAGATTCAGCAGGCGGGCCTGCCGTGGTTTATCGCCGTCAGCGACGGAGAAGTACGTGGGTTCTGCTATCTGACACTTTATCGTCCGCGCCATGCCTACCGGCATACGCTGGAAGACTCAATTTATATCGATCCCGGATTTCAGAAGCGCGGAGCCGGTTCGCGCCTGTTAAACCATGCAATCCGCTGGGCTGAGCAGGCAGGGTTCCGCCAGCTGATCGCCAACGTCGGCGACAGCGAGAACCAGGGCTCGATTGCCGTACATCGCGCCGCAGGCTTTGAAATGACAGGTATCCTGCGCTCGGTGGGTTTCAAACAGGGTCGCTGGCTGGATACCGTTTTTATGCAGCGCTCTCTGGGAACGGGCGATACCACGCTGCCGGTTGACTAAAACAGAGTCAGAGTGAGAAAGACGTACTGGCCCTCGTTTTCCCCGGAAGAAGCTTCTGGTAAGGTGCCATAACAAAAAATAAAAAATTCCGGAAATCTTTATGTTGTCGACAATCATCTATCGCAGCCACATTACCGAACATGTGCCGCTTGAGATCCTGAATGGTTTGGCGCTGAAAGCGAATAAAATCAATAAATCCTCCAGCATCACCGGAATTTTATTATTCAATGGCACGCATTTTTTCCAGCTGCTGGAAGGCCCCGAGGCGGCGGTCAATGCAGTCTACAGCCGGATTTGCCAGGATCCTCGCCATCATAATCTGGTTGAACTGCTGCGCGATTACGCCCCGGCACGCCGTTTTGGCCACGTCGGTATGGAGCTGTTCGATCTGCGACTGCATGATAAAGAGACGGTACTGGAGGCGGTGCTGGCAAAGTGCACCACAAAGTATCAGATGACCTATGCCGATCGCGCACTGCAGTTCCTGCGCACCTTTGTCGAAGCGCGGGAAAAAGAGAACTATTTTGAGATCCCTGCTGCCAGCGGCTGGACGTTTATCCGTGACGAGTCAGAACAGCGTGAAGGCAACGCATCGCTGGTGGCTGCGGATGAGGTCAGCTTTGCTTTTCAGCCGATCGTCGACCCCTTCGCCTGCGAAATCGTCTCGCTGGAAGCGCTGCTGCGCGGTCCGCAGGGTGAACCGCCGCTCGACTATTTTGCCCGACTGTCACGTGAGCAGCTCTATCAGCTCGATCTGAGGTCGAAAAAGATCGCCTTCGCGCAGGCGAAGCAGCTGGGGATTGAGGGCATGACTCTGTCGATCAATCTGCTGCCGATGACGCTGGTGGAAGTGCCCGACGCCGTCCCGTTTTTGCTGAATGAGATTGCTGCGCAGGGACTGGTGCCAGAGCAGATCATGGTTGAATTCACCGAGAATGAAATTATCTCGCAGCCTGAGGCCTTTGAAGCGGCCATCAGGCAGCTGAAGGCGGCTGGCATCAGCCTGGCGCTGGATGATTTCGGTGCCGGTTTTGCCGGCCTGTCGCTGCTGACGCGCATTCAGCCCGACAAGATTAAAATCGACCGTACCATCATCGCTGATGTGCATAAAAGTGGGCCGAAGCAGGCGATCATTCATGCCATTCTGAAATGCTGCTCCTCGCTGGAGATCGGTGTTATCGCCGAGGGTATTGAACAGCCGGAAGAGTGGATGTGGCTTGAAGCGGCAGGCGTGACCCAGTTTCAGGGCTTTCTGTTCTCAACACCTGAACTTAATGGCGTTGCGGCCGTGGCCTGGCCGGAGCTGATCTGACCGCCCCTGCGATTTGGATGAATTTGCGATTTCCTGCCTTGCTGGATCACCCGGCGGCTGCTAAATAATTAACAGCCCCGGGGGATCATCTTTCTGTCATCTTCCCGCGGCAGAGTCAGTCATTACCCAGTCAGTGATTAAATGTTTAGCAGTCAGATGTTCAGTGTTTAGGCCAGCGCTACGCGCCATGCGTGCGACGTGACTCCAGGGACAGCATTTGAGGAACTGAATGAAGCAAATCATCCGCGGTGATAAAGAACCCTCCCATATTCTCGCAGCGACCCGTGCGCTGGAAGCGCACTACTCCCGCTACGGAGAAGGTAATAAGTACCATCCCGTTATCTATTCCATCGCCTACCGCAGCCGGTTTTATCAGGTTGAGGTGATTACCCGACGTGAAACCATGGTTGCCTCGGTGATTACTGGCGTTCGCAACCTGACGCATCTCTCCGGCGCCGCCTGACGGCCGCCTGTAATTCTGCGGGGGCAGATTGCCCCCGACTCCCCGCTTAGCGTCGGTAGAGTGAATTCGCCGGAAAGATTGCGCCAATCACGCTTTTTTCCCGTGCGCCCGTCACCGCAGGCAGATTGCCCGGCAGGCCGGAGAGCGTGCGGAAAGCCAGCCAGGCAAACGCCAGCGCCTCCATATCGTCACCACTGACACCCGCCGCATCGGTAGTTGTTACTTCCGTTCCCGGAAGATGCGCTGCCAGACGTGCCATCAGCAGCGGATTGCGGCTGCCGCCGCCACACACCAGCAGACGATCGCAGCCATCAT
Organism: Pantoea sp. Lu_F5_004; assembly: GCF_051136245.1. Lineage (NCBI taxonomy): Bacteria > Pseudomonadati > Pseudomonadota > Gammaproteobacteria > Enterobacterales > Erwiniaceae > Pantoea > Pantoea sp. Lu_F5_004. The sequence goes on from NZ_CP194946.1 coordinate 2,278,868, forward strand.
TGAGTAACACCTGCTGCGTGATGGTGATGGCGGTCAGCTCGACCAGCGTTGCCTGCACATCCTGCGCAGCCAGACCCGGGAAATAGCGCAGATGCTGCTCCAGCCAGCTGAGGTTGAAATGTTCGCGCCCGGTGCTTTTCGGCGGCGGCAACGCAAACCAGGGCTCACGAAGCAGCGCCTCCAGCAGTGCCGGAATCACTGACCCGCTGCGCGCCCACTGCGCATCTTTGTCATACGGCTGAGCCTGATTACGCCAGATCCAGGCGTCCAGCAGCATATTGCCGGGGCCGGTATCGAAGCCGCGCACCGGCTGACCCGGAATCAGCAGCGAGAGATTGGCGATGCCGCCAATATTCAGCACCATGCGGCGTTCAGTGGCATCCATCAGCAGCGCCTGATGAAAGGCAGGCACCAGCGGCGCGCCCTGCCCGCCCAGCGCCATATCACGGCGGCGGAAATCCCCTACCACGGTAACGCCGGTGGCCGCCACGATCTGGTTATGATCGCCAATCTGCAGCGTATTGGGTGCGTCACTCTGCGGCTCATGCCAGACGGTCTGACCATGACAGCCAATCGCCGTGATATCGCTGGCGTCAAGCGATTCGCGCTTCATTAATGTCACTACCGCTTCAGCAAACAGCTGGCCGAGGCGGGTATCGAGCTGGCCGAGCTGCGACAGCGTCAGGGACTGTCCCTGACATATCGCCAGAATCGCCTGACGCAGTTCTGGTGGCATCGGATGGCAGTAGCTCGCCTGCTGCGCCACCATATTTTCATCAATGGCAGCCAGCACCACATCCACTCCATCCAGGCTGGTGCCTGACATTACCCCAATATAGCGTCCTGATTTCATAGCCATTCCTTACTTCCGGCGGGAAGTGCGATTCATCTGCGGTTAGCCTGACAAATAATGATCGCTAATTCTATGATTAAATTCTTTTTATCCAATAGTGCTGACTGATAACGTAATGGGACTATTTTTAATCCACGATTGAATTATTGTTGATCCTGCATAGTCTATGCTTCGTCCAGCCGTGTTTTATTCGGACAGGGATTAATTTGCCAGGTTTGTGTCTTATACTGTGAGCAGGATACAGCGGTAAACGTGGCACCTTCTCGACTAAAGGAGTTTCAAATGATTAAGCGTGTAATTGTGGTCGCTCTGGCCGGTGTTATGCTGGCAGGTTGTAGCAATACCAGTACGCTGTCGGGTGATACCTACAGTGCCAGTGAAGCTAAGCAGGTGCAGAGCGTTTCGTACGGTACCTTAGTCTCAGTACGTCCGGTGAAAATCCAGGGCGGCGATGAGAGCAATGTCATCGGTGCTATCGGTGGTGCGGTGCTGGGTGGCTTCCTGGGCAACACCATTGGCGGCGGCAGCGGACGTAGCCTGGCGACAGCCGGTGGTGCGGTTCTGGGTGGCGTAGCAGGCCAGGGCGTACAGGGCGCAGTCAATAAAACCGATGGCGTTGAGCTGGAAATCCGTAAGGATGATGGCAACACCATCATGGTGGTTCAGAAACAGGCCGCCACGCGTTACTCTGTTGGCCAGCGTGTTGTGATGGCATCCAACGGCAGCCAGGTGACGGTTTCACCTCGCTAATGAAGCTAAACAAAAAACCGACGCCTGGGCGTCGGTTTTTTTATTTCTCTTTATGCTGAAGTTCGAGAATGTTTTTCTCAAGCCGGGCGATCAGCGTCACCATCTGACTGATCTCTTCCCGACTGATGCCGGACAAAATGTCATCCCGCGTCTCATCAATCACACTCTCAACCTGTTCGATAATCGGCTCGGCCTGCTGCGTCAGCTTAATGCGCTTGGCACGACGATCGTTGGCGCAGGTCGAACGGGTGATTAATCCTTTCTCTTCCAGCTGATCCAGCGTGCGCACCAGCGAAGGCTGTTCAATACCAATCGCCTTGGCTAACTGAATCTGCGACTGTTCGGGCGGCAGTTGATGAATATTGTGCAACGTCACCCAGTGAGTCTGAGTCAGCTCAAGCGGCTTCAGCCGCTGATCAATCAACGCGCGCCAGATGCGCACCAGGCGAGATAAATCCGTTCCGAGGGGCGTATCCATTTCATCTCCTTATAATTAGCTTGCTAGCTATCAAGCCAGATTTTACACTATTCTGCGAGTTTACAGGACAAATTACAAATCCCGGACCAGGCCACCATAACGTGGCAGCGCTTTCACTCTGCTGTTTGGGTTAACGAAGGATGTTATCACGTGCTCACTCCTGCTTTTTCAGGTGCGAATCCGCTGACCGATCTGGTGGTGGGCGCCTCACTGTTTTTCCCGCCGATATTCAAAGCGGTGATCCTCGGCTTCTTTTTCTGGCTGCTGATCCACCCTCTGGTGCGTGGCTGGATCTACTCCGGCGATGTCTGGCATCCCACCCTGTTTGATCTCTCCCTGTTTGTGCTGTGCGTTACCGCCGCACTCTGGCTCATCGGTCACGGATAATCGATATGAAATTTAACGCGGTAAAATACTTCTCCACGCTGATTGTGTTTGCCCTGGCGCTGCTGGCCGGTGGCTGGCTCTGGAACTACTACATGCAGTCGCCCTGGACCCGTGACGGGAAAGTACGGGCAGAGCTGGTGGATATCACGCCTCAGGTGTCGGGCCGGATTACGCAACTGAAGGTCAGAGACAATCAGTTTGTGCATCAGGGCCAGCTGCTGTTAACGCTGGACCCGGTGCCGTGGCAGATCGCGCTCGACAATGCCGCCGCCCAGCTCAGCAAAGCGCAGGCGGATCTCGCGAAAGCGCAGCATGAATTTAACCGTCGCAGCAGTCTGCCGCGCAACATCATCTCCGCAGAGGACCTTGATGCCGCGCGATTAAGCGCCGGCGCGGCGGCCGCCAGCACCAAAGCGGCACAGGCGGAGTGGGAACGGGCGCGCTGGAATCTGCAGCAGACGACGCTGACCGCACCGGCGGATGGCTGGATCACCAATCTGACGCTGCGTCCCGGCAACTATGCCACAGCGGGTTCGCCTCTGTTTGCTCTGGTCGACAGCCACTCTTACTACGTAATGGGCTACTTCGAAGAGACCAAACTGCGCCATATTCACCCAGGCGCAGCGGCCCAGGTGGTGCTCTACAGTAATGGCATGCGGCTGCAGGGTCAGGTGGATAGCATTGGCCGCGCCATCTATGACCAGAGCATTGAGACCGACAGCGGCCTGGTGCCCGATATCAAACCCAACGTGCCCTGGGTGCGGCTGGCGCAGCGGGTACCGGTGCGCATTCGTCTCGACCCGCTCCCTGCCGATGCAGACCTGGTGGCGGGAACCAGCTGCACCATCACCATCCAGCCATGAATTTTCAGTGGCTGGCCTGGGATCAACTGCCCTGGATTAAGGCTAACGCCGGCCAGTGGCGCTATGCGTTGCGAAACGCTATTGCGATGTGTCTGGCGCTGAGCATCGCCTACGCACTGGATCTTGATGAGCCGTACTGGGCAATGACCTCTGCCGCCGTGATTAGCTTTCCCACCGTCGGCGGCGCGATCAGTAAAAGCCTGGGGCGCATCGTTGGCAGTCTGATGGGGGCCAGCGCTGCGCTGCTGATCGCCGGACATACGCTTAATGAGCCGTGGCTGTTTACCTTCGCCATTGCCGGCTGGCTGGCGCTCTGCACCGGCATAGCGAACCACTACCAGAATAACGTCGCCTACGCCTTTTCGCTGGCGGGCTACACCGCCGCCATCATCGCCTTTAGCAGCGTTAATATCACCGATATCACCTCGCTATGGACCATCGCTCAGGCACGTGTCTGCGAGGTGATCTCCGGCATTCTCTGCGCCGGATTGATGATGATGGTACTGCCCAGTACCTCCGATGGTGAGACGCTGATTACCTCACTGAAACAGATGCATGCCCGGTTGCTGGAACATGCGGTGTTACTGCTGCAGCCCTCAGCCAGCGAGACCATCCGGACCGCGCATGAAAATGTCATCAGCCAGATCCTGACCATGAATCTGCTGCGGATTCAGGCGTTCTGGAGCCACTACCGCTTTCGCCGACAGAACAACGTGCTGAACTATGTGCTGCACCAGCAGCTGCGACTCACCAGCGTGCTCTCCAGCCTGCGACGTATGCTGCTGAACTGGCCCGACGCGCCAGAGGCGCTGTTTGAGGCGCTGCAACAACTGCTGGCGGAGCTGGCGAAACCGGCGTGTGATAAATATCGTCTGGCGCAAATCCTGCGCAGCGTAACCCCGGCAGCGGATGGCGACTACCGGCAGCGCGCTTTTTGTCAGCGGCTGCGTTACTTCTGCTGGATGTACCTCAACGTGCAGCGCTGGATCCGCCTGCTGGATCGCGCCGATGCCGACACCCGCTTTCAGCCACCGCCGGTTCCGGCGCTGGCGCGCGACAGTGACAGTGCCGAGGCGGGCTGGAGCGCCCTGCGTACTTTCTGCGTTATCGTGCTGGGCTGCGCCTTCTGGATCAATACGCAATGGTCTTCCGGTGCCGCCGCGCTCACCTTAACCGCCATAGCCTGTGTGCTCTACGCTTCATCACCCTCACCTGGCGGCAGCGTCACGCTGCTGCTGAAAACCCTGCTGTGGCTGTTTGCGTTTAGTTTTGTGATGAAGTTTGGGCTGATGGTGCAGATTAGTCAGCTGTGGCAGTTTTTGCTGTTTCTGTTCCCGCTGCTGGTGACGCTGCAACTCTTTAAGCTGCAGCAGAAACAGCGCGCCGGGATGTGGGGACAGTTCATCGTCTTTATGGGTTCGTTTATCGCGGTGACTAACCCGCCCACCTGGGATTATCAGGACTTCTTTAACGATAACATCGCCAAAGTCTGCGGGGTGCTGCTCGCCTGGCTGGCGTTCCAGATTCTGCGACCCAGCTCCGATGCGCGGCGCAGCCGACGACATATCCGGGCGCTGCGGCTGACGTTTCTTGATCAGCTGCGGCAGCGGCCCCGGCTCAGCGAGAGCCGCTTCGAATCGCAGATTTACCACCGTATCAGCCAGCTCAGTCACAGCCGGGACGAGCAGGCACGCGTCTGGCTACTGCGCTGGGGCGTGGTGCTGCTCAACTGCTCGCATATTGTCTGGCAGCTGCGTGAATGGCGCACCGGTTCAGCCGCACTGATGGGGTTTCGCGATCACTGCCTGCAAGATTTACAGCAGATTATCAGCAGCCGAGGCGTCCGCCACAGCTCGCTGGATCGGATGCTGACGGAGCTGGAGGAGACCATCACCGCATTACTGGCGCGGGAAAGCAACGAGGCCAGCGAGCTGGCGGGGATTATCTGGCGGTTACGCTGCTCACTGGCACAACTGAAGCAGGCGGTGCCGGAGTGATCACTGGCAATATTGCTGCTGTTGCCGGTTAAAATCATCCTGCAGCTGTTGCAGCGTTTTATGGCCTTCGAAGCGGGTTTTATCCATTTCGGTCATCGGTTCAATCACCAGCACTTTCTCATCGGGTGAGAAGATAAACCGGCGTGTCAGTTCGGTACCGGTAAAACTCTGACCATGAATGCCACCGCACACCATAGTCATGGTGCGGCGATAGATGGTGCTATCCGTGAAATTGGTTTCGGTGGCGCTGCGAAAGACCTGATCGCAACCCTGCGCTTCCAGCTTATGCACCATATTGCGGCTCAGCCATTCACGACCCTTCGCGATCTTTTCACAGGTGATACGCATCGGGTTGGTATCAATGGTGCGCTGCAGTTCGCGTCCGGTTTCGGTGACCAGTTGCGTATCATTGGGTTTATCGCATCCCACCAGCAGCAGACACAGCAGTAATGCGCCCTTGAATTTCATTTTCCTGCTCCTTTCCCCATCACGCTTTCTTACCTGAATCAATATCATAGGGGGGAAATGTCAGGGATGGTACAACAATTCATAAACAGGCAGGAGAAAAGCGGGCGGCCATCGCCTGCCGCCCGGAAACTCAGATGACACCGCAGGCGTAGCGTGCCCCGCCACCGCCCAGCGGTTTAGGATGGTCTGCATGATTGTCACCGCCGACGTGCACCATCAGCGCTTTGCCTTTGATCTCTTTTAACGATTTCAGACGCGGCGCCAGCACCGGATAAGTGGCGCTGCCTTTGTCATCGACATAGACTGCGGGCAGGTCGCCCAGGTGCCCCTCTGCATAAGGCCCCAGATGTTTGCCGCTGTTGGCCGGATCAAGGTGCCCACCCGCCGCACCGGCGGCGACCACTTTGCCCTCAGACTCGCCCGGCTCACAGCTGCCTTTGGCATGGACATGGAAACCATGAATGCCTGGCTGAAGCCCCTGCAGATCCGGCGTGAACTGCAGACCATACTGTGTCTCGTCAATCTTAACGGTGCCCAGCGATTTTCCAATCCCTTCAGCGGTAACCTGATGGATCGTAACCTGCTCGCTGGCAGCCTGTGCTGAGCCGCAGGCGATCAGTGCGAATAAGGCAACTGCTTTCATTTTCATGGTGACTCCATTTGCATACCAGGGTTTGAGATAAGTCTGGTCGCTGTTGCGCTATTTTGCCGGAGATTGACGCAGTTTTACGCTTCAGGGCACATCAAATCCCAGCGCCGCCTTGCGAATACGGAACCACTGCTGACGCGACAGGGATAAATCCAGTGCCCCGGCGGCTTCGCTGACCCGCGCCGTTTTACCTGAGCCGATGATTGGCAGCGGGCGAGATGGCAGCATCAGTATCCAGGCATAGACCACCTGATCCAGGCTGGTGGCACCGGTTTCCTGCCGCACGACTTCCAGTTCGTTACGCAGCGGCTGGAAATGGGGATCGTTAAACAGGCGGCCGCCACCCAGACAGGACCAGGCCATCGGACGAATACGCAGCTGCTGACACTGATCCAGCGACCCATCCAGCAGCACACTTTGCTGCACCGGTGAGATCTCCAGCTGATTTGTCACCAGCGAGAACGGCAGGCGGGATTGCAGCAGGGAAAACTGTGATGGTGAGAAGTTGGAAACGCCAAAATGCAGAACCTTGCCGCTGTGATGCAGCGCCATAAAGGCTTCGGCCACCTCGTCAGCCTCCATCAGCGGATCGGGACGATGGATCAGCAACAGGTCGAGACGATCGGTATGGATATGGCGCAGTGAGTTTTCAGCACTCTGAAGGATATGACGTTTGTCGGTAATGTAGTGGCCTATCTGATGCTCAGGCTGGGCGCGGGTGGCGATGCCGCACTTGGTCACAATCTGTAGCTGGTCGCGCAAACCAGGTGCCAGTTTCAGTGCCTCGCCAAACGCCGCCTCACACTGGTAGTCACCGTAGATGTCCGCATGGTCAACGGTGGTGATGCCGAGCCTCACATGGTGCTCAATAAAGGCGACCCGCTCCTGTGGTGACATCCCCCACTCCATCAGACGCCAGTACCCCATGACCAGCGGTGAAAAATCGGGCCCCTGTGAAGCGATGGCTTGCGGTTCTAACATGACGTTCTCCCTGTTGCGCGTTGGCTGAAATTAGCGTGTCAGAGAGTATAACGGAAAGCGCAAAGTCGTCAGAATAACTCCGGCTGTTGTGGCGCGTGCGGCTCCTCGCCTTTCTGTTGCCGTTGCAGACGCTGACGCCGCTGCTGACAAAGACGAATGACTTCACGCTTTTGCGCATCGCTGAAGCGCAGCCAGTTGAACCGCTCATCGCGGCTGCGTAAACATCCCAGGCAGTAGCCGCGCGCATCAGTCTGGCAGATGCCGCGACAGGGGCTGGGAACCGGGAAAAACTCAAGCTGCTCAGCCACCACGCCTCCGGATTCACAGAATAAACAGTCCAGTAAAAAGCGTAGCCTGGTTGCGCAGGAAGTAAGCCCCACCCGGCCAGAATTAATCCTGTTCTTTGACTCAGGAGTGAACACTCTGTGCCAAATATAAAGGGTTGCATTGCATTAGACCGACTGGTCTACTAATCTCACTGCCATGAATAAGACGCTACAACGCAACGAAACCCGCGAACACCTGCTCCAGACAGGTGAGCAACTCTGTCTGCAACGCGGCTTTACCGGAATGGGCCTCAGCGAACTGCTGACGCAGGCGGCGGTGCCGAAAGGCTCCTTCTACTACTACTTCCGTTCTAAAGAGGCGTTTGGCGTGGCGTTACTGGAACGCTATTTTGCGCGTTACCTGCAGGATGTGGCGTTGCAGCTTAACCAGACCGATGGCACGCCGCGTGAGCGCCTGCTTAACCACTTTCGTGCTGCCGTTGATCTGTTTGTTCAGCAGGGCCACATCGTAGGCTGTCTGGGCGTCAAAGTCTCCGCGGAGGTGTGCGATCTCTCAGAGCCGATGCGTGATGCACTGCAGCAGGGTGCCGGAAAGATCACGGCACTCTACGCCCGGACCCTGATTGCCGCAGAGCAGCAGGAGTCGCTGAGCCTGCCGCAGCCCCCCGCGCAGATGGCGGAATTGCTGTCGCTGCTGTGGCTGGGTGCCAGCCTGCAGAGCAAAATTTCCCGCGAGGCGCAGCCACTGCGTCTGGCATTGAGTACCATCGAACAGTGGCTTGAACGCCACTGATTTTTAAAAAACATGTTTGTAGACGACTGGTCTACTAATCAGGAGCTATTATGGCGAGTACCCAGCTGTTTCGTCCGCTAAAAGTCGGTGCAATTACTGTCCCAAACCGCGTATTTATGGCACCGCTGACCCGTCTGCGCAGCATTGAGCCAGGCGACATCCCTACCCCGATGATGGCTGAATATTATCGCCAGCGCGCCAGCGCCGGTTTAATCATCACCGAAGCGACCCAGATCTCTTTCCAGGCGAAAGGCTATGCCGGTGCGCCAGGCTTACATACTCAGCCACAGATTGCAGCGTGGAAAGCGATTAACGAAGGCGTGCATCAGGCTGGCGGTCACACCGCAGTACAGTTATGGCACACCGGTCGTATCTCACATAACAGCGTGCAGCCGGAAGGCAAAGCACCGGTTGCGCCATCGGCGATTGCCGCTGGCACCCGTACCTCACTGCGTGCTGAAGATGGCAGCGTCTATCGCGAAGATACCTCAACGCCGCGTGAGCTGACAGTGCCAGAGATTAAGCAGATCGTGGCAGATTTTGGCCAGGCCGCAGCCAACGCGCGTGAAGCGGACTTTGACCTGCTTGAGCTGCACTCGGCGCACGGTTACCTGATGCACCAGTTCCTGGCACCAGGCTCAAACCAGCGTACTGATGAATATGGCGGCAGCATCGAAAAACGCGGCCGCTTTGCGCTGGAAGTGGTTGATGCGGTGATCGCTAACTGGTCAGCCGATCGCATTGGTATTCGCGTCTCACCTATCGGCAGCTTCCAGAATCTGGACAACGGCCCGGATGAAGAGGAAGCGGCGCTGTGGTATATCGGCGAGCTGGCAAAACGCAATATCGCCTATCTGCACCTCTCCGAGCCAGACTGGGCCGGCGGTCAGCCTTATACCGACGCCTTCCGTCAGAAAGTGCGTGATCTCTTCCCGGGTGCCATCATTGGTGCCGGTGCCTATACCGTTGAGAAAGCGGATGACCTGATTGGTCGCGGTCTGATCGATGCGGTTGCGTTTGGTCGCGATTACATTGCTAACCCGGATCTGGTTGAGCGTCTGCAGCAGGATGCCCCACTCAATCCACAGCGTCCGGAAAGCTTCTACGGCGGCGGCGCGGAAGGTTATATCGACTACCCGACGCTGTAACCGGTTCGGGCTGCCGTCCGGGATGATGACGGCAGCCATTATTCAATAGCGATTTTCATCGCTATACTTAGCGCCTGAGTCATCGGGCGATGGCGTTTTATTTAAAAGAGGATGTTATGCGTTTACTTCATACCATGCTGCGCGTTGGCGATCTGCAACGTTCAATCGATTTCTACACGCGTGTGCTGGGCATGCGCGTGCTGCGTCAGAGCGAAAACACCGAATACAAATATACCCTGGCATTTGTGGGCTACACCGACGAGAGCGAAGGTGCGGTGATCGAACTGACCTATAACTGGGGCGTCGATAAGTATGACCTCGGTGATGCCTATGGTCATATTGCGCTGGGCGTTGATGACGCAGCAGCGGCCTGCGAACGTATCCGCAAAGATGGCGGCAACGTGACGCGTGAAGCTGGCCCGGTTAAAGGCGGCTCCACCATTATTGCCTTTGTTGAAGATCCCGATGGTTACAAAATCGAGCTGATCGAAAACAAAGATGCCGGTAACGGCCTCGGCAACTAAACCTGCCTGTCAGCCTGCCCGATCGGGTGGGCTGAATCCCCTTCTCTGCGCTTCATCTGCTGCACCCGGCCCCGTTTTTTGCCATAATACGCGCTGCCCTTTTTCTGCAACGAGATCCTGATGTCTGAATCGAATTCCCCTAATGCACTCAATCAACGTTTCCGTGGCTTCTATCCGGTGGTGATCGACGTTGAAACCGCGGGTTTCAATGCGCAAACCGATGCGTTACTGGAGATTGCCGCTATCACGCTGAAGATGGATGAAGAGGGATGGATTCAGATTGACCAGACGCTGCATTTCAACGTCGAACCTTTTGTCGGATCGCTGCTGCATCCCGAAGCTCTGGCCTTTACCGGCATCGATCCCAGCAATCCGTTGCGCGGCGCGGTCAGTGAATATGAGGCGCTGCACGCTATTTTCAAAATGGTGCGTAAGGGCATTAAAGACAGCGGCTGCAATCGCGCCATTATGGTGGCGCACAATGCCACTTTCGACCTGAACTTTATGTCAGCGGCGGCGGAACGAGCCAGCCTGAAGCGCAATCCGTTTCACCCGTTTGCCACCTTTGACACCGCGGCCCTGAGCGGGCTGGTTTTGGGTCAGACGGTGCTGGCGAAGGCCTGTATTGCGGCGGGAATGGAGTTTGACAGCACGCAGGCGCATTCTGCGCTCTATGACACTCAGCAGACGGCAACGCTGTTCTGCGAGCTGGTGAACCGCTGGAAACGGTTAGGCGGCTGGCCACTGCCCTTCGCGGAAGGCGATGCAGAAGCCACGACATCCGCATAAGGGATGCCGCAATGAAAAAGGCCGACATGATGTCGGCCTTTTTTTATTCTGCTTCTTTAAATTTTTCTGCGGTCTCTTTGATCAGCGTCTGCAGCTCACCACGTTGTAACATCTCAACGATGATGTCGCATCCACCGACCAGCTCGCCATCGACCCAGAGCTGCGGGAAAGTTGGCCAGTTAGCGAATTTCGGCATCTCGGCACGAATGTCCGGGTTCTGCAGAATATCCACGTAAGCAAAACGCTCACCGCAGGCTGACAGCGCCTGCACCGCCTGTGCAGAGAAACCGCAGCTTGGCAGTTTCGGGGAACCTTTCATGTACAGCAGGATCGGGTTTTCTGCGATCTGGCGCTGAATTTTTTCTACAGTACTCATAATTGCCTTCCTTAATTCGTCACATCGTGTTTGTTTATTGTAGCGACTTCGCAGCGTGACTGAAAACGAGATTTTGATCGCTGCCCGATTAAATCGCCATCATTGTTAAGTCATGCTCCGGAACACCTGAATACCTGATTATTAACAGCAGGTAACAGATTAATAATTCGTAATAATTTCGTTGATATAAGACGCTGAAAATGTTCATTTTCAGCACGATTATGTGAGTTGCAAAGATTAATATTAAAAGGCATTACAGTTTTTAAAAGAACTGGACTAGAATGGCCTGGGCGCTGATCCTGGATCAGATTAATCTCAACTTTGTCGCGGTGCGTAGTGGCCCTGACAACTTAACTAATCAACGGACTATGCGTTTAATCATTACGTTTTTCATGCTGGCCTTTGCGCAACTGTTTTTCAACATCGCCGCTGCGTCGCCTCACGCGCCGGTGAACGTCAGTACGCATAAAGCAGAGAAAAAGAGTGCACGCGAAGATGAGCGTCGCAAGCGTCGCCCGGTGAAAACGGTGACGAAAAAGACTCGCCTCAGCCCGGTTCAAAAATTAAAAACAAAAAAACTGAAAAAAGTCGAACTCACCGCGAAACAGACGCCTGCTAAGAAGACCTCGCTAAAAACCGCCCGTCTCAGTAAGAACAAAGAGAAAAAACGTTATGGTCATCAGCGCCTGCTGAAAACCGCTGAGGTCACCACCAGCGAGACCGGCACGATTAAGATGAGCAAATCTCACCGTCAGCGCTATCAGAAGGCCCGCGAAACCGCGATGACCAAGCTGATGGGTCAGTTGGGTAAACCCTATCAGTGGGGCGGTACCTCTCCCCATACCGGTTTCGATTGCAGCGGCCTGGTCTGGTACGCCTATAAAGATCTGGTGAAGTTTAAAATCCCACGTACCGCTAACGAGATGTACCACCTGCGTGACGCCGCGCCGATCAAGCGTGAGTCGCTGGAGAAAGGCGATCTGGTCTTCTTCCGTATCAATGGACGCGGTACTGCGGACCATGTCGGCGTTTACCTGGGTGATGGCAAGTTTATCCAGTCGCCACGCACCGGCAAAGATATTCAGATCAGCGCGTTAGGAGAAGATTACTGGCAGCGCCACTATATTGGTGCCCGTCGGGTGATGACGCCGAAAACCATACGCTGAGCAGCGGAACAACCAGAAGAGAGCCGGGATAATCCCGGCTTTTTTTATTAGTGCAGAATAGCGGTAAAACTAAAGGCCACAATCATCAGCAGACAGCCCGCGGTGGTCATTAAAGCCAGTTTAAGATCGGTACTCATTGCTTCCTCCTTAGTCACACAATTAGCAGGGGTATCGCATTTTCCCACAGGGCCCGGTAAAAATCTCGTTTTATCCGTTCAGCCTTGTTAGAATCCCGCCTTTGTTGCGCAACGCGCGCAACCCTGATTCCGTTTGCGCACGTTTTCAGGCGTTTTTATTACGCCAGCGGCCTGTTTACTGGCCAGGAAAGCTGCATTTTTGCGGAAAAAACCCTGAGCAGACGCAAACGTTTAACACTACGCTTATCATAGAGTTAGATAAGCACTGGAGTCCGATTTTCATGGCAACAATTAAAGATGTGGCGAAACGCGCTGGCGTCTCAACGACCACCGTTTCGCACGTCATCAATAAAACCCGCTTTGTGGCTGAAGAGACGCGCAACGCGGTCTGGCAGGCGATTAAAGAACTGCACTACTCGCCGAGCGCCGTGGCGCGCAGCCTGAAAGTGAACCACACCAAGACACTGGGCCTGCTTGCCACCTCCAGCGAAGCGCCCTATTTCGCTGAAATTATCGAAGCGGTTGAAAATCACTGTTTTGACAAAGGCTATACGCTGATTCTGGGTAATGCGCATAACGATCTGCAAAAACAGCGCGCCTATCTCAGCATGATGGCGCAGAAACGCGTCGATGGGCTGCTGGTGATGTGCTCTGAATATCCGGACGATCTGCTGCAGATGCTGGAAGAGAATCGCAATATCCCGATGGTGGTAATGGACTGGGGCGAGTCGCGCGCCGACTTCACCGACACGGTACTGGATAATGCTTTCCAGGGCGGCTATCTGGCGGGACGCTATCTGATTGAACGCGGACACCGGGATATTGGTGCTATCCCCGGTCAGATGGAGCGTAACACCGGTGGCGGACGTCATGCTGGTTTCCTGAAGGCGATGGAAGAAGCGGGTATTCAGCCACGCGCCGAGTGGATTGTGCAGGGTGACTTTGAGCCGGAGTCAGGCTATCAGGCGATGCAGCAGATCCTGTCGCAGAAGCAGCGTCCGACGGCGGTTTTCTGTGGCGGTGACATCATGGCGATGGGCGCGATTTGCGCCGCCGACGAGATGGGTTTGCGCGTCCCCCAGGATATTTCGGTGATCGGCTATGACAATGTGCGCAACGCCCGTTATTTTGCACCGGCCCTGACCACGGTGCATCAGCCTAAAGCCCAGCTGGGTGAGAAAGCGCTGGAAATGCTGCTGGACCGCATTACCAGTAAGCGCGAAGTGTCACAAACGATTGAGGTCCATCCGACGCTGATTGAGCGCCGTTCCGTGGCCGATGGCCCATTCCGCGACTATCGCCGTTAATGCTCGCTTAACCACTCCTGATTAAGCGTTTGCGCATCACCCAGATAGCTGAGCAACCAGCCTGTCGCCGGTGATGCGCGATCCTCTGCCCAGCTGACGCAGCATGGGCTGTCCGGAAACGCCACCGGCAGCGTCAGTTCAACCAGCTCGCCACTGTCGAGCAGTGGCCTGGCCAGATGGCCCGGCACCATCGCCACACACAATCCCGCCTGCACGCACTCCAGCCCGGTTTGCCACTCCGGCACCACCAGCCTGCGCTGGTTATCCAGCGTCCATGTCATACGACGCGGCAGTGCGCGTGAAGTATCTTCCAGCACCAGGGACGGCCAGCTACGCAGCGTGTCATCATCTATCTGGCTCGCCTGTGTCAGAGGATGGTCGGGCGCAACCACGCAGCGCCAGTTAAGCGTGCCCATATCCCGGAAAGCAAAGCGTCCGCCCACCGGTATTGCCTGCGTGGCACCAATCGCCACTTCCACCCGGCCATCGGCCAGCGCATCCCAGACGCCGTTAAAGACTTCATAGCTGATGATCAGCTCCATATCGGGAAAGTGGCGATAGAAATCTTTGACCAGTTGTCGGGTGCGCTGAGGTTTAGCGATACGGTCAACGGCTATGCTTAGCTGGCCGCGCCAGCCGTTAGCCAGCTGCTGACACTGTCGCCGGGTGGCAAGCATTTTTTTGATGACGCTGCGTCCTTCCCGGACAAAATGCTCACCCGCCGGGGTCAGAACCACTTCGCGATGCTGCCGTTCAAACAGCGGTACCGCCAGCCAGTTTTCCAGCTGACGCACCGTATAGCTGATGGCAGAGGGCACACGATGTAACTCCTGCGCGGCGGCGCTGAAGCTCCCTCCACGGGCGACAGCGTCAACCACCTCTAATGCATATTCTGACCACATAATTTTCCTTCAAAAATTTTAACAGCAATCGGCAAATATTACCGTTTCACAGCAGCAAACGCACCTTTTACACTCTGCCGCGTTTATCCTGCAAAAATGAGAATCAGATGCTGTCGAATAAAGGGTTTATGCCCTACCTTGCCCTGCTGAGCATGCTGGGCTTTTTAGCCACTGATATGTACCTGCCCGCCTTTGGTGCGATGCAGCAAACCTTTAACACTTCACCCGGTCTGATCAGCGCCAGTATGAGTCTCTTCCTGGGCGGCTTCGCCGTGGGTCAGCTCTTCTGGGGACCGCTTTCCGATCGCATCGGCCGTAAACCGGTGCTGCTGGCCGGACTGGCCATGTTTGGCGCTGGCTGCGCAGGCATGCTGTGGGTGAATGATATCTATCTGATGCTGGCGCTGCGTTTTGTCCAGGCGATTGGTGTCTGTGCCGCTGCCGTAAGCTGGCAGGCGCTGGTGGTGGATCGCTATCCTGCAGCACGCGCTAACAAAGTCTTTGCCACCATTATGCCGCTGGTTGCGCTCTCTCCGGCGCTGGCTCCGCTGCTGGGTGCCTGGCTGATCGGCCACTTCCACTGGCGTTCGATTTTCCTGGTGCTGACCCTGATTGCGGTGGCGTTGATTCTGACCACGCTGCGTCTGCCCACCGTGCGCAAGGCAGCGGGAGAAAAAGGTGCGCAGCCGGGCTTTTTCACGCTGCTTAAATCCCGGGTCTACAGCGGCAACGTGCTGATCTATTCCGCCTGCTCCGCCAGCTTCTTTGCCTGGCTGACCGGATCGCCCTTTATTCTGGCGGATCTGGGTCTGTCGCCCGCCGATATCGGTCTGAGTTATGTGCCCCAGACGCTCGCCTTTTTAATTGGCGGTTTCGGCTGTCGCACCCTGCTCAACCGCTTTAACGGCGCACAGTTGCTGCCCTGGCTGCTGGGCGTCTACAGCCTGAGCATCCTGGCGCTGTTTGCTGTTGCGCTTGCTGGCAGCAGCACGCTGGTGAGTCTGATGGTTCCGTTCTGCGGTATGGCGCTGGCTAACGGCGCGATCTATCCGATTGTGGTGTCCAGTGCGCTGATGCCCTTCCCGACAGCTACCGGTAAAGCCGCCGCGTTGCAGAATACACTGCAGTTAGGACTCTGTTTCGCTGCCAGCCTGGCGGTATCGGCCGGTTTAACGCAGCCGCTATTTACCACTACACTGATGATGACGGTGACAATTGTGCTGGCGCTGATGGGTTACGCCATGCAGCGTGCCGCAAGCGCACAAACTGTTGTTGCCTCTGCGCAACCTGCCTGCCAGGATAATCAGTGACACACTGACTTTTTAGTTAGCGCCCTAACAATAAGTTATTGAATATTGACCCGCGTGAGCATATACTCATCCGGGTCAACAAATCTGTAATAAATCAACAATATAATAACGTAATAATCTGATTGGCACCCTGCTGCCGGGACGGTATTCGCGCGCGTTATTCTCACCTTACCCGACCTGCTGCAGGCTGTTCCAGTCCTCTGTATCACACAAATAACCGGTTGCGGAGCCATCCGCATCGTTTCTCAATGCCTGAATAAATTGGCTACTCTTTGTTCAGGTTCAGATTGGACAGGTGGTGGAAAATCTATGAGTTCATCTTATGCAGAAGAAGTGAGCCTCGAAGAAAACCATTGGTATCGCATCGTTCATGAACTGCTGGAAAAAGCGGATATCGAAATTAATGGTTCACGTCCCTGGGATATTCATATTAATCATCCTGGTTTTTTTAAACGTGTTCTGCAGGAGGGCTCTCTTGGGCTCGGTGAGAGCTATATGGATGGATGGTGGGAGTGTGACCGGCTGGATATTTTCTTCCATCAGGTACTTAAGCATAAACTCGATCAGCAGCTGCCTCATCACTTTAAAGATACGCTGCGCATTGCCGCCGCACGCTTAACCAATCTGCAGTCAAAAAAGCGGGCGTGGATTGTCGGTAAAGAGCATTACGACCTGGGCAACGACCTCTTTTCACTGATGCTCGATCCGTACATGCAATACTCCTGTGGCTACTGGAAAGAGGCGACGACACTGGCGACGGCGCAGGAAGCCAAGCTGGATATGATCTGCCGTAAATTAGCGCTGGAACCCGGAATGTCACTGCTGGATATCGGCTGTGGCTGGGGCGGACTCGCGGAATTTGCCGCACGTCATTATGGCGTTAAAGTGCATGGCGTGACGATTTCCGCCGAACAACAGAAACTGGCGCAGCAGCGCTGTAGCGGATTAGACGTCACGATTCTGTTGCAGGATTATCGCGATCTGAATGAGCAGTTTGATCGTATTGTGTCGGTGGGTATGTTTGAACATGTCGGGCCGAAAAATTACGCGACCTATTTTGACGTGGTCGATCGTAATTTAAAGCCTGACGGTATTTTCCTGCTTCACACCATCGGCGCGATTAAAACCGATATGAGTGTCGATCCCTGGATCGATAAATATATCTTCCCCAACGGCTGCCTGCCTTCGGTGCGCCATGTGGCCGATGCCAGCGAGCCCCATTTTATTCTGGAAGACTGGCACAATTTCGGCGCAGATTACGACAAAACACTGATGGCCTGGCATGAACGCTTTTTGCAGGCCTGGCCAGAGCTGGCCGATAAATATGGCGAACGCTTTAAGCGGATGTTCTCCTATTATCTGAATGCCTGTGCGGGTGCCTTCCGGGCGCGTGATATTCAGCTGTGGCAGATCGTGTTCAGTCGCGGTGTAGAGGGGGGATTACGGGTGGCGCGGTAGGGGTTAAAAAGCGGGCAATTAAGAAAGCGCTACCCCGGCCAAAGACTTTATAAGACTGGCCTGTTTTGCTTTAAAAGGAAGCGTTGCGCAAGGAACAGGGTCAGATCGGAAAGTCGCAAAACCTGTCATCCCTGACACGCCCGGCCCACGCGATTACGCACCTCATCCCTGAGGTGCGCCCGTTGCCGGGCCAACGCTTTGCGTTGTTCAAAAACGCTCCCGGCGTTTTTATCCGGGCGGCTGGACGCTTTCCTCTTCTGACCCGGCGCCCTGCGCTTTTATAGTGCTGACAGAGTAAAACCGATTGGGCTGTCTGCGGTGCTTACGCGCCTTTTATTAACTCTCTGTCGTTGACTGGCCGGTCAGCATGCTCATCGCCGCCGCGGCATCGCGCTGTGCTAATACCCGCTCAACGGTCTCCACGATTGCCTGCGTGTGCGGATCGATTTCAATATTCACCCGATCGCCAAAGGTCTTCGCCCCCAGCGTAGTACGCTCCAGCGTTTCCGGGATCAGATAGACGCAGAACTTAGTCTTAGTCACATCGCCTACCGTCAGGCTGATACCGTCGATGCCGACAAACCCTTTATGCAGAATATATTTCATCTGCGCCGCATCCTGGATTTTAAACCAGACCTCGCGGTTATGTTCTGACTGGATAATCTTGCAGATTTCAGCGGTGGTCATAATATGACCAGACATCAGATGTCCGCCTATTTCATCGCTGAATTTCGCTGCACGCTCAATATTGACCACATCGCCCTGACGTAAATCGCCAAGGTTAGTTACCCGCAATGTCTCTTTAATTAAATCAAAACTGACGCGGTCGCCTTCAATTGCCGTTACGGTTAAACAGCAACCGTTATGGGCTACGGATGCGCCCAGCGCCAGACCCGGTAAGAGCTCTTCCGGCAGGCGGACAGTGTGGGTACGAAACAGTTCTTTCTCTTCAATGGACACGATTTCTGCGGTGCCCTGCACAATACCGGTAAACATAGTCTTTGCCTCTGCGAAGTTTACGCTAGTTTATCACAGCTCAGGTCGGCTGTTAGATTTCAGCCCGCGCCGCCGCTTTATAGCGGAGCAAACCGCATTGTGTGACAAAGATTGGCGAATTCTGTTACGCCAGTTACACTAGCTCGCGAAATTCCCCGGGCTTCCTGCCCCTTTTAATTCATTCAATAAGTCAGGTGTTAACGTGCAGAAGTATTTAACAGAAGCGCGTCAATTGCTGGCCCTTGCGATTCCGGTCATCCTTGCTCAGGTGGCTCAAACCGCAATGGGATTTGTGGATACCATTATGGCCGGCGCAGTCAGCGCCACGGATATGGCCGCCGTTGCTGTCGGCACCTCTGTCTGGCTACCGGCCATCCTGTTTGGTCATGGTCTTCTGCTTGCATTGACGCCCACCGTTGCGCAACTCAATGGTTCTGGCCGCCGCGAACGCATCGGTGAACAGATCCGCCAGGGATACTGGCTTGCCTTTTTCGTCTCCCTGCTGATTATGGTGCTGTTGTGGCATGCCGGTTATCTTATCCGGGCGATGCATGACATCGATCCAGTGCTGGCGCTGAAGGCAGAAGGCTATCTGCATGCCCTGCTGTTCGGCGCGCCAGGCTACCTCTTCTTCCAGGTGCTGCGCAATCAGTGCGAGGGGCTGTCGAAAACCAAACCCGGCATGGTGCTGGGCTTTTTAGGCCTGATGTTCAACATCCCGCTCAACTATGTCTTTATCTATGGCCACTTCGGCATGCCTGCCCTGGGCGGTGTCGGCTGCGGCGTGGCGACCGCCTCGGTCTACTGGGTGATGTTTATCTGCATGCGCTACTGGGTGCGCCGGATGGGTAGCATGCGCGATATCCGTATGGAGAGCCGCTGGTCCCCCCTTCCCGTCCGATTCTGAGCCGCCTGATGACACTGGGATTGCCAGTGGCGCTGGCACTCTTCTTTGAGGTCACACTGTTCGCCGTGGTCGCCCTGCTGGTTTCGCCACTGGGCATCGTTAACGTGGCCGGCCACCAGATTGCGCTCAATTTCAGTTCACTGATGTTCGTATTGCCGCTGTCGCTGGGTGTCGCGACCACCATCCGCGTCGGTTATCGTCTGGGCCAGGGCTCCACCGAGCAGGCACGGGTCGCGGCCTGGACCGCCCAGGGGGTTGGCATCAGCATGGCGGCGCTGACCGCCATTTTTACCGTGACATTTCGTCATCAGATTGCCCTGCTCTATAACGACAACCCTGAAGTGGTGACGCTGGCGGCACAGCTGATGCTGCTGGCGGCAATTTATCAGTTCTCAGACTCGATACAGGTGATTGGCAGCGGGATCCTGCGCGGCTATAAAGATACGCGGTCGATTTTCTTTATTACCTTTATCGCTTACTGGCTGCTGGGGCTGCCCGCCGGTTATCTGCTGGCGCTGACCGACTGGCTGGTGCCGCGCATGGGTCCTGCGGGCTTCTGGTGCGGCTTTATTATCGGTCTGACCTCGGCTGCGGTGATGATGCTCTGGCGCATCAGACGGTTACAGCAATCACCGGCGGAAATTATCCTGACGCGTGCAGCACGATAACGTTCGAGGCGGGTCATTCATGGCCCGCAATGACGAAAAAAACGACGGTTAGCACAGTTGCTGTGCAGTCATGGCGAAAAAACCATTTTCCCCTTGCCAGCCTCACACGCTGCCGTTAATATTCGTCCCCGCTGTCGCCCTGACAGCATGTTGCGCTCTTAGCTCAGTTGGTTAGAGCACCACCTTGACATGGTGGGGGTCGATGGTTCGAGTCCATTAGAGCGCACCAAGTGCGTCCGTAGCTCAGTTGGTTAGAGCACCACCTTGACATGGTGGGGGTCGGTGGTTCGAGTCCACTCGGACGCACCAATATTCAGAATGCGCTCTTAGCTCAGTTGGTTAGAGCACCACCTTGACATGGTGGGGGTCGATGGTTCGAGTCCATTAGAGCGCACCACTTTCAGAATTCCTTCAGCTTGCGCAACTCCACTTTTATTGATCTGCATCGCTTCCCCCTTCTGCTTTTTGATTGGTTTTCGCATACTTAGCGTCTATACTGTCCCGCGTTGCTTACTTGAAAGGTTTCAGCGATCACGTGCTTACTGCGATAACTCAAATGATTTGCGCAACAACAGCGTGGTGGTTACCAACCGTAACCGCACAACTTCCCTGCACGCCTGGCCTTCGTCACCTATTCTTACTCAGTACTGCCCTTTTCAGTCTCAATCAGAAATTTCACTTCGATGCGCTGCCATCGGATTCCGCCCTTATTCATCCATCACAACTTACAGAAAATCCGTCATGAAAAAGACTAAAATCGTTTGTACAATTGGCCCGAAAACCGAATCCGAAGAGATGCTGACTCAGCTGCTTGAAGCTGGCATGAATGTTATGCGTCTTAACTTCTCTCACGGCGACTACGCTGAGCATGGTCAACGCATCACCAACATGCGTGCCGTTATGCAAAAAACCGGCCGTCAGGCCGCTATCCTGCTGGATACCAAAGGCCCTGAAATCCGCACCATGAAACTGGAAGGCGGCAACGATGCGGCTCTGAAAGCGGGTCAGACTTTTACCTTTACTACAGATCAGAGCGTGATTGGCAACAGCGAGCGCGTTGCGGTGACCTACCCGGGTTTCACTGCTGACCTGAAAATCGGCAACACGGTGCTGGTCGATGATGGCCTGATTGGTATGGAAGTGACCGAAGTCACTGAAAATACCGTGGTGTGTAAAGTCCTGAACAATGGCGATCTGGGTGAAAACAAAGGCGTTAACCTGCCAGGCGTCTCTATCCAGCTGCCAGCACTGGCCGAAAAAGATAAGCGCGACCTGATTTTTGGTTGTGAGCAGGGTGTAGACTTTGTCGCCGCCTCTTTCATCCGTAAACGTTCAGATGTGCTGGAAATTCGCGAGCACCTGAAACAGAACGGCGGCGAGCATATCCAGATCATCTCCAAAATCGAAAACCAGGAAGGCCTGAACAACTTCGACGAAATCCTCGAAGCGTCAGACGGCATCATGGTTGCGCGTGGCGACCTGGGTGTTGAGATCCCGGTTGAAGAAGTGATCTTCGCGCAGAAGATGATGATCAAAAAATGTAATAAAGCACGCAAAGTGGTCATCACGGCTACCCAGATGCTCGATTCCATGATCAAGAACCCGCGCCCTACCCGCGCAGAAGCCGGTGACGTGGCAAACGCCATTCTTGACGGTACCGATGCTGTGATGCTGTCAGGTGAGAGCGCCAAAGGCCGTTATCCGCTGGAGTCGGTCACCATCATGGCGACCATCTGTGAGCGTACCGATCGCGTGATGAAGTCCCGCATCGACAGCCAGAGTGATAACCGCAAAATGCGTATCACAGAAGCTGTCTGCCGTGGTGCTGTAGAGACCGCTGAGAAGCTGGAAGCGCCACTGATTGTGGTTGCTACCGAAGGGGGTAAATCTGCTAAAGCCGTGCGTAAATACTTCCCGAATGCGACCATCCTGGCGCTGACCACCAATCCGATGACTGCCCGTCAGCTGATCCTGAGCAAAGGGATTGAGACACGTCTGGTGACAGAGATCGCTTCAACCGATGATTTCTATCGTCTGGGTAAAGAAGCGGCGCTGGAAAGTGGCTACGGCCAGAAAGGCGATGTCGTGGTGCTGGTGTCAGGTGCATTAGTACCAAGCGGAACTACCAACACCGCTTCTGTACACGTTCTGTAAAACTCTCTCTGACCATTATTTTGAAGCGCCTTTATCGGGCGCTTTTTTTTATTTCTACTTAAACCAAATGTCAGAAAATTCCAATCGAAAATAACTATTCAAATACTCTTAATATTAAGGTTAATCCGATTAAATCTCTCTGTTTTCGCTAAATTTTTTTATCATATTCTGTGATTCGCTGCTTCTTTGAGCGAACGATCAAATTTAAGCATCTTCTCATCAAAAATTTATTCTCAACTTAAAAAGCTTTGTGTAATACTTGTAACGCTACATGGAGATTAACTCAATCTAGAGGGTATAAATAATGAATCGTACTAAACTGGTACTGGGCGCGGTAGTTCTGGCTTCAACTCTGCTGGCTGGTTGCTCAAGCAACGCTAAAATCGACCAGCTGTCTTCAGACGTTCAGACTCTGAACGCTAAAGTTGACCAGCTGAGCAACGACGTGAACGCAGTGCGTTCAGACGTTCAGGCTGCTAAAGATGACGCAGCACGCGCTAACCAGCGTCTGGACAACCAGGCTCACTCTTACCGTAAGTAAGAGTTCTGGTTTAAAAATGGCGCCTTTATGGCGCCATTTTTTTTGCTCCGAATTCAGTGCCCTTCACAGGCACTTATCCGGTCAGGGCTGAACCGCGTTGCCCTCAGCCTGTGTCACCGGGCTATCAGCCCCCACAGATGCGCTCTCCAGCCCCGCAGGCGGCACGGTATCACTCTGCACCGGCTCCCCACTGCTGACGAGCACAGGCATGCCTGAGCGTCGTGCTAAGCTGGCTTTAATCAGCGCGCTATCACTCTTCTCACTTTTCATAAACTGCTTCACTCCGGCAGTGAGTGCAATCGGCATGGTCTGCGGATCGTCCTTGTCGTTGCGTGACAGCGGCTGATGCACTTCCACGTAGCGTTTCCCATCCGGCTCTACAGCGTATTTCACCGGCTGATTGATGATCTGTACCCGCGTCCCTTTCGGAGCTGAATTAAACAGCGCTTCGATATCTTCTGAACGCAGACGGATGCAGCCTGAACTGACGCGCATGCCGATGCCGAATTTCGCATTAGTGCCATGGATCAGATACTGGCCGGTGCCGCGCGCCAGACGCATGGCAAACTGCCCCATCGGGTTATCCGGTCCGGCGGGAACTACGCCAGGCAGCGTGATGCCCTCTTTGGCGTAGCGTTTGCGGATGTTCGCCGTGGGCGTCCAGGTAGGATTAGGGATCTTCTGGCTGATCTGCGTCACCATCACTGGCGTGGCCGCACCCAGCTGGCCAATGCCGATGGGATAGACAATGACCTTATCCTCCCCTTTGGGGTAGTAGTAGAGACGCAGCTCGGCCAGATTCACCACAATCCCTTCGCGCGGCGTATCGGGCAGGATCATCTGCAGTGGAACCGTCAGTTGCGTGCCCGCTTTGGGAAGCCAGGGATCGGTACCGGGATTCGCCTCCAGCATGCTCAGCAGGCCGACCTGGTAGCGCGCCGCAATCGCTTCCAGAGGTTGTTTATTGTCAGGAACCTGAGTCAGGACGTTTTCGCCAATCAGGCGACTGTCAGGTGGTGGCAGCGGATATTCGGTGGCGAACGCGGATGCAGAGAGCCCAAAGCAGGTCAGCAGCAATGCACCGGCTAAACGTAAAGCAGGTTTCATGCAATTTTCTCGTCAGATAAAAAACAGACGCCGGATGGCGTCTGTGGAGTGTAACTTAGCTGAGGTTCTGAGCGGTATGGCGAATAGACCGAATCATCGCCTCCAGCCCCTGCGACCGGGTGGGCGTCAGGTGCTGCATCAGTGCCAGTTCGCCAAACCAGTGGCGCACATCCAGCGCCAGGATATCGGCGGGCGGCAGGTTCTGATAGAGGCTAAATACGATAGCAATCAGTCCTTTAACGATAGCGGCATCGCTGTCGCCTTCAAACGCAATGGAACCATCCGCCTGCGGGGTCATTCTGATCCACACCTGACTCTGACAACCCGAAATCACGTTCTCCGGCTGGTGTAAGGTTTCAGAAGATTCCGGAAGCTTTGAACCCAGCTCAATAATGTAGAGGTACTTCTCTTCCCAGTTGGCGCAACGGTTGAAGTTGCGAACCAGTTTCTCTTTTTCAGGCAAATTCGCCATCAGTGACTCCGTTAAAACTGTTCAGCCGCCCAGCAGACGATGAATGCGCGTCAAACCGGCAGCCAGACGATCCACTTCCTCTTCACTGTTGTAGAACGTGAAGGAGGCACGGCACATCGCCGGTACATTGTAATGCTGCATCAGCGGCATCGCGCAGTGATGTCCGGTGCGGATGGCAATGCCATATTGATCCAGGAAGCTGCCGACGTCGTAGGCGTGGTGTTTACCGAGATTGAAGGCGATAACGCCAGCTCGTGACTGTGGCCCGTAGATCTGAATATCCGGAACGGTACCCAGCTTATCGAGCGCATAGTTCATCAGTGCCGTCTCGCGCTGATGAATCGTATCCAGTCCCAGCGCCTGCACATAGGCCATTGCCGCACCAAAGCCGATAATGCCGCCGGTATTCGGCGTACCCGCTTCAAAGCGCCACGGCGCACTATTCCAGGTGGTGCCGGTGGGCAGCAGGACGCGCTCAATCATTGAACCGCCCCCTTCCCATGGTGGCATCTCATCCAGCAGCGCTTTGCGGCCGTAGAGAATACCCACGCCGTTCGGGCCATAGAGTTTATGGCTGGAGAAGGCGTAGAAGTCGCAGCCGATATCCTGCACATCAACCTTGTCATGCATCACCGCCTGGGCACCATCCACCAGCGTTACCACACCAGCGGCTTTTGCCTGAGCAACGATCGCTTTAACCGGGTTAATCGTGCCGAGCACATTTGATACATGCGTCACCGCCAGCAACCGCGTACGGCTGTCGATCAGCCCCGCCAGTTGCTCCAGCGCCAACTCACCGTTGTCATTTAATGGCAGGACCCGCACTTCTGCGCCGTTGCGCTGGGCCAGCATCTGCCATGGAACGATATTGGCGTGATGCTCCATCTCAGTGATGATCAGGTTATCGCCAGCCTGGAGGTTACTGCTGCCCCAGGTGTTCGCCACCAGATTGATGCCTTCGGTGGTGCCTTTAACGAAGACAATCTCTTCCTGTGACTGCGCGTTGATAAAACGGGCAGCCTGATCGCGCACGTTCTCCATGTCGCTGGTCGCCTGCTGGCTCAGCGTATGGATACCACGATGCACGGCCGCATAGCCGTACTGATAGAAATGACTCTCGGCGTTAATCACCGAGAGTGGACGCTGTGCGCTGGCCGCACTGTCAAGATAGGCCAGCGGATGACCGTTGACCTCACGCTTCAGGATAGGAAAATCAGCCCTGACGCGTTCGAGATCGAAGTTCATCATATGTCGCCTCCGGGAAAACGTTGCGCGATACGCTGCAGCACGGCCTGACGCATCACCTCATTTTCCAGTGTCTCGGTCAGTTCTGCGGCAAACGCATGAATAATCATGGTCTGCGCAGCATCCTGCTCAATACCGCGCGAACGCAGGTAGAACATCTGCTCATCATCAATACGACCGATGGTGGCACCGTGGCTGCACTTGACGTCATCCGCATAAATTTCCAGCTGCGGTTTGGTATCGACTTCTGAGAGCTTGCCCAGCAACAGGTTGTTGTTGGTCATCTGCCCGTCGGTCTTCAGCGCATGCTGTGCCACTTTAATGTGGCCGTTAAACACCGCACGGCCTTTATCGCGCACGATGGTTTTATGCATCTGGCGGCTGACGCAGTGGCCCTTGTTGTGCTCCAGGTAAGTACGGGTATCCGCCACTTCCTGTTTCACCGGCAGCACCAGGCTGTTGATCGCCAGCGTGGTGTTTTCGCCGTTCAGCTGGGTACTGGTGTTGTGACGCGACAGCCCGGCACCCAGCAGGAAGCTGGTGCTGCTGACCTGGCCATCGTTGCCAATGACCAGATCGTTATGCGCAAAGTGATAGCTGGCGCTGCTTTCAAAGGCCAGCTTCGTGTGCGTCAGTTTTGCATTGTCGCCTACCGCAAAGGTAAAGCGCGTGCCGGTGAAATGGGCGCGCTCATCCAGTGAAACGTAGTGCTCAATCACTTCCGCTTCTGCACTCTCTTCCAGCTGCAGGTGATGACGATAGTGAACCGTGTTCATACCCGTCTGCTGACCGCTGGTGATATGCAGCAGATAGACCGGACGCGCAGCGGATTTACCGCGCGCCAGACGCAGGGTCGTCACCTCTTCTGCCAGACTCTCAGTCAGATGCAGGAAGACTTCAGGCTGAACCGCAGCAGGCAGCGGACGGCGCTCGGCGGCCACGCTGTGCTGAACCTCAAACAGATCGCAGTCGCGACTGCTGAAGGCTGGCTGGAACTGACCGTCAACATAGACCAGACGGATCGCATCCAGCGGCAGCGCGAGTGCATCAACCTGTTCAGCGCTCAGGGTCTGCGGCGCGTCAGGCAGTACAAACTGCTGAGACAGTAAGGTGTCCAGCGGCGTGTACTTCCAGTTTTCGTGCTTGCGGGTTGGCAGGCCAACGCGCATCAGTTGCTGCCAGTGCTGCTGCGCCTGCAGAGAACGCACGTCGCCACGCGACTCAAACAGGTGATGCCACTGTTGCAGCGCAGAATCACTCTTCGTCGGTAAGCCAGCCATAACCTTGCTCCTCCAGCTGTTTCACCAGCGAGAAGTCGCCAGATTTCACGATTTTGCCCTGATACAGAACATGAACGAAGTCTGGCTTGATGTAATCCAGAATACGCTGGTAGTGGGTCACGATGATAAAGGCACGTTTTTCGTCGCGCAGGCTGTTTACGCCATTCGCCACGATTTTCAGCGCATCGATATCCAGGCCTGAGTCGGTCTCATCCAGGATGCAGAGCTCCGGCTCCAGCGCCGCCATCTGCAGGATGTCGTTACGCTTCTTCTCACCGCCGGAGAAGCCGACGTTGACTGAGCGGGTCAGCAGATCTGCCGGCATCTTCAGCAGCTCAATTTTCTCTTCAATGAAGTCCTGGAAATCGAAGCGATCCAGCTCTTCCTGCTGACGATATTTGCGTACCGCATTGACCGAGGTCTGTAAAAAGAACTGGTTGCTGACGCCCGGAATTTCTACCGGATACTGGAATGCCATAAAGATGCCTTCACCGGCGCGCTCTTCAGGGGCCAGTTCCAGCAGATCTTTACCTTTGAAGCTGACCGAACCGCCGGTCACTTCATAATCTTCACGGCCTGCCAGCGTCGCTGACAGGGTACTTTTACCTGAGCCGTTCGGGCCCATGATGGCATGCACTTCGCCGGGTTTAATTTCGAGATTCAGGCCACGCAGAATGGCTTTATCTTCAACACTGACCTGCAAATCTTTAATGCTTAACATACTTATTCCTTCACATTGCTTCCGGCAACGCGTGTGACGGCATCAGCCCACACTGTGCTCAAGGCTGATGGCTAACAATTTCTGGGCTTCCACAGCAAATTCCAGTGGCAACTCCGAGAATACGTCTTTACAGAAGCCGTTCACGATCATCGAGATGGCGTCTTCTTCACTGATACCGCGTTGCAGACAGTAGAACATCTGATCTTCGCCGATACGTGATGTCGTGGCTTCATGCTCAAGCTGAGCGGTATTGTTGCGGGTTTCCACATACGGGAAAGTATGTGCGCCGCAATCAGGACCGATCAGCATCGAGTCACACTGCGTAAAGTTACGGGCATTGGTCGCGGTTGGCATGATTTTCACCAGCCCGCGATAGGTGTTCTGACTTTTACCGGCCGAAATCCCTTTGGAGATAATGGTCGATTTGGTGTTTTTACCAATGTGGATCATCTTGGTGCCGGTATCGGCCTGCTGACGACCGCTGGTCAGTGCCACTGAGTAGAATTCACCCACCGAGTAGTCCCCGCGCAGAATGCAGCTTGGGTATTTCCAGGTGATAGCAGAGCCGGTTTCAGATTGCGTCCAGGACATCTTACTGTGGTCGCCTTCACACAGCGCACGCTTGGTCACGAAGTTCAGGATACCCCCTTCACCTTCGCCGCCCGGGAACCAGTTCTGAACAGTCGAATATTTCACTTCGGCATTTTTGTGGATGATGACTTCCACCACGGCCGCGTGCAGCTGGTAGGTGTCACGCACTGGCGCTGAACAGCCTTCGATGTAGCTGACGTAGCTGTCTTCATCGGCAATCAGGATGGTGCGTTCGAACTGACCGGTTTTCGCTGCGTTGATGCGGAAATAGGTCGACAACTCCATCGGGCAACGCACCCCTTTCGGGATATAAACGAAGGTGCCGTCAGAGGCGACCGCTGAGTTCAGCGCCGCAAAGAAGTTATCGTTCGCCGGAACAACCGTGCCGAGATACTGCTTCACCAGCTCCGGGTGCTCCTGGATCGCTTCGCCAAAGGAACAGAAGATAATCCCCTGCTCCGCCAGCTTGCCGCGATAGGTGGTCGCCACCGAAACGGAGTCAAAAATGGCATCAACCGCCACTTCACGGCCTTCACGCACCGGGACACCCAGCTGATTAAAGGCGTTTTCCACTTCCTGCGTCAGATAATCGCTGGCTGGCGCGCTGCCTGAAGCCTGCATTGCACCGGGTTCTGACGCGCAGCTGTCATCACAGTTGCCGCAGGAAGGCGCGGAGTAGTAGCTGTAATCCTGGTAGTCGAGTTTTTCGTAGTGCGCTTTCAGCCAGTGTGGCTCTTCCATTTCAAGCCAGGCACGAAACGCTTTAAGACGAAACTCCAGCATCCACTCTGGCTCGTTACGCTTGGCCGAGATCGCCCGCACCACATCTTCATTGATGCCGTTGGCAAATTCTTCGGTTTGCAGTTGGGTAAAGAAGCCCTCTTTGTAGTTGAGCTTGCCTTCCCAGATTTGTACATCGTCAGATGTTTCGCTGTGTCGTGACATATTTCACTTACTCGACGCCAAAGCTCTCACCGCACCCGCAGGCGTGCTGAGCTTTAGGGTTATTGAATTTAAAAATCTGATTCAGGCCTTCACGAACGTAGTCCAGTTCGGTGCCATCAACGAATGGCATCGCCTGTAGCGGCACAAACAGCGTTGCGCCATGGAATGAGAACTGCAAATCATCCTCGACTGGCTCTTTCACCAGATCCATGACGTAACCAAAACCGGCGCAGCCGGATTGTTTTACGCCAAGCCGCAGACCCTTGACATCGGGGTCCTGAGCCGCCAGATTGAGAATTTGTTGCGCTGCGGTTTCAGTCAGCGTCAGCCCTTTCCAGACAAAATCGTCGGGTGAGAAAGAGTCTGTATTAACGGATGCCATGTTGATACCTCTTGAGTCCGGACCTTTTCAGGCTATCCCCCTATGGTAGTGATCTGACCAATCACTTCAACCTCTTGTTTTGCAGGGATAATCATCTTGTGCGGTTTTATTTGCTTAATTATTAAGCATAGCCTCTTCAGCTCACCTTGTGGTGAGAGCGTCAGCATAAATAAGCCAGTGTTAACCTATTAATAAATCACTCTTTTTTAAATAACCATTTTTGATAAAAATGCTTATTGATAGGTTACGCCTTTCTGCGATGTAAACAGATTGTTATTTCCGATTATACCGACAGGCAGGATAAATCGATAAATTTTTCTGCCAGCCAATTGCAATCACAGTCCAATTGAATATGATAATTATTATCATTCACATTCAGGGTGGCGTTATGACGCTTTCTGTCTCAGCCTGGCTGCAGCACAAAATCGACGAATATCAGTTTGCGGTGCGTGATATCACCGTCGACTTTTATATGGCGCAGGCAAAGCTCGACCGGGCCGACTGCTCGATTCATCAGCTACGTCAGTTTAACGATGCCTGTCAGGATATGGCAGAAATCTGCCAGTTGAACGGTGACGACCAGAGTTACCTGCATGCCATGGGTAAACTGCATCACCGACTGGTGCAGGAGATGGGAAACAGCGATCGTGATCGCCTGTTTCGCCTTCAGGCTTATCAACTGGCGCGATTGTCCCTGACCCGCCTCTGCCATCAACTGGCAATGGTCGGGGAGTGGAACCAGGCCACTGCGTTGCAAAGTGACTTTATGCGTCACGCAGGCTGGATATTCTAATCCAGCCAGGCCGTGACGTCGCGCACAATTTTTTTACATTAGCTCTAACAATGCCTGAAGCGGATGACGCATTCCGTTGCCCTCTACACGCTTGACCTGACTGCGGCACGAATAGCCGGTGGCCAGGCAGCGCTGGCGTGGCAGTCGCTGAAGCTGGGGATGCCAGGAGAGCGCGTAGATCCCCAGCGAGTTTTCAAGGTTCTTACTTTCGTGACCGTAGGTGCCTGCCATACCGCAGCAGCCAACATTGATGTTTTCCAGCTTCGCGCCAAAACGGGAGAAGATCGCCTGCCACTGATTCGGCGTGGAGGGCAGCGCGGTCACCTCTGTGCAGTGTGCAAACAGATACCAGGATTCTCCGCCCGCGACCTGCACGTCACGCCCGGCCAGAGCACGCTCTAACCACTCATGCACCAGCAGGACATTAAAGTCGCCGCGTGATTCGCCCAGCGTCTGACGATACTCATCGCGATAGCAGAGCACCGTAGCCGGATCGACACCGACCATGGGCAACCCCAGTTTTGCCACCCGATTCAGGAAATCGGCGGTGCGGGACGCCGTGCGGGCGAAACGTTGC
Source organism: Pantoea sp. Lu_F5_004 (assembly GCF_051136245.1). Taxonomy (NCBI): domain Bacteria; kingdom Pseudomonadati; phylum Pseudomonadota; class Gammaproteobacteria; order Enterobacterales; family Erwiniaceae; genus Pantoea; species Pantoea sp. Lu_F5_004. The sequence goes on from NZ_CP194946.1 coordinate 2,309,870, forward strand.
AGGAAGCCTTTCACATGTTGCGCTTTGCCATTTGGTGAGAATGGCAGGAGCACGGGCCGGTAGCCCAGTTTCTCAATCAGCCTGACAAAATCGTTAACCAGCTGCGCCTCATAGAAGCTGGTAAAGGGATCCTGCACCACCAGCACACAGTTTGCGCGTTCAGCGGCTGACACCCCTTCCAGCTGCTCCAGCGTCATGTTCATGGCGGGATGACCACTGAGTTGCTGTTTCAGATTAGGGGCCGAAAGCAGCGGCAGATCGACCATACCAATATGGGTTTTACTTATCTCTTTCAGCCACGGCTGGCGCAGGAAGAAGTTAAATACTTTCGGTGCTTTCGCCATCAGCGGCGCATAGCCCTCTACTGCTGCCACCAGGTGATCGCTGACCGGACGCAGATACCGGGTGTGGTAGAGCTGTAAGAAGCGCGAGCGGAAAGCGGGCACGTCAATTTTAATCGGACACTGGGTAGAGCAGGCTTTGCAGGCCAGACAGCCCGACATCGCCTCTTTCACCTCGTGCGAGAAGTCATACTCCCCTTTGCTGGCGTGCCAGCTATTGCGGGTGCGGGCAATCAGGGCGCGAAGCGACAGGCGATTTTCAGGCAGCTGCTTTTCCAGGGTTAGCGGATCGACGCCCTGCCCGGCCAGCAGCCGCAGCCACTCCCGCGTCAGCGTTGCCCGTCCTTTGGGCGAGTGAATGCGGTTGCGGGTGATTTTCATGGAGGGACACATCGGGCTGCGGGCATCAAAGTTAAAACATAACCCGTTGCCGTTACACTCCATCGCGCCACGCCATTCATCCCGGACCGTTAACGGAATCTGACGATCATAGGTTCCGCGCTTCACCGCATCGACCTGCATCATTTCATCATTACTGTTGAATGGCGTACAGATCTTGCCCGGATTCAGGCGATTGAGCGGATCAAAGGCCGCTTTGATGCGGCGCAATTCGTTAAACAGCGTCTCACCGAAGAATGCCGGACTGTACTGGGCACGGAACCCTTTGCCATGTTCACCCCACAGCAGGCCACCATAGCGCGCTGTCAGCGCTACGACTTCGTCGGAGATCTGTTTCATCATCATCTCCTGCTGCGGATCGCACATATCCAGCGCCGGACGCACATGCAGGACGCCTGCATCGACGTGACCAAACATGCCGTAGCTCAGCCCGTGGCTGTCGAGCAGCGCGCGAAACTCGACGATGTAGTCCGCCAGTTTTTCCGGCGGGACCGCGGTATCTTCCACAAAGGGAATCGGTTTAGCCCGGCCTTTGGCATTTCCCAACAGACCCACCGCTTTTTTACGCATGTTATAGATGCGTTCAATGCCATCCAGATCGTTACAGAACTGATAGCCAATCACGCCGCCCTGCTGCTGTGCCATCAGTGCGTCAAGGCGGCCACAAAGCTGTTCAATCTGCTGATCGATCAGCGCGGCGTTGTCACCCGCAAACTCAACAATATTCAGACCCAGCATCTCTTTGTCGGGTACATCGGCGATCAATTCGCGCACTGAGTGCCAGACAATGTCTTCGCGTGCCAGGTTCAGCACCTTTGAGTCAACGGTCTCTACCGAGAGCGCCTGCGCTTCCACCATAAACGGCGCATTGCGCAGGGCTGAGTCAAAGGAGTCATATTTGATATTCACCAGTCGCCGCACTTTAGGCAGCGGCGTGATATCAAGCCGCGCTTCCGTGACGAAGGCCAGCGTTCCCTCTGCACCGCACAGCAGGCGCGTCAGGTCAAAGGTCTGCATATCGTCGCTGAAGACATGGCGCAGGTCATATCCGGTCAGGAACCGATTCAGCTTTGGAAACTTTTCCAGAATCAGCGCACGATGCTCGCGGCAGCGCGTCAGCACCTGCTGATAGAGCCGGCCTTCGGGAGTTGCCGTCTGCGCCAGGGTTTCAGCCAGCGCGGTGGCCATTGGCCGCGTATCAAGGATATCGCCGCCCAGCAGCACGGCGCGCAGGCCCAGCACATGGTCCGAGGTTTTGCCATAGACCAGCGAGCCCTGGCCGGACGCATCGGTATTAATCATGCCGCCCAGCGTGGCACGGTTACTGGTGGATAACTCCGGCGAGAAGAAAAAGCCGAATGGCTTCAGCCAGGCATTAAGCTGATCTTTGATCACCCCCGCTTCAACCCGCACCCACCCCTCATCCGTATTGATCTCGAGGATGCGGTTCATGTAGCGCGACATATCCACCACAATCCCCTGATTCAGCGACTGACCGTTGGTGCCGGTACCGCCGCCGCGCGGGGTAAATACCAGACTGGCAAAGCGCGCTTCTGCGGCCACACGGGCGAGCAACGCAACATCCGCAGTCGAGCGCGGAAAGAGCGCCGCGTCGGGCAGCAATTGATAGATACTGTTATCGGTGGAGAGTGAAAGACGATCGGCATAGCTGGTTGCCATGTCACCGGTAAAACCCTGCTCTTTCAACGACTCAAGGAACGTCAGCACCAGTTGAACGAGGCCCGGTGCCTGCGAAATCTGTGGGATCATTATTGTCTGACCGAAGGTGTTGTAAACGTTTGCGTTTATAGATTAGCGATTTCTCGTTTTATCATATTTTTCCTGCGCCTGCCCTTTTTTCAGAAAAGGCAAAAACCTTTCTCCGCGACTCTGTTTAATCCTCAGCAAATAGATCATGATAAAAACGGGCATCCGAATGCCTGAAAATGAAGGATTAAGACGAGGTTATGAGTCAATGATGAAAAGCCAGTACCGGGATATGGATTTACCGCAAATACTCTTCACCCTGATGTTCATTCTGCTGCTTATTGTCGCCTGTTTATGGGTCGTGCAGCCGTTTATTCTGGGCTTTGCCTGGGCCAGCATGGTGGTGATTGCCACCTGGCCATTGATGCTGAAATTCCAGCGACTGTTATGGGGACGCCGTTCCCTGGCGGTGATCGTGATGACACTGCTGCTGCTGCTGCTGTTTATTATCCCTATCGCCCTGCTGGTCAGCAGCCTGATTGATAACAGCGCGCCGGTGATTGCCTGGGTTACTCAGGGGCATATGATGCCGCGACTGTTATGGCTCAACGATGTACCGATGGTCGGCAAGAAGCTTTATGTCAGTTATGACACGCTGGTGGCGAGCGGCGGTGCCGGCGTCATGGCCAAAATACAGCCCTATATCGGCCGTACCACCGGCTTTTTTGTCGCGCAGGCCGGTCATTTCGGACGCTTTATGATCCATCTGGGCGTGATGTTACTGTTCAGCGTGCTGCTTTACTGGCGTGGCGAACAGGCTGCCCAGGGCATTCGTCACTTTGCTTTCCGCATGGCGGGACGGCGCGGTGATGCCGCCGTACTGCTGGCGGCGCAGTCCATTCGTGCCGTGGCGCTTGGCGTAGTGGTGACGGCGCTGGTGCAGGGCGTGCTGGGCGGTATCGGTCTGGCGATCTCCGGCATTCCTTACGCCACGCTGTTGACGGTACTGATGATCCTCTGCTGTCTGGTACAGCTCGGCCCGCTGCTGGTGCTGGTTCCCGCCATTATCTACCTCTACTGGAGCGGAGATACGACATGGGGAACGGTGCTGCTGGTCTGGAGCTGTGTGGTCGGCACAATGGATAACGTGCTGCGACCGATGCTGATCCGTATGGGTGCCGATCTGCCGATGATCCTGATTCTTTCTGGTGTTATTGGTGGACTGTTTGCGTTCGGGATGATTGGTCTGTTTATCGGGCCGGTGGTTCTGGCGGTCTCCTACCGTCTGGTTTCCGTCTGGGTTCACGAAGCGCCTGCCCCCGATAGTGACCAACTGGCCGTGGCTGATGCCCTGGCCGATCACGATGATATCCCGCCTGCTGCATGATGGGGTGCAATAACCCGTTGCGCCGCAACCACCCATAAGCATTGATTAGTGCGGTTAATGATGATTAACCGCACCCCTTCTCTCAGATCAGATAAATTCCATTTTTCATTAGCGCTTTTTAAGAAAAAAGCCACCTTTGGCCTGAAAGTGACCTTTTCGGGCCAAAAAAGATTACTTTCTGCACTGTTTCTTAAGCCAAATGGCGAAGTAAAGGTCACAAAAGATTATTGGCTTTAAACTAATAAGAGGATTCTTAAAGACGCCAGCCAGCCGTATGAATAACATGTTTCCTATGTTCGAAATCAACCTGATGATTTCCAGACAATCTCATTCCCCTGAGTAGAGTAAAGAATTGCTGTGTGTAGTCTTTGCCCATCCCCTGTGATGGGCTTTTTTTTTGCCTGAATCCGACCAGATATAAACAGAAAAGGCCCGCATAGCGGGCCCTGAAGAGTGCTAACAACCCGTATCAGGCTGTTTTATTTAACTGCGCCAGACTCACCCAGGTCTCCACCACCGTGTCCGGGTTCAGTGACAGACTGTCGATGCCCTCTTCCATCAGCCATGCGGCAAAATCCTGATGGTCTGACGGCCCCTGCCCACAGATTCCGACATATTTCCCCTTCTGTTTCGCCGCCCTTATCGCCATTGAAAGCAGCATCTTCACGGCCTCGTTACGCTCGTCAAACAGCGCGGAGACGACGCCAGAGTCGCGGTCCAGCCCCAGCGTCAGCTGAGTCATGTCGTTTGAGCCAATAGAGAAGCCATCGAAGTGCTCCAGGAACTGATCCGCCAGCAGGGCATTGGATGGGATCTCGCACATCATAATGATCTTCAGCCCGTTCTCGCCGCGCTTCAGTCCCTGACGCCCCAGCTCTTCCACCACGGCCTTCGCCTGCTCAACGGTGCGCACAAAGGGAACCATAATCTCGACGTTCGTCAGGCCCATTTCGTTGCGAACACGTTTCACGGCTTCGCACTCAAGCGCAAAGCAGTCCCGGAAGCTGTCAGCGACATAGCGACCCGCACCCCGGAATCCCAGCATCGGGTTTTCCTCTTCTGGCTCGTAGCGTTCACCACCCACCAGGTTGGCATATTCATTGGTTTTAAAGTCAGAAAGTCGGACAATTACGCGTTTCGGCGCAAAAGCCGCGCCAAGCGTAGCAATTCCTTCAGTCAGGCGAGCGATATAAAACTCCACCGGATCATCAAATCCTTTCATCATTTTACGGATCTGCTGCTGCAGCTCCTGCGTCTGTTGGTCAAACTCCAGCAGCGCTTTAGGGTGGACGCCGATCATGCGGTTAATGATAAATTCCAGCCGCGCCAGACCCACGCCTTCGTTAGGCAGACAGGCGAAATCAAAGGCGCGATCGGGGTTGCCCACGTTCATCATGATCTTCAGCGGCAGTTCAGGCAGTGAATCGACCTGCGAACTGGTGACGTCGAAGTCGAGCAGTTGATCGTAGACGTAGCCGGTATCACCTTCGGCACATGAGACAGTGACGTTATGCCCCTCTTTCAGCCGGTCGGTGGCGTCACCACAGCCCACCACTGCCGGAATGCCCAACTCACGCGCGATGATCGCTGCATGACAGGTCCGTCCGCCGCGGTTAGTTACAATCGCTGACGCCTTTTTCATGATCGGTTCCCAGTCCGGGTCGGTCATGTCGGTCACCAGCACATCGCCTTTTTCAATGCGGTTCATTTCGCTGATATCGTGGATGACCTTCACCACGCCTGCGCCAATACGATGACCGATAGCACGACCTTCCACGACAACGCTGCCCTGCCCCTGCAGCGTATAACGCTCCATGACCTGACCATTTGAGCGTACGGTTTCAGGGCGCGCCTGAACGATAAACAGTTTGCCGGTGTGCCCATCTTTGGCCCACTCAATATCCATCGGGCGCTGATAGTGCTGTTCAATCAGCACCGCCTGTTTCGCCAGCGCCTGCACTTCCTCATCGCTCAGGCAGAAACGGTCGCGTTCGGCCTCAGGCACATCTTCGATCCGCACCTGCTCGCCATGCGCCTGGGAATCGGCGTAGACCATGCGAACCTTTTTCGAGCCCATATTGCGGCGCACAATCGACGGACGATCGGCTGCCAGGGTTGGCTTGTGGACATAGAACTCATCCGGGTTAACGGCACCCTGCACCACCATTTCCCCCAGCCCCAGTGCGGCGGTGATAAAGACCACCTGATCAAAACCGGACTCGGTATCAATAGTGAACATCACACCCGAGGCGGCCAGGTCTGAACGCACCATGCGCTGTATTCCCGCAGAGAGCGCAACGCCACGATGGTCATAGCCCTGATGCACGCGGTAGGAGATAGCGCGGTCATTAAACAGCGAGGCGAAAACATGTTTTACCGCCACCATTACGGCGTCGATGCCCTGTACATTCAGGAAGGTTTCCTGCTGGCCGGCAAAAGAGGCGTCAGGCATATCTTCTGCGGTTGCAGAGGAGCGCACGGCAAACGACGCGGCATCATCATCCGCAGAAAGTTGCTTATAGGCGTCCAGAATGGCGGACTCCAGCTCGGGCAGGAACGGTGTCTCCACGACCCACTGACGAATCTGCTTACCCGCTTTTGCCAGCGCATCAACGTCATCAATGTCGGTCTCATCCAGCAGCGCGTAAATACGCTGATTCAGCCCGCTTTGATCGAGGAACAGGTTAAAAGCATACGATGTGGTCGCGAAACCATTGGGCACGGAAACGCCCAGCGACGACAGATTAGTAATCATTTCACCCAGAGAGGCATTTTTGCCTCCCACCCGGTCAACATCATGCATGCCAAGCTGGTTATACCAGAGCACGAGTGGCTGTTCGCCTTTACTGGACATTGAGCTTATCCTTTATCAATTATCAATGAATGGACACAGGGAGTAATCTGTCTTCAGCCTGGCATATCACCCCCCCGATAACGATCTGTTGAATCGTTAAAGCAGAATTTCAGCCACAGATTCGGAATTGTGAGCGCATTATTTTGCTGTTGCGCAAAGTCGCCTTTTTTCTCTAAATGATTGATGCCACAGGAAATGGCAGATTTTCAGCCACTTAAGCATTCTGTTTTGTTGCGCAACAACTGCGTGGCTATTTGCGGCTTAACGACGGATTAAAAAAGAATTCTGGCTCAACGAACCCGCTTTTCATTTTTAGTATCGTGATGAAACGGCAGACAAATAATCCGGACAGACATTCCAGAAATTAAAATCAGAGATGATTTATTTAATCGCATGGCCCATGCTGAACGCTCACTCTTGTCTGAGGCTGATTTCGTTATGACAACTGACAGAAGCGTTTTTTATATCTCCGATGGTACGGCCATTACGGCTGAGGTGCTGGGTCATGCGGTGCTGTCGCAGTTTCCGGTCAATATCACCAGCCTGACGCTGCCGTTTGTGGAAAATGTTCAGCGGGCGCTGGCGGTTAAAGCCCAGATTAACGCGCTCTATCAGCAGAGCGGCGTCCGGCCGCTGGTCTTTTTCTCCATCGTGACGCCGGAAGTGCGCGACATCATCGTACAAAGTGACGGCTTTTGTCAGGATATCGTCCAGGCGCTGGTCGCCCCGCTTCAGCAGGAGCTGGGGCTATCGCCCGCGCCGGTGGCACACCGTACCCATGGACTGGATGCCAGTAACCTGGGCAAATATGACGCACGTATCGCGGCCATTGATTACACCCTGGCGCATGATGACGGCATCTCGCTGCGCGGGCTGGAAGATGCGCAGGTGATTCTGTTAGGCGTCTCGCGCTGTGGCAAAACACCCACCAGCCTCTATCTGGCGATGCAGTTTGGTATTCGCGCCGCCAACTATCCATTCATTGCCGACGATATGGATAACCTTAAACTCCCGCCCGCGCTGCGCGCGCATCAGAATAAACTGTTCGGGCTGACCATCGACCCGGAACGGCTGGCTGCGATACGTCAGGAGCGGGCGGAAAATACCCGTTACGCCTCGATGCGTCAGTGCCGGCTGGAGGTGGGCGAAGTGGAAGCGCTGTTTCGTACCCATCAAATCCGCTATCTCAACAGCACCAACTACTCGGTGGAGGAGATTGCGACCAAAATTCTCGACATTATGGGCCTGACTCGCCGCATGTACTGATGGGTAACCGGCGCTGAACTGTAAAGCGGCGCTGCCGTCGCTTTTGATTTCATTATTAAATTCCGGGTTGAATTCGCAGACTAATGGTTTATTGTGACCACCATCACTTCCCGGTATTTCACCGCTGCGAAGAACCGTTTTCGAGAATCCCATGAACAAAACCGACGAACTGCGTACCGCACGCATTGGTAGTCTGATTACCCCCGCCAGCCTGGCGGCTGAGCATCCTGTCTCTCCGGCAATTGCCGACAATGTTACCTCTGCCCGTAAACGTATTGCCCGTATTCTGACTGGCGAAGATCCCCGCCTGCTGGTGGTGATTGGCCCCTGCTCGCTGCACGACCCGAAAGCGGCACTGGAATATGCTGAGCGTCTGAACACGTTACGCCGCCGCTATGAAGATCGGCTGGAGATTGTGATGCGCGCCTACTTTGAAAAGCCGCGCACCGTAGTGGGCTGGAAAGGCTTAATCTCCGATCCCGATCTGGATGGGAGCTACGATGTGAACCGCGGCATAGGCATCGCCCGCCAGCTGCTGATTGATATCAACGCGCTGGGCCTGCCTACCGCCACGGAATTCCTGGATATGGTGATCGGCCAGTTTATTGCCGATCTGATTAGCTGGGGCGCGATTGGCGCACGTACTACCGAAAGCCAGATCCACCGCGAAATGGCATCGGCCCTCTCCTGCCCGGTCGGCTTTAAAAACGGCACCGATGGTAACGTACAGATTGCCGTGGATGCGATTCGCGCCGCGCGCGCCAGCCACATGTTCCTTTCGCCCGATAAGCTGGGCCAGATGACCATCTATCAGACCAGCGGTAATCCGCATGGTCATGTGATCCTGCGTGGCGGCAAACAGCCTAACTATCATGCCAGTGATGTTGCCGCCGCGGCCGAAAGTCTGTCGGCGTTTAATCTGCCACAGCAGCTGGTGATCGACTTCAGTCACGGTAACTGCCTGAAGCAGCATCGTCGTCAGATGGATGTCGCGGCAGAGGTGGCAGAACAGATTAAAGCGGGATCGCAGGCCGTTGCCGGTGTGATGATTGAAAGCTTCCTGGAAGAGGGCAATCAGAAAGTCGTCAGCGGCGAACCGCTGGTCTACGGCAAGTCGATTACCGATCCCTGCCTCGGCTGGCAGGAGAGCGAAAAGGTGCTCGCCCTGCTGGCCGAGGCGGTTTCTCACCGCCTCTGAGTCTGCATCAGCTGGAGCAGCTCACTTCAAGGGTTTTGCCCCAGTCTGGCGGCCGCTGACGATATTCAGCGGCTGTCTGATCGCTAAAGGGTTGCTGTAACGCCTGATGCAGACGTGCCAGCGCCCCCTGCTCTCCCCGCTCCGCCTCTTCAATGGCCTGCTGCGCCAGATAGTTGCGCAGAATCACCGCCGGATTGGATGCCTTCATCACGGCCTGGCGTTCTTCATCACTGACCTGCTCATCCATCAGACGGCTGCGATAGCGCTGATACCAGCTATCAAACGCCTCACGATCGATAAACTCATCCCGCAGCGGTGAACGGCTTTCAGCCTGCTGCGTCTCACTGAGCAGGCGGAACGTCAGGGTGTAATCGCTATGCTCCTGCGTCATCAGTGCCAGCAGATCGGTCAGAATCTCATTATCGCTGCTCTGCTGCGTCAGCAGACCGAGTTTCGCCCGCATCCGTTCGCCCCAGACCCGCATCAGTTCAGGTTCGTAGGCGCTCAGTGCCGTCCGCAACTGCTCGGTGGTCAGCAGACCCGACAGCGCATGTGCCAGCCGGTTAAGATTCCACATGCCAATCATTGGCTGATTTTCAAAGCTGTAGCGCCCCTGATAGTCGCTGTGATTACAGATGAAGTCGGGCTGATAATCATCCAGAAAACCAAAGGGGCCATAGTCGATGGTCAGACCCAGAATCGACATGTTATCAGTGTTCATCACTCCATGAGCAAAGCCCACGCTCTGCCACAGCGCAATCAGACGCGCAGTGCGTAACACAATGTCGGTAAACCACTGTTGATAGCGATCTGCTTCAGCGTCCAGATGCAGCCAGTGATGGCGAATGGCGTAGTCGGCCAGTTGCTGCACTTTCTCCTGCTGCTGGCTGTAAAAGAAATGCTCGAAATGACCGAAACGCAGATGACTCGGTGAAATGCGCATCAGCATCGCGCCACGCTCTGTTGTTTCGCGGTAGACCGGCTCATCACCTATCGACAGGGTCAGCGCACGCGTGGTGGGAATGCCCAGATGATGCAGCGCTTCCGAGGCGAGAAACTCACGAACGCTGGAACGGATCACGGCACGGCCATCGCCCATGCGGGAATAAGGCGTCAGGCCTGCGCCCTTGAGATGCCAGTCCAGCTTGCTGCCATCCTCCAGACGCTGCTCACCCAGCAGAATGCCGCGTCCGTCGCCCAGCTGGCCCGCCCAGACGCCAAACTGATGGCCGCTGTAGACCTGCGCCAGCGGCTGCATGCCTGGCAGCAGTGCTGCACCGTGCCAGACGGCATGACCCTTATCGGCAAAGAGCGCGTTATCCAGCCCCATTGAGGCTGCAAGCGGTGCGTTATGATATAGCAGGCGTCCGCCTGCCAGTGGCGTGGGGTTCAGCGCGGTGTAACATCCGGTAAGTTCACGAAACCAGGTGTTGTCAAAAGAGGCCTTGCCTGAGGACATTGTTTCTCCCGTGCGATGCTCAGCGTTACTTAAGGTTAGCCCTCTAGTGTAACGCTGATAGCGGGGATTAACAGGAAGTATCAGCCGGGATGCTGCGCGGATGGCACACGATCGTCGGCGCAGATCAGCGAATGCAGCGCGTCAGATTTTACCACCGGGAAGAGCGCACCCTGAAACTCGGCACCGCTCAGCTGGCTGACTTTATCCAGCAGCACGTCGTCATCAATGCCACAAATAATGAGCCGGTCACAATGGGCGCGGAAATTATCGATAATGCTCTGAAGAAACGGTACGAATGAAGCGCGCTTTGCCAGCGAATGAATAAACTCTTTGTCCAGGCAGATGCAGCTGAATAAATTATCGTAGACCGCATTAGAGGGGGTCTTACCCGCGCCAAAATGAGAAATCGCTAAATTAAACTCAGCATGCAGGCTTGCCAGCAGGGGATTATTCTTCCCCAGTTTTAGTTGCGGAAACGTTTCAGTAATATTCAGCAGAATGAATGGCAACTGCTTTATTTTGCGCATCACTAATTCGCTGGCCAGCAGCGTCCGGGCCATGCCTTCATCAATACGTATAAATGCTGACACAGTATGCGCTTCAAAAAAGCCGCGATGCTGCTCCAGCAATCCAATCTGACTTTGCAGCAGGCGCAGCTGCTGCGACTCATCGAGCTGCGGCAGCAACAGATCCTGTGGCAGGGTGATGGGGGCACTTTCATGCACAAACTGCGTGACCAGCTCGACAGCGGTGAGTCGCCCATTAACATCACAGACAGGATAAAACCAGATTTCCGACTGATAGTCGGCCGAAAGATGAATTTTCATTTTAATGCCAGAATATGCGGCGATGGTGATATCGTATAGTAATGGTCCGGCGCAGGCAATAGTGCCAAATCATTGAAGAGACAAACTTCTTTACTCTTCCATTGCCGTTTGGCAGCAGGCGATCACCCTTAAGCCAAATAGTGGCGATAAAACAGCGGTTATTAGTGGAATTAAATAAGCGTTTATTATGTTTATTAAAACCCACGCTCAATAACTGTCATTTAAAATAAACCTTTTACTCTCTGTTTTAACTCTATTTAAAATTGGACTTAAGTCTGATTCCCCGGACCTGCGTTTAAATACGACGCGCCTGCCAGAACACTTTTCGCCAGTAGACATTGTCGAGCGAAGAGCGGATGACACCCTGGCTGGTTGAGGCATGAATAAAGGCGTTATCGGTGTCATAAATGCCCACATGCAGGCCATTCTCCCCGCGACCGGTTTTGAAGAAGACCAGATCGCCTGGCAGCAGCTCGTCTTTACTGATTCGGGTGCCAATATCGCTTTGTGCTGAGGTGGTGCGTGGCAGTTGCAGCGCAAATTTATCCCGGAAAGTCAGATAGACAAAGCCGGAGCAGTCAACCCCGTTACGACTCATGCCGCCATAGCGATAAGGCGTACCACGCCAGTTACCGAGCTGATCGTTCAGTTCCGCAATCACGGTGATCGAATCGGAAAGACGGCCATTGATCGGCGGAGCGTGATGACTGCATCCCGTCAGCAGCAGAACTAAAATCAGCAAACCCAGGCGCATCGCCAAATGTCCTTATCAGAAGTTGCAACCGGCTTAATGTAGCGGTAAAGCCCGCCGGGTAGCAAGTGTCAGGGCAATACGGTCAGCAGCGTGCGTCCTTCAAGTTCAAGCTGCCGGAAAGCAATCTGGTAGATCGGTGTCAGGCGCTGCGGCGTCAGAACCTCAGCCGGTTCACCCTGCGCAATCAACTCTCCCTGATCCATCAGCCAGACCCGATCCGCCTGTTGCAGGCTGTGGTTGAGGTCGTGACTGCTGGCGATAACGCTGATGCCCGCCGCGCACAGGTCGGCAATCAGATCGTCCACCGCTTTTTGCTGGGCGATATCCAGCGCGGTCATGGGCTCATCAAGGATCAGCAGCCGCCCGTGTGGATTGGTGTGGGGATCAATCTGCATACAGACCGCCGCCAGCCTGACGCGCTGCCATTCACCACCGGAGAGCCGGGTCAGTGAACGCGATAACTTATCCTGCAGCTGAAGCCGTTTCAGCAGCGTGCTGAGGCGATTGTCTGCCTGCCCCCCCGCCTGTTTCAGATGCAGACGCAAATAGTGCCAGACCGGCATCTGGCTCAGCGGTGCCTGCTGCTGAGGCAGCCAGCCGCGAACCCGGGCCATCGCCGCGCCGTTCCAGTCACTCAGCGGCTGTCCGTCCAGCAGCACCGTGCCGGAGGCGGGTTGCAGTCCCGCAATCACACTGAGTAAGGTGCTTTTGCCTGCACCGTTCGGGCCTGCCACGTGCAGCAGCTGACCGGCGGCAAGCTCACCGGTCAGTGGCAGCAGCCGTCCGGGGAGGGCGGCCTGTTGCAGGCGCAACAGCATCTATTTTGCCAGCGCCTGCTTAATGGTTTCCAGAATGATCGGATCTTCCGGCGTCATGTCAGGTGCAAAACGCTGGATCACGCTGCCGTCACGGCCAATAAGGAATTTTTCGAAGTTCCACAGGATGTCGCCCTGCTCTTTCGGCGCGCGTCCTTTGCTCTCCATGCGCTCGTAAAAGCCGCTGCCTTCCGGGCGCACTGCGTCAGGTCGGGCCGCAATCAGCTGGGCATAAAGCGGATGGCGGCCTGCGCCATTCACGTCGGTTTTGGCAAACATCGGGAACGTGACGCCATAAGTGGTGCTGCAGAAGGTTTTAATCTCCTCACTGCTGCCCGGCTCCTGCTCCAGAAACTGGTTGCAGGGAAAACCGAGTACGCTGAAGCCCTGATCCTGCCAGGCTTTCTGCAGGTTCTCCAGCTCTTCATATTGCGGCGTCAGACCACATTTCGAGGCAACATTGACCACCAGCAGTACCTTGCCCTGCCATTGTGACAGCGTGGTTTTTTCCCCATCGAGCGTAACCAGTTCAGTTTGATATATGTTCATGCGGTTTCCTGTTGTGGATGCTGTTGTGGATGCAGAGTCGCCAGCCGAAGCTAGCGTGAAGATTTCACCAGTAAAATAATAAACAGCGGCGCGCCCAGTGTCGCCGTCACGACACCTATCGGTAATTCTGCCGACGTCAGCGCCAGACGAGCCACAATATCGGCTGCCAGTAATACACCTGCGCCAGCCAGCGCCGATGCCGGCAGCAGATAGCGGTGATCGCTGATGCCGCTCATACGCAGCAGATGCGGGATCACCAGTCCGACAAAACCAATAGCACCGGCCATCGCGACGCTGATGCCGACCAGCCAGCCCATGGCGAGCACCAGCAGATTACGCCAGTAGAAGAGAGACAGTCCGAGCTGGCGGGCAGATGTCTCGCCCAGCGCCAGCAGATTAAGAATCTGCCCGGTCGCCCCCAGGGCCAGCATCACCGGCAGCAGCGCCAGCATCATCCAGCCATAGCGCCAGTCAATCCCGCTGAAGCCCCCCATCATCCAGTACATCAACTGGCGCAGATCTAGGCTGGTACTGAAGTAGACCGCCCAGGTCATGATGGCACTACAGATAATTCCCAGCGCCACGCCGGTAAGCAACAGCCGGGTGACCGAGAGCTGACGATGGGCAAAATGCAGCAGGATGAGCGTAATAATCAGCGCACCGGCCATCGCCGCCAGACCAAGGCTCCACAGTGAGCCGCTGCCCAGCAGCACGCCAAGCACCAGGCCAATACCGGCACCGTTCGAGACACCGAGCAGGCCGGGCTCCGCCAGCGGATTTGTAAACAGCGCCTGCATTACGACACCGCATACCGCCAGCGATGCCCCGACCAGCACCACCGCCAGGCTGCGGGGCAGCCGCAACTGCCAGACAAAAAGCCTGCCGCTTTCCGTGAACCAGTCTGAGGGCGCGATCCAGCTGTCACCGGCACACAGGCTGAGACAGAGCAGTGCAGAGAGCGTAAGTGCTAACACAATAAGCCATTTCTGGCCGCGCTGGTCGGCCTGGCGCGCGAGCTGGTCGAGCAGAGACATAAGCAGGATTAGCTGAGAAAACAGAGATTTGATTGTAGAGGGATTGCAGAAAAAAGAAAGGCAGATGAGGCGGTTTGCATTTTGCTGTCAGGGAGATTAACGGGTGCGGGAAGCGGGATTGCTGCTTACTGAAACCATGAAAAAAGGCCGCTTGCGCGGCCTTTTTGAAACGCTGAAATTCAGTCAGTCTCTTTGGGTGTAGCGTTCTCTACGCGGCTTTTCAGCTTCTGTCCTGGGCGGAACGTTACTACGCGACGCGCAGTAATCGGAATATCTTCACCCGTTTTCGGGTTTCTGCCAGGACGCTGGTTTTTGTCACGCAGGTCAAAATTACCAAACCCAGACAGTTTTACCTGTTCTCCATTCTCCAAAGCGCGACGTACCTCTTCGAAAAACAGCTCTACTAACTCTTTGGCATCGCGTTTGCTCAGCCCGAGTTTCTCAAACAGGTACTCTGACATCTCAGCTTTTGTAAGCGCCATAGGTTCAATCCCTCAAGGTTGCCTGGAATCGCTCTTTTAATGCCGCAACGCATTTGCCAACGGTCGCGGCAATCTCCTCTTCTTCGAGTGTCCGGCTGGTATCCTGCAAAATCAGGCTGATTGCGAGGCTCTTGTAGCCCTCAGAAACGCCCTTACCGCGGTACACGTCAAACAAGTTTACGCCAACTACCTGATTTACGCCAACTTTCTTACACTCCGCGATGATATCTGCTGCGGGGACGTTTTCAGCCACCACAACGGCAATATCACGACGGTTCGCCGGGAAGCGAGAAATCTCGCGCGCGTCAGGCAGGACGCGGTCTGCGACCTTATTCCAAAGCAGTTCAAAGACTAAGGTGCGGCCATTGAGATCAAGCTTACGTTCCAGCTCAGGATGAACCACACCGATAAATCCGATATGTTCATCATGCAAATAAATCGCCGCGCTCTGTCCTGGATGCAACGCCGGATTCGCTTCAGCACGGAAGCTGATGTCATCCAGTTTGCCGGTTAAATCGAGCAGCGATTCTAAATCGCCTTTCAAATCATAGAAGTCAACTGTCTGGCGCGCCAGATCCCAGTGCTCTTCAACGCGGTTACCGCTGATGACGCCAGCCAGCATAAGATCCTGACGGATGCCTAAATCTGCCTGGGTATCCGGCACAAAGCGTAAGCCGCTCTCAAACAGGCGCACGCGGCTCTGCTGACGGTTCTGGTTGTAGACTACCGCGCTGAGCAGGCCGGTCCAGAGTGAGAGACGCATGGTCGACATATCGCTGGAGATGGGGCTCGGCAGCAACAGCGCCTCTTCACCCGGGTGCAGCAACTGCTGAATTTTCGGATCGACGAAACTATAGGTAATCGCTTCCTGATAGCCCTTGTCCACCAGCAGGTTTTTCGCGCGCTTCAGCGACAGATTCGCTTCGCGATGCTGAGTCATCACCAGACCCGCCTGTACCGGCACATCCGGAATGTTGTTGTAGCCGTAAATACGGGCCACTTCTTCAACCAGATCTTCTTCAATCGCCATATCGAAGCGCCAGCTCGGGGCGACGGCCTGCCACTGTCCTTCACCCACGGTCACTTCACAGCCGAGGCGCGTCAGAATGTCAGTAACCTGCTCATCCGCGATCACGTGGCCAATCAGACGGTCCAGCTTTTCACGACGCAGCGTAATCGTCGCTGGTACAGGCAGGGCGGACTGATGAGTCTGATCGATGATCGGGCCCGCTTCACCGCCGCAGATTGACAGCAGCAGCTGGGTAGCACGCTCCAGTGCGGTGTGTTGCAGCGCCGGATCAACACCACGCTCGTAGCGATGTGACGCGTCGGTATGCAGACCATGACGACGGGCGCGGCCGGTAATAGAGAGCGGATCAAAGTAAGCGCACTCGAACAGGATGTTCTGCGTTTCGCCGTTCACGCCCGAATGTTCGCCACCAAAGATACCAGCCATCGCCAGCGCTTTCTGATGATCGGCGATCACTAAGGTATCACTCTGCAGGCTGGCTTCAGTGCCATCCAGCAGCGTCAGCTTTTCGCCCTCTTTCGCCATACGCACCACGATACCGCCGTCGATGCGGTCGAGATCGAAGGCGTGCATCGGCTGACCCAGCTCCAGCAGAACGTAGTTAGTGATATCCACCACCGGATCGATAGAACGAATACCACAACGACGCAGCTTCTCTTTCATCCACAATGGCGTTGGCGCCTTAACGTTTATGCCTTTTACTACACGGCCCAGATAGCGTGGACAGGCTTCTGTCGCATCAACCTGAATCGGGAAAGTGTCGTTCAGAGTCGCAGCGACCGGCTGCATCTCCGGCACGTTCAGTGGCAAACCGTTGAGGACGGCGACATCACGGGCGATACCGATCAGACCCAGACAGTCAGCGCGGTTAGGCGTGACGCTGATTTCAATGGTGTTGTCATCAAGCTGCAGGTAGGCGCGGATGTCGGTGCCAATCGGCGCATCGGCTGGCAGTTCGATGATGCCGTTGTGGTCGTCGGAAATTCCCAGCTCGGAGAAAGAGCAGAGCATGCCTTCAGACGGCTCGCCACGCAGTTTGGCCGCTTTGATTTTGAAATCACCTGGCAGCACGGCACCTACGGTGGCGACGGCGACTTTCAGTCCCTGACGGCAGTTCGGCGCGCCACAAACGATATCCAGCAGGCGATCGCCGCCCACATTGATTTTGGTCACACGCAGCTTGTCTGCATTCGGGTGCTGGCCGCACTCCACCACTTCCCCGACCACGACGCCGTGGAAGGCACCGGCAACCGGATCAACGCCGTCGACTTCCAGACCGGCCATAGTGATTTGTTCAGACAGCGCAGCGCTGTCCAGGGCTGGATTTACCCATTCGCGTAACCAGAGTTCACTGAATTTCATTGGATATCCTGCCCTTACTTAAATTGTTTGAGGAAACGTAAATCATTTTCAAAGAAGGCACGCAGATCGGTCACGCCGTAGCGCAACATGGTCAGACGCTCCATGCCCATACCAAAGGCGAAACCGGAGTAGACTTCCGGATCGATGCCGACATTGCGCAGCACGTTAGGGTGAACCATGCCGCAACCCAGCACTTCCAGCCACCTGCCGTTTTTACCCATGACGTCTACTTCTGCTGATGGCTCAGTAAACGGGAAATAGGAGGGACGGAAACGAATCTGCAGATCTTCTTCGAAGAAGTTGTTCAGGAAATCGTGCAGTGTCCCTTTCAGGTTGGTAAAGCTGATGTTTTTATCCACAATCAGCCCTTCCATCTGATGGAACATCGGGGTATGGGTCTGATCGTAATCGTTACGGTAAACGCGGCCCGGCGCAATAATGCGAATCGGCGGCTGCTGAGCCTTCATAGTACGGATCTGCACGCCGGACGTCTGGGTACGCAGCAGGCGCGTGGCGTCGAACCAGAAGGTGTCGTGATCGGCACGGGCCGGGTGATGGGCAGGAATATTCAGCGCATCGAAGTTATGGTAATCATCTTCAATTTCTGGCCCGGTTACGACGCCAAAGCCTAACTCACCAAAGAAGGTCTCAATGCGATCCATGGTGCGGGTCACCGGATGCAGGCCGCCATTCTCAATGCGACGACCTGGCAGGGAGACATCAATGGTCTCTTCAGCCAGACGGGCATTCAGCACCGCAGCTTCCAGGGCATCTTTGCGCGCATTCAGGCGTTCGGTGACCTGCTGCTTCGCTTCATTGATTACCGCACCCGCTGCCGGGCGCTCTTCGGCTGGCAGCTCGCGTAACGTAGTCATCTGCAGTGTCAGATGTCCTTTCTTACCCAGGTATTCGACGCGCACCGCGTCAAGGGCGGCGATATCCGTCGCCCCGTCGATGGCCGCCGTGGCGCTGGCCACCAGTTCTGCGAGTTGGGACATAGTTTCCTCTTTTTCCAGTCAGGCTGGTCAGTTCTCGTTGGGACCTGCCGGTCCAATATGCTAGCGCCAGAAACAAAAAAGCCTCCACGAGGGAGGCTTTTAGCGCGATTTTTCGTTTCTTTTCTTATGCGCAAAAGCCCCTGGATGTCAGGCGCTAAAGTAAAAAAAGAAACGGAAAATAGCAGCGTTCATGCTTGCGGTTACCTTGTCATGCGATACAGGGGGTCTATTGAAATGCTCAGCGCCGAAAATGTCAATCTTTTGCGTAAGTTACAGGCAATAAAAAAGGGAGCAAGCTCCCTTTTCCATCTGACTTACGCCAGGGCTGATTTCGCTTTTTCGACCAGTGCAGAGAATGCCACTTTATCGAATACCGCGATGTCGGCCAGGATCTTACGGTCAATCTCAATGGCTGCTTTTTTCAGACCATTGATGAAACGGCTGTAAGACATGCCGTTCTGACGTGCCGCTGCGTTGATACGCGCGATCCACAGCTGACGGAACTGACGCTTACGTTGACGACGGTCACGGTAAGCATACTGACCAGCTTTGATAACAGCCTGGAAGGCAACGCGGTAAACACGTGAACGTGCACCGTAATAGCCTTTAGCTTGTTTTAAGATTTTTTTGTGACGTGCGCGAGCAACTACACCACGTTTTACACGAGCCATTTAGCTCTCCTGTTTAATATTCTGAATTAATGAAAAAAATTTACTTATGCGTACGGCAGGCAGGCAATAACCAGACCCAGATCGCCTTTTGACACCATGCCTTTCGGACGCAGGTGGCGTTTACGCTTAGTAGATTTTTTAGTCAGAATATGACGCAGGTTTGCGTGTTTACGCTTGAAGCCGCCAGAAGCGGTCTTCCGGAAGCGCTTGGCCGCGCCACGTACAGTTTTAATCTTTGGCATTTTAAAAATATCCACTTCGCATTGTTAATAACATGACCCAGACAGGCGAACAGTTAACCGCACAGCGCGAACGCTGCGCGGTTAGTGTTACTTGAAAGCCTACTGTTTCTTCTTAGGAGCGAGCACCATGATCATCTGGCGGCCTTCGATCTTCGAAGGGAAGGATTCGACAATGGCCAAATCCAGATCTTCACACAGGTCTTTACGGACGCGGTTAAGCACTTCCATACCGATCTGCTGGTGCGCCATCTCACGACCGCGGAAACGCAGCGTGATTTTGGCTTTATCGCCTTCTTCCAGAAAGCGAATCAGGTTGCGTAGTTTGACCTGATAGTCGCCATCATCGGTTCCAGGACGGAATTTGATTTCCTTAACCTGAATAACTTTTTGCTTCTTCTTCTGTTCCTTAGAAGATTTGCTTTTTTCATAGAGGAACTTGCCGTAATCCATGATGCGGCAGACCGGCGGTTCGGCATTCGGGCTGATTTCGACTAAGTCGCCGCCCGCTTCCTCGGCTTTTTCCAAAGCTTCGCGTAATGTGACAATGCCAATCGGCTCGCCATCCATGCCTGTTAAGCGCACTTCAGTTGCGCGGATTTCACTGTTGATTTTGTTCGGACGCGTCGGTAGTACTCGTTTTCCGCCTTTAATACTTTATTCCTCCAATTGTTGAAGATTTCGGCTGCGAATCTCTTGTTGAAGCTTCTCAACAAACACATCGACATCCATCGACCCAAGGTCTTTACCACGGCGGGTGCGAACGGCAACTTTGCCAGATTCCACCTCTTTATCACCGCAGACCAACATATAAGGGACGCGACGTAATGTGTGCTCGCGGATTTTAAAGCCTATCTTCTCATTTCTCAAGTCTGCCTTCACACGAATGCCAGCATTCTGCAGCTTACGCGTCAAAGACTCAACATATTCTGCTTGTCCGTCGGTAATATTCATTACCACGACTTGCAGCGGTGCCAGCCAGGTTGGGAAGAAACCGGCGAATTCTTCGGTCAGAATACCGATGAAACGCTCCATTGACCCCAGAATCGCACGGTGAATCATCACTGGCGTCTGACGATCATTGTTTTCACCCACGTAGGTTGCTTCAAGGCGTTTTGGCAGGGAGAAGTCTAGCTGAACTGTTCCGCACTGCCAGGCGCGATCAAGACAATCGTACAAAGTAAACTCAATTTTAGGACCGTAGAACGCGCCTTCGCCTGGCTGGAACTCAAACTCAATATTGTTTTCGTTCAGCGCCGCAGCCAGATCTTCCTCGGCACGATCCCACATCTCATCCGTACCGATGCGCTTCTCAGGACGGGTGGATAACTTCACCACAATCTTTTCAAAGCCGAAGGTGCTGTACATGTCATAAACCATGCGGATACAGCTGTTCACTTCGTCACGCACCTGCTCTTCAGTACAGAAGACGTGTGCATCATCCTGGGTAAAGCCACGAACACGCATCAGGCCGTGCAGCGCGCCTGAGGGTTCATTACGGTGACAACTGCCGAACTCTGCCATACGCAGCGGCAGGTCACGGTAGGATTTCAGACCCTGATTAAAGATCTGAACATGCCCAGGACAGTTCATCGGTTTGATGCAATATTCACGGTTCTCAGATGAGGTAGTGAACATGGCTTCTTTATAGTTTTCCCAGTGCCCGGTTTTTTCCCACAGGACACGATCCATCATGAATGGACCTTTAACTTCCTGGTACTGGTACTCTTTTAACTTGCTGCGGACAAACACTTCCAGCTCGCGGAAGATGGTCCAGCCGTCATTATGCCAGAAGACCATGCCTGGTGCTTCTTCCTGCATATGGTAGAGATCCAGCTGCTTACCAATCTTACGATGGTCACGCTTCGCCGCCTCTTCCAGACGCTGCAGATAGGCTGCCAGCTGCTTTTTATCTGCCCATGCGGTGCCATAAATACGCTGCAGCATTTTGTTGTTGCTGTCGCCGCGCCAGTAGGCACCGGAGATCTTCTGCAGTTTAAAATGATGGCAGAACCGCATGTTCGGCACGTGCGGACCGCGGCACATGTCGACATATTCTTCGTGATGATACAGGCCAGGCTTATCGTCATGGCTGATGTTTTCATCAAGAATGGTGGTCTTATAAATTTCGCCGCGCGCCGCAAAGACGTCGCGAGCTTCCTGCCAGCTGACCTTCTTCTTCACCACATCGTAGTTGGTTTCAGCCAACTGATGCATGCGTTTTTCCAGCAGGTCGATATCTTCCTGGGTCAGGGTACGATCGATGTCGACATCATAATAGAAGCCGTTATCAATGACCGGGCCAATCGCCATTTTGGTATCCGGCCACAGCTGTTTAATCGCATGCCCTAACAGGTGCGCACAGGAGTGACGGATAATTTCCAGACCCGCTTCATCTTTAGCGGTAATGATCGCTACGGCGGCATCTTCGGTGATGGGATCAACAGCATCAACCAGTTCACCGTTAACACGACCGGCGATACAGGCTTTCGCCAGACCAGGACCGATGTCCAGCGCAATATCCATCACACTGACAGGGCGGTCAAACACGCGCTGGCTGCCATCAGGAAGCGTAATTACAGGCATTTCATATCCTTATTTGCAGTGGTAAGCCACACGAAAGCCTACATGCAACGTAATGTAAAATTAGTGACCTGGCGTGATATCAGACCCACATTGTCGGAATGTCGCCAGGATTTCAGTGCGGGGCCGATGATAGCAGTTTTCCCCGGCGAGAAAAACCCATCCCTTTTTCGCTAAGCCCTGGAGAAATCAAAAAAAAGCGGCCTGACATACTGTCAGGCCGCTGTGAATGCTGCTGCAAAAATGCACTTACATTGCGTAAGAGAGCATGATTGAGGTTTTGGTATCGGTACGATCAGGTGCCGATTCCGGCGGATTGTTGTTCCAGCTGACGTTGTAAGCCAGCTTCAGCGCGAAGTGGCTGTTGATAGCCACCTGCAGGCCAGTTTCGGAGTTCACCGTGGTGTCTTCTCCGAAGCTGCTCAGCACTGACACGCCCTGAATAAATTTAGTGGTGTCGGTGAGCTGCCACTGATAGCTGACTGCGCCATAGCCCAGCGCTTTAGTCTGATGACCGCCAGCGTGATAATCGTCATAACGTACACCCGGACCCAATTCCGCACGCAGCGAGTGCACCGGACCATTCAGAATCTGACGACCGTAACCGGCTGTCAGCACGTCGCGTGAATCGTAACCATTGAAACGATCGCTTAACCAGCTCGCCTGTCCAAACAGATAGTCATACGAGTTAAGGTTGTAACGTGAACGACCCCCGATGTTGTAAGTTTCAGAAGAGCGCTCATCGTTTGACGAGGTGTTGGCTGCGTTACCCCACAAGCTGTAAGCCATAGATGACTGATACCAGGTCATATTGGTCTGAGCCGTCATTGATGAACTGGTGGTGTTACCGGTTTGCGCCAGATATCCCGCAGCAGCAGAACCTTCAAAAGGCTTTTTAGCTGTTGAAGGGTCATCCATTGACGTAAATACGGCGTTATCGGCCATTGCCTGGTGACAGAAAGCTCCGGCGGAGAGCAAAAGAACAGCAGACAGCTTGTTATAGGCTTTCATTAAATGTGATCCGTGCGACTGTTTAAAAAACGGAGAGTCTGAAGCGTTTTGCCGGGCATTCAATGCAATTTACGGTAAGTTTTGTAAAAAATTATTAACTTACACAAAATGCCTGGAATCACCCTGACAACCCCTGTTAATTGGGACTCATCTTATTAACGTCGCGCATTATAGTGCTGCCCAAACGAAAAGCCAGACGCAACGGCAGAAGATTTTTACGTTATGCTGCTGGCTCCTGACACGAATTTACGCTATGCATCACGTCACACACGCAGCATCTCCTTCATAATTCGCCTGATTTTTCACCATGGTCTACGCTCAGTTCAGTTTCCCTTCCCCGGAGGTGCCTCATGAGCAACACCTTAACCCGCTATATCGTGACCTTTCACTATCAGGAGTCAGGCTTAAGTGACATCCTAGAACTGAGCAGCGCAATGACCGCCGCAGGTTTCACGACCACGATGACAGATGACGACGGCCATCCACATGAACTTGGTACGAACAGCTATGGCATCGTCAGCACGCTGGAGGCTGAGGAGCTGCGGCAGCAGGTCACTGCGGCCGGTGAAAGCGCGCTGGGTCAGGAACCCGAGGTGACCGTCACGACCTTCGAAGAGTATCTGCGCGATGCTGCCGATCATCGCCCTGTCACCCCGGCGCCAGAATAAAGGGTGCAATCACACGGTTTTTGGTGAATATTTACGCAACACAATCGAACTTACGCAGCGAATAACGAGGATAGCCCAATGTGGTCAGCCATTAGTCGTCTGTTAAGCGAGCAATTAGGCAACGCCGAAATCACTCAACGTCACGCCCTCGCGGGGGGTGATATCCATCCCACCTGGCACATCCGCTACGGTGATCATGACGTTTTCGTCAAAAGTAACAGTCGCGATATGCTGTCGCTCTTTACCTGGGAAGCAGACCAGCTGGATTTGCTGGCGCGCACCGGCACGGTAAGGGTGCCTAAAGTTTATGGTGTGGGTCATCATCGCGAGGAGAGCTTTCTGCTGCTGGAATATATCAGGCCACAGCCGCTTGATGAGCAGAGTGCGTATCAGCTGGGTCAGCAACTGGCGCATCTGCATCAGTGGAGCGAGCAGACGCAGTTCGGCCTCGATTTCGACAATAACATCACCACGACGCCCCAACCCAATAGCTGGCTGCGACGCTGGTCGGTTTTTTTGCTGAACAGCGCATTGGCTGGCAGCTGCAGCTGGCGGCAGAAAAGGGAATTCAGTACGGGGATACAGAGCTGATCGTTGCCTGCGTGCAGCGGGTGCTCGCGTCACATCATCCGCAGCCGTCGCTGCTGCATGGCGATCTCTGGCCGGCTAACTGCGCCAGCAGTGAGAGCGGCCCCTGGCTGTTCGATCCTGCCTGCTACTGGGGCGACCGTGAGTGCGATTTAGCCATGCTGAGCTGGTACCCTGACCTGCCTCGCCAGATTTACGACGGTTATCAGGCGGTGTGGCCGTTACCGGATGGTTTTTCGCAGCGTCTGCCGGTCTACCAGCTCTACTATCTGCTCAACCGGGCTAACGTCTTTGGCGGGCACTGGCCTGGCGATGCACAGTTCGCCATTGGCCAGTTGCTGGATGAGGATGCGCTGGGCGCCAGTCAGGCCAGACCGGCCTGACAAAGCTCGCTGTCAGATAAAGCCCAGCAGCGACAGCGCAAAATAACCGGCTATCGCAATCACCACCGGCAGGACATAGAGCGGGAAGATCTGCAGGAAGATGGTGTGGCGAGGTACGCGCACCTTCTCTTCCAGTTGCTGACGGCTACGCCCTTCACTGCCTTTTGCCTGCTCCAGAATCATCTGATCCTCAATGCCTTCTTTGACGTGACGCGCCTGACGTCCCATCCGCGCGCCTGATGACTCCAGCGCCAGCCCGACAAAAATCAGAATGTAGATCAGCCAGAAACCCAGGTTCATCTGACCGTTAAATTCCGGTACCGGCGAGTTATGCCAGAAGACATTCAGGAATGGCATGTTAAAGCGCAGCATATCGACGATGACGTGGACGAAATCGAGCATGACGGCATCAATGCCTGGCTGCTTTTCGCTATGCTTAAACATAAAGCTCAATACAGAAATAATGGTCGACAGCAGCGCCACTAAAAAGAGCACCCAGCCTGCCACTCGCTTGAGGATGGCAATACGGCCAGCCTGTTGATAGGTCATAATATCTCCTGAACCCGGAATCCAATTTGCCGTCAGTTTACCTGCCAACGGTGAAATTTCCCAAATAAAGCGTGGCCTGTCGGGCAGAGCGTGCGCCCGCAAAGAATGATGTTAAGGTAAAGCTGACTTTAAAAGGAGACCCCCTGATGCCTTATCACCGCCCTGTCCTTGCCGCCCTGTTTGATATGGATGGCTTACTCATCGATTCTGAGCCTCTGTGGGATCAGGCTGAGCTGGATATCTTTTCAACGCTGGATGTTGACCTGTCACGGCGCAGTGAAATGCCCGATACCCTGGGTCTGCGCATCGATCAGACTGTTCGGATGTGGTACGAAACGCTGCCGTGGCATGGCCCCTCTCAGCAGGAGGTCACTGAGCGGATTATTACGCGCGCCATGACGCTGGTGGATCAGACGCGGCCACTGCTGCCGGGCGTGGAAACGGCGCTGCAACTGTGCCGGGAACATGGGCTGAAAATCGGCCTTGCCTCCGCATCGCCGCTAAAGATGCTGGAACAGGTGCTGGAGATCTTCAATCTGCGCCCTTATTTCGACGTACTGGCTTCAGCAGAAGCGCTGCCCTACAGCAAGCCTCATCCCCAGGTCTATCTCAACGCCGCCGCCAGCCTTGCGATCGATCCGCTCAACTGCGTCACGCTGGAAGATTCGTTTAACGGCATGATCGCCACCAAAGCAGCGCGTATGCGATCGATTGTGGTGCCCGCCGCCGAACACCGTGACGATCCCCGCTGGGCGCTGGCGGATGTCCGGCTGGACAATCTGACCCAGCTTAGCCTGCAGCATCTGCAGGGATAATATCAGCCCGCTTATGGCGGGCTTTTTATTGCCTGTTGCACCTGTCGCTTGATCTGACCCGCAAAAAATAAAACAACGTTTCATTTTTATTGAATTCCTATCCCGCTCTGCCTAAGATGCCCAAAGCGTCCCCGTTTGGGGCATGAATAACCTGACCTGCAGAGAGGCCTGAGATGGACGTTCGTCAAAGCATTCACAGCGATCACGCTAAGCAACTCGACACTGAAGCACTGCGCCGCGAGTTCCTGATTGAGAAGATATTTACTGCCGATGATTACACCCTGACCTACAGCCATATCGACCGCATCATTATTGGCGGCGTCATGCCGGTGAATAATCCGGTCACTATCGGTGATGAGATGGGAAAACAGCTGGGCGTCTCTTACTTCCTTGAACGCCGCGAGCTGGGCATGATCAATATTGGCGGCCCGGGTCTGGTAGAAGTTGACGGTAAAGCGTGGGAAATCGGTCACGAAGAGGCACTTTACATCGGCAAAGGTGCGCGCAACCTGCTGTTCCGCAGCCTGAACCCGGCGCAGCCGGCCAAATTCTATTACAACAGTGCGCCAGCACACAGCACCTTCCCGGACAAGAAGATCACGCTGCAGGAAGCGGCCACCGCGACGCTGGGTGATGCCGCGACCTCCAATCGCCGCACCATTAACAAATTTATCGTGCCGGATGTATTGCCCACCTGTCAGCTCACCATGGGCTTAACCAAACTGGATGAAGGCAGCCTGTGGAACACCATGCCCTGCCACACCCATGAACGCCGCATGGAAGTCTATTTCTACTTCGATATGAGCGAAGAGTGCGCCGTCTTCCACATGATGGGGCAACCGCAGCAAACCCGCCATCTGCTGGTACACAACGAGCAGGCGGTGATCTCACCCAGCTGGTCAATTCACGCCGGTGTCGGCACCCAGCGTTACACCTTTATCTGGGGCATGGTGGGTGAGAATCAGGTCTTTGATGACATGGACCACGTCAAAATCAGTGAACTGCGCTGAGCAGAGGAGAAATACCATGGTACTGAGTACGTTTAACCTGGAAGGTAAAATCGCGCTGGTGACCGGCTGTAACACCGGTTTAGGGCAAGGTATGGCGCTGGGTCTGGCCCAGGCGGGTTGTGATATCGTCGGCGTTAACCGTGATGGCCCGGATGATACCCAAAGTAAAGTGGAGGCGCTGGGTCGCCGGTTCTGGCCGGTGCAGGCCGATCTGATGCAGACCAGCGTGGTGGCCTCAGTGGTTGAACAGGCGCTGGCCGCTGCCGGTAAAATTGACATTCTGGTCAACAATGCCGGCATTATCCGCCGTGAAGACGCACTGAATTTCAGTGAGCAGGACTGGGATGACGTGATGAATCTTAACAGCAAGAGCCTGTTTTTCCTGTCACAGCAGGTTGCCCGTCAGTTTATCGCGCAGGGTAATGGCGGCAAGATCATCAATATCGCCTCCATGCTCTCCTTCCAGGGCGGTATCCGGGTGCCCTCTTATACGGCGTCGAAAAGTGCCGTGATGGGGCTGACCCGTCTGATGGCGAACGAGTGGGCAAAACATGGCATTAACGTCAATGCCATCGCTCCCGGTTACATGGCCACCAACAATACGGAACAGCTTCGTAATGATGAGTCGCGCAGTGAAGAGATTCTGGGGCGTATTCCGGCAGGCCGCTGGGGCGTGCCGGATGACATGATGGGCCCGGTGGTCTTCCTGGCCTCTTCCGCATCTGACTACGTGAATGGCTATACCCTGGCAGTGGATGGCGGCTGGCTGGCGCGTTAATCTTAATGGCGGACGGTGTTTCATCGCTGTCCGCCTTGTTAATAATATTCATGCTTCGTTACAGCGTCACATGTTCTCATTTACTGGATAAATCCCTATACTGGATGCATCGACAGTTTTCTTTGCAACCAGGTTCTATCATGACGGGCGAAGGCCACATCATTTTTGCCATTGCCAGCGCTATCTTTGCGAAGCGTGCTGAGCTGACACCGGTGCTGGCGCAAGCCGACTGGTGGCATCTTGTTCCCTCAGCCCTGCTGACATGTCTGTTGCCCGATATCGATCACCCTAAATCTCTGCTGGGACAGCGACTGCGCTGGCTCTCTCATCCTATTGCGCGCGCGTTCGGCCATCGCGGCTTTACCCACAGTTTGCTGGCGATAGCCGCTGGTTTGTGGCTTTTTCAGATAAACCTGCCCCGGTCGTCGCCGATACCCACTGATGTCCTGCAGGGTCTGACGCTGGGCTACCTTAGCCATATTGTGGCCGATATGCTGACGCCTGCCGGGGTTCCGCTGCTGTGGCCCTGCCGCTGGCGCTTCCGGCTGCCGATTCTGCGCAGCCAGAAAGGCAACCAGCTTGAGCGGGCATTGTGTCTGGGACTGGTGGGTTATGCGCTCTGGTTTCCGGTAGGCATGCCATCTTTTGGTGCAAACGGCTGGCCGTCACAGCTGTTCGATACGCTACAAAATGGCGTCGGACGGTTGATTTCCAGTCATACTGCGCAATAAATCAGCACAAAACACCTTAAAGTTATAAACCATGCCATTTGGATATAAGGCACCCTCTTCGCCTGCTGTTACCATTCCTGCTGTCTTAATTCGTGATTAACATTATGCGGCCTTTCCAGAGCGAAAGGCCGCATTACTCTGGAGTTTCAGTATGGACCTTCCTCTTACGCTTAATATCGTAGCCTTTGTGGTGCTGCTGGTATTGCTCTCTCGCTTCAGCCGTCAGAACTGGAGCCTGTCGAAAAAAGTGCTGACCGGTCTGGTGATCGGCGTGCTGTTCGGCCTGGTTTTGCAGTTGATCTACGGCGAAAACAGCGCAGTGGTCAAAGAGTCAATCAGCTGGTTTAACATCGTCGGTAATGGCTATGTCCAGTTGCTGCAGATGGTCGTAATGCCACTGGTGTTCGTTTCCATTCTGAGTGCGGTCGCCCGTCTGCATAACGCCTCGTCGCTGGGAAAAATCAGCGTACTGACAATTGGCGTACTGCTGTTTACCACTGCGATTTCGGCGCTGGTCGGCGTCTTTGTGACCGGCCTGTTTGGCCTGAGTGCAGAAGGTCTGGTTCAGGGCGTGCAGGAGACTGCGCGTCTCAGTGCGATCCAGAGCAACTATGTCGGCAAAGTGGCTGACCTGACCGTGCCGCAACTGGTGCTCTCCTTTATCCCGAAAAACCCGTTTGCCGATCTGACCGGCGCCAGTCCGACCTCGATTATCAGCGTCGTCATCTTCGCCGCCTTCCTGGGTGTAGCTGCACTGCAGTTGCTGAAAGATGATGAAGTTAAAGGTCAGCGCGTGCTGGTCGCGATCGATACGCTGCAGTCCTGGGTCATGA
The DNA here is from genome assembly GCF_051136245.1 of Pantoea sp. Lu_F5_004. Taxonomy (NCBI): domain Bacteria; kingdom Pseudomonadati; phylum Pseudomonadota; class Gammaproteobacteria; order Enterobacterales; family Erwiniaceae; genus Pantoea; species Pantoea sp. Lu_F5_004. Next base: position 2,339,191 of record NZ_CP194946.1, read on the forward strand.
AGCTGGTGCGTTTAGTGATGAAGCTGACACCTTATGGTGTGCTGGCGCTGATGACCAAAGTGGTTGCCGGTTCTAACCTGCAGGACATCATTAAGCTGGGCAGCTTTGTGGTCGCCTCTTACCTCGGTCTGGCCATCATGTTTGGTGTCCACGCCCTGCTGCTGTCGGTAAATGGTATCAACCCGATGCGCTTCTTCCGTAAAGTGTGGCCGGTTATTACCTTCGCCTTCACCAGCCGCTCCAGCGCAGCAAGCATTCCGCTGAGCGTCGAGACCCAGACCCGTCGTCTTGGCGTGCCTGAGTCGATTGCCAGCTTTGCGGCCTCTTTTGGTGCCACTATCGGCCAGAACGGCTGTGCCGGTCTCTATCCAACCATGCTGGCAGTGATGGTTGCGCCAACCGTCGGGATTAACCCGTTTGACCCGCTGTGGATTGCGACGCTGGTCGGGATCGTGACGCTGAGCTCAGCAGGCGTTGCCGGTGTTGGCGGTGGTGCAACCTTCGCGGCGCTGATTGTCCTGCCTGCGATGGGTCTGCCGGTCACTCTGGTGGCGCTGCTGATCTCCATTGAGCCGCTGATCGATATGGGTCGTACAGCCCTGAACGTCAACGGTTCCATGACCGCCGGTTCTCTGACCAGTCGCTGGTTAGGTCTGACCGATAAGCGCGTCCTGGAAAGCGACGACAACGCCGAACTGGCGCACCGCTAATCTGCTTTGAACCTGGCGCGCCCGCGCCAGGTTATTCCCGCCCTTCTTCTCCATAATCTCCCCCATTAATGGCAACGCCGTTAAGAAAGCGTTAAGCATGGTAAACAGGCGAAAAATCGCCGCTTTAGTGCTTGTCTTTGCCGGGTAAAAAGCGAATTCTGCATCCAGTCTTATGAGGAGAACACCTGATGAAAAAGATAATCGCCTCGCTTCTGACGCTGACGCTTTTGACACCCGCTCTGGCTTTCGCCCATCCTGGCGACTGGGGCCCGCCGGGTGGATGGGGCCGCCATGGCGGCCACGGGCCACGCTGGGGCGGACCCGGGCCGGTGCGCTTTTTGCCTGAAGCCGCAACCGCGGTGCTGATAGGCGGACTGACCTACTATCTGCTCAACGGCAATTATTATCAGCGTCACGGTGATGAGTATGTGGTGGCAGAGCCGCCTGCAGAGTCGCGGGTCAGCAGTGAAATGCGGGTACTCGACTTTAACGGCAAACGCTTCTATGTGCAGGCTGGCCACTTCTACCAGCGGCAGATCGATGGCGATTATGTTGAGGTGCCGCGCCCGGCAGGTTTGTAGTCATCGCCACAACGAAAAACGGCCCGTCATAATGACGGGCCGTTTGCTATTCAGGGGTGCTAATAGTTACTGCTGAACCTGCGGATCGGTGTCATATTCCGCACAGCTCTGGAAGCCGTAGTTCATGACACGGCCGGTGTCGTTATAGCTCACGAAGTAAGTCTGAGCTTTACCGTCGCGCTGACCCAGTACATAAGTCTGGCAGGTGCCGCGCGCGTGAACCATGGTGATTTCAGTCGAAGGCGTACCGGCGATCTGACGAACCTGATCACGGGTCATACCCTTTTTAACATCCTTTACCACTGGCTTAGTCACGTAGCTTTCCGCACGATCGTAAGTCGTACAACCAGACAGTGCAGCCAGCGTCAGCGCCGCAGCGATACATCCCATCACTTTATTCATCTTGTTGTTCCTCATTTATTGTCCATGTGGAAACAAGCCTGGAACATAAATGCTGATTTATCAAGTTTATGACGAACAATTAGTGGCCTGTCACATGTCAGAATTTCGTAAAGAAGGCTGTTTTGCTGTCAACGCAGACGTATACTGCCCGGCAAAACAGGTACCCGATAGCGCCCCGTTTTCCGAGACTGCAACGTCATCCGCGCAGTCGCAGACTGGCGTAAATGTCACGTTACCAGACGCTGTGTTTCGCTGCCTTACCCGCTTTCTGTTTACCCCATCGCTGACAATCCCGAGGATAAATGACCCCTGTACACTCCAATCGCCTGGTTTATGCCATTACGCTGGGTCTGCTGGCCGCACTGGGCCCGCTCTGCATCGACCTCTATCTGCCTGCACTGCCACAAATGGCGCAGGATCTGCATACCGAAACCGCTACCGCGCAGCTGAGTCTGACTGCTGGCCTGCTAGGTCTCGGCTTCGGCCAGCTGCTCTTTGGCCCGATGAGCGATAAGTTCGGCCGCCTGCGCCCGCTGACCCTGTCACTGGTGTTGCTGTTTATCGCCTCAATGGGCTGTGCGCTGGCGCAGGATATTAACCAACTGCTGCTGGCGCGGCTGTTCGAAGGATTAGCGGGTGCGGGCGGCGCGGTGCTGTCACGGGCGATTGCACGCGATATGTATAGCGGCCACGAGCTGACGCGATTCTTCGCTCTGCTGATGCTGGTCAACGGTCTGGCACCGATCGGCGCACCGGTATTAGGCGGCGTGCTGATGACGATTTTAAACTGGCGCGGCATCTTCATGGTGCTGGGCGGCATTGCCATTCTGCTGATCCTGCTGGCGCGCTGGAAGCTGCATGAAACCCTGCCTGAGGCACGCCGCAGTAAAGGTTCGATATTCTCCGCCTACGCGGCATTGGGTCAGGTGATTACCCATCGCCCCTTTATGGGCTTCTGCCTGACCCAGGGGTTTATGATGTCCGGCATGTTCGCTTACATCGGTGCCTCGCCGTTCGTGCTGCAACAACTCTATGGTCTTTCGCCTCAGGCCTTTAGCTTCTGCTTTGCGGCCAATGGGTTTGGCCTGGTGATTGCTTCACAGACCAGCGCACGCCTCTGTCCATTGTGGGGCGAATATCGGGTGCTGAAAGGCGGACTGACGCTGGCCTTTGTCGCCTCCAGTCTGCTGCTGCTGGCCGCGCTGCTGCATGCCCCGTTAGCGCTGCTGCTGGTGGCACTGTTCTTTACCATTGCCAGCAACGGCGTTATCGCTACCACCGCTTCGTCCCTGGCGATGCAGAGTCAGGGCCATCGCGCTGGCAGCGCCTCCGCGGTGATTGGCGTCACGATGTTCACGCTGGGTGCGATTACCGTGCCGATCACCGGCATCGGCGGCACCTCGGTGCTGAGCATGTGCGCCACCATTTTTGGCTGCTTTATGACGGCAATTCTGATGTTTAGCGTGCTGGCGAAAAAACCGCTGCCGCAGGTAAAAACTCACTGATTTCGCAACGTTTCACGGCAATCAGTTACCGCTTTGGCTTGTTGTTTTCGCAAAGGCACGTTAGCTTTAATAAAACGTTCGCATCGAGCCGACAGGCCACTGACCTGAGGAGAAGTTCATGTCACTGCAGCAGGAAATTATTGAAGCCCTGGGTGTGAAGCCCACTATCGACGCCGACCAGGAAGTGCGCGTCAGCATCGATTTTCTTAAAGCCTACCTGAAACGTCACAGCGGCCTGAAAACGCTGGTGCTGGGGATCAGCGGCGGTCAGGATTCAACCCTGGCGGGCGCGCTGGCGCAGCGGGCGATCACCGAACTGCGTCAGGAGAGCGGTGATAACGACTACACCTTTATTGCCGTGCGTCTGCCCTATGGTGTGCAGGCGGATGAGCAGGATTGTCAGGACGCGCTGGCCTTTATCAAACCCGACCGTTCGCTGGTGGTAAACATCAAAGAGTCGGTGCTGGCCAGTGAGCGCGCGCTGAAAGAGGCGGGTATTACGCTTTCCGATTTTGTCCGCGGCAATGAAAAAGCCCGCGAGCGGATGAAAGCGCAATACAGCATCGCCGGCATGACCAAAGGCGTGGTGGTCGGCACCGATCACGCGGCTGAAGCCGTGACCGGTTTCTTCACCAAGTATGGCGATGGCGGCACGGACATCAATCCCCTGTTCCGCCTGAACAAGCGTCAGGGCAAGCAGTTGCTGAAACACCTTGGCTGCCCGGAGCATCTCTATCTGAAGAAACCGACTGCCGATCTGGAAGATGATCGTCCAGGCCTGCAGGATGAAGTGGCGCTGGGCGTCACCTATGAGATGATTGATGACTACCTGGAAGGCAAAAGCATCAATCCTGACAGCGCCCGCATCATCGAAGGCTGGTATCAGAAAACCGAGCACAAACGTCGTCCGCCGATCACGGTATTCGACGATTTCTGGAAGTAATCCTGCCCCTCCCTTGCCGCGGCAAGGGAGGCTTCTCTCACTGACTTTGTTGATCGCTGCATGCCTGCCACCGTTTCGCGCGCGACCCTCCTCGGGCTTGTCGCCATTCTGCTCTGGAGTACGACCGTTGGCCTGCTGCGCAGCGTCAGTGAAGCCTTTGGCGCCACCGGCGGCGCGGCGCTGATCTACACCACTACGGCGTGTCTTCTTTGCCTGACCCGGGGCCTGCCCAGACCTGGCGCAATGCCCGCCATCTACCTGTGGCTGGGGGGCGTACTCTTTGTCGGCTATGAAATCTGTCTGGCGCTGGCCATCGGGCTGGCCAGCGATCGCAGCCAGTCACTGGAGCTGGGGATGATTAACTATCTCTGGCCCTGCCTGACCATCGTGCTGGCGATCCCGTTTAATCAGCAGCGTTTCCGTGTCTGGCTGTGGCCAGGACTGCTGCTGTCGCTGCTGGGGATCGTCTGGGTAATGAAAGGCAGCGGCAGCGGATCGCCGGCGCTGTTGTGGCAGAATATGCTGCGCAACCCGGTCGCCTATGCGCTGGCCTTTATCGCCGCCCTGACCTGGGCGCTCTACAACAATCTCACCCGCCGCTTTGCCCGTGGTTCCAATGGCGTCACGCTGTTTTTTATCCTGACCGCCCTGGCGCTGTGGCTTAAATATGCCTTCAGCGATCACACTGCACCGATGACCTTTACGCTGGTGCCGCTGCTGGAGGTGCTGTTTGTCGGGCTCTCCACCGCCATCGCCTATTCCGCCTGGAATCACGGGATTCAGCAGGGCAATCTGACGCTGCTGGCCACCGCCTCCTACTTTACGCCGGTGCTGTCGGCCCTGCTGGGATCGCTGTGGCTCGGCCTGACGCCACCGCTGGCCTTCTGGCAGGGCGTGGCGATGATCACGCTCGGCTCGCTGATCTGCTGGCGGGCAACACGGTCTCTGTAACCAGACGGCTGGCGATCATTTCACCTGCCTGTTATGCTGTATGGACAACCAGTAAATGGAGTCCATCTTGGTCAGACGTTCTGCCATACTTCGCCCCGAACCCGACGCGAATGCAATTTATCAATATCCCGAACACCTGCGTGAATGGCTGGAAGGCCTGCCAAATCATCCTGGCGTCTATACCTTTCATGGCGAAAGTGAGTCGCTGCCGCTCTATATCGGTAAAAGTGTGAATCTGCGTTCGCGGGTGATGTCCCATTTCCGCACCCCGGATGAGGCGAAAATGTTGCGCCAGTCGCGGCGTGTGAGCTGGATCCATACCGCGGGCGACCTCGGCGCGCTGCTGCTGGAAGCGCAGATGATCAAAACCCAGCAGCCGCTGTTCAATAAGCGACTGCGCAAAAACCGGCAGCTCTGTTCATTGCAGATTACCGATGGCAAACCGAATGTGGTCTACGCAAAAGACCTCGATTTCAGTCAGTCCCCCAACCTGTTTGGGCTCTATCGCAGTCGCTTCGCCGCGCTGGAACGGCTCAAGCAACTCGCGGATGAGTATCAGCTCTGTCATGGCCTGCTGGGTCTGGAAGCGCTGAGTGCGGGGCGAGGCTGCTTCCGCTCGGCACTGCGCCGTTGCGCCGGGGCCTGCTGTGGTAAAGAGCCGGTCAGCGATCATCAGGATCGACTGCTGGAGGCGCTGGAAAACGTGCGGGTGTTCTGCTGGCCGTGGCAGGGTGCCGTGGGGCTGGTGGAAGAAGGCAAAGAGATGACGCAGATCCACGTTATCGACCACTGGTTCTATCTCGGTTCGGTCAGCAGCATGGATGAGGCCAGAAAACTGCAGCGGCCCAAAGGCGGTTTTGATCACGACGGCTACAAAATCCTCTGCCGCCCGATTCTGTCAGGTGCCTACCCTATTCTGCCGCTATAAAAAAACCGCCGACGCTGCCCACTCACCTTCAGTGGACAGCGCCGGCGGTCTCAGAACGTTCGCTTAACGAGTGTTATTCAGCCGGTTCTGCTGGCGGTGCCATTTTGCCCTCGTGCGGGCCTTTCTCAGTCAGACGCTTTTCAAAGTTAGCGTTGTACTGTTTCTTCTGCTCCGGCGTCAGCACGTTATAGAGCTTGTTCTGGGTTTCCAGCATCTTCAGCGCATGCTCTTTGGCATTGGCGGACATCTTCTCTGCCTGCGCTTCTGCTTTGCTCTGGTCGAAGCTGTCAGAGGCAATAATGCTGTGGGCCGCACGACGCTCGTCCAGTGACGGGCGTTTCATATCTTTGTGGCTCTCTTTCATGATGTCGCGCATCTGAGTTTTCTGCGCGTCGGTCAGGTTCAGACCTTTAAACATCATCTCCATGCCGTGGCGCATTGGCGGCTTGTGCATCGCTTTTTCGCTGCCTGCTGGCGGTGGAGTCAGGTTGTCAGCGGCTGCATGGACGGCGCTGGCTGCACCAAACGCCAGCGAAGAAGCCAGTAAAAGGGAAGTCAGTTTGCGCATAATAGTGTCCTTATAATTCATGATAATGACGACAGCACTCTGTCGCGTCTTCGGAAACAAGCATACGACGCTGAACGTCAACTACTCAGAGTCTGAGTAAAGCCGTGAAAGCATAAAAGATAAAAATCGGGCAATCATGAAGAGAATAAGAAGAAAGGCGTGAGGAATTGAAAATGTTTATGAATTTAAAGCGAATTTGGCAGAAATCATGGAGGAGTGTAAGGGTTACGACAGGAAAGCGGAAGCCGATCTTCCACTTTTCCTGTCGGTTTTTTAGCGCCGATGGTCTGCGCTGTTAACAACCGCTATCAGACCGGCAGCGCCTGGGTCTGTTCGCTCTCTTCAATCAGCATCAGTCCGGCACGCAGCCCGGCGGCCACGTTAGGGTTAGGGAACAGCACATACTCCCGCGCCTGCTGCACGTAATAGCGGGTGCGACCATCTTCCGCCAGCAACGTCCCCTGTGGAAACGCGGTAAAGTTCAGCGTTTCCGGCGACATATGCAGCGTAAAGTGCTCACTCAGTCGGGTGATCTGCTGCGCGACCCGATAGTGACGCGGTTTAACCGCTGCCGCAGGCAGCGCTTCGCCATAGAGTAAAGACGCCAGCGCCTGCTGTGCCGCACTGAACTGACTGAGGTCGTTTTCGCCAAACGGCAGCGCTTTGCCCAGCTCCAGGGTACAGCTGGCCGCACCGAAGTGCTCGCAGCTGAAGTGGGTAAAGGTGCCGCCCGGCGAGCGATGGAACACCAGCGCTTCCAGCCCGGCAGCGGCCAGCCAGTCAAGAAACGCGGGCGGCCAGGGGCGTTCATTGTGCGGCATTACGCCGAACTGAGGATGATAAGAGCCACGAATAGCCGTGTGCATGTCGAGATGCCAGCGCGTTTCATCGCACTCGCCCAGCTGCCAGAAGGTCTCCAGCGTCTGCTCCAGCCGCAGCACGCGGCGGGCCTCATCACCATCATCAATCTGCTGCCAGCGTCCGCCAAACAGCCGGTTAATGTCATAACGCACATAGCGCTTACCAGCGCGTAGCGCTGAGGGGTTACCCAGAATCACCAGCATGCGCTGCTGTAATGGCTTTTCGCCCCGCAGCAGCGGATTAACCAGCTGGTTCACCATTTCTACCGGGGCTGTTTCATTGCCGTGGATCCCGGCAGAGAGCACCAGCGCCTGTTTAACCGGCACCGTCGGCTCCATCAACAGTATGCCGTGATACAACCATTGCCAGCGAAGATGCGCCGTTTCACCACTACGCTTACGCGGCGCCTCGCCGGAGAGCGTTTGCTGTAAAAAGTCCTGCATCGTTCCTCCTTTTCGCCCTGAGCAGGCGGCAGCCTGTGCTGCCCCCTCCTTCACTGCTGAAATGCATATACATTTCCTAAGTCTAGCAGCTTCGTCAGTTCATCCAGCGCGTCGCGTCCCTCACGCAGCAATTGTGGGTCGACCAGATCGGCCTGGGTCAGGCGATCGCGGTAATGACGGTCAACCCAGTTATTCAGCGTGCTGAAGAGCCGATCGTTCATCAGCACCGCCGGATTCACTGCCTGCTGCTCCTGTGGTGTCAGCACCACCCGCAAACGCAGGCAGGCTGGCCCCCCCCGTTATACATGCTTTCGCGCAGATCAAACACCTTCAGGGCTTTGAGTGGCGTGTCAGCCTCAACCTGTTCACACAGATAGCGCCAGACACCCGGATGCTGACGTGACTCCTCCGGCAGCACCAGCATCATGGTGCCGTCGGGACGGCTCAGCAACTGACTGTTAAACAGATAGGTCTCCACCGCATCTTTCACTGACACCCGATTTTCCGGCACTTCCAGCGCCACAAAACCGGGGACGCGCGACCGAAGCTGCGCCAGCAGTTCAGGCTGATTAACAAAGGCGTGCTGGTGACAGAAGAGCATCTGCTGGTTACTCACCGCAATCACATCGTTATGGAACACGCCCTGATCGATCACCGCAGGATTCTGCTGCGCATACAGCACGCTTTCCGGTGAGAGCTGATGCAGACGGGCGACCGCCTCGCTGGCTTCCAGGGTCTGACGTGCCGGATAGCGCTGCGGGGCTTTGCCCTCATGGCTGCTGTCGCGGCCATAGACAAACAGCTGCACGCCGCGCTCACCATAAGCGCCGCCCAGCCGGTTATGGTTCGCCGCCCCTTCATCGCCAAACATCGCCACCTGCGGCAAAGCATCATGCACCGCAAAATGGCGATCGTCGCGGAAGATGGAACGCAGCAGCCAGGCCGTTTCCGGCGCTTCTATCGCACGGTGGAATTTGTTGTTAAGGTTCGCCACCGTCAGGTGAACCCGGCCATCAAGGCTGTCCGCTGACGGCGAGACCGTGGCAGCATTGGCGACCCACATCGCCGAGGCTGAACTGACGGCGGAGAGTAATCCCGGCGCAGTTTTCCCGGCCGCAGCCAGCACCTGCTCATCGCTGCCACCAAAGCCGAGCTGGCGCAGCGCCGCAATATTGGGCCGCTCATGCGGCGGAATCACCCCCTGAACATAGCCCATATCGGCCAGCGCTTTCATCTTGAGCAACCCCTGCTTTGCCGCCAGACGGGGATTCGACGGCTGCAGCTGATTGCGGGTCGAGGCTTCGTTGCCAAACGACAGCCCGGCATAGTGGTGTGTTAACCCCACCAGCCCATCAAAGTTGGCCTCGGTTGCCTTCATGACGTCGTCTCCTGGGTGGAGAAATCGAGGCCCGGCGACAGCGTGGCGGGCAGCGTCAGGTCAGGCGTCTCCAGCGAGGCCATCGGCCAGGCGCAGTAGTCCGCCGCATACCAGGCGCTGGCGCGATGGTTGCCCGAGGCACCAATGCCGCCAAACGGTGCGGTACTGGCTGCGCCAGTCAGCGGTTTGTTCCAGTTGACGATACCGGCACGCGCTTCAAGCAGCAGCTGATCAAACTGCTGGCGTGAAGGCGAGATCAATCCACACGACAGGCCATAACGGGTCTGGTTCGCCAGCGCAATCGCCTCTTCAAATGTCTCATAGCGGACTACGCCTAACAGCGGACCAAAGACCTCTTCATCCGGAATGCCCTGCACGCCGGTTAAATCGATAATACCTGGCGTCAGGATGGCACTGTGGCGATCCGGCCAGCGCATCGCCAGCAGCACCTTGCCGCCCGCCTCAACCCGCCGTTGCCACTCACCCATAATTTTCTCTGCCGCGCCGGTGGAGATCACGCTGCCCATAAACGGCTGCGGTTCAGCATTCCAGGCGGCGGGTTGCAGTCGCCCCGCCACCTCCACCAGCCGCCGCAGAAACGCATCCCCTGCATCGCCGCGTTTGACCAGCAGACGCCGCGCGCAGGTGCAGCGCTGACCGGCGGTTATAAACGCTGACTGCAACGTGATGTTGACAGCCGCATCAGTGTCCGCCGGATCTTCAACAATCAGGGCATTGTTACCGCCCATCTCCAGCGCCAGCATCTTTTCAGGCTGACCGGCAAACTGGCGATGCAGCTGGTAGCCGGTATGGGCGCTGCCGGTAAACAGCAGGCCATCAATCTGATGGCAGTTGGCCAGCGCCTGACCGGTCTCACGTCCGCCCTGTAACAGTGCCAGCACGCCGGCAGGCAGGCCCGCAGCCAGCCAGAGCTCAACGGTTTTTTCGGCGGTCAGCGGCGTCAGTTCACTGGGTTTAAATACCACGCAGTTGCCCGCCAGCAGCGCCGGAACGATATGGCCGTTTGGCAGATGTCCCGGGAAGTTATAGGGACCAAACACCGCCAGCACCCCATGCGGGCGGTGGCGCAGCGAGCTTTCGCCTTCATGCTGCTCACCGGTGCGGCTATGGTATGCCTTCACCGAAAAGCCGATTTTGTTGATCATCGCGCCCACTTCGGTCAGCGCTTCCCAGCGCGGCTTGCCGGTTTCACGGGCGATGGTTTCCGCCAGCGCCGTTTTATGCGCCTCAAGCCCGGCGGCAAATTTCTCAACGATCGCCTGCCGTTCCGCCAGCGGGTGTCTGGCCCAGGCTGGAAATGCGTCGCGCGCCGCCTCGCAGGCTGCGGTGACCTGAGCGGCTGAGGCCGCGTGGCCCTGCCATAACGTCTCGCCGCTGACCGGATCCGCTTTCGTCAGAATCTCAGCATCACCGTCCAGCCATTGTCCATTTATCAGATGTGTCATGCTGTTTTCTCCTCTTTGCAGAGCGTCACCACACGCAGGCTGTCGCCCGGCTGGCAATGGAGCGCCTGCATCTGTTCATCCGTGAGTTGCACGCTGTCGCTGTCAGCCTTTGCCGGAATCAGCGCCACACGGAACTGGCGATAATCGCTATTGGCAACCAGACAGAGCGGGCCATCAGCCGGGTTTTCGCCCCGTTCTGCGCTGCGCAGCCGGCTTTTACGCACGGCGCGGATATGATCGATGTCGCACTCCAGTGTCGGGCCGCCATCAAAAATGTCGACATAATTGAGGTAGCGGAAGCCCTCTGCTTCCAGCACCGCCCGCGCAGGCGCGGTTTGCGGATGGACCTGTCCAATCACCGCCTGCGCTTCCGGTGTCAGATAGTCGATGTAGAGCGGATGTTTCGGCATCAGTTCAGCGATAAACGATTTCTGTCCGGTACCACTAAGGAAGTCCGCTTTGCTGAATTCCATAGAGAAGAAGCGGCTGCCAACGCTCTCCCAGAACGGCGAATGGCCCTGCTCATCGCTGACGCCACGCATCTCGGCCACCACCCGGTTCGTGAAACGTTCACGGAAATTGGCCATAAACAGGAAGCGTGACTTCGACAGCAGATAGCCGTTTTTGCCATCACGGTAATCGGGATCGAGAAACAGCGTGCAGAGCTCACTGCTGCCGGTATGGTCGTTACTCAGCGACAGGGTGGGCAGCGCGGCATAAACATTCAGCTCTTTTGAGGCGTGCACCTGGGTACCGACGCGAAAGTTGTACCAGGGATCCTGCAGCCCCACCGCCACCTCAATGGCGCAGATGCCGACGGCGCGGTTATCTTCGCTATCGGCCAGCACAAAGACATAGCCCTGCTCGGCACGTGGCAGAGAATCCTCCCAGGTCTGCAGCGATCGATCGATACGCGCCTGTAGCGTGGCGCTATCGACCGGCAGCGAGGTCAGCCCGCCACCGGTTTTGCCCGCCAGCGCCATCAACTGGCTTAAGTCATCGCGTTCAACCGGACGGATTACCATCATGATGTTGACCCTCGCACCAGGCTTTCACACACCTCGGCAAAGCGGGCCATGCCCAGCTTCACTTCCAGCTCACTGATATTCAGCGCCGGGGCAAAACGCACCACATTGGCACCCGCAATCAGCACCATGACGCCCATTTCCGCGGCGGCAAGGTTGATCGCTTTGGCTTTACCGGCAAAATCGTCGCTGAGCACCGCGCCAATCAGCAGGCCAAGACCGCGCACTTCTTTGAACAGATGCAGACGCTGGTTGATCTCATCCAGTGCCGCCACAATCCACTGGTGACGTTCTGTTACACCCGCCATCAGTTCAGGCTGGTTGATCAGCTCCATGACTTTACCTGCCACTGCGCCCGCCAGCGGATTGCCGCCATAGGTGGTGCCGTGGGTGCCAACGCCCATCACCAGCGCCAGATCTTCGCGCGTCAGCATCGCACCAATCGGGAAGCCGCCGCCCAGCGCTTTGGCGCTGGTGAGCACATCCGGCGTGACGCCATAATGCATGTAGGCATAAAGCGAACCGGTACGGCCAACGCCGCTCTGCACTTCATCAAAAATCAGCAGAGCCTGATGCTTATCACAGAGTTCACGCAATCCACGCAGGAATGCCGGATCGGCAGGCAGCACGCCGCCTTCACCCTGAATGGGTTCAACAATGACTGCGCAGGTATGGTCATTAATCAGTTCAGCCGCCGCAGCCAGATCGTTAAACGGGGCATGCTGGATCTCTGGCGGCAGCGGCGCAAAATCTTTTGAGTAAGCGGGCTGACCACCGGCTGTTACCGTAAACAGGGTGCGGCCATGAAATGCATTCTTAAACGCCACGATGCCACTTTTATGCGGACCGACACGATCATGTGCCACCTTGCGCGCCAGCTTCAGCGCCGCTTCGTTCGCCTCCGCCCCGGAGTTACAGAAGAACACCCGGTCAGCGAAGGTGGCATCGATCAGCTGCTTCGCCAGTCGCAGGATCGGTTCGTTGGTATAGCCATTACCGGTGTGCCATAAACGTGCGGCCTGTTCCTGCAACGCCTGTTGTAATGCCGGATGCGCATGCCCTAACGCATTGACAGCAATGCCACCGGCGAAGTCGATATAATCTTTGCCGTTTTGATCCCAGACGGTGGAGCCTTCCGCGCGAACCGGTATAAAAGTCGCAGGCGCATAAACCGGCATCATCCATTGATCGAAATCGTGACGTGAAACGTGCAGTGCCATAACCCACTCTCCTGCTTTACTTTACCGGCCGGGTAAAGCTTATGTTTTAGAATTGTTAAAAGATGTTGTAGTGCAGCCTTACTGTAGAGTGCAGTTAACGTGCCAGCCAGAGAATTAATGCATAAAATGGTCTTCACGACGTAATATCAATGAGTTACATGCTGACAATATTCAATTAATTTGCATATATAGTGAATAGTTGTCTGATTGCAGCGCCAGAACCGGGTTTTAAACAGCAGAATTATGCATTCACGGGATGAAATATCGCTTTTGTGATCGCTGATAAATTATCTCTCCAGAAAAGCACCTCCACTGCCCTGTTTTAGCGCAGTTTGCCTCGCGCTGGTGCAGCGATTACACGGGGAACTCGCCCGGAAATCTCAGAACACCCTGGCTTTATTTAACAAAAGTTTTTCATTTCCCCCTGCAGACACATTAATCTGCGTATCTTTTTCAGGCTATTTTATAAACAGGGTGATCAATATTTAATCAGCAACTCTGACTATTATTCCGGAGGTGATTATCGGGCCAGAAAGAATATTCCATAAAGATGAACAAATATTAATACGCAGACTAATGGTTAGGATAAAAGCCTTATAAGGTTATTCTTATCGGATAATCATCCATAATTTAATCAGGGGTTACATTGATTTAAAAACGTACAAAAAAAGCCTCTTTAAGACCACCATTTAAAAGAATAAACTATTGATAAATATAGATATAAAATCATATTACTCATAATTACTTATTAGAAGAAAATCTTATTACTTTACTATTTAATCTTCTGTTCCTCGCTGTTATCCATCAGCTGAATATAGACATCACATTTTGTTACTTTTATTGCACTTTGTACTTTTGTCTTTTTGTGTCATTTTCTTTTCACCCCACATCAGGGGAATAATAATTAATGAATACAGGGTAATAATTAAATGATGAAGCGCACTTTACTGGCGGCTGTCATGCCGTTACTGATCGGTCTCTCCTCCGCGCAGGCCGCAGAAGTTTATAACAAGGATGGCAATAAGCTGGATCTGGTCGGCAAGATTAACGTGTCACACCTCTTTTCTGACGACAACAACAACGATGGTGATACCTCCTCTTATGCCCGCTTTGGCTTTAAAGGCGAGACAAAGATTACTGACCAGCTTACCGGCTACGGTTTCTGGCAGTATCAGTACAGTCTGCATAACTCCGAGGGCAGTGACGCACAGGCCACCAACCGTACCCGTCTGGGCTATGCTGGCCTGAAGTTTGGCGAGGCAGGTTCGCTGGATTACGGACGTAACTACGGCCTGGTCTATGACGCGCTGAGTTATACCGATATGCTGCCGTTCTTCGGCGGCGACTCCGGTTATACCGACGCCTTCCTCTCTGGCCGCTCAACCGGTGTGCTGACCTGGCGTAACAGCAATTTCTTTGGTCTGGTCGACGGCTTAAACCTTGCCGCGCAGTATCAGGGCAAAAACGATCGCAGCAGTAACATTGACGGCGTACGTCGTTCTAACGGCGACGGCTTCGCCCTCTCCGCTTCCTATGACTTCGATTTCGGCCTGAGCTTTGCCGGCGCGTTTGCCAGCCTGGATCGCACCACGGCGCAGAACGCTGCCGCACGCGGAGAAGGCGAAAAAGCCCAGCACTGGGCGACCTCGGTGAAATATGATGCGAACCAGGTCTATCTGGCTGCCATGTACGGTGAAACCCTGAATGCCACGCCGATAACCGGCGGTTTCGCTAACAAAGCGCAGAACTTTGAAGCCGTGGCGCAGTATCAGTTCCTGAACGGCTTCCGTCCGTCCGTGGGTTACGTCTCATCCAAAGGCAAGGAAATTGAGAATATCGGCGATGCCGACATCATTAAATACACCGCCGTGGGTGCCACTTACTACTTCAACAAGAACATGTCGGTCTATGGTGAATACCGCATCAACCTGTTGAAAGATAACAATCCGCTTCGCCTGGCGACCGACGACATCACAGCCCTGGGTCTGATTTACCAGTTCTGATGTGACAGCGGGCCCGGCTCTGAACGCCGGGCCCGTTTATTGTTTTAATCCCGGCCACAGAGAGTGCTACGCGCTTTCAGCCCAGCGACCTGACTAAGCTAACGGCCACCGCCTCTTCCTGCATCAATTCCTCCACGTTAGCGGACGCCAGCAGCGTGGTGGCCTGCCCGGCAGGTACCGGACGGCTGAAGAGATATCCCTGACCGTAATCACAGCCGCGCTTTCTCAGCCACCTCAGCGTGGCGACATCCTCAATGCCCTCTGCAGTAATAATCACATTAAGCCCCTGACAGAGTGCCAGCAGCGTTTCCACCACTTTTCGCTGCTCAGATCCGGTCACGATTCCGGCGATAAAGGTCTGGTCAATTTTGATTTTGGTAATACCCAGCCCCAGCAAAACCGACAGGTTGGAGTAGCCGGTGCCAAAATCATCCAGCACCACTCCGATACCGGCCTCTTTCAGCAGACGGATCGCCTGACGGGCATCGTCAGAAATGGCCATGACATTCTGTTCGGTGATTTCAAGTTCCAGCATTACCGGCCCGGCATGCTGCATAATACTGGACAGACAGCTGGTCAGCGACGGTCTCAGTAACTGCTCGGGGGTAATGTTCAGCGACAGGCAAAGGCCGGCTGGCCATGCCCGGGTTGCACTGACAGCATCCTGCAGCAGCGCCACAGTCATGCTGTCCATCAACCCCAGCCGCTCCACCACTGGCAGAAACTCTGCAGGTGAAACCGTCTGACCGGACGCAGTGATCCAGCGCGCCAGTATCTCAAAGCCGGTAATGTTACCGGTGCGCAGTGAAACCAGCGGCTGCAGAAAGGGAACGATGGCATGACCGCTAACGGCGGCAACAACCTCCTGCTCCAGCCTTTCCCGCTGGCGAAAGCGCAGCTCCATGTCCGGGGAGAATCGTGCCAGACCGGCGCACTTATCCTGCTTCGCCTCGTACAGCGCCAGATCCGCCGCCCGCACTACATCGGCCTGACCCGTGCAGGCTGAACTGGCAATGCCTGCGGAAAGGCTCAGGAAGGTGTGCGGACCGGTCCGGATGGATGCCGCATGCTGGCAGAAGCTTTCGGCGGCGGCAAGCGCCTGCTCTGCCTGTGAAGCCTGGGCAACAATGGCAAATTCATCCCCACCGATGCGAAACACCTGACTCCCGGTACCCGCCGAGGCGATCAGCAGATTGGCCAGCGCGACAAGCGTGGCGTCGCCCTGACGATGACCGTTCAGGTCATTGATATTCTTAAAGTCATTGATGTCGAGCAGCGTCAGGGTGTAGGGCGTCCCGTCGGCATCAAGCGCAGCAATGTGTGCAGTGAACGATCGGCGATTCATGACCCCCGTCAGCGCATCAGTTCCGGCCAGCCTGAGCGCATTTTTTTCCGCACGCAGCGTGTTGCGGATCAGACCCGCGATAAGCAGCGCCGGAATAATCATTGCCAGTCCGGCAAACGAGGTGGAGGTCAGGATAAACCGCAGCCGCTCGCTGGTTTCAAAATCGGGATCATAGCTCAGGCCCAGCAGGCTGGAGATCCACGCCTCGAGCCCGAATTCCCACAGCGTGGAGAGTAAAATGATGGTCGCAATATTCAGCATTGCGAGCCAGAAAAGTTTCAGGCGCATGCGTTAGTTCCCGGTGATGGAAAGTGTCAGAGTTTTGTTTTAATTTTCAGTAAGAAACCGGGGCGTACTTCTCATACAATGCCTGCTAAGCAGCCGACAATTATCACCCCTCCGCTATTTTTACTCATCGCATTCGCACGTTCTCACCCGCCTTACGGCAGTGAGACAGACGTTCTGCGAAGCCCGATGCGTCTCGGTTACGTCATCAATGTCGAATAGTGTTCTATCGGCAGCAGCGGCCAGATTAACAGGGCCGTCCGGTTAAATTTGTGCATTACGGTGTTTTTAACGGGTTACGCCGCTGGCGTATCGCGCCGCTGCACCGCGCGAAAAGGCGTACACTCACAAGGCAATAAACAGCGATTTATCAGGATATTGGCCGAATTTTTACTCTTACCCCGATTATGATTTTTTGAACTAAATGGGTGAGAATACGTGCGATTTTTAATCGCACGAAATTAAATAGCGATCAATTTAGTTAAACGTAACTCTCCAGAAGTGCTCTCTCCTGCCGATACCGGTTTATCCAATAAACTTTCCCGGAAAGAGAGATGAAAATTTCAACGCGCCTTAGCGCAGGTTTTGGCTTGCTTATTCTGCTGTTTATTATCTGTACCGGCACCGCGATTCACGCGCTGGATAGCGCTCGCGATGGTATGGATGAGGTGGTTAATGTCCGTTTGAAAAAGTACCAGACGGTGCTGGATATGCGCGGTGGCGTGCGGGATATGGCAATCGCGGTGCGTAACCTTGCTCTGCTGACCGATCCTGTTGCTATGAAGCCAGAATGGGAACGTCTGCAAAAACAGCGGGCGCTTTATATCAGCAACCGCGAAGCACTCTCAGGCATGATGCAGACCGACTCCGGACAGGCTGGACGTGAGGCGATGAGCAGAATCGAGTCCACTGAAGAGGCCGCCCTCTCCACGCTGATGACCGCCGGAAAACTGGGGATGGAAAATCGTCAGCAGGAGGTCACCGACTATCTGTTAAAGGTGGCGCGTCCGGCTCAACAGATCCTGCTGAAGGCGATAAACGATCTGACCGAGCTTGAGATGCGCAGCAGCCGGGATGCGGTAGTGGATAACGGCATCGCCATCGCCCGCACCACCTGGATACTGATCATCCTGGCGGTGCTCTCCGTGCTGGCTGCCGTCGTCACCTGCGCGTTTATTGTGCGGATACTGATGCGCCAGCTGGGCGGCGAACCGGTGCAGGCTCAGATGCTGGCTGCTGCGATTGCCGCCGGTGATCTCACCTCGCCGGTCACGCTGCGCCGTGGCGACAGCACCAGCCTGCTTGCCTCGCTCAGCGGCATGCAGACCAACCTGCGCGAACTGGTTACGCAGATTAAAGGGGCATCCGCCTCGGTGGCGCTGGCGGCCGATGAGATTTCGCAGGGCAATACCGAGCTTTCATCCCGTACCGAGCAGCAGGCTGCTGCGCTGCAGGAAACGGCCGCCAGTATGGAGCAACTCACCGCCACGGTAAAAAGCAACGCCGCGGGCGCGCAGCAGACTGCCGGTTCAGCGCGCGAGGCCGCCACCCTGGCCCATGCGGGCGAAGCAGATGTCCAGCGCCTGTCAGAAACCATGCATGACATTTCGCTGAGTGCCGTTCGGGTGCGCGATATTACGTCAGTGATTGAAGGCATCGCTTTCCAGACCAATATTCTGGCGCTCAACGCCGCCGTCGAAGCGGCACGCGCCGGTGAAGAGGGTCGCGGATTTGCCGTGGTCGCGGGTGAAGTCCGCTCGCTGGCCCAGCGCAGCGCCACCGCAGCACGCGACATTAAGCAGCTGATTGAGCAGGCCGTGACGCAGGTCGAAGATGGCGTGACCGTGGCGGCCGGAACGGGTGAGCGCATCCTGAAGATTGTCAGCCGCGTCGGTGAACTGGCCGATGCCATGGACAACCTCTCCCTCTCCTCCGGAGAACAGATGCAGGGCATCTCCCAGGTCAGTATTGCGGTGAGTCAGATGGATGGCGTCACGCAGAATAACGCCGCGCTGGTGGAAGAGTCCTCTTCTGCGTCGCAGTCACTGCTGGCCCAGGCGCGCGACCTGCGCGGCATGGTAGAGACCTTCACCGTATAAGCCCTATCGGCGGGCGGCTTCAGCCTGGGTTAAATGCTGAAATTGTCCTGCCGATCTTCGCGGCGTTGCACCCGGCGCACGTTGCGCGCAAGGGTTGCGACCGGTTATATTGACTTCAATTTAATTTGACTCAATACTGTGCCGACTTTCAATCGGCGTCGCAGCTAAAGGCTTTTTCTCCCGCTGCGATAGCGCTTAAAGGTCTGGTGTTGTAAACCAGAAAAGAGATGCTGCCGAAATCAACATCTCCCCGAGATACTATTCGCGAGACTTCACGGCTGTCCAACAGCCTGGGGTCTGGCTGTCCCACCCCGGACTCAGAATGAGTAAAGATATGAATGATGAACCCGCGGGGTTCTCCGATACGCCTCCCGCCAGTGCAGCGCCTGAAACCATCGACCAGTTTCTCTGTTTTGCGCTCTACTCCGCCTCACTTGCCATGACAAAGCTCTATCAGTCGCGGTTAAAACCGCTGGGTCTGACCTATCCGCAATATCTGGTGCTGCTGGTGCTGTGGGAAAAAGATCGCCAGACCGTCTCTGATATTGGTGCACGCGTCCGGCTTGATTCCGGCACGCTCAGCCAGCTTCTGAAGCGGCTGGAAAGCGCGGGCATTATCTGCCGCCAGCGTGACACGGGAAATGATGAGCGCCGGGTGCTGGTCTCTCTGACAGAACAGGGCCACCAGCTTAAAGTCGCGGCGGCTGGCGTCCCGGCTGATATGATCTCGGTGATGGATACCGCCTGTAGCGAACTCGGTGATCTGACGACTCAGGTGGCAACCCTGCGTGAAAAGCTGCTTAAGGCCCTGCCATGATGCCGGCTTATCATAAACCTGTGAGCAGGCTGAGAAAGCTGAATCGCCTGAGTGTTGCCCCTTCAGATGCTATTCAGCAGAACGGTTGCGCTGGAGTTTCTATTGAGTACTGATAAACCGGCAGATATGGCTGACGTCCACGCCGTGGTAGGAGAGGCTGTGTCGAGCCTGCTGAAGTCAGGCAAGACGGCAGGCATACACGAAATAATCGCATTCCTGCAGCATCAGCAAGCACGGTCGGTAAACGGTCAGCGAGAGGTCTACGCCAGAGCCGTGCGTATTGTGATGGCCATGATTCGCTGAAGTGTCACTGACCGGCTGAACGACGGCTTTTTAATCGCCTGAACACCTATCAGCTGCGATATTTTTGCGCGGAATACATAAAAGTCCGGGTGCAGCCGGGCGGTCCTGTTTAACAGCATAACACTCGCCTGTTAATTCCTTTTAGGCAGGACCACCCCTCTACCGGCCCTTTCATCCGCCCGGCTTAAACGCCTTTATTCACCCTGTGCCGCTCGGGCAACCTCTTTCACGGCATTCTCCACGCGCTCTGAATCTTTCTGAATGCTGGCAATCACCTCTCCCGCTTCACGCATCAGCATAACGCCCTGACTGGTACTCGCCAGCGAGGTTTCAATCCCCCGCAAAACCTCTCTGGCCAACTGATTATTCCCCGCCACTACCCGTTCAATCTCCTCAGTCGCGCTACTGACTGAGGCTGCCAGGTTACGGACTTCTGCCGCCACCACAGCAAAACTGCGGCCCGACGAGCCTGCCCGCGCCGCTTCAATAGCGGCATTAAGTGCAATAAGTCGGGTCTGCATGGCAAAACGTCTGATGGTTTCAACCATGCCATCAATGCTGTCAGACTGGCTGTTAAGGCGGGTAACATCTGCCGACACAACGCTCATCTCTGCGGCAATCTGGCTGATCATCTGAATGCTGTTGTCGATAACATCCGCACCCGCCTGTGCGCTTCCCCGCGTCTGAGCGGCCATATTCCATGCCTTTAACGCCGCATCAGACTCCTGCTGATTACGTAGCACCTGTTCCGTAACATCGCTGGCGAATTTAACAATTTTAGTGAGCTGTCCGTCACTGTTAAACACCGGATTGTAGGTCGCTCTGAGCCAGAGCGGTTCGCCACGCCGGTTAAGGCGGGGAAACTGACCCGAGAAGAATTCGCCCTGATTCAGTCGCGCCCAGAACTGGCGGTATTCATCGCTCTGAGAGAGGCTCTTTGAACAGAATAACCGGTGATGCTGCCCTATTACCTCAGTAGCCTGATAACCAGTGGCCTTGAGAAAGTTGTCGTTTGCTTCGAGTACGTGCCCGTCAGGGCTGAAGGCGATCACCGCCATGGAGCGGCTGATGGCATTAATGATCGACGTCTGCTCCAGGGATGACTGCATCCTTTCAGAAATATCAGCGGCAATTTTAATAATTTTAAAGACTCTGCCGCGTCGGTCAGTCACCGGAATATAGCTCGCCTCAAGCCAGACCGGACGCATGCCGCTGGCCAGCCGCAGAAATTTGTCACTGTAGCTTTCGCCTGCCGCCAGGCGTTGCCAGAAACGTTGATATTCTGGTGAGTTAACCAGTGCAGCCGGACAGAACATGCTGTGATGCTGACCCACGATTTCATCTGCCCGGTATCCCATGGTGGCCAGAAATAGCGGACTGGCTTTCTGAATAATTCCAGCAGGCGTGAACTCAATTACGGGCATAGCGCGCCCCAGCGACTGGAATGACGCGGCAGAATGCAAGCCACGCTGACGATAAAAAGAAGGGAGAAGGCATTTCAGAAAATTCAGACGCATCAGCAGGACCAGAAGAAGTTGGAATTGCTGTAGTTATCGGCATTCAGGCGACGCGCGTTATACATCGCTGTGATAGTCACGGATGATGATTGCAACATAATGTTACTGGTAGCGCGGTGCAGGATCGGCCCGCCCACCATCCGGGCAAACACATCCGGCAACGTGCGTCGTCCTGCTCGCTACAGTGTGGCGCCACCGGGAGCCATCAAATCATAGCGATCGTTCTGCGGGGCCTCGTCCACGGTCATCGGTGGCTGAATTTTCAGGGTGATCCAGTTAGAGGTCACACGCTGCTGCTTGCTGTCCTCCAGCGTTACCGACAGGCGATATTCGTTGCTGGCGTCTGGCGACGGATCCCACTGCGGTAAGATCACACTCCAGCCCTGCGGATCGGCGTTACTGGCAGGAGGTGTCAGGCTCAGTGCCTGCGTATCGCCCTGCCAGCTTACCGCCTTGATAGCATTGCTGGCGCGCACCTGCAGCTTCAGCGGCAGACTCTCGCCACTGCTTAACTGCCAGGGCGGTGTTGCCAGAAACACGGACAGCGTTTTGCGCTGACGGAAAGCGAGCACCGGCGTATCACTGCGGGTGACGGTATCGTAACGGCTGCCGCGCAGGGAGTGCGCCTCAGCGACGTTTCCGGCATCGAGCTGACGTCGCAGCGCCACGCCAAAGCGATAGTTGAGTTTCAGCCCCAGCTGATCCTGACTCTCACCGGCACTGCTGGTTTTATGGGTAGCGGACAGCGTCACCAGCGGCACGGGAGTGTAAGAGAGGCCAAACGACATGGCGGAGGGATTGTGATAGCGGTTGCCGCTGTTAAACAGATCGACATTCTCACCCAGATATTGCTGATAGCTCACCGAAACGCCCAACTGACGATAAAAGGGCAGATAGCTCTGGCTGGTAATATCGTAGCCGCGCGCCATGCGCTGCTGCTGCGAATCGCCCAGATTTTTCCAGCCGGAAAGCGGCTGATAATAGTTGGCTGAGAAGCGCATTGAATCGCTCCACGCTTCCGTGCCCACAGAGGCGCGCTGCAGACCGCTGCTGAACACGCGGTCAACAAAGCCGTTGTAACCCAGCAGCCAGTCACCGGCATCCCAGCGTTGCCCCAGTCCCGCATTGCCAACCAGGCCATCGCCGGTATCGTGCAGACCAAGCTGGCTGAAGGTGAGCCGGCTGTTTTCGTCGGCCAGTGCGCTGAAGAGATCGCCGCCGGTACCGGTGAAGTTTCCGTTCATGTCGACTTTCAGATCCAGCTGCGCGGTGCCGTAAGGGGAAAGCAGTGACTGCCCTTCGCTCTCAACCCGATCGGCCACTTCATCGCGCAGATGATTGAACGCCCAGACGCCCGCCTGCTGACCAAACGTGACATTGCTGTCGCTGTTGTTACTCGCTTCACCGATACTTTTGGCCACGGCCGCCAGCTTTTTGCTCCACTCTTCATCCTGATCGCTGGCACCGCCGAGCGTCGGCAGCGACTGACTGTAGCGCGCAGGATCGTCGAATGGCGTCTCTGACACCGCTGTTTCAGTCTGAAAAGCGCGGGCGCTCTGCGTGGCAGTCAGCGACAGCGCAATCAAAGAGAGAACCCCTGTTTTCCGTATCATGTCACCCGGCACATTGATTAGTTCGTAGCTGCAATTAAAGAAAAATCATCAGCTATTACCTTAACATATTGTGACGGCGATGCAGGACAGCAGCGGCGAATTGTGCATATAACAGAAAAGTCCGGGTCAGAAAAAGGCCTGCGTTTATAGCAGACCTGCGATCTCTCACCGCATCAGGAGAAGATTAAACCGCCATCCACATTGATGGTCTGCCCGGTGATGTAGCGCGCATCCTCTGATGCCAGAAACGCCACCAGGCCGGCAACATCTTCCGGCTGACCAGCACGCTTCAGCGGAATGTTTTGCACCCACTCCGCCATCAGTTCCCCTTTGCCGTAGGTTTTCTCCTCGCTGCTGAGGATCTCGCCCCAGACGCGATCGTTGTAATCCCACATCTCACTCTCAATGATGCCGGGACAAAAAGCGTTGACCGTAATGTTCCACGGCGCCAGTTCCAGCGCCAGACTCTGGGTAATGCCTATCACCCCCATTTTGCTGGCGGCGTAGTGCGGCGTGTAAATAAAGCCCTGTCGTCCCTGCCCCGATGAGGTGTTGATCAGGCTGCCGCTGCGCTGCTGCACCATATATTTCGCCGCTTCACGGCAGCAGAGCCAGACGCCGGTGGTGTTAACCGCCAGAATCCGCTCAAAGTCGCTTTTCGGCATGGTGTCGAAGCGGTCGATGGTGATCACGCCCGCATTCTGTATCGAGACGTCAATCTGACCAAAGCGTTCAAAGGCCTGCTGATAGAGCTGCTGCACCGCAGCTTCATCCGTGACATCGACCTGCAGCGCCAGAATCTCACTGCCATACTGCTGCTGAAGCTGGTCAGCTGTAGCGAACACCCGGTCAGCATTCGACACCATCACCAGCCTGGCCCCGTCGCGGGCGAAACGCGCCGCGATCCCGGCCCCGATGCCACGACAGGCACCGGTTATCACCACTGTTTTTCCACGTTGTTCGCGGGTCATAATCGCTCCTGTTAACTGTGACGAACATCAGTAAGGGGGGCTGCCTGCTGCTTTTTTTCATGGCGACGCAGCAGCACCACTTTGCTTTGCAGACGTTGCTGGAACTGGTCGATGACCACCGCAGTCACAATCACCAGACCTTTGATTACCATCTGCCAGAAATCGCTGACGCCCATCATCACCATGCCATCCGCCAGGAAGACGATAACGAAAGCGCCAATAATCGAGCCGGAAACCCGGCCACGTCCACCCGCCAGCGCTGTGCCGCCCAGCACGGTGGCGCCAATGGCGTCCATCTCAAACATGTTGCCGGTCATCGGGTGCGCGGTCTGCAACTGAGAGGCCACCACCAGCCCGACGAGTCCGGCGCAGAGGCCGGAAAAGGCGTAGACAAAAACTTTCACCTTGATAATCGGCACGCCCGCCAGTCGCGCGGCGGACTCATTGCCGCCAATGGCGTAGATATAACGACCCAGCGGGGTTTTGCGCGTCAGGTAGAGGCCGAGCAGTAAAAAGCCGAGCATCAGCCAGATCGGCAGGTAAACGCCCAGTACGGTGCCGGAACCGAGCAGCGAAAAGCCGGTGTTGCCCAGCGCGGGCACTCCCACCAGGTTGGCGTAGGTGCCGCCGTCGTTGAACAGCAACGCCGCACCGCGCGCCACATACATCATGCCCAGGGTGCAGATAAAGGGTGCAACGCCCAGCCGGGTGATCACCGTGCCGTTAATCAGTCCCACCAGCACGCCAAAGATGGCCACGACCAGAATCACTTCAGGCACGTTGAGAAACAGCGTATTGCCGCCCCACAACGGGATGCCATTGGTGAGCAGTGCGCCCGCCACCATGCCGCAGATCCCGGCGACCGCACCCACCGAGAGATCGATACCGCCGGTCAGGATCACCAGCGTCATACCAATGGCCAGCAGGCCGGTAATCGCCACGTGCTGCGTCATGATCAGCAGGTTAGAGGGGGTGAGAAAGTTCGGCACCATCACGCTGAAAAAGCCGACCACAATCAGCAACGCAATAAAGGTGCGGGCCTTCAGCAGGTACATATAGAGCAGATATTTTTGGTTCATGAAATTCTCCGGCCAGCTTAGAGCCTGGCCCACCAGGCGTAATGGTTTCAGGCAGTCTGGACACGGACAGCGCGGAACAACCGGCACGTACACGCAGTACGTCAGGACTACTCGCTGTGCTCGCCCCTTCAGGGCCGCCCTGACGGGCGTTCAGGTTGCTAAAGCAGCCTGTGTGACCTCTGCCCAGGTTCAGACGGACAAATAAAATAGCCTGATGGGTCAGGCTCTTAATCCTGCGGGGTTGATGCCGCAATCAGATGTTCTCGCGTCGCCGCTGCGCGCGGCAGATCGGCAGTAATCCGGCCATCGGCCATCACTAAAATGCGGTCCGCCAGCGCCATCACCTCATCCAGTTCAGACGAGGAGAACATCACTGCCAGCCCCTGCTGTGCCAGATTGCCAATCAGGTGATAGACGTCGGTTTTGGCACCCACGTCGATACCGCGCGTTGGCTCATCCAGCAGCACCACCTGTGGCCCGGTCATCAGCGCTTTACCCAGCACCACCTTCTGCTGATTACCGCCGCTCAGCGCCGTGACCGGCAGGTCGGGATCGCTGACTTTAATCGCCAGATGGCCGATCATCTCACTGACCCGCTGCTGCTCCCTGGCAGGATTCAACAGCCCCAGCGCACGTCGAAAACCGCGCAGGCTGAAGTCAGAGAGCGTCATGTTGGCGGTGACCGACATCAGTTCAATTACCCCTTCGCCTTTGCGATCTTCGGGCACCAGCGCTATGCCACTTTTCAGCCGCTGCTGGAAGCTGCGTTTCGCCAGATCCCTGCCCGCCAGCCGAACATGGCCTGACTGACAGGGCATCAGGCCAATCAGCCCCTTAAACAGCTCGGTGCGTCCGGCCCCCAGCAGGCCATAAATGCCGATCACCTCGCCTTTGCGCAGCGTAAAACTGACCTCATTCAGCTTGTAACCGCCGTTCTGATGCAGCGCAGTCAGGCCCTCTACCTCCAGCACCGTTTCCCCCTGTGGCGCAGGCTGATAGTCGAACTGCTTTTTCTTGTCACCCACCATCTGGGCGATAATCCACGGCACGCTGGCGTCCCGTACCTCGCGCTCACTAATAAAACGGCCATCGCGGAAAATGGTGATGTGATCGCCAATCTCCATCAGCTCTTCCAGCCGGTGAGAGATGTAGATAATGGTGACACCGCGTCGCTTAAGCTGATCGATGACGTTAAACAGCACTTTCACTTCAGACTGGCTCAGGGCGCTGGTCGGTTCATCCATGATAAGTACCCGGGTATCCTTCGACAGCGCCCGGGCGATCTCCACCAGTTGCTGATGACCAATACCCAGCTCACCCAGCGGCGCGTAAGGATCGACATCCAGCTGCAGCCGCTCCAGCAGCGACTTTGCCAGCGCGTACTGATACTTTTCATTGATCACCCCGCGCTGGAAAAACTCATTGGCGATAAAGATGTTGTCCATCACGTTCATGTTGGGAAACAGATTCAGCTCCTGAAAAATGATGCTGATCCCCTGCTTCTCCGCCTGATGCGTGGAGCTCAGCGACACCACCTTGCCATCCAGCAGAATCTCGCCCGACGACGGCGTCTCCACCCCTGCCAGCATCTTCATCATGGTGGACTTACCGGCGCCGTTCTCACCGATCAGCACGTTGACTTTATTGCGGTAGACCCGATAACTGACCTGATCGAGCGCGGTCACGCCGGGATAAAGACGCGACACGTTGCGCGTTTCGATAATCACGTCGCCGGACTGTTGCGGTTGAGGATTTTGCATCTGCCGCTCCTTATTGCCGGGTGATCGCAGCCGGAGTGATATCCGGCAGCTGCTGCGGAATGTCCCAGCTGCTGAACACGCCGGAGACCCTCACTTTATCGCCCACCTTCGGTGCAAACTGCTGCATCAGAGTGGAGGCGTGCTGGTTAATCGCCTTGCCGTAATCACCAAACAGCACCTGGTCATTGAAGTCCTGATAGCTCACGCCTTTGTAGACATCCCGCAAAGCGGTGCCACGAATGATTGGCCCCACCTGAATAGTGACGCTGTCACCTGATTCATCTTTCACGGTCATCTTCCCGCTGCGTGACGTGGTATTCACGGCGGTCACCTCGCCGCTGACCGAGACGCTGAAGACACAGGGATTCTCAGCCTGACTGCGATAGCCGTAGCTCTGACAGGCACTGTCGAAGTCTTTGGCAGACTGCAGCGACTTCATCAGCGTCGCCAGCGGTTTAGCCTCTGCCTGAACCTGTGGCACCAGTTTCTGCTGCCAGAGCTGGTCGATGTTCGCCATTTTCGGATTGGGGGGATTTTTCAGGGCAGCCAGCTCCTGCTGCGACACAATTTTGCAGCCGCTTAACAGCAAGACCACCAGCGTCAGCCAGACTCTTCGGGACATCATCTTCTCCCTGGCGCCCGCTTTCGCAGGCGCGACAGCGTTTAATTACGACTTGTAGTTAAAGTCCTGTACACCTTTAGCGTTTTCCGGGGTAATCAGAATGCCGCGGAACATCACCCGCTGTTTTTCCGGCTTCACGCCCTTCTGAATGAAGTTATCGAGATCGGTCACCCCTTCAGCGGCAATCGCCTGCGCCTGCAACATCACCGTGGCTTTCAGCGTGCCCGCTTTCACCGCATCGCGTTCGTCGTTGCTGCCATCAATGCCCACCACGATCACATCGTTGCGACCGGCCGCCTTCAGCGCGGCAATGGCGCCCAGCGCCACCGGGCCGTTACCGCAGATCACCCCTTTCACATCCGGATGTGCCTGCAGGATGCTGTCCATAATGCGCTTGCCGTCGATCAGGGTGCCTTTGGCATCCTGACGCGCCACGCTCTGCATATCAGGATACTGATCCAGCACCTGATGGAACGATTTCGAGCGTGTCACGCAGTTGTTGTCCGCCAGGTTACAGGCGAGTTCGGCGTACTTGCCCTTTTCGCCCATCTTTTCAACAAAGACGTTGGCAACGTCTGAACCCGCCTGGAAGTTGTTGTGGGTGATCTGCGCCAGCGCCACGTCATCCACCGGGATTTCGCGGTTGATCAGCACCACCGGAATTCCGGCATCTTTGGCTTTTTTTATCGCCGCCACGCTGGCGGTAGAGTCGGCGTTATCCAGCACGATACCCTGCACTTTTTTACCGATAGCGGCGTCGATCAGTTCGCTCTGCTTTTTCACATCTTCGCCGTGCGACAGCACCGTTGTTTTGTAACCCAGTTCCTGCGCTTTGAGATTGGCGCCTTTGGCTTCGGAGGCGTAGTAGGGATTATCGAGTGAGTTAACCAGAATCATAATGGTGCCCTTTTCGGCGGCAAACGCCGCCTGCGAAACCAGACAGGCAGCCACGGCAGTGCACAGCAAGGTACGGTTTTTCATGATGTTCTCTCTTATCGTTATGGCAGGGTATGAATTCCCGGGTGCTGGATTGGCCTTACCAGATGGTAAAGCCCCCATCGATCATCAAATCGGCGCCGGTGATCATGTCGCTGCCGTTGCTGGCGAAAAACAGCACCGCAGCGGCGATCTCATCGGTATAGGCAAAGCGTCCGAGCGGAATCAGCTTCTTCATCTGCTCGCCCTTCTCGCCGCGCCAGGCCTTTTCGCCCATCGGCGTCAGCACCACGGTGGGCGACAGGGTGTTAACGTTGATGCGATGCGGAGCAAACTCTTTGGCCATCACTTTGGTCATGCCCAGCAGGCCCGCTTTGGCTGAGGTGTAGGCGACATGGTTGTCGATAGCGATGGATGCCGCCTGGGAGGCGATATTAATAATTTTGCCGCCCGCACCGGCACGGATCATCAGCCGTGCGGCGGCCTGTGAGCAGAGAAAAGGCCCGGTGAGATTCACCGCAATTTGCTTCTGCCACTCGGCAAAATTGGTCTCGATCACCGGCTGCAGCATCACGTAGCCTGCGCAGTTCACCAGGATATCGATCCGGCCATAGTGGGAAACCACATCGTTAAAAGCCTGTTCAACCGACGCGGGATCGGTAACGTCACAGCAGACAAACTGCACCCGCTCGCCGGGGAAGTCTGCCTTCAGGCTGGCGACCTTCTCTGCTTCAAACGGCGGATAGAGTAGTGCCAGACTCGCTTCCTTCTCCAGCAACATGCCATTGGTCGCCATCGCGATACCACCCAGCCCGCCGGTCACGACGGCCACTTTGCCGGCCAGATTCATTGCGGTATCCACGCCGTAGCGCAGGTTTACGTCATATTCACCACTCATCCCACTCTTCCCCTCAGATTTTTGCCGATGCCGTTGATTCACTCATTTTCGAACAAAAATATAAGCTATCGAAAAGAAATGTTGTGTGGAGCAGATCAAATTTCGACCATCTGCCCTGCAAAGCGGCTTATCTGATTGAAAAGACGTGATCTGGCTTCCAGTCCCGAAATAAAGGCAGCTGGCTAGAATCCGGAAAGCGTGAGAGATTCAATAGCCTGCACATTTTACATTTTCATTCGAAAGCCAAGGCCGGATCAGGCTATCTCGCATTCATAAAAATGGCGCGTTAAACTCAGCCACAAAGACCTTGTTCGCCCGACTTCTCAGGTTATTGGAAAAGGGAGCATTTCGATTGAAAAGCAAAAGTGAGCAGTTCGCTGACATGCAGCAACGCCGCGAGAAAATTCTGGAGATGATCCGTGAGGATGGCACAGTCACGGTGAAAGCTTTGACGGAGACCTTTGGACTGACCGAAGCCACCTTACGCAGCGACCTGCGCATGCTGCAAAAACAGGGCTTTGTTCAGCGCTATCATGGTGGCGCGACGCTGATGACGGGCAAACAGAATACCGGGGCGATGCTGCTGGAGCGGCAGACGCATCTGGAAGAGAAAGAGGCGATTGGCCGGCTGGCGGCGCAGCATATCGAAAATGGCGACACGGTGATTTTCGATTCCGGCACCACGACCACCGCGATCACCGATGCCATCAGCCACATCCGCCGCCTGTCGGTCGTGACAACCGCGGTGAATATCGCCCTGAAACTGGGCGGCGAGCCGGGGATCAACATCCTGCTGACCGGCGGCACCTTTAAATTTCCGACGCTCTCTACCTCCGGCGAAAAGGCGGCCAGCTTCTTCGAAAACGTGCTGGCCGGTAAACTCTTCCTGGCGACCGCCTGCATCTCGCCGCGTCTGGGCCTGAGCTTCCCCAGTGAAACCGACATCAAGGTGAAACTGGCAATGATCAAATCCGCCAGCACGGTTTATGTGGTCGCTGACTCCAGCAAAATAGACAAGGTTTCGATGTTCGCGCTGCCCTGTGACTGGAGCAATATCCACTACCTGATCACCGACAGCGGCATCAGCACTGCGCAGGTCAAAGCGTTTGAAGCACTAGGCGTGAAAGTGCTGGTGGCCCCGCTGCCGCTGAAGCGGGCGATGTAATGCCTGTCGAAACAATATCGATTCAGCCACTCGCTGTCATCAGACAGCCACAGGATTAAGTTACGCTCCAGAGCGAATGCTAAGCAGGGATGTAACGGATGATAAAACGATGAAAAACGAGATTTTCGAGCGCAGGAAAGCGCGGGCTTTAGCCCTGATGGCAGCGAAGAAAATGTGGCCGAGTAACTCTGCTCCGCCATTACATCGTTTGTTATGGAAAATGAATATCCATCTTCCACCCCCGGGTTTTACTCCGTTCTGGCTCAATCTTGTAGTGTTTGGCAGCATGTACACGCTGATGATGCCACTGCTGCTCTTATTGCCTTCTCTTCCGGGCGTGTCTGACGACAATTATTCGCTGATACCCAATCTGATCGCAGGTCTGTTCTTCGGTACGACAATGGCACTGTTTCACGCATATCGAAAAAAAGTTCACAACCTGCCTGCGTGGGAGGAGCTTTAAAGCCAGCTAAAGCTCCGTCGTCTTTTATACAGTTCACCTGCACGACGCACCGTCTTGCCAACCCCAGCCTGCCTTCCCACACTTCACTGCTCTTTTCGCCCTGCTCGGGCACTTCCACTCTCATCAACCGCACTCAATCCAGACCTGATCCCGCAAAACCCCGCACCAATGCCAACAGTGCAGGTAAGGCCTGCCTGAAAAGCAAAGTGTGCGAGCCAGGGATGGCGAGCCCAGTCCGCAGGGATGCGGGATCCCTTTGCGATCAGGCAGGCCTTTCCTGCACGACTCACCGGCTCTTCAAACCATTCCTGCCTTCTCACCCTAACAAACCTGCACCTAATACCGACCCGCTCCCGTAAAACCCCGCACCAATGCCAACAGTGCAGGTAAGGCCTGCCTGAAGAGCAAAGTGTGCGAGCCATGGATGGCGAGCCCAGTCCGCAGGGATGCGGGATCCCTTTGCGATCAGGCAGGCCTTTCCTGCACGCCGCACCGTCTTGCCACACCGTTCCTGCCTGCCAGCAAAAGCCCGCACCTGCAGCCCCGTCACCCCACCGCCTGCACCTGCATCCCCACCTGCAAATCCGCCCGATAAAACCGCACCACTTCACCCACCATCAGCAACGACGGAGACACCGGCTTATCCCGCGCCACCGTCTCCGCTAATCCCCCCAGCGTGGTAATCAACACCCGCTGATCGGGCCGGGTCCCATTCTCAATAATCGCCACCGGCGTCTCCGCATCACGTCCCTGCGCCTGCAACTGCGCACTGATCGACGCACTCCAGCTCAACCCCATATAAAACACCAGCGTCTGATTCACCGCCGTCAGCGCAGCCGCCTCCAGCTGCGGCTCGCCGTTCCGCCCATGCCCGGTAATCAACCGCAAAGACTGCGCGCAATCCCGATGCGTCAACGGAATCCCGCTGGCTGCCGCACAGCCCACAGCCGCCGTAATCCCTGGTACGACCTCACAGCGAATCCCGGCCTGCTGAACGCTCACCATCTCCTCGCCTCCGCGACCAAAAACAAACGGATCGCCCCCCTTCAGCCGGATCACATTGCGTCCACTGCGCGCCAGTTCCACCAGCAACTGATTAATCTGCGCCTGCTTCAGACCATGCTGCCCCGGCTGCTTACCCACATCGATACACAACGCCTGCTCCGGCACCTCCGCCATCACCGCGTCACTCACCAAACGGTCATATACCACCACCTCAGCACGCTGCAGCAACCGCAACGCCTTAACGGTCAGCAGTTCCACATCGCCAGGGCCCGCACCCACCAGCCACACCGCGCCCTGTTGCGACACGGCATCCACCGGGGCCAGTAACTTATCCAGAGAATCAATTGCTCGTGTCATTATTCCTCCGACATCACTTCGGACAGCAACAACTGCTTCAGCTCCGGAATACAGGAGCCGCACTGCGTGCCGCACTTTAGCTTTTCGCCCAACGCCTGAGTTGTACGACACCCCTGCGCCACCGCCTGTAAAATCGTCTGCTCACCCACCGCCATACAACTGCAGATAATCCGTCCCGTGGCCGCGCCCTGCGCGGGCTGTCCTGCCAGTACACTGTGCCGCCCTGCCGCATCCTGCGGCGCATGACTAAAGGCCTCGGCGACCCACGCACTATCAATCGACGGCAACACAGAGCCAGCATAAAACGCCAGCTGCAACTCGCCATCACGCCATGCCAGCAACCGGTAATCATTGCCGCTGCCGGTCGCAATCTGCCTGTGACAGCCTGAAAGAACAACCTGATTGTCCAGCCAGACCTGCGGCGAACCCTCGCCCGCTACCGCATAACGCTGCACCGCCGGATAGGGGGTACGCGCCCAGTAACGCAACCCTGTGGGCTGCGCTATCTCGCGCTGCCACAGCCAGCCCTGCCAGCTCACCCTCAACGGCAGAATCCGCACCGACGTCTGCTTCAGCGCGGGCTGCCCCGAAAACGGACAGGCACGGGCGGCCACCAGCAAATCGACGTGACTCTGCTGACTGAACTGCCGGTTCCAGTGCATCGGCACAAACAGCTCGCCCCGACGCATCCCGGCATCGACACGCACCCGCACGCTAATCCAGCCCTGAACAGACTGCACCCGCGCCAGTCCACCGGCCGTCACGCCATACGTTGCCGCATCAGCCGGATGCAGCGCGACAAACGGTTCATCGCAATGCTGCATCAGACGCGGCACCAGCCCGGTACGCGTCATGGTGTGCCACTGATCGCGCACCCGTCCGGTATTCATCAGCAACGGATACGACGGTTCGCGCGGGGCGACTACGGGCGTGGCCGGCACCCGCAACCGGGCCTTACCATCCGGATGAAAAAACCGACGATTGCCAAACAGCCGGGCGCTGCCCTGCGGACAGGCAGCGTTAACCGGCCACTGCACCGGACGCAGCGCATCCCAGTCAGCGTTACTCAATTGCGCCAGGCCGCTGATATCAAACGCCCGATCGCCCCGGTTCTCAAAACCTGACAACGCCGCATGCTCACGGAAAATCTCTGCCGGATGCTGCCAGTTAAAGCCTTTATCAAACCCTAAACGCTGGGCCACCTGCGACAGCAACCACCAGTCAGGCCGGGCGTCACCGGGTGCGGCGGCAAAAGCGCGCTGACGTGAAATACGCCGCTCGGAATTGGTCACCGTGCCGTTTTTCTCGCCCCATCCCTGGGCGGGCAACAGAATATCGGCAAAGGCGCTGGTATCGGTCTGCGCCATCACATCTGACACAATCACCAGCGGACAGGCCGCCAGCGCCTGCGCGACGCGGTTGCCCTCCGGCATCGACACCGCCGGATTGGTGCCCATAATCCACACTGCTTTCACCGTGCCATCCGCCAGTGCCCGGAAAAGATCCAGCGCAGTCAGCCCCGGTTCCCGGGCAATGGCCGGACTGCGCCAGAAACGCTGCACCCGTTCGCAATCCGCTTCAGTAAAATTCATGTGCGCCGCCAGCTGATTCGCCAGGCCACCCACCTCCCGTCCGCCCATGGCATTTGGCTGTCCGGTCAGCGAAAAAGGACCACAGCCCGCGCGGCCTATTTTGCCCGTCAGCAGATGCAGATTAAGAATCGCCTGGTTATTGTCGCTGCCGGTGGCGGACTGATTAATCCCCATGCACCATAGCGTCAGCACCCGATCGTGCTGGCTGAAAAGCTGGAAAAAGTGCGCGACCTGCTGCACGGTTAAGTCACATGCCTCTGCCACTCGCGCCACATCCCACTGCGCTGCGGCGGTCAGCGTCTCGTCCACGCCATTCAGGTGCGGCAACATGCTGGTATCAATGCCATCCTGCTGCGCCAGCCAGTGCAGCAGACCGGAAAACAACGCCGTATCGCTGCCGGGCCGCAACGGCAGGTGGAGATCGGCCTGATCGCAACTCGCCGTGCGCCGCGGATCGATAACGACAATACGCATCGCCGGACGTTGCAGCTTCGCCTGCATCAGCCGCTGCCACACCACCGGATGCGCCCAGGCAGCATTAGACCCCACCAGCAGCACCTGGTCGGCCTGCTCCAGATCCTCATAGCAGCAGGGCACCGCGTCGGCCCCCAGCGCCCGCTTATAACCAACCACCGCCGACGCCATGCAGAGCCGCGAATTAGTATCGATATTGGCTGCACCGATGTAGCCCTTCATCAGCTTATTGGCGACGTAGTAATCCTCGGTCAACAGCTGGCCGGAGCCGTAAAACGCCACCGCCTGCGGGCCATACTGATCAATCACCGCGCGTAATCCTGCCGCCGCCGCATCCAGCGCAGCGTCCAGGCTGACACGCTGCCCGTTAATCTCGGCGTTCAGCAAACGTCCTTGCGGCGTCAGGGTCTCGCCCAGCGCTGCGCCTTTGACGCACAACCGACCTGCATTCGCGGGATGGTGCGGATCGCCAATTACGGTTGCCTGATGAGGTCCCTGCGGCGTGACGCAGACACCACAGCCGACGCCGCAATAGGGACAGGTGCTGTTCATGATGCCTGCGCCAGCTGATCCAGCGGGCGATTTGCCAGCCAGATCTGACCCGCTTCCAGCTTCACCGGCCAGCAGCGCAGTTGATGCTGCGGGTTATCCAGGCTCTGTCCGTCACGCAACCGTATCCGCTGCTTGTAGAGCGGAGAGATCACTACAGGCTCGCCGCCCACATCGCCCAGAATCCCGCGCGACAGCACGCTGGCGTCGCTGCCGGGTTCGCGATCTTCCAGCGCAAAAAGCGCATCGCCAAAGCGGAACAGCGCAACACGTTCGCTACCCAGTCGCGCCCCGATCCCCGCCTGCTGCGGAATCGCCTCCAGCGGGCAGACAACACTCCACGGCTCGGCGGGCATCTGCAGCAGCGGATGATCGGCAACGGCCTCCGGCTGACGCTGACCGCGCACCCGGCTGTAGTGCAGCGTCTCATCCGGGCGATCGCTGTTGACCGTAGGGGTAAACAGCGCAAGTCGCGACGGGTCCGCCAGCGTGGTCTGCCACTCGCACTGATACGCGTCCACTACCCGCTGCATCTCCTGCTCCAGCGTCTCGCCCAGTCCAAGGCTATCCTCAATCACCACCTGACGCAGATAGTCCAGGCCGCCTTCCAGATTGTCCATCCAGACGCTGGTGCGCTGCAGCCGGTCTGCGGTGCGGATATAGAACATCAGCAGGCGGTCGACATAACGCAGCAGCGTGGCATCATCAAGATCGCTGGCGAACAGGTCGGCGTGGCGCGGCTTCATGCCGCCATTGCCACACACATAGAGATTCCAGCCCTTTTCCGTGGCGATCACCCCGATATCTTTGCTCTGCGCTTCCGCACACTCGCGGGTACAGCCCGATACCGCCATCTTGATCTTGTGTGGGGCGCGCAGCCCCTTGTAGCGGTTCTCCAGCGCAATGGCGAAAGCGGTTGAATCCTGCACGCCGTAGCGGCACCAGGTCGACCCCACACAGGACTTCACAGTACGCAGCGACTTGCCGTAGGCGTGACCGGTTTCAAAACCCGCCGCCAGCAGCGTCTGCCAGATATCGGGCAGTTGATCGAGCCGCGCGCCAAACAGGTCGATACGCTGACCACCGGTGATTTTGGTGTAGAGATCGTAACGCGCCGCCACCTCGCCAATCGCGATCAGCCCCTGCGGCGTGATTTCGCCCGCCGGGACGCGCGGCACCACCGAATAGGTGCCATCTTTCTGGATATTGGCAAAATAGCGATCGTTGGTGTCCTGCAACGGCAGATGCGCCGGTTTTAGCAGATAGTCGTTCCAGCATGAGGCGAGCAGTGACGCCACCAGCGGTTTGCACACTTCACAACCCTGCCCCCGCCCATGCGACGCCAGCAGCGCATCAAAGGTTTTGAACTCACCGGCCCGCACCAGGTGATACAGCTCCTGGCGCGAATAGCTGAAATGTTCGCAAATATCTTTTTTGACCTCGACACCGAGGTTTTCCAGCTGAAACTCCATCACCTGCTTCACCAGCGCCGCGCAGCCGCCGCAGCCCGTGGCCGCTTTGGTGCAGCTCTTAATGCTGCTCATCTCACCGCATCCGCCTTTCACCGCCGCGCAGATATCGCCCTTGCTGACGTTGTGACAGGAGCAGACCTGGGCGCTGTCAGGCAACGCCGCAACGCCTGGCGCTTTCGGCGCACCGGCCAGTGCAGGCAGGATCAGGCTTTCTGGCGCGGTGGGCAGCGGTAACTCATTGAGCACCATCTGCAGCAGCGTGGCGTAGTCGCTGCTGTCACCGACCAGCACACCGCCCAGCAGCCGGGTGCTGTCGGCAGAAACCACGATTTTCTTGTAGATGCCTTTTGGCCCGTCGGTCCAGTGATAGTGCTGACTGCCCGGCGTGCGGCCATGCGCATCACCAAACGACGCCACCTCCACCCCCAGCAGCTTCAGTCTGGTACTCATGTCCGCGCCGCTGAAAGCGGTGGATTCAGCCGCCAGATGCCCGGCCAGCACGCGTGCCATCTGATAGCCTGGCGCGACCAGACCAAAGATCTGACCGTTCCACAGTGCGCATTCACCAATGGCAAACACCTCTTCATCGCTGGTCTGGCAGCGATCGTTGATCTCAATACCGCCGCGCGGTCCCAGCGTCAGGCCCGCTTCACGTGCCAGCTCATCGCGCGGCCGGATACCAGCGGAGAACAGCACCAGATCGCCGGGTAAACTGCTGCCGTCAGCAAAGCGCAGCACCACGCTACCGTCGGTCTGACGCTCAATCAGTTCGGTCTGTTTTGAGGTGTGAACCGTGACGCCCAGCGCATCGATCTTCTGGCGCAGCATCAGCGCCCCGCCCTCATCGAGCTGCACTGCCATCAGGCGTGGCGCAAACTCCACCACGTGGGTTTCCAGCCCGAGCTGCTGCAGCGCATTCGCCGCCTCCAGACCCAGCAGGCCGCCGCCAATCACGATGCCGCGCTGGCTATTGCGGGCGCATGCGGCTATGGCATCAAGGTCGTCCAGCGTGCGGTAGACAAAGCAGCGTTCGCCATCGTGGCCCGGCACCGGCGGTACAAAAGCACGCGAGCCGGTAGCCAGCACCAGCTTATCCCACGCCAGCTCATTGCCCGCGCTGTCACGCAGACTGCGCTGCTGACGATCGATCGCTACGACTGCGCAGCCGCTGCGCAGTTCGATGCCGTGCAGGGTAAAAAAGTCCGCGCTGACCAGCGACAGATCGTCGGCCGTTTTGCCGTTGAAATAGTCCGACAGATGCACCCGATCGTAAGCCTGCTGACGCTCCTCGCCGTAAACCACGATGTGGTAGTGCTGATGCAGTTCGCGGGCAACCAGCTGTTCAAGAAAGTGGTGACTGACCATGCCGTGACCCACCACGGCTAATACCGGTTTACTCATCTCAGGACTCTCTGCAGCCTGCGGCTGCGGTTCAGGTTGACGGGAATCGAACAGGGCTTCGAGCGTGACAGCTTCGGTGCGCAGCAGACGCGCCAGCAGCGCGGGACCCTGCCGGGTGTCGCCAGAGAGCAATACGCCACAGAGGTGACCCTGACGAAGAAACAGACGGCGATAGTCGCCGGAGATCGGATCAAAACTGCTGATAGAGGGTGCCTCACTGACGTCCCCGGCGCTGAACAGCGAAATACCACTGACTTTGAGCCGCGTCGCCTGCGGCTGGCTGACAAAATCCGCCAGTGGCGACCCCGCCAGCTGCGCGGCCAGAATCTGCGCCTGCATCAGGCAGGGTGCGACCAGGCCAAAGGTTTCGCCGGCAATTTCGCAGCACTCGCCTACGGCGTACACCGACGGGAGCGCTGTGCGTAACTGCCCATCGACCAGAATGCCGCGCTGACACGGCAGCCCCGCCGCCTGCGCCAGCGTTATCTCCGGCTGAACGCCGATGGCAATCACCACCTGCGTGGCGGCGCAGTGACGACCGCTGGTCAGCGTCACACCCGCCTCGTCAATCGCCGTGAGTCCGCTGTTCAGCACGCAGCGGATACCGCGCTGCTGGAGTGACGTCAGCAACAACTCTCCCGCCTTTGCATCCAGCTGGCGATCCAGCAGCCAGGGTTTGTGATGAACCAGCGTAACCTCACGTCCACGGGCACAGAGTGCCGCCGCCGCTTCAATGCCGAGAAAACCGCCGCCCAACACCACTACCGGTCCCTGGCCCGTCAGGAGTTGCCGGACGTCGGCGATACTGCGAAAACCCAGTACGCAATCCGCGTTGATGCCGGGAATGGCGGGCAAACGGGGCTGTGAACCGGTGGCAAACACCAGTCGATCCCAGCGCAGCTGGCGATAATCGGTCTGCACTGTACGTGCCGCCAGATCGACCTGCAGCACGGTTTCGCCGGTCAGCAGCGTGACGCCGTGCCGCTCATACCAGTCGCGATCGTGGATCAGCGTTTCACTGAACGGCGTTTCACCAGCCAGCACCGGCGACAGCAGCACACGGTTGTAATTGCCGTGCGGCTCGCGGCCAATGACCGTGATGGCGTAGCGCTGCGGCGCACGTTGCAGCAGGCTCTCCACCATCTGCATTCCCGCCATGCCATTACCTATCACCAGCAACCGTTGCTTCATGGTCTGTTCCTTACGCCGCAGTGGTCTGTTTTTCATAGAGGAAATGCAGCACTTTCTGTCGCAACTGGTGGTAGCGCGGCTCATCCGCCAGCGCCACCCGTGAACGCGGACGTGGCAGATCGACAGTGAGGATCTCGCCAACCTGCGCCGCCGGGCCGTTAGTCATCATCAGCACCCGATCTGACAGCAGCACGGCTTCATCCACGTCATGGGTAATCAGCACGATGGTGGTGTTCAGCTCCTGCTGAATGCGCATCACGCTGTCCTGCAGATGGGCGCGGGTTAAGGCGTCCAGCGCGCCAAACGGCTCATCCAGCAGCAGCACGCGTGGCTTCATCGCCAGCGCCCGCGCAATCCCGACGCGTTGCTTCATGCCGCCGGAGATTTCGCCGGGCCGCTTGTTCATGGCATGGCTCATCTGCACCCGGTTAAGGTTGTGCTCGATCCAGTCACGCATCTCCGCTTTGCTGAAGCGTCCTTTAAACACCTGTTGCACCGCCAGTTCGACGTTCTGAAATGCCGTCAGCCACGGCAGCAGCGAATGGTTCTGAAACACCACCGCGCGCTCCGGGCCGGGGCCGGTGATTTCGCGGTTATCACACAGCAGCACGCCGCTGCTGGGCCGGGTTAAACCGGCAATCAGGTTCAGCAGCGTCGATTTACCGCAGCCGGAGTGGCCGATCAGGCTCAGGGTTTCCCCTTCGTGAATATCAAAACTGACGTTGTCCAGCGCCAGAAACTCGCCGCTGGCGGTGGCAAAACGCTGGCTGACCTGCTGGACGCGAATGATCTGTTGCATCGTGCTCTCCTTATTTATCCCAGCTAAAACGACGGACCAGCAGCATCAGGCCCTGTTCCAGCAGCAGCCCGATTACGCCGATGACCAGAATGGCGACCAGAATGTTTTCCACGTTGAGGTTGTTCCACTCATTCCAGATCCAGAAGCCGATGCCCAGTCCGCCGGTCAGCATTTCGGCGGCGACGATCACCAGCCAGGCGATGCCGATAGAGAGACGGACCCCGGTCAGCACCGCGGGCAGCACGGCGGGCAGCAGGATCCGGCGCATTACCGTCCACTCAGAGAGCTGTAACACCCGCGCCACGTTGAGGTAATCCTGCGGGATACGCTGAACCCCTTCAGCGGTGTTGATGATCATTGGCCAGATCGAACAGATAAAAATGGTCCAGCTGGCGGCAGGCTCGGCGCGCTGAAACAGCAGCAGGCCAATCGGCAGCCAGGCCAGCGGACTCACCGGCCGCAGCAGGGCGATGACGGGATTGAACATCTGCGCCATAAAGCTAAAGCGACCGATTAAAAAGCCCGCCGGAATGCCGACCAGCGCGGCCAGGCCGAATCCAATGCCGACGCGTTGCAGCGACGCCAGCACGTTCCAGCCGATGCCCTGATCGTTGGGGCCGTTGCTGTAGAACGGGTCAGCGAACAGGACCTGAGCAGCCTGCCAGGTGGCGTAAGGCGAAGGGAAACCCGGTTGCGACAGCGCCGCGATCTGCCACACCAGCAGCATTAATAACAGGCCACCAGTGGCGGGAATGGCGCGCTGCAACAGCGGACGCAGACGCGCCGGACGGGCTGCGGCTTTCGGGGTGACCTGTAACGGAATAACGGTGGCACTGTTGTGACTCTGCACCGGCTGCGCCAGGGCGCGCGCGTCAGTTTTCATAGCAACCTCTCTTAACGTTTGATAGCGAAACTGGCGGCGTAGGCGGCAGGATCGCTGCCATCCCAGACCTTGCCGTCGATGAAGGTACTGCTGCGCATTTCACTGGCGGGCAGTGCAACCTGCCCGACTGCGCTGGCGGCCTGTTTGTAGATGTCGATGCGGTTGATCTGGCGCGCCACCGCGAGGTAGTCGGGATCGCTGGCCAGCAGGCCCCAGCGTTTCATCTGGGTCAGGAACCACATGCCGTCTGAGAGCCAGGGAAAACTGACGTTGCCGTTGTCAAAGAAGCGCATCGGGTGAGCGTCCTGCCACGACTGCCCCAGGCCGTTCTGATACTGACCGAGCATCCGCCCCTGTAACGTCTCCACTTTGGTATTGATCCAGGGGCGACCGGCTAACACCTGCGCGGTTTCGCGGCGGTTGTCGTCCGAGGCATCAATCCAGCGCGCGGCCTCCAGCACAGCGGCGGTGAGTGCACGGGCCGTGTTAGGGTTCTCTTTCACCCACTCTGCGCGGGTGCCGAGCACTTTTTCCGGATGCTCCGGCCAGATCTGCTGACTGGTAGCGGCGGTAAAACCGATGTTGTCGCTGATGGCGCGCTGGTTCCACGGCTCACCAACGCAGAAGCCGCTCATGTTGCCAATTTTCATGTTCATCACCATCTGCGGCGGCGGCACGACCACGGTGCGCACGTCATCAAACGGGTGGATCCCCGCATTGGCCAGCCAGTAGTAGAGCCACATGGCGTGGGTGCTGGTCGGAAAGGTATGGGCGAAGGTAAAGCTGCCTTTAGCGCTGCCATCAATGGCCTTTTTCAGGCTGACCGCATCGGTGACCCCACTGGCTTTCAGCTGGTTCGACAGGGTAATCGCCTGGCCGTTATGGTTGAGCGTCATCAGGTTCGCCATGTCGTGCTGCGGACCCGCTACGCCCAGTTGCAGGGCGTAGATCATGCCGTAGAGCACATGCGCCGCATCCAGCTCACCGGAGGTCAGTTTGTCGCGCACCGCCGCCCAGCTCGCCTCTTTGCTGACCTGCAATGTGAGACCATACTTTTTGTCGAAGCCTTTCACAGAGGCCATCACCACCGGCGCGCAGTCAGTGAGCGGGATAAAGCCGACCCGCACCTGCGCTTTTTCTGGCGCATCTGATCCCGCTGCCCAGACCGCATTTCGTAATCCCGGAACGATCCAGGCCGCACCCAGCGCGGCGCCGGAGATCAGCGCCTGACGTCGTGTCAGTGAAAATGGCGTTTTGCTCATCATGTTGCCCCTGAACAGAAATAAAAAAAGGCGTCCTCCGACAAGCCGAAGCCTGCGGATGGACGCCTTTATCCAAAGCACTGACCCCACCGCCATTGGCGGGAGCAATGCGTACTCTCTGTAGGGATTAAGCAAAGGGTGTGCCAGATCCCCGAAACCGCCATAATGCCGACCTGCGGTGACGTACTGTTGAAAAATTAACCGTTTTTGCACATTTCTGACGCAGATCACGCACAACGGTTGTGCAGCTACCTCGTCCGGGTTAGTTACTCAGGGTCTTCGCTACCGCCAGTACCGCCTGCGCGATCTCCAGTACCCGCTTATTCTGATTCATCGCACTTTTGCGTAATGCCTGCCACGCGGCCTCTTCCGTGAAACCCTGCTGCTGCATCAGCCAGTGTTTGGCCTGATCGATCACCCGCCGCTCGTCCAGTGAGGCGCGCATCGCCGCCAGTTCATCTGCCTGCTGCTGCAAACGCTGCGACTGTTCGCCAATCAGCGATAGCACCGAGCGCCCCAGCTGCGGGGCCAGACCGTCGCTGTCGAGCGCCGCCGCGCCAGGCAGCCAGTCCGCCCCGGAGACGTAAAGCGAAAAATTGCTGTCGCCCTGCACCACTTTTCCTGCCGCCTGCTGTTG
The DNA here is from genome assembly GCF_051136245.1 of Pantoea sp. Lu_F5_004. NCBI lineage: Bacteria > Pseudomonadati > Pseudomonadota > Gammaproteobacteria > Enterobacterales > Erwiniaceae > Pantoea > Pantoea sp. Lu_F5_004. The sequence goes on from NZ_CP194946.1 coordinate 2,381,670, forward strand.
TGCCTGATCAATGGCAGCCCGGCAGCGCTGCATCAATGTCGCCGTCAGGGCATCCTCCAGCATTTTCATCTGATCCAGCCGCTCAGAGAGCAGGGAAAACCAGTGCAGCGCGCCGGTCTCATCACAACGGCCGCCGGTGCAGGCGATGCGACGAAGGCGTTCGATGTCGCGGCTGGCCTGAGCCAGCGGCTGCCAGGATTCACACGCGGCGCTGTCGGCAAACTCCCGAAAGGTGATAAAGCTCTGCTCCTGTGCCGCAATCAGGGCGACCATCTGGCTGCGCTGGTCGGGGGTGAACTGACGCGCCGCAAAGCCGGCTGAGCCGATGGCCCGCTCCTGCCCGGCCAGTTCTTTGCCCTGCATAAAACTGAACAGGGCGATCAGTGCACGGGAGATGCCGGGATAGCTGGCTGTGTCGGCTGCCTCAAACACCAGATTGAGTAAAGTACGGATGACCTGGTTAAAGGCGGCCATCGCCGCGGCCTGATCAAGCTCACGCTGGCTGATTTGCTGGCGCAGCGCAGGCAGTCCGGCCAGCGCCTGCAGGGCAGCGGCAATCAGGTTACAGAAGCGGCTGTAGCCGGGCTGCGCTATGGCGGGCGGTAGCGCCTGATAAAAATGCTCCAGGCCGGCGCTGACCTCCTGCTGGCGGGCATGACGCTCGGCGCTGAACAGCGCTCCGCCAGAGCAGATCCAGAGGTTGTTTGCGCCGCGTTCCCGCTGCAACCGATGGACCAGTTCACTGACGGCAGCCATCAGCTCACCGGTTTCCAGAAGACGTTGCAGGCTGGCGATATCGCTCGCGCGTGATGCCTGCAGCCAGGTCAGGGCGTCCCTCATTGCTCACCTCAGTGCGGTTAAAACCTTTCAGAAGCAAAAGGCGTGCCGCTTTCCGGAAAAAAGAGGGTCTGAGCAGGGGCGTAAAATCTGATTTTGATAAGTTTCTTAACGCAAATTGATAATTTTTTTCGGCAATAATTTATTAGTAAATCTTAATAGTTTCCAATCGGATTCATTGCATGTCAGAATGCGCGGCACTGTTCTCAACCAGTTTGTCTCTGCGATAATTCAGTTCGATTTAACTATCATCTTAGCTGGCGCTTTTCTTATACCGAAACCCGCCCGTAAAGCGCCTGCTATCACGCATCGGCAGCGGGTGCAATGGTTTGAATTCTCAAAAGTCTTAGGTAAACTGAATGCGTTACTATCCCGATGTAATCTGACCCTTTTTTTAAAAACAGAATTTCGGCACGATGCGGCGCGATAAAGATCGCCTCCTGGCATCGGGCCTGGCAATATGCAGATACTTTGATGAGATCACGAGGAACATGGTGAAAAAGAGTCTTGCGTTAACGCTGCTGGCGGTTCTTACCCTGGCAGGCTGTAAGGCCCCGCCGCCGCCCGTCACTGACGATACGCTGGTCACCAGTGAAATTAACGGCGTCAAACTGGTCCATCGACACGCTGTCGCGGCACCGACTGAATTTGAGCCGGTCAATCAGACCTGGCGGGCGCTTTATGGCGCATCCGTCATGACCTCGCCTGATTACGGCGGCAAAGTGGTTCGCTATCTCGAAACGGGTAAGCCGTTCGAAGTATTAGGTAATGTGGAACATAGCTGGCTGGCGATTGCTGACCAGGCTGACGGCCCGTTGATCGGTTATGTGCCGTTAAAAGCGGGTGTAGAAAGCAGCCGTTACGATGCCACCGTGCAGAGCGATCGTCCCCGTCCCCGCAAAACGAAACAGGTCTGTGTGGCCGTCGGTGGCGCCAGCAAAGCCTGCCGGACTAACGATACCGCGACCTGGATCTTAGACTGAATATGAAATCCGGCGCATATTGCCCGCAGAACCGTCCCGGGCTGCGGGTACAGGGATTTGCCATTGGCTGGAAGATCACGAATTAATGACTGTGGAATCCCCTGCGCGTGAGGCGACCCCCTCAGGCAATGAGAATCTCTTACTTCAGGCTGCGGCGCCACTGCTGAACGCGGTGGTGCAAATTCGTCAGGCAGCCACCCACGATGACCCTGCGGGCCTGCGCCAGTCTCTGATCGATGAAATACGCCAGTTTGAACAACGCTGTAAACAGGCAGGGCTGCCGTTTGAGATGATTATCGGCGCGCGTTACTGCATCTGCAGCGCGCTCGATGAAGCGGCTGCGCAAACTCCATGGGGCACGCGCGGCGTCTGGTCTGGCAACGGCATGCTGGTGACCTTCCATAATGAAAGCTGGGGCGGCGAAAAATTCTTTCAACTGCTGTCGCGCATTTCACAGAGCCCGCAACAACACCTCTGGCTGCTGGAAGTGGTGCAATACTGTCTGCTGCTGGGCTATGAAGGCCGCTATCGCGGCAGTGAAAATGGTCGCGCCCAGTGCGATGGTATCCGTAAACGCCTGAAAACCCTGATTGACGAAACGCGTGCCCAGCGCCAGACAGCGCAACCGCCACTGGTTGAAGTGCATCCGCTGGTGAGTACCCTCGCCCGCCCGATGGTGCCGCTCTGGGCCTGTGCCATGCTGGTCGCACTGATCGGCTGCCTGATCTATAGCGGCCTGAACTGGCGTCTCGGCAATGCCGCCGAACCGCTGCTGCGTACTATCTATCAGACGCCGCTGCCGCAGATTACCGCGGGCCGTCGTCCCTCTTCCCCGCAGGCGCTGCTCGATCTGCGTCAGCGCCTGAATGATGTGATTGCAGCCGGGCAGCTTGAGGTGAGCGATGGTGCCTTTGGCAGCAAAGTGATCATCCCCGCGGACAAACTGTTCGCCGAACAGGGCACGGTGATCAATCCGGTGGGGCGCGCCCTGCTGGCCCGCGTCTCAACCGCAATGAAAGATGTCAAAGGGACCATTCTGGTGTCGGTGTTTACCGATGATCATCCGGTGGATAACAGCCGCTTTGCCTCCAGCTATGAGTTCTCATTTGCCCGCGCCCGCGCCATCACCCAGTTGTTACAACTGCAACTGGCTGATGGTCATACGGTTCGCTCCGAAGGCCGCGGTGACAGCGACCCCTTGCTGCCCAACGACAGCAGCGAAAACCGGACCCGCAACCGCCGTGTTGAAATCACCCTGTTTGCCGCGCCTGAAACGCTCAGTAATCATCAAGGAGCACAATAATGCGCGCCTCCCTTCGCCTGCTGCTAACGCATCGCCTGCTGTGGAGCTTTATTGGCGTCACGGCGCTGAGCTGCCTGGTCTGGATGCTGGGACCGTTCTGGTCATGGGGCGAATCGCGCCCCCTGGAACCCGTACTGCCTCGCCAGCTTACCGTGAGCGCTCTCTATTTTCTCTGGATCCTGTTCCAGCTGATCCCGTCGCTCTATCGTGCCTGGTTCAACAGCCGCTTACTGACCCAGCTTCAGCTGTCGGGCAACGACGACCCGGCGGAACGTCAGATGACCGAAGAGCGGCTCAACCAGCGCTTCAGCGAAGCTGCGATGCAGCTGAAACGCACCCAGTTTGGCCGTCGTCACAGCGGGAACCTGCTCTCACGCTTTAACGCTAATTATCTCTATCAGCTGCCCTGGTACCTGGTCATGGGTGCCCCCGGCGCTGGTAAAACCACCGCGCTGTTTAATGCCGGCCTCGATTTCCCGCTGACCGATACGCTGGGCAAAAATGCGGTCCGCGGCGTCGGAGGCACCCGCAACTGTGACTGGTGGTTTACTGACAGCGCGGTGCTGATTGATACCGCCGGTCGTTATGCGTTGCAGGAGAGCCAGCGCGTGCGAGATGCCGCGGAATGGCACAGTTTTATTAACCTGCTGAAACGCTATCGCACCCGCCAGCCGATTAACGGTGTGATCATGACCATCAGCGTCGCCGATCTGCTGAGTGATTCAGCCGAGGCGCGTTTCGCCCAGGCCAGCGCGCTGCGTGAGCGCATGGCAGAACTGCATCAGCAGACCGGTATTCACTTCCCGGTTTATGTGATGGTCACCAAAACCGATCTCCTGAAAGGCTTTATGAGCTACTTCGGCTCGATTGATAAAGCGCGGCGTGACGCTATCTGGGGCTTCACGTTCAACTGGGAGCTGGGCAAGCCGCACAAAGATGACTGGCATCGCCATTTTGGCCAGCAGTTTCAGCGGCTGGAACAGCAACTCCAGCAGCAACTGGCGGAGCAGATGACCCATGAGCGCGACCTGAACGAGCGCGCTGAGTGCTTCCTCTTTCCGCAGGAGTTCGCCTCGCTGCGTCCACTGCTGAACGAATATCTGGATATCGTTTTTTCTGACCATCAGGATGCGGTCGCCTGGAGCCCGCGCGGCCTCTTCTTCACCAGCGGAACGCAGGAAGGACTGCCGTTTGATCGGGTGATGGGTGAACTGAGCCGCAAACTGCAGTTGCGTCAGGCGGGCGATCACTCGATTGCGGCCTGGGACAGCGTTAATCGCAACAGTCCAATTCCCGGCAACAAAGGCCAGAGCTTTTTTATTCGTGACCTGCTCAGCGATCTGATATTCAAAGAGAGCGGCCTGGCCGGCAGTAATCGCCGCTGGGAGTACCGTAATCAGCTGTTCCACTGGATTGGCTACGGCGTGCTGGCAGGCGCCCTGCTGATCGCCTCCAGCCTGTGGGGCATCAGTTACTATCAGAATCAACACTATCTGCAGCAGGTTGCCGCACGAGTACCGCTTATCCGTGAGCAAAGTCAGCAGGTGATTCATCAGCCTGCTGATAATATTTTTGATCTGCTACCCTTTCTGAATAACCTGGTGAAGTTGCCGCTCTCGGCGCGCTTTTCCCTCGATAATCCGCCGCTTACTATGCGGGCGGGCTTATACCGGGGTAATCAGATCAGCGATGCCGCCTGGGTGCTTTATCAAAATGCGCTTAAGTCTTTGTTGCTGCCGCGTGTGGCGCAGCAGATCACGAATATCCTGCGCAACGACCCGGGTGATGATAACGCCTACAGCCGCAATGCGCTGCGCGCCTATCAGATGCTCTATCAACCGCGTAATTATGATGGCGAGTTTTTACGGGCCTGGCTGCTGCAAAATTTACAGCGCTCCCTGCCCGATACGGTAAGCGCCCGCGACCTGCAGCAGCTTGACTGGCACCTGAGCCAGTTGCTGGATCAGCAGATTCAGTCGTCGCCTTATGCACGTGATAATGCATTGATGATGCGCAAGCTTGCAGAGAATCTGAAAATTGCGGATCAGGCGGGCGGCATGCTGGCGGTAGCGCCGCGGCACCCGGCCCCGCAATCAAACTCGCATAGCGAGTAATGGTGAGGTGAACATGGCTGCTTACACGGCCCCCGGCTGGTATGGCAAGCTGCCGTCGACCGGTGACTTTCTGCACCATCGACTGAGCGAGCAACAGATTAGCCCGTGGAATCACTGGTTCCAGCAGGGATTAATGCACTGGCATCAGCAGGCGTATTCCTACAGCGCGGACTTTCTCCACGCGCCAGTGTGGAACTTTGTGCTGCCGGTTACCGCGACCCGACCGCAGATACAGATGGGCTGTCTGCTGCCCTCCTGTGACCGCGTCGGACGCGCCTGGCCGCTGCTGGCCCTGCACAGCTTCACGCTGGCTCAGTGGCATCCTGCTCAGCTGACCATTTCCGGCGACTGGTTTCAGGATCTGGGCGCGACACTGTTACGGGCGGTTCAGACACCGCTGAACGGCGAGCAGTTAGAGCAGCAGATACAGGCTTTGCCACCGCTGCTGGTCCCAGCCAGGAAGCCCTCTGAAATCATGGATGTGATCGGTTTTCAGGATCTGCCCTGCACGCTGAGCTGGCGTGAAGTGGCTGAACGTTTCGACCCTCAGCAGCATATGAGCTACTGGTGGAGTAACCGCAGTGATGGTTTTGCCCACGCGACCCACAAGCACAGCGGCAACCTCACCGCGCAACTGTTTTCGTTACTGTTTAACCCGGCGGCAGGTTCACAGCCGGGACGTAATGGCCTCTATCCTCCCATGTTCGAGTGAGGCCGGAAGCGTTTGCCGTTCAATCTGGGATAACTCATGCAATTTACCATTGTGCAATGCACTACGGATGTTCCGGTCAGAAGCGTCGCGTTTCAACCGCCTGGCGGCACCATTGGCCGCAGTCAGGACAACGATCTGGTGCTGCCAGATGAGACTCGGGCCATTTCGCGTCTGCAGGCGCTGGTTCACCTGTCGCATGACGGGGAGTGCCGTCTGACGAACCAGGGCAGCGTGACCCCGGTGGAGCATAACGGCATTACCCTGGGTCGCGGCATGCAGGTCGTGCTGAAGCATGGCGATGCGTTGCGCATCGGTGACTATGCGCTGGAAGTACGAGACCCCGCCTGCCAGGCCACGCAGAGCGATCCGCTGGCGCTGTTTGCTGGCGACAGCGCTCAGCCCGCAAATCCGCTGGGCATTCACGAACATCATGAGGTTGAGGATCGGCTGCTGGTCAGTGAGGTAACGCCTTCACGCCACGAGCGCCACAACGATGCGCGACTGGCTATCGACCCCCAGGCCAGCGAGCCGCGTCGGGCGCTGACGGCGCAGCCGGTGGATCAGGATCGGCTGATTGCCGCACTGCTGGAGGGGATGGGGCTGAGCAACGGTCACGCCACGCCGGTAGATGAAGAGCAGATGCGCATTACTGGCCGGATGCTGAGCCTCTTTTCCCAGGGCACCGTCGCGCTGCTCTCTTCCCGATCCATTCTCAAGCGTGGTGTCAAAGCGGACATGACGATGATCCTGAATGAGGCCAACAACCCGTTCAAGATCCTGCCCTCCGGCAAAACCGTGCTGATGCAGATGTACCAGAGCCAGATGCCCGGGTTTATGCCGCCGGAACAGGCGGTACGCGATGCCCTGGTCGATTTGCAGGCCCACCAGCTGGGGATGATTGCCGGTATCCGCGCCATTATTGCGGCGATGCTGCAATCCTTTAATCCGCAGCGGCTGGAGGAGCAGGCGCGTGCCGATGGCGTGGTGTCAAAAATGCCCTTTTCCGCCATGAAAAAGGCGGCGCTGTGGGACTATTTTACCCGTAATTATCAACGTACGGCCGGAGAGATCGAAGATGATTTCCATACGCTGTTTGGCGAGGCCTTTCTCCATGCCTATGACATGGAGGTGAATCAGTATAAGGACTCTCAGACGCGGGTAGATGAACCATGAAAATCGTTTTTGCCAGCCGCTGCCAGCAGGGGCTACGCGATGATAATCAGGATCGCACCGGCGCAGAGCTGGATGAGCGTAAAGCCTGCTTTGTGGTCTGCGACGGCGTGGCCGGTCTGCCCGGCGGCGAGATGGCGGCGCAGCTGGTGCGTGACACCCTGCTGAGCCAGTTACAGGCGCACGCCGATCTGACGCCGGAGATAACCCATCAGGCGATTGAACAGTGCCGCTTAGCGCTGCATGAGGCACAGGGTAAAAATCCGAAATATTCACGCATGAGCACCACGCTGGCGGCCCTGTTTATTGACCGTGAAAAACAGCGCGCATGGTGGGCGCATGCCGGTGACAGCCGGGTTTACCACTTCCGCCGCGGCGTGCTTCATGAGGTCACTCGCGATCACAGTCTGGCCCAGCAGCTGAAAGAAGCGGGCTATGAAAATACCGGCATTAACAGTAATTTACTCTATAATGCGCTCGGCGCTGAACCGCCTCGCTTAGTAAGCTTTTCGCAGGAGATTGCGCTGGAGGATGGCGACGCGTTTCTGGTCTGCACCGATGGCTTCTGGCTGAATCTGGCCAGTCATGAAATGGAACAGGCGCTGCGCATGGTGAATGCCTGCGAAGAGTGGCTGGCTCTGATGGAACAGGCGGTGAGCCGCAACGTTAAGAAAGATAATCTCAGCGCACTGGCGGTCTGGATTGGTGAGCCGGAGGAGGCAACGCTGCTCTATTCACTGGCTGATTCGGCGCGCTTTCTGCCGCCTCGTTTTTGATTCCAAGGATCCTTATGAAACTGTGGTTGCCCGGCATCATCACCCTGCTGATTGCCTTTCACGCCCAGGCTGAAAATTATCGGGTTGTTTACTCCCCCAGCCTGGCGCTGGAAGTCTATATCGATAATGTGGTGAGTAAAGCGCCTGACGACTGGTGCAAAGAGACGCTGCCGTTGCGCATCGTCTCCGGCAAAAGTAAGGATTCGGCGGTGCTGACCACCTTTTTACCGCGCGTCGGCACCCTGCTCGCTAATCAGTGCGGATTACTGGACGAGCTACCCTGGCAGATGACCAGTAAAGAGGGTGGCGTACTGGCCAGCGGCAGCGCCAGTAAGCTGCAGAACTGGCGTCCTATCGTGATGGCAGATGCCACAGCCAGCGCCAGTGAGAGCAATGCTGCACCGCTTGACCTGTCACGGCCCGCCAACAGTACGCCGCTGCAACATTTTGATCTTCCCAGCGGCTGCCATTTTCGCACCGCCTGGGATGAAAATGCCCAGACTCTGTTTATCCCGGATGTCAGCAAGCAGCAGTGCTCACCGGATGGCTGGGCAGAAGGCAAAAGTGAGCTGATGCTGGCGACTCCGGACCACCCAACGCCGGTGGCAGTCACCTTTTATCAGGGCTATCCCATCGCCAATCTGACGATCCCGGACAGCAAGCTGGAGGTTATCGCCGCGAACAATCAGCGCATGATTGTGACACGCCCGGATGCGAATGATAGCTGGCTGGTGCTGCCCTTTGATGCCAAACAACATGTCTGGCGCTTCAATGGTGCCCTGTTGATAAAGATGGATAAGAATGCTGCGCAGCAGGATGCTGACGCTGTGAAATCGCGAGTTGATACGTTGCGCAGCCACTGGGCGCCCTATTTCATGCCACAGCAAAAAGTGAATGTGTTACTCATCGACACCCTGCACGCGGATCTGGTTGATCCTGCCATTGGTGCCTGGCGTAACATCAATTAATTACCGCGCAGCCTGGCGAGCAGGCCGTGTACAGAGAGTTCACTATGTCGGCAAATGATAATCCGAAAACCGTTCCGAATGCCCTGCCTGACGGATACCGTTTCAATGAGTTTGAGATCAAGGAAGTGATCGGAGGCGGCGGCTTCGGCATCGTCTATCGCGCGTGGGATCACCAGCTTGAACGCACTATTGCAATCAAAGAGTACATGCCGGTGTCGCTGGCAGTCCGTGCCGCCGATTTAACGCTGGAGCTGCGCGGTGAGCGTTTCCAGAAGTTGTTTAATGCCGGGCTCACCAGCTTTATTCAGGAAGCGCGTCTGCTGGCCCGCTTTAATCATCCGGGACTGCTGCACGTGCTGCGCTTCTGGGAGCAGAACGGCACAGCCTATATGGGCACGCTCTACTACAGCGGTATGACGCTGAAAGAGTGGCAGGTAACCACCCCGGCGTCGATCACTGAAGCCTGGATCCGCCGCCTGCTGCCGCCTCTGCTGGGTGCCATCAGCACCATCCATCAGGCCGGCTATCTGCATCGCGATATCTCGCTCGACAATATTCAGATTCAGGAGAACCAGCTGCCAGTTCTGCTCGATTTTGGCTCGGCGCGTAAGGAGATTGGCAACCTCTCTGACGAAACGGAAATCATGCTTAAACCTGGCTTTGCGCCGATTGAGCAATACAGCGAAGAGGGTGAAGTTGAACAGGGACCGTGGACCGATATCTACGCCCTGGGCGCGGTGCTGCATAACCTGATTACCGGTAATCCGCCGCCGGTCAGCGTGGTGCGCTGCATTGAAGATAATTATCAGCCGCTGGTGGAACGCCAGCCAGAAGGCTACTCACTGCCGCTGCTGCATGCCATCGACTGCGCGCTGGCAATGAAGCCAGGCGATCGCCCACAAACGATTGATGCCTTTGCCGCGTTGATTGATCTGCCGGTCAGTGATGTGGAAGCAGTGGTAAACAGCTTCCCGGTGCCGGGTGAATCGCCTGCTCTGCCTGTCGAGGAGCCGGTGGAGGCTGCTGCGCCGGTGGTAATGGCGATGAATCATGCCGCCGCGTCCGCCGATCCGGTGACGCCGCGCACGGTGCGTAAACTGTCGCCTGGATTGCTGGGCCTGGCTGCCGTGGCTATTCTGGCCGTGGTTGTCGCCACCTGGCTGGCGAATCGCCACAGTGCCACACCAGAGGTGGTAAACAACAGCTCAGCCATGACGCAGGCGCCCGCATCGATTCCGTCAGCCGCTGCCGTTCCGGCCGCGCTGGCGACCGTCTATCTTAAGCTGGAGAGCGGTGAAAGCGTGGTGCTTAACGGACAGCCGGTTGAGGTAAAACCGGGCAGCAGCGGATTTGCCGCGCTGAATCTGGCGGCGGGACAGTACAAAATTGACGTTAAGAATGGCAGTAAGACGCACACACAATCCCTGACCATCGATAAGCCCGGTACATGGCTGATTAATCCGGGTAACTAAGCCCGGTAAACTGCAGCCGGATCGTAAAAGGGCGCGACACTGTCGCGCCCTTTTACTCTGCTTAAGCCCCGATTCAGGCCTGCTTCAGGCAGGCTTGCTGCAGTGTCCGCACCTGATGGGCCAGCCAGCTCAGACTCTCCTCCTCCATGCCGCGCCGGGTCAGCTCCTCTTCCAGAGCAAACAGATATTGCGCATTGGAGCCGAGCGGGCCAGTGGCCGCGGCAATTAATGGCGCAATCGCCTCCGGGCAGGAGTCCGATTCATACAGCGGATGACGCGGATCCATAATAAAGGTCAGCGCAGTGACGCTGCGACCATCCTCCAGCTGTAATTCACACCAGGTAGGAAGATAGCAGCCGGTGATCATCTCACGCTTCCACAGCAGCGCCAGCTCTTCATGCAGCCGCTCTTCCGGCAGACGAAACGCCAGACCCGTGGTTCTGCCGCCCTGCTTCAGCGCCAGCATGCGGCCGGGATGCGTGGCGGTGCCACGTCCGGCAATCAGCCGCAGGCAGAAAGCACGGTGCCAGCCCTCCAGCGAACCGGACGCCACTTCATCCGCCTCAAAAATCGGGTTCCACATCAGCGAGCCGTAACCAAAGATCCATACCGGGCTGTGATCGGGACGACAGGCCAGGGTGGCTGCCAGCGAGGCCGCGCGCTGCTCGCAACTCCAGAGCAACGCCTCTTCGATATCCCCGAACGACGTTTTACAATCCGCTTTTAATAGAAATTCCCGGGTAAGCAATGCGACCTCCTCAACGTCAACGGCGTCCTGCAGAATGGCTCCTGTAACATGATCTCCAAAACGGCGCTGCGTTTCGTTCATCAAATTGACATTAATCTATTTCCGCGCGGGGTTACAAGCGTGATTCCGGTAGCAGGTTAAAAAAAACCAGATAAACCTTATAGCGAAGATGAAAAAAAGGGCCAGATAATCCTGGCCCTTTGGCGTGAACAGGCTAGCGACGGCGTTAACGTTTAGGATGCCACTTATCGTCATCACCTTTCTCATACTCTTTCTTCACGGCTGCCCAGGCGACTTTGTGCGCCACCTCTTCCCGCGAATCATCGCCGCGTCGATCCTTAGCCTCTTTATATTCTTCCCACGCGCTGTTAAATGCCTGCTGATAGATATCCTGCGCATGCGCGGGAAGCACGTGTTTTACGTTGTCAGGTAAGTCGGTTCGTTTAGAGTAAGGCATAACGGCTCCTCAGTTTATGGATTCCTGTTAAGCCTGGCGCAACAGAACAAAAATACAAACAGCCACTTATCTCCACTTCAAATTAAAAACCACAAACAGGCCACACAAGTTACAATGATAAGCAGATTTTCCGGCATTTTTCGGTCAGATAGATGGATAAAGAGAAGTTGTTGTGGCCTGATTAATATTGCAATATTTGAGATAACTTCAGGTTAATACCGCTTCGACCATTTATTGAATTTAAGTAAAAAGCCGTAAATTTCTCCCGTTCGGACCGGTGAAAAGATAAACTGCGCCCTGCCCTAAAACTGATTATATTTCTAACAGCAGCACTCGCTGTGTCCGGATAATCATTAACCAGAGAGGATGGTGAATGCCTTCACATGAAAAAACACGTCACAAGGAATTCTCGCTGATACTTCCCCTTATCACGCTGGGTATACTCTATTTTTTTGGTGCAACCACATCATTTCCGATTGTAGTCGGTATCAACTTAGTGGCGCTGGTTGCCATTCTGAGCAGCGCCTTTAGCGTTGTACGACATGCCGACGTACTGGCGCACCGGCTGGGCGAGCCCTATGGCTCTCTGATCCTGAGTCTCTCCGTGGTGATTCTGGAAGTGAGCCTGATCTCGGCGCTGATGGCGACCGGCGATGCCGCACCCGGGCTGATGCGCGATACGCTCTATTCGATCGTGATGATTGTAACCGGCGGACTGGTTGGCTTTGCGCTGCTGCTGGGCGGTAATAAGTTTGCGACGCAATACGTGAATCTGGCGGGCGTGAAGCAATACCTGATCGCTATCTTTCCCCTGGCGATTCTGGTGCTGGTGTTTCCCAACGCACTGCCGGGCGGTAATTTCTCTGTCACTCAGGCACTGCTGATCGCGGCGATTTCAGCGGCGATGTATGGCGTGTTCCTGCTGATTCAGACCAAAACCCATCAGAGCCTGTTTGTCTATGAGCATGAAGATGAGAGCGATGATGGCGACCCGCATCATGGCAAACCGTCGGCCCACAGCAGCTTCTGGCATACCAGCTGGCTGATCGTGCATCTGATTGCGGTCATTGCCGTGACCAAGATGAATGCTAATACGCTGGAAAGCCTGCTGACGGATCTGAATGCACCGGCACAGTTTACCGGTTTCCTGGTGGCCCTGCTGATCCTCTCACCGGAAGGCCTGGGGGCGATTAAGGCCGTGCTAATGAATCAGGTGCAGCGCGCCATGAACCTCTTCTTTGGTTCGGTGCTGGCGACCATCTCACTCACGGTACCGGCGGTAACCATTATTGCCACCCTGACCGGACAGGAGCTGATATTTGGTCTGGAGCCGCCGCAGATGGTGATTATGATGGCGTCGCTGCTTCTCTGTCAGCTCTCCTTCTCGACCGGGCGCACAAATGTACTGAATGGAGCCGCGCATCTGGCGTTGTTTATCGGTTATCTGATGACCATCATGCTGTAACGTCACCGGATTTCAGGCGAAAAAAAGAGCGATTAATCGCTCTTTTTTTGCAGCAAACTTATTTGCTGGTATCGAGTTCCGGGAAGCTTTTCACCAGGTCGTCAATCGCTTTCATCTGCACCAGGAATGGCTCCAGCTTATCCAGCGGCAACGCGGACGGGCCGTCACACAGGGCGTGTTCAGGATCCGGGTGCGCTTCGATAAACAGACCGGCAATGCCGACCGCCATACCGGCACGCGCCAGCTCAGCCACCTGAGCACGACGACCACCTGATGCTGCGCCAAACGGATCGCGCGTCTGCAGCGCATGGGTGACATCGAAAATCACCGGGCTGTTTTTGGTGACTTTCTTCATCACGTTAAAGCCGAGCATGTCGACAACCAGATTGTCGTAGCCAAAATTGCTGCCGCGATCGCACAGGATGACCTGCTCGTTGCCACCTTCAGCGAACTTATCAACGATGTTGCCCATCTGACCCGGGCTGACGAACTGGGGCTTCTTGACGTTGATGACCGCGCCGGTTTTCGCCATCGCTTCCACCAGGTCAGTCTGACGCGCCAGGAACGCGGGCAGCTGGATCACATCAACCACTTCAGATACCGGCTGCGCCTGGGACGCTTCATGCACATCGGTGATAATTTTGACGCCGAATGCCTGCTTCAGCTCCTGGAAAATCTTCATCCCCTCTTCCAGGCCTGGGCCACGATAGGAGTGAATAGAGGAGCGGTTCGCTTTATCAAATGACGCTTTGAATACGTAAGGAATACCAAGCTTACTGGTGACGGTAACGTAGTGTTCGCAGATGCGCATCGCCAGGTCGCGCGACTCCAGTACATTCATCCCGCCAAACAGCACAAATGGCAGATCGTTTGCGACTTTGATATCGCCAATACTCACGACTTTCTGTGTCATGCCCTTTCCTTTTCAGTGGGTCCGCTTAGTGCAGCGTGACCTGTTTTTGTTCGATTGCGTGAATCTGAACTTTGATCATTTCGCTGACCGGGTCTTCAGGACACTGCTCAACGAAGTAGGTTAAATCATTCAGGGCGATATGTTCGCACTCCAGCTGCGCATAGATCAAACCGCGATCGCGGATTTCGTAGGGATCGTCAGGATCGATACGCAACAGCACCTGACTGACGTTCAGTGCCAGCTCCATCTTCTTCTCTTCCATCAATGCCGCTTTCAGCGTGTCGAGCATCTTGCGCATCACGGTGACGGTTTTGGCTTCGTCGAGATCGTCGTCATACAGACGCGCTGTCGGGCTGATATTGCCTTTGAGCCACACTTCCAGCGTGTGCCGGTCAAGCGTTTCGCCATTAAACGGGTTGATCATCCACTTATCGCCATCAATCCAGTCGGCGCGCAGAATCAGCTGCGTCGGGAAGATCACCGGCATCAGCGGCAGTTCCAGCTCGGCGGCGATGTGCAGCAGGATAACGCCCAGTGACACCGCCGTGCCCCGACGGGTCTTCAGCACATTGTCGATCCAGAGAGCATCAGAAAGATTGTAGACGCCACTGGCACCGCAAAATCCCCACTGGCGATAGAACAGCTCCAGCAGCTTTTCGAGCTGCATGTCAGCATCTTCGGTATGGCTGACATAGTCACGTGCTTCGGCGACTAACGCCGCAAGTTGTGCTTCCACCGACAACGCCGGGAAATCGGCGCGGATGGCAAGCGTGGCACCAATCACCGCTTCACACAGCGGTGTCTGGCTGAAATCTAATTGTTCGGTCGAGGTCATGCTATCCCCATAACGGCATTTTGGTCAGCGCCAGCTTAATGATGGTCACCAGGGCGATTAACGCTACCAGAAAAGCGATCCAGCGGGTGCGATCAGTGCGTGGACGGCGACTCAATGCCACAAATCCTAAGGCGATGTAGATGATAACCGCTAAAAGCTTCTCCGTCAGCCAGCTTCCTTGCGGCGTGAAGGGATAGAAGTGGGTAATCATCACCAGCGAGACGCCGGTCAGCAGTAACAGGGTGTCGTTAGCGTGCGGCAGGATGCGCACCCAGCGTTTCGTCATCATTGCCGATCCACGGCGCAGCCAGTAAAACCGCAGCAGGAACAGCGTCACGGTAAGCACCACCGTTAAGATGTGCAGATTTTTAATCAGGGGATAAAAGGCTAACATCATGAATCCTTTTCAAAGCGCTTTTATGAAGGGAACTGACCTAAGGTCACACGCGGGTTGCCGCCGTAATCGTCGACGGTTTGCACGGCGTGATAGCCTTTTTGCCGCATCAGCGTGGCCACCGCCTCGCCCTGCTGCCAGCCATGTTCCAGCAGCAGCCAGCCACCCGGCAGCAGCCATGTGGGCGCCTGCTCGATCAGCGTGCGCAGATCCGCCAGTCCCGCTTCATCCGCCACCAGCGCGCTGCGCGGTTCAAAACGCACGTCGCCCTGCTCCAGATGAACATCGCTGGCATCTATATAGGGTGGGTTGCTGACAATGAGGGTAAAGCGCTGTGGCGTCAGCGCCTGGAACCAGTGACTGAGCAGAAAGGTGGTGTTGGTGAGGCTGAGCTGCTGCGCATTACTGTTCGCCAGCTCAACGGCGGCTTCAATGCGATCCACGCCGGTGACCTGACAATCGGGACGCTCGCTGGCCAGCGCCAGCGCAATCGCTCCGGTGCCGGTGCCCATATCCAGAATGGTTGCCGGTGCTGCGGGCAGATGTGCCAGCGCCTGTTCAACCAGCAGTTCGGTATCCGGGCGCGGGATCAGCGTGGCGTCATTGACGCGCAATGGCAGCGACCAGAACTCGCGTTCGCCCACCAGATGCGCCACCGGCTCACCGCGGGCGCGACGCGCCAGCAGGCTATCCAGCTGCGTCAGCTGCTCATCGCTGAGCACCGTTTCATCAAAGGCGATTAACCAGCTGCGTGATTTTCCGGTCACAAAACCTAACAGGATCTCTGCGTCACGCTTCGGACTGTCACCACCGCACAGCGTGGCGACCGCCTGTTTCAGCCAGTGACGAATATCCATTAATCCTGACCAGCCAGCGCCGCCAGTTGATCGGCCTGGTACTCCTGAACAATC
Source organism: Pantoea sp. Lu_F5_004 (assembly GCF_051136245.1). Lineage (NCBI taxonomy): Bacteria > Pseudomonadati > Pseudomonadota > Gammaproteobacteria > Enterobacterales > Erwiniaceae > Pantoea > Pantoea sp. Lu_F5_004. Next base: position 2,397,728 of record NZ_CP194946.1, read on the forward strand.
GGCTCAATCAGGCTGTCGAGTTTCCCTTCCATCACTTCATCCAGACGGTAGATGGTCAGGTTGATACGGTGATCGGTCACGCGGCCCTGCGGGAAGTTGTAGGTGCGGTTACGGTCAGAACGATCGCCGCTGCCCAGCAGGTTGCGTCGGGTACTGGCTTCGGCGGCGTGACGGCGGGCCATCTCTGCAGCGTGAATACGCGAGCCCAGCACCGCCAGCGCTTTGGCTTTGTTTTTATGCTGTGAACGTTCGTCCTGACACTCCACCACGATACCGGTTGGCAGGTGGGTAATACGAATAGCGGAGTCGGTGGTGTTAACGTGCTGACCGCCTGCGCCGGATGAGCGGAAAGTATCGATCTTCAGATCGCCCGCATTGATTTCCGGCAGTTCCGCTTCCGGGATTTCCGGCATCACGGCAACGGTACAGGCTGAGGTGTGAATGCGGCCCTGGGATTCGGTCTCCGGCACGCGCTGCACGCGATGGCCGCCTGACTCAAACTTCAGGCGTCCATAGGCACCTTCGCCGGTGACGCGGGCAATCACTTCTTTGTAACCGCCATGCTCGCCTTCATTGGCGCTGATGATCTCCACGCGCCAGCGACGCGCTTCGGCATAGCGGCTGTACATGCGGAAGAGATCGCCGGCGAAAATCGCCGCTTCATCGCCGCCGGTTCCGGCGCGCACTTCGATAAAACAGGCGCGCTCATCGTCGGGATCTTTCGGCAGCAACAGAACCTGCAACTGCTGCTCCAGAACGTCACTCTTCTCACGCGCTTCCTGTAACTCTTCCTGCGCCATGTCACGCATTTCAGGATCGTCGAGCATCTGCTGCGCGGTTTCGATATCTTCCTGCACCTGCTGCCAGTCGCGGAAGCAACGGGTCACATCGGTCAGCTGAGCATATTCGCGTGACAGCGCACGGAAACGCTCCTGATCGGCGATCACGCCTGCATCGCCCAGCATCGCTTCCACTTCTTCGTGGCGCTCCTGCAGGGCTTCCAGTTTGGCAACTATAGAGGTTTTCATTTAAATGTGGGATTCCCGTAACAGGTGGCGACAGCGGTGTGCCTAATCGAGACCCAGGCTGTCGCGTAAAATCTGCAGGCGTTCATTATCGCCGTCGCGGGCGGCCTGCTGAAGTGATTTGGTTGGAGCGTGTATTAAACGGTTGGTCAGCTTGTGCGCCAGTTCCTGCATGACTTTCTGCGGATCGGCACCCTGCTGCAGCGCCTGCAGCGCACGGCCTTCCAGCTCAGCGCGGATCTCTTCCGCCTGAGAACGATATTCACGGATCGTATTCACCGCGCCCTGTGAGCGCAGCCATGCCATGAATTCGCTGCTTTCCTGAACCACGATGCTTTCGGCCTGAACCGCGGCCGCTTTGCGCTGCGCCAGGTTCTGCTCGATGATCGCCTGCAGGTCATCCACGCTGTAGAGATAGGCGTTAGGCAGGTCGCCCACTTCCGGCTCTACGTCGCGCGGAACCGCAATATCGACCAGCAGCATTGGCTTGTTACGTCGCGCTTTCAGCGCGCGCTCCATCATCCCCTTACCGATAATCGGTAGCGGACTGGAGGTGGACGAGATAATAATGTCGGCTTCTGCCAGACGGGCGTCGATCTCCGCCAGGGTGATCACCTCTGCACCCACTTCCGACGCCAGTGTTTCGGCACGTTCGCGGGTACGGTTGGCGATAATCAGATTTTTGACCTGATGTTCACGCAGATGACGCGCCACCAGCTCAATGGTCTCACCAGCGCCAACCAGCAAGACATTGACGGAAGAGAGCGATTCGAAGATCTGACGGGCCAGCGTACAGGCGGCAAACGCCACCGACACCGCGTTGGCACCGATATCCGTTTCCGTACGCACGCGCTTGGCAACCGAGAAGGTTTTCTGGAACATGCGTTCCAGTTCACTGCTCAGCGCCTGACCGCGTGATGAGTCGGCAAAGGCTTTTTTCACCTGACCGAGGATCTGCGGTTCGCCCAGCACCAGTGAGTCGAGTCCGCTGGCAACGCGCATCAGATGGCTGACCGCCTCGTTATCCTGATGCCAGTAGAGGCTGTTTCGCACATCCTCTTCATCCAGCTGATGATAATTGCATAACCAGCTCACCAGACGCGCCTGTAAGTCGGCCTGCTGCTCTACACTCAGGTAGAGTTCAGTCCGGTTACAGGTGGACAACACCACGCCGCTCTGCACCATTGGCTGTGATAACAGGCTGTTTAACGCCTGCTCAAGCGTCTCCGGCCCGAACGAGACGCGTTCGCGCAGAGCAATGGGGGCTGTCTTGTGATTGATTCCGAGAGCGAGCAGCGTCATAGCGGTTTTGGTTGGGATGTCCCAATAATGTCAGGGTTTTGTGAGGCGCATTCTACAAGATGCGGCAGATCAAGAAAAGCCATACAAAGCCTATGACTGTAATAAGATTAACCCGATCGTGCTCAATTTGCTGCATAACAGCATTGACGGTTAAAACCGGGACGGTTAGCGTTATCCGTTACGAATAATAAATGTGTCCGAGGAGATGACCACTTGATGCTTAATTCACCACGCAATCTGTTGCGCCTTTTGCCCCTTGCCAGCGTGCTGCTGGCAGCCTGTAGCGTCAACAAACCGCAAGGCCCGGGCCCCAGCGTTACCGCGCCACAGTGGCAACAGCATCAGCAGGCGGTCTCAAAGGTCACGCACTATCAGACCCGCGGCGCCTTTGCCTATCTTTCTGACAAGCAGAAAGTCTATGCCCGCTTCAACTGGCAGCAGACCGCGCCCGATCGCTATCGCCTGCTGCTGACCAATCCGCTGGGCAGCACCGAACTGCAGCTGGATGCGCAGGGCTCGGTGGTACAGATCGTCGATAACAAAGGCAAGCGTTACGTCAGCAACGATGCGCAGAAAATGATTTCGCAGCTGACCGGCATGAACATTCCGCTGGCGAATCTGCGCCAGTGGATGATGGGTCTGCCAGGTGATGCCACCGACTATCAGCTCAACGAGAGCTATCAGCTGAGCAGCCTGAACTACAGCCGCGACGGTCAGAACTGGCAGGTCTCTATCGGGGGCTACGACAGCAAAGTCACCCCGCCGCTGCCTTCGAGCCTGGAGCTGAAAGAGGGTGACCAGCGGATTAAACTGCGTATGGACGGCTGGACCGTTCAATGATCACCCACTGGCCTGCCCCGGCAAAACTGAATCTTTTTCTCTACATCACCGGCCGTCGTCCCGACGGCTATCACAACCTGCAGACGCTGTTTCAGTTTCTTGATTACGGTGACCAGTTGCAGATTACCGTCGATCAAAGCGGCTCGATTACACTGTTAACGCCCGTGGCAGGTGTTGCGGATGCGGATAACCTGATTGTCCGCGCCGCAAACATGCTGAAACAGGCGGCGCAGGATAACCACCGCCTGTCCGCTCACGCGGGCGCGCAGATTGCCGTTGAGAAAAACCTGCCCATGGGTGGCGGTCTCGGTGGCGGCTCCTCTGATGCGGCAACCGTACTGGTGGCGCTGAATCATCTGTGGCAAACCGGCTTCACGCCGGATGAGCTGGCAGCGATGGGCGTGAAGCTGGGCGCGGATGTGCCGGTGTTTGTCCAGGGCTTCGCGGCCTTCGCCCAGGGGGTGGGTGAACAACTTCATCCCGCAGAGCCGAAAGAAAAGTGGTATCTTGTCGCCCATCCCGGCGTGAATATCAGCACCCCAGTAGTATTCAACGACCCCGAACTGACGCGAGATACTCCATCGCGCAGTTTATCGACGCTTTTAGCCTCACCCTTCACCAATGATTGTGAAGCAGTGGTAAGAAAACGTTTTCGTGAGGTTGATGAGCTTGTTTCCTGGCTGCTAGAATACGCGCCGTCACGCCTGACTGGCACGGGCGCTTGTGTGTTTGCTGAATTCGACACCGAGTCTGCTGCCCGCCAGGTGCTGGAGCTTGCCCCGAATGGGGTACGCGCATTTGTAGCCCGGGGCGTAAATGTTTCGCCGCTACAGCGTACCCTGCGAGGCGATTAGCGAATGCGTGACAGTGTCACCACGTTCCGGACACTGCACGTTTCGCATCAACACACCCGTGTGAACGCACATGACCGTACGCGCCGGTTACAGTCATGCCGTTCATTCTCTGGACGCAAAGCCTGAGGTTCTTCTCGTGCCTGATATGAAGCTATTTGCTGGTAACGCCACCCCGGAACTAGCACAACGTATTGCCAACCGCCTTTACACCAGCCTGGGAGACGCCGCTGTAGGACGTTTCAGTGATGGTGAAGTGAGCGTACAGATCAACGAAAATGTACGCGGTGGTGATATTTTCATCATCCAGTCCACCTGTGCCCCCACCAACGATAATCTGATGGAACTGGTTGTGATGGTCGACGCGCTGCGTCGTGCTTCTGCTGGTCGTATTACCGCAGTCATCCCCTACTTTGGTTATGCCCGTCAGGATCGCCGCGTGCGTTCCGCGCGTGTACCTATCACCGCTAAAGTAGTGGCAGACTTCCTTTCCAGCGTCGGTGTTGACCGTGTTCTGACGGTTGACCTGCACGCCGAGCAGATCCAGGGCTTCTTCGACGTCCCGGTTGATAACGTATTTGGCAGTCCGATCCTGCTGGAAGATATGATGCAGATCGGTCTGGAAAACCCGATTGTTGTTTCTCCCGATATTGGTGGCGTAGTACGTGCCCGTGCTATCGCTAAACTGCTGAACGACACCGATATGGCCATCATCGATAAACGTCGCCCTCGCGCGAACGTTTCTCAGGTGATGCACATCATTGGTGACGTTGCTGGCCGCGACTGCGTGCTGGTCGACGACATGATCGACACCGGCGGCACGCTGTGCAAAGCGGCTGAAGCGCTGAAAGAGCGTGGTGCTAAACGCGTATTTGCTTACGCGACCCACCCGATCTTCTCCGGCAATGCGGTTGAAAACCTGCGTAAATCTGTACTCGACCAGGTGATCGTCTGCGATACCATCCCACTCTCTCAGGAGATTAAGTCACTGCCGAATGTGCGCACGCTGACCTTATCTGGCATGCTGGCCGAAGCCATTCGCCGCATCAGTAACGAAGAATCAATCTCGGCAATGTTCGAGCATTAATCTTCGCGGAACCGGGCCCTGTGCCCGGTTTTTTTATGCCTGCCGGGTGCCCGATTAACGCGCTTCCTTTTCTGATATTTTCGCGATAAATTTCCCCAAAATCGCCTGTTTCCAACGCCACCCACTCTTTTGATAAAACGCCGCGTTTCCCGCTTCTGCCCTGTGCCGTTAAGTGGTAATTTGCAGCGCACTTTTCATAAGAACCCTGACCGCCATGAGCCTGGATATCTATACGTTATTTGTCTGCGAGCTTTATGTGCTGGGGTTTCTGAGCATCATCATGTTTTTTGCCTGGATCGGATCGCAGTATGATCGCGTTCTCGGCTTCACCTGCCTGTCGCTGGTTTTTACCCTGATTGCGGTATTCTTAAGTAGCCTGCGCAGCAGTGGCCTGCATTTCCTGCCCGTTGCAGTGGGTAACGTTTTAGTGATGCTGGCTTACGGCGGATTGTTAAATGCGTTCCGGCGCTTCTGCGGCAAGCCCATCGGCACTCACTGGCTGCTGGGCGCCCTGCTCTGGGCACTCCTCTGCTGTTTCCCGGCATTCTATTACAGCTTACCCAAACGGGTGCTGGTGCTCTGCATCGCCTGCATCGCCTATACTGCCGCACTGATCCAGCTGGTCTGGCTGGCACGTGACACGTTAAAGGCAACTTTCTGGCCTGCACAGCTGCTGCTGTGGATCCATCTGCTGTTTCATCTCGCTCGCCTGTTTCTGGACAGCGCTATTCCCAGCACGCTGCCTGGCGCCATTGGCGGATCAAACTTCTCGATTTACGTCATCCTGGAATCGATTCTGTTTGTCATCGGTCTGACATTTACTATCCTGGCCATGGTGAATGAACAGATGCAGTCAGTCTTAAAGCATGCCTCGATGCACGATCCTCTGACCAGCGTCTGGAATCGTCGTGCTTTATTTAATGAAGCAGAGAAGATTGTGGCGCGATGCCGCCGTCAGAACCGGCCCTTTAGCGCGATACTGTTCGATCTGGATCATTTTAAGAGCATTAACGATCGGTATGGCCATCAACAGGGCGACCAGATATTGATTCACTTTTGCGACATTGTCAGAGGGCTGATACCAGCCGAGGGGCGTTTTGCGCGACTGGGCGGAGAGGAGTTTGCGGCGATAATTCCGGCGGCGGCAACAGAGGCAGAGGCCTGGTGCGAGACAATTCGGCGGGAGGTCTGTGCGTCACAACCCAATTCAATTGCCTATTCGGTAAGCATTGGGTTTGCCACTGTCACACATCAGCAGCAGGGTTTTGACGATTTACTCACGCTGGCGGATAAAGCGCTCTATCACGCCAAGGCCAGCGGCCGGAACCGCATCGCGCAGCATCCGGTCACTGCTGGCATCAGTTAATGGTGAGAATTGTGCGACCGGCGACAACGTTTGTCATAGTGACGATGCCAGTAATAACGATCTTCAACCTTTTCACGACCACTCAGACCCGCCCCGACCAGCCACATCATTGCACCAACAAAGATGCCTAAGATTGCGCCCTGCGCCAGCGCATCTGGCAGATCAAGCGAGGGAAGCTGGTTCATAATTGAGAAACCCACGCCCAGCACCATTGTGACTAATCCCAGTACCATCAAGCTGTTACCCGCTACGCGGCAGTGTTGATGTTTCATGCTGCACCTCCATCCATATGAGTCAATAACCGCACACAATGTTAAGTGCCATAAGCTTAGGCAATGGGTGACGATAACGTTGCGGACTGGATCACACATCAGCCATAAATAATTAACTGGTCCTGATTGCAGCCTGTTGATTCAGATGGAAAATGATTAATCACCGTCATGAACCATTTCGATGCTTGTACTTTGTCATCTCGCTCGTGGCGAAGTAAACTAACGCCCTTTCGCGATAACAGCAGGATAATCATTGTGAGCAGCATTAAACTGATTGTGGGCCTTGCCAATCCAGGCGCTGAATATGCCGCCACGCGCCACAATGCGGGTGCCTGGTATCTGGATTTACTGGCTGAGCGCCACAATCAGTCACTGAAAGAGGAAGGCAAATTCTATGGCTATACCGCGCGCCTGGCGATAGCCGGAGAGGATGTGCGCCTGCTGGTGCCGACCACCTTTATGAACCTGAGCGGGAAAGCCGTGGCGGCGATGGCGACCTTTTATCGCATCGCGCCAGAAGAGATCCTGGTGGCGCATGATGAACTCGATCTGCCACCCGGCGTGGCGAAGTTCAAGCAGGGCGGCGGGCATGGCGGCCATAACGGGCTGAAAGATATCATCAGCAAACTGGGCAACAACAACAATTTCCATCGGCTGCGCATCGGTATCGGGCATCCCGGTGATCGCAACAAGGTGACCGGATTTGTGCTGGGCAAGCCGCCCGCCAGTGAGCAGAAGCTGATTGATGATGCCATTGATGAGGCGGCGCGCTGCACCGAACTGTGGCTGAAAGAGGATCGTATCAAGGCGATGAACCGGCTGCACGCCTTCAAGCCTGCTTAAACGCCCGAATCGTCGTGATTCCGTGTATAATGCGCGAAATTTTTCAATTCGTCTCCGACAGTCCGCCTTCTGGCGAACTGTCCATCCAGTTATAAAGGGTATCAAACCATGGGATTCAAATGCGGTATCGTGGGCCTGCCGAACGTCGGTAAATCCACTCTGTTTAACGCGCTGACTAAAGCGGGCATCGAAGCGGCTAACTTCCCCTTCTGCACCATTGAACCAAACACGGGCGTGGTGCCGATGCCTGACCTGCGTCTCGACCAGCTTTCTGAGATTGTTAAGCCGCAGCGCGTGGTGCCGACTACCATGGAATTCGTCGATATCGCCGGTCTGGTAAAAGGCGCGTCAAAAGGTGAAGGCCTGGGTAACCAGTTCCTGACCAACATCCGTGAAACCGAAGCGATCGGCCACGTGGTGCGCTGCTTTGAAAACGACAACATCATCCACGTGGCGGGTAAAGTGAACCCGGCTGAAGATATTGATGTGATCAACACCGAGCTGGCGCTGTCCGATCTTGAAACCTGTGAACGTGCGATTCAGCGTGTGCAGAAGAAAGCCAAAGGCGGCGACAAAGATGCCAAAGCCGAGCTGGCTGCGCTGGAGAAGTGCCTGCCGCATCTTTCTGAAGCGGGCATGCTGCGTTCACTGAATCTGGATGAGGACGACAAAGCGGCAATCCGCTATCTGAGCTTCCTGACCCTGAAACCCACCATGTACATTGCTAACGTCAATGAAGATGGTTTCGAGAACAACCCGTACCTGGATCAGGTGCGCGCTATCGCCGAAGCGGAAGGTTCAGTCGTGGTGCCCGTGTGCGCCGCCGTTGAGTCGGACATTGCTGAGCTGGAAGATGAAGACCGTGACGAGTTCATGGCAGAGCTGGGACTGGAAGAGCCAGGCCTGAACCGCGTTATCCGCGCCGGTTACTCCCTGCTGAACCTGCAGACCTACTTCACCGCTGGCGTGAAAGAAGTACGTGCCTGGACCATCCCGGTTGGCGCGACGGCTCCACAGGCCGCCGGTAAAATCCATACCGACTTCGAGAAAGGCTTTATCCGCGCCCAGACCATCGCGTTTGAAGATTTCATCGCTTATAAAGGCGAGCAAGGTGCTAAAGAAGCCGGCAAGATGCGTTCAGAAGGCAAAGAGTACATCGTGAAAGATGGCGATGTGATGAACTTCCTGTTCAACGTCTGATTAAAGATTGTTGTCTCATGGGGTTTAACTGAATCTCATGAAGATCACAGAAAACAATTAAATCCACGCATTTGCGTGGATTTTTTATTCCACATTGTCTCATGTTATCTCATGGAAGCGCAGTCTAAAATGAGTACATAGATGAGTACAATCCGTTTCCATTAACATTTTAGGTGAGTACAATAACGGTATAAGAAATAGACAAGGACCCGCTATGCTCACTGATACGCAATGCCGCAGTGCCGCAGTGCCCGGCCGAAAGAAAAACTTCATCGAATCAACGACTTTAATGGTCTCTACCTCGAAGTAAAACCCAATGGCAAAAAGGCATGGCGCTATCGGTTTAAACTCAACGGTAAATCAAGCATGTTTGCGTTGGGTGAGTACCCGGCGGTAAAGCTCTCCGAAGCGCGAGAGAAATGTGAGCAAGCGAGAAAGCAAGTTGCAGATGGAGTTAGCCCGATACAGGCTCGTCAGTTAGATAAGATCCGCAAGGTCAATGACGCATCTAACACCTTTGAGCTAATCGCCAAAGAGTGGTTGCAGATGAAAGACTGGGCCGAAATTACCAAAACACGCCGACTGGATATGCTTGAACGTGTGGTTTTACCCACAATCGGTAAGCTCCCTATCAGGGAGATAACCCCACACCACATTCTTAAAATTCTTCAGGAAACCGCTAAACGCGGCGCTCCAACTGTTGCCGCTGAAGCCCGACGTACAATTTCATCCATTTTTGAGCTGGCGGTAGCAACGCTCAGAGCAGACAGTGATCCTGTCTGGCCGGTACGTAAGGCACTTCCGGCAAACAAAACTCAGCACAAACAGGCATTGAATCCACAGCAAATCGGGAAGCTATTAGGCTGTTTTGATAACAGTCGCGGCACATATCAGGTTAACTATTGCATGTGGCTAATGTGGTGGACGCTGGCGCGACCAGCCGAAGTCACCGAGGCAGAATGGGCAGAATTCGATCTTGATAACGCATTGTGGACCATTCCGGCGACGCGCATGAAAGCTCGCAGAGAGCATGTTATTCCCCTTCCCTCCCAAGCAGTCAAAATGCTCAAAACGCTACGGGGATTAACCGGGCATCGACAGCACCTTTTTCCGGGCCGAGATAACCCACGTGGCCCGATGACATCGCATTCACTGCGTCAGCTACTTAAAAGACTCGGTTGGAGTGGTACTTATAGCCCAAATGCTACCAGAACTACAGGCAGTACACGTTTAAACGAGATGAGCTATCGACCTGATGCTATTGAAGCTCAACTTGCACATGCTGATACTAACAATGTTCGCCGCACATATAACCATGCGACCTATCTTGATGAACGTAAAGTGATGATGCAGGATTGGGCTGACATGTTGGGCAAATGGGTAGCAGAATTCGAGTAGAACTTATTGCACTTAGTGAAACACGAGGATAGAACTCATTCCTCAGGGTCCACTTTGTGCCAAGAGCGGACTGTGGATACTCCCAGCCGGTGGTGGAAATAGTTGTACCCCAAGTAAAGGATTTACATTCTAATCACAAAAGATAATTATACCTCAACAAGAAACCCCGAAACTTCCCCAGATGGAAATAATTGAAAATTTAAGTTCATAAAAAAGGTCACTGCAGATTTTCCATCTTTTTATGAGGGCAGTATGCGCAGTTAGGCGATCAGATTACTTTGCCATTATAGGGTTTGCCATGTTTTCATTTTCAAATTGATTGATTATTGCCTTGGATATAATACCCCTTGTGATAACTTCATAATTCCATGGTGGGGCAAGGTGCATCTCCCAATATCTAAAATTAAAGTTTTTATGTTGAAAAAATAAAAGATCATTGGTTTCAGGATTCACAAATGGAACTTTGATATCAGTGATAATTAATATGGTTTTCTTATGCTTATTGAAGTCCCAACACCGTTTTATAGTTCCTAACTCTTCATTCGCTAAATTTAACACATAGCTTGTTATATCATCTAGTTTAGAGTTTAATATCCCACTCTTCATTTTTTCCCAGATTATTCGACTCAAAGATATACATACCACACCTGAGTCGGATGGCGTTCCTCTATTATTAATCTGCTTGAAAGCCTCTAACGTGTTTGTTAGCAATGTAGATTCTAATGCTGGTCTTTTACACTCAAAGAAGACATTACCAGATGGGGTGGCAATATTGAAATCTGCTTTGGAATCGAATCGAATATGTATTTCGCGTTTAATGAAGTACTCAACCATCGACAGCTCAAACATATAATTTCGGCCATTGTTAGCTGTGCCTGATATTACTTCGTCCTTAAGAAATAATTGACCCTTTATGATTTTCTTTAAATTTACACGAATGTTCTCATGTAGTTCCGGAAGCTCAGAAAATGTTTTATATAACTCATGAGCTTCATGTAACTCCAATGATGACCAAACCTCATCGGGACTCAACTGCTCTTTTTTTGATTTTATTACTCTCTTATAGGTTTGCATCAGCCTACTTGCGTCTATTTTCACTCCTAGATCATTGAGCCATGAGAGTGCTGCATAATACTCTTTCTCTGTATCTTCTAAAAAGTCGATTCTGATAATTTTATTCACAATCATTCATTCCTTAATAAATTGCACCTTGCATAAATTCTTTTGACAATAGAAATCAATAATTAATTTTCGGATCTCGATACATTCTTAACTTTATAAACCTAAAAAATTTCAACGCTATTGTAGCCCACTCAACCATCTATAATCTACCATAATTATGGCGTACGTTGACCCGCATCAAATTGCACTTAGTTTCCGGAAACCGATGATTTTCAGGCTTTCCATCACGAAGGCTGACTAACCGTGCAGCATACGATTCACTAAAGCGGTTCATAAGTCGCTGGGTTTTACGCTCAGTTAGCTCCAGCTGGTTTGCTGCATTACCGAAAGAGAAAAGTGCAAATATCCGCTCAGTTTCATTAGTTGACATTGCAGACTTTACGTCTGCTAATCGATGGTAAGCAAGCTTGGGCTAAATGGCCTTTAACTATAATGTGCAAATCCCTCGGTACTAAAAACTTATTAGAGGATACTTATTCTGTTAAGTAGGTTTGATTTTAGCTAATAAATGACGAGGAGCTTGTCACGATTTATCAATCTCCTCATTTCCTCTTCGTTCTTGTAAAACCAACATAACAAAAAATCAGATTACATATGATATATATCTAGTCAATAAATTTGTGCATACTTAATCCGTTAACATTTTTAAATTTATACAAAGCCATTTTTTCAGCCTCTTCAATTATGAAATGCGTGTCAATATTGAAAGTATAATAGTTAGCTTCAGATATATGTTCACTTATTATTCTACGACTCATGATTGTGGTTTTCTTCTCACGTATCTCAGTGCTTACGTTATTTTTCTTGAATAAATTCCCAGTATATCCAAGTTTAAAATCCTCAGCAAAGCTTCCTGCGAGAACCATTATCTCGTAAGGAGGTGAGCATTTAATTAATGATGCTTTCAGGTTGGTTTGAGAATCAAAGGTAAATGCACCATCAATTTTTCTCGCAAAGATATCTATATTAATGGCATTTAATACGTCTTGAATTTTATCAAGGAACACATCATATCGTTCCTCTTGACAATCACACAAATTCCCTCTGCTTTCATTTTTTATATTCAAGACATGGTATTTCAACGAAATTCTAGCTAACTGAATTAAATCACTTTCAAGTTTGAATATTACATCAAACGAAGGCATTCCGTAGAAAATTATCAACCCTTTATTCCAGTCATCTTTCTCCCTATGGTGTGTTTTTATTCTTATCATTCCCGTGTCAGTCTGACCAATATATATTTCATTTTTATTAATGCTTCGATCATAATAATCGTGATAAAGAATGTAACACATTGGCGTTTTATTAATGATATTTAATCTATCAAGTGCATCAATATTATCTCTGTCGAATGCAAAAATTTCCCCATTAAGCTCAGGAGTTGTGATTTTCTTTGCAACGTTATTATTAAAAACCTCTACCTGTATCTTCATTGACTTAACATTACCTGGTTATGATTATACCGAATATACCAAAGTGGCTTGTTCCCATCATGAGTTGCGATTAACTCTTATTGCAAGCACGTTACATTGCGCATTCTTTATCTCACCAGTTAAAGCAGAAAGCAATGTCAGAGTACGCTAGGTTGAGTATCTTTAATTGAATGATACTTGAGCAGATCATAATGGAGTGTGAATCGCCACGGATAATCTAGACACTTCTGAGCCGTTGATAATACTGGTTTTCATATTCTGTCAGTGACATCTGATTGCTAGAACCATGTCGACGCTTACTGTTATAAAACATTTCGATGTAATCAAAAATATCGCTGCGGGCTTCTTCCCGCGTTCCGTAGATCTTTTTCTTTATTCGCTCGCGTTTCAGTAACTGAAAAAAGCTTTCTGCAACCGCATTATCGTGGCAGTTACCGCGACGGCTCATGCTGCCTTCCAGGCCGTGTGATTTCAGGAACGACTGCCACTCATGGCTTGTGTACTGACTGCCCTGATCCGAGTGAACCAGCACCTGTTTTTGGGGATTACGCCGCCATACAGCCATCAGCAGTGCGTTCAGGGCAATGTCCTTTGTCATCCGGGATTGCATGGACCAGCCGATAATTTTGCGTGAGAACAGATCAACAACCACGGCAGGATACAGCCAGCCTTCGTGGGTCCTGATGTAGGTTATGTCCGTTACCCAACGCTTATCCGGAGCATCCGGATTGAACTGCCGCTGGAGCCTGTTGGGCGACACGATACTGGCCTCGCCTTTACGTGCCCGCGGGCTCCGGTATCCGACCTGAGCCTTTATCCCGACACGTTTCATCAGTCGCCAGACTCTGTTGACTCCGCACTGTTGACCGCTGTCCCGCAAGTCCAGATGGATCTTGCGATAACCATAGACGCATCCCGATTCCAGCCAGAACTGTTTAATCTGTCCTGTCAGTCTCAGATCTGCCTGATGGCGTTGTGAATGCGGCTGCTGAAGCCAGGCGTAAAAGCCACTGGGATGAACATCCAGCACCCGACAGAGCAGGCGAACAGGCCAGCAACAGGTGTTGTCACGGATAAAGGCGTACCTCAGTCGGACAGCTTTGCGAAGTACGCCGCGGCTTTTTTAATATGTCCCGTTCGTCGGTAACCCGCTTCAGCTCTTTCTGGAGACGGCGGATCTCGGCCTGAGCATCTGGCTGTTCTTTATTAGTGGAAGATTCCGGACCGTACTTCTTTATCCAGGCGTAAAGGCTGTGGGTGGTGATATCGAGACGTGTTGCAACGCTGGAAACAGAATGACCACGATCAACAACCTGTTTGACTGCTTCAATTTTAAACTCTTCGGGATAACGCTTACCGATCATGTGCACCTCTCTTTAAGCCATCTTAAATGACTCTGAGGTGTCTGTTAAACCCGTGGCGATTCAGACAGCACAGCAAATAGCTGCTGGAGAAAGCCAGAAGCGTCGCTGGGTCTGGAATGACAATAACAGCCAGTGTGTTGCAGTAATTAGTGAACTGAAAAACGGTAAGGCCAGCGTGATGACTCGTGGTTGCGAGGGATACTGCGGGGCTTCTGCGGCAGGCGCAATGGATGGTCTATTTAATGAGTAATAAAAGTATCATTAATTTACGAAGGAACTATAGATGAAAAAAGCAATACTTCTGGTATTAATTGCTGCTGGTTTGCTGGCTGGCTGCGGCGAGAAAACGCCAAAATGTAGTAGTGATGATGCAAAAAATCTGGTCGTGGATATTGCCAGAAAGACAATCGAGAAAGGGATGACGCTAGATAGGGATGTACGGATTTCAGTAGAAAATGTCAGAACAATTAGCCATGAATCAGGTCTTGATGTCTATCAGTGTGCGGCCGATTTAACGTTTACAAAACCAGATTTACAAAATTCTTTGCCAATCACCTACCGAATACAGAAAACTGATGAGGGTAAAGGACGATTCTATATAAACGTGTCAGGTTTATAAAATTTCACACTTTGCGATAAAATAAAAAACAATCAATTAAGATAGTAACAAGCTAACCAAGAGCCGCCCCCAGTAGGCTCTTGGTTTATTCCATAGACAGGGGGTTAACGTCCTCCAAAATCTATTTAATACCATCATCATCTTAGCTCTATTTTATATATAGCTGCAATCATTCAACCCAACCCTTAATTAACATGGCTAATGCAATTGATAATAAAGGATGCCACCAACAATCATCATACATTTCTACATGATATTTAGCCACTATACGTGTTCAGGCTCTTACTTGAAGTACTTTGCGAGCCTGAACCGAATATCATATTAATTAATATCTGTATAAAAACAATGTTCTGGTGGACTCAAATCAAGTGCTAAGCCCACATACTGTTTTGCTCCTGAAAATCAAGCCCTACACGGGTCTGCGATGAACCAAACTTATGCAATAGATTCAGAGCATACTCATAACGTAACTCTGCAATAGCGTGAGCAGCTAATGACCGTATAGTTAATGGGTTACCATCAACTGTAGCATCTTCGCGAACAGCAGTTAGCGTCACAGTATGCCCATCTCCATAGCGGCCTAAATTTCCTGCGTAAAATGTATCCCAAGTCGGATTATCGTTCCCCAACCAATAGGCTTTTGGTGTACCATCAATATTAAGGTAGATATATTCATTACAGTTTGCATTACTATTTGCCTTGCTCAATTTCGCACTGTCAAATCTTACTGCTTTAAAAACTTTATGAGACTCACCAATGCGTGATTGCCATTGAGTAATCTTTTGTTTGGGTACTAAATCACAGGCTGGTGTAATGCATACCCATATTTCACCTTCAATATCTAAAACGGTACCCGTTATAAGATGGTCATTGCTTACTGGCAAAGAACAAGAGAAAGCATTAAGATGCCCTACGGCTAGATTTTTATCGCCCATGCATTCTTTGAAAAATTTCTGAACAAACCCCTTCTCATTCGAAGGACAGTCATTCTCAGCTACTGTCATTATTTTTTTAGAAAAATCGCGAAGAACTAATCGTGAAGCTGTTGCCAACTGCTCCCAATGCAAATTAATCGCCTTATCGTGAGCTGAATCATCACCAGCATTTTTAAGAAGGTTGTAAAGCCACCCAGCTTGGGCATATTTGTTGCTGATGATTCTTGATGCTTGCTCAATGCCATTTTCATCCATCTCATAGCGCATTTTCGCCATCAAGAGATGCATCGGTGATGCATTGTGTTTAGTTAAGGCAATGTTAAGTGCACCTATCAGTTCGTCTTTAGGACTTTCCGAACTCTTTCTAATAACTGAAATGAAAGTCTTACCTGTACTAATAAAATTAGTATCATTCCCCCAATACCATCTTAAGTCATCTCTGGCATTTTTCTCAAACTCTATTTCATTTTGCTTCAGGATATCATGAAATCGCCATTTCATAAGATCGAAACAATCTAAGCCTGACTCTTGTGCCACATCATTTATCTCAGGCACAAAAGCATGAAGTGGATGTTCTGGTTTGTTTGGATTAATACATTTATCCGGAGTTACTGAACAGTATATTTTTAAGACTTCAAGTAGATTTATGTCTGAGTTAATCCATTGATAGTCTCTACCATCATCATGAGAATCTAACCAGATGTTCATTTCTTCAACTTTATCGTCTGAAGGAATGAGAACATGGGAAGAGTCAACACGCATAAAATCCTTCAAAACCTCAATGAAAACATCCTTAATGTCGTCCTCATACCCTTTTGTATGCACCAAGGTTATATTATAGTGATTGTTTCGATCAAGCGATTGGATGATTTTACGCGCACGCGCACCATTATCTGCCGATGCATCACCATCTAAATGGTAATCTAATACGATCAAATCGCTGTGATGAATATGAGGTGGTATATCTACCTCCCCTCCGAAATTTGGTGATTCACCGTTAAAAACATCTATACTCCACTTATAATCGGAATGACACATATTAATGATTTTTTTAAGACGTTCTGTATTAGCATTTCTTAATGCAATAGTCTCAGCATCACCATTAATAACTTGGCCTTGCGACTCAATCAGTGATATAAGAGTAGGATATTCATCATCAATAACTGTGACGTTACGGATAGGTTTTATAAAAGCTTCATTTATGAGCTCAGGATAAGTCGTTGTCATGTCAGTCATTGATTAATCCTTTAAATGCAATCGCAAAATTTGCACCGCTAAGTTTTTTAAAAGTATCTCGAACCTCATAACGGATACTATGTCCGCCAGCCATCAGATTTTGTTTACATAGATAAAGCCCTACACCTCTTCCACCTTTTTGCTTGCGGGTGAAAAACAGTGTGAAGAGACTTCCGAGATCATCAACATCTACGCCAGGGCCATCATCACTTATATATATTTCATTATCCCTAAATGATAATAATATCTCTTTATTATTGCCTTCGAGCCTCTGCACCCAATATATAGAATTATTTATTATATTTATAAATACTGGAAAGATTCGTGACTGCAAATCCATAATCGATATATTTCTGAATTCAGGAGTGCATGAAAGCTTTATATCTGCGTTCGAGAGTTGTTTAGAAAAATACCCTGTAATATATTCCTCTATACCTAAACCTGTAATCTTCTGAATCTCTTTCTTCCCGGATAATTTTAGAGGAGAAAGAAATTTAAGCTTATCGATTAATGAGTTATGGCAATTTAATGCTACATCGATGTTTTTCTCTTGGGTAGGAGTCAACTGATCATCTTTTATCACTTTCAATGCATAGGTAAGCTCTTGATCTAATCCATCAAGTTCATGACCGATAATTTCGACTGTAATTCCGAGCTGCGCCAGCGAATGCAACCGAGCTAATTCGTCTCTATAACGAACGGACTCATTCATGCTGTGGATGGCGAGACCTTCCAGATCAATCTGTTCATTAATACGCTCAAGTGCTGTAACATATGGAGATAATTTTTGAGCATTCTCTATTTCAACTTTCTCTTGTTCGGAATCTAATTTCTCAAGCACTGCTGGCAATGATACTCTCGCAAGGTCTAAGTCCTCAAGACTTTCTTCCATAACAAGTTTATATTGCTCTCGGCAATTTTTAATTAACTCTTCGAGTTCAACTTGCTGCTTGACGAGCATTTCTTTACCGCGGGCAGCATATCTTGTGATGCTATTATTGATACTTGCCAGTTTACTACGATAAACTTCATGTGCTTTTTCGTAGTCACTTTTTTGTGTAGAATCCGCAATAGCTTTGTTTATTGCATATGAGAGATCCTTGATCATCTCTTTGCACAGTAATTCCTCTTTCCTATAAGCCCGATAATCCTCTTCCAAACGACCAAGATTTGTAGGTATAGGACTCAATGAATAACTCTGAATTATCTCAATAAATTCATCGGTAGTTTTCTTAAGCGCTTGTAGATCATCAATTGAATCTAAACTCAATCTACCTGCCAGATTATCTTTAAATTCAGATAATGTGGTTACAAGGTTTACTAGAGATGCCATGTTACGTTTTATTGACATCCGTATACGTGTGCGTTCCTTGTTAAGTAATTTACTCCTATCCTCATCAGCCTTTAACTGAGCTTTCTTTTCTCTGAGATCATCAATTGTGCTTTGTCGTTCTTTTGCAAGCCTACCAAAGTGTTTGTCAGCAGAATCCAGAAGAATCTTTTCAACAATTTCACGAAAAAGTTTAGACGCGCGGTTCTCAATAAATCCTTCTCGGCCCGCTTTATCCTTTAAATTAGGGTTATTTTCGCGAGTTATAGCGATACGCCCAAACATGCGTCGATTCGACCAAAAGTATCGGCCAGCATTCTTAGAACGGCGCTCTTCTATTGAAAAATAATCACTATCAGCCCTTCCATATGGCATAACTCGCAGCCCATCACGATATACTCTGAGACCACCATATTTATCTGATTGTTCTATAAAGTTCGCATGTTGAGATTCATTTAGTGAAGAACTGTTATAGATTCGTTCAAAAGCTCCAATTCGTATATGAAAAGGACCAAAGGCACTATCTTTTCGTGTTTTATAGACTTGCTTTGGTTTAATAGTATATTCTTCAATCCACTCTCCAAAAACCTTAACCCGTCCCTTAAAATATCCATCAGAATCAACTTCCCCCTCAATGATATGTTCCAAATCTTCAAGGTTTCTTAGATCAAATTCTCTATTCTCTCCAATAATAACTCTTGGAGTATTATTAATCCAACCCGTAACATTGTATGAAAAATTATCTATTGTAGGTTCATCATTACGGGAAAAGGGGTCAGTGAAATTTGAAAGCGTTTGGAAAAATCTCTCACGAGTACTTTTCTCTGTGTCGTCAGCTTGATTAGGGTCGGTATTTGATAACTGGATATAGATGTCATATTGAACATCAGCGATAAACATGGCTGTTCCATGGGCCGAATCGCCCGACCATACTGCCCATTTGCTGAAATGCTCATCTTTGAATACGTCTTGTATCAGTGTTTCTTCGATTTTTTCTTGAGTAGTAACTTCTAATCCATCTTCAGTTTCTTGTTTGCTAAAGGCACTCCATGCATCCGCGATCCGTTTTGTGCGCGCAGGATCATCTGAGCTACCCCATATATTCCCCATCATCTGGTCAAATAGTTGTGGAAGTACCTCTGATAGATCATTTTTACGGTTAAACTCGCTGACAGGGATTTGAACATCATTCAAAAATAAGAATGGGTTTTCAAACAACCGCCAATCTATAAGGGCCGCAACATAATCACTGTTTTTTCGTTTGGAGATGAGTAATAGCAGTGGTCCCAAAGCTGCCGATGACAAGCGACCAATTCCTTTCTGACCTTGCTTTGGACGTTCTGGTAAACCATCTCGATCAAATTCAGGAATAGAGAAACCATTAGTTTTTGATTCCGTCCCAACAATGAGCCATTTAGATTCAAATTCATTACGATTCATACCGTGGCCATCATCAACAACGGCCGAAATCTTCATATCCCCATCAAAGATATGAAGACTTACTTGTCTGGCATAAGCATCATAAGCGTTCTTCCAAAGCTCCGATATAGCTGTCGGACAGTCAGCTATCTGTTCTCGCCCTAAATGGTCAATCGTCCTTGCTCTAGTCTGAAACGTAACATGTTGCGTCATTTTGTACATTCCTTACCATAATCTACTTCCCTGGCATTATCTTCAACCTCATGGGAAGGCTGCGTTGATAGTAGTTTCATTATTGATCCCAGCAGCACTTTACCAAGTTCCACAGGGACAGCATTTCCAATTTGTTTAGCAACAGACATTGATCCCCCCAAAAAAGCATAATCATCAGGAAATGTCTGTAACCGTGCCGCATGCCTAAGAGAAATCCCCTGTGGTAGCCACGGATGAACAAAACGGCCTTTCGAAGGGTTATTACAACCCGTAGTAACAGTATTCGATGGTATATGGGGATAGATTCTTCCATACACATCCAGATGCCCACTGTAATTTTTATGGCAATCCAATATCCTTCCTGATTCAGTTCTATCCCCCAAGAGAGGGGTGTTTTCAAAAAGAGCTGTCAGTTCAGGAGAATGCATCATATGAACATGACATGGATCATTGGAAGCTACGGGTTTGCCCCACATTAACGCCTTAATGCAGGTTTCAGCATCTTCCACTGTGAAGTCAAATTTCTCAATAAGCCTATCTTTCAGCTCAATTAATACTGATTGAGGAGGACGTTCAAACACAGTTGAAGATGTTGACCACACTCTTGTACCCGATTTGGTATGAGTCGCTTTTGGAGGCCATTCAAAACCATCGGTGCATATA
Organism: Pantoea sp. Lu_F5_004; assembly: GCF_051136245.1. Taxonomy (NCBI): domain Bacteria; kingdom Pseudomonadati; phylum Pseudomonadota; class Gammaproteobacteria; order Enterobacterales; family Erwiniaceae; genus Pantoea; species Pantoea sp. Lu_F5_004. The sequence continues at coordinate 2,418,306 of NZ_CP194946.1, forward strand.
TCTTTTCTTACTGCAAGTATGAAAGCACGCTTACGGCTCTGTGGAACACCATAATCTCTCGCATTGAGAATGAAGGGTTGATCCCCAACGATGTGGTAGTCATGTGCTCTCGTGAGAGCGATAAAATTGTTCAAATACTCTGCATGGCGAGGCCAAAGGAGGCCCGGCACATTTTCAACCAGAAATACTTTTGGTCTTAGATTCTTAACGAAGTCAAAGTAACGTATCAATAGAGCATTTCTTGGGTCATCTTTTCCTGCATCGTTAATACGATGTGATGAAAACCCTTGACATGGCGGACCACCAAGCAAAATGTCAAGCTGCCCCTGCTTGATGCCCTGAAACTTCATCATAGAGCCAATATCAACATCATTGATGTCTTGGGAGAACACCTGAGTTTGTGCGCCAAGCTTCTCAACAAGGTTGTGGTAATAAGTATCAGAGGCTTGCTTATCGAGTTCAATTGCAGCTTGAACATCAATGCCAACCTCAAAGGCTGCTAGCGAAAAACCTCCCGCACCAGCAAATAAATCAATAGCTTTCAATTTAATCTTACTCAGACTTTTCAAGTTTTGATGCCAGCATTATACGCAACATTTGCATCAGATACCCCCAGTTAATGTTACTAGCAGAAAATCGTGTGATCCGTGTTATCTATATGATATCAAAAGCACCAAACACTCTTTACTGAGACTAACAACAGGATTGATACTAGTTTCTATGTATATGGGATGGCTGGTTTATGCATCAGTAACTTTTTAATCGTTGAAACTGCGTGGCTTACAGAACAAAAAAGCAATAGCAATATGACATTTAGAGAGGATGTATGGAAAAAATAGAGCATTTTACCGATGATAGGCACAAAGCCTGGTGTATCCATTGCAGTTCACCCATTATTGACCTTCATACCAACAGAGATCACGTCCCGACAAAAGGGTTACTAGAAAGACCTCTGCCGCCCCATGTACCACAAGTCGAAGTATGCAAGGAATGTAATACCGGCTTCTCATTGGATGAAGAGTACTTCGTTACTTTTCTGAGTTGTGTGGAGGCAGGAAGCACAGACCCTTCAGCGCAGAGAAATCCAAAAATCGGGAGGGCACTTACACGTAACCCATCCCTGGCTGCTCGACTACAGGCAGCTAAGCAGATTACAGTGGATGAATATGGCAGACAGCAGATTCTTTGGCTACCTGAAATAGAACGCATACATCGGGTTATTTTGAAAAATGCCAGAGGCCATGCTTTCTACGAGTACGGAGAGCCAATGTTGGACGATCCAGTCTCTGTAAGTGCCGTTCCGCTGATGTCTATGAATCAAATCCAACGTAACGACTTCGAAGAAGCTGGTGGACCCTTTGCTGGCTGGCCAGAAGTTGGAAGTAGAATGATGACTCGTGTCATGACAGGTCAAGACTTAGATGATGGTTGGGTTAATGTTCAAGATGACATCTATCGATACGTGGTATTTCAACAAGGCATACTGACAGTCCGCTCAGTAATACATAACTATCTCGCAACTGAGGTGGTTTGGGAATAACGGTGTAATGGACACCATTGATCACCAACGCATGGATTTTTTGACCAGTTTTCGGTCAAAAGTGAATGCCATACTTCCTAAATTGCTGCTTTTGAGAAAGTGAGTACATAAATGAGTACGAATTATTAAAAATCAAATAAAAATACATTAAATCAAAAGAATAAATAACTAATCACAGTTCAACGTCTGATTAAAGATTGTTGTCTCATGGGGTTTAACTGAATCTCATGAAGATCACAGAATAAATCCACGCATCTGCGTGGATTTTTTATTTCAACGCCGTCTCAATAGTCTCTGTCAGCACATTTCAACAATGCAGGAATCATTACCTTAAAAAAGATTCACTGTTCGGGCTCCACGATTTCTGGTGCAAAAGTCAGCGAGCGAATCTGATGCTGCCTGAGCACACCCATCTTCCCCTGCTCTTCACCTGAAAGCGGCGCTTATTCAGCCACCCATAAACTGCGTTTCACACTGCCGGGCGATCTCCCACAGTCTGTTACGGATCACCTGCTTAAGTTGCAGAGTGGACTGCGACTGTGGCTGGTCACGGCGGCTGATCAGCATCACTTCAAACGGCAGGGGCTGTGCTATGGGTAGCAGCTTTAGCTGTTCGGCATAGCGACAGGCGGTGAAGAGATCCACGACGCCCGTGCCGCCGCCTGCCAGCACCATATCCGCAATGACCGAATAGGTTTTAATCGACAACGACACGGCGGGATTCAGTTTTTTATCGCGCAGCGCTCGGTGAAGTACGCGTCCAAGCGGATCCTGAGTCTGCATCATCAGTAAATTATTGTTGCATAACCACGCAAGCGTAACGGGTTCATTACGGGGATGATTGAGCGGTAACAACGCGACCATCGAAGACTGAAACAGAGGTTCAGCCAGAAGATCCGCATCGACCTGCTGACCAAAAACCAGCGCGAAATCGAGCTGATTATCCAGAATCATCTGGCATAAAGTACTAAAGTGCTCGGTGACCAGTTCGACACTGACCGAGGCCATCTGTTGCCGCCAGGTGACTAATGCGGGTGCCAAAACCATCTGACCAAAAGCGTGAGCCGCGCCGACGCGAACTAACTGCCCTTCGCCCCGCCGCAGCTGTTCCGTGAGCTGGGTGATAGATTGCAGGCGCTGGCAGAGATCGTCTATTTCAGGCAGAAGGCGTCGTCCTTCTGCCGTCACACTCATTCCCTGTATACGTCGCTCAAACAGCGCAAATCCCAATTGCTGCTCAGCATGATTCAGCACACGGCTGATATTGGGCTGCGAGACATTAAGCAAGCGCGCCGCAGCGCTGATGCTGCCGGTCTGTACGATGGCCTGAAAGACCTCTATATGGCGGAGCCGCATGACTATTTTACCCTGGATGGAATACCGAAAACGAAGGCCTCTCCGACAGGCTGCACGATCAGGCCCGGGCGGAGGGTGAGAAAGAAATCATTATCCTGTTGCAAAAACTGTACCGCAAAACCGGTGCAGGCTCAGTTGCCTGTCTCGCCCCCATCCGCACCCGGCAGTCCCGTCTGAAGCCTCTGCAGGGAGCGGGTTTCGCGCTGCCGTGGTGCAGTTAAAGGAGCGCTGGTCCGCAGCGCGAGTTGAGCGGATTTAAGCCAGCAACGATTCTGACTCGTCAGAGGGAAGATGCGTATGCACAGTCCGCAATACAGGCGTGTGCCTGGCAGCGTGGTTTCAGGAGAACCGGAACGGCGGGCTTGACGGGCTGATGTTGCAGGCAGCCCGGGTATAAAGTCGCTACGACTGAGTACTCGCCAGATAGGAGAATGCACTGAGTAAGCTGATTAACGTCTCCATATTCTCCGCCTGATACGCCACGGTAACGGCATCCAGGCGCGTGACGCCGGGGATCAGGCTGAACAGATCGGCCAGCACCGGTTTAGTGGCCTGAAGGCGCATAGCGTAAGGTGCCGTCAGGCGGCTCGTGCTCACCTGAGGGGGATGTTGCAGCGCGGCGCTTGCTGCGGCAGCGATCGCACGCTGTGCCGCTTGTGGGCTGATTGATTCCGCGCAGGTATGAGAAATGGCGCGTTTTACACAGACGTAATTGACTGCTGAGTAGTGTTCCGCAATCCAGCTCTGTAACTGATCGTCACCGGTGACCAGCAGCAATGGCGTGCCGTGCTCAGCAGCGGCGGCCGCATAAATATCGGTTTCTCCCATCACCAGACCATTGATATGGATACGCCAGAATGCCCGGCCGTTGATGGTATGCGCCAGTACGCCGGGTTCACCTGCTGCGCTGTGAAATCCCACCAGAAACAGCCCGTCGAACGTCTGCTGCTCTATCCCTTCCACCATCGACAGGACACGGGGTTTTCCCTGCACCAGCCGGGCGCGGGGATCGATATTTTCCGCACGCAAATTGGTCATCTGCGCATGGCTGTCTGCCACCACCACTTCCGTTGCCCCGCCTGCAAAAGCCCCCTCAATTGCGGCATTCACTTCCTGCTCCATCAGACCACGGGCCAGCTGATGTTCCGGGTGGCCGGGTGTACATTGCTCCGGGCGCATGACCCCCGCGATGCCTTCAATGTCGGCCGAGATAAAAATTTTCATGTCGTTAATCTATCCAGAATCTGCGTCAGTGAGGGGCGATGATGACCGCGAAAGCCGGTAACAGCCTCAGCGCTCAGCAAAGCATCCAGTACAGCCTGTTCAGTTGCATCTGCCGCTGCAGCAAGCAGCGGCTCCAGCGTGTCGTCCTGTGGCGGTTGCGGCAGAGGTTGCGTTGAAAACGCCACCGCAATGTCGCCCGAGCCGTGGCCCCAGTAACTGCCCAGCCGTCCCAGGCCGGCACCGGCTCGCTTCGCGATGCGCTTTAACTGACGTGCGTCCAGCGGTGCATCCGTCGCCATGATGATGATGACCGAACCGGCATCCAGCTGCGGCGTCTCCCCGGCCAGCAGCGGCGCAATCATCTCGCCAGCCCGAACGCCATCGAGCGTTAATGCTTCCAGTGCGCCGAAATTGGCCAGCACCAGCACGCCAAGCGTGGCGTTGAGCGAGGGAATAACCCGCGAGGCGGTTCCGATGCCCCCTTTGAGGCTGAAACAGCTCATCCCGCGCCCTGCGCCGACGCTGCCGCGCGCGAAGTCTGCTGAGGCCGTCTGCAATGCCTCCTGCGCCATCGCTTCAGTGATGGCCAGCGCCTGGATATCATTCAGCCAGCCATCGTTGCACTCCAGCACCAGCGGATTGACCGTGGGCAGTGTTCGTCCCAGTTCCGGGTTACGACTGATGGCATCCCGCACCAGCGTGGTAAACAGCGTGCCGACCGCCAGCGTGTTACTGAGCAGAATCGGCGTCTGAAGCACGCCAAGCTCCTCTATCTGAACCAGTCCGACGGGTTTCGCAAAACCGTTAAGCACCTCAACCCCACACGGCAGCGGCGTGAGAAACAGATTGCCGCCCGGCGGGGCGATAGCGGTTACGCCAGTCTGCTTTTCGCCTTCATTCAGCGTGTAATGTCCGACACGCACGCCCGCAACATCGCTGATTCGATTAGTGGGTCCGCAGGCGCTTCGCGGCTGCCCAAGCTGACGCAGGTCACGCCAGTGTTTCAGCAGCAGTTCACGCTGCAATTGTTGGAAATCCATAGTCAGCCCTTGAGTTTTGGATCGAGCGTGTCGCGCAGCGCATCCCCAAGCAGATTGAATGCCAGCACGGTAATAAAGATCGCCAGCCCCGGAAATACGCTCATGTGCCACGATCCGGCCATCATCATGCTTCGGCTCATCGCCAGAATATTGCCCCATTCAGGCACGTCCGGTTCCGGACCCAGTCCAATAAAACTCAGGCCCGCCGCTGTCAGAATACTGGTGCCAATGCGCATAGTGAAATAGACAATCACGCTGGAAAGCGTGCCGGGCAGAATATGCCGCAGAATAATGACGCTGTCTGGCGCACCGGCACAGCGCACGGCTTCAACATAGGCAGCCTGCTTCAGAGAGAGCGTCGAAGCCCGCACGATGCGGGCAAATACCGGCACGCTGAATACCGCGACGGCGATAATGACATTGTTCAGACCCGTCCCCAGCAGCGCCACCACCGCAATGGCCAGCAACATACCCGGGAACGCGAATAATACGTCGGCACCGCGCATGATCAGCATATCAACCCAACCGCCGTAATAGCCCGCCAGTAAGCCCAGCATGACCCCGACCAGCATGCCGATCGTCACCGACAGCACGCCGATATAGAGCGAGATCCGCGCTCCATAGATAATGCGGCTGAGCAGGTCGCGCCCCAGTTCGTCGGTCCCCATCCAGTGTGCCGCTGTTGGTGGCGACGATAACGCCATCCAGTCCGGAGCCATGGGATCCCAGGGCGCCAGCCAGGGCGCAAAAATCGCCACCACAATCAACAGCAGCACAAACCCGCCTGAGACCAGCGCCAGAGGGTTCCGCACAAGAGCGTGCAGGAAATCGCGCCACGGTGAACGAATAATCTGAGGCGGATTTTCAGTCAGCGATTGAATACTCATTTTGGCTCCTGTCGCAGACGAATGGCCGGATTAACCACCGCGTAAAGCAGATCGACCAGCAGATTAATCACAATAAATTCAAAGACGAACAGCATCACCAGCGCCTGAATCACCGGCTGATCCTGCGCTTTGATCGACTCAATCAATAACCAGCCTAATCCTGGCCAGTTGAAAACACTCTCCACCACGATGGATCCGCCCAGCAGAAAACCGAACTGCAAGCCCAGCATGGTAATTACCGGGATGAGCGCATTACGCATCACATGTTTCCACGTCACCAGGCGGTTACGCAGCCCTTTGGCTTTGGCGGTACGCACGTAATCTTCCTGCGCCACCTCAAGAAACGCCGAACGGGTAAAGCGCGCCATTACCGCCGCAACCGACGAACCCAGCGTGATGGCGGGCAGGACTATATCGCTGGCCCTGTTAAAGCCGCTGACCGAGAACAGCCCAAAAGGCATCGCGACGAACTGGATGAGCAACAGCCCCAGCCAGAAGGCTGGCATCGAAATGCCGCCGACCGCCACGCTCATCAGCGTCCAGTCCTGCCATCTTCCACGTTTCAGTGCAGCCATAACGCCGAATAATAAACCGAGAATGACGGACCAGGTAAAACCCGCTAAGGCGAGCCACAGCGTCGGCATGAAGCCCTCTTTGATTACCTCCAGCACCGGTTGCTGGGTGCGATACGTGGTGCCCAGATCGCCCTGCAACAGGCTGCCGATCCAGTGGAGATACTGCTGCGGCAGCGGATCGTTAAGCCCGAGGTGCTGACGCGCCGCTTCGATCGCCTCAACAGGCGCATCCGGTCCGGCATAAATACGCGCCGGGTCGCCCGGCATGAGCTTGATAAAACCGAAAACCAGCAACGAGACCACCAGCAAAACCGGGATCATCTCCAGCAATCGGCGAATGATGTATGCAAACATGCCATTCCCTGAAATGAGGTGCGACTGGCCTCCTCGCGTCCCTCATCCGTTCCGGACAGGGGACGAGGAAGAAGAGACCGTCTTATTTAAAGGACGCCTGAGTGAACAGTAAATTACCATCAGGCAGCATCGAAACGCCGCTCAGCGTGTTGCGCTTGCCCACCAGATTGTCTGGCGTGCCAAGGAACGCCACCGGTGCTTCTTTCCACAACACCTTTTGCGCTTGCGCATAGGCGATGCCACGCTTTGCCGGATCGGCCGTCGCCAGCCCGGCAGCAATCGCTTTATCTGCATCAGGGTTACTGAAATAGGAGACGTTATACGAGGTCGGAACCCAGGACTCGGTGGCAAACAGCGGACGCAGCGCCCAGTCGGCATCCCCCGTAGAGGTCGACCAGCCGCCATAGTAGAGGTCAAACTCCGCCTTTTTCGGGTCCTGAACGCCCCACAACTTAGCGTTGCGCGTGCCGGAATCCATCGGTGTTACCGTGGCACGAATGCCTGCCGTGGCCAGTTGCGCTTTCAGCACCTGAGCGGCACGGACGCTGGCCGTGGCGTTGGTCACCCAGAGCTTAAGATCCAGTCCCTCCGGATAACCCGCCGCTTTCAGCAAGGCTTTGGCCTTATCCGGCGCATAGCCGTAATCAGGATCGCCCTGTTTCTGATAGAACTGTACGCCTTCCGGGATCGCGGATGTGGCAGGTTTGCCCAGACCGGCAAAGGCCACTTTCAGCCACAGATTACGGTCAATCGCATAGTTGATTGCCTGACGCACCCGAACATCGGCCAGCGGCTTGTGCTGCGTGTTGATCGCCATGTAATAAAGATAAATGCTCGGATCGCGCTGAATGGAAAGGTGGCTGTCCTGCTGAACGGCTGCGATGAGGTCTGAAGGCAATGGCCAGATGGCATCCACCTGACCCGACTTTAATGCGGCGACACGTGTCGCATCTTCGGGACTCGGAGAGAAGATGACATGGTCGACTTTTGGCCATCCCTGCTGCCAGTAACCTGCATATCTGGCCAGCGTAACGGCTTTGCCTGGTTTCCAGTCAACAAAGGTAAACGGACCGGTTCCCACCGGATGCAGTCGCAACTGCGCTTCGTCCGGATATTGCTTAAGAATTGACGGGCTCCACATCACCGCGGAAGGATGCGCCAGAGTGTTGATAAAGGCACCGAACGACTGATTCAGATCGATTTTTACCTGGTCGGGTGCCAGCACCGTGACCTTATCAATCATTTTGTAGAGGCTGTTACGCTTCAGCCCTTTTTTCTGATCTGCCAGACGATCAAGGTTCGCTTTGACGGCTTCTGCATCAAAAGGGGTACCGTCCTGGAAGGTAACGCCTTTGCGCAGCGTCAGCGTAAATTCGGTGGCACTGTCATTAGAGGTATAACCGGTCGCCAGCCAGGGTTGCAGCTTCATCCGGGAATCAAACTGGAAAAGGCGCTCAAAGATGCCGCTCTGAACCGAGTAGCTGACATTATCCGAGGTGTCGTGCGGATCCAGCCCCGTGATATCGGCATACATTGAAATGCGCAGATCCTGTGCCTGCGCAGTCATGACCAGCGTCGTCGTCAATGCGAGGGCGAGCGAAGTACGGCGAAACAGCGTTTTCATAAATTCTCCTGGTCGTTAAGGATTATTGCAATGCAATGCCGTCAGCTACCCAGTGCTGGGGGGCAACCTGCCGATATCGGGTTTTAGTGACCGTTTCGCCCACCTTACGCAACGGCGAGGGGATTTCGCTGTCATCGAAAATACGGGGCTGACGATTTTCGGGATCCGCTACCGGCACGGAGGCCAGCAGACGTTGGGTATAGGGATGTTGCGGCTGATTAAATACCGACTGACGCGGTCCAAGCTCCACAATCTGACCGAGGTACATCACCGCTACGCGATTAGCAATACGCTCGACTACCGCCATATCATGAGAGATGAAAATCCACGCCACGCCCGTTTGCTGCTGCAGATCCATCATCAGATTGACCACCTGCGCCTGAATCGAGACATCAAGGGCCGATACCGCTTCATCAGCAATAATCACTTTCGGTTTCAGCGCCATGGCGCGGGCAATGGCAATACGCTGACGCTGACCGCCAGAAAATTCGTGCGGATAACGACGCGCGTGCTCTGGCAGGAGACCGACGCTCTTCAGCAGCGCATCTATCTGTGGGGAAGCCTGCTCAAGCGAAGAGACCATGCCATGTAACAGCAACGGCTCGGCAATGGTGAAACCCACCGTCAGGCGGGGATTCAGTGACGCATAGGGATCCTGAAACACCATCTGAATTTCACGGCGGAGCGGCTGGAACTCTGCCTCTTTCAGGTCAGAGATTTCCTTGCCTTCAAAGTGAATACTTTCAGCTTCACTGTTGATAAGGCGCATCAGCGCCCGTCCGGTTGTCGATTTGCCGCAGCCGCTTTCACCCACGATGGCCAGGGTTTCACCTGGCCACAGACTGAAATCAATCTGCTCAACCGCATGCACGTGATGCGTCAGGCTCGATAAGATGCCGCTGCGAATCGGGTAATAGACTTTTAATCCGCGCACATCCAGCAGCGGCGCCACGTCATAGCGAGCGGTATGCTGTTCGCCTTGCACAGCCTCGCGGGCACCGGGCAGAGGAAAGCGTTGCGGCCACGTGTGTTCCCGCATATCGCCGAGTTTTGGTACTGCCGCCAGTAACGCTTTGGTATACGCATGCTGCGGGGCGGCAAAAATCTCAGACACGGTTCCCTGCTCTACCACTTCGCCACGCAGCATGACCACTACGCGATCGGCGATTTCCGCTACCACGCCCATATCATGAGTAATAAACAGAACCGCCATTTGTTTATCACGTTGCAGCTCACGCAGAATATGGAGAATGCGTGCCTGTACGGTGACATCCAGCGCTGTGGTAGGCTCGTCGGCAATCAGGAGTTGCGGATCACAGGCAAGGGCCTGCGCAATCATCACACGCTGCCGCATGCCGCCTGACAGCGAGTGCGGATAACTTTTCATGACGCGGTCCACATCGGCGATACGCACCTGCCGCAGCAATTCACGCACCCGCGCATGGGCCTGCTTTCTGTCGCACTGCTGATGATCGCGTAATGCCTCGGTAAGTTGATCATCAATGCGCAGCACCGGATTCAGCGAGGTCATGGGCTCCTGAAAGATCATCGCCATTTCACGGCCACGCAGTGTGCGGCGCTGAGCATCATCCAGCGTTTCTAACGCATGCACTTTTCCGCTGCGGTCGCGGAACTGCATGCTGCCGCCATCGACACGGCCGTTATTTGCCAGCAGGCCCATCACAGCCAGCGACGTGACAGATTTGCCTGAGCCGCTTTCACCCACGACGGCGACGATTTCACCTGGATGAATGGCAAAACTGATGCCTTTGAGTGCCTGATTTTCACCGCTGCGTCCATGAAACGACACGCTGAGATCCTGAATCGCCAGCACGGGAGAGGCAGAGGCAGCGCGGGTTGCAGGGGAAGTACGTTGTGTGTCCGTCATCGTCGCCTCACAGAGTTATAGCCAGATACGGCCTTGGGAGTAGCTCAGGAAAGGAGAACTGTCGGCGGCAAGCCAGATGGGGCCATCCAGATCGACGAACTCAGCGTTAACCGCGACGGGCAATGCGGCCTCCATGGCCAGTGACGAGCCCAGCATGCAACCGACCATAATGCGCATATTGAGCATCCGCGCTTCATCCACCATCGCCAGCGCTTCTGTCAGGCCACCGCACTTATCCAGCTTGATGTTGATCATCTCGTAGCGATCGCGTAATCCGGCAATATCCGCCCGCGTATGGCAGCTCTCATCGGCACAGACCGGTATGGGATGTTTGAAACGTTTCAGGTCATGATCCTGTCCGGCGGGAAGGGGTTGCTCCACCATCGCGATGTTGAAGGCCTTCAGTGCCACCAGCAGGCTTTCCAGTTCCAGACCCGACCAGGCTTCATTGGCATCGATAATGAGCGTGGCATGCGGCGCCGCCGCGCGAATCGCTGCTACTTTTTCCAGGATCGCATTACGGTCGAGCTTAATTTTGAGCAGGAGGGCGCCACGTGATACGGCATCCGCTGCCGCGAGAGCCATACATTCCTGCGTATCCAGGCTAAGGGTTTCTGCCGTAATGACCGACTCTGGCTGAGAGCAGGTGCTCTTTTGCCAAAGCGTTTGATTAGCCCGTGCGGCATCAAGTCGCCATAGCGCACAGTCCAGCACGTTGCGCGCTGAACCGGCGGGTAAGCGGTGTTGCAGATCATGACGGCTGAGGCCCGACTCCACGTCAGTGCGTACCGCTTCGAGCATGGCCTTAACGCTATCCGGTGTCTCATCGTAGCGAGCCGTTGGTGTACATTCGCCCTGCCCGATGAATCCTTCCTGCTCCAGCGTGACACGGATGACCGTCACGGCGGTGCGGGTACCCCGTGCGATAGCAAAGGGTCGCGCCAGCGGCAGCTCCACCACATCAATCTGCAACTTTCTCATTTCAGCCACGCTCCTGAAGCAGTGCGGCGATCTCATCAATACCAAAACGCACCGGATCTGTGGCCGGTAAGCCAAACTCAGCGCTGATTTCGGCGCAATAAGCGAGCGCCTCTTCTTCGCTGTAATTGGAGGTGTTGATAGCAAAGCCAGCCAGCTGAACGGACTCACTGGTAACCTGCGCGGCACGCAGATTGGCTTCAACGCATACCTGCAGGCTGACCATGGGCTGGTGTGGCAAATGACGCATGTGAGGTCGTCCCATTTCATGGCACATGACCAGCCAGTGTGGTTGTGCACCATGCATCAGCCCCATACTCACGCCCGCATAGGAGGGATGGAACAGTGAGCCCTGACCTTCAACGATATCCCAGTGGTCCTCGTCATTCGCCGGTGACAGCGCTTCTGCTGCACCGGCAATAAAATCAGCGATGACCGCATCCACAGCAATGCCCTCCCCTGCGACCAGAATCCCGGTCTGCCCCGTGGCACGAAAAACGGCTTTCAGGCCACGCGCGCGCATCGCCGCTTCCAGCGCCAGTGAGGTGTACATCTTGCCCACTGAGCAGTCCGTACCGACGGTCAGTATCCGCTTACCTGAACGCTTCTTACCGCTGCCCACACTGAGCGCTGGACGCATATGACGAAGGTCAAAAAGCTCAACACCCGAAGCCTGCGCAAGCGCCACCAGTTCCGGTTCATCCACCAGTCGGTGATGCAGACCACTGGCCACATTCAAGCCTGCTTTGATGGCACCTTTGATCGTTTCCAGCCAGTGCGCTGGCAGGTAGCCCCCGGCGTTGGCAGTGCCAAGCACCAGCGTTTTTGCGCCGCGCGCTTTGGCGCCGGGAATATCCAGTTCATCCAGACCCAGACTGACCGTGCAGCCCGGCAGTTTAATTTCGCCAACGCACTGCTCCGGCCGCCAGATATGAATACCGCGCGCCGTTTTTGCCGCAAGGGGATCGGTAACATCGCCAAGAAAGAGTAAATAGGGTTGTGGGATTAGCATGTTGTCTCTCGTTTCAGCCAAAAGATCAGGTTCTGAAACCACTATTTCATGCGCTCTGAAAGGTGACGAATGCTTGTTTAGCAGGAGGGTATAACAGCAGGTTATAGCCAGAGGTAATAGTGATGATGGGTAGGTTTTTAAGGGGGATTGGACAGGGTATGGATTAAAATATGGGGCGAGCCATAGGAAAAGGAGATGTTTATGCTGGCAGAAGGGATGGGCTATGGACCGGAGCAGGAGAAGGTAAAAGGCCGCTACTGTAACAAAGCTGTTCAGTAAATCTTCGGGCTACCCTCATTATCAATACTTAATCTGGACATCTTGCACCCGGTTTTTGCTTTCAGGTCTCAGGTTTGAGAGAAAGTAGATGGTATGACCAGAGTCGCGGAATGGGTATTCCGCGATAACAGAACTGCAGACCAGTATGGGTTATTTCATGCGCCGCTGCCGGGCGACGCTGGCGAGGCGTTGTGTCCGGCAGTAAATGGCAAACAGGATGAAAGCCTGCCCATTAAGTATCCAGCGCGCACCCACCAAAGCCGCAAGTGCCAGAATCAGCCACAGGCCCGAGTGGCTAGCCGTAACAACGCTGTAGCTCAAGAGTAAAACGGTCGATATAAGCAACATCGCACAGACGTAAGCCAGCCCTGCCACACCGGCTGTATGGCCTCGCGCAAGCAGGTAACTGGCCGTGAGTATCACGCCTATAACGACGATCGAGGGAACAAAAAAACTCAACGCATGTATCTGTGGACTGAGCGGAGGTAGAGCGTGCAGAAACGTCAGCAGATTAAATGCAAATGCAACCAGCAACAGCATCAGCACGATTGCAACGGGGAAGCCATTTTGCCGGGGCAGCGCCTCAGAAGGCTGTTTAAAATAGCGCTCGAGCTCTGAAGTGGAACGGGCAAGTATGGAATCATCCTGCCGTGCGATCACCTGATCTATTTCGCGACCATGTTGCAGTAGTTCAGTGATACTTCGCCCGACAAGCCATGATAGAAATTGCATTAAAATACCGCCAGTGATTGAATTGTTCCCACAATATAGCGCCCGGAACGTGGCACGTTACCTGGAGTAGCAATGATACCACTGACAGCACTGCCTGCCACAGCCGCTGCGCTCGTGACAACCTGCGCGAGTTGCTTAACAAGTTCTTTTTGCACCGACTCTACAGGGAAACGCTTTGGATAAAGTCCAGCACGGATGGCGGCTTTAAGCTCTTTATTACTTATACCAGGGTTTTGTGCCTTAATGATTAATTCAGTAAGGCGAGCCCGGTCCTGCCTTGGATAGTTCCTGAGCCACTCCGTTGCTTTTAAAGAAGAGACTGATTTCATCGCTCGCCATGTTGCCAGGGCTTCTTTTAACGCACCGCCCACACTGGCTAATGAAATAAGGTCAAGGGACGTTGAAGTGGCAACGTACCAATCCTGAGAGTCCAGCCACGCTACGTTTTCACCACCGTTTTCGACCAGATCATATACCCGGTAAATACCATTGACACATTGCACGCCTGTTGCGGCAGCGCCAGCATAACCAATAGCAACAAGCACCCCGCTACTGCCAGCGGTTATAGGCGTTGCTGAAGCGCCGATAACCGCTACGCCAGCAGTAATAATCATTGCACCACAGGAAAGCACGGTCGAGGCAATCTCCGTTCCCATTGAGGTTACGCTTACGGCTTCACTAAGTGACTTGCCCGTATTAGACGCTGTGGCTTGCTTAGGCGTTTTGGTCACAATCAGATGTGTAACGATACCACTTTGACCATTAGGATGACGCTGACCAGGCCGAACAAGATAACGCTGTGCGCCATCTGCATAGATGATGCCAGCCTGATAAAACTCCCGAGTACAATCCATTGCTGCACCCAGCGCTTTGAAATCAAAATCAGGTGCCCCATAACCGGTCATCCTGGCGATGTCATAACCCGGTAAGTTATTCTCGGGATTCATTCCTGGCAGGTTCATGTTATCTCCTTATAGGCTCATAATGATAAAATAGAGTTGTTTAGATCTTAAACTCGAAGAGAAAAATTCCTCATTATTGCACCAGGATTATATATCAGTAATTATGCAATCCACGAACAAGCCTATCATTTTCTGATTGAATTAAAAATGCCAGTTGTTCTATTTATCAACACTGCAATAATGACATCAAACAGCAGCCATAAATTCCATCAGAAAAATACTATAACAGATTATTTACCATCTGAAATAACATTCATCAGGAAATCCTTATCATAATGAAAATATCGCCAGTGAGTCTATTTATTATTCCTGTCAGCATTACGGAAACACAAAACAAACTGCTACCGGACATTCGTATTCATTATCAATGACTAACTTGTAAATAATGGAATCTTGTTAAGATTTTATTACACCAACATTATCAAATAACATCTCAATAGGACTGACAATTTAAATTAATTCCACTCAATATATATCCCACAATTAAATGATTTCTCTTCCGACTGTACAGTTATCTCCCCCCATTCAAAACTCCAAACATGACCATAAGGAGGTTCCTTTAATTCACCCTTATAATTATTAGGATATCTATTTAGCATCCATTCAAACATTCTTTTTTCTTCCTCCTTTAAAGCCTTTACATTGGCTCTTTTTTCCCAATCAGATAGACTTTTATAAAAATCACCTGTTTTACTGATCAGGAACACGCTCTTATTAATAGAAAAAACAGCAGGCCTAAATTGCACATGGAACGGTTCATTGTGCCACATGACATTTTTCGCAGAAAAATAATATTCCCCTACAATTATAAGATCATCAGATGATTTAAAAAACGAAGAATTAATAAATCTTTCGTAAGAAGAAATTTCTATATTACTTCCATCCACAAGCAAAGCACCATTCTCTTCTAAAATCATTTTTTTCATATATCAATTACTTTTCCAGGTTTCAGTTTAAACCGAGCCTCTTCCGGTATATAGAACTGCCGTCCTCTTACTTCTCCATGTTTAGGAATAGCTTTAGCACGCCTTCTGGCTACAAATATATATCTTCTGTAACCTCATATAGTCTTGCCTTTGAACGCATTGGAACTTTTGGATCCAAACCAACTTGCAAAGCCTGATGACAACCAAATGGTGTGATCTTAAAAAAACACATAGAATTTACATTTCACCTTCCTCATTAAAAAGCGGGTCCCAAAAAGCGTGGTTTATAACATATAGCTATAATAAAGTAAAATTTTGAGGCTCAAGGAAAATAATTATAAACTCCATCAAACCTCAGCAACATATTTTAAAACCTGGGTGTATTAATCCCATCTCTTTTTTGTGTCAAAAGAATTATCTCAGAGGCATCTTTAGGGCTTTTTTGCGCTTTTAGAGCTTCATCTTCACTTATTTTAGACTCAATCTCTTTACCTACTAAACTTCCATCGTTATATTGTATATAAAAAAAGCCATCTCTTTTTACAATATCAATACCATAACCACTAAAAATTTTTTTATTCATGTCATTCTCGCTAAAATTTATTTTTTAATTATGTCAGTAATTGTAGCATCACTAACAGGTGTTTGATCAATTACAGCTTCTGGAACACCGCCTGAAGTTTTACCTCCCGGCAACCAATAATCATTTGCTCCTGGCTCATTTCCGGTTGGCATCCTTACTCCTTGTGGGCTTGGTATATCAACTCGAACAGGAGAATTCCCTAATTCGCCTTTTTCTAAACCTAACAGATTCTCTAATTTAGCAATATTACCGCCAGATTTAGCTATCATCTCATCTGCAACAAAACTAGGCATGACGAAATGACCATCAGGAGGTCCTATTTCTGCACGGTTTACACCCCATGTTATTTTAGAAACACCATCTTTAAACATCGATAAATGCTTAGCGACATAAGCAGGTTCAAGGTAAGTTTTAGGATTAGGGAAAGGATTAGTAACTTTATCCCTACCGCGAACTGCCTTATAAGCTTTTGCCGCCCACCCTCTACTTGAGAACACACCTTTAGTGTTTTTCTGGAATGCATTCCACGCATTCTTACAACTCAACCCCCACGGATCCACCCACCCCAGCGCATTCGGTGCATACTGGTAAAGGTTGATCCCGCCCGCCAGCCCTATCGGATCCTGCTGGGTAAACCGTCCGCTGTCCGGATCATAATAACGAAACAGATTGTAGTGCAGTCCGGTTTCCCGGTCCAGGTACTGGCCCTGCATACGCAGGTTCTGCTGAACGACCGGCATCCGCTGGCTGGATTCACGCAGCAGCTTGCCCCACGGGCTGTTGATACCTTCCCAGGCTTTTTGCCCTTCACCGTCAGTCAGCAGCTCCGGCATTCCGTTGGCCGCATTATGGAACCAGTAAATCTCCGGGCTTTCCACACCATCAATACGCGCCAGCGGCTCATAGCTCTGGCTGTCGCTGTAAACGTAGGTCAGCGGGATCCCGTCGTGGATTTCCTGCAGCAGGCGGTAGCCTTCCCAGACAAAGCGCGTCGTGACGGCGTTGCCAGACGGTCTTCCCTGTAAAAGCTGCTGGCTGGTTTTACTGATGCGGCGCCCAAGCGGATCGTAGCGGAAACTCACCTTAGTGCGCGGCTTATTGCGGTCCCGCGGCTCGCTGATCACATCCGTCAGTCGATGCTCACCATCATAGCGATAACGCCAGCGGGTGTGACCGTCATCTTTCTCAGTGGTACGGCCATGGATATCGTACTGCCAGCGGATACCGTTCAGTTCAGTGACACGGTTGTGCATGACATGAGCGGCACTATGGCGATCCAGCGGGTTGCCTGCGCTATCCCAGCGCCACTGTTCATTACCCGGCTGCGCACCGTCCTGTGACAACAGCCGGCCGGCGTTATCGTAGTTCCATAATGTCTGGCTGAACGGATTATCGTCGCGCTCTTCACGGATCAGGTTGTTGCCGTAATCGAAGTCGCGCCGGCGGGACCAGACGCGCGGTGCAGGTCGCTGTGAGTCACCCTTAAACACGTCACGGCGGCGCAGTCTGCCTAACCGATCGTACTCACTGCGCATGGTCAGGCCGCCCTGTGTCCGGCTCAGTTCCCGGTGCAGCGTGTCACGGGTAAACTCGGTAACCGGCAGGTTGTCTAACGCGATGCTCAGCAGATGGCCGCTGCCATAGTAAAGCTGCTTGAGATTACGACCATCCGGCAGTGTTAAGGCTGTGCAGTTACCCAGCGCGTCATACTCCCAGGCCAGTTCGCCCTGCTCCCCCTGCTCAGTAACGATGCGGCCCAGCGCATCATACTTAAAGGTAATCTCCTGCTCGGCCTGCTGGCTCCACTCGGTGTCAGACAGCGGCAGATGCTGCGACACTTTACCCAGCTGGCCGCCGCCACTGTAGTGATAGCGCGTCTGGCCTTCCGGCGTGGTCCGCGCCAGCAGTTGCCCCGCACGGCTCCAGTGATAGCGATGGGTAATGGACTGAGGATGTCCGGCGGCAAAGGTGCGTGATACCGTGCGGCCCGCCGCATCATAGTCGTATCGCGTGGCAACGCCATCCAGCCCGACCTGGGCCAGCAACAGAGAATCTGCGCCCCACTCGAACTGATACTGCTCGCCGTTCTCGTTTTGCAGCGCCGTCAACCGGCCACGGCTGTCCCAGCTTCGCTGAACCGTCTCACCCTGTGCATTACGGTTGGCGATCAAGCGCCCGACATTGTCGTAACGGAATTCACTGCGCTTGCCATCAGCCGATTCATAGGCCAGCGGCAGTCCGTTTTCACTCCAGTGCAACCGCTCTTCCCATCCTTCTGCGCGTTCCAGCTGAAGAGGACGGCCTGCTGCATCATAGTGATAACGGGTTTCTTCACCATCCGGCGCGATGACACAGCTGAGCCAGCCCAGGGGATGATAACGGTAGCGCGTGGTCAGCCCTGAACAGTCGGTTTCACGGATAACCTGGCCGGCATCGTTAAACTCACGGCGGTAGCTGTTACCTGCTGCGTCAGTCTCCTCGACAACCAGTCCGAACTCATCCCGCTGATAGAGCGTGCTTTGCCCGAGCGCATCAACAACGCGTTCAAGGCCGTGATGGGGATCGTAATAGTATTTCGTTGTGGAACCGTCTGCTCCGGCAACAACCGTGGGCAGCGAACGGTGTGACAGCCATTGCACCGCCTGCACACCACCGTCAGCATCCTTCTCTTCAACACGGTTGCCCAGATCGTCATAGGTAAAGCTCACCGCGTTGCCCAGCGGATCGATGCGACGCGTCAGGAGTTCGTTTTCATCCCACTCGTAGCGCCACTTCTCGCCCCGCTCGTCGATAAAACAGGTGATGAGGCCCGCAGCATTCCAGTGATGTTCGCGCTGCTGACCGTCATAGGTCGACACGCGCGTGATGCCCGCCTCAAGATCGTAATGCATGTGGCAGCCATCACCGCTGTTGGTGCGGTTTTCTACAACGCGCCAGTGATCCAGCTTCTGCCAGCGATATTCACTCTCCAGCCCGCCCGGCAGCTGATGCCAGACCATTAACCCGTCATCGTTGTAACGGAAGCGTCGTGAGACAACGCCTGCGGCATCGGTGACGCTGGCAAGCTGGCCCCGATCATTGTAGGTCCAGCGCGTCAGTGGCCAGTGCTGATCGCCATCAAAATGGCTGGCTGATGTCGGGCGCCGCGTATGCTGTTTGTCGTCGTAGTGCAGCGTGACGTCAATTGCCAGCGGCGCGTCATGGATACGTACCAGGCGGGCCTGTTCATCCCAGCCCATCTCCAGCGCATTACCGTACTCGTCGCTCAGTGAAGTTAGCCGCAGTACCTGAGGATCAGCGGCCGTGCGTCTGTAAAGACGCCATACCGCACCGTCGTCATCGGCAATGGCGATATCGCCAGACTCGTTGCGCCGTACCATCAGCCCTTCGCTGATGCTGTAGAGCACCTCTTTTTCACCGGGAACGTCAAAACTCAGTTCGCGCCCGTTGTCATCAAACCAGGTCGCCCGATTCCCTTCCAGCGTCAGGTAGCTGTCAAACACCGTGGCCCAGCCCTGACCAAACAAGCCAGCGCGCTGAGTCAGACTGTTATAGCTGCGCTGAAAACTGAGCGGGAAACGTCCTGGAAGGAAAAAATCGCGCTCGGCATCATCATTAAGGACTTTGACGCCGGTCGCCGCATGAACCGGAAACAGCGACGAGAAGGCCGCGTTAATAGCCATGTCCGCCGCCATACCGCCCACGGCACCGGCCAGCGCGCAGGGCATGTTTTTGATGATCTGACTGGGGCGACCACGGATGAGGGAAAGGCCGATCATCATCACGGCCAGACCTGGCACCTTGCCACTTTTGATCTCTCTGACCGTGACAGTTTCACCACCAATGATGACATTGGGGGAAACATCGTCGCTCACGGTGGCGTCACAGGTGGTTTTATCCTTTGCGCGCACCGCAGGCTGGCCATTGATAAAGACGCTTTTCGATCCCTGAGCCAGATATTGCGGTGCGCTGTGTTTTTCACAGGCCACTTTGTCCTGCTCCAGCGGAGAGGTGCCCGCATCGGCGGAGGCTACCGTGGGCTGCCACATTGCACTGCCAAACTGGCCGACCGCAGAGAGCAACATGCCGCCATAGTCGGCGAAGCTCTGCGGCGATTGTGGTTCCGGTGGCGGTGTCTCGCCGGGCGTGAGCATCCCGGCCGCGCGTGCGGCTAAAAGACCATTAACGTAGACATTCACTGATCCAGTGGCGATTACTCCGGCGGGTGACGGCGGGAATATCATGTTTCCCAGCCCATCGGCCGCTTTGCTGATCTCTTGTGACAGACCAACGGCATTGGCCAGTACACCACCCAGAATACCGCTGAGCAGGCAACTGTTACCCACGGCTGCTACACTCGCCGCTGCCGCCCCTGTACCCAGCAGGGGCGCTGCCGAGACGATAGCTGCACCCACTGCGGCACCAATGACGGCATAGGCCGCACCTTCAGCCACAATGCTTGTGATATCAGCGAAAATGCTGGAGTGAATGATCTCGTCGCCCACGCGGGCAGCAGGGTTATCCATAGGTTATGCTTTCCGTGGATTGTTCAGACTCAGGCTTTGTTTAAATGCACTCCAGCGCTGTCCGTCTTCTTCATTGAATGGACGCATGGCTGAGAGCGTAAAAATCATTAAGATGTTCGAGTCAGGCACCTGTGTAGCCAGCTGTTTCTGCCACACTGCCTGCCCGTTACGGTCAAATACGGTTTCAACTTCAACCGCGTGTAATGTGTTATCCACACCTGCCATCAAACGTACAAATTCAGTCTGCTGGATATGGCCCATCTGACTCCGCAATGTGTCCCACTGACGCTGGAACTCTTTTTCCGCATCACTGCCCTCAGAAATAACGCCACGGCTCACAACCCATGCCAGCCCACTGGCTTCATCGCGGAGAATATTCATGGTGGTGTCCTGCCAGGCAGCAGGAAAAAGCGCAAAGGCGCCCTCATTGAATTGGTAATGCATAATAGATATCCATATGGGGAAAGTAAAAATGTAATGTTATTAACAGCAGAAGGAGTAACTATTTATTTGCATCATAATCGGGTGCGATACCCGTGTGTGATTCAATCAATCTTTCTTTTTCTACCCAGCCATTAGCCTGATTTCCGTCATTAGCCACATACATTACGCTGTAATATTTTCCATATTCGACGTAAGCATATAATTCATTGCCAGGCACCACAAAAACGTCTTTCTCTACACAACGGCCATCAGGTGCAGAATAAAATTGCAGCCGTCCTGACCCGCCAACCCTGTAGACATTATCTGTATTGTCGAAACGCACGCCTTTTGCGTTAGCGTTACTAGCCATCCGTTGACAAAAATCATTTGCAGAAGTCATCAGCGGATATGAAAACATTAAAATGCATAAAATTTTAATCATTTAAACCTGTCATGAAACTTGGCTAAGATATAATTATCACGCGATTATCGATTAAATTACTCATCCTGGATGGCAGACTATTCATTATCAAAACGCTTAGACCAGCTTGCTATATCCTCCTGAACTTTGTTACCTTCAGGCGCGTTAGTGACATAATGTATTTTGTTGTTTTGAGGCATCATCCAGGCAGCATACACTTTGCCATCTGCCTGTATCACGAATGCGGATGCTTGCACAAGATAGAGATCTTTTAACCAGCCCTCAACGAATATACCGCCGCCATCTGTTTTATGGGGTTCTCCAAAAACATCAAAGTTCTGGCTGAAATCATTATACTCATTACCTAAAACAGATTTTAAAGTGGAGACAACATCCTGGTCACTAAAGATCTTTGAAACATTGTCTAAGCTATTGTACTGAGAAAAAGACACTTGTGTTCCTGAAGCTGTTGCAATGCCTATCGGGCAAACTATAAATATCATCAAGAGCATCACTTTAACAAATAACTTCATAGTTTTACCTGAGGAGTGAATTAAGTAGCACTGTTTTACCATATTGATTATTCTCTTTTTAAATAATCATTCAACTCGCCAGATGGCATGCTGTTGTATACAGTTAACCAGGTCTTGAATGAATGTGGCATTTATTTTATTGGTCACATACTTCAGGAGCAGGAAATTAAAACCTATTAGCGGACTTAAAATTATTTAATCAAAAAAATAAGATTAATAAGTTAATTTAATCCTGCGTGACGTATCACGCAGGGTTGTTATTATTCATCCGTATTAATCGTCATCATAATATGACTGATTTTTTTATGCTCTAACTGAAATGACATGCGTTTGTTATCAGCATCATAATATAACCAATGCTGATTATCACTGTCATCCACTGTGCCTTGACCATATTTACTGACCAGCACATCCTGGCTGTCGCCTGGTCCTACGCCTCTCGCTGTTTTGATCGCAGGAGTGTTGATGGTGATCTGTGCAATAAGGTAGCTGTCGATATCACGCTGCTCTTTTTGCCAGAACAGATTGGCAGTGTAGATTTCAAAACCATCATATTTGTGCTGGTAGTACTTAAAACTGGTGTCACCGGCAGGCACATCGCCAACAAAGTTTTCACTTATCTGCGTGCCCGCCTGCTTCTGAGTCTCATCGCTCCATTTATCACCTAAGGTAAAAGGATGATTATTGATTTTCACACTAAAGTCAGCGGCTGTTAAGGCAGCAGGGGCCGTAATGCTTGCCGCCGCAGTAGCCAGATTTACCTGAACGGCAGGGAACAGCAGCGCAAACAAAAATACTGCCTTTCTCATAGGAAAAATCATTTTTATCAGTCCCTTATTTAAACTCAGGTATGTCATAAGAAAGATTCGCATTCGGAAAACTGTCGAACATTTTCTTCATGCTGGTTGTCTGAGCCGTAGCCCAGTTAACATCTGTCGCATACTGATGTGTTCCCGGCGAGGCCGGATTCCAGCGCATTTTATACAAAGTATTCTGACCAGAGCCAACAAACTTATCAGATATCCACTTAGCACCACCATCGATGGCCTTCGCGGGTGTTGTCCAGCCCTGTTTATAAGCGTAGTTAGCGCCGGTTTGCACCGCATTGCCATCCAGCGCGCCTATGCCGTACATATTATAAACTTTGGTTCCATTAACCATGACGCCTTTGGCTAACTCACTGGTGCCATTTCCCGTCTCCAGCGCGGAATGGGCAGCCAGATACGCTTCATTAACATTATATTTTTTTGCCGCATCCAGATAAGTCTGTTCCTGACCGGACAGCGTGCCCTTATCCTTAAGGAAAGTGCTCATATCATCTTTACTGATCCCAGATGAGGAGGAAAGATCCACAAACTGATATTTGTCTTTGCCTTCCATGTGGTTGGCAGGATCGACATATTTTTTGATATCGTCCTCGGTGGCGTTTACGAAGCCTTTTTTAGTTTTATCCCATTTCACCGGCGTGGCTTTAAGCCCTTTTTGTTTTTTGACCATCTCATCTACCGAGTAGTCATATTTGCTCTTCTTATCGCCAGAAGCAGTATTGGCTAACGGTGCAGCCGCCCCTTTCGCCGGTGCCGCCGCAGCTTTTGGCGCAGCCGGAGCCGCCTGTCCTTTCTGCTTCGGCGGGAACAGATTCTCTACGGCCTGGCTGATGTTTTGTTTATGACTGGAGCCCGGTGCGCTTGTGCCCGGCTTCGCGCCATCCGTGTTCAGGTTCAGTTTGCCGCCAGAGGTGGTGATATGACCATCACCCTGCACAAAAATATTGAAGCCCTTGCCCACAATATTGATCTGGCCGTTCGCATTCAGTTCGATAGCACTCTCTCCGCATTCAAGGCGAAGTTTAGTCCCCGAACCCACTACATAGGTATCGACCACCGCATCGAGTTTGCTCTTACCGGTCAGCCGCTCTTCGCCACCTTTTACACCGTGGACACGGTTGGTTTCGACACGGTAGAGCTCATTGCCGCCCGCGTAGTGGCTGTGATTGTTGGCGACTGAATGGCTGGCGTCATTTTTAACATGCGTATCCATGTTCTTCTGCGCCTGAATCCACAGGTGTTCCTCACCCGACTTATCCTCAAACCTTAACGCGTTCGCGGTGTCCGCCGTGCCATCCTTCGACCGGCTCAGGAACCCCATCTGCGTCGCCGCTGCCGGCAGCGCCCACGGCGGCATGCTTGCCTCATTGTAAACCCGACCGATGATCAGCGGACGATCCGGATCGCCGTTGATGAAGTCCACCACCACTTCGTCGTTGACCCTGGGGATCTGCACCCCGCCAAATCCCTGGCCCGCCCAGGCGCTGGAGACGCGCACCCAGCAGGAGCTGGTGTCGTCACCCTTCGCCAGCCGGTCCCAGTGAAACTTCACCTTTACCCGGCCGTAGCGGTCAGTCCAGATCGACTCGCCTTTGGGCCCCACCACCTTCGCGGTCTGCGGGCCGTGCGTTTTCGGCCACGCCGTTTCGGGCGGCGTGCGGTAGGTCACCGACGACGGCAGCACCATGAAGTGGATGTTGTGACGGCTGTCGCCGGTGTCGCCGCTGGCGTAACTGTTTTCAGCAAAGTCATAGGTCGCCGAGGTCACCAGATACTCGCCGTTGTCGCTGAAGTGCGGCGCGTTGATGATCGAGAAGGTAAAGCCCGGCGCGATGCCGGTGGCCGTGCCCGACCCGCTGACGCTGTGGTGCTCGGCCTGCCACACTTCCTGACGGATGCGCGCGTAGGACTCGCCGTGGCTGTGGTCGACAAAATGGCCCGGCCAGTCGTAGACGTCCACCGACCCCGGCACCGGCGACGCCGGGTTCTGCCGCGCCTGCAGCATCCAGGCGTTCGGCTTGCGGAAGTCGTAGTCGTCGGTGCTGTAGATGCCCGGCGTCACGCTCTCCGCCAGCGACCACTGGCTGATGCCCTCTTCCGTGACCACGCCGCCCGACGGGGTGACGTGATAGGCGATGGTCTCATAGCCCGGAAACGCCTGATGCTGGTCCGGCGCGTCGCACAGCACCAGCGTGTGTCTGTCCGCCTCGTGGCGGAAGAAGTAGTAAATCCCCTCCAGCTCCATCAGGCGGCTGATAAAGTCCAGGCTGCTCTCCTGATACTGTACGCAGTACTCCCACACCCGGTAGCTACCCGCCAGGCGTGTATCCACGTTGACCCCGTACTCCTTCAGCAGCGTCTGCACAATCTGCGGCACCGTCTGACTCTGGAAGATGCGCAGGTTGCGGTCACGCTTCATCGGCCACAGGTCCGGCTCGACCGTCAGCGCATAGACCGCGTAGCGGGTGCCGCTCAGCTCCTGGCTGCGCACCGCCACCCGGGTGATTTTGCCGTTGAGGTAGCGCGGGCTCAGCGCGTTCATCAGGCCATCGGTCGGCAGCGTAAACGTCACCGGCTTCCCCAGCAGGGCGTGGCGGTCGATGCGCGCGTCGGTGGCCAGCAGTTCAGCGGTGAGCACAAACGGACGGGACAGCGTCTCGGTGCCCTTAAGGGTATGGAACAGCAGGCCGTCCGCCGGCAGCTGTGCAGTAATGCGTGAGAACATAAGTAATCCCTGACTATTAACTGTGTGGATCGAGCAACCAGACACCTTCTTCACTGATGTTCAGCGTTTGTTCGCGGGTGCCACTCTGGCCGCTGATGGCAAAGGTGTAGTTGCCCGGTGCCAGTTGCAGCGTGGCGAAGCCATTCACCGCCGGCACCAGCGCCTGCGGCTGACCGTTCACCTGAACGCGTTCACCCTGCTGCAGACGGATATAGACCTGGGCGACCGGCGCGGGCGGTGGTGCCGGTTGTGGATCGGGTTCACGCGCGGCGGTCTGCGCGGGCTCAGACGTCTGAGCCGGAGTGCTGGCAACCGTATCCGGTGAGGCTTCAGCCTGGGTTGGTGGCGCGGCAACCGGCTGGTTAACCGGCGCGACGGTGACGGCAGACGCGTCGTTCTGCGCGATCTCAGCCGGCGGTGTCTGTTCGTTACCGCGTGACATCAGCAGACCGGCGCCCAGGCCGACCAGCACGCCAGCGGCAACCAGGCCCGGCAGTGCAAAACGGTGTCCCAGCAGCGTTTTCAGTTTCGAGGCGGGTTTGATCACCTCCTCTTCTTCTTCAATCGGCACCAGCATGGTGCCCGGTCCGCTGATTGTTGCGCTAAGCAGCGGTTCCGGTTCACGTTCCGGCAGCGCCATCAGCGCAGCAAAATCATCAATGCTCTGAGGGCGATCTTCCGGTTTCAGCGCCAGCGCGCGATCGACGGCGCTGAGTAGTGCCGTCGAGTAGCCCGCCATACGACGCTGCACCAGCGGCTGGTAGTTATCTTCGATGCTGCGCACCACGCTGACCGGCGGTGGCGCACCGGTAATCAGGGTATGCAGCACCGCGCCCAGCGCGTAGATATCGGTCCACGCGCCCTGCTCGCTCTCGTCGTTGTCGCTGTACTGCTCAATCGGCGCATAGCCGGGACGCAGCATCGTCTCGCTCTCATCCGACAGATTGCCGATAGTTTTACGCGCCGACCCGAAGTCCAGCAGGATCGGCTCGCCACTGCTCTGAATCTGGACGTTATCCAGCGAAATATCGCGGTGCAGATAGCCCGCTTCATGGATGGTTTTGATCGCGCCCAGCAGCGGTGGCAACATGCGACGGATCCAGGCCTCATTCACCGACTGCGGATTGCGTTCGCTGAAGTTCGAGAGCGTGGTGCCGCTGTAGAACACCGTGCCCATATAGGCGGTGTCGTTCTGCACCCAGAAACGCAGCACGTGCAGCAGGTTGGGATGATTAAAGCGCGCCAGCAGCCGCGCCTCCTGAATAAAGCTGTTCAGTCCGGCGTGAAAGGTCTTGCTGAACCGCTCGCTGCGCAGCACCAGATTCAGGTCATCGCTGCGCACTGCCAGTGAGGCGGGCATAAACTCTTTGATCGCGATATCACGCTCAAGCTGGTGATCCCAGGCGCGATAGACGATGCCAAAGCCGCCACCGCCGATGACCTCTTTGATTTCAAACTCATTGAAGCGGTAACCCAGCGGCAAGGCGTTGGGGACATTCAGGGGTTGATCATGTTCCGACATATTCAATTACTCTCTGATAGCCAGGCTTTAAACCGCGAACTGGCAGACAAATTCACCCTGCTCACAACGCACATCGACGCGGCGATAGCGTTCATCGCGGGCATGGGCGCTCAGCAGGATCTGGCTCATCTGTGGCAACAGCGTGTTGGTAAGGATGGCATCCACCATGCGACCGCCCGACTCGACTTCGGTGCAGCGCTGCACAATCTGGCTCACCACCGACTCGTCGATCTGCGCCTCAATGCCGTGGTTCTCGGCCAGACGACGCACAATGCGCGCCAGCTGCAGCCGCACAATCTCCGCCAGCATCGCGTCGCTGAGCGGGTAATACGGCACCACCAGCAGGCGGCCGAGCAGCGCAGGCGGGAACACCTCCAGCAGCGGCTTACGCAGCGCGGTGCTCAGGGCGTCGGGATCGGGCATCAGTTCAGGATCGGCACACATCGCGCTGATTAACTGCGTGCCGACATTGGAGGTCAGAATGATGATGGTGTTGCGGAAATCGATGTGCCGGCCTTCGCCATCCTCCATCCAGCCTTTATCAAACACCTGGAAGAAGAGTTCATGCACATCCGGATGGGCTTTCTCAATCTCATCCAGCAACACCACGCTGTAGGGGCGACGGCGAACGGCTTCGGTTAGCACGCCGCCCTCGCCGTAGCCGACGTAGCCCGGCGGTGCGCCTTTCAGCGTCGAGACGGTGTGCGCCTCCTGAAACTCACTCATGTTGATGGTGATGATGTTCTGCTCGCCGCCATACAGCGACTCGGCCAGCGCCAGCGCGGTCTCGGTTTTACCCACACCGGAAGGCCCGCACAGCATAAACACACCGACCGGCTTGTTGGGATTATCAAGGCGCGCGCGCGAGGTGCGTACCCGTCTGGCGATCAGATCCAGACCGTGACGCTGGCCGATGACCCGCTGGTTCAGTGTATCGGCCAGATTCAGCACCGCGTCGATCTCATTCTTCACCATTCTGCCCAGCGGAATGCCGGTCCAGTCCGACACCACGGCAGCCACCACGCCTGCATCGACGGCGGCAAACAGCAGCGGCGTGTCGCCCTGCAGCGCAGTAAGCTGCTGCTGCGTCGCATCGCGCTGTTCACGCAGCGCCGCATCCTCTTCTGTCACACAGCGGGCGCGCAACGCAATCAGCGTCTCGACCAGTTCGCGCTCCTGCAGCCAGCGCTGTTGCAGCGCATCCCGCTCGGCTTCCAGCGCAGTGCGCTGCGCTGCAATCGCCTGCTGGCGGGTGGCGTCGCCCAGGCCCACCCGGATTTCACGTTCGATGATCTCTGCTTCAATCTCCAGCGCCGCCAGACGGTGAAGACAATCTTCCAGCGCCGCGGGCTGCGCACCCTGGCTGACCGCCACGCGGGCGCAGGCGGTATCCAGCAGCGCCACCGCTTTGTCAGGCAGCTGGCGCGCCGGAATGTAGCGATGCGACAGTTTCACCGCCGCACTGACCGCATCATCCAGCAACAGCACCCGATGATGTTTTTCCAGGGCGCTGACGGTGCTGCGCAGCATCAGAATCGCTTTGGCTTCATCCGGCTCCTGCACCTGCACGGTCTGGAAGCGACGGGTCAGCGCCGGATCTTTCTCAATGTACTTTTTGTATTCGGCCCAGGTGGTCGCGCCGATGGTGCGCAACTGTCCACGCGCCAGCGCCGGTTTAAGCAGGTTGGCGGCATCACCGGTGCCCTGCTGACCGCCTGCCCCGACCAGGGTGTGGATCTCATCAACAAACAGCACAATCGGCGTCGGGCTGGACTGCACCTCATTGATCAGCGCCTGCAGTCGCGCTTCAAACTCCCCTTTCATACCAGCACCCGCCTGCAGCATGCCGATGTCCAGCAGCCAGAGCTGCACATCGCGCAGCGGCGCAGGCACATCGCCCGCCGCGATACGCAGCGCAAGGCCTTCGACCACCGCGGTTTTGCCGACGCCCGCTTCGCCGGTCAGCAACGGGTTGTTCTGGCGACGACGCATCAGGATATCGACCATCTGGCGGATTTCGTCGTCACGTCCGGTCACCGGATCGATACGGCCTTCACGGGCACGCGCCGTCAGGTCCTGCGCATATTGTGCCAGCGTACTGCCACTGGCGGCGGGCGGTGCGCCGCCAGCATCCGCCGGTGCGCTCAGCGCCTGCTGCGCTTCTTTGCTGTTACTGAGCAGCGTGTCGAATTCCGCCAGCAGCGCATCGGCGTTGACGCGGCTGAACTGACCGGAGATGCCTTTCAGCACGCTGGCCAGGTTGAAGGTTTTCAGCATGCCGATAAGCAGATGGCCGCCGCGAATGCGGGTCGCGCCATATTTCAGCGAGGCGTAAACCCACGCCCGTTCAACGGCGCTGTCGATATGCTCGGAGAGGTCGGAGACCGCACTGGCACCGCGCGGCAGGCGATCCAGCGCGGCAACAATGTCCTGAGTCAGGGCCTTTTCATCCAGTGAAAAATGTGTGATGACCTGCTGTAAGTCGCCATCCTGCTGCTGCATCAGCTGATGCAGCCAGTGCACCAGTTCGACATAGGGATTGCCGCGCAGTTTGCAAAAGGCGGTGGCGCTTTCCAGCGAGGTAAATAACAGCGTATCCAGTTTGCCGAATAGCACGGCACGGCTGATTTCTGACATAGGGGGCTCTCTTCAATGAAAGACGCAGGCTGTGTAACAGGAAAAGCGGCTGGGCTAGCGCGAATCAGCCTCAACCTCAAACATAAAATCTTCACGATCTTGCGGCTGCGGCGCATGCCCCAGCCAGCTGGTATAGCCGAGTCGGGCATCTCCACCCAGCGCCACACCCTGCACCTCGTCAGCGGCCAGGATCAGGCTGAGATCCCACTGCATTTCGATGCCGAGGTAGTGACGCACCCAGTCGCGCACTTCTTGCGCGCCGGGAGCGTCCGGCAGAAAGCGGGCATACTGCGCGGCGCTGAGCGGTCCCAGGTGCAGACGAAAACGGTGCTGCACGTCGCGCACCGCCACGCCGAGAAATGCAGAAGCGCCCAGCCGGGGCATATGGCGTCCCGCGCCCAGTCGGGCCTGATCGCGGCTGTCCAGCGTCAGCCAGTGCGGCAGGTTCTGCGTCAGCCTGACCGGCACGCCAAAGTAGTGGCGCAGAATGCGCACCAGCCCTTCGGCATCGTGGCCGTGGCGGCTGAGGTGGCCCACCAGCATCAGTCGGGCATGGAGGCTGAGCGAGCTGGCCTGCTGCTGGGCCGGTAAACCGATACCCGCCAGGCAGGCGAGATAGTTCAGGAAGCGACTGTCGTCGGGGCGATCCAGCGACACGGTCGGTTGCGCATCGGCCCAGGCACGATAAAAAAGCAGCGTAGCGCGATGGTGAAACAGGTCAGCAAACGCCGACAGGCTGTGATCCTGATGATGCACGATACGTTCATGCACATATTCGGTCAGATGGGTCGGCAGCGGGCCGTTGGGGCCAAACAGGCCGAAGCTGTAGATGGAGAGCTCATGACGTCCCGCCTCGTCACGCGGCGTGGCGCTGGCGACGGTGGCGGGCGCAAACGCCAGTGACGGCGTCTGACCGATGCGCACCGATTCGAACTTCGGCAGCGGCGCACGGCCCAGCGGATAGCGCTGACCGCCCTGCGCATCCAGCCGCCGCAGCAGCTGGAACAGATCGTAGCGCCACGGCGCGGCCATCACCCGCTGCCAGAAATCATCCGGCAGACGGGTGAGCCGGGGCAGCGAAATCACCTTTTCGCCACTCATATCAGCGCTTTCCGGCCCATGCGCGGCGGCCAGTAGCCCACTTCTCCACGCTGCTGGCTGTTCAGGGTGAACTCCGTGAAGCTGTTGAGCGCCACGAGGCGGCCACAGACCCGCTCCAGTACGCTGCCGAACAGCCACGGGCTGGCTCCCGAAAATGCCTGCTCATCCACTTCCAGCGTGATGCTGACGCCGCGCGCAAACACCACCGGACCCGGTTCCGGCACGCGGCGGTTGACCGCGCTGAGCGTACAGTGGCGGATGCCGTCAATCTGACGTGCGACCGGTGCTTCCGCCAGGTTGGCGTAGAGGCTCAGCAACTGGCGCAGCGCCGCCGCGCCTTCTCCGTCGCTGCTGTCCATCAGGCTGAGGTAGTTCATCTGCAGATGGCTGATCAGCCGCCACGCGGAAAGTCCCTCGGCCAGCGCCGGACGCGGAGGCGTCGGCCCTTTGCAGAGCTTCAGTTCCGACACCGGAATGGAGTCCGGCATCACGAAGTTGCCCTGATCCTGCTGCAGCATCAGCGGCAGATCGCGACTGGTGCACATCACGTCGGCTGAGAGATAGCGCACCTCGTCGTGCCACGGCGCGTGATGCTCATCCACCAGCGACAAAAAGACTTCTGAGCCGATGTAACCGGTCCGCGTGCCGTAGCGCTGCGCCTGCTCTGACAGCGTGCGCTGTTCGCGGCGCAGTGAAAAATAGGCGCCGTAATCGCCCTGGTCACCGCTGAAGGTGCTCCAGAACGGACGGAAGACCTGCTCTTCCCGCTTGCTCTCTACCGTAGCGAACAGCCGTTGCACCGAGTGCACCTCATAATCCAGCGGACGGATGTTATCCACCACCAGATGATATTCATGCTGGCTGTCGCTGACCTTCAGGCGCTCGGCGGTTTTCGGGAACAGATTGATGACCGGCGTGCAGTGCAGCGCCAGATGGCTGTGATCGACCACGCTTTCCAGCGCGCTGTCCGCCTTATCGAGCAGAATGATGATGTCGAACGCCATGGCGTTGTCGCAGCGGCGCAGAAACGGGGCCAGCTGGCTCAGGCTGATGAACTGGAAGCGCGCCGGAAAGGCGAAATACTCCTGCAACAGACGATAGCCGTCGAAGTTGCGCAGATCGTCCGGCAGCAGCGCCTGCTCCGGCGCAAAGCCCTGCTGCTGTAACGCGTCATCCGTCAGCACCTGACGCTGCGGACGCTTCTCAACCGACTGCAGCACGATTCCCACCCGGTGCTGCATCAGCAGCTCCAGCAGTTTCAGTGCCTGGATATCCGGGCCGCTGAGAAACAGCATCAGATCGTCCACGCTGAGCTGACTGAGCGAGGAGATCCCTTCGCAGCTGATGCGGATACGCAGCGCACTGACCGCGCCCAGACCGCCGAGTTTCAGCTCGCCAGAGGGCAGATCGCCGGGCACGCCGCCGAGACTGGCTTCACTGATGCGCAGCGGATGCAGTACCACATCGTGCGCGGTGGTGTAGCTGCAGGTCACGCCGGTTTTTTTCAGGTTCTGGCTCTCCATCATGGTGCCGCGCGGCACGCGAAAGCCCTGGGTGATGTCGCCTTTGCGGCTGTCCGGCGTCAGCTGAGCGATCGCCATTGACGGCGTTGGCGAGAGATAGGATGGCGCAATCATCTCCAGCAGACGCTGCGAGAAACGCGGAAACTCCGCATCCATCTTCAGCTGCACGCGCGACGTCAGGAAGGCAAAACCTTCCATCAGCCGCTCGACATAGGGGTCCGCCACGTCAATGCCGCGCATGCCAAGACGTCCTGCCACTTTAGGGTAGCGCGCAGCGAACTCGGCCCCCATCTCACGCAGGTAGGCGAGTTCACGGTTGTAATAGTCGAGCAGATTGCTGTCCATGATTACCCTGCATCCTGTAGTTCGAAATGACCGCTCTCCAGATCAACCTGAGTGCGGAACAGAAACGCCAGCGGATAAGGCACGCACCAGAGCCGCCCTTTGATCTCAATCGACAGCACGTTGTGCAGGCTGAGCGAGCCGAGATCGCTGACGCAGCGCACCTGTAAACCCTGCGGCAGGATGCGCGGCTCGAAGTGCAGAATGGCGTTGGTCATTTTGCGCTGCATATCCTGCCATTCGATATCGGAGACGTTCTGCCCGGCCAGCGGTGCCACACCGAAGTTCCAGACAGAGCGCTGCACCTGATCAAAGCCGCTGAGATCCTGCTGCGCTTCGTTGTTGATGGTGTTGAACAGCCACTGCAGATCGCGCAGTACGTGGCGGCGCAGGGTGCTGTGAGTGATCAGCATGCTGTTATCCGCTTCCTGCTGTTTATCCGGCGCGTTGTCGGTCAGGCGATCCAGCAGCGAGGATTGCAGCTTGTCGCGGGCGGTTAACGCATCGCGTTTTTTACGCGCGCGAAAGCCGCCATGCAGCTGGGCATAGCCGTCGTTTTGCGCGCCTGAATCATGGCTCATCGGCGGACTCAACGCTGTCAAACGCGACCTGCTGCAGGCTCAGCAGCGAAAATTCCGCGCTGTCACTGAGCCACATTTTTTGCCCCTGACCGATGAACTGGTCCGGATCGTCGCCCAGCGGCTGCCATTCGGTGACGCTGGCGCGCAGAAAACGTTCGTCAGATGCCGCCAGCAGCGGATAGCGCGCCGGAATCTGGCACACCTGCTCGCTGCCATCAACCAGCTGCACACGCGTGTGACGCCACACCAGATCGGTGACGCTGGCGGGTGCCTGAAACTGCATCTCACGAATGGCGGCAAACGGGATCCAGTAATAGCGGCCCTGACTGATAACTTCACACACTGGCCCGAAACGGCTGTCGCCATCCATCAGCCAGCTGAATGCGGTGGGCTGATCCTGCTGCGTCGCGGTGCCAGGATTGGCAGCCGCGAGCTCAAGCGCTTCAGCCCGCAGCGTGCTGCCGCGCGCGACATCACCCGCTACCTCGGCCTGCAAGGCGGCCAGCAGTGTGTCGCACCAGTGCCAGGCGCTGCCCGGCAGCACCGGGTCGACCTCGCCACGCAGCACCGCGTCACGCTGCAGCTCACCGGCGATCGCCTGTTGCAGCAGATTAACTGTCGGTTGCGCCTGTGGGCTTAACGCCAGCCAGGATTGCAGCTGCGTCTGCGCGCGCGCCCAGTTGCCGGAAAGACAGAGCAGCTGCACAAAGGCGGCCCGCAGGTCAGCATTCGCCGGATTTGCCTGAATCTGGCGGGTCACGTCAGCGAGCGTCTCACCGAGGGTGGCGCTGGCCAGACGGTGTTGTAAGGATTCCATGCAAACTCCTTTTGCGTCAGTTAAGGGTGCGGTAGACCGCAGCGGCGGGATCTTTCAGTTCAGGATGGAGTTTTTCCACCAGCTGCACGCTCAGCGCGGCATCGCCACTGATCCACGGCGACCAGACTTTACGGACTTCCTGCAGACGTGCCTGCAGCGCGCTCTGATCGGCCGCTTCGCTGACGGGCATCTGCACCACCACCTGACGAGTTGCCTGCCAGCCGTTAAAGCGGTTGCTGAACGGCAGAATCAGCCAGCTATCCGGGGATTTTTCATTGCTCAGCACCATGCGTTCACTGTTGACCGTGGTGATATGCAGTTCGGCAGTGGGCGACTGATTGCTCAGCCCCATCACCGGAAAACCCTGCACGAAAGTCACGCCGACTGCCGCAGGTGCGCCGTTACCCTGTTGCGTCAGGCGGCTGTGTCCGCTTAGCCAGCCATCCGAACCACAGATCAGCCCCTGATTTGCCGGAACAAACAGCGCGCTGCCCTGTGCCGGGTGCTGCCACCAGGTACGGAAATGGCAGCCGTCCAGCAGACTGAATTGCAGCCACGGCGACGTGTCGGCCTGAGCGGCGTTGCGTAGTGCGTCTGCGGGGACCGCCGTAGCCGTCGGCTGGACCGGTTGAGTCACGGGCGGCGTCACCACGGTTTTCCACTGCTGCGCACGGGCGGCGCTGCCAGTAGCAATTTCACTCCCCTGCGCATCGGTCAGTTGCCAGTGCAACTGTTGCAGCGGTTTACACTGTGACGCCATCAGTCCGGCAACGCGCGGCAGAAAATCTTTCAGCACCGCGGCGTTTTTTTCGCCCAGGGTGACGATGCGCAGGTTAATGGTGCTGTTACACCAGCTCGACAGCTGATTGTTTTTTACGTCATCAATCCAGACATCCAGTTTCTGTGCCGGGGACTGTACGATGCGATAGTTTTCAGCATAAGCGTGCGTGCTGAGCAGCAGCGCAGCCAGACCCAGTAATCCATATTTCATGTTGGCGTTCTCAATCTCGCAGAGGGAAGAACTGCGCCGCTTCAGAGAGCGAGTGCAGCAAGGTGGTGTCCTGAGGTGATCCAATCCAGACGGCCAGCGCGCTGAAATTATCCTGCTGCCCCTGATCCGGCTGATCGTTCCTGATGATTTGCTGCATCAGCGTCAGCCACTCTTCCGGCGTATTCACCATGTGCAGCGACTGCTGCATCTGTTCCAGCGTCACGCCGTGCCAGAAACCATCGGTGCAGAGTAAAAAGGCGTCGCCATCTTCAATCCCGACCACCTCGCTGTAGCTGGCGTCGCGCTGCTCATCGCCCATACCCAGCGCAAAATAGAGCAGATTGCTGTTGATGCCTTCGGTGCGATGTCCGGCATCTTTCATCTGCTGCACCAGGCTGTGGTCGGTGGTGACCAGATAGAGATAGCCGCGACGGAACAGATAGAGGCGGCTGTCGCCTGCATGGGCCCAGCAGGCCAGATGGTAGTCGCGGTCGATGAACAGGCTGACCAGCGTGGTGCCCATCCGGCTGTGTTCGCTGCTGGCTTTCTGCTGCTGGCGTATGGCGTGATTCGCCTGATTGACGTAGTTACGAATCGACTGCGCATTGAGATGCGCATCGCCATCAAAAGACTGCAGCAGGCTGCTGCGGGCAATCGATGCCGCGATGTCCCCGCCGGGAAACCCGGCTACACCGTCGCAGACCACAAAGCAGGCCGAGCGCTTACCGATGACATCACCGATCTGATCCTGGTTACTGGCGCGATCGCCCTGATTCGACGTCGAGGCAATAGTGATATTCATGCGTCATCCGTGTGGGTTTGTGAGTCTTTGTACTGATTAACTTCCAGGTCATAGGCGTGCAGGAACGCTTCGCCAAACAGGGTGTGGAAATCATCTTCGATCTCGCCCGCCGTCTCGCCGTAGCGCTCAACAAAATGCTCCCAGAGGGCCGCTTTACGGCTGCCAGGCAGGCCGATACGTGACACCGATCCCGCCTGACGCGCCTCCTCCTCCAGCTGCTCCGGATTAAAGGATTGCAGCATTGAGGCGATGATGGCGCGGATACCGGCGATCATGCCCAGCTGGTGCGCCTGCAGATCGATCAGCGCATCACGCACTGCCTGACGCGGCGGCATAAAGCCCGGCATCCGGCTGCCAAACATCTGCATTAAGACGGTTTTGCCCGAAGGCAGTAGCTTGAACGGGTTGTTGGCGTCGTCGAGGATCACCGTCATGTCTGCCTTCACCCCGCGCTTGAGGATCGAACGCGAAGAGAGCAGCGCCACCGTGCCCTGCGAAAACATGCTCAGCATCTGCCCGAATTGCAGCATCTGCTCACGGTCAAATTGCGGCGTCGGCTGCAGGTCGCGCAGACCCATTCCCTCCAGCAACGCATCCAGTAGTTCGCCCTTTAGGGCATCACCGCTGCTTTCGCTGGGTGTCGTCGGGCGCGCAGCGGCGGCATGGTGGCGACCGGAAGCAACGGGATCGATGCGCAACCGCCCTTTCGGCGTCGGGGATGGCGTACGCTGTACCGCTTGCGGCGTGGGCAGCGTAATTCCGCCGTAGTCGATCTGTGGATTTATCGCGTCAGACTGGCCGGGCAGCGCCTCGTCAATCAGCGGCGACTGCTGCTGTGCCTCAGGGTGAGGCTGGCTGTGAGTCTCATGCTGTGATTCGTCGAATCTGAACAGCGGTGAGTGATCCATGTCGGTCAGGCTGGCGGGATCCTGCTCCGATGAACGTGCGGCCATCGGCTCAGTTTTTGCCACCGGTTGAGGTGGCACATGCAACGTGGCCGGTTTCGGCGTCGTCAGCTCCGGCTGGGCCAGCGGCACCGCGTTGCCCATCATCAGACCCAGCGGATCATCATGGTTGCGCGCATCCACGCTGCTCTCACCGTCAAACAGGCTCAGCGGATCAAGTTCAGCGGCAGGCGTTTCAGCCTGCGGTGGCGCCGTGTTCTGCTGAGCAGACAGCGTGCTTGGCGTCCGGTCGTCAAAAATACTCTGCTGTCCGAACAGCGCATCGCCTTCATCAAACAGGCTGCTGTTTTTTGGCTGCTGCCCATAATCCAGCGGCGCGTCGTTAATCAGCTGAGCCAGCGGATCTTCCGGATTTCGGTCAGGACGAGCGGGCGCGGTCAGCGGATGGGCCTCGGGCATCTCTGGCGCAGCTTTGCGTTTAGAGAGATCGTCCGAAATCGAAAACTCTTTCGCCAGGCTGTCCCAGATTTCGCTGGGAATGGCGGCGGTGGTGCTGGCTTTTTCCGCTGACGGTTCGCGGACGGGTGCTACGGGCTGCACCGGCTCAGGACGCGGAACGGCTCTTTCACTCTGCGGCTGCTGCACACTGTTGAGATCGCTGACCAGCAATTGGTAATCATCAATGCCCAGTATGTCTCCATCCTGCAGCTCAACCTGACGTCCGCGTTCCAGCGGAATATCGTTGAGTAACACGCGCGTCACATTGCCACGGTTGGTCAGGCGACATTCGCCATTTGCCGTGATGTGCACAATCGCCTGCAGGCGGGAGAGTGTGCGATCGTCATCCGGCAGCACCAGATTGTTATCCACGCCGCGACCAATGGTGCCGCCGGGCGGAAAGAAATCACAATGAGTTTGCGGCGGCTGTTGGCCGGGTTTAGTCGTTATTATCGTAAAGCGCATAACGGATTCCTGCGGTTAGCGGTTCGGCATCTATACCGCGCACCTCTCGGGGAAAGGCGCGGGGTATAGAGAGCGGGGGGATTTAATTTTGGGAGTTGTTTTTATCTTAAATAATAGTGGCGATAAATTTATTAATTAAATTAACAGAGCAACTGCTTAATAAATTAAATGCATTACATCACAGCTTATAAATTTTCGAATTAAAATGGCACAACGTTAATACGGAAAAGAATAGGCATTGATTTTATATAAATAAAAAATGATTGACCTGTATGAATTTCATTTAAACAAGATCATCTGGTGGCAATAAGGCTTTGGCCTGACACTGCACCACAACATTCACCATCCACTATGAAGAGTGTGTCAGGCCGGGAAAGAAATGAGCCAGAGGCATAATCAATAAGGCAACTGCTTCAGAATCGCGGTGCGTTCCTGATCGAGACGGTCAATACAGAAATTTATGGCACTCACATAAGCATCGCTGCCTTGTTCAGCGGCATAGGCTTCAAGACCGCACTGACTATCACGGTATTTAAGCCAGTTACGCTGAGTATCAACAAAGGCGCTTCTATACTGGCTTGACTCCTCACCATGGCCCTTATAAATTTTCTCAATTCGAGCCTTCGCAGCCTTGTACTCTTTATTTAAATTCAGCTCTGACTCTGTTTTATTTTTTTCTGCACATTCATTAGCTTCCTGAACGTTATTTCCCTTTGAGCAATCACTCATCGCGTGGACGGGGGGAACGTAAATAACTGAGACACACAGCATTAAAAATAAAAAATTTTTCATATGAGATATCTATTTTTTATACTTATTATAGAGAGTTTTTGCATCCTGACTTTGCGAAAGCAACGTGCATTTCATCATATTGAAGTTTCCTGTGACCGAGCCAGTCAGGTTCATCTTCAGATACGCATTGATTAACTTATCACCATCACTGAATGCTTCAACAGGGAGATGGCTTACCTCTAACCAGGCTGACGCGCTTTTAAATGCATCATCGGTGAAAGCCTTGTCAGTCGCAACTTTTCCTGCACAACGGTTCAGAAGCCAGTTGCTGAAAATCTCCGGTTGCTTAAAGGAGTCTGGCACCGGTGGCGTTATCGCCAGCGCCGCAGGAGATAAAGTCAGAGCAAATAACATCAGGAATTTTTTCATTTCAGTATCCACAAGGAGGCAACATCAGGAACAAAACTACCATTTTCTGCGCCACCCAGGAAGTGACAGGTATCAGAGCAGATATTGCCGTTCCAGAGTGTCACGTGCCCACGGGCATTGCTCCAGCCACTCCCCTGAAACACAATGATCCCCTGCTTACCGTTAAATGAGCCGGGTTTTGGTGAGGTCACAGTCAGGTCTGGCTGACCAAACGCACCGACTAAAAAGTCCATCATATCGTTGACGCGAAACATATAACGCTTTTTGTCTTTACCCGTTACGGTCGCATAACGGCTGTTTGCGGGAACATGAACACCAGTGTAATTAAGAACATAGCTCATTCTTATTGGGCAGGCATTCTCGAAAATTCCGGCGGTGATATTCGCCTCTACTTTTCCACCCAGTATTTCCCCCACCTTCTCTACTCCTACATTGACTTCAGAGAAGCGATTCCAGGCGGCCGAAAACTGAGGTCTCAAATGTGCCATAGCAGAACTCCTTTTAAAGCCTCCCCCGAAGGGGAGGCGGCTATAAAATATTACGCTTCTTTGTTGCCTTTGATGTCCCAGCCGGCGCTGCTCTCTGCGCCTTTGCCGCCGGAAGAACTCTGCTCCCAGTACTGCTGCTTCACTTTAGAAGCCTGGAAGGAGTAGGTCATTCCCAGGGTATCGCCGTTGTCGGAGCCATTGTAATTCACAGCGGTCACCAGAACGTCTTCCAGGGTAATGCGTGCATACTCAACCTGAGAGCCACCCGCTTTACAGATTGAGAGTTCAACTTTAGCGAGATGTTTACCGCTTGCGCAGTTCTTCAGCAACGCCGTGGTGGATTTGTCGATCAGTGCATTAACGTGCAGGTCGTTGAAGTTAACCTTACCGGCACCGCCGCCGCCGCCAACAGACATGTTGCCTGGCTGAGAAGCACCCCATGAGAAAGAGGTGATATCAGTCCAGCCAGAGTGGTTTGAGTCTTTAGACTCGCCGGTGACTCCGTCAACCTTCATAAACATATCAATAGCCATTATCTTTCACTCTTTATTGGTTGAGATTATTGCTTTCAAAAAAAGCAAGGATATGGCAAAAAGAAAAGCATGGGGCTGAATAAAACAGTCCATATTTTACCTTTGCCTTGCTTCTGAAATATCGTCATAAACCATATTTCAGATATTGCGTTGCCGGGCACCGGGCCGGGCAATGGATTTATTCATTTCTCATGATGAGAAATCGAGGTTCTGACAGGCATTCAGGAAGCAGATATGCACTTAATAAATTTCTCTTAGCTTATCCGCCGCCCAGTAAAAACCGAACGATGCAGTAACTGAAGTAGTAATCATAATGCCGTTAATTATTTTCCCCATTATCGTGATATTCCAGTCACAGAAGAAAAGGTAATAACCTGCACAGGTGATTAAAATAAGAGAAGAAATAAAAACCAGCAGATAATGCAGCAAGCGCAAAGCTGATTTTTTAAGCATCCTGTTCCTCCCTGACATTTATCTCAGCAACCTTTCTGTCAGCCATCAGGCGCAAAAACCTTTCGCGCCTGATAAACCTGTAATTCAGAGGATGAATGATGCCAGGTCATCCCCGGCATCACGACTCCCTTTCAGCCCTTATGCATTATCATTTTTCAGCGACGGCAGCTTAGAGACCAGACGCAGAGAAACCGTCAGCCCTTCCAGCTGGTAGTGCGGACGCAGGAAGAATTTCGCGGAGTAATAGCCAGGATTATCCTCCTGCTCTTCCACATTCACCTCGGCAGCCGCCAGCGGCTTGCGTGACTTGGTCTCCTGCGAGGAGTTAGCCGGATCGCCATCGACATAGTTCATCACCCAGTCGTTCAGCCAGCGTTCCATTTCATCACGCTCACGGAAGGAGCCGATCTTGTCGCGCACGATGCACTTCAGGTAGTGCGCGAAACGGCAGCAGGCGAACAGGTAAGGAAGACGCGCGGCCAGACGGGCATTGGCGGTGGCATCGGCGTCGTGATACTCCATCGGCTTCTGCAGTGACTGCGCACCAATAAAGGCAGCGAAGTCAGAGTTTTTGCGATGTACCAGCGGCATAAAGCCATTTTTCGCCAGTTCGGCTTCACGACGATCGCTGATGGCGATTTCGGTCGGGCACTTCATATCCACGCCGCCGTCATCACTCGGGAAGGTGTGGCACGGCAGATTTTCCACTGCCCCGCCCGACTCCACGCCGCGGATTGCGGTGCACCAGCCATACTCTTTGAAGGAGCGGTTGATGTTGGCGGCCATCGCGTAAGCCGCATTGCTCCACGTATAGTTGCCATGATCCGAACCATCGGTCTGCTCTTCAAAGTCAAAGCTGTCGACCGGGTTGGTACGGATGCCGTAAGGCAGACGCGCCAGGAAGCGCGGCATCACCAGACCCAGATAGCGTGCATCTTCCGACTCACGCAAGCTGCGCCAGGCAGTATATTCGGTGTTCTGGAAGATTTTGGTGAGATCGCGTGGATTCGCCAGCTCCTGCCAGGACTCCATCTGCATCACTTCGGGCGCGGTGCCGGTGATAAACGGACAGTGCGCGGCTGAGCCGATACGCGCCATCTCACCCAGCAGCTCAACATCCTGCGGGCTGTGGTCGAAGTAGTAGTCGCCCACCAGGCAGCCAAACGGCTCGCCGCCGAACTGACCATACTCCTGCTCATAAATCTTCTTGAACAGCGGACTCTGATCCCAGCCGGCACCCTTGTAACGCTTCAGAGTACGACCCAGCTCCTGCTTGGAGATGCTCATAAAGCGGATTTTCAGCATCTCGTCAGTTTCGGTGTTGTTCACCAGATAGCTCAGGCCGCGCCAGGCGCTCTCCAGCGACTGAAACTCCGGATGGTGAATAATCTGGTTCACCTGCTGCGACAGCTTTTCGTCGATCTCCGCGATCAGCGCCTGAATGGTGCGATAGGCATCGCTGGAGACGGTAACGGTGTTCTCCAGCGCCTGCTGCGCCAGGGTTTTCACCGCGCTTTCGACCGCAGCACGTGCCTGATCGCTTTTTGGCCGGAACTCTTTATTCAGCAGCGCGCTGAACTCATCCTGACTGAAACTGGCTGCGCCCTGCGACTGCGGTTGTTGTGAAGTCTGCGTCATGCCTGCGGCTCCTTACCTTCAGTGGCCTCATCCTGCTTTGGCAGATGGGTCAGGGCCTGCAGCAGTGTAGGATCCTGCAGCACCTTACCAATCAGCTCTTCTGCGCCATTTTTGCCGTCCATATAGGTCAGCAGGTTTGCCAGCTGGGTACGCGCTTCCAGCAGCTTGCTCAGCGGCTCCACGTTGCGGGCCACCGCGTCCGGCGAAAAGTCATCCATGCTGTCAAAGGTCAGATCGATGTTCAGCTTGCCTTCGCCATTCAGGGTATTGTCTACCTGGAACGCGGCGCGCGGCTTCAGTGCTTTCATGCGCTCATCGAAGTTGTCGATGTCGATTTCCATGAATTTACGGTCATCAATGCCTGGCTGTGGCTCCAGCGGTTTACCCACCAGATCCGCCAGCACGCCCATTACAAACGGGAGCTGGATTTTGCGTTCCGCGCCATAAATTTCCACGTCATACTCAATCTGAACGCGAGGCGCGCGATTGCGGGCAATGAACTTCTGCCCACTGGATTTGCTTGTTGCCATGGTTTTCTCCATACATGATGCGCGGATAAAGTGTCACAGCAGGCGCGCAGGTCCCGCTGAGTGTGTGTGCGTCACGCCTGCTTAATCGCGACGTCCGAAAATGGTTTCCAGCTGATGTACGCCGTCGGGTGCCAGTTCGCGGATGATCTCCAGAAAGTCACGCTCGATTAAGCGCTGTACACGGTCGATCATCAGCGGGGCCGGATGACTCGGCTCATGCTGGGTGAAGTAGAGCTTCACTTTCTCCAGCATCAGCTGCGCGTCGGCGCGGGAACTGATCTGCACCGTGCGCCAGTCAGCGGCAGCGCGCGGGCTGGCCGGTGCAGGCGATGCCGCGGTTTCTGCGGGCTGTTCCACGGCGGCTGTGGGGATCAGCGCATTCAGATCGGTGGCCTGGCAACGTTCAGCGATCAGCGCAATCTGTCTGCGCAGCTGTGTGAGTTCCGGCACCGCGGCTTCCCCCAGCCGTTCGGTCACGGTTTCGCAGATGGTCTGCAGCCGCTCATGAATCTGCAGCACCGCCTCAATACCGGGCTGGTCGCCGCGCGCCAGTTCGTCGATCAGACGCGGCAGGCCTCCAGGATAGTCCGCGACTTCGGTTTTACTGCCGTCGCACAGGGCGGCCGCATCGCGCAGCGTGATGCCGTCAGAGGGATAGCGCAGCAGCCAGCACTGACGCACCGCGCCGCTCAGATCGGTTTTGTCACCCAGCAACGCCAGCGCATTAATGCGGTAGAAAGGATCCTGCTCGCCAAACTCCTCCAGCCGGGGCCACAGCGGCTCCCAGTAGAGCAACAACGCCTGTTCAATCAGCTTCAGGCCCTGGGCATAGCCCGGCAGCCCTTTCAGTTCGGTCCAGGCGTGGGTCAGCGCCAGCATTACCC
The DNA here is from genome assembly GCF_051136245.1 of Pantoea sp. Lu_F5_004. Lineage (NCBI taxonomy): Bacteria > Pseudomonadati > Pseudomonadota > Gammaproteobacteria > Enterobacterales > Erwiniaceae > Pantoea > Pantoea sp. Lu_F5_004. The sequence goes on from NZ_CP194946.1 coordinate 2,461,592, forward strand.
GTAAATCTTTGCTGCGCGCCAGCAGCGCTATCGCCAGCTTCTCAACTCTGTTCCAGTCGGCCGGTTCTGCCGGAATGATAGTATTGCCGAACTGCTGCTCCGCTTTACCGGCGCTGGCCTGCTCCATCGCCTGAAAATCGGCGTGATACTCCAGGTTATCGCCGCCGGGATTGTCCTCGCTCACCGGAGCCAGCAGAGCCTCTGTATTCATCGTCATGCGTGTCGCCTCAGGATTCAAACATCGGGGGATAAAGTCCGTTTCGTCCCGGCTTTGCCCCACCGGCCGGATCAAACAGCAACGAAAAGAGCTGGGCGGTAAAATTACCGCTGTGAACCTGGGTATAAAGCGGGAAACCGTCGCTTTGATTGGTCCACCAGAAACTGGTGTAGAACTGCGGGTCGAAGTTCTCGCCCGGCAGTGTCCAGTTCAGCGTCGAAGGGGTATCGCCATGCCCGATGACGTTGAGAATGTCTGACGTCTCGTCCGACTCCTGCGGCGGCTGCGGCTGAGGAATGCTGATCAGCGCCTGATCCAGCTGCTCCGGTGACCCGCCGCCCTGCACCACCCGCAGCAGCGTGTTGCCGACCTGCTGATACCACTCGCCGGAGCGCGCCAGCAGGGCTGGCGACCACTCGGCGGGCGTGAAGTGGCGCAGCGCGCAGAGCGGGTAGTTACGGCCCACGCTGTCACGCGCGGCAATCAGGCAGCCCATCTGAATCAGCTGACTGCCCAGCATCGGCGGCACCACAAAATTCCAGACCGGCGCGTTGAGGAACGGGCGCGACGGGGCGTTATCACTATCCTGACTGCTCTGCCAGTGATGCAGGCCCACCTGAAACCAGCTGGACCATTGGCGATAGAGCACGTCCGGGAAGCGGCGCTTCACAAAGTCGCCCGCGCTGGGCACTTTGCCGTACCAGCAGGGTGCAGCGTAATGAGTCATTGTCGGGTCCTGTTTCAGGGGCAGCTAAAGCCGGGAAGCTGGAACGGGTTACGAATGCTGCCAGGGGTGAACGACAGCGTGACCTGATGACCGTCCACGCTGAAACTCGCTTCGCGGGTCAGACCGCCTGCCGCAGTCAGCCGGGCGCGGTCAAAGAAGCGATTGAGCGCCCAGGGACCGCTGGTGACCAGCGTGGAGGTGGTGCCGTTGGTCAGACCCAACTGCATCCGCACCTGGCTGGTGCCGCCGGGGCCGGGCCAGCTGACCATCTGCACCGCCTGCGGTCCGTGGCTGTAGCGTAAAATCTGCCCATCCACATCCAGCGTCAGGTTAAGGATGTCGTTATCCATTTTTACCGTGCGCAGCGTGACGCGAAAGCCAGGCGTGGTCGCACCATTGGCAAAGAAGGCATCGCGAATTGACTGCGCCTGCTGGAAGGGCCGCAGCAGGGCTTCGCCACCCGGCAGGGTTTTACCGTCAATGCCGGGCGTAAAGCGCCACGCCGCGTTGGTGGTGTCGACTTTGCTGGCCAGGTTGTCGCGGAAGAAGCTGTCCATCATGCCGCTGCCGGGTGCAAACATCCGCGCCAGATCGTCTGGTGTGACCTCACTGCGCGCAGAGCGAACCAGCGGATAGCGACCGGCGATCGCCTGGCGGCAGAAACTGCCCACTTCCATGGTGATGCGCTTACGGACGTTATCCATATCGCGGCGCTGTGCGTCGCTGCTGGCACCCACCGCCATGCTGGAAACCATGTTCTGCAATGAACCCGGCAGACGGCCGGCACTGGCCTGCAGACGACTGATGGCATCGCTGGCCGGGGGGGCATCCCGCTGTTCGCCGCATCCTGCACGGCGGTAAGGTAGCGATAGAGATCATCAATCTGATGCAGGAAGTCATCCACCGCCAGCACCTTGCTGCCCTGCTGCAGCGGCTGGGCCAGCTCCAGAACCGGCGCAAAGTGCAGCGCGACGGCCTGCTCCGGTGATGCCTGGGTGGCAGCCTGTCCGCGCGCGGCACTGGCCTCGGGAGAGGTAAACAGCGCTTCAAGGGTGCGGGTGGCGCTGTTATCCGACGGCTTTGCTGCCTGCGCGGTTTTCTCATCCGGCTGCGCCCGGTTCAGCGTCAGCAGACCACCGAGGTTGATCACCAGCTGGCGCAGCGGCGAATGGTTGCCCGACAGCAAACGGGCAGTGTTGATGCGTTGCGACAGATCGGCGCTGCTGTTGAGCTGAATGTCGCTGAGGAACTGCTCCCACTGCCGGATATAGTCCTGCACGTAGAGCTGGCGCACCGCAAGATCCGTCTGATCACTTTTCTGCTGCGGCGCCGCGCCGCCCAGCACCCAGAGATCGTCCTGATATAACGCCTGGGTCACAGGGGCAATCTGCTTATCCACGTGCTGCCAGTAGCCATCCGGCGTATAGAGACCCGCCACACCGTCATTGACCGATTTACCGCTTTTGCGGGAAAACACCAGCTCGCTCTGGGGGCCACCCAACGCCGCCAGCGTCACCGGCTGCAGGCTGTCATCACGTTGCAGCAGGCGCTTCAGCCGTCCATAGACGCGCTGTGACAGCGGCATTTGATTAATCAGCGCCTGCTCGCGCTTTACCAGCGCTTCATCCTTCGCATACGGCGACGAGTGAATCTGCGTCTCCAGCAACTGTTGCAGGTGCCACGCCAGCTGTTTCACCTGCTGCTGAGTGACGTTCTGCGGCAGTTCGCGTGACAGGTTGAGCATCAGCCATGCCTGCAGGAATTTGCCATCGTAGTGCTTTGGCTGATAGAGCATCTGATACGCCTTCAGCGCTTCGTAGCTGTAGTCAGCATCACTGCCGTTGTCATTACGCAGCCAGCGGGTGATGTTCTGCGCCACCTGTGGCAACAGCAGCTGTTTCAGTGCCTTGTCGTAGAGCGCACGGGTGGCATCGCTGACCTCGGTGCCGCGATAAAGCCCCATGCGGCGCGTCAGCGGCGGTGCTTCCAGTGAGAAGTCGGCGCTCTCCGGCAGGTGCAACAGAGTGTTGAGATAAGGCACCAGCGCAAAGAGATCGCCATTGACCTGCTGCTGAAGCTGATCGCCCAGTTGTTCAACCTGAGGCGCTTTAGCGGCCATCTCCTGCAGATAGGCTTTGTTTTTACTGTAGCTGGTGAGCCACAGCGCCCCGGCCACCAGCAATATCAGCAGCAGCGCCAGATAGCCCGACCAGAGTCCGGCGCGGTTGCGCAACTCCCACCAGCGGTTGCTGCCCGCCAGACCGGACTCCTGGAAAATCACATTTTCCAGTACCCCTTTCAGGAAGAAGCTCTGCCCTTTGTTCTGCGGGATGGGCGACTCTTTATCGACCTTATCCCAGCTTCCTGACTCGCCAGCCTGCTGCCCCGGCAGATTCAGTGCGCGGTTCAGCTCGCCCATCACCCGGTCAAACGGCAGTCCCTCCTGGGTGCCGCTGGCAAAGTAGATACCGCGCGGCGCGAACTGGGTTTCAAAATCGGAGCGGGCAAACAGTGTGTCGAGCGCGTCTGCCAGCAACGGCCGCAGCGCCGCAAACTCCTGCGGGAAGAGATAGCTCTCTGCCCGCGCCTGCGCATCGCTTTCCGTCAGCAGCCGATCGGCCAGTCCGGCATCCAGACGCTGTTTTAGCAGGGAATACTCCTGCTGGAACTGGTTGTTAAGCTCAAAATCGGCGGCTGACGCCTTCGCCCAGGGAAAGGTGAACCCCCAGATTTGTTCACGCTGCGCTTTATCCAGCGAGGCAAAGTAGCTGCGGAACCCTTTGAGCAAGTCCGCTTTGGTGACCAGCACATAGACCGGGAAACGGATGCCGAGACGATCGTGCAGCTCCATCAGCCGCTGACGCAGGGCAAGCGCCTGATTACGCAGCGCCTCAGGCGACTGCGACAGCAGGTCGGAAACGCTCAGCGTGACGATCACGCCGTTGATCGGCTGACGTCCGCGATATTTACGCAGCAGGTCGAGAAAATGATGCCATTCGCTGGCATCACGCTCCTGCTGACTCTCCTGGGTGCTGTAGCGCCCGGCGGTATCGAGCAGTACCGCGTCATTGGTGAACCACCAGTCGCAGTTGCGGGTGCCGCCAATCCCGCGCAGCCCCGACTTGCCGAACTTATCTGCCAGCGGAAACTGCAGGCCCGAGTTGACCAGCGCGGTGGTTTTACCGGCACCGGGCGCGCCGATGATCATGTACCACGGCAGCTGATAGAGATACTGACGGCCAAAACGCTGTGCCCAGAACGGCGTGCCTTTGCTGCTGTGGCGCTGGAAGTGCGCCTTTTTCAGCATGTCAGTGGCTTCGGAGAAACGCCCTGCCAGCACCTGCTCTTCACTGGTCAGGCGCTGACGTTCGGCTTCCGGCGTATCGCTTTTGCCGGTTTCAAGGCTCGACATCAGCTTGCGATTGAGCCAGATGTTATAGAGCCGCGGAATCGCCTGGCCCAGGCCCCACACCAGATAGAGCAGCGCGATACTGATAATGCGGTTCTGCTCCGGCTCAAGCGGGCGCGAATCGACGATTGAGAACACCGGGCCAATCACCCAGATGATAAAAGAGAGCGCGGTAATGCCGACAAAGCCCCACGCGAGGCGGCTGGTCAGCACCGCAAACAGAATATTCAGCATGGATCAGTTCCCTCTCGCCAGGCCGTTGAGTTCGGCATGCGTCGCATCCGGTGCCACCAGCAGGGTAATTTCAACACGACGGTTACGTGCGCGATTTTCTGCGCTGTTATTAGGCACCAGCGGATTGCTTTCACCGCGACCTTCCGCTTTCACCCGTGACGGCTGCGCCAGCTGCTGTTGCAACAGGGTCTGTACTGACCGGGCACGTGCCAGCGAAAGCTCAAAGTTGGAGGCGAAGCGGGCACTGCGGATCGGCACGTTATCGCTGTAGCCAATCACCTGAATCTGGCCGCTGACATTGTTCATGGCGGCAGCGATGCGCTGGATTACGTCCGTGTAACGTCCACGTACTTCGGTGGCCGCCGAGGCAAACAGTCCGTCCCCTTTCAGCGTCACCACGCTGCGGTCCGCTTCGTCACGCACCGCTACCAGCCCGGCATCAATTTCCGGTTTCAGGAAAGCGCGCAGGTTCAGCGTGGCGGGTGGTGGTGGTGCAGGGTTGCCGATCTTCACTTCCGGCAGGGCCGTCTGATAGATACGGGCCAGTACCGGCGAGGTGTAATCGCCGAGACGCCAGTTGAGCACGATGTAGAACAGACAGGCCGCCAGCCCCGCCACCGCCGCACAGGCCCACAGCGGGATCATTGGCCGCCATAATTTGCGCAGGATCGGCTGATCGGTGGGATGCGGAGACAGCGCTGCTGCATAATTGCCACGCACGCTTTTGATCATCTGTAGCAGGCGCTGTTTGATGGTCTCCAGCTGCGAGCGGCCGTTGTCCAGCACCCGGTAGCGTCCTTCGAACCCCAGCAGCAGGCAGAAGTAGATCAACTCCAGCATCAGAATGTGGCGTCTGGGGTTCTGCGACAGCTTAGCCAGCAGCTGAAAAAACTTTTCGCCGCCCCAGGTTTCATTGTGAAAGGTGACCAGCAGACCATTGCTGGTCCAGACGCCGCGGCTGCCCCACGGCGTCAGCGCCGCCGCCTCATCCAGCGCGGTACAGAGACAGTATCGCGCGCCGATGATCACTTCATAGCCCAGGCCTGACTGCTGGCAGCTCAGCTCGAAGCGCCGAATCTGATCGATCAGCTGCTGACGCAGTTGTGCCGGATCTTCATGTGATACCGAGTGACGGATCTGAGGAATGGCGTTAATCAGGGGATTGGCCGCCGCGACCAGCACATTCTGATGGCTGGCCTCCGGCGCAAGATCGCTGTGTGATTTTTGTTGTTCCTGCATCATGCTGCGTGCTCAGTTTATGATTCTGACTGACTACGAATGGCCCAGAACTCCATGTTCAGACCTGGAAACTCACCGGCAAGATGCAGCGCAAAAGCGCCCGAGCGCTCCATCTCTTTCCATAGCTCGCTGTTCTTATCCAGTTCGAAATAGCTGTATCCGGCATGCCACGGGATCTGCGGCGGCGCGCCGGGCATGGCCCGAAGTGCCAGACCGGGCAACTGCAACTGCACCAGATCGCGGATTTTGCTGACCGGGGCGACTTTCATCTGCGCCGGGAAATGGGTTTTGAGGGTGTCGGCTGGCACGCTGGCTTTCACCGCCAGCACAAAGCCAAACTCATGCACCATACTGCTCTCCGGCACGGTCGCGACGTTAAGACCGTGCGAGCGCTGAATCAGCGGCAGCTGAATCGCGCTCTCTTCCATCACCTGGGACAGCCCCTGACGCAGCAGCAGTGACAGGCGGGTAAAACAGCTGTGCAGATCGTCATGATCGTAGAGCGGCAGACCATCGGGCGCGCGGGCTGGCGTCCAGGTACTGAGCTCCGCCGCCAGTTGCAGCCAGTGGCTGTAGAGCGTTTCAGGATGCAGCAGCGGCAGATGTTGCAGATGAGTGTGCAGGCCAAGCTGACGATTGAGCAGCGCCAGCAGCATAAAATCGACCATATCCGCGCTGTTGAAACGACCGGTGCCCGGCGCGCGCTGACTCAACTGCTGGCTGCGTTGCTGGATCAGCCCGTGCAGATCGTTAAACATGTTTTGCAGCGGACGGCTGCTGTTAAGCGTCAGCATCGGCGGGATGTAGTCGCTGTCGAGCCGGATATGGTTATCGCTGCGTTTTTCAATCACCTGAGCCACGCCCATGGCGGTCCACTCGGCGGTCAGATCCTGTTCCAGCATCAGCCGCAGACGCAGTTTGCCGAACTGCACCGTGGCGCTACCCACGGCCTGGGCATTGTCATCTTCCACTTCCGCTTCCCAGGCGAGGTAGCGCGCCAGAGAATCCTGCGACTCCTGAAAGGCCACCGCTTCGCGGCCATTGCGGCGTGCCGGAATGGCCAGCACCACTTTGCTGCGGTCAACGGAGGCAGGCAGATCAAGCGGGGCCGGACCGTGCTGTGGCTGGCTGAAAGCAAAAAACGTGCCGTCAGGCAGACAGCCGCTGGCGGCGCTCAGCGCCAGTTTCCCCTGGCGCAGCAGCGCTTCATCGAACTCAATATCGTAAAAACCCCAGGTATAGGCGCGCTGCGACTGGCCCCACTCACGCAGGGTGCTGAGAAGATAATTTTCTGACTGCTGGAAATGGTGAGGACGCAGAAACATCCCCTCGGTCCAGACCACCTTTTCGGCTCTGTTCATAGACATCACTGTTTTTCCACGCGAAGGCCGTTAATCCCCGCCACGATGCGCGCATTCAGCTCACCATCGTCACGCTTCCAGAACGCCCAGAATGAGGGTGATTCGCCTTCGGGAACCGGCAGCGACAGTCGCCAGACCTTGCCATCCAGCGCCTGATATTCCGCCATGATGCCGATGAAACGCGCCTCGGGCAGACTCTTAATCCGCAGCGTTTTATGGGGCTGAATGGAAGTCAGGAAGAACTGTTGCGTATTGAGTTGCGCATTACCCAGCGCATTAGCGGACGGGTTTTGCAGGGAGTAGAAGTCAGCCGACATAAACTCCGCATCGGAGGTCAGTAATACCACCCGGACTTTCAGCGGCGCACCGCCGTTAACCTGGTTTTGCGCCTGAACGTCCAGGTTGTACCAGGCAACGGGCTGTGGAGTGCTGCTGCACGCGGTCATCAGCCACGTCAGCAGCACTATCAGCGCCCCACGCCATTGCGTTGTTGTCATCATCCCGCCCTCCCTGCTTAGTGCGATTAGTTAATAATCCAGGTTCCGTTAGTGCTGTTCTGGCAGGCGGTGCTGTCACCGTTTACCGCAACACAGGTTTTCTTCTTGCTGCTGCGCACCCGGCGCTTCGGCTGGTCAGCCTTAATCGTCTGATCGTAAAGCTCGCTTTTCACCACGGCGCGAAACGGCACATAGCCGGTCAGCTGAACGGTTGCCTGCGGCGCTGCGGAGGGTGCTGTCTCTTTAACGGCACTGCTGGCTTTACCCGGTTCAGGTTCTGCTGACGCCTGAGCGGGTTCACCCAGCGCCAGCCAGTTGTTTTCTACCTGACCAATTACGGTGTAGCTTTCGCCGGTTTTCAGCGTCTCCACCACCTTGCCGCCAAAACTCGGATGGCTCATCACCGAAGCGGGATAGAGCGCACGGTAGGTTTCATTGACCGGGCTGAACTGCGCAGGCGGTTTAACCGCATAACGGTGACTAATCACCACGCCATCCACGGTGCTGGTGACCAGCGTGTCATCCGTCATTTTTGGCGGCGTTTTACAACCCGCGACAGAAAAAACAAACATCAGGCCTAACGCAATACGGAGCTTCACCATTTTTTTCATGTTGTGTTCCATTCATATCCTGGAGAGTGGCCAGAGGCCGGTTGTCAGTAATGAAAATCGGGGATGTGGTGCTGAAAGAGCGCCACTTAGTGCCAGCCTAAAAGAAAAATCTTAAGCAAATAGCGTTAAAGTGCCATGGCGTGGCGCGATAACAGATCAACTAATTTTAACTATTAAAAAGCAACTCTGGCGACCGGAACGGGCGCAGGGAGAAATCTGAGCCGGCAATAAATGATCAGAAACATGATCTATTTTTTTCCGTCAGATTGGATGAGGAAGGCAAAACCCAAGCTTTACTTATGCCATCCCTGGCCTAAAAACTGACACATTGACTCAGATTTACAGTTGTGACGCTATTTGCTGACAAAAGAAAAAAGCGCAGCGAACAGGCTGGCTTTCCTGTTTTTACGATCACATTCAGTAAGTTACAAGATGTGTATAAGCTCATAGCTACCGCACGAGCCAAGTATATCCTGCCCGTGGGTATGAAATCACAATTCCTTTGTAAACATAAGCTGCGAGTTTACAGAAGATTGACAAAATTTCAACGGGCCACTTTCAGAAGATCTTACTTAAGTAAAGTTTAAGTAATTTACTTAGTGCAAATATGTGTTACTTTTAATCACTCGCTTAGGATTATTCTTAACAATATGAGTAACTATGAAGTATTCTTACACAGAAACCAGATTACTCTGTAGTCAGCATTAAAAAAACTCATGTAAAAAATGGCTCTGACTCAACGGGCTGGAATGAAGGTTAACGGCAGGGTGACCGTAATACGTGGCAGTTTTCTGCGTAAAAGATAGTGAGATAATGCTTGCACATCAGTAAGTTGATTCATTAGAGGACGCTTCAAAAAGGGCTGAGGAAGAGTTTGTCGTGAAGCGAGGTAAGCGAAGCGCAAAACGGCTCAGCTTAGCTTTCAGAAAGGACTGATTAATTGTTCTTTATCGGCATTGCAGCCATCGCCACGCTTCTGATGCTTTTCAGCATGCCCGGCTACGTGGAGCAAAAAAAACCACGCCGTAGCGTGGTTCTGGGAGAAGAGTGCAGGGTTAACCTGGCAGGTTGCGGGCCAGAACTAGAAGAAGCCCAGCGGCTCGATACTGTAGCTGACCAGCAGGTTTTTAGTCTGCTGATAGTGATCCAGCATCATTTTGTGGGTCTCACGCCCGATACCCGACTTCTTATAGCCACCAAAGGCGGCGTGCGCCGGATAGAGGTGATAACAGTTGGTCCAGACGCGCCCGGCTTTAATCGCCCTGCCCACACGGTAAGCACGGTTGATATCGCGGGTCCAGACGCCAGCACCTAACCCATAGATGGAGTCGTTGGCGATACTGATTGCTTCTGCCTCATCTTTAAAGGTGGTGATGCCAATGACCGGGCCAAAGATCTCCTCCTGGAAAACGCGCATGCTGTTGTTGCCTTTCAGCAGTGTCGGCTGAATGTAGTAGCCGCTGTTAAGTGACTCATCCAGCTTCTCTACGCCACCGCCCACCAGCACTTCAGCGCCCTCCTGTCGGGCAACCTCAAGATAAGAGAGAATTTTATCAAACTGCTGCTGCGACGCCTGCGCGCCCACCATGGTTTCGGTATCCAGCGGATCGCCACGTTTGATGGTTTTTACCCGCTTCATCACGGCCGCCATAAAGGGTTCGTAGATCGACTCCTGTACCAGCGCACGCGACGGACAGGTACAGACTTCGCCCTGATTCAGGAAGCCCAGCACCACGCCTTCGGCGGCTTTCTCTATAAAGCTCTCCTCCGCCTGCATGATGTCTTCAAAGAAGATGTTAGGTGATTTACCGCCCAGCTCAACGGTCGAGGGGATCAGGCTTTTTGCTGCCAGCTCCAGAATATGACCGCCGGTTGCGGTAGAGCCGGTGAAGGCTACCTTGGCGATGCCGGAATGGGAGGCGAGGGCTTCACCCGCCTCTTTGCCGAACCCATGCACCACATTCAGCACGCCCGGCGGCAGCAGATCTTTAATCAGATCGACAAAAACGGTGATCGACAACGGGGTCTGCTCAGCCGGTTTCAGCACCACACAGTTACCCGCGCCCAGTGCCGGGGCCAGTTTCCACGCCGCCATTAATAGCGGAAAGTTCCATGGAATGATCTGCGCAACTACGCCCAGCGGCTCATGGAAATGATAGGCGGCGGTGAACTCATCAATCTCGGCGGCACTGCCCTCCTGCGCCCGGACACAACCGGCAAAATAGCGGAAGTGATCGACGGCCAGCGGCATATCGGCCGCCAGGGTTTCGCGTACCGGTTTACCGTTATCCCAGGTTTCATAGACCGCCATCGTCTCCAGGTGCTGTTCCAGCCGATCGGCGATTTTCAGTAACAGCAGCGAGCGTTGCTGCGGCGAGGTCTTGCCCCAGGCTTCCGCCGCCGCCGCAGCAGCAGCCACAGCGTTATCAACATCGGCAACGTCTGAGCGCGGAAACTCACCGGCCGCAGAGCCGTTCACCGGGGAGGTATTCGTGAAGTAGTTGCCGTTCACCGGCGCGACGAATTCACCATTAATGAAGTTGCCATAATTCTTTTGTAGGGTAATCAGAGAACCCTGTTCTCCGGGGGCGGCATAACGCATGATCATTCTCCTGACAGGTGACTGATGTAACAATGATGAAACTTATTATTAACATGAAGCATCATCAAGAGCCTGTCAGTTCTGTTAACCGGAAACTGTGACCGCCCCGAAGGAATGGGGTGTTTACGCTTCGTCTTTAGATAATTCCGACTTTTACCCAAAAGGCTGGTCAGAGAGAAACTTGTGCGGCACAAAGGGGTCAACGTGAGGATGAATTCATTCTGGAGATGAGCATGCTGGCTTCAGCTTTTACCCTGATGCGCGCTAAAGCCAATTTCGTGCATCAGTTTATCCGCAATCCGCGCAAGATGGGCAGCATTACGCCCTCGTCAGAGGCGCTGTGCCGCACCATGATTACGTCGGTGGAATGGCCTGAAAAGTTACGTATCGCCGAACTCGGCGCGGGCGACGGTGTGCTGACTCGGCAGATACTGGCGCAGATGTCACCCGATGCCACGCTGGATGCCTTTGAGATCAGCAGCACGCTGGTCGATAAACTTAATGCGCTGGACGATCCGCGCATGACGGTGCGCACCTGTTCAGCGGAGTACCTGAGCGGAGAATATGACGTGATCTTCTCCGGCCTGCCGCTGCTCTCCTTACCTACTGAATTGCGTGAGGCGATTCTGCGCGCGGTATATAACGCCCTCGGGCCCAGCGGCGTCTTTGTGCAGTTCCAGTATACCTCGCTGACCCAGCCAGACCTGTCGCGCTACTTCACCTGGGAGCGCCAGCGGGTGCTGAAAAACGTGCCACCCGCCTGGGTCTATCGCTGCACGCGTCACTACGCGCCCTGAGCTTGCGCCAATGCAGGGCGCGTTTGTTGCCAGAACGCTACCAGCAACTCACGCGCCCAGTCTTTCCCCTCCATCTCGTTTGCCCCATCTTCTGTACAGCCCCTGGGCATACAAACGTTCATGATGTGCCGTGAAAATTCAGGATGAAACTGCACCGACAGCGCCTGCGGCGAATAGCGGACAATCTGACAGCCATCGCGCGCAGAGGCGGCCAGCACCTGCGCCTGCTGTGGCGCGCTGATCACCGACTGGCGATGTGACAGCCAGACGCTGAAGTCCTGTGGCAATTTCTTTAGTAGCGGATCGCGCTGCGCCTCCGGCATGCAGTTGATCGGTAACAGGCCACGCTCCCAGCCGTTGGGATTGTCCGCCACCTCGCCGCCCAGCGCATAGGCCATCAGTTGGTGACCGTAGCAGACCCCCAGCAACGGCAAGCCGTTATCCATCGCTGCCCGAATCCATACGGCGCTGCGTTCGCTCCAGTCAGCGTGATCGGTGACCATCGCCCAGGAACCGCTGAGGATCGCCCCGGAAATCTGGTCGAAAGCGGATAGCGTCTCGCCCAGATGGGGCCGTACAATCAGGTATTCATCGGGTTGCAGGTTTAACGCGTCGATGAACCAGCGCGGCTGTTCACCAATCTCTGAGACGACGTTAGCAGGTGGGACTTCAAGCTGAATTAACGCAAGGGGTAAGGCGGACGTGTAGGTCATACCGAATCAGTTCCTTTAAGAAGTCGTTTCAAATCAGTCTGCCAGCAACGCGCCCGAAAGTCTCATCAGGCTGCGCCGCAATCGCAGAAAATTTCTCCCTGCGATTGGCTGCAATGCCGCAGTTCGTGCCATCATTAGCGGGCTAAGCAAAAAAACATCGAAAGGATATTATCGTGGCTGTGCGGCATTTTTTTCTGATTCTGATGGTGGTTTCAATCTGGGCCTTCAACAACGTTGCGGTGAAATGGGGCCTGCTGGAGCTTCCGCCACTTTTCCTGACGTTTATGCGCTTTGTGGTCGTCGCCATCGTACTGGTACCGTTTTGCCGGATTAACCGTCAGCAGCTACCCTGGCTGTTGCTGCTGGCTTTCACGTTCGGTTTTATGCACTTCTCGCTGCTGTTTGTCGGCCTGCGCTATACCGATGCCGGCACTGGCGCGATTGTGGTTCAGCTCGGTACACCCATTGCCATGCTGCTGGCGATGGTGGTGCTGAAAGAGAAGCTGAAGCTGGTGCAGCTGATGGGCATTATGATCTCGCTGAGCGGCGTCGTCGTGCTCTCCGGCAGCCCGACGATTCCGTCGTGGTGGGTGCTTTGTCTGTTGTTGTGCAGCGCCACCGGCTGGGCTGTCAGCAACCTGATTGTGAAAAAGTCACCGCCGATTAAACCGCTGACCATGACCGGCTGGATTGCGTTTCTGGCCATTCCTGTCGTCGGCGCATCCAGCTTGTTGATGGAATCACATCAGCTCTACGCCCTGCAAAATGCGGGCTGGCATGGCTGGTTTGCCATTCTTTACAGCGCTATCGCCTCGTCGATTGTCGCCTATACGCTGTGGTATATGCTGCTGAAGAAATATAACGTCAACCTGATCATGCCCTACTCACTGCTGACACCGGTATTATCCGTGCTGATGGGCATTGTGGTGCTGGGCGACAGCCTTAACAGCTTCAAGATTATCGGTGCGTCGCTGGTAATCCTTGGTACCGCTATTGCCGTAATCAACCTGCGTAGCCTGCGGATGCATGCCCGCTTCCCGCGCCTGCGGCGGCGTTAATCCCGCGTGCTATGCTTGAGAAATCACTTCTCTCAGGAAGCACAACATGGACTCATCGCTTGCCGCCTCTCTCTGGCAGCAGATGCAGCAGGGATTGCGAGGTCGCGACGCCGCCTGGCCTCTCCCCGCCTTCGTCGATCGCGCCACCTTCTCTTCTGCCTTTGCCGTCAGTGAGCTGGCGGCCACCAGCATCGGTCTGGCAACGCAGGCTGCTGCTGCGCTTATGGCCACATCCCACCCTGAATTCGCCTCTCCGCCCGTCACCGTTAACGTCCGGCTGGCGTCACGCTGGTTTCAGCAGAGCTTTCATCCGCTGAATCGCGCTGCGCCCGCGATGTGGGATGCGTTTGCCGGTGACTATCGCAGCCGGGATGGCTGGATCCGTCTGCACACCAACGCCGTGCATCACCGGCTGGCGATGGAACGGGTGCTGGGCGCGCACGCCGATCGCGCAGCACTGGCGCAGCAGGTGCAACAGTGGCAGGCCAGCGAACTGGAGCAGGCCGTTATTGATGCGGGTGGCTGTGCCGCAGAAATGCGCAGCGCCGCCGCCTGGCAGCAGCATCCGCAGGGCCAGGCCGTACAGCGCGAACCGCTGTTTAGCTGGCAGTCCACTCAACAGGCAGCTGCGCCGGCATGGCCGCTGGCCGAAGCCCGTCCTTTACTGGGCATCAAAGTCCTGGATCTGACGCGGATTATTGCCGGGCCGGTTGCTACCCGTTTTCTTGCCAGCCTGGGAGCCAGCGTGCTGCGCATCGATCCGCCCGGCTGGCAGGAGCCGACGCTGGATGAGGAGATGAGCTGCGGCAAGCGACGAGCGGTGCTGGATCTGACTCAGCCCGCCGATCGCGAGCAGTTTATCCACCTGCTGCGTGAAGCGGACGTGCTGGTGCATGGCTATCGGGCAGATGCGCTGGAACGGCTCGGGTTTGACGCGGAGACCCTTCAGTCACTCTCACCCGGTCTGGTCGATGCCGGCCTGAATGCCTGGGGCTGGCAGGGTCCGTGGCGCAATCGCCGGGGTTTTGACAGTCTGGTGCAGATGGGGTGCGGCATTGCTGAAAGAGGCATGCAGTGGCAGCACAGCGACAAACCGGTCCCGCTGCCGGTGCAGGCGCTGGATCATGCCAGCGGCTATCTGCTGGCGGCGGCGGTGCTGGAGGGATTACGGCGACGCATCTCTGAGGGTCACGGCAGCCAGGTCCGGCTGTCGCTGGCGCGCACCGCGTGGCTGTTGCAGCAGCATCCCACCGATCAGCACACAGGCTCCGGCATTGCGCCGCAGGTGAAGGATAACCTGCCTTGTTACGAATTAACGCCGTGGGGGTTTGGAGTGAGGCTGCGAGCGGCCGCCAGGCTGCCCTGCACCCCACAGCTCTGTGCGACGTCAGGCTGTGCGCCGGGTACGCACCCGGCGATGTGGTGAATCAGGCGTCAGGCGTCTCTTCGCTGCTATCCAGCAGTTCGTTGTACATCGCCTGGATCGCTTCGCGGCTCAGCATGGCAAGAGTACGATAAAAGGCCGTGGTCGCGTGCGCTTCCACTTTACCCAGGAAAGCACCGCACCACGGCAGCAGATACTCTTCAAACAGCGCCATCTGCGCCGCGCTCTCATCTTCCGCTGACTGATCTTCCAGCCATGACGCAGCCAGCATCAGCACACCAAAATGATCAGCAGGCGCATCGCTCAGCGGCATTCCGCGTGAGGTCAGGAATGCACGCACTTCTGGCTCCGTTTTGCCTTCCGGCCACTGTGAGGCGTACGGCGGCACGTTGCAATCGCTGCCAACAAACAGCGCGTTGTAATCGGCGGCCAGCGCCTGGGGATCGCTGTTCTGTTGCAGACGGGTCAGCAGCTCATCCTGCTCCAGCGGCCACTGCGACTGCAGTTTGCCTTCACGCAGCAGCGTGAACAGCGGCACCAGCAGCGGATCCTGCGGCTGACGATTAAACAGTGAGCCGATCACGCGGCACAGAATGGAAAACTCATTCATGAGTCAGATTTCCTTGAGGCAAGTAAATTAAAAGTCAGCCAGTTCAGCAATATGTTTGCCGCTGCGCAGCTCCAGAAAGTCGAGCAGGCGACGCGGCGTGACATTTAACACCCGATCCTCAGGAAAATCCACCTCGCGGGCGATGCGCAGGCAGTGATCGAAGTGACCCAGCGTAAACGCGGTGTGAGAATCGGAGCCAAATGCCAGACGTCCTCCGGCATCGGCGGTCTTAACAACGGCGATGACCGGGACTCTGAGTAATCGACCCTTACACCTGGCTATCTCAGCCAGAAAGTAAGTTCATACTTCAGAAAAAATCTTAAAGCAACTGGTTAATTTTGCATAGAAAACTTCAGAATACATCATCCAGCAACTTCTGATTCTGATGAACTATTAGCCAGGCGGAATGAAGATATGCAATAACAGGCTAATCAAACTCGTAAATTTTCATAAAAAATAGAATAAAATAAAAAGCACTTTTCATACGGGGGCTTAACTCCACTAGTAATAGCGAAAATATTTTCCACAAAAATAAATAATTAAAAGGATCCATAGAAAAGCGAACAGCAGACCATATGTAGGAAAGACGCTTACAAAAAAAATGGCCCCGACCAGACCGGCCGCTGGTGGTATAAGTCCAAAGAAGGATTGACTTACCCAGGCATATAGCCAGCGAATGATCGCCTTCATTTTATTAAAATTTTGTTTAGTAGATTTAAAATCTGCTCTTCACTAGTGGAACCTGAATTTTTCAAATAGATTATTTTAGACATTTCTGGCTCAATCAAATAATAAAACATTTCTAAATTAGCATTATATAAGTCGAAGTAATACTCCGCATCATCGAAGCGTAATTTTTTTGCTGCTTTTGTGGCAATTTCAAACTTACCATAAAATTTAAAAGCGGTTACGGCATACGAACTTGTAGCATTAATTACATTAATATGTGACTGTTTGAAATCCCGGGATTGTGTAATAACGAGAGCGATTAACTGTGCTATAGCAAGTTTAGAGAATTTACCAGAAGCATAATCAGACGCTTTTTCAGCTAACAGTCTCTGTATGTTCTGGATGCCTGTATCACCAATACGGCTCAGTTTTTTTCTGAAGTATATTTCTACCATCTCTAAAATCACGTCCTGCAGGGTAAACAGCATTCTGAGTTGCTTCAGGTATCGCAAATCTTCCTGCTTAAGTTGATTACAAACATCCTTGTAGTCATCAAAAAAGCATGAACCATAGCCGCTTGCACGTTGAGCGCCAGACACAATCCCCCTTCCTGTATCAAGCATTGTTTGATGTAACTCAGCAAGTGCCTTCTCAAAGTTAAGCGCAATGGTTCG
Organism: Pantoea sp. Lu_F5_004; assembly: GCF_051136245.1. Classification (NCBI taxonomy): domain Bacteria; kingdom Pseudomonadati; phylum Pseudomonadota; class Gammaproteobacteria; order Enterobacterales; family Erwiniaceae; genus Pantoea; species Pantoea sp. Lu_F5_004. The sequence goes on from NZ_CP194946.1 coordinate 2,478,394, forward strand.
CTCTGCCTGAAGTTTAATCTTAAGATAAGACATGTTCATACTCATCCCTTTGTGTAGAATTCCTTATGCAACGATTGTATACTGAAGTGAAAGGTATGCAAAGAGAATGGCTTATGAAAAGGATTAAGTGGCTGGCTTTATACACCGTATTTACTCTATTTTATCTTATAGTGATCCCGGAAATCATCTTCAGAACCCTTTCGGAAGATGCTTACATGAAGCTCGGTGAAATCGTAAATCCATTTCAAATTTTTCCTTCAACAGCGAATGCATTATTCATAGCAATAATAATTTCAGCTTTGCTATTAGCATGGTTAACTATTAAATTAATAAAGCGCGTTACCAGGCGTGGTAATTCTACGCTTTGATCTAACGCGATCAATAAAGAGCAGAGTAGAACTTAAAGTTTACGCCATTACCCGACCGGACGAACCGCCCCGTTGACATTGCTAACCCGAACGATTGAGACCATTTTTCAGTTATTAAGTGCTCTCTCAGCTTTAAGCTTCAGGCCTTGCCACACGCCCTTTCCGGGCTGATAAGAGAACGGGTTACGGTAAAATACTCGCCTCAGTCATTATATCCCCGCAGATAAAAGCGGGGATTTCCATCATGGTGAGCGTATTGCTTACCAGGCCTGCCGCTAAAAGTCAGCCAGTTCAGCAATATGTTTGCCGCTGCGCCGCTCCAGAAAGTCGAGCAGGCGACGCGGCGTGACATTTAACACCCGATCCTCAGGAAAATCCACCTCGCGGGCGATGCGCAGGCAATGTTCAAAATTTCCGAGCGTAAACGCCGTATGGGAATCGGAGCCAAATGCCAGCCGTCCACCGGCATCGCGCACGGCGGCGGCGATAGCCCGGCAGTTCGGTTCACTGCCCGGACGCGAATGGGTAAAGGAGGAGTTGTTCAGCTCCAGCGCCACATCATAGTGCGCGGCTGCCTCGGCGATAGCCGTGATATCGACCGGGAATTTCGGGTTGCCCGGATGACTGATGATATGGACCAGCCCGCCCGCCATCGCGGCGATCATCGCATCCGTGTGATGCTTCCGGTCGCGCGGCGCATAAACCGGCTCGTGAAAACCGGCGACGATCAAATCCAGCGCATCGAGCATCGGGCCGGAACAGTCGATTTCGCCCTGCTGATTTTTAATATTGGCTTCGATACCGCGCAGAATACCCACGCCATCGATCACGCGCGGCCAGACGCGCATATTAATGAAGTGCCAGTAGTGCGGCGCGTCGGCCATGTCGGGGCCGTGATCGGTAATGGCAAACAGTTTCATCCCGGTTTGCTTCGCCTGAGTCACGTAGTCGTGCAGCGTGCTATAGGCATGGGTGCTGGCGATGGTGTGCATATGCAGATCTACCGGATACATCCTCTTCTCCTGCTGATTGCCCCTGACGGGACCGGTTCATTAATAGCCGCGCTGACGATCCACTCTGCCCTGCGGTGGCTCGCCTGCCTGGTCCTGGGTGATGGCGCGGGCGATGTAGTCGATAGCTTCGTCGATCAAGGTTACCGCCGCATTATGGGGCGTGATTGTGACGCGCGGATGTGACCAGAGCGGATGCGCTTCGGGCAGCGGTTCAACCTGAAAGACATCCAGCGCCGCCGCTTTCAGCTGTCCGCTATTGAGCGCGGCCAGCAGATCTTCTTCCACCACCTGCGCGCCGCGCGCGATGTTGAGGAAGAAAGCGCCGTGCGGCAGCTGCTGTAAAAAGTGGTGGTCGATAAGATTAATGGTTTCTTGCGTGCTCGGCAGCAGGTTGATCACTACCCGCGTCTCCTGCAGAAAGGCAGGCAATGCATCGCGACCGGCAAAGCTGGTCACGCCATCAATTTCTTTGGGCGAACGGCTCCAGACGCGCAGAGGGAATCCCCAGGGTTTAAGACTTTCCGCCACGCTCTGCCCCAGCACGCCCGCCCCCAGGATGCCGATAGTAAAGTTTTCGCGCGTGTAAGCGGGGAGCGGCTGCCAGCACTGTTGCTGCTGCTGGAGACGGTAATCGTCAAAACGACGGAACCAGCTCAGTACGCTATGAACCGCATACTCCTGCATCTGCCGCGCCATGCCGGTATCTTCCAGCCGGTACAGTGGCACGCTGTCGGGCAGCATCTCAGGGTTGTGCTGCAGCTGTTTCAGAATCTCGTCCACGCCTGCCCCCAGCGCAAAGACGCCGCGCAGGGTGGCGCGTCCCTGCAGCATCTCTGCAGGCGGCGAACGGACCAGCGCGTAATCAGCCGGACCGTTATCGCCTGGCTGCCAGGCACGCACCCGCGCCTGGGGCAGACGCTGTTGTAAACCGTTAATCCAGGCCGCTGCAGACTGCGACGGGTGATACCAGATGATCTCCATCCTGCTCTCCTTTTTTCTTTCAGCGTCAGGGAAAAGCGAGGTGAGAGCAAGAAAAAACCAGCGTAATAAAGCGGTTTTTTCCATAAAAATAATTCCCGTGGCTTCACATTTCCGGCTCGCTTCAGGGTGAAGTGTTCAGATAAGGTCTAAAGTTGGTCCTGTGGTCAATGCGTTACGCGCGGCCGCATTTCGGACAAGGAGAAAAACCGATGACAAAAATTGAGGTAAACGCCGCTCCACGGCGTCAGCGTTATGCGCCCTTTCTGCTCACGTTGCTGCTGAGCGTACCCGCCTTCACTGCCCAGGCCGACGACAACAGTCGCATGCTGAATAATCAGCCGCAGCCGCCTGACGTTCGTTTAGGACCGCTGTTTAATGCCGTGCAACAGGCGAAGTTCTATCCCGATCAAAAGACCTTTGCTGATGCGGTGCCGAAATTCGATCCCGCCTCAATTCTTGCCGACTGGCAGATGCAGAAGAAACAGCGCAATTTCGATCTTAAGCGTTTTGTGGATGCCAACTTTACCCTGCCCGCGGCCGGTGACAAATATGTGCCGCCAGCCGGACAAAACCTGCGTGACCACATTGATGGCCTGTGGCCGGTGCTGACGCGCACCACCAGCAGCGCCGGTCAGTATGACTCGCTGCTGCCGTTGCCCAAACCCTATGTGGTGCCCGGCGGGCGCTTCCGCGAAGTCTATTACTGGGACAGCTACTTCACCATGCTGGGGCTGGCCGAGAGCGGGCACTGGGATAAAGTGCAGGATATGGTGGATAACTTCGCCTCCCTGCTCGACCGTTATGGCCACATTCCCAACGGCAACCGCAGCTACTACCTGAGCCGGTCACAGCCACCGTTCTTCAGCCTGATGGTCGATCTGCTGGCCACGCACGATAACGGCAAAGCCTATACCCGTTATCTGCCGCAGCTGCAGAAAGAGTATGACTACTGGATGGCAGACAGCGATAAAGTCGCGGCGGGCGCAGCCAGCAAGCGCGTAATTAAGCTGGCGGACGGTAGCCTGCTCAACCGCTACTGGGATGCGCGCGACGTGCCTCGCACTGAATCCTGGATGGATGACATTGCCACCGCGCAGAAAGCGCCGCAGCGCAATAAAGCTGAACTCTACCGTGAGCTGCGTTCCGGTGCGGCGTCGGGCTGGGATTTCAGTTCGCGCTGGTTTACCGATGCGCATAACCTGTCGACAATTCGTACCACGCAGCTGGCCCCGGTTGACCTCAACAGCCTGCTGTTCCATCTGGAGCAGACCCTGTCAAAAGGCTATCAGATGAACAAGCAGAGCGATCTGGCGAAGCAGTTTGCCGATCGCGCGGAGAAGCGCCAGGCGGCGATCAACCGCTATCTGTGGGACAGCAAGCAGAACTGGTACGCCGATTATGACTGGCAGAAAAAGCAGGTCCATCCTCAGCTGACTGCTGCCGCGCTGTTCCCGCTCTATCTGCAGGTCGCCAGCGATAAGCAGGCTGAAAGCACCGCCAGCGCGGTTGAAAAACAGCTGCTGAAACCTGGCGGTCTGGTGACCACCACCGTAAACAACGGTCAGCAGTGGGATGCACCCAATGGCTGGGCACCGCTGCAGTGGGTCGCTGTGGAAGGTCTGGAGCACTACAACCAGCCAAAACTGGCGAAAGAGGTGGGATTACGCTTCCTGCAAAACGTTCAGAACACTTATGACCGTGAGCATAAGCTGGTGGAGAAATATGTCGTTGAGGGCAAAAATCTCGGCGGCGGTGGTGGCGGTGAATATCCGCTGCAGGATGGCTTCGGCTGGACTAACGGCGTCACGCTGAAACTGCTGGATAAGTACTGCCCGAAAGATAAAACCTGTAACAGCGCCCACGATATTCCACAGGCGTCTGCCTCACAACCTTAATCCTCTCTGGATACCTCTGGTCTCGCCGGGGGTATCCCCACTTCATTTCCGCGAATTTTACTTGACCTTCTTTCATCAACAGGCAAAATTGCAGCCAATTTACAAAAGGTAATAATTCTCATTATGATAATGAGATTGCCTATCAAAGCTTTTATTCACCTGCCTGAACCTTTGCCAAGAAAGGAATTTTGATGAAACTGTCATTGTCGCTGAAAGGTTATGTTCGCCTCTGCACCCTGGCGCTGACCGCGCCTGCTCTGAGTTTTGCTGCCGATATGGTGGTGACTGCGCAACCGCAGGAAGATTCGACCTCGCCGACCCAGGGTTATCTGGCGACGACCAGCCAGGGCGCAACCAAAAGCGATCGTCCGCTGATCACTACGCCGCAATCGATTTCCGTGGTTACCCGCCAGCAGATGCAGGATCAGGGCGCGCTGACCCTGAATCAGGCGCTGGGCTATAGTTCCGGTGTCTTCACCAACTTCGGCGGTGCCGCTACCCGTTACGACACCATTGCGCTGCGTGGCTTCCATGGCGGCGATGTCGATAACACCTTCCTCGACGGCATGCGGCTGATGAGCGACGGCGGCAGTTTCAACGGCCTGCAGGTGGATAACGCCTTCCTTGAGCGCATCGACGTGATCAAAGGCCCCTCTTCTGCGCTCTATGGTCAGACGGTGCCGGGCGGACTGGTCAACATGGTCACCAAGCGTCCTCAGTTCAGCGAAGAGGGTCACATCCAGTTGCAGGCGGGCAGCAACGCCACCACCGGCACGATGTTTGACTACACCAATGCCATCAACGATCAGTGGGCGTTTCGCCTGACCGGCGTGACCCGCAACAGTGATACCCAGTACGATCACACCCGCGAAGAGAAATATGCGCTGATGCCGCAGCTGATGTGGCAGCCGGATGAGGATACGCATCTGATCCTGAAAGCCTATCTGCAGAAGGATCCGTCAGGCGGCTATCACGGTTCGGTACCGGGTGACGGCAGCCTCACCGAACACAATGGCTACAAGCTGAGCAACGGCTTTTATGAGGGCAACAGCGATCTCGATCAGTTCAAGCGTCGCGAGCAGATCTACAGCTTCGATTTCGCCCATCGCTTTAACGACGTCTGGTCATTCTCCTCGACCGGCAGCTACAGCCACTCGAATGTCGATCTCGATCAGGTCTATCAGATTGGCTGGGACAGCGTGAATCCCGATCTGCTGAACCGATATTACTCTGGCGAGCGCTCGTCGCTCTCGGCCTGGTCCACCGATAACCGCTTACAGGCTGAGTTCGGCACCGGAGAACTGGAGCACCGCGTCACCCTGGGTGCTGAGTATCATCGTTATAAAAATGAGATCAGTGAGGCTTCCGGTTCGGCCAACCAGCTTAATGCACGGACTGGTGAACAGGTTGGCGACATGCCTGATTACACCTGGGCCGATAAAACCCGTCGCTACTATCAGACCGGCCTCTATCTGCAGGATGAGATGAAGCTGGATCGCTGGCATCTGGATCTCTCCGGTCGTTATGACCGCATTGTCGCCAGTAACAGCGGCAGCGACCGCCGTCAGGATGATCACATCAGCGGCCGCGCAGCACTGCTCTATGCCTTCGACAACGGTATCTCGCCTTACGTCAGCTGGAGCCAGGCGATTACCCCGACCGCGCTCACCGATCCCAACGACAACCTGCTGAAGCCGACTACCGCCGAGCAGTATGAAGCCGGGGTGAAATATCAGCCGGTCGGCACCCGCGATCTCTATAGCGTGGCGGTCTATGACCTGACGCAGAAAGATGTGGCAAACCGCAATGTTAAGGATGGAACCTATACGCCATCGGGCAAAGTGCATTCACAGGGCATTGAGCTGGAAGCGCATAATCAGTTAACCCCGCGTCTGAGCACCGTGGCGAGCTATACGCTGAATCATCTGCGCTTTAAAGAGTCGGTGGATGGCAACGACGGACATACGCCATATGTCACACCTAACAGCATGGCTGCACTCTGGGGTCACTATCAGTTTGATTACGGTCTGAGCGCGGGTGCGGGTGTGCGTTACATCGGCAAACAGTGGGCGGACAATGAAAACACCACGCGTGTGCCGTCTGTGACGCTGTTTGATGCGTCAGTGCGGGCCGATCTCGGCGTCTGGAACAGCAGCCTGAAAGGTGCATGGGTGCAGGTCAACGCCAATAACCTGACCGACCGTACCTATGTGGCGGGCTGTTATGGCACCGGCTACTGCTACTGGGGCGCAGAGCGCAGCGTAATGGCGACAGTCGGTTACGACTTCTGATAGCAAAATAAGAGATAAAAAAAGGGGACGAATCGCTTCGTCCCCTTTTTCGTTTAAACCTTTACGGTCAACTGCGTACTTTGCGGTAGATGAACAGCACCACGATGGCACCGATAACAGCGACCACGAAACTTCCGAAGTTAAACCCATCGACGCGGCCGAAGCCAAACAGCGTACTGATCCAGCCACCCACTACTGCACCGATAATACCCAGAACGATAGTCAGAATGAAACCGCCACCGTCTTTACCCGGCATAATCCACTTCGCCAGAATACCCGCGATTAAGCCAAAGACGACCCAGGAAATAATACCCATCTGTTGCTCCTTCCTTTTTTGATTAAATCGTGAACGCCTGATTAATCAAGCGGTTTACCGCGATAAGTATAACCAGCTTTTCAAAAAATGCCTGCCTGCTCACAGTTATTATTGATGAATAGCATGCTAAAGCTTTTTTTTGCCGCGCCGATAACCGAGACGAGGCAAAAAAAACAGCATCAATAAAGTAACCCCCCTTGTGGAGCAGGACGTGAAAGAAGCCGACCAGGAACAATATCTAAAACGTGGCACGCTGGCGGTTCTTGGCGTTATGAAAGATCTGCTGCGATTGCAGACGCCATTACTGGTGCGCTTTCCGCGTGGGCAGTTTATCAGCCGGATGCTGGCTGCCGATGAAGATCGCCTGCTGTTTGACCTCGGCAGTAATAATCTGGATAACGATTATGCCCTGACCAGCGACGATCTCAGTATCACCGCGGAAACCTACGGCGCTAAGGTGGAGTTCAGCCTCGCCGCGCTGGAAATCGTGGAGTTTGAAGGGTTACCCGCTTTCAGCGCGCCGCTGCCAGACCTGCTGTGGCAGATCCAGCGACGTGAGTTTTTCCGGGTCTGCGCCCCGCTTGAGCCGCAGTTCTGGTGTCATACCGTGTGGCCCGATGGCAGGAAAACGCGCCTGCGTCTGCAGGATCTGTCGCTGGGCGGTATCGGCGTGCTGGTCGATGAAGCGCTGCCGGACGGGTTGCAGGATGGTGACAGCTTCAACCCGTTCCGGGTCGAGCTGGGCGAGTATGGCCATTTTGACGTGCCGGTAAAGCTGCTGAGCATTGGCGAGCGTAGCGTGGTAACCGGCAAAAATGAAACCCGCATCACACCGCGACTGAGCTTTCGTTTTGCCACGCTGAACCCGGCGCAGGAGCGGCAGCTTCAGCAGATTATTTTTGCCCTTGAGCGCCTGGCTCGCGATAAATCGACCCGATTCCAGTAACCGCTTTACGGATGCGCCACACAGGTGGGCCGCATCCAGGCTATGCTTCTTGCTTGTTTTCTTTTAAACCGGAACCCAGCAAGGAGACCCTCCCCAATGGAAAACTGGCTCTCTTCACGTCGTTTTCACTCCCTCTTTTTTAATCAGGAACTTTGGCTAAACAGCGCCATCGTGGTGGTATCCACGCTGGTGATTTACTGGATATTACGTACCCTGATTCGCTTTATCTCCAACCGGATTGCCCTTTACAGCGAACATCGGCATGTTCGCGCCACCGCGATTCTGGTGGAGATATTGCGCAGTACCAGCCAGACCCTGCTGCTGATCTTTTCGCTGCTGATTGCCCTGAAGTTTGTCGATCTGCCCGCGTCGTGGAGTGTAACCATCGCGCACGGCTGGTTCCTGGCGCTGATTGTGCAGCTCGCACTGTGGCTCGACTGTGGCATCCGGCTATGGCTGAAAAGCCTGCTGCGTGACCCGCTGCACGTGCGCAACCCGGTCACTACGGTGATCCTCGGTATTCTGCTGCGGGTAGTGGTCTGGATTATGATGTTCCTGGCCATTCTGTCGAACATGGGTATCAACATTACCGCACTGGTCGCCAGTCTCGGGGTCGGGGGCATCGCGATTGCGCTGGCGATTCAGACGGTACTGAGCGATGTGTTTGCGTCGCTGGCGATAGGCTTTGATAAACCGTTTGAGCATGGCGATTTTATTGTCTTTGGTGACATTGCCGGTTCCATCGAGCATATCGGCCTGAAAACCACCCGACTGCGCAGCCTGAGTGGCGAGCAGATTGTCTGCTCAAATACCATTCTGTTGCAGCAGACGATCCACAACTATAAGCGCATGCAGCAGCGCCGCATCGTCTTTAAGTTTGGTATCAGCTATGCCACGCCGTCAGAGCAGGTCCGGGAGATCAGCCCGCTGGTGAAAGAGATTATCCAGGGCGTTGAGACCACCCGTTTTGACCGCGCCCACTTCCTGGCCTTTGAGGATTCAAAACTGACCTTTGAAGTGGTCTATTTTGTGCTGGATGCGGATTACAACAAGTACATGGATATTCAGCAGGAGATTAACCTGCAGCTGATGGCGGCACTGGAAGAGCGGAATATCCGCTTCGCCTTCCCGATTCGTCAGGTGGAGTTCAGCGGCGGCAATCTGCCGCCGGTGGATCTGGTTGCGGTGCAGAATGACGATGACGAGGTGCGCAGAATGGCGCGCTAAGTCAGAGCCCGCCTTCCTTTTCAGGCGTGGCGGGCATACAGGCCGGTGCGGGCGGAATCGTGACCGCACCGGCTGCTTCACCCCTTGCATTCAGCCGTTCCACCTTACCGCTTACTGATGCCGGTAGCAGCTCACGCCGAGATACTCACTGAACGCTTCCTGCAGCACACCGGCCGTGGCAGAGTGATTCATCGCCACATGATGCTCAAAGCCGTTACGGCAGATCCACGCCAGTAGTGTCTCCAGCTGCGGCACCTGGATCACCGCACGGCAACCTACCGTGTCCAGCGGATCGGTGACCGACATTCCCTCTCCCACATAGGCTTTGATTTCGCCGCTGAAGTCGTCGGTAGAGAGGCGGAAATAGGTCAGATCGCCCTGCTTCATCCGGCCATGCACTGCGCCACAGGTGTTCTCTTTGCCCACGGTGGTGCCGATAATATCCGCCGTGCCCATGGTCGGTGACTCCAGGCTGGCGCTGGCGAAATTACCGCAGTGAAACAGCACACATTTGTCCCGCTCGTCGCCAAAGTTGTTGTTCCAGTCTGCCAGCGAGGCGGGGTTGAGCGAACAGCTGGCGAGCGCGTACATCGACAGCGCCCCCATCACATCCACTTCGCAGGCGCTGGGCATCAGCTGGCCCGACATCACGCTCATGATTGAGCAGACGTTAATGCCCAGGTTCTCCTGCAACGACGTCCAGCACTGGATGGCGGTGGTATCGATATCGTTGTCGCTGATCCACTCGCTGATCACTACAAACAGTTTGGCCATGGTCACCAGTTTGTCACCCGGAATCCCCCGCGCATCGGCGTTGGCCTCCAGGATTTCACGCTTCTCTGCCACACGGATATCGTCATCGCGCAGCCGGTTGGTACGGGTAAAGATCTCCGATAAATCCAGGGTCTCCACCGCGATACCCATCTTCTCCAGCAGCTTTTCGCTGTAGCGCACGGTGTTGAATCCGGCGGGCCGGGCACCAATCGCCCCGACGCGTACCCGCCGCATAGCATTCACCACCCGACAGAGCTGGCTGAACCGCTGCAGATCCTGCATAAACACCTCGCCGCTCAGGGCGCAGACGTGCTGGCGGGTCAGCGTAAACGGGATGCCATATTGCCGCAGGTTGTTGCAGAGTGAAATTTTGCCGCAGAAGCTGTCGCGGCGCGTCGCCAGTCCCATTTTATCCAGATTGTCCTCTTCGGCCTGCACCAGCACCGGCACGTTCAGCCCGGCGAGACGCAGCGCTTCCGCGATAGCTTTTTCATCACCAAAGTTAGGCAGCAGCACCACCATGCCGTGAATCGCTTCGCGATGCTGGCGAAACAGCGCGGCGCAGGTTTTGGCCTCCTGACGCGTCTCGACGCCGCCCAGATTGGTCTGGGTCTCATCCAGCATCACCGTATTAATGTTCATCTTTTCAAACAACGCGACCGCCTGCTGGCGCGCCTCGCCCACCAGATAGCTGGGAAAAAAACCCCGGTTGCCAATAATGACGCCGAAGGTTAACTGCTGAGGAAGTGTTGACATGGCTCTGCTCCGGATAAGGATTAATGTGGCTGATAACGACAGCGTGCAACGGCGTCAATCCAGCCTTTATAGTTTTCCTGCATATGCTGCGCGTTCTCTTCACGCGGCATGATGACGCTGCCGCCCTGCAGCGCCTGCATATCACTGCCCTGCTGCCACCATCCCAGTACTTTGCCTGCCAGCAGTGCCGCGCCCAGCGCGGAGACCTCGGCGGTAGGCACCCGCTGCAACGGCCGCTGTAACACATCCGCCTGTAACTGCATCAGCCAGCTATTTTCGGTGGCGCTGCCATCCACACAGAGCGCCGGAAGCTGCTGGCCGCTGGCCTGCTCCATGGCAAAAAAGACGTCGGCGATTTGCCAGACGATGGATTCCAGCGCCACCCGCGCCAGCACGGCGGGTGTGGCGGCATCCGTCAGTCCGCACACCATGCCGCGCGCCTGCAGATCCCACCAGGGCGCGCCCAGGCCAGAGAGCGCCGGAACAAAATAGATACCCTGATTATCGCCGCAGCGCTGCGCCATCGCGGTGAGCTCGCGCGGCTCCTGCACGCCTAGCATTCTGCCCAGCCAGGCAGCACCGGAACCGGTGTGGGTGATGTTGCCTTCAAAGGCATAACGCAGCGTGCCGTCGTGCCAGGCCACGGTGGTGCTGAGGCCATTTTCCGTCAGCAGCGGCGTCGCCATGGACATCATCAGTGAAGACCCGGTGCCGTAGGTGGCTTTCACCACTTCAGACTCGCCGCGCCGCTGCGCCTGTAAGGCAGCATGAGAGTCGCCGATGCGCGCCAGAATCGGCGTACCTGGCGCTAAGCCGGGAATATCACTCACCGCGACCACGCCCTGTTCACTGGCTGAGGCGGTGATGCGCGGCAGCGCGGCGCGCGGCAGCTGAAACAGCGTCAGCAGCTCGTCGTCCCAGTCATTAAGATGCAGGCTGTAGAGTTGAGTGCGTGAGGCGTTAGCATGATCGGTAATAAATACCTCGCCTGCGCTGAGCTGCCAGCTGAGCCAGCTGTCGACCGTGCCGATACAGAGCTCACCCGCCGCCGCCCGCGCCGCGCCGTCGGGAATGGCGGCCAGCATCCCGGTCAGCTTGGCGGCCGGAAACATAGGGTCAACGGCCAGTCCGGTCAAACCGGTGATGCGAGGCGCTTTGCCCGCCTGACGCAGGTCGCGACAGAGTGACTCGGATCGTCGATCCTGCCAGCTCACCAGCGGCGTCAGCGGCTTGCCGTCACGCCGCTGCCAGATCAGCACCGACTCGCGCTGATTACTGATCGCAACTGCCGCGACAGACGCGCCACCACAGTCTGCCAGGCAATGGGTAATGGCCTCTTTTACCGCCAGCCAGATCGCCACAGGGTCCTGCTCAGCCAGTCCTGGTTGCGGGTGTTGCAGGGTTAAGCTCTGGCTGCCGCGTGCCACCACGCGGCCATCGCGATCAACCGCAATCGCTTTAGCATTGGTAGTGCCTTCATCGATTGCCAGAATCAGGGGTCCCACCATATTTATGCTCCTGCGCAGATGCGCGCTGCACTGTTCACCACGCTACTGGCATCAATGCCATGATGGGCGCGGGTAGAGGCGCGATCGCCGGCAATCGCATATTCCCCATCTGCAATGCCGAGCCGCAACAGCGGGATGCCGCAGCCGCCTTCCGCCAGCACTTCGGCCACCAGGCTGCCGACACCGCCATTAACGTTATGCTCCTCTACGGTAATTACCGCTGGGTAGTGATTTAACAGGTTGCGCAGCTGTTGGGTATCACAAGGTCGAATCGATGGAACCGCGATCACACCGGCTGAAATGCCCTGCTCAGCCAGTTGCTCAGCAGCGTGAACCACCTCGTGAACCGTTGAGCCCATCGCCACCAGTGCGATGTCGCTGCCTTCACGCAACAGGTCGATCGCGCCCGGCCTGAACTGGTAGCTTTCTTCGTGCAGCTGCGGCAGATCTTTGCCATCCAGACGGATATAGACCGGCCCGACATGCTCAAGGGCGTAATCGATGATCTGACGGCACTCCAGCGGACAGGAAGGCGCATAGATCTCGATGTTGCCGAAACCGCGCATCACCGCGATGTCATCAATGCTGTGATGGGTGCTGGCTAACGGGCCATAGCTGGTCCCGGCATTCAGCCCGAACAATTTGACGTTGGTGTTGTTGTAGCAGACGTCGACTTTTACCTGCTCATTGGCGCGTGACACCAGAAACGGCGCAGCGTTACAGGTCACTGCGACTTTGCCGCCCAGCGCCAGGCCGGCCGCCGTGCCCACCAGCGTCTGCTCAGCGATGCCGACGTTAATCAGCCGGTCGGGAAAGGCCTTGATAAAGGGGGCGATTTTGGCCGTCGACGTGGAGTCGGCTACCACCGGCACCAGATCCACACCGCGATTCACCGCGTCGATAAAGGCCGTGACCATGACGCTTGCTAAATGTTGTGCATTACTCATCTTTCAGTTCCTCCAGTGCCAGTGCGATCTCTTCGCCTTTCGGCACCCGGTGATGCCATTCCGCCTTGCTCTGGATAAAGGAGACGCCAAATCCCTTCTCGGTATGCGCCACAATCACCTGCGGTTTGCCGTTCTTCGGCAGGTTTTCAATGGTGTCGACCACCGCCGCCATCTCATTGCCGTTGCATTCGGTGACCTCCAGCCCGAAGGCGCGCCATTTTTCCGGCAGCGGATCGGTGTTCATGATGTCGCGGGTCGCGCCCGCCAGTTGCAGCTTGTTTTTGTCATTGATGATGATCAGGTTGTCGAGGCCGTAATGCGCCGCCACCAGCGCCGCCTCCCAGTTGCTGCCTTCAGCCAGCTCACCATCGCCGGTCACCACAAAGATGCGGCGCGGGCTGTTATCTTTTTTCGCCGCGATAGCGATGCCCACCGCCACCGGCAGGCCGTGACCCAGCGCGCCGGTGTTCAGCTCAACGCCCGGCGTTTTCTGCCGTACCGGATGGCCAGGCAGATGCGAGTCGGCATGCTGATAGGTTGCCAGCCAGTCGGTCGGGAAGTAGCCCGCTTCCGCCAGTACGCAGTAATAGCCCCCCACCGCATGCCCTTTGGACTGGATATAGATGTCACGCTGATCGTCCTCTGTGCGATCCGGGGCGCAGTTCAGAATGCGGAAGTAGAGCGCGGTGAGGATCTCTACCTGTGACAGGTCAGCGCCGGTATGACCGCCTGCCGGGCTGCCCGCGTTAAGCTGGATGATGCGGCGGCGGATTGCCCGCGCCCGACGCTCAAGGTCATCGACCGGAAGATTGAAAGGATTCATACACTACCTCTGAATTTTAAATCGATTATGAATATATATTCACGTTGGTTAAAAAATTTTGTGCCTGAAAAAAGGGGCTAATAAACTGAACCGCCCTTTGTTCGCTACTCTGCCCGTTAAACCGGGCAGGCCGTCCGGGCCGTCCGCTGCCAGGAATCACACAGCGGCTCCCCCTGTCTGGTTCCACGCACTTCCCCGTCAGGGTTTTGCCGGTGTCCCCTCCTCGATTAACGCTTTCTGAGCCACCACGGCCGCCTTCTGCTGCATCCGGCTCTGGGTCTGATCGATAATTACCGCGATGATAATCACGATGCCTTTGATCACCATCTGCCAGAATTCACTGACACCCATCATGATCAGGCCATCCGCCAGAAAGCCAATGACGAACGCACCAATCAGCGTACCGAGGATGGTGCCGCGTCCGCCCGCCAGCGACGTGCCACCCAGCACCACGGCGGCAATGGCATTCATCTCAAACGCGGTGCCGTTAGCCGGATGGCTGGCGACCAGTTGCGATGAGACCACGATGCCAGCAATCGCCGCGCAGAATCCCGACAGGGTGTAGACCAGAATTTTTACCTGCCGGGTTTTCACACCTGACAGTTCAGCGGCACGTTCATTATCCCCGATGGCATAGACCTGACGGCCAAACGGCAGGCGACGGGCGATATAGGCGATCACCAGCGCCAGCACCACCATCATCCAGATGGCGTAGGGCAGCCCGAGAAAGGTTCCGGCACCGATCCGATCGAAACCGGTGTTGCCAAGCTGCGGGTTCCCCTGCAGACCAGGAAAGGTCTCACCGCCGGAGGTGAGCATCGCCGCGCCGCGCAGGATGTACATGGTGCCGAGGGTGCAGATAAACGGTGCTACGTTGTAGCGGGTAATGATCCAGCCGTTGCCCGCGCCAATCAGCGCGCCGATCAGCAGCACCACCGGCACAATCACCCAGACGCTGGGAAAAATAGCGATGCCAAACATCGGCAGCACAATGCCTTTGGTAATCAGCCAGCCAGCGATCATGCCGCACAGTCCCAGCGTCGCCCCAATCGACAGGTCAATTCCCGCGGTGATAATGACAAAGGTAATGCCCAGCGCCAGAAAGGCGTTGATGGCGATGTGTTTCACCATGATCACCAGGCTGCCGGTGGCGAGAAAGTCCGGCACGGTGATGGCGAAGAAGCCGACGATCAGAATCAGCGCAATAAAAGTGCGCAGCTTCAGAAGCAGCAGCAGAATGCTTTCACGTGAACTGAACGCCTTAGCCGGAAGTGTGGTCAGCGCGACGCTGTCATTGCTTTTCATGCTCAGAACCCCTGCGCACTTGCTTTCACCAGCGCTGCCTCTTCCGCCTGGTCGCGGGGAAGATCAGCCGTAAGTTTGCCGCCCGACATCACCAGGATGCGATCGGCTACCGCCATAATCTCTTTCAGGTCCGAAGTGGAGAACAGAACCGCAATGCCCTGCTGTGACAGCGCCACCATCATGCGAAACACCTCTGCTTTTGCGCCGACATCAATGCCGCGACTCGGCTCATCCAGCAGCAGCAGTCGCGGATTGGTCAGCAGCGCGCGGCCAATCACCACTTTCTGCTGATTGCCACCACTCAGTGCGCTAATGGCCACGTCCGGCGAGGAGATTTTGATCGCCAGGTTACCCACCGTCTGGCTTACCGCCTGCTGCTCCGCCTGATGGGCAATGGCAAAGCGATGCGACAGACGCCGCCACAGGCTGGCGATGGTGAGATTACTGGCGACCGATGAGACCGGGAAAATCCCGGCGCGTTTGCGATCTTCCGGCACCAGACTCATGCCCATGCGGATACGGTCGGCGGTGGGCAGACGGGTCGGCAGCGGTTTGCTGTCGAGCCACAGCTTGCCCAGATAGTGGCGCTGACTGCCAAGCAGACACTCAAACAGCTCGGTGCGACCCGCACCCATCAGCCCGTAAATCCCGACAATTTCCCCGGCCCGCACCTGAAAGCTGACGTCATCCACCAGAGTATTGCCATTAGGGCTGACGCAGGTGATGTGCTGCGCCTCCAGCACCGGCGCGCCAAACTCACGCGCTTCCGGCAGGAAGGTGGTAACCGGTTCACTGCCCAGCATCTCACGCACGATCCACGGCACATCGATGCTGCTGACCGGGGCTTCTGCCTGGAAGCGCCCGTCGCGCAGAATGGTGATCACGTCGCCAATCGCCATCAGCTCCTCCAGCCGGTGGGAGATATAAATCACGGTAACGCCCTGCTGCGTCAGGTCGCGGATCACCCGGAACAGGATCTCCACTTCGGTTTTGCTCAGCGCCGAAGTCGGCTCGTCAAGGATCAGGATGTCCGCATCTTCCGCCAGCGCTTTAGCAATCTCGACCAGCTGCTGCTGACCCACTTTGAGATTACCGACCCGCTCATGGGGTGAAATCGGCTGATCGAGGCGCGCCATCAGCGCGGCGGTGCGGCGAGCCTGCTCCGCCTCGTTGATCGGGGCCAGGCCGCGCTGGATCTCCCGGCCCAGAAACAGGTTTTCAGCCACCGTCAGGTTCTCAAACAGATTCAGCTCCTGGTGCACCATGCCGATGCCGTGCCGGGCGGCGTCGCGGGTGCTGCTCAGCGTCAGCGGCTCGCCATTCAGGAACAGCGAACCGGCCGTGGGCTGCTGTACCCCGGCCAGAATTTTCATCAGGGTCGATTTGCCCGCCCCATTCTCACCGATGATCACGTTAACTTTGCCGCGCCAGACCCGATAGTCGACGCGATCCAGCGCCAGCGTGCCGGGAAACAGCATCGATATCTGTTCGGTCCGCAGAATGACCTCATCGTCCATCAGGGCGTCCCCCGCTTCAGCTCAACCGCTACCACATCATCAACGCTGTTCTGCCCGATGGTTACGGCCACTAGCGCCTGCACCGGCTGGTTGACCCAGCTGGCATCCAGCGGTGGCAGTTGCTTCACCGCGTGACGGTTCAGCGCCCGGGTCAGCTGGGCGTACTGCACCTGATTGGTAAACTCTTCGAAACGGAATCCGGCGGCATCCCGGATAGCGTTACTGCGCAGCACCGGTCCGACACTGACCGCCACCGGCTTGCCGTTAATCATCAGCGTCAGCGTGCGTTCACGCGGGTTACTCTCATCAAAGGCGCTGACTGTCCCCCCGGCTCGCACGAAGACGCTTTCGCGCCCGCCGGGTTTGACCGTCTGACTTTTCGCCTCCATGTCGGCCCAGCTCAGCGCATGGCTGTTCGCGGTGGTCATCACGCGCGGCTGCCAGGTCTCTTCCGCAATCTGCTGCGGTGTCTGGGTGGTATAGCTGGGTTTCGCGTGTGGATCCTTCGGCAGGATCGGCTTACCGTCCGCATCCAGATCCACCACGGTGCAGGCGCTGAGCAGCGCCATACCGGTCAATACCGCCAGCATCCGTTTCATGGTTATTTCGCCAGGTTGAAGTTTTTCAGCTTAGCGGCGTTGCTGTCGTCAATCAGCACGCAGTCCATCAGCTGCTTCTCCTGTTTCTGCGCTTTGCCGTTCTTCAGAAAGTAATCCGCCTGCGTGACCGCCATCTGCGCCTGATCCCAGCCCGGCTGCAGCACTGTCGCTTTAATATTGCCTTTGTTGAGGATCGAATCGCGGGTGTAGTCGCTGCCATCAAAGCCCACCACGATTACCGATGTTTTCCCGGCGGCTTTCAGCGCGGCTTCGGCACCCAGCGCCATGGTGTCGTTACCGGAGATGACGCCCACGATGTTGGGGTGTTTCTGCAGCAGGGTTTCCATGCGGCTGAAGGCTTCGGTCTGGCTCCAGTTGGCGCTCTGCTGAGCCACCATTTTCATGTCGCTGTAGTCATCCAGCACATCGTGATAGCCCTGCGACCGCACGCCCGCGTTGGTGTCAGACTCTTTGCCGAGCAGTTCAACATAGTCCCCTTTACCGCCCAGCAATTTCGCAAATTTCTCCGCGCCCAGCTGCGCCCCCTGATAGTTGTTAGAGACGATCTGCGCCACCGCGATGCCGGTTTTGTTGATCTCCCGGTCAATCAGGAAGGTCGGGATCCCGGCATCTTTGGCTTTCTGCACCGGCCCGACGGTGGCATCGGCCCCGGCGTTATCAAGAATGATCGCTTTCGCTTTGCGCGCAATCGCGGTCTCAATCAGCTGGTTTTGCTTGTTTACGTCATCATCGTGCGACGCCACCAGGGTGGCGTAACCCAGCTCTTTGGCTTTCGCTAAGGCCCCTTCCGCCTCGGCTTTAAAGAACGGGTTGTCATGGGATGGGGTGATAATCGCCAGCAGGCCTTGCTCTGCCGCCAGCGCGGTCGCTGAAAAGGCGAGCATCGATGCGAGCAGGGTCAATTTGATCAGGGGACGAGTCATTATTTTTCTCCGCTTGAATATATATTCACACGCGATTTTATATGCATAATGACTATGCGCCCGCGCTGACGTGCCGTCCAATGCGCGATCGTCAAAAAGCGAAAACGATCACAAATTAGCCTGCGTTGTGATTTTGATCATCCTGGTTAACAATACCGGGCAGAATCAGAGAGGGAAAAACCGATGGCAAAACAGGATGAACAGCGACTGATGGTAAAGATTGCCACCCTTTACTATGTCGAAGGGTTGAAGCAGTCAGAGATTGCGCAGTCGCTGACCCTATCGCAGTCGTTTGTCTCACGCATTCTTAATCGCAGCGTGAAAGAAGGTGTGGTCAAGATCAGCGTGGTGCCACCAGCCAACGTCTACCCTGAGCTGGAAAAGGCCATTGAGCAGACCTATAACCTGCCGCAGGCGATTGTGGTGGATGTGCCGGATCAGGCGTCGCCGCTGCAGATTAAGCAGGCGATTGGATCGGCGGCCGCTCACTATCTGGAGACCCGACTGCGAAACGATGAGCTGATTGGTATTTCGTCGTGGAGCGGCACAATCCGGGCGATGGTGGATGCGCTGCATCCGCTCAACAGCGCCTGCAAAGGGGTGATCCAGCTGCTGGGTGGCGTCGGGGCTAACGGCAATGTGCAGGCCACGATTCTGACGCAAAATCTGGCGGCGCTGCTGAACTGCCCCGCCTGGCTGCTGCCGTCCCAGTCGATTGAGCATTCGGTCAGCGATCGCCAGCGGCTCTCTGCCAACGCGGAGGTCGCCGAGGTACTGAGTAAATTTGAGCAGGTCGATCTGGCGATTGTCGGCATTGGCGATCTGGAGCCGTCGGCACTGTTACGTAATTCGGGCAACTACTACGATGGCAGGATGCTGCAAACGCTGGCAGCGCGCGGTGCGGTAGGCGATATCTGTCTGCACTATTTCGACGCCTGCGGACAGCCGGTACTGAAAGCAGAAGAAGATCCGGTGATTGGTATGGAGCTGGCACAGGTAAAACAGTGTCCACAGGTGGTCGGGCTGGCAGGCGGAAGAGAGAAAGCGCAGGCGATTCGCGGTGCGCTGCTGGGCGGCTATATCAAGGTGCTGATCATCGACTATCCCACGGCGCGGCTACTGCTCACGCCGCAGGATTAATCACAACCGGTCAGATAGTGCGGTAAGCCGTGGTGACTTTCCACAGATAGCGCGGGGCCTGCGCCGCCGGATGCTTGTTCTGCACATGCTGATAGAACTCATCCGGTGACATGGCATTGATCATCGCAATGGCCCGATCGCGATCGCTGGAGAAGGTCCGCAGTAACGCCCCTGCGCCGTTGGCATAAGAGACGATGGTGGCATAGCGCAGGGTCAGCGGATCGCGGATGCCCGACAGCGCGGAGTTCTGCAGAATGCGGATATAGGCGGTGCCGATATCAATATTTTTGGCCGGATCGCGCAACTCGGCATTCGATGGCTGACCACGACGGCCCAGCGTGCGATAGACTTCGCGCCCGGCGGTCGAAGCTTTAATCTGCATCAGCCCCACCGCATTTGA
This sequence comes from Pantoea sp. Lu_F5_004, assembly GCF_051136245.1. Classification (NCBI taxonomy): domain Bacteria; kingdom Pseudomonadati; phylum Pseudomonadota; class Gammaproteobacteria; order Enterobacterales; family Erwiniaceae; genus Pantoea; species Pantoea sp. Lu_F5_004. Next base: position 2,498,144 of record NZ_CP194946.1, read on the forward strand.
ACGGCTCACCACGCCCGGATTTCCACCCGACTCGACACTGATAATGGCGCTGATCAACTTCTCATCAACGCCATAATGACTGGCGGCATCTTCAGTAAACATCGCCCAGGTGCCATTGACGCTGGACGGCGGTGCCTGAGTTAACGGCGTGTTGCGCTGCTTAACGGCATGGTGCGGTGGCTCGCTGGCACAGCCGGTCAGGAGTAACGCTGAGAGTATAAGGTGTCGGATTTTCAGCAATTTTTCATCTCGTAGCTGTTGTGGCGAATGCTATCATACCCAGGCAGCCTGAGAGCAAAATTACCGTTTATCCTAAATGCATGAAAATGCGGCGCGTACCGTGACTTCAGCGGCGCTTTTCTCCATCATCGCCGTCAGTCAGGCGCTAACAGCAGGAAAGTATGATGATTTCACGTTCAGTTCGTCTTATCTCCCCCTCCGGTTACTGTCACAATCAGCCTGCGGCGCTGCAGGGCATTGCACGACTGCGCGCGGCCGGCCATCAGGTAGAGAACGAGCAGGTGATCACCCGCCGTTTTCAGCGCTTCGCCGGAACGGACGCGGAGCGCCTGGCGGATATTAACCAGCTTGCCAGCCTCAGCACGCTGCCCGATGTGGTGCTGGTGGTGCGTGGCGGTTATGGTGCCAGCCGGTTACTGGAGTCCATCGACTACATCGGCCTGCAACGCCGGCTGCTGAATCAGCCGCTGGCGCTGTGCGGCCACAGCGACTTCACCGCGATTCAGCTGGCGCTGCTGGCGCAGGTCGGCCTGATTACCTTCAGCGCACCGATGCTGGCCGGTAACTTCGGCGCCGCGACCTTATCTGAATTTACCCTTCACCACTTCTGGCAGGCACTGACTTCACCTACAGTAGAGGTGACATGGCAAAGCGAAACGCCTGATGAGGGCGAATGGCAGGGTACGCTGTGGGGCGGGAATCTGGCGATGATCTGCTCACTGATTGGCACGCCGTGGATGCCGCAGTTAGAGAACGGCATTCTGGTGATTGAGGATGTGAATGAGCATCCGTTCCGCATTGAACGCATGCTGATTCAGCTGCAGCAGAGCGGCATTCTGGCGCGACAGCGGGCGATCGTTACCGGTAGCTTCACCAGCACAGCCCTGACAGAATATGACAACGGGTTTGACTTCAGCACCGTCTGGCAGCGACTGCGTGACACCACCGGTCTGCCGCTGATTTGTGGATTAGATTTTGGTCATGCCGCTGACACCGTAACACTGCCTTTGGGTGCCAGCGCACGATTAGCGGTCAGCCAGGGCCACGCCCGTTTGCAGGCGACCGGGCATCCCGTCCTGCGGGAATAGCGTTTGTTTCAGGAGATCGACATTGAAGCCGTTGTATGACGATTTGTGGATCTCAACCCCGGAATTTCCGGTGGAAGATGCCGTTAATGACCTGATGATGCATGGCTTTATGCTGCGTCACCCGCGCGGCAATCTGTTGATTGGCCGCGTAGAAAATCCGCTCGATCATGAAGTCATGGCCGATACCGGCGGCGTGATCCGCCACTATCTTACCCACTGGCATGAATCCGCGCCCGGTGCGGCGCTGATCCAGCAGCGCTTCAGCAGCGCACTTTACTGCCATAGCCGATCGCTGGGACCCATCAGCCGTTTTGCTGAGCCTGATGACACCTTTTCGCAGCAGGAAACGCACTTCGGGGATTTCCATCTGCTGCCAACGCCAGGACACACACCGGGCAGTTGCAGCTATCTCTACACCTCGCCGCTGGGGCTGACCTATCTGTTTGTTGGCGATACCGTGACGCGTTCGCATGACCGCTGGATTACGGTGCTGGTGCCGGACAGTAATCCGGCTGAGCTGAGTCAGACGCTGGAGTTTTACCGCTCCCTGCGTCCCGACGTGGTGCTCATGAGTACCACGCGCGGGCATCTCTCCTGGAAAAAAGTCACGCTGCAGAGCTGGCTGGCCGCCATTGATGAAGCTGAACAGCATCCGCTGGATTTGCGACAGCAACCGTTGTTCTGATTACAGGGCTTTCGTCAGATAGTGGCGCTGATGATGCCGCGGATAGTTATCCAGGCTGAAGCGCAGCGTATAGCCGAGCTTTTCATAAAACGGCCGCGCCTGAAAACTGGCGGTATCCACCTGGGCAAAGCGGCAGCCGCGATCCCGCGCCTCCTGCTCTGCCGCCTGCATCAGCTTGCTGCCCGCCCCCTGCCCGCGAAGCGCCTCACTCACCCACAGCATATCAATCCGCAGCCAGTTTCCGGCGGTTGATCCGGTCAGTCCGGCCAGCTTTCTGCCCTGGTCATCACGAATAAACACGCCAATCGATCTGATCTCATCAATATTAATATATTTGCTGTTGAATGCAGTCAGACCCAGCCTGACTTCATCCAGATCCTGCGTCGTGACCTTATCGGTAATCTCGGGTTGCATAGTGGCTCCGGGGGTTAAGTGTCGGAGTGCTGACGATCGTCGTAGCGCTCCAGGCTCAACGCATCAACATCGCGTTTTTCACTGCGGCTGCAGGGCAGCAGTTTATCGCTGTCGCGGTAGACAAAAAAGGTCGCCTGGCTGCGCTGGTTCACAATCAGCTGATCGCCATTGCGAAAGCGGGTAATCGCCACCTTATCACCCGCCTCTAAACGGGTACGCTGCTGACCGGCGGCAATCTGGAAATGCCCCGGCGGCCACATTAACGTGGTTAAACCATATTCGGCACGCGAAACGGTCATGGTTGTCCGGCCGGGACAGTTAAGCTGAAATTCCGTCTCGCTCCAGGCGGGTGCGATGTGACAGGCCAGCAGGCCCAGGGCAATTAATGCTGCCTTCATGCTGTGTCTCCGCTGATTTTATTGAGGTTTTTTAGCTTAACACATCACAGGACAGAGAAGGGACGCGGGGTAACCCACAGCAAGACCATTGAAAGATAGAATCGGCGTGCGAAGAAATCTGAAAGTTGAGAAAAAATAAAGTAATCCGGCCAGCGTAACAGGCTGCCACACTGACCGGATATGATTATTCGGCTGCTACCTCGGCGGCCACTAACATCAGTGCCAGCCCGGCATTCTCGCTATCATAAGCCTGCATTGCTGCACGTATATCCGCTGAACAAGCGATCACCTGTTGCTTCTTATCGGCTTCTAACTGGTCAATCGCATGGCGAATAATCATTAGACTTGCTTCTTCTTCGTTCATCATTTATCCCTGAATTTGCCTAAGTGGTGCGCAAAGGAGCCAAGAATAACGTTTATTGATAAGCAAAGTCACCCTTTTACATTCCTGTTGCTTAACGATTAAACAAATCACAAACAGGAAGCGCAGCGTAAACTGCTATGATTAATTAATCAGTGACGCAGCAGGATAGACTCTGCGCCACGAAACTCCCAGGGATTGAAGCAGGTAGAAAATCATGATGCGTCTCAGCATTTTTATCCTCATCGCGATGGTGACTGGATGTTCATCTGGCCCGAAAGGGGTGGAATGTCCGGGTGAGGTCTCGACAATTTATGGTCAGTCGATGGGACAGACCCAGGGCGTGATTTTTGATCTGGTTAATAGCTTCACCGTGACCCGGGATAAGGTCAGCGTTAAGAGTGGCCCGCTGCAGTCGCTGGATCGCTTTAAATATGTTCCCTCCGCCGTCACGCCTGAGGGCTATTACGCGCAGCGCCTGTCAGACAAGCAGTTCCGCCTGATCAACCCTTACCAGGACACCCAAATCACCTGGACCTGTCCATAAGGGATGAATCCTGCTGCCAGATGGTTTATTGTCAGGAAACGTCAAGCAGCAGGTCTCCCCGATGGAAAAGCGTCTGGATAACAACGGTTATATCGACTTCCCCTTCCCCGCCACCCGCAATGCGGATGGCTCCGTGAATCCCTGTGGCTTTGATCTGACGCTGGAAACCGGTCGTCTTGAGGAGATCGCGGTGCTGAAACATTCAGTGAATCTGCGGCGGCTGGTCGAGGAGATCAATCTGCAGGAGGGGCTGTTTATGACCCTGGCCTGCGACTGGCAGCAGCAGGCAGATGCGGTCTGTGGCTTTATCGATGTGGCTTTTCGTCCCGACCTGCCGCAACACGGCTTTGAGGAGGCGCTGCAGCTGGAAGCGAACTTTTATCGCTACCTGACCGGGCAGGAGCAGCAACATCAGATGCCCGCGGAGACGCTGGTCAATTATGCCCGCTCGGTACTCGACTGGAGCTGGTCGCCGCTGCGCCAGCGTCAGCGCGATTATGAAAAGATCACTATTCAGTTCTATTGCCCGCAGGCGGATGACGCCGAATGGTGTTTTGATCATCTGCGTCACTTCCTGGTGAGCGTCTATCCGGCCTGCGTCGCAGCCCGTTCACTCTGATCCTCATTGCCCCGGAGTCGCTATGCGTTCTGCTGCGCTGTCTGCTGTCACGCTGTTCTGCTCACTGTTTTTTGCCGCTGCTGTCCAGGCCGATCGCTGCCAGCAAATTCGCGCCGGTCTGGATATCGGTTCCGGCACCACCAAAATTGCGGTAGCCCGTGTCAATGTCTGCCAGCTGCGCATCGAAAAGATGCTGTATCAGGATCAGCGCGCCGTGGCCTGGAACGAGGCCTTAGCGCACTCAACAGATAATCAGCTCAGCCCGGCGATGACTCAAGAAGGTGCCGCCGCCCTGCAGCAGCTTTTAACGCAGGCACAGCGCTTTCATCCACAGCGGATCAGCGGCGTTGCCACCGCGGTGTTCCGCAACGCCAGCAACGGTCAGGCGGTCATCGAACAGTTGCAGTGCCAGACCGGTGCGCAAATCAGCATCATCTCGCAGCAGCAGGAAGCGAAACTCGGTTTCCTCTCGGCCAAAGCCGCGCTTAACGATCCGGCGATCCGTGATGAGCAGCTGCTGGTCTGGGATATTGGTGGAGGATCGATGCAGATGACTGCCTGGCGACAGCAGGCGGGTAAGCCGGTTGCGGATATCTATCAGGGCAAACTGGCCTCGGTAACGCTGAAAAACTTTATTCTGACGGTGCTGAAGAACAGCCCGGAGGCCAGATCCCCCAACCCGATTGGCTCCTGGCGGCAGTCGGTACTGCGCTTTGTGCAATTTTATGCCGTTAATGAGGTCAGCCCGCAGATTAAACAGGATCTGGCGAGCCGTCAGGTCATTGGCATCGGCGGCGTCCATGGTTTTTCAATCCGCAATCAGTTACCGGGCAAACCCCATCGTTACAGCCTGACGGCATTAAGTCAGCTGTCGCAGCAGCAGGTCTGGAAAGGCGACAGTGAACTCCCGGGCGACTATCGGGCCACTGATGTCAGCAATCTCTTACTGGTTGAAGGTTATATGCAGGCGCTGAAAATTAATGAGGTCACGATTGTTGAGGCCAGTCTGATTCAGGGTGTATTGCTGCAGTAACGCAGCGTTTCCGCACTATGCTACACCTCAGGCTTAACCAGCCGGATAGCATGATCCAGCATCCGCTGCTCATCCCGTTCACTGTGCGCGCGCTGCTGACGTATACGTTTAAGCAGGTCGTAGATTTCGCCACGGCGGGTGTCATGGCCGCGCTCCGACAGCACAATGACCGCATCGCCAATGACCCGGCAGACTTCGTCATAGTCGTCATCATTCAGTGCATCACGTTTCATTGCTTATCCTCCGGCTGTAGCTTTAACTATGGCTGTGGCGGCGCCTGAGTGCGCCTCTCTTTCCAAAGGCTAGACAGTAAATCCCTTACCCGCAAACGCAGCGCCATTAACAGCCAGAAATGATTTTTTAGCCCATTTTCCTCCGCTGAAGGAGCAGAATTCACTATCTTTGCTACGCTTTGAGGGTCTCACTCAAAACCAAGGAGCAATAAATGTCAGGAAAAATCGAAGATAAAGTAAAAGAAGCCGCTGGCGCAGTTCAGGAACAATGGGGTGCAGCAACCGGTTCATCTGAGCATCAGGCTAAAGGCGCAGCACGCCGTTACACCAACCAGGCAAGCTATGCTGCCCGCGATGCTGCTGACTGTATCAAGGATCAGGTTCAATCCAATCCTGTTGCAGGTCTGGCCGTTGCTGCAGGCGTTGGCGTATTCATCGGCTTCCTGCTGGGCCGCAAGTAATCACGCTGAACGTCAACAGAACGGGAGCCACTGGCTTCCGTTTTTTTTGCCTGGATGCCTTCCGTCGGCTGAGAAACATCTGAAAGATAAGCCTTTTCAGGTCGGATTGCGGTAAGTATCTATGCTTAGTCTGGTTTCGTCTCTTTCTGACAACATCAAGGTGATCTTATGAAAACAATTCCTGCCCTGCTGCTGGTTGCAGCAACCTTAACCTCTCTGGCGGGCTGCTCGCAGAAGAGCGACGCGATTAAAGATGATGGCCGCCCTCATGCACCAAGCGGTCAGTCGTCACCGGGCGGTACGCTGGGTTCAGGCCCGGTGGGTCAGCCACAATCGTAATACCCTGCCCCGGCACACGTGCCGGGTTTTTTTTATCGTGTATTTTGCAATACATAGGGCTCATAGAATAATTCCGCTAATAATTAACCTGCTATTAGTTATGGCCGGAATTAGAAAATTTCCCATAGTTTCCTTTTTATAAGAATCATCCCATCTCTTTTTAATAATCCCTTACTTCCTTTACACAATTCTGTATATATACCCGGAATAAACAACATTAAAATTGTGGGAACAATTTAAACGAAATATCTACGGTCGCGAAAAAATAATCCTTAACAATGAACTTTAGCCGCAGAAATATTCTCTAATAACTCACAACACCTTTTGTTAAATATTATTGATACGTTCAAGAGAATTCAGACGTGAAGAAAAAAAGATTTATCTGATAGACCGACTTTTAACGCTCTATTCTCGATTTTCCAGCAGAACAAAACCACAGGCCTTGCACGACCTGGCCCCACAAACAGTGGTGATTTACTCCACCACGGCACTGGGCGACTTTCTGATGAATACGCCGGCTATCTGGAGCCTGAAAAATCGCTTTCCCACCAGCAAGTTTATTCTGGTTTCCAGCAAGAAAAATAAGGATCTTGTCAGCCGTTATAACTGGTTTGATAAGATCTATATCTGGGATAACAAACTGGCGAATTTTTTACCGTTGTTTTTCAAACTGCGCCGCCAGAAACCTGACCTGTCAGTAATATTACACGCCCATTTCCCCTACGATATTATGAGCTCGGTACTGACCGGCAGTAAGGTGATTGTGCGCGATCATTACGGCCGCGAGTCGCCTCTGCTAAATAAATATCTCGATCACTATTCAGGTTATTTTGATGACCATACCATCAAGCGTAAGCTGAAACTGATTGAAGTCCTGGGCGCAGAGACAGAGCAGACCCGGATGCACCTTCCAGAACTGAACAACAGTCCGACTGCAAAGGCTGACCATCGCCGTATCGGTTTTCAGTTAGGGGCATCAAAAGATATTCGCCGCTGGCCGCTGGCCTCCTTTAACCAGCTGGCGACAGCCTTGCTTGAACGCTGGCCTGACACGGAAATTATCGTTACCGGCACCGCCGCTGAGCAGCCTCTTGAGCAGGAATTTATTGAAAGCCTGCCACTGCACTGCCGTCAGCGTGTGACGCCGATGGCGGGTAAAACGAATCTCAGCGGCCTGATTAGCCTGATTCGCACGCTGGATGTGCTGGTTACCGGGGACACCGGTCCACTGCACATCGCCGTGGCCGCGCAGACGCCGACGGTCAGCCTGTTCTCCACCGCCAATCCGCGCTATACCGGTCCCTGCCAGGACAGCGATCGCCACATCATTATTCATCGCCCGGATAAAACCTCCTCAACACATCCGATGGCAACGATCAAGGCCGATGAGGTCGGGCAGGCCGTGGCGAAGCTGGTGGGGTAATGAACGACCTTTCTCAATCCATCATTGCGCTGATTGAGCATCACAATCAGCCAACCGCACTGGGCTGGTTCCGGAAAGTGGATCGGACGGGATTTCATCTGCAGCAGTTACCGCTGAGTGAGGTGGATTTTGCCATTCTGATGAGTGACTTTTTTATCACTTTCGGCGTCTGTTCAGAACAGTATGATGAAGCCCGCTATTTTCCGGAGCCGCGCCGACGTCGCTTTGCAGTGGCAAGCTGGTTTACTGCGGGCACAGCACAGCCTTATCGTCCACTGACGGTCGCCATGCTGTGTGAAGCGGCCAGACTGGGACGCTGGCCTGAAGAGGATTACTGAGTAATGGTATGGGCGAAGGCGTCATAGACCTCGCTGCTGCTCAGCGCGTTGACCTCACGTGACGCCGGTTGCAGCACCTGATAATTAACCTGCCACGGGTGCCAGCACGCCGGATCGCTGTCGCCAAACAGCGCGACAACCGGCAATCCCAGCGCCGCACCTATGTGCATTGCCCCGCCATCACTGCTCACCAGCCCCTGACACAACGACATTGCTGCAATTAACTGCGGCAGGCTGGTGGTAGCCACCGCCTTGATCGGCAGATGCGGGCAGAGCGCCATAATTTCACGCGCTTTTTCATCATCTCCCGGATGACGCGGATTATCACGGCTGCCAGGTGACCAGAGCAGCATAATCTGGCAGGGATGACGCGCCGCGATTTTTTCAGCCAGCCCGGCAAACCGCGCGGCTTCCCATTGCTGGCTCGGCTTGCGGGCGCTGATTTGCAATGCATAGACCGGAACAGCGGGATCAATCGCACAGGTGTCACGCAGGCTGGCCGCGATTGCCGCATCCGGCAGCAGCGTCAGTTTGCCTGGCGCTGTGACGCTGAGATTGAAAGGCCGCCCCAGGCTAAACAGGGTTTCACTGATATGACACGGCGACTGGCTGGGTGGCGGCAACAGATCGGTAATCAGCGGATGGGGATGGCCCAGTGCGATCACTCTGGCGGGACGCACTGTTTTAACCCACTTCAGGCCATGCTGATCCCAGCGGCTTTTTGCCAGAATCACCACATCGTAACGCTGTTTTTTCAGCGTCAGCATCAGCTTCAGTCGCTGTAAGAGACAAGCCAGTCGTCCCTGCCCTGCCTCACGGTGATGCAGTTTGGTGTAATAGAAGAGCTGCCGGATATCGGGATTATGCTGCAACACTGGCGCAGCGTAATTGTTAGTCAGCACGTCGACCTGATGCTGCCCCGACTGCGCCAGCGCACTGATCAGCGGCGTGGTCAGTAAGGTGTCGCCAATATTATCCCGACAAATAATTAAAACCCGCATGTCTGACATCCTCTGCGCACAGGCTAAACATGAAACACATCACAGCGTTTCCCGTTGATGGGATAAACGTGACGGCATACGTCAGCCATTAGTCAGCGTGGATTGCGGATGGTTCCCTGACGGGAACAGCAGAAATAGATCTGGCTGGGGAGAGAGAAGACAGGCGGCAGAGCTGACAGAACAAGAAAAGAAGCATGCCCCATCCGGCGCTTATCTCCGGCACTCGTAATGGCTTAGCTCTTGAAGGGGCGTAAGAATCATCTCATTATGCGGCACGGCGGACTTAACAATAATTGCTACTGTGACTATTAACCTGCAAAGCAGTTTACGCCAGCCTGCCTGGTGGACAATCGCTGAGCCTCGTGTCAGGGAACGGGTTTTACGCTTTGGTTGATATCGTATTTAACGACAGTCTGTCACCATCCGCGCTCGGTAAAAAAACTGCGCCAGCAAGAAGGAGACCCGGTGCCTTATAAGTATTTTATTTATATCATCACCATACTGGCGATCTTGCTGAGTTATCTGACCTTACCGGGTATCCTTGATCAGGTAAGAAACAATCCGCAAATTGCCTATCTGACTGCACATCCCGACACCGCGTTTACGCTGTTCAGTCAGTGTCAGCGTAAAGTGACGGATGTGACCCGTTGTTACAATGCCTACAGCGCCGCGGTAGCGCTTGCAGAAAGGCATAACTGTTCTGATGACGGACTGAAACTCAGATTCAGATTCAAACGGCTGACTGAACATGCCGCAGACGACGTGATTAAAGCTGAATTGAAAAAAGACTGTCCAGACCGCGACAGGCCAGATTCACGTTTCCCGACTCGATAACGTCAGAGAAAGAATTAAATGGCACACTGTGAGGAACCCTCTCCTTTCGGTGTCAAAGAGAAGCGGGCTCCCTTAAAACCGGTTTAACTAACTCTTATGTCAGTGAGTGCCGGTCCAGCGCAGGCATTCGACCAGGACAATAGCGACCGCAACTAAAGCAAGCGTGACAAAGATTTGTTTCCACATCCCTACCGCCAGAAAAAACACTTCACGTTCGTCACGAATCTGTTTCTCCATGGCCTGCATTGTTTCCTGATGCAGTTGGCAAATAAATTTCAAATCTTCACCCTGTCTCACTTCATCCAGCCCTCAAACTGGCCATTTTGCATTAATGCGACTTTACCGTTTTTGTAAAAAATCACATTACTGATACCTGTCGCAAAGACCTGATTCCCCTTATTTTCTTCAGTCATTACGGCCGGTTTACCGTCTATGCTCACAATGCCCAGTTTATCGCGGGAGACGACCACGTCTTTATACCGCCACGTTTTGGCAGCAGACTTATGCGCTTCCTGGGCGAACTGTGCATTTTCCAGAGCCTGTTTCCCGGCTACGTCCACCATCGCCACCTGGCGGTTCTGTTCAGCCAGATAGCACGCATCACGGATTACGCCTTGTGCTTCGCTCCCGGCCATACGAGACGCGGAAGACGAGCAGCCGGTTAGCGCAAGTAATGCACTTACAATCAAAAATTTTTTCATGTTACAGCCCTATTTTGCTTCAAACGTTAATGAAATTTCGTCAGGCATGCCCGCAGGTAATGGCAGGAAGTAAGCATGTTTAGTTGCCGGCAGGTCGACGTCACAAAACAAAGGCTCATAGCCCTGTGCTTTAACATTTGTCATTCATTGCTGGCGCTTTACTCTGGCCCTGGGCTCGGAGGTTCACCACATGGCTTCCTGCTGTAGGTATCAATGGATAAACCGTCCAGAATTTCAGTTGCGCAACTGTGAGCGCATGCTTTTTATGCTGTGTGACTAACTCAGTGCCATTTTCATGCACCATCAACCACGCTTTAACTTTTTAAGTATTCATCACATCTCTGCCTCAATTGCTTGCGATAATGCTGCGACGCTCAAAAATGAATAAACCCAGCATGAAAACAGTACATGCCGCCAGAAGAGCCCTTTCACTCCAGCGCATTAACCGCGCGCTATTAATCAATCCATTACTCTGATAAAAAATGAAAACCTGGCAAATTCCCAAAGTTCTGAATAGCGAGCCCTTGCGCAATAAGCAATAACGTTATTGCCAGACAGAACGCCAGAAGCCGAATAAACCTAACCAATTATTACAGCGCCAATAAACCAGAATTAACCCCTGGTGTTCACATTCCACTTGTTCACGCTGACAACACCGACTAAAACAGCCCGCCGAAGCGGGCCATTTTCAGAAGTCCCCGTGTACGCCTGCGCCTGCCATCCAGCCACCGTAAGAATCGGTAGAAGCCTGGATGGATACGGCAGAGTGTTCGGTTACACCTTTCTGAATGCCAGCCGCGAAGCCTGCACCTTCGCCGTTTGCAGTGCCGGTAGAAAGCGCCCAGCTATTATGATTCGCATCAAAATGCAGTGAAGACATAGCCGCGGCATTATCGCCAATTTGCTTAATTTTCTTGCTGTTTTCATCGATGCGATCTGCGTTGTGCCTGATGCTTTTCTCAGCGCTATTGAGGCGTGCGCTATTTTGATCAATGCGAGCGCTGTTGTGCTGAATACTTTCTCGGTTTGTACTGATGGCTTGTCCATTGGTATCAATACGCGCAGCGTTGTACTGAATAGCCTGTCCGTTTGTGTTAATACGAGCGCTGTTGGTCTGGATGCTTTCGCGATTAATACTAATATCCTGCCCTTCAGCATCAATGCGAGCTGCATTAGTCTGGATGCTTTCACGATTAGCACTAATATCCTGCCCGTCAGTATCGGTGCGAGCTGCATTGTGCTGAATAGCAACCGGAACAGACTGAGTCGAATGCGACTGCATTTCGGTAACGGCTGCGCGGTAGGTGCTGCCGGTAATGGCTGGCGTTTTAACCGGCATTGCCTGCGGGATCTGCTGTGGTGCAACAGGCACCTTCTGGACGATCGGCACGGACTGTGGACGTGGAGGCGTTGCCTGCGGAACCTGCTGCGGTGCAACAGGCACCTTCTGGGCGACCGGCATGGACTGCGGACGTGGCGGTATTGCCTGTGGAACCTGCTGCGGTGCGACAGGCTCCTTCTGGGCAACCGGCACGGACTGTGGACGCGGCGGTGTGGCCTGCGGAACCTGCTGCGGTGCGACAGGCACCTTCTGGGCAACTGGCACGGACTGTGGACGTGGAGGCGTTGCCTGCGGAACCTTCTGCGGTGCGACAGGCACCTTCTGGGCGACCGGCACGGACTGTGGACGCGGTGGCGTTGCCTGCGGATGTGGCATCGGCAGCGTGGCCTGCGGGATTTTCTGCGGAGCCAGAACCGGAACAGACTGAGCCGGATGCGCCTGCATTCCGGTAACGGCCGCGCGATAGGAGCTGCCGGTAATGGCTGGCGTCTTAACCGGTGTTGCCTGCGGAACCTGCTGCGGCGCAACCGGAATCTTTTGCGGTCTGGCTTGAGGTGTGGCCTGTGGGATCGCCATTGGCGCAACAGAATTACCTAAATCGAAGGAATAATTCATATTGTGGCTGTGCTCAATACGTTTGAATTCCGCCTGTTGTTCAGAATTCATCGTTGCCCAGACATCGCGAGCGACATCATTGTCCATATGCCCGGCAGCAATAGTGTTATATAGGCTTTGCACTGGTCCCGAGAAGACAACGTTCGCATTTGCACTGGTTGTCATGGATCCGCTGCAGATCGCACAAATAGCCACAGCTATAATCGATTTCTTCATTAATATGAACTCGCTAAAGTTGATTTATGTCAAGATTTGTAAATCACAAACGGATATCTGTCTTCTGGCCCGCCAGCCATTTGATCAGAATCCCTGAAAGGCCTCATCTTAACGGACGAGGCCTTTTTACATTGGGTTAAAATCCTTTATTCACTTACTAAAATCTGCACCTTATATTTTTAAGCAACGCCGTTTCTTTATTTTAAATACCTGACGTTGATTGCTCTTAAGTCTGCTCCCCTTTCGACTCACCCGTCATTCCGATGAACCTTAGATTTTATCCTGACAATTACTAAAAAAACCTTAGTAAGTCAGAAAACATAATGATTTCTTCAGAAGCCAGACCAGAGTGATTAAAACTATTCTGTGCCTTGCTTCGTAACGCTATGCTGCTTAAAAATCGAAAAATTAAATATCGCCATCCTTCTTAAGGTTCCGATTTAAGAATGTGTTTAATAAACTGACGCTTTTGTAATCGATTACAATAATATTAACAATCTACGTTCAGCGATAAAAATTGTGAACGAATTGATTGATCCCTCTCAAAGCCTAAGGGATTGATGTGAGCGCCTGACTTTTTTTACTAACCACATAAAGTGCCTCATAAACAGGTCAGTTATTCAAAATTCTTAGTAAATTAAGATCTATGATAATAAATGTGAAAGCGATTACAAATAGCGATCCCGCTGCATCGTGTCACTAATGACGGGCAATCTACGCCTCAACATCTCAATGAAATATGATCCTGATCAATGTTGCATATCGGGCAAATGAATGCGATTACACGCAAGTTTTAATCACTTGTTTTGCAAAGAGAATTATTGTACAAAAAATGCTATTTGACACCCGATGTTATACATCAGAGCTTATCTGACTCGGTTTTCTCAGGTTCAGTTACGTTGAGAATGGGTCAATCGAGTGATCAAAAACAGAAGGTGTTGAGGCAACGATTTTCCTGGATCCTATGCTTTCTTTTCCAGGTTGTACCCTGGCGTATTTTCATTACCGAAACGCATTCTGTGATGGAAAGCATTATGAGCAGTATCCGGTTTTCTTCCGCCTGTTTAACGGCTTCAACCGGAGAGACCAGCATCGTATTGTGGCTGAACGCTTTCCACTTTCAGCAGAACCGTTCTGCGCTAAGAGATCTTTAACCGCTGCTATGATGGCTGCTCTGACTAAATATCGGGTTCATTTCAGGCACACCATATCTCTTGCCATCATCTGATGCAGGATTAGGGTTACTTTACTCACAATGCAGTCTTTAAAAGCGCGCAAGAACAGTGAAATAACCTGGCCAGATGACAGCCAATATTCCACGTATAACACTCTCTTTCTGAACGTCGTTATTGTGCACAAGGGCTCGATTATCGAAACTGCTGGGCCATAGCTCTCAGAAGATGACGAATGTTGCAAAAATGATCGCGGAGAGGAGTGGAGAGTCGTGGAGCGGTTATTTTGAAATAGTTTTGGGGAAGAGTTTTGGGGAAAGAAGGCGTGAAACAAAAAGCCAACACGATTTTTACATTCGTGTTGGCTGTATGTTACGTATTGCAGATTACATATTTTCGATGATCGCGTCACCAAACTCTGAACATTTCAGCAGTTTAGCGCCATCCATCAGGCGTTCGAAATCGTAAGTCACGGTCTTGTTAGCGATAGCGCCTTCAACACCTTTAACAATCAGGTCAGCCGCTTCGAACCACTCCATGTGACGCAGCATCATTTCTGCGGACAGAATAATTGAACCTGGGTTCACTTTATCCTGACCTGCATACTTAGGTGCTGTGCCGTGGGTCGCTTCGAACAGCGCACACTCGTCACCGATGTTGGCGCCTGGAGCGATACCAATACCGCCAACCTGCGCTGCCAGAGCGTCAGAGATGTAGTCACCGTTCAGGTTCATACAGGCGATAACGTCATACTCAGCCGGACGCAGCAGGATCTGTTGCAGGAACGCATCAGCAATCACATCTTTAACGATGATCTCTTTGCCGGTGTTCGGGTTTTTGAACTTCATCCACGGGCCGCCGTCGATCAGTTCGCCGCCGAACTCTTCTTTCACTAACTGGTATCCCCAGTCTTTGAAAGAGCCTTCGGTGAACTTCATGATGTTGCCTTTGTGAACCAGGGTCAGTGAATCACGATCGTTAGTGATGGTGTATTCCACTGCCGCGCGCACCAGACGTTTGGTGCCCGCTTCTGAACACGGCTTAACGCCGATACCGCACTGCTCAGGGAAGCGAATTTTCTTCACGCCCATCTCTTCGCGCAGGAACTTGATCACTTTGTCCGCTTCGGCAGAGCCCGCTTTCCACTCGATACCGGCATAAATATCTTCGGAGTTTTCACGGAAGATCACCATGTCGGTCTCTTCAGGACGTTTAACCGGGCTTGGCGTGCCTTTGTAGTAACGTACCGGACGCAGGCAGACGTAGAGGTCAAGCTCCTGACGCAGGGCCACGTTCAGTGAACGAATACCGCCGCCGACCGGGGTGGTCAGTGGGCCTTTAATGGCCACGCGATATTCTTTGATTAAGTCGAGAGTTTCCTGTGGCAGCCAGACGTCCTGGCCGTAGAGTTCAACTGACTTCTCACCGGTGTAAATCTCCATCCAGGAGATCTTACGCTCGCCGTTGTAGGCTTTCTTCACCGCCGCATCGACGACTTTCAGCATTACCGGGGAAACATCAACACCGATACCGTCACCCTCAATGTAAGGAATGACCGGATTGTTTGGCACTGTGAGCTTGCCCTGATTCAGGGTGATTTTCTGACCTTCCGCCGGAACAACTACTTTGCTTTCCATTAACCTCTCCTGGGCGTTTGTTAATGATTTGTAAGATGCGCGTCAATACTACTTGAATATTTCCGCCACGCCAATCACCGCAATTTCACGTTATAATGCGCCGAATGTTTCTGACTGCAAAGCCCATGCGAAAAACTTCTCAACGAATTCACCAGGATAAACGATTCAGCCGCCCGACGCGTGATGCGCGGCGTTCCCCTGCCCGCCCTGCGGCTCCGCGCCGCGTGATTCTGTTTAACAAACCGTTCGACGTGTTACCGCAATTCACCGATGAAGCGGGCCGCCGAACACTGAAGGATTTTGTCAGCGTCGCAGAAGTTTATGCCGCAGGTCGCCTCGACCGCGACAGCGAAGGATTGATGGTGCTGACCAACGACGGCGCGCTGCAGGCTGCGCTGACTCAGCCCGGCAAACGCACAGGTAAGATCTATTATGTGCAGGTGGAAGGCGAGCCACAGGAGACGGATCTGCAGCCTTTGCGGGATGGGGTTAATCTGAAAGATGGGTTGACGCTGCCCGCGGGCGTAGAAAAAGTGGCTGAACCTGAGTGGCTCTGGCCACGTCAGCCACCCATCCGCGAACGTAAAAACATCCCGACGCAGTGGCTGAAAATCACGCTGTATGAAGGCCGAAATCGACAGGTTCGCCGGATGACCGCCCACATTGGCTTTCCCACATTGCGATTGATCCGGTACGCGATGGGGAGTTATTCGCTGGACGATCTGGCTCCGGGCGCGTGGCGCGAACTCAGTGAAAGTGCTCTCTGAAAACCGGTTTTTTATAACCTCAGGTTAACAATTGCGGAGAAGTGATGTTTAAACCTCATGTTACTGTCGCCTGTCTGGTTCAGGCAGAAGGTGAATTACTGGTGGTGGAAGAGACGATCAACGGTCGCCCCACCTGGAACCAGCCCGCCGGGCATCTTGAAGCGGATGAAACTCTGCTGGAAGCCGCAGAGCGCGAACTCTATGAAGAGACTGGCATCGCCACACCGATGCACTATTTCATCGCGATTAACCAGTGGATCGCGCCCGACAATACGCCTTTTGTGCGTTTTCTGTTTGGCGTGGATCTGGCGGAAAAAGCACCAACCCAGCCGCAGGACAGCGACATCGATTGCTGCTGGTGGTTGCCGCCAGCGCAGATTCTCACTGCCTCTAACCTGCGTTCGCCGCTGGTCGCGGAAAGCGTACGCCTGTGGCAACAGGGCACCCGCTACCCGCTACATCTGGTCAGCCCGTTCCGGTGGCCGTTTCACGAGGGTGCGCGGCTGCCTTCTGCATGATAGAATGCGCCGCCTGTTTTTTTATCGTAATGCGAGCGTGTCATGTCTGACAACAGCCAGAAAAAAGTGATCGTCGGTATGTCCGGCGGCGTCGATTCTTCCGTTTCCGCCTGGTTACTGCAACAGCAGGGTTACCAGGTTGAAGGCCTGTTCATGAAGAACTGGGAGGAGGACGATGGCGAGGAGTATTGTACCGCCGCGGACGATCTGGCGGATGCGCAAGCGGTGTGCGACAAGCTGGGTATGAAGCTGCACAAAGTTAACTTTGCCGCTGAATACTGGGATAACGTCTTTGAGCATTTCCTCGAAGAGTACAAAGCGGGCCGCACGCCCAACCCCGATATCCTCTGCAACAAAGAGATCAAATTCAAAGCGTTCCTGGAGTTCGCGGCTGAGGATCTTGGCGCAGACTTTATCGCCACCGGTCACTACGTGCGTCGTCAGGACGTGGCCGGCCAGAGCCAGCTGTTGCGCGGTCTGGATGGCAACAAAGATCAGAGCTACTTCCTCTATACCCTGAGCCACCAGCAGATTGCTCAAAGTCTGTTCCCGGTTGGTGAACTGGAAAAGCCGGAGGTGCGCCGCATTGCCGAACAGCTCGACCTTATCACCGCGAAGAAGAAAGATTCCACCGGCATCTGCTTTATCGGTGAGCGCAAATTCCGCGACTTCCTGGCGCGCTATCTCCCGGCTCAGCCTGGCGAAATAGAAACCACCGAAGGCCAGATCGTCGGTGAACATCAGGGGCTGATGTACCATACTCTGGGACAGCGTAAAGGCCTGGGTATTGGCGGTCTGAAAGAGAGCAAAGATGATCCCTGGTATGTGGTCGACAAAGATGTGGCGCGTAACCGCCTGATTGTCGCCCAGGGCGGCGATCATCCGCGTCTGATGTCCGTCGGCCTGATTGCGCAGCAGCTGCACTGGGTTGATCGCCAGCCGATAACCGCCCCGCTTCGCTGCACTGTTAAAACCCGCTATCGTCAGACCGATATTCCCTGTGAGATTATTCCACACGGCGACGATCGGATTGAGGTGCGTTTCGACGAGCCGGTTGCAGCGGTGACGCCGGGTCAGTCTGCGGTGTTTTACCTTGGCGAGGTCTGCCTCGGTGGCGGTATTATCGAACAGCGTCTGCCGTTAGTGGCGGAGTAAGCGGGTTCAGCCCGCATTGATGACGCGTAAACAGGAGTAACCGTGGCGAAAAATTATCAGGAAATTACGCTGGCGCTGGCGGGCATCTGTCAGTCGGCCCATCTGGTGCAGCAGCTGGCTCAGCAGGGTCACTGCCAGCCGGAGGCGCTGACCGTGTCGCTGCGCAGCGTACTGGACCTCAATCCTGGCTCAACGCTGGCGGTGTTTGGCAACAATGAAGCCAACCTGCGCCTAGGACTTGAAACCCTGATGGCGGTGCTGAACAGCAGCAGTCGCCAGGGTGCAGGTGCAGAACTGACGCGTTACACCCTGAGCATGATGGTGCTGGAGCGCAAGCTCAGCGCCAGTAAAACGGCTATGGCAACGCTGGCCCAGCGCATCACTCAGCTGGATCGCCAGCTGGCGCATTATGAACTGGAGTCAGACACCATTCTCAGCGCGATGGCTGCCATCTATGTGGATGTGATCAGCCCGCTTGGCCCCCGTATTCAGGTCACCGGTTCGCCTGCGGTACTGCAGAATACGCAGGTACAGAGTAAAGTGCGCGCTACCCTGTTAGCCGGTATCCGTGCTGCCGTATTGTGGCAGCAGGTCGGTGGTGGCCGACTGCAACTGATGTTCTCGCGTCAGCGTTTGCTGCGTGAAGCGAAAACCCTCTTATCCCGGCTGCCACTGACTTACTAAGTCGGTGCGGCAAAACACTGCTAAATGATTCAGGAGTTGCACTGATGGAATTATCCTCTCTGACCGCCGTCTCACCTGTCGATGGTCGTTACGGCGATAAAGTCAGCCCGCTGCGTGCGATTTTCAGCGAATTTGGTTTGCTGAAATTCCGCGTTGAGGTTGAAGTTCGCTGGTTACAAAAACTGGCCGCGACCGCAGAGATCAAGGAAGTTCCTGCATTTGATGCCGACGCAAACGCTTTCCTTGATGCGATTGTCGCCGGTTTTTCCGAAGAAGATGCAGCGCGCATCAAAACCATTGAGCGCACCACCAACCACGACGTCAAAGCGGTTGAGTATTTCCTGAAAGAGAAAGTTGCCGACGTCCCTGCCCTGCATGCTGTTTCTGAATTTATCCACTTCGCCTGTACTTCTGAAGATATCAACAACCTGTCGCACGCTCTGATGCTGGAAACAGCCCGCCGTGACGTGATCCTGCCTTACTGGCAGCAGCTGATTACCGCTGTGAAGGATCTTGCCAGCGAATATCGTGACATTCCGCTGCTCTCCCGCACTCACGGCCAGCCGGCTACACCGTCGACGATGGGTAAAGAGATGGCGAACGTCGCTTACCGTCTGGAGCGTCAGTTACGTCAGTTGAAACAGATTGAGGTGCTGGGCAAAATCAATGGCGCGGTAGGGAATTACAACGCCCACATTGCCGCCTATCCCGAAGTGGACTGGCATGCGCTGAGCGAGAACTTCGTCACCGCGCTGGGGATCACCTGGAACCCTTACACTACCCAGATTGAGCCGCACGACTATATTGCCGAAATGTTCGACTGCATCGCCCGCTTTAACACCATCCTGATCGATTTCGATCGCGATATCTGGGGTTATGTGGCGCTGAACCATTTCAAACAAAAGACCATTGCGGGCGAGATTGGCTCGTCGACCATGCCGCACAAAGTGAACCCGATCGACTTCGAAAACTCCGAAGGCAATCTGGGCCTGGCGAACGCGGTAATGCAGCATCTGGCCAGCAAACTGCCGGTCTCACGCTGGCAGCGCGATCTGACCGACTCCACCGTGCTGCGTAACCTCGGCGTGGGCGTCGGTTATGCGCTGATCGCCTATCAGGCGACCCTGAAAGGCATCTCGAAACTGGAAGTGAACCGCGATCGTCTGCTGGATGAACTGGATCACAACTGGGAAGTGCTGGCAGAGCCGATCCAGACGGTAATGCGTCGTTACGGCATTGAGAAGCCTTATGAGAAGCTGAAGGAGCTGACGCGCGGTAAACGCGTCGATGCCGCCGGCATGCAGGCCTTTATCGACAGCCTGGCGCTGCCGGAAGAGGAAAAAGTGCGTCTGAAGCAGATGACGCCTGCAAACTATATTGGTCGCGCTATCCAGATGGTTGACGATCTGAAATAATGCCCGCCGCAGACCGGCCCAGTCCGGTCTGCGTTAACATCTTGTTTAATACACTTCGCGTATACTTTCTGCAGGTTGACTCAAACAGAGTGTAAGGAATTCCTATGCGTGTTCTGGTTGTTGAAGACAATGCCCTGCTGCGCCATCATCTCGCCGTCCAGTTACGTGACATGGGCCACCAGGTCGATGCCGCCGAAGACGCCAAAGAAGCTGACTATTTTCTTCGGGAACATCTGCCCGATATCGCGCTGGTAGATCTCGGCCTGCCGGATGAAGATGGGATGTCTCTGATTCGCCGCTGGCGCAGCGATGCCGTGCGCCAGCCGATTCTGGTGCTGACCGCCCGTGAAGGCTGGCAGGCCAAAGTTGAGGCGCTGGAAGCCGGTGCCGATGACTACGTCACCAAGCCGTTTCACATTGAAGAAGTCGCGGCACGCCTGCAGGCGCTGATGCGTCGTAACAGCGGACATGCCTCGCAAATCATCGATATGGCCCCGTTTCAGGTTGATCTCTCCCGCCGTGAACTGACGGTCAATGATCAGCCGGTGAAGCTCACTGCTTTTGAGTACACCATTGTCGAGACGCTGATCCGTAACGCGGGCAAAGTGGTAAGCAAAGACTCGCTGATGCTGCAGCTCTATCCTGACGCTGAACTGCGTGAAAGCCACACCATCGATGTCCTTATGGGTCGTCTGCGCAAAAAAATTCTGGCGTTGCATCCTACTGACGTGATCGCCACCGTGCGTGGCCAGGGTTACCGTTTTGATCTCTGACCATGTCCTGGTTTAATCGTTATCGCCCTATTTCGCTGCGCGCCCGCTTTTTGCTGGCCTCCGCAGCGATAGTCCTCTTCCTCTCACTCTCCTACGGCATGGTCGCGGTGATTGGCTATGTGGTCAGTTTCGATAAAAATACCTATCGCGTGATGCGCGGCGAGAGCAACCTGTTCTTTACGCTGGCGCAATGGCACGACAACAAACTCACCATCGCCCAGCCGGAACGGATGACGCTCAACTTCCCGACGCTGGTGTTTATTTACGATGAGCACGGCAAGCTGTTATGGCAGCAACGCGACGTGCCGGAGATCCGCAAGAAGATCCGCCGTGAATGGCTGCTGAAGCCTGACTTCTACGAGATTGATACCAGTAACCGTACCAGCATGGTGGCGATGGGCAATAACCTGAATGCTCAGCAACGACTCAACGACTGGGACAATGACAGCAACGATACCTTTACCCACTCGGTCGCCGTTAACCGTTACGATGCCACCACGAATCTGCCCGCGCTCACCATTGTGGTGGTCGACTCTATCCCGCAGGAGTTGCAGCATTCTGATGTGGTCTGGTCGTGGTTCAGCTATGTGCTGGCAGCCAACCTGATACTGATCATTCCGTTGCTGTGGCTGGCGGCGCACTGGAGTCTGCGGCCGATTGGCGCGCTGACGCAGCAGGTGCGCGAACTGGAGACCAGTCAGCGCGAAAATCTGGCGGATAATCCGCCGCAGGAACTGCGCAGTCTGGTGCGTAACCTCAATCTGTTGCTGACCAATGAGCGGCAACGCTATACCCGCTATCGCACCACGCTTTCAGACCTGACCCACAGCCTGAAAACGCCGCTGGCCGTGTTGCAGAGCACCCTGCGCTCGCTGCGCAACGGCAAGGAACTGACGGTGGAACAGGCTGAGCCGGTGATGCTGGAGCAGATTAGTCGAATCTCGCAGCAGGTCGGTTATTATCTGCATCGCGCCAGTATGCAGGCCGATCACAACCCGCTACAGCGCGATCTGCATTCCGTTTCCGGTCTGCTTGACAAGCTCTGCTCGGCCCTGAATAAAGTCTATCAGCGTAAAGGCGTGGCGATTTCGCTGGATATCTCACCGGAGCTGACCTTTGTTGGCGACCAGAATGACTTTATGGAAGTGCTCGGCAACGTGCTCGATAACGCCTGCAAATATTGCCTGGAATTTATCGAAATCAGCGCTTTTCAGAGCGAAAATGCACTCCATCTCTATATTGACGATGATGGTCCGGGCATTCCCGAGAGCAAGCGCGATTTAGTGTTTGTCCGGGGTCAGCGTGCCGATACCCTGCGTCCCGGTCAGGGACTGGGTCTGGCGGTGGTGCGCGATATTCTTGAGCAATATGAGGGCAACGTCATCGCCTCCAGCAGCGCACTCGGCGGAACACGCATGGAAGTGGTCTTTCAGCGCCAGGAAGTCGAACATCGCCGCGAGTAGAAAACCCTCAGGGCTGTTATACTTGCTGGCATTTACAGCCCTAAGCGGAACCCTTTTATGGACTATCAGCTCGATATTAACTGGCCCGATTTTATTCAGCGTTACTGGCAGAAACGTCCGGTAGTGCTGAAGCGTGGTTTTAAAAACTTTGTCGATCCTCTTTCACCGGATGAACTGGCCGGTCTGGCGATGGAAAACGAGGTGGATAGCCGCCTGGTCAGCCATCAGGATGGCAAATGGCAGGTCAGCCACGGCCCGTTCGAGAGCTATGATCATCTGGGTGAGAACAACTGGTCGCTGCTGGTACAGGCGGTCAATCACTGGCATGAACCCTCTGCCGCACTGATGCGCCCTTTCCGTTTCCTGCCTGACTGGCGTGTTGATGACCTGATGGTGTCGTTTGCCGTGCCTGGCGGCGGCGTCGGTCCCCATTTTGATCAGTATGATGTCTTTATTATTCAGGGTGCCGGTCGCCGTCGCTGGCGCGTCGGTGAAAAGGTGCCGCTGAAGCAGCACTGCCCGCACCCGGATCTGCTGCAGGTTGAGCCATTCGACGCCATCATCGATGAAGAGATGGAGCCGGGTGATATTCTCTATATTCCGCCAGGGTTCCCGCATGAAGGCTACTCGCTGGAAAACGCCCTGAACTACTCCGTGGGTTTCCGTGCCCCCAGCGGACGCGAGTTAATCAGCGGCTTTGCGGATTACGCGCTGGCCAATGAGCTGGGCAGCTTGCGCTTCAGCGATCCGGATGTGCCTGCACGTGATTGCCCGTCGCAGATTCTGCCGCAGGAGATCGAAGGCGTACGTCAGTTGATGCTGGATGTGGTCAATCAGCCGGAGCAGTTCGCTCAATGGTTCGGCGAATTCATTTCCCAGTCACGTCACGAACTCGATGTCGCGCCGCCGGAACCGCCTTACCAGCCCGATGAAATTTATGATGCGCTGCAACAGGGCGATACCCTGAGCCGGTTAGGTGGCCTGCGTGTTCTGACGATTGGTGATGCGGTCTATGTCAACGGTGAGCGGGTTGAGTGTTCACATCCCGATGTGATGGCGGTCCTGGCGCGCCACTATCGCATCACACTGGACGATCTGGGCGATGCGCTGGATGACCCGTCGGTACTGGCGCAGATCGCTGATCTGGTCAATGCCGGATACTGGTACTTCGGCGACGAATAATCTGAGCTGATACTGAAACAGGCTCTCTTGCCGCCGTGGCAGAGAGCCTTTTTTGTGTCTGCGGGTTTAATTCTTCTTCTGCGCCGCCAGCTCTGACAGCCGCACAATCACTTCCACCGATTTCGCCATGATATTCAGCGAAGCAAACTCATGCTTACCGTGATAGTTATAGCCACCGGTAAAGATGTTCGGGCAAGGCAACCCTTTCCACGACAACGCCGATCCATCCGTACCGCCGCGAATCGGTTTCACTACCGGCTCAATGCCGCAGTCACGCATCGCCTGTAAAGCCAGTTCGATGATGTGCGGGAACGGCTCCACTTTTTCACGCATGTTGCGATAGCTGTTGGTGATTTCGACGATGACTGAACAGTCCGGGTGCAGGGTTTTGTTGATCTCTGCGGCAATCTGCAGCAGCGTCTGTTTACGCTGTTCAAAACTCTCCGTTTCGAAGTCACGAATGATATAGAGCATCTCGGCGTGTTCAACGCTGCCTTTGATCTGATGCAGGTGATAGAAGCCCTGGTAGCCGTCAGTATATTGCGGTTTTTCGCTGGACGGGACGGCGGCATGAAACTGGTTTGCCAGATCCAGCGCATTGACCATCACCCCTTTGGCGGAGCCAGGGTGCACGTTGTTACCGACGATTTTGACGGTGGCAGAAGCAGCATTGAAGTTCTCATATTCGAACTCCCCTAAATCACTGCCATCAATGGTGTAGGCCCAGTCAGCGGCAAAGCCTTCCACATCAAAGTGAGAAGTGCCGCGGCCAATCTCTTCATCAGGCGTAAAGGCAACACGGATCGCACCGTGCGGCGTATCGCTCGCAGCCAGTTGCGCCATTGCCGTCATAATCTCGGCAATACCTGCTTTATCATCCGCGCCCAGCAGGGTTTTTCCATCGGTGGTAATCAGCGTATGCCCAATCAGCTTGTGCAGCACCGGGAACATCACCGGCGAGAGAATTTCGTTGCCGTTACCCAGCGCAATGTCTCCGCCGCGATAATTTTCAATAATCTGCGGATTAACATGTTTCGCCGTAAAGTCTGGCGAGGTATCCATGTGAGAGATGAAACCGATGACTGGTGTCGGCCAGTCAACATTGGCGGGCAGCGTGCCCATGACGCAACAGTGATCGCTTAAGGAGACATCGACAAAACCCAGTGCCAGCAACTCCTCCTGCAGCTGACGCGCCAGCGTCCACTGCCCTTCACTGCTGGGCACCTGGCGCGCCTGCGGCTTAGCCTGTGTCTCAACGGCCACATAACTTAAAAAGCGCTCAAGTAACTGTTCCATATCCCATCCTTTAAAAGTGCCATCCGGTATTATTAACAGACCAGCCGGTTACAACGTTGCGTAAAATCATTCGCAGACAGGTTAGCGCTGTCGATGACCTTTGGGAAAGCAATAAGCCCGAAAAAAACGGCTGATTACGAGATTGTTGCGGCAAGCCTCGCAATGTTGATAAGCACCGGGCGGCTGGAATCAGCATGACGGGCAAAAAAACAGCGAGGCGGCCATAGCCGCCCCTGCTTACTTATAAAGCGCGCGCAGCAGCTTATGCACAAACTCCGGCACCACTTCGCTCGCCAGGCCGTAATGTCGCTCGGCAAATTCGTTGCCCACCTGGCTTGGCTCCAGGTTCAGCTCAACAGTATGCGCGCCCTGCAGTTTGGCTTCATGGACAAAACCCGCGGCCGGATAGACATGGCCTGAGGTGCCGATAGCGATAAAGTAATCGGCCTGTTCCAGCGCCTGATAAATCTGCTCCATGCCCAGCGGCATCTCACCAAACCACACCACGTGCGGCCGCAGCGCCGAGGGGAACTGGCAGCAGGTGCAGCGATCGTCGGGCGTGATATCACCGGTCCACTCAATGACCTGACCGCTGGTGACACAGCGCACTTTTAAAAGCTCACCATGCATATGCAGCACCCGGCTGTTTCCGGCACGTTCATGCAGATTGTCGATGTTTTGCGTGACCAGCAAAAAGTTATCGCCTAATACCTGTTCCAGCTCCGCCAGCGCCAGATGGGCCGCGTTAGGCTGAATCTCTGCCTCCTGCAATTGCTGACGGCGCGCATTGTAAAAGCGCTGCACCAGCGCAGGATCGCGCTGAAATCCTTCGGGCGTCGCAACATCTTCAACGTGGTGCTCTTCCCACAGGCCGTCAGCCGCGCGGAAGGTCCGGATGCCGGACTCCGCTGAGATGCCTGCGCCGGTCAGCACGACAATATGCGGCTGAGGATGGGCGGCCAGTTCGGCCTGACGATCGCGCTCAAATATGCGCTGGCGAAAGCGCTGATGCACTTTTCTCCGGGTTTTCTTCAGGCGGGCAAGTCGTATGCGGCGACGTGGTGTACGCATAAAATCTCCTGGCGTAGCAGCTGCGGCGAGCCGCTCTAAACAGATTCCGGGTTAACATCACCCGATAGTAACGGTTGCTGAGGGCCGCGCCCAACAGCAAAGGTCTTAAACAGATGCGGCGCGAAAGGATTCGCGCCGCATTTTTTCACTGACCGCTTAATACCCGAGCCGGGTCAATGCGGCTGGCGCGTCTGGCGGGATACCAGCTCGCCAGCAGGCTCAACAGAATCGCGGTAATCAATACTGAGAACACATCAATCCAGTGCAGTTCCGACGGCAGGAAATCAATGAAGTAGATATCACCCGCCAGCAGATGATGACCGGTAACCGACTCCAGTCCGCGCACCAGTGAGGTCAGATTCAGCGCCACCAGCACGCCCGCGACCACGCCGCTGACGCTGCCCAGCAAGCCTGCCAGCAAACCGTACCAGATGAAGATGGCGCGGATAAGCCGGTCTTTAGCACCGAGGGTACGGAGCACCGCAATGTCACTGCTCTTATCCTTCACCGCCATCACCAGCGTTGAGACGATGTTAAAGCAGGCGACGCCAATCACCAGCACCATCGCCAGATACATGATGGCGCGGATCATCTGAATGTCGCGGTACATATAGCCGTAGGTGCCAATCCAGCTCTTGATGTAGACGTAGGAACGGGTCGCTTCACCGGCATCCCGCACCAGTTTGACCGCCTGGAACGGGTCGGTCATCTTCAGGGCAATGCCGGACACGCTGTCACCCATCTCCAGATAGTGCTGCGCATCGGCGAGTGGCACCAGCGCCAGGCTGTGATCGAGCATGCCGCTCAGTTGCAGAATACCGCTGACCTGAAGCCGGATACGTTTAGGCTGAAGCAGTTTGTTATCACCATCGTTATTGGGGATCATGATGGTGATCCAGTCGCCCTGCTTCACATTCAGCGATTTAGCAATGCCGCCGCCCAGAATGATCTGCTGCTTACCGGCGGCAAAAGAGGACCAGCCGTTATCTGCCACAAACTGTGGCAGGGCACTGAGGCGCGGCTCCTGTGCCGGATCAACGCCCTTTACCTGCAGCGCTTCCAGCCGGGCGCCGCTCTCAATCAGGCCGGTGAAGTTAACATAAGGCGCCGCCGCCGCAATGCCGGGCACCTTTTCAATCGGGGCAATCATCGACTGCCAGTGCTGGAATGGCTGATTGACCGCCTCGATCTCGCCATGCGGCACCACCGCCAGAATGCGGTTGTTCAGCTCACGCTCAAAACCATTCATGGCGCTCAGACCGATAATCAGCACAGCCACGCCCAGCGCAATACCGATGGTGGAGATCACCGAAATCAGCGACACCATGCCGCCACGACGGCGGCCACGGCTAAAGCGCAGGCCCAGCAACAGGGATAACGACGAACCCATTACACCGCTCCTGCCATGGTGAGCTGCTCGCTTAACTGACCATCACGCATCTCCATCTGACGCGTCATTCGTTTTGCCAGCATCAGATCGTGGGTTACCACCAGAAACGCGGTGCCCTGACGCACGTTCAGTTCGCCAAGTAATTCAAAAATGGCGTCGGCGTTGCGCGCATCGAGGTTACCGGTTGGCTCATCCGCCATCACCAGCCGTGGGCGGTTAACCAGCGCCCGGGCAATCGCCACGCGCTGGCGTTCGCCGCCTGATAGTTCAGAAGGCCGGTGCGCAGCGCGATGGTCCAGCCCGACCGCGGCCAGCATCTCGCGGGCGCGATCCTGCGCTTCCGTTTTAGCCGTTTTGCCAATCAGCAGCGGCATCGCCACGTTCTCCAGCGCGCTGAAGTCCGGCAGCAGATGGTGGAATTGATAGATAAAGCCCAGCTCGCGATTACGCAGTTCCGCTTTGGCCGACGAGGACATGGCATTCAGTGACTGGCCATCAAACACCACGTCGCCCGATGTCGGTGCATCAAGGCCGCCGAGCAGATGCAGCAGCGTACTTTTACCGGAACCGGAGCTGCCGACAATCGCTGTCAGTTCACCGGGCTGGAGGCTGAAAGCCACATTGCGCAGCACATCGGTCTGCACGCTGCCTTCCTGATAGCGTTTGCACAGGTCGCGGCACTGCAACAAAGGAGTGTTACTCATAACGTAAAGCCTCAGCAGGTTGAACGGCGGCAGCGCGCCACGAAGGATAGAGCGTAGACAACAGCGCCACAATCATGGCGCTGAGGGCGATGGTGACCACCTGCCACACATTAATATCAACCGGCAATGCGGCACCATCAAGGAACAGGCCAATCACCGGCATTAAGTTGTTGAGCTGGCTGGCCAGCAAGACACCGAGCAGCGTGCCGAGCAGCGTGCCGATAATGCCGGCGCTGGCACCCTGCACCATAAACACCGCCACTATTTGCCGGCGCGTCAGGCCCTGGGTTTGCAGGATCGCCACTTCGCCCTGCTTCTCCATGATCAGCAGGCCTAACGAGGTGATGATGTTAAAGGCAGCCACGGCGATGATCAGGCTCAGCAGCAGGCCCATCATGTTCTTCTCCATACGCACTGCCTGGAAGAGATCGCCTTTACGCTCACGCCAGTCTTTCCAGACCAGACCCGCAGGCAGTGTCTGCTGACTCAGACTGTCGACCGACAGCGGTTTATCCAGCCACAGTCGCCAGCCGGTAATGTTACCGGCCGGATAGCGCATCACGCGCGACGCATCCTGAAGATTGACCAGAATCTGATAACCATCGACTTCGCTGTTAGCGGCATAGGTGCCCGCTACGGTAAACAGACGCTGACTTGGCACACGTCCCATCGGGGTAAACTGGCTGACCGACGGCACCATCAGACGCAGCTGATCGCCACGTTTTACGCCAAGCTGGGATGCCAGCTGTTCGCCGAGGATGACATTATACTGCCCGGCCTGCAGCACGCTCTGCCGGGTATTGACCAGGAAAGGAGTCAGCGGATCTTTTTCATCCGGCTCAATGCCCAGCATCACGCCAACGGAGACGCTGTGCGGGCTTTGCAGCACCACATTGGCGGTGGTCAGCGGCGCAATACGGCTGACACCCTGCAGATTCAGCGAAGTGGCGGGTTGCTGTTGTGGATTGAGACTGCCTTTGTCACTGGTGATCAGCGCCTGAGGCATCAGGCCAAGAATATTGCCTTCGAGTTCACGCTCAAAACCGTTCATCACCGATAACACGGTGACCATCGCCAGCACGCCGAGCGTAATGCCAATCGTTGAGAGCCAGGAGACAAAGCGACCGAAGCGATCCGATGCTCGTCCACGCATATAACGCAGACCGATAAATAGCGCGACAGGTTGATACATGGAATCCAGTAAGCCGTTGCCTGAAAATAGGTAGTGGGATGATAAAGGAGCGGCTGGCTTTATGAAACCTCTAACCCTCTGAGTCGGCAGCAAAGTTGCATCCGGATGCGTCACTTTGCGCGCCAAAGCAGCGGAATAGCCGATAAAGCCGCCGCTTATTGGCTGATTATTCAGCGCCCAGGGGGGTAGACTACAATCAGTACCACGATCACGGGTGATTTATCGCCGGGCAGTATGAGGTAGCGACCATGTTGAAATTTCCCAAAGGCAGCATCGTTAAACATAAATCCGGGGAGATCAGAGGCGAAATCATCAACGTCTTTGAGCAGGGAAACGCACCAGCCGGCTACTACGTAAAGTGGGACGACGGTAACCTCAGCTATCATCCTGAGCAGGAGTTATCCTGGGCGAATATCGACCGCCCACGCATGCATTACACACAGCAATCCATAAAATAAAATGCCCGTTTAACCCCGTCGCTGCATGGCGACGGCGGTTTTTTCTGATCCCTTGCCAGACTCCGTCTATCCTCTCTTTATCCGCACTATTACCGCTGACGCCCGGTAATAGCTGACCGATCCCCAGATTCAGCGCGGCGCGGCAGGAAAATTGTGCCGCAGAGGTGATCCCCCTGACATAATATGGAATGATTACGTCCTGGAAAAATGGAGCAACCCCGAGATCCCATGCCCGAACAGACTCGTTATACCCTGCCCGTTAAATCCGGCGATCACCGTCAGCTCGGCCAGCTCATAGGCGCGGCGCACGCGGTGGAGTGTGCCAGCATTACCGAACGACATGCTGGTCCGGTGTTAATGATTACACCCGATACCCAAACCGCTCTGCGTCTGCTGGATGAAATCCGCCAGTTTACCGATCTGCCGGTGGCGCACCTTGCCGACTGGGAAACGCTGCCCTACGACAGCTTTTCGCCGCATCAGGATATTATCTCCGCCCGCCTGTCGACCCTCTACCAGTTGCCGGTGATGCAGCGCGGTATGCTGATCATGCCGGTCAACACCCTGATGCAGCGCGTCTGCCCGCACAGTTTCCTGCACGGCCATGCGCTGGTGATGAAGCAGGGACAAAAACTGTCACGCGACCGGCTGCGCGACCAGCTTGAGCAGGCCGGCTATCGCCATGTCGATCAGGTGATGGAGCACGGTGAATACGCTACGCGCGGCGCCCTGCTCGACCTGTTCCCGATGGGCAGCGATCAGCCCTACCGCATCGACTTTTTCGATGATGAGATCGACAGCCTGCGCCTGTTCGATGTCGACAGTCAGCGCACGCTGGAAGCGGTCCCCGAAATTAACCTGCTGCCTGCGCATGAGTTTCCCAGCGACAAAGCCGCCATTGAGCTGTTCCGCAGCCGCTGGCGTGAAACGTTTGATGTGCGCCGTGAGTCGGAGCATGTCTATCAGCAGGTCAGCAAAGGCACGCTGCCAGCGGGCATCGAATACTGGCAGCCGTTGTTTTTTGAGCAGCCGTTACCCAGCCTGTTCAGCTATCTGCCCGACAATACCCTGATTGTGAACTGCGGCGATCTTGAAGGCAGCGCCAGCCGCTTCTGGCAGGATGCCGAGGCGCGTTATGAAAATCGCCGCGTTGATCCGATGCGTCCACTGCTGGAGCCGGTCACCCTGTGGCTGCGTCCGGATGCATTGATGGGAGAGCTGAAAGCCTGGCCGCGCATCCAGATGACCAATGAGGTGCTGCCCGCCAAAGCCGCGAATACCAACCTCGGCTATACCCCGCTGCCTGATCTGACCGTTCAGGCGCAGGCTAAAGCGCCGCTCGACCATCTGCGTCAGTTTATTGAGACCTTCAGCGGCACCGTGGTCTTCTCGGTGGAAAGTGAAGGCCGCCGTGAGAGCCTGCAGGATCTGCTGGCACGGATTAAACTGCGTCCTCAGCCGGTGCACCGCTTCGATGAAACCGGCGAAGAGCGTTTCCGACTGATGATCGGCGCCAGCGAGCGCGGTTTTATCGATACCCAGGGCAACCGGGCGCTGATTTGCGAAAGCGATTTGCTGGGCGAACGCGTCAGCCGTCGCCGTCAGGATACCCGTCGCACTATCAATCCGGACATTCTGATCCGTAACCTGGCGGAGCTGCATCCTGGCCAGCCGGTGGTGCATCTGGAACACGGTGTGGGCCGTTATATCGGCCTCACCACGCTGGAAGCCGGCGGCATTGAGGCGGAATATCTGATGCTCTCTTACGCCAACGACGCCAAACTTTATGTGCCGGTTTCATCGCTGCACCTGATCAGCCGCTACGCGGGCGGTGCCGACGATAATGCACCACTGCACAAACTGGGCAGCGATGCCTGGTCACGCGCACGGCAGAAAGCGGCTGAGAAAGTGCGTGATGTGGCGGCTGAACTGCTGGATATCTATGCTCAGCGCGCCGCCAAAACCGGCTTTGCCTTTAAGCATAATCGCGAGCAGTATCAGCTGTTCTGCGAAAGCTTCCCGTTTGAAACCACCCCGGACCAGGCGCAGGCGATCAACGCGGTGCTGAGTGATATGTGCGAGCCGCTGGCGATGGACCGTCTGGTGTGCGGCGACGTTGGTTTCGGTAAAACTGAAGTGGCCATGCGCGCGGCGTTTCTGGCGATTGAGAACCATAAACAGGTGGCCGTGCTGGTGCCGACCACCCTGCTGGCACAGCAGCATTACGATAACTTCCGCGATCGCTTCGCCAACTGGCCGGTTCGCATTGAGATGCTTTCCCGTTTCCGTACTGCCAAAGAGCAGGCGCAGGTGCTGGAACAGGCCAGCGATGGCAAGATCGACATCTTAATCGGCACCCATAAGCTGCTGATGAGCGATCTTAAATGGCACGATCTCGGTCTGCTGATTGTCGATGAAGAGCACCGTTTCGGGGTGCGTCACAAAGAGCGCATCAAGGCGATGCGCGCCGATGTGGACATTCTGACGCTGACCGCAACGCCAATCCCTCGCACCCTGAATATGGCCATGAGCGGCATGCGCGATCTCTCGATCATCGCCACGCCGCCTGCCCGCCGTTTAGCGGTGAAAACCTTTGTCCGTGAATTTGACGATCTGGTGATCCGCGAAGCAATCCTGCGTGAGGTTCTGCGTGGCGGACAGGTCTACTATCTCTACAATGACGTTGAAAATATCGAGAAAGCGGCGCAGCGTCTCAGCGAACTGGTGCCGGAAGCGCGTGTCGCTATTGGTCATGGTCAGATGCGTGAGCGTGATCTGGAACGTGTGATGAACGATTTCCACCATCAGCGTTTCAACGTGCTGGTCTGTACCACCATTATCGAAACCGGGATCGACATTCCGACCGCTAATACCATCATAATCGAGCGGGCCGATCACTTTGGCCTGGCGCAGTTGCATCAGCTGCGTGGTCGCGTCGGGCGCTCGCATCATCAGGCTTATGCCTGGCTGTTAACGCCGCATCCGAAGTCGATGACCGCCGATGCGCATAAGCGGCTGGAGGCGATCGCTTCACTGGAAGATCTGGGAGCCGGTTTTGCCCTGGCAACGCACGACCTGGAGATTCGCGGTGCCGGCGAACTGCTGGGTGATGAGCAGAGCGGACAGATGGAGACGCTGGGCTTCACGCTTTATATGGAGCTGCTGGAGAATGCGGTCGAGGCGCTGAAAGCGGGTCGCGAGCCGTCACTGGAAGATCTCACCAGCAACCAGACCGAGGTGGAGCTGCGGATGCCCGCCCTGCTGCCCGAGACCTTTATCCCGGATGTCAGTACCCGTCTTTCACTCTATAAACGCATCGCCAGCGCGGAGGCTGAAGAGGAGCTGCAGGAGCTGAAGGTTGAGATGATCGACCGCTTTGGCCTGCTGCCCGATCCGGCGCGTAACCTGCTGGATGTGGCGATTATCCGGCTGAAAGCCCGCGCTGTCGGTCTGCGTAAGATCGAAGCCAGCGACAAAGGCGGTTATTTCGATTTTGCGCCGAAGAACAACGTGGATCCGGCATGGCTGATAGGCCTGCTGCAGAAAGAGCCTCAGCAGTGGAAGCTGGATGGGCCGACGCGACTGCGGTTTACCCGTGAGCTATCGGAAAGAAAAGTGCGGCTTGAGTGGGTGCAGGGATTCGTTTCGCAACTGGCTCAACGGCAGGCGTAACACCCTGCCCGTGCGTTGATGAGCTAACCGGTTAAGCGCCGGTTAGTTTGCCGCAAAAAAAGGCGCATCCTGAGATGCGCCTTTTTCATTACTGCTGTATTACGTTGTGCTGTGTGGCCGCGTGAGCGGCAAAGCTTTGCCCAATTACGCCTGATCGCCGTTGAGAACCAGCTGACCATTGCGATCCAGTGGAATACGCGTGCCGGGGTCATTTTCCATACGGATTTTACCCTGCTGATCGCCTATTTTATAGGTCACGTCATATCCCAGTTTTTTCTCTTGTTTATCATAAACAGTTTTGCAGCGCTGTTCGGTTGTGGTGTAGGTATCCCGATCCTGCAGTCCGCCCTGGACCTGATTACCGGCATAACCCCCCGCTACCGCACCTGCTACTGTCGCCACATCTCTGCCGCGACCGCCACCAAACTGGTGACCCAGCACTCCACCTGCCACTGCACCTAATACAGACCCGGCAAGACGGTTTTCATCCTGCACGGCCCGACGGTGAGTCAGAGTGACATTACGGCACTCCTGACGAGGCTGTTTAATGCTCTCTTTGATTGGCGTTGCAGACAGTACCTGAGCATATTGAGGACCGCGATCAAACACGTTCATGCCTGCTACGGCTGCAACACCCAGAGCTGCTGCCACACCAATACCGATACCCGCTAACATTGATTTATTCACAGGAAGTTCCTCCTGAAAAGTGTTACCGCGCAATCCTGCTGCTAAAGCATCCTCGTTAACTGAGGTATAACCGGCGTGCGCGACGCGCCGTGTTTGTTGAGATGAAGTTTTACAGATGGACCGAAAATGCAACATCAGATAAATGGAGGAAATTGGTCACTTTGCTATCAGGACCAGTTTTTAGGAGAGTTCTGAGGTTAACGTTTTACCGGACTGACACTCATGATATAGCTCCTCAACAGGGCGGATAGCTGGCGCTAAACAGACGCTGGCAGGAGGTTACAGAGTATTTTTCATGAAACGTTGAGGCCTATCTACCTTAGGCCTGGTGACGCAGGGAAAACATCACCTGATAATCCTGTAAGATCAGAAAATAATGTCGATAGCGGCATGCGTTCGGGCAATACGCAATGCAGCCCTGCGATGTGTAGCAAAGCGACAATGATATTTTCCTCAGGCGCAGCCCGCTTCACATTACCAATGAGGGTTAATTTTTTCATCAATAATATAATATGAAAGAGGCGCAGGGAGAATACCGAATGCATTGCCCTGAGAAAGCTTTGTCTTTTTTGCTTCATCTGACTGAAGGTACATCGCGCTATCATTGCTGTACAGTACCTTATCTAACGCTTCGCTGCTTAACGAGGTGCAGGTTTTATAGACCTCTCTGAAATATTTATTGCCGTCTTCAACATCTTTTTTTAATAGTGCAAGTTCATTAGGCCGAACCCATTCGCTTTTAATATTCGGCGCGGCCGAAGGGTGAAGAATGAATGATGCCAGCGGAAACGTATATCTCTTTTTCGCGCCACAATAGATAAGCGTTGCAGCAGAAGCGGCTACCCCGTCGTTAATCGTTTCAATGGGTATCACAGAGCCTTTAACACTCTGCATAGGCAAGATAGCCGCTCTCCATGCTTCCACCGAAGCTGCTGATATACAATTTTATTACTTTAACCGCCGGGTAGTTATTGTTAATATCGTTTATTGCCGTTATAATTTCTGATGCCAGACGTGAGTTGACTTCGCCAATGTAGACGATTTTGGCTTCATGTAAATTTTCAGGGCTGTTGCTTTCACTCTTCGTCCAGCGCATCTCAGCAAAAGATGAAAAAGACAATGCCAGAAAAGCCACTATAATAAGTCTGCGTTTCATTTAGAGGACCTTTAATTTAAAAATATTAAATTGACATTAACCAATCATAAACCGGAGGAAGCCACGGGATACACCGATGCCAGCTGACTCTTCTGATTAAATCCAGCCCATAATAGAGTGTCATACTATAAACAGTCAGAAATATCATCACCAGCATAGCAACAAGGACGCAGCCTCTTCGTTGACTGCTGCTCTTCCAGTAACGACGTGCAAAGCAGCAAACAAAACAGATCATCAACCACGCTAAAAAATAGAATAATGTCAGCGTAGTTACTCTTGTCAAACCATCTGACTTCCACACCATTAGCCGATGAAAAATCTTTATAATAAGCACCCGATTACCGTTTATTAAGCGTGTCATTACAGGGAAGTCACGATCAGGCTTAGATAGACATGTAATTGTCCAGATTACTTTCGTCCCCGTATGTTTTACACATCCAGAAATAATAGATAACGTAATTCCGCTACTGACAGTAAAACAGTTTTGGTTTTATCCTTAATTAAAAGACCGGCAACACTAATGGTACAAGTTGATCGGCGTTTCAGTATTCATTTCCCGCGCCTCACCTTTTTAACGTGCGGGGCAATGGGGAGAGTTCAGACCAGTCTGGGCGTTCACCTGACATAATGGCCCTTTGCTGCGATGGGGTAACCGATTGAAAGATATCGGGCATTGCTTTCTGAATAGGGTGATCTGATGATGTTGTGGCAATGCTGACATCACGACTGCATGAGGATAAACCGATAGCAAATATTATTGAAGCTAGACATCTGACCATACCGCGCTCCTGTATTTTCTCTGATAATTCAGAAAATGTCCTTACTGTAATTCATGTCATCCAAGCTCAGACTGTTCATATGACTATTCAAACAGGTTAGCATGAGATATTTTTGAATAAAAAAATTCAAATTGAAAACTCCTTTCCTTTTAAAAACACCCTCTTTTTTTGAATTTAACTTTACTTTTCTGACCGCATTTTATCCTAAAAAATCTTTCAAAGATTGAAATTTAAATAACGGTAAGACCGGTTGAATAATAAGCTTACAGCGCAAAAAACAATTGTCAATATCGATCGATAATAGGATTACAATAGCCTGAGCCTATCACAATCAGCCTAATGATCGTTCCTAACGATTATTAATTAAATAGCGATTTATGTAACACCATGTCTTAAAAGAACTTTCAATATTAAAAACAAAAAGCCCTCTTCATAATAGTGACATCTATTATGGTCATTTTGACGTTCAGAAAGCGACCTGCGGTTTAGTTTATATTTACCTTCAAAACCTTTCTTTTGTAAAAAATAAACACAAATATAACAATGAATCTAATATTGCACCGAATTTTGTCTTTTATAATCGCTTCAGACGTATTAAAGAAGCACGTGTAATTTGTATCAGGACGGGGACAGATTGTCGGGGGGTCGGGCGTCGATAAATCAGCAGAGTTAAACTTTAATAGATGGGCAGTCATTGTGTGATTCTGTGCCGAAATTGAGGGGTGTGGGTCTATCTGGCTGATCAATATCACAGACACCAGACCCAAACGTTTCCGCGCGCTGATGTATGGCTCGATCACGCATTTCTATGGCAGCCGTGATGCTGAGAACGCGACCCGCGGTCAGTGCCCGTTCCTGCGTATCGACAACTTTAATACCGGTCTCGGTTTAGCCGTGTCTTAACAAGGGATGAGTCGCGTGCTCAGTGAGACCAAACAGCCGGGGTTGATGAAACTGAAGTGGCTAAGCGTGACTGAAATAGATTGCCGTTACTGGAGCTTACGCCTCCAGGCAGACTCTTGTTCTTTATGGCATCGCATGAGGAGATCATTATAAAGTTACTGTGGCACCTTCATAATATTTAAATTAATTCATGCTCTGACCGATAAGACCCAGCATGGCACAAGAACCGGTTTCAGTGCTGGTCCGCAAAAAAAAGCCCCCTGCATCAGAGGGGGCTGTTATCAATCTACCTTGATCGCCAGTGACGAATTAGTGCAGCTTCAGCCGGGGACGAATAACCCGGTTAATACTGCCGACCAGCATCATCAGACCGGTTTTGAAGTAGCCGTGCAGGGCGATCTGGTGCATACGGTAAAGCGAGATGTAGACAAAGCGCGCGATGCGCCCTTCCACCATCATTGAGCCGCGCATCAGATTGCCCATCAGGCTGCCGACCGTACTGAAGCGGGAGAGCGATACCAGCGAGCCATGATCTTTATAGACATAGGCTTTCAGCGGTTTACCGTCACGCTGCGCCAGAATGTTGTCCATGGCGCGTGAAGCCATCTGATGCGCTGACTGGGCGCGCGGTGGTACAAAACCGCCGCCCGGCAAGGCGCAGGAGGCGCAGTCGCCAATCGCGTAGATGTCATCGTCCAGCGTGGTTTGCAGCGTCTCTTTGACCACCAGCTGATTGATGCGGTTGGTTTCCAGTCCGCCAATCTCTTTCAGGAAGTCGGGTGCTTTAATCCCAGCCGCCCAGACCATCAGATCGGCTTCGATAAACTCACCGCCTTTAGTATTCAGGCCATTACGCTCGGCGCTGGTGACCATGGTCTGCGTCAGCACGCGCACGCCCAGCTTGGTCAGCTCCTGATGTGCCGCAGCAGAGATGCGTGGTGGCAGTGCAGGCAGGATACGTTCACCCGCTTCCACCAGCGTCACATTCAGCGCTTCGCGGCCCAGGCCTTTGAAGCCGTAGCTGTGCAGCTGTTTCACCGCGTTGTGCAATTCAGCTGACAGCTCAACGCCTGTTGCCCCGCCGCCCACGATGGCGATGTTAACTTTCTCGACCCGGCCTTCGCTGGCGGAGAATTTCAGGAACAGGTTGAGCATTTCGTTATGGAAACGACGCGCCTGATGCGGATTATCAAGGAAGATGCAGTGATCTTTGACGCCCGGCGTACCGAAATCATTCGAGGTGCTGCCCAGCGCCATCACCAGCTGGTCGTAGGCCACTTCACGCTGTGGCACCAGCACTTCGCCCTGTGTATTCAGCACTTCGGCCAGGCGGATCACTTTTCGGGTGCGATCGATATCGGTAAGCGAACCCAGCTGGAACTCAAAACCGTGATTGCGGGCATGAGCCAGATAGCTCAATGCATCAATGCCTTCGTCCATTGAGCCGGTCGCCACTTCGTGCAGCAGCGGCTTCCACAAATGACTGTGGTTACGATCAACCAGGATAATCTCGGCCTTCTTTTTACGACCCAGTTTATGGCCCAGTTGCGTGGCCATTTCCAGGCCGCCCGCTCCCCCTCCGACAATAACAATTTTCTTAACAGACGTAGTCAACAAAGACCCCCTCAAATTGTGAACCAAAAGTTAACCAAAGGTTAAATTAAACCTTAAGAAACATAGGGTTGGCGAAGTTAAAATCGCAATCTGCTGGGAGAATAGCATGGCGGGAAGAGGAGAACATAAGAATATTGATATACATCAAAGCGGGAAAATAAAACTCAGATAATTACGTAATAAAAACAGGCACCTTACGGTGCCTTTGCTGCTTAACCTAATGTTTTAAAAGCTTTTATCCGCTTAAGGTGTGGGGATATATTTTTGAATTTGTGCCCTTCCGTCTCATCCCAGACAATTTCATAAAACGGATGCAGCTGGTCAGCAATGTGCTGGCTGTCGAGCGCCTCATCGTGACGGGAGAGAATGGCCAGACAGCGGTCACGATTACGCTCGCGAAAATCGCTGACGCACTTCGTTGCGATATCCTGATACTCCTCCGGCCGGTCGATCTTCCCTTCCATGTTCGCCTGCGGCGAGAGGTTGGGATTAAAAATCACCTGCCGGATTCCGCACAGAAAGCCAATGCGCTCTGACCAGAAGCCGCCCAGTCCGACGCCGCAAATCAGCGGCCGGTCGTCGTCAGAAAGCGTCAGCATCTTATCGGTCTCTTTTAGCAGAAACTGCATGTCATGTTTGGGATGGCGGGTGCTGTAACTGATCAACCTGACGTCAGGATCGATAAATTGCAGTTGCAGCACTTTTTCGTGATTGCCCGGACTGTTGGAATCAAAACCGTGCAGATAGATGATCATGATAATCCTCAAGGTAGTGATAGCGCCGGGCAGTCACTGCTTACCACGACGCCTTATGAGCCAGCCAGCGTTCCTGAAGCGCACTCAGTTGCTGAGCATTATTTTTCCAGCGATGCGTTCCCCGCAGTTCATCGCGGGTAAACCTGCCCTGATGATACAGCTGTGTAACCTGCTCTGACCCGATCGGGATCAGGTTATCCAGTACACTGATGGCACCCTGACGCTGATTGCAGACCAGAATCATGTCACAGCCCGCGGAAAGGGACTGCTGCGCCCGCTCAGGATAGCTGCCCATCACCGCTGCGCCCTCCATCGACAGATCGTCGGAGAAAATAATACCGTCAAAGCCCAGTTGCTCACGCAGCACGGTTTTAAGCCAGTATGGCGAACCACTGGCGGGCAGCGGATCAACTTCGGAGTAGATGACGTGTGCCGGCATGATGGCGTCCAGTGCCTGTTCGGTAATCAGCTTGCTGAAGATTGCCATGTCATGTTCACGCAGCGTCTTTTCATCCCGCAGATCGCGTGGAGTCTCTTTATGCGAATCCGCACTCACCGCACCGTGACCCGGAAAATGTTTGCCGGTGGTCTTCATGCCGGCCTCGTGCATCCCCGCAATAAAGCGGCGGGCGACGTCAAGGGCGATGGCCGGATCGGCATGGAAAGAACGGTCGCCAATCGCGGCGCTGATATGACCAATATCGAGTACCGGCGCAAAGCTGATATCGATATCCATGGCGATCATCTCGGCCGCCATTTGCCATCCCGCCTGTTGTGCAAGTTCACCGGCGGTATCCAGGTCATGCAGCGCAGCAAAAGATTGCATGGCAGGCAGTTGGGTGAAGCCGTCACGGAAACGCTGCACGCGACCACCCTCCTGATCCACCGCCACTACCAGCCGGGTGTGAGAGGCGGCGCGGATCTGCCGCACCAGCTCTGCCAGCTGAGCGGGATCATGATAATTTCGCGCAAATAAAATTAAACCGCCCACCAGCGGATGCTGCAGGATGTCGCGCTCTTCGCCATCCAGTTCATAACCCTCGACGTCAAGCATCAGGGGGCCGGGTAAATCTGATCTCATATCATGAATCCTGTAGCGAAACGCACCTGCGTAACGCGATTAAATCTGTTCCCAGCTCTGTCGAGCCAGCTGTTGTAATGTGTCGTCGTCACGCTGACCAGAACGGAGCTGATACCAGCTGGCCATCAGCAATTGCAGCCAGGGCTGCCAGCGTCTGACCTGCTGCACCAGCGCGGTAAGCGGCAGCTGCATCGCCGCGGCATACTCAGCCAGCCACTCGGCCTGGTGCTGCGGATCGCTGGCACAGACAGCCGCCAGCTCCAGCGCCACGTCGCCATCGGCGGCATACTCCCAGTCGATCAGACGCAGACCTTCGGGACCTTGTATGACATTTCCGGCATGCAGATCCATGTGCAGCGGAGCCAGCCTCAGCGGCTGGGGTTCACCCTGCTGCGTCAGACGCCTGAGCGTCCGCAACCAGCGGTGATGCCGCTGTGGAGTAAGCTGCCAGTAGCGCCATAACAGCGGCAACAACTGCAGACGATAGCCGGTCAGCGGCTGCTGATGCAGCTGCTGTAGCAGTGCCACGATCTGTGGACGCTGCTGGCTGAAGCGGTGTTCATCCAGCGCATCGCCTGCGCACCAGGTCAGGATAATCCCCTGACGATGGCCCGCCACGGGCTGCGGTGTTACTCCGCTGGCTTGCAATTTGCGTAACAGACGGAATTCGCGCTGCCGATCCACAAACGGAATAGCCGGTTGCGGTGCCGCCCGCGCGATAAAGGTTCCGCGCGGGCTGACAATCTTCTGGCTGTGCCCGGTCAGACCGGCTAGCGGGATAAAGGATATCTTTTCTGGTTCGCTGGTGACCTGCTGAATCATCCGCTGGAAAGCGGGATTAATTCTGTGCAATGCCGTTGCCGGACCAGATGATCTCGCCTGTCTGAACCAGCATCAGTTGCATTTGCAGCGTCGGCGCTTTGACATCGCCACGCGCGTTGCTGTAAAGCACATACTGAGCGTTAACGTTACGCGCCAGGCCAATCGCTTTACTGCGCGAGTTCAGGCTGTCATCCGGCGATAATCCCAGCGTCTGCTTGGCCTGCGCCAGTTGGTCAGCAGAAACCAGGGTGAATTTGCCGTTGTTATTCAGCGCATTCTGGATAGCTGCCGTCGCTTTCTCGCTTTGCAGCGCACCGTTGGTGCTGTTTTTAACGCGATCCACCAGCAACACGCTGCCCGGCTCGGCGCTGGCAGCCTGTAACATCTGTGCCACCAGCGGCTGAACGCTGGCATCCCAGTTGATAGTGACCAGTTTCGGTGGCTGCGGCACAGGCTGCGGTTGCGGCACCGGTTCAGGTTGTGGAACGGGCTGCACCGGCTCCACAGGCTGAGTCGGTTCAACCGGTGCAGGCTGCTGCTGTTTCACCACACAGCCGGTCAGAATGAGCGCCATCAGGAGCGCTCCGGTACGATTAACACTGCGTATCACGTAGAAAATCCTTAAAGATAGAGATAAAGACGAACCTTGCTGGCCGTCAGGTTACCCAGTTGCGAAGTGGCGATAATGCTGCCCTGCGCCGGAACGGTAACGGTCTGCGCCGGTTCCTGCGGGGTGATTTCCAGCCCTTTGTCGTCATACCAGTAGTAACGATAGTGCACAACAACCGGTGTTTCGCGCTGATTATAGAGCACGCTGGTGGCACGCTTCAGTCCATCGTTTTCATCCAGCGTCGGTTCATCGGTAATGATCCCTGCCGACAGCACAGAGGACTCCATCACCAGCGACTGTGACGTATTAATCATCGGTTTATCACTGCTGCAGGCCGTCAGGCAGAGCAGGATCGGCAGGCCAGTCAGCCAGGATCGCATAGCACGCTTCCGTTATCAGGTCAGTTAGAGAGCATCGGTCCCAGCGGTTCACCGCCCAGCAGATGCATATGAATGTGATAAACCTCCTGACCACCATGTTGATTGCAGTTCACAATCAGACGATAACCATTTTGATCGATACCTTCCTGACGGGCGATTTTCGCCGCGGTGGTAAACATACGTCCCAGCGCATGCTCGTGCGCCGCTTCCGCCTCGTTAACCGTTGGGATCAGCACATTCGGCACGATTAAAATATGGGTCGGGGCTTTGGGCGAAATGTCGCGGAAGGCAGTGACCAGCTCATCCTGATAAACCACATCAGCGGGGATTTCGCGGCGAATAATTTTACTAAAAATGGTTTCTTCTGCCATGGTGCAATTCCTTTAGCTTTAGCCTGAGTCTTAATCAATCAGTATGCGGGAGAAATTTGTTTTCTTTCAACCTCAGTACTACTTTTCTTGCATTGTTCGCCTGCCTTTGCAGCAGCACCCTCTCTCTGTGACCAGAACGCCGTCCTGAATGCTGTCAACACACCTGCCACACCATAAAAATGAAACGCTGTTTTATAAATTAGAATTTCGCCACCCTTTTCTTTGTCTGTTTGCCACTTCAGCGCCAGCGCTTGCCAAATTGCGAAGGTTTAGCCGCCCCGTCAGTTCTACTTTGCTAACCAGTCCGGGTGAGATGACCGGCATCACCAGGGATAAACCGCCATAAACATCAAGGAGCATCAGACATGCGCTCACGTAAAATTGGTCTTGGCCACTATCTGGCTTACGGTTCCGGAGATTTTCTTGGAGCAGGCACCACGGCGCTGACCGCCGCCTGGTTGCTCTATTTTTACACCACCTTTTGTGGGTTAACCCCGATTCAGGCCACGCTGATCTTCGCCGCTGCCCGCGTGCTGGATGCGATAGTCAGCCCGCTGATGGGCTTTCTGACCGATAACTTCGGTTCGACCTGGCTGGGCAAACGCTTTGGCCGCCGCAAATTCTTTAT
The DNA here is from genome assembly GCF_051136245.1 of Pantoea sp. Lu_F5_004. Taxonomy (NCBI): domain Bacteria; kingdom Pseudomonadati; phylum Pseudomonadota; class Gammaproteobacteria; order Enterobacterales; family Erwiniaceae; genus Pantoea; species Pantoea sp. Lu_F5_004. The sequence continues at coordinate 2,541,367 of NZ_CP194946.1, forward strand.
CCTGCTCGGCATACCCTGTGTATTCAGTTATAGCCTGATGTGGGTCAGCGACATGAGTTTCTGGTGGTATCTCTGCACGTATCTGCTGTTTGATATCGTCTACACCATGATCCTGGTGCCGTATGAAACGCTGGTGCCGGAAATGACCGACGATTTCAAACAGAAAACCCGCTTCTCTGGTGCCCGCATCGGCCTGGCACAGCTGTCGGCCATTCTGGCCGCCTTTTTACCCGGTATTTTGCTGGGTATGCTGGGCAAAGATAATCCTCTCTCCTTCTTCTACGCCAGCCTGGTGTTCTCGGTAATCTGCGCGCTGGTGCTGACGCTGGTGTGGTGCTTTACCTGGGAGCGTCACCCGGATGACTTTTCCGCCGAGTCACGCCGTGCAGAGCAGGAAAAGCAGCAGCTGACGCTGATGCAGAATCTCAAACGGCTCTATGTCGAGCTGGCTTCAACCTTACGCATCCGCATCTTCCGCCAGCACCTTGGCATGTACCTCGGTGGCTATATCGCCCAGGATGTGTTTAACGCCGTCTTTACCTGGTATGTGGTATTTGTGCTGATGCAGAGCGCCCAGGTCGCCTCCAGCCTGATGGGCACCATGGCGGTGCTGCAGTTTATTGCGGTGATGGCGATGATTCCGCTCTGCATCCGTATGGGACCTGCGCCCGCCTACCGTCTGGTGGCTGTGCTGTTTGGCCTTGCGGCGCTCTCCTACGCAGGATTGTGGTATGCCGGAATGAACGACAACATGTCACTGCTGTTGGTGATCTCCGCCCTGGCAGGCCTGGGACGTGGCGGCATCAACTATGTGCCGTGGAACACTTATACCTATATCGCCGATGTGGATGAGGTGATCACCGGACAGCGCCGTGAAGGGATTTTTGCCGGCATCATGACCCTGACGCGTAAAGCATCGCAGGCTGGCGCAGTCATGCTGGTCGGTATCGTGCTGCAGCTCTCCGGCTTTGTCTCTGGCCAGGCGACCCAGGTACCCGGCGTCAGCCACACTATCCTGGCGATTCTCAGCGTCGGTACCGTGGCCGTGCTGGCCTGCGGCTTTATCGTGTCACTGCGCTTTAAGCTTAATCTGCAGACCCACACTGTGCTGCGCCAGGAGACGCTGAAGATGCGCGACGCGGGCCGCATCGTGCCGGAAAGCATCACGCCGGAAGCACGCGCAATTGTAGAAACGCTGGCTGGCATGCCTTACGAAAATCTCTGGGGCAACAACAACATTGGCTTCCTTAATCGTAATAAGCCAGCGCCGGAAAAATTGTCCGCACATCCCACTTTAAACCCTTCTTTAAACCCGACCTTAAAACGACAGGAATAAACCATGACTGTATTTCCCGTTAAACACAGCAAATTATTGTGCCAGCCCGAGCATCTGTTGCCACGCAGCGAACTGGTACAGCTGATTCAAAAGCTGACACAGAATCTGGTTAACATCACCGATGAGACAGGCGAATTTTTATTACGGCTGGACGATGGCCGGGTGATTGATACCAAAGGCTGGGCGGGTTGGGAATGGACACACGGCATCGGTCTGTATGGCATGCTGCACTACTATCAGCAGACCGGTGACCAGCAGACGCTGGCGATCATTGATGAGTGGTTTACGCAGCGTCTGGCGGAAGGCACGCCGACCAAAAATGTGAACACCGTTTGTCCTTTTCTGACGCTGGCCTACCGTTACGAAGAGACCAGGAACCCTGCCTGGGTGCCGGTGCTGGAGCGCTGGGCAGAATGGGTCATGTATGAGATGCCGCGTACCGAACAGGGCGGCCTGCAGCACATTGTCTATAACAATGAAAACCCACAGCAACTCTGGGACGATACGCTGATGATGAGCGTAATGGCGCTGGCTAAAATTGGCCAGTTGCTGAAGCGCGATGAGTGGATTGAAGAAGCGAGTTATCAGTTCCTGCTGCACACCCAGTATCTGATGGATCGCAAAACCGGCTTATGGTTCCACGGCTGGAACTTTGACGGCCGCCATAACTTTGCTGATGCACGCTGGGCGCGTGGTAACAGCTGGGTGACGATTGTCATTCCCGACTTCCTGGAGATGATGAACTGGCCTGAGCATCACGCTACCCGCCGTTTCCTGCAGCAGGTGCTGGAGACCCAGGTTAAAGCGCTCAGGGAGTGTCAGCACAGCAGCGGATTGTGGCACACCCTGCTTGATGATCCGCACAGCTACCCGGAAGCCTCTGCCACCGCCGGGTTTGCCTATGGCATTCTGAAAGGGGTTCGCAAGCGTTATCTGCCCGCGGAGTATCGTGAGGTGGCAGAAAAAGCGTTGCGCGGCGTGATTGCCAATATTGATGATGATGGCGAGTTAAAACAGGTCTCCTTTGGAACCGCAATGGGCAAGGATCTGGATTACTACCGCACGGTTCCCCTGACCTCTATGCCCTACGGCCAGGCGATGGCCCTGCTCTGCCTGACAGAGTACCTGCGCGCTTACCTCTGAATCCCGGCCAAAAAAAAGCCCCGCTAAGCGGGGCTTTTTCATCGCTATAAATCATTACATGCTGCGGATGTAATCATCCATATCGGTTTTCAGGTTATCGGATTTAGTCCCGAAAATCGCCTGCACACCGGAACCGGCAACCACCACGCCACGGGCGCCGAGGTTTTTCAGTTCAGTCTGATCCACTTTCGCCACATCGGCGACGCTGACACGTAACCGGGTGATACAGGCATCCAGGTTGGTGATGTTCTCTTTACCACCAAACGCTGCCACCAGTTTGCCCGCCATCTCTGTACCGGTCGCGGTAGATTGCTCGCTGCTGCTGCTCTCTTCACGGCCAGGCGTTTTCAGATCCAGCTTCGCGATCAGTACACGGAATATAGTGTAGTAAACCAGACCATAGATGATACCAACAATCGGGAACAGCCAGATTTTACTGCTGTTGCCGCTCAGTACGATAAAGTCGATCAGACCGTGTGAGAAGCTGGTGCCGTCACGCATCCCAAGCAGGATACAGATTGGGAATGCCAGACCCGCCAGCAGCGCATGGATCACATACAGGATCGGTGCCACGAACATGAATGAGAATTCAATCGGTTCGGTGATACCAGTCAGGAATGCGGTCAGCGCGGCGGAGATCATGATACCGCCCACTTTGGCGCGATTTTCAGGCTTCGCTGAGTGCCAGATAGCAATCGCTGCCGCTGGCAGACCGTACATTTTGAACAGGAAGCCGCCAGAGAGTTTACCTGCGGTCGGGTCACCCGCCATATAGCGCGGGATATCACCGTGGAACACCTGACCTGCCGCATTGGTGTATTCACCGATCTGCATCTGGAAAGGAACGTTCCAGATGTGATGCAGACCAAATGGCACCAACGCACGTTCAATTACGCCATAAATACCAAAGGCGACAACCGGGTTTTGATAGGCAGCCCACTGTGAGAACTCCTGAATCGCGGAACCTATCGGTGGCCAGATAAAGGAGAGCAGCACGCCGAGAATGATAGCTGCCAGACCGGAAATAATCGGCACAAAACGTTTACCGGCAAAGAAGCCCAGATATTCTGGCAGCTTGATGCGGTAGAAGCGATTAAACATGTATGCGGCAATGGAGCCGGCGATAATACCGCCCAGTACCCCGGTGTCGGCGAGGTGTTTAGCCTCGATCTCCGCCGCAGGCAGATGCAGCACCAGCGGGGCAACTACCGCCATGGTTTTCACCATGATGCCATAGGCAACAACCGCTGCCAGCGCCGAAACGCCGTCATTATTGGTAAAGCCCAGCGCCACACCAATAGCGAAAATCAGCGGCATGTTGGCGAACACCGATCCACCCGCTTCTGCCATCACATGCGAAACCACTGCAGGTAACCAGCTGAAATTGGCTGAACCGACTCCTAATAAAATACCGGCAATCGGCAGAACCGATACCGGCAGCATCAGCGATTTACCGACCTTTTGAAGGTTGGCAAAAGCATTTTTGAACATAGCGTGAAGCTCCTGAGTATGAGTGCATATTTGCGCAGTGCGCGTGGCAAAGAGGGAGGATTCTTTGCCGGGCTGGCGGTGACCGCCTTTTGATTTATTACGAAGGGTAAAATAATTCCCGATTTGTTACTTTGACGGGTATCACGTTTCGACAATCACAAGGGCGCACTTTACGAAATTTCTTACTGATCCGCACCAGTAATCGGCGATAAAAAGCTGACCCTGTCTGAAAAAACAGGGTCATATACGCAGGTTACAGATTAATTACAGAGGCTGAAATAATAGCTGATCAGGCGCCCAGCTGGCTCATCGGGATATGAAACAGCGTGGAGAAGTTTTGGGTGGTGGTGGCTGCCAGCGTTTCTAAATCAACCCCTTTTAGTACAGCCAGATATTCGGCAACATCGCGCGTATAAGCGGGCTGATTCTCTTTACCACGGAAAGGCACCGGGGCCAGATAAGGCGAATCCGTTTCCACCAGCATCCGATCCAGCGGCACATAGCGTGCGGCTTCACGTAACTGCTCAGCATTGCGGAACGTAACAATGCCCGAAAAAGAGATATAGAAGCCCATATCCAGCAGTTTTGCTGCGGTGGGCTGATCCTCAGTGAAGCAGTGCAGCACGCCGCCGCAACGTTCAACCTGCTCTTCACGCAGAATCGCCAGCGTATCTTCGCGGGCATCACGGGTGTGAACAATGATCGGTTTGTTCAGCGCAATACCGGTACGGATATGTTCCCGGAACGAGCGCTGCTGCTGATCTTTCGTTTCTGGCTGATAGTGATAATCCAGCCCGGTTTCACCCAGAGCTACTACCTGAGGATCGGCAGAGAGCCGACGAAACTCCTCAACATCATAAGCCTCTTCCTGATTCAGCGGATGCACACCGCAGGAGAGCGCTATATTTTTCCGTTCGCCGACCAGACTTTTAAGGGTATGAAAACCCGGCAGCGTGGTGGCGATTGCCAGCATAAATTTCACATCACGCGCCGCCGCTTTGGCGATCACATCATCCAGGTCACGATGGTTCTTTTCATAGTCCAGGCCATCAAGATGGCAATGGGAATCCACAATAAACATAATTACTCTCAGATAGGTTTAGCACACCTGCGCGGGCTTCTGTTTGTCCGCCCAGCTCAGAAGCTGATCGGTCAGCAATAATTCGCGATTTACCGATGCCACATGCAGTAGCTGCTCGCGACAGCGCATCCAGTCCTGGATGCTGCTGTTGAGCGCGCTGGCAGAAAAGTATCCGGCCAGCAACTGCACCACATCCTGACGATCGATATTACTCAGCCACTGACCTGCATGTTGCTGCCACTTCATTGCATCCAGCAGCAAAGAGAGCAGCCAGCCGATACGTGCTGCCGCGTCGTCGGCGTTCAGCGCAGGCAGCAGTTGCAGGATGTCCTGCTGCAACGCAGCGGACAGCGCATCGCAGAGCTTCTGCCGGGCCTGCCAGGGCCCGTTTTCCAGCAGGCTCAGCGCCGCACCGGGTGCACCTGCGCTCAGACGCAGAGCCGCCAGCAGCATCTGTTCGTCGTGCGCAGCGTGCTTCTTCAGCCAGAGCAGGCTTTGTCCTTCGTCCGGCGGCGTCAGATGCAGCGCCATGCAGCGGCTGCGCAGCGTGGCCAGCAGGCGCGAGGGATCGCGGCTGCTGAGGAAGAACCAGCTGTTGGCTGGCGGCTCTTCCAGCGTTTTCAGCAGGGCGTTGGCCGCCGCTTCCGAAAGCTGCGCGGCATCCGGCAGCCAGACCACTTTCGCGCCGCCCTGCTGACCAAAGTGGTACATTTTTTCCGTAACCTGCCGCACCGCATCGATGCCCAGGGTACTTTTGCCCTTCTCCGCTTCAAGCCGATACCAGTCAGGATGGGTATTGGCCTGCATCAGCTGGCAACCGTGACACTGCCCGCAACTTTTCAGGCCATCCCGCTGCTGGCACATCAGCCAGCGGCTCATCCCCCAGACCAGCGCCTCATCGCCCATACCTGCCATCGCCTGGATCAACAACGCATGGTGAGCGCGATTCTCCTGATGCTGGCCAATCACCTGGCGATAAGGCTGATTCAGCCACGGATACCAGTTCATCACGCCTGCTCCGCCAGCCAGCCATCCAGCGCCGACTGAAGTGACGCTGTCACATCGGCCAGTGATTGTGTGGCATCGATGGTGATGATGGTGGGGTCCTCCGCTGCCAGCGCCAGATAGCGCGCGCGGGTGCGTTCAAAGAAACGCAATGACTCCTGCTCAATGCGATCCAGCTCACCGCGCGCACGGGCGCGCTGGAGACCGATGTCGGGTGTCACATCAAGATAGAGCGTGAGATCGGGGCGGAAATCGCCTAAGACGGTATCGCGCAGCGTCTGCATCAGACCGGCATCAAGTCCACGTCCGCCCCCCTGATAAGCCTGAGAGGAGAGATCATGACGGTCGCCGATCACCCAGGCACCGCGAGCCAGCGCTGGTTTAATGACCGTTTCCACCAGTTGAACCCGCGCCGCATAGAGCATCAGCAGTTCCGCTTTATCTGTAACCTTCTCGCCCTCAATACCCTGCTTAACCAGCATCCGCAGCTGTTCTGCCAGCGGTGTTCCGCCAGGCTCACGGGTAAAGACCAGATCGTGAATGCCACGTGCACGCAGCGTGGCGACGATGGCGTCACGCGCGGTGGTTTTACCGGCGCCTTCCAGGCCTTCAATGACGATAAACTTACTGTTCATTTTTTTCCTTTAGCGTCTGCCGGTAAACCTGCACCGCCTTGTTATGGCTGGCAAGATTAGTCGTAAAGGTATGGCCGCCCTTGCCGTCCGCAACAAAGTAGAGATAGTTGGTTTTCTCGGGATGGGCCGCGGCCTGCAGGGAGGCTTTACCCGGCATGGCGATCGGACCCGGCGGCAGACCGTTAATGATATAGGTATTGTAAGCGCTGGCCGTCTCAAGATCTTTGCGGGTCAGCGTCCCGTTATAGCTGTCGCCCATGCCATAGATGACGGTGGGATCGGTCTGTAACCGCATACCGGTGCGCAGGCGGTTGATAAACACCGAGGCTACGCGCGCGCGCTCTTCGCTGACGCCAGTCTCTTTCTCAATGATTGAGGCCATGGTCACCAGCTCCTGTGGGGTTTTATAGGGCAGATTATCCGCCCGTCCCTGCCACACCTCATCAATGGTTTTTTTCATCCGCTCATGAGCGCGCTGCAGCAGCGCCATATCGGTGGTATTAGCCGTGTAGAGCCAGGTATCCGGGAAGAAGTTGCCCTCCAGCTGCTCAGGCTCAACTTTTAGTGCGCTGGCAAGGGTGGCGAACTGATCATCTTTCAGGGTATGCCGGATATAAGGCGCTTTGCGCAGCTCACTCAGCCACTCTTTCAGCCGCTGGCCTTCCACGAACCGCACCGGGAACTGCGCCTCTTTACCGCTGGCCAGCAGTTGTAGCAGTGAGCGCACCGTCATGGTCGGCTCAAGGCGATAGGTACCCGCCTTGAAGGTCGCCAGTTCAGGTTCCAGACGCAGCAGCGCGCCAAACCAGATACTGTGCGGAATAATCTTCTGCTCTTCCAGCTGCGCTTCAAGTGCGACCCGGCCCGTGCCGGCAGGCAGCGTGTAGATCGTTTCCTGTTGCAGAGTTAACGGGGTGGCCGCAAACCGCTTAACCTGCCAGTAACTCAGCACAGCCGCGAGACCCACGATCGCCAGCAGGCTGACGACGATTTTTTTGCTTCGAATCATGATGCATCCATTATCTTTTCACAGCTTGCGCGCAACTGATTAAACAGCGAGCGCTCATTAAACTCTACCGCTTCTATCTGTCGGACCGGCAGGACCGGCATCAGCGCGTTACATATCACCACTTCATCGGCGGCCAGCAACTGCGCCGGTTCGCTTTTTATTACCTGGCAAGCCTGGCCTGCGGCAGCAAGTTGCGCCATCAGACTCCGCCGCATAATGCCATCCACGCCCGACGCTGACAGATCAGGCGTGAAAATTTGCGAGCCCTGACGCCAGAATAAATTGGCCGCACAGCATTCCACCACCCAACCTTCAGTGTCAAGCACCAGCGCCTCGTCGGCGTCTGTCTGGTCAAGATGAGCTCTGATCATCACCTGCTCCAGACGATTAAGGTGCTTGATTCCGGCAAACTGTGTATTACGTGCCAGACGGATCGGGCTGAGTCGGAGTGACGCGCCACGCTGCTGTAAATCGGCGTAGTGTTGCGGCCAGGGCGCCAGCGAGACGATCCGCGTGGGTTCACCACAGCCGCGCCGGCTGTAGCCCCGTCCGCCGCTGCCGGCACTGATAATCACTTTCAGCACCGCCTGGGTTTGTTGCTGCGCGGCCTGTCGCATTTCTGTCTCAAGCTGAAGCCAGTCGACGCCATCAATCCATAATCGCTCACAGCCCTCTTTGAGGCGCTGAATGTGGCTCTCCAGCAGCACGATTTTTCCCTGACGCACGGCGGCGGTGGTAAAACAGCCATCCCCAAACTGCAGGCCGCGGTCGCTGGCGGCCAGCGTCGATTGTTTTAACCCGTTAATCCACATGGTTCTCTCCTGAGCGTGACTCGTGATTTCAGCGCATTCTGCAGGATAAAAAAAGGCCCGCATCGCGGGCCTTTTTAGCAATCAACAACGATTACACTTTACGGAAGATCAACGAACCGTTGGTTCCGCCGAAACCGAAGGAGTTACACAGGGTGTACTCCAGACCGGGAACCTGACGCGCGGTGTGAGGCACGAAGTCGAGATCGCAGCCCTCATCCGGATTGTCGAGGTTAATGGTCGGTGGAACGGCCTGGTCGCGCAGCGCCAGAATCGAATAGATCGATTCAACCGCGCCTGCCGCACCCAGTAAGTGCCCGGTCATTGATTTGGTCGAGCTCACCATCACGCTGCTGGCTGCTGCCCCAAAGACCGATTTCACCGCCCGCGCTTCCGCTTTATCACCCGCTGGCGTGGAGGTGCCATGCGCGTTGACATAGCCGATCTGCTCTGGCGTAAGCTGAGCATCGCGCAATGCGTTGATCATTGCCGCCGCGGCGCCTGAGCCATCTTCTGGTGGTGAAGTCATGTGGTAGGCATCGCTGCTCATACCAAAACCTACGATTTCCGCGTAGATTTTCGCACCACGTTTCTTCGCATGTTCATACTCTTCGAGTACCACAATGCCAGCGCCGTCACCCAGCACAAAACCGTCACGATCTTTATCCCACGGGCGGCTGGCCGCTTGCGGGTTTTCATTACGGGTTGAGAGAGCACGTGCTGCACCAAAGCCACCAACGCCTAATGGCGTACTGGCTTTCTCTGTGCCACCCGCCAGCATCACATCAGCATCGTTATAGGCGATGATACGTGCGGCATGACCGATGTTATGAACACCAGAGGTACAGGCTGTCGCGATAGAGATGCTTGGACCTTTCAGGCCATACATGATGCTGAGATGACCCGCCACCATGTTAACGATGGTTGAAGGCACAAAGAATGGGCTGATTTTGCGCGGGCCGCCGTTGACCAGTGAAGTATGATTCTCTTCAATCAGACCTAAACCACCGATGCCGGAGCCAATTGCTGCGCCCATACGGCTTGCATTTTCGTCGGTAACAACCAGACCACTGTCCTGCATAGCCTGCATACCGGCCACAATGCCGTACTGGATGAAGGCATCCATCTTGCGCTGATCTTTGCGCGAGATGTAGTCATCACAATTAAAATCTCTTACCAGACCTGCAAAACGTGTTGCATAAGCACTGGTATCAAAATGGTCGATCAGGGTAATGCCGCTCTGACCGGCAAGGAGAGCACTCCAGGTAGACTCTACGGTATTGCCGACAGGAGACAACATGCCAAGACCAGTCACAACTACACGACGCTTAGACACGTTCGTCCTCCAGGGAGGGGAAATAGGGAACTATGTGGGACAAACAAAAAAATCAGGCGGTCGAGCGACCGCCTGAAGATATTCATTAGCCTTTATGGCTATTGATATAGTCGATCGCTGCCTGAACGGTAGTGATTTTCTCAGCTTCTTCGTCTGGAATCTCAGTATCAAACTCTTCTTCCAGAGCCATCACCAGCTCAACGGTATCAAGAGAATCGGCACCCAGGTCTTCTACGAAAGATGCAGAGTTGGTGACTTCTTCCTCTTTCACACCCAGCTGCTCACTGATGATTTTCTTAACGCGTTGTTCGATATCGCTCATACTATTTAATTTCCTATCAAAACTCGCTTTCGCGATGGTTTTCGTAGTGTATAAAATGGTGAAAAAGATGCAACAAAATCCCGGCTGGTCGAACCACGATTTTGCGTTATTTTGCGGTTCTAACCGCAAATAAAGCAAATCATTTCGTGATTTATCAGACCATGTACATTCCGCCATTGACGTGCAGCGTTTCACCTGTGATGTAGGCTGCTTCGTCAGAGGCTAAAAATGCCACAGCATTGGCGATTTCCTGAGCATCGCCTAAGCGACCCGCAGGAACTTCCGCCAAAATACCGGAACGTTGATCTTCGTTCAGTGCCCGCGTCATGTCAGTCTCAATAAAGCCTGGAGCCACGACGTTGACGGTAATGCCACGTGACGCGATTTCGCGCGCCAGTGATTTGCTAAAGCCAATCAAACCCGCTTTTGCTGCCGCATAGTTTGCCTGGCCCGCATTACCCATGGTTCCAACAACGGAACCAATGGTGATGATACGGCCCACGCGCTTTTTCATCATGGCACGCAGGACCGCCTTGGAAAGGCGGAATACCGATGTGAGGTTGGTATCCAGGATATCCTCCCACTCATCGTCCTTCATGCGCATGAGAAGATTATCACGCGTAATGCCTGCATTATTGACTAAAATATCCACTTCGCCAAATTCAGCACGAATATTCTCTAAAACAGTGCTGATTGAGTCAGCGTCAGTCACATTAAGTAACAGGCCTTTGCCCTTGTCGCCAAGGTAAGCACTGATGGCGTCGGCGCCACTCTGGCTGGTTGCAGTTCCTACCACTTTAGCACCGCGTGCCGCCAGTGTTTCTGCAATCGCACGACCAATGCCGCGACTCGCGCCGGTAACCAGCGCAACTTTACCTTCAAAGCTCATGATTTTCCTCTTATTCCTTACCGAGTGCAGCCGTCAGGGATGCAGTATCGTTAACGGCAGCCGCTGTCAGGCTATCGACAATACGTTTCGTCAGTCCGGTCAGGACTTTACCTGGCCCCATCTCCAGGAGCTGCGTCACGCCCTGTGCTGCCATCGCTTCCACGCTCTCGGTCCAGCGAACCGGGCTGTAGAGCTGACGGACCAGCGCATGGCGGATGGCTGCAGCGTCGGTTTCAGCTTTCACATCGACGTTGTTGATCACCGGTACCGCAGGCGCGTTAAAGGTGATGCTCTCCAGCGCCACCGCCAGTTTATCGGCCGCAGGCTTCATCAGTGCGCAGTGAGAAGGAACGCTGACCGGCAGTGGTAAGGCACGCTTAGCGCCCGCTGCTTTACAGGCGGCACCCGCACGTTCAACGGCTTCTTTGTTACCCGCAATGACCACCTGGCCCGGCGAGTTAAAGTTAACCGGTGAGACAACCTGGCCCTGCGCGCTCTCTTCACAGGCTTTACGGATAGCCGCGTCATCCAGGCCAATAATCGCCTGCATCGCGCCAGTGCCTTCAGGCACCGCTTCCTGCATCAGTTTGCCGCGCAGTTCAACCAGCTTCACTGCATCAGCAAAGTTAAGCACACCCGCGCAAACCAGCGCTGAATATTCACCCAGGCTGTGGCCGGCCATCAGGGCTGGCTGTTCACCGCCCTGCTGCTGCCAGACACGATAGATTGCTACGGAGGCGGCTAACAGTGCAGGCTGAGTCTGCCAGGTTTTGTTCAGCTCTTCAGCCGGACCCTGACTCACTAATTGCCACAGATCATATCCCAGCGCGTCAGAGGCTTCACGGAAGGTCTCTTCTACCAGCGGATACGTTGCCGCTAATTCAGTCAGCATGCCCACGGTCTGTGAACCCTGACCGGGGAAAACAAATGCAAATTGCGTCATTTTTCGTTCCTGTCAATCAAAAGCGAACCAGCGCAGAACCCCAGGTGAATCCACCACCAAAGGCTTCCAGCAGAATAAGGTGTCCGGGTTTGATGCGGCCATCACGGACCGCTTCATCCAGTGCGCTTGGCACCGATGCGGCAGAGGTATTGCCATGACGATCCAGTGTGACAACCACTTTATCCATGGTCATGCCGAGTTTTTTCGCGGTGGCGCTGATAATACGCAGGTTCGCCTGATGCGGCACCAGCCAGTCCAGCATTTCACGATCGAGATTATTGGCCTGCAGCGTTTCATCAACGATGTGAGCCAGCTCGGTGACGGCAACCTTGAAGACTTCGTTGCCTGACATGGTGACATAAGCAGGCTGATCCTGATGCGCACGATCCTGATAAGGCAGCGTCAGCAGCTGTGCATAGCGACCATCAGCATGAAGATGGGTAGAGATGATACCCTGCTCTTCGCTCTGACCCAGCACGACCGCGCCTGCACCATCACCAAACAGGATGATAGTGCCGCGATCTTCCGGATCAAGTGCGCGAGCCAGGACATCAGCACCAATCACCAGAGCATGTTTCACTGCGCCATTTTTGATGTATTGATCGGCCACGCTCAGTGCATAGGTGAAACCTGCACAGGCGGCAGCGAGGTCAAACGCCGCACAGTCTTTGATCTCCAGCATTTGCTGGATCATGCAGGCAGAGCTGGGGAAGGCATGGCTGGAAGAGGTTGTGGCGACAATAATCAGCCCAACATCGTTCGCTTCAATGCCTGCCATTTCAAGGGCGCGTTGCGCCGCACTGAATCCCATGGTGGCGACGGTTTCGTCAGGCGCAGCAATACGGCGCTCGCGGATGCCGGTACGGGTAACAATCCACTCGTCCGACGTCTCCACCATTTTTTCCAGATCGGCATTGGTGCGGATCTGGCTTGGCAGATAACTGCCCGTACCGATAATTTTGGTATACATCTAGGCTTTGTCACTCCTGGCTAATACAGCATCAAGGCGCGCAGCAATTCGCTCGGGAATTTGCTGCCTCACCGCCTGCTCTGCCTGTTCTATCGCCACAGCGAAGGCGTGTTGATTTGCCGCACCGTGACTCTTGATCACTGTTCCGCGCAATCCTAACAGACAAGCGCCATTGTACTGGTCAGGGTGGAGATGCCCGAAGCGCTTCGTCAGACGTTTCTGAATCCAGCGCCCCAGCAACTGAAGCCACCATGACCGTTTTTTACCTTTCCCTGATGACTTCAGCAGAGAAAGAAACATTCTTACCACGCCTTCCATAGTCTTCAGCGTGACGTTTCCGACAAAACCGTCACAGACCATCACATCCGTTTTACCGGTGAGCAGTTCGTTACCTTCAAGGTAACCAATATAGTTGATTTGCGGTGATTCTCGCAGCACTGCCGCGGCGTCGCGGATGGTTTCCAGCCCTTTGGTCTCTTCATGACCAATATTGAGCAACGCGACACGGGGCCGTGCAATACCAAGCACATGCTCAGCCATTACCGACCCCATTACAGCAAACTGCACCAGCATCGCACTGTCTGAGCCCACATTTGCGCCCAGATCCAGCACCACGGTTTTACCCTGTTGCTGGTGCGGTAAAACGGACATCAGCGCCGGGCGTTTAATGCCATCCAGCGGTCTTAATAAGAGTGTCGACAGCCCCATCAGCGCACCGGTATTCCCGGCGCTGATGCAGGCCTGCGCACGTCCCTCTTTAACCATCTCCAGTGCCACACGCATTGAGCTGCCGCGACTGTTGCGGATGGCCTGAGCGGGCCGCGCATCACTTGCAATAACCGATTCGGCAGGGATGACCTGCAAACGCCCCATCAGGGAGGAATCCGCTTTGGCAAGCAATGGCATGAGAGTGTCGGGGTGTCCGACCAGAAGAAGGAATAGTTCCGAATGAGAGGCCAGTGCCTGCAATGCTGCAGGCACTGTCACGCAGGGACCGAAGTCCCCGCCCATGGCATCAATCGCCAGGGTCAAACGTGTCAAGGTATCGCCTTGCTAAGCAAGAAACTTACTTAACGATAACCTTGCGACCGCGGTAGTAACCGTCCGCAGTGATGTGGTGACGCAGATGAGTTTCGCCAGAAACTTTATCTACTGACAGAGCAGCAGTGGTCAGCGCATCGTGTGAACGACGCATACCACGCTTAGAACGGGTGGGTTTATTCTGTTGTACGGCCATGGACCTTACTCCTATTACTTACGCTTTAAACTGGCTAATACGGCAAATGGATTTGGTTTCTCCACCTCTGCAGGCAGTTTACCAAAGACCATGTCCGCCTCGGACACTTCACAGTGTTCAGAATCGTGCACCGGAACGACCGGCAGCGCGAGAATAATTTCATCCTCGACAACCGCCAGCAGATCGATCTCACCAAACTCGTTGACATCGACCGGCTCGTACGCTTCCGGCAATGCCTCGGCCTGCTCTTCAGAAGAGACAGGGCTGAAGCAGTAACTCACTTTTACGTGATGAGGAAAGGTCTGGTTGCAGCGCTGGCAACGCAACGTCACTTGTACTTCAGCAGTACCCGTCAGTACTGCCAGACGTTGGTTATCAACCGCAAACGACATGGCACAATCCACATCACTGTCCACACTAACGACCGACTCGGCCACACGCTCCACCTGTACAGATGTGTAGACACCCTGATAATCAAGGCGCTTCTGAGCAGTGCGGACAGGGTCCAGCGTTAGGGGTAATTTTACCTTTTGCATAGGGCGCGCATATTAACTTTGTAATGTCATAGAGTCAAAGAAAAAGGCCGTTAAACAGCATCTTTCAACCACTATTCGCATCCAGTGCGGCGCACAGTTTAAAATGACTGTCACCAATTCGCTATCACTATTGAAAAAAAATGACGCCATCGATTCTTTTAGCTTCAACCTCGCCCTTTCGGCAGGCATTACTGCATAAACTGGGCCTGCCTTTTATTACCGCCGCGCCTGAGGTTGATGAGTCACCCCAGCCCGATGAGACCGCTGAAGCACTGGTGGCCCGTCTTGCCGTGGCTAAAGCGCAGGCACTGGCAAAAACGTATCCCAGCCACTGGATAATCGGCTCCGACCAGGTTTGCGTGCTGGATGGCGCAATCGCCGGTAAGCCTCATACCGCTGAGAATGCGCGGGCGCAACTGCGTGCCGCCAGCGGAAAAGCCATTACCTTTTACACCGGTCTGGCGCTATTTCATCCGGTCAGTGGCACGCTGCTGCACTGCTGTGAGCCCTTTGTGGTTCATTTCCGCACGTTAACTGACGCTGAAATCAACGGCTATGTGGAAAAGGAGCAGCCGCTTCAGTGTGCGGGCAGTTTTAAAAGTGAAGGTCTGGGGATTTGTCTGTTTGATCGGCTGGAGGGACGCGATCCCAATACGCTGGTCGGGCTGCCGTTGATCGCGCTCAATGAGATGTTGCAGCAGGCCGGCATCAATCCTTTAACGAACTGATGCCGGAGAGATTACGCTTTCAGCTGACGCAGCTTAAGCAGGCATTGCTTCAGGCCATCATCCAGTGGCGCTTCGACCCGCATCACTTCGCCAGTGCCGGGATGCGTAAAGGTCAGCGCCGCAGCATGCAGGAACAGGCGTTTTAAACCGGTTGCCGCCAGCTGACTGTCAAACTCACGTTCTCCATAGCGATCGTCGAAGGCAATGGGATGCCCGGCATGCAACGTATGGACGCGAATCTGATGGGTACGACCGGTGACCGGGCTCGCTTTCACCAGCGTGGCAAATTCGAACCGCTCTTCTACTTTAAAGCGGGTTTCTGAGGCTTTGCCTTCGCTGCTGACGCGCACCACGCGCTCACCGCTCTGCAGGATGTTTTTCAGCAGCGGCGCCTGAACCACCTTCAGGTGTGACGGCCAGTTGCCGCGCACCAGGGCCAGATAATCTTTCTGCATCCCCTTTTCACGCAGTTGCTCATGGAGGGAACGCAGCGCCGAACGCTTTTTAGCGACCAGCAGAATGCCGGAGGTGTCACGATCCAGGCGATGCACCAGCTCCAGAAAGCGTGCTTCCGGTCGCAGGGCACGTAACCCTTCAATGACCCCGAAGCTGAGTCCGCTACCGCCATGCACGGCTGTGCCGGAAGGCTTGTTCATCACCAGCAGCGACTCATCCTCAAACAGGATGGCATCGGCCAGTGAAGCCACTTTCGCCAGTTTAGGGGAAACGGCATCTTCATCGCGTTCCGCTACACGAACCGGCGGAATGCGCACCTCATCGCCCTCCTCCAGCTTATATTCTGGCTTGACGCGCTTTTTATTCACCCGCACCTCGCCTTTGCGAACGATGCGATAAATCATGCTTTTGGGCACACCCTTGAGCTGGGTGCGCAAAAAGTTGTCAATGCGTTGTCCGGCATTTTCAGCCGTGATGGCGACAAAATGTACGCCGGGATTCTCTGTTTTCATGGCGGCGATTCTAAATAGTGTCCCCTGATAGCGCCACCCCTTTTTCTGTGCTTAACTCTGGAGTTGATGTGACGGCAGGTCGCCTCTCTGCTGGCTTTTTCAGCAAAGCGCTGTTTTGTCCGACACATTAGCAATTTAAATGTAAAGAAACTTCACAAGCTGGCTAAAGTCGCCTTGCTATATGAAGGTTAGCAATGGAATAATGCTTGAGTTTCTTGCCTGTTGCATTTCAGGGCAGAAAAAGAGCGAAATTGTCATTTTGCCGGATTGAGCAGACACGCAGCAATGGCGTAAGACGTAATGCGAAATCAGGCACTTAGCGGGCTGCGGGTTGCGGCCTGGACAACAGTATGGGATGCACGGGTTTTCTTTATTCTCTCAGGCATTTCCACTATCTGGTGCTGTTTTCCCTTATGAAAAACAGGCCACCGACGTTATTTGCGCCCCTCGCGCGGTCGACAGCCGTGAGGTTGACGACATTGCACTAAGTCACGGGGCCATCGGTTGATACTCGTCCAGGGTAACTATGCCCGCAGCTGTAATCACTCATGAAAGAATAACGAGTAAGTCACGATGAAAAGAATGTTAATAAACGCAACTCAGCAGGAGGAGTTGCGCGTTGCCCTGGTTGACGGTCAGCGTCTGTACGATCTGGATATTGAAAGTCCTGGACACGAGCAGAAAAAAGCCAACATTTACAAAGGTAAAATCACTCGCATTGAACCCAGCCTTGAAGCTGCGTTTGTCGATTACGGCGCAGAGCGTCACGGTTTCCTCCCGTTAAAAGAAATCTCCCGCGAATACTTCCCCTCCAGCTACAACGCGCATGGTCGTCCGAATATTAAAGACGTGCTGCGTGAAGGTCAGGAAGTCATTGTTCAGATCGATAAAGAAGAGCGTGGCAATAAAGGCGCTGCGCTGACTACCTTTATCTCTCTGGCGGGCAGCTATCTGGTACTGATGCCGAATAACCCACGTGCAGGCGGTATCTCTCGCCGCATCGAAGGTGACGATCGTACCGAACTGAAAGAAGCCCTGTCGGCGCTGGAACTGCCGGAAGGTATGGGCCTGATTGTCCGTACTGCGGGCGTCGGTAAATCAGCCGAATCGCTGCAGTGGGATTTAAGCTTCCGTCTCAAACACTGGGAAGCGATCAAGAAAGCCGCTGAAAACCGCCCTGCTCCGTTCCTGATCCATCAGGAAAGTAACGTAATTGTGCGTGCCTTCCGCGACTATCTGCGTCAGGACATCGGTGAAATCCTTATCGATAACCCGAAAGTACTGGAACTGGCGCGTCAGCATATCGCTGCGCTGGGCCGTCCGGACTTCAGCAGCAAAATTAAGCTCTACACCGGTGAAATCCCGCTGTTCAGCCACTATCAGATCGAATCGCAAATCGAATCCGCTTTCCAGCGTGAAGTCCGCCTGCCTTCCGGTGGCTCGATTGTGATCGACAGTACCGAAGCGCTGACCGCTATCGATATCAACTCAGCACGTGCGACGCGCGGCGGTGATATCGAAGAGACGGCGTTCAACACCAACCTTGAAGCGGCCGATGAGATTGCTCGTCAGCTGCGTCTGCGTGACCTGGGCGGCCTGATCGTTATCGATTACATCGATATGACGCCGGTACGCCATCAGCGCGCGGTTGAGAATCGTCTGCGTGAAGCTGTCCGTCAGGACCGCGCCCGCATTCAGATCAGCCACATTTCACGTTTCGGCCTGCTGGAGATGTCCCGTCAGCGTCTGAGCCCGTCATTAGGTGAATCCAGTCATCACGTCTGCCCACGCTGTAGCGGCACCGGCACCATCCGTGATAACGAGTCACTGGCGCTGTCGATCCTGCGTCTGATTGAAGAAGAAGCGCTGAAAGACAACACCAAAGAAGTTCACGCCATTGTTCCGGTTCAGGTGGCCTCTTACCTGCTGAATGAAAAACGTGAAGCGGTTAACGCTATTGAAACACGCCAGGGTGGCGTGCGGGCTATCATCGTTCCTGACGACAAGATGCAGACCCCACACTACTCCGTGCTGCGCGTGCGCAAAGGCGAAGAGACGCAGACCCTGAGCTATCATCTGCCGAAGCTGCATGAAGCCGAAATGGCGATGCCGTCGGAAGAGGAACATGCTGAACGTCGTCGTCCTGAGCAGCCTGCTCTGGCCGCGTTTGTGATGCCTGATGCGCCTCCGGCACCGGTAGAAGTTGAGCCAGAAGCGCAGCGCGCTGAAGCCCAGCCGGCCGCAAAAGCAGCACCTGCTGTGGCTGCGCCTGCTACCGTCAGCACCGGCTTCTTTGGCCGTCTGCTTGGTGGCCTGAAAAAAATGTTCGCAGGCGAAGAAGCCCCTGCTGCCGCACCAGTGGCCACTGAGGTTGCAGAACCCCAGAAAGCGCCTGAAAGCGAGCAGGAAAACGGCAATGGCCGTGGCGAGCGCCGCAGCAATAATAACAACCGCCGTAACAATAATCGTCGTGAGCGTACGCCGCGTAACGGAGATAACGCGCAGTCGCGTGAAGGCCGTGAACCACGCGAAAACCGTGAGCCTCGTGAAAACCGCGAACCTCGTGAAAGCCGTGAACCGCGCGAAAGTCGCGAGCCACGTGAAAATCGCGAGCCGCGCGAGGGTAACGATAATCGCCGTAACAAGCGTCAGTCCCAGGCTGGTGAAGTGCGTGAAGAGCGTCCGGCACTGAGCGAAGAAGCGCGCCAGCAGCGTGATGAGCAGCAGCAACAGCGCCGTGAACAGCGTGCTGAGCGTCAGCGTCGTCGTCAGGAAGAGAAACGTGCCGGTGAAGAAGCTGCCAAAGTGGCTGAGCAGCCAGTAGTGGTAGCCGACGTTCCGGACGTGACCGAGCCGCAGGATGATGAGCGCGTACAGGTTATGCCGCGTCGTAAGCCGCGTCAGCTGAACCAGAAGGTGCGTGTTGATGATAACCGTCCACCTATGCCAGCCGAAGCCAGCGACTTTGCCCAGCCGGTTGAAGTGCGTCAGCCTCAGCAGACAGAGGTGGCTCAGCCGCAGCCTCAGTTCCAGGCACCCCAGGGTGAAGAGCAGGATGACAACGACAACCGTGATAACGCCAATATGCCGCGTCGTTCACGTCGTTCGCCTCGTCATCTGCGCGTCAGCGGACAGCGTCGTCGTCGTTACCGTGATGAGCGTTATCCGACTCAGTCAGCAATGCCGCTGGCCGCTGCAGCTGCATCACCAGAGATGGCATCCGGTAAAGTCTGGATCCGTTACCCGGTGAGCCAGGCCAGCGAAGAGCAGGTTCAGAATGTGACTCACGAGACGCCAGCGTACAACCGCGAAGAGACAGCAGACGCCGCGAGTGCGCTGCCTGTTGCTGCCGCTGTTGAATCTGTTGCTCAGGAAGCGCCAGTGCAACAGGCCGAGCCGCAGGCAGAAACGCCAGTGCCGGTCGTGAATACTGACGATACCCGTGCTATCGACGCGCCGGTTGACGAGCAGCCTTCCGTTGTTCCGGCGGCAGATGAAGCAAAAGCGGAAGCGGTAGCAGCCGAAGCCGTGCCTGCTGAGCCTGTCACTGAAGCGCCGGTTGTGACACCAGCGGTTGAGACTGCACAGCCTGCAGCGGTTGCAGAAGAAGCACAGCCTGTGGAGGTTGCTGAGCAATCGGCTACCGACGTCAGCGAAGCGATCGCAGCAGAAGTTGAAGAAGTTCTGAATGCGCCGGTCGCTGCTGAAGCTGAAACAGCGCCTGTTCGTGAACCTCATGCTCCGGTAGCCGCACGCGATGTCGCCCCTGAAGCACCGGTGACTGCGGCCGAACCTGTTGTATCAGTACCTGCAACTGCCTCAGTGCCGAATGACGGTACGCGCTGGAAACATTTTGCCTCTGCGCCGATGACTAAAGCACCTGCGCCAGTCTGGCAGTCAGAACCGGCACCACATAGTGACTGGGTGCGTGCACCTTATGAGTTCGACGGTCGCGGTTCTGCAGGTGGTCATAGCGCCACACATCATGCCACTGCCCCGGCGACCAAGCCTTAACGCATAGGCTGTTGTGAACTGAACCCCGGCCTGCAAGCCGGGTTTTTTTTATGCCTGCGATTCTGCCCGCCAGCGGACAGAGGATAATTAACCACCCCTCCTCGTTTATCAGGAATCAGGAATCAGGAATCAGGAAAGTGTGTGCGTGAAAGCGTAAAAGCAGGACTGCCATGCGAGCAGCCTGCGATATAAATCAACCCGGTTTAATTTCTATCACTCCCGCCACCGGCTGAATCGCAGGCAAAAAAATCCCACCCTCCTTTAGCGGGAGGGTGGGAAAAAGTAAGCGTATCCGGTTAAAGTACGCTCAAAATTTCAGGTCAGACTACGAGTTCATCTGGAACAGGGACATCTTAGACATGTCGGTAAAGGTCTTATAGGACGCCTGTAATGCCGTCTGCTGCATGGTGTAGTTAGAAGCCGCTTCGGTTAAATCGACATTAACCAGGTCACTCATCTGCGAGCTGTAAATCACGCTACGGTCATCGCCCTGGGCATTCAGCGTATCGATCTCTGAAAGCTGGGTACCAATCTCAGAACGCACGGTTAAGACATTATTCAGCGAGTTACCCAGGCCACGGTTGGTTTTATCCATCGCCGCCTGGAAGGTCTGTTTGGTTGCGGCGTCAGCATCATCCTGCGGCACTTTCAGTGCAGCAATGGCGCTATCCAGCATCGTAAACACATTCGTTTCGCTGGCGCTGCCATCCGGCTCTTTGGTGGCATTGCCGGAGATCGCCATAAAGATATTGTCACCGGTATGGCCCACGGTCATCGTACGGCTGGTATCGACCTTCTGAGTGATCGCATCGGTGCCGCCTGCGTAACCGACGCCGGTGCCAGCCGCATCCACAAATGGCGCGCTGTCAGTTTTATAACCGGCAAAAATATAGCGGCCATTGGCATCCTGGCTGTTTGCCTGGTTCAGCAACTGGGCGCGGATACCCTCCAGCTGGGTAGCAATCGAACCACGGTCATCGTCGCTCAGCGTACCGGTTGAACCGTTGACGATCAGCCCTTGCGCAGCAATGATCCCATCGGTGACGCCTTTCAGCGTATTCTCTTCCAGTGACAGACCCTGCTCGGCAAAGGTACGCGCCAGCTCATACTGCTTGCCCTGCTGCTGGGTTTGAGACAACACGACAGCACGAGAGGCGGCAATCGGATCGTCCGAAGGATTATTCACACGGCGGCCGCTGGAAAGCTCCTGGCCTGATTTCAGCCAGGAGGCCTGTGAGTCAGTGATGCCGCGCACCTGCTGCTCAAAAATCATATTGGTACTGATTCGCATGTTATCTCCTGCCCTTAGCGAATATTGATCAATGCATTAAACACGGTGCTGGCAGTCTGCAGCACCTGCGCATTAGCCATGTAATATTGCTGATATTTGGTCAGGTTGGCGTACTCCTCATCGAGGTTTACCCCAGAGACCGATTGCTGGCGCTGGGTCAGCTGGCTGACCACGCTTTTCTGAGTGGTGCTGGTAGTTTCCAGTGAACTGGTTTTGTTACCCACACTACTGACGATGGTGGCGTAGGCCTGAGACAGCGTGGCGTTGCCGCCGACCAGTTTCACATCCTGCAGATTCAGCAGTTTTTGCGCATTACGGTTATCACTCTCACCGCCTACTGCACCCGCGGCGGCCACCTGCGATTCACTGGTGATCGCGACTGACATATCGTTGATGGCGTTCTGGACCGGCTTCACCAGGAAACTGTCTTTGGCAGCAGGTGCAGGCGTGCCGGCGACGGTCAGTTTCAGACCGTCAAAGCTCAGCGTGGTGTTGCCACTGGCATCGGTACCTGGCGTGATGGTAACGGCCGTACTGTCTGAGGCGCGGGTCGCGGTCCAGTTATTGCCGTCATAACTCACGGTGTAGTTGGACGCTTTCAGTGCACTGGTATCGGTCCACTCAGCGGTGACGGACGCGGCGGTGCTGTTTTTACTGTTGCCCACCACGATCGGGCTGCCGATATTAAAGAAATCGACGCCCTGATTGCCTTTGCTATCAAAGCCCTGCTTGTGAACATCGTTAAAGCTGGTGGTAAACGCCGCCGCTAACTGACCCAGCTGGTTCTGTGCCAGATCCAGATCCTGAGTACGGAACGCCAGCAGACCGCCCAGCGAACCGGTGGTGATCAGCTTTTCCGGGATCTCGACGTTGCCCGCCTGTTTATCGACATAGCCGATGGTAGTGCGTGTCGGATCGCTGCTGGAGGGCATCGCCACCAGATCGTGAGATTTGTCGCCGTTCACCAGCGTCAGGCCATTGGCCATCGCGACCGTGTAACCGCCATCCTGCTGCGATACCGTCACACCAACCACGTTATTCAGGGTATTCACCAACTGATCGCGCTTATCGAGCAGATCGTTAGGTGCGGCACCGTTTGCCGTGCTCAGTTTGCCAATCTGTTTGTTCAGATCGGCAATCTGGCTGGTAATGGTATTGACCTGCTTGATGCTGGAATCGACATCGGCGTTGACGCTGTTCTGCATATTATTCAGGTATTGCGCTGACGTCTGGAACTGGCTGACCAGCCCCTGCGCATTGCTGAGCATCGACTGACGCGCCGACGGATCGTTGGCGTTGCTGACCACGTTCTGCAGGTTGGTAAAGAAGCCCTGCAGCGAGGTCGACAGGCTGGTAGTCGAGGTCGACAGCAGATCGTCAATGTTAGAAATCTGGCTGTGCTGGGTGCTTACCGCGCTGTAGTTCGCGCTGGAACCGCGCAGCTGCGTAGCAATAAACGCATCATATTCACGTTGTACACCGGTGATATTCACGCCGTTACCATAATAGCTATTGCCCTGCAGGGTACTGTTCGCCTGCGCCAGTACCGTGGTCTGACGTGAATAGCCCGCCACGGTGTAATTGGAAATGTTGTTACTCGTGGTGCTCAGAGCGGCCTGCGCGGCACTCAATCCGCTCATCGCGGAGTTAATTATGCTGGACATCTCGGTTCCTTACGTTCCCCGTCAACCGGGCTGGCAGACATCAAAGTGGGCGCCAGCAGGCGAAAACGCTTCTGGCTATAGGGATGTTATCGGCTTGCTAAAGTGAAACTTGAGGCGCAATGATCAGAACAGGTCGCCCATATCCTGACTGTAAGCTTTGACGACTTTGTCGCCCATACTTTTGAATTGCTGAATCATTCCCACCAGCTTTTGCGCATATTTTGGATCGGTGGCATAACCGGCCGCCTGTAAGGCCTGCGCACCCTGCTCTGCGCTTGAGGCGTTCGTCACCGCCGCATAGCGTGGGTTTTTGGTCAGGAGTTTGACGTAGTCGGTCAGCGCCTCGAAATAGGAGTTATAGACGCGGAAGCTGGCACGCACTTTCTTCGCTTCGCCCTGCTCATATTCGGTGGTCATGATATCGGTGGTGTCACCTTTCCAGTCGCCGCTGGCTTTAATCCCGAACACGTTGTAGCTCGGTTTGCCGTCGCGGGTCAGGATCTGACGCTGGCCCCAGCCCGACTCAAGCGCAGCCTGCGCCAGAATCAGGTGATGAGGAATGCCACTCTGCTGGCTGGCAGCCTGGGCCGGTTGCGTCAGCTGGGCGATAAACTCGCGGCTGTCACTGGGCAGACCCGTCGGTGAAGCGACCGGCGGCAGACGCGGCATTGCCTTACGCACAATCTGCTCCAGCTGCTGCGCGGGCAGTGGTGTTGCCCCGCTGGTGCTGAGAATAAAGCTGTTATCCAGCTTCATCGGCACCGTACCGGCTTTTTCATCCGGCGCGGTGGCGGGCTGCATCTGTTTGACGATGGTTTCCGCCAGGCCGAGGCCGCGCTTCCCCATCTCCTGTGCAATCTGCTGGTCATACATAGAGGTAAAGAGTTTGGTCTGCTCGTTGCCCATAATGCCGTCCTGCGGCAACGCCTCGCGCATACTCTTCAGCATCATCTGTACAAACATCCCTTCGACCTGACGTGCCACCTGCAACGCTTGTCCTTTCGGATCGTTGCTGGCCTGGCGTTTCAGTTCATTCAGGGAACGGCTGTCGAAAGCCGAACTCGTCAGAGATTGCATATCAGCCATCAGATAATTTCCAGTTTGGCACGCAGACAGCCGGCACTCTGCATCGACTGCAGAATTGACATCAGTTCGATAGGTGACGCACCCAGCGCATTCAGCGCACGCACCACGTTGTTCAGGTTGGCGCTGGCGTTGACGCGTTGCAGCGCACCGCCGGTCTGGCGCAGATCGATCTGAGTCTGCGTCGTCGCCACCGTCTGACCACCGGCCAGTGGGGTATCAGGCTGACTGACGTTCTGCTGCTGGTTAACCGTCACCGACAGGTTGCCCTGCGCCACCGCACACTGATTCAGCGTCACTTCACGGTTCATTACCACCGAACCGGTACGGGAGTTGATGATGACTTTGGCATCTTCAACCGGGATCGACACATTAATGTTCTGGATCTCAGCCAGCAGACGCACCTGCGCACCATTATTAGGCGATACGCGGATCTGCACGGTACGGGCATCCAGCGGCTGCGCTGCGCCGTAACCGCCACGGGCGTTAATGGCATCAGCAATTCGCTGCGCCATCGAGAAATCTTCGCTGTTAAGCTGCAGGTTAATGGTGTTCTGCGTACCAAAGTTGCTCTGCAGTTCACGCTCAACGGTTGCACCGCCGGTGATACGGCCACCGTTCAGCTGGTTAACCTGAACACTGCTGCCGCCCGCTGACGCACCCGCGCCACCGACAAGGATATTACCCTGCGCCAGCGCATAAACCTGGTTATCGACCCCTTTCATCGGCGTCATTAACAGCGTGCCGCCGCGCAGGCTTTTGGCGTTACCCAGTGACGAGACCACCACATCCAGGTTCTGTCCCTGACGGGCAAACGAGGGCAGTTTTGCGGTGACCATGACGGCCGCCACGTTCTTCAGCTGCATGTTGGTCCCGGTGGGAACGGTAATACCAAGCTGCGACAGCATGTTGCTCACTGTCTGGGTAGTAAATGGCGTCTGGGTAGTCTGGTCACCGGTGCCATCCAGCCCCACAACCAGGCCGTAGCCCAGCAGCTGGTTATCACGAACGCCCTGTACCGTGGTTAAATCACGAATCAAATCGGCTTTTGCCAGCAGGCTGAAGCCCAGCAGCAGCGCCAGCCCGGCGCGTAACAGCGTTAACTTTTTCATTGAAACCTCTTACATCGGCGAGATGTTCAGGAAGAAACGCTGGAACCAACCCATGGTCTGCGCCTCATTGATGTAACCATTTCCGACGTACTCAATACGTGCATCGGCGACAGCGGTAGATAACACGGCGTTACTGGCGCTGATGGTGCGTGGGTTGACCACGCCCGAGAAGCGAATGAACTCCGTGCCCTGATTAATGGCGATCTGTTTTTCACCGACCACGTGCAGGTTGCCGTTTGACAACACCTGATCCACGGTGACGGTAATGGTGCCGGTAAAGGTGTTATTGGCGGATGCGCCGCCTTTACCTGCGAAATCGTTTTTGCCTTCGGCGCTGAGGTTGGCTTTTTCACCACCTGCACCCACCAGGCCTGCCAGACCAGTCGGCACCGCGCTCACACCAAAGCTATTGCTGCCATCGCGACTGGCATTGGCTGAGGAGCTCTTGCTGGCGCTGACGTT
Source organism: Pantoea sp. Lu_F5_004 (assembly GCF_051136245.1). Classification (NCBI taxonomy): domain Bacteria; kingdom Pseudomonadati; phylum Pseudomonadota; class Gammaproteobacteria; order Enterobacterales; family Erwiniaceae; genus Pantoea; species Pantoea sp. Lu_F5_004. The sequence continues at coordinate 2,567,431 of NZ_CP194946.1, forward strand.
TTCCTGCAGCGTAATGGTCAGAGTATCGCCAATGTTGCGTGGACGGCGATCTTCAAACAGCGGCTGATAGCCGTAGTTAAGCGGTGCGACGCCCTGGAATATAGAGCCGTTGACCACCGGTGGCGCGGACGGCATTGGTTGCGCTGTAGTTGCACCTTCGACCAGCGGGGTACGCGGGACCAGGGCACATCCGTTGAGAGTTAGCAGCAACGAGGCGACTAACCAATGTCCAGGCTTGAGAATCTGTTGCTTCGCCACGGCGTCACGACCTTATTAATGTCTGTCATTCAGGCCAGCACGCGCTGGCCCTGTTCGGGATTAAAGCTGAGTTAATTTCGCCAGCATCTGATCAGAGGTACTGATCGCCTTGCTGTTGATTTCGTAGGCGCGCTGCGTCTGAATCATGGTGACCAGTTCTTCCGCTACGTTAACGTTCGAGGTTTCGGTATAGCCCTGATAGAGCAGGCCCGCGCCGTTCTGGCCTGGCGTGCTGTCTGTCGGAGCGCCCGATGCCTGCGTTTCCTTGTAGAGGTTTTCACCCACGCTATCGAGACCGGCGTCATTCATAAAGGTGCTCAGGGTTAACTGACCGACCTGCGCGGCCTGAGCCTGGCCCTGCTGCGTCACGCTGACCACACCGTCACGCGACACCGTGATGCTGGTGGCGTTAGCCGGAATGGTAATGCCTGGCTGTACCGGGAAACCGGAGTTGGTCACCAGCTGGCCGTTCTGATCAACCTGAAACGCGCCGTCACGGGTATAAGCAGAGGTGCCATCCGGCATCTGAATCTGAAAATAACCCTGGCCGTTAATGGCGATATCTTTTGAGTTGCTGGTCTGCGACAGGTTGCCCTGCGTATGCAGACGTTCAGTGGTCACCGGACGTACACCAGTACCGATCTGCAAACCAGATGGCAGCGTTGTCTGTTCAGATGACTGGGTGCCCGGCTGGCGCATAGTCTGGTACATCAGATCTTCGAACACGGCACGCGAACGCTTAAAACCGTTGGTGCTGACGTTTGCCAGGTTGTTGGCAATAACGTCCATGTTCATCTGCTGCGCATCAAGACCGGTCTTAGCGATCCATAAAGAACGAATCATGTTGTTATCCTCGTGCCTTAGCCCATGCTCAGGAGCTGGTTGGCTTTTTGTTCATTTTCGTCGACGTTGGTGATGACTTTCATCTGCATCTCAAAACGTCGGGCGTTGGCGATCATATCGACCATGGTTTCTACCGGTTTGACGTTGCTGCCTTCCAGCACGCCAGGCATCACCTGCATAGTGGCATCAGCCTGCAGTGCGGCACCGCGGGTCGCCTGCGTCGACGCAGTAGGCCGGAACATGCCGTCATCACTGCGCTGCAGCTCCTGTCCGGTTGCCCTGACCAGCTTCAGCTTGCCCAACTGAACCGTGGCGTTCGGCGAATCACCGGCATTCAGCCCGGTGATCGAGCCGTCGGCTGCAATGGTGATTTCAGTGCCCTGCGGGATCACAATCGGACCGCCATCGCCCATCACAGGATTGCCCTGAACCGTCAGCGTACCGGTCGGACTGATTTGCATATTGCCGTTGCGGGTATAGGCTTCGCTGCCGTCAGCGGTACGCACCGCCAGCCAGCCATCCTGCTGCACCGCTACATCGAGCGGACGCTCGGTGTAATCCATCGCGCCCTGACTCATGTCGGCGCCCGGTGTCGAGGCGGCGACCAGCGTACGGGTTGGCAGCGACCAGCCACTCACCGGCACAGCACGCAGCGCATTCAGCTGCGCACGAAAACCCGGTGTAGAGGCGTTGGCGAGGTTGCTGGCGGTAACCGCCTGCTGATCCAGCGTCTGGCTGGCCGCGCCCATCGCGGTATATATCGCGTGATCCATATGGCAATCCTGTTAGCGAATTAACGTAAGTTAACCAGCGTGTTGAGAATCTGGTCCTGAGTTTTAATAGTCTGCGCATTCGCCTGATAGTTACGCTGCGCGACGATCATGTTCACCAGCTCTTTACTCATGTCGACGTTGGAAGATTCCAGTGCGCCAGCCGTCAGTGAACCAAAGGTGCCGGTATTCGCCAGACCGATTGCTGCCTGACCGGATGCACTTGACGCAGACCAGACGTTGTCGCCCTGAGACTGCAGACCTTCCGGGTTAGAGAAGCTCGCCAGGACAATCTGACCCAGCAGCTGGGTTTTCTGGTTTGAGTAGCTGCCGGTGATGGTGCCGTCATCATTGATCGCGTAGCTGGTCAGATCGCCAGGCGCATAACCATCCTGCGTCGGGCTGCCAAAGGTGGTGCTGCCGGTGTTCTGCTGCAGGCTGCCCAGCATGCTCAGGTTGATCGGCTGATTGGCGACTGCGCCATTCGCTCCGCCCACGTTCAGCGTCAGGCCGACGGTGCCATCGGTAGTCGTGCTGACGACAGCGCCGGTGGCATCCAGCTTAGAGACGCTGGTCAGCTTACCGCTGGTGTCAAACGCCATTCTGAAGTCACCCGCTGAACTGCCGGTGTTGCCATCAATGGTGCGCACGGTCCAGCTGTTGCTGGTGGTGTCTTTCACGAAATACATGTCGAGCGCGTGATCATTACCCTGCGAGTCGAACACGGTTGCCGTGGTTTTCTTGTTGTAGCTGTCTGCGTTCGCCGTCGAGAAGGTGGCCACAGATGGCGTTGTATCCGTTGAGTTCAGGTTGGCAACCAGACCGGCAGTGGTGGTCGCGCGGGCTGACATCTGCTCGGTAGGAATACGCAGCGCCACCGGGTTAGCACCTGCCTGGATAGTGGCCGGTGAACCGCTGGCCGGATAGCCGGTCACGTTCAGACCCTGGGTATTGACCAGGTTACGGTTGGCATCCAGCGTTAACTGACCATTGCGTGAATAGAAGACGCCGCCGCTGCTGTCGGTCATACGGAAGAAACCGTTGCCGCTCAGCGCAACGTCCAGGCCACGACTGGTTGTGGTGGTGGCGCCGTCGTTAAAGTTCTGGATTACCGCAGCGACTTTGGTGCCGAGGCCGACGTTAGAACCGGCAAACATATCGGCAAACGCGATGGTGCTCGATTTAAAGCCCGCAGTGGCGGAGTTGGCAATGTTGTTACCGATGACATCAAGGTTACTTGAAGCAGCACCAAGGCCGCTGACCGCTTGGGAAAATGACATGTGTTTGTTTCCTGTCTACAGGTTAATCAGAGAATCTGACGTACGTCGTCAAGGGTGGCGGAGCCCATGGTGCCGAGATCCAGTTTTGTGGTGTTGTTCGCAGTACTCACCCCATTGACGTAGGCGTAGTTAAGCGGTTGTGCCACCAGTTGTGCGTTGCCATTGCTTGCGGCAATCGCAACGCTGTATTTACCATCCGGGGCGACAGAGCCATCTGTCAGCTTGCCGTCCCACGAGAAGGTGTGCACGCCAGCGCTCAGCGCGCCCAGATCGACGGTGTCGATCACCGTGCCACTGGCATCTTTAATGGTTGCCGATGTGCCGGTTGAGGCGGAGGCCAGCTCAACGCCAAATGGCGTTGTGGTACCGTTGCCTACCAGAATCTGTCCGCCATTGACCATTACGCCATGCCCAATCAGCGTGGAGCTCTGCAGCGACTGGCTGGTGCTGATCTGGCCGGAGATCGATCCCAGTGTGGTATTCAGTTTTTCAATGCCGCTCAGGGTATTGATCTGTGCCAGCTGCGTGGTGAGCTGGCTGTTATCCATTGGATTGGTTGGATCCTGGTTCTTTAACTGCGTCACCAGCATGGTCAGGAACTGATTCTGCAGATCCTGCGCATTGTTGCCGGTGCCACTGGTGTTAGAAGAGCTAAGGACCGTGGGGTCCAGTCTTTCGTTAACGCCTACCGCGATAGCCATAATTTTTCTCCGTTATTGCCCGATCGTCAGGGTTTTCATCATCATCGACTTCACGGTGTTGAGCACTTCGACGTTGGCCTGGTAGCTGCGTGACGCCGACATGGTGTTGACGCTTTCAGAGACCACATCCACGTTCGGCATCTTCACGTAGCCTTTGGCATCTGCCATCGGATTGCCCGGGTCATAGACCAGCTTGGCCGGTGTAGGGTCATCCACGACTCTTGCCACTTTCACGCCGCCGGTGGCTGAGCCTGGTGCCGCATCGGTCTGGAAAACCACCTGCTTTGCCACGTAAGGCTTGCCATCGGGGCCGGTGACGCTATCGGCGTTCGCCAGGTTACTGGCACTGACGTTTAATCGCTGTGATTGCGCGGTCATCGCTGAACCGGCAATGTCAAAAATATTCAGCAAGGCCATAATTATTGTCCTTGTAACACGCTCATCATGCCTTTGATCTGGCTGCTGATGAGGGTGAGGTCGGTTTGATATTTCAGGCTGTTATCCGCGAACTGCGTACGCTCACGGTCCATATCTACGGTGTTGCCGTCGGCAGAAGGCTGGTCAGGAATGCGATAAAGCATATCCATCGATGGCACGCCGTTTGTCTGTGCTTCAATGTGGCGAGCTGACGTGACTTTTAACGCCATGCTGCTGCCTTCCGCACGACCATTGGACATCACCCGACTCAGCTCGCTGGCAAAGTCGATATCCCGGGCCTGATAACCAGGGGTATCGGCGTTGGCAATATTTGACGCCAGGATCTCCTGACGTTGAGCACGCAGGTTGAGGGCCTCCGTACCAAATTTCAGCGCCGCATCCAGTTTGTCGAGCATGTTTCCTCCGCGTATGAGAATTTCGAGCTCGCAGCTTAATTTGAAAACGCAAGGGGTCATCGTCTGAATAAGGCCTCAAATGACCGCTATTTTGACAATTAAGGATTTTTCTTAAGGGAGTACACTCGTCGCCATCATCAGTGAGGAAATGCACAATGCGTCGATATCTGACCCTGCTGACCAGTCTGCTGGTCGCGATCGCCCTGCCGGTTTCCGCCGGGGATCTCAATGCACAACTGAATCAATTTTTTAAAGCGCGTGACGCCCAGCATGCTGATGGCATGGTCGTGGTGGTACGCACGCCGCAGGAACAGTGGCCAGCCTGTGAGGCGCCACAGTTCACCCTGCCCGGCAACAGCCGGTTGTGGGGCAATATGAGCGTGGCGGCAAACTGTGGCGAGAACCGCCGTTATATTCAGGTTCAGGTGCAGGTCACCGGTTCCTATCTGGTGGCGAACCGGCTGCTGAGCCAGGGCAGTAGCGTGAGCGAGAGTGATTTCACTCTGCAGACCGGCCGCCTCGATACTCTGCCCGCCCGCGCCCTGCTGAATGCGGACTCGGTCGCAGACGCCGTGGTGCTGCGTGATATCCAGCCAGGACAGCCGATTAATCCCTCTACGCTGCGTCAGCCGTGGCGTGTCAAGGCAGGTCAGAATGTGATGGTGATTGCCAGCGGTGACGGCTTTGACGCCAGCGGTGAGGGCAAGGCGCTGAATAACGCCGCCCGATCGCAGTCGGTCCGGGTCAGGATGGGAAATGGCCAGATTGTCAGCGGCAAGGTACGCGAGGATGGGAATATTCTTATAACGCTGTAAAGTGTTAAAGAAGCCAGTAGTGCTGCCGATAGAAGAATCAACGAAGCGATAACGCTATTCTGATTCAGGTGGCAGACTTCCCCTGACCGTACAGGAGCCCGAACATGAGCATTGACAGAACGCAACCTCTGAAACCCGCCAGCACCGTACAGAGCCGCGATAGCAGTGAGTCCGGCAGCAGCAAAGTGCGCCAGAACGCCAGCCCGGTGGCAGCAGCCACGACCCCTGCAGCAGCCCAGGTCAGCCTGAGCAGCGCGCAGTCGCAGCTGATGCAGCCGAGCAGCAAAGATATTAACGTCGAGCGCGTTGAACAACTGAAAACCGCCATTCGTAATGGCGAACTGAAGATGGATACCGGCAAAATCGCCGATGCGCTGATTGCCGACACCAAGGCGTATTTAGAGGGTAATTAGTTCCCATGAGTAATTTGCAGACCACCTTAGATAAGATGCAGGACGTGCTGGCGTCGCTCTCAGCCGTGCTGGAAGAAGAGCAGCAGCAGCTGGCAGCCGGAAACATTAACAGTAATCTGTTGCAGCGTATTACCGAAGATAAAAGCGCGCTGCTCAGTACGCTGAACTATCTGGATGAGATGCGCCGCACCGCTGAGCAGAGTCAGGCGACATCGGCACCTTATCGTGGTCAGAACGACATGGCGCGCCGCTGGGACACTATCCAGCAGCATAGCCGTCGTCTGCAGGATGCCAATGTTCATAACGGCCTGCTGCTGCAACACCAGATCCGCTACACCCAGGATGCGCTTGACGTGCTGAAGCCGCATCAGACCCAGGCCTTTTACGGCCCGGATGGGATGGGTAAAGGCCAGGCGACGTTAAGTCGCAAAGCCTGAACCGGAAAGTAGCGAAAAAAAATCCCGCCTGGTGCGGGATTTTTTATTGGTGCGTTTTTTCCTTCACCATGATGAGCTTTAAAATTGAGCCTGCACAGGGAACAGGGGCAGATCGGAAAGACGCTAAAGCCAATCCCTCGCCGCTCGGCCCGCGCTGTCCATGGCGCGGGACGCTTTCCTCCTCTGCCCCTGTTCCCTGCGCGTTGAATTTATTTATTGCGGCAAGCTTTACACAGCGGTGCGACGCGCGTAGTCGCGCAGCCGGAAGCCCAGCAGCCCCAGCGCCAGGAAGTAGGCCCCGCCGCCCACACCACAGACCGCGGCCAGTCGCAGCAGCCGCCACAGCATCGATCCCTGCTCCCAGGCTGGCATCCACTGCAGCATGGCAAACAGCGCGCCTGCCATCACCACTACAGCTATCAGCAGGCGGATCAGGAAGCTGCTCCAGCCCGGCTGCGGCATAAAGATATTCTTCTTACGCAGCTGCCAGTAGAGCAGCGACGCATTCAGACAGGCTGCCAGCCCAATCGACAGTGACAGACCGGCGTGTTTCAGCGGACCAATAAACGCCAGGTTCATTACCTGCGTCATGATCAGCGTGATAATCGCAATTTTAACCGGCGTTTTGATGTCCTGACGGGAATAGAAGCCCGGAGCCAGCACCTTGACCACGATCAGCCCCATCAGTCCGACGGAGTAGGCGATCAGGGCGCGCTGCGTCATCAGTGCATCAAAGGCAGTGAATTTGCCGTACTGGAACAGCGCCACGGTCAGCGGGCCGGAGAGCATGCCCAGCGCCACCGCGCTGGGAAGCGCCAGCAGGAAACAGAGGCGCAGACCCCAGTCCATCAGCCGGGAATATTCATCATGGTTGCCGCTGGCAAAACTTTTGGCCAGCGACGGCAGCAGAATAGTGCCCAGCGCCACGCCCAGCACACCCGAGGGGAACTCCATCAGGCGGTCCGCGTAGTACATCCAGGAGACCGAACCTGAGACCAGAAACGAGGCGAAGATGGTGTTGATGATCAGTGAGATCTGACTGACAGAAACGCCCAGAATGGCAGGTCCCATCTGACGCATGACCCGCCAGACGCCCGCATCACGCAGATTCAGGCGTGGCAGCACCAGCATCCCGAGTTTCTTCAGGTGTGGCAGCTGATAGCCGAGTTGCAGCACGCCGCCAGCCACCACGGCCCAGGCCAGCGCCATTACCGGTGGGTGGAAGTGCGGCGCGGCAAACAGCGCAAAGCCAATCATGCTGACGTTCAGCAGGGTCGGTGCAAAGGCCGGTACCGAGAAGCGGTTCCAGGTATTCAGCACCGCACCCGCCAGTGACGCCAGCGAAATCAGCATAATATAGGGAAAGGTCACCCGCAGCAGCGAGCTGGTGAGCGCAAACTTATCGGGACTGTCGGCAAAGCCGGGTGCCGTCACCATGATGACCCAGGGCGCAGCAATCATGCCCGCCACCGTGACCAGCGCCAGCGCCAGCGTCAGCAGGCCCGAGACGTAAGCCAGGAACAGTTTCGTCGCCTCTTCGCCCTGCTTGCTTTTATATTCAGCCAGAATGGGCACGAAGGCCTGAGAAAAGGCGCCTTCAGCAAAAATACGCCGCAGCAGATTGGGAAGTTTAAACGCAACAAAGAACGCATCGGTCGCCATTCCGGCGCCAAACACCCGCGCCACGATGGCATCACGGGCAAAGCCCAGTACGCGGGAAAACAGGGTCATAGAACTGACCGCTGCCAGCGATTTCAACAAATTCATAATTGACGGCGCATCCTGAAAAGAATCGGCAAAAAAGGAGAATTAGCGCGGGCACCCAGAAGATGCCCGGCGACAGTCTACTGCCACGGAGGGAAATGACCAGCACGGAGTGTTACAAGGCGTTATTCCCGCGTCGCCTCACGCCACAATTTTTCCACCACACGCTGCGCCATCAGTGCCTGCTCACCGCTGGTTTCAGGCTTCGTCTGATTTTGTACGCAGTCGATGAAATGGCGAGCCGCACCGCTGAAACCGCGCTGGGTCAGATGACTCTGCCAGGCGGGCGGTGGCGTAATCAGCAGCCCGTCACGCCGTTCTTCCTGCCAGTCGCGCATCTCACTGATGTCGATGCACTTACCGTCACACACTGCGCTGACCCGCTCGCGCTGACTGCCTGCGCGCCGGTGCATGCTGGTGGTAATCGACAAGCCCTCAACAGCGAAATGGTGCTCGGCATAGAGCATCTGCCCCTGTTCGTTGGTGTCGATGCGTCCCTGAACCTGGCGAAAGGGTTTCCCGCCCAGCCAGAGGGCGGTATCCACCACATGCAGATAGTCATCGAGCAGGGTAAAGCGGAGATCCTGTGGCCCGACGCTGTCGCTACGGTGCTTTTCAATCCGCAGAGAAGCGGCGTCCGCCATCTCTGCCCGCAACTGCTGATAGCGCGGGGCGAACCGCCGGTTAAACGCCACCATCAGCTTACGCTGCCGTTTTTCCGCCAGCGCCACCAGCGCCTCAGCCTGCTCCAGGGTTTCAGCCAGCGGCTTATCGACGCAGACATCCTTTCCTGCCAGCAGCAGCGCCCTGACCACTTCATAGTGCGTGGCGGTGCTGCTGTGGACAAAGACCGCGTCGCAGGCAGCGGCTAATTCATTCAGCGAACCAAAACATGGCATGCGATAGCTGTCACAGACCGGCCGGGCTTTGGCCTGGTTCGGGGAAAACGCCCCTGCCAGGGTCCAGTCCGTCGCCGCCGACAGCACCGGCAGCCAGGCTTTCTGCGCGATACCGCCTAATCCCACTACGCCAATACGTAAGGTCATCTCAGCTCTCCGGTTGCAGCAGTTGGGTGAGTTGTGTCTGAAGCGCTGCAACCTGCTGTTCCAGCGTTGCGACCCGCGCCGCCAGATCGCCCTGCTCTTCCGACGCGTCTGCTGCCTGCGGCTGGTCAGGCTCATCGCCCAGCAGATGCATAAAGCGGCTTTCGCGCTTGCCAGGTTCACGCGACAGACGGATCACCTGAGCACTGTCGTCGCGCTGCATCAATCCTTCCAGCGTTTGCTCAACTTCGCTGACATCACTGAACTCGTGCAGACGACCGCTGCGGGTACGCAGTTCGCCTGGCGTCTGGGGCCCGCGCAGTAACAGCAGCGTCAGGAGAGCGACTTCTGCACTGTTAAGCTTTAGCGTGCCAAATGCGGAGTTGCAGAAACGCTGCTCATATTTCACGACCCGCTGCCCGGCGGCGCTGCTGGCTGTAATCAGATGCCGTTTTTCCAGCTGATCGAGCTGATCCTGTACCTCACTTTCGCTCAGCTCCATCACCGGCTCGCGGTTCGATTTCTGGTTACAGGCAACCACCACGCCATTCAGTGACAGCGGATACTGTTCCGGCGTGGTGACCTGCTTCTCAAGCAGGCAGCCCAGCACGCGCATCGCCTGCGCCGATAAAATCATCTTCATGCTCGCATCCTCATTATTATCCACGCCGGTCAGGCGTCCATTCCCGCAGGGTTAAGGCTGTCAGCACGTGATCCTGCCAGCGTCCGTCGATCAGCAGATAATCTTTCGCGTAACCCTCTTTCTCAAAACCGAGTCGCGCCAGCAGATCGCCGCTGCGCTGGTTGTGCGGCATGTAGTTAGCCATGATGCGGTGAATATGCTGCTGGCGCTGCATATAGCGGATAGCCACCTGCAACGCTTCGAACATGAACCCCTGCCCCTGCCACTTTTCACCCAGTGAATAGCCGAGGTAACAGGCATGAAAGGATCCGCGTAACACGTTGCTGAAGTTCGCCACCCCTCTCACTTCGGTTTCATTGCTGTCCATTAAAATGAAATAGAAGGCCGAACCCTGCTTATGCATGTCGGAAATCAGCCCGAGCCGCGCCTGCCAGCCCGAGGGATAGCAGTGGCTGTCATCGCGCACCGGCTCCCACGGCTTTAAAAACAGGCGGTTTTCCGCGTAGTAATCTGCCATTCGCCAGGCATCACGCTCGTGAACCAGACGGACCACCAGCCGATCGGTGGTTAATCGCACCCTGGGCGCGGCAGAACGATAGCCAAACATCCTGACTCCTGAAATCAATGGCTGATAGAGATGAGCCGTCATTACCCGGCTTTCACTATAACCGCCGCATGGGCTGCGGTAAAACGTTACAGCGGTTTAGTGATAAAGAGGCTGATTTTGCTCGGGTTGCACCGCGGATAACCACTACTGCAGGCAGCATCACCAGCGGATCCTGCAGCGCGCCTGACAGGCAGGTTTGCCCTGTGGAGTAATCTCTTCCATACTTTTTACGAGCCCGAAAGCAGGATGAATTGATTCACTCTGTTAAACATTAAACCTGTAAAACCCGGGAGATCAGGATGAAGCTCTATATCTACGACCACTGCCCTTTCTGCGTTAAAGCGCGAATGATTTTTGGCCTGAAAAACAAACCGGTTGAGCTGGTGGTAATGCTCAACGACGATGAAGAGACGCCGAAACGACTGATCGGACAGAAAATGGCGCCCATTCTGCAGAAGCAGGATGGCAGCGCGATGCCTGAAAGTATGGAGATCGTACACTATGTCGATCAGCAGGATGGCGAACCGATGATCGTCGGCGCGCTCAATCCGGCGATCGGCGACTGGCTGCGTCACATGAACAGCTATGTTAATAAACTGCTGCTGCCGCGCATTGCAGAAGCGGCGTTTGCCGAATTTGCGACGCCTGAGGCGCGTGACTATTTCCGCAACAAAAAGCAGGCGAGCATCGGTGATTTCGACACGCTGAAAAGTCACTCTGCTGGCCTGATCAAAAACGTCAGCGACGATCTGCGCAAGCTGGACAAATTAATCGCCCAGCCCAATGCGGTGAATGGCGAGCTGTCCGAAGATGATTTTAATCTCTTCCCGCTGCTGCGCTCTCTGACGCTGGTGGCCGGTATCGACTGGCCGAGCCGGGTCGCTGACTACCGCGATAACATGGCTAAACAGACCCAGGTGAATCTGCTCTCCTCGATAGCTCACTAACCCCTCCCGATGAGAGACGCTGCGGCGTTTCTCATCTCTTTCCTGATGACACCCGCTACGCATTCAGGCAGGCTATGGCCTGTTTATTGGCTCTGATATTCAGGATAAGATCGATGAAAAAGGCTTTTTCGGGCTGACTGCCCTGTTGATCGCGCTGCTGGTGAGCGGCTGTAATCAACTGACGCAATACACCATCAGCGAACAGGAAGTAAACCAGGCGCTGCAGAAGCACAACAACTATGAGAAAGATATTGGCGTTTCCGGGCTGGTTAATGCGCACATCGTCCTGAACAACCTGACCAGTCAGATTGGCCGTGAAGAGCCAGGTAAAGTGACGCTCTCTGGCAATGCTAAAATCAATGTGACGTCACTGTTTGGTCCGCAGCAGGCCGATATGCAACTGAAGATGCGTGCTCAGCCGGTCTATGACCAGCAGCAGGGTGCAATCTATCTGCGCGATCTGGAAATTGTTGATGCGCAGGTTGCGCCGGAAAAAATGGCCTCCATTATGAAAACGCTGACGCCTTATCTGAATCAGTCGCTGAAAAACTACTTTGATCAAAAGCCGGCTTACGTGCTCAGCGCTGACCGCAGCAAAGGCGAGTCGCTGGCGAAGAAATTTGCCAAAGGACTGGAAGTAAAACCTGGCGAACTGGTTATTCCCTTTACGCAGTAATGCCAGTCAGTTAAGCGACAGGTGACAACGCAGTCTGGTGCCGGGCAGGGGCTGGCGGTCCTCGCGACGCTGCGCGGTTCCTTCACTTCATTCGCCTGCCTGACGGACCGCCGGGGATGGCACATCCTGTGCCGCCCCGCCTTTCGCCCGCGTCCTGCGGGCTCTCCTGGCAGACTCATTCTGTTCAGCGCTGCGGATTGCCTGCCCCTGCCCGGCCCCTGCCTGCTCTGAAACTTCAGAGTGTATTGTTAAAAAGGGCACGAGAGAGGAGGCCTGAGCGCCTCTGCTGCTGAAAGGGCTATCCGCAGCGCAGAGGCGTGACGGCGGGCCAGAAGTCCACGCCGGGAAGCGTGGACAGTTCGGGGCCGGCCAGGGAGGGCCGATCCCCGAACGGTTCGTCGGCACGACGTCAAAGCCGAAGGAACCGCGTGAGCGGCGCGAGGACGGCCCGGCAGCAGCAGCGGTGCTCAGGCCCGCACTGCGGCTTGCTCGCCCGGAAAAAAAGCTGCCACGTTTGACCGTGACAGCCTTTACAAATCTAATCTTAACTGATCAGCATTACCCTGTTGGGCAGCGGATTTTCTTTGACAGCATAAAAAGCAGGTGCAAACGGTTGCCTGAATCCTTATGCTTAGACCCCGGCCAAAACACGCCTTTTGTTTCCCTTCTGCCGGAGCTTCACTGATGACAGCACAACCTCAGCAACTTACCCTGCGTCGCCCTGACGACTGGCATATTCATCTGCGCGACGATGAGATGCTCAACACGGTCCTCCCCTATACCAGCGCGGTGAATGGTCGTGCCATTGTGATGCCTAACCTGGTACCGCCGGTGACCAGCGTGGCAGCAGGTGAAGCGTACCGCGATCGCATCCTGGCGGCGCTGCCCGCCGATCACGCCTTTACGCCGCTGATGACCTGCTATCTGACCGACTCGCTTGATCCTGATGAGCTTGAGCGCGGTTTCACCTCCGGTCTGTTTACCGCGGCTAAGCTCTATCCGGCGCACGCTACGACGAACTCCAGCCATGGCGTTACCGATATCGCCTCCATTACCCGAGTGCTGGAGCGGATGCAGAAGCTCGGTATGCCACTGCTGATCCACGGCGAAGTCACCGATGCCCATGTCGATATTTTTGACCGCGAAGCCCGGTTTATCGAAACGGTTATGGTGCCGCTGCGCAGCCAGTTTCCGGCACTGAAAGTAGTGATGGAGCACATTACCACTCAGGACGCCGCAGAATATGTTGCCGCCGCCGATGAGACGCTGGGTGCAACCATTACCCCGCAGCATTTGATGTTTAACCGTAATCACATGCTGGTGGGCGGAATTCGTCCGCACCTCTATTGCCTGCCGATTCTTAAGCGCAACGTGCACCAGGAGGCTTTGCGCAAATTAGTGGCGAGTGGTCATCCGCGCGTCTTCCTCGGCACCGACACAGCACCGCATCTGCGTCATCTTAAAGAGGCCAGTTGCGGCTGCGCGGGGGTATTTAATGCGCCAGCGTCGTTACCCGCTTACGCCACCGTTTTTGAAGAGCTGAACGCGCTGGAACATTTTGAAGCGTTCTGTTCGGAGAATGGCCCGCGTTTTTACGGCCTGCCGCTGAATGAAGGGACGATCACCCTGGTGCGTGAGCCCTGGCAGGTGCCAGAGTCCATCGCACTCGGCAGCCACTCACTGGTGCCGTTCCTGGCGGGTGAAACGCTGAACTGGCGCATCGCATAATTTTACTTGCCTCCGGCCTGCTGATACTGTAAATATATACAGTACCTTAAACGGAGGCTGTTATGCGCGTTGAAATTACCGTATCAAATACCCGACCTCTTCCTGCTGGCGCGATAGAAGCGTTAAGCGATGAATTATCGCGCCGCATTGATGAACAGTTCCCTGACTCGACCAATCACGTCAAGGTACGTTATGCCAGTGCCAATAATCTCAGCGTGCTGGGCGGTGGAAAAGAGACGCGCGACCAGATCAGCGAAATCCTGCAGCAGACGTGGGAAAGCGCTGACGACTGGTTCAATACTGATTAACCGCCACTGTGCTTTTTTTCCGGGTGTCGCCACCCGGTTTTTTTATCTTTTCTCCCCTCTCGCACTTACCCCGTCCTGCATCTAGACTCTTAATGATCAATGCCCTATCCTTGCGCTCGTCACGCATAACAGGAGGTGCGACACCATGACTACTGATAAACCGGAAGAGGCGATGACCTTTGGTGAGTTGTTAGCACTGATTGGTGATCAGAAGCGTCGTTTAACGGTGCTGGAAAATGCCTTTTCCAGTCTGATTTTCTGTCTTGACGATCGTGCCAGTCAGCTACTGGTACATAATCTGTCGCTGGAAGCCCAAAATCAAAACCATGATGAGCAGCTTCAGCAGCACTTTGCCCGTCTGGCAGAAACACTGCAAAAACGCGGCGGCGGCGTAGTGCCAGAAACGCCGGCTCTCTGAGTTCCCGCTCACGCGGCATAGCCCGCTTTTTGCCTGTCTTTTGACTGCTGATAAAAATGCCTGCCCGTCAGGCATTTTATTTTTTTACCCCCGTCTTTCAAACGCAAATATTCTGTGAGAAGCTGACTCACGGCATTTTTTAAACAGTGATACCCTCGTTTACTGTTATAATTGTTTCGCTATTGGAATAAAAAAGCCGCATTGAACCTCATCATGCACTTCGTTTAACGAGTAATAAGGAGGTTATAATGGACAGAAGAAAAGACGTTATACAGACTCACCCACTGGTGGGCTGGGATATCAGTACCGTTGACAGCTATGACGCCATGATGATCCGCCTGCACTCGTTGTCGTCGCAGGATCAAAAAGAAGAAGAAGCGGATGTTGGCCCGACTTACTGGCTGACAACGGATGTGGCAAGGCAATTTATCTCGATCCTCGAAGCAGGCATCGCCAAGATAGAGTCAGCCGAGCAGATAGAACGACTCCTCAATAAGCATTAATTTCTGCCGCATCAAAGAGGCGCCCTCAGGGGTGCCTTTTTCGTTTCTGTTTCTGGTATGCTTTTGATTATCTGTCTCTTAGAGCGTAGTTACCATGATTTATGATCTTATCGTCGTTGGCAGCGGTTCTGTGGGCGCGGCGGCAGGCTACTATGCCACCCAGGCGGGTTTATCGGTGTTAATGATCGACAGCGCCCATCCTCCCCATAATCAGGGCACACATCATGGCGAGAGCCGGCTGATTCGTCACGCTTATGGTGAAGGTGAACGCTATGTACCCCTGGTCCTGCGGGCGCAAACGCTGTGGGATGAGCTGGAACAGCGTGCCGGTGAGCGCATCATGCATCGCAGCGGCGTACTTAACCTCGCCCCGAATCAGTCGCCGTTTATTCAGAACGTTATCGACAGCGCGACCCGCTGGCAGCTCAATATCGAGGTGATGCAGCCTGACGACGTGCACAGGCGCTGGCCACAAATCAATGTGCCTGAGGGCTATCTGGGCGTATTTGAGCCGCAGTCTGGCTATCTGAAATGTGAACAGGCGGTACGCAGCTGGATCCAGCTGGCGGAGCAGGCGGGCTGCGCGCAGCTGTTTAACTGCCCGGTTTCAGAGCTGGGTCGCGATGGCGATCTGCAGCAGGTCACTACCCTGGATGGCGTCTACCGGGGCCGCAAAATGTTGATCAGTGCGGGCACCTGGGTTGGCAAATTAGTGCCTGACCTGCCGGTTGCGCCCACCCGCAAGGTGTTCGCCTGGTATCAGGCAGATGGCCGCTACAGTGAGAATAATAAATTTCCCGGTTTTACGGTGGAAATGGGCGATGGCAGCCAGTTTTATGGCTTCCCGGCGGATAACAACGCCCTGAAAGTAGGTCGTCATGATGGCGGTCAGCTGATGCAGCAGCCGGAGGATCGTAAACCTTTTGGCGCGGTGGCGGCCGATGGCAGTGAAGCTTTTGGATTCCTCCGTCAGTTTTTACCTGGCGTCGGTGTCTGTCTGCATGGCGAAGCCTGCAGCTACGATTTTAGCCCGGATGAAGACTTTATTATTGATACCCTGCCGGGTGAACCAGACCGCTTGTTAATTACCGGGCTCAGTGGACACGGGTTTAAATTTGCCAGCGTATTGGGCGAACTGGCTGCAGAATTTGCCCAGCAAAAACCGTTCTCTTTTGATCTGACCCCCTTCCGCCTCTCACGTTTCTGACTCTGATAAAGGGTGGTATCAGGTTGATGCCGCCCGATTGACAGGCTTTGACAAAAACTGACTATTACTGACATAAGGCCAGATTATATTTCGCCCTTATGGTTAATTCCGGCCCTTTTTAGTTGACGACCAGCGCGTCAGAAATAAATCATTCAGTAATATTGCGCATTTCACGCCCGGTTTATTCAACCTTTTCACAATATAAAATTAAAGTTATAGAAGCGTAAGGATGATTGCTTTTATATTTCATAATGTGGATGCTTATTTCAGATTATTACTTCATGAAAACCCCATTATGTTATTACGTAATTCATCTCATCAGTTTGGCCTGGTTGCCGTGCTGTTGCACTGGTCGATGGCGCTGGCGATTTATGCCATGTTCGCGCTGGGATTATGGATGGTCGGCCTCGGCTATTACGACAGCTGGTATCACGACGCGCCTGAGATCCATAAAAGCATCGGCGTGATCCTGTTGCTGACGCTGATCGTTCGCCTGCTGTGGCGCGTTATTTCACCGCCGCCAAAACCGCTTAGCAGTTATTCCCCGCTGGTACGCATCAGTTCGGTGGTGGCCCACCTGTTACTGTATACCCTGCTGCTGGCGATTCTGATCAGCGGCTATCTGATCTCCACCGCCGATGGCAAACCCATCTCAGTATTCAGCTGGTTCGCCCTGCCCGCGCTGTTCAGCGGTGCTGGCGAACAGGCTGATCTTGCGGGCGACATTCACCTCTGGCTGGCCTGGACGGTTGTGGTCCTGTCACTGCTGCATGGTCTGGCTGCGGTCAAACATCACTTTATCGATCGCGATATCACCTTAAAACGGATGTCGGGTTTGCGTTTCACCTCTCCCTCTGAAAAGGATAAATAATATGTTTAAAAAGACCCTGCTGGCGATGACCGGTGCCACTATGCTGCTCGGCTCACTCACCGCCTCTGCCGCTGACTACAAAATCGATAAAGAGGGCCAGCACGCCTTTATTCAGTTCCGTATCCAGCATCTGGGTTACAGCTGGCTCTACGGCACCTTTAAGGATTTTGATGGCCGCTTCACCTTTGATGAGAAGAATCCTGCCGCAGATAAAGTCGACGTCACTATTAACACCAGCAGTATCGATACTAACCATGCTGAACGTGACAAGCACCTGCGCAGTGCGGACTTCCTGAATACCAGCAAAAACCCGCAGGCCACGTTCAAATCCACAGCGGTAAAAAAAGAGGGTGATGAGCTGAAGATTACTGGCGACCTTACGCTGAATGGCGTGACCAAACCGGTAACGCTCGAGGCAAAAATGCTGGGAGAAGGTAAAGATCCGTGGGGCGGCTACCGCGCTGGCTTTGAGGCCGAAGGGGAAATTGCACTGAAAGATTTCAACATCACCAAAGATCTGGGGCCAGCTTCGCAGAAGGTTCAGTTGATGATCTCGGTTGAGGGTGTACGCCAGTAAAAGAGCAAGCCGCCTGAAGCTGACTTCAGGCGGCCACGCTTATTTCTTCAGCGGCGAGGGAATGGTCATGTTTAACAGGCCACGCGACTTGTTAAAGATTTTGTTGCCATTTTCACGTCCTGCCCGACGCGCACGCTGCTCTTCCGGTGAGAGCTTCGCCTCTTCCTGGCAGATCGGGCTACAGCAGTTCTCAAACTTCTCCGCGCAGCTTTTGCACTGAATAAACAGCAGATGACAACCGTCATTGACGCAATTAACGTGGGTATCACAGGGTTCGCCGCACTGATGACAGTTAGACAACACATCGTCAGAGATCCGCTCACCCATTCGCTCATCAAAAACAAAGTTTTTGCCTTTGAAGCGTACCGGTAATCCCTGCTCACGGGCGCGTCGGGCATACTCTATGATACCGCCCTCAATGTGATAGACATCCTCAAAGCCGTTGTGGCGCATCCAGGCGCTGGCCTTTTCACAGCGGATCCCGCCGGTGCAGTACATCACGATCTTTTTGTCTTTCTGATCCTGCAGCATCTCAACCGCCATCGGCAGCTGATCGCGGAAGGTGTCAGCAGGCACTTCCAGCGCGTTGTCGAAGCGACCCACTTCATATTCGTAGTGGTTACGCATATCCACGAACAGGGCGTCAGGATCGTCCAGCATGGCGTTAACGTCCGCCGCTTTAAGATACTGACCCACATCGCTGGCATCAAAACTGTCGTCTTCAATACCGTCCGCGACAATGCGGTCGCGTACTTTCAGACGCAGCACCCAGAACGATTTACCATCATCATCCAGCGCAATATTCATCCGCAGGTTGTTCAGCGCCGGATCAAAGCCATATAGCCATTCTTTCATCTTTTCATACTGGCTGGCTGGCACGCTGATCTGCGCATTGATGCCTTCGTGGGCCACGTAGACGCGACCAAAGACCTTAAGAGCCGTCAGGCCAAGATAGAGCGCGTCACGGAATGCTTTGGGATCGGCAATCTGGAAATATTTATAAAAAGAGACAGTGGTGCGCGGCTCGGTTTCAGCCAGCATGCGCGCCTTCAGCTCTTTATTGGAAACGAGGTTATGTAACACTGGCATGGTGTTCGTCCTGTTATCAATAGAAGAAATTTAGCGCGCACATGATACCTGATTTCACCGGGATGCAAAGGCCAGTGACCAGATTGATCGCCTGTTGCCGTTTTTTCCAGCAACATTGGACTATTAACCTTTGTTCATTGATGGCACGTTCCGATAGTGATATTTAAGCGCACGTCAAAAACTGGCACAATAGTGTAAATCAACGAGATATCAGCACCGCACGGTGCGCGACGCAGGAAAATTAACCTTCACATGACTCAGTTGCCTCAGTTTTCACGAGAACTGCTTCACCCGCGCTATTGGCTGACCTGGCTGGGTGTCGCTTCTCTTTATCTTTTGGTGCTACTTCCTTATCCCCTGCTTTATGTTCTCGGCTGTAATATTGGCCGCATTGGGATGCGTTTTATGAAACACCGCGTCAGTATTTCCCGGCGTAATCTGGAATTAAGTTTTCCGGATATGCCGGTAAATGAACGCGAAGCGATGGTTAAACACAATTTCGAATCGGTCGGCATGGGATTAATCGAGACCGGTATGGCGTGGTTCTGGCCTGACTGGCGCATCAATAAATGGCATACGCCTTCGGGGCTGGAGCATATTCAGCAGGCGCGCGATAGCCAACGCGGCGTGTTGCTTATCGGCATGCACTTTCTGACGCTGGAGATTGGTGCACGCATGTTTGGTATCCATAACCCTGGCATTGGCGTCTATCGCCCTAATGACAACAAACTGATCGACTGGCTTCAGGTCAAAGGTCGGATGCGGTCGAATAAAAGCATGCTCGACCGTAAAGATCTCAAAGGAATGATCCGCGCACTGAAACAGGGTGACATTATCTGGTATGCGCCCGACCACGATTATGGCCCGCGCAGCAGCGTCTTTGTGCCCTTCTTTGGCGTGGAAAAAGCGGCCACAACGGTGGGCACCCATCTGCTGATCCGCACCGGTAAACCGGCTGTCATCCCTTTCGTACCGCGTCGTCTGCCTGGGGGGCGCGGCTATGAGCTGATGATACTGCCTGACATCAGCGGCGAATTTACGCTGGAAAGTGATGTCGCAACCGCAACCAGAATGAATCAGGTTGTTGAAGAGGGTGTGCTGCTGGCACCGGAACAGTACATGTGGTTGCACCGCCGCTTTAAAACGCGCCCCGAGGGCGAACCCTCACGCTACTAATCATTTCGCGCTAAATGTCTGTCAGGCATTTAGCGCATTTTACTCCCCCGCTAAATAAATCACTCATGCCTGACTCATCCTGTAAGCGAAACTGCAGGTCCAGTAATTAATAAACGCCCGTATTCATAATATAATTTCTCTCTGTTTAAAGTTAAAACCGCTTATCAATTAACAGGACGGCAGGCGGCATTCAGCCTGTTTCGCTTTTTATTAATTAATATTGCAGCGAGTGCTATTAAATGCGTGATGGCGCTGATTATTCTGCACGCCAGGCCTAATCCTATTTAGCCGGTCTTAACGGTGTCTCACTGCTTATGAATCGGTAAAAATTAACTTACAATACAAGCTATTGCCTTGCGGATTTGGCTTATATTCCACTTTACATCTTTTTAACATCCCGATAGACCGTTATGGCATTTGAAGAAATTAAAGCTTATCGGTAGTTTCGTTTGTAACAGTCAGGCCTTTAACGGCTCTGGCCAGAATTATAAAAAGACATCACAGCAAACCTCTAATGGGACAGTTAATATGAACAAAGGTCTCTACTATTACGTTACAATTGGTACCGATCAGGAAAATTATCACTTTCTTCATCGTAAAGGGTGCAAGCGTATGCCTGATAAAGAAGAGGTCATATTTATCGGCACGTTATATAACTTGAGTCAGGCCCTCTCCATCGCAAGGATTAATTTTAAGAAAGTTAAGCCATGTATAAAATGTTGTATCCGCTACTCAGCACCCGTGATTCATGAGTCCGTTCAACCGGTTTTGCATTTTCCGCAAAAGATGATGTGACCCTGACCGGCGGGAAATGGCTTATTTCCCGCCAGTTGCACCAGCCTGACCTTTCCCTCCTTCAGATTTCGTCTATCCTTCACTGAAATCAAATAAATCCATAGTCAAAGACCCGTGAAGGAGAAGAGCGATGAGCATGTACAGTACCTTAGAGGAAGCCATCGATGCTGCACGTGAAGAGTTCCTCGCTAACCACCCAGAGCTTGAGGAGGGGGATGCATCAATCAGCCAGTTTGGTCTGCAAAAGTATGTGATGCAGGATGGCGATATCATGTGGCAGGCTGAATTCATGGCAGAAGAAGGTGAATCAGGCGAATGTCTGCCTTACCGCAGCGGTGAAGCGGCACAGGCTATTTTTGATGCAGATTTTGACGAAGTGGAACTGCGTCAGGAGTGGTTAGCAGAAAATACCCTGCACGAGTGGGATGACGGCGAGTTCCAGCTGGAGCCGCCGCTGGACACCGAAGAGGGCGAAGCCGCCGCGCAAGAGTGGGAAGATGATAACAGCGATTCCGATCGCAGTTACTCGTAAGGACCGTGGCTGGCATCCACCGGTAACAACAGGGTATCAACCACCAGCGACAGCGGCAGGTCGAGGATCGTCAGGACCCGCCATCCGCTGTCGCGAACATCCCACTGTACGCCGGGATAGTACTGATTACCGTGCCCCTGCCCGGGAATGGTACGACTGATAATACTGCCGCAACCGCTTAAGCAGAGCACAGCCGCGACGATAACACCCGCCTTTAAGCACCCTTTCAACACTCATATCCGCCATGAAGAAACAGCCATTGAGATCGTCACACGCTGCTCGCGGTGACTGCCAGCAATAAATTTATCAGCGAATCGCTGTTTTAATCCGATAAAAAAAGCGGCATCGCTGCCGCTTTTTCAGATTACGCGTTGGTTGCCAGCGCGTTGGGGTTGAGCGTGAGTTTCTGATAACTCTCAACCCACTGATGATACTTGTCCGCATCTTCCCACAGTCGGGTATGAACACGGGCCAGTACCACTGGATCGCTGATCAGCTGCAGACGCTGTTCGCGGCCCAGTTTATCCGGCGCATCGCTCAGCGCCTGATCAACCCGACGGTCACGCGCATAGTCCAGTAACTGACTCTGCTTGTGGCGCGATGTGGCCAGTGCCGTTGCCAGCGCGTTGAAGGCAGGATGGAATAAGGCATGCATAAAGCCATTTTCCAGCGCACGCTGACGGTTCAGCACCACATAGCGATCGGTATCCACCAGCTCCTGCGGCGGCGAGTACTCTTCCGGGATAAGGAACAGCTTCGCTTTCTTGCTCTTAATGCCCAGCGTTGCGCGGCTCGACATGACCGAGACAAACGGCGACAGAATCAGTGAGAAGACAATCGGTGCCAGCCACCACAGGAAGTTAAGATCCAGCAGTCCCATACCAATCGCCCACACCAGACCTAATGCCATCTGCGAACCGTGACGTTTAAACGCCTCGCTCCACGGTGTTGCATCGTCATCACGCTGCGGTGAGTTCCACACGACTTCCCAGCCGAGGAAGGCGCTGACCACAAATACCGTATGGAACAGCATACGCACCGGAGCCAGCAGCACCGAGAACAGCGTTTCCAGCACCAGTGAAGCCAGCAGCCGCAGAGGTCCGCCGTAGGCCTTCGATCCTTTAAACCAGATCAACACCACACTCAGCATTTTCGGCAGGAACAGCAGCACCATGGTGGTCGAGAACAGCGCTATCGCCAGTTCAGGACGCCACTGCGGCCAGACCGGGAAGAGCTGCCGCGGTTGCAGGAAGTAGGTCGGTTCCATTAGCGTATGCACTACCTGCAGGGCAGTGGAAAGCGCCAGGAACATAAACCACAGCGGAGCCGAGAGGTAGGACATCACACCCGTCAGGAACACCGCACGGTGAACCGGGTGCATCCCTTTCACCAGGAACAGGCGGAAGTTCATCAGGTTGCCGTGACACCAGCGGCGGTCACGTTTCAGCTCATCCAGCAGGTTCGGTGGCAGTTCTTCATAGGATCCCGGCAGGTCATAGGCAATCCAGACGCCCCAACCTGCACGACGCATCAGCGCAGCTTCTACGAAGTCATGCGACATGATTGAACCCGCAAAGGAGCCCTCTCCCGGTAACGGTGCCAGGGCACAGTGCTCAATAAAGGGTTTCACGCGGATAATGGCGTTGTGACCCCAGTAGTGAGACTCGCCCAGCTGCCAGAAATGCAGACCGGCGGTAAACAACGGACCATAGACGCGGGTCGCAAACTGCTGACAGCGCGCATAAAGCGTATCCATACCCGATGCTTTCGGCGACGACTGGATGATCCCGGCATTCGGGTTGGCATCCATCATGCGTACCAGACCGGTGAGACACTCTCCGCTCATGACGCTATCGGCATCCAGCACGACCATGTAGCTGTAGTTGCTGCCCCAGCGACGACAGAAGTCATCGATGTTTCCACTTTTACGCTTCACACGACGACGACGACGGCGATAGAAAATCTTGCCTGCCCCGCCAACATCCCGCACCAGTTCCATCCAGGCTTTCTGTTCGGCAATTGCGATATCCGCATCGTAACTGTCGCTGAGGATGTAGACGTCGAAGTGTTCAGCGTTACCGGTACGAACCACCGACTCCCAGGTCGCACGCAGACCGGCGTAAACACGCTCAACGTCTTCGTTACAGATCGGCATAATCAGCGCGGTACGATGTTCCGGGTTAAGCGGTTCATCTCCGACCGTTGAGTAAGAGATACTGTATTTATCACGTCCAATCAGCAGCTGCAGGAAGCCCATCAGGGCCGTCCAGAAACCGGCAGAGACCCAGCAGAAGAGTATGGCGAACAGGAACAGGATGCCGGTCTGCAACAAATAAGGCAGGATCTGCATCACTGACTGCTGCCAGTTCTGATTGATCATCTCCATCGGATCCAGAAGCGTCCAGCCCTGATACGGCAGAATACTCTTCATGTACCAGGTGGCGACCACGGTCTGGAAAATGGTCAGGATCAGCAGAATGTAGCGTCGGATCGAACCGACATGACGCCACTTTTCCTCGGCACGTCGCTCTTCCGCATTGGCATAACGCGGCACCGATTTGTGTCCACGCAGTGAGTCCCAGGCTCGGGCGACCGGGTTGGTGCGCCAGGCTTCCGGGAACATCAGTGAGCGTTTGACCTTCGGCATCGCCTTCAGCGTGGTGCGGTCGAGGTAATCTTTACCCAACTGCTGACCTTCGGCCAGCGAATCGGGCCAGGCCATTTCAACCCGCGATGAGACCGATTTTAACGGCGCATCGTCGGGACGGTCACTGGCTGCGACATCCCTGCCCAGCACATCATGGATGAAGTGGAACTCGCCGGCATTCTGCAATGAGACGCTCAGGCGGGCCTTCCCTGCCGCATCCAGCGGCAGAGATTCCACATAACGTTGAGGTGTAAAAGTCGATTTATTCATTGGCAGGTAACTGATAGCTCCAGGTTTCCGTCAATGTCTTGTCGCCGCTAACCAGGGCCGCACGCATTTCGGTGGACTGTTTGGCATCTTTCACACGCAGACGCAACACCAGACGCCAGCCTTTGGTGACCGGGTTATAACGTACGCTCTGTTCAACCACATCAGCATTTTTACCCACGCTGACCTGCGGTGCCACCTGACTGTTTTCCGCCATCTTGCTCATGTCTTTACCCACGAAGTCGATGGTGAAAGCCACGGTGCCATCCGGCTGACGCACCAGATTAGACTGCTTGACGTCACCCGCTGAACGCAGGGTATTTTTGACCCAGGCCGTATCATCGGAGTGCAGCTGGTTTTCGTCGCGCGAGAAGTGCAGACGATATTTGAAGTTCATCTCTTTGCCAGGCTCTGGCAGTGTCTCCGGCGTCCAGAACGCAACGATGTTGTCGTTGGTTTCATCTGCCGTCGGGATTTCAACCAGTTCAACCCGGCCTTTACCCCAGTCGCCTATTGGCTCAACCCAGCCGCTTGGACGAAGATCATAGCGGTCATCAAGATCCTGATAGTTGTTAAAGTCACGCCCACGCTGCAGCAGACCAAACCCTTTCGGATTCTCGATGGTGAAGGTGCTCACTGCCAGATGACGCGGGTTGTTCAGCGGACGCCAAATCCACTCCCCGTTGCCATTGTGGATAGAGAGACCGTCAGAGTCGTGCAGTGCCGGACGGAAGTTGTTCACCGTTGATGGCTGGTTCTGACCAAACAGGAACATACTGGTCAGCGGTGCAACACCCAGTTTGCCGACGTTATCACGCAGGTAAACTTTTGACTGCACATCAACCGTTGAAGCGTCACCCGGATGCAGCACAAAGCGATACGCACCCGCCGCACGCGGCGAATCGAGCAGTGCGTAGATCACCAGCTGTTTGTCCTGTGGTTTAGGACGCTGAATCCAGAACTCTTTAAAGCGCGGGAACTCTTCACCGGACGGCAGCGCCGTATCGATGGCAAGTCCACGCGCCGACAGGCCATAAACCTGACCGGCACCGATGACACGGAAATAGCTCGCGCCCAGGAAGCTGGCGATCTCATCGTTTTTACCCTTGTTGTTGAGTGGGTAAAGTACTTTGAAACCGGCAAAACCGAGGTTTTTTACCGCATCCGCGTCATGTTTTACATTACCGAAATTAAAATAATCGGGGTTGTATTTAATCTCGCGCACCGCGCTGGCGGTCACTTCGTTGATCTGCACCGGGGTATCGAAATACATACCCTGATGATAAAACTCCAGCTTGAACGGCGTGCGCAGTTTGCCCCAATACGCTTTATCGTGGTTAAACTGGATCTGCTGATAATCAGCAAATTTCATTTCACGAAATTGAGAGGGTAAATTGCTTTTAGGCGCTTCGAAGCTTTTCCCTGCCAACGCTTTGGCTTGTTTGGCAACATCATCGATGTTAAACGCCCAACTGTTATTGGCGTACAACGCCAGCAGAACTGCAGTACCAATCCAGCGTACCTTCATCAGTCCGGCTTTATTTTTTTCTTTAGTCGGCACATCCCCCCTTTCGTGTGCTTAAATCAAACCCGTTTATCTTAAAGGATTATTCGGTTTTCCGACAGCTTATGCGCAACATTGTTCCCGCATTTCGTCTGGCATTACGCTACTTTTAGGACAATTAGACACTACGGATTCCACTGATAGTATACCTGGTTTATCCCAGGTAGAATTTTCACAGAGCATAATCCGGTTTCAGGGTGAAACCGGTCAAACGTACTAACGAACTGGAACTTTATGAGTACTGTAAAACCTGAACGTGAATACTTCCTCGACTCCATCCGCGCCTATCTGATGTTACTGGGGGTGCCGTTTCACGTTTCCCTCATTTACTCTGCGCAGAAATGGGCAGTAAACAGTCATGAAGCGTCGTTATGGCTGACGCTGCTGAATGATTTTATTCATGCGTTTCGTATGCAGGTGTTTTTCGTCATTTCGGGCTATTTCTCCTACATGCTGTATCTGCGCTATCAGCCACGTCGCTTCCTGAAGGTGCGTCTGGAACGGGTAGGTATCCCACTGCTGACCGCCATTCCGCTGCTGACGCTGCCGCAATTTTTTATGCTGAAAGAGTGGACGGCTAAGCTGGCTGACTGGCCCCACTTCACCCCCTATCAGAAATTTAATAACCTGATGTGGGAGCTGATTTCACACCTGTGGTTCCTGGTGGTGCTGGTGATGCTGACCACGCTGGGGATGGTGACCTTCCGCTGGCTGCGCGATCAGCATCGCACCATTGATTATTCGCGGGTTGGCTGGGGATCGCTGACGGCGGGCGTACTGGCATGGGCGCTGCTCTGGTGCGTGTTCCGTCGTCTGGTGTTTATTTTCCAGCCTGCGTGGCTAATGGATGGTTTGTTTAGCATCATTGTGATGCAGACACTCTTCTATCTGCCGTTCTTTATGCTGGGAGCGCTGGCGTGGAAACATCCCCCGCTGAAGCAGCTGTTTGTCCGCTTCAATCTGGTGATGTGGGTCGGTGCGCTGCTGATGTTTGCGGCCTATTGCGCCAACCAGCGACTGAGCAGCGGTGAGGGCTGGTTGTATGAACTGGATGCGATTATCTCGACGCTGATGGGCATTTGCATGCTCAACGTCTGCTTCTGCTTTGGTCATAAGCTGCTGAATTCACATTCGCCGCGCATTATGTATCTGGTCAATGCGTCACTGTTTATCTATCTGGTGCACCATCCGCTGACGCTGCTGTATGGCATTTACGTGACGCCGCGCATTGAAAACAACACGCTGGGCTTCTTCGTCGGCCTGCTAATGGTGTTTGGCATCGCGTTTCTGCTGTATGAGATTCACCTGCGCATCCCGCTGCTGCGGTTCCTTTTCTCGGGGAAATTTGAGCGTAAACAAGCACAATGACAGGCGATCAGTGACCTCGGGCCATAAGTGAGGTCAGGCTATAAATGATGTGTCTCACAGACAGCTTAAGAGTTTAAAGCGATGGGAGCATACGCCAGTAGCAAAGCATAGCGGGCCAGGGACAAAAACGCCGGGAGCGTTTTTGAACAACGCAACGCGTTGGCCCGGCAACGGGCGCACCTCAGGGATGAGGTGCGTAATCGCCCGCGCTGAGCCCGCCAGGGATGGCGGGTTTTGCATCTTTGCGGAGGGCGTATGCTTCATGAGCCAGCGCCTGTACCCAGGCAAGGTCCAGCTTACAACAGCCACTCAATCGGCAGTCGCCACACCAGACGTACCTGCAGGCGCTGCCACCAGGAGCAGCCCGGCTCGTGTTTATGCACAATCTGCTGCGGCTCATCCGGATACTCCAGCCAGTTTACCCTGCCCCACTTATCCAGCCGCAGCGTCCATGCCCGATCGCGCATTGACTGGCTGAAACGCTGATGCGTCTCTGCGGCGAGCGCCGCGCTCTCAATCACCAGTCCCATTTCCGTATTCAGCACCGCTGAACGGGGATCGAAGTTAAACGAGCCGATAAACAGCGTCTGTTGATCCACTGAGAAGGTTTTGGCATGCAGGCTGGAGCCGGAGTTACCGGTTAATCCCCGGTCGTGCGGGGCATCAGGCACGCCCGCCTGCGGTTTCAGCTCATAGAGCGCAATACCATGACGCAGCAGTTTTTTGCGCCACTTAGCGTAGCCGGCATGGACAATCGACACATCGTTAGCCGCCAGCGAATTGGTCAGAATGGCAATTTTTACCCCTTTGCGCTTCAGCGAAAGCAGCTGAGCGACCCCTGCGCGGGTGGGTACAAAATAGGCCGAGATGATGTCGAACTGCTTTTGTGGCGTGCCTATCACCTCCAGCATTCGCTGCGGCAGCAGGCTTCTGGCACGCGCTTTGCCCAGCCCTTTACGCGGATCATCGCTCAGCAGGCGCGCTTTTGCCCATGTCAGAGCCAGCGAGCCCTCTTCCAGCTCCTGCAGCAGCGAAGAATTTTCCAGCCGCTGAAGATAGCGCTGCACCGGTTCACTGTGACGCCACTCTGCTGGCAGACTCACACTGTCCTCTTCCGGCTCCTCTTCATCCAGCACCTGCTGCAGTGGAGAAACCGGCTTGCTGCGCCAGTAGCGCTCAAAATCCTCTGCGACTTCTTTAACCACCGGGCCTATTGCCATGACGTCGAGATCGGCAAACAGCGGTTCATTGCCGGTGCCGAAATATTCGTCGCCGATATTGCGCCCACCGACCACGGTCGTGACGCCATCCACCGTAAAGCTTTTGTTGTGCATGCGGCGGTTCAGACGGGCAAAGTCAGTGAGATAACCCAGCGCGCGCAGGGTGCGAAACGAGAACGGATTAAACAGCCGCACCTCAATGTTGGGATGGCGGTTGAGCTGGGCCAGCGTCTCGTCCAGGCCCGGCGTATTGTTGTCATCCAGCAGCAGCCGCACTTTTACCCCGCGTCGGGCAGCTTCCAGCACGGCGCTGAACAGCAACCGGCCAGAGAGATCGTTTTGCCAGATGTAATACTGGATATCGAGTGAACGCTCCGCTTTTTGCATCAGCAGATAGCGGGCAGCAAAAGCATCCAGCCCGTCGCTCAGCTGATGGACGCCACTCAGCCCCGGATGGCGCAGACACTCTGGCTCCAGCTGTGTTTCAAGCCAGCTGGACCGTTCCAATGGCTGGGAGAGCTCGAACGCTTCGGTCATGACATTTCCCTGTAAAATGCAGTTATTTTTATTATTCCCCGGTCCGACCTCTGATGCTATTCCTCTGTTCCGACTTAGTGAGGGGTCACGGGCGTTTTTTAGTCTAGACTTAACCGGACGATCTGTGACCGGCATTATCCCGGCAGGAGAGGAATATGTCTCATCAATCCCTTACAGATGCCCGCCAGCGCTATCATCCCGGCCTGTTTCGCAGCTTTTTCCAGGGCAGTTTCCCCTGTTCCACTGCCTGCCGTACGCCCGGGAAACGGCTGGATATGGTGATCAGCAGCGGACACGATATGCTGCTGGAAAAAGATTATGCCGCACTGGCTGAGCAGCATCTGCTCACCGCCCGCGACGGTGCGCGCTGGCATCTGATTGAAAAGATCCCTGGCCAGTATGACTGGCAGAGCTTTCTGCCGATGGTCGAAGCCGCGCGACGTCAGCAGATGGAGATCATCTGGGAGCTGGCTCATTTCGGTTATCCCGATCATCTTAATATCTGGAAAGCCGAATTTGTTGACCATTTTAGTCGTTTCGCTCGCGCGATGGCACAACTGATGCGCGATCAGGGCATCGAACGCCCCTTCTTTACACCGGTTAATCAAATCTCATTCTGGTCATGGGCCGGGGCGGATGTGGCCTGGTTTAATCCTCATGCTGCGCAGCGCGGTAAAGAGCTTAAGCGCCAGCTGGTCCGCGCCTCGCTGGCGGCGATACATGCCATTCGCGAGGTCTATCCGGAGGCGCGTTTTGTACTGACTGACCCGCTGGTGCAGATCGCTCATCATCCCGATAATCCGGACAGCAAACCCTATGCCGATGCGCAGCATCAGGCGCAGTTCGAAGCCTGGGACATGCTGGCCGGTCGCGTCGATAAGGAGCTGGGCGGCAGTGAAGATTGCCTGGATATCCTCGGCCTGAACTACTATCCCGATAACCACTGGTTTTTTCCCGACCAGCCGATGTCGCTGGAGGATCCGGAGCGTGTGCCGCTGCATATCCTGCTGGCGCAGTGCTGGCAGCGCTACCAGCGTCCGATGCTGATTGCTGAAACCGGCGCTGAGGGTGAAGCGCGCGCCCCCTGGCTGCAGGAGATCAGTGAAAACGTGGCGGTGGCGCTGGATCAGGGCATTGCAGTGGAGGGGATTTCGCTCTATCCGGTGGTGGAGTATCCGGCCTGGGCCGATGACCGGCGTTCGCCTGGCCCGCTGCTGGGATTAGCCGATCCCAATGGCAACCGTAATCTGCATGAGCCGCTGGCGCTGGTATTGCGCAGTCAGCAGATTAAGTTTGCGACACGAAATCAGACGTGCTGAGAAGGTGGCTTTTTAGGGTAACAGGAGCGAACGTCGAGAGAGGGATCGGCAGGATGACGTACGTCGGTCAGCCAGACCATGGTAAACAGGAAGGTCACCCCGATCAGGCAGGCCGCCAGCAAACCGATAATTGCGATTAATTTGTCATCTCCGGAGTCCATCGCCTTCTCCTTATTCAATCCGTTGAATCCCTGTGCGTGTCAGCTCATCCAGAGCGTAATCATCAGGACAAAGATTATAAGCGTTACCGAGGTCACCGCAAGCACCACTATCGCAAAGTGCGCATCGTCAAGTGACTGGCGAATTGGCTCATCGTGATCGTCGGGTGGCAAGGGTAAAGACATAACTATCCTGTGAAAAACATGGGCCGCCGGGTTGTGATGCGGTGAGTGACAGTGTAGATGAAAGGCTGATTATCGTCCGGTTCTTTCGTCCGAAAAATAAACTGGCCCGTGCCAGCGCGGCACGGGCCTGAGATCAGACGCCGCGCCAGCGTTTGAAAATCAGTGAAGTATTAATGCCACCAAAGGCAAAGTTGTTGCTCTGGATATAGTCGGTTTCAAGCTCACGCGGCTCACCCATGATGTAATCCAGCTGGCCGCCATCTGCTGCCGGTTGCGTCAGGTTCAGGGTTGGCGCAAACCACCCTTCCCGCATCATCTCAATACTCATCCAGGCTTCGAGCGCCCCACAGGCACCCAGCGTATGGCCAAAATAGGACTTCAGCGAGGAGATCGGTGTCGTTTCGCCAAACACCGCCGCCGTCGCCAGACTTTCGGCCATATCACCCCGTTCAGTGGCGGTGCCGTGCGCATTTACATAACCAACGTCTGCGGCCGTGATACCAGCGCTTTGCAACGCCCGCTCGATGCAGATCTGCATGGTTTCCCGCTGCGGCTGAGTAATATGGGCGGCGTCGCAGTTGGTATGGAAACCGGTGAGCTCGGCGTAGATCGTTGCACCGCGTGCCAGGGCATGTTCCAGCGACTCAAGGATCAGCGTGCCCGCCCCTTCTCCAATTACCAGACCATCGCGCTGCTGATCAAAAGGTGCAGGTGTGGTGTGCGGCGCGTCATTACGCTGGCTGGTGGCAAACAGGGTGTCAAACACCGCGGCTTCCGACGGACAGAGCTCTTCTGCGCCGCCAGCCACCATCACCGTCTGATACCCGTGACGAATCGCTTCCCAGGCATAGCCAATCGCCTGGCTGCCAGAGGTACAGGCGCTGGAGGTCGGGATCACCCGGCCGCGCAGGCCGAAAAAGAGCCCGGCATTGACGGCCGTGGTGTGTGGCATCATCTGCACATAGGTGGTGCCGGTGATATTATTGGTGTGCTTTTCGGTCAGCATGGTAGCGAACTCGCTGACCGGCCCGGTGCTGCCGGTGGAAGAACCGTAGGCGATACCCGTTTCTCCGCTGGTCAGCACCGGATGGTCAATCAGGCCCGCCTGGGTCAGCGCCAGCTCGGTCGCGCGCGTTGCCAGCAGCGAAACGCGGCCCATGGCGCGGATACGCTTGCGGGTGTAGTGCGCAGGCAGCACAAAGTCATCCACCGGTGCGCCGAGCAGCGTATGCAGCCCGTCGTAGATCTGCCACTCCGGCATAAAGCGCACCGCATTGCGGCCCGCACGGATCCGTGCCGAAACCTCAGCCCAGGACTCACCAAAGGCGGTTACGCCGCCCATGCCGGTTACGACTACCCGCTGGATCACAGCATGCCTCCGTTTATAGAAATGACCTGACGCGTCACGTAGCCTGCGATATCGGACATCAGATAGCTCGCCAGTCCGGCGACCTCTTCAGCCGCGCCCATGCGCTTCATCGGCACGATCTTCATCGCTTCCTCAATCACCTGAGGTTCCAGCCCCTCCATTCCGGTATCAATCAGGCCTGGCGCAATGCAGTTAACGGTGATTTTGCGTTTCGCCAGCTCAATCGCCAGCGCCTTAGTGGCACCAATAATGCCCGCTTTCGCCGCGCTGTAGTTCACCTGACCACGATTGCCCATTATCCCCGACACCGACGAGAGGGTGATAATGCGGCCGCCGCGCCGCAGACCGATCATCGGCATCACGCAGGGCTGGATCACATTGTAAAAACTGTCGAGATTGGTGTGGATGACGCTGTCCCACTCCTGATCCGTCAGGGCGGGAAACGCCGCATCGCGGGTGATACCGGCGTTGCTCACCACACCATAATAGGCGCCATGTTGCTCAATATCCGCCTCCAGGGCAGCGCGGGTTGCCGCCCGATCGGCCACATCAAATCCCAGCACACGGCCGCTGCCGCCTGCGGTTTCGATCTGCTGCAGGCACTGCTCAGCGCCTGCGCGGTCACGGTTGAAATGGACGATAACCTGATAGCCATCCTGGGCGAGACGCAACGCAATCGCGCGGCCAATCCCTTTACTGGCGCCCGTCACTAATACCGAATCTGTCATGGCTGATTTCCTTGTGACATCAATTGCTGTAATTCTGCTTCATTGGGTTGATACGTATTCAGGCGACCGCTGGCAAGCCGCTGGGTGCCGTAATGAATGTCGCCCTCAAAGCTGCCCATGCGGTCATCGCGCATCAGCAGCGTCATTCTGATATCCAGCGTAACACTGGCGGGAAAGAGGGATCGCTCTGCCCGCCAGCCGCGTCCGCCCAGCAGCATGCCGGGCGGGATAAGGGTTGCGCCGCCCTGCTTTGCATGCCAGCCCGACCAGACGCCCACGGTTTGCGCCATCATTTCCACGCCAAACCAGGCGGGCAGTTCACCCTGAGGCGTCAGAAACGGTGTCAGTACGCCACCGGCGCAGGTCGACACCTGACAGTGGACCTGCTCATCATCCACGGCGATCAGCTGATCAAGCAGCAGCATCGGCGCAGCGTGCGGCAGCCAGCGTGCCGCGGGAGAATTAATAACCATGTTGGCGTCCCAGAATCAGACAGGTGTTGTTGCCGCCAAAGGCGAAGGAGTTAGAGGCGATGACAGGCCGTTGCAGCGCCTGCGGCTGTAATAACAATCCGCAATCCGGCAGCGTCTCATCCTGCGCCGCCGCACTGAAATCCTGTGCGGGCAGCGGCAGATTGTTTTGCAGGATCAGCGCACTGAGAGCGGCTTCACATACTCCTGCTGCGCCGAGCGTATGGCCGGTCAGATGTTTGGTCGAGCTGCACGGCACCGCATTGCCAAACAGACGCTGAATCACGGCAGCTTCCATCTGGTCGTTAAGCGGCGTTGCAGTGCCGTGCAGATTGATATAACCCACCTGCTCTGGCAACAGGTTCGCCTGTTGCAGCGCCATACGCATCGCCCGTTCAGCGCCCTCGCCCTGCGGATGGGGAGCGGACATGTGCCAGGCGTCAGACGATTCGCCAGCTCCCAGTAGCGCCAGCGGCTGCGGTTCCCGCGTCAGCAGCATCAGTGCGGCCCCTTCGCCAATGGAGATGCCGTCGCGATCGCGGCTGAAAGGGGTGCAGCGACGTTCAGAGAGCGACTCCAGGCTGTCGAATCCGTTGATCGGCATCCGGCTCAGCGAGTCCGCACCGCCCACCAGCGCCACATCCGCCAGCCCCGCCGCGATCAGACGCTCACCACTGATAATGGCGCGGGCGCTGGAGGAGCAGGCGGTTGAAATGGTATAGGCCGGGCCATCCAGGCGCAGAAAGTGAGCCAGGAAACGGGAGGGATCGCCCAGCTCCTGCATCTGATAGTGATAACCGGACTGACTGCCGCCAATCTGCTGATCGCCCTCATCCACGCCCGAGGTGCTGGTTCCCAGCACAATTGCCACTCTGCTGGCACCATAGTGCGCAATCGCCGCGTCGAGCGCCGGACGGATTTGCGCCAGCGCGGCCAGCAGCAGCTGGTTATTACGGGTATTGTGCGCGCTCAGAGCAGCAGGAATCGATGGCAAATCACCTTCAACTCTGCCAAGCCAGCAGGCGCGGTCACCGCTCAGCCAGCCATGACGCAGCTGCATGCCGGGTGCCTCACCCCTGGTAAGGCTGGCCGCAATCTGCTGAGTATTATTCCCCAGGGCATTCAGCATGCCGATGGCAGAGATGTAAATCATAAGGCATCCAGATGTTGAATGCGGATCTGATAGCCAAACGCATGCTGCTGAATGCTGATGGGCTGGCGCTGATTACCGCGTTGCAGATAATCGATTTCGGTGACCAGCTGGTTATCGGCATCGATCAGCCGTCGCTTTAACCCCTGATCCTGCAGCGTCCAGCCTGGCGGCAGCTGTTTTTGCCACAGATCCCGTGGCCAGTAGCTGAGCATAATATCCGCCAGCACCTGACTGGCAGGCGGCATCTGCGGCAGCGGCATCAGCTGCTGAGTGTGAATACCGCTGGCATCGTAGCGCAGGCTGAACAGGCGAATACCCACTGAGGAGAGGCCGGCCAGATCAATTTGCTGTTCATCGGCGCTGAGCAGCACCAGCAGTGACTGACTCTGGCCTTTCACCTGTCCGGTCAGCAACTGCTGCTGCTGAAAGGCGGGACGGATGCCCGGCGGTGGCAGCGTCACCTTCACGCCCGGTTTCAGCCAGGCGGTGGGACGGCTGCTGTCAGGTGCAGGTCCGGCACAGGCGCTGAGCAGCAGAGCCGTCAGCAGAATAAGAGCGGCGCGGATCATCGTTTACTCCTTGATCGGGTGGGTCGCATCGCCAGCGGCGACAGCAGGAAAGCGCTGAAGATGCCGCTGCATAACACTGTGCCAAAACTGGCAATCGCGCTGGTGCTGCTGAATACCAGCATCCCCAGCGTCAGTAAGGTGGTAATCATCGCCAGCGACACCGCCAGCAACGAGGTCAGCGGCGTACCCTGCGGGTTGCTGAAAAAGAGCGTGTAGTTAATGCCAATGCCCAGCACCAGAATCAGTGCCAGCAGCGCAAACAGGTTCAGCGACGCGCCGATCCAGCCCAGCGTTGCCAGCGCCATCGCCAGCGACAGCACTGATGGCAGCGCGCTGCGTAAGCCCGCCTTTAACCCCAGTCGCAGGACAAAACTCAGGGTGATCAGCAGCAGCGCCAGCGCCAGTAACCCGCTCAGCAGGGTGCGCCAGAAACTGAACAGCGAATCGTAACCTGATTTACGGTCAATCCAGCTGACGCCCGGATGCTGTTTGGTCAGCTCCGCGAGTGCAGCGCTGTTTTTTACGCCGCTGGTGGGGATCAAAACACCGCTGCGCCCGTCTGGCAGCGTCAGCCACAGCAGTCGCCAGCCTTCACTCAGCGGACTCGCCAGCCACGCCTCTGGTGTTACCGGCATCGGGGTCAGATCCGGTGCCGGCAGCGTGATACCCGCCTGCTGCAGGCGGGCCGTAATATCCGGTGCTGCCTGTTTCAACAGCTGAAGATCCCGCTGTTGCTGCGCCAGCGACGTCAGCGGCAGCAGACGATAGTGCTGCAGCCAGCCCTGCTGCTGCGCCTGCTGCAGATCCGGTGCCAGTTTTTCCAGCCGCTGCAGCGTCTGCTGCGCGTCATCGCCCCAGACCACAAACCAGGTCTGATCGGCGCGCTGTCCGGTCAGGGTTGCCAGCTGGCGATCATGCTCCAGCAAATGCGCAGGCGCACTTTGCAGATGGGCGATATCATCATCCACCTTTAACTGGGCGATACCGGCCAGCGCAAAGATCGCCATCGCCACCGGTAATCCGACGCGCAGCCCGCGCTGGCGACGCCAGGCGGCAAGCCAGCGCGCCAGCGGCACCATCAGCGGTACCGGACGCACCGGTAATCCGCGTACCAGCCACGGATAGATCAGAATCACCGTCAGACAGGAAGCCGTTAAGCCGCTGGCGGCAAACACCGCCAGCTGCCGCAGCCCCGGAAAGGGTGCCAGCAGCATCAGCAGCCAGGCGATGGCGGTGGTCCCGAGCGCCAGCAGCAGCGTGCCGCGGACTTTTCGCAGGCTCTGCCACGGCGTCTGCTGATCGCCATGAACCATGCGCTCGGTGAGATAATAGAGCGTGTAATCGGCCGAGATGCCGACAATACTCAGGCTCATCACCAGCGTCATCAGATGCAGTTCACCGAAGCAAAGCAGCGTCATCACCGTGCCCGCCATCGCGCCGATGACCACGGATGTGACCGTCAGCAACAGCGGGCGCAGTGAACGGAAGACCAGCAGCACCAGCAGGATGACGCCCCCCAGCGTCACACTGCCCAGCGTTTTTACGTCATGCTGCGCACGCTGGCTGGCGTTGTCGCTGAACAGCACCGTGCCACGCGTCAGCAGTTTCGCCTGCGGCCAGTGGCTTTTAAGCTGTTGCTCCAGCGCGCTGAGCCGGGTAACCAGCGCATGACTTTGCTGCATACTGAAGGCGTTGTTCGCCAGTTCGCCATGCAGAAAATACCACTGCTGACCCTGTGCATCTTTTACTGTCAGCCAGCCATCATGCAGCGTCATGCGCCCGGCGTTTTGTGCCAGCGCCAGCTGCGAACCCCGCACCAGCATCAGAGGATCGCCCTGCAACTCTTTACTGCTGACGCCAGAGAAAGCCGAAAAGAGCTGCGCCAGCAGCCAGTCAGCCTGCGCCTCGCCGCCGTTCTGCAAGCGGTCGCGCGTCACTTCATCGATCAGGCCGTTACGGTGTTGCCAGGCAAAGCGTCCCCACTGCTGCTGCTGCTGCCCGTCGAGATCACCCTGCACCTGTTTCAGGTCAGGCAGCGCGCGCAGCTGGGCCAGCCACCAGGCGGCGACCTGGGGATCGTCCTGCTCTCCGGGTGAAACCAGCCACACCAGCTGGCGATCCAGTCGCTGCATAAAGCCCTGCTGCAGCGCAGGCGGTGCCGCCCCCAGATTCTGCTGCGGCAGCAGCGCCAGCACACTGCTGTTGAGCTGACTGCGCGGCAGCAAAAAAGAGAGCGCTGCCGCCAGCAGCAGACAGAGGGCCAGCCACAGGAGGGCCAGCAGCCGATCGTTACGGCCCGGCAAAACGCGCCTGCTCCTCGTCGCTTAACTGCGGCGGTTCAATTCGGGTGTTGCTGAGCTCTATTTGCGTTTTATCGCCCTGCTTATCATCCAGGTTGATGCTGTCCAGGTAAGCGCTGCCCGCCAGCGAGATACGGTTGAAGATTTTGTTGAGCGGCGCCGCTTTGGGCGTCAGCTCCAGCGTCCAGGCTCCGTTGCCGCGATCGCTGAAGGCCACGCTGAAGTTCTCGTTCAGCACTTTCTGGTCGGCCTGGAACAGCGCCCGCAAGAGATGGTTGAACTGGAACATCTGCGGGTTACTGTCGGCGGTGATCACCTGAGGCTTCTGGCCGCTGAGGCTCTGCACCATGCGTTTATCATCCAGCAGCAGCGTCATCACAAAGGGTGTCTGCTGATGCCACCATAAGCCCTGCTCGCGAGCGATCAGCATCTGCCCGTGCGAGACCAGCGGCTGACGCATGCCGGAAATGGTGCGCGTCTGGATAAAGTCTGCCCGAATCACCGGCTGGCTGGCAAAACGCTGCTGCAGCTGATCCAGCGTGACCGCGCTGGCGGCACTGGCCCACAGCAGCAGGCTGGTAAGCACAATTTTCAGCATCCTTTCACTCCTAAACGTTCCAGTAAAATATCGGGTGAAACAAAGCACAACGCCTGACTCTCCTGCTCCACCGCCACCTGCAGAGTATGCGCTTTGGTGGTGATCTGGCCGGCAGCATTTCGCACTTCATAGTCGATGCGCAGACGATTCTCATATTCTGTGATCCGGGCGCTGACGCGAATTGTCTCTTCGCAGCGCAGTGGCTGGCGGTATTTGACCCGGGTATCGACCACCGGCCAGACGTAGCCGCTGGCGGCCATCTCGGCATAGCTATAGTTAATGCTGCGCAGCAGGGCTTCACGCGCCACTTCGAAAAAGCGGAAATAGTTGCCGTGCCAGACCACGCCCATGGGATCGCAGTCGTGGAATGAGACGGTCAGCACGACTTCAGCATGATGTTCAGTCATGGTCAGACTCCTTGTGGTGCGCCTGTTGATCAGGCAGCGTCCAGAAATCGAAAAAGTTAAACCAGTCGAGCGGTGCCAGCAGTGCGTAATGGGCCAGCCGCGCAGCGTAACGATCGACCGCCTGTTGCAGTGCCTGCTGACGTTGTGCACGCGGCAGCAGCAGCGGATCGGCGAAGGGCTCACAGTGAATACGCAGTTTACCCTGTTGCTGCAGGGCGAACATCAGCAGCACCGGACAGCGCAACGCAGCCGCCAGTACAAACGGCCCCTGTGGAAAGGGCGCGGCGCGGCCCAGAAAGTCGCTCCAGATCACCCGCCGCTCGCCGCCGCGCTGCGGATTGACCGCAGTGCGATCCCCGACAATCGCCACCCATTCGCCCGCATCCAGCTTCTGTTGCAGCAGGATAGCGGTCTCCGGCCCGATATCGCTCACTGGCATCAGATTCACCCCCGCCTGTGGAGCAATGGTTTCCAGCACCGCCAGAAAACGCCGGGCGTTGTCGGTAAACACCAGCGCATTAATCACCAGCCCGCTGACCTGCTGCGCCATCGCGCGACAGGCTTCAATGTCGCCAAGATGGGAAGCGAGAATCAGCTTGCCCTGCGGCGTGGGTGTGCGGATCACCGCTTCTGCGCCTGGCGCAAAATCGATATCACGTCCCCAGCGCAGATCGCCGCGCCAGCTGGCCACTTTATCCAGCATTGCCCCGGCAAACCGCAGGAAATGGCGGTAGCTGTTAAGCCGTGGCGGTAACGCAATCTGCTGCTGCTGCGCGGCGGTAGTGACCTGCGCCAGCCACTGCCGGGAAGCGCGTCGCGCGCGCTGTCCGCTCAGCCAGTAGACCGCCACTACCGGCCAGAGTAGCAGCGTAAAGGGGAGGCGCCCGCCGTAGCGATAGACCGCCAGCATAAAACGTAATCCCCACTGTCCGCGCCGCTCCGTTTCCACAGACCAGTGCGTCGGCGGTTTGCGCAGCGCCAGCAGACGAGGAATGCGCGGCAGCATGCCGAAAAACAGCCGGGTATGCATCCAGGAGATGCGCAGGTTGTCGTAGAGCGCATCGAAGTGTGACAGCCCGCTGGCCGGATAGGTGACGCGGGTCGGGATAAAGCGACTGCGGGTTCCCTGCCAGTAGAGTCGCACCATGATCTCGGTGTCAAAATCCATGCGCTGACCGATGGCCCGGCGAGCGCACAGCGCCAGCGTCGCGGCCAGGGGATAGACGCGGAAGCCGCACATGCTGTCGCGGATCGACAGCGACAACGTTTCAATCCAGACCCAGAAGTGGCTGATGTAGCGACCGTAAAGGCGTGATTTGGGGATCGAGTCGTCATAGAGCGGCTGACCGGAGATCAGCGCGTCGGGATAACGCTCCGCTTCCGCCAGCATCAGCGGCAGATCTTCCGCCTGATGCTGGCCGTCCGCGTCGAGCTGCACCGCATGGGTGAAGCCGCGTGCCGCCGCGGCCCGCAGACCGTGGATCACCGCCGCGCCTTTACCCTGATTGCTGTCGAGTCGCAGCAGGCTGAGCTGCGGGGCGTGCAGCGTCGCCAGCTGAAGCTGAGTGGCCGCATCACTACCATCATCCACCACGATTACCGGCAGATTAAAGGGTGCCAGCCGTGCCAGTACTGACGCCATCATCGCGCCGTGGTTGTAGCAGGGGATCACCACGCAGGGTGAAAACGGGGCGCTTAACACAGCGCGATCTTCCCGCTGCTGGCGGTCTGCTCGCCGTCGTCCTTCAGCAGGCTGTAACGGAAACTCAGGCGGGATTTTTCAGCGTCCCAGTCAAGACGCAGTTGCAATAGCGAGTCGGGTAATACCGGCTGCTGAAATTTAATGTTATCAACGGCA
Organism: Pantoea sp. Lu_F5_004; assembly: GCF_051136245.1. NCBI lineage: Bacteria > Pseudomonadati > Pseudomonadota > Gammaproteobacteria > Enterobacterales > Erwiniaceae > Pantoea > Pantoea sp. Lu_F5_004. The sequence continues at coordinate 2,607,383 of NZ_CP194946.1, forward strand.
ACAAACTGTTTGCCGGGCGCAAGCAGTGACACCCCATAGTGCATCACCCAGTCGAGCTGAGCCACACCGGGCAGAATGGGCAGATGCGGAAAGTGGCCCTGAAACCAGAAGAGTCCGGCATCTATCTGCAGGGTCAGCGTGACGCTGTCAGCCCGCAGATCCCGGCTGCGTTCAATCGGCAACATGAAAAAGTTCCTCTATTTGCGGCCAGGCGCGTTTGCTTTGGGTGGTCACCGGAATAGTGGCCACAATCCGCCAGTAGCGCGGCATCGCCAGCGGTTCCAGCCAGCGCTGCAGCTGGCGTTTCCACTGCTGCCTGCGCTGATGCAGAGCCGCCTCATCCAGTGCGCTGTTAAGCGACAGCACGACGCCAATCGCCTGACGCTCATGACGCGTGACCACCAGCGCTACGGCATCCTCGATTTCCGGCAGGTCGGTCAGACGGCGCTCTATCTCGCTTAATGAGATGCGCTTGTCACCGATTTTTACGATGCGATCGTGGCGTCCTGCAAGCTGAAATCCGCCATCCGGCTGCATAGTCAGTCGATCGTCGAGCTGCAGCCCGCTGTCACCGGCAATCAGCGGCGACCAGACCTGCCAGCGATCGGGCATCACCTGCTCCAGCCTGACCTGCGGGAAGCAGCGCCACGGCGCCTCCGCCCGATCACGCTGACGCCAGGCCAGAATGCCGGTTTCGGTGCTGCCGTAGATTTCACTGACCTGACAGCCAAAGCGCTGCCAGACCTGCTCCGCATCAGATTCGCGCAGTGCGCCACCGGCAGAGACAATCAGTTCACAGGCGGGCGCTTTCAGCGCGCTGTCCAGCCGCGATAAAAAGGCCGGGCTGCTGATAAAGGCATAGCGAACGTCGCGCGGAAGCCGGGCCAGCTGTTCACCGTAAAACAGCGGCTGGGCGGCAAACGGCAGCCTGAGCGTCATCGGCAGGAAAAGTCGAAACGATAGACCGTAGAGATGCTGATGGCTGACCGAGGCGATGACCCGGCACCCCCGCAACGGTTCGCCCCACAGGCTGCTGAGCCAGCGGCTCTCCTGCTCCATCACCGCCAGCGACTTTACCACCTGACGCGGCGCGCCGGTGGATCCCGAGGTGAAGAGCACCAGCTCTGCACTCTCCGGCAGCGGTGGCAGCGGCCCCTGCGTTTCTGCGTCGTCCCACGCCAGCAGTGGCAGGCTGACCGCCAGCGGCATGTCGCACAGCACGCCATCCAGCCGATCCTGCCTCTCATCCAGCAGCGCGGCGCGGCAGTGGCCCGGCATCACCGGCGTTTTACCGGCATACCAGCATGCCAGCAGCGCCACACAAAAACGGTAACTGTCATCAAAACAGAGCGCCCAGTGGCTGCCCGGTTGTGCTACTAATCGCTGGCTGAGCGCCATGACCTGACAATGCATCGTGCTGAGCATCAAGCGTTGATCGCCGCGCCAGGCGACCTCGCGATCGTCTCCCGTCAGCCAGTCGGCCACCCTCATGCTTTTCGCCTCACGCGCTGACGTACCAGCCATTCAGCACTCATCAGCGCTGCAATTAACAGATAACTTATGCCGCCATTCCACAGCGTCCAGAGTCGCAGATCGCCCAGCAGACAGGTAAAGAGCGCCATGCTGCCGTTGCCGATAAAAAACAGGCACCAGATTTGGGTGACGCGGCGGGTATAGCGCACTGCCGCAGGGGGAAGCACGGGCTCACGCAGCCGGGCGAGGCGTTCCACCAGCGGCATCGCACTCCAGAGTGAGGCGCCAAACACCAGCAGCATCGCCAGATTGACCGCCACCGGATACCACAGCAGCAGATGCTGAGTGCGTAATAGCTGGCTGCTGACACAGAGCAGTGCGCCGAGCAGCGCCAGCCAGCCCATGACCGCGCCCATGGCGTTTTGCTGACGACGCAGCTGCAGCCAGCGCAGGCCAAACAGCAGCGCCAGCAGCCAGAAAAGCCCCTGCCAGCGCGGCTGGGTCAGCGCCAGCCAGACCAGCAGTGGCCAGGCCAGCAGCGTAAGCAGATTCAGCAGGCGAAGCGTAGCAGCAGGCACGGCGGGATCAGGCGTCTTCGCGCATCAGTTGTTCCACGGCATCCACCACATCCTGCACGGTGCGCACTGCGCGGAAAGTTTCCGGTTTAATTTTACGGCCGGTACGTTTTTGCAGATGAACCACCATATCGACGGCATCAATGCTGTCGAGTTCGAGATCTTCATACAGACGTGCCTCGGGATGGATATCCTCAGGCGCAATTTCAAACAGGCTGGTCAGCAGCGAAGCTACTTCCTGATAGATCTGTTCTTTGTTCATCATAAGGTTGTCTCCGCTTTCAGCCGCGCTGTTGGTTGACGAACGCAGCCAGCGTCGCAACAGAGAAAAAGTGGGCGCGCAGGGTTTCACTCTCAGCGGACAGCGCCACGCCGTAGCGATTTTTCACTGCCAGGCCAAGCTCCAGTGCATCAATCGAGTCCAGCCCCAGCCCGTCGCCAAACAGTGCAGCGTCGGTCTCTATATCATCGGGACTGAGATCTTCAAGGTTGAGCGTGTCGATAATCATCTGTTTGATATCGTTAATTAATGAATCCATACCGGTTTTCGTCTTACCTGTTCTGGGGGACCAGCGCCTGCTGTAAATGGCGGGTCAGGCGACGCGCGGCCAGCGGCTGCGCATCGGGATTGCTTTCACAAAACGACTGACTGTCGATTCGCGTTTGTACACGCACGGTAAACAGCGGTTTAACCGGCGGAATCTGATACCAGCGGCTCTGTTTATCGAGCATACGCTGGCTACAGGTGATGTGAACCACGCGCAGATCGCATCCGGCGCGCACCGCGATATTGGCTGCCCCGCGCTGCAGAGTCAGTGGATGACCGTAGCGGGTACGGGTGCCTTCCGGAAAGATCAGGATATTGTCGCCGCGTGCCAGTCGCTGCTGACTGTCCGGCAACAGCGTCTCCGCTTCACTGTTGATCAGATAGTCCGCGGCGCGGATCACCCCACGCATAAAGGGATTTTTTTGCAGATCGGCCTTAACCAGACAATCCATCTCTGGCAGTACTGAAGCGATCATCACGTAGTCGATCAGTGATGGATGATTAGCGACAATCAGGCATCCGCGATCCTGTTGCAACAGCTCTGCGCCTTCAATCCGGTAGTCATAGACCCCGGTCATCCGGCAGAATCGCAGAAAGCAGCGGAAGCTAAAGGCGATAGCGCGTCGGGCCAGCAGGCGGCGGCGCAGCGAATCGCGCTGTACCAGCAGCAGCAGGTTGAAGCCAATCAGCGACAGCAGCAGTCCGCCGAGGCCAAACAGCGTAAAACTCACCGCCGTCATCACCAGCCGCCAGCAATAGTTCATGCGGCTGCCGGTGTAGTGCGCCGGTTGTGAACAATCAGCCATGATGTCTCTCCCAGTGCCATGTCAGGCGTTCGCCCGGCAGGCTGAAGGTGGGCGATTTCGCCAGCCACTCTTGCAGAAAGCGCAGGCTCTGCGGTAACCCTGTGTCTGCCCTCTCCTCTCTGCCAGGACGGCCAGTGCAGTGCAGCTGGTCGCCCGGGCGCAGCAGCAGCGCCACCGCATAGGGAAAGTTCACACGCTGTTCCGGCAGCCACGGCAGATAGTAGTCAGGCACGATGCCGTCGAAATCGACCAGCAGTACCTGCTGATAACCCGCCTGATGCAGCGCGCTGACTTCGATCAATCCCTGCTGAAACGAGTCGACTCCGGCGGCGATTGAGGTGGAGACCAGTGGTGCTTTGGCTGCAATGGTCAGGCTGCCGACCGCCGAATTATGAACCGACATGGCAAAATCCGTGGGTGACATAGACTGCTGATCGGCCAGCGTAGTGAGGATACGCAGATTACGTTCCAGTTCACCGTGACGACTGGTGAACACGATAGCGTCAACCTGCTGACGCGCAAGCAGCGCCAGCCCACACTCTACCGCCGCACGACTGCCGCCGCTCAGACGACGTGCTGTCATCATCGGTAAAAATTGCGGCTTTGCCATCGCCTCTTTAGGGTCTATGACGATGCCCTGTTGCGCCCAGTGCTGCCAGCCCTCGCCCCCGTGTAATCCCGGAGCCAGAGCCTGCCAGTCGACCAGTGAGTAAGCGAGTCTCATCTCAACACTCTTTTTGTCATATGTGTGGCGTCGGCGTTCATCGGGACGTCATCCCGGCCCTCTGCAAAAAAAGTGCGTCCGGGAAACCCTCTGCCGATTCCGCATCAGGCCTTCACGGTAGAGGGTTACTCAGTGGTTCAGCAATAGCAGCTCATCTGATTTGTCGGCCGGCTGCCGGAGATCTTTATGCTTTGATCATCTGTCGACACATCATTGCGACAGCGTACGCATTACTGAGCGGCAAGAGCAGAGAGTCGTAACTGAATATCCTGATCGAGATTGGCAATCCAGCGGTTGTAGTTATTGTGGATCTCGCCCTGCTCCGCTTTCAGGTTCTCACTGCTGACATAATCGATGCGGTAGTTCTGGCTGGTATACGTGATGCGAATAGTCGCCACGAAATCACGCTGGGCCAGACGACCATTGATCACGCCAGGCGAAACGGGAGTCATCACCCATTTCCGGCCAATACCCGCTTCGATGATCGCCAGTTTCATCTGGTTGTCGCTATAACGCTGAGTGAGCGTTTGATTCACGTTATGAATCGGCGCAGTGCGCGCACAGCCGGTTAATAACGCAGCGACCACGGCCAGCGTGAAAATAGTTTTTTTATTCATGATGAATCCCTTCTTTTATTTTTATATCAGTAAGTTAAATGATTAATCCGCCTCGCGCAGGCTAAGCTTTCAGTGCGCTTTTCCGTCTGGCTGGCTTAAAACCCGCGCATGATACCATCGAATGTAAAGACAGGTAAGCAGAAGTATGCATAGGTTTTAGGGGGTTATTTGGGGGATTAAAGCGGGGAATATACGCAGTCGCCGCGACAGCGCAGAGGCCGATCCCGGCCGCAGAAACTCTTGCTGCGGCTGGATCGGTCTGAGGATTACTGTGTGGAGACGGGTGTCCAGCCACCGCCCAGCGCGCGGTAGAGATCGATCTGTGCCAGCAGCAGGTTATTTTTGACAGTCACCCGATTTAGCTGCGTTGAAAACAGGGTTCTCTGCGCATCGAGTTCATCCAGATAGGAGGCGTAGCCGTTCTGATAGCGATTGCGGGCAATGCGCAGCGCCTCCGTTACATAGGCTTCCTGCTTTTGCAGCTCCTGAAGTTGTGCCTCACGCTGCCTGATAGCGTCTATTGCATCGTTAACTTCCGAGAAGGCGTTGCGCACCACTTTTTCATAGCCATAAAGTGCCTGATTTCGCGTCGCCATTGAGACATCCACCTGCGCCGTCAGCGCTTCACGGTTCAGCAGCGGTGCCAGGATGCTGCCGCCCACGCTCCAGAGCCGGAACGGATCATCCGCGAGCTGGTGCAGCACCGAACTCTGCAGGGTGCCGGTCGCGGTGAGGTTAAGCCCGGGCAGCAGCTTAGCGCGCGACGATGCCAGGCTGGCATCTGCGGCCAGTAACTGACGCTGAGCCTGCACAATATCCGGACGGCGATTGAGTAGCTCTGATGGCAGCAGCGACGGCATCCGCTGCGGTGAAATCTGGTCAAACTGCTGACGACGGGCGATGCTGCGCGGGTTCATACCGACCAGAAGGCTCAGCGCATTCTCCTGCTGAGTGATCTGGTGCTGCAACTGGGGCATCTGCGCTTTGGCCGACTGATATTCCGAGGCGGCCTGCATCCACTCCAGCCTGGAGGTGTAGCCGGTTTCAAACTGACGCTGTGCCAGCTTCAGCGAATTATTGCGGGTCGCCAGCGTCGCCTCCGTGACCCGCAACTGCTCATCCAGCGCGCACAGGTTGAGATAACCTGACGCCACCGAACTGGCGATGGTCAGCTCGGCGGCAGACGCGGCGGCCTGCTGCGCCGCTAAACTCGCCTGCGATGCGGTGATGCTGCTGCTGCGTGCTCCCCAGAGATCGACCTCGTAGTTCGCCTGTAATAAGCCCTGAAAAATATCGGTTTCATAAGGCTGGCCCGTCACTGACGAGAGCGTACGCTCCCGGGTCGCGGCCACACCAGCGCTCAGGGTCGGAAAGTTATCGCCCTGCGTGGCGCGCAGCTGGGCGCGATACTGGTCAACCCGGGATCGCGCCGTGAGGATATCGGGATTATTGCGCAGCGCCTGCGTCACCAGCCGGTTGAGATTTTCATCATGAAAAGCACGCCACCACTCCGCCTCCGGCGCAGCAGATGGCCCGACACTATTGCGCCAGGCATCGGGGATCGGCAGAGAGGCCGGTGCCTTTTCAACCTGCGTGGTGCAGCCGGTCAGAAGGAGTGCCAGTGCGCTTACCATTAAGCCGCGCCGTATCATGGCGCGCCCTCATCAGCGGGTTGTGCGGCGGTATCGATGTTTACTTCGACCGACATACCCGGGCGTAACTGATGCATATCCTTGTCATTGATGCGGATGCGAACCGGAATGCGCTGCGCAATTTTAACGAAGTTACCGGTGGCGTTGTCGGGCGAAATCGCGCTGAACTCTGATCCTGCGGCCGGAGAGATAAATTCAACCTGCCCCGTAAAGCGTTTGCCATCCAGCGCATCGACCCGAATCGTCACCGGCAGGCCAGGACGAATATTTGCCAGCTGGGTCTCTTTAAGATTCGCGATAATCCATTTGTGATTGGTCACCACCGAGGTCAGGCGCGTACCTGCCGTGACATAGGCGCCGGTGCGGACCGCCAGCTGGCCGAGCTGGCCATCATCGGGCGCGGTAATCCGGGTATTAGCCAGATCGATCTCCGCCAGTTCCAGCGCGGCGCGGGCGCTGTCGACATCGCCTTTCAGCGCGTCACGGTTAACGATGACGGTTTGCAGATTCTGCTGGGCGACGGCGATCTGCGCCGCAGCCTGACGTACCTGCGCCTGCGCCTGGGCGTCTGCGGCCCGGGCGGCATCGCGCTCGCGCACCGACAGGGATCCATCCGCCGTGAGATTTTCGACACGCTTCAGATCGAAGCCGCTTTTCAGCGCCTGTGCTTTGGCATTTTCCAGTGCCGCTTTATTGCTCTGGATGGTCGCTTCTGCGCTACGCCGCTGCTGCAGGTTATTGTTCAGCGCAGCCTGCTTCATCGCCAGCTGCGCCTGCGCCTGATGCACCCGCTGGCGATAGATACGGTCGTCAATCGTCATCAGCAACTGCCCTTTTTTCACCGGCTGCAGATCGATCACCTCGACTGAGGTGAGATAGCCATTAACCTGCGGGCTGATAAAGGTCACCTGACCGCGCACATAGGCATTCTCGGTGCTTTGTATTGCGCTGGTGAAGGGCCAGAGTTGCCAGGCATAAAGAATAACCAGTACGCCAATCACCACAATGCCGCTGCCTGCGGCGATAGAAAGAATACGACGGCGGTTCGCGCGTTCGCGTTCCGCCGCCTGAAGCTCATCCTGCTGACTCATTGTTTCTCCGTTGATTCCTGTAATGCGGCCAGCTGTTGCTGCTCACGCAGGTTAAATTGCGCCTGACGCCAGTCAAGATAACGACGACGGGTCAAACGCCAGATCACCCACATCAGGGTGACCAGTGCCAGCGCGGCAGTTAACAGGTAGGTGTCGTTATAGGCGAGCACGTTGGCCTGCAGCGTGGCGATTACCTGTAACTGGCTGGTGCTCTGCGCGCCGCGCAGAACGTTGTCACCCACCAGCGAATTAAACAGCGCATTATACTGGCTGAGCCGTTCGGTGACGTTGGGATCGAGCAGTGAGAGCTGATCGCCCAGCAGGCTGGAGTGATATTTTTCCCGCCAGACCTGAAACGTGCCAAGAATAGCCGAGCCGATCAGCCCGCCGAGGTTCTGACTCATGCCAAACAGCACCACAAAGCTCACCAGATTTTTCGGCTGAGTCACCACGCTGCCAATGCCCATCAGCATCGCGGGTGCCATGAAAAAGGCGCTGCTGAAGCCCAGCAGAAACTGACTGAAATACATATTGCTGGCGCGGGTCAGCGGACTGGATTGCGCATCCATCAGCGAGGCGATAATCATCACCACCAGCGAGGTGACAATCGGCCAGTTAAGATGATTGGGCTTGATGGTCAGCGCACTGGCGGCGATGCCCGCAATAACCCCGGCCATGATCGCCAGCGCCAGACCGCGCATCTGATCGTTCTGCAAGCCAATCTGCTGCAGAAAGCCGATTGCGCCGGTGTTCTGTTCCGCCAGTACGATACGGATCATGATCATCACAATGCCCAGCCGCACCATCATGCCGCTGCTGAGCCAGCGGGTATTGATCAGCGGGTTGCGCCGGTTATGCTCAATGACGATCGCAGCGACAATCAGCGTCAGGGCGATCGCGGTACAGATACCAAGCCACGGCGTGGTAAACCACCACTCAATACGGCCCAGCGTCAGTACGCCGCACAGCAGCGCCATACCGGGTGCCAGCAGGATAAAGGTGACGAAATCCATCTTTTCAAAGGTTTTGATGCGATCGCCCGGTGGCAATTTCACCAGCAGTACCCCGCCCAGCGCAATCAGTGCCAGACCGAGTTCAAACAGATAGAGACCGCGCCACTCGTTGAGCTGCAGCAATTCCGAAGAGAATAAGCGGGCCAGCGGGATAGCCAGTTGCGATACCGTCAGGCCAATCACCAGCGCTTTCAGACGATGTTTCGCAGGCCAGGCCTGTACCTGATAGTAGATGCCCAGAGAGCTGAGCGCCGCAGCTACCATACCGTGAGCGGTGCGCACAATGATCGCCGAACTGAGATCGTTGGCGAAGAGATGGAAAAACGCCACCAGTACATACAGCACCAGAAACGCCTCGGTAAAGACACGCAGGCCAAACTGCTGGCGGAATTTCACCAGCAGCAGGTTAATAGAGATGTTGCCCATCACGTAGACCGCAGGCAGCCAGGCAATTTCATTCGACCAGGCACCAAAGGTACCCTGCAGGTTGACCAGATTCGCCGTGACCAGCGCGTTACTCAGCGCACCAGTCAGCGAGATAAGTAAACCGATCAGGCCAAATGCCAGGCGTTTTGGCATCGGATGCAGCGGCGTCGAGGGCGATCCCGGCAGCATCGGTTTTTCGTGCGGCAACCACTCGCGTGCAGCGTAGGGATTTCGCTTTGCCACTGCTACATACTTCCCATGCGGCTCAGGAGTTGTTGCAATACGCGCTCGGTCACGGCCAGATCCTGAGGGTCAATATCGGCCAGCATTTCAGTACGGAGTGCGTCAGCCTCGGTTTTCACTTTGGCGAACGCTTCGTTACCCTTTTCAGTCAGCACCAGATGACGCTTACGTCGATCTTCTGGCGGCTGTACCCGCATCAGCAGTGACTGTTTCACCAGCCGATCCACCAGCGGCACCATACTGGCATCTTCCAGCCCCAGCAGCTGTGCCAGCTCGGTCTGGGTCATGCGTTGCGGCTCACTGGCAATCAGCCCGATGGCCATCCAGCTGCTCATGCTTAAGCCGCTATCTTTAAGGTGACGATCCACCGCCAGGCGCCAGGCATGTGCGGTCAGATGCAATAAGTGGGTAAAGGTACGCGTGTGCTGAGACAAATGTTAGCAGCCTAATAGTAAGAGTTCTAATTGAGTGGTGGCGTTATTATACGCAAAGCGAAACGCCAATGAAAAGCGTCCGGTCTGTTAAAAATTAGTGGATCGCGGCAGAATGTCCAGAGGCCGCAACCGGGAGCCGGATAACATGAAACAGGCATCAGCAAACTGGGTCGATCTGCGCCGTGACGCCGTCAGCGGTATCGAGGCGCTACGCGCCCATTTTACCGGACACGCCTATGATCCTCACTGGCACGACAGTTATCTGATTGGCGTGACCGAGCAAGGTGTACAGCAGTTTCATTCGCGGCGCAAACAGCATCAGAGCCGACCAGGCACGGTCTTTATGCTGGAGCCGGAGGAGCTGCATGACGGTGATGCCATCAACGACAGCGGTTTTACCTACCGGATGCTCTATCTTTCGCCGCAGCAGATTGCGCAGCACCTGGCTCCGATGCTGGCTGATAAACCCTCACTGCGTGAGCTACGTTTTGCCGCCACGCTGCGCGATGAGCGTCCACTGGCTTATGCCGTCTGGCATGCGTTTGATGCGCTGTGGCACAACCATCCCGCCATCATCAAAGAGGCGGCGCTGGACCGGATGTTTGGTCAGCTTACTCCGCACCGGCAGTGGTCACTGCCCGCTCAGACACCGGATAAAGATGCCCGGCTGGCGCTGCAGGCGCGTGACTGGCTGATTGCCCATCATGCGGATAATCCCGGCCTGGAGCAGATGGCGCAGCACCTGCAGGTGGATCGCTTCCGGTTATCGCGCCTGTTCCAGGCTCACTGGGGTTTGCCGCCCCACGCCTGGCTGGTGCAGTGGCGGCTGAGCCAGGCGCGTCGTCAGCTGGCGCAGGGTCAGCCCGTCGCCGATGTGGCAGCCGCGCTGGGTTTCGCCGATCAGAGTCACCTGGGCCGCTGGTTCAAACGCGCCTGCCAGCTTACCCCTTCCCGTTATCAGCACGCCTGCACAAATCTTCCAGACCTGGGTTAAGCCACTTGCCACAATGCGTTTTTTTAGTCAGGAGAAGCGCAATGCAAGACCCACGCTGTGTGATGATACTCAATGCCGCTCTGCCGCCAGGCAAAGCCACCAATGCTGCCGCCGTGATGGCATTAACCCTGGGACAGCGACATCCGGCGCTGGTTGGCGACACCCTGGAGGATGCTGAAAGGCGCCCTTCCCCAGGTTTGATCACCACCGGGATTCCGGTGCTGGCCGCGACTGAAGAACAGCTCAGTGCATTGCGGGAACAGTGCGAACAGGCTGAATACGATCTGGTGTTGTTTCCGGAAGAGGGCCAGACCACCACCGATTATCAGGCGCTGAGCGCCGTCCTGCGACAGCAACCGCGTCAGCAGTGGCGCCTGCTGGGCGTCGCCATCGTCGGCGATAAAAAAGCCCTGCGAAAGCTGACGGCAAAACTGGCGCTATTCAGCTAATCTTTTTGCGGGAAGCTGGCCATGGCTTCCCGTTTTTGCCCATCCCGCCCCTCAGCCCCGCCGTTTGTACAGGTTATTTGTACAGCTTTCGTTTCGGAATAGTCCTTATAAGCTGCTGATAAGTGTCAAATAGCACACTTTGTTAAAGAATTCGTTTGTACAGATTGGGCTTCATTGTATAAGTTTACTGCCACGAGTTGTCATGCGACTCTGTAACGAATGATGCACTTGCGTCGCCTCTGAAGGTGTCAGTGGATTTCCACCTTCAGAGGTTATTTTTTCTGTTCAATTTGTGACACTGGTACCATCGCATCTGTCCATGCGGTGGTTTTTTTGATCGCTTTTGTCCTGACATCCGAACCGGAATCGGGCTGTTCTGAAGGGCTTACACATGCAATATATTCTTCCCCGGACCAATCAGGAAATCGCTGATTATTTTAATCCTGCCGCCAATAAACCCGCCAGCGAGATGGAGATGCTGGGTATCCTGGTTGCTGAAATTTTGCAGTCAGGCATGCCAGTGAACAATAAAGCGATTATCTCAAAGCTTATTCATCGGCTGGAGCTGGAAAGCGACAGGGAATTACTGGATATCTATCGACAGCTGCTTGAACTGGTGGTCCATAAAACCCCGGACGATTTTTCACTGTAGCATCGACTCCACGGAGGGAGTCATCCGCCTTTTTCTGGTATCTTCGCCAGTCGCCCGGTACTATCTGCCCCTCACTGTTTATCCTGATCTTCCCGCCCCTCGCGCGGGAGCAAAATAACTAAAGAGCCTGCAATCCTTTATGACTCAAACCAATGATATTGCCGCAACCGACGTTGTGGCGGGCGATATCAGTGTAGGGCGCGTTCTGCGTTCGCCTGCACTGCTGACCCGCGAATGCCTGGCCGGGGTGATTACCGCGCTGGCGCTGATCCCTGAAGTGATCTCCTTTTCCGTTATTGCCGGTGTAGACCCTAAAGTCAGCCTCGTCGCCTCGGTGGTGCTCTGCCTGACCCTGTCGATACTGGGCGGACGCCCGGCGATGGTAACAGCGGCTGCGGGTTCAGTGGCGCTGGTTATCGGGCCGATGGTCCATCTGCACGGCGTTGAATATATTCTGCCCGCGGTGGTGATGGGCGGCGTCATTCAGATTCTGTTTGGTGTGGCTGGTCTGGCGCGCATGATGCGTTATATTCCCCGCTCGGTGATGCTGGGATTTGTGAATGCGCTCGGCGTGCTGATTTTCTTTGCTCAGGTGCCGCACGTCTGGGGGCAGTCATCACTGGTGTGGATCTTCTTTGCCGTCACACTGGCTATCGTGCTGTTGTTGCCGCGTCTGATAAAAAGTGTTCCTTCACCGCTGGTTGCCATTGTGGTAGTGACTGCCGTCGCGCTGTTAATGGGCTATCGCATGCCGAACGTGGGCGATGAAGGGCCGATGAGTCCCGGTCTGCCCGGTTTTAACAGCCTGCTGGTGCCACTTAACCTGCAGACCCTGCAGATTATCTGGCCCACGGCCCTGAGCATCGCCTTTGTCGGGCTGATGGAGTCACTGCTGACCGCCAAACTGGTCGATGACCTGACCGATACCCCCTCCAGTAAGCGTCGTGAATCCTGGGGCCTGGGTGTGGCGAATATTCTGGCGGGCTTTTATGGCGGTATCGCCGGGTGCGCGATGATAGGTCAGACCATCGTCAATGTTGAACTGGGCCGGGCGCGTAGCCGGGTTTCCACCGTAGCCGCCGGTCTGGTGCTGCTGTTACTGGTGACCGGACTGAGCAGGATTATGGCGCAAATCCCGATGGTGGTACTGGCCGGGATCATGATGGTGGTGGCCGTGAAAACCGTTAACTGGCATAGCCTGCAACCCGCTACCCTGAAACGTATGCCGTGGTCAGAGACGCTGATTATGGTGCTGACGGTAGCGGTGACTGTCTGGACAGGTAATCTGGCTCTGGGCGTTCTGGCTGGGGTAATTCTGGCTATGCTGCTGTTTGCCCGCCGTATTGCGCACGTTATTCATGCGGAGCGTCAGCTGAGCGAAGATGGCGAGTCGGTGCGCTATGTGGTGCGCGGCCCGCTGTTTTTCGCCAGCAGCAACGATCTGTTCGAGCATTTCGATTATGCCCATGACCCTAAAAAGGTCACTATCGATTTAACGCACGCGCAAATCTGGGATGCGTCCAGCGTCGCGGCGCTGGATGGCATTGAGTATCGCTATCAGCGTTATGGCGCAGAGGTAACCATTGAGGGGCTGGATCCACGCAGCACGGACTTCCATCAGCGCCTGACTGGTAATTTCGGCTAAAAACGCCATTCTGCTGCCTCTCCGGCAGCAGAACTCACTCAGCCTGTTGCCGCCGCGCGCGGTAGCGGCCAACCATGGTAATCAGCGCCTGGTAGATTAAACCGGCGTAGAGACTTGTAAGAATCGCCAGACCAGGCTCTTTGCCCTGCTGATGCCATGACATAAACCACATGAATACGCCCCACAGTACAGAGAACACCAGCCACCCGCGGACGAACTTCATCATGCCATTCATAACGACTCCTCTTAAATGAAGCGCTACCTTAGCGCGGTCCGGTCTGAAACGCATTGCCAGCATGCACGAGTTGCGAGGCGTCTCAAATAATCGTCGACAATTTGCCATGCGTGTTGATGATTTAGCCCTCTCCGGGCGATTTTGTTGCGATTCTCTATACTCAACGTTCCGCTTACCTGATCGGGGAATTACGATGAAACGTACTGCTTATCTGTTATCCACACTGGCTATCCTCGCCACGCTTACGGCCTGTGCACCGCCGCCACCGGGCAGAGATGCCCCGCCACCGCCGCCACCTGGCGGGCAGCAGCCGGTGGGCGCACCTGGCGGCAGCGGTCCGGCAGGACAACCGCAGGCCTGACAATATTCTGCCAGCCTGCGTTGCGGGCTGGTTAATGCCGGAAGGCGCAGCCGCAGGCTGACATCTCACCCGGCAGCACTTTGCCTGCGTGAGAGTGACGCCGCTGTAATTGCTCCTGCTCTTCAGCACTGCTGTTGCCTGCCTGCTGTCCCAGCCAGCGATCCAGCGCGCGGCCAGCGATCTGCCGGATGTCAGGTGACCAGCTGGTAAGATGCCAGGTTGAGCTGCGGGCTTCTTCACTATCGCCAAAACCAGCCACTGCCAGATGGATACCCTGACCAAAATCCCGAATCGCCTGCATTGCACCAAAGGCCATCAGATCGCTTTCACAGAAGAGTGCCTGGATACGCTCAGCAGCACGTGTCTTTTTCAGGTAAGACATCATCGCCTGGTAAGCGCAGTCACGATCATCACTACCTACAGTCAGTTCGGCGTTCAGCGCCATGCCCGCCGCCAGCAGAGTGGCGCGATAGCCCTGTTTTTGCGCCAGTGCGCCTGGCTGACCCTGCATAAAGCCAAACCGCTGATGCCCCTGTTTAAGCAATAATTCCGCTATCACCTCACCCGCCCGCAGTGCATCCGCCTGCAGCTCAGGCTCAGCGTCAATCTGAAGCACTGGCAAATGGCAGGCATCAGTAACGCGGTTACCGGGGAGTAACAGCAAACCACGCAGCCCGAGCGGTGTAGCCTGCCGGATGAGTGCGGTCAGCGTGTCTTCGGTTTCAGCACTCAGTAGCACCGTGATAACACCGCGCGCGTTAAGCTGGCGCATCACTTCGTCCAGCATTTTTTGTTGATAGGGATTGAGCAACTGGCTGGCGACAACACCGATAACCGGGGCTACCGCCGGTTCAGTTAAGTCAGGTGTGAAAGGTGTAATCATTGGCGTTAATTCTCTGCGGCGGCAAATAATAGCCACCACAATACTGTAAACCACACCGTTTCAACAGGTTACAGAGTTCGACACAGGCCGCAAAAATGAGTGAAATCGGATGTAATTGGGACGGATCGTCAGAACCCCTAAAGGGATAAGGCTGGCGTTTACCTAGATGCAGAAGATGGACCGGGCAGCAGGAGTTGAACCCGCATCGTCAACCCGTTAAGAGTTGCAGTAATACCTTTATACCATGCCCGAATGGCGTGCCTGGAAAAGCCGCGCTGTGTGAACAGGAAGCGTAGTACGACTCTCTGACCAGGCAAGCGCAAGCGGCAGGTATTTTTGCAACTGTCGTACGAAATCAAAAAAGAGGTGCCGCCGCCTGTGGGCATTGATTATTCAGCTAACCTTAAGTTTCAGGCAGCCTGTTCCGACCGGGACTTATGGCAACATTATGCAGAGGTCAAGACTATGCCTTCAGGACAATTTTACGTGGTTGATCAACCCGAACTGAATTTTACCGCCAATTATCATATTGATAAGGTCAATGATAAACCCTACCCCTCGCGGATGGTTCTGGAGATCCGGAAGCAGTCACAGCCGACCGACGCCTTTGATGATATCAGCATCGGACATGAAGTGACCTTTGTCTCTTCCAGCGGCGAGGCGCAACGGATGGTGCTGGTGAGTGATACTGATGATGAGCTGGTGTTCAGCTCCCGGGGCTGATGCCGGCTTATACCGCTAAACGGAGGTTGCAGTCGCTGTATCCGCCAGATGGCAGGCACAAAAAAACCGCCCTTGGGCGGTTACGACATTACTGCATATTGCTTTTATTTTATTAGATTTTCTTCGGCAGAAATATGGTGCCCGGGGCGGGACTTGAACCCGCACAGCCTTACAGCCGAGGGATTTTAAATCCCTTGTGTCTACCGATTTCACCACCCGGGCAGGGTGTAACTGGAGGCGCGTCCCGGAGTCGAACCGAGGTACACGGATTTGCAATCCGCTGCATAGCCACTCTGCCAACGCGCCTTAAACTGATGTGCCGTCAGGTTAACCTGACCTGCGAATCTGGAGCGGGAAACGAGACTCGAACTCGCGACCCCGACCTTGGCAAGGTCGTGCTCTACCAACTGAGCTATTCCCGCAATTCAGCAATTTCGTCGAACCTGCTGATTTTATTTATCTTCTGGCAGCCTGGCTGCCGTTCGATGCGATGCATTCTACTTAGATGACGCAATGAGTCAATAAAATTATCCTCACAGCGCGTCCGTTTGCTGCTTTTTAAATCGTATCGATCACGGTTCGAGCAGATCGCCGCGCGCGGCGCTTAAATACTGGAACATAGACCAGAAAGTCAGCACGGCAGCAATGTATAACGCCACCACACCAATCGCCACGACGGTGGCATCAGGACGCCACAGCAAGGCAAACAGTGAGAACATCTGGGCAGTGGTTTTCACTTTACCAATCCAGGAAACCGACACGCTGCTGCGTTTACCAATCTCCGCCATCCATTCACGCAACGCAGAGATAATGATCTCGCGTGCAATCATGGTGGCGGCGGGCAGCGTAATCCACCAGGCGTGGAAATATTCCGCCACCAGCACCAGCGCAATGGCCACCATCACTTTATCCGCTACCGGATCGAGAAACGCACCAAAGCGTGTTGTCTGCTTCCAGCGGCGCGCCAGAAAGCCATCAAACCAGTCGGTGATGGCAGCAAAAACAAAGATCAGTGCAGTCGCCAGCGGCGCCCAGGTGAACGGCAGATAGAAAGCCAGCACAAAGAACGGGATGAGCACGACTCGAAACAGGGTGAGACACGTCGGGATGTTTAATTGCATATGCCGGTAACTGTCTGGATATAGGTAGAATTTAGCCTATGTTCCTACATTGCCCCCCCGTTTCAATGCTAGTGTTTCAACGAGTAGTATATTTTTTCTGCCAGAGCATGTGAGATACCGGGTACATTGGCGATCTCCTCCACCGACGCGTTCATCAGCGGTTGCAGGCCCCCCATGTACTTAAGCAGTTGCTGACGCCGTTTCGGCCCCACCCCTTCGATGCTTTCCAGTGCGCTGGTGTTCTTTACTTTGGCCCGTTTTTTACGGTGTCCTGAAATGGCATGATTGTGAGCGTCATCACGAATATGCTGGATCACATGCAGCGCCGGCGCATCGGGTGGCAGTGAAACGCCCTCACCTTCCGCTTCAAAGAACAGCGTCTCCAGTCCGGCTTTACGATCGCTGCCTTTCGCTACACCGAGTAAAATCGGCCGGCTTTTGTCCCAGGGCACATCCAGTTCCGCGAAGACCTGCTTCGCCTGAGACAGCTGGCCCTTACCGCCATCGATCAGAATCACATCCGGGATCTTATCTTCTTCAATCGCTTTACCATAGCGGCGGCGTAGCACCTGATTCATGGCGGCGTAGTCATCCCCCGGCGTAATACCGCTGATGTTGTAGCGACGATAATCGGCACGCAGCGGACCATTCTGGTCGAACACTACGCAGGAGGCGATGGTCTGCTCACCCATGGTATGACTGATATCGAAACACTCCATGCGTTTAATTTTGTCCAGCTCAAGAAACTCCGCCAGCGCCATCAGCCGCTGATGAATTGTGGAGTGCTGTGACAGCCGGGTGGTTAACGCCGTCGCGGCGTTGGTGCGCGCCAGTTTGAGATAACGGGCGCGATCCCCGCGCGGCTTGCTCTGAATACTCACCCGACGTCCGGCCAGCTCACTGAGCGACTCAGCCAGCAGTTCACGCTCTGGCAAGGTAAAGTCCAGCAGAATATCGCCAGGCAGCGTGCGTGCCTCGCTGCCCTGCAGGTAGAACTGCCCGACAAAGGTCTGAACGACCTCAGCCAGATCGGTATCGACGGGCACTTTCGGGAAGTAGCTGCGGCTGCCCAACACTTTGCCCTGACGGATAAACAGCACGTGGAGACAGGCCATGCCCGCTTCATAAGCCACACCCATCACATCAAGGTCATCACCCTGATTCGAGACAAACTGCTTTTCGGTGATCCGTCGCACAGCCTGAATCTGGTCGCGCAGGCGTGCCGCCTCTTCAAAGCGCAGGCCCGTGCTCGCCTCTTCCATCCGTTTGACCAGCTGGTTGAGAACCTGATCGTCTTTTCCCGCCAGGAACAGACGTACGTAATCGGTCTGCTGTGCATACTCCTCCTCACTGACCAGCCCCGCGACACAGGGACCCAGACAGCGGCCAATCTGATATTGCAGACAGGGCCGGGAGCGATTGCGGTAGACGCTGTTTTCGCACTGGCGGATAGGGAAGACTTTTTGCAGCAATCCCAGCGTTTCACGCACCGCATAGCCGTTGGGGAACGGGCCAAAGTATTCGCCTTTGGCATGCTTTGCACCACGGTGCATCGCCAGTCGCGGATGGGTATCGCTGCTAAGAAAGATGTAGGGGTAAGATTTATCGTCGCGCAGCAGCACGTTGTAGCGCGGCTGGTAGAGCTTGATGTAGTTATGCTCAAGCAGCAGCGCTTCGGTTTCGGTGTGGGTCACGGTGACATCGATGTGCTGGATATTGCTAACCAGCGCTTCGGTTTTGCGGCTGCCGACCTGAGTGCGGAAGTAGCTGGTCAGACGCTTCTTCAGGTCTTTGGCTTTGCCTACATAGATGACGGTGCCTGAGGCGTCATACATGCGGTAAACACCGGGCTTGCTGGTTACCGTACTCAGAAAGGCTTTGGGATCAAAAACGTCATTCACTACTGATTAACGGCTCCGCATTATAGAGGCCATGTCGAATGGCCAGATGCGTTAACTCTACGTCGCCACTGATATTCAGCTTGCTGAACATCCGGTAGCGGTAACTGTTAACGGTTTTAGGACTGAGATTTAACTGCTCGGAAATTTCCGTCACCTTTTGTCCACGGGTGATCATCAGCATAATCTGCAATTCCCTTTCCGACAAACAGCTGAAGGGGGATTCCGCTTTTTGTGGCTCAATCTGGCTCAGCGCCATCTGCTGGGCGATATCTGAAGCGATGTAGCGCTGTCCGGCATTGACCGAGCGAATCGCATTGATCACCTCCTGCGGCGCAGCCCCTTTACTGAGGTAGCCTGCAGCCCCCGCCTGCATCACTTTCGCAGGCAGCGGATTTTCCGTGTGAATGGTCAGCATGATGATTTTGATATCGGGATTGTAACGCACGATTTTGCGCGTCGCCTCCAGTCCACCGATGCCCGGCATGTTCATGTCCATGAGGATCACATCAACCTGATTGGCACGACACCACTTAGCGGCATCCTCGCCACAGTTGACCTCTCCGACCACGGCCAGACCTTTGACATCCTCCAGGATGCGACGGATTCCGGCACGGACAAGTTCATGGTCATCAACAAGAAGCACACTGATCAACGGGGAAACTCCAGAGGCTAAAAAAAGAGGAAGCAATTAATGAATACAGGCGATAATCATACCCGTTTTTACCTCAAAAGCACATCAACAAACCAAAACAGTCGACGCTTTGCATAACGATTTCCAGCCCCGTGCAGCCAGCAATAACAGAGATTTCTTACCACCGACAGGCGTACTGAATAATCCTTAAACTCTTCCTATTTCATGGGATTAACACCAGCACTGGCTGTCCCTTGTCGCTGCAGGCCCTTGTGATATCTGGCCCGGCAACGCCTGTAATTACTTTCAGCGATTGATTAGTTGTACTGGACAAACCAGCTGTTTATAGCGAAGCGAACCGGCTGCTCCAGCAACTTACTGCCCCTGTGGTATACTCACGCACTGCTGCTCGGACAGATTGCCGACACATTGTCATTCACCAAGGAGAAACGCATGAGCGATGAAGATTTTGCAACTTCGCAGGAAGCCCGGAAATTAGCGGATGAAATCGCGGGTCTGAAGATGATGATCACCCTGATCCTGAAAGGTATGGGCCAGGCTGATGCCGGCAAAGTGATTATCAATATGGAACGCTATGTACAGACGCTGGGCGACAAGCCCCAGGCCGAAGTATTCAGCAATACCATTAAGCAGATTAAAACAGCCTACCGTCAGTAAGCTTGCTTGCCCCCAGCCGCGGGGGCAAATTAATTAACTATGCGCCTGCCAGTTAACCGAAACGCCCAGCGTAGGCAGCACCTCTTCCGGACTAAAGCGCCGCGTTCCCCGATACTTTTCAGCCAGCGCTGGCTGAACCACCGGAATACGGATCGCAAACAGATTATCTTCTGACAGAATAAGTCCCGGCGTCAGCGGCTCATACACCACCTGATGCTCTTCAAACATCTTCTCCAGCATCGGCGTTGCCGAACTGATGATGTATTCCATACCGTTCAATTCTGCCAGCTGCACGGCGTGCCAGAGAATATTCAGTGGCAGCTCAGCGTCCACATCCAGCCGTGCCGAGAAGCGCGACATTTCCCACACTTTCTCATGGCTGAAAGGCAGTACGATGCCTTCACTCAGTTCAGGTTCGAACCAGGGCATCAGACGCGCACAGCCGCTGATGCCCTCCCGCGCATTCCATGCGATCAGCCAGGTGACATCTGAACGATCGTAGCGATCATATTCCTGTCCTGGCGTGCTCAGACGTGGCGGAATTGACCACCCTTCGCCGCGCGCAAAGACGCTGTATCGGTAGCTGCCGAGTTCGGCAAGCAAAGAGGATGGCATATCCTTTAATTGCGTTTGCACTATTTTCATCATGCGCCTCTGACATCCCCATGTTTGCAATGATTTCTTTGCGCCAGCCTGGCAAAGTCCCGGCGCAGAATAGACAACAGACCTGTGCAAAGGAACAGCTAAATGTAGCCGTTGCTTAATGTTCAGATCAGTCCGATTGCCGCTGCATAGCAGGCAATCTGCGTTTTATTGGAAACATTGAAACGCTTTTGCATATTTTTTTGGTGAAAGTTAACGGTATGTTCAGAGATGGATAAAATAAGTGAAATTTCGACCGCCGTTTTTCCTTCGGCTGTCCATTTCAAAATTTCCAGCTCGCGCTGACTAAACTCTTTTTTTAGTACCATCATTGCATCATCGCTAAAGCGTTCCAGCGTATCCAGACTTAGTTCCGCTAAAAGGTGTAGTTTCACCTCCAGTTCAGCATGGCAGAGCTGGACAGAAATGGGCTGTTGCGACGATATAGATAATATACCAATGACGCGATTTGGTGCCATTGCAGAGCAAGAAAATCCGCTCTGCAGCCCATATTCTCTCGCCTCACGCCACAAATTGCCGGCGTCAGCGAACAGTTCCTCCGTCCACGCCATGCCTCTGCCCGGTCGCTGACACAACCTGAGCACCGGATCGACAGCGTAATAATTCTGCTTCTCATAGCGTTTAACCCATAGTTTGGGATAGGTGCTATGTAAATGAATACGCGGTCGGGTAAAAGGCACCGGGTGCTGAATCAAAAAGGCAAAATAATCGAAGCCTAATGATTCAATAAATTGTTGCAATAACGGCTTCAATTCAGAAGAAACCGTTAATGCCTGAAATTTTTCTTTCGCCTCAGCTCGCCAGGCGAAATAATTTTCAGTACTCATATTGCCTCAGCGTTAATTTCACTCGCCCTTCCGGTAATATTCATTCAGATTCATCGGATAAAATAAATTTGCAGAAGAAAACTAATTTATCGTGCAGGACGAACCTGTCCCGATCTACAGCGCATTTAACCTTTCACCGTTGGAGCGGAGTGAAAAAGTGTTCCTGCCTTTACAAGGTGAGGCCGATCACAGCAATTTCAATCACCCCAGAAGAATAAGATTTTTCTGATAGGATTTCAATCCCTGACCTCCAGTGCAATTTTTTCTCAGACTTGAAAAGTCTGCTGAAAATATTGAATCGCGATGCTGATTGTTGGGTAAATAACGAGTAAACAAGGCGTTAATTACTCCATTATAAGCGAAGCGGCAGTGGCAAATTTCTGACATATTTTTTATCAGGAAATAAGACCGGCTCTGTCATTGCAGCCATCAGGACAGGCTTCGTCAGACGTCCCCGCAGCCCCTGTGGCGTCTGCTGAGGCAGCTAACCGGCTTGCTGCCCGCGCCACGCGCTTGCAGGTTACAGGCCTGTCCCGGTTTTCAGTGGCAGCCCTGTAAGCGTAACGATGTGATGTTTAATAAACCTTTTCTGCTCTCCCCTGCCCGACCGTGCTCTGTGCCAGTCGATTCATATCCTGCTGTGGTTTATCCACTTATCTGACTGCGGGTACCTGACCCAGGACAGCACGTCCGTAATAGTCACCTTTACTTAATCTGCTACCTGGCCGCAATACGTGGCGGAGATCACTATTTACGGCGTAATGCTCAGCACTGACTCTATTTTAATCAGTTAAATCACTTTACCGATAGTCACGCAACTAAATCATCTGAAAATAAATTTGCAGGTAAAATCCGTTCTTTTCTTAATCACGCACTTTTTTATTTATGCGATACCTTTCCCTTATTTCTGCCAGCGCAATCATGAAATAATTTCATCATGCCGCCAGCAGGCGCTGAGCAAATGACGCTGAGAATTTGCGCAAGGGTTTTATCCCGCAGGCATCGTTTTATTCTTACAAATGGCCCTGAAATCGGTTTTTTTAGGAGCATCCTTACCTGTTGTCAGACTATTTCAGTAAGGGATCAGGTTCAGCAATGATAACTGGATGGGTTTTACTGGCACCATAAGAACATTTCTTAATCAAACACGGTATTAATCCTGTCTGATGATTTATCGGCAGTAGCCTGCACCACGCATACCCAGATGAAAATGTGAGGCGTGAGCGGCGTTATAGTCCGGCCCCAGCGCATTGCCGAATACCTCACAGCCGCCACGCCACAGCGTATGAAGCATTGCCGCTTTTTCTTCCGGCTGTTGCCAGTGACGACTGACCTCAAGCCGCTGGCCATCAGCCAGCTGAAAGCCTGTCACATCCCAGGCATCGGCCGTGGCATGTTCACTGAGCCGCCCCTGGGCACGATGATAAATATTACGGCAGGCGTAACTGCCGACATGGGTAATTCGTACCAGTGGACTGTGCAACTCTCTGGCGGTCTGCTCACGACTGCGCAGAGCATACATGGTGCTGGCGACGGCCATAGGACAGCTGGCCAGAAAGCTGCTGCTGAGGCTGACCGGGCCAAATTTCTGAACCCGCAGCGGATGACTGAGCGGACAGTGACCCGTGACGTCCGGACGCTCGCTGAAGCTGACCCAGCCCGCCTGTTGAGCGCGGCGCATCACCGCCAGACATGCGTCAGGATCGCTGGCCAGCCTTTTCATCTTAATCTGCGTCATCCAGCCCGGCGGATCGGTAACAGAGAGTGGCGTAAAGGGATTAAACTGCGGCGGCAGATGCTGCTTAAGCCAGGGTAAGCTGACCCATCCCAGCGCAAGCAACAGCAAAAACAGGATAAGCGTGCGCATAGTCCCTCTCGCAGGTTGATGATTAGCAAACAAAAAGTGTAGAAGCCCATCGCCCTTTACGCCGCCTGACTGACATAACGTGATGAATAATTACCCAGACTGACGAAGGTTTGAACAAAATCGCGCTTTATTGCTGCTTCCGGGACGGCAGGCATCACAATTGGTAAAAAAGCGTTACCCGATTCCGGCTCTCTTCCTCTATCTTATGCCGACTTGCCCTCAGGCAGACGCCTTGACTAACAGCCAGCAGAGCTGAACACAACATCACGACAGGAAAGACAATTTTATGGTTGATCAATCTAAAGAAACCGCAAGCACCCACGAAACGCCCGATAAGCTCCAGCGCAATCTGCACAATCGTCACATCCAGCTGATCGCCATTGGTGGCGCTATCGGTACCGGCCTGTTTATGGGTTCCGGTAAAACCATCAGCCTGGCTGGCCCCTCGATCATTTTCGTCTATATGATCATCGGTTTTATGCTGTTCTTTGTGATGCGCGCCATGGGGGAGCTGCTGCTCTCCAACCTTGAGTACAAATCCTTTAGCGATTTTGCCGCTGATCTGCTTGGCCCGTGGGCCGGCTACTTTACCGGCTGGACCTACTGGTTCTGTTGGGTGGTAACCGGCATTGCCGACGTGGTGGCAATCAGCGCCTATTTCCAGCTCTGGTTTCCGGGCTTCTCGATCTGGATGAGCGCCCTGCTCTGCGTGGTGGTTTTTCTGGCGCTCAACATTGCCACCGTCAAGCTGTTTGGCGAGATGGAGTTCTGGTTCGCGATCATTAAAATTGTCGCCATTGTGGCGCTGATCGTAACCGGGATTGTGCTGGTATCGATTCACTACCCCTCACCGGGCGGCGGCACAGCGTCACTCAGCAACATCTGGGATCACGGCGGCATGTTCCCGAAAGGCCTCAGCGGCTTCTTTGCCGGCTTCCAGATTGCGGTGTTTGCCTTTGTCGGCATTGAACTGGTGGGCACGGCAGCGGCTGAAACCCACAATCCGCATAAAGTGTTACCGCGCGCGATTAATGCGATTCCGTTGCGGGTCATTATGTTTTACGTGCTGGCGCTGATGGTGATTATGGCGGTAACGCCCTGGACCCAGGTGATGGCCGATCGCAGTCCGTTTGTTGAGATGTTCGTTCTGATTGGTCTGCCTGCTGCTGCGAGTATCGTTAACTTTGTGGTGCTGACTTCTGCCGCCTCCTCAGCCAACAGCGGCATCTTCTCCACCAGCCGTATGCTCTATGGCCTGTCGCAGCAGGGTGTGGCCAGCCGCGCCTTTGGCCGACTCTCTGCCCGTGCGGTGCCGACTACCGGCCTGTTTTTCTCCTGCCTGTGCCTGCTGATTGGTGTGGCGTTGATCTACCTGATCCCGGATGTGATGAAGGTCTTCACGCTGGTGACCACCGTCTCGGCCATTCTGTTTATGTTCGTCTGGACCATCATTCTGTGCAGCTATCTGGCCTACCGTAAAAAGCATCCG
This sequence comes from Pantoea sp. Lu_F5_004, assembly GCF_051136245.1. Classification (NCBI taxonomy): domain Bacteria; kingdom Pseudomonadati; phylum Pseudomonadota; class Gammaproteobacteria; order Enterobacterales; family Erwiniaceae; genus Pantoea; species Pantoea sp. Lu_F5_004. The sequence goes on from NZ_CP194946.1 coordinate 2,632,103, forward strand.
CAGCGCCATGCGGAGTCGGCATTTAAGATGCCGCTGGGCAAATTCATGTGCTGGGTCTGCATGGCATTTTTCGCATTTGTTCTGGTGCTGCTGACGCTGCAGGAAGATACGCGCCAGGCGCTGTTGGTTACGCCACTCTGGTTTGCCCTGCTGGGTGTAGGCTGGATGCTGCGTAATCGTCGTAGCCGCTAATCGGTAATATCATGAACAAAGCCCGGTCAGATGACCGGGCTTTTTTTTACAGGCGATCGCCCAGCGCAGAGAAAATGGCGGATAAAGAGGGGCGTTCATAAGGTAAGCGCTGCGGCCGGGGATCGGGCTGCTGAGGCGTGCCCAGACCAAAGGTGAAGGTATACTTATCGCCTTCGCCCATGCGCAGGTCGGCAATCGTCGTCTGCCCGTCCTGCTCACGCAGGGCGTAAAAGCCGTGGCTGAACCAGGCAACACGTTCTGCATACCAGCTGCCCCGAAAGGCGTCGAACAGCTCAGGATGACGCGGGTACCACGCCACCTGCAGTGGCCGTGAGGGCGACAATAGCGACCAATAAACTTCACCATAGCGATCCGGCGTCATAATCACGCTGCGCCATACCAGCGTATTAAAGGCCGTCGGCGTCACCAGCACTTTATTGTCCGGAATACCCTGCTCCGCCAGCGACGCTCTGATCTGCCAGCCTGCAACGCCCTGAATCATCACACTCCAGACCAGATAAAGGGTACTCAGCATCAGCCCGAGCCGGTTTCCGCGCAGCCCTTTATCACTGCGCCGCCAGAGCGCGACGCCCAGGCCTGCCAGCAGCGGCAGCGTATAGAGTGGATCGACGATGTAGATACTGCCGATGACGTAAGGATAATCGGTGATCGGCAGGCCAAGCTGGGTGCCATACACCGTCATCAAATCGAGCAGCGGATGGGTGATCAGCGCCAGCCAGATGGCAGGCCACCATGCTGCCCACTTCACCCGCTGGCGAAACAGCCCCGCCACCAGCCATGCAATCAGTGGCGAGAGCAGCGTGAGCCAGAGCAACGCATGCGTTTCCGTGCGATGCAGGGTCATGTTGCGTATCGCATCGCCATGATCAAGAAAGACATCGAGATCGGGTAAGGTACCGCAGACGCCGCCCACCAGCGCGGCCTGCCAGACCGGCACCCGACGTCCCATCACTGCGACACTGACTGAGGCACCCAGCACCAGTTGCGAAACAGAATCCATTGATTAACTCCGTACCTGAACCGTGGATGTATCCTGAATTAGCGTACGCGAATCCCTTCGATGATCATGCGCTGCACATTATCAACAGCCTGATCGAAAAACGCCGGATCGCTGAGCGTCTGGCCGGTAACGGCCTCAACCTGAGTGGCAAAATCGGCGTAATGCTGCGTGGTGGCCCACAGCATAAAGATCAGATGCTGCGGCTGTACGCCCGCCAGACGTCCTTCATCAATCCAGCGTTCAATAATTGCCGCTTTGTCATCCACCAGTTGCTTAAGATCGCCTGCCAGCTCCCCTTTCAGAAGCGGAGCACCCTGCAGCATCTCCAGACAGAAGAGCCGGGAAGCCTGAGGATGATCGCGCGACACTTCCAGCTTGAGCCGGATGTAGCGCCGAATCGCGACCAATGGATCCTGATCGTGCGCCAGCGCGCGCAACGGTGCCAGCCAGACATCCAGAATCTGCTTAAGCACCGCCACATAGAGCACTTCTTTAGAGGGAAAATAGTAGAGCAGATTAGTTTTAGAGACATCGGCCAGCTCGGCTACCTTATCGAGGCTGGTGCCGTGAATGCCAAACTGTGAGAAGAAGGTTAATGCCGCTTCCAGTATGGCGGCCCGCTTCGCTGCAACCGCACGCGAACGACGCGTTGGCTTTTTTTCATCGGTATTCACACGTTTACCTCATCCTTCTGGTGTCAGCGCATCATAGCAAAGGGATTCATCGCTGCCCAATCCGCGCCCTGCACCTTTTTTGCTCAGTCTGCATGGAAAACGTGCAGCGAATTTTGACCAGACGGTCTGAAATGGACCAGTTACTCCACTTACCTCTTTCGGGTTAATTTTAACTCATTGTTATATAAAACAATAAAAAAAGTGGCACACACTTTGCAGAATTGTGACTGAGCGCGGCCCACATGGACGATGCAGGATGCAGTGCAGCGCGTGAAACACCTTTCCCCCATCGCAACGAGGTTTCACATGAAGATAGGCGTCTTTATTCCGATTGGTAACAATGGCTGGCTGATTTCGTCCAATGCGCCGCAGTACATGCCGACCTTTGAACTGAACAAAGCGATCGTGCTGAAAGCAGAGCATTACCATTTCGATTTTGCGCTCTCGATGATCAAACTGCGCGGCTTCGGCGGAAAAACCGAGTTCTGGGATCATAATCTCGAATCGTTCACCCTGATGGCTGGGCTGGCCGCCGTGACATCGCGCATTGAGATCTACGCCACCGCCGCCACCCTGACGCTGCCTCCGGCGATTGTGGCGCGCATGGCGTCCACCATCGATTCCATTTCAGGCGGTCGCTTTGGCGTCAACCTGGTGACCGGCTGGCAGAAACCGGAATATGAACAGATGGGTATGTGGCCTGGCGATGAGTACTTCAGCAGCCGCTACGCTTATCTGACCGAATACGTTACCGTGCTGCGCGATCTGTGGGGCACCGGAAAATCGGACTTTAAAGGTGAGTTCTTCACCATGAACGACTGCCGCGTGAGTCCGCAGCCGCAGCGCCCGATGAAGGTGATCTGCGCCGGACAGAGCGATGCCGGTATGGCCTTCTCTGCTCAGCACGCCGATTACAACTTCTGCTTTGGTAAAGGTGTTAACACACCCGCCGCGTTCAGCTCTACCTCGATTCGCATGAAGCAGGCCGCTGAAAAAGCGGGCCGCGATGTCGGCTCCTATGTGCTGTTTATGATCATCGCTGCTGAAACGGACGAAGAAGCGCGGGCGAAGTGGGAACACTACAAAGCGGGTGCGGATGAAGAGGCGCTCTCCTGGCTCACCACCCAGAGTCAGCAGGACACCAAATCGGGCAGCGACACCAATGTGCGCCAGATGGCGGATCCGACCTCGGCAGTCAATATCAATATGGGCACCCTGGTGGGATCTTATGCCAGCGTGGCGCGGATGCTGGATGAGGTTGCGCAGGTCGAAGGCACCCACGGCGTGCTGCTGACGTTTGATGACTTCCTGCAGGGTATCGAGAACTTCGGGCAGCACATTCAGCCGCTGATGGCCTGTCGCAGCGCCCTGCTCGACGCACAGCAGGAGGTGGCATGATGGCTACCGTTTATTGTGCTCACACGCCGGATGTTCCACAGGTTGAACTGCCGGCGCGGCCAGAACCGATCGCCTTTCCGCCCGGCCAGACCGCGCTGATTGTCGTGGATATGCAGAACGCCTACGCCACTGAAGGCGGCTATCTCGATCTGGCGGGCTTCGATGTTTCCGCCACAAAGCCGGTGATTGCGAAAATCCATCAGGCGGTGACGGCGGCCCGTGCGGCAGGCGTTCAGATCATCTGGTTCCAGAACGGCTGGGACAGTGACTATGTAGAAGCGGGCGACGCCGGTTCCCCCAATTTCCATAAATCGAATGCCCTGAAAACCATGCGCAAACGGCCTGAACTGCAGGGCTCGCTGCTGTCGAAAGGCGGCTGGGATTACGCACTGGTCGATGAACTGGTGCCACAACCCGGTGACATCGTGCTGCCGAAATCGCGTTACAGCGGCTTCTATAACACCCCGCTCGACAGCATGCTGCGCAGCCGCGGGATCCGTCATCTGATGTTTACCGGCATCGCCACCAACGTCTGCGTTGAATCGACGCTGCGCGACGGCTTCTTTCTGGAGTACTTCGGCGTGGTGCTGGAAGATGCCACTTATCAGGCCGGCCCGCCCTTTGCTCAGCAGGCTGCCCTGTTCAATATCGAAACCTTTTTTGGCTGGGTATCGGATGTCGATACCTTCTGCGAAAGCCTGAATGCCCGCTAATCCACGATAAGGACGACGCTATGCCGAAAAGTATTATTGTTCCGCCAGGCACCACCACCCCCATCGCCCCGTTCGTTCCCGGCACGCTGGCGGATGGCGTGGTCTATGTCTCGGGTACGCTGCCGTTTGATGCTGACAACAACGTGGTGCATGTGGGTGATGCCGCAGCGCAGACCCGCCACGTGCTGGAAACCATCAAAAAGGTGATTGAGACCGCCGGTGGCAGCATGGCCGATGTGACGTTTAATTCGATTTTTATTACTGACTGGTCGAACTACGCCGCGGTGAATCAGGTTTATGCCGAGTACTTTCCCGGCGAAAAACCGGCGCGCTTCTGTATTCAGTGCGGTCTGGTCAAGCCTGATGCGCTGATTGAGATCGCCAGCGTGGCGCACATCGGCAAAGCGGAGGTCTGATGCAGCTGGATATTCTGGGTCTGCAAAATCCCGATGCACCGACGCTGGTGCTCTCATCCGGTCTGGGCGGCGTGGCGGGTTTCTGGCAGCCGCAGCTGGCCGCACTAACGGCACGCTATCGGGTGGTGATCTATGACCAGCGCGGCACCGGCCGCAGCGCTGACAGCCTGCCGGAAGGCTACAGCATGGCGATGATGGCGTCAGAACTGGCCGTCGCGCTGGCGCAGCACGGCATCCTGCGCTTCAGCCTGATCGGTCACGCGCTGGGCGGTCTGATGGGGATGCAGCTGGCGCTGGATTATCCGGATCGGATCGAACGGATCGCGGTGATCAATGGCTGGCTGACGCTGCATCCCCATACCCGTCGCTGCTTTCAGGTGCGTCAGGACCTGCTGCTCAACGTCGGCGTCGAGGCATTTGTCCGCGCTCAGCCGCTGTTTCTCTATCCAGCGGAGTGGATGGCGCAGCATCAGACGCGGCTGGAGCAGGAAGATAGCCATCACGTCGCACATTTTCAGGGAATGGAAAATCTGATGCGGCGGCTGCACGCCCTGATGAGCGCCGACTTCAGCGCGCAGGCTGCTGCCATTCCACAACCGGTGCTGGTAATCGCCAGCCAGGACGATCTGCTGGTGCCGTGGAGCTGCTCAACTGAGCTGGCCGCGGCCCTGCCCAATGCTACTGAACAGATGATGGCCTGGGGCGGCCACGCCATGAGCGTCACCGCCCCCGAAAACTTTAATGCCCTGCTGCTGCAGTGGCTGGATCAGACTGATGACGTGCAGCCGCTGCAGCGCGTCGTCGGATAACCTTTTCGCGGAGAACACGATGAGCCTGGATACCCTTACCCCTGCCGTTGAGAAAACTGAGTTTCGTAATGCGATGTCGCGGCTGGGTGCTGCGGTCAACATCATCACCACGGAAGGCCCGGCCGGACGCGCAGGCTTTACGGCCTCGGCGGTGTGCAGCGTCACGGATTCGCCGCCGACGCTGCTGGTCTGCCTTAACCGCTCTGCCTCGGTTTACCCGGTGTTCCGCGAAAACATGCAGCTCTGCGTCAATACGCTGGCAGCGGGCCATGAAACGCTCTCCAATCTGTTCGGCGGCAAAACGCCAATGGCTGATCGTTTTATTGCCGCTGAGTGGTCAACGGCCGTGACCGGCTCACCGGTACTGAGCGGCGCCGTCGTGTCCTTTGACTGTCGCATCACTCAGATTGTCAGCGTCGGTACGCATGACACGTTGTTCTGCGAAGTCGTGGGGTTAGTGCGCAATGACGACACCCACGGTCTGGCGTGGTTTGACCGGGGATACCATCCCCTGTTGCGGCAGGATGCCTGTTAACGCTTCCCTGAATCCCACCGGCATTCATAACGCTCTGGAGTAGACGATGGCACGATCCTGGTTTCCGCAATGGCAAAAGAAGTCGGCATTAACAGAAAACGGTATTATCGCCCCGGATGAGACCCTGCCTCTGGGGCAGACGCTGGTGCTGGGTTTACAGCATGCGGTGGCGATGTTTGGCGCAACGGTGCTGATGCCCCTGCTGATGGGGCTGGATCCCAACCTGGCCATTCTGGTCTCGGGTATAGGCACGCTGCTGTTCTTCTTTATAACCGGCGGTCGGGTGCCCAGCTATCTCGGGTCGAGCGCTGCCTTTGTCGGCGTGGTCATTGCGGTAACTGGCTTCAGCGGTCAGGGGCTTAATCCCAATCTCAGCGTGGCGCTGGGCGGCGTGATCGCCTGCGGCCTGCTCTACACGCTGATTGGTCTGGTGGTGATGAAGTCCGGCACGCGCTGGATTGAAAACCTGATGCCGCCGGTCGTGACCGGTGCGGTGGTGATGGCTATCGGGCTGAATCTGGCCCCGATTGCAGTTCACAGCGTCTCCGCCTCGTCATTCGACAGCTGGGTTGCGGTGATGACCGTGCTCTGTATCGGTCTGGTGGCGGTGTTTACCCACGGGATGATTCAGCGACTGCTGATTCTGGTCGGCCTGATTCTGGCCTGGGCGATCTATGCGCTACTGACCAACGGTCTGGGGCTGGGTAAGCCGGTCGATTTTACGCTGCTGTCACAGGCCGCCTGGTTTGGCCTGCCGCACACCACCGCTCCCACCTTTGATCTGCAGGCGATGGTGCTTATCGCCCCGGTGGCGATCATTCTGGTGGCTGAAAACCTCGGGCATCTGAAAGCAGTGGCGGGCATGACCGGACGCAATCTCGATCCTTACATGGGACGCGCTTTTGTTGGCGATGGCCTGGCCACCATGCTCTCCGGCTCGATCGGCGGCAGTGGCGTCACCACCTATGCCGAAAATATCGGGGTGATGGCGGTGACCAAAGTCTACTCTACGCTGGCGTTTGTCGCCGCGGCGGTTATCGCCATCCTCGCCGGTTTCTCGCCGAAGTTTGGAGCGCTGATCCACACCATTCCGGCCCCGGTGATTGGTGGCGCATCCATCGTGGTGTTCGGGCTGATTGCAGTCGCGGGTGCCCGCATCTGGGTGCAGAACCATGTCGATTTAGGCCAGAACAGTAACCTGATCATGGTGGCGACCACACTGGTGCTCGGAGCCGGTGATTTCGCGCTGAAAATCGGTTCTTTCACGCTGGGGGGTATCGGTACCGCCACCTTTGGCGCGATTATCCTCAATGCTATTCTGCGCCGACGCAGTGCGGCAAAGCAGGACAAGCCACTGGCGCGACAGCAGGGTTAACTAACTACTCCAGCGGTGTGGCAGCAGGCTGCACCGCTTTTTTTCGTTTCAGCCGCAGCTCACTGACGATCACCCCGCAGACGATCAGCGCCCCGCCCAGCAACGCCAGCGCAGGCAGGCGCTCACCCGCAATACGCCCCACGACGCCGGCCCAGACTGGTTCCCCGGCATAAATCACCGTGGCGCGGGTCGGCGAAACGCTGCGTTGCGCCCAGTTCATGGTGACCTGAATCAGGGCGCTGGCCGCACCCAGCCCCAGCGCGCTGAGCAGCAGCGGTGTTGAGATGGCAGGCACCGTTTCCCCATTGGGGATCATCAGACCAAAGGCGCACAGCGACGCCACCGCCAGCTGGATCAGGGTCACACGGCGCACATCGACCTTACCGGCATAGCGGCTGATTAAGATGATCTCGGCGGCGATCGCCAGGGTGCTGATCAGCGTCGCTATTTCACCCGCATTCAGAGTGATGCGACCATCCTGCGGCCCGGCCACCAGCAGCAGGCCGGTAAACGCCAGTACAATCCCCAGCCACGACATTAATCCCGGCGGACGGCGCAGAAACAGCCATTGCAGCAATGGCACGACAGGGACATAGAGCGCGGTAAGAAAGGCGGACTGACTGCTGGAGATGGTCTGCATTCCCCAGGTCTGAAGACCATAGCCCCCGGCGATCGACAGGCCAATCAGCGCGCCCGCTTTCACCTCCAGCCAGGTCATGCCTGCCAGATAACGGCGGAAAAAGAGCGCCAGCAACAGCGCGGCGGTGGCAAAACGCAGGCCGACAAAGAAGAACGGGCCGGAATGTTGCATCGCACGATGCACCACCAGAAAGGTGCCGCCCCAGATCATGGTTATGAATAGTAATACCAGCTCCTGCCGCGTCAGGCGCAGGGTTAAACCACGGAGTGTGTCCGACATAATTCACCTGATGATGTGTCCGGACAATATTGTGGGGAGAGCGAGGGGGAAAAGCAACGACGTTAACCGCCGGTCTCCACCGGCGGCAGGGTGGGGTTAGGCGTCCGGTTTTTTAGGACTGCTGCGTCCCCCCTTCTCACCCGCGCGCGCGGCGCGCTGCGGATCGTTTTTAAAATTACCGCCGCTGTTTTTTCCCCCTTTACGTCCCGCTTCTGCGGCACGTTCACGGTTTTCAGCAAAATTTCCAGAACCCCCACGATGTGTTGTCATGATTTGCTCCTGTCGCGTAGTGCGATAATTAAGAATTAAAAACAGAGGGCTGACGGCCCGAAACCCGGGAGCAGCCCATGTTTAAATAATAGCCAGATTATCCTTTCACTCTTCCGCCAGTCACATTTAGCAACAGAGTAATCGCCAGAAATTTGGCTAAACAACAAACACTCTGCCGACTTACAACCGATTAGCTGCTGATTTATTGCCCGACTCCTCCGCTTCGGCTTCGGCATCGCCTGCGTAAAACGAAAGCTCTTCTATACTTTTTCTGGACGTCAAAACCATCTGGAGAGATCAATGGCTAAGATTCTGGTGCTCTACTACTCGATGTACGGACATATTGAAACAATGGCGAACGCGGTTGCAGAAGGCGCTCGTCGGGTTCCCGGCGCGGAAGTGGATATCCTGCGGGTACCAGAAACGATGGAGGCCGATCGCTTTGCACAGGTGGGCGGCAAAACCGATCAGCAGGCAGCAGAAGCCACGCCTGAGGTGCTGCCGCACTATGACGCAATTATCGTCGGTACCCCGACCCGCTTCGGCAACATGGCCGGACAGATGCGTACCTTCTGGGATCGCACCGGCGGACTCTGGGCGTCAGGCGCGCTGTTTGGCAAGGTTGCCAGCGTCTTTACCTCAACCGGCACCGGCGGCGGTCAGGAACAGACCATCACGTCTGTCTGGACCACCCTGGCGCATCACGGCATGGTGATTGTGCCAATCGGCTACGGCACCAAAGAGTTGTTCGATATTTCTCAGGTTCGCGGTGGCACGCCTTATGGAGCCACCACACTGGCGGGCGGCGATGGTTCGCGTCAGCCTACCGAAGCGGAACTCAATATCGCCCGTTTCCAGGGTGAACATGTGGCCGGACTGACAGTCAAACTGCAGGACTGATTTAATCAAAGGAGAAAAGTATGTCTACTGAACAATCAAAAGCACATCACGTTGGCGAATGGGCCAGTCTGCGTCATACCTCCCCTGAAATTGCTGAGGCCATCTTCGAAGTGGCCAATTACGATGAAAAACTGGCAGAAGAGATCTGGCGTCAGCAAGGCAGTGATGACGTGCTGATTCGCGCCTTTGAAAAAACCGATAAAGATCTCCTGACCTGGGATGACAAGCCCGTAGAACGTAAGAACGTCTGATTCAGGGGCGGGACTTTCCCGCCCTCAATTTTTAGCACACCAAGGAGTACGCTATGTCTTCCTATCAAAGCATTAATCCCGCAAACAACCAGTTGCTGAAAAGCTGGCCGTCACACGATGAAGCCGCCGTCAGCCATGCCCTCGAAGTGGCCGATCGCCTTTTCCATTCTTCATGGAGTAAAGGTGATATTCAGCCGCGTCTGCAGGTACTGAAAAAACTGGCTGACCTGATTGATAGCCGCGCGGAAGAACTGGCCACCATCGCCAGTAAAGAGATGGGTAAACTGATTGGTCAGAGCCGCGGAGAAGTGAAAATCTGCTCGCAGATTGCCCGCTACTACGCAGAGAATGCGGAACGTATTCTGCAGCCGCAGTCCTATCCCAGCGATCTGGGCGAAGCCTGGGTTGAGTACCACCCGATTGGCGTTTTAGTCGCCGTCGAGCCGTGGAACTTCCCTTACTATCAGCTGATGCGCGTGCTGGCACCTAACCTGGCGCTGGGTAACCCGGTGCTGGCAAAACATGCCAATATCGTGCCGCACTGTGCCGATATCTTTGAAAAGCTGGTTCGTGAAGCGGGTGCGCCTGAAGGGGCCTGGACTAACCTGTTCATCTCCACCGATCAGGTCGCCGATCTGATTGCTGACGACCGGGTGCAGGGTGTCGCCCTGACCGGATCCGAGCGCGCTGGCAGCGCCGTGGCTGAGCAGGCCGGTAAGCATCTTAAGAAATCGACGCTGGAGCTGGGTGGCAATGACGTGTTTGTGGTGCTGGATGATGCCGATCTCGACGAAGCGGTACGTCAGGGTGTGCAGGCTCGCCTCAGCAACTGCGGCCAGGTCTGTACCGCCGCAAAACGTTTTATTCTGCATGAGAAGATTGCCGATCGCTTTATCAGCCAGTTCAGCGCTGCACTGAGTTCCGCTACGCTGGGCGATCCGCTGGATGAGAAGACTACGCTTGGCCCGCTCTCCTCCGCTGACGCGCGTGACCGCCTGGTGAAACAGGTAGACGAAGCCGTCGCCAATGGCGCAAAACTGGTCACGGGCGGCAAAGCCGTTGACGGTGCAGGTTGCTACTATCAGCCAACCATTCTCACTGGCATTACCCCGGATAATCCCGCCTATTATCAGGAGTTCTTCGGTCCGGTCGCGCAGGTTTATGTCATAAGTGACGATCAGGCGGCTGTGGCGCTGGCGAACGACTCTCACTATGGTCTTGGCGGCTCGGTCTGGACACGCGATATTGCACGGGGTCGTAAACTGGCCTCTGCCATTGAAACCGGCATGGTGTTTATCAACTCTCAGAGCGACACCTCAGCGGAACTGCCCTTTGGTGGCGTGAAACGTTCAGGTTATGGCCGTGAGCTGTCTGATCTGGGCATCAAAGAGTTTGCTAACCAGAAACTGGTGGTCGTGGCGGGTTAACCGCCTTGCAGCCATAAAAAAACCCCGTCTCGACGGGGTTTTTTATTATCGGCCAGATAGCGCGATTACTGTGTTGCCACAGCCGCTGACTTTGATTCGTCGTTGCGCGCTGTTGCAGGCGTGTTCGAGGCGTTAGCCTGGTCAGCCGCGCTTTTATCGGCACTGGCTGATTTCGCTGCCGCGTTGTCCGCTTTCGCTTTCTCAGCGGCGGCTTTATCGGCTGCTGCCTTGTCCGCTTTTGCCTTCTCGGCGGCGGCTTTATCCGCTGCTGCCTTGTCCGCTTTTGCCTTCTCGGCGGCGGCTTTATCCGCTGCTGCCTTGTCCGCTTTTGCCTTCTCGGCTGCAGCTTTATCGGCTGCTGCTTTGTCCGCTTTTGCTTTTTCAGCGGAGGCTTTATCCGCTTCAGACTTCTCAGCGGCAGCTTTATCGGCGTCAGCCTTCTCTTTGGCTGCGGTCGCTTTATCCGCTTCAGCCTTATCAGCAGCAGCGTCATTCGTCGCTGCGGCTTTCGCACTGTCGTCGTCAGACTGGGCTGCCGGTTGTGGTGCCGCCGCTGGCTGCATTGGCGTGCCCTGCAGCGCAGCATTCAGCACCTGAGAGAACTGATCCCAGCTACAATAGCCGTTTGCATCGGTCTCACAACCCGCCAGTTGCAGCGTAACGCGCTTCGGTGGATTCTTCAGGCTCAGCACGTCTGCGTTGCGCAGCTGATCGGCGCTCTGATAGACATACTCAACTTTGAGCAGGTCTTTATCATTTTTCGCATCATGCCAGCGTTCGAAAACAACCTGACCGCCAATCGGCGTTTTTTCGAAGGTATCAGGCAGTTCATAAGGCTTGACCTGCAACGCGCTCAGCAGCGAGGCGATGTTTGAGTCATGGCCTACCATCAGCGTAATTTTTGGCGCGTTGGCTTTGTCCTGATCCACTAACTGACTGCGAATATAGTCCACCAGCGGTGCCGCCACTTCACGGGAAATGTCCGGGCTGGTAAACAGCGCATCCTGGTAACCATTTTTAATCGCTGACAGCTCTTTCCACTGCTCAGGCGTTTTGATCTGGCCCCATGCAACCTGATCCAGCGGGAAACCTTCGTAATATTGCAGCGTGAACGCATCCATCAGCGAATTCCCCGTTTTCAGCGGGCCACTGACATTCGGTTCTTTACCATTTTCAGCGCTGAAGGTGTTCTGACCACTGCTGAGGTCACACTGCTTTTTATTGTTGCAGGCAGGCGATGCTTTGTAGTCGACAATCTTTTCCAGGCGCTGGAAGGCAGGCTTCAGCGACAGTTTTTCATTCGCAGCGGCCATCTCAGCCAGCGCTTTCTTATTGAATGCTTCACTGCCATCTGTGATAACCGGATTGAAAATAGGATCCATGGAGCCCATTTCATCCTGATGAGTGACAGCGACGTCACAGCCCGGGAAGGCGCCATTAACAAAGAACTGGGCGGTGGCCACAGTGCGCTGCAGGCTGTTGGCGTAAACAAAGACGTTATTGCTGTCAGGACAGCTGCCGTTCTTCACCAGGCCCTGCTGTGCCAGCCACTGACGGGTGTAGTTACCCATGTAGACTTCCAGCACACCACCTTTAGTGGTCAGCTGTCCGCCGGGAACATCCCACTGCGGCCAGCTCTTTTTGGTCGACTGCGCCAGCACGCTGCCATTATCAGCCAGCGGTGCACGCAGATTGTGGCGACTTAACATCAGCACCTGTTGCAGCTGCATATCACCCTCAGCAGCAAATGCTACCGTTCCGACCGGCAATGCAGCGAGCACTGACAATGCGCAAAGACTCAGTTTCTTGATCATTGTGCCTATTCCATTCATTCAGTAAAGAAACACTCTGGCTATCAACCGATTAGCTCGCCTCAGAGCGATGTAATCAACAGTGTAACTCAGCTCGCCTCAGAAAAGCGCCAGATGTTTGCAAAAACGGTGAGTGGACTATAGCAGAGATGCACCTGAGAGATGAATGCGCAGCCACGCGTCACAGAGAGAGACACGCTTTTTTCAGACAGGAAGAAGAAACAGTGAGGGCAGAAACGAAACAGGCCAGCACTGAGTGCTGGCCTGTAAAATGTGGCGGAGGAGGAGAGATTCGAACTCTCGGATGGTTTCCCATCGGCGGTTTTCAAGACCGCTGCCTTAAGCCGCTCGGCCACCCCTCCGTTTTGAAACTGTACTGCATTGGCAAAACATTTATTTTTGCCGCTTTATTGCCCAGGGCAGATAAAGTGGCGGAGGAGGAGAGATTCGAACTCTCGGATGGTTTCCCATCGGCGGTTTTCAAGACCGCTGCCTTAAGCCGCTCGGCCACCCCTCCGCAATGACGCGCACTATAAACACCCCGTTTAGGGATGTAAAGCACCTATCTGTCTATTCGCCTGAAAAACAGCCAGATTGTGATTTTTCGGTGTCAAAATCGCCACTCTGCTCAAACAATTAGCAGTTTAGCGCGTAAAGAAGGGTAAAACGCCTTTTCCCTCTTTAATGGCCTGCGTATTCTCGGCACATATTTGGTGTTCTGCTTAAAGGAGCGCAACATGGAAAGAATTGTCACCTCATCGCAGGCCTCACTGCTGTCTACGCACAGAGTTCTGCGCAATACCTATTTTCTTCTCGGACTGACTCTGGCCTTCTCAGCCGTTACGGCTACCGCCAGCACCCTGCTGGCCCTGCCTGCGCCGGGTTTAATCCTGATGCTGGTTGGCTTCTATGGCTTGATGTTTTTAACTTACCGTCTGGCTAACAGCCCGATGGGCATCCTGGCCGCTTTTGCCTTTACGGGCTTCCTGGGTTATTGCCTGGGGCCTATCCTGAGCTCATTCTTAACCGCAGGCATGGGTGACGTTATAGCGCTGGCGCTGGGCGGCACGGCCCTGGTGTTCTTCTGCTGTTCGGCTTACGTGCTGACCACCCGTCGTGATATGTCCTTCCTCGGCGGCATGATGATGGCAGGTTTCGTCGTGTTGCTGGTTGCTGTCGTAGCCAACATCTTCCTGCAGCTGCCTGCATTGCATCTGGCCATCAGCGCCCTGTTCATTCTGTTTTCAGCCGGTGCGATTTTGTGGGAAACCAGCAACATCATTCACGGGGGCGAAACCAACTACATTCGGGCGACGGTCAGCCTCTATGTTTCGCTCTATAACATCTTTGTCAGCCTGCTGAGCCTGCTGGGATTTGCCCGCAGTAACTAATCCGCAGTGACAGTAGCCTGTAAAACCCCGCTTCGGCGGGGTTTTTGCTTTTACTGCCCGCCAGGTTTGATAAACTGCGCCGTCATTTACTAAGAGGATGTCACGTGAATTTTAACGGTAACGAAATCGCCGTTGATGCCGAAGGCTATCTGAAGCATCCCGGCGACTGGAGTGAAGCACTGGCTGTCCACATCGCCGATCAGGAAGGCCTGACCCTGACCGAAGCACACTGGGAAGTGGTCCATTTTGTGCGCGCCTTTTATCTGGAATATAACACCTCCCCTGCCGTGCGAATGCTGGTGAAGGCGATGGCGCAAAAATATGGGGAAGAGAAAGGCAATAGCCGCTATCTGTTCCGCCTGTTCCCTGAAGGGCCGGCTAAACAGGCGACGAAAATCGCCGGCCTGCCTAAGCCGGCGAAATGTCTGTAATTAACCGGTCGTAAAATCGCGGGGCGGCTCTGCGGGCTGGTACGGCTCCACCAGCACCTTTTCAACGCGCGCGCTGCGTGGCCCGCCCGCTTTAAGCCAGGCGATCAGCGCATCGACCTGCTCCGCCTCACCCCAGGCCAGCACCTCGACACTGCCGTCATCCAGATTTCGCGCATAGCCCAGTACGCCCAGCGTCCTGGCTTCTGCCTGAGTACTGTAACGAAACCCGACGCCCTGGACGCGGCCATGAACCCATGCTTTAAAACAGGCTGCTGACATTATTCTCTCCTGCTGCTGTTCGTTGCAATTTCCCGTTATCCACCGGACAATGGCGCCTCATTTTTTCAGGTAAGCATAGCAAACTATGACAGTCAGATTGATTCTCGCAAAGGGACGTGAAAAGTCCCTGCTCCGTCGCCATCCATGGGTCTTTTCAGGTGCCGTTGCGCGTCTGGAAGGTAAAGCGCAACTGGGTGAAACCATTGACGTTTGTGACAGTAACGGTAAATGGCTGGCTCGCGCCGCTTATTCACCCGAGTCGCAGATCCGCGCCCGCGTCTGGAGCTGGCAGGCCGATGAATCCATCGATATCGCCTTCTTTGTCCGCCGGTTTGAACAGGCGCAGCAGTGGCGCGAATGGCTGGCGGCCCGCGATGGTCTGGACAGCTATCGCCTGATCGCCGGTGAATCTGATGGTTTACCGGGCGTCACCATCGACCGCTTTGGCAACTTTTTAGTGATGCAACTGCTCTCAGCAGGCGCAGAATATCAGCGTGCAGCGATCATCACTGCCCTGCAGCACTGTTTCCCTGGCTGCGCCATCTATGACCGTTCTGACGTCGCCGTTCGTAAGAAAGAGGGTCTGGCGCTGACGCAGGGCACCGTTACCGGTGAACTGCCGCCGCCGCTGCTGCCGATTACTGAACATGGCATGAAGCTGCTGGTGGATATCCAGGGCGGTCACAAAACCGGCTATTATCTTGATCAGCGTGACAGCCGTCTCGCTACGCGTCGTTACGCACAGGATGCCCGCGTCCTTAACTGCTTCTCTTACACCGGCGGATTCGCGGTTTCTGCGCTAATGGGTGGCTGTAAAGAAGTGATCAGCGTGGATACCTCACAGGAGGCGCTGGACGTTGCCCGTCAGAATGTTGAACTCAATGAGCTGGATCTCTCCCGCGCGCAATTTGAGCGTGATGATGTTTTCAAACTGCTGCGCCGTTATCGGGACAGTGGTGAGAAATTCGATCTGATCATTATGGATCCGCCAAAGTTCGTTGAAAACAAAAGCCAGTTGATGGGCGCCTGTCGCGGCTATAAAGACATCAATATGCTTGCCATTCAGTTACTGAATCCGGGCGGCGTATTAATGACCTTCTCCTGCTCCGGTCTGATGGCCACCGATCTGTTCCAGAAGATCATCGCCGATGCCGCGCTGGATGCGGGCCGTGAAGTACAGTTTATCGAACAGTTCCGCCAGGCCGCGGATCATCCGGTGATCGCCAGCTATCCGGAAGGTCTCTACCTGAAAGGTTTCGCCTGCCGCGTAATGTGACTTGAAAAAACGGCTCCTGCCCCAATATTGGTAAGAGAGCTTTTTTTTGGGAGGTCACAATGATTGCCAGTAAATTTGGTATTGGTCAGCAGGTTCGTCATCGTTTGTCCGGCGTACTGGGCGTTATCGTCGATGTCGATCCTGAATACTCGTTAGATGAGCCTAAAATTGAAGATGTTGGCGCGGAAGAGAAAATGCGCACCGCGCCCTGGTATCATGTGGTGATGGAAGATGAGGAAGGCGATCAGGTACATACCTATGTTGCTGAGATTCAGCTTTCCGGCGAAACCAGCATTGAACACCCTGAGCAGCCTTCAATGGATGAGCTGGCAGCATCGGTACGTCAGCAATTACAGGCACCTCATCTGCGACACTAATTAGTGGCGGCACGCTCTGCCGCCACACTCATCATTTCTGACGCGTTATTCCCAGACGCGGAATTTCAATCTTCGGGCAGCGATCCATAATCACCGTCATGCCCGCATCCTGTGCCAGTACCGCCGCCTGCTCATTAATCACACCCAGCTGCAGCCATAATGTTTTTGCCCCCACGGCGATAGCCTCCTGGGCCACGCCCCACGCGGCTTCAGAATTGCGAAAGACGTCCACCATATCAATCTTGCCCGGTACATCCGCCAGGCTGGCATACCCCTGCTGCCCCAGCAGCGTTTTTCCTGCCAGTTTCGGGCTGACCGGGATCACCTCATACCCCTGATCGAGCAGATATTTCATCACACCGTAACTGGGACGTTCGGGGCGATCGCTTGCTCCGACTAAGGCGATACGTTGGGTGCGCGTCAGCACCTCACGAATTGTCTGATCGTTCATGTTTATCTCCTTTCAGGCCAGTGTTGAGTGTAGATTGGCGTGCCCTTTAGCGGGTAAGCCCTCAGCGAAATTAATTGAACCCGCGCACGAATAAATATGTTTAAATGTAAATTAACTGCCATAATGTAAGAATTTGCTACACACCATCCTTTGTGTCTTCAGTTACCGGAGTTGAAATGAAGCTGTCGCTGGCTGTAACGGGGTTACTTACCCTCCTCGTTTCGGCGTCCTGTTCTGCCATCACATTAAAGCTCGATCCTCAGATCGATTTGCTGGTGCTGGATGGTCGAAAAATTTCAGGCTCCCTCCTCAAAGGCGCAGACAGCCTGGAGCTGGACCGCGGTCAGCATCAGTTTCTGTTTCGGGTAGAGCAGCAGCGCAAAGGTCAGAAAGAGAACGTCATCGCTTATCAATCGGTGCCGATGATCGTCACGTTCACCGCGGTAGCCAAAACCATCACCATTCGGTTGCCTGCGCTGGAGACAAAACGCGAGCGTTATCATTTTGACCGCAGCCTGAACTTTCAGCTGGTGGATGAAAAAGGCACGGAGATTACCAGCGTGCGCGACCACCTGCCGGTCACCACATCCGCAGATATGGAAAAAGCGATGCTGAATTATAATCGCACCCGCCAGATTGCCTCTGTGCCCCGGTTTGCAAATACCACTTCTGCTACGCCCTCTTCCGTCCGGCTTACCGCCGATCTGGACTGGACCACTCAGGCCGAACTGCCCTCGCTGCACCGCTGGTTTCACCGCTTCGATGAAGCCACGCGTCAGCAGCTTCTGACGCTGGTCAAAATGCTACGTACGAGTTGATAGAGTCGAAAGGCCAGAGGTACACTCGTGCTCTCTCTTCTTGCGCATGAGCCTTACCAGGACGCCTTTATGGAACAGACTGTTCGTACCCTCGGCACCACAAAACATATCGCGCTGGTCGCCCACGACCACTGCAAAGCCGCCCTGCTTGACTGGGTGAAACAAAACCAGCCCGCGCTGGAATCGCACATCCTCTATGCTACCGGCACTACCGGTAATCTGATCAATCGCGATACCAGTCTGAATGTGACAGCCATGCTGAGCGGCCCGATGGGCGGCGATCAGCAGGTGGGTGCGCTGATTTCGGAAGGGAAGATCGATGCACTGATTTTTTTCTGGGATCCACTCAACGCAGTGCCGCACGATCCGGATGTCAAAGCGCTGCTGCGTCTGGCTACCGTATGGAATATCCCGGTCGCCACTAACCGCTCCACGGCTGACTTTATCATTCAGTCGCCACTGTTTGCGCAAAGCGTTGAGATTATGATCCCCGACTATCAGCGCTATCTGGCCGATCGTCTGAAGTAACTCAGGCTTTACGCAACACCGGCACACCCAGCTCGCGGAAGTGATCGACAAACGGTGACGGCGCTGCCTTATCGAACATCAGAAAAACCTGCTGACGCGCACGCGTCAGTGCCACATAGGCCAGACGGCGCTCTTCTGCATCAGGGAACGCTTCTGGCTGCGGTAATAAGCCCTGTTCAATAATCGATTCGCGCGCCTCTGCCGGGAAGCCCTCTTTACCCTGCTGTAATCCCAGCAAAATGACGTAATCTGCCTGCTGACCTTTGCTGGCATGAATCGTCATAAATTCCAGATTGAGCTTTGGCCAGCGGGTTCTGGCTTTATCCAGTAAATCCGGTCGCAGATAGTGATAACGCGCCAGCAGCAGAATTCGCTCATCAGGCTTCGCGTAACCGCTGAGTTTGTTCAGCAAGGCTTCCAGCTGATCCTGCGCCAGCAGCGAAATCGACTTTTTATTGCCTTTGGTAATGCTGTTCAGCGGTTTTGCCAGCTGCTGCGGATTTTGTTGTATAAACCGGTTAGCAATGTCGCCGATGCGGTCGTTAAAACGGTAGGTTGTGTCCAGTACGCAGCGGTCTCCCTCACCAAAATAGTGATGGAATGCCGTCGTCAGCGTCATCTCCGCCCCACTAAAGCGGTAGATAGCCTGCCAGTCATCACCAACAGCAAACAGTGCAGTACGCTTATTCTGCTGGCGTAATGCGCTCAGCAACGCGGCACGCTGAGGCGAGATATCCTGGAATTCATCCACCAGAATGTGTTTCCACGGACTGATAAACCGTCCTTTTTCCAGAATGGCAATCGCCTGGTGAATCAGACCCGAAAAATCGACCGCGCCCTCCTCTTTTAATGCGCTCTTCCACGCTTTCAGCAACGGTGCCATTAGTTTGATGCGCTTACTGAAGAGATCGCGGATCTCTTCGGGAACGTCGGCGATCATCGCTGCCTGCGCACCGCCATGCATACGCATCAGACCGAGCCAGCGCTCCAGTCGTGACGCCAGCCGGTTTGCCAGCCTGTCGTCCTCCCAGAATGGGCCATCGGGCAACTCCCACTCCAGTTCATCACGCAGCCACTGACGCCAGCCGTTTGCCTGTGCCTTCTTCTCATGACACTGCTGCCGCCACTGCTGGATCAGCAGCGTGCGACGTGCATCGGCATCACTCTCAAGTTTGCTGATAACCGGCTGCTTATTACTGCCTTCGCGAATAATATGCAGCGCCAGAGAATGAAAGGTCCGCGCCTGGATGTCAGCGGCGGAGAGCCGCGACTGGATACGTGCGTTCATCTCTTCAGCCGCCTGGCGGCCAAATGCCAGTAACAGGATTTGATCGGCGCTGGCCAGCTTGCGCTGCATTAACCAGCCTGCACGGGCCACCAGCACCGAGGTTTTACCGCTGCCCGCGCCTGCCAGCACCAGAAGAGAATTCTCGCCATTAACCACCGCCTCACATTGCGACTGATTGAGTGGCGTGCTCTCGACGCTGGCAAAGAAATCCTGATAGCGGGTCAGCATGGCGGCCGTCCAGTCGCGGTTTCGCTGCCGCAACGCCGTTTCGCCCTGCTCCAGCCAGCGCTGACAGAATTGCCAGTTATCCCGGCAGTCAGCAAAATCTTTTAAGCGGGAGAGCGGCATCGGCAACGCATCGAACTGTTTGAGGATGTTGGTTTTTAGCGCCTGCAATTCGTGGCGGTTCAGCCAGCGATCCTGTGCGCCAAACGCCTCGATTTCGTCGCGTAGCGCCTGCAGCACCTCGCAGCACACTGCGCTCATCTCCAGACTCCAGCTCTGCCAGGCCTGCAGCAGATAGTGGTGAAAGCGCTGCGTTTCCTGCCATTCCGTGCCATGCAGGCGGACCACTTTTTCATCGGCCAGCAAAAACTCCAGCTCGCCCCACACCAGCCCGCGCTTGCAGGCGATATCCAGTAACTGGTTAAAGGGGATCAGATACTCATGCTTATCGCCGCTGACTTCGACGCCTGCCGCCATCAAACGGACACGATTATAAGGATGCTGGGCAAGCCGTTTGCCCATCGAGGTTGCTTTCAGTTCCACGCCGACACCAACGTCAGAGAATAGGATTAGGGGGAGTTTACCTGTCAGACCCTTAGCGCTCCAGCCTTAAAACAGGCTAAACTTGGCGTCACATCTTGCGGAATGCAAAAGGAAAAGAAGATCATGCGCACCGTTTTAAATATTCTTAATTTTGTTCTGGGCGGTTTTTTCACCACCCTGAGCTGGCTGTTTGCCACGTTAATCAGCATCGTGCTGATTTTTACCCTGCCACTGACCCGCTCCTGCTGGGAAATCACCAAACTCTCGCTGCTGCCGTTTGGCAACGAGGCGGTGCATATTGATGTGCTGCGTCCGGAAAGTAAGAGTCATATTCTGAATACCGGCGGCACCTTTCTGAATATCTTCTGGCTGATTTTCTTCGGCTGGTGGCTCTGCCTTTCGCATATCTCCGTAGGGATTGTGCAGTGCATCAGTATCATCGGTATTCCGGTAGGAATTGCGAACTTTAAGATCGCCGCTATCGCGCTCTGGCCGGTTGGGCGCAGGGTGGTGTCGGTGGAAGAGGCGCGTGCCGCGCGCGAAGCCAATGCCCGCCGCTACTAATATGATGTCGGATGCCGTGCCAGGCTGGCGCAAATATCTGTTTAACAGTACGTGGCGCTATCTGCTGCGGATCCTGTTTGCATTGAGTGGCTGCGCCGCCATTCCCTGGTGGCTGCATCAGATTGAGTGGACGATCCCTCTGACGCTGGGAGTGGTCGCTGCTGCGCTGGCCGATCTCGATGATCGCCTGGCCGGTCGCCTGAAGAATCTGCTGATTACCCTGCTCTGCTTCTGCATCGCCTCGGTTTCAGTCGAGTTACTGTTTCCCTATCCGTTCGCCTTTATTATCGGGCTGGCAATCTCGACCTGGGGCTTTATTCTGCTGGGCGCCCTTGGCCAGCGCTACGCGACTATCGCCTTTGGTGCTCTGCTGATTGCGGTCTATACCATGCTCGGCATTGGACTGTTCAGCCAGTGGTATATGCAGCCGATGCTGCTGCTGGTCGGCGCGCTGTGGTACAACCTGCTGACATTACTGGGCCATCTGATGTTTCCGGTCCGGCCGGTGCAGGAACAGCTGGCCGGGAGTTTTTCACAACTGGCGCGTTACCTTGATGCCAAAGCGAATCTTTTCGATCCCGACGCGGGCGATCAGGATGATGCCGCGTTTATCGATGCGGCGATGGTCAACAGCCAGTTAGTGGCGCAACTTAATCTGACCAAGACCACACTGCAGAGTCGTCTGCGCGGCGATCGCGGGTCGCGCGGCACCCGCCGTAGTCTGCACTACTACTTTGTGGCGCAGGATATTCATGAACGGGCCAGCTCTTCCCATCTGCAATATCATCTGCTGCGCGGCGACTGGCGCTACAACGAAATTCTGTTTCGCTTTCAGCGCCTGCTGAATATGCAGGCTCAGGCCTGTCGCCAGCTGGCACATTGTATTCTGATGCGCCAAAGATGGGTGCATGACAGCCGTTTTGAGCGTGCATTTGAACGATTACAGAAAGCGATAGAACGTCTGGAGCAGCATGATCCCGACGCTACACATACCCGTGCTCTTTTCTGGCTGCTGCGCAACCTGCGCGCCATCGACGCACAGCTTGCTTCGATTGAATCAGAACAGACGCTGGCCGGTGAAGATCCTCAGCACAGTGACAATCTGCTGTCACGCGAAGGATTGAGTGGCTGGAGTGATATCCGACTGCGCTTCAGCCGCCACCTTTCTCCCGCATCGGCGCTGTTCCGGCATGCGGTTCGCATGTCAGTGGTGCTCTGTATTGGATATGGTTTTATTCAGGTAACCGGACTGGAGCGGGGATACTGGATTTTGCTGACCAGCCTGTTTGTCTGCCAGCCCAACTACAATGCAACGCAGCGACGACTGGCCTTGCGCATCGGCGGAACGCTGGCGGGGATTGCCATTGGTCTGCCCGTTTTATGGCTGGTGCCTTCGATTGAAGGTCAGTTAATCCTGATAGTGATCACGGGCGTACTGTTCTTCGCTTTCAGGCAGGTGCAGTATGCACAGGCCACGCTGTTTATCACTCTGCTGGTGCTGCTCTGCTTTAACCTGCTGGGTGAAGGGTTTGAAGTTGCCCTGCCACGGGTAGTGGATACCTTACTGGGCTGTGGCCTGGCCTGGCTGGCTGTCGCGTTTATCTGGCCTGACTGGCGCTTTCGTCAGTTACCTGCCGTGGCAGAACGAACGCTGAAAGCGAATTGTCGCTATCTGGACGCGATCATGGAGCAATATCATCAGGGCAAAGATAACCGTCTCGCCTATCGCATTGCACGGCGTGATGCGCATAACGCGGATGCTGAACTGGCGTCGGTGGTCTCAAATATGAGCAGTGAAAGCCGCACCAGCCAGAAGCTGCGCGATTCGGCTTTTCAGCTGCTTTGCTCCAACCATTCGTTTCTGAGTTACATTTCTGCGCTGGGCGCCCATCGCGATAAAATTACCGCACCCGAACTGCTGACATTGCTGGATGATACGGTTTGCTATGTGGAGGATGTCCTTCAGACGGAAGTTGTCAGCGATGAGCACGTTGAAACGATGCGCCATCAACTGGCTCAGCGAATCAGCCAGCTGGCCGCAGATGCGGATACGCGTGCGCCGCTGGTGCTCCAGCAACTCGGTCTGCTGGTGGCATTAATGCCCGATGTGGCTCGCCTGCGCCGCACGCTAATCACTGATTAGCCTTCACCGCCGCTGAGATTGGGGTTTGATAAAAGCGTGCGCTGGAACCACGCATTCAGCTCCGCCCGTGTCGCCTGCGGCAACGCGGCGGCATGGTGGCCCGTGATGGCCCCTTGCAGCGCAAGTAACGTCTGGAACCCAACGTGCTGGTTGATCGCTTTTAGCTTCAGCCAGCACTGTTTAGCCCCCATCTGGTAAAGATGATTGACGCTCATGACGCCCGCCTCGTACAGCATCATCTCCATACGTACGCTGAGATTTGGCAGATCTTTTAACCGCGGTGAGGATTGGCGGTCCTGCAACTCCAGCTGCGCCGTTTCTAAAGAGGCAGCGGAGAGCGCCAGCAGATGATCAGGGTCGCGCCATAACGCCTCATCGACCCGAAAGTAATTGAGACTCACCAGCTTGCCCCGCTTGCGAAAAATCAGGGGTTGCAGCGGACGATCTGTAAGGTATTCCCGCAGAGGTTCACTGGCGCGCAGATAGAGTTCGTCTTTATTAATTAAGGCAAAAACCACACTTTCTACAGCCAGGGCATAGCCTCCGAACTGGGTGCGCGACTCTATTGTTCCTAATGGGGCCAGGCGCGCTCTGGAGCGCTCTACAACCGGATTCACCTTTTTCATTGCACCACCTCCATGTAAGAAATATATCGTAAATTACCTTGGGTATCAGGTAATTAGAAGATAAAAAAAAGCTTCAGCGGGTTCAATGAATAAATAGCGTTTCAACTAATCTTGTCGCGATTTTGCGAGGCGTTTTCCGAAATTTGGGTTGATCTTTATCCAGGATGACAGTACTGTATATTCATACAGTCCACTGCTGGTGATTAACTTATGCGAACACAACATCCTGATAATTCACGCTATGCTCATCATTATGCGTCCTCTTCCGTTCCGGCCTCTCAGGGCGGTGGAATTACTGAGTTACGCTACAGCGAACAGCCCGGTATGATGCAGATGTTGCTGTTGCCATTATTGCAGCAGCTGAGTCAGCAATCGCGCTGGCAATTGTGGTTAACACCGGCATATAAACTGAATCGCACCTGGCTGCAGGAATCAGGATTACCACTGGATAAAAGTATGCATATCGCCGATTCTGAACGTCTGAATGCGGTTGAAGCGATGGTCAAAGCATTGCGTACAGGAAATTACAGTGTCGTTCTGGCATGGATTCCTTACGATCTTGACGAAGATGAACGACGTCAACTTGAAAATGCGGCGGCAGAGGGTGAAGCGCTGGGATTGATTTTGCGTGCAAGCGGGACATCGGAAGCGCCTCTCAGACCGCAAACTGCGATAAAAATTCAGTCGGATTTGTTTCATTAAGTAAAAATCAGAAGTTTCCCAAGCTATTTTTCTTATCTGTCGCAGCTAAACCACTGATTCTGTTAGTTCGAGCGTTGACAATGGTTTAGCAAGTTTTTAAGGCTTTTTGCCGCGGCAATAAGACCAGCCTAATTGTTAGAAATTGTGTATAAATCGCTGTTTTTTTACATAAGCGCCTCACATCATACTTGTAAGTTTCCAATCTCGTTGTAGACTTTAGCTCGCCAGGGTGCTCAATAACCTCCGTTTTTTGCGGTAGAGTCATAAGCGAGCATTTTGACCCGGCGAAGGATTTAAACCAAGAGCAACCTTTTTGCTCATTGCCTATTTGGATGATAACGAGGCGCAAAATGAAAAAGACAGCTATCGCAATTGCAGTGGCACTGGCTGGCTTCGCTACCGTAGCGCAGGCCGCTCCGAAAGATGACACCTGGTACACCGGTGCTAAACTGGGCTGGTCTCAGTATCACGACACTGGTTACTACGGTAACGGTTACGAAAACAATGACGGTCCAACTCATGAAAGCCAGCTGGGTGCAGGTGCATTCGTTGGTTACCAGGCAAATCCATACCTGGGCTTCGAGCTGGGCTATGACTGGCTGGGTCGCATGCCTAACAAAGGCAACGTGACTAACGGCGCATTCAAAGCACAGGGCGTTCAGCTGGCTGCTAAACTGAGCTACCCAATCTATGACGATCTGGACGTGTATACTCGTCTGGGCGGCATGGTATGGCGTGCAGACTCAACGCAGACTAACCCAACTACTGGCCGCATCAGCGACCACGACACCGGCGTATCTCCGCTGGCTGCTGTTGGTGTTGAATATGCGCTGACCAAAAACTGGGCTACCCGCCTGGATTACCAGTGGGTTAACAACATCGGTGATGCACAGACCGTTGGTACTCGTCCAGACAACGGCATGCTGAGCGTAGGCGTTTCATACCGCTTCGGTCAGGATGACGTCGCTGCTCCGGCGCCAGCTCCGGCTCCGGCACCAGCTCCAGTTGTTGAAACCAAGCGTTTCACTCTGAAGTCTGACGTTCTGTTCACCTTCAACAAATCTACCCTGAAGCCAGAAGGCCAGCAGGCTCTGGATCAGCTGTACAGCCAGCTGAGCTCAATGGATCCTAAAGATGGTTCCGTTGTCGTACTGGGCTTCACCGATCGCATCGGTTCAGAGCAGTACAACCAGAAACTGTCTGAGAAACGTGCTCAGTCAGTCGTAGATTACCTGGTATCTAAAGGTATTCCTTCTAACAAGATCTCTGCACGTGGCATGGGTGAATCTAACCCAGTTACCGGCAACACCTGTGACAGCGTGAAAGGCCGTAATGCCCTGATCGACTGCCTGGCGCCGGACCGTCGTGTAGAAATCGACGTTAAAGGTATCAAAGACGTTGTAACTCAGCCACAGGCTTAAGTTTACACGTAATAAAAAACCCCGCTAAGGCGGGGTTTTTTTATGCCGGTAATAAAACCGGACTGAAGAGTAAAGGCTCTGATTACCCTGCCCGATTATTCGCTCTCTGAACCGGAGTTACCCAGAATCGCCTGCAAATCCTGCTTCAGACTCGACATCTGAGTGGCATATTTCTCTTTACGTTCTGCATCTTCTATCAGCTGAACAATCGTTTCAGAGAGCGTGCAGCCGCGCCGCTGTGCCAGACCTGCCAGTCGCTGCCAGACCAGATACTCCAGGTCTATCGATTTTTTTCGCGTATGCTGATGCTCAGCGTTGAAATGGCGTTTCCGTCGGGCACGGATGGTTTGCTTCAGTCGGTTATCCAGATCAGCGTGAATATGTTCTGCGATCCATTCATTCACTGTAACCGGATTATTTTCCATTGCCAGCAGCTTATCCACTGCTGCCTGCGCCGCGCTTAATTCAAGGTGACGCGTGATCAGTTCACCTTCCCGATGTTTTTTCACCAGGTATTTCCACTTCCATCCACATTCAAGATTTTCGAGTTGCTGGTATTTCATCGGAATCTCATCGTGATCACGTAACGAACTAAGAATAACAGCTTTTTTCCCGGATGCAGCAACGAAAAACATGCTGTCACCATCACATCTTCAACAGGAAGTCTGCAGTGCTTAACAAGGGTGAATCCTGTATAATCTCGCTTTTCTTAAAACAGACAAATGCGATTATTTTGACCAGCACTCAACTTACGTGGCAGACCTTACAGCCAGATAGCGCGCAATACCAATCCGTTTTCTCCCGAATTGCTGATGAAGAAACTGATGCTCTGGCAACGGTACAGCCCCGGTTGCTGAATGCACTGGCGCATTTACACCATCAGACGCAGGGGTTCCCGTTACTGCTGGTTCGTAGCCAGGAGAACCGCGATTATCTGACATTCATTGCCCAGGCCGCAGAGCGGGTTATGGCCGACAGTACCACTCTATTCGGCGGTGATTACCATATCATGGCCGACAACGTCACGCTCCAGCCCCCCTCCGATCCTCAACGCCCATTCACCAGTCAGGGTGGTATTCACTTTGCTGAATGGATTGAGATGGAGCAGTTGTTTGGCTGCGTGCGCCAGTATAAAGATCGCATCCAGCTGGAACCGGGCCTGATCCATCAAGCTAATGGCGGCACGCTGCTGCTTTCCCTGCGTAGCCTGATGACGCAGCCGATTCTCTGGTTGCGCCTGAAAAAGTGTATTGAGCAGGGTTATGTTGAGTGGACATCTCAGGATGAGCGCCGGCCGCTGCCAGTCTCGATTCCTCCCTTGCCCCTCAATCTGAAACTGGTCCTGTGTGGCGATCGGGAAGCGCTGGCAGAATTTCAGGAGCTGGATCCCGAAGCTCACGAAATGGCCATCTATACTGAATTTGAAGAGAATATTCAGATTCTGGATGAAGATGACATGCTTGCCTGGTGCCGCTGGAACATCGAACTGGCGCAACAGGCGGGTCTGCCCCAGCCGGAAGCGGACTTCTGGCCAGAACTGATTAAAGAAGGCGTCCGCTACAGCGGCGATCAGGAAACGCTGCCACTCTGCCCCCGCTGGCTACAACGCCAGATGCGCGAATCGGCCCTGATGGGCGATGAACTGAACGCTGAAGCGCTGCGTGATGCGCTGGAAGCGCGTTTGTGGCGCGAGAATTATCTCAATGAGCGGATGCGTGACGAGATCCTGCTGCGACAGATTCTGATTGAAACCGAAGGCGAAGTGGTCGGTCAGATTAATGGCCTGTCGGTCGTTGAATATCCTGGCCATCCCCGTGCCTGGGGCGATCCCTCGCGTATTACCTGCGTGGTACATCCCGGCGATGGTGAATTCATGGATATCGAGCGCAAAGCGGAGCTGGGCGGTAATATTCATGCTAAAGGCATGATGATTATGCAGGCTTACCTGATTGCCGAGCTGGAACTCGATCAGCAACTGCCCTTCTCGGCCTCAATGGTCTTTGAGCAATCTTACTCCGAGGTGGATGGTGACAGTGCTTCACTGGCTGAACTCTGTGCCTTAATCAGCGCGCTGGCTAATCAGCCCATCAATCAGCAAATTGCGGTGACCGGCTCGGTTGATCAGTTCGGCAACGTACAACCGGTGGGCGGACTGAATGAGAAAATTGAAGGCTTCTTTGATATCTGCCATCAGCGAGAACTGACAGGTCAGCAGGGTGTGATTATTCCCGCCAGCAATGTCCGTCATCTCAGTCTCAGCCAGGCGGTTGTCAGTGCAGTTGAACAGGGTCATTTCCATATCTGGGCTATTGACCGTGCTGATGAAGCGCTACCGCTGCTGACCGGTAAAATCTGGAGTACCGAGGATGGCCTGGGCGATTGCCTGCTGAATACCATCCAGGAACGCATTAGCCTGTTCAACCAGCCGGACGGTCCGCAACGTCCCTGGGCGCTGCGCTGGCTTAACTGGTTCAACCACCGTTAATCCGATTTGCTCAGCGTACAACTGTTCGCTAATATTCGTGATTCACTAAAACAAGGCTTATTGAAAACATGGTAGATAAACGCGAATCCTATACCAAAGAAGATCTGATTCTGTCAGGTCGTGGTGAACTGTTTGGCGAAAATGGTCCGCCGCTTCCATCCGGCAACATGCTGATGATGGACCGCGTGGTCAAAATGACCGAAGACGGCGGCAAATATGACAAAGGCTTTGTTGAAGCGGAGCTGGATATCAATCCTGATCTATGGTTCTTCGGCTGTCACTTTATTGGCGATCCGGTGATGCCGGGTTGTCTGGGCCTTGATGCCATGTGGCAGCTGGTTGGTTTCTATCTGGGCTGGCTGGGCGGCGAAGGTAAAGGTCGTGCGCTGGGCGTGGGTGAAGTGAAATTTACCGGTCAGGTCCTGCCAGATGCGAAGAAAGTGACTTACCGCATTCACTTCAAACGCGTTATTAACCGCAAACTGGTTATGGGCGTGGCAGATGGTGAAGTGCTGGTTGACGGTAATCTGATCTATAACGCCAGCGATCTTAAAGTCGGCCTGTTTAAAGATACCGCCGCTTTCTAAGCGTTTCCCCCGGAAACAAAAACCTCCGCGCATGGCGGAGGTTATATTCCCTTTTCAGTGACATCCGGTTATGCAGCTACCGACCTGTCCTCCATGGCTTGTCGCCAACCTCCCAACCAGTGAGACTTAGCGTCAATCAACTGATACGGACACATCTCTTTTGAGCGTCCAGTAATGCCTGCCTGATAACCACGTGAATGGGCGCGTTCGAGGCGGTCTCGTTTCTGTCTCTTCATACTCCGTGTCCCTCATGTAAGGTCTGTGGAATCTGGTGGAAAGAAAAGTGGTGAATTAATGTTCAACCACCCTTATGTTCTACCTCCTGCGCACCCAAAGATCAATGCCCAATCTTCATGCCAGTGTCATAAATGTGACCTTAATCGGTAAAAATAACGGCGTTTTGTGATGCATGCGACAGCACTATCTTTATGATTAAGCTAATAAAAAAGCCCCTGACCCCTGTCGAAAAAGCACGACAATCGGTCAGGGGCTTAGCTTATTTATTCACATCAATCTTAATTTAACGCAACCACACTATTGGCAATTTTCTGCGCCGTCTGTTGCCAGCCCGCCGCCAGCGTTCTGACCATCGCATCGTAGCCATCTTCGGTCTGCGGCAGTACCAGGTTAAACGCCTGTTTAGTCAGCCGGCCCTGATGTTCCAGCGTCCATTCGCCACTGACGATTGCTTTGCCATCATAGCGTCCCTGGAAGCCTGTCACGGTCACATTCAGCGTATCGTGCTGCGCGCCCAAAGGTGAACCGGCTACCAGCCGGCCTGGCAGCGCCTTGCTCAGGTTAGTAATCAATGTCTGCTGCAACTGCTGATCGAGCGGGCTGGCCCAGAGATTATTCGCGGCGATAACGTATTTGACATCGCTGGTCTGATAAACCAGTCCGTTGCCTGCCAGATAGTCCGGCACCGTCACCTGCTGCACCCACAACATCGGTTGCGCTTCATTCAGCTGGCTGCCGCTGACCTGCATGGAAGCCGCCCCGGAGGGCAGCTGATACCAGGTATTGTCAACGCTGCTACTGCACGCACTCAACACCAGCGCGGCACAAAGTATTAATCCTTTATTCACTGTTTCGCCCTCTTCGGCTGGGGATCCTGTCCCGGTTTTGCCTCAAATACCAGCGCATTGCTCTTGGTGTTAAGCGTTCTTAACACCGGCTGGAGTTCACGCAGAACCTTATCCAGGCGCTGCATATCCCCCACCAGCTTGCTGTAGGCTGGTGAACCTGGCTGCAGGCCTTTCATGCTGCGGTTCAGCTCGCGCAATGTCTGCTGCAGGTCTTCCGGCAGGGTTTTCATAGCCGGACTGGCGGTGACTTTGTTGATGTTGTCGATGGTGCGCTGCAGATCACGCATCGTTTTCTGGCTCTCTTTCAGCGTACCTGTCGCTTCATTGACCATACCGTTCAGTGGCAGACTGTTGATCTTATCCAGCGCCGCCATCAGCTTCTGCTGAATCTGGCTCAGGCCACCGCTAACCGTTGGGATAACTTCATAGCCAGAGACTTTCTGCGGACCTTTGTAAGGTGGCGCATTGTCATAGAAGTCGAGATCGACATAGAGCGCACCCGACAACAGACTGCCGGTTTTCAGCGTCGCACGCAGGCCACGTTTTTTACCATCCTGCAGATGCTGTTGCAGATCGAAGTTCTCACCCAGTCGGCTGATAAAGCGATCCGGCTCGATGCGAATCAGCACCGGCACGCGGTAATCATTATTCAGCGCCTGGTCCAGACCGGCTTTCATCAAGGGCGCTTCCGATACGGTACCCAGGCGAATGCCGCGGAACTCAACCGGCGCACCCGCCTGCAGACCACGAATGGAGTCGGTGAAGAACATCAGGTAATCAATATGGTTGGTGTAGAGCGAGTCCTGAATGCTGCGCTGATCGTCAAACAGATGATAGTCAGACTGATTCTTCGCAGGCTGACCCAACTCCCAGCCATCCGGCACGTCAAAACTGACGCCGCCACTGAACAGCGTGGTCAGCGATCCCATTTCCACTCGCATTCCTGAAGCGGACATATCCACGGCGATGCCGCTGTCCTTCCAGAAGCGAACGTTGGTTGTAATCAGGCGATCGTAAGGCGCAGCGACGAACAGCTGATAGGTCATCATACGTTTTTCGGTATCAAAAGCGCTGGTCTCGACCGTACCGACGCGATAGCCACGGAACAGCACCGGATCCCCCGGATTGAGCTGACCCGCTTTCTTGCTGTCCAGCACGATGCGAATACCTTTGGCATCTGGTGGCGCTAACGGCGGCGCATCCAGCAGCTTAAACTGCTCGGGTGCCTGGCTTTTAGTGCCAGGCTGCAATTCGATATAGGCACCGGATAACAGAGTACCGAGACCGCTGATCCCTTCGCGACCCACCTGCGGTTTCACCACCCAGAAAACGCTGTCACTATGCAGCAATTTTCCCATGCCGGCATTCAGGCGCGCTTTGATTTCCACATGGTGGAGATCGTCGCTTAACACCGCGCTTTCCACCACACCGACATCCACGCTACGGCTTTTAATCGTGGTTTTACCCGCAACAATGCCTTCGGCGTTTTCGGTGATGAGGGTGACTTCCGGCCCCTGATGGCTGAAGTGATAAAAGAGGATCCATCCGCCGATTAACAGCGTAACGATGGGGACAATCCAGACCGGCGACCAGCGCTTAATCTGTTCCACCTTTGCATGGCCGTGATTAGTTTCCGTCAAGGCGCGACTCCTTCATATTGTTTTCGCGTACACGATCCCAGGTTAATCGCGGGTCAAAGGTCATGGCAGCAATCATGGTGATAATCACCACCATTGCAAACAATACTGCCCCCCACGCGGGATAAACATTCATTAATTGCCCCATGCGCACCAGCGCAGAGAGCACGGCAATAACAAACACGTCGATCATTGACCAGCGGCCAACAAATTCGACCACTTCATAAATTTTGTGCATCCTGTGGCTGTCACGCTGTCCGCGTCCGCTGGCATCCCAGCAAAGCCAGCCAATCGCCAGCATTTTCAGCGTAGGCACCATGATACTGGCGATAAAGATCACCAGCGCCACCGGATAGGAGCCATCGCCCCACAGCACAATCACCCCCGCCATGATATTGGAGGGATAGGCTGTGCCGAGGGTTTCCGTCACCATGATCGGCAACAGGTTGGCCGGGATATAAAGCAGTATTGAGGTGAACAACAGCGCCAGCGTCCACTGCAGGCTGTGCTTACGCCGTGCCTCGGCCGTGACGCCGCAGCGGGGACACTTATGCTCTGCTTCCGGCAGAATGGCCGTACAGCAGGGACAGGAGCGCAGACCCTGCTCTAAACCACTAATGCCCACTTTGGGCGGATGGGGCAGCGCAGGTCGGGGTGACAGACTGTCCCACAAGCCACGTCGATCAACGCACTGAAAGGCCCGCAACTGCAGCAGACAGAACAGGACCCACGGCCAGAAGCTGGTCTCCAGGCCGATCTCACCATAGGCCATCAGCTTAACGAAACTGACCAGCACGCCCGCCATAAAGATTTCTGACATGCCCCAGTTACGCAGCTGAAACAGGATACGTGCCAGACCGATTTTGAGGCGCGTCGGCAACGGGACCGGATTGACCAGCAGGATAATGGTGATCATGCAGAAGGCCGGAACCGCCTGCACAAAGAGAAGGAACAGCGTCGCCAGACTGCTGTAATCTTCCGTCACCATCACCTGAGGGATCTGCGCCAGGGTGATCTGGCTGGTCAGCCCGGCCACCTTCATTGAGACAAAAGGAAACAGATTCGCCAGCAGCAGCATAAACAGCGCTGCCAGCGCATAGCCCGTTGGCCGTTTACGCGGTTCGTGCCAGTTGGCCGTCAGGGAGGTGTGGCAGCGCGGGCATGACGCACGGCTGCCAACGGGAATGTCCGGCAGCTTAATCATTAAATCGCATTGTGGACAGAGCATCCACGCGTTACTTTTCACTGCTGAACACATCCGTTAGCCCTGCCCTACGCGCCGTTTTTCAGTGACTCTAGCTCTTCCCAGCGCGCAAAAGCGGTTTCCAGCTCCTGCTCAGTCTGAGCCAGATTATCCAGCACCGGTTGCGTCTGATCGTGTGCCTGACTGAAGAAGTCGGGATGACTCATCTTCGCCTGCAGTTCTCCGATACGCGCTTCCAGCTGCTCCAGTTTTTGCGGCAGCTGTTCCAGCTCACGCGCCAGATTGTAGCTGAGTTTATTCACGCTACGCTTCGCATCACCCTTCTCTGCTGCAGGCTTAGAGGCGTTACCCGTCGCTTTCGCCGGTGCTGCCGCCTTGTGCTGCCGGTAGGCGGCGCGCTGCTGCTGAGCATCGTGATAACCGCCAACAAAGGTACCAATCTCACCGTTGCCTTCAAAAATCCAGCACTCGGTAACGGTATTATCGACGAACTGACGATCGTGGCTCACCAGTAAGACGGTGCCCTGATAGCCATCAATCAGCTCTTCCAGTAGTTCCAGCGTTTCGACGTCGAGGTCGTTAGTCGGTTCATCCAGAATCATCAGGTTGCTGGGACGCAGGAACAGGCGTGCCAGCAGCAGACGGTTACGTTCACCGCCCGAAAGGGCGCGCACCGGCGTCATGGCACGTTTTGGATGGAACAGGAAGTCCTGCAGATAGCCCAGCACGTGGCGCGGTTTGCCGTTGACCAGTACTTCCTGCTTGCCTTCGGCCAGGTTGTCCATCACGGTGCGGTCCGGATCCAGTTCAGCGCGATGCTGGTCAAAGTAGGCCACTTCCAGTTTGGTGCCGGAATGCACGCGGCCATGATCGGCTTTAAGCTGCTGCAGCATCAGGCGCAGTAAGGTGGTTTTCCCGCAGCCGTTCGGTCCGATCAGCGCAATTTTGTCGCCACGCTGCACCTGGGTTGAGAAATCCTTCACCAGCACTTTGCCATCGACCGCATAGTCGACATTTTCCAGCTCAAACACAATCTTGCCGGAACGGGACGCTTCGCCCACCTGCATATTGGCTTTGCCCATCACTTCGCGGCGTTCTGAATGTTCACGACGCAGCGCTTTCAGCGCACGCACACGACCTTCGTTGCGGGTACGACGAGCTTTGATGCCCTGACGGATCCATACCTCTTCCTGCGCCAGTTTGCGGTCGAATTCGGCGTTCTGCATCTCTTCAACGCGCAGCGCTTCCTCTTTACCTTCCAGATAGAGATCGTAGTTGCCTGGCCAGGAGACCAGCTTGCCACGGTCCAGATCGACAATGCGCGTCGCCATGTTGCGGATAAACGAACGGTCATGGGAAATAAAGATGATACTGCCGGTAAAGTTCTTCAGGAACGTTTCCAGCCAGTCGATGGTTTCGATATCGAGGTGGTTGGTTGGCTCATCCAGCATCAGGACGCGCGGGTTACTCACCAGCGCCCGGCCCAGTGCCGCTTTACGCAGCCAGCCGCCCGAGAGCGACGACAGCTCGGTATCGGGCTGCAGTCCAATCTGCTCCAGCACGTCATGGATGCGGCTCTCCAGCTGCCACAGATTCTGATGGTCGAGAATGCTCTGCAGACGCGCCATCTCGTTGAGGTTTTTATCGCTGGGATCTTCCATCACCACATGGGAAATGGCGTGATAGGCTTTCAGATGCTCAGCCTGCTCTTCAACGCCCTCGGCCACGAAGTCATACACCGAACCGGTAATATTGCGCGGCGGATCCTGTTGCAGACGCGCCACGACCAGATCGGTTTCATAAATAATGCGGCCATCATCCAGTGGCTGTTCGCCATTGATGATTTTCATCAGCGTGGATTTACCCGCACCGTTACGGCCCACCAGACAGACGCGTTCGTTCTCTTCGATGTGCAGTTCGGTGTTGTCTAACAGCGGCGCATCGCTGAAGGAGAGATAAGCGCCGTGGATACTGATTAATGACATGTAAGCTTATTCCTTACCGGCGTGAGTGATCAGCCAGCAGTTGTGAATTTGACGGTTACGCGCGAAGTCCTGCGACTGCGTTTTCTGGGTAATATCCTGCGCCTGCAGGCCCAGTGATTTCAGGCCATCCATGTCCATTTTGAAACCGCGTTTGTTATTGGAGAACATGATGGTGCCGCCGCGACGCAGCAGGCGCTTCAGGTTACGCATCAGCATCATATGATCGCGCTGAACGTCGAAGCTCTCTTCCATACGTTTTGAGTTGGAGAAAGTTGGCGGATCGATAAAGATCAGGTCAAAGTTCTCATCACTCTCATTCAGCCAGCTCAGGCAGTCCGCCTGCATCAGACGGTGCTGACGCCCGGTCAGTCCGTTGAGACGCAGGTTGCGCTCCGCCCACTCCAGATAGGTACGCGACATATCTACTGTGGTGGTTGAACGCGCGCCACCCAGACCGGCATGCACACTGGCGGTACCGGTATAGGCAAACAGGTTCAGGAAATCTTTGCCCTGACTCATCTGGCCCAGCATTTTACGGGCAATGCGGTGATCGAGGAACAGGCCGGTATCGAGATAGTCGGTCAGATTCACCCAGAAACGCGCATTAAACTCTTTAACTTCGAAATAGTCGCCCTTCTCGCTGAGCTTCTGATACTGCGCTTTGCCTTTCTGGCGTTCACGCGTTTTCATAATCAGACGGTCAGCAGGCAGTTGCAGCACGCTCAGCGTCGCGCTGATGACATCGAACAGACGCTGACGCGCTTTATCAGGATCGATGGTTTTTGGTGGCGCGTACTCCTGGATAATCACCCAGTCGCCATAGCGATCAACAGCAACGTTGTAGTCTGGCAGATCGGCATCGTAAATACGGTAGCATTCAATGCCTTCCTGACGCGCCCACTTCTCCAGTTTCTTCACGTTTTTACGCAGGCGGTTAGCGTAATCTTCCGCAATCTGTCCGGCGCTTTCATGACTGTTAACCGCCAGCTTATAGTTTTTCTGCACGCAATCCAGCGGACCGTTCTTCGCTTTAAACTGGCGATCGGCACGCAGCTGCAGGCAGCTCAGCAGTTCAGGCGAGGCGCTGAACAGCGACAGGTTCCAGCCGCCAAAATGCTGCTTCATCAGACGTCCGAGCTGGCTGTGCAGCGCAATCAGGGCTGGCTCGCTCTCCAGACGTTCACCGTAAGGAGGATTACTCAGCACCGTACCATGAACCGCCGGGTCGACCGGATTAGCCAGCTTCAGCAGATCCTGCTGGCCGAAGGTGAAAAGTTCAAAGACCCCAGCGCGGCGGGCATTCGCCTGCGCCCACTCCAGCACCCGACCATTATTGTCGTAGCCAAAGAAGCGCGCCTGGGTGGCAGCCGTGCCAGTGCGGGCACGGTTCTGCGCCTCGGTTTTAACGTCCTGCCACAACGCAGCGTTAAACTGGCTCCAGGCGGTGAAGCCCCAGTGCTTGCGCAGCAGGCCAGGCGCACGATCGCAGGCGATTAGCGCGGCTTCAATCAGCAGCGTACCGGAACCACACATCGGATCGAGCAGCGGTGTCGTCGGCTCCCAGCCAGAACGCAGCACGATGGCCGCCGCCAGGGTCTCTTTTAACGGTGCCTGACCGGTCTGCTGGCGATAACCACGCTGATGCAGCGAGCTGCCGCTGAGATCCAGCGCAATGCTGGCGCGATCGTCATTCAGCCAGACGTTGACACGGATATCTGCCTGCTCACGATCGACGTTGGGTCGTTCGAGGTTCTGACGGGTAAAGCTGTCCACGATGGCATCTTTAACTTTCAGCGCGCCGAACTGGCTGTTACGAATCGAATCGTTGGTGCCGCTGAAATGGACGACAAAGGTTTTGTCGCTGCCGAACATCGTCGGCCAGTCCACGCTCTGCACACCCAGATAGAGATCCAGATCGCTGTAAACGCCAAACTCTCCCAGCGGCAACAGGATGCGTGATGCTAAACGACTCCACATCAGGCTTTGGTACATGGTGCGATCGTCGGCTTCGTAGTGAACGCCTCCCTGCACCACTTGCAAATCCTGCGCGCCCAGCGCGTCCAGCTCACTTTTTAACAGCTCTTCGAGCCCACGCGCCGTGCTGGCAAACAGAGAATTCATATCGTCACTTTTTAACTCTTGAGAAAATTGTCGCGCATTATAGCGAATCGGAGACCTATGTCATAAAGTTAGCTTCTTTTGTGTCGCGCGTCGGGTTCAAGGAGAACACCATGATCACGCTTTCCCGCTTATTTATTCATCCTGTGAAGTCGATGCGGGGATTAGCGCTGTCACACGCGCTGGTCACTGACAGCGGACTGGCATTTGATCGTCTGTTTATGGTGACCGAACCTGATGGCACCTTTATTACTGCCCGGCAGCACCCTGAGATGGTACGCTTCACGCCCGCTATTTTACCGGATGGCCTGCTGCTGACGGCCCCGGATGGCAGTCACTCCCTGATCCGCTTCAGCGATTTCGATGAGCAGGATCACCCCACCGAAGTCTGGGGAAACCATTTCACCGCGCGCATAGCGCCGCGTGCGATTAATCAATGGCTGAGCCAGTTCTTCCCGCGTGAGGTTCAGTTGCGCTGGGTCGGGCCGCAACCCAGCCGCCGGGTTAAAGCGTTTAATCATATTCCGCTGAGCTTTGCCGACGGCTTTCCGTTTTTGCTGATCAACAACGCGTCGCTGCATGATCTGCAACAGCACTGCCCGGCCAGCGTCCGTGCTGAACAGTTTCGTCCGAATCTGGTCGTCAGCGGCGCTGCCGCGTGGGATGAAGACAGCTG
The DNA here is from genome assembly GCF_051136245.1 of Pantoea sp. Lu_F5_004. Lineage (NCBI taxonomy): Bacteria > Pseudomonadati > Pseudomonadota > Gammaproteobacteria > Enterobacterales > Erwiniaceae > Pantoea > Pantoea sp. Lu_F5_004. The sequence continues at coordinate 2,669,654 of NZ_CP194946.1, forward strand.
GGCGGAGATTCAGATTGGCGACGTGATATTCGAGGTGCCTAAGCCATGCAGTCGCTGCGTGCTCACCACTGTCAGCACCGAGACCGGCGTTAAGCATCCTGCCGGTCATCCGCTGGCCACGCTGCAGACGTTCCGTACCGCCCTGGATGGCAGCGGGGATATTGATTTCGGTCTGAACTTAGTGGCGCGCAACAGTGGGGTGGTGCGCGCCGGTGATGAGATGATTGTCCTGAAACGTCATGCACCGCGCAGCTATGGTGCCGGTGAAGTGGTCGAAACACTGAAACCAAAGCAGCAGGCGCCAGATGCCGTGACCATCACGTTTCAGGGGCATACGTTCACCGGAGATAATCAGCAGGTACTACTGGATCAGCTGGAGATGCAGGGCTTCCGGATCCCCTACTCCTGTCGGGCGGGACTGTGCGGCAGTTGCAAGCTGAGTCTGGTCGCGGGTGAGGTTAAGGCGCTGAAACAGAGCGCCCTGCGTCAGGACGGCACGCTGTTGAGCTGCAGCTGTATTCCGGCTGGCGATGTAGAACTAAGGTAATCAGACTGCGCGGGCGTAGCGCGGCGCGACATCCTGATACAGAGGCTGCAGGCGATCGTTCATCACCTTGATGGCATCGCCGAGCACCATGTTTTTTCCGGCCAGCGTCAATCCCGGCTGCGCCAGCAGGCAGAGCGCCGCGTTATCGCCACTCTCAACCACCAGCAGACGCGCCTGCGTCCCCTCTTCTGCCAGCGTAACCTGCACCATTTCACCGGGACGGGGCTGCATTGCCGGGGCATAAGAGGCGAAATGCCAGCTTTTCGGCATCAGTGGCTTGAGGAAGCGTGCAGCGACCAGCGCATTTAACACCAGTTCGGCGCGATGGCTGCCACTGAGTTTGCACTGACGGCAGGTCTCTTCAAAGGTGTAATAAAGGGCAGCGTCATCGACACAAAAACCCGATTCAGTGAAGGCATCCGGCGTCAGCATTTTGCGGGAATAACGGGAACGGAAAAGCATACCGTCTGCCAGGTCGAGCATCATTCGGTCGTGGCTGCTGTCAAAATACCAACGCCAGTTATCATCGGGTTTAATTTTCATCGTGTGCCCTGTATTTACCGCTGCGCCAAAAATCACGCAGAATTCAGCGAAAAAAGAAATATAAGGAAAAGCTGAAAAAGCGTGCAACAGGACAAAATATAAACGAGCCGAGGGGATAAATAAACCCCCCGGCCAATCATTGTGAGAATTGTCTTAGAGATGGGTGACGATATCTTTAATTAATCCTGGCCCCTGATAAATAAAGCCTGAATAAATCTGAACCAGTGTTGCCCCGGCGGCGATTTTTTCACGCGCTGCCGTCAGAGAATCGATCCCGCCTACGCCAATAATCGGCAACCGTCCCTGCAGTTCCTGAGAGAGGCGCTGGATCACTGCCGTACTGCGCGACTGTACTGGCCGTCCACTTAACCCACCCGCTTCCTCAGCATGCTTAAGACCGCTCACCAGCGAACGATCGAGCGTGGTATTGCTGGCAATCACGCCATCAATCTGATGACGTATTAAACTGTCCGCGACCTGAATTAACTCTTCTTCAGAGAGATCGGGCGCAATTTTTACGGCCAGCGGAACATATTTAAGATGACGCTGTTCCAGCTCTTTTTGTTTCTGTTTGATCGAAGACAGCAGATCATCCAGCGCCTCGCCATATTGCAGCGAACGCAAACCTGGGGTGTTAGGCGAAGAAATATTGATGGCGATATAACCGGCGTGGGCATAGACCTTCTCCATGCAGATCAGATAATCATCTTTGCCCTGCTCGACCGGCGTATCTTTATTTTTACCGATATTGATCCCCAGCACGCCGTTAAAACGCGCTTTCTTCACGTTCTCAACCAGGTGATCAACACCGAGATTATTAAATCCCATCCGATTGATAATTCCGCCCGCTTCGACCAGACGAAACATGCGTGGCTTATCATTTCCTGCCTGAGCGCGTGGTGTGACGGTGCCGACTTCAACAAAACCAAAGCCCATCGCCGCAAACGCATCAATACACTCTGCGTTTTTATCCAGACCCGCCGCCAGGCCCAGGGCATTCTTAAAGGTCAGTCCCATACAGGTGACCGGACGCGACGGCAGATTCTGGCGATAAAACATCTCCAGCGGGGTGCCATTCATAAAACGCAGTTGCTGAAAGGTGAGTTCGTGTGCGCGTTCGGGGTCGAGTTTAAACAGCGCCGGTCGGACGATAGGATAAAACATGCACTCTCCTGAAGGACGGAAGCGATCGTGGAAGTCGGTGCACGGGAAAATGTGCGCCAGAATGGTAAAGTGCTCTGGCGCAAAAGTAAATCGAACAGCGGAGATGCATAAAACTATCTGAAAATGCTTTGATCTTACGCGGCGGAATCGTTTACGGGGTGATTTTTCACCTCAGAGGGAAACAGATATTCCCGCAGGATGCCGTGACGTTGCATGATGCCAAAAATACCGAGACAGACAAACGCTTCAGCCCCGACCATCGACCATGCGGCACCGATTGCGCCAAACTTCCACGCCAGGAAACAGCACAGCGGCACGTTGACCACACCAGCGGCCATCATCACCCACATACGCTGGCGGGCCAGACCATGTGGGATCAGAATCTGCAATCCAGCCGGATAGGCAATGTTGCCAAACAGGAAGCAGAGCACAAAGACGCGCAGCACATCCGCCGACGGGATAAAGTCTTTACCCAGTAAGATTGAGACCACCAGATCAGCAAAAAACCAGGTAAAGATCACAATTGCCAGACTCAGGGAGAACGACAGCAGCAGGCTTTTACGTGTCGCCGCAATCGCGGCCCGTTTATCCCGGCCGAACAGGTGACTGACGCGCGGGAAGAAGGCGCTGCCGATCTGCTCCGGGACAGAGTTAGCCGCTTTACGCAGGCGATCGGCGCCGTTGTAGATCCCGACCATGTAAGTAGAAGCAAAGGAGGCGAGAATCACCACGTTGACGCTGTTGAAAAGGTTAGCGCCGGCAATGGCGATAAACACATCCATGCTGTCGGTGATGCGCTGTTTGATTTCGCGTGGTTCAAAGCGATAGCGGCCAATGACTTTCATCTCCAGCACAAACTTCAGCGTAATCGCCGCGCTGATAATGGAGACCGCGCCAGGGATCAGGGCCGCCAGCCAGGTGTCCTGCGGGGATTTCACCAGCAAAAAGGTCAGCGGAATCGCACAGAAGTTACCGAAGGTGGCGATCATCGCCGTCTTACCCAGCTTCTCAAAGCCCTGCATCAGCCAGCCAAATGAAAACAGCGAGCCGACCAGCGTGGTGCAGTTCGCCAGAATGATGAAGAACAGAGGGTGCCAGGAGGGATTGAACCAGGTCGCGGTCAGCAGCGTGCCGCTGGTGACCACCAGCAGCATCAGCTTGGCGTTAAACGTTGACCAGAAGAGCTGACTGACGCGTTCTTTGTCATCACGATGGTGAGCAATATCTTTGGTGGTAAAGACATTGAATCCCCAGTCGGAGATGGTGCTGCAATAGAGCACGCAGGCGATCGCCAGCGCCAGCGTACCCATCTGCTCTACGCCCAGAACGCGGGCAAGATAGGGCAGCGTGGCCAGCGGGAACAAAAACGACGCGCCGCGGTAAGCCAGCAGCGAAAAAATATTAATAACCAGACTTTTATCGAGAACTTTTGCCATGACGCAACAACCTTATACACATTGCATGTCTCACCTTCTCATTTCGTAAAGGCATAAACAATATCGCTAAACACTTTTCAGAATCAGGCTGTTTTTCAGAATCAGGCCGCGTTTTTCAGCTCTTTTTTAACCTTGTAATGCTGTAGCGCTATAAACAGTTCAGGACGTTTGAACAATAACCACTCTTTAAAGCTCTCTGTTTTCACATTACGGCCCATAAAGCGAATAGCGTTAAGCACATATTCCGGAACAGGGGTGCGATTATAGAGCGATAAATAGATCATCAGACGAAACGAGTGCACTAAATAAGCTTTTTCCAGCGTATCGCGCCACGCTGATTTAACCTGAGAACAGGTTAAGGTGTTGTAGGCGTGCATAAAGGCATCATAGCGCTGATAGAAAAACTCATTACTTTTGGTACTGTTAGTCAGTGAGCCGTTGCGAATACGCTGTTTATAATAGACCTGATGACTGACCCATGCCTGCTGACTTTTCATAAAGCAGGAGAGCGTAAAATTGTGATCTTCATGAACGCGCTTAACAAAGCGTAATTTATGCTGCTCAATAACGCGTTTGCTGATGACATAGCTCCAGGCCGCAGAGGTATAGCTGCCGTTACGCAGCAGGCCCAATAAGACTTCCTGCGATTTCTGCTGGCCGAAGTGTTCGTGTCTGACTTTTGGCGATGTGATCTCTGTCTGACCATCGCGGTAGACGCAGGAGTTAAAACAGAACAGGTTGGTTTCAGGGTGCTTTTCCGCCACCATGGCCAGTTCAGCTACCAGCCCATCCGCGACGACGTCATCCGGGTCACAGAAAAAGAGAAACTGGCCCTGCGCCTGCTCAATACCCACATCCCGTGCATGACCGGCACCACCATTTTCAGTGGTAATTATTTTCACCTGAGAAAGATGCGCATAATTCTGTTCAAGTAAGGCTAATGTTCCATCGGTGGAGCCATCATTCACAATGAGTATTTCATTGGGCGCTTTAACCTGACGTAATAATGAATCGACGCACTCCACAATATATTTTTCAACATTGTAAGTTGGAATAATCACTGATAATAAAGTGTCAGACATAGGCAATTCTCTGCTGTTAGAAAAAAGACAATACGATTCACCCGCCAGATGCAGGGCATGACCAGAGGCGAAACGTCGAAAAGAGTGATGCGCTAATATTATGATGGCTTTCATTTAGCCTGATTATCTTAAACCGGTAAGGCGAAAAAAGACCAGTCGTAAAAATTATCTTAACGTTTCACGTGAGAATCACTGTTAACGAAAGTGCATCTATAGCCTGCGTTAATGTTAAAACCGTTGATGATCGATTTAAAATTGCCCTGTGAAGCAGACGTAACCAGATTCAGGAATGTGTAAGCGAACATCTGAAACGATGAATAAGTTCAGCATTCCTTCATTTTCATTACAGTTTTCTTTCTGCAACTAATCCTAATTCCTGAAAGATGCTTCCCGCAGATAAGCTGATACTGTGCTGCTTCGCAGCGCTCTTTTGTCAGCCGTTTCGCTTTATTGCCGTGCCACTCTCAGGAAAAATGATTAAGCAATCAGACGAAAGCTATTTTTTCTGCTTAACCGGCTCATTTTGACGATCTCGTATCATCCCTCTTAATGAATTGTTCTGCTGCCGACACATAATTTAAGAATTATCGGAAGCGGCGATGCTGACACCTGCCACTACCGCTTCTATTTGCAGATTTCACCCTTACTTTGCCGGATAAATCATTTAAGCCCACTCCCCTGCTCTGACAGTATGAAGACATAAGTTCTCAACATTTGATAATCAATAACTTTTAGTTATAAGGAGTGATGATGCGAGTTATTACGCTGGCAGGCAGCCCAAGATTCCCCTCCCGCTCAACCTCACTGCTGACGCTATGTCAGCACAAGCTGGAGGCGCGTGGCATTGAAGTCATCCCCTGGAATATTCACAACTTTCAGCCTGACGATCTGATCAATGCGCGTTTTGATGCGCCTGCGCTGCTGGCCCTGCGTGACGATCTGGCTTCGGCTGATGGACTGATTGTTGCGACACCTATCTATAAAGCGTCGTTTTCGGGTGCGCTGAAGACTCTGCTCGATCTGCTGCCTGAGCGCGCACTGGAACACAAAGTCGTATTACCGCTGGCCAGCGGCGGCAGCGCCGGTCATATGCTGGCGCTGGACTATGCCCTGAAGCCGGTGCTCAACGCCTTAAAGGCGCAGGAGATCCTGTATGGTGTTTATGCCGAAGATAGCCAGATCAGCCATTACGACCGTCAGCCCGAACTGCAGGATTCACTGTCACAGCGCCTGGATGAAGCCGTCTCCGCCTTCTGGCTGGCGCTGACCCGTCACCATCACCCTGTTGCGCAAGCGGTATAAGGAAACGATCGATGAAGCTGAGATTAGGAAAGTGGCTGGTGGCCGGACTTTTACTGGCTGGCCTCCAGGTACAGGCCGCCGAATCCGATCCGTCTGAGATTCGCATCGGCTATCAGAAAGGTTCGGTCAGCATGGTGCTGGCGAAGTCACATCAGTTACTGGAGAAACGGTTTCCCCATACCCGGATTAAGTGGATCGAGTTTCCTGCAGGTCCGCAAATGCTGGAAGCGCTGAATATCAACAGTATCGACCTGGGCAGTACCGGTGATCTTCCCCCGCTGTTTGCCCAGGCCGCGGGCGCGGATCTGCTTTATGTCGGCGCGGAGCCGCCAAAACCCAAAGCGGAAGTGATTCTGGTGCCAAAAAGCAGCCCGCTGAAACAGGTTGCAGATCTGAAAGGCAAGAAAGTGGCTTTCCAGAAAGGCTCCAGCTCACATAATTTATTGCTGCGTGCCTTGCAGCAGGCGGGTCTGACCTTTAAAGACATCACGCCGGTCTATCTCACCCCCGCCGATGCGCGCGCCGCCTTCCAGCAGGGTGACGTTGATGCCTGGGCAATCTGGGACCCCTACTATTCATCAGTGCTGCTGCAGGGGAATTCGCGCCTGCTGATTGATGGCAGCTCCCTTAACCTGACCGGCTCCTTTTATTTAGCGACCCGCAGCTACGCCGAAGCCCATGGCGCGTTTATTCAGCAGGTGCTCGACACCTTCAGCACTGCTGACGCGCTGACAATCAGCCAGCGTCAGCAGAGCACCACGTTACTGGCGCAGGCGATGGGCTTGCCCGAACCGGTTATCGCCAGCTACCTCAGCCATCGGCCACCCACCCGGATTTCGCCGGTCAGTGCCGAAACTGCCGCAGCTCAGCAGCGCACTGCTGACCTGTTCTATGCCAATCATCTCTTGCCAGTAAAAGTGACGATCCAGGATCGCATCTGGCATCCGCATACCGTGACGCAATAAGGAGCAACAATGAGCGTATCCATTTTCTGGTTCCTGCCGACGCATGGCGACGGCCACTATCTTGGTACTGCCGAAGGGGCGCGACCGGTTGATCACGCCTATCTGCAACAGGTGGCGCAGGCCGCTGACCGCCTTGGCTTTGGCGGCGTACTGATCCCCACCGGCCGCTCCTGCGAAGATGCCTGGCTGGTTGCCGCCTCGCTGATTCCGGTGACGCAGCGCCTGCGATTCCTGGTGGCGCTGCGTCCTGGGGTGATTTCACCGACCCAGGCAGCACGTCAGGCCGCCACGCTGGACCGTCTTTCTAACGGACGTGCGCTGTTTAATCTGGTGACCGGCGGCGATCCGGAAGAGCTGGCGGGCGACGGCGTGTTTCTCGATCACCGCGAGCGTTACGCGGAATCCGCCGAGTTTACCCGCGTCTGGCGTCGGGTGCTGGAAGGCGAAACCGTCGATTATGAAGGCAAGCACGTGAAGGTTCGCGGTGCGCGTCTGATGTTTAAACCGGTTCAGCAGCCTCGTCCCCCGCTGTGGTTTGGCGGCTCTTCTGAACCCGCCCAGGAGCTGGCGGCCGAACAGGTCGATGTCTACCTCACCTGGGGCGAACCCCCTGCGCAGGTTAAAGAGAAGATTGATCAGGTGCGCGCGAAAGCGGCAGCCCAGGGACGCACCGTCCGGTTCGGCATCCGTCTGCATGTGATCGTGCGTGAAACCAATGAAGAGGCCTGGCAGGCCGCAGACAAACTGATTGCTAATGTGGATGACGCCACCATCGCGAAAGCGCAGGCGGCGTTCCAGCGGGCAGATTCTGTGGGGCAGCGCCGGATGGCCGCACTGCATGGCGGTCGCCGTGACAAGCTCGAAATCAGCCCTAACCTGTGGGCAGGCGTCGGCCTGGTGCGCAGCGGAGCCGGGACCGCGCTGGTCGGCGATGGTCCGACCGTGGCCGCTCGCATCAAAGAGTATGAAGCGCTGGGCATTGAGACCTTCATCCTGTCGGGTTATCCGCACCTGGAAGAGGCTTATCGCGTCGGTGAACTGCTGTTCCCGCATCTTGATCTGCAGGTTCCACTGGTGCCCCAGCCGCGCGTGGTTCAGGCACACGGTGAAGCGGTAGCCAACGATTTTACCCCTGAGAAAAAAGTCGCCCGGGGCTGAGGAGAGCATGATGACCAGAACCCGAAAACGCCTTGCTGATACGCTGGTGCCCTGGCTGCTGCCGACGCTGCTGGTGGTGGTGTGGCAGATTGCCTCGCAAACCGGCTGGTTGTCGACCCGCATTCTGCCCGCACCGGAGAAAATTGTGACCACCTTCTGGCAGCTGACCGCCAGTGGTGAACTCTGGCAGCACCTGGCGATCAGTAGCTGGCGGGCGCTGATCGGCTTCAGTATCGGCGGCTCTATCGGCCTGCTGCTCGGGCTGATTACCGGCACCTCCAGAACCGGTGAACGACTGCTGGATACCTCGGTACAGATGCTGCGCAATGTGCCGCATCTGGCGCTGATCCCGCTGGTGATCCTCTGGTTCGGTATCGATGAGTCCGCCAAGATCTTTCTGGTGGCACTGGGGACGCTGTTCCCGATCTACCTGAATACCTATCACGGCATCCGCAACATCGATCGCGGGCTGGTTGAGATGGCGCGCAGCTATGGCCTTTCCGGCTGGAGCCTGTTTATCCAGGTGATCCTGCCAGGCGCGCTGCCCAATATCATGGTCGGCGTGCGTTTCGCGCTGGGCCTGATGTGGCTGACGCTGATTGTCGCAGAGACCATCTCTGCCAACGCGGGTATCGGCTATCTGGCCATGAACGCGCGTGAATTCCTGCAGACCGATGTGGTGGTGGTCGCCATTATTCTTTACGCCCTGCTCGGCAAACTGGCGGATGTCGCCGCGTTGTTGCTTGAACGTGTCTGGCTGCGCTGGCATCCCGCTTATCAACTGAAGGAGGAGAACGCATGAGCCAGACTCTCTCACCGGCGCGCCTCAACACCGGTACCCCGGTTGGCGTTAACGGCGTCAGCAAACAGTATGGCAGCCGCACCATTCTCAATAAGATTGACCTGCATATTCCCTCAGGTCAGTTTGTGGCGGTGGTGGGTCGCAGCGGCTGTGGTAAAAGCACGCTGCTGCGCCTGCTGGCCGGTCTCGAACAGAGCTCCAGCGGTGAACTGCTGGCAGGCAACGCGCCGCTGCAGTCGGCTCGTGAAGATACCCGCCTGATGTTTCAGGATGCGCGACTGCTGCCGTGGAAAAAAGTGATTGATAACGTCGGGCTGGGTCTGCGTGGACGCGAATGGCGCAGCGCGGCGCTGGATGCGCTGGCGGCGGTAGGCCTCGCCGATCGGGCTGATGAGTGGCCAGCCGCCCTCTCCGGCGGCCAGAAACAGCGCGTCGCACTGGCCAGGGCGCTGATCCACCGGCCCGGTTTACTGCTGCTGGATGAACCGCTGGGGGCGCTGGATGCCCTGACACGCATTGAAATGCAGGGATTAATTGAGTCACTGTGGCAGCAGCATCACTTTACCGTGCTGCTGGTTACGCATGATGTCAGTGAAGCGGTGGTGATGGCAGATCGCGTGCTGTTGATCGAAGAGGGTCAGATCGGGCTGGATCTGCTGGTGGATCTGCCCCGTCCCCGCCGTCGCGGATCGGCGCGGCTGGCCGAGCTGGAAGCTGAGGTACTGGATCGGGTCATGCAGCGTACGGAGCGACCGCAGCCGGTTCGTTACGCGCAGCAGCGCTGAAAAAGGGGAGTGTCTCAGACGCTCCCCTTTTTAATTATCAGGCGTTCAGTGCCCGGGTAATTTTCTCGTAGAGGTCGCCAGAGAGTTTATCCAGCTCCAGCAGCTGCTCCAGTGCCTGGCGCATCATCGCCTGACGGCCTTCATCATAACGTTTCAGGCGAATCAGCGGCTCCACCATCCGTGCCGCAACCTGCGGATTGCGGGTGTTGAGGTCGGTAAGCATCTCCACCAGGAACTTATAACCGCTGCCATCTTTAGCATGGAAAGCGGCAGGGTTAGCCGAGGCAAAGGCACCCACCAGCGAGCGAACACGGTTCGGATTACTCATGGTGAAGGAGCGATGATTCAGAAGCTGACGCACGTTGCGCATCACGTTAGCGGCCGGACTGGTCGCCTGCAGCACAAACCATTTGTCCATCACCAGACCATCCTGATGCCAGCGCTCATCGTAAGCTGCCAGCAGCGCATCACGGCACGGTAACTGTGCCGCAACAGCAGCAGAAAGCGCCGCCAGCGCATCGGTCATGTTGGTCGCCTGGTGATACTGCGTCTGCACCAGTTTATCCGCCAGCTGCGCATCGCTGAAGGCGAGATAGGTCAGGCAGATATTTTTCAGGCTGCGCTGACCAATCGCGTCATGCTCCACGCGGTATTCAGGCTGCTGATTGGCGTTGTAGATCGCAAAAAACTCATCGGCCAGTTCGCGTGCCAGCGTGCGTTGCAGCGCGTCGCGCACCAGCGCAATCGCCTGCGGATCGATAGTATCAAACAGCTCGGCAATCTCATTTTCCGACGGCAGCGTCAGGATCAGCGCGGTCAACGCCGGGTCGCAGTCGGTATCCAGCAGCACCGCGCGGAAGGCATCGGCCACATGCAGCGGCAGTGACAGATGCTGACCCTGCTGATAGCGGGCGACATTCAGACGGATATAGGTCGCCAGCAGGCTCTGAGCCGCATCCCAGCGGGAGAAGTCGTTGCGTGCATGACGCATCAGGAAGGTGAGCTGAGCATCACTCCATTTGTAATCAAGCTTCACCGGGGCAGAGAATTCGCGCAGCAGCGACGGCACCGGCTGGAAGTAGACATTATCGAAAATAAAGGTCTGGAACTCCTCGGTGACATTCAGCACATGATGTACCGGATGACCATTATTCTGCAGCGGGATTACCTTGCCTTCGCCATCGTAGAGTTCAATATCCAGCGGGATATGCAGCGGCAGCTTCTCTTTCTGATCGGCAGTCGCAGGCGTGTGCTGCGTGACGTGCAGCGTATACTGCTCCAGCTCCGGGTTGTAATCGTCACGCACCGTCAGCACTGGCGTACCGGACTGGCTGTACCAGCGGCGGAACTGCGACAGGTCAACATTCGAGGCATCTTCCATCGCCTGAACAAAATCATCACAGGTGGCGGCGCTGCCGTCGTGGCGATCAAAATAGAGCTTCATGCCCTTCTGGAAGTTCTCTTCACCCAGCAGGGTGTGCATCATACGGATCACTTCTGACCCTTTTTCATACACCGTCAGGGTATAGAAGTTGTTCATCTCGATGACCTGATCCGGACGGATCGGGTGTGCCATCGGGCTGGCATCTTCGGCGAACTGCGCACCGCGTACGATACGCACGTTATCAATGCGGTTCACCGCGCGTGAACCCAGATCAGAGCTGAACTCCTGATCGCGGAACACCGTCAGTCCCTCTTTCAGGCTGAGCTGGAACCAGTCGCGGCAGGTCACGCGGTTACCGGTCCAGTTATGGAAATATTCGTGACCGATAACCGCTTCAATGCCCAGGTAATCTTTGTCCGTCGCCGTTTCCGCTTTAGCCAGCACATATTTGGCATTGAAGACGTTAAGGCCTTTGTTCTCCATGGCACCCATGTTGAAGAAGTCCACCGCCACGATCATAAAGATGTCGAGGTCATACTCCAGACCGAAACGCTCTTCATCCCACTTCATGCTGTTTTTCAGCGAGGTCATCGCCCAGTCGGCACGGTCGAGGTTACCGCGATCGACGAAGATCTCCAGCGCCACATCACGTCCTGAACGGGTAGTGAAGCTGTCGCGCAGCACGTCGAAATCGCCCGCCACCAGCGCAAACAGGTAGCAGGGTTTCGGGAACGGATCCTGCCACTTCACCCAGCTGCGACCCTGCTCATCCCGGCCGCTGTCAATGCGGTTACCGTTGGAGAGCAGGAATGGATAGCGTTCACCATCGGCATAAATGGTAGTGGTAAAGCGCGCCAGCACGTCGGGGCGATCGAGATACCAGGTAATATGACGGAAGCCTTCAGCCTCACATTGGGTGCAGAGCGCCTCGCCCGATTTGTACAGCCCTTCCAGCGCGGTGTTCTGATCCGGGTGAATATCGTTAATAATTTTCAGGGTGAAGCTTTCCGGCAGCTGGCTGATGACCAGTGCGCCCTCTTCTTCACGGAAGGCCGTCCAGGCTTGCCCGTCGACCTCCAGCGCAATCAGCGTTAACGCTTCGCCGTCCAGTCGCAGCTCAGCCTGGCTGTCGCCCAGTCGTTTAACCTGGCTGATGGCCGTTACGCGGGTGGTGGACGCATCCAGTTCAAAAGTTAAATCGATATCGGTGATGGTGTACTCAGGCGCACGGTAGTCGTGGCGATACTTGATTTGGGGCTGTTGCGTCATATTGCGTCTCGCGTTGTTATAAGTTTACCGGCAAAGTCTAAGCTTGTTACTACAAGCTTGCCACGCACAATGCACCTAAAGGGTGAAATGGCTACACTTTGTTAACAATGGCACAGATTGGCCTCGACCCGCCCGACTGAAATATGCTGTGATCGGCTTCAGATAGTGAATTATACTTTTGCGTCTTTATGACTGTGTACAACACCGGGCTCTGCGCCACCGAACAGGATGCTGAAACGCGCCATGACAGGACATGCTTCCCCGATACTGACCTCGCTGCTGGATACGGACGCCTATAAGCTCCATATGCAGCAGGCCGTTTTCCACCGCTATCATGACATAACGGTGGCGGCGGAGTTTCGCTGCCGCGGCGACGAACTGCTGGGTCTCTACGCTGACGAAATTCGTGACGCGATAACCGCAATGCAACACCTGGCGCTGACTGATGATGAAGCGACCTGGTTGTCTCACCTTCCCTTCTTCCGGCAGGATTACCTCAGCTGGTTACGCCAGTTCCGCTATAACCCGGATCAGGTTGAGGTGCGCAATCATCATGGCAAGCTGGAACTCCGTATTCAGGGGCCGTGGCGAGAAGTGATCATGTGGGAGGTGCCGCTGCTGGCGCTGATCAGTGAGATTGTGCATCGTCATCGCACGCCGCAGGTCACTACTCAGCAGGCACTTGACCACTTACATCAGAAACTCGGCGACTTTAAAGGCCAGGTTGCTGACCTTGATATGTCACGCTTCCGCCTGATGGATTTCGGCACCCGTCGTCGCTATTCGCAGGATGTGCAGCAGTCGATCGTCTCAACGCTGAAACAGGAATTTCCGTGGCTGATTGGCACCAGTAACTATGATCTGGCGCGCCGTCTGTCACTGACGCCGGTGGGAACACAGGCGCACGAGTGGTTCCAGGCCTTCCAGCAGATCAGTCCGGTACTGGCCAACAGCCAGCGCGCGGCGCTGCAGGCGTGGCTGGATGAGTATGACGATAAGCTGGGCATCGCCCTGACCGATTGCATCGCCATGGACGCCTTTCTGCGCGATTTCGGCCCGGTGTTTGCCCGCCGCTACCAGGGACTGCGCCACGACTCCGGCGATCCGGTCGAATGGGGCGAGAAAGCGCTCGCTCACTACCAGAAGCTGGGTATCGATCCGCAAAGCAAACACTTGGTCTTTTCTGACAACCTGAATCTCGACAAAGCGCTGGCGCTTTACCGCCACTTTGGCCAGCGGACTAACGTCGTGTTCGGCATCGGTACCCGCCTCACCTGCGATATTCCGGGCGTGACGCCACTTAACATCGTTATCAAACTGGTGCAGTGCAATGGCAAGCCGGTGGCGAAACTCTCAGACAGCCCGGGCAAAACTATCTGCCAGGATAAAGCCTTTGTCAGAGCCCTGCGTAAAGCTTTTGATCTGCCGCTGGTGAAAAAAGCGAGTTAATCCTCTTCTTATCGGGGCGTTGATACGCCCCGCCTCTGCTGTAATAAATCTGCTTTCCCCCTGAATTTTGCTTGTTTCCTGAAGACTCGCAAGTAACATAGCAAAACCCCGGATGGGGCAACTTTTTACTCACTTCTTCTATATAGAGAGATATTTATGAGCGTAGTGCCTGTAGCGGACGTACTGCACGGTCGCGTCGCGGTTGACAGTGAAGTCACCGTACGTGGTTGGGTGCGTACCCGAAGAGATTCCAAAGCCGGTCTTTCCTTCATCGCTGTCTATGACGGCTCCTGCTTTAATCCCGTTCAGGCTGTCGTCAATAATTCTCTGAATAATTATCAGGATGAAGTGCTGCGTCTGACCACGGGCTGTTCCGTTATCGTCACCGGTAAAGTGGTGGCCTCGCCGGGTCAGGGCCAGGCGTTTGAGATTCAGGCGACCAGCCTTGAAGTCGTGGGCTGGGTGGAAGATCCCGACAGCTACCCGATGGCGGCGAAACGCCACAGTATCGAGTATCTGCGCGAAGTGGCTCACCTGCGTCCGCGCACCAACCTGATTGGCGCGGTCGCCCGCGTTCGCCACACCCTGGCGCAGGCGCTGCATCGCTTCTTCCATGAAAATGGCTATTTCTGGGTCTCGACGCCGCTGATTACCGCCTCCGATACCGAAGGTGCCGGCGAAATGTTCCGTGTCTCTACGCTGGATATGGAAAACCTGCCGCGTAACGATCAGGGCAAAGTTGACTTCAGCGAAGATTTCTTTGGTAAAGAGGCATTCCTGACCGTTTCAGGTCAGCTGAATGGCGAAACCTATGCCAGCGCCCTGTCGAAGATCTACACCTTTGGTCCGACGTTCCGCGCAGAGAACTCCAACACCAGCCGCCATCTGGCGGAATTCTGGATGCTGGAGCCGGAAATCGCTTTTGCCTCACTGGATGATGCCGCTGCACTGGCCGAATCAATGCTGAAGTATGTCTTCAACGCGGTGCTGGAAGAGCGTGCCGATGACATGGCCTTCTTTGCTGAGCGGGTAGATAAAGAGGCGGTTGAGCGCCTGCAGCGTTTCATCACCACCGATTTCGCGCAGGTGGATTACACCGATGCGGTTGAGATCCTGATGAACTGCGGTCAGACCTTCGAAAACCCGGTCTCATGGGGTATTGACCTCTCCTCTGAGCATGAGCGTTACCTGGCCGAGAAACACTTTAAAGCGCCGGTGGTGGTGAAAAACTATCCGAAAGACATTAAAGCGTTCTATATGCGCCTGAATGACGATGGCAAAACCGTGGCGGCGATGGATGTTCTGGCGCCAGGCATTGGTGAGATCATTGGCGGTTCACAGCGTGAAGAACGTCTGGATGTCCTGGACGCGCGTCTGGAAGAGATGGGTCTGAATAAAGAAGATTACTGGTGGTATCGTGACCTGCGTCGCTACGGTACCGTGCCACATTCTGGCTTTGGATTAGGCTTTGAACGTTTAATCGCCTATGTCACAGGCGTACAAAATGTCAGGGACGTAATCCCCTTCCCGCGCACCCCACGCAACGCGAGTTTCTGATATTCGGCATTAAATATAAGAAATTCATATATATAACGAGGTCGGCACTGCCGGCCTTTTTTTATTTTTGTAAATTTTGAGTTCTCTCACAAAGTTCCGTTTTTTTTACATTTTGTAATACATATTTTCTTACTGAAACAAGATTACGAGTTTAGTAGCATTTAAGCGCTAGAATTACGGCGGGTGGGATGGAAAGATGCGTGCAGACACAGGAAGACACCAAACTTCGTTCAGGGTTCTGTAAAGATTTCCTGACGGCAGTGGCAGGTGTACAAATAACTCCAATGAGGGTAATGAATAATGATGAAGCGCAATATTCTTGCAGTGGTTATCCCTGCTCTGTTAGTAGCTGGCGCAGCAAACGCTGCAGAAATCTATAACAAAGACGGCAACAAACTGGACCTGTACGGTAAAGTGGATGCGCGTCACCAATTCTCTGATAGCGCTGGTGATGATGGCGATGAGTCTTATGTGCGCTTCGGCTTCAAAGGCGAAACCCAGATTAATGACCAACTGACCGGTTACGGCCAGTGGGAATATAATATTCAGGCGAACAACTCTGAAGGTTCTGACGCACAAGACGACAACAAGACCCGTCTGGGCTTTGCCGGTCTGAAATTCGGCGATGCAGGCTCAATCGACTACGGTCGTAACTACGGTCTGGTTTACGATGCAATCGGCTGGACTGATATGCTGCCAGTATTTGGTGGCGACTGGGGCAGCTCAGACAACTTCATGAACGGTCGTAGCACTGGCCTGCTGACCTACCGCAACACCAACTTCTTCGGACTGGTTGATGGCTGGGACTTTGCAGCTCAGTATCAGGGCAAAAACGATCGCGACGGTAACAATGACGGTGTGCGTCGTTCTAACGGCGACGGCTGGGCCGTATCATCTTCATATACCGCACCAATCGGTGTAGGCATCGTGGGTGCATACAGCAGCAGCGACCGTACTAATGCACAGGCGGCAGGTGTTACCGATGTTAATGGTAACGTAGTCGGTCAGGGCAAACGTGCTGAGAGCTGGGCAACCGCTCTTAAATATGATGCAAACAACGTCTACCTGGCAGCGCTCTACGGTGAAGGCCGTAACTCTAGCCTTATCGGCGTCAATGTAGCTAACTCTACCGACAAGGCTACTGCTTATGCTAACAAAAGCCAGACTATTGAGTTAGTTGCACAGTACCAGTTTGACTTCGGTCTGCGTCCATCCGTTGCCTACGTGCAGCAGAAAGGCAAAGATATCGAAGGTGTGGGCGATGCTGACCTGTACAAATATTTTGACATCGGCGCGACTTACTACTTCAACAAAAACATGTCTACCTATGTTGATTACAAAATCAACCAGCTGGATGACAACAACCCGCTGGGTCTGAACACAGACGACGTGGTTGGTGTAGGCCTGGTTTACCAGTTCTAATCCTGCTTAAAACATGTTTAAAAACGGGGCTAAGGCCCCGTTTTTTTATGGCTGCTATTCCCGACAGGTGCGTTTTCCCTCGCGCCGTTACCCCGCTTTAGTCACTGCCTTTCCCCGTCGCGCAATCCACCCTGCAAAATGTATGAATTTGTCTCGCAAACGGTTGGCATTTGTCTGGCCGGACGCTAACCTGAGAGCTCTTTTGCTTAAGTTCACGCTAATGGACCTGACACATGTTTGAATCGATCTCTGCTGCACCCGCCGATCCTATTCTTGGGCTGGCCGATCTGTTTCGTGCTGACGACCGCCCGGAAAAAATAAACCTGGGTATTGGCGTCTATAAAGACGAAACCGGCAAGACCCCGGTGCTGACCAGTGTTAAAAAAGCTGAGCAATATCTGCTGGAAAATGAAACCACCAAAAACTATCTCAGCATTGATGGTCTGGCTGATTTCGCCCGCTGCACGCAGGCCCTGCTGTTCGGCAACCAGAGTCCGCTAATCACCGCTGGCCGCGCTCGCACGGCTCAGACACCGGGTGGTACCGGTGCGCTACGCGTTGCAGCCGATTTCCTCGCCACGCAAACATCGGTGAAGCGGGTCTGGATCAGCAATCCGAGCTGGCCGAATCACAACAACGTGTTCAATGCTGCCGGTCTTGAAGTCTGTGAATACCACTATTATGACGCTGCAAACCATACGCTCGATTTCGATGGTATGCTGGCGTCACTGAAACAGGTTCAGCCAGGCGACGTGGTGCTGTTCCACGGCTGCTGCCATAACCCGACCGGTATCGACCCGACCGCCGAGCAGTGGCAACAGCTGGCGCAGCTGTCACAGGCCAATGGCTGGCTGCCGTTGTTCGACTTCGCTTACCAGGGTTTTGCCCGTGGTCTGGAGGAAGATGCAGAAGGCCTGCGTATTTTTGCCGCCTCGCATCAGGAACTGATCGTTGCCAGCTCTTACTCCAAGAATTTCGGCCTGTATAACGAGCGTGTCGGTGCCATCACACTGGTTGCCGCCGATGCGAGCGTGGCAGATACCGCGTTCAGCCAGGTGAAGTACACCATCCGCGCGAACTACTCCAATCCGCCGGCACATGGCGCCGCCATCGTCGCCACCATTCTGGGCAACGATACCCTGCGTACCATCTGGGAGCAGGAGCTGTCGGATATGCGTCAGCGCATCCAGCGCATGCGCCAGCTCTTCGTAAATACCCTGGCGGAAAAAGGCGCACAGCGCGACTTCAGCTTTATTATTAAGCAGAACGGCATGTTCTCGTTCAGTGGCTTAACCAAAGACCAGGTCATTCGCCTGCGTGAGGAGTTTGGCGTCTACGCGGTGAACTCAGGTCGGGTGAATGTGGCGGGCATGACGCCAGACAATATGTCGGCGCTGTGCGAAGCGATTGTCACCGTACTGTAAGCAGGAAGAGTGAACAGAAAAATGGGCCTGCTGGCCCATTTTTTATTGCAGAAAAGGATTGCTGATGCGTTCATGCCCCAGAGTGGAAATCGGGCCGTGACCGGGTAGAAAAGTGACATCATCGCCCAGCGGCAGCAGTTTCATGCGGATAGCATCGATTAACTGCTGATGATCGCCCTGCGGGAAGTCTGTGCGTCCCACACCACCATTAAAAATCACGTCGCCTGAGATCAGTAACCGTCCTGGACGATCAAAGAACACCACATGTCCAGGTGAATGGCCCGGACAGTGCAGGACTTCCAGCGTGGTCAGCCCTACCTGTACGCTCTCCCCCTCTTCCAGCCAGCGATCGGGAGTAAAAGGCGCACACTCATCAAGCCCGAACATCCGGCTCTGGGTAGGCAGCGCCTCCAGCCAGAATGCATCACGCTTTTGTGGTCCGACAATCGGAATCTGCCAGAAGGCAGCCAGCTCAACGGCGGCCCCGACGTGATCAAGGTGTCCATGAGTCAGCAGAATCCGGGAAGGTTTAAGTCTGAGCTGTTCCAGCGTCTCTTTGATCAGATCGGCATCGCCGCCTGGATCGACCAGCGCGGCTTCACGAGTGGACTCGCACCAGATAACTGAACAGTTCTGGGCAAACGCGGTAACAGGAATAATGTGGTAATTCATAACGCTCCATGACCGGCTCACGCAGCGTTGCCGGTGTCATTACCAGTGCCTGATCGGCCCGGTATCAATATGTACAAAGTTACTGCGGGGATAATATCCTACACCACCCGCACGCAGAGATAACGCCGCTTTGCGTACATTGGCCAGAGAAACCCCTTCGATATGAAAATCCATTGCCTGGCCTTTGGTGTGATAGCTGTGCTTTGCCACCCCAGGACCGCTCTCACGTAACATGTTGTTGGTTGCCAGTGAACGGTAGCCCGAAACCAGCTGTATCGGTTTACGCATTCCCAGCAGCGCCTGCAGGCGGAAGATTTGATCAAACAGGTGTGGATCGATGCTTTTCACTTTATTGGCGCGATAGTCCCGGAAAAAGTGATTTAATCGTGACAACTCATCCTTGTCGTAACTCTTACCATTAAAAAACTCAGTTTTAAGGGTTTCACCGGTGTGAAGATTATTAAGCATCAATACACGCGGGCGAGAGGTAGAAAGCGAGGCCCTTGCAGAAGCGGGTAATAATGCCAGACCGGCGGCGGCGCTACCGCACAACAGTAGTTTGCGACGAAAAGAATCAATAGTAGACATGTAACGATTTACCTGAGAGTGAAGCCATAGAAATGTGCAAAAAGCGCACAGCCCGAACCATAACTTTCTCTCAGTGGAGCGTCAACCCATCTGCAATCTCTTTGCGTGACGATCCCGCGAGGGATCGTCATTTGATAAGATTTATGTGAGTAACCTGCGCGCCGCTAACGATTTAAAATCAATCACTAGAGCAGCAGTTGCTCAGCCCGACTCAGTGCCTGACTGCCCGAACGGGCGGTGTCATCATAATTGTAAATATCTGTGCGGAACTGTGGTTTGCCATCATCAGCGACCCACGCCGTCAGATAATAGAGATTGACCGGGATGCGATGGCGGATGGGCACGTAGCGGGTGTCACCCTCTTTTAACGTGCTGGAGATGCGGGCATCGTTCCAGCCAGCATCCTGCAGTAATAAACCTGCCAGTTCAGACGCTTTATTTACCCGGACGCACCCTGAGCTGAGCGCGCGGATATCACGCTGGAACAGGTTGTGGTTCGGCGTGTCGTGCAGATAGATCGCATCTGAGCTGGGCATATTAAATTTATAGCGGCCCAGCGCATTCGCCACACCCGGTGCCTGAATCAACCGATAGGGGAACGATGAAGCGGTGACCATGCGCCAGTCGATCATGCTGGGATCGATCACTTCAGCATCAGCGCTCCAGCCCGACAACAGGGTATAACCGTGCTTGTAGAGATAGGTTGGATCCTGCTTCACTTTAGGAATGATATCTTTACGCACCAGCGTGGTTGGCACATTCCACGGCGGGTTCAGCACCACATTATTGAGCGCGCTGCGCATCAACGGCGTTTTGCGATCGGGACGCCCGACGATGACCCTGGATGAGAGGATCTTGTTGCCGTTGTTGTAATAAATCAGCGAGTAGTTGGCGATGTTCACCATAATGCCGTTGTGCATATCGTCCGGCAGCAGGCGCAGTCGCTGAATGTTCAGCGCCAGCAATGAAGCACGCATCTGCGGAGAGACGTTAAGCCACTGCCGCGTTCTGGCACCGATAGCACCGTCGCCATCCAGTCCCTGCCACTGCTGGAAACGCTTCACACCCGCCACCAGCGTCTCGTCATAGACATTGGCGGTATTCCCTTCCAGCGTCTCACTCTGAACGTTACCCGGCGATTGCAGTGACGGCGCAGACAGATCGGTGACTGGCGCGGCGGAAGGGCTGACCGCAACCGGCTGGTCGCTGTGGGTCACTGGTGAGGCGGCCACCGGCACCGCATCGTCATCCGGTGCCGGCGCATTAACCTGCGCCGTTAACATGCCGCTGCGCTGCAGGATTTCACGCAGCGCCGGAACATCGTCACTGACCTGTCCCGGACGCAGTGTTTCACTGCTTTTCAACTGCGGCCAGGGCTGCTTATCGCCTAGCAGGGTTTTCAGCGCGGCGTGCATCGGCTGATACTGCGGGTGCTGCGGCTGCAGTGACGCAATAAACGTGTTGCCTGAACCTGCATTGACCGCGTTCTGCCACTGATTCACGACCGCCACCGACGGCTGCGTCAGCCGGTAGGGAACATTGCTGTAAAGCCAGGTTTCACCCTGCGTCGGCACATTCGAAACAAATTGCAGATAGCCCAGCATCGCATCGGACAGCGCGACATCCCGGGCAAAGCCGGTGATCGCCGGGTTAGTCAGACGCTCAATCCAGCGCGTGAACTGTGGCTGAACGCCGGAAAGCGCCACTTCAGCCAGCTGTTGCTGAAATTTTTGCACCGCCTGGGGATCCTGCCAGAGCGGTTGCATATGGCGGGATGCATAGAGCGTCGCCAGCGGTGCCAGATAAAACGGCTGATCGGCGCTGGAAAACGCCTGCCGGATGCGTTGCTGACTTTCGGAGACGGAGGTGGCCGCCTGCGTTGTCCCGGGCAAAGCGGCGATGACAGCGGCCTGCGGTAGCGTAAATGGAACAACCGTTAGCGCCAGCGCTAACAATGATAGAACGCGATGATGATTTAATTTTTTTACCAGCAACATCCCTGCCCCCTTGTTTTTCAACTTCGCAGTGTTCCCTGTATCCACTGCGACCGCGCTATGACTCATCATGTGAGTATACAAACAAAAACGGCATTTGCCTCATGCGACAAATGCCGTAACCAGATTAACGAATGGTTCAGTTTTTGACTACGTTTCCGCCTGCGAATTTTCAGCGGTTAAATCGGGCAGCGCATCTGTGTCGCTTCCCGCCCGCACCGGCGAAGGATCGGCAGCAAAACCACGCAGACCGACCACATGCACATGCTCGGTGTTATTAAACACCTTACGCACCAGTTTGTAGGTCGTGCCTTTTTCCGGACTGATATTCTCCGGCGCTGCAATCACCAGCTGCATCTCCAGTCGCTCACACAGTTCGAACAGCGTGGCGATGGAGCGGGCATCCAGACGGGCCGCTTCATCAAGGAACAGCAGTCGGC
The DNA here is from genome assembly GCF_051136245.1 of Pantoea sp. Lu_F5_004. Lineage (NCBI taxonomy): Bacteria > Pseudomonadati > Pseudomonadota > Gammaproteobacteria > Enterobacterales > Erwiniaceae > Pantoea > Pantoea sp. Lu_F5_004. The sequence goes on from NZ_CP194946.1 coordinate 2,691,637, forward strand.
ATGGCGAAATATCTTTGCCGCGCAGACGACGGGACTCTTCTTCCCAGCTCTGCACTACCATCACCAGAATGGACATACCGGTACCGATCGCTTCACCGGTTGAGAGCGCCCCGCTCTCTGCGCGCAGCCAGCCATCGGAACCGCGGTTGACTTCCACTTCCATCTCCAGATAGTTGCGGTAGTCCAGCAGCTCCTCACCGATGGTCTGCGGCGTACGCTGCCCCATATCAATGTGCGGATTAAGACGCTGATAGAGCTTCGCCAGCGCCTCCGAGAAGGTCAGCCGATTGCTGTTAAAGAGATCCTGATGCTGCTCGTGCTCTTCCGACAGCGTATCCAGCAGCATGGCGTGGGTTTCACGCACGTTCACGTTGAGCCGCACGCTGCGTACCTGACCAAAGCTGACGGTCTGCAGACCCTGGTTTAGCTGGCGGATGCGATTCTGTTCACGCTGGATCGTTTTACGGATGATGTTGGCCGCACTGCGCGAACTGATTGCCAGCATCTGCTCACGCGCCGTCAGCTCTTCCGTCAGACGGTTCAGTTCGATTTCCATCTGCTCAATCGCTTCGACCGGATCGTCTGTACGAATAATATCCTGACGAATACGCTCGCGCAGATGCTGATAAACCGCAATAAAGAACTGAATTTTACGTTCCGGACGTTTTGGATCTTCCGACAGCCGCAGCACGTCGCGCAGATGTTCGTTGTCTGCTACCGCCAGACGCAGCGCACCCAGCGCTTTATCCGACATAGAGCGCAGCTCATCGCCGCTCAGGTAGGCCAGTTCACGACGATGCAGACGACGCTCAACGCCATTCTCTTTCACCAGACGCAGTACGGTACACCAGCCCGCTTTGGCGCTGACCACCTGTTCGCGTACCTGATGATACTGACGCTCCAGCTGACGCAGTCGCTTCTGCAGGTTATCCATCTCCGCTTCGCAGAAGGTGAGCTGTTTCTCCAGCTGATTGCGGCGGGCGCGGTTATGACTCAGTGCCGTGTAGAGTTCGTCACGGCGAACACGCGCGCGTTCTTCCGCGCTGCTGTCAGCCTGGACGCCAATATCCTGCATCTCCTGCTGCAGCTCTTTCAGCATGTCGCGTTTGGCGTCATAGGCGCTTTTCAGCGAGGCCAGCACCTGAGAGTATTGCGTCAGCTGCGCCTGATGTTCACGCAGGCGATCACGACTGCGGCTGCGTTCGCCCTCAGCCTGCTCCAGACGCTGACGCAGCTTATCGCTGAGGTCGTTGTTGCCATTGAGCATGCTGGCCGAGTCGTCGTAGCTGAAGTGAGCGCGACGCTGCACCACCTCTGTCAGGGCAAAGGCCTGCTGACGGGCGTTGCGCTGCTGCTGCTGCGCCTGCTGATAATCCGCCTGTAACTGCTCATGCTGTTCCGGATCGCTCTGCAACACGGCGATAATCGGTTCCAGTTTCGCCAGCTTAGCGCCATGCTGATGCAGGAAGCGCGCCGCTTCCTGTGCGGCATCGACCTGCTCGCGGATCTCTTCACAGCGATCGCCCAGCGTGTCGTCCAGCAGCAGATTGACGCGTGGCAGCAGCCGGTTTAACTGTGACGCGCCCTCTTTGGCCAGCTCATACTGCTGACGCTGCTGCTGATTGTTGCTCTCATGCTGATTCAGCGCCCGCTCCAGCTCACCCCGGCGCGCGCCGAGCTGACGGATCTGCGCTTCCGGATCGGCGTCAAAGGCGACGGCCAGATGACTGCCGATAAAGCGGCTGAATGACTGATGCAGACGCTGCGTTTTCTGCACGTCGAACGACAGCGTGGCGTAGCGTTCGGCCAGCTTATCGCGCTCAAGGTGAAGCAGCTCCAGCTGATTCTCACGCGCCGCGCGGCCAAACAGCGGTATTTTCGGGAAGCGGGAGTAGCGCCACTGACGCTCCGCCACCTTCACCACCACTGCATTCTGCAGTTCATCGACGCTGAAGACGCTGTCATCGAACGACTGCGGATCACCCTCGATCAGGTAGAGATCTTCCGGACACTCTTCCAGACCATCCAGCAACTCACGAACGCGGGAGAGATCCGGCACCACAATCGCATGACGCGACGGACCGTAGAGCGCCGAGAAGTACGGCGCATCATCCAGCGTCACATCATCGTAAATCTCTGACAGCAACACGCCGCCAAACCGTTCGGCAAGCTGGGTCAGGCGCGCATCTTCCGCACCGCCTGGCTGGCTAAGACGTTCAATCTGCCGCTCGATATCACGTTTTTGAGCGGCCACTTCGTCGCGCTCGACGGTTGTTTCACGCTCACGCTCCAGCAGCTGCTGCATATATTCGGTCACGTCCTGGCTGCTGTTCAGCGCCTGGCCGGTCTGCTCGCTAAGCTGGGTCAGGATCTCCTGCGCCGCCAGCCAGTGTGGCGCACGGGCGGTCAGGCTGGTGATGCGTTCACGCAGCTGCTCCAGCTCCTGGCGCATCATCATGCGCTGCTCACCGGCGTCGGAGACGCTGCTGTTCAGCTGTTCAATCTGTGCTTCAAGCTCCTGCTGCAGGCCTGCCAGCGCATCTGCTTCATAATGCTGCCCCTGACGCTTGCAGAATTCCGCCAGCAGACGCTCCGCCTCATGCTGTTCGCGCAGACGCTGTTCCAGCTCATTGAGACGCAGACGCAGCGAAGAGAGCTGTTCGGCGTGATGACGCTGGTTGCTGGCATCACGCAGCAGTTCGCGGCCGGTTTGCCAGGCGTCCTGACGGGTCACGTCACCGGCAATGCTGGTCACCAGTGCCAGCGCCTGTTCAAACTGACTGTGCGCCGCTTCCGCTACGCTCAGCTTCTGCTCCAGGCGCAGCAACCGTTCTGTCGCCTCTTCCTCTTTGGCCTGGAAGCTTTCCTGCCATTCAGCCGCATTTTCAATGCTCAGATCGGGCAGCTGGCAGAGCGTGCGGGCGCGCTCCAGCGCCTGCAATGCCTGCTGATACTGGATGGCGCGGGTTTGCTGCACGTCGAGCGCCTGCTGGAAATCGGCCAGCTGACTTTTCAGCTCATCCACTTCCAGCTCAGCCGCTTCGGCACGCGCTTCATTCTCTTCCTGAATTTCACGCGCTTCTGCGACCACTTCGGTCTGCTCTTCCAGCCGCAGCGTCAGATCTTCGATATCCGCATCGTAGCGCTCAATCTTCTCCTGCTGACGCATCGCCGTCTGTACCAGATTCAGGTGATCGCTGGCAGCCTGATAATCGACTTCAAGATCGTTTTCTGCACCACTGTGCTCAGCCAGTTCGCGCGCCATCTCAACATGACGATACTGCTCGGTGGCGAGCTGCTTACGGCTGCTGAACAGCTCGCTGCGCAGCTGTAACGCGCTGTCGAGGTGTCCCCGACGCTCGTTGGCGTGGCGCATATAGTCAGCCGAAACGTAGCTGGTCGCCTCGGAGATCAGATGCTTGAAGAGATCGCGGTCAGACTGGGTAACGCGGATCGCCTCCAGCGTCATGCGGTTCTCGCGCAGCGCGGCCTCCATATCCTGGAACGCTTTGCGCACGCCACTGTTTTCTGGCAGCAGGTAATCACGCAGCGATCGGGTGATGGCGCTGGAGATACCGCCATACAGCGAGGCTTCAATCAGACGATAAAACTTGCTGCGATCGCTGGCAGAGCGCAGACGACGCGGCACCACGCCAAGATCAAACAGCATGGCGTGATAATCGGTGACGGAGTTATAGGCGCGGAACTGCACGCCTTCCTGCGCCTCAACCCGCTCTTTGACTTCGTTCAGCGGTAATACGCGTGCCTGACGGCTGTTGAGCACTTCCGTCAGCATATCGGTTGGGTTGGTGTCGGTGGGCAGGCCATGGATACTGAATGGCTTGATATCGACCTTTTTATCACGTCCGGCGACCTGTTGCAGACGGACACCGACCACGACACGCTGATGGCGTGAGTTCACCACATCGAGCATGGAGTAGCAGACGCCGGCCCGCAGTTTACCGTGCAGACCCTTGTCACGGGATCCTGAAGTCGCGCCCGCTTCGGTGGTGTTACGGAAATGCAGCAGCGTTAAATCGGGGATTAGCGCGGTGACAAATGCCGCCATCGTGGTGGACTTACCCGCACCGTTACCGCCTGACAGCGTGGTCACTAATTCATCAAGATCAAAGGTACGGGCAAAAAAGCCGTTCCAGTTGATCAGCGTAAGCGAACGAAACTTTCCGCGCTCAATCATGCCTGTTCTTCCTCTGCGTTCTCACTCGCGTCACCTTCCTGCCCTTCACCTTCATCGGTGTCGACCGGTGCTGTCGCGTTTTCCAGTAGCATGGCTTCGCCATCACGAATCAGACGAAGCTGCGCTTCACGGGCATCATCACCGCCGCGCACGTCGGCACCAAAGCGGAACACCGATTCCGTGATGCGGAACTTGCTGCTGTCGTTGCCGAAAAACCACACCATGCCAAGGCGACGCAGGCGGCTCAGAGAGGCGCGCACTTTCTCCTGCAGTTTGGTGCGATCCAGATCCGAACCGGTTGAACGCTGGTTGACCAGCTTCAGCAGGCGGTTCTCATCGGCCAGAGAGAGCAGTTCGTCGTACAGCTCCTGCTGGGTGAAGATACCTTCATTGGCCAGTCGTTCCGGGCTGAGATAGAGATAGCAGAGAATCTTCCCGACCATCATGTCCAGTTCAGAGAGCACGGAACGCGGAATCAGCGTGGTTGAACGCGGACGCAGATAGAAAAAGCCTTCCGGCGCACGAATTAACTCAACGTTGTAGCGGCTGTAAAACTCTTCGAGAAACGACTGGTAGTCCATCAGAAAAGCGTGATTATCCAGCTCTTCGATACCGATATGGCGTCCGGCGCGTAACTGGCTGTCCAGCGCGGGAAAAATCGGGTTGGCCAGTGCCTGTGCCAGCTTAACCGGCATCACTTGTTCAATATTTGTCGATGACATGTGCCTGCACCTTGGCTCCGTAATCATTGATGGCTTGCCATTCCACAGGCAAACCGGCTAAATCAGCTTCCGCTACGCCAAGGCGCACCGCCTGATCCACCACAATACGCGCCAGATCGAAATGGCGGGCTCGGGGATACTGGGCAAGGTAGTCGCGCATCACTGACGCGAGGTTGAGCGGTTTTTGTTGCGATTTGTAGACCTGCAGCGCTTCTTCAATCATCGCTGCCAGCTGTTCGCGGATTTCGTTGATCTCTTCGTACTCCATCTCCGGCGGCAGTTCGCCCATCACTTCATCGTTACGCAGCGTCAGCGCCTCATCACGCATGTCATACAGGCGGTCGGCGTTGGCATAGGTCAGCGCCCAGGGCGCGTCGAAGTAATTCTGCACCGATACCCGCAGGCGCTGCGCAAAGACGCGGTTTTTATCCATGTCGATGGCGGTACGAATAAATTTATGGACGTGGCGGTCATAGCCGATCCACAGGTCAATCGCCTGCTGGCCCCAGCTGGTAATACGGTCGAGTTTGCTTTGCAGATCAAACACCAGCTTATCGACGAAGCCCAGATCGGGACTGTCCAGCGTGGCATCCTGAATGCGCAGCAGATTTTCCTGAAGTTTGTCGCCTGCGGCTTCCAGCGTATCCTGCAGTTCACGCAGCGTCCCTGAGGTTTCAGAAAGCAGCATTTCACAGCTGGAGATGGCCGCACGCCAGTCTTTATTCAGCAGTTCGGCGATATCATTTTTAACCGCCTGCTGCTGTTCATCCATCAGACGCTGGGTCATATCGATGCTGTCGAAGATCTCCGCCACGGAATATTTCAGCGGCGCGAAAACATTGCGGTGCCAGTGAAACTCATCGCCGTTTTCCTGCGCGGCATCGGCTGCCCGCTTAAGCTCATTGGCCACAATCGACAGCTGCATCGACAGGCGCAGGGTCGAGAACTCACGCTGACGGATGTAATAGTCGGTGATGCCGATCGCCAGCGGCGTCAGGCGATAGATGGCATTGCCTTCCGTGAGTTCACTGGTAAAACGGTTGAGCAGGCGCTGTCGCACCATGTCGTTGATGGCGTTGTTGGCACGAACCAACACGGTTTCATGGGTTTGTTCGAAAGCTTTACTGACGTGACGGAAAGCATCAATCAGATCGCCTTCGCTCATTTCGCCATCCATCCGCTCACCGTTGAGGGTGGCGATAGCCAGCAAAAAGGCCAGACGTTCCACTGGCAGCGCAAGGGAAAAGTCATTTTTGCGCGCCCAGGAGACCAGTTCAGGTACCGTCTGGGAAAATTCACTCATAATTCGTCCTTCTGCCCGGGTTTACGCGCGGTCACGTGGATGTAGCGCCCTAAGCTCAAAAAGGGTTCCTGACGGCAGTAACGCCGCTCCATCTCAATAATTTCGTCGTCGCTTTTTGGCTCGCCCTTCGGCGGCTTCATGTAGTCGCTGAACACCCGGATCCCGGCACGCTGCTCAATCACAAAGCCACACGCTTCCAGCCAGCGATAGACCTGCTCGGGGTCGCGCGGATAGTCAGGCGACAGCGTTCGCTTTTTGCGTTTGGTCAGGTTGGTGCGCAGATAGCCAAAGTTACCCAGCGTTAAGGTGCGCAATGTCAGGCCGTGCAGATTGTAAAACATCAGCGACATGACGCCCCCCGGACGCAGCAGATCGAACAGCGCTTTCAGCACCTTCTCCGGTTCAGCGACCCACTCAAGCACAGCGTGGAACAATACCAGATCCACCGGCTTATCCAAATGTTCACCCACCTGCTGAGCGCTAATTTGTCTGAATTGCATGTTGTGGCTCACACCCTGCGCCGCCGCATTTTCCGCGGCCCGGCGCAGCATCTCGCTGGAAAGGTCGCACAGCAGAACCTGATGGCCCTGCGCAGCAAGCCCGCTGGAGACCTGACCGACACCGCCGCCAGCATCCAGCACCGACAGCGGGTGCGGTGACAGACCGGGCACTATCTTCTCCAGCTCATCCCAGAGGATGGCCTGGCGTATCTTCCCTTTAGTGGTGCCGTAAATATTTTGCGAAAATTTATCCGCGAGATCGTCAAAGTTACGATCCTGCATGGCATGCGCTCCGGTATGCTGCGGTGAGACTTGTGCTATTTTGTCACAGGCACCAGAAGAATGAACCTTTCATCCCCATCTTCCCTTCCGGGTGCTCTATTTTCGGACAACAGGACTCTTTTTTGATGTTATTTACCCTTAAAAAAGTTATCGGCGGGCTGCTTTTACCCCTGCCGTTTCTGCTTTTGCTGATGGCGCTTGGCATTTTACTGCTTTGGTTTACTGGCTGGCAGAAAAGCGGCAAAACCGTGATCACCGTCAGTTGGCTGTTACTGCTGCTGCTGAGCCTGCAACCGCTGGCCGATCGTCTGCTTTTGCCGCTGGATAGCCGCTATCCGACCTGGAACGGATCAGAGAAGGTGGACTACATTGTGGTGCTGGGTGGAGGCTACACCTTTAACCCGGCGTGGGCACCCAGCTCGAACCTGCTGAATAACAGTCTGCCGCGCGTGGCAGAAGGCGTTCGTCAGTGGCAGCGGAATCCGCAGTCGACCCTGATTTTTACCGGCGCAGCGGGCGGCACCAATCCAAAGAGTAGCGCCTGGGTAGCGGCACAGGTGGCGGAAAGTCTGGGCATACCCCGCGAACATATTCAGATTCTCGACCAGCCCCGTGACACCGCGGATGAAGCGCAGGCAGTTAAAACCGTGGTGGGCGATCGCCCGTTTCTGCTGGTCACATCCGCGAATCATATGCCGCGGGCAATACGCTTTTTCCACGCTGTCGGGTTGAAGCCGATGGCCGCTCCCGCGAATCAGCTGGCGATTACGTCACCGCTGAATGGATGGGAACGGGCGATACCCTCATCGATCTGGCTGAGTCACAGCGAACGTGCGGTTTACGAAACGCTTGGCACACTATTGCAACAGCTGAAAGGCGAGGAATCGGACTCAGCCGAGCCAGGGAAGTAATTGCGTGCATGCATGGTCAAAACGCGGACGATTAAACGTGCCGGTCTGTACCAGATGATCAATGCAGTCCCACAGTTGATAAACCCACCGACGCCAGACAAAACCTTCTGAAACCGGCGCCCGTTGCAGGTAGCTGTGCAACAGCGCCGTTTCGGCAGGCGAGGTATCCAGATGGATAAGATCGTATTCACGGGGTGCCCAGAGGATGGTGCCCGGCTGTGTCATCGCGATTAACTGGTCACTGCGGCTATCTTTCAGCATGCTCTGCAACTGCACGTTGCCGTGAACCATCACACAGGGATCGTCGAAACCGCGAAACAGATGCGTCAGTCGCGCCCGGCAGCGAAACAGAATCTGGCGATCTTCCAGCGTAAAGGCTGGCGGACGCAGATAGCTCAGGGTCGCCCATAGCACCTCAACCCGTTGTGCATACCAGGCAGGCCAGCTGTTCTGCTGCGTGCTGTCCACTGTACCGACCAGGCCATGGCTGTCGAGCCGGTGCCAGGCCAGCACTCCCTCGACCACCTGTTCGCAAAACTGCTGCCAGCGCTGAGCATCCCGCGCAGGTGCCTCCGCCGTCACTCCATTCAGTCGCGCCAGCAGGAGCATTTCATGGACCGGCGGCTGCTGGCTCATCACCAGACCATAGACTGCCGGCACGGCGATCAGTCCGGCCTGGCCCAGCAGCGCCAGCTTTCTGGCTTCCATCGCCGCCCGGCCCTGATGACGAAAATATTTCGCCACCACCGGCATGGGGCGCCCGTCCCGATCGTATAACGCATAAAGCCGGGTGGGTGGATGTTCACTGATCATTTCGAGGCGGCTGATGGTTTCACCCAGCGCCAGCGTGAGTTCCGATTTAAGCTGTTCCATGCGGCATCCTCCTCAGATGAGTATCACAATATCCTGAAGGAAGTGTTGGAGATAAGTTTAGCGGCGGATCAAGAACGTTGCGCTGAAACGGGGAGACAGGCTCCCCATTTGTCAGGCCTGCATGGCATCACGAACGCGTTGCAAATCGTCTGGCGTATCCACACCCACACTGGGAATGGTTTTCGCGACGGCGACATGAATTTTTTCGCCGTACCATAAAACACGCAGTTGCTCGAGCAGCTCAATCTGTTCCAGAGGACAAGGCGCCCAGGCGACATAGCGGCGAATAAAACCAGCACGGTAGGCGTAGATGCCAATGTGGCGCAGCAGCGTATCACCGATCTGCTCGCGCGATGCGGCGTACCGTTCACGATCCCAGGGGATGGTCGCCCGTGAAAAATAGAGCGCGTAGCCATTCACATCCATGACGACTTTCACCGCATTCGGATTAAAGGCTTCTTCCACATCGGTGATCGGCACCGCCAGCGTCGCCATCCCGGCCGCCGACCCCGCCAGATTGGTCGCCACCTGACGCACAATCTCGGCCGGAATCATCGGCTCGTCGCCCTGCACGTTTACGATGATTTCATCATCGGCAAACTGATATTTTTCGATCACTTCCGCAAGCCGCTCAGTGCCAGACTGGTGATCGGCGCGCGTCATGCAGACTTCGCCGCCTGCCGCTTCCACTGCCTGCGCCACGTCGGGATGATCGGTGGCAACAATGACCCGGCTGGCACCCGATTCACGGGCCCGCTCCATTACATGCACGACCATCGGTTTACCGTGGATATCGAGCAGCGGCTTGCCGGGTAAGCGGGTTGACGCATAACGCGCAGGAATGATAGCGGTGAAACTCATGGATGAATCTCTTCAACTGACAGCGTGCGGGCTTCTGTTTCCAGCAGCACCGGAATGCCGTCCCGGACCGGGAAGGCCAGGCCGTCGGGTTTGCAGATCAGCTCCTGTTGAGCATTGTTGAAGTAGAGTTTGCCATTGCAAACCGGGCAGGCAACGATTTCGAGTAAACGATGATCCATATGTCCTCCATCAGGGACCGAATGCTTAAGGATTCAAGCATACCATAGCGCGGCTCGTGCGGGATGGGGTAAAACGCCATCCCGCAGCGGCTGCCGCAAAATTGATTAATCCAGCGTCCACAGGGCTGGCCACTGATCGTTAAGCGCGTCGGGTGCCTGCAAAATAGCGACGCTTTCAGCACCCTGCCACGTCGCAAAGCGTTCGATAGCACGCCGGATATCCACTAAAAATCGCGCCGTAACGCGGGTCTTCCCCTCCAGCCAGATATTTTTAATCTCCAGCTGTTTTGCCTGACGCAACATGCGGGCATCCAGTCGCCCTTTTATCTGACCACGATGGAGGATGGGCAAAACAAAATAGCCAAATTTGCGTTTTTCCTCCGGGGTATAGCACTCAATACGATAGTCAAAATTGAACAGCTCCCGCGCGCGCTTGCGATCCCAGACCACCGGATCAAACGGCGACAGCAGCGCGCTGTGCGTCGCCTGCAGCGGCGTCTCCAGCAACGGCAAAGAGTCGCGATGCAGCCACATTGCGCCCAGTCCCTCTGTATTGACGGCGACCAGATCGCCCGCAGCCTGGGCGTCAGCGATAAAGTCATTCACGGGTGCCCGCTTCAGGCGATAGTAATCCGCCAGCCAGGCCGCGCGGAAAACCCCTAAGCTGCGGGCGCTGTTCATCAGCATCTGACGGGTTGCCTCCGCTTCACTGATGCCATGTATCGCATCCTGCCAGTCGGGCATTACGCGGCTACGCAGATCGTAGACACGCTGAAAATTACGGCGTTCGGTGACCATCAGCTCACCGGCACTGAACAGATTTTCCAGATGACGTTTGTGCGGTTTCCATGCCCACCAGCCTGACTTCGGGTTATCGGCGTGGGTAAAATCGGCGGCGCGTACCGGGCCGTTGTCTCTGATCTGCTGCAGTAATCCGGCAATGGCCTGCTGGTGCTCAGCAACCCATTGCGCATTGTATTTCCAGCCCAGACGTTCCGGCGACAGCATGCGATGACGAAGAAGTCTGTAATCGGCACGGGGAATAAAGCAGGCTTCGTGCGCCCAGTACTCAAAGAGTTCGCCCTGTGCCAGAGCCTGTTCCAGCCATGCCTGAGGATAGTTCCCCAGGCGACTGAACAGCACCAGATACGGACTACGGGCCACCACATGAATTGTATCGATTTGCAGCAGCGACATGCGGGAAATGCAGTTAATCAGATCCTGATAAACAGCGCGTTTTGCCGGAGCTCGCAGCAGGCCCTGCGCGGCGAGATGAAGGTGGCGTGCTTGCTGTAACGAAAGTGAATGCGTACTGTTCATCCTCTTCCTTATCAGGCTTCACCTGAACGGGGGCGGGTATCAGGAAATATGGCGACAGAGTTGTTCAATATCGTCCAGTAACGGCGTTACGGCGTTACCGGTCAAACGGGCATCAACCGGCAAATACCACCAGTCAGGCTGGGCAAAGTGACGGCATTTCACCGCGTCCTTTTCGGTCATCAGCAGTTGCTGACCCGCCTGGAGTAATCGGGTCAGTTCATCTTTGCTGTAGGCGTGATGATCGGCAAAGGCGATCTCTGCGACCGGCGTTATACCCTGCTGTTTCAGCGTGGTGAAAAAACGCGGGGGATGACCAATACCAGCCATAGCGACTACCGCACCCAGTTGCTCAGTCGGGCAGCTTTCACCGGTGAGCAGATTGGTGGCCAGCCCGGGCTGAAGTTGCATGGCAATCTCGTCGGGCTGTGCTTCGCCGCCGTTGATGATCACGGCATCGACCTGCTGCAGACGATCGGCACGTTCACGCATCGGTCCGGCAGGCAACCACCAGCCATTACCAAAACGACGGACCCCATCAACCACCACGATTTCGCGATCGCGCTGCAGGGCGTAATGTTGCAGGCCATCATCCGTGATGATCACATCCAGCGAACCCTGTTTCAGTAACGCCTCAATCGCCCGGCGCCGTTGAGGCGCGACCGCGACCGGTGCTCCGGTGCGCTGGGCGATCAATACCGGCTCATCCCCGGCCTGTTCGGTGGGGGTCTGCGCCGTGACCAGCAAGGGATAGTGCTCCGCCTTGCCGCCATATCCTCGGGAGACCACGCCAGCGCGCAGGCCGCGCTGCTGTAATGCCTCGACCAGCCAGATGACCACCGGCGTCTTTCCATTCCCGCCAGCAGTCAGGTTACCTACCACCACGACCGGCAGAGGCGCACGCCAGCTTTTACGCCAGCCGCACCTGTAACTGAAGCGTATCAGGGCCGTGATCGCACCATACAGCAGGCTGAATGGCCATAGCAGTAACCATAGCGGTGAGCGACCACTCCAGATACGTTCAATCATTGGCCGAATTGCATCTTGTGCAGCTGTGCATAGGCGCCGCGTTCTGCTAACAGCACCTGATGCGTACCGCGTTCAACAATCTGGCCATCTTCAATTACCACGATTTCATCCGCTTTCTCAATGGTAGAGAGTCGGTGCGCAATTACCAGCGAGGTACGGTTCTTCTGCAACTCATCCAGGGCAGACTGAATCGCGCGTTCAGACTCGGTATCCAGCGCCGAGGTGGCTTCATCGAGGATCAGGATCGGGCAATCACGTAACAGTGCACGGGCAATGGCAATACGCTGACGCTGACCGCCAGATAACAGCACGCCATTCTCGCCGATCATCGTATCCAGGCCTTTATCCATTTTATTGATAAAGTCCATGGCATGCGCCATGGTGGCCGCGTGCTCGATCTCTTCACGACTGTATTGCTCACTGCGGGCATACGCGATGTTATTAGCAATGGTGTCGTTAAAGAGGTGCACATTCTGTGACACCAGCGCCACCTGATTACGCAATGAGCGCAGGCTGTACTCACGCAGATCATGACCGTCCAGCAGAATTTCGCCCTGCTGGATGTCATAAAAGCGGGTCAGCAGGCTCGCCATCGTAGACTTACCGGAACCGGAACGGCCCACCAGCGCCACCGTTTTTCCTGCCGGCAGCGACAGATTGATATTACGCAGTGCCGGAATTTCACGACCAGGGTAGGTAAAGGTCACATCACGGAATTCAATATCCCCTTTAGCACGGGTGATTTCGCGCGTACCGTTATCCACTTCCTGCTCACTATCCAGAATAGAGAAGAGTGTCTGACAGGCCGCCATCCCACGCTGGAACTGGGCGTTGACGTTGGTCAGAGACTTAAGCGGGCGCATCAGGGCAATCATCGAGGAGAAGACCACGGTGATGGTACCGGCTGTCAGGGTATCCATGACGCTGGGGAAGCTGGCGGCATAGAGCACAAAAGCCAGTGCCAGCGACGCGATCAGCTGAATAATCGGATCGGAAATGGAGGAGGCTGAAACGAGTTTCATTCCCTGCTGACGCATCCGGTTACTGACGCGGGAAAAGCGCTCCGATTCAATGTCCTGTCCGCCAAAAATCAGCACTTCTTTGTGCCCTTTCAGCATCTGCTCGGCGCTGGTTGTCACCTGCCCCATAGTGTTCTGCATACTTTTACTGATGGTGCGGAAGCGCTTAGAGACGGTGCGGATAGCAAAGGAGACGATAGGTGCCAGTACAATCAGGATCAGCGACAGCTGCCAGCTGTAGTAGAACATCATGATAAACAGGCCAATAATGGAAGCCCCTTCACGCACTACGGTGACCAGCGCGCCCGAAGAAGAGGAGGCGACCTGCTCAGAATCGTAAGTAATGCGTGACAACAGGGTGCCGGTTGACTGCTGGTCGAAAAACGAAACCGGCATGCCCATCATATGGCTGAACAGACGGCGGCGGATGTTCATCACGACGTTGCCAGAGACCCAGGAGATGCAGTAGCTGGAGATATAACTGGTAACTCCGCGTACCAGCATCAGGCCAATAACCACTAACGGCAGCCACAGCATCACCGATCTGTCAGCTTTACCAAAACCATCATCCAGTAACGGTTTCAACAGTGAGAGCATTAAGGCGTCGCCCGCAGCATTAATAATCAGGGCGACTGAGGCCGCAATTAATCCCGCTTTGTTAGGCGCGATCATCGGCCAGAGTCGGCGAAACGTCTGCCACGTAGAGAGATCTTTATCTTGATGCATTATTTATTCACGCTGTTGGAAATAGCCAGCCATTCTACCTGGATTCGCGTTTGACGCCAAACCACTGATGATACCAACGGGGCATTAATTGATCCCGCAAGGTGGAAACCTGCGCTCTGCCCTGCTCTATCCTGATACTGATTTGTCCTGACTGACCCGTATCCAGCCAGTGAAAACCAGCCGTTCGATAGTTTTCCAGCACATTTTTCGCGGGCATACGCCATGCATTGTAGCGTGCCAGCGAGGCGATAGCGGTGTGGCCTGCGGCTTTACGCAGCAGCAATGAGGTCGACGACGTTCGGCTGCCGTGGTGCGGGACCTGCAGGATATCGACCTTCAGCCCCTGCTTCTCCAGCGCCACCAGCTGGCGTTCCGCTTTCGCTTCAATGTCACCGGTTAACATCAGACGAACCTGACCATCATCGACGATCACCACACAGGAGTCATTATTCCCGCCCGGCAGGGGTGCCGTCAGCGGCCAGACCACCCGAAAGTGGAGCTGCCGCCAGCGCCACTGCGTGCCACGTACGCAGGGTAAGTGTGCCTCATCAGCCAGCGCACTTCTGACTTCAACCGCTGGCCAGCGTTGAATAATCGCCTCCAGCCCGCCAGTATGATCCAGATGTTTATGACTCAGGATGACCTGTTTTAACCGTAACTGCCTGCGCTCCAGCCACGGAATGATCACCCGACTCCCCGCATTATCGTTCTGCCAGCGCGGGCCGGTATCATACATCACTGCCTCGTCGCCCTGGCTGATCACCAGACTCAGACCGTGCCCGATATCCAGCATATCGATTCGCCAGCCCTGCTCCTGATTTGGCTGGCGACTCAGTATCATTGCCAGCGCTAAGGCGCCGCTGCTTAACGGCAGAGAGAAAAAGAGTTGCGCACGCCAGAGAATCAGACCGCCCCATACCATGACCGTAAACCAGGTTGTACCACTCAGCGGCCGCCAGCCTGGTGGCAGCAACGTCAGGCAATGAAACAGTGCACGTAATGAGAGATCGGCCGCTCCCCAGAAGAAGCCGGATATATGCGCTACCGGCAGCAGCAGGGCGAGCGTCACCAGAGGCATGGTAATAAACGAAACGACCGGAATCGCGACAACATTTGCCACCAGCGCAGTCAGGCTGATGCCGTTAAAAATCGCCACCTGCAACGGCACCATTAAAATCATCATGCCCGCCTGTAAATGCAGCAACTGTACCGGAATCCAGCGCCGTTGCCGACGGAACGCCGCAGGCAGCGGGAACCAGTGATACCAGACCAGCAGCATGCCGACAGCCAGTACCGAGAGCCAGAAGCTGTCAGAGAGCACGGTCAGCGGGTCGGTTACCAGCAGCAACGCAATACAGAACGTCCAGACCTGCCAGCTATTCAGCTGAACACCCGCAAACCGTGTTATCGCCCATAGCGTCAGGGCAAGCAGTGAACGCTCTGCGGGAGGCTGTGCACCGGAAAGCCAGGTATAGATTGCAGCAAACAGCCAGCTCACGATGAGAGGAAAAACATAGCTGATATAACGGGCTGGCAAGATAAATTGCACCCCTCGCGCAATCATCCAGCCGGTGCTGGCGGCCAGGGCGATATGCATGCCCGATATCGCCATCAGATGCGCGGTACCGGTATCCCGCAGTAGCTGACGCGTCTGCTGGCTCATCTCATCCCGAATGCCAAAAGCCAGTGCCTCCAGCGTTGCACGCGCAGGCATTGCACGGGTCCTGTCACGGTGCCATAAAATAAATCGCCAGCGGCTATCACAGCGATCGCTTACCGCTGCCTGTTTAAGGATTCGTCCCTGAAGCGGCGTATTATTAGCCAGTGCAAAACGCTGCGCATCGAAATCGCCCTCATTAAGGCGGGCATGTACCGGTCGCAGGCGCAGTTTCATCGTCCAGCGTTGTCCTGGACAGTAGATCTCCGGATCAGCATCAAACCAGAGCCAGGCAAAGCGAGGCGGAAAAATCATCCTGCCCTCCTCTTCCAGCAGACGAGCCCGGATTTGTTTCCGCTCTTTCCGCAGTTCACTGATCTGAAGGGTGTAGGTGGCAGGACGCGCCGAGAACTTTTCGATATCCCGCACCATGAGACGGGCGTCGTTACAGGCCCATGCCAGAAACAGCAGAGTAATACCGGCCAGACGGACGGGTTGGTAAGGGCAATGCAGCAGAGCCAGTCCTGTGAGGAGGAAGCCCCCCATCACCTCACCGGAAGGCAGCCGGGCCATCAGCAGTAGCGGTAACGTTGCAACGATCGCCAGTCGCGCCAGAACGATCCATGTCAGCATAATCGTATCCATTAATTCAGTTCGATTATTCTGGGCAAAGGCGGTGAAAGTAACAGCGGATGATCAGGCGGGCTGGAGCGGTCTCGCAAAGAAAGTGCGGCGTTGCAGTGTTGATGACAGCAATCCGGATGTCAGGTCTGAGCCTGAATCGCAGACAAAAAAAACGACATCCGGAGATGTCGTTTATCTGGTTCGGTATCGGCTTAGCCGTAGATATTTGCGCGATCGCGCAGCTCTTTGCCTGGCTTAAAGTGGGGAACGTATTTACCTTCCAGATCCACTTTGTCACCCGTTTTCGGGTTACGTCCAGTACGCGGAGCGCGATAGTGCAAAGAAAAGCTGCCGAATCCCCGGATTTCGATGCGTTCGCCCTGTGCCAGCGTAGTGGCCATGTGCTCAAGCATCTCTTTTACTGCATCCTCAACGACTTTCGCCGGTATATGAGTATGCTGTCCCGCCAGTCTTTCGATCAGTTCTGACTTGGTCATGTAACCTCCGGTTTATCCCTGTGGGAATGTATGACAGCTTTTACCGAAACCGGGTGGTTGCCCACCCGGTGCTTCAGGCCGATTACTCGCCTTTAGCCGCTTTGAACGCTTCAGCCATAGCGCTAGAGAAATTGCCTTCTTCCTGTTTAGTGTTAACAGTATTGATAGCTTCTTTCTCATCAGCCTGGTCTTTCGCACGGACAGACAGGCTTACGACACGGTTTTTACGATCAACGCCGGTGAACTTAGCTTCAACGTCGTCGCCAACGTTCAGAACCAGAGTTGCATCTTCAATGCGGTCCAGTGAAGCTTCAGAAGCGCGCAGGTAACCCTCAACGCCATCTGCTAATTCAACTGTAGCACCTTTAGCATCAACTGCAGTCACTTTACCGGTGACGATGGCACCTTTCTTGTTCAAAGTGATGTAGTTGTTGAACGGATCTTCTGCCAGCTGTTTAACGCCCAGAGAGATACGCTCGCGCTCTGCATCAACCTGCAGTACAACGGCAGCGATTTCGTCGCCTTTTTTGTACTCACGAACGGCTTCTTCGCCAGTCGCGTTCCAGGAGATGTCAGACAGGTGAACCAGACCGTCGATGCCGCCATCCAGGCCGATGAAGATACCGAAGTCAGTGATTGACTTGATTTTACCTTCAACACGATCGCCTTTGTTGTGCGTCTCAGCGAACAGCTGCCATGGGTTAGATTTACACTGCTTCAGACCCAGGGAGATACGACGACGCTCTTCGTCAATGTCCAGAACCATAACTTCAACCACGTCGCCTACGTTAACAACTTTAGACGGATGGATGTTTTTGTTGGTCCAGTCCATTTCAGACACGTGTACCAGACCTTCAACGCCTTCTTCGATTTCCACGAAGCAGCCGTAATCAGTCAGGTTGGTAACACGACCGGTCAGGCGGGTGCCTTCCGGATAGCGTTTAGCGATAGCAACCCATGGATCTTCGCCCAGCTGCTTCAGACCCAGAGAAACACGGGTACGCTCGCGGTCGAACTTCAGCACCTTAACGGTGATTTCGTCGCCAACGTTGACGATTTCGCTTGGATGCTTAACGCGTTTCCATGCCATGTCAGTGATGTGCAGCAGGCCATCAACGCCGCCCAGATCAACGAATGCACCGTAGTCAGTCAGGTTCTTAACGATACCTTTGACTTCCATGCCTTCCTGCAGGTTTTCCAGCAGCTGATCGCGCTCTGCGCTGTTTTCGGATTCGATAACCGCACGACGTGAAACCACGACGTTGTTGCGTTTCTGATCCAGCTTGATCACTTTGAATTCAAGCTCTTTGCCTTCCAGGTGCAGCGTATCGCGCACCGGACGCACATCTACCAGTGAACCTGGCAGGAACGCACGGATACCGTTGAGCTCAACTGTGAAGCCGCCTTTAACTTTGCCGTTGATAACACCGGTAACAGTTTCAGCGTCTTCGTAAGCTTTCTCCAGCGTGATCCATGCTTCATGGCGCTTAGCTTTCTCACGGGACAGCAGGGTTTCACCGAAGCCGTCTTCCACTGCATCCAGAGCAACATCAACTTCGTCGCCTACCTGGATTTCCAGTTCGCCGGCTGCGTTCTTGAACTGCTCTGCAGGAATTGCAGATTCAGATTTCAGACCCGCATCAACCAGAACGACATCTTTGTCGATAGAAACGACGATGCCACGAACGATAGAACCCGGGCGGGTTTCGATTGTTTTTAAGGATTCTTCAAATAGTTGAGCAAAAGATTCAGTCATATTGATAATCTTCAGGATTCTTCAATTTAACGTCCATCTGACTTCATGTCGGATGGGGTTGTTTCACATGCCCGGCACCGGATCCATGGTACAGGGTGGTAGATTCAGTTAAGCCGTAATACCCAGCTTCTCGCGGGCATATTGTAGCGCTTTTTCAATGACTTGATCGATAGACATCTCGGTAGAGTCCAGAACCAATGCATCGCCAGCGGCTACTAAAGGCGCAATTGCGCGATTACGATCGCGGTCGTCGCGTTCTTTTATCTCGGCTAAAAGGCGGTCAAAGTTAACATTAAAGCCATTATCCTGCAACTGTAGCATACGGCGCTGAGCACGCTCTTCCGGGCTGGCATCAAGGAAAATTTTCACTGGCGCATCCGGAAAAACCACGGTGCCCATATCACGGCCATCAGCAATCAGGCCCGGCATCTCGCGGAAACCGCGCTGGCGGCGCAATAACGCTTCGCGTACCCGGGGAAAAGCGGCGACACGTGAGGCGGTGTTGCTGACCTCCTGAGTACGGATTTCACCGGTGACATCTTCACCTTCAAGTATGACCTGCATTTCACCATTTTGTGACACAAAGCGCACATCCAGGTGAGCGGCAATCGGCACCAGCGCTTCTTCAGATTCAATATCCACCTGATGATGCAATGCGGCTAACGCCAGCACGCGATAAATAGCACCGGAGTCCAGCAGATGCCACTGCAACGATTCCGCCATCGCTTTGCACAGGGTTCCCTTTCCCGCTCCACTTGGCCCATCAATAGTTATGACCGGGGCAGTTACTGTCATTATTCCCTCCTGTTACTGCGTGCTTCCTGACCTTTCGGTCACCATTAATGACTAGCATTATACGCTGCATAGCACGGCTTGGTTACCCTTTCGCACTGATCGGGTTCGTAATCTTACTCAATTCAGAGGATCTCTGGCCTGTTACAGCCAGATAAAATCAGGGAGGTTCCGGTGCGAACCGCACCGGAAAAGGAGATATCAGGCGCTCTGGCTGATTTTAGCCAGCTGAACGAAATAGTCCGGAAAGGTTTTTGCCGTACAGCCAGGATCGAGAATGGTCACCGGGGTATCAGAAAGTGCAACCAGAGAGAAACACATCGCCATACGATGGTCATTGTAGGTACCAATATCCGCATGAATCAGCGTCGCGGGCGGCGTAATACGGATGTAGTCGTGACCCTCTTCGACTTCCGCCCCGACTTTACGCAGCTCTGTAGCCATTGCACTCAGTCGATCGGTCTCTTTTACCCGCCAGTTATAAATATTGCGTAACCGGGTGGTGCCCTCTGCAAATAGCGCTGTAGTCGCGATGGTCATTGCAGCATCCGGAATATGGTTCATATCCATATCGATGGCCTGCAGTTTTCCGGCCGTACAGGCAATGTAATCATCGCCCCACTCAATCGTCGCGCCCATCTTTTCCAGCACGTCAGCAAACCGGATGTCACCCTGCACACTCTGGCGTCCAATCCCGGTAACACGAACCGTTCCGCCTTTAATGGCGGCAGCGGCCAGGAAATAGGAAGCGGAAGAGGCATCGCCTTCAACCAGGTAATTACCCGGCGACTGATACTGTTGCTGTCCCTTGATCAGGAAGCGCTGATAGTTCTGATTCTCAACCTCGACGCCAAAGCACTGCATCAGATTGAGGGTAATATCGATGTAAGGTTTCGACACCAAATCACCTTTGATGGTGATGCAGGTATCCTGCTGTGCAAGCGGCGCGGTCATCAGCAGCGCTGTCAGGAACTGGCTGGAAACGCTGCCATCCACACTGACTTCCCCCCGGTAAAACCACCGCGTAAACGCAGCGGCGGATAGTTTTCGTTTTCCAGGTACTCAATGGTTGCTCCGCCCTGACGAAGTGCGTCAACCAGATGCCCGATCGGACGCTCTTTCATGCGGGGTTCACCGGTCAGTTCGATATCGTGCTGGCCCAGACAAAGCGCCGCGGCCAGCGGACGCATTGCGGTTCCGGCATTGCCCAGAAACAGTGACAGCGGTTGAGATGCGTGCAGTGGCCCGGCATTTCCCGTCACTTCACACAGGGTGCGATCGCTGGAAAGCGTATAGTTTACGCCAAGCGCGGTCAGCGCATTCAGCATGTGCTTAACGTCGTCGCTGTCGAGCAGGTTGGTGAGACGGGTTGTACCTTTAGCCAGAGCAGCCAGCAGCAATGCACGATTGGAAACGCTCTTTGAGCCGGGCAGATTTACCGTGCCGTTGACGCGTGCAATCGGTTGGAGAGTCAGGGAGTCCTGCATGTGAAACGAAATCCTCAAAAAATACAGAGACCTCGCCGTGTGACGAGGTCTGGCATCAGCATCAATGCTGATATCTTAATAATCAGCCGTGACGGCGTTCAAAATCGACCATGAAATCGGTCAGTGCCTTCACACCTTCCAGCGGCATCGCATTATAAATAGAGGCGCGCATACCGCCTACTACACGATGGCCTTTAAGCGCGTGTAATCCCGCCTTAAACGACTCTTCCAGGAACAGCGCATCGAGTGAAGCATCAGCCAGCTGGAAAGGGATGTTCATGCGTGAGCGGTTTTCTGTCGCCACATCATTACGATAGAAGCCACTGTGATCGATTACGCCATAAAGCAGGTCAGATTTTGCCTGATTGATACGATCAATTTCAGCCACACCGCCCTTCTCTTTCAGCCATTTAAACACCAGACCTGAGAGATACCATGCAAAAGTCGGCGGGGTGTTAAACATCGAATCGTTATCGGCCAGCACTTTGTAATCGAGGATTGAGGGCACAGAGGCGTGCGCCTGACCCAGCAGATCTTCGCGAACGACAACCAGCGTTAATCCGGCCGGACCCACATTTTTCTGCGCACCCGCATAGATCACACCGTAACGACTCACATCGATCGGGCGTGAAAGAATGGTGGATGAAAAATCAGCAACAACAGTTTTACTGCCAAAGTCGGGCTGTTCGTCAATCGCGATGCCATCAATGGTTTCATTCGGGCAGAAATGCAGGTAAGCGGACGTCTCACTCACCTCCCATTCGCTCATCGGCAGGATGGCCCGTTTACCGTCGCGCGTTGTTTTGACATCCAGCGTGCGTGGGGAACAATACTTTTCCGCTTCTTTTATTGCGCTATGCGCCCAGTAACCACCATCAACATAGTCGGCACTGGTCGCTTTACCCAGCAGATTTCCCGGTACGGCAGCGAACTGCGCACGCGCCCCGCCATGACAGAATAAAACTTTGTAATTGGACGGTATTTTTAGCAGATCACGGAAGTCCTGCTCCGCTTCTTCAGCCACCTGGATAAACTCTTTACTGCGGTGGCTGATCTCCATTACAGAGGTACCCAGACCGCGCCAGTTCGTCAGTTCCTGTTCTGCACGACGAAGCACTTCAACCGGTAGCATCGCCGGGCCAGAGCTAAAATTATAAACTTGCGTCATTTCCCCTCACCACTGTCATATCGAACGGTTATGAATAACCATCCGGTTTTATCACTGCATTCTGATAGCTGCAATCATAAATCAGGGAGCGGTCACATTTTCTGAATCTGGCTCGCCGGAGGTTATGTTACCAATGCAAACCTGCGCGGAATTTTGTGAGGTTTTATCCAGCGCCATTAATCCGCGTTTGGCCTGAGAGCAGAAGTGATGAAAACTAAGCCGGTAAAGTAAGCCGGTAAAAATGTCCCGCCCTGATAGCGGTCTGTTAGCAAAATCCGTATCATTGCGCGCTTTACGCACCCTATGACAACTGAGAGAGCGGCACTATGACGCAAACATTTATCCCGGGCAAAGATGCCGCACTGGAAGACTCCATTGCGCGTTTCCAGAACAAGCTTCAGGATCTTGGCTTTAACATTGAAGAAGCATCCTGGCTTAATCCTGTCCCCCATGTCTGGTCAGTGCATATCCGCGACCGCGATTGCCCGCTCTGTTTTACCAACGGCAAGGGCGCCAGTAAAAAAGCGGCGCTGGCCTCCGCGCTGGGCGAGTATTTCGAGCGTCTCTCAACTAACTATTTTTTTGCTGACTTCTGGCTGGGAAAAAAGATCGCTAACGGCGATTTTGTTCACTATCCCAATGAAAAATGGTTTGCGTTACCTGATGATGAGTCCTTACCTGAAGGTATTCTGGATCCGCGCCTGCGCGCATTTTACGATCCCGACAATGCACTGACGGCTTCCGGCCTGATTGATCTGCAGTCCGGGAATACTGAACGTGGTATCTGCGCCCTGCCCTTTACCCGTCAGTCCGACCAGCAGACTGTCTATATCCCGATGAATATTATCGGCAACCTCTATGTCTCAAACGGCATGTCGGCAGGTAATACCGCGAATGAAGCGCGTGTTCAGGGGCTGTCTGAAGTGTTTGAGCGCTACATTAAAAACCGCATTATTGCTGAAGCGATCAGCCTGCCTGCGATTCCTGATGACGTGATGCAGCGTTATCCTGAGGTGATCGAAGCAATTACACGTCTTGAAGCGGAAGGCTTCCCGATTTTCGCTTATGACGCCTCTCTCGGCGGTAAATATCCGGTTATCTGCGTGGTGCTGTTTAACCCAACCAACGGAACCTGTTTTGCCTCATTTGGTGCTCACCCTGATTTCGGTGTGGCGCTGGAGCGTACCGTTACCGAGTTGCTGCAGGGCCGAAGCCTCAAAGATCTGGATGTGTTTACCCCACCGACCTTTGATGACGAAGAAGTGGCTGAGCATGCCAACCTTGAAACACACTTCATCGATTCAAGCGGCCTGATCTCCTGGGATCTGTTTAAAGAAACTGCGGATTATCCTTTTGTCGACTGGTCATTCGCGGGCAGCACCGAACAGGAGTTCGCCACGCTGATGGCAATCTTCGCCTCGGAAGATCAGGAAGTCTATATTGCGGATTACGAACATCTGGGTGTCTATGCCTGCCGCATCATCGTGCCAGGCATGTCTGATATCTACCCGGCAGAAGATCTGTTCCTGGCGAACAACAGCATGGGAGCGGGCATGCGTGAAACCCTGCTGGCCCTGCCTGACAGCAACTGGAATCCGGAAGAGTATCTGGATCTGATTGGACAGCTTGATGATGAAGGCTTTGATGACTTCACCCGCGTTCGTGAGCTGCTGGGTCTGGCGACCGGTAAAGACAATGGCTGGTACACGCTGCGTGTTGGCGAATTAAAAGCGATGCTGGCGCTGGCGGGCGGCGATCTGGATCAGGCATTGATCTGGACAGAATGGACGATGGAGTTTAACAGCTCAATTTTTACGCCAGAGCGCGCTAACTACTATCGTTGCCTGCAGACCCTGCTGTTACTGGCTATGGAAGATGAGCGTGATCCATTGCAGTATCATCACGCTTTCCTGCGGATGTATGGTGAGAGCGCAATGGAAGCAGCCTCAGCCGCGATCAGTGGTGAAAATCCGTTTAACGGCCTTCAGGCTGTTGATGATGAGCTGCAGGCCTTCCCGGCCCATCAGTCTCTGCTTGCCGCCTACGAAAAACTGCAAAACGCCAAACGTCACTACTGGAAAAACGCGTAAGCTCTGACGCGTCAGACTGAAAGCAGACAGCTAAACATGGCACTGGATTTATCTGGTGCCATCATTCTCCACTTTCTCTATGAAACATTAGCTACTTTAAAATTCCTTCCTATTACATCACATCATTTTAATTAACATATAAGCCATTAATTAATAACACAGCCTGAACTAAAAAAGTGGCGCATCACTTTATATTAAAATATTTTTGTATTTTTAAAATATATTTATTTTTTTATATTCAGTTAGTTAACTCATTATTTTCTCATTAATTTGCGACCAGTGGGTTACCACCCTGGCAAACATGATCCATATCAATTACTGACCTATACTCCTTTGTTAGTATTTTTTCAGACAACTTCAGGAGTAAGTTAGTGTGAAAACTGACAACCCTTTTAATCTTTTATTACCCGCCGCGATGGCGAAAGTGGCCGAAGACGCGGGTATCTATAAAGCAACCAAACATCCTTTTACGACCTTCTTTCTGGCAATAAACGCCGGCGTATTTATCTCAATCGCATTCGTTTTTTATATTACAGCGACCACCGGTAGCGGCGCGATGCCCTATGGCATAGCCAAACTGATTGGAGGTATCTGCTTCTCACTCGGCTTAATGCTGGTCGTGGTATGCGGTGCTGACCTTTTTACCTCTACTGTATTAATCGTTGTCGCCAAAGCCAGTGGCCGTATCAGCTGGGGACAGCTGGCCCGCAACTGGATTAACGTCTACGCCGGTAACCTTGCAGGCGCACTCTTCTTTGTCGCCCTGATGTGGTTTGCCGGACAGCACATGGTCGCGAATGGCGCCTGGGGATTGAATGTCCTGCAAACCGCCGACCATAAGATGCATCACACCTTCATAGAAGCGGTTTGTCTGGGTACATTGGCCAATCTGCTCGTCTGTCTCGCCGTCTGGATGAGTTACTCAGGCCGCACCCTGACCGATAAGCTGGTCGTGATGATTCTGCCTGTTGCGATGTTTGTCGCAAGCGGTTTCGAACACAGTATCGCCAACATGTTTCTTATACCCTATGCCATTGCTATTCGTGACTTCGCGACACCTGAATTCTGGCAGGCAGCTGGCACCACGGCGGCACAGTTTCACTCACTGACCCTCAGTAATTTTATTATCGACAACCTGATTCCCGTGACCATCGGAAACATTATCGGCGGCGGTGTTCTGGTTGGGTTGACCTACTGGGTTATCTATCTCCGTAAAGGTGACCAGGTTCATTAAACGCATTTTTGACGGCACAGAAAGTTGGCTGTGCCCGACCGTAAAGTCTCCTCATATAAGGCAGGTATATTATGACCGAACTTAATGCAAAACTGGCTTCAGCATGGGAAGGATTTGCTGAAGGCGAATGGCAGAATAGCGTCAATGTGCGCGACTTCATTCAGAAAAACTACACCCCATATGAAGGTGACGAGTCATTCCTGGCGGGTGCCACCGAAGCGACCACCAAACTGTGGGAAAGCGTGCTGGAAGGCATCAAAATTGAGAACCGCACCCACGCGCCAGTCGACTTCGACACCGATCTCGCCTCAACCATTACCTCGCACGACGCGGGTTACATCATTAAGCCACTGGAAAAAATTGTTGGTCTGCAGACCGAAGCGCCATTAAAACGCGCCATCATTCCTTATGGCGGCATCAAAATGGTCGAAGGGTCATGCAAAGTGTATGGCCGTGAACTCGACCCTTCACTGAAAAAAATCTTCACCGAATACCGCAAAACGCACAACCAGGGCGTGTTCGATGTTTACACTCCGGACATTTTGCGCTGCCGTAAATCAGGTATCCTGACCGGCCTTCCTGATGCTTATGGCCGTGGCCGTATTATCGGTGACTATCGTCGTGTGGCGCTGTACGGCATCGATTTCCTGATGGCGGATAAATTCGCTCAGTTCGCCTCACTGCAGGAAGATTTAGAGAATGGCGTTAATCTGGAAGCGACCATTCGTCTGCGTGAAGAGATTTCTGATCAGCACCGTGCGCTGGCCCAGATCAAAGAGATGGCAGCAAAATATGGCCATGACATCTCTGGTCCGGCTACCAATGCGGTTGAAGCAGTACAGTGGACTTACTATGGCTACCTGGCTGCAGTTAAATCACAAAACGGTGCTGCCATGTCATTTGGCCGCGTCTCAACCTTCCTTGATGTTTACATCGAACGTGACCTCAAAGCCGGCAAACTGACTGAAGAACAGGCACAGGAACTGATTGACCATCTGGTGATGAAACTGCGCATGGTTCGCTTCCTGCGCACACCTGAATATGATGAGCTGTTCTCAGGTGACCCAATCTGGGCAACGGAATCCCTGGCAGGTATGGGCGTTGATGGCCGTACTCTGGTCTCAAAAAGTACGTTCCGCTTCCTGAATACCCTCTACACCATGGGTCCTTCACCTGAGCCGAACATGACCATCCTGTGGTCAGAAAAACTGCCGATTAATTTCAAAAAATATGCCGCTAAAGTCTCTATCGATACCTCATCTTTGCAGTATGAGAACGATGACCTGATGCGTGCTGATTTCGACAATGATGACTACGCAATCGCCTGCTGCGTGAGCCCGATGATTGTCGGTAAACAGATGCAGTTCTTTGGCGCACGTGCCAACCTGGCGAAAACGCTGCTTTACGCAATCAACGGCGGCGTGGATGAAAAGCTGAAAATGCAGGTTGGACCGAAAGGCGACAAAATCAGCGACGACGTGCTGGATTTCGACACCGTCATGGAGCGTATGGATCACTTCATGGACTGGCTGGCAAAACAGTATGTGACTTCGCTGAACATCATTCACTACATGCATGATAAGTACAGCTACGAAGCGGCACTGATGGCCTTACATGATCGGGATGTCTACCGCACCATGGCCTGTGGTATCGCGGGTCTCTCCGTCGCTGCGGATTCACTTTCTGCCATTAAATATGCCAAAGTGAAACCGATCCGTGACGAAGATGGTCTGGCCATTGACTTCGATATCGAAGGCGAATATCCGCAGTTCGGTAACAACGACTCACGGGTAGATGACCTGGCCTGCGATCTGGTTGAACGCTTCATGAAGAAAATTCAGCAGCTGAACACCTATCGTAATGCCGTGCCGACTCAGTCTGTTCTGACCATTACTTCGAATGTGGTATATGGTAAGAAAACCGGTAACACACCAGATGGACGTCGCGCTGGCGCACCGTTTGGACCAGGTGCTAACCCGATGCATGGTCGTGACCAGAAAGGTGCGGTTGCCTCACTGACTTCCGTCGCGAAACTGCCGTTTGCCTATGCGAAAGATGGTATCTCCTATACCTTCTCAATCGTACCAAACGCGCTGGGTAAAGACGATAACGTGCGGAAAACCAACCTTGCCGGTCTGATGGATGGTTACTTCCATCACGAAGCCAGCATCGAAGGCGGTCAGCACCTCAACGTTAACGTTATGAACCGTGAAATGCTGCTGGACGCGATGGAACATCCAGAGAAATATCCGCAGCTGACCATTCGCGTTTCCGGTTACGCTGTCCGCTTTA
Source organism: Pantoea sp. Lu_F5_004 (assembly GCF_051136245.1). Classification (NCBI taxonomy): domain Bacteria; kingdom Pseudomonadati; phylum Pseudomonadota; class Gammaproteobacteria; order Enterobacterales; family Erwiniaceae; genus Pantoea; species Pantoea sp. Lu_F5_004. Next base: position 2,719,154 of record NZ_CP194946.1, read on the forward strand.
ACTCACTGACTAAAGAGCAGCAGCAGGATGTGATTACCCGAACCTTCACTCAGTCACTGTAATTACCTGCTCTACCCGATAAAAAAGGCTCCTCGCGGAGCCTTTTATTTAAAGTCTGTTCTGGTGGTCATCTCCATCAAGGTTCCCACCAGAATCGATTTCCTGCCCTGAGCGCAACAGAGATTGCGCCGTCTGTCCCGGCAGACTCACTGGAGAAAACATCGCAATGTCAGTTAACGGTCGTATCCACTCATTTGAATCCTGCGGCACCGTCGATGGTCCCGGTATCCGTTTTATCACCTTCTTCCAGGGCTGCCTGATGCGCTGCCTCTACTGTCACAACCGCGACACCTGGGATACTCACGGTGGCAAAGAGATCAGCGTCGAAGCGCTGATGGCGGATGTGCTCTCCTATCGCCATTTTATGAACGCCTCTGGCGGCGGCGTCACGGCGTCAGGCGGTGAAGCCATTCTTCAGGCTGAATTTGTGCGCGACTGGTTCCGGGCCTGCAAGGCCGAAGGTATTCATACCTGTCTCGACACCAACGGCTTCGTACGCCGCTATGATCCGGTGATCGATGAACTGCTCGACGTTACCGACTTAGTGATGCTCGACCTGAAACAGATGAATGATGAGGTGCATCAGATTCTGGTGGGTGTCTCCAATCACCGTACGCTGGACTTTGCCCGTTACCTGCAGAAAAAAGGCAAACGGACATGGATCCGTTTTGTCGTGGTGCCTGGCTATTCCGACGATGATGACACCGCGCATCGGCTGGGTGAATTCACGCGTGACATGGAGAACGTTGAGAAGATTGAATTACTGCCCTATCACGAGCTGGGTAAGCATAAATGGATTGCGATGGGTGAAGAGTACAAGCTGGACGGGGTGAAGCCACCGAGCAAAGAGACGATGGAGCGCGTGAAAAACATTCTCGCCAGTTATGGCCACGAAGTGATGTACTGAAGAATCTGCCACAAAAAAGAGCTTAACGCTGGTCAGTTAAGATTAGATTTGTAAAGGCTGTCACGGTCAAACGTGGCAGCTTTTTTTCCGGGCGAGCGAGCCGCAGTGCGGGCCAGCGCACCTCTGCTGCTGCCGGGCCGTCCTCGCGCCGCTCACGCGGTACCTTCGGCTTTGACGGCGTGCCGACGAACCGTTCGGGGATCGGCCCTCCCTGGCCGGCCCCGAACTCTCCACGCTTCCCGGCGTGGAATTCTGGCCCGCCGTCACGCCTCAGCGCTGCGGATAGCCCTTTCAGCAGCAGAGGCGCTCAGGCCTCCACTCTCGTGCCCTTTTTAACAATACACACTGAAGCTTCAGTGCAGGCCGGGGCCGGGCTGGGGCAGGCAATCCGCAGCGCTGAACAGAATGAGTCTGCCAGGAGAGCCCGCAGGACGCGGGCGAAAGGCGGGGCGGCACAGGATGTGCCATCCCCGGCGGTCCGTCAGGCAGAGGAATGAAGTGAAGGAACCGCGCAGCGGCGCGAGGACCGCCAGCCCCTGCCCGGCACCAGACTGCGTTATCCCCTGGCGCTTAACTGACTGGCATTAAGCTTAACGCTCCCTTTTTGCTGTTCAGCGATCAGGCATGCGCCACTGGCGTAGCCTGATGATTCGCTTTGCGCAGCAGCATCACCAGATAAACTAGCGCCACAGCAGCGATCATCACGAACAGTAGCTGGTCAGAATAATTCTGCATCAGAACAGAGGTCATTGCCGGTCCAGCCAGACTGCCCACGGTATAACTCATCAGCAGCGCCTGATTCATCGCAACCAGTTCATGATGTGCAACCGTCTCGCAAGCCCAGGACATCGCCACCGGATAGAGTGTGAAGCCCGCCAGTCCCAGAACAAACAGCGCTGGCGCCATCGCGGCATTGGTTAACATGGCCATCGCCCCCAGGATAACCACAAAGACCTGGACTCGCAGCACCAGCATGCGACCAAAACGATCGGCCAGACGGCCAATTGGCCACTGGCCCACAATGCCTGCGCTGACCAGCAACGCCATCCAGTAACCCACATTAGCATCACTCATACCCTGATGTGACAGGTAAAGCGGCATCAGGCCATAAAGCGAGCCCAGAAGGATGCCAGAGATAATGCAGCCATTGATGCCCAGCCGTGAGCTACGGCGACGCAGCATCGGCCAGATGCGGGCCGGAGCGGCTTCTGTCGCTTCACCGCTGGCGGAGACGCGAGTAAAGACCAGCGGCAGCACGGCGCAGAAGACCAGCGACGTCACCCACGGGATCACGCTGAGTAATTCCGTAGACAGTTTGCTGACCAGCAACTGGCCTGTCACGGTGCCGATGTAATAGACAACCATATAGGCCGCCAGCAGCTGTCCCCGATTACGTACCGTTCCGCTGCACAGAAGTGCGCTCTCAACCACCACCCACATCAGCGCACAGCCGACACCGGCGATGAAACGCATTGAACTCCATGCCCAGAAACCCGACATCATCGCCAGGCACAGGGTTGCGACGGCAAACATCAAGGTAGCCAGGTAGTAGCTGCGGTTGAAGCCGTAATGCCTGATTAACCAGCCAGCCAGCAGCGTTCCTGCGAGGTTACCGGTGTAATAGGAGGAGCTTACGATGCCCACCTGCCAGGTTGTCAGTAAGTCATGCGTCAGCCACAGTGGAACGAGCGTATTCAGCACGGCAATTGCGACCGTCATTAACATCAGGCCGCAAAGCAGCAATATCACAGGGCGTGACCAGGTTGACATAGGGGATAGAAACCAGAGCAAATGAAGGAAATTGCGCGCAGTTTGCCACTGGCTTTTTTAAAGTCAATGGGCGGATTTTGACGGCAGCACATTTTGCTGTGCGACAATTTAATTTACTAATCTTCAGTGGGTTACAATTGTAAGAAGCGGCAGGTCGCTAAATGCTATCTCTATGAAAAATTAGGTTTTTAGCCATTCCGGCCTGACTGATATCGATAACGTTTATTTGTGATTAAATTAAGGCATGACAAAACAGTTTTTCCGGAGCTATAACATAAAAAAACCCGGCCATGGCCGGGTTCAGAGAGTTACTGTTGCTTAGCCGATAATTTCGACGCCATTCATATAGGGGCGTAAAACCTCAGGCACAGTGATGCGGCCATCTTCCTGCTGATAATTTTCCAGCACCGCCACCAGGGTACGCCCTACGGCAAGCCCTGAGCCATTCAGGGTATGAACCAGACGTGGTTTCTTATCCTGTTTGTTGCGGCAACGCGCCTGCATACGACGCGCCTGGAAATCACCCATGTTGGAACAGGATGAAATTTCACGATAGGTATTCTGCGCCGGTAGCCAGACTTCCAGATCGTAAGTTTTAGTCGATCCAAAGCCCATATCGCCGGTGCAGAGTAAAACCTTACGATATGGCAGGTTCAGCAACTGCAGCACTTTCTCAGCGTGACCGGTCAGCTCTTCCAGTGCATCCATTGACTGCTCCGGCGTGACGATCTGCACCATCTCAACTTTGTCGAACTGGTGCATACGGATCAGGCCACGCGTGTCACGACCGTAAGAACCCGCTTCAGAACGGAAGCACGGCGTATGCGCGGTCAGTTTAACCGGCAGGCTATCCTCTTCGAGGATCTCATCGCGCACCAGGTTAGTCAGCGGCACTTCCGCAGTAGGAATCAACGCATAGTTGCTGCTGTCTGACTCCTCTTCCAGCGGACGGGTGTGGAACAGGTCTTCGCCAAACTTAGGCAGCTGTCCGGTACCGTAAAGCGTTTCGTGGTTAACCAGATAAGGCACGTAGGTTTCAAGGTAGCCATGCTGCTCGGTGTGCAGGTCAATCATAAACTGACTCAGTGCACGGTGCAGGCGGGCAATCTGCCCCTGCATGACCACAAAGCGTGAACCGGTCAGTTTCACGGCAGACGCAAAATCAAGGCCTTTAGCCGCTTCACCCAGCTCAACGTGATCTTTAACCTGGAAACTGAACTCGCGCGGGGTACCCCAGCGGCTCACTTCCTGGTTTTCGCTGTCATCTTTGCCCAGCGGCACTTCATCGGCCGGAATGTTCGGCAGTGCCAGTGAGAAGTCACGGATTTGATTCTGCAGTTCATCCAGTTCTGCTTTTGCGGCATCCAGGCGTTCGCCCAGCGCGTTCACTTCCTGACGCAGCGGCTCGATGTCTTCCCCACGTGCTTTGGCCTGACCGATGGATTTGGATCGGGAGTTACGCTCTGCCTGCAGATTTTCTGTTTCCACCTGCAGCACTTTGCGACGCTCTTCAAGCGAACGCAGCGTTTCCACATCCAGTTTGTATCCCCGGCGTGCCAGTTTTTCTGCGACTGCGTCTGGCTCGTTACGCAGCAGATTGGGATCGAGCATGCTTATCCTGTGTATAAAAAGTTGGTTGAAAGAAGGGACGCATTCCAGCGGAATGCGTTGAAAACATTGCCCACATTACCGTAACGTCTGTTTCAGCGGTAGCGTTTTGTCGGGCTATTTTGATCCTGCTCGGCCAGCCAGCTTAGCTTTTCACCAATCTTACCCTCAAGCCCGCGCTGGGTTGGGGTGTAATAGCGCGCGCTGGCCAGTTCCTGCGGGAAATAGACTTCACCCGCGGCATAGGCGTTGGTTTCATCATGGGCATAACGGTACTCTTTACCCAGGCCCATCTCTTTCATCAGCTTAGTCGGGGCATTGCGCAGATGTTCCGGCACATCGTAATCGGGATGGTCGCGCGCATCACGCATAGCGGCTTTAAACGCGTTGTAGACCGCATTACTTTTAGGCGCGCAAGCCAGATAAACAATGGCCTGGGCAATCGCGCGTTCCCCTTCTGCCGGCCCGACGCGCGTGAAGCAATCCCAGGCCGCAATCGCCACCTGCATACCGCGTGGATCGGCATTGCCGACATCTTCGGAGGCGATTGCCAGCAACCGACGAGCCACATAGAGCGGATCGCCGCCCGCAGTGATAATGCGCGCATACCAGTAGAGCGCCGCATCCGGTGCGGAGCCGCGTACCGATTTGTGCAGTGCGGAAATCAGATCGTAAAAACGATCGCCTTTATTATCAAACCGCGCGGATCGCTCACCAGAGACTTCGTTAAGCAGCTGCGGCGTCAGTTCTCGCTGACCTGATGCGGTGATTTCGGCCATATCAGCCATCATCTCCAGCGTGTTCAGCGCCCGACGTGCATCACCATTAACCAGTTCAGCGATCATCCTGCGTGTGTTGTCCGGCAGCACGATGTCACTGTCCCCATAGCCTCGCGCTTTATCCTGCATTGCCTGATCCAGCACCTGCTCAATATCTTCCAGAGTCAGTGATTTCAGCAGGTAAACGCGGGCGCGTGACAGCAAAGCAGAGTTAAGCTCAAAAGAGGGGTTTTCGGTGGTCGCACCAATGAAGGTAATGGTGCCATCTTCGATATGGGGCAGAAAGGCATCCTGCTGGCTCTTGTTGAACCGATGGACCTCGTCCACAAACAGGATAGTGCGCCGCCCGGCATGTTTATTCTGACGGGCCCGCTCAATCGCCTCACGGATCTCTTTTACGCCAGAGGTGACGGCCGAAATACGCTCCACATCGGCGTTACCGTAATGGGCAATGATCTCAGCCAGCGTGGTCTTGCCGGTCCCGGGAGGTCCCCACAGGATCATTGAATGCAGGTGCCCTGCTTCAATCGCGCGCGGCAGAGGTTTGCCTGCGCCCAGCAGATGTTGCTGACCAATGTACTGTTTCAATGTTTCTGGCCGCATACGCGCAGCCAGAGGTTTGAAATTTTCGGTGGAAAAATCCAGGGACAGGTTACTCACCGTGACCTCACTGACGTTGGTCGTCCACCGTCACGCCTTTTGGCGGTGTGAACGTGAATTTATCCGGGCTGATAGCGCCATTCTGCTGGCTTTTCAGCTGGTAATCGCTGCGCTGGCCATCCTGTTCGATAGCACTGAAGCGGTTAATGGTCCCGCTGGACGTCACCTGGATGGTGAACTGTTTCAGGTTGCCGTCGCTGTTCTTAGGTGTCAGTTCAAAATTGTCACCCTGCTGTTTGATATTGTACTGCTTCCAGTCATTTGACTGGTTGCGGGCAATCAGCATAAAGGGCGTGTTGCTGGTCGCATTCTGCAACAGGCTGACTGTCGCCTGCTCAACAAACGGGTTGTAGAACCACAGCGATTTACCGTCGGAGATGATGATGCTTTCGTCCGGCGCGGTCATGTGCCAGTTAAAGAGGCTGGGACGTTTTACCCACAATTCGCCTTCACCGTCCTGCACATTCGCGCCGCTGCTGTCGGTCACTTTTTGGGTGAAGCTGGCGTGGAAGCTGCTGACCTTGTTCAGGCGCTGTTGCAGATCACTGGAAGCATCAGCCAGAACGCTGGCTGAAGAAAAGGTGGCCAACAGGCCCAGAGCGATTACGCGTAATTTCATCTGCTTCAATTCCTTATTTAAACGTTCCCATCGATAACTGCATTAAGCCTGGCCGCCGTTCCGCCATCAGAACAGAGAAAAAAACCGAAAGCTGATTCAGATATGGGGTTTAACCGTATAAAAACAATGAGCCAGTCGGAACTGGCTCATTGCGTTGTGTTTCAAAACATTTAGCCACTACATATCGTGTGGCGGTGGCGACAGCACTTCACGGTTACCATTGTGTCCTGGTGCAGAAACAATGCCCTGCGCTTCCATCTGTTCAATGATACGTGCCGCGCGGTTATAACCGATGCGGAACTGACGCTGAACGCCTGAAATCGACGCACGGCGCTTATCGACCACAAAACCGACCGCCTGATCGAACAGCGGATCGAGCTCTTCATCACTGTCGATGCCACCGGCATTTTCGCTCTCTTCGCCCGCCGTAATGCTGTCGATATATTGCGGACGACCACGCGCTTTCCAGTCCTGAACCACTGCATGCACTTCCTGGTCACGAACAAACGCACCGTGAACACGAATCGGCAGCGAGGAGTTCGGCGGCATGTAGAGCATGTCACCCATACCCAGCAATGACTCCGCGCCGCCCTGATCGAGAATGGTACGTGAGTCAATTTTGCTGGAAACGGTAAAGGCGATACGCGTCGGAATGTTCGCTTTGATCAGACCGGTAATGACATCCACAGATGGACGCTGTGTCGCCAGTACCAGATGGATGCCGGCAGCACGGGCTTTCTGTGCCAGGCGCGCAATCAGCTCTTCCACCTTTTTACCGACTGCCATGATCAGGTCAGCAAACTCATCGACCATCACAACAATATAAGGCAGCTTCTCCAGAACCGGCGGCGTCATATCCATGCTGTCGCCCGGTTTCCAGAACGGATCGGGAATCGGACGACCCATCGCTTCGGCCTGTTCCACTTTTTCGTTGTAGCCCGCCAGATTACGCACGCCCAGCGCCGACATCAGCTTGTAGCGACGCTCCATTTCACCGACGCTCCAGCGCAGCGCATTGGCAGCATCCTTCATGTCTGTGACAACTTCGGTCAGCAGATGCGGAATACCTTCATAGACCGACAGCTCAAGCATTTTCGGGTCGATCATGATGAAGCGAACTTCTTCCGGCGTCGCCTTATACAGCATGCTGATAATCATGGCGTTTACGCCCACAGATTTACCGGAGCCGGTGGTACCGGCGACCAGTAAGTGTGGCATTTTCGCCAGATCGGCCACCACCGGCTGACCGGCAATGTCTTTACCCAGCACGACGGCCAGCGGTGAAGGGTTGTCGCGGAATTTAGGGCAATCCAGCACTTCACGCAGATAGACGGTCTGACGATGCTTGTTTGGCAGTTCCAGACCTACATAAGGTTTGCCTGGGATCACTTCCACCACACGAACCGCTACCGTCGACAGCGAACGCGCCAGATCGCGGGACAGATTGGAGATACGCGCCGCTTTCACGCCCGGTGCCAGGTCGAGTTCGAAACGGGTAATAACCGGGCCAGGCGAGATACCAACCACCTCCGCTTTGACGCGATAATCGCCTAAGCGTGACTCCACCAGACGGGCCGTCTGCTCCAGCGAGAACATATCAACCGGCTCTTCCTCTTCAGGCGGTGCGGTCAGCAGATCCAGCGAAGGCAGTGGCGTGGAGGGTTTCTCCAGCGGCTGCTCGTGACGCATCAGGAATGGATGAATCAGGCTGTCATGCAGTGAAGGTTTCGCCTCTTCCACCGGCTGAACCGGCGCTGCCGGTGGCGTGCCATAGGCAGGCGCAGCGTAAGCCGGAGCCTGAGGAGCCGCAGGGGCACCATAAGCGGACGCAGAGGTTGCCGCAGGTGCAGCATAGTCAGGTTCAGACGGTGCTGCCGGCGCGCTATAGGCAGGCTCTGCCGGGGCAAAGCTGGCTGGTGCAGGAACATGAGCCGGAGCCTGAGGTCTTGAAACCTCACTCACCTGCTGCCAGGGTTCGTGCGAAACCGCCGGGGCTTCAGGTTCTGGCGTCGCCGCAATGGTAAACAGCGGTTCAGAAGGACCGTCATCTACCAGATCTTTCATCGGTGAAAAATCAAACGCTGAGGCGGGATCAATATTGAATACCGGCTCTTTTTTCACTTCTGGCTCATAGCGCTGCTGTTGCTGCTCGGCGAACTGACGCGCCAGTGCATCCTGCTGCTGTGCATCCTGCTCATCTTCCTCATCCTGCTGCCAGCTGGTGCCGTAACGCTGCTGCTGTTCAGACTGGAAGGCCTGACGCAGTTCAGCCTGCTGCAGCGCCTCTTCAGCATCCGGAGCAGAGGAAACGGATCCAGCACTGACCGGTTCGGTCTCTTCCGTTTTCGCTTTCTCTTCTGCCATGCGCTGAGAAGGCAGCTTAATACCATAAGAGGCCAGCTCACGACGGGTTGGCAGTTTTACCGGGTTAGGACGCGGCAGTGCCGGACCGATACCCTGTTTAACCTGCGGATTGAGATTGGTTTCAGGGGCTAAATCAAAAACAGGCGCAGTACGCGTTGTTACCTGAGCTGCCGTTGCAGCGGCTGCCGCTGCTGCAGATGCCGCAGGGATGACCGACGTATCCCGCCAGTTACCCATTTTAGGTTCATCGTCGTCGTAAGCACTGAACGACGGAGTAACCGGAGCGTCGTCTGGCATTTCAAAATGATAAAGCGGTGGTGAGTCTGCGGGTGCAGAAGCACTCTGCGCCGGCGTCGGGGAATTCGCCACACTCTGCGGAGCTGGCGCGCTCTGTGCGTACGCAGGCGCAGGTTGTGCAGACGGCGATGCAGGGATGGATGTCGCTGACGCGGCAGGCGCCGAAGCTGTAACCGCAGCAGCAGGTGCGGCGACAGCAGCAGGTGCAGGCGTCACCGTGGCTGCCGGGGCAAGAGTCACCTCGGCGGCTTCAGCGGTAGCCGCGACTGCCGCACTGGTGGCTGCTGCAGCTTTAGCCAGCAGCGGATCCTGCTGTGACGCCGCAGGCTCAGCAGCTGCACGTGGGGCAGAAAGCAGCACATCATCATCCTGATCGGCGGCATGAAGCTCAGGCACATCCGCGTATTCACGCGCGTCCCGCTCGTCATCCTCTTCCTGCCAGGGTTCATCGTGACGTGAGCGGTTGCTGGCAAACGTCAGTACGCCCATGACCACGCCACCAATTCTTTCTGCAATGGTGAGCCATGACCAGCCGGTGTAAAGGGTAATACCCGCCGCCCAGACGCAGAGCAGCATCAGCGTGCCGCCAGCCGGACTGAACCAGGGTGCAATAGCATTACTGACCAGGCTGCCGATCACGCCGCCCGAGGCAAAGTACCAGATATCATCGGCGTTCAGCGCCGCCATACCACAGGTCGTCACCACCAGCGCGAGGACGCCAATTAAGCGCAGCCCGACGGCAAAGTAGTCAAAGTAGTCCTGGCTGTCGCGCTGACGGAAAGCAATCCAGCACAGTCCCAGGATGACGGGCGGAATGGCATACGCCATCACACCAAAGATGAAGAGTAAGGTGTCAGCCAGCCAGGCACCGACGCTGCCGCCGATATTATGGATAGGTTCATGCCAGGCCGTTTGCGACCAGCTCGGGTCGGAAGGGTTAAAACTGACCAGAGAAACCATCAGGTAGATGGCAAACAGCGCCACCAGAATGAGCATCGCTTCCAGCAGACGACGTCCACTGCTCATCGATTGTAACGAAACGTCTTTATCTTCTGTATATTCCTGGCTCAAGAGGACTCTCCAGGTGCCTGTAAAGTAAGAAGCAACAGCGCCGGGCGAGCCCGACGCTGATCCTGTATGAATGCACAGGAGTGTACCGAAATCTCACAGGTTTTGCACCTGCCCCGCATCAGCGAGTTTTGATCACCAGTCGATTGCTCTGTTTAACCTCTTCCATCACCACATACGTACGCGTGTCGTTTACGCCCGGCAGGCGCAACAGGGTTTCACCCAGCAGCTTACGGTAGGCTGACATATCAGGTACGCGCGTTTTCAGCAGGTAGTCGAAATCGCCGGAAACGAGGTGACACTCTTGAGTTTCCTCAAGTTTTTGCACAGCGGCGTTAAATTGCTCAAACACATCCGGTGCACCACGATTCAGAGTAATCTCAACGAACACCAGCAGCGACGCATCCAGATAGTGCGGGTTCAGCTGCGCGGTGTAGCCAAGAATAAATCCCTGACGTTCGAGACGACGCACGCGTTCAAGACATGGCGTAGGCGATAAGCCTACGCGTTTGGAAAGCTCTACGTTTGAAATGCGACCATCTTTCTGAAGTTCATTCAGAATGTTCCTGTCAATTCTGTCGAGGTCTTTCCCGGGGCGTTTCTTATTGTCTACCATTATTATTGTCTCTCTTAATTCCTTCCCTTTACCTGCCACGCCCTGAAAACGCTCATTGTTCGGGGCATTTCTGAAGTGAGCTAACAGAGCCTGTGTTCTGACACCTATCGATATGACGCATGTTGTCTGTCCACATCATGCGTCAATATCCATATCAGGCTGCTTTTATTCGGCGTTACGTGCAAAACGGGCGATGAAAACCTGTTTTGTTCCGATAAATGTTATTCGCTTCTGATAATGTTTTCGCAAAAGCGCAGGCGATTGTCAAAGTAAAATCACCAAATTCAGGACAAGATGCCAGACAGTCCGCTGGGTATCTGTTTTTAAATGACTATTTTTCCACTATTGCACCCCTCTGACCCGAGTTTTGCCCCCTTTTGGCGCATTGGCCAGGCAAAACCGTCGCTCATCGTCTACGCCGTTTGCAGCTATCGTTAACAAAATTGCCGAAGCCTTGTCATTGTCGCCGGATATTCCCTACAATCGCAGGCTATGTCAGCCGAATGAAACTGAGGAACGCATGAGTACGGCCAAACACAGTAAGTTACTCATTCTGGGCTCTGGCCCAGCGGGTTATACCGCAGCCGTTTATGCTGCACGCGCCAACCTGAACCCGGTACTGATCACGGGTCTGGAAAAAGGCGGACAGCTGACCACCACCACCGAGGTGGAGAACTGGCCGGGCGACCCGCACGATCTGACAGGTCCATCGCTGATGGAGCGGATGCATGAGCATGCCGAAAAATTTAATACTGAGATCATCTTCGATCACATTCACACCGTCGATTTGCAGAACCGTCCGTTCCGCCTCACGGGTGACAGCGGCGAATACACGGCAGATGCCCTGATCATCGCCACCGGTGCGTCAGCGCGCTACCTCGGTCTGCCTTCCGAAGAGGCCTTCAAAGGCAAAGGCGTCTCTGCCTGTGCAACCTGTGATGGCTTCTTCTATCGCAACCAGAAAGTTGCGGTGATTGGCGGTGGTAACACGGCTGTGGAAGAGGCGCTCTACCTGGCGAATATTGCGGCTGAAGTGCACCTTATTCACCGCCGTGACAGCTTCCGCGCAGAGAAGATCCTGATCGACCGTCTGATGGAAAAAGTGCGCAATGGCAATATCGTGCTGCACACCCATCGCACACTGGAAGAAGTGGTGGGCGATCAGATGGGCGTCACCGGTCTGACGCTGCGTTCTACCCAGAACAGTGATGAGACAGAAGCGCTGGAGGTGGCGGGTCTTTTTGTTGCTATCGGACACAGCCCGAATACGGCCATTTTTGAAGGTCAGCTGGCGCTGGAGAACGGTTACATCAAAGTTCAGTCAGGTCTGCACGGCAACGCCACTCAGACCAGCATCCCTGGCGTCTTTGCGGCAGGCGATGTGATGGACCATATCTATCGACAGGCGATCACCTCTGCGGGCACCGGCTGTATGGCCGCGTTAGACGCTGAGCGCTTTCTTGACGGACTGGTTAAAAACGATCAGTAAGTTGTTAACCCTCTGATCTCAAATGTTCCTGGCGACGGTTTTTCCGTCGCCTTTTTTATTGCTCTCATGCTAGATTCTTGCGCCTGAAGAGATGGAAATGTCTTTCCATTTTCACCCGTCATCGACATTCATCATGGTCTCGCATGGACAAATCGCGGCAGCAGCATCTTACCCGCTGGCTTCGTCAGCAACGTCATTTCGCCGGTCGCTGGTTGCGACTCAACACCCTGCTGGGCATGGCAAGTGCACTTCTGATTATTGCTCAGGCGGGTTTACTGGCCTCGCTGCTGCAGGCTCTGATTATTGACCAGCAGCCGCGTGAAGCGCTGACTGTCAGCATCCTGCTGTTACTGCTCTGCTTTGTGCTCCGCGCCCTGATTAACTATGCCCGCGAACTGACCGGTTATCGTGCCGGGCAGGCTATACGTCAGGCTTTACGTCAGCAGGTATTAGACCGGCTATCTGATCTGGGGCCGGCGTGGATTCAGGGAAAGCCAGCCGGCAGCTGGGCGACGCTGCTGCTGGAGCAGATCGAAGAGATGCAGGAGTATTACGCGCGCTATCTGCCGCAGATGACCCTGGCGGTGCTTATCCCCTGCTGCATTCTGCTGACTATTTTTCCGCTCAACTGGACGGCGGGTCTGATCCTGTTTGCCACCGCGCCACTGATTCCGCTGTTTATGGCGCTGGTCGGGATGGGTGCGGCCGAGGCTAACCGCCGGAACTTTCTGGTGCTGGCCCGCCTGAGCGGTAACTTTCTCGACCGCCTGCGCGGCAGAGAGACGCTGCGGCTGTTTCATCGTGGCGCAGCTGAGCAGCAGGCGGTTGCCGCCGCCACCACCGATTTTCGCCAGCGCACCATGGAAGTGCTGCGCTTAGCCTTTCTCTCCTCTGCCGTACTGGAGTTTTTTGCCTCGCTGGCGATTGCCGTGGTGGCCGTCTACTTTGGTTTCTCCTATCTGGGCGAATTGCATTTCGGTGATTACGGCCAGGGCGTGACGCTGTTTGCCGGCTTTCTGGTGCTGATCCTCGCCCCGGAGTTTTTCCAGCCGCTGCGCGATCTCGGCGCTTTTTATCATGCCAAAGCCCAGGCAGTAGGCGGTGCCGATGCCCTTGAAGCCTTTATGCAGGCGACGCCCGCCACCGCGCCGCAGGAAGGCCAGTTGCCTTTCACTGCCGATCGCTCAATCGCACTTACCGCCGAAGATCTGCGTGTCTGTGCGCCTGATGGTCAGGTGTTGTGCGGCCCGCTCTCTTTTACTCTCGCACCTGGCGAACAGATTGCGCTGGTCGGTCAAAGCGGGGCCGGTAAAACGGCCCTGATGAACGCCCTGCTCGGTTTTCTGCCTTATCAGGGTTCGCTGAAAGCGAATGGCGTTGAACTCCGCGATATACGACGGAGTGACTGGCATCAGCAGCTCAGTTGGGTAGGACAGAATCCTCAGTTACCGGCCGCCACCATACGCGACAACATCGTGATGAATGCGGCCTGGGATGACGAGCGTTTTGCGGCGCTGCTGGAGTCGTGCGGCATCAATGAGTTCCTGCCTCGTCTGCCCCAGGGCATTGACACCCAGCCTGGCGATGGCGGTAATCAGCTATCGGTGGGTCAGGCGCAGCGGGTCGCGGTCGCGCGCGCACTCTATAAATCCTCGCATTTTTTGCTGCTCGATGAACCCGCAGCCAGCCTGGATGCGCTCAGTGAACGTCATGTGATGCTGGCACTGAACCAGGCGGCAGCCCGCCAGACCACGCTGATGATAACCCATCAGATTGATACGCTAAGTCACTGGCAGACCCTATGGGTAATGGAAGCCGGTAAGCTGGTGCAACAGGGTAACTGGCAGCAGCTGTCGCAACAGCCGGGTGCTTTCAGTGAGATGCTGAAGCATCGTCAACAGGAGATTCGCTGATGTCCGCCTTGCGTCCTTTTCTTCGTCTCTGGCTGCGCCACCCTTATCGCCTGGCGCTGGGCATCGTGCTGGCGATTGTTACCCTGCTGGCCAGTATCGGTCTGCTGACGCTTTCAGGCTGGTTTCTGGCCGCCTCGTCAGTGGCAGGCGTAGCCGGTCTCTATACCTTCAACTATATGCTGCCTGCGGCAGGCGTGCGTGGCGCCGCCATCATTCGCACTGCCGCACGCTATGCTGAACGTCTGGTCAGCCACGATGCAACATTCAGGGTTCTTCAGCATCTGCGTGTCCACACATTCAGTCGCCTGATGGCCCTTTCGCCGGGCCAGCTTTCGCGGTTCCGGCAGGCGGACCTGCTCAACCGCTTCGTGGCCGATGTCGATACGCTGGATCACCTCTATCTGCGCGTCATCTCGCCGCTGCTCGGTGCACTGGTGGTGATTGTCGTGGTTACCCTTGGAATGAGCTTCATCGATGTTCAGCTGGCACTGACGCTGGGCGGCATTATGCTGAGTACACTGGTGGTGATGCCAGCACTGTTTTACCGTCTGGGATCGCCTGCAGGCGGCGCGATTGCCCGTGGGCGCGCCCGCTGGCGCTTACAGCTGATGCAGTGGCTGGCGGCTCAGGCTGAACTCACCCTGTACGGTGCCTCGCGGGGCTGGCGTCAGCAACTTGATGAAGATGAACAGCGCTGGCAGCAGGCTCAGAGCCAGCAGCAGCGCTTGCAGGCTGCGGCACAGAGCCTGCTGCTGCTGATCAGCGGCGTAACCGTCACACTGTTGCTCTGGCTCAGTGCGGCGACTATCAGCCAGCAGCAGTTGCCCGGCTCGCTGATTGCACTGGTAGTGTTTTGCGCGCTGGCTGCTTTCGAGGCGCTGGCACCGGTTGCGGGGGCCTTTCTGCCCATGTCGCAGGTGATAAATGCCGCTCAGCGGGTCAATGACATTATCGATCAGTCACCCGCTATCACCTTTCCGGCAGATTCAGACGCCCGGCCAGGACGACTCGCGGTTGCTATCGATCAGCTCGACTTCAGCTATCCCGACCGCCCGGATAAGGTACTGAACCGCTGTACCCTCAAGGTGGCTGCCGGTGAACACATTGCACTGCTGGGGCCGACCGGCTGTGGCAAATCCACTCTGCTGGCGCTGTTGACCCGGGGCTGGGATAGCCAGCACGGTGTCATCTGTCTGAATGACCTGCCGATCACCGCATGGTCAGAGCCAGCGCTGCGTCAGCGCATCAGTGTAGTGACTCAGCGGGTTCATCTCTTCAGTCAGAGCCTGCGTGATAACTTACTGCTGGCCTGTCCCGATGCTACTGATGAGCAGTTACGCCGCGTGCTGAATGACGTCGGCCTGCAGCGCCTGCTTGAGAGCCCGGAAGAATTAAACGCCTGGATGGGAGAAGGCGGTCGCCCGCTGTCAGGCGGCGAACTGCGTCGGCTGGCGCTGGCGCGTGCGTTACTGCATGACGGCGATCTCTGGCTGCTGGATGAACCCACCGAAGGACTGGATGCCACTACCGAGCAGCATATCTTCACCCTGCTGCAGCGGCTGACTGCTGGCAAGACCGTGATAATGGTCACGCACCGACTTAGCGGCCTGGAGCAGATGGATCGCATCTGCGTGATGGATAATGGCGTAATTGTGGAACAGGGAAGTCATGCCGAATTAATCTCAAAAGCAGGTCGGTACTGGCGTTTCCGGCAGCGGATTGCGCTATAGTCTTAGCGAAATGCTGATGGGTAACATAACGCGATGAGACTGGTACAACTGTCACGGGAATCTTTGCAATTTCCCCCACCGGAGATGGCGCTGCGCGAGCCAAACGGCCTGCTGGCCATGGGGGGTGATCTCTCCCCTGCCCGCTTACTTAACGCTTATCAGCGCGGCATCTTTCCGTGGTTTTCCTCTGGCGACCCGATTCTCTGGTGGTCGCCCGATCCCCGTGCAGTGCTGTTGCCTGAGCAGTTTCATCTCAGCCGGAGTATGAAGCGTTTCCACAGCCGTTCGCCCTATCGGGTGACGATGAATGAGTCATTTGCAGAGGTGATCGAGGGCTGTGCCACCGGTCGTGAGGAAGGCACCTGGATCACCTTTGAAATGAAGCGCGCCTGGTTGCGATTGTATGAACTGGGCCACGCTCACTCCATTGAAGTATGGGACGAACATCAGCTGGCAGGTGGCATGTATGGGCTGGCGATGGGGCAAATCTTCTGCGGCGAATCAATGTTCAGCCGTCAGCAGAATGCGTCAAAAACCGCACTTTGGGTATTTTGTCAGCATTTCCTCAGACATCAGGGCCGTCTGGTGGATTGTCAGGTACTTAACCCTCATACGGCCTCTTTGGGGGCGCAGGAGATCCCGCGCGCCGACTATCTGCAATATGTACAAAGCCTTGCGTGCCAGCCTGTCAGCGATGGCTGCTGGCAGACACAAACCCTTTTTTAGTCGCACAGAGATGTTTTGCACACATAAAGGCGTATTAAGTGGTATAATGGTCGAGTTTGGTATGTCGTCCGCGCTTCGCAATAACGAGCCGGAATTGCCAGGCTGGGAATCTCAACGCACTCTCGGAACTGTTTTCAATCGTGCGCGTGTAACCGGTTGATACAGATTCTTAGCCCGCTAATCCCCCGCAGACGTCACATAAACACCCTAATTTTACCGGATGCGCGCGACTGACGTGCACCCCGGCAAAGCGTTGGCAAAATCGCCGACGGTTCTTTACATAAATCGTTGAATTGGGCATTATCTTGCCGGTTCAACTGAAAGGTAGTACACCCAGAGGATTCGATGGCCAAAGAAGACAATATTGAAATGCAAGGTACCGTACTGGATACGTTACCTAACACCATGTTCCGCGTAGAACTTGAGAACGGACACGTGGTTACTGCTCATATCTCCGGTAAAATGCGCAAAAACTACATCCGCATCCTGACGGGTGACAAAGTGACCGTTGAGCTGACCCCGTACGACCTGAGCAAAGGCCGCATTGTCTTCCGTAGTCGCTAATTTGCAGTAATCTCATCGCTCTGCAATTTGCAGCGAAAAAAAAGGCCGGATTTTAATCCGGCCTTTTTCATATCTGCAGCAGGTGATTAATGCACCGTGCCTTCGGTTTTGCGTTTTTCAGCACTCAGGAAGTGATAGGTCAGTTCACCTTTCTCACGATCCAGCGCCACTGACACCGAGCCGCCATCCACCAGCGAACCAAACAGCAGTTCATTGGCTAACGGTTTCTTCAGGCTGTCCTGCACGGTGCGCGCCATCGGACGAGCGCCCATCGCTTTGTCATAGCCTTTCTCAGCAAGCCAGTCGCGTGCTTCATCGCTGACTTCCAGCGACACGCCTTTGGCATCCAGCTGCGCCTGCAACTCGACAATGAACTTGTCGACCACCTGATGGATCACCTCTGGTGACAGGTGACTGAACCAGATAATGTTGTCGAGACGGTTACGAAACTCTGGAGAAAACATCTTTTTGATCTCTTCCATGGCATCGGTGCTGTTGTCCTGATGAATCAGGCCAATCGACTTACGTTCAGTCTCGCGGACACCGGCGTTAGTGGTCATGACCAGCACCACGTTGCGGAAGTCCGCTTTGCGACCATTGTTGTCGGTCAGCATACCGTTATCCATCACCTGCAGCAGCAGGTTGAAGACATCCGGGTGTGCTTTCTCTATCTCATCCAGCAACACCACCGCATGAGGATGCTTAATCACCGCATCCGTCAGCAGGCCGCCCTGATCAAAGCCGACGTAACCCGGAGGCGCACCAATCAAACGGCTGACGGTGTGACGCTCCATATACTCGGACATATCAAAGCGCAGCAGCTCAATACCCAGCGCTTTCGCCAGCTGCACGGTGACTTCCGTTTTACCGACACCGGTAGGCCCGGCAAACAGGAAGGAACCGACCGGCTTACGATCCTGACCCAGACCTGCACGGCTCATTTTGATCGCTTCCGTCAGCGCCTCAATCGCATTGTCCTGGCCAAACACCAGCATCTTCAGGCGATCGCCCAGATTTTTCAGCGTATCGCGGTCGCTTGCTGACACGCTTTGCTCAGGAATACGGGCAATACGGGCCACCACCGTTTCAATGTCAGAGACGTTGATGGTTTTCTTGCGCTTACTGGCTGGCATCAGGCGCGCACGCGCACCCGCTTCATCAATCACATCAATCGCCTTGTCAGGCAGATGACGGTCGTTGATATATTTCACCGCCAGTTCCACCGCGGCGCGCACCGCTTTCGCGGTATAGCGCACATCGTGATGCGCTTCGTACTTGGTCTTCAGGCCATTCAGGATCTGCACGGTCTCTTCAGATGAAGGCTCCGTGATATCAATCTTCTGGAAGCGACGCGCCAGGGCACGATCTTTTTCAAAGATGTTGCTGAATTCCTGATAGGTGGTGGAACCCATCACCCGAATCTTGCCAGAGGAAAGAAGAGGTTTGATCAGGTTCGCAGCATCGACCTGGCCGCCGGACGCGGCACCCGCACCAATGATGGTATGGATCTCATCGATAAACAGAATGCTGTGTTCGTCCTGTTCCAGCTGCTTCAGCAGCGCTTTGAAACGTTTTTCAAAGTCACCACGGTACTTGGTGCCGGCTAATAAGGAACCGATATCCAGCGAGTAGATCGTGCAGTCTTTCATCACTTCCGGTACATCGCCCTGCTCTATGCGCCAGGCGAGACCTTCAGCAATGGCGGTTTTACCCACACCCGACTCACCCACCAGCAGCGGGTTATTTTTACGGCGACGGCATAGCACCTGAACGGTACGTTCCAGCTCTTTATCGCGACCAATCAGTGGATCAATACCACCGACGCGAGCAAGCTGATTAAGATTGGTGGTGAAGTTTTCCATACGCTCCTCCCCGCCTGCTTGCTCTTCGTTAACCGGATTTTCTGCGCCTGGCGCCTGGCCGGGCTCATCTTTGCGCGTACCGTGAGAGATGAAATTCACCACATCAAGGCGGCTCACTTCATGTTTGCGAAGCAGATAGGCCGCTTGCGACTCCTGCTCGCTGAAAATGGCGACCAGCACATTCGCACCGGAGACTTCGCTGCGACCGGATGACTGGACATGGAAAACCGCACGCTGCAGGACGCGCTGGAAGCTGAGCGTGGGTTGTGTGTCACGCTCCTCTTCGCTGGCAGGCAGCACGGGCGTAGTTTGTTCGATGAAGGCTTCGAGTTCCTGCCGCAGAGCCACAATGTCCACCGTACAGGCTTCCAGTGCCTCTCTGGCCGACGGGTTACTGAGCAACGCCAGTAACAGATGCTCGACGGTCATAAACTCATGACGGTGCTCACGCGCTCTGGCGAAAGCCATATTTAAACTGAGTTCCAGTTCTTGATTGAGCATTAGGCACCTCCCCCAATTATCGCCCTTACCTGTTTCCTATATGGAGACGGGTTCAGGCCTTTTCCAGCGTACACAGCAACGGATGATGATTTTCCCGTGCATAGTTGTTCACCTGGGCCGCTTTTGTTTCGGCGACTTCTGCAGTAAATACACCACAGATCGCCTTGCCGTGATAGTGAACTTTCAACATCAGCTGCGTTGCACGTTCAACATCATAAGAAAAGAACTTTTGTACAACGTCAATAACAAATTCCATAGGTGTATAATCGTCATTATTCAGAATGACTTTATACATAGAAGGCGGCTTTAACCCTTCACGTACTTTATCTTCGGCCAGATGTTCAAAGTTAAGCCAGTCGTTTGCGTTTGCCATAGTGTTCCGTTGAGATTTTGCTTTTAGCCTTTAAGTAGCTACATATTGAGAGTTTAACATGCCTGTCAAGCCGCATGCCGCTGCTGAAAATTTATTCAGAAATTCCCCTGCGCGACCTGCATCACAAAATTCGCAATAGCGTTAACTGCCTCAAATTTTGATGATTTTTTCCCCACCTGGCCCGGTGGTTTGCTTGACGTCAGCCGCGCTTTCTCTACATTCTAGCTGCACAGGCTGATTGAGTTTTAATCAAATCCGACTCACAGCTTCGATGACCTCACCTACTTATAAAATGTCTTGCGAGGGAAGTAAAAGCATGGAGACGGGCACAGTTAAATGGTTCAACAATTCCAAAGGCTTTGGCTTTATCTGTCCGATTGGCGGTGGCGAAGATATTTTTGCGCACTACTCCACCATTCAGATGGAAGGCTACCGCACGCTTAAGGCAGGCCAGCAGGTTCAGTTCGATGTTCACGAAGGCCCGAAAGGCAATCACGCCAGCCTGATCGTGCCGGTCGAGGTGCAGGCCGTGGCCTGACACATATCGCCTTTCTGAACAAAGACCCAAAAATGCCAGCCAGTGCCGCTGGCATTTTCCTGTTCGATGTCACCTAATCTGCCTGGCCCTGCGCCAGTCCAATCACCCGGGCAAACATCTGCCGCATCAACAGCGGGATGGCTTCTGGCCCGCGTTCCGCCGCTGACGTAGCCACTGCGATCGCCAGTTCCGGCTTGGAGCTCTGGTGAATCGCCTTAGTAATAATACGCCTGGAACTCATCGGAACGTTTAACGGCAGGTGCGCCATCTGATGATAGACATCCTGAAAACCCTGCTGATAGAGAAAATTTTCCATATCCAGCGCCGGTAACTGCGTCAGAAAACGCGGCTCCGGTTCACCCGGCTGTAACTGAGTGCGTGCCGTACTGGCATATTTATTCCCCGCCTGATCACCGTCAGTCAGGACATGCCAGGCGATACCCATGCGCCGGGCAAACTTCAGTAGCGGCTTTAACCCCGACTGCGCAAACTCAATCACCTTCACGCCTTCAGCGGCGAAGTTGTAACCGCACTGCTGCGCCAGCTCATTCATGATCCAGACTTCGGTTTCCCCCTCCACCAGCAGCCAGCAACGGGCAAACAGCGCAGCAGGCCGGTTGACCCGAATATGGAAGCCAATGCGCCGGCTCTCTTCGGCACTCAGTCCCTCCGGACCGATACGCCAGGCCGCTACGCGCGAGGGTCCTCGCACCAGACGACAGACGTTTTCCACCGGCACCTGCGACAGCAGCTCCGGCGAATTAGTGGTGGCGATTTTTTGCAGCGGCAGCAGCCTCAGCAGATTCCATGCTACCGACAGCATAATCGGATGCAGCCGGGTTTCCGGATCTTCAATCAGCAGCAGCGGGCGGGCACCGGCGGTCAGCGGGACGTCTCCTCGCGCCTCAATCAGCAGGGTAAACATCTGCAGCAGAATCAGCTGACGACTGCGGGAGTCGGTTCCGGCAATCAGCTGATTCAGGTGATCCAGCGCCCGCCATCCCTGTCCCCCCTCGCGCGTCTGAGGATCCCGTAGCCTGACCTCGTTGCCCGCATCGGGCGGCTGCACCAGAAAGTAGTGCTGCATCAGTTGCTGCATCGTCTTCAGCCCCTGCCGCAGCACCTCATCGCTGAGCTGTTGCGGATGGTGCTCCAGATCGCGCGCCAGCGTCTCCATACCCGCCAGTAGCTCAGGATGTGCGGTGGGGAGCGGTGCACTACTCCGCCTCCGCTTACTGAAACGTGCATCGCGCAATCGCAGAACAGGATACCGTTTCAGCAAAAGATCGATGGCCGCCGCACAGTTCTGCTCAGGCAACAGCTGATAGTTCAGGTCAACAAAACGGCGGCGGGTTTCGATACCGCTGTCACGCCAGGTGGCGCTGACGCTGTAACAGAGCTGACGCTGGCCCTGAGCATCACGCTGCCAGAAGGTCGAGAGCACCGCATCCGGGTCGTTGCCGTCATCGCGAAAGTGGAACACCACCGACAGGCGGCGCATCGCATCGGTCACATCGCCTGGGGTGAAATGGAAATCAGCCTCGGTAAAAACATAGGCCGGTTCATGGGGCGAAAGTAACAGGCTCAGGGCATCCAGCAGACTGGATTTGCCCCAGGCGTTCTCACCAATCAGCAGATTGGTCTGGGTTAAAGGCAGTGAGAGCTTATTGATGCCGCGGAAACCGCGAATGTCGATATGTTCCAGAATCATAGGCGCCCATCCTCAGTTTATAAACAGCATGGTTGCCGCCAGCGAGCCGGTCAAGCTGCTTTCTCAGGGTTTACTCCGTTACGCTTTTTCGCTAGCGTGTGGCCTCTTCCTCCATGGATGGCCCTTATCGCTATGTACTCCGGACTCCTGATTATTCTTCTGCCGCTGATCGCCGGCTGGCTGCTACCGTTCCGTCAAACTTCAACCCTGCGCCGGGTCAATCAGCTGCTGGGCTGGATGGTTTACGTCATTCTGTTCTTTATGGGCATCAGCCTGGCCTTTCTCGACAACCTGAGCAGCAATCTGCTGGCGGTATTTTACACCGCGCTGGTAGCGGCATTCTGCATTCTGCTGTGCAACCTGCTGGCGCTGCGCGGGCTGGAAAAATATGCTCCCTGGCAGCATGCGCATCGGCAGGAGAAACTGCCCTCGCGGCTGCATATGGCGCTGGACTCTCTGAAGCTGTGCGGCGTGGTTGTCATCGGTTTTCTGCTTGGCCTGACCCAATGGCCACTGCTGCAACACGCCTCGACGGCCAGCGAATATGCGCTGATCTTCCTGCTGTTTCTGGTGGGCATTCAGCTGCGCGGCAGCGGCATGACGCTGCGTCAGATTATTCTGAACCGTCGTGGCCTGCTGGTTGCCAGCGTAGTGCTGGTCAGCGCACTTATCGGCGGCATGATTGCGGCGTTGCTGCTGGGCGTGCCGCTGAAAACCGGTCTGGCGTTAGCCAGCGGTTTTGGCTGGTACTCTCTCTCCGGCATTCTGATGACCGAAGCTTTTGGTCCGGTCATCGGCAGCGCCGCCTTCTTCAACGACCTGATACGTGAACTGGTGGCAATCATGCTTATTCCGGCGTTGATTGGCCGTCATCGCTCCAGCGCACTGGGCCTGTGTGGCGCCACCTCAATGGACTTTACCCTGCCGGTGCTGCAGCGGGCGGGCGGCAATGAGATCGTCCCGGCCGCCATTGTGCACGGCTTTGTGATGAGCCTGCTGGCCCCGATTCTCATCGCTCTCTTCTCCGCCTGAATCCTGTCTGATATGCGCTGAGCTCTGCCAGCGCATTTTTTCACGCCTGCTTTTCTGCCGCGTCGTCTACGCTTCTTTTTTCGGTTCTGGTCACGTCACTCTTCAGGGCGGGCCGACAAAGGAGAAGAGCATGAAACAAACCGTCGCGGCGCTGGTCGCCAAAACGCTGGAAAGCGCGGGCGTAAAACGCATCTGGGGCGTCACCGGGGATTCCCTTAACGGCCTGAGCGACAGTCTTAATCGCATGGGCACCATTGAATGGATGCCGACGCGCCATGAAGAAGTCGCCGCATTCGCAGCGGGCGCGGAAGCGCACATCAGCGGTGAACTGGCGGTCTGCGCCGGCTCCTGTGGGCCAGGCAACTTACATCTGATCAACGGTCTATTCGATTGCCATCGTAACCGCGTTCCTGTTCTGGCGATTGCGGCACATATTCCCTCCAGCGAAATCGGCAGCGGCTATTTTCAGGAAACCCATCCGCAGGAGCTGTTCCGCGAATGCAGCCACTACTGCGAGCTGGTTTCGAACCCTGAGCAGCTCCCGCAGGTACTGGGTATCGCGATGCGTAAAGCGATTCTGAATCGTGGCGTCTCGGTGGTGGTGCTGCCTGGGGATGTCGCGCTTAAACTGGCGCCAGAAAGCGCCAGCGCGGAATGGTATCCGCCACAGTTGCCGCAGGTCCTGCCACAGCCCGCAGAACTGGCGCAGCTGGCGCAGACGCTGAACGAAGCCAGCGATATTACGCTGCTGTGCGGCAGTGGCTGCGCCGGAGCGCATCAGGAGGTGGTAGCGCTGGCAGAAGCGCTGAAAGCCCCTATCGTCCATGCGCTGCGCGGCAAAGAACACATCGAATATGACAACCCTTATGATGTCGGCATGACCGGTCTGATCGGTTTCTCATCCGGTTTTCACGCCATGATGAATGCCGGGACGCTGGTATTGCTGGGCACGCAGTTCCCCTATCGCGCCTTCTATCCGGAAAAGGCTAAAATCATCCAGATTGATATCAATCCGGGCAGCCTTGGGTCACATTGTCACGTCGATCAGGCCTATGTCGGCGATGTAAAAAGCACACTGCAGGCGCTGCTGCCGCAACTGACACACAAAAGCGATCGCAGCCATCTCGACAGCGCGGTTAAGCACTATGTAGAGGCACGTAAAAGTCTGGACGAGCTGGCGCAGCCCAACGACAAGCAGCCGATACATCCGCAATATCTGGCACAGCAGATCAGCCACTACGCCAGTGATGACGCCATCTTTACCTGCGATGTCGGGACACCGACCGTCTGGGCGGCGCGCTATCTGAAGATGAACGGCAGACGTCGCCTGCTGGGTTCGTTTAACCACGGCTCAATGGCGAACGCGATGCCACAGGCGCTGGGCGCGCAGTCGATCGATCGCAATCGTCAGGTGGTGGCAATGTGTGGCGACGGCGGCTTCAGCATGCTGATGGGGGATTTTATCTCACTGGCGCAACTGAAAATGCCGGTCAAACTGGTGATCTTTAACAACAGCGTGCTGGGGTTTGTGGCGATGGAGATGAAAGCGGGTGGCTATCTCACCGATGGCACCGAGCTGGAGAATCCTGACTTTGCCGCTATCGCCGAGGCCTGCGGTATCCGGGGTATCCGGGTGGAAAAGGCATCCGATCTCAATGGCGCGCTGGAGCAGGCGTTTGCCCACGATGGCCCGGTGCTGGTGGATGTCATTACCGCCAAAGAGGAACTGGCGATGCCGCCGGAGATCAAAATGGAGCAGGCTAAAGGCTTCAGTCTCTACATGCTGCGCGCCATCATGAATGGTCGCGGTGATGAGGTGGTAGAACTGGCGAAAACCAACTGGCTGCGGTAAAACAGAGACTCCATCCAGGCGGGCGTGATGCCCGCCTTTTTTTCTTTCGCCACGTTCAGGAGCATAGGGTGATCGATTTACGCAGTGATACCGTAACCCGGCCCAGTGCCGCCATGTTAAGCGCGATGATGTCTGCCGAGACCGGTGATGATGTCTACCGTGACGACCCCACCGTAAATGCGCTGGAGGCGGAAGCCGCACGGCTGAGCGGCAAAGCAGCGGCGCTGTTTTTCCCGACCGGCACCCAGGCGAATCTGGTGGCACTACTCAGCCATTGCGAACGCGGCGATGAATATATCGTCGGTCAGCAGGCGCACAACTACAAATATGAGGCGGGCGGCGCGGCAGTGCTGGGCAGTATTCAGCCACAGCCAATTCTGGCCGCCGACGATGGTACGCTGCCGCTCGACGTAGTAGCGGCCGCCATCAAGCCGGACGATATTCACTTTGCCCGCACCCGTCTGCTGAGTCTGGAGAACACGCATCACGGTAAAGTCCTGCCGCTGGCGTATCTGGAACAGGCGTGGAATTTTACCCGCGAGCACCAGCTGGCGCTGCACATTGATGGCGCACGCATTTTCAATGCGGTAGTCGCGCAGCAGACCACGCTGGCAGCGATTGCCCGCTACTGCGACACCCTGACAATCTGTCTCTCTAAAGGTCTGGGCACGCCTGTCGGTTCTCTGCTCTGTGGCGACACGGCGCTGATTGAGCGCGCACGTCGCTGGCGTAAAATGACCGGCGGCGGCATGCGCCAGGCCGGTATTCTGGCGGCGGCGGGTCTCTATGCGTTAGAACACAACGTGGTGCGGCTGCAGGAGGATCATGACAATGCCGCCTGGCTGGGACAGCAGTTGCATGAGCTGGGCGTTCAGGTCATCGATCAGCAGACCAACATGCTGTTTGTGGCGGTGCCGGAAACCCAGGTCAAACCATTAGGTGAGTGGATGAAGGCGCGCGGGGTGTTAATCAGCGCAGGAACCCGCACCCGTCTGGTCACCCATCTGGATGCTGATCGTGCGGCGCTGGCGCAGGTCGTCGCCCACTGGAAGGCGTTTTTACACCAATAATCCGCTATTGCGCCGCGCCATATTTATCCAGTAGCGCGGCGGCTATCGCCGCGGTTTCTGCATCGGGCTGCCCGCGATAATCCGCAGGCCGGAAATGCATCTGAAACGCGGCGATTACCCTCTGCTGTTCACGCGCGCTCATCCCTGCCGTCACCGGATAGCCGTAGCGCTGCAAACTTTCCAGTAGTGGCTCCACGGGCACCACCGCGTGCGGATCCTGACCCGCTAAATGAAACGCGACCTGCCGGGCATCGGGCCAGGCACCCATTCCGCGCTGGGCCAGCTGTTGCCACGGAAATAGTGGGCCGGGATCCTGCTTACGCTGCGGCGCGATATCACTGTGACCGACAATATTTTCCGGTGCGATGCCGTAGCGCTGTGCAACATCGCGCAGCAGCGCCTCCAGCGTGGTGATCTGCGCAGCGGTAAACGGCTGCCATTCAAGACCGGTCAGGGTCCGGCGATAACCCTGGTTCACCAGTTCGATACCAATCGATGTGTCATTGATGCGGCTGGCTCCGCGCCAGAAGCTTGGCCCGGCATGCCAGGCGAGCTGCTGCTCCGGCACCAGCTGCCAGATAACGCCTTTCCCGGCGCGCTGTGGCGGCTGGCGGGGGATCAGATAGTGGGCGCTGACCTCCCGATCGGTCAGGGTCGCCAGCGACGAAGAAAAATCTTCGGCGGTGTAGTGGATCACTATCACCTTCACCCGCGGTCGCGCGCCCTGCGCCGGATGCCGCAGATCGGCCCAGTAGCCGTCACGGGATTCTATCCCGGACTGGCAGCCCGCCAGCAGCAGCGCCAGTATCAGCCACAGCCACCGTTTCAACGAATGATCACCGCCGTACCGCTGACACTTACCATCAGCATGCTGCCATCTTTGCCGACCGTTTCGTAATCAATATCGATACCGACTACTGCGTTGGCGCCCAGCGCTTTTGCCTGCTCCTCCAGCTCTTCAAACGCGATCTCTCGCGCTTTGCGCAGCTCTTTCTCATAAGCACCGGAGCGGCCACCGACCACATCACGGATGCCAGCAAAAAAATCACGGAAGATGTTGGCACCCAGAATCGCTTCACCGGTGACGACGCCGCAATATTCGCTGATGCTGTGACCTTCCAGCGTTGGGGTTGTTGAAAATTTCATCGCATTCTCCTTGTTGAAAACCGGGCTAAGGCTCTTTCGACTAAAAAGCACGGCTATACTCTATGCTAAAAAGGGCACCTTGCCAGAGAACCATAAGGAAATCGAGATGAGAAACAACGCGTTTGCGCTAATGATCCCGGCAGCCCTGCTGCTCAGCGCCTGTACCACCGTTGAGCCAGTCATTAAGGATAATGGCCCACGTACCGCACCGTGCATTGAAGGCGGTCCTGACCAGGTGGCCCAGCAGTTTTACGACCTGCGTATCGAACAGCCTACGCAGGGTCTGCCCGACAGCAACACCCTGGCAAAATATCGCCCTTACCTGAGTGATGCGCTGTACCACTCATTGCAGTCGGCAAGCGGCAGCAATGCAGGCGCACAGTGGCGCAATGGCGATCTCTTCTCCAGCCTGTCACAGGGTCCGACCGCTGCCAGCGTTGCTGATGCTTCCACCATTCCGAACCGCGATGCGCGCAACATCCCGCTGCGGGTCGATCTGAGCCGCGACGGCAAGCAGTGGCAGGATGAAGTGCTGATGATCCATCAGGGCAGTTGCTGGGTGGTGGATGATGTGCGCTACATGGCCAACCCTGCGCATGCAGAGGGTGGCAGCCTGAGCCAGATGCTTGAGAAATCGAAAAAATAACCTCAGGCTTATCCGTTCAGCGAAGCGCAGTCGCCCCCGGGCGCTGCGCTTTTTTTATTTCCGCCGTCCGGCCCGCTGCAGCGGGCTGCCCCCAGACTGTGCATGATATTGTGCTAAGCTTTTGCGGTTAGCCTGCTGTTTTACAAATTTTAACCCACCTTATTTGCATAACTATTCTGGTGACGTTAAAATCCGCGACACTAATAGCTATTCAAATCTGGCGCATGAGTATTCAACTAAACGCAATAAACTGCTTCTACGGTGCTCATCAGGCGCTGTTCGACATTAACCTTGAGTGTCCGCAAGGCGAGACCCTGGTACTGCTGGGTCCCAGCGGTGCGGGTAAGAGTTCGCTGCTGCGGGTGCTTAACCTGCTGGAGCAACCCCGTTCAGGTCAGTTGCAGATTGCCGGTAATCAGTTCGACTTCAGCCAGAAACCCTCCGATGCTGCGATTCGCGAACTGCGTCAGAACGTCGGTATGGTGTTTCAGCAGTACAACCTCTGGCCGCATCTTACCGTGCTGCAGAATCTGATTGAAGCGCCCTGCCGGGTACTGGGCCTCAGCAAAAGCGACGCCCGCGCCCGTGCCGACAAGCTGCTTGACCGGCTGCGCCTGACGCCCTACAGCGATCGCTTTCCGCTGCATCTCTCCGGTGGTCAGCAGCAGCGTGTGGCGATTGCCCGCGCGCTGATGATGGAGCCACAGGTGCTGCTGTTCGATGAGCCGACTGCCGCGCTGGACCCTGAAATTACCGCACAGATTGTCAGTATCATTCGCGAACTGGCCCAGACCCGCATTACCCAGGTGATTGTGACCCATGAAGTGGAGGTGGCACGTAAAACGGCCAGCCGCGTCGTCTATATGGAGAACGGTCACATTGTGGAACAGGGCGATGCCAGCCGCTTTACACAGCCGCAAACCGAGGCGTTTGCTCACTATCTTTCGCACTAAGTCAGGATGCTAAAAATGAAAAAAATGGTACTTGCTGCACTGCTTGCTGGTTTTAGCCTGAGCGCTACGGCGGCTCAGACGATTCGTTTTGCGACCGAAGCCTCTTATCCTCCTTTTGAGTTTGTGGATGCGGACAACAAGATTCAGGGCTTTGATGTCGATCTGGCCAATGCGCTGTGTAAAGAGATTGACGCGACCTGCACCTTCACCAATCAGGCGTTCGACAGCCTGATCCCAAGCCTGAAATTCCGTCGCTTTGATGCGGTGATGGCGGGCATGGATATCACGCCAGATCGTGAAAAACAGGTCCTGTTCACCAAGCCTTACTATGACAACTCCGCGCTGTTTGTTGCCCAGAAAGGCAAAGTCGCCAGCGTGGAAGCGCTGAAAGGCAAGCGGGTTGGCGTCCAGAACGGCACCACCCATCAGAAATACCTGACTGAGAAACACAGCGAAATCACCACCGTTCCTTACGACAGCTATCAGAATGCGGTGCTGGATCTGAAAAATGGCCGTATTGATGCTGTGTTCGGTGACACCGCAGTCGTCAACGAATGGCTGAAGCAGAATGCCGCACTGGCTGCCTTCGGCGAGAAAGTCACAGACAAAGCCTACTTTGGTACCGGCCTGGGCATTGCGGTACGTACCGGTAACACCGATCTGCAGACCAGATTCAATGGCGCGCTGGATAAGATCAAAGCAGACGGCACGTACAAAACCATCTACAGCAAATGGTTCCAGCAGTAATCTCTGATGAATGAAATGATGACCCTCGCAAGCGCCGCCGGCATGACCGTCGGCCTTGCTGTTTGTGCTCTCATCGCTGGCCTGGTGCTGGCGATGATTTTCGCTGGCTGGGAGTCACTGCGCCTGAAACCGCTGGCGTGGATTGGCACCGGCCTGGTGACGCTGATCCGCGGCCTGCCGGAAATTCTGGTAGTGCTGTTTATCTATTTTGGCGCCTCACAGCTGCTGCTCACCCTCTCTGACGGCTTCACCCTGAATTTCGGCCTGTTTCAGTTACCGATTCAGGTAGAAATTGAAAACTTCGACGTCAGTCCGTTCCTGTGCGGTGTGATTGCGCTGGCGATGCTCTATGCCGCCTACGCCTCGCAGACGCTGCGCGGCGCGCTGAAAGCGGTGCCGATGGGTCAGTGGGAGTCGGGTCAGGCGCTGGGTATGAAAAAATCGGCCATCTTTCTCCGGCTGATTATGCCCCAGATGTGGCGTCACGCCCTGCCCGGTCTGGGCAATCAGTGGCTGGTGCTGCTGAAAGATACTGCGCTGGTCTCGCTGATTAGCGTCAACGATCTGATGCTGCAAACCAAAAGTATCGCCACCCGCACGCAGGAGCCGTTTACCTGGTTCCTGGTGGCGGCCGCTATCTACTTAGTGATCACGCTCTTCAGCCAGGCGGTGTTACGCCGCATCGAACTGCGCACCACCCGCTTTGAACGGGGGAACAGCTAATGCTGGCCTATCTGCCTGAACTCCTGAAAGGGTTGCATACCAGCCTGACGCTGACGGCAGCCTCGCTGGTCGTGGCCCTGCTGCTGGCGCTGCTCTTCACCGTGGTACTGTCGCTGAAAACGCCGGTGTTCAACCCACTGGTCAAAGGCTTTATTACGCTGTTTACCGGCACACCGCTGCTGGTGCAGATCTTCCTGATCTATTAC
Source organism: Pantoea sp. Lu_F5_004 (assembly GCF_051136245.1). Classification (NCBI taxonomy): domain Bacteria; kingdom Pseudomonadati; phylum Pseudomonadota; class Gammaproteobacteria; order Enterobacterales; family Erwiniaceae; genus Pantoea; species Pantoea sp. Lu_F5_004. Next base: position 2,749,684 of record NZ_CP194946.1, read on the forward strand.
GGTCCGGGACAGTTTCCCTCGATCCAGCAGATCCCCTGGCTGTGGCATTTACTGTCGCAGCCCTGGTTGTGCGCGATGCTGGCGCTGTCCCTGAACAGCGCGGCTTACACCACGCAGCTATTTTACGGTGCGGTGCGTGCGATTCCTTCCGGACAGTGGCAATCGTGTGCCGCGCTCGGCATGAGTCGCAAAGATACCCTGCGCATTCTGCTGCCGTATGCATTTAAACGCGCCCTCTCCTCCTACTCCAATGAAGTGGTACTGGTGTTCAAAGGCACCTCTCTGGCCTACACCATCACCCTGATGGAAGTCATGGGCCACGGACAGTTGCTCTATGGCCGCACCTACGACATCACGGTCTATGCCGCGGCGGGTCTGGTTTATCTCTGCGTTAACGGTTTGCTGACCCTGATGATGCGCCTGATCGAAAAGCGCGCCCTGGCCTTTGAACGACGTAACTGATCTCCGGGCGAGGCTCCTCGCCCTTTTCGCCTGAAAAATCACACTAATTGCATAAAAATGCATTTTATGGCAGGGTATCGCCTTCTCTGGCTGACCACATCACAGGAATCATAAAATGAAAAAATGGATTGTTGCCGCTGCGCTGGCTTCGCTGGCACTTACCGCCCAGGCAGCGGAAAAGATTCGCTTCGCCGCCTCAGCGACCTATCCGCCGTTTGAATCCCTGGACCGGGAAAATAAACTGGTGGGATTCGATATCGATCTGGCCAAAGCGCTGTGCCAGCAGATGAAAGCGGAGTGTACCTTTACCAACAATGCCTTCGACAGCCTGATCCCGTCACTGAAGTTCCGCCGCTATGATGCGGTGATTTCCGGCATGGATATCACAACTGAGCGCAGCAAGCAGGTCGATTTTACCCAGCCTTATTACGCTAACTCCGCCATCGTGATCGCCCGTAAAGGCCAGTTCAGCAACTTTGGTGAGCTTAAGGGCAAACGCATTGGCGTGGAAAACGGCACCACTCACCAGAAGTACCTGCAGGATAAGCATCCGGAAGTGAAAGTGGTGGCATATGACAGCTATCAGAATGCGATTCTGGATATGAAGAGTGGCCGGCTGGATGGCGTGTTTGGCGACAGCGCGGTGGTGAATCAGTGGCTGAAGACCAATGCAGATCTCGCCACTGTCGGTGAACATGTTACGGATGCGGACTACTTTGGCACCGGTCTCGGCATTGCCGTGCGTAAAGGCAATACGGTGCTTCGCGATCAGTTCAATCAGGCACTGAACGAACTGAAAGCCAACGGCAGCTGGCAGCAGCTTAATCAGAAGTGGTTCCCGGAGTAATTACCGGCTGAGGCTGCCTCTGCCGATGCTTTCCCGGACTCGTGCTGACGGCGGGTTAACAGCGTCAGCACTTCAAAATGGGCGGTGTGGGGAAACATATCGAACAGTTGCACCTTCGTCACCTCATAGGCACTCAGTCGGGCAATATCCTGCGCCATGGTCTGCGGATTACAGCTTGAATAGAGCAGATAATCCGGGGCCATCTGGCTGAGATAGTCACACAGCGCCTCACCAATCCCACGACGCGGTGGATTAACCAGCACCAGCTGCGGCACCGCATCGCGTCCGGTCGCAAACGCCGTAGAATCCAGCGCCGCAAACTGCACTTTTTCCAGCCCCAGCATCTCAGCGGAACGCTGGGCGCATTTTATCGCCTCGGCGCTGATCTCAATGCCCGTCAGTTCCATCTCCGCTGTCGCGCAGTGCAGACCAAAACCGCCTACGCCGCAGAAGAGATCCCACATGCTGTTGACCGGCAGCGCCCTGACCCAGTCGCGCGCGGTGGCATAGAGTGCGCTGGCAACCTGCGGGTTGGTCTGGAAGAAGCTTTGCGGGCGGATCCACAGCGGCACGCCGTTGAAGTTCTCTGCCAGCGACTGCGCGGGCGTCAGCGCAATCTCCTCTTCCCCCTCCAGAATCGCCATATGCACCGGCTGAATATTGGCAGAGATCACCGCCAGCTGCGGCAACTGCTGTTGCAGCCACGGCAATGCGGCGCGCAGCTGTTCCAGTTTCGCGGTTGAGCGCAGGACAAAGCGCAGCATCACGCCGCCCTGCTGGCTTTCGGTTATCAGCAGGAATTTGAGTTCGCCGCGTTTGCGCGCCACGTTATAGGGCGTCAGTCCGGCACGGGCAATAAAGGGCTTAAGTGCAGCAAAAACCGGCTGGAAGCTGGCGGGATAGAGCGGACAATCGCACAGATCCACAGCTTCACCATCACGATGGATTAATCCCAGCACCGGACGCTCGACGCTGCCACTCACCACCATTTTGGCTTTATTACGAAATGCCTGCTGCGGTGAGTTGACCGGCGGCAACCAGGCAGTGACCGGCTGCTCAGCCAGTAACTGTTCAAGCATCGACTGTTTTTCGTTCAGCTGAGTGGGATAGGGTTTTTCCAGCCACTGACAGGAGCGGCAACGGTTAGCGTCATAAAGCGCGCAGTGCATGGTAAAGCCTTAACGATCGGGTCGGGCGGAGCGCGATTGTATCATCGCTTCCTGAAAAAAGCGCGGCTGCTGGCAGGCAGAAACAGCAGCAGGAGCACCAGCAGATCGGGGATTTTCTGCGACAGGGTATGGTGGATAATCTGAACGTTGTTGTCGCCATCAATGCTGAAAATCTCAGGGTAGATCCAGCCCAGCGAGGCGACCAGCATATAGCTGAGCACAATCACCTGCGTCGCCACATAGCCCCAGCGTCCACGGTTACTGCCGCGCATCAGCGTAAAAGCGCAGCGCAGTTCGAACAGGAAGATCAGCTGGCTGGCGACAAAGATGAGTGTCGCGTCCCAGGACTGGGCGCTGCGGTGAACAAAATTGGCGAGTTCACTGTAACCCAGCTCGTTTGCCAGCATCAGGACGCTCAGGCAGCGGGTCGCGATTATAGCAATGCCCGCAACCGTCACCGGAACCGGCGCGATTGAAAGCGTGGCACTGCTTTTGAAGATTTCTGACATAGTCCGTGACTCCACCTGATCGAAAAACGGGCCGGTCAGACCGGCCCGTTCATATAGTGGCAAAGGTTACGGATTTCAGCCACGTTTAGCTTTCTGAATATCGCTTAAACGTTGTTTTTCTTCGTGTGCCATCACCCGCCAGGCGATAAAACCGACTAAACCGACCACAAACAGGATCAATGAAGCCAGCGCATTGATTTCCGGGTTAACGCCGCGTCGCACAGTGGCGAAGATCGCCATCGGCAATGTGGTGGCACCCGGCCCGGTCACAAAGCTGGCGATCACCAGATCGTCGAGTGACAGGGTAAACGCCAGCAGCCAGCCGGTCACAATAGCCGGTGCAATCATGGGCACGGTAATCACAAAAAAGACCTTCAGCGGCGTTGCGCCTAAATCCATCGCCGCCTCTTCGATGGAGCGGTCCAGCTCACGCAGACGCGAGTTAATCACCACGGCCACATAGGCGGTACAGAAGGTGACGTGGGCCAGCCAGATGGTCAGCATGCCGCGCTCGCTCGGCCAGCCAAAGGCGTTGCCCATTGCCACAAACAGCAGCAGCAGCGACAGTCCGGTGATGACGTCGGGCATCACCAGCGGCGCGGTCAGCATAAAGGCAAAACCGTTGTGGCCGCGGAAGGGACCAAAGCGCACGATAATTACCGCCGCCAGCGTGCCCAGTACCACCGCCATGGTGGCGGAGAGACCGGCAATGCTCAGACTCAGCAGCACAGCGTCAATCATCGCGCTGTCCTGGAAGAGCACCCTGTACCAGTGGAACGAGAAGCTCTCCCACACCGTCACCAGCGGTGAGCTGTTGAAGGAGTAAACCACCAGCAGCAGCATCGGCGCATAGAGGAACAGGAAGCAGCAGACCAGAATCCCGGTACGCCAGGGTGAGCGAATGGTTGGCAAATTATTCATGCCTTCTCTCCCATTTCACGGTTTTGATGCTTGTGGAACCAGATGATCGGCAGAATCAGGATCAGCAGAATGATAACCGCCAGCGCGGAGGCCACCGGCCAGTCACGGTTGTTAAAGAACTCCTGCCACAGGATACGGCCAATCATGATGCTGTCCGGCCCACCCAGCAGTTCAGGGATCACATACTCCCCCACCGCCGGGATAAACACCAGCATCGAACCGGCGATAATGCCCCCTTTGGTCAGCGGGACAATCACGCTGAAAAAGGTCTTCAGCGGACGTGCACCCAGATCCAGTGAGGCTTCCACCAGCGAGTAATCAATGCGGGTCAGCGCGGTGTAGATTGGCAGCACCATAAACGGCAGATAGCAGTAGACGATACCGATATAGACCGCTGTATTGGTGTAGAGGATCACCAGCGGATGATCGATCACACCCAGCCACAGCAGGAACCGGTTCAGAATACCGTTGTTGTTAAGCAGCCCCATCCAGGCGTAAACGCGCACCAGAAATGAGGTCCACGATGGCAGGATCACCAGCAGCAGCAGAATGGTGCGCATGGATGGCTTGCTGTGCGCCACGGCCCACGCGAGCGGGTAGCCAATCAGCAGACAGATCACCGTGGAGATCGCCGCCACTTTCAGCGACTGCAGATAGGCATCGACGTAGAGCGGATCGTCGGTCAGCGTCAGGTAGTTGCCGAAATTGAGCACAATGCTGAACTGGTCATCAGCCCAGCTCACCAGCTCGGTGTAGGGGGGAATCGCTCGCGCAATGTCCGCGAAGCTGATCTTCAGCACCGTCAGAAACGGCAACAGAAATAACAGCACCAGCCAGACATAAGGCAAGGCGATGACCAGCTTGCGGCCATGCTGCATTTTTATCCGCGTGGCCCAGCGTTGCAGCGGCGTGCCGACCAGTCTGGCAGGCGCTTTAGCGCGTTGGAAAATCTGGCTCATAGCCGCTCCTTAAACCGTCAACACCACGCAGCTGTCGCATTCCCAGCAGAGGCGGACTTCATCACCCCAGGTCGGCAACCCTTTGCGGTAGCGATGTGCGTTTTGCAACTGTGCGCTGATCATCTGTCCGCTGTGCAGACGGACATGGAAGATAGAGAGGTCGCCGAGATAAGCGATGTGGACCACTTCACCCACCGCAAAGTTGCAGCCATCGGCAGGCACCTCATCGCACAGCATCACTTTTTCCGGGCGCAGCGCGACATGGACCGGAACGTTATCCACCACCGAGACATCGGAGTCGACTTTCAGTGGATGCATCAGGCCGGGACTGTCGATCACCAGGCCATCCGCCTGACGTTCACGCAGTAAGCCTTCGAAAACATTAACCGAACCGATAAATTCCGCGCTGTAGCGGCTGGTAGGATGCTCGTAGATCTCCTCCGGTTCACCAATCTGCACGAACTTGCCGCGATTCATAATCGCGATACGGCCCGCCATGGTCATCGCCTCTTCCTGGTCGTGCGTCACCATCACGCAGGTAGCGCCAACACGCTCCAGAATATCGACCACTTCCAGCTGCATCCTGTCGCGCAGTTTCTTGTCCAGTGCCCCCATCGGCTCATCCAGCAGCAGCAATTTTGGCCGTTTCGCCAGGCTGCGGGCCAGCGCCACACGCTGACGCTGACCACCGGAGAGCTGGTGCGGTTTGCGTTTAGCAAACTCCTGCATATGCACCAGCGCCAGCATCTCTGCTACCCGGCTGGTGATCTCCCCTTTCGGCAGCCGATCCTGTTTCAGACCAAAGGCGATGTTCTGCTCCACCGTCATGTGGGGAAACAGCGCGTAGGACTGGAACATCATGTTGATCGGGCGCTGATAGGGAGCAACGTGGGAAAGATCCTGACCATCCAGCACAATCTGCCCGCTGGTTGGCGGCTCAAAACCGGCCAGCATGCGCAGCAGCGTTGATTTACCACAGCCCGATGCGCCCAGCAGGGCAAAGATCTCACCTTTATAAATTGTCAGGCTGACATCATCCACGGCGTGTTGCCCGTCAAAGGATTTGGTCAGATTGCGAATTTCCAGCAGTGGCGTTAACGCCTTTGCGGTTTTATTTTGAGGACGGGGAATGGCATCGTTCACAAAGGTTCTCTCCGGAGCCAGGCGGAACATGGCGACAAAATGTGCCGCTAAAAATGGCACAACAGAGGCCGACACCGCGCCTCTGTTGCTGATACATGACAGGTCAATCCGTTAAGGACGAATTACTTACCACTTTTTACTTTAGTCCATGCGCGCGTACGCACACGATCCAGTTTTGGATCCTGGACTTTCAGCACAAACAATTTCGACATCGCTTCAGGCGTCGGGAAGATACCCGGATTGTTGCGGACATCGGCATTGATCAGCGGCAGCGACGCTTTGTTGCCGTTGGCGTAGTTCATTTTGTTGGAGACATCGGCGATCACTTTCGGATCCATGATGTAGTTCAGCCAGGCGTAAGCGCCATCGAGGTTTTTCGCATCTTTCGGGATCGCCATCATATCGAAGAAAGCCAGTGCGCCCTCTTTCGGAACGCTGTAGCCCAGATGCACGCCATTTTTCGCAGCATCAGCACGGTTTTTCGCCTGCAGAATATCGCCCGACCAGCCAATGGCGACGCAGATATTACCGTTGGCCAGATCGTTGATGTACTGCGACGAATGGAAGTAGCGGATATTCGGACGCAGTTTCAGCAGCAGGTCAGTAGCCGCGCCGGAATACTCTTTGGCATCAGAGGTGTTAGGATCTTTGCCCAGGTAGTTAAGCACCGTGGCGAAAATCTCTTCTGGGGCATCCAGGAAGGAGACGCCGCAGCTTTTCAGCTTCTCCAGGTTTTCCGGCTTCAGCACCAGATCCCAGCTGTTGACCGGCGCATCGGCGCCCAGTGCGGCTTTAACCTTGTCGACGTTGTAGCCGATACCGGTGGTGCCCCACAGATAAGGAATGGCATATTTGTTACCCGGATCGTGCTGCGCCACTTTTTCCATCAGCGCCGGATCGAGGTTTTTGTAGTTAGGCAGTTTGCTCTTATCCAGCGGCTGGAATACCCCGGACTGCAGCTGACGCGCCAGGAAGCTGGAGGATGGCACCACCACATCATAGCCGGTGCTGCCCGCCATCAGTTTGCCTTCCAGGACTTCGTTGGAGTCAAACACATCGTAGACCACTTTGATGCCGGACTGCTTTTCAAAGTTCGGCACGGTGTCTGGCGAAATATAATCGGACCAGTTGTAGACGTGCAGCGTTTTATCTTCCGCCATGCTGCTGGCCGATGCGGCCATCAGCGCAGCAGCTACCACAGCTGACAGCCATTTCTGACGTGAGTTGAACATATTTTTCCATCCTCCTGAGCGGGTCATTACAACGCTGCAAACCAGAGATCCCTGCATTGCGTTCTGTACAAGACGTCAGTGACACAATGAATCATTATTCAGCGGGAGTTTAATAGCAAAAACCTATAACTGAGGCGCAGTTACGCGCCTGTTACAGCCCCGCAAGCATAGCCCCCCCGGTCAGGCTTCACCAGACCCCAGCGTAAAAAACGCCTGAAACCGATATTTTATGCATGTTTGAGCTATGAGGTTCGGCTTTGATGGCATAAACCACGACTAATATCTGGCGTTAAAGGGCAAAATGCAGAATAAAAAATTATCGCGGCAGTGGATGGCGGGCATAAAAAAGCCGTCTCAGGGACGGCTTAGTGTGTGACCATGTCGGGCTTAGTGCAGCACAGAATGAACGCTGGTCACCGGAACGTGCTCTTCTTCTTCGCCCACAATCAACAGATTGTTGGCAAAGGCTTCCAGGATCACCATCGAGATCTGCTCTTCACTCTGTTTCATAAAGTGCGAGAACTGACCAAAGGTTAACCCGGCGGTGGTAATCATTGACTGACAGACAATGAGTTTCGGCAGATTATCATCCTGAATGTCGATAAATGCTTTCACCGTCAGCGAACTGGCATTGATCTGCGACAAATCGCCAACCAGTGGAATCAGCGCCGTCGGCTTCACTTCAGCCAGCGCCGAAAACAGAATGACGTTGTCGACCAGATCGATTTTGGCGTCAAACACCCCATCGAAGTTTTGCATGTGCGGCAGATGAAGTGCCTGACAGGCATCGCATTCGAACCAGGTGATATTTTGCTGATCCAGCCAGCGACGCAGCAGGTCGATATCCGGAACGACAAGAGAATCCATCGTAAAATCCCAGTGGGGTGATAAACAGGCGACTTAGCTTACGGAAAAATGCGCGACGATGCCATGAAAACCGCTGAAAAGCGCGTGTCAGCCAGCGGTTTTAGGACGGAGCCCGGGGATGGCCTGCTGCTCGATACGCGCGATCATCAGGGCGGCGATGTTAAGGTCACTGCTGGTTTCAATGCCTTCAAGACCGGGCGAGGCGTTAACTTCCATCACCAGCGGGCCGCGATGGGCGCGCAGAATATCGACACCCGCCACTTCCAGCCCGAGCGTAGCCGCCGCTTTCACGGCGATCTGGCGCTCCTGTTGCGTAATGACGATCGGATAAGCTTTGCCACCGCGATGCAGATTAGAGCGGAAGTCGCCCTCTTTCGCCACCCGCTCAATCGCTGCCACCACCTGATTGCCAATCACCAGACAGCGAACATCACGACCCTGTGCTTCTTTAATAAACTCCTGCACCAGAATATGGGCATTCAGGCCGCGAAAGGCATCGATAACGCTTTCTGCCGCCTGCCGCGTTTCCGCCAGCACCACGCCAATGCCCTGGGTACCTTCCACCAGCTTGACCACCAGCGGCGCACCGCCGACCAGGGCGATCAGATCAGCGGTGTCATCGGGTGAGGAGGCAAAGCCGGTGACCGGCATGTCGATGCCTTCCCGTGCCAGCAGCTGCAGCGAGCGTAATTTGTCACGGGTGCGGGTAATGGCAGCGGACTCATTCAGCGGATAGCTGCCGCACATCTCAAACTGTCGCAGCACGGCCGTGCCATAAAAGGTAATAGGGTTGCCGATGCGCGGGATAACCGCATCAAAATGGCCCAGCGGTTCACCACAGTAGTGAACCGCCGGTGAGGCGGGATTAATATTCATATAGCAGGAGAGCGGATCGATGATCCGGACCTGGTGGCCGCGCGCGGCGGCCTCCTCACGCAGTCGCCGACTGGAGTAGAGCGTCTCATCACGCGACAGGATAGCTATCTTCATCGCTGCTCTCCCTTGCTGGTTTAACGCGTGGCCCAGCCCTGCTGATGCAGATAATCGAGCATAAACGGACGCGTCTCTTTAATGATCAGGCGCTGGATCAGCTCACTCCAGGTTTCGCTGCGCTGGTTGCTGTCGCGCTGCTGATAATAGAGCTCTGTGCGGCTATCGTATTCGGCCAGCACCGCCGGATCCAGCGGCTGATAGCGGTTCTCATGCACCAGCATCGCGTGCGGCATACGCGGTTTGACGTCCGGCTTTGACTCCGGATGACCCAGGCAAAAACCAAACAGCGGCAGGACAAATTTCGGCAGGCCCAGCAGTTCTGTCACTTCCGCGATGCTGTTACGGATTCCGCCGATAAAGACGCCGCCCAGATCCAGCGATTCCGCTGCGACCATAGCATTCTGACCCATCAGCGCGGTATCGACGCAGCCCAGCAGCAACTGCTCGGCACGACCCAGCTGCGCATCAGGGCAAATCTGCAGATGGCGATTAAAGTCAGCGCAGAAGATCCAGAACTCAGGCGCATCCGCGACCCATGTCTGCCCGCCCGTCAGCGTCACCAGCTTGTCGCGCAGCGCTTTGTCGGTGATACGGATAATGGAAGAACACTGTAAAAAACTGGATGTGGACGCCGATTGCGCCGCAGTAATAATCGCTTCACGCTGTGCTTCGCTGACCGGCTGGTCAGTAAAAGCGCGGATTGAACGATGGCTGCACAGTAAATCAATGGTCGGTGTCATAAAGTCTCCAGCAACATTATCTTTTTTTGTCAGTTTGATTGAACAGCTGTGGTGCTATCGCTTTCGCGGTGCGCCACATTAACAGCCAGGCAGCAGGTAGCATCAGAACCACGCCAGCAATGAACAGCACAGTCGCCAGCGTTTTCACGTCCGCCAGGTCTGGCAGCGGAAGCCAGTGGTTGATCAGCAGCAGCGCGGCCACGATTAACAGGCCGCCAGCCGCCTCCAGCACCACCACAAATCGGGGTAATCTGGCTACACTCTGCATGATATCCTCCTGCCTTAGCGGTTGACTGAGCGTCAATTATGGTCAACAACCCAAAAATTGCGCGGGTTACACGGGCTGCCGGCGCGAAAAGCCTCTGATTCAGAGGCTTCCTGACCGGTCAGCAATAGCGTGCGGGCATCAGACTAACAGGCAAATCCTGCTTTCCTTAAGCGATACGAGCGGGCATCATGGTTGCCATTCTCTGTTTCATTGTGTGATACACATCACATAATAGTCGCTGCAAGGAGTTCTCAATGATTGCTGTTATTTTTGGTCGTCCGGGCTGTCCCTACTGTGTGCGTGCCCATGAACTGGCCGACAAGCTGACCGCTGAGCGTGATGATTTTAGCTACCAGTATGTCGATATCAACGCAGAAGGCATTACTAAAGCCGATCTGGAAGCGAGCGCCGGTAAACCGGTCAGCACCGTGCCACAGATTTTCGTCGACGAAAAACATATTGGTGGTTACACCGAGTTTGCGGCCTGGACTAAAGAGAATCTGGGATTTGCCGCGTAAGTACAGATAGCCGGAATGAAAAAGGCGAGACAGGTTTTCCTGTCTCGCCTTTTTACTTTCTGCCTGACACTCGTCACCCGGCACAGTTTAATTGAGTGAGGCCATCACTATCTGCATCAACCGCACCAGCAAGGCACCGCAGCCTGCCCAGAACAGCGCGCTAAGGCTCCATGCGACCACAAAGAGTGCATTGCTGTGGATAAACAAGCTGCTGTTTAACAGCAGTGCTGCCAGTAACGTTCCCCACAGCCCCATCAGCAGGGTACTTTTTAACGGGCTGTCCACCTGCACCAATGCCATCACAATACCGGGCAACATAAAGAGCAGTAATTCGGGCTGACCACGAAGCGGGCCGGGACCGACCTGCCAGAAATGACAGGTAAAGACAAACACCAGACTATATAACACCACGCCGCACAGGCGGGTAGTCCAGAGATAAGAACGCTGCGGCATACCACCCCACTGATTAAAAGTAACCCCGACAATAACCTGCTGATAACCCTGATGCGTTCAGATGGAAATAAAAAGAAACAGTTCGCTGTGGCAACGAATGAAAACAGCCAATGGCTGTGAAAGATATTTGTGATTAGAATAGCGCCGCGGTAAAGGTTCCATTTGCAGTACTGATGCAACAGCACCTCAACGGCCTGCTCACGATAGCGAAAAACAGGCTACTCTTCAATAGGTTACATGTAAACAAGAAGTTAAACAGTGAATATTAACGTCGCAGGATTGTTAAGCGGAAATGACATTTTGTTATTGTTTGTCGTTTTAGCGCTCGGCCTCTGTCTGGGTAAGTTGCGTCTGGGCTCGGTTCAGCTGGGAAATTCGATTGGCGTATTAGTGGTTTCGCTCTTATTAGGCCAGCAGCACTTTACGATCAATACCGATGCATTGAGTCTGGGCTTTATGCTGTTTATTTTTTGTGTCGGCGTCGAAGCCGGTCCCAACTTTTTTTCCATTTTCTTTCGCGACGGCAAAAACTATTTCATGCTCGCCATCGTCATGGTGGTCAGCGCACTGTTGCTGGCGCTGGGACTGGGCAAACTCTTTGGCTGGGATATCGGTCTCACCGCCGGCATGCTGGCGGGGTCGATGACCTCAACGCCGGTGCTGGTCGGGGCGGGCGATACCCTGCGGCAAAGCATCAGCGATCCGAAGCAGCTTGGACTGATGCAGGATCAGCTGAGCCTCGGTTATGCCGTGACCTATCTGATAGGCCTGGTCAGTCTGATTTTCGGCGCACGTTATCTGCCCCGTCTGCAACATCAGGATCTGCCCACCTGCGCCCAGCAGATCGCCCGGGAACGCGGTCTGGATGCGGACAGCCAGCGTAAAGTCTTCCTGCCGGTGATCCGTGCCTATCGCGTCGGTCCTGAACTGGTGGCGTGGAGCGGCGGCAAAAACCTGCGTGAACTGGGCATCTATCGTCAGACCGGTTGCTACATTGAGCGCATCCGCCGCAACGGTATTCTCGCCAGTCCCGACGGTGATGCGGTGTTGCAGCTCGGTGATGATATCTCGCTGGTGGGCTATCCCGATGCTCACGCCCGGCTCGACCCCAGCTTCCGCAACGGCAAAGAGGTTTTTGACCGCGACCTGCTGGATATGCGCATCGTCACTGAAGAGATCGTGGTGAAAAACCACAATGCGGTCAATAAACGCCTCAGCAAGTTAAACCTCACCGATCACGGCTGCTTCCTGAACCGGGTGATACGCAGTCAGATAGAGATGCCGATCGACGACAGTATCATGCTGAACAAAGGTGATGTGCTGCAGGTCAGCGGCGAGGCACGACGGGTCAAAAGCGTGGCGGATCGCATTGGCTTTATCGCGATTCACAGTCAGATGACCGATCTTTTAGCCTTCTGCGCCTTCTTTATCGTGGGTCTGATGATTGGTCTGATCACCTTCCAGTTCAGCAATTTCAGTTTTGGTATTGGTAACGCCGCGGGCCTGCTGTTCGCCGGTATTATGCTCGGCTTCCTGCGCGCCAACCACCCGACCTTTGGTTATATTCCGCAGGGCGCGCTCACCATGGTGAAAGAGTTCGGTCTGATGGTGTTTATGGCGGGTGTAGGATTGAGTGCCGGTAGCGGCATTAATCACGGCCTGAGCAGCGACGGTGCGATGATGCTGCTGTGCGGCCTGCTGGTCAGCCTGATCCCGGTGATCATCTGCTATCTGTTTGGTGCTTATGTGTTGCGGATGAACCGCGCCCTGCTGTTTGGCGCCATCATGGGCGCCCGTACCTGCGCACCGGCCATGGAGATCATCAGTGATACGGCACGCAGCAATATTCCGGCGCTGGGCTATGCCGGGACCTATGCCATCGCCAACGTGTTGCTCACGCTGGCGGGAACGCTGATTGTGATTATCTGGCCGATATTGCCCCTATAAAATTTTTTTGCTTGCGTCCAGAACTTTATTGTTAAGGGATAGTCATAATAAGTGCCACTGCTTTTCTTTGAAATCCCCAAATTGTGGAGCCCGCTGGTCTTTTTCCCGGCGGGTTTTTTTATGCCCTTTTTTCGTCCCTGCCCGTCATTCCCCGCCTGATTCGCAACTGCAAGTGTCATAAAACTTAAACCGTTACACAACTCACCGGCAGATTAAGAGCCTTTCTATAGACGAACAAAACGGTAAAAAGCAGGATAGTCCGCTGTTTAGTTAGCAATTTGTGCTGACTGATTGGGTGAGCGAGCTGTCGCTGACCGTTTTTTTTGCCGCTGTTATCGGGCCGGGCTGGCGGGATGCTGCCAGCTGCCGTTAACCGGACTGTCTGCTGAGGAATTTATCCCGAAATGGAAGAGCTGAACCATTCACTGTTTACTGCCATTAATGCCACACCGGCTTCACCCGCCTGGTTACTGCAGCTGGCGACGTTTTTTGCCAAAGATCTGATCGCCATCGTGCCGCTGTTAATTGTGGCGATGTGGCTCTGGGGACCGCGCGATAAGGTGTCTTCGCAGCGGGTACTGGTACTGAAAACCGGTATGGCGCTGATCTATGCGCTGGCGATCTCCTGGTCTGTGGGCCAGCTTTTACCGCATCCCCGCCCTTTCGCTATCGGTTTTGGTTACCAGTTCCTGCATCACGCTGCCGATGACTCCTATCCCAGCGATCACGGCACCACGATATTCACCTTTGCGCTGGCTTTTATCTTCTGGCATCGCCTCTGGTCAGGTGTGGTTCTGATGGTGGCCGGTTGCGCTATTGCCTGGTCGCGGGTCTACCTTGGCGTTCACTGGCCAATGGATATGCTGGGCGGGTTCCTGGTGGGGCTGCTGAGCTGTCTGGCTTCGCATCTGGCGTGGCAGTTCTATGGCGAGCGGATGCTGGCGGTGATCAATCCACTCTATCGGTCGCTATTTGCCGTGCCGATTCGCAAAGGCTGGACGCAGGATTAAAATAAGTGGCTGCTCATATGCCTGAATCAGGATCTCACAGCAACGGATAAAATTAACGCGAAGGGAATACGGGCAGAAGAGGAAAGCGTCCCGCGCCAGGGATGGCGCGGGCCGAGCATGTCAGGGATGACGGCTTTTGCGTCTTTCCGATCTGACCGTGTTCCCTGAGCTGGCACGATATCACCGCTATTTGAGAAGCATGAATCATCAACCCAGGAACACATCAGCGTCCCTGCTTACTTATGAAAACCACTTTCCGAACCAGCCATTAAATTTCATCATCACGAAATCAATCATCCGGCTGAAGAACCCGCCTTCCGGCACATCCTGCATCACCACCAGCGGCCGCTGCTCAATGGTTTTCCCGTCCAGCTGGAAATCGATGGTGCCGACCACCTGATTCTTCTTCAGCGGAGCTTCCAGCTGCGGCGTAGTGAGTCTGAAACTCGCCTTCAGATTCTTCATCTGCCCTTTAGGGATGGTCAGCGCAGCATCTTTCGCCACGCCCAGATTGACCTGGCTGCGATCACCGAACCAGACCCGCTGCTGCGCAAACGGCGCATCCGCTTTAATCGGTGTGACCGTTTCAAAGAAACGGAAGCCCCATGTCAGCAGCTTTTCGCTTTCGCGGAAACGAATCGCATCGCTGGCGGTGCCCAGCACCACCGAGATCAGACGCATATCGCCTTCGGTTGCTGAAGCGACCAGATTATTTCCCGCGCCCGAGGTGTGCCCGGTTTTGACGCCATCAACCTTGAGGTTGGTGCTCCACAACAGGCGGTTGCGGTTGATCTGGCGAATATTATTGAAGGTAAACTCTTTCTCTTTATTCAGCGCGTACTCTTCAGGCACATCGCGGATCAGCGCCTGAGCAATCAGCGCCATGTCACGCGCGGTACTGTACTGCCCTTCTGCATCCAGACCGTGCACCGTCATAAAGTGGGTATTCTGCAGTCCCAGCGCCTTCACATAGTTGTTCATCAGGCCGATAAACGAATCCTGACTGCCCGCGACATAATCCGCCAGCGCAATGCAGGCGTCATTGCCGGACTGGATCACGATTCCCTTATTCAGCTCATGCACCGGAATACGATCGCCCGGCTTGAGGAACATCAGCGACGAGCCGCGCAGCTTAGGGTTGCCGGTGGCCCAGGCATCCTGTCCGACGGTAACCAGGTCATCCGGCTTAATTTTGCCCGCTTTAATCGCCTGACCCACAACATAGCTGGTCATCATTTTAGTCAGACTGGCGGGGTCGAGGCGCTGATCGGCACTCGATTCGGTTAACACCTTACCGCTGGCGTAGTCGATCAGAATCCACGCTTTAGCATCAATGCCTGGCGCGGCGGGAGCCTGCTCAGCAAAAACGCTGACGGGGGCAAGAATCAGTAATGAAGTGGCAGCAAGGTGCCGCAGGCGAGATGTGAAGCGAGTGTTTGTCATGGGCTTGGCCGGATTGTCCTTGTTAAATCGAAATTCCAGGGGCAGAAAATTCTCACTCAAACGCTAACCCTTGACGGCAGCGAAAAAAACCGTCGAATCGTAAAGTTTTTTAGAGTTTAGTAGAGTAACCCTGGCATAAGTGCCGCGCGCGTGCCGCTTTTCCCCGATTCTGTCGCTATCAAAACTGCGTGAAATTCCGATTTTTCGCAGAAGAGTTAAGCCCGTCACAAATATCAGTTAACCTGAACGCCAGTCAGCCGAGGAGACCGACCATGGACTTAGCCCTTTTTGATCTGGATGAAACACTCATTTGTGAAGACAGCACCAGCCTGTGGCTGCGCTGGCTGGTATCACAGGGATTCGCCCCCAGTGAACTGATTGATCAGGAACAGGCATTAATGAGCCAGTACTATGCCGGTACGCTGTCGATTGAAGAGTATATGAATAAAACACTCTCCCCTCTGGCGGGCATGGCCACGCTTACCGTTGAAGGCTGGGTGCGGCGCTTCATTCACCGCGACATTATGCCACGCGTTTATCCTGCGGCCCGCGAGCGGATTGAGTGGCACCGGTCGCGTGGCGACAAGGTCATGATCATCTCCGCCAGCGGCGAGCATCTGGTGGTGCCGATTGCAGAAAAGCTGGGTGCCTGCGGCGCGCTGGCGATTGGCGTTGAAATCGTGGACGAGCGCTACAGCGGCAACACTTACGGCACCATGACCTATAAAGAGGGCAAAGTCACGCGACTGGGTGACTGGAAAGCGCTGCAGCAGGACGAGGCCTTTGACCGCACCTGGGCCTACAGCGATTCGATGAACGACCTGCCGCTACTGGAACAGGCCGATCATGCCCATGTCATCAACCCTGACGAACGGCTGCACCAGGAAGCGTTAAACCGCGGCTGGCAGGTTTATCACTGGGCGCGCTGACTCAAGCGCCTGGTCCATCAGGCGTAACTGTTGCTGGCAGCCTGGACACGGACAGCGCGGAACAATCCGTAGTACATGTAGTCCGTGAGGATGACTCGCTGCGCTCGCTCCTTCAGGGCCGCCCTGACGGGCGTTCAGGTTGCTAAAGCAGCCTGTGTGAGCACTGCCCAGGCCCAGACTGAACAATAAAATAGCCTGGGGACAGGCTCTTAGCCGCGGGACGCGCCAGCGTCCTGCGCTAATCCCACTTTCAGCAGCTTGCCATTGGCCTCATCGGTCAGCACATAGAGCCAGCCATCCGGCCCCTGCCGCACATCGCGAATCCGCGCCTTCTGATCGCCCAGCAGTCGTTGCTCTTCCACCACTTTCTCGCCGTTGATACTCAGACGAATCAGGTTTTTCTCTTTCAGAGCGCCGATAAACAGCGAGTTTTTCCACTGCGGAAAACGGGCGCTATTGTAGAACGCCATGCCGCTGATGGCCGGAGAATCCTTCCAGTGATAAAGCGGCGGTTCGGTACCCGCAACCTGTGTGCCTTGTGACTCCGGCACTTTGTCACCGCTATAGTCAATGCCGTAGGTTGCCAGCGGCCAGCCGTAATTCCTGCCCCGCTCCATGATATTTACTTCATCGCCGCCGCGCGGGCCATGCTCATTTTCCCATATCTTGCCGGTCCAGGGGTTAAGCGCCAGCCCCTGCGGATTACGCAAACCATAAGCCCAGATCTCTGGCCGTGCGCCGCGCTGTTTCGCAAACGGGTTATCGTCCGGCACGCTGCCATCAGCGTTGAGCCGCAGCAGTTTGCCCTGCAGCTTATCGAGATCCTGCGCAGCGCTGCTGGCAAAGTTATCGCCGAAGGCGATCCAGAGATAGCCCTGGGTATCAAACGCCAGCCGGGTACCGATGTTGTTGCCGCTGGAGAGCATCGGCGTCTGCCGAATCACCTCGCGGAAATCGCTGAGTTGCCGGTTATCCTTGCTGAGCGTGCCCACGCCTACCACCGCGCCCGCTTTGCCACTGCTGTTCGCTTCGGTATAGCTAAGCCAGACGCGACGACTGGTGGCAAAATCGGGTGCCAGCACCACATCCAGCAGGCCACTCTGCCGTTCTGCCCAGACCTTTGGCACCCCCTGGATCGGCTGCGAAAGACCCTTCTCCGGGCTCCAGCTGCGTAGTTGTCCGCTACGTTCGGTAATCAGCAGCGTTTTGTTGTCGGGCAGGAAGGCGACGGACCATGGATGTTGTAACTTATCCTGTAATACCTCGACCTTTACGTCGGCGGCAAACAGGGGGGCGGTGCAGAACAGTGCGCCACTTAGCAACAAGGCAGTTGAGAAACGGGCCATAACGATCTCCTGACGGGATAGAATGCCCTTAAGCGTAGTCAGCCCCTCTGCAATGATGTTGAGGATTTACAAAAGATTAATCAGGGCGACAGCGCTCTGCTGTCGCCCGTCAGAGTCAGGGCGCGTTAAAACTTACCGTGTCACGCACCATCGTATCGATACCAGGCTTCAGCTCGTCAAAGGTGATCGGCGTATTGCTGTTACTGACCGTTTTGCCAAAGGCTTTGCGAACCACCCGGATCAGCGGTTTGCCCGTCACCGCATCGCTGGCTTCTATCTCCAGAAACAGTTCGCTGTTCTGAGTACGATGCCCTGACGCCGCCATGGTGCTGGCCACGACCGCGGCAACCGGTACCACTTCATAAAACTGCACGCCCTGATTTTCTGCTGACACGGCGGTAATGGCGGCCCTTACCTTCAGGGTATGCGGCGTAGCCTGATTCACCAGCGGCAGACGGGTGGCTATCGCGCCTTTTAGCTGGATGTCGGTGTAACTGAGCACCTGATCCAGCGTTTGCTGAGTGATGCGTGGCGTGGGGTGCGCCGCCGGGTAGTAGATCAGCGATGTATAAAGCACATCTTTATAATGGCTGCTTTGATAGTCGGGTGATATCCAGCGCAGAGTCGGTTCACCACTGGCCGACGACGTCGGTTGCAACTGGCTGTAATCGCTTAAAAAACCTGAATATTGCTGCTTATCAGCAACATGAGATGTACAACCACTAAGCAGCACGGCAGAGACCGCCAGAAGAGCAGCAACGGAAGTTTTACGCATCATCAACTCGCTTGTATCAGGAAGGTTTAAGCAAGCATAGATAAGCCAGAGGGGAAATGCAGAATAACAGAGGCGGTTTAACGCTGTTATGCAGAATAAATAGCAGGAAAACCCGCTGCAGAGCACAGCGGGCGAAAAAGATTACTCAAAGCAGGTATCAGGATTCTCAGACAGGGTGATGAACTGTTTGCCACCCTGGGTCAGCGCCATAATGGTGCCGCTTTCGATATCGTAAACCCAGCCGTGCAGACGCAGCTTACCGTTACGCAGCGCGACGGACACGGAAGGATGGGTTTTCATATTGTTCAGCTGGGCGATAACGTTCTCTTTGACCATCTCGTTCAGCTTCTTCTCTGGCGAGTCATACTCACGCTGCTCAACCACCGCTTTTGCCGCATCGGCATAGCGCAGCCAGTGCTCAACCGCAGGCATGGTATCCATGCAGGCGCAGGAGGCGATGGCGTTCATGGCACCACAGTTAGAGTGACCACAGATGATGATGTCGGAGACGCCCAGCGCGACTACCGCATATTCAATAGTGGCGGAGACACCGCCTGGCTCCGGGCCGAATGAGGGAACGATGTTGCCCGCATTGCGGATAACGAACAGCTCTCCTGGCTCCTGCTGCGTCACCAGTTCAGGCACCAGACGGCTATCTGAACAGGAGATGAACAGCGCTTTCGGATTTTGATTTGATGCCAGGCTTTTGAAAAGATCCTTCCTTTCAGGAAACACATTCTGCTGGAAATTCAGAAATCCGTTGATGATCTCTTTCATTATTTAGCTCTCACATTATCCATTTCATTACCTGAGGGGCATAGCCCCCTCAGTGGGGTTTGCCCGTTTATTATTAATGAAAACAAGTGAATATCAACCCGCCTTTTACCGGATGCTCTAAACCGCGGCCACTGTCAGCGTTTCGCTTGTTCACCAGTCAGAGGCTCCGCAGCCAATTTCTTTTTATAGCACGGGAAGTTATTGGAAAAAGCACGGTTTGAACCGCCCCTTTTTTTGCCTGTGCCGTGGATCGGCTTTTACGCGTTTTTTCACTACTTTACGCCCCCGGGGCTCGCCAGCAGAAAAGGTTTCTCTTCTGCTGCTGTCTGACCTTATCTGGCAAGCGTGGCGGGCGATGACGTTTGAGGGCGTGGCGAAACGGCTGCGCATCTGGCAGCACGGGCGCTGCGCCAGAGCCGTTGCAGGCAAGCAATGAGGGATAAGATTGAGCAGGACGGGTTCATTAAAACAACCCCGGCAGCAGGGGGTAGCGACTGCCGGGAGAGCAGCGTTAACGCTTAACCATACTGCTGCTGATGCGCTTTTTTACGTCGCAGATAGTCCTCATCTGCACGAAGTTTGTCCCAGTAGCCTTTGAAAACAGCCGCCGCCGCGGCTTTTTCCTCGTTGACGCCGCGCGGCAGCTCCTTGCCATCCGCGTCATATTTGCGTCCGCCCTTATGGTTGCTGTAACGGCGCGCGCGGGTATACCCCATCTGAATAAATTTGCGCGCCATATCCATGCCGACAAAATCGTCTTTGCGCCGGTAATCCTCAAACAGCGCCATGATTTTCTCAGCCGACTCTTCAGCAATGGGAACGGTACGAAAACGCCAGTGTGGCAGTATTTCGCCTTTATAAGGCTCGACCATCAGCACGCCCTGCTCACCACGCCCGACCTGATAAAGCTCGGGGTGCTGGCGGAAGTCGATAGTGCTGAAGTCCTGATCATAATCGAAAGGTTTCATCTCTTTAGTTTAGGATCAAGTGCGTCGCGCAGCCCGTCTCCGAGTAAATTAAATGCCAGAACGGTGAGGAAGATGGCCAGGCTGGGGAAAATCGCCACGTGAGGCGCGATAACCATGTCGGCCCGCGCCTCATTCAGCATTGCACCCCACTCCGGCGTAGGCGGTTGCGCCCCCAGCCCCAGAAACGACAGGCTGGCCGCGGTAATGATTGAGGTACCGACCCGCATAGTGAAATAGACCACAATCGGCGATACCGTGCCGGGCAGGATATGCCGCATCAGGATAGTCCAGTCAGAAGCGCCGATGCTGCGTGCCGACTCAATATAGGTCTGATGCTTCAGCACCAGCGTATTGCCGCGAACCAGCCGGGCAAACGCCGGGATACTGAAGATAGCGACCGCCACAATCACATTACTCATGCCGCTGCCCATAATCGCCACCACCGCAATCGCCAGCAGAATGCCGGGAAAGGCAAACAGCACATCGCAGATACGCATGGTGATGCGGTCCCACCAGCCTTCGTAATAGCCGGCTAACAGACCAAAGAATGTGCCGATCAGTGCGCCGATCACCACCGAGAAGAAACCGGCAATCAGGGAAATACGCGTGCCGACCAGCACCCGACTGAAAATGTCGCGCCCCAGCGAATCGACGCCAAACAGATGCATCAGCGAGGGGCCTTCGTTGAGCCGGTCATAATCGAAGTAGTTCTCTGCGTCGAACGGCGCAATCCACGGGGCGATAACCGCCAGCACAATCAGTACCAGCACAAACAGCCCGGCCAGCAGCGCCACCGGCTGTCCTCTGAAACGCCGCCAGAATTCACGCCACGGCGTTCGCACCCGATTCTCCGCAATCAGCGGCATCGTTTTCAGTGCCGCTTCGCGTCGCCAGTTTTTCATCGCGACTCCTTAAAGCGAATAGCGGGATTAATCACCGCATAGAGCATGTCGACAAACAGGTTGATCAGAATAAACTCCAGTGAAAACAGCAAAACTTCCGCCTGAATAACCGGGTAGTCGCGCATCGCCACGGAATCGACCAGCAGTCGCCCCAGGCCCGGCCAGTTAAACACCACCTCGACCACGATCGATCCGCCCAGCAGGAAACCAAACTGCAGCCCCATCATCGTCACCACCGGGATCATGGCGTTGCGCAGGCCATGCTTCACCACCACCAGCGACTCGCGCACCCCTTTGGCCCGGGCGGTCCGCATATAATCTTCCTGCATCACCTCCACGAATGAGGCGCGGGTAAAGCGCGCCATCACCGCCGCTACCGCCGCGCCCAGGGTGATGGAGGGCAGAATGTAATGTTTCCAGCTCTCTGCACCGACGGTTGGCAGCCATCCCAGCTCCACCGAGAAGACCTGCATCAGCAGCATGCCCAGCGCAAAGGCGGGAAACGAAATGCCCGACACCGCCAGGGTCATCCCCAGTCGATCGGGCCAGCGATTGCGCCAGACAGCGGAAACGATGCCGATTGCCATGCCAAAAATCACTGCCCAGATCATGCTGACCAGCGTCAGCCACAAAGTTGGCATAAAGCGTGAGGCGATCTCCTCCGCGACCGGCCGCTTCGAGACCATCGACTGGCCGAAATCGCCCTGCAGTGCATTCAGCATAAAGTGCCAGAACTGCTGCGGCAGCGGCAGGTCGAGTCCCAGCTCCTGACGCACCAGCGCCACCACCGAGGCATCGGCTTCCGGCCCGGCGATCAGACGCGCCGGGTCGCCCGGCAGCAGGTGAACAAACAGGAACACCAGCACCGCCACAATCAGCAGCGTGGGGATCAGCCCAAAGAGTCGTTTGAGAAAATAGTTAAACATGCAACATCCTGCAGCTGCGGCCAGCCTCACGGGCTGGCCGGCTCCGTTACTTCAGAGTTGCCTCATCGAAATTGAATGAGGTATCGGGCATCACATAAAAACCGCTGAGGTTTTTGCTGTTGGCAGAAACCAGCTGCTCAACCACCAGTGGGATCCACGGGTGATCCTGCCAGATGGTATCCTGCGCATCTTTATAGAGACGCGCTTTCTCAGCACGGTCGGTGGTTTTCAGCGCATCTGCCAGATCTTTATCGACCTTAGGATTGCTGTAAAACGCGGTATTGAAGATCGCCGGTGGCCAGGCCGTAGTAGCAAACAGTGGCGTCAGTGCCCAGTCCGCTTCGCCGGTTGAGGCAGACCAGCCGGTGTAGAACATGCGCACGCCGCTCTCTTTCTGGCCTTTGCCTTCTACTTCGGCGGCACGCTGACCCGCATCCATCGCCGTAACTTTAACTTTCACGCCAACCTGCGCCAGCTGCTGCTGGGTGAACTGCAACACTTTCTGCGCGGTGCTGTGGTTGTGTGACGACCAGAGCGTGGTTTCAAACCCGTTCGGGTAACCCGCCTCTTTCAGCAGGGCTTTTGCTTTGGCCGGATCGTAGCTGATGGCCGGATAGGTCTGAGCGAAGTCGATGGTGGGCGGCACGATGCCGGTAGCAGGCGTGGCGTAACCGGAGAACGCCACTTTCGCCAGCGCCTGACGGTTGATGGCATACTCCAGCGCTTCACGTACCTTCGGATTGTCGAACGGCTTCTGAGTGACGTTAAGGCTGATGTAACGCTGCATAATCGATGGCGTGGTTACCACTGCAAGCTTGCTGTTCTTCTCCAGCAGTTTTGCCTGCTCATAGGGCACCGGGAAAGCAAAGTTCGCTTCGCCGGTCTGCAGCATCGCCGCGCGGGTGTTGTTGTCCACCACTGGTCGCCAGGTAATGCTGTCCAGCTTCGGATAGCCCGGCTTCCAGTAGCCGTCCCACTTCTTCACCTTCACAAAATCGGTCTGGTTCCAGGTTTCAAACACAAACGGGCCGGTTCCTACCGGATGGAAACCGATCTCTTTGCCATATTTTTTCAGCGCGGTGGGCGAAATCATCGCCGCCGCCGGATGGGCCAGAATGTTGATAAAGGCGGAGAACGGCTCTTTCAGCGTTACTTTTACCGTAGTCGGATCCACCACTTCGGTGCTGGCGATATGTTTAAACAGGTTGTAGCGCTTGAGATGGTTATCCGGGTTGCTGGCACGATCGAGGTTGACCTTTACCGCTTCCGCATTGAAGTCAGTGCCATCCTGGAATTTAACCCCGGAACGCAGCTTGATGGTGTAGGTCAGGCCGTCGGCGCTGGCCTGATAGCTCTCAGCCAGCACGTTGGTGAGCTTCATCTCTTTATTAAAGCCAAACAGGCCCTGATAGAAGGATTTCGCGACCGCCTGCGACAGCGTGTCGTTGGCGTCATAGGGATCGAGAGTGGTGAAGTTGGACGCGACGGCAATCACCGCATCCTGTGCTGCCCAGGCGGGCAATGCCATTGCGCTGCTTAACACGCCAGCCGCCAGTAACCCTTTACGCATCGTAATCTGCATCTTGTTCTCCTGTAATCCCTGTCGGGTTGGTCGCCGGGGCGACATCGTCACTGTTCAGGTCGCACTGATAACGTGGCGGGCGACGAAATGGCCCGGAGCCACCTCCATCAGCGGCGCCACTTCAGGTTCATCCCCTAACGCATGAATCGGGCTGGGGATCTCATCGACCAGTAAGGCTCGTTCGCGACGCCGGTGAGCCGGATCGGCTACCGGCACCGCTGCCATGAGTTTTCGGGTGTAAGGGTGCTGAGGCTGCTCAAACACCGCCTGACGCGGCCCCATCTCGACAATCTGACCGAGATACATCACCGCCACGCGGTGGCTGATACGCTCCACCACCGCCATATCGTGAGAAATAAACAGGAAGGCGATGCCAAACTCGCGCTGCAGGTCGAGCATCAGATTAATTATCTGCGCCTGAATTGACACATCCAGCGCCGAAACGGACTCATCGGCGATCACCACTTTGGGATTCAGCGCCAGCGCGCGAGCTATACAGATGCGCTGACGCTGGCCGCCGGAAAATTCATGGGGATAGCGCTGAGC
Source organism: Pantoea sp. Lu_F5_004 (assembly GCF_051136245.1). Lineage (NCBI taxonomy): Bacteria > Pseudomonadati > Pseudomonadota > Gammaproteobacteria > Enterobacterales > Erwiniaceae > Pantoea > Pantoea sp. Lu_F5_004. Next base: position 2,773,916 of record NZ_CP194946.1, read on the forward strand.
ATGTTCCGGCAGCAGACCCACTTTATCCAGCAGCCAGGCAACTCGCTGCTCCGCCTCGCGCCGCGGCATCGCCTTGTGGACCAGCAGCGGCTCCATAATGGAGAAGCCAACCGTCAGCCGGGGATCGAGCGAGGCGTAGGGATCCTGGAAGATAAACTGAATGTCGCGTCGCAGATGGGCCAGCGCGGCACCCGACAAATGGTCTATCCGCTGCCCGTCAAACGTCAGGGTGCCACCCTGACTGGCAACCAGCTTCAGCAGCGATCGTCCGGTGGTCGATTTACCACAGCCAGACTCCCCCACCAGCGCCAGTGTCTCACCGGCATAGAGATCAAAACTGACTTTTTCGACGGCATGCACCCGGCTTTTGACGCGGTTCAGCAGGCCGCCGCGAATATCAAAGCGGGTGACCAGATCGCGCACCTGCAAAATGGGTGGCTGCAGGCGGCGAACCGTATCCTGCGGTACGTCATCAACAGCATCGCTGTGCAGCAACGGAAATTTGGCTGGCAGGGGCTGGCCCTGCATCGAACCGAGCTTTGGCACCGCCGCCAGCAGCGCCTGGGTATAGGGCTGCTGCGGGGCGCTGAACAGCCTGGCTACCGGGGCATTTTCTACTACTTCGCCGCGATACATCACCTGAACCCGATCGGCCATTTCGGCGACCACGCCCATATCGTGAGTGATAAAAATCACGCCCATCTGCATCTCTTTTTGCAGCACGCGGATAAGCTGCAGAATCTGCGCCTGAATAGTGACGTCGAGCGCGGTGGTCGGCTCATCGGCAATCAGCAGGGCCGGTTTGCAGCAGAGCGCCATGGCGATCATCACGCGCTGACGCATCCCGCCCGAAAGCTGATGCGGAAAGCGGGATAACACCTTTTGCGCATCGGGAATTCGTACCAGATCCAGCATCCGGCGCGCTTCGGCCAGCGCGCCAGCGTGGCTCAGTCCCTGATGCAAACGGATGGATTCCGCGATCTGCTCGCCCACGGAGAAGACCGGATTCAGCGAGGTCATCGGCTCCTGAAAGATCATCGCCATATCCGCACCGCGCACCCGCCGCATCTGACCTTTTGAGGCGCGCATCAGATCCAGCACGTCGCCGTTGCGACGCCGCAACAGCACCTCGCCGCTGACCCTCCCGCCAGCCTGCTCAATCAGCCGCATCAGCGCCAGCGAGGTCACTGATTTCCCTGAGCCTGACTCCCCCACCAGCGCCAGCGTTTCGCCGCGAAACAGATCGAGTGATAAATGACGCACCGCGTCAGTGACGGTGGTTTCGTGCTGAAAACGCACATTGAGATCGCGCACCGCCAGGACCTGCTCAGGGGCCAGCGGCGGTAACGTTTGCCTGTCGCTCATCTCTGCTCCTTAACTTTCGCGATAGATAGCGACATCTGCCACTTCGCCGACCCGCGCCACACCGCGATACATCCCTTCGCTGTTGAACGGCAGCGCCACGTTGCCTGCGCGATCGACGGCAATCAGCCCCCCGCTGCCGCCCAGCTCCAGCACGCTGTCATGAATGACATTAACCGTGGCCTGCTGCAGCGAGCGCCCGGCGTAGCGCATCTGCACTGCCACATCGTAGGCCGCCAGCGTCCGCATAAAGACTTCTCCGGTGCCGGTACAGGAGACCGCCACGCTGTCGTTACTGGCGTAACAGCCCGCGCCTGGCAGCGGCGAGTCGCCGACCCGCCCGGCCTGCTTGTTGGTCATACCGCCCGTTGACGTGGCGGCCGCGAGGTTGCCCTCAAGATCCAGCGCGACGGCCCCCACCGTACCAAACTTACGGTCCGGGTCGAGCGGGTCGTCGCTGTGCGCAGCACCATCATGGTCCAGCACTGCCGTATCGCTGTTCAGCGCGCGCTGCAACTGCTCCCAGCGTTCCGGGGTTGAGAAGTAATCAGGCGTGACCGTTTCCAGCCCGTGCGCTTCAGCAAACTGCTCTGCGCCCTCGCCGATAAACAGGACATGCTCGCTATGTTCCAGCACGGCACGTGCCGCCAGCACCGGATTCCGTACCCGCGTTACGCCCGCGACCGCTCCTGCACCCAGCGTGCGGCCATCCATGATGCAGGCATCGAGTTCATGTGTGCCCTGATGGGTGAAGACCGCACCTTTACCGGCGTTAAACAGCGGGCACTCTTCCAGCAGTCGCACCGCTTCGGTCACCGCATCGAGTGCGCTGCCGCCCTGAGCCAGTATCTGCTGGCCCTGAGTGACAATATCGAGTAGCGCCTGACGATAGAGTTGTTCTTTTTCGGCGCTCATTGCTGAGCGCGTAATGGCACCGGCGCCTCCATGAATGGCGATCACTGCATTGACCATAACGATCTACCCTGTGGTTGCATCAGGACGAAAAACACTGATTTAAAATGGTTTTCAGCCATTTTTGGTGATTTTTGACTATAGAAAGCCTGCTAAGTGTTGTAAAGCGGAAACTGTTCCTGTGGTTATAACCTTTTCTTACCGCCATATTTCACTTTGGCCACAACAACAGGCAAGTCAGGCCGACACCGATGTGACTCAGCGGCTAATTCCCACCATAATAGACAGCATCTGAGATAACCAGGCTGGAATATCCATGGAAAGTTTTACTGCAGGCTTGATCTCCCTTGAGGAGGCACAACAAAAAATGCTGTCACAGCTGACGCCCGTCACCGACTCTCTTAGCGTGCCGCTGGCCGAAGCGGTCGGGCGTATCACCGCTAAAGCGGTGACTTCACCGATTGCCGTGCCACCATTTGATAACTCTGCGATGGATGGCTACGCCGTCAGGCTGGCAGACGCCAGTAACGGTCAGCCGCTGCCGGTGGCGGGTAAAGCCTTTGCCGGCGCACCGTTTAGCGGTGAATGGCCGCAGGGCAGCGTGATTCGCATCATGACCGGTGCGCCGGTGCCCGCAGGCTGTGAAGCAGTAGTCATGCAGGAGCAGACCGAAACACAGGGTGATGCGATTATGATCACCGCGCCGGTCCGTCCCGGACAGAACATTCGTCTCATCGGCGATGACATTCAGCCAGGCACCGTGGTGCTGGAAGCGGGAACGCGGCTGGGCGCGGCGGAGCTGCCACTGCTCGCCTCACTGGGTATCGCACAGGTCAGCGTGCTGCGAAAATTGCGGGTCGCTATCTTCTCCACCGGTGATGAACTCCAGCCGGTCGGCGAGCCGCTGGCCGAAGGCCAGATCTACGATACCAACCGCTTTGCGGTATCGCTGATGCTGCATAAGCTGGGTTGCGAAGTCATCGACCTTGGCATCATCAAAGATGACCCGGCCGCACTGCGTGCTGCTTTCACCGAGGCCGATCGGCAGGCGGATGTCGTGATTACTACCGGCGGCGTCTCGGTGGGCGAAGCGGACTTCACCAAAACGATGCTGGAAGAGCTTGGTGCTATCAGCTTCTGGAAGCTGGCGATCAAGCCTGGCAAGCCATTTGCCTTTGGCCGCCTCAACAGCAGTTGGTTCTGCGGCCTGCCAGGTAATCCGGTCTCCGCCGCCGTGACCTTTTATCAGCTCGTCCAGCCGCTGCTTGCCACCCTCACCGGCCAGCAAAAATCAGCATTGCCGCCACGTCAGAAAGTGCGCAGCGCCTCGCGGCTGAAAAAGTCACCAGGCCGGCTGGACTTCCAGCGCGGCATCCTGCGACAGAATGCACAGGGTGAACTGGAGGTAGAGACTACAGGGATGCAGGGTTCACACGTCTTCAGCTCCTTCGCCCAGGCAAACTGTTTTATTGTGCTGGAACGGGATCGTGGCAATGTTGAACCGGGCGAATGGGTCGAGGTGGAACCGTTCAATGCCCTGCTGGAGGCGTAAATGCTGCCTGAATTAAGCGATGAGGAGATGCTGCGCTACAACCGGCAGATTGTATTGCGCGGCTTTGATTTCGACGGTCAGGAGCGGCTGAAAGCGAGTCATGCGCTGATCGTCGGGCTGGGCGGACTCGGCTGCGCCGCTGCGCCCTACCTGGCGGCTGCCGGTGTCGGTAGCCTGACGCTGCTCGACTTCGATACCGTGTCGCACTCCAACCTTCAACGGCAGATCCTGCATCACGATGCTGACATTGGTCGTGCCAAAGTGGACTCCGCCGCACAAAGCCTGGCCGCCATCAATCCGCACTGCCAGCTGCATCCGGTCAATGGACAGCTGGACGATGCAGCGCTGCTGGCGCTGATCGCCCGGCAGCAGGTGGTGCTTGACTGCACCGACAACGTTGCGGTGCGTGAGCAGCTTAACCGGCTCTGTCGTCAGCAGCGGGTGCCACTGGTCTCCGGCGCCGCGATTCGGATGGAAGGTCAGATCAGTGTATTCAACTGGCAGCCCGGCACACCCTGCTATCGTTGCATCAGCCGCCTGTTTGGGGAACAAACTCTGAGTTGCGTGGAAGCGGGCGTCATGGCTCCGCTGGTTGGCGTGATTGGTGCGATGCAGGCGATGGAAGCGATTAAAGTGCTGACGGCATTTGGCAAGCCCGCCACCAGCCGGTTGCTGATGTACGATGCGATGAGCGCGGAGTTCCGCAGCATGAAGGTGGCGCAGGATGCGCACTGTGAAGTGTGTGGTGGTAGCGCGTAGCGACAGCAGGAACGCCTCTGCTCCCTGAAGCACGTGCTGAACCAACAAACCACCAAAAAAACGGGGTGGCCTGCGCCACCCCGTTTCAATCAGACGATACCCTGACTCCGCAGGTAATCTTCGTAATTACCGGTGAAGTCCACCACGCGGTCTGCTTTCAGCTCTATCACGCGGGTTGCCAGCGAGCTGACAAATTCACGGTCGTGTGAAACAAACACCAGCGTGCCTTCATACATCTCCAGCGCCATATTGAGCGATTCAATCGACTCCATATCGAGGTGGTTGGTCGGCTCATCCATAATCAGAATGTTCGGTTTTTCCATCATCAGCTTACCGAACAGCATACGACCCTTCTCTCCACCGGAAAGCACTTTGGCCGGCTTCTTAATATCATCCTGTGAAAACAGCAGACGACCCAGAATACCGCGAATGGTCTGCTCATCATCGCCAGGCTGTTTCCACTGACTCATCCAGTCAAATACCGTCAGGTCATTGGCAAAATCGTCTGCGTGATCCTGAGCATAATAACCAATACGTGCATTCTCTGACCATTTAACGCTGCCGTTATCTGGCGTCAGCTGACCCACCAGCGATTTTAACAGTGTTGATTTACCGATACCGTTGGCACCGATCACCGCCAGCTTCTCACCCACTTCCAGCAGCAGATTTAAATTCTTAAACAGCGGACCGTTATCAAATCCTTTGGTCAAACCTTCCACTTCCAGCGCATTACGGAACAACTTCTTGTCCTGCTCAAAGCGGATAAACGGGTTCTGACGGCTGGAGGCTTTCACTTCATCCAGTTTAATTTTATCCATCTGCTTAGCGCGTGATGTCGCCTGACGCGATTTAGAGGCGTTGGCGCTAAAACGACTGACGAACGATTGTAAGTCGGCAATCTGCGCTTTTTTCTTGGCATTATCGGATAACAGACGTTCACGCGCCTGGGTCGCCGCGGTCATATATTCGTCATAATTACCGGAATAAACCCGCAGCTCGCCATAATCCAAATCAGCCATGTGCGTACAGACCATATTAAGGAAGTGACGGTCATGCGAAATGATAATCATGGTGCTGTCACGCTCGTTCAGCACCTGCTCCAGCCAGCGAATAGTATCGATGTCCAGGTTGTTCGTCGGTTCGTCGAGTAACAGAATATCGGGATTAGAAAACAGCGCCTGCGCCAGCAGCACACGTAATTTAAAGCCCGGCGCAATTTCGCTCATCGGGCCATAATGCTGCTCAACCGGAATGCCGACGCCGAGTAATAACTCACCGGCACGAGACTCCGCGCTATAGCCGTCCATCTCACCGTAAAGTGCCTCAAGATCGCCGACTTTATACCCCTCTTCTTCGCTCATTTCTGGCAAAGAATAAATACGGTCGCGCTCCTGCTTCACTTCCCATAACTCATGGTGACCCATGATAACGGTGTCCAGTACGCTAAATTGTTCAAAGGCGAACTGATCCTGACGCAGCTTACCGATGCGCTCGTTGGGATCGTAAGAAACATTGCCGCCTGAAGGCACCAGATCGCCACCCAAAATCTTCATGAAGGTGGATTTTCCGCTGCCGTTCGCACCGATTAAACCGTAACGATTACCGCCGCCAAATTTAACGGAGATATTTTCGAACAGTGGCTTGCTGCCAAACTGCATGGTGATATTGCTGCTAACTAACACGGCATTGACCTTTGTGAAGAGAATGGATGAAAAAACGGCGGCTATTATGCCAGATGTGACGCAGCGCACGCCAGCGTCAGCCGTGGATTCCTTCCGGGGTGATTGATATCCCGGCAGAAATAAAAAAGCCGGAAGGCCATGATGGCCCCCCGGCTCCCACTTACAAGGATTGTGTTGATCAATCGATCAGGAAACTGTCCAGGCTTTTACCGGAATCCAGCGCTTTTTTAATCGCTGCCGGGGTACGGCCCTGGCCAGTCCAGGATTTCTGCTCACCATTTTCGTCAGTGTAAGAATATTTAGCCGGACGCGGCGCACGCTTGGTACGTTTTTTCCCGCTTTCCAGTGCACCTAATAATTCATTAGGATCGATACCGTCAGCCAGCAGCATTTCGCGATATTTAGAAAGCTTTTCTTCTTTTTCGCGATTCTGCGTCTCTTCCGCTTCTGCTTCTTCACGGCGCTCAGTAACAACCACCGTTAATTTTTCCAGGATCTCTTCAAGATCGGTCAGTGGCAGTTCACGAGCCTGGGCACGTAATGTGCGAATATTGTTCAGTACCTTAAATGCGTCACTCATCACAATGTCCTTGATTAAGGGGGGTTAATAAAACTGTAGCGCCAAGACTACCTAATTCAAATAAAAAAATAAATTATTTTTACGCTACAGATAATTCCTAAGTATTAATTGAGCCGAAACAGAGCTATTAAAAACAGGCGTACCTGACCTTTTATTAACGCTGAATTAACAACAAATGGCACTTTTACTCAGGAGTTGAAAACGATTTCAGGCAGATTATCCCGGCTGAAGGCTGTCAACGCTATCCGCTAAATGCGGGCTGTGCACATCATTATTTACGATTACGGGCCCGGGATAACAGATTAAAAATGTGCCTGCTCGTGACCTCAGTCACACCAGCTTACAGATTATGCTTAAAAAGCCACCCCCGGCACCGTTAAATAGCGCAAAAGAATTAACGCTCTGGTGGCTTTTTTAATTATGCCCTTTGCCACCTGTTAACCATTTTTGCCGCTGCAATTTATAGCAGAGTCGGATTATTCGCAGATCGCTTAACTGCGCAATAACAGTTCCGCCCGGCTCAGGCTGACTGAATAGTCTCACGCGTCCCCACTCGTTCAGTCGTAAGTTGCCTTAAAAAAGCATCAAAGAAATAAATTGAGAAAGGTGACAGAGCTCAAAAACCTGAATGCGGAAAGTGCCAGCAACATAAAAATAATCGCTCGCCGGAGGCGCTGATAATAACCCTGCGCTTACCACTGCTTTATTTTCTGCTGGCTGCACCCGTTACAGTGATGCTGAGAAGCTCTCTTTTTCAATGAGTTAGAGCATGGGGAACAACATGGAGAGACAGGCAGCATCGGTTTTAACGCTGCCGGAGGAGAGAAAAAGCGGTAACTGCGCAGAGACAGCTACCGCCGGATGACTAGTTAGCCTGCGTGGCCGGGCCAAATACCGGATATTGCGGCATATCCACGTTCTGGTAAGTCTCCCAGCCGCCGCCCAGCGCTTTATAGAGCGCCACTAAATCGAGTGCACTCTGCATCCGCGCCTGTGTCGCCTGCTCCTCTGCCTGTGCCAGCTGACGCTGCGCATCCAGCACCTCCAGGAAGGTCGAGAGCCCCTGGCGATAACTGTCGCTGGCGAGATCAAAGGCGCGCTGAAGCGCACCGGTTGTCTCATCCAGCGCGGTGACTCGCTGCTGATCGGCGCGATAGCTGACCAGCGCATTCTCCACATCCTGCAACGCCGTCAGCACCGTCTGGCGATAATCCAGCGCGGCACTGGCCTGCTGCGCCCGCGCTAACTTCACGCTCGACACCAGCTGTCCGCCCTGGAAAATCGGAATCGATAACGACGGGCCATAACTGTAGAAATGGCTGCTCCAGTTATCCAGATAGCTGACATCGGTGTTGCGCACGCCCAGCTGGCCGGTCAGTGACAGGCTCGGGAAAAGCTGCGCGACAGAAACCCCAATCTCAGCGGTTTGTGCATGCAGCGTCGCTTCAGCCTGACGAATATCAGGACGACGACGTGCCAGCGTAGAAGGAATGCCTACCGGGACAAACTGTGGCAGCGGCGGTAACGCTTTTGGCGTACTGAGTTCAGCATCCAGCGACCCCGGTGTCTTACCGAGCAGCACCGCTAACCCATTCATCGCCTGCCGCGCCTGCGACTGATACTGCGGCAGTTGCGCCTGCAACGTGCTGAGCTGGGCACGCGCATTTTCCACATCGGTCAGCGGGGCCAGGCCATTACGCTGCTGGCTTTGGGTCAGCTCGGTTGTCTGCTGCGCCACCTCAATCTGCTGTTGCAGCGTCTGAATCGTGCTCTGCGCGCCGCGCAGCTGCAGCCAGGCACGCGCCACTTCGGCCTCCAGTGAGACCAGCGCATCATTGCGCTGTTCTATCGCTGCCTGCTGCTGGGCATTAGCTGCCTCAACCTGACGGCGCACTTTGCCCCACAGGTCCAGCTCCCAGCTGGCATCAAAGCTGCCCTGATAGAGGTTAACCGGCTGGGTCAATCCATTGAGCTGGCTGGCAACGTTGCTGTCGAGCTGATCGGTTGCGCCATTGGATTTCAGCAAGCCTTCCAGCCCGAGCTGCTGACGCGTCACTTTGGCTGAACCGCCCAGAGTGGGGAACAGACTGCCCTGCGCCTGCGTCAGCTGTTCACGAGCCCCGGCAATGCGCAGCACCGTCTGCTGCAGGCTCAGGTTGCCCGCAATCGCCCGCTCAATCAGACTGTCGAGTTGCGGATCATTGAAGCTGCGCCACCAGCGTGAATTAATCTCGGCATTTTGTGGCTTTGACGCCTCCTGCGAATCCAGGGTGTTGTAGCCACCCGGCACGGCAGGTTTCGGCGCCTGATAGTCAGGTCCGACGGCGCAGCCCGCCAGCCCGAGGGCCAGCAGTAAACTCAGGGGTTTCAGGCGATGAGAGTAAAAAACCTTCATGTTAGTGTGCTCCTGCACTGCCTTCGCTCTTAATCGGCGACAGCAGCCAACAAAATGGAATCAAAATCAGGGCGACAATACTCAGGCCTGAGAAGACATCGATGTAAGCGAGGATACGCGACTGCGCAATCATCTCCTGATAGAGCTGACCGGTTGCCAGCGTGACGGGATCGCCCACCGCCGAGGTAAAGTCGCGTATCGCCTGCGCCCAGTGCTGAAGGGTAATGTTGAACGGCTCATTCAGCGGCGTCATGTTATGCACCATGTGCGCCGACCGCACCTGTTCGCGCTCGGTAATGGCAGCGGTCGAGAGTGAAATCCCAATCGATCCGGCTACGTTACGGAACATGGTAAACAGCGCCGAGGCGTCAGCATTAAGCCGCTGCGGAATGGTGACAAAGGCGATAGTCGTCAGCGGGACAAACAGGAAACCCAGCCCGATTGACTGTGCGCTACGCATCAACACCAGCGTGGTGAAATCGACATTGGGCGTTAAGGTGGCGGAGTAGAGAAACGCCACGGCCAGACAGCTGAAGCCAAACGCAATGATGTAGCGCGTCTGAACGATCGGCATCAGTTTCAGCACCAGCGGTATGGTCAGTACAATCAGCACCGCGCCAGGCGACAACACCAGACCTGACCAGGTGGCGGTGTACCCCAGATCCTGCTGCGCCAGCTGTGGCAGCACTACGGAGCTGCCATACAGAATCATCGCCATCCCCGCCATCAACAGGCCGGCGACCCAGAAGTTGCGGTCTTTCATCACCAGAATATCGACCACTGGCTTACGGGCATACATCAGCCAGTAGATGGCACCGACGATGCCGATCAGCGCCAGAATGGCGAACAGCACGATAAAGTGCGAGGCAAACCAGTCCTCATCCTCTCCGCGATCCAGCATCACCTGCAGACAACCCAGTCCTAAGGTAATCAGGCTGATGCCGATATAGTCGATCTTCAGCTTACCTTTGGCCCACTTACGCTCCCACGGTGGATCTTCCAGCAGCTGATAGATCGCCAGCACGGTAAGCACGCCGACCGGAATGTTGATAAAGAACACCCAGCGCCAGCTGTAGTTGTCGGTAATCCAGCCACCTAATGTCGGGCCAATCACCGGCGCGACAATAATGGCGATAGAGGAGAGCCCAAATGCCTTGCCGCGATCTTCCGCCTTGAAATAGTCCAGCAGCACAGACTGCTGAACCGGCTGCAATCCGCCACCGAAAAAGCCCTGCAGCACGCGGAACAGAATGATTTGCCACAGTTCGGTAGCGATGCCGCACAGGAATGAGCAGATGGTAAACATCACGATGCAGATCAGGAAAAACTGTTTACGGCCAAACAGTCGGCTGAAGAACGCAGAGATAGGCAGCACAATTCCGTTCGCCACCAGATAGGAGGTCAGCACCCAGGTTGACTCATCGTAACTGGAGGAGAGCGAACCGGCGATATGCGGCAGCGCCACGTTAACAATGGTGGTGTCGAGGATCTCCATAAACACCGCCAGCGTGACCGTGATCGCCACTAACCACGGATTACTGGCGGGTTTCCAGCTCTGCGCCGTACTCATTCCACCGTTACCTTCGGTTCAACTGAGAGACCCAGCGGCAGAGGATGGTTTGGATCAAGGCCTTTGTCGATGACAATTTTAACCGGCACGCGCTGAACGATTTTCACATAGTTACCGGTGGCGTTTTCTGACGGGAAAGTCGAGAAGCGTGAACCAGAGCCCATCTGAATACTGTCGACATGCCCTTCCAGCTTCATATCCGGCCAGGCATCGACGCTGATTTCAACTTTGTCGCCAGGATTCATGTGTTGCAGCTGAGACTCTTTGAAGTTAGCGGTGACCCAGATTTCAGGCGAGACCAGTGAAAACAGCGACGATCCCGCCTGCACCAGTGTGCCCAGCTGCACGTTACGCTTGGTGACAAACCCGTCATAGGGCGCGCGAACCTGGGTATAGGAGAGATTAAGATCGGCCGTGCTTAACTGTGCCTTCGCCTGCTCAACCTGTTGCTGACGCGCTTCAACATTGGTCTCCTGCTGGCGAATCTGCAGAGCAACCTGTGACGCCACTTCAACCTGTGCTTTCGCGCTTTGTAACTGCGCCTGCGCCGAACGTAACTGCGCGGACGCGCTGTCGATATTACGCTGACTGGTCGCACGCGGGTCGACGCCGCGCTGGCGACGATAATCCGCCTGCGCATTAAGCAGATTCGCTTCGGCTTTCGCCTGATCTGCCAGCGCCTGATCGCGCTGTGCCGGATACTGTACCTTTGACAGTGCCAGCTGAGCCTGCGCCTGATGTAGCTGTGCGACAGCTAAACCGAGCTGCGCATTAGCCTGTTCACGCTGGGCACGATTGTCGCTGGGATCGATCTCCACCAGCAGATCGCCCTTCTTCACCCGCTGGTTATCTTTCACCAGCAGCTTCACGACATAGCCGGAGGCTTTAGGCGCAATGGTAACGGCATCGCCTTCGGTAAAGGCGTCGTCGGTGGTTTCAATATTGCGGGTAGTGAACCAGAACCAGAAGCCGACAATCAGCATAATCACCACCACTACCGCCAGAATAATCAGCGGCTTTTTACCGGGGCGTTTACGCTCAGGCTGCTGGTCGTTGTCCTGATTTTCCTCTGACTGACGGTTTTTATCCGTCGCATTCTCTGCGTCCTGCTGGTGTGGATCGCGTTGGTTATTCTCGCTCATAGTTCCCATCACTGGCTAAGGCCCTAATTCCCGGGCATAAAGGTCCTGTTAACCTTATATCGGAAACTGACAAAATCCAGCGCAACTTTACGAAACTTGAGAAATGGCGCACATCCTGCCACCTGTGGCGGTTAGCAGGATGCGTCGGGTCTAATTGAGCAGCCGCAACAGCAGCCAGCCGCTGGCCATCGACCAGGCAAGCAGAGGGAGAGAAAAGAGATGGAAATGCCACCAGACGGCCCGATCCTTCGCCATACGCAGGGCAATCAGGTTGGCGAGCGAACCCGGCAGCAGGCCGAATCCGCCAATATTGACCGCCCAGGCCAGCACATCGCCAGGCGGGACTTTCTGCAGCAGCAGAATCGTCGCCGGAACGTTGCTGATCACCTGTGACAGACCAATCGCCAGCAGGTAGAGCTGCCCCTGACCGAAATGAGAAACCGCATCAAAGTGAGCCTGCATCACCGGCAGACGCGTCATCAGGAAGACGTCAATAAACATGGCGATAAACACCGCCAGCAGGCTCCAGTCGATGCGCAGCAGCACCGGACGCGCCATCACCAGGAAAGTGGCAAGAATCAGCAGCAGGACCCAACCGGTGATTTCCAGCTCCAGGCCGGCGATAAACAGCAGATATAACACCACGCTGACAATAAACAGTGGCTTCTGCCACTGCGGCTGTTCCGGGTTGTCATGCTTATCAATCGACCGCTTTGAAAAGCTGAACCAGGTTAATACCATCAGGCTAAGCAGCAGCCAGGCGGCCAGCGGCAGCATCTGCACAATAAACGCGACAACGCTTAATTTGCCGTGGCTCCACAGCAGAATGTTTTGCGGGTTGCCGACCGGCGTCAGCAGGGATCCGGCATTGACCGCCAGCGCCTCGAAGATGATCAGTCGCGAGATGGGTAAGTGAGAGAACTTTCGCAGCGTCAGCGTCAGCGGCACCAGAATAAACAGCGCTACATCATTGGTCAGAAACGTAGAGAGCAACGCGGCAGCCAGCACCATAAACAGCGCCAGCGCACGTTCGTGCCGGAAACGCGCAATCAGTCGTCCCCCCAGCACGTCAAAGTAGCCACTGGTTTCCAGCCCTTTGGTCAGGATCAACAATCCGGTGAGCGTAATAATGGTATGCCAGTCTACGGCACCGGGCAGATCGGCCCAGCGAAAATCCGCCAGAAATGCCAGAACTACACCAATCACGATTAATAAATGCAAAACAGAGTCATGCAAAAAAGATCGAAGCAGTTGAGGCATGATGAAGGTACGCCTTAGCGTTAGCGGGTTTCGGAGAATTTCTTAAATACGGCCAGCGTTTCATCACTGACGTGATGCTCAATCCCTTCTGAATCACGTCGGGCAGTTTCGGGACTGATGCCTAACGCCAGCAGAAAACTTTCAACAATGTGATGACGGGCGCGGCTCTCCTCTGCCAGTTTCTCCCCTTCACCGGTCAGAAAGACACCGCGGTAAGGCACCTGCTCAACCAGCCCGGCACTGCCAAGCCGCTTCAGCATTTTCGCTACGGTCGGTTGCGAAACGCCCAGGCGGGCCGCCATATCGACCTGACGCGCTTCGCCAAATTCACCAATCAAATCAGAGATTAACTCAACGTAGTCATCAATTAATTCCCGACGATGCGCTTCCCGCACCTGCCGAAAACCTTCGACATGCTCTTCAATATCTTTCAGTGGTCCTTTTGGCGCAGAAACCACGCTTTTAGCACGACGACTCATTCAGCTTCCTCATTATTTTTTCCCGTACTGTCACTGCTGTACGGATTTAGCTGCGCTCATTGTAAACCAGCCGCAAAGAAGCTCAAATTTTTCGTCATTAGCCTTGGCTAAAGGATATAGCCAGTGCTATATTTGACGATAATGTAAGCAGCAAAAGAGCGATCCCTGGTGATCCTCTGTTGCTCCGGTGATGATGACGCTTCTCACCGCAGGCTGCTGACTACCGCGTCGACAATGATTGGGAGGTGATTCTATGAGCACCCTGAAATGTTGCTTAGATTGCAGCAAATGCTTCCAGGCTGAGAAGAAAACAACCACGGAGATGAAATCCTGGCTGTGCCTGCTGACGCGTTCACCGTTCACACTGCGTCTGATGTTGCTGGAAAAACTGCTGGGCCATAAGTCTGACGATCGTCGCTGTCAGAATCTGATCTGGCGCGGCTAAACCTGATTCTATGCCTTTCAGCCGCTGGCTGAGAGGCGCACTCTCCCTTTCTGCTTTCTCTTTTTCCTGTTTCCCCTTCGAATCAATATGTCCTGCGGTATCAACCAGCATGGCGGCTGATCGGCTACAGCGATCCGGAAAAGTCGGGAAACGTGCAGACACGTGAAAGGGGTCAGTAAAATCAGCACAATAAAAAACGGCCCACCGGGGGCCGTTTTTTTGCAGGTCAGCTAAGCTAAACTTAGAAGCTGTAACCTACGCCAGCAATCCAGGTGCCAACGTCAACGTTACGGATACGGCTCTGCTCGTAACCCACGTCAACTGCGAAGTCCTGAACTGGGTTAAACTGCAGACCTGCGCCGTAAGAGAAACCTACGTCGCTTGAATCAGTTTTATCGCGTGATGAAGTATCGTTCTGCTGGAATTTACCGTAGCCGATACCCACAACACCGTAGATGCTTGCCCAGTCATTCAGACGGAAAGCAGGACCACCGGTCACACCGTAGTACTGGCCTTTGTTATAAATGCCAGAATCGGTGTTATCTTTTTCTGTGTAGGTGAATGAACCGATCCAACCCAGTGGGTTAGAACCGTCTTCGTAGCGGTATTTCAGGTTGAAGCCGTTAGCTTTGTTAGCTACGCCCTGATAGTCGCTCTGAGCATAGCCACCAGTTACGGTGCTCTGTGCCATTGCTGAACCTGCAGATACTGCCAGTACACAGGCTAATGCTGAAAGACATGCAATTTTTTTCATAACCACCTCAAATGTGAAAATACTTCTCTCCTGACAACGCTGAAAATATAACAAAAAATAGCGAGAAACTCTGCCCGGATTTTGTTGTCTAACAGAATGTTTGGTGTAACAGGAAGTTAATGCGACAACCTATGTCATTCATTTTTCTTATAAAATCCGTCATCTTTCTGCAATAATCATTTTGTGCTCATTTCGTTCTTTAAGTTAAATCCTAAAAAAACCTGACATTTCTTTACCTAAATGGCCCTGATTGTGGCCAAAAATCGCTCAGTTGAGACAAATTTAAAACCCCATTCCGTGATTTTTTGCCTGCTATTTCCTTTACACTGGCTGACTCATTACGTTGCTGACCAGGAAAAGTACACAGGATGTCTGCCTCTCCCGCTTCTAAAAACCTTGCCCCGATAGTGATGCCGATTGCCGTACTGCTGATTGCGATGCTGTCGCTTCAGGGCGGTGCTTCGCTGGCGAAAAGCCTGTTTCCTGCCGTTGGCGCTACCGGCATCACCGCGCTGCGTCTGGGCTTTGGCACCCTGATACTCTGTATTATCTTCAAACCCTGGCGTTTACGCTTTAGCCGGGAACAACGTCTGCCACTCCTGATGTATGGACTGGCGCTGGGCACAATGAATTTCACGTTCTATCTGGCGATTCGTACCGTGCCGCTGGGTGTGGCGGTGGGACTGGAATTTACCGGCCCGCTGGCGCTGGCGCTATTCGGATCGCGCCGGCCACTGGATTTTGTCTGGGTGTTGCTGGCCGTGATTGGTCTGTGGTTCCTGCTGCCTTTTGGCACAGGCATGACTGCGATTGATCCGCTGGGCGCTGCGCTGGCAGTGAGTGCAGGCGCCTGCTGGGCGATCTATATCCTGGCAGGACAGCGGGCAGGCGCAGAACATGGCCCGGCGACAGTGGCTATCGGGTCGCTGATTGCCTCGGTGATTTTTGTACCGCTGGGGCTGACGTTCGCAGAAAGTGGCATCTGGACATGGGCCGTTATGCCGATCGCGTTGCTGGTTGCCCTGCTCTCCAGCGCCATTCCCTATTCGCTGGAGATGATCGCCCTCACCCGCTTACCGGCGCGCATCTTTGGCACGCTGATGAGTCTGGAACCCGCCATGGCTGCCTTTTCCGGCATGCTGTTTCTGGGGGAAACCCTGACCGGGCTACAGTGGCTGGCGCTGCTGGCGATCATCATCGCCTCGGCAGGTTCAACGCTGACCATGCGGCCGAAAAAGAGTCAGTTAAACAGCGTTGAATTATCAGACGATATCCAAAAATAAACGCTATCCGCCCCGCCTGCCGGCGGGGCTAAATAATAATCATGCTCATCGTGAGAATTATTCTTAATCTTCGCTCCTTCCTGCGCTGCCTATTTTGAAACAGACACTTACCAGTTATTTACATAATAGAATAACAACATGATTTAAATAGCTATTTATTTGATATTATATTTTAACATGGCATTAACCTTCTTAGCCCAGCTCTGCTTTGACTAAAGACGCACGCTATTTCATCCATCGACAAAGTCGTTTCTGCAAAGCTGAAAAGCGCTGCTATACTTATCCGGTACTTGATTAGGACAACCATCAAAGAGAGGACTGAAACGATGAGTACCGCTAAATTGGTTAAAACTAAATCTTCTGACCTGATTTATACCCGTAATGATGTGGCCGAAGACGATAAAAAAGCCACCATCGCGGTGTTAAACCGTATGGTAGTCGAGTTTATTGACCTGTCATTGATCACTAAGCAGGCGCACTGGAACATGCGCGGTGCTAATTTTATCGGTGTGCATGAGATGCTGGACGGTTTCCGCACCGCGATTACCGATCATCAGGATACTATTGCCGAGCGTGTGGTTCAGCTGGGTGGCGTGGCGCTGGGCACCACGCAGGTCGTTAACGATACGACTCCGCTGAAGAGCTATCCGCTGAATATCCATAGCGTTCAGGATCATCTGAAAGCGCTGGCAGACCGTTACAGCGTTGTCGCGAATGACACCCGTAAAGCGATCACTGAAGTGAAAGACGAAGATACCGCTGACATCTTCACTGCGGCATCACGTGACCTTGATAAATTCCTGTGGTTTATCGAAGCGAACATCGAATAAGACTCAATGCAGTCTGTCAGGCGGGGAAACCCGCCTTTTTTACGTCTGTGTTACCGCATTTTTATGACCCTGTTAACAGTTCTTCCCTCCTCCGCTTCACAGCCTTAACATCTGAGGCACACTACCGCTTGCACCAAAACAGCCACCTGCACCAAAACTGAGCACCAAACTGGTGCAATGGCAGAATTAACTGCAAAATCGTGTCAGCTATGTTATTTAACTCTCTGATTTCGCGGATTTTGCAAAGTTGGCATAATTCTTTCATATGACAAGCCGCAAACGCAGGCCCTGCCGCCTGGTAGTAAAAAAGGAAAAATGATGAAGTCACTGTTAAAAGTTTCTGTGGCCGCGCTGGCGCTGGCCTTCTCTCTCTCTTCCACTGCAGCAGACAAGAAGCTGGTCGTCGCCACGGATACCGCCTTTGTTCCGTTTGAATTTAAACAAGGTGATAAATATGTCGGCTTCGATGTGGATCTGTGGGATGCCATTGCGAAAGAGCTGAAGCTCGATTACACCCTGAAGCCAATGGACTTCAGCGGCATTATCCCTGCACTGCAAACGCGCAATGTCGATCTGGCACTGGCGGGTATCACCATTACCGAAGAACGTAAAAAAGCGATTGAGTTCTCTGACGGCTATTACAAAAGCGGTCTGCAGGTGATGGTGCGTAACAATGAAAACGCCATCAAAGGCATCAGCGATCTGAACGGTAAAGTGGTTGCAGTGAAAAGCGGCACCGGCTCCGTGGAATACGCGAAAGCCAACATCAAATCCAAAGATCTGCGTCAGTTCCCGAATATCGACAGCGCCTATATGGAGCTGGGCACCAACCGTGCGGACGCCGTGCTGCACGACACGCCAAACATCCTTTACTTCATCCATACCGCCGGTAAAGGCCGCTTTAAAGCGGTAGGCGATTCAATTGAAGCGCAGCAGTATGGTATCGCCTTCCCGAAAGGCAGCGACGATTTACGTGAAAAAGTAAACGGCGCACTGAAAACCCTGAAAGAGAATGGCACCTACAACACGCTCTATAAAAAATGGTTTGGCACTGAACCTAAATAATAATTTGCCCGTTATCTGATTTCAGCAGGGAAACTTTTTCCCTGCTTTTTTCCATCGCAACATATCTGGAGTGACACCATGGAGTTTGACTGGAGCGTCATCTGGCCCGCCATGCCAGCGCTGCTTGAAGGCGCTAAACTGACCTTAATTATCTCAATTATTGGACTGGTTGGCGGCCTCTTCATCGGCCTGGTAGCGGGCTTTGCCCGCGCTTACGGTGGCTGGATCACCAATAACATCGCACTGGTGTTTATCGAAATTATTCGCGGCACCCCTATCGTGGTGCAGGTGATGTTTATCTATTTTGCGTTGCCGATGGCGTTCCCCGACCTGCGCATTGATCCCTTCAGCGCGGCGGTGGTGACCATCATGATTAACTCCGGCGCTTACATTGCCGAGATTACCCGTGGTGCCGTGCTGTCGATCAACAAGGGCTTCCGCGAAGCCGGACTGGCGCTTGGCCTGTCGAGCCGCGAGACGCTGCGCTACGTGATTATGCCGCTGGCGCTGCGCCGTATGCTGCCACCGCTGGGCAACCAGTGGATTGTCAGCATCAAAGATACTTCGCTGTTTATCGTTATCGGTGTGGCTGAACTGACCCGTCAGGGTCAGGAGATTATTGCCGGTAACTTCCGCGCGCTGGAAATCTGGAGCGCCGTCGCGATTATCTATCTGGTTATTACGCTGGTGTTGAGCTTTGTGCTGCGCCGCATTGAGAAAAGGGTGAAAATCCTGTGATTGAATTTAAAGATGTCTCCAAGCATTTTGGCCAGACCCAGGTGCTGCACAATATCGACCTGAAGATTAACCAGGGCGAAGTGGTGGTGATTATCGGCCCATCCGGTTCCGGTAAATCAACCCTGCTGCGCTGCATTAACAAGCTGGAAGAGATCACCAGTGGCGAACTGATTGTCGATGGTCTGCGCGTCAATGACCCGAAAGTCGACGACCGCCTGATTCGTCAGGAAGCGGGCATGGTGTTTCAGCAGTTTCATCTGTTCCCACAGATGAGTGCGCTGGATAACGTCGCCTTTGGTCCTATCCGTGTGCGCGGTGCCAGCAAAGAGGCGGCACGCCAGCTGGCGCGTGAGCTGCTGGGCAAAGTGGGCCTCGCCGAGCGCGCGCACCACTTCCCGTCTGAGCTTTCCGGCGGTCAGCAGCAGCGCGTGGCGATTGCCCGTGCGCTGGCAGTTAAGCCGAAGATGATGCTGTTTGATGAGCCAACCTCAGCGCTCGACCCGGAACTGCGTCACGAAGTGCTGAAGGTGATGCAGGATCTGGCGGAAGAAGGCATGACGATGGTGATTGTGACGCACGAAGTAGGCTTCGCACAGAAGGTGGCTTCACGGCTGATCTTTATCGATAAAGGCCGGATTGCGGAAGATGGCGATCCCGACAGCCTGATCAGCAACCCACCCAGCGAGCGTCTGCGCGAATTCCTGCAGCACGTATCCTGATCAAAACGGGCCGCATCGCGGCCCGTTAAAACTGATGACAATCCAAACCAGGGTAAATCTGGCAGCAACGAATAAACCCGAAGCACAGGGAACCCGGTCAGAAGAGGAAAGCGTCCCGCGCCAGGGACGGCGCGGGCCGAGCGTGTCATGGATGACAGCCTTTGCGTCTTTCCGATCTGACCGGGTTCCCTGTGCCAGCTCGGTCTTACCTCCACCGAGTCGGGCGTTGTCAACAATCAAAACGGGCCGCATCGCGGCCCGTTCTATTTTACTCTTCGCCCACAGATACACCTGTTACCCATGTAAAGCGATACCTCAGTTCCCCAGGCGACTCAGCAGCTTAGTGCGCTGGGCGGCAGGCATAAAACTCCACGCCAGGAAGCGGCTCTGCTTCTGACCCTGCGCCATATTAACCACGCGCATCTCCGCCACGTCGAGCGCCTGCAGCTGTTTTTCCAGCGCCGGTAAGTTCTCTTTGCGCGACACCAGCGAGGTAAACCAGCCGATCTGACGACTAAACGCCACGCTCTCGGCGATCATCTTGCCGATAAAACCTTTTTCGCCACCGGGATACCACAGCTCATTGTGCTGGCCGCCAAAGTTGAGCGGCGCACTCTTATCCAGTCCGAGATTACGGACCTTACGCTGCGATCCCGATACCGCCTCTTCTGCCGAGGCGTGGAATGGCGGGTTACACATCACTGCACTGAAAAATTCAGTTTTACTGACCACACCAGCCAGCACTGCATCGCTGTTTTTCTGACGACGCAGACGGATCTGGCGCGTCAGGCGCGGATTGGCCGCAACAATGCGGTTAGCAGCTTTGATGGCGGCTTCATCGACTTCGGTGCCGGTAAAGCGCCAGCCATATTCTGCAGCGCCAATCAGCGGATAGATGCAGTTTGCGCCGCAGCCGATATCCAGAACGTCCGCCGTCGGGATTACGCCGTTGTTATCCAGCGCCAGCAGATCGGCAAGGTAGTGCAGATAATCGGCGCGTCCCGGCACGGGCGGGCAAAGTGAGCCGGGAGCCAGCTGCCAGTCGATGTCGTAAAATAGTTTGATCAGCGCCTGGTTCAGCAGCATCACCGCCTCCGGGTCCGCGAAATCCACGGACTGCACGCCATAACCATTGGGCCGGACTTTGGCTTTCAGCGGCGGATGGGCAGCGGTTAACGCGGCAAAATCGTATTCGCCCTGATGGCGATTGCGGGCGTGGAAGGGCGACGTGCTGGCTGACTTTTTCATACGTTCTCTCAATTATTCAGGCGCGCGTACAATACGCTGTAGGCGGCGGAAAATAAACCCGCACCATCCGCTTACCTCTTTCCGATTCCGTCGGGCGATGCTGTCGGGCTAAGATAAATAAAATTCCCTGCTGGAGAAGTTATGACCCGGAAACGCTATTCCTATCAACCCCGTGCTGGTCACGGTCTGCCGCACGATCCGCTGAACGCCATTATCGGGCCGCGTCCGATCGGCTGGATTAGCTCAGTGAGCAGCAGCGGCCAGCCCAATCTGGCACCTTACAGCTTCTTTAACTGCTTCAACTATCATCCGCCGATTATCGGTTTCGCCAGCAGCGGCTGGAAAGACAGCGTGAGAAATATTGCTGAGACCAAAGAGTTTGTCTGGAACCTGGCGACCCGTCCGCTGGCGGAAGCGATGAACGAAAGTTCCGCCTCGCTGCCTGCCGATCAGGATGAGTTCGCCTTTGCCGGTTTAACGCCGCTGGCAGCTTCTCAGGTCAGCGCCAGTCTGGTGGCAGAGAGCCCGGTCAACTTCGAGTGCCGCCTGACGCAACTGATTCAGCTCCAGGATGCCAGCGGCAATCTGATCGACAGCTGGCTGGTGCTGGGTGAAGCGGTGGCGATTCACATCGATGAATCACTGCTGGAAGAGGGCATTTATCAGACCGCTAAAGCCGAACCGATTCTGCGCGCGGGCGGCCCCAGCGCCTATTACGGCATCAGCGAAGCGCAACGTTTTGATTTAGTCCGTCCGGACGCACGCCGCAGGTAATCCTCACCCCACAAGCGCATCGGCCCGGTGCGCTTTAATCTGAGCTACCGCGCAGGCGATGTCGGGTGCCAGCCAGCGATCCTGCTGCCAGCGCTCAACAACCTGCCGCAAATGCTGCCAGGCGCGCCGCGTGCCTGCTGCCAGCTGTGACTCACCGTGAAACTCCAGCGCCTGCGCCGCCAGCAGATACTCAATCGCGATAATGTGATCAACATTGCTGACCAGTTTCAGCAGCTTCAGCGCCGAGCCGGTGCCGAGGCTCAGATGATCCTCCTGTAATCCTGAAGTGACATAGTTATCAAGCACCGCAGGCTGCGCCAGCTGACGGTTCTCCGCGCAGAGTGACGCCGCCACGTACTGCGCAATCATCATGCCGGAATTCACGCCCGGCTCGGCCACCAGAAACGGCGGCAGGCCGCTGACCAGCGGATTCACCAGCCGATCAAGCCGTCGCTCGGCGATGCTGCCCAGCTCCGCCATCGCAATCGCCAGCAGGTCGCAGGCCATTGCCACCGACTCGCCATGCGGATTGGACTGTGACACCACACGCCAGGCCTGCGGCGTCCCCAGCACCAGCGGATTGTCGGTACAGGCGTTGAGTTCGGTCTCCACCTGACGGACAGCGTGACTAAACTGATCGCGACAGGCGCCGTGCACCTGCGGCATCGAGCGCAGACTCAGCGCATCCTGAGTCCGGATGCCAACGCTGGCTTTCAGCAGCGGGCTGTCACTCAGCAACTGGCGCAGACGTTCGCCGCTGCGCTGAATCCCCGGGCTGGCCTTCAGCGCCAGCACCTCAGGGTCAAACGCCACCAGTTGACCGCGCAGCGCTTCAAAGCTCATCGCACCGGTAACGTCTGCCCAGTCCAGCAGCCGTTCGGCATCGTCCAGCGCCAGACAGGCTAAGCCAGTCATGCAGGGCGTGCCGTTGACCAGGCTCAGCCCCTCTTTGGCACCAGGCCGGTAAGGGACTAATCCCGCCTGGGCCAGCGCCTGCTGCGCCGGAACGATTTCGCCCTGCCACTCCACCTCGCCGATGCCAATCATCGCCAGGCCGATATGCGCCATGTGGGTCAGATATCCCACCGATCCCTGTGACGGTACCTGTGGGGTAATCTGCAGGTTTAGCAGCGCCAGTAGCTGCTGCACCAGCGCCACTGAAACACCTGATTTTCCGTGGCTGTAGTTCGCAATCGCAGCGCAAAGAATGGCGCGGACCTCGGGTTTTGCCAGCACCGGCCCGACGCCACAGGCATGGCTCAGCAGGGTATTGCGCGACAGCTGGCTCAGTTCATCTTCAGACAGGGTGATGTTGCACAACGCCCCCAGCCCGGTATTGATGCCATAAGCCACCTGCCCCGCCGCCACGATATTCCCGACGATTTCACGGCTCTGCGCAATTCGCTGCCAGGCACTGTCGCTCAGCGTCAGGGTGGCACCGTGCCGGGCGACCTGCACCAGCGCCTGCCATTTCAGCGGGCCATCGCCCCAGACCAGCGTCTGACGTATCACGTCACTCATACCACCGGCTCCACCTGATGATGACTGGAGATAAACTGCTTAAAGCGCGCCGATCCCGCCTCGCCGAACATCGCCTCTGGCGTGCCCTGACAATCAATGGTGCCCTGATGCATAAACACCACCCGGTTAGAGACGTTGCGGGCAAAACCCATCTCATGAGTCACTACCAGCATGGTGCGGCCCTCTTCCGCCAGGCTGCGCATGACCTTCAGCACCTCGCCCACCAGTTCCGGATCGAGTGCCGAAGTTGGCTCATCAAACAGCATCACCTCCGGGTCCATTGCCAGCGCCCGGGCAATCGCCACCCGCTGCTGCTGACCGCCTGAAAGCTGGGCGGGATAGAAATCTTTGCGATTCAGCAGACCGACCCGATCCAGCAGCTGTTCCGCCTGGGCAATACAGGCTTTTTTATCGCGCTTGAGGACGTAGTGCGGCCCTTCAATGACATTTTGCAGCACGGTCAGGTGCGACCAGAGGTTAAAGCTCTGAAACACCATGCCGAGACGGGAGCGCAACCGCTCAATCTGACGCGGATTAGCCGCCAGCTGGTGTCCCCGGGCATGGCGCTTCATCTCAATGGTTTCGCCGCCCACGCTGACCACGCCCGCATCAGGTGTCTCAAGCAGATTAATGCAGCGCAGCAGCGTACTTTTGCCCGAGCCACTGGCACCGAGTATTGAGATAACATCGCCCTGGTGCGCCTGCAGCGAGATGCCTTTCAGCACCTCCATGGCGCCAAAGGATTTATGGATATCGCTGGCCGACAGCGTGACGGGTGGCAGTTCAGACATGTTTATTTTCCTCCAGGAATCGGCTTAGCGGCCGGTAACGGCTTTTTTTCCGGTTTATGAACCGGCGTCAGGCGCCGCTCCAGCAGGGCATAGAGTTGCACAATGATGAAGTTGAGGATCAGGTAGATCGCCGCCGCACAGAGAAACACCTCCATAGTGCGGTAAGTACGCTGGATAATCTGTTGCGCCACTCCGGTGACATCCCAGACCGTGACCAGACTGGCCAGCGCGGTCGATTTCACCAGCAGAATCGCCTCGGTGGAGTACGCGGGCAGCGCATAACGCAGCATCACTGGCGCGATAATGCGCCGCAGTAGCAGCCCGCGCGACATGCCGCACGCCATCCCCGCCTCCACCTGACCGGGTGGCACAGCCAGCAGCGCGCCGCGCAGGATCTCCGCGGTGTAGGCGGCGGTGCAGAGCGACAACGCCAGCACCGCACAGGTAAAGGGCTCACGCAGAAACGGCCAGAAGAGACTGTGCCGGATCACACCAAACTGCCCGAGGCCGTAGTAGATCAGGAACAGCTGGATCATCAGCGGCGAGCCGCGAAACACCAGAATGTAGCCACGGGCAAAAGCACTCAGCAGACGCCAGCGGCTCATGCGCAGCGCCAGAATACCCACCGCCAGCACGCCACCACACAGAAAGGCGCTGATAAACAGGCCCAGCGTAACCGGCAACGCGGCGCTGAGTTTCAGGAAGGTGTCAGTGAGGAACGCAAAATCGATCATAAGTCTCCTTAATGCTGTGCAGCGGTGCGGCTTTGCCAGGCGCGACCAAGACGGGATTCAGCCCGCAGAAAGGCGCGGTTCGACAGCAGCGTCAGCAGCAGATAACAGGCACCGCCCACCAGATAAAAGGAGAAGTAATCACGGGTGGAGCCGGCCGCAATCTGGCTGGCCCGCATCAGCTCGACAATGCCGGTCACTGACACCAGCGCCGAGTCTTTCAGGCTCATCTGCCAGACGTTTGACAGGCCGGGCAGCGCATAGCGCGCCACCTGCGGCAGCAGGATGCGTTGCAGGATGCGCCAGCGCGGCATACCAATAGCGACAGCGGCTTCAATCTCCCCTTTCGCCAGGGCCAGCCGTGCGGCACGATAAACTTCCGCCTGGTAAGAGCCGGAGATAAGCCCGATGGCCAGCGCCCCGATCAGAAACGGCGGCGCTTCGATAAACCCGTCCGCGCCAAACAGTTGTCCGATCTGCGTGATCAATCCCGATCCGCCGAAGTAGAACAGGTAGATCACCAGCAGCTCAGGGATGCCACGAAAGATCACCGAGTAGCCTTCCCCTGCCCAGCGCACCGCGCGGTGCGGGGATAACTTTGCAGCGGCGACGCCCGATCCCACCACCGCACCGACCAGCAGCGCGGCAAATGAGAGCAGCAACGTCGTCAGCGTCGCACTCAGAATCAATCGTCCCCAGCCCTCCGGGCCAAAACTCAGCAGGCTTATCATTAGTTACCTCACTCAGGGTGTGACGTCAGTTTTGAACCACTTCTCGCTCAGCTTTTTCACTGTGCCATCGGCCAGCGCGGCTTTGATCGCCTGATCCAGCCGGGCTTTCAGATCGTTGTCTGCCATGCGCACGCCCATCGCCTCGCCCTCACCCCAGATTGGGCCGCCCAGTTGCGGACCGCTAAAGCTGAGGTTACGGTTATCCGGTCGCGCCAGCATCGACTGCGCAAAGGTCACATCGTCAAACACCGCGTCAATACGCCCCGCCTGCAAATCGAGGATCGCATCTGCTGAGCTGGTGTATTCCCGGACATCCGCCACCTCTTTGAAGTACTTGTCGATAAACGGCGTGTAGACAGTGCCGGAGGCGATACCGATGGTTTTGCCCTTCAGCGCCGCTTTCAGGGGTGCGATAGCTGGCTCCACGGTTTTCTCATCGTCGGTGAGTTTGATGATCTTACTGTCGGCAGGCAGCAACGACCCTTTCACCGTGATGAAAGTGGCGGGCGTTGAGGCGTAGGGCACGGTGAAATTGATCACTTTCTTGCGATCGGGGGTGATCACAATTGCATCCATGATCACGTCATATTTTCCGGCATTCAGACCGGCGATCATTCCATCCCAGTTCTGCACCACCAGCTTGCACTGTATCGCCATGCGCTGGCAGAGATCGGCCATCAGCTCCGGTTCAAAACCGCCCAGCTTGCCGCCTGGCAGGGTGAGGTTCCAGGGTTCATAACTGCCTTCGGTGGCAATGGTGATCGACTTCCACTCTTTGGCCTGGGCGCTGACGCCACAGAGCAGCAGGCTGGAAACCAGCGTAGTGAGACATAAACGACGAAGAGTCAGAGGGTGTGTCATACGGTTCTCCTGAAAGTAGCGGCCTGGTGATCGTCCTGACGAGATTTAACATAAATTTCACAGGATGATATGTCATGTATATACAAGTTAACGCAGCGCAGTTCATTGCCGGCTTTATCGTTTTGTGAGCCAGACAGAATTTATTACGCAGATGGCGGTGCTGCTGCACTTGTACATACAACCAAGCAAAGGTTATGCCAGCTCTGCAGAAGTGGAAAAAAGCGGCGGTAGTCTGGGAGCGGGCAGGCGACCTGCCCGCCGCTGCACTTAATCAGGGCAGCGATGCACCGGAGTGGCGCATCGCTCTGGTGAGTTTTATTGCGATTTAGCCTGCGCCAGCATGGCGTGGATCAGTGCCTTCAGCACGTTCTGCAACCGGGCGGCACGTGCCTGCTGCCAGGCGTAAGGCGGGGTTTCATCCATGTAGTTGAGCTGCGCCAGCTCCAGCTGGACCGCCTCAATCTGCTGCTGCGGCTGACCGTAGGCACGGGTGATGTAACCGCCTTTAAAGCGCCCGTTAATCACCCAGCTGTAGTCGTTCTGCGCCGCGCACACGGCCTCCAGCGCCGTACTCATTGCTGGCGTGCAGCTTGCGCCGTCGTTGGTGCCAATGTTGATATCGGGCAGGTGGCCGTCAAACAGGCGGGGAATTTCACTGGCGATAGAGTGGGCGTCAAACAACAGCGCATAGCCATGCTGCGCTTTGAGCCGCGCCAGCTCCTGTTGAATCTGCTGATGATAGGGCTGCCAGATCTGATCGATGTAGCCCTGACGCACCGTGTCGTCGGGTGTTTTGCCTGGCGCAAAGGTCGGTGTGCCGTCGAACAGGGTTTCCGGGAACAGGCCGGTGGTGGCGCTGGTGTAGAGCGGCTGGTTATCGGGCGGGCGATTGAGATCGACCACAAAGCGGGAGTAGCGCCCGATTAACACGCTGGCCCCGAGATCACGCACAAAATCATACAGCAGCGGAATATGCCAGTCGGTGTCGGGTAAGCCGCGCGCGGCCTCACTCAATCCGGCTTCCACGTCGGGCGTCAGCTCGGTACCGGCGTGGGGAATGCTGACCAGCAGCGGCAGACTGCCCTGGGTAAAATGGAAAGGGTTCATTGCGGTTCTCCACGATAGATAACGGTACAGGGCAGTTCACCACCCAGCCAGTAAACCAGTTCCGCCGGACGGGCCAGCGGCCAGTGAACGAAGTTCGCCACTTTTCCCGCCTCCAGCGAGCCGTGACTGTCGGCCAGCCCCAGCGCTTTTGCCCCCCACAGCGTGACGCCCGCCAGCGCCTCTTCCGGCGTCATGCCAAACAGGGTGCAGCCCATATTAAGCATCAGACGCAGCGACAGCGCAGGCGAGGTGCCGGGATTGGCATCGCTGGCCAGCGCCATCGGCACGCCATAACGCCGGAAGAGATCCACCGGCGGACGCTGCGTCTCCCGCAGCAGATAAAATGCACCAGGCAGCAGAACCGCCACGGTGCCATGCTGTGCCATCGCTCTGGCATCCTCCTCGGTGGCATATTCAAGGTGGTCGGCAGAGAGCGCCCCATAGCGGGCCGCCAGTGCTGCGCCACCTGACGCCGAGAGCTGCTCCGCATGCAGTTTCACCGGCATGTCCAGCGCCACTGCCCGATCAAACACTCGCGCCACCTGCTGCGGTGAAAAGGCGAGATGCTCGCAGAACGCATCCACCGCATCCGCAAGTCCCAGTGCCTGCACCTGCGGCAGCAGCCGTTCGCAGATGATATCGACCCAGCCATCCGGGTCGTGCTTAAACTCCGGCGGAAAAGCATGTGCCGCCAGACAGGTAGCGCGCACGTCAGCGGCTACGCTCTCTCCCAGCTGGCGAATCGCCCGCAGCATCCGCAGTTCGCTCTCTTCATCCAGGCCATAGCCGGACTTGATCTCCACGGTGGTGACGCCCTCGGCCAGCAGGCGGTTAAGCCGCCAGCGAGCCGATGCCACCAGTTCCTCTTCAGTGGCGGCGCGGGTAGCGCGCACGGTTGAGAGAATGCCACCGCCCTGCGCGGCAATCTCTGCATAGCTGACGCCATTCAGGCGCTGTTCAAACTCCTGGCTGCGGTCGCCGCCAAACACCAGGTGAGTATGACAATCCACCAGTCCCGGGGTCACGATGCCGCCCGGCAGATGATGATGCTGATCGGCGACGAACGCGGGCATCTCCGCCTGCGGCCCGACCCACACCAGCCTGCCCGCCCGCACCACCAGCGCGCCCTGGGGGATAAGATGGTACTTTCCGTCACGCATGGTGACCAGGTCAGCCCCGGTCCACACCGTCTCTACGCGCATCTCTTCTGCCATCGCTGCCTCATGCCTCCGCCGTTTACACTGTGCCTCAAAGTATGTATATGTATATACAACCACATCCGATGAGGATCAACCATGGCGACTTTTTTGCCTCGCGTGCACTGCTGGCGGAGGGCTGGCAGCAGCAGGTGCGTATCACGGTCAACCAGGCCGGTTTTATCGACTCCATTACCCCGGATAGCCACGCTGGTCAGGCTATCCGGCTCAACGGCGAGGTGCTCCCGGCAATCGCCAACCTGCACTCGCACGCCTTCCAGCGTGCCATGGCGGGTCTGGCTGAAGTAGCGGGCGATCCTCAGGACAGTTTCTGGACGTGGCGGGATCTGATGTACCGCATGGTGCAGCGCCTGACGCCGCAACAGGTGGGCGATATTGCCGCCCTGCTCTACATCGAGATGCTGAAAGGCGGCTACACCCAGGTGGCAGAGTTTCACTACCTGCACCACGACACACAGGGTGCGCCCTACAGTGATGATGCGATGCTGCAACAGCTGATTGAAGCGGCGGAGATCGCCGGTATCGGCCAGACGCTGCTGCCGGTGCTCTACACCTACAGCGGCTTCGGCAGCCAGCCAGCGTCGGCGGGTCAGAAGCGTTTTATCCAGCAGACCGACCGCTATCTGCAACAGCAGGCGCGGCTTGATGCGTGGCAGCAGCAAAGACCACTGCTGAACCGTGGCCTCTGTTTCCATTCGCTGCGGGCGGTGAGTGAAAGCCAGATGCAGGACGTGCTGGCGGCCAGTGATCCGACGCTGCCGGTACATATCCATGTGGCTGAACAGCAGAAAGAGGTGAATGACTCGCTGGCGTGGAGCGGCGAGCGTCCGGTGGCCTGGCTGCTGAACCGCTTTGAGGTGGATGCGCGCTGGTGCCTGATCCACGCCACCCATCTGGATGAGAGTGAGCTGGCGCGTCTCGCCCGCAGCGGCGCAGTAGCGGGTCTCTGCCCGACCACCGAAGCCAACCTCGGTGACGGCATCTTTCCGGCAGTGGAGTACATCGCGCAGGGCGGATGCTGGGGCATCGGCTCTGACAGTCACGTTTCGCTGAGCGCCCAGGAGGAGCTGCGCTGGCTGGAGTATGCTCAGCGACTGCGCGACCAGCGTCGCAACCGGATTACCCTGCCCGGCCAGCCGTCGGTAGGCGATCTGCTGTGGCAACAGGCAGCAGCGGGCGGTGCGCAGGCGTGTGGCATTCAACAGGGCACGCTGGCGGTAGGACAACGTGCCGACTGGCTGGTGCTGCGGGATGAGGCGTGGCTCGGCAGCGTCGGGTCGCACGCCGTACTCAACCGCTGGCTCTTTGCCGGGCAGCGCGATCAGATTCGGGACGTTTATGTGGCGGGTAAAGCCGTGGTTGAAGATGGGGTGCATCCGCACCAGACGGCGTGTGCCGCCCGTTTTGCTCAGGCGATGGAGGCGCTGCGATGATCGCCCGGTTCACGTACCCGGAGCTGGCGGTCAGCCGCTGGCGCAACGGCGGCGGCGAAACCCGCGAAATCATCAGCTTTCCGCCCGGCGCGGAGCGCTTCGGCTGGCGCGCCAGTATTGCGACGCTGGCGCAGGATGGTCCCTTCTCTGCCTTTCCTGACATTGATCGGGTGATTACCCTGCTACATGGCGATCCGGTGTTGCTGACCGCGCCGGGCGTGCAGCACTTACTGACGCCTCAACAGCCCTGGGCGTTTGCCGGCGAACTCGCTTTAACGGCAAAGCTGCAGGGCAGCGTCAGCGAAGATTTTAATGTCATGACGCGGCGTGGGGAATGGCAGGCAACGGTGGAGGTGGTGACCACGCCGGTCAGCTCTCTGCATGGCATTGCCTGGGTGCTGGCTGGCGCCTGGCAGACGGCTGACGGGGAACGGCTGACCGCGCAACAGGGCGCGTGGTGGGTCGATGAAGAAACAGAACTCAGCCCGTGCGATACCGATGCCCGGCTGCTGTTTACCCGTCTTAGAGCCTATCCCAGTAGGCGTAATTGTTGCAGGTAGTCTGGACACGGACAGCGCGGAACAATCCGTAGTACACGTAGTCCGTGAGGATGACTCGCTGCGCTCGCCCCTTCGGGGCCGCCCTGACGGGCGTTCAGGTTGCTAAAGCAGCCTGTGTGAGCACTGCCCAGGTTCAGAATGACAAATAAAATAGCCTGATGGGCTCGGCTCTTAACCATGTCCTCTGAAGCGGCCCAGTAATTTGTAACGTGAGCCAGGATAGAGCAGCCGCGCATAGGTCACGATTTTAGTGTCGCTCCAGGTCTGACGGCGAATCAGCAGGCAGGGTTCATGCTCATCCACCGACAGATGTTTACGCTGACGCGCATCGGGCAACACCGCTTCAACAATGTGCTCGCCCGCCGTCAGCGGCGCAACGCGCATCAGATAGGTGTAAGGCGTCATCTGCTGATAATCCTGCGTCAGGTAATCGGGCGCGACCAGCGGATTGACCAGGCGGTCCTCCAGCTGCACCGGCAGATCATTTTCATAATGCACAATCAGCGAATGATAGAGCATCTGCCCGGTGGTCAGTCCCAGCACCGCCGCCTGCTCAGGATCGGCTTTGTCCTGGCCGATGGCGAGAATTTTGCAGCTGTGCTGATGGCCGCGCTGAGCGATCTCATCGGCGATGTTATGCACCTCCAGCATGGCGGTGTAGCCTTTCATCTCCGCCACGAAGGTTCCGACGCCCTGCATCCGCACCAGAAAGCCTTCGCTGGTGAGTTCACGCAGCGCCCGGTTAATGGTCATGCGGCTGACGCCCAGTTCATTCACCAGTTCACTTTCTGATGGCACACGCTGATTCGCTTTCCACAACCCTTCACGGATCTGGCTGACGATGGCCTGCTTCACCCGCTGATAAATCGGGGCAGGCTCATCGCTCATTGCCGCCGCCAGTTGTGCCAGTGCCGTATGCTCAACCATTTGCTGTTCCTTATGCTGAAAGTCCCCTAAGTTTACTGTCTCACCGTGTGAATGTATATACATCCAGTACGGTGCACGGCGCCCCAATGGTGCAGCCTGCGCATCCTGATGGTGCAGGCTCTGAGTAGCGCTAAATAGTCAACCCGCAGCCGGCGGGCAATCGATTTTTGTGATCGGCCTGGCACGGCACTTGCTTACTCCCTTTGATTGTATAGACAAGCATAGACAAGAATTAACGCTTATGTTTCACTCGTATTATTCCGCTGGATCAGGGCAAGGAGAGCAGTTTAGCCACGCCAGCACACTTGTATAGACAGGAGTAGACTATGTCAGGTTCGTTTCAGGTTTTGCGCCTGGTGCCAGGCGAGGTGGACCTCGCCACATTACGCGCTATCTATCAGGGTAACGTCACGCTGACGCTTGATGAGCCCGCGCGTCAGGCCATTGCGGCGGCGCAGCAAACCGTGGATGCGATTGTCGCCTCCGGCAACGTGGTATATGGCATTAATACCGGCTTCGGCAAGCTGGCGCAGACGCAAATCCCGGCCAGCCGGCTGGCGGATCTGCAGCGTAATCTGGTGCTGTCACACAGCGTCGGGCTGGGCGATCTGCTGCCCGACAATGTTACCCGTCTGGTGGTCGCCACCAAAATCATCAGCCTGGCACGCGGTCACTCTGGCGTGCGAATCGAACTGGTTGAGGCGCTGCTGGCACTGTTCAATGCGGGCGTAATGCCTTGCATCCCGGAAAAAGGCTCGGTCGGTGCCTCCGGCGATCTGGCACCGCTGGCGCACATGTCCCTGATGCTGCTGGGCGAAGGTCAGGTCCGGCTCAGGGGTGAGTTGATCCCGGCCACCGAAGGACTGGCAAGCGTGGGCCTGTCGCCGTTTGTACTCGGCCCGAAAGAGGGACTGGCGCTGCTTAACGGCACTCAGGTCTCAACTGCGCTGGCGCTGCGCGGCCTGTTTGAGGGTGAAAACCTGTTTGCCGCCGGTCTGATGGCCGGTGCGCTGTCGCTGGAGGCGATTAAAGGCTCACTGAAACCGTTCGACGCCCGTATCCATCAGGCGCGCGGCCAGCATGGTCAGATTGCGGTCGCCGCTGCCGTCAGTACCCTGATTGAGGGCAGTGAAATAGTGCTGTCGCATACGCATTGTGGCCGCGTTCAGGATCCCTACTCCATCCGCTGCGTGCCACAGGTGATGGGTTCCTGCCTGGACAACTTCAGCCACGCGGCGCGGATTCTGGAAATCGAAGCGAACGCGGCCTCTGACAACCCGCTGGTGTTCAGCGACAGCGGCGATGTGATCTCCGGCGGCAACTTCCACGCCGAGCCGGTGGCCTTTGCTGCGGACATCCTGGCGCTGGCGATTGCCGAAGTCGGGGCCATCTCCGAGCGGCGGCTGGCGCTGCTGCTGGACAGCGGCTTGTCGGGTCTGCCGCCCTTCCTGGTGCGCGACGGCGGCGTAAACTCCGGCTTTATGATCGCCCAGGTGACCGCCGCAGCCCTGGCCTCTGAGAATAAATCGCTGGCCCATCCGGGCAGCGTCGACAGCCTGCCGACCTCCGCTAATCAGGAAGATCACGTCTCGATGGCGACCTACGCCGCGCGCCGTCTCGGCAGCATGTGCTTTAACAGCGCCGCGGTCGTGGGCATTGAGGCGATGGCCGCTGCACAGGGCATTGAATTCAACCGGCCGCTGAAAAGCTCTGCGCTGATTGAGCAGGCCATCGACACCATTCGCGAGCAGGTCGCCTTCCTTGAGGAGGATCGCCTGCTGGCTCCCGATATCGAGGCAATGCGTCAGTGGGCAAGTCGCACTGACTGGCCTCAGGCATTGACCGCGCTGCTGCCGAGCATGCGCCCAACTTGTTGAATTAAGGAATCTTTCATGAGCGAAACTCTTTCTCAGGCTGTGGCACGTGAAATTCGCGCGCCTCACGGTACCACGCTGCACTGCGCCAACTGGCTGATTGAAGCCGCTTACCGCATGATTCAGAACAACCTCGATCCCGATGTTGCCGAGCGACCGGAAGATCTGGTGGTTTACGGCGGTATCGGTAAGGCGGCGCGTAACTGGGAGTGCTTCGAGCAGATCCTGCGTTCGCTGCGGGCACTGCAGCCGGATGAAACCCTGCTGATCCAGAGCGGCAAGCCGGTCGGCATTTTCCGCACCCACGCGGATGCACCCCGCGTACTGCTGGCAAACTCCAATCTGGTGCCGCACTGGGCAACCTGGGATCACTTCCATGAGCTGGATAAAGCGGGCCTGATGATGTACGGCCAGATGACCGCCGGTTCCTGGATCTATATCGGCGCGCAGGGCATCGTGCAGGGCACCTACGAAACCTTCGTGGAAGCGGGACGTCAGCACTACAACAACGACCTCAGCGGACGCTGGATCCTCACCGCCGGGCTGGGCGGCATGGGCGGCGCGCAACCGCTGGCGGGTGTTCTGGCCGGGGCCTGTGTGCTGGCGATTGAGTGTCAGGAGTCGCGCATCGATTTCCGCCTGCGTACCCGCTATGTAGATTACAAAGCCACCACGCTGGATGAAGCGCTGGCGTTAATCAGCGAAGCGACCGCGGCGAAAAAAGCGATTTCGGTCGGGCTGCTGGGCAATGCCGCCGAGATCCTGCCGGAGCTGGTGAAGCGCGCCCGGGCGGGCGGGCCAAAACCGGACATCGTCACCGATCAGACCTCGGCGCACGATCCGATTAATGGCTATCTGCCGGCTGGCTGGGATCTGGTGCGCTGGCAGCAGGAGCGCGTCTCACAGCCGAAGGCAGTAGAGAAAGCGGCACGTGCGTCAATGGCGGTCCACGTGCAGGCGATGCTCGACTTCTGTCATATGGGCATCCCGACCGTTGACTACGGCAACAATATCCGTCAGGTCGCGCTGGATGAGGGTGTCAGCAACGCCTTCGACTTCCCAGGCTTTGTACCGGCCTACATCCGTCCGCTGTTCTGCGAAGGAAAAGGCCCGTTCCGCTGGGTGGCGCTGTCCGGCGATCCGGAAGATATCTACAAGACCGACGCGAAACTCAAAGAACTGTTTCCGCACCACAAAACGCTGCATCGCTGGCTGGATATGGCGCAGGAGCGCATCGCCTTCCAGGGATTGCCAGCACGTATCTGCTGGCTGGGACTGGGCGAACGGCATCTTGCCGGTCTGGCGTTCAATGAAATGGTCCGCAACGGCGAGCTGAAAGCGCCGGTGGTGATTGGCCGCGACCATCTCGACTGCGGCTCGGTTGCCTCACCTAACCGTGAAACCGAAGCGATGAAGGATGGCTCGGATGCAATCTCAGACTGGCCGCTGCTCAACGCGCTGCTGAACACCGCAGGCGGTGCGACCTGGGTCAGCCTGCATCATGGCGGCGGTGTCGGCATGGGCTTCTCGCAGCACGCCGGTATGGTGATTGTCTGTGACGGCAGCAAAGAGGCGGATGCGCGTCTGGGTCGGGTGTTGTGGAATGATCCGGCCACCGGCGTGATGCGTCATGCCGACGCGGGTTATGAGCTGGCACAAAGTTGCGCGGCAGAGCACGATCTGAACCTGCCGATGCAGAAGTAATACGCTGAACGGGGCGGGCAGCGACTTGCCCCGTTTTCTTCGCGTTTTTCCATTCTTAAGCCCTGCCCGGACATCACTTCCTTATTACTTATTCCATTTTGATTTAGCCTATAGCCAGATTTCGTCCTGCCGGCGATAGACGCAGCGCCACCCGACCTCTAAAGTGAAATCTTCTCATTCTGTATGGAGCGCGACTCTGCATGACCCTTTCCCCTGCCCTGCTTGAAGATGCCCTGCGCTGGCGCCGTGAGTTTCATCGCCACCCCGAATTAGGTTACCAGGAACAGCAAACCAGCCAGTTTATCGCTGATGAGTTAGAGCGGGCGGGATTGCAGGTGTTTCGCGGTCTGGCGGGCACCGGCGTAATCGGCACGCTGGAAAACGGTCCCGGCCCGGTTATCGGGCTGCGTGCGGATATGGATGCGCTGCCGATTACGGAAAAAGGCGACACTGAATGGCGCTCCGCGACTCCTGGCGTGATGCACGCCTGCGGGCACGACGGTCACAGCGCCATTCTGCTGGCCGCCGCCCGACAGCTGGCCGCCACACGCCAGTTCCGCGGCACGGTACATTTCATTTTTCAGCCTGCCGAAGAGAACCTGGGCGGTGCGCGCAAAATGGTGGAAGAGGGACTGTTCCAGCGCTTCCCGATGGATGCGATCTATGCGATGCACAACTGGCCGGGACTGCCGCTGGGGTCACTGGCGGTTAACCCTGGCGCCATGATGGCGTCGCTGGATTCGTTTGAGATTACCCTGCACGGCAAAAGCTGCCACGCGGCGATGCCGGAAAGCGGTGCCGATCCAATGGTGGTGGCGGCCGAGCTGATTCTGGCGCTGCAGACAATTCCGTCACGTCGGCTCTCGCCGCTCGCCTCGGCGGTGGTCAGCGTGACGCAGATCCACGGTGGCGAAGCAATCAACGTGATCCCGGAACAGATTGTGCTGCGCGGCACGGTGCGTTGCCTGCAGACCAGCGTGCGCGAAAAAGTACGCGGGCTGATTGATGAATTTGTCGCTACCCTGCCACGTCCGTTTGGTGTCAGCGGTGAGATTGAGTGGTTACCGGGTTATCCGGTGACCGCCAACCATGCTGCCCCGGCTGAGCAGGTGCGCGAGGTGGCGCTGGCGACGCTGGGAGCCGAACAGGTTCAGTGGCAGGTCAATCCGTCGATGGCGTCTGAAGATTTTGCCTGCATGATGGAGGCCTGTCCGGGTGCTTACTTCTGGCTGGGCGCGGATGGCGATACGCCTTCCGCCCCGCTGCACAACGCCCGCTATGACTTCAACGACGCGCTGCTGCCAATTGGCATTACTTTCTGGCAGAACCTGGTTGAACAGGCGCTGCCAGCAGCCTGAGTCAGTAACCGGCGGCGAGGATCTGCTGCTCTGCCGCCGCCAGCGAGTCGCACTGACCGCTGGCACGCAGGCAGCAGGCGAGCTGAAGTCGCAGTGATGCGGGCACCGGCCGCTGCTGATTCAGCACCTGCTCAATCCAGCGCGCAGTTACCTCTGCCGTCTTGTCCGCCGGCAGTTCAACGGCCACTTCAGGCTGACGCTCAACCCACACTTCCGCTTCTGCGCCTGCGCCCTGAATCATGCTGATCGCCGGGCAGCGCTGTGGATTGGCATAGACTTCCCCTTCGGTGCCATTGAGCAGTATCGCAGGCGCATCGATGTCACTGAAGAATTTCGCCACACGCGGCACATACTCCGGATGCGACACGCTCGACAGACGCAGCGCCGCACGTTCGGCAAACGGGGTCGCCAGTTTTGCCAGCGTATGCGCGCTGTTACGCACGCCCATTCGCCAGCGCAGCGACAGCTGTTTCGCCATTGGCGGGCAGAGATGATCGATGGTGATAAAGGCGAGTTCGCCCTGATCGAGTTTTGCCTGCGCCGCCTCTGCGGTGGTGACGGGGGCAATACCCAGCGCGGCAAACACCGCTTCACTGGTGATGCGCGTCGCGTCGTCGCTGACACCATGCACCACCACCGGGAAGCCAAGTTTTACCAGCAGCAGCGCCAGCAACGGCGTGAGATTGCCCTGCCGCCGCGCTCCGTTGTAGCTGGGGATCACAACCGGCATCGGGCGGTTTTCCGGCGCCTGCAGTTGCATCATCTGCGCCTGCATCGCCTGATAAAAGCCGCGCATTTCCGCTTCGCCTTCGCCTTTAATACGCAGCGCAATCAGAATGCCGCCCAGCTCCAGGTCCGGCACCTCGCCCGCCAGCATCGCGCCATAGAGCGCCACGGCGGTATCAAAGTCGATATCGCGGGCATGATTTTTACCGCGACCAATCTCTTTAATGATTTTATTCAGTTCCATCACTCGCTTCCGGTTAAGTGCGCGGCTCAGCGCCGCGTGGGACGTCGTTTACGCACCGTGTTTTTTGGCACCACGGTGGCCGGTATCGCTGCCGGCTCTGGCGTTTCCGGCTGCTCAATCGGGAAGATCGGCAGCGCCGCTAACAGCCGGCTGCCGTAGGATTTGCTCAGCAGACGGCGGTCGTAAATAACGATTTCGCCATAACATTGATGGCTGCGAATCAGGCGTCCGACCTGTTGAATCAGGGTAAAAGAGGCGCTGGGTAAGCTCTGCACCTCAAACGGATAGCGTTTCAGGCTTTTCAGCCACTCGCCTTCGGTCAAAATTACCGGACTGTCTACCGGGGGAAAAGCGATTTTGTGGATATGCACCTGACTCAGCAGATCGCCTTTGAGATCCAGCCCTTCGGCAAAAGACTGCAGGCCAATCAGGATGCTGGTTTCCCCTTTGGCGACACGCTGACGATGCAGATCGACCAGGCGGCTGCGCGGCTGATCGCCCTGAACCAGCATTGAGAGGCGCAGGTCGGGCAGACAGGCGACAAACTGCTGCATCGCCCGGTTGCTGGCAAACAGCACCAGCACGCCTTTGTGCTTTTTCTCCGCCATCTGTTGCCGGAAGAAACCGGCCATCTCCGCGATATGCTCCGCTTCGTGCGTCATCAGCGGCTCATAGCGCATCTGCGGGATCACCAGCTTGCCCTGTTCCACGTGGTTAAACGGGGAGTCCAGTGCCACAAAGCGGTCGCCCGCCTTCTCGCTGAGTCCCGACATCTCCTGCAGGCGGTTGAAACTGTTAAGCGATCGCAGGGTGGCGGAGGTCACAACCACGTGCGGAATTTTACGCCACAGCATCTTCTCCAGCTGGTCGCTGACGCGGATGCCGGCGCAGTGAAACAGCAGGTGCGCCTGACCTTCGCGCAGCTCACGGGTGATCCACTTTGACACCGGCGCGCCAGAGGCTTTTTCCATCGCCGCCAGCCGCCACAGTTTGCTGACCGATTCGAACCAGCCAAACTGGCGATTGAGCTGCAGCAGATTGCGATGCAGTCGCACCACATCCACTTTACCTGTCTGCTCGCTCAGCGCATTAATCAAACCTTCACTCAGGCCGCGCAGCGCATCGCTGAGCTTAAAGAGCCGGGCGCAGAGATCCAGCAGCTCCTGCGGCAGCGCGCCCAGCACAAAGCGGAATTCACCCGGCTGATTATGCGGTGGCAGCAGCGGATTCAGCGCCTGAGCGGTAATCGTCAGCAGTTCGCGCAGTTCATCGCAATGCGCTTTCAGCCGCTCCGGGTTAGCCAGCGGCGGCGGTGATTTTGGCCGCATCTGCGTCATAATGCTCTCTACCAGCTTGATAAAGAGGTCGAGCTGCAGGCTGCTCCAGCCCGGCGTAATGTCGGCGCTCATCTCCAGCGCATCGCGGGCCACTTCCGGCAGATGATGCCCTTCATCCAGCACCAGCATCAGGTTTTTTGCCGGTGGCAGCACCGACTCATTCTCCATTGCGGCCATGACCAGCGCATGGTTCGCCACCACTACATCGACCTGCTCAATTTCGCGCCGCGCCACAAAGAACGGGCATTCACGATACCAGCGACAGTGTGCGCCAAGGCAGCTCGCTTTGTCGGTGGAGAGCCGCTGCCACAGGCTGTCGCTGACGTTCTCCTCGCTGTGATCGCGCAGGCCGTCCCACTGATAGCGATCCAGCGATTTCTGCAACCGGCCACACTGCGTCTGCTCCTCTTTAGTGCTGCTGACGGCATCATCGTCCAGATAAAGCAGCAGATCTCCCTGCTCATCGTCATCGGCCGCCATCGCCGCCAGATTACGCGGACAGACATAGCGCCCGCGACCAAAGGCGGCAGTAAAGGTGAGATCGGGAATGATTTTTTTCAGCAGCGGCAGATCTTTGGTGAAGATTTGATCCTGCAGCGCCACGTTGGCGGTGCTGATCACCAGCCGCTTCTCCTGGGCACGGCTGGCCGCGATGCCCGGGATCAGATAAGAGAGGGTTTTGCCCACGCCGGTTGGCGCTTCAACCGCCAGATGGCGCGAATCGTCGCCCGCCAGGCACTTCGCCACTTCGGCGATCATCTGGCGCTGCGGCGCACGTGGGATGAAGTCAGGCACCTGCTGCTGAAGCGCTTTATACCACTGCGCTATCTGGCTTTTTACTGCGGCTGTCAGGGCCATGATTTGCGTTACCACACCGAAAATATGGCCTGTATTTTTACACAGTATCCTGTTGGCGTCAGCTTTCGCGCCGAATTTTTCGTGCGACGTCGTAAATTTCAGCGGTTGCCCGTTTCAGGGTCGTGCGGGCAACCCGTCAACCCGGGCCGCTCAGGCATAAAGAAAGGCCAGCCGCATGAGCTAGCGGCTGGCGTCGGCGCCTGGCTACGCCAGCACCTGGTACATATAGGTGGTGGCATCCAGCACGCCCGCGGTGGATTCGGCATAAAACGGGATCGACCCCGCCACCTGCCAGCCCAGCGAGCGATAGAGATCGCTGGCGACATCGCCGCTGCGCGTATCCAGCACCAGCAGCGTTTTGCCCTGCGCACGGGCCTGCTGCTCAGCGCGCTGCATCAGCTCACGCGCGATGCCCTGACGGCGCGCCTGCGGATGCACCAGCAGTTTGCTGATCTCCGCCCGGTGGCGGCCATTAGGCATCGCGCTGCCACTGAGAATGACAGTGCCCACGATGCGACCGTGCTGCCGCGCAACGAATAGTTCGCTGTCGCCGTCTGCCAGACCGGCGATCCGCTGCTGCCAGAATCGCGTCATCACCTCTTCGTCTGCGGCATTAATAAAGCCGACGCTGGCGCCGTCTGCCACACAGGCCTGCAGCACCGCTGTAAGTTCGCCCAGTTGCTGTTGCGCTTCGTCGGCGCGAAGTATTGTGTAATCGATCATGGTTTCGCCACCACCAGTAAATAGCGCGCGCCGTCAGTCAGGTGTGCCTCAAAAGCCGATTTCCCGACCAGATGAAAACGTAAGCAGTCACCGGGCTTCAGCGCCCACTGCTGCGCCCCCATCGTGACGGTGAGGCCGCCCTCGCGCAGCCAGATATGCTGCTCCAGACCCTGAATGGGTGGCGCATCGTAATCTATACGTGCACCAGGCCGTAATTTGCCCTCAACCAGTTCGCATCGGAAATGAAGCGCAGGGGGTGAAACATTCCGGCGAATAAATCCGCTGGATTCATCCTGCCACACGGGCTGCTGGTCATCTCTGATCAGCAGACTGGACTCCTCCTCCACTTCACTGAGCAGGCGCGACATCGTTAATCCGTAGGCAACACACAGACGGTTAAGCAGCGCAGCAGTAGGGCTGGTCTCGCTTCGCTCAATGCGCGATAATGACGCACGACTGATGCCCGTTGCGACAGCAAGTTCATCCAGCGACCAGCCGCGTTGCAGGCGTAACTCTGCCAGCCTCACCGCCAGTCGTTGCTCCGTATTCAGCTCTGACATGGTGATTTCTCATATTTGGGAATAATTCTCTTATATGAGATATAACGGAGAAACGGCGTATCAGTCAAGTTGTACATCGAGAAATGTATTGTACAACTTAGTCGGCTTCGTTATGGTAATTACACTCAGACCAATCGAAAGAGGAATTTATGACCTTATACAGTATCGGTGACGTCGCCGAGCGCTGTGGCATAAACCCAGTCACCCTGCGCGCCTGGCAGCGTCGTTATGGCTTACTGAAGCCGCAACGTACCGAAGGCGGACATCGTCAGTTTGACGAAGAGGATGTTCATCGCATCGAAGAGATTATGCGCTGGATTGAAAGCGGCGTGCCGGTCGGTAAAGTTAAGGCACTGCTGGAAGGTGGCGATGTAGATGCCCATGACGGCTGGACCACACTCCAGGATGAGCTGATCAGCGTCCTGCGTCACGTCAGACCCGCTAAACTTCGTAATAAAATTGCCGCGATTGGTCGCGAACATCCGATTGATGCGCTGATCGACCATGTTTTTATGCCGGTGCGCCAGAAGCTGAGTCTGGACCAGAACACCGCCCGCACCATGTGCAGTCTGCTGGATGGTTTGCTGATCGATTATGTCGCGTTCTGCCTGACCGGCAGCCGCAAAAAATCGGGTAAAGATGCGCTGATTATTGGCTGGGGTATTGACGATCGTACCCGCATCTGGCTGGAAGGCTGGCGTCTGTCGCAGCATGGCTGGCGCATTGATGTGCTGGCAGAACCGCTGGATTTACCGCGTCCTGAACTCTTTCCCGGCATGAATATGTTTGTCTTTACCGGTAAAAAACTGACCCGCCGCCAGCAGGAACAGCTGTCACACTGGCAGGAACAGGGCTATGCCGTGCGGTTGCACGACCCCGCCTGATAACAAAAACGCACGCCGGGCACTTTGCCTGCTGCCTTGCGCGCGCTATTATCCCCGCCTCACTGTTAACGAGCTCAGGTTTTACCCATGAACTGTAAAAAAGCTTTCTTCGCCACGCTGTTTTTTATTATGGCGGCAGGTGGCACCGGCGGTCTGATGCTGGTGGGATACTCTCTCATCGTTCACTCACGCTAAGCCAGCGCTGCAGGCGTTCAAACAGGCGATCGCTGACTATCGCCAGCAGCGCCACCAGTAATGCCCCCTGAATGACATAGGCTGTATTAAAACCGCTTAAGCCGATAATCACCGGCGATCCCAGACTTTTCGCGCCGACCGTCGAGGCGATGGCAGCGGTGCCGATGTTGATAATCACCGAGGTGCGTATCCCGGCGATGATGACCGGCGCAGCCAGCGCCAGCTCAATCTGCCACAGCCGCTGCCAGCTACTCATGCCGACCCCGATGGCGATCTCCCGACTGCTGGCCGGTACGCTATCAATACCCGCCAGCGTCCCCTGTAAAATCGGCAGCAATCCGTAGAGCAGCAGCGCCACAACCGCAGGCCAGGCACCAAATCCCATCACCGGCACCGCAATCGCCAGCACCGCCACCGGCGGAATCGTCTGCCCTGCCGCCACAATGGTTTCCATCAGCGGCCGGAAGGCCCGCCCCGCCCGCCGCGTCACCAGCACACCACTGCCAATGCCAATCACAATCGCCAGCAGGCTGGCGGTGATCACCAGAAACAGATGCGCCAGCGTCAGTTGCCAGAAGCTCTCCTGCTGATAGAGTGGCCGCGCCAGTTCGGGAAACCAGCGGTGAAACAGCGGCCCGCTGTAAGGCATCAGGGTCAGCAGCGCGCCGTAGAACAGCACCAGCCACAGCAGAGGATCCCTTAGCCTGCGCATGTTAAATCCTCGCGCAGTTGCAGCAGATCGCCAAAGTGGAGCACGCCCAGCGGCCGCTGCTGATCGTCGATGACCGGCAATTTATCGGTACGCCGGGCGATAAACTGCGACAGGGCGTCCCGCAGCGTCAGTGCCGCAGCGATCGGTTCGCCCGGCAGCCACTCGCCGCGCCGCACAGCATTACCGACCTGCTCCAGCGACAGCAGCCGTACTCCCATTTCGCTGCGACCAAAGAAGTCGCGCACAAAATCATTTTTCGGCTGGGTCAGCAGCTCCACTGGCCTGCCCTGCTGAACAATCTCGCCGTTATCCATCAGCACAATGCGGTCTGCCAGCGTCAGCGCTTCGTCGATGTCGTGCGTCACCAGCACGATGGTGCGGCCCGACAGTTGATGAATGCGCAACATCTCCTGTTGCAGCACCCCGCGCGTCACCGGATCAAGTGCGCCGAACGGTTCATCCATCAGTAACACTTCCGGATCCGCCGCCAGCGCCCGCGCCACGCCGATGCGCTGCTGCTGACCACCCGAGAGCTGATGCGGATAACGGTCCAGCAGTTGCGCATCGAGATTCAGCAGCGCCAGCAGCGCCGTGATACGTTCATTGACCTGTGCC
Source organism: Pantoea sp. Lu_F5_004 (assembly GCF_051136245.1). Lineage (NCBI taxonomy): Bacteria > Pseudomonadati > Pseudomonadota > Gammaproteobacteria > Enterobacterales > Erwiniaceae > Pantoea > Pantoea sp. Lu_F5_004. Next base: position 2,817,134 of record NZ_CP194946.1, read on the forward strand.
CGGGGCCAGCCCAGCAGCACTGGCACCGTGGCGATATTCTTCCGCACCGTCCAGTGCGGGAACAGGCCAATCGACTGAATGGCGTAGCCCATGCGCCGTCGCAGCGTGCGGGCATCGAGCTGGCGAATCGACTCTCCGGCAAAGCGGATTTCACCACTGTCAAACTCCACCAGCCGGTTGATCATCTTCAGGGTGGTCGATTTGCCCGAACCGGAGGTGCCAAGCAGCACGCAAAACTCCCCTTTCGCCACCTGTAACGACAGATCTTTCACCGCCGCTTTACCGTTAAACGCGCGGGAAACGCCGTCAAACTCAATCATCTTTTCTCTCCAGCAGTGAGATCAGCAGGCGGAACAGCGCATCGATGATCACCGCCAGTGCAATCACCGGGATCACCCCCAGCAACACCAAATCAAGCGCACTGCTTAGCAGTCCCTGGAAAATAATCGCGCCAAAGCCGCCCGCGCCAATCAGCGCCGCGACCACCGCCATGCCCAGCGTCTGTACCACCACTACCCGCAGGCCCGCCAGCCAGACCGGCAGCGCCAGCGGCACATCCACCGCGAAAAACTGCTGCCAGCCACTCATGCCGACGCCGCGTGCACTCTCCCGCACCTCGTGCGGCACCTGTTGCAGCCCCACCACCACGCTGCGCACCAGCGGCAACAGGGCGTAAAGCACCAGAGCGATCAGCGCCGGAGCCATCCCAATGCCGCTGATGCCCCAGTCGCCGAGCCACGGAAAATGCTGAGCCAGTCCGGCCAGCGGCGCAATCAGCAGACCAAACAATGCCACCGAAGGCACCGTCTGAATCACATTTAGTACGCCGAACACCCCACCCTGCCAGCCAGGTCGCCGGAATAGCGTGACGCCCAGCGGCAGCGCAATCATCAGCGCAGGCAGCACCGTTCCCGCCAGCAGGGTGAGATGACGGCTCAGCGCGGCATCAAACACCGCGTGGCGGTTGGCATACTCTTTCAGCAGGGAGAGATCGCTGAGCTGGCCACTGAACAGCAGCAAAAGCGGCAACAGCCAGACCTGCAGATTGAGCAGCAGCTGTGCCAGCCGATGACGGGTCAGTTGCCGCACCTGATCGGTGATCAGCAGCAAGAGTAGCGCGCCGCTGCACCACAGGCCGCTGGCAAAGCTGGTGCGCGCCAGACGGCTGCCCTGCTGGCTGAGTAAGGTGGCCTGATGCCCGCTGAGCCAGATAATCGCCGCCAGCATCAGTTCTGCCGCCAGCAGCGCCAGCATCAGCGTGATGCGGGTCGGATGCCGCCACAGCAGCAGCCACAGCGTCACCAGCGGCAGCAGCAACAGCCCGAAGCGGCTAATCTGCCAGCCCATCAGCGGTTCACCCGCTACCAGACGGTTCGGGGCTAAGTTCAGAAACGGCAATGCCACCAGCGCCAGACTCAGCAGCGTCAGCAGCAGCAGTGCCACCGGCTGCTCAACCGGACGGCGTATCGCTTCCCGCGATATCTGCATCGGTTACAGCAGCTTTTTCTGCTGCAGCCATTCGGTCGCTACGCTGCTGGCATCCTGACCGTCGACCGCGATTCTGGCGTTGAGCTGTTGCAGCGTCTTCTCATCAAGCGCGCTGAACACCGGCTTCAGCCACTCTGCAATCTGTGGATAGGCTTTGAGTACCGATTCACGGATCACCGGCGTCGGCGCATAAATCGGCTGAACCCCTTTAGGATCGCTGAGCGTCTGCAGACCTAATGCCGCCACCGGACCGTCGGTGCCGTACGCCATCGCCGCGTTTACGCCGGAAGTCTGCTGTGCCGCTGCGCTGATGGTGACAGCGGTATCGCCGCCAGCCAGCGACAGCAGCTGGTCCTGCTTGAGATCAAAGCCATAGGCTTTTTCAAAGGCGGGTAAGGCATCGCTGCGTTCAATAAATTCTGCTGAGGCCGCCAGTTTGAAAGTGCCGCCTTTTTTCAGCCAGGCGCTGAGATCCGCCAGAGAGTTGAGCTGATTTTTTTCAGCCAGATCTTTTCGCACAGCGATAGTCCAGGTGTTATTGGCCGGAGCGGGCGTCAGCCAGACCAGATGGTTTTTCTCCGCATCAAGCTTCTTAACCTTTTCGTAGCCTTCAGCGGCATTTTTCCAGGCGCTGTCTTTCTCATCATTGAAGAAAAATGCACCATTGCCGGTATATTCCGGATAGATATCAAGTTCGCCCGCCGTGATAGCACCGCGCACCACCTGCGTGGTGCCGAGCTGAATTTTATTGACGGTTTTTACCCCGTGCTTTTCCAGCACCTGAAGGATCACATTGCCCAGCAGCGATCCTTCGGTATCAATTTTTGAGCCGACCCGCACCGGGTCCGCCGCCTGTGCTATCCCCATGCTGAGCAGCAAAGCGCTGACGCCCATCCAACCCCGAATTCTGACCATGGCTTTTTCCTTATCGCAGTGTGTTGTTTTTACGTTTTGTTCGTGCGTGATGATTCACAAGGCGTTGTGCGCCTGCGCGTTCAGGCTGCCCTCCTGCCGCTCTGCGGGAGGCTGGCAAGGCGTGCAGCGGAAATTATCTGCCTTAAAAGCGTAGCCTGGCGCAGCGGCGATGTAGCTGACTTTATCGCAAATTGATAACGATTTGAGATTATAAATTCATCTCATATAACCGAAATGAATTTACGTCTGGGCGTCTAAACGGCTATCCTCGGAAATCTGTTTTTATAATAAAAGACGCACAACATCATGTCCGACCTGACCTCTTCCGCCCACGTGGCAACAGCAGGGAGTTCGCCCGGTGGCGAAACACAGTGGATCCGCAGCGCAGCTGACGTCTCCCGATTAGTGAACAGTGGCGACAGCGCCCGTAATAATGCCCGTATTGTGGTGGCGATTGCGCTGGGGGGCGTCTTCCTTGACGCCTACGACCTGGGTGCGTTGGCCTTTGGCATCAAAGACATCACGCGCGAATTCAATCTCACCCCGACCGGCACCGGCATGGTCGCCTCGGCAATCACCTTCGGGGCCATTATCGGCGCACTGATCGGCGGCTATCTCACGGATAAAATTGGCCGTTATCGGGTGTTTATGGCCGATATGTTCTTTTTCGTGGTGGCGGCTATCGCCTGTGCGTTTGCCCCCAATGAGTATGTGCTGGCCGGCGCGCGTTTTGTGATGGGCCTGGGGGTCGGAATCGATCTGCCGGTGGCGATGGCGTTTCTGGCGGAGTTTTCCCGGCTGCGTGGCAAGGGAAATAAAGCGGCCAGCGTGGCGATGTGGTGCCCAACCTGGTATGCGGCGATCAGCATCTCTTATCTGCTGGTGCTGCTGCTCTATGCCGTGCTACCCGAAAGCCACACCGACTGGCTCTGGCGGCTGATCCTTGGTTTTGGTGCCGTTCCGGCGATTATCATCATCGCCATCCGTAGCCGTTACATGAGCGAATCCCCGGTTTGGGCGGCGAATCAGGGCGACCTGAAAGGTGCCGCAGCGATTTTACGCAGTGCGTGGAATATTAATGCCCAGGTGGCAGCCGACGCCGCGCTGACGCCTGCCACGCCGGTGCGCAAGGCGAGCTGGCGTAACTATGGTGCGCTGTTACAGGGTGTTTATCGCCGCCGTACCCTGCTGGCGACCATCACTTCCATTGCCTCATCCTTTGCTTATAACGCAGTGGCGTTTGGCTTGCCGGTGATCATCTCCAGCTTCTTTGCCCAGTCAATGCTTACCACCATTCTGGTGTCGCTGGCGCTGAATCTGCTGTTCGCCTTTGTCGGCGGGATACTGGCGGTGCGACTGGTGCCGCGCCTCGGGGCGTGGAAGATGTCGGTGGCGGGTTATGCCTGTCAGTGCGTGGCGCTGCTCGGGCTGGCGCTGATTGGTCGTCCGGAAGGCGGCCAGGAAGCCGCGCTGGCGATCGGCATGCTGGCGCTGTTCCTGTTTGGACAGGGATTCGGGCCTGGCTCCCATACTATGACTTTTGCGTCGCTGAGCTATCCGACGTCGCTGCGCGGCGTGGGTGTCGGCTTTAACCAGACGCTGATGCGCGGCAGTTCTACCGTTTCGCTGTTTCTGTTTCCGGTGCTGGTTGCGGCGCTGGGCACAGGCGTGTTCTGGGTGATCTTCCTGGCACCACTGGCGGGCCTGCTGGCGCTGCTGGCGATCCGCTGGGAACCGTCGGGTTATGATGTGGATGCGGAAGATTTCGAGCTGCAGCGATAATCAACGGCCAGGGCGTGGATAGCGCGCAGGCTCAGGGAGCAAAAGTCCTCCGCAAAGACGCATAAAATGCCCTCTAAGGCAATGCTCAGCGCGGGCGATTACACACCTCACTGTACGCCATTGACTTACCCTCCTTGCATGATAATATGATTCTACCCTACGCCAATGACGTACAGACATGTTATTCATTGAGACTCCTGTATTCACGGAAGATGTAAAGGAACTACTCAGCGATGATGAATATCGCGAGTTTCAACAATTCATGGCTGACAATCCAGGCTGGGGTGATGTTATCCAGAATACGGGTGGCCTGCGTAAAGTTCGTTGGGCGGCCAAAGGCAAAGGTAAGCGTGGCGGCGTTCGGGTGATTTACTATTACAAAGTCTCTGAATCACAAATCAGGCTGTTGCTGATTTATAAAAAAGGCGTCCAGGATGATTTATCCGAGGATGAAAAACATCTGTTAAGGGCGTTGAACGAGGGCTGGTAATGGACAAAAAACTGTTTGAGCGTTTGAAAGAAAGCATGACTCAGATGAATGAGATCGTCGAAGGCTCCCGAGCACCTGCCCGCGAAAGCACAGTCACTGCGGTTAAAGTCAAAGCTATCAGAAACGCTACTGGTCTTTCGCAAAGCGGGTTCGCTAAGCTGATTTCCGTGAATGTAGACACGCTAAAAAACTGGGAGCAGGGACGACGTGAGCCAACCGGCCCGGCTAAAGCTTTACTCCGGGCCATAGAACGCGATCCGCAGCATGTGATCCCAGCGCTTGCTGATAAATAATCATTGAAGAAACCGGCCTTTGTGCCGGTTAGCAGGGATAAAGAGCGGGAGCAAACGGGCTCATAACCCTGACGCATTGTTTACCCCGGCCCGGCTTCTCCGGCCAGCATTGAAACCGCACCTTAGTGCGGTTTTTTTATGCGGTAACTTGCGGGAAAGGAAACTGCTCCAGATAGTCCGGGATGCGCGGGAAGGTATGCAAAAACCACGGTGTGAACTGCTGTGGCTGCTGCTGCATCTGCTGCTCAATCAGCGCCATCGGGCGATAATCCCAGGCATCCGCTTCCTGCGGATTCAGCTGCGGCAGGCTGTCGCAGACGGCAAAGAAGACGTGACCATACTCATGTTCAGTCAGGCCATTGCTCAGCTTCAGGTTGTAGCTCAGCTCAAACACCGGCGTCAGCGTCACCACCATTCCCATCTCTTCACGCAGGCGGCGCTCGGCGGCGTCGCGGGTTGATTCATGAGGATAAGGATGACCACAGCAGGTATTACTCCACAAGCCACCACAATGATATTTATCGCTGGCACGCCGTTGTAGCAACAGCTCCTGCCGGGAATTGAAGACGTAGACCGTCACCGCGCGGTGCAGTAATCCTTTTTCATGCACTTCCAGCTTTTCCATCTTGCCGGTGGGACGATCGAGGTGGTCAACGAGGATAACTTCAATAGCAGACATGGCGTTTCCTTGAGATTATTCCCAACTATTCTGGCACAGAATTATCGGTTTGGGCGGATCATCAAGGATTTATTACCCGGGTCAGGCGGAGATAAGCGGATGAAGCAGGGAGAAAATCAGGCCAGCAAGGCTGGCCTGGAGAGGGATTACAGTCGGAAGCTCTGAACCACCCGCTCAAGCTGGGTGCTTTGCGATTCCATGGCCTGCGCGGCAGCAGAAACCTGCTCCACCAGCACGGCGTTCTGCTGCGTGGTGCCATCCAGCTGGGTAATCGCAACGTTAACCTGTTCGATGCCCAGGCTCTGTTCGCGGCTGGCTGACATGATTTCACTCATCAGCGTTGTCACACTGCTCACGCCCTTCATCAGCTCATCCATGGTCTGACCCGCCTGCTCGACCAGCGCGCTGCCGGTATCGATGTTCGCCACCGACTCTTCGATTAACTTTTTAATCTCACGCGCCGAGTTGGCTGAACGCTGTGCCAGGTTGCGCACTTCCGATGCCACCACCGCAAAACCGCGGCCCTGTTCACCGGCCCGTGCAGCTTCTACTGCGGCGTTCAGCGCCAGGATATTGGTCTGGAATGCGATGCTGTCGATCACGCTGATGATATCGACCACTTTACGGGATGAGTGATGAATCTCGCCCATGGTGGTCACCACCTGACGGACCACTTCGGTGCCACGTGCGGCCACCTGCGAGGCATCACCCGCCAGCTGGTTAGCGTGGGTAGCGTTGTCGGCGTTCTGACGCACGGTGCCGGTCAGTTGCTCCATCGACGCGGCCGTTTCCACAATCGAGCTGGCCTGATCTTCGGTACGGGAGGAGAGATTGGCGTTGCCGCTGGCAATTTCCCGCGACGCGGCGGTGATCGCCAGCGCGCTGTCGCCCACCTGCTGGAGCAGCCCCTGCAGATAGCTGATGAACTGGTTAAAGCTCTGCGCGACGGCGTTGAACTCCGGGCTGTTGCTGGCTGGCAGACGCTGAGTCAGATCGGCACCACCGGTCGACAGCGCTTCAATGTTGCTGTTCAGCACGTTGAGGCGTTTCATCATGGCGCGGACAAAGCCCAGCGACACCAGTAGCAGGATTACCGCCAGAGGGATCTGCACCAGACCCAGACGGGTAAGCATGTTGTGAGACTGCGCTTTAAGCAGGCTGGTTGGCAGGCTGCTGGCGAGATACCACGGGCTGCCTGGAATGGCCTGCACGAACAGCGTCTGCTCGCCTTCACTGCTGTCATAGGTGGTTTCCAGCGGCTGATTGCCAACACCGTTAAGCAGCGTTTTCAGCGGTGCTGCCATCGGCATCTGCACGTCAGCCAGGTTCTCCAGCTTCGGTGCTGCATTCACCAGCGCGCCATTGCCCACGACTTTACCATCGGCTTCAACGATCAGGACGTTGCCCTGAATGGTTTCACCCATCTGCTTCGCCAGCTGGTTAAAGAACCCCAGCGTCACATCGATGGTGGCGACACCCCAGGCCGTGCCGTTTTTGTAGATAGCCATAGCACAGTTGGTGCGCGGCTGCGGGCTGGCGGCATCCTGATAGGCTTTTGCCCAGGCACACTGGCCTTTCGGAGCGGCCATGCCATCTTTGTACCAGGGTTGCTCCCAGTATTTGTCAGCCGCGTCGGAGTTCCAGTAGGTGTTCACCTGCAGGTCATTGCTGGCATTACGGGCAAAGAAGCTGCTGTCCTTCTCTTTGGCCGGGTCACGACGGTTTGGCAGTGGCCAGATCCCGCCGCCAAACACATTGCTGTCCTGATACTGGTTAACCAGCGTCGGTAACAGGGTGTCGATGGTGGCGCTCTCCATAACGGATGCGGCTTCGGTAATGGCGCGCTGCTGGGCCTGAACGCGGTTCATCTGTTCAACGATACCGGAAGCCAGCGAATCCACCTGATAGCGAACCAGACGGCTTTCGCTATCGACCAGCTGTGGCGCGACAAACTGATTAATAACCCAGACTGTAACGAGTAAAAGCGCAACAAAGAACGCGATCATTGTTGCGGTGAAGCGGGATTGTGTTGTTTTAAACATCTTTGTTCCCCTGAACCTGGTGCGGCGCGATTGCCTGATCGGGTTTAACGGCACGGCAAACAGGAACTTGAGATGGGCAAGATCACATATTTGAGAAATGTTTGATTTATGTAAAAATTTAATTTCAGCGCGGAACTATCACATCCCCGGCGAGCGCCGGGGAATGGGCGAACAGGCGCATTATTGCTGGCCTACTCTTCTGAACTGACGACCTGCTGGCGCGGACGGAAGATGTGATTATTGCCATCCGCCGTTAACAATTCCCGTAACTTCTGACCGCCATGTTCATCCGCCTGGGCGAACTGCCGCTCCGCTTCCGTAATCGGCGTGGTCCAGAGCAGAGTCGGACGATCGCCGTCGCGTTTTGGCAACGAGAACTGCGCCTGTTCGGTTGCCAGCTCATTAGCCAGCAGGAAGCTTTCAAAGCCAACGGGTGCCACTTCCGACGCCAGCGTATGGCCCTCGCCCAGCCAGGTCAGCCGCGCCCACGGCAGATGCACGAACTCCGCCAGCGCGCTGGCCATCTGCACCGCGTTGCCTTCGGTCATAACTTCACCGTCAACCGCCATGCCCAGTTCAATGCGGCGATACTGCGGCGCCAGCTCATCAAACAGATAATCGACCTGCGGCATCGGCCGGATGCTCATGCCGATGGTCAGGAAATACCAGACGCCCTGATGCCAGTGCTGGGAGATCGCCATCGGCGGCCAGCTGCCCTGATCGATAGCGTAATATTTCACTGACTCGCCAAAGCGCGCCTGATAGCAGGCCATCAGATCGTTCTGCACCTTATCCCACTCGCTGCCGTCGTGCCATTCGCGCCAGAACTGACGCTGATGCTCTGCACGGGCGTAGTAGTCATTGGTTGATGCCGATCCCAGCGGTGCCGTCAGCCGGTTCTTTTTGATGCAGCCCGCGGAGAAGCTCACCTGCTTCTCCTGATAGAGACTCCAGCCGGGGATCACCGCCAGTAGCTGGCCGTAGTACCACAGCGCCGCGCCATCATCGCTCGGCTCCCATAGCACCTGCAGACCGGCTGGATCCAGCGCGGGTTCCGCTTCCAGATTACGGCAATACTCGGCGCTGAGCAGCGGCGCTATGCCCTGCTCCATCGCCTCGCGATCTTCCTGCGCCGGTGCCGGCAGCAGGTTTCGTAGCCAGCAGCCGCGCACCGCATACTGGCTGCGGAACAGATCGGTTGGCCAGATGTAAAAATAGGCAGTGCGCTCATCCTGTTCGACAATGGCGGTCAGGGTGCGCTGCTGATTGTGGACTTCAGCAATCAGGGATTTGTACGTCATAGTGCCTCGACAAAGCCTGGAGGAATCCATTTTCCCCGAGAATAGAGCAGGATCCTGGCTGCGGCTATCTGAGACAAGGGTAATAGTCTCAAAGTGTGGGAGTTGGAGGGGTGGTGAGGGTTTTTGGTGAAGTGCTGCGCTTTGGAATTGTGGCCGTTGTAGGTCTCAAAGGCCGCTATGAGCGAGGAGCGGACGTTGTGTAAGATTAAAGCTGTAAGAAAATACAGACCTATAGGCCGATTCAGGCTGCAATTTATGTTTATATAAATATCAAGAATTAGTATTTAAGCTTTTTTAAGGGGGGTACGTGCGCATTCGACCATCATCTCGACTGATCATTGTTTCGCCTGATAATCGCGTCCTGCTCTTTAGGTTCTGTCATAAAGATGGAGCTCTGAGAGGAAAAACATACTGGGCAACACCGGGTGGAGGGCTTGAAAAAAATGAATCTTTTGAGCAGGCCGCTATACGCGAATTATTTGAAGAAACGGGTTTGATAAGGACATTAACAGGACCACAGATAGCGTCCCAAAACTTCACAATGATGCTACCCAGTGGGGAGACTGTACTTGCTGAAGAGCGTTTCTTTATGATTGATGCAAATACAGTTGAGCTCGACCGCTCAGGGTGGAGTAGCAATGAACAGGAAGTCATACGCGATTATCATTGGTGGACAATTGAAGAGCTCATACACACCAATGAGACAATTTTTCCACGCGATTTAATCATTAACATACTTGAAAGGGAGTAAGCCGGACCTTCAACATTAACTGCAACATGATACCCTGAACATCCGCTTATGGCACAAAGCGGACTGAAGTCAGGTTAACGTCTGCTATGAGCGAGGAGCGGATGACTAGCTTGCAGCAAGACGGGGCCAGGATTTATTGGGGTTATATCCACTGCTTTTTTGGGTTATAACGCGATATCCGATGAGTTCAGCAAATGTCCTTCCGTTGATGTTTAAGTATAATGATAATGTTTATCAACAAAAGGATATTGTTATGTATGGGTTTATGATGATTCTGGCTGTTCTTGTACTCAATGCATGTACTACTTATTCACCTGTTAAAGTTGAACAACCAAAGCCCATTCGACAAGATCGACCCGTTTACCCATACTATGCGGCTAAGAACCGGATAGAAGGTATGGTTAAGTTTAACTTTGACGTTGATGCAGAAGGCAGGGTAAGTCAGATGAGAATTGTCGAGTCTACGCCAGACCACTTGTTCGATAATGCTGTAATAACAGCCGTATCAAAATGGCGTTTTGAAAAGAGCAAACCTGCCAGGAATCTTCCCATGACTGTAAAATTAAAAGTGCAAAAATAGATTTACTTTTAAGGCTGTATAAATGAAAATTAATGACTGTAATTCAGGATGTTATTATGGCTGAATGTTGTACTTCTAAATATTAACATAAATTATTATCCGATATCCGCTTCTGGCACAAGGTGGACGGTCGGCACTAAAGGTCCGCTTTGAGCGAAAAACGGACATTCGCAGTTTTTCTACATTAAATAGAGTTGTAACGCAGTCGTGTATTAATCAAAAGTAAGCAGATCAATCCGCGACTTTAATTATGCTTAATTATCTAATAAAGGCTTACGTATATCTTCACCAGGTTCCGGCTTCAGCCTGTCGGGAGGTATTTTACACAGTAACTGAGCTATCATGCCGATAATTGATTGGGGCGGGAAATTCTCCCATTGCCCAATATCAGGTTTTGCGTAAATGATATCGCCTTCGGCATAAGGTTTAGTAAACAGAGTCCATCCCATGACGGAACGTTGATTTTGATCACAATTAATAACATTGATTGTTCGTGAGCTGTTTGCGTAAACGGGAGGATGAGAACTAATACGCTTCGTTTCTTTATAATTATTGATCATATAAAATCTGCGCAAATGATTGTTACCTTGATACATTGAAACTATCCGCAGGTCCGCATAGGAAATGGCATGATTATCTGTCAATACTTTAATCAAGCCTGCAGGTTTTTTTGCGGGTGTATCAGGTGATGATGTATTTTTCAAAGCACACCCTGATAGTAAAAAAAACATAATACATAGTAGAATTTTCATATTACTTTTTTCCCTTTAAATCAGGTCTAAACTCTGCAAGCATATCAGGCGTGACATAGCCTTGAATTGAGCAAAGTAATAACGAACCATTCTTATCTTTGCTCAGAATCAAAAGCTTCTCAGTGCTTTCTTTGGCGGGGGCAATACCACTAACAGCTTGATTATTGATTTTCCAGTTGCTGTCAGGCCCTTCTTTTATCATTGCCTGAGAAATAAAGTCATCGCCTGTTTTTACCCACTTCAGATGGTTAAGTGCGTTCATCACTTCTTGAGGCGAATTTTGCATAATCATGCCCCAGTAATAAAATTTCCCGTCATTGATCTCGTCGAGATCGCTGGTTTGAAGATAATAGCCTGAAATCGTCAGATTTAGTTCTTTCAAAGGCTGGGCGAACCATATTCTGCCATTACCATCGGCTGGCCCTTTGAACCATGCCAGATGATGCTCGCCTATAGCGAGAGGAACCAAACCGTTAAGTTTGCTTTCCTGGTGATAGATTTCTTGGAAAAAACTCGCGTCGCAACGTGAAAGGCTTTTCGTCAATGTGCTGGCCTGAACAGAAGATACTGCGCATCCCATACTAAGTATCATGCCGGTTATATATAAAATTTTACGCACGTTATATCCTTATTTAGAAAAAACACTTTCAGTATCGGCACGAGTTGATGAAACTTTATAGTTTCCATTAAATGTCTTTCATGTTAATTTTGTTAGTGCAATAACAGTAAGTCTGGATCGTCATTGTCAGGCTGTGACCTGCTCATGGTAAACTAACTTACCATGATGCAAGCAACGGCCGCCCCTGGCACATAGCGGACTGTGTATAGGCTAATGTCCGCTATGTGCGAAAAGCGGACTTTGTAGTCTGATAAATTCAAGAACATCCCATATGGCATTCCGAAAATAAAAGATGCAATTGACTGGCGTTAGCAGGTAACGAAAGACTGAACCTTATCAGTCTACTATTGTATTTTCGAAACCTTAGCTTTAGCCCATTTAACCGCATCATCAGCAAAGTATTGATTACCAGTTAAATAGTCAACTACAAGTCCTCCTGCAAGACTTGCAATACAGGATGCTGTCGCTAAGGCAGAGATCCACTCAAGTTCATATCTGCCTGTTGATAAAACAATTGCTAAATCCGGAACGAAGGTAGCATTTAACTCATTAAGTTCATCATCATCCACTTCATGTACATAATACTCGAAGCCTGAAATCGAACCATTAACAGGACAAGGTAAGAAGCCGCTGAACGTTAAAGGATCAAATTCGTCGTCCAGTACGCAGGGAAACCCTGCATGAATGATTGAATCCCTGAGGAGATAAGTAGGAGGGAATTTTTTTTTAGCTATGTAAATACCGATATCGCGTGACAACTCTCACTCCTTCTTAGTCAAGTTCTGTCTTTTAACAATACATTGAAAACCAGATAATCAGCATCGTTATGTCCACTTTTGGCACAAAGTGGACGTTGGTATCTACTTCAATCAGCCTATTGTACCTAACTCCGACAAATTGGCTGCCTTAACAAAGCACGTATCCAGGTGCAGATATCAACTACTCCAGTTGCGTAATCTTTTATGGGCTACAGCAATCCACCTTTTTACCCGTGAACATCTCACCCCACCCTTCCCATCCGCACCATTGCCCGATACCAGGCACCACGCTGAATCGACCACCTTAATCCCACCGCAATCGCATTAATCTTCCGGTCAATAATCGCCTGCTGAAAGCGGCCAATTTCCGTACCGGACATTGCCTGCGCCCAGGCTGGCATCAGCCCGAATCCCGACTTCAGCATGATTTTCATCACCGGTTTTGCCTGCCAGCTGGGTGCAGGGGCATTCATCAGCAATCGCGTTACTTCGGCAGTGCGCTGATCAAAGCGCAGCTCTGAACGCATCTGTTGCAGGTAATCCGCGACGTCGACGACGCTTTTCGGTACCTTCTCCGCCCCCAGCGCTTCGGCAATCTGCGCCGCTTCCTGATAGTACTGATCCTGCCCGGCGCGGCTGAGGTGTGGATTTTTGTAGCGCAGATGGGCGGCCAGAAAACGGCTGGTCTCCGCCACATGCACCCAGGTCAGCAGATGCGGATCGCTGGCGGCATAGGGTTTGCCTTCGCTGTCAACGCCACTGACTTTCAGGTGAATGCGTTTCACCCGGTCAATCAGCGTCTGTGCATCCTGCGAATTACCGTAGGTGGTCACCGCGATAAACTGACTGGTGCGCCGCAGGCGGCCCATCATATCTTCACGGAAATTGGAGTGATCCCAGACGCCCGCCAGCGCCGCCGGATGCAGCATCTGCAACAGCAGCGCGCTGATCCCGCCACACATCATGGAGGTGAAGTCACCGTGGACGCGCCAGATCACGCTGTCCGGCCCAAACAGGCCAGGATCGCCAGGCGGTTGAGAGAGATCAAATTCATTCATCGACAGGCCGTTAAGGCGGAATACCTGCTGCTGAATGCGGTCACGCAGATTAATCATGGCGGCTCTGATAGTGGATATGACGCGGCGCGCCGTAGCAGGACGCTAACGACACGCCGCATCACCTTCCCCTGACGTCAGGGGAAAGGCTGACGGTTATAAATAGTTGAACTGCCCATCCTCGGTACGAACGGAATCGAGTCCAATCATCACGTTGAATTTGCCGGGCTCTGCAACATGCTGCATCTGCTGGTTCCAGAACTTCAGCGCATCCACGTCGATTTTAAAGGTCACGGTTTGCGACTCGCCTGCTTTCAGCATGATGCGCTTAAAGCCACGCAGCTCCTGCACCGGACGGCTGATGGAAGCGACCGGATCGTTTAGGTACATCTGCACCACCGTCGCGCCATCGCGTTTACCGCTGTTGGTCACCGTTACGCTGGCTTCAATGCTGCCGTTAAGCGGCATGGTCGGTGAGGACATTTTTACCGGCGACACGGTGAAAGTGGTATAGCTCAGGCCGTAACCAAACGGATAGAGCGGACCGTTAGCCGCGTCGTAGTAGTGCGACGTGTATTTGTTCGGCTTAGCAAAGTTGTAAGGACGACCGGTTGGCAGATGGTTGTAGTAGATCGGAATCTGACCTACTGAACGCGGGAAGGAAACCGGCAGTTTGCCCGACGGGTTGTAATCGCCGAACAGCACATCGGCGATGGCGTTGCCGCCTTCAGTGCCGCTGAACCAGGTTTCCAGCATCGCATCGGCCATCCGATCTTCATTCACCACTGACAGCGGGCGTCCGTTCATCAGCACAATCACCAGCGGTTTACCGGTGGCTTTCAGTGCCGCTAACAGCTTCTGCTGGCTCGGCGGGATCACCAGGTCGCTGCGGCTGGAGGCTTCGTGCGCCATACCCTGCGCTTCACCCACGGCGGCAACCACCACATCGGCCTGCTTCGCTTTGGCGACCGCGTCATCAATCAACTGCTGCGGTGAACGCGTATCCACGGAAACCGCCTGCTCATAGAGGTTCAGGAAGTCCTGAATCCCTTTATTGTCGGTGACGTTGGCGCCCTTCTCATAGAGCAGCGTAGCCTTGCCTTCGGTGGCATTGCGCATGCCCTGCAGCAGCGAAACGGATTGCTTCGCCACGCCAGCTGCGGACCAGCTGCCCATAATGTCGCGCTGACTGTCTGCCAGCGGACCAATCAGGGCAATGGTGCCCGATTTTTTCAGCGGCAGCGTTTCCAGGCGGTTTTTCAGCAACACGATGCTTTTACGCGCGACGTCGCGCGCTTCAGCCCGATGCAGACGGCTTTCCGCATTGGTGTCCTGCGGATCGCTCTCTTTCGGACCTAAATGGCTGTAGGGATCGTTAAACAGGCCCATGTCATATTTGACGTTGAGCACATGGCGCGCCGCATCATCAATCTCCGCCATGGTGACGTCGCCGCTCTTCACCAGAGCGGGCAGATACTTGCTGTAATATTCGTCGCTCATGCTCATATCGACGCCCGACTTCAGGGCGATGCGTACCGCTTCCTGCGGATCGCTGGCGACGCCATGTTTGATCAGCTCTTTGATTGCGCCGTGGTCGCTGATGGTGATGCCTTTGAACTTCCACTTATCGCGCAGCAGATCTTTCAGCAACCAGCTGTCCGCCGTGGCGGGCACGCCATTGATCGAGTTCAGCGCCACCATCACGCCGCCGCTACCCGCATCCAGTGAAGCTTTGTATGGCGGCAGATAGTCCTGGAACATGCGCTGCGGGCTCATATCCACGGTGTTGTAATCGCGTCCGCCTTCAACTGCGCCATAGAGCGCGAAGTGCTTCACACTGGTCATCACGCTGTAGCGATCGGCAGCACTTTTGCCCTGCATCGACTGCACCATGCTGCGTCCCATTTCGCTGGTGAGATACGTATCCTCACCGAAACCTTCGGAGCCACGGCCCCAGCGCGGTTCACGGCTGACATCCACCATCGGCGCCCAGGTCATGTTCAGGCCATCGTCGGCCGCTTCATAGGCAGAGACGCGCCCCACCTCTTTCACCGCATCCAGATCCCAGCTTGACGCCAGGGCTAAAGGAATCGGGAAAATGGTGCGCTGACCATGAATAACGTCGTAGGCGAAAAACAGCGGGATCTTCAGGCGGCTGAGCTGCATCGCCTGATCCTGCATCGCGCGAATATCCTGACGGGTTACGGTATTAAAAATCGCGCCAACCTGACTCTTCTGAATCATGTCGCGAATCACTTCTTTCGGATTATCAGGTCCGACGCTGATTAAACGCAGCTGGCCGATCTTCTCGTCCAGCGTCATTTTTTTAAGCAGTTGGTTGACGAAGGCATCCCGCGCCTGTTCGGTCATCGGGTGGTTACCTGGCACTGTCTCAGCCAATGCCGGTTGCATCGCAAG
The DNA here is from genome assembly GCF_051136245.1 of Pantoea sp. Lu_F5_004. Classification (NCBI taxonomy): domain Bacteria; kingdom Pseudomonadati; phylum Pseudomonadota; class Gammaproteobacteria; order Enterobacterales; family Erwiniaceae; genus Pantoea; species Pantoea sp. Lu_F5_004. Next base: position 2,833,057 of record NZ_CP194946.1, read on the forward strand.
GGAGACAGCGAGACTAACAGAGTAAATCCATTTCATCAGGTTGGGTTCTCTTAAGTAACTGCGCAATATCGAATTAACAGGCGGCAGTGTGCCACAAGATGAGAATAGCAGGTAGCTGCCGCTGTCACACTGCGTTGAGGTGAGTTGACGTGCTACAGTTAGGACGCACTGATAAGACAAGGGAATTGCTCATGATACAAACCTCTGCCCTGCTTTCTGACCTGCGCCGCCTGGTCGGCCCTACCCATCTGCTGACTGAACCTGAACAGACCGCGCGCTATCGCAAAGGCTTTCGCTCCGGCGAAGGCGAGGCGCTGGCGGTGGCGTTTCCCGGTACGCTGCTGGAGCTCTGGCGGGTACTGCAAACGCTGGTAAATGCCGATGTCATTATCCTGATGCAGGCGGCGAATACCGGCCTGACCGAGGGCTCGACGCCGCATGGCGACGATTATGATCGTCCGCTGGTGATTGTCAGTACCCTGCGGCTGGATAAGCTTCAGCTGATCGACGAAGGCCAGCAGGTGCTGGCGTTCCCCGGCAGCACACTCTATCAGCTGGAAAAAGCACTGAAGCCGCTGGGGCGTGAACCCCACTCGGTGATTGGCTCCTCCTGTATTGGTGCCTCGGTGCTCGGCGGCATCTGTAATAACTCCGGCGGATCGCTGATCAAGCGCGGACCGGCCTACAGTGAAATGGCGCTGTTTGCCCAGATTGATGCGCAGGGAAAACTGAAGCTGGTGAACCATCTCGGTATCGATCTTGGGGCGTCACCGGAAGAGATTCTGGGGCGGCTGGATGATGACCGCTGGCAGCCCAAAGATGTGCAGCACGATGGCCGTCACGCCTCCGATCATGAATATGCCGACCGGGTTCGTGAAGTGGATGCGGATACGCCCGCCCGCTATAACGCCGATGCGCGTCGCCTGTTTGAAGCCTCCGGTTGTGCCGGGAAGCTGGCGGTCTTCGCGGTGCGACTTGATACCTTCGCCAGCGAACCGCAGCAGCAGGTGTTTTACATCGGCACCAACGAGCCCGGCGTTCTCAGCGATATCCGCCGTCACATGCTGGCGCATTTCACCCATCTGCCTGTGGCGGGCGAATATATGCACCGCGACATCTATGACATTGCGGAAGTCTACGGCAAAGATACCTTCCTGATGATCGACAAGCTGGGCACCGACAAGATGCCGCTGTTTTTCACGCTGAAGGGGCGGGTTGATGCCTGGCTGAGCAAACTCTCCTTCGTTAAACCGCACTTCAGCGATCGCCTGTTGCAGCGCCTGAGTAAACTGTTTCCGGCGCATCTGCCGAAACGCATGAAGCAGTATCGCGATAAATATGAACATCATCTGATGCTGAAGATGTCTGGCGACGGCGTGGCGGAAGCGCGTAACTATCTGCGTGACTACTTCCGCGAAGGCGGTGGCGAATTCTTCGAGTGTGAAGGCAAAGAAGGTGCGCACGCCTTTCTGCATCGCTTTGCAGCGGCGGGTGCGGCGGTGCGCTACCACGCGGTGCATTCTGATGAGGTCGAGGACATTCTGGCGCTGGATATCGCCCTGCGTCGTAACGATGCGGACTGGTTCGAAACCCTGCCCGATGAGATCCGCGCCTCGCTGAGCCATCGTCTCTACTATGGCCACTTCTTCTGTCATGTGTTTCATCAGGATTACATCGTCAGAAAAGGCGTCGATGTGCATGCGCTCAAAGCGCAGATGCTGGAGATCCTTCAGGCGCGGGGCGCGGAATATCCCGCTGAACATAATGTAGGGCATCTCTATCAGGCCAAACCGCAGCTGGCGGCGTTCTATCGCCAGCTGGATCCCACCAACAGCTTCAATCCTGGGATTGGCAAAACCAGTAAGCAAAAGGGATGGGCAGTGAAGCAGGTTTAATCGCCTTATCGGTCAGCCTGCTTATCTGAGCAGGCTGATTTTCACACTACCGGGAAGCCCGTTCACACCGCCAGCCTCCCGTTGCAGCGGCCCTGCAAATGACTAACATCTTTATCAAATAATTAATTCCCCTTCCCATATCGCACCTGCTTTATTTTATCTCATCGGGTTATGCGCAATAGTTCACAAAAAATTCTGCCACCAATTGATATTTCGCGTCGCGAAAAATAGATTGTCGCCATAAAAAAATTCATAGCAAGCATCTTAATTGCATTCAGGGAAGAATGATCATGCGAAAAATTAATTACGCGTTAGCGTTAATTGAAATAGCCACCGCATTAATAGCGTTAACTGCAATAAGTTCATCACCGGCCTACGCCAGCGGATTTATTGAGGACTCATCGCTGAAAGGTAATGTTTTTTACTGGCAGCGTCAGCGAGATCGCAGAGACACCGATCCCGCCAGTGAATATCAGGGACAGTATCGGGCTAATTTACATCATGCCTCGCTCAACAGTAATCTCGACTATCAGTCAGGCTATGCCGGAGAGTGGATTGGTCTGGACCTCGCCATTTTCGGTGCTGCTGAGCTTTCCAGCAGCGGCCCCGCCGCACCCAATGAAATTGGATTCAGTAAGGCGCGTACCCGCTGGGATGAAAAGTGGAATGGCGACAGCGGCGGTGCTTCTGTTTATAAAGCCGCACTGAAAGTAAAATATAACGATTACTGGTTGCGCGCCGGTTATATTCAGCCAACCGGCCAGACAATTATTGCGCCACACTGGAGTTTCTTACCCGGAACCTATCGCGGCATCGAAGTCGGTGCGCTGTATGATTTCCAGCAGGCCGGTGCATTATCACTCTCCTGGATGTGGAGCGACAAATATAAAGCGCCCTGGTATCGTGATTTATATAATTTCCGCCAGGCTGATAGCAAAACATCTGTCAGCTACCTGCATTCGTTCGGCATGAAATATGACTTCAGGAATAACCTGGTGCTTGAGGGCGCATTTGGCCAGGCGGCGGATTATATGGATCAATATTTTGCCAAAGCCTCGTGGTCAGCCACGCCCGGTGGCAATGCACTTAACACCAGCTATCAGTTTTACGGCGCACACGACAAAGTAGCGGGCGGTGCCGCTAATCCGCGTGATGTCTATGACGGCCTGGCCTGGTTACAGGCGATCACGGTCGGCTATACCGTCGGCCCGGTTGATCTGCGACTCGAAGGCAGCTGGGTCAAAGCAGAGGGGAATCAGGGCTTCTTCCTGCAGCGCATGACGCCAGGCTACGCCAGTTCCAATGGACGACTGGATATCTGGTGGGATGCCCGCTCCGACTGGAACGCCAATGGCGAAAAAGCGATCTTTGCCGGGGCGATGCTCGACTTAACGCCGTGGCAACTGGCGGGATGGAAAGTGGGCGCATCGTACGTCTGGGGCTGGGATGCCAGACCCGCCACGCTGCCCACCGTTGACCAGAGCCAGCGGCTGAAAGAGTCCGCCTGGAACCTTGATCTGATCTATCAAATCCAGCAGGGCCGCGCCAAAGATACCCTGTTTAAACTGCATTACACCCGCTACGACAATCACAGCAATCTGCCCAGTTACAGCGGCGGTTACGGCAACATTTTTCAGGACGAGAAGGACATCAAATTTATGGTTATCGTGCCGTTTACGCTGTTCTGACGCCCTGCAGACTCCCGGATATCTCTTCAGCAGCAAGGATGAATCAATATGTTTAAGTTAAGCCTTATCGCGCTCACTCTGCTGGGCGCTGCAGCCACAGGCCACGCCAGCTCGTCAGCGCAGCAGGTGGTGAATCAGATCAGCCAGTTTGGCGTCACTTATCAGGTGAACGATAATCAGGCCGCCCTTCATGGCACCGACTGCGCCGCGCTGGGTGCCGACTATGCCGCCTGCAATCGCGCCACCATTACCCTGACCAATAACGGCCCTGCCCTGACCGATAAACACTGGGCAATCTACATGAGCAACGTCCACCAGACGCTGCGGGTCGATAACGAACAGTTCAAAATGACCCATCTGGTCGGCGACCTGACCCGGCTGGAGCCGACTGAGAAGTTCACCGGCATTGGCGCGGGCGAATCGGTGCAGATTCCGATCGTTAACGAATACTGGCAGCTGTTTGTCACGGATGTGATGCCGCGCTGGTATGTGACATCCGGGCAGGCCACCCCCAAAATTATTGCCAGCACCGATCATGAAGATCCCAGCCAGTTTGTATTGCCGTTGGGGGATAACTGGCGACGCAGTGCCGATGACCGGAATATCCTGATGCAACCCGCCAGCCGGTTTGATAAAAACAGCGATGTTGCCACCCTGCCCGCTTCCGCGCTGCGCGGTCAAATCACACCCACGCCGCTTGAGGTGAAACTGCGTCCGCAGGATGCCGATCTCAGCCGTGGCGTCAGTCTGTCTCTGACCGGGCTGACCCGCGAAACCGGTGAGGCGGTAAAGCAGCGTCTGGCCCTGCTTGGCCTGAAAGAAGCGCCTGATGGATTTGCCATCAGGACACAGATCAAACCGGGTCACTTCAGCGGCAAACAGGCTAAACCGGGCGCATACGATCTGGATATCACCCCTCGCCGTGCCATCGTGGTGGGCTACGATGCTGCCGGTGCGTTCTATGGTCTGATGTCGATTCTCTCGCTGATCCCTACAGAAGGCGCGCCGCATATTGCCACCCTGGAAGCCCATGACTCGCCCCGCTTTGCCTATCGCGGCGCGTTTCTCGACGTTGCCCGTAACTTTCACAGTAAACAGGCGGTCATGCGGCTGCTTGATCAGATGGCGGCCTGGAAGATGAACCGCTTCCACTTTCACCTCAGTGACGATGAGGGCTGGCGGATTGAGATTCCTGGCTTACCGGAACTGACTGACGTGGGGGCTAAGCGCTGCCATGACCTGAGCGAACAGCGCTGCCTGCTGCCGCAACTCGGTTCCGGTCCGTTCAGCGATAACAACGGCAGCGGCTATTTCAGCCGTGCCGACTACATCGAGATTGTGAAGTATGCGCAGGCCCGTCACATCCAGGTGATCCCGGAAATTGATATGCCCGCCCATGCCCGTGCCGCCGTCATCGCCATGGAAGCGCGCTATCAGCGGCTGATGAAGGAGGGAGAAGCTGAACAGGCCAGTGCGTATCGCCTGATCGATCCCACTGACGACTCCAATACCACCTCGGTCCAGCTCTATGACCGCACCAGCTATCTCAATCCCTGCATTACGGGTTCTCAGCGGTTTGTCGATAAAGTGATCGGTGAGGTTCAGGCAATGCACCGGGAAGCGGGACAGCCGCTCGGCGTCTGGCATTTTGGCGGTGATGAAGCGAAGAATATCCGGCTGGGTGCTGGCTACTCGGATAAACGCGACCCTAAATCGGGCACCGGTCTGCGCGACTGGAGTAAAGAAGATCTGCCGTGGGCGAAATCGCAGGTTTGTCAGGCGCTGGTGAAGAGCGGCAAAGTGGACGATCTGGCGCACCTGCCGAGCTACTTTGCCCTGACCGTCAGTGACATTGTTAACCGGCACGGTATTGGCAAAATGCAGGCCTGGCAGGATGGTTTAAAACATGCCAAAGATTCAGCAGCCTTTGCCACACCGCGCGTCGCGGTCAACTTCTGGGACACCCTCTACTGGGGCGGTTTTGACACAGCCAGTGACTGGTCACAGAAAGGCTACGACGTGGTGATCTCCAGCCCCGACTATCTCTATCTGGATTTTCCGTATGAAGTTAACCCGCTGGAGCGCGGCTATTACTGGGGCACGCGCTTCAACGACGAGCGCAAAATCTTTGGCTTCGCGCCGGACAACCTGCCGCAGAATGCTGAAACCTCGGTGGATCGCGACGGCAACTTTTTCAGCGCCAAATCAGAGAAGCCCTGGAGCGGTGCTTACGGCATTTCGGCCCAGCTGTGGAGCGAAACGGTGCGCACTGACGCTCAAATGGAGCACATGATCTACCCTCGCCTGTTTTCGGTAGCGGAACGAAGCTGGCACCGCGCCAGCTGGGAGCAGGATTACAAGGCGGGTCAGGAGTATGCGGGGGATAAAACCCATCTCGTCGATCAGCAGGCGCGCCTGAATGACTGGCAGCGATTTGCCAATCTGCTGGGACAGCGGGAACTGGCGAAGCTGGATAAGGCGGGCATCGATTATCGCCTGCCGGTGCCGGGAGCCAGAATCGTTGATGGCATCCTGTCGATGAATGTGGCCTTACCGGGCGTTACGCTGGAGTACAGTCTGGACAAGGGCACAAACTGGCAGCGCTACGATGCTACCAGACCACCGCAGGTCAGCGGTGCGGTGGCAATCCGCTCGGTGAGCCGCGACGGGCAGCACACCAGCCGCGTTGAATCTCTGTAGAAAGCGAAGTGTGAACGGGCTGAGAAGCCAGCGTTTGAATATGAAAAAGGCCGACAGAAGTCAGCCCTTTGATTGCTGCCAATCCTGAAGCAGGGTGAATCTGGCAGCAATAAAGAAACTTAATGCGCTGGGAACACGGTCAGAAGAGGAAAGCGTCCCACGCCAGGGATGGCGTGGGCCGAGCATGTCATGGATGACAGCTTTTGCGTCTTTCCGATCTGACCGTGTTCCCTGTGCCAGCTCGATTACACAGCTAACCGGGCTACACTGTATTTACCATCAGAGCCGACAGAAGTCGGCCTTTACACACCTAAACCAGCTTCTCTTCGGGGACCGGCTCCGCACCCGCCATCTGCTGACGGCGCTCGATAATCATGGTCTGCGGTGTGGAGAGCAGAATGCCCTCTTTACGCAGACGCGTCAGAATATCGAACAGCAGGTCGCTCTTCGCCCCTGCGATCTGGCGCTGACCCGCCACGTTCCCGGTGACGCTCAGTATAATTCCCTGTTGAGTCAGATCTTTAAACGAAACGGATGGCTCTGGCGTCTCCAGAATGCGTTCATTTTCGTTGTAGACCTCCAGCAGGATATCGCGCACTTTTGCCGGATCGATGTCGAGCGGGAAAGTCAGCGTAATCGTGACCACCCCCTGCGCATTACCCATGGTGGCATTGCGCACGTTCTGCGAGATAAACTGCGAGTTCGGCACAATCACCGTAGATTTATCGCCCAGCTGGATCTCGGTGGCGCGCACGTTAATCCGGCGGATATCCCCTTCGATACCGCTGATGCTCACCAGATCGCCAACTTTCACTGGCCGCTCGGTCAACAGAATCAGCCCCGAAATAAAGTTCTTCACAATCTCCTGTAAGCCAAAACCGATACCAACCGACAAGGCACTGACGATCCAGGCCAGCTTATTCCACTGCAGACCCATGATCGACAACGTCAGCAGGATGACCAGTACATAACCGATGTTGCTGAACAGCGTCACCAGCGACACCCGCATGCCCACATCCATGGTGGTTTTCGGCAGAAAATCGGTATCGAGCCAGCGGCGCACCGTTCGCAGCACATAGATGCCGACGATCAGGCAGATTATCGCATTCACCATGTGCGCCGGGACGATATTCAGGGATTCAAGTCCTTTACCGCCCCAGAACTCAATCACTTTTTGCAGCAGCTCAATCGGCGTTGAAGAGGCAAAGGTCCCGTTAACCAGCGCCAGCGCCACAACCAGCACCAGGAAGGTTTTACCGATGGCCGTCAGCAGCGTAGCCGTTTGCTGCAGATGACGCTCATTGATGTTAAGCGAACTCTGAATACGGCGACCGGTTGCATTACTGGTCGAGAACAGGCTCTCACAGCCATCGTTGAGCAGATGACTGAGGAAGTAGAACGAACCAAACAGCAGGCCGCACCAGATCACTTCATAACTCAGGAAGCGCGCCAGCGTGACGTAACCGATGAGCAGCGACACCAGAATGGCGATGCCGGTCAGCGTCAGGCCCATCTGGATCAATCCGACCAGCGTGGAACGGGCCTCCGGTGGTGTGCCCGCCTGGGTCATACGGCGACGAACCCGGTTGGTGCGCATGCTGATCGCCAGCGCGGTAGTACCAATCAGCAGTGCCGTCAGCCCGTTGGCAAAAATAGTGGTATTCAGGCTGGTGCCGACGCTGTAGTTAAACGCCTCGACCGTCTGGAAGATAAAGACCAGCACGGCGGTAATCGGTGGAAACGGTTTTAACGCCATCGCCACTTCATTAGAGATGGTCGGTAAACGCCAGCTGGGGCGACGGGTAGAGAGGAAAGCGCGTCCCAGTCCGGCAATCAGGCCACAAAAGACACTGAGCCGAACCAGTTGATCCACAAAGTCCTGAACGTTTTCAGAAACCTCATCACGGCGGGTAAAGGCCAGGGCGATAAAGTTAAAGGTGAGGACGACGGCCACCAGGGTGGTCAGGGCTATCGCTGCCGCCAGGAAACTGCGGCGCAGCTTCCCTTCCGGCAGTTTGTGAATGCTGATCCAGGCCAGAAACTCTTCGCTGTAACGACGGCCAGCCGTCATCACCAGCATGGCAGCCAGCAGCCAGAAAACACTGCCCACGCGCCAGCCCGGCTCCCATGAGAGTGCCGCGGTGTCCTGCAACTCCTGCAGGAATTCACCGATTTTCTCGCCATCCAGATCCTGACTATTGAGCAGTGGTGACCAGAAGCGCGGCCCCAGAATGGTGCCGGAGTTCAGCGCCAGCTGGCTTTTCAGCTGATCGCGGCGCAGGTTAACAATCTGCGAGGAGAGCATCAGCGCGCCATTTTTAATGCCTTCGGCCTGTTTAATCTGATCGTCGAGTTTGCTTTTCTGACTCTCCAGCGCGTTACGCTTGCGCGTCACTTCCGACGTCTCTTTTACGCCGCTGTCGGCTTTAGGTGCCGGCCCCAGAACCTGCAACTGGGCGTCCAGTTGCTGGCGATCGGGGAGCAGCGCCTGGCCCAGCGTGTCGGCACTGCCTGAGAGCTCAAGCGCCATTTCATTCAGCTGAGTGAGCTTGTTTTCGCCAGCATCAACGGAGACCTGACTTTTGATTTTATCGAGGATCTTCTGCATTTTCGGCAGTTCAACCGCAGCATTCAGCTTCGGCGGAGCATCCTGTTCCTGAGCAGCACTGGCCTTATCATCCGCGGCCAGCGTCAGCGCCGGGGCAAATGCCACCAGCGCCAGCATTAACAATGCAAAAAAGGATCGTAGCTTAAACATATGAGTAAGATTCCGGCAGCTTAAATCAGGCGATCGTCCCTCGCCAGTCGCGCGTAGTGTAGGGCTTTGCAAGGGATGGCAATATAGGAATAACGGGCATTTTTCGGGCTAATTCGGCACAGACAGAGACGTAAAAATCGCTGTACGCCTCTGCCTGCATCATCCCGGATACCCGCTCAGCCTGCAGGTAATGCCAGTGTCCGCAGCGCGTAACACCGGCCATTTTCTACTCAACGTCGGCGCTGCTGGCCCCATTACTGGCAACCTGGCCCGATTTCTGTTTTTTATACGCCAGCGCGGCGGCCGGCACCGGAGCCGCTTTACCGGTCTCAATCCAGCTGCGCAGACGGTTTGCATCGGCGAAGTGGGTATATTTGCCAAAGGCATCCAGCACTACCAGCGCCACCGGGCGATTATTAATCATGGTGCGCATCACCAGGCAGTGACCCGCCTCATCGGTGTAACCGGTTTTAGTCAGCTGAATATGCCAGTCATTTTTATAGACCAGATGGTTGGTGTTGCGGAACGGCAGCACATAGCTCGGATGGGCAAAAACCGCCGTCTCCTCTTTAGTGGTGCTGAGCGCGCCAAGCAGCGGATATTCCCGCGTTGCTTTGAGTAATTTAACCAGATCCTGCGCGCTGGAGACGTTTTGCGTCGACAGGCCGGTTGGCTCCACGTAGCGGGTCTGTTTCATGCCCAGTGACCGCGCTTTCGCGTTCATCGCCCGGATAAAGGCGTTATAGCCGCCCGGATAAGCATGAGCCAGGCTGGCGGCGGCGCGGTTTTCCGAGGACATCAGCGCCAGCAACAGCATATTCCGGCGGCTAATCTGGCTATTGAGCTTAACGCGTGAGAAGACACCCCGCATTTCCGGCGTCTGGCTGACATCGACAGTTATCATCTCGTTCATCGGCAGATGCGCATCCAGCACCACCATAGCGGTCATCAGCTTGGTGATGGAGGCAATGGGCCTGACCCGATCAGGGTGGCTGGAAAACAGCACTTTATTGGTCGTGAGATCGACAATCATCGCACTGCCAGAGGCGATCTGCGGCTGAGCAATAGGCGCCAGTTGCGACAGCGACGTCGTCGCCTGCGCCGGAAGTGAAACAATCTGCCCTGAAACGAGCAGCGCCAGCGAAAGCAGGGTGGAACGAATTTTTGCAGGCATCGTAGAAAAAACCCGGTTATGAATATGTACTGTGTCAGACCGACACAGGCCGCCCGCTTCAGTGAGGTCGGAGCGCGGGCTGGCGGCGATATCATACCCGTAAGGTTAAGAAATTTCCTGGTGAGAGTGTTTCCGGGCGTAAAAAGAGAACTGCCGCCAGAGCGGCGGCAGCGGTCGGTCAGAACAGATGCGGTCCATATCCCCACAGCACCACGGTTAATGCCAGTAACACTTCAAATACCAGCACGCCGATGGCCAGCGTTGAACCGGAAAAGCGCAGACTCTCTTCGCGGTCGATATTAAGAAACAGTGGAATGCCGATATAGAGCAGATAACCGGTGTAGAGCAGCGCCAGCGCGCCCGCCAGTACGCAGAGCCAGACCAGCGGATAGAGCGCCACCAGCCCGCTGAGAAACAGCGGCGTAGCCACATAGCCCGCAAACACCGTACAGCGCTGTACGCCGGGGCGCTGCGGATAATCACGTGCCATCCAGTGAATCACGCGTCCCATTACTGCGACGCCACCCAGAATAATCAGATAGAACAGAATGCCAAGCCCAATCCCGGTTAACAGGTTGAGTTGCACATATTGCCCCTCGCCCAGATTCCAGCCCAGCTGAGTTGTGCCAATAAAGGCGCAGATCACCGGAATCGCCGCCATCAGCAGAACATGGTGGGTGTAATGGTGCGATACGCTCTCATTCTCTTGCTTGATATGACGCATTTCCTGATTCGGATGCGCCAGCAGACCCCAGACATGATTCATAGATTCACTCCTCTGATGCAGTGGGCCGCCCGATGATGCATCCGTCTTTGGGGGCAGCGTCCTCTCAAGTATAAACGGCAGCGAAACTTTCGTGGTGACCGGACAAAAAAACAGCATAAATAAACGGACCCGTGAGGCACGGGCGGAAGCGAAGCCAAATCGCGTATAGACTGGAAGAAACAGTCACTGAACAGGGAGGGTCATTTTGCATCTGGATATCAACGCATTAATTACGCAGTACGGTTATCTGGCACTTTTTATTGGCTGTATCGCCGAGGGGGAAACATTTACGTTGCTGGGCGGCGTCGCCGCGCATGAGGGGCTGCTGCATTACGTGGGTGTGGTGCTGGCCGCCATGGGTGGCGGTATTGTCGGCGATCAACTGCTCTACTGGGTCGGTCGCCGCTGGGGCACGCAGATCCTGCGCCGCTTTAAAAAGCATCAGGATAAAGTGGTCAAGGCGAACCGCCTGATTAAACGCCGTCCCAGCCTGTTTGTGATTGGCGTGCGCTTTATGTATGGCTTTCGACTGATTGGCCCAATCATCATCGGGGCCAGCCGCCTCAATCCGATGAAGTTTTTTATTCTTAACGTCATCGGGGCGGCCATCTGGGCGCTGATCTTTGTCACCCTGGGCTATTTCGCGGGCGGCATCATCGCGCCGTGGCTGCATAAACTCGACCAACATCTGAAGCATCTGCTGTGGCTGGTCGGCGCAGTGGTATTCGCCTTTGCGCTGCGCTGGGTAATCCGCCGCTGGCACAACCGTCGTGCCGACCAGGAATAAATGAACCACGGGTTCGCCAGCAGACGCCACCGGCTATGAGAGAGAGCTGACCGGTGGCACAGGTCGCCGACGCTGAGCAGCGCCAGGCGACCCTGCTGGCGATTTCCCATGTCTCACCCGCCCTCACCCCTTCCCTGCCTCATTCAACCGTACGTTAACCATCTGTGCCCAAACGAAGCCGCATCAGATGGCTCAGCTATAGTTAGGATGGACACTGACAGGGAGATGAGGATGAGTAAGGTAAAACGTAAGATTGAAGACCATGGCGTGATCGGAGATTTGCGCACCTGCGCACTGGTCGCGAATGATGGCACCATTGATTATCTCTGCTGGCCGGAACTCGACAGCCCGTCGGTCTTTGCCGCCCTGCTCGACAGCGATGATGCCGGGCTTTTCTCCCTGGCCCCGGACTGGCCCAATGCGCGACGTCAGCAGCTCTACCTGCCCGATACCAACATCCTGCAGACCCGCTGGCTGGATGATGAAGGCGTGGCGGAGATCACCGACTACATGCCGATTTGTGATGACAAGGACAAGCTGCCGCGTCTGATCCGGCGGGTCAAAATGGTACGCGGCAGCGCGACCTTTAGCCTGCGCTGTTCACCGCGCCACGACTATGCCCGGGCGCAGACCCGCGCAGAGGCGCACAACGGCTGTATCGATTTTCATGCCGAAGGCCAGCCGTCGCTACGCCTCGCCGCCAGCGTGGTGATGACGCTGGAGGATGAGAGCGCGACCGCCCTCTTCACGTTACAACCCGGTGAACATGCGCAGTTTGAATTTGGCAGCGTGGATGATGCGCATATCGAAGCGCTGACCACCGAACATTGCTTTGAAGAGACGCTGAACTACTGGCGACGCTGGAGCGCCCACAGTAACTATCAGGGACGCTGGCGCGAAATGGTGCAGCGTTCGGCGCTGGTCCTCAAACTGCTGACTTCACATCAGCACGGCTCTATTGCGGCGGCAGCGACCTTTGGCCTGCCTGAAGAGCTGGGCGGCGAACGCAACTGGGACTATCGCGCCTCCTGGATCCGTGACGCCTCGTTCAGCATGTATGCCCTGATGCGGCTAGGCTACACCGATGAAGCCAAACACTTTACCCACTGGGTTGGTCGCTGCGTTGAAAACAGCCATCACGATGAGATGCGCCTGCAGGTCATGTACCGGCTGGACAGCGGCACCGAGCTACACGAGATGGAGCTGCTGAATCTCTCCGGCTATGCCGACTCCCGTCCGGTGCGCATCGGCAATGACGCCTGGCAGCAGACCCAGCTCGATATCTATGGCGAACTGATGGATGCGGTCTATCTGGCCAATAAATATGGTGAGGCGATCTCCCAGCGCGGCTGGGAACATGTCGTCAAAATGATCGACTGGCTGTGTGACAACTGGAATCAGCCTGATGCCGGTATCTGGGAGATGCGCGGTGAACCGGAACATTTCCTGCATTCACGTCTGATGTGCTGGGTTGCGATGGATCGCGCGCTGCGTCTGGGCATGAAGCGATCGCTGCCGATGCCTTATGAACGCTGGGATCGGGCGCGCCGGGAGATCCGCGAAGATATCTGGGCTAACTTCTGGAACAGTGAGCGGGGTCACTTCTCTTCGACCCGTCATGGCGAACATCTCGACGCCTCAATGCTGCTGATGCCGCTGGTGCGTTTTGTGGGAGCCACCGACCCGGACTGGATTGCCACGCTGGATGCGATCAAAACTAATCTGGTCAGCGACGGTATGGTGCGCCGTTACAATACGCATGAGACGCCCGCCGATGGCCTGAAAGGCTCAGAAGGGTCCTTCGGAGCCTGCTCCTTCTGGTATGTCGAGTGTCTGGCGCGCGCGGGCCGGATTCAGGAAGCGCATTTTGAATTTGAAAAGTTGCTGAGCTACGCCAATCCACTGGGCCTCTACGCGGAGGAGTTTGACAGCCACGGCCATGCGCTGGGCAACACGCCGCAGGCGCTGACCCATCTGGCGTTAATCAGTGCCGCCTTTTTCCTGAACCGCAAACTCAGCGGCGAACAAACGCAGTGGCAACCTTAGTCAGGGATAACCCCGGAAAGCCCCATTTTTAGCGCCCTGCTTTCCGGAAATGCGCTAACATCCGCGGTGAATTTACGTAAAGTATTGCAGGCAGGTTAAAATCCCGATTCACAACGTCAGATTAATGAACATATAATGCGCAGCAGGTCACAGTGGCCAGCATGAATTCGACACACTGAACAGCCTGAAATATGGCGATAAAGAATTGTAAAATATGAAAATCATTCGCGCTTTCGCTTCAATCGCACTGGCTCTGGCGGCCTTCAGCCAGTCAGCCTTTGCTGTGGTTTACCCGTTACCGCCGGCCAACAGCCGTCTGATCGGCGAAAATATCGAAATTACTGTCCCTGAAGACAGCAAACTGCCGCTGGAAGCTTTTGCGGCGCAGTACCAGATGGGCCTCAGCAATATGCTGGAAGCCAATCCGGGCGTTGACGTTTATCTGCCTAAGGCTGGCAGCAAAATGATCATCCCACAGCAGCTGATCCTGCCGGACGCACCGCGTGAAGGCATTGTGATTAACAGCGCGGAGATGCGTCTTTACTACTATCCGAAAGGCAGCAAAACCGTGGTAGTGTTGCCTATTGGTATCGGTGAACTGGGTAAAGATACCCCGATTAACTGGACCACAGCGGTAGAACGTAAAAAAGATGGCCCGACCTGGACGCCAACCAAAGGCATGCATGCGGATTACGCGGCGCGCGGTGAAACCCTGCCAGCGGTCTTCCCGCCAGGCCCGGATAACCCGATGGGCCTGTATGCGCTCTATATCGGTCGCCTCTATGCGATTCACGGCACCAACGCCAACTTCGGTATCGGCCTGCGCGTGAGCCATGGTTGTGTGCGTCTGCGCGCTGACGATATCAAATGGCTGTATCAGAACGTGCCGGTCGGTACGCGCGTACAGTTCGTTGATCAGCCGGTAAAAGCGACCGTGGAGCCAGACGGTTCACGTTATGTAGAAGTGCATAACCCGCTGTCGACCACCGAAGAGCAGTTCAACTCGCGTGAGCTGGTGCCGATTACGCTGAATCAGGCGGTGAGCAAAGTTCTGGTTGATGCCAGCGTCAATCAGGATCAGGTTAATGGCGCGATTCAGGGCCGTACCGGTATGCCAGTAAAAGTGAACGGCGTGGAGAACAACATCCAGACTGCGCCAGTTCCGATGCCGGAAAACCCGCAGGCTGTGCCACAGGAAGAGCCAATGACGCCGGTCACCTCTCAGGGTGCAAACAGTGATGCCGCGCAGCCACAGCAGCCGGCCACTGAGCCAGCCGCTCCGGCCGCTCCGGTAACACCAGCAGCACCTGCAGCCGCGGCCAATACCAGCTCGTAATTGCCGCCCTGCTTTCAGAAGCCAGCGCCTGTCGCTGGCTTTTTTATTGCCTGCGTTTCCGCGTTTTCCCGCTCACTCCGCTCAGAATGCCCCGTCCGACGATCATTAATCTGTCATATAAAGCGCGTATCACACTGCGTTGACCCGGTGCAAATCAGCAGCCGGCATCAGCCACCAGAGGTACACCATGAGCGAAAACAGTCTCTCCTCCTCATCAGCCCGAGGTCGCCCCGATTTCAACGGCAAAAATAGCCGTTTCAGTAAACCGCTGTTCTTTATTCTGCTGGTTGCCGGACTGGCGTTCGCTGGCCTCAATCTGGTCAGCGATGTTGAAGAGACCAATATGCCGGTCACCAGCTATCTGCCGTTCTTTCTGCTGGGGCTGGCATTGCTGATTGCGCTCGGCTTTGAGTTTGTGAATGGCTTTCACGATACCGCCAATGCCGTGGCGACCGTGATCTACACCCATTCGCTGACGCCCGGCATCGCGGTGGTCTGGTCCGGTTTCTGTAACTTTCTGGGTGTGCTGCTCTCCAGCGGCGTGGTGGCGTTTGGCATTATCTCACTGCTGCCGGTGGAGTTGATCCTGCAGGCCAGCAGCGGCAGCGGGTTTGCCATGGTCTATGCGCTGCTCTTCTCAGCGATTATCTGGAACCTGGGCACCTGGTATTTAGGGCTGCCGTCGTCGTCGTCCCATACGCTGATCGGCTCAATCATCGGCGTCGGCGTTGCCAATGCGATGCTGCACGGACGCAGCGGTCTGAGCGGGGTTGACTGGGATCAGGCCTTGAAGGTCGGCTATGCACTGCTGCTGTCGCCAGTGGTCGGCTTTGTCTGCGCCGGGCTGCTGCTGTGGGTGATGAAACTGTTTATCCGCAATCGCCAGCTTTATCAGGCGCCGGAAAGCAATCAGCCGCCACCGGTCTGGATCCGCGGCCTGCTGATCCTGACCTGTACCGGCGTGTCGTTTGCGCACGGCTCCAACGATGGTCAGAAAGGGATGGGGCTGATTATGCTGATCCTGGTGGGCACCATGCCGATCGCCTACGCCCTGAACCGATCGCTGCCACCCGATCAGATCCCGCGCGTCGCGGCGCTGAACGAAGTGACCGCCCATCAGCTGCTGCAACTGCAGCCCGCGTCAGCCAATCCTCCACCGGCCCGTGAGGTACTGACCGGCTTTGTTGGCAGCAACAGCATGAATCCCGACGTGCTGCCCGCGCTGGCGATGACGCTGCGCGAAGTCGGCGATGAGATTCGTCGTTACGGTTCAATGGAAAACATTCCAGCTCAGGCGGTGACCAATACCCGCAACCAGATGTATCTGGCGTCAGAATCGATCAAGCATCTGCAGAGCGCCGAGGTCAGACTGCCGCAGGAGACGGAACGCAACCTCAAGGCAGTGAAAACGGAACTCGACAGCGCCACCCGCTTTATTCCGATGTGGGTGAAAGTGGTGGTGGCGATTGCGCTGGGACTGGGCACCATGGTCGGCTGGCGCCGGATTGTAGTCACAGTGGGAGAACGGATCGGTAAAACCCATCTGAGCTATGCCCAGGGCGCCAGCGCCGAACTGGTGGCGATGATGACCATTGGCGCGGCAGACGGTTTCGGTTTACCGGTTTCTACCACCCACGTGCTCTCATCCGGCGTGGCGGGCACCATGGCGGCGAACCGTTCCGGCTTGCAGCTCTCGACGCTGCGTAACCTGGCCGTCGCCTGGATTTTAACGCTGCCGGTTTCTATTCTGCTCTCTGCCCTGCTCTACTGGGCGTTCAGCCATTTTTAACGGTCTGCGGCTTATCGTCATTCAGGCGATAAGCCGCTGCTGCCAGTAAAGCCGCAGGGTAATCAGCAGCGCTCCCAGCACCATCAACGCCGCCGCCAGATAGACTGACTGCATCCCCCAGTGTCCGATAAGCAATCCCGCCACCGGGCCGGTTAAGCCCAGGCCCAGATCGAGAAAAGCGGAATAGGTGCCCAACGCAGAGCCCTGATCCTGGCGCTCAACCCGTTTAACCGCCTCAACGCCCAGCGCCGGAAAGACCAGCGAAAATCCGCTGCCGGTGAGGAATGCGCCCGCCCCGACCAGCCAGGCGCTGTCCGCCTGCCAGATAATCAGCAGTCCCAGGCACTCCAGCAGGAAAGAGAAGAGCGACACGCGCAGCCCGCCGAAACGGGTAATAAAGCGACCAAACCCCAGACGCACCAGCACAAAACCCAGGCTGAACAGCGTCAGCGCATAGGCCGCGCCCTGCCAGTCACGGCTGGCAAAATAGAGGGTGATAAAGGTGGCGATAACGCCAAAACCGATGGTGCCGAAGCCCAGCGCCAGGCCATAAAGCCAGACGCGCGAAAAGACGCGGTGAAACGGAATGCGCTCGCCCACACTGACCGTCACCGCCGGTTTGCGGCTGGCCATCAGATAGCCCGCCACGCCCATCAGCGCAATCAGCCCGGCAAATCCACTCATACCAAATTCACTGTTCAGCAGCACACCCAGCGGTGCACCGACGGCCATTGCCAGATAGGTCGCAACACCATTCCAGGAGATCACGCGCGCGGTCTGCATTGGCCCGACGATGTTCATGCCCCACAGGGTTGACCCGGTGCTGCTGAAGCTTTCACCTACGCCGAGAAACAGCCGTCCGATGGCCAGCAGCGCCAGACTCAGCCATGGCCAGCCGCTCAGCAGTGCGGCTACGATAGTCAGCACCCCGCTCATGCCGCAGCAGAGCAGTCCCAGCATCACCACCCGCTTTGGCCCAAGGCGATCGGCCAGACGGCCCGACTGCGGACGGCTGAGCAGTGTTGCAAAATATTGAATGCTGATAATCAGTCCGGCGATAAAGGAGCTGAAGCCAAGATGATTTTTGACGAAGCCTGGCAGCACGGCCAGCGGCAGTCCGACAGAGAGATAGCAGAAGAAGGTGAAGATAATAACGGAGAGGATTCGTTTGTTGAGCTGGCTGTTGCTCAACACAGCGGAGTCAGACATAGCAGGCAAGGGGTCCAGGAAATTTTCCCCACTATACCGTCAGGCCGCTAAGGGGTCGCCTGATTTTTTATCACAAACCATGAACATGCGCGTGACGATCAATCGCCTGTGCAATGTCGCCCGACGATTTTAACGCACGGATTTCGCTGAATAAGCCATCGGCTTCGCCATAAGCTTTGCGCAGATAACCGAGCCACTGTTTGATACGCGCCACGTGGTAGAGGCCGGTATCGCCCTGCTTTTCCAGCTGGCTGTATTTCTGTAATAACCGCACCACATCAGGCCAGGCCATCGGCGGCTCGTTATATTTCACTACCCGGCTCAGGTTGGGGATGTTCAGTGCGCCACGGCCAATCATCACCGCATCGCAGCCGGTTACCGCCATACAGTGTTGCGCGCTTTGCCAGTCCCATATTTCGCCATTGGCAATCACCGGAATGCGCAGCCGCTGACGAATATCGCCAATCGCCTGCCAGTTGATCGCCTCTGCGCGATAGCCCTCTTCTTTGGTCCGCCCATGCACCACCAGTTCGCTGGCACCGGCCTGTTGCACCGCATCGGCAATCTCCAGACTGCGGGCGCTGGAGTCCCAGCCGAGCCGCACTTTCACCGTCACCGGCAAATCTGCAGGCACCGCTTCACGCATCGCTTTCGCGCCGCGATAGATCAGATCGGGATCTTTAAGAAGAGTTGCGCCGCCTCCGCTGCCGTTGACCAGTTTAGAAGGACAACCACAGTTGAGATCCACACCCCATGAGCCCAGTTCCACCGCACGTGCGGCGTTCTCGGCTAACCATTCGGGATGCTGCCCCAGCAGCTGCATACGCACCCGCGTGCCGGAAGGCGTGCGGCTGGCGTTATGCAGTTCGGGGCAGAGACGGTAGAAAGATTTTACCGGCAGCAGTTGATCGACCACGCGCAAAAACTCAGTAATGCAGAGATCGTAGTCGTTCACTTCCGATAACAGCTGGCGCACCAGTGAATCCAGCACGCCCTCCATCGGTGCCAGTAAAACCCTCATACTCAGACGTTTCCGGTACGCTTCGCTGCTGCCGGACGACGCGGACGGGCTGCGGGCCTATCGCCCTGAGGAGCGGCCTGGCTCTGACGACGCGCCTGAGGACGCTTTTCGCCGGATGAAGATGAGCGCGATGCGCCTGCACCCTGTCCGCCCTGGCTGCGACCACGGCCGCCGCCGCCGCCACCTGCACCGCCGCGAGACTGCTGCTGACGACCGTTGATGATCGGCTCCGCTTTGATGCTCGGATCGGGTTCATAACCCTCAACGGCCAGACGCGGGATTTCACGCTTCAGCAGACGTTCGATATCACGCAGCAGTTTATGCTCATCGACGCAAACCAGCGACAGTGCGACACCGGTCGCAGCTGCACGGCCGGTACGGCCAATACGGTGAACGTAATCTTCGGCGACGTTAGGCAGCTCGTAGTTCACGACGTGTGGCAGCTCTTCGATATCCAGGCCACGGGCCGCGATATCGGTGGCAACCAGGACGCGAATACCGCCTGATTTGAAGTCGGACAGCGCGCGGGTACGTGCTCCCTGGCTTTTGTTGCCATGGATCGCGGCGGCGGAGATGCCATCTTTGCCCAGCTGCTCGGCAAGGTGGTTCGCGCCGTGTTTGGTCCGGGTGAAGACCAGCACCTGCTGCCAGTTGCCTTCGCCAATCAGCTGCGACAACAATTCACGCTTACGCTTCTTATCAACGAAAGCCACCTGCTGCGCGACCTGCTCGGAGGCGGTGTTGCGGCGAGCCACTTCAATCATTTCCGGGTTGGTCAGCAGCTTTTCAGCCAGGCCTTTGATCTCATCAGAGAAGGTGGCAGAGAACAGCAGGTTCTGACGTTTAGCCGGCAGACGCGCCAGTACGCGACGGATGTCGTGGATAAAGCCCATATCCAGCATACGGTCCGCTTCATCCAGCACCAGAATTTCGACCTGTGACAGGTCAACCGCATTCTGTTGTGCCAGATCCAGCAGGCGTCCAGGCGTTGCCACCAGGATATCGACGCCGCCACGCAGTTTGACCATCTGTGGATTGATGCTGACGCCACCAAACACCACCATAGAACGCAGCGAGAGATATTTGCTGTAGTCGCTGACGTTTTCGCCGACCTGCGCCGCGAGTTCACGGGTTGGGGTCAGGATCAGGGCGCGCACCGGGCGACGACCGCGGATGGGCGTGGCAGTGGCAGAGAGTTTTTGTAACATCGGTAAGGTAAAGCCGGCTGTTTTGCCGGTGCCGGTCTGGGCGCTCGCCAGCAGATCGCGGCCTGCCAGCACAACAGGAATCGCCTGGCGCTGGATAGGTGTGGGTTCGCTGTAGCCTTGTTCGGCGACCGCGCGCAAAATATCGGCACTCAGGCCGAGAGAGTCAAAAGACATTAAGTGATTTACTCCGGTCCGCTCTGACCGTGATTCACGGTGTAGTTTTCAGAGGGATAGTGACGCCAGCCAGGGCTGACGCGTGAAAAGGGCGCAAACTACGATGCGTAAGCGGGCGAGTGTAACAGCTTTAAGAGAAGTGTGCGAGATAGCTCACATTTCCTGACACAACTTAACCGCCTGAAAACAGGAAGGCCACCTTCCGGTGGCCTTCAACTTAACTACGTTTGTTTTCGATTCGTCGCGGTGGCTCTTTCGCCAGCAGCGAGACCAGCGCCGGACCCAGCAACATCACTACGCCGAGACACGCCAGCAGCAGGTTGTTGTGGTAAATCCGCGACACCAGGAACAGTGTCATCATGGCGGCGCCAAAGTAGTAAGTGGTGGTCGCTTCTTCAAGATAATCGCCGAGAGTACGTAAACGGGCAATGCGCTGTGTCACCAGCATGGCAACAAAAACCAGTGCGTACATCGCCACCAGCGTGCTGCAGACATCAACCAGCGCTTTGTGTTTCCAGCCCCAGATCAGTGCAGCGATGACCAGCAGATGCATAGCAATATGCAACAACGTCTGACCCGTGATGATTTGAATACGATTAGACCATTTCATTCAGTTCTCCTGGCAGACCCAACAGGTCGCCCAAGTGCTACCGGCACAAGCCGGAAACGATTTCCTCAATGTAAAACAATTTTCGGATAACGCCCTAATTTTCGCCCTCTTTCACCACCCATTTGTGACAAAGACTACACTTTGATTCTATTGATGATGAAAAGGAGTGCGTCGCGAGTATGCCACAAAACAAGCAAGGATTTTCAATAAAAGTCCTGACGATCAATACACACAAGGGTTTCGCCCCTTTCAATCGCCGCTTCATCCTGCCCGAATTACGCGACGCCGTTCGCGCAACGGAGGCGGATGTTGTCTTTCTGCAGGAGGTGATGGGCACGCATGCCATCCACTCCCTTAACCATGAGGAGTGGCCCGAGTCTCCTCATTATGAGTTTCTGGCCGACACCATATGGAACGATTTTGCCTATGGGCGTAATGCGGTCTATCCGGAGGGGCATCACGGCAATGCGGTGCTGTCTCGCTTCCCGATCGCCGACTATGAGAATCGTGATATCTCGGTGGCGGGCAGTGAAAACCGCGGCATGCTGCACTGCCAGATCGCCCTGCCCGAGCCGCACGGCACGCTGCATGTCATCTGTGTTCATCTGGGCCTGAAAGAGGCGCATCGTCACGCGCAGATGAAGAAAATATGTGAAATGGTTAACTCACTGCCGCCCGACGCGCCGGTGGTGGTGGCGGGCGATTTCAACGACTGGCAGCGACGCGCTAACGCTATCCTGAAACATGGCGCAGGCCTGAAAGAGGTATTCAGCATGAAAACCGGACGCCCGGCGCGCACCTTCCCGGCGCGCTTCCCGATCCTGCGGCTCGACCGCATCTATGTCCGCAACGCCACCGTCAGTCATCCGTGGGCGCTGCCGCGCAAGCCCTGGTCCCATCTTTCCGACCATGCGCCGCTGGCGGTGGAGATTCACCTATGAATTTTAGCTGGCAGGAAGGCAACCGGCTGCTGTTGCTGGAAAATGGCGAAGCGTTTTTCCCGCGGGTCTTTGGCGCGATCCAGCGGGCGGAACGTACGGTATTAATCGAAACCTTTATTCTGTTTGAGGATGACGTGGGCAACGCCCTGCACCGCGAACTGCTGGCGGCAGCCCAGCGCGGCGTGCGGGTCGAAGTGATGGTCGATGGTTATGGCTCTGCCGAACTCTCTGACAAATTTGTTAACAGCCTGACCAGCGCTGGCGTGCGTTTCATCTATTACGATCCGCGTCCGCTGGTGATGGGGATGCGCACCAACGTTTTCCGCCGTCTGCACCGCAAAACCGTGGTGGTGGATGACGTGGTGGCCTTTGTGGGCGGCATTAACTTCTCGGCCGAGCACAACACCGATTATGGCCCGGAAGCCAAACAGGATTATGCGGTGCAGGTCAAAGGCCCGGTGGTGGATGACATCGCCCGCTATCTGCAACAGGCGATTGGCAGCGAACAGAATACCCGCCGCTGGTGGGGATCGCGCTCTCATCGTCCGGCGGTGAACGCCACGCCCGGCGATGCTCAGGTGCTCTATGTTTATCGCGATAACGACGAGCATCGCGACGACATCGAAGTCCACTACCTGGAGATGCTGCGCGAGGCGAAGCGGGATGTGATTATCGCCAACGCCTACTTCTTCCCGGGTTACCGGCTGCTGCGTGAGATGCGCAACGCCGCGCAGCGTGGCGTCCGGGTGCGACTGATTGTGCAGGGCGAGCCGGATATGCCGATTGTGAAAGTGGGCGCGGAACTGCTCTATAACTATCTGGTCGATGGCGGCGTCGAAGTCTACGAATATATCCGTCGCCCGCTGCACGGCAAGATCGCGGTAAAAGACGACTACTGGGCCACCGTCGGCTCCAGCAATCTCGATCCGCTTAGCCTGTCACTTAACCTTGAAGCCAACCTGATCATCCACGACAGGCCGTTTAACCAGACGCTGCGTGATAACCTGGAAGCGCTGCTGGCCAACGATTGCCAGCGCGTGCAGGAAGATCGCTTACCGCCGCGCAACTGGTGGCAACTGAGTAAAAGCGTGGTGGTATTCCACTTCCTGCGCCATTTCCCGGCCATCGCTGGCTGGCTGCCGGCGCATACGCCGCTGCTGGCCCAGGTGGGTGAGCCGGTACAGCCTGAAATGGAGACGCAGGATCGCGTTGAAACTGATAACCCGGGAGCAAAATCCTGATGGCAAAAAAACATCCACGCTGGCAACTGGCGAAAAAAATCCTCACCGTGCTCTTTTTCATCGCGGTGGTGGTTCTGCTGGTGGTCTATGCCCGCAAAGTGAACTGGGAAGATGTTTATGACGTCATCGTTAACTACAACCGCTTTGTGGTACTGACCGCCGCCGGACTGGTGGTGCTGAGTTACCTGGTGTATGGCTGCTATGACCTGATTGGACGCGCCTACTGCGGCCATAAGCTGGCGAAGCGGCAGGTGATGCTGGTGTCGTTTATCTGTTACGCCTTCAACCTGACGCTGAGTACCTGGGTAGGTGGCGTCGCGATGCGCTACCGGCTCTATTCACGGTTAGGGCTGGATAGCGGCACCATCACCCGCATCTTCTCTCTGAGCATCGCCACTAACTGGCTGGGCTATATTCTGCTGGCGGGCGTGGTATTCAGTGCGGGCATGGTGTCGATCCCCAGCGGCTGGTTTATTGGTGAAACCACACTGCGGCTGATTGGTGGCGCTCTGCTGGTGCTGGTGGCGGTCTACCTCTGGGCCTGTGCCTTTTCAAAGCAGCGTCGCTGGACGATCAAAGGCCAGACGCTGCAGTTGCCCTCGCTGCGCATGGCGCTGCTGCAGTTTGCGGTTTCCTGTGCCAACTGGATGGTGATGGGGGCGATTATCTGGCTGCTGCTGGGACGAGACGTCGGTTATCCGATGGTGCTGGGCGTGCTGCTGATCAGCAGTATTGCCGGGGTAATCATTCATATTCCGGCGGGCATTGGCGTACTGGAAGCGGTCTTCCTGGCGCTGCTTAGCGGTCAGCACGCCTCGCATGGCACTATCATTGCGGCGCTGCTGGCTTATCGCGTGCTCTACTTTATCCTGCCGCTGCTGCTAGCGCTGGTGCTCTATCTGGGGCTGGAGAGTCGGGCGAAACATCTGCGCCAGAAGAATGAGCAGAAGTTGCAGAAGTCGTAATAAAAAAGGGGAGGCGCAGACAGTGCGCCTCCCCCGCTACTCCCTCAGACTTAACGGCGGTTGCCGAAAATCCGCAGCAGCATCAGGAACAGGTTGATGAAGTCGAGATACAGCGTCAGTGCGCCCATAATCGAGTAGCGACGCAGGTTTTCCGTATCGCGGGCATCGATCTGCTCACCGATATTTTTCAGCTTCTGCGTGTCATAGGCCGTTAACCCCACAAACACCACCACCCCGATGTAGGTAATCGCCCACATCAGCGCCGGGCTTTTCAGCCAGAAGTTCACCAGCGACGCCAGCACGATGCCAATCAGCGCCATAAACAGCAGGCTGCCAAAACGGCTGAGATCGCGTTTGGTGGTATAGCCGTAGAAGCTCATCGCGCCAAACATCCCCGCCGTGATAAAGAAGGTGCTGGCGATCGAGGAGTTAGTGTAAACCAGGAAGATACTCGCCATGGTCAGGCCGGTCAGCGCCGAGTAGAGCATAAACAGCCCGGTTGCCACGGCCCCGCTCAGGCGATGCACCATACCTGACAGGAAGAAGACCAGCCCCAGCTGCACGATAATCAGTCCGAAGAAGGTGATGCGGTTAGCAAACACCAGCTCCATGATCGCTGGCGTGCGTGCAGCGTACCAGGAGACAAACGCCGTCAGTAACAGACCGCAGGTCATCCAGCCATAAACCTGCGCCATATAGGCTTGTAAACCGCGAGATGCGGATTGAACGATGGAATCATTTCGTGGATATCGGTCCATGATGCACCTCTTGTTAAACGGATTAGGATCGGCTCCACACAGGGAACCGGATGAATCACCTGGTCTGGCAGGCATACGTTGTTTCTGTTTCAGCCCCTGTGGCCAGCGACAGCGCGACACAACCGCCACGGGCCCGTACGGCCTTATGAGGATGCGCGCAGTTCAGGGCCAGAATAACAATAAAAGTCGTCCGGAACTGGCTCTAAGTGTGGCACAGCTCAGCTCAACTGTGCCACAACATGCCGCTTAACGTCGCGACAGGCACTGCTGATAACGGCTGTCGACACGCTGCGCAAACCACGCCGTGGTGAGATTACGGGTAATTTTCGGGCTTTCCAGCTTAATGCCCGGCAGCATTTCACGCGGTAACTTTCGACCCGCCATTTTATCCGCCAGGGTAAAGACCTGTTTCCAGAGTTCGCTGTCGCTGAACGACGCTTTCTCCCCTTTCTCCAGATCGCGGCGAATGTCGCTGTTGCTCATATCGATCTGCTTCGACAACGTGCGCACCGCCAGTTCGGTGCCGCCCGCCGCATCCGATCCATAAAGAATCAGATCGCCATCCAGCGCCAGCTTCATGCCGGTGGCGCGCGACACCGCCGCCTGGAAGGCCGCATTGCGGCTGGCATACCAGCCCGCATTGTAGTCGGCAAAGCGGTAGAGCGGCTGGCTGTAGTCAGCCGGATAGCCGAGCAGGTGCATCGTCCCGAAGTAGATCCCGCCGTGGCGGGTAAAGACTTCACGCCGGATAGTGCCATCGATCGGCCACGGGTAGCCTTTGGCATGCGCTTCGGCAAACGCAATGCTGACCTGCATCGGCCCGCCGGTGTGGATCGGATTGAGATTACCAAACAGCGTCTGGCCCATCGGCACCATATCAATCAGGTCATCGAAAATAGCGCTCAGCTCTTTCTCACTGCGCACTTTGTCCAGCCGGGCGGCGTAGCTTTCACCGGTGGGCGATTTGATCTGCAGCGCGGTACGCACCAGGAATGCCGGGACGTGCACCTGCGCCGCACGGCGGTTGATCTCGCCCCAGGCGATTTTTGGCAGACCCGGCACGGCGGCCTCGGCGCTGAAGTTGCTCTCCTGATCCGTCACGGCGATTACCGCGCAGAGGTTACTGGCGCTGGGATCGATCTGCTGAGTGCGGAAGGTGGTGTAGATATCGTCGCTCCACGCCGCTTTATTGCTTACGTGCGACGGCAGCAGCCGCTGGATCTGCGCTTTGACATCTTCAGGCTGCCGCACAGGCGCCTCAGGGGTTTTCTTGCTGCTACAACCTGCCAGCACCAGTGCGGCGACCAGTGTCAGACGTTGCAGAATCGGGGTGGATGACATGCCTGTCCTCAGAATGAACCAAAGCTCTACTCTACCATCGCCAGAGTTTCACAGGCAGGCGAGAACTGAACTAAGGTTATCTTTTTTACCGTTAAAGGAACTTACGATGTTTAAACTCTGGCCAGTTGCGGCGTTCAGCCTGTTATTAACCGGCTGCGGCGCCAATAATACGCCTGCCCAGGTAAAATCGCCGGGCGCACCCACCTCCTCCTCGCTTAAGGTGCTGGAGACCGGCGCCAGCGTGATGCAGTCACGTCCGCCCATCGACGCCATCAACACCTATCTCGACGGATTCCATTTTTATAACGGCGATAAGAACGGTCAGATGGAGGCGCACCACTATGTCACCGTGCTGAACGACGATGTGATGCAGGCGGTGATTTACGACGGCAACACGCGCGACGCACGGCTGATGGGCGTGGAGTACATTATCAGCGAACGGCTGTTTAACACCCTGCCGCCCGAAGAGAAGAAGCTCTGGCACAGCCATCAGTATGAGGTGAAATCGGGCACGCTGATTGCACCAGGCTTACCGGAAGCCGCCGACCACGCCCTGATGAAGCGCATTGTGAACACCTACGGGAAAACCTGGCACACCTGGCACACCGATCGCGACAAAACGCTGCCGATCGGCATTCCGGCGCTGATGATGGGCTTTACGGAGGATGGTCAGATGGACTCGCGACTGCTGGCGGACCGCGATCGTCGTTTTGACATCGACAGCAAAAAGATCCGCGCCCAGCGTGCGGATATCGTGGCGCATCCTGCCGCAGCAGGTGCCAACGCCTGGCAACAGGGCCAGGTCATTCAGCTGAAGCGCACCGCCGGCGGCGGCGAACACAGCCACGGTCAGACCGGGTTTGGCGCGGCTGAGCAGCTAAAGCAGCCTTAATCCCGCGCTAAGCGTCGTGATGTCTGGGGATGCGGGCAGCGGCATGTATGCGGTTAACTGCTCAGCGGGCGCAGACACCTTTGCCCACTGAGCCGTTAACGCAGCTTACTCCCAGCGCTGAGCCGCCTGGTGGTCGCTGTCGCGGGCATCCACCCAGCGATCGCCCTGCTCTGTCGCTTCTCGCTTCCAGAACGGCGCGCGGGTTTTCAGGTAATCCATAATGAACTCGGCAGCGGAAAAGGCGCTGCCGCGATGGGCGCTGGTCACGCCCACCAGCACGATTTCATCGCCGGGAAACAGTTCGCCCACGCGATGGATCACCGTGACGCGCTGCAGCGGCCAGCGTTCGCGCGCCGCATCAACAATCTCCTGCAGCGCTTTTTCGGTCATGCCGGGATAGTGCTCCAGCGTCAGTGCCGCGACGTCGTTGCCCAGATTGTGGTTACGGACTTTGCCGGTAAAGGTCACGACCGCACCATCTTCATCACAGGCCGCCAGCCAGCGATAGGCTTCCGCCATATCAAAGGGCGCGGGGCCGACGCGAATCTGCGTTTCCATCTTAGCCTCCGGTCACGGGCGGGAAAAAGGCCACTTCATCACCGGCGTGCAGCGGGTGACTCATCGGCACCAGCGTCTGATTAACCGCCGCCAGCAGCTTGCCTGACTCGAGCGCCAGCGCCCAGCGGTCATCGCGCTCTGCCAGCGCACTGCGCAGCGCGGCCACATCCGGATAATCGGCACCGACCTCAAGCGATGAGGTGCCGGTCAGCTCACGGACCTGGGCGAAAAACAGCACCTTAATCATGCGAGACCGCCTGGAAATCGCCGCTTTTGCCACCGCTCTTGCTGATTAAGCGCAGCTGTTCGATAACGATATCTTTCTGCACCGCTTTGCACATGTCGTAGATGGTGAGCGCGGCAACCGACGCGGCCGTCAGCGCTTCCATCTCCACGCCGGTTTTGCCGGTCAGGCGACAGAGCGTGGTGATGCGAACCCGGCTATGGTCAGCTTCAGCCTCCAGGTTCACTTCCACTTTGCTCAGCATCAGCGGATGACAGAGCGGAATCAATTCCCAGGTGCGTTTCGCCGCCTGAATACCGGCGATGCGCGCGGTGGCAAAGACATCCCCTTTGTGGTGGCTGCCTTCGATAATCATCTGCAGCGTTTCCGGCTGCATCAGCACCAGCACTTCTGCCCGCGCTTCGCGCACGGTTTCCGCCTTGGCGGAGACATCCACCATGTGCGCTTCGCCTGCGGCGTTAATGTGTGTGAGTTGAGACATACTTACCGTTTCTTGAGATGTGAGACAAAATTACAGGGCGCGGTGCGCGCATCAAGCTGGTCAGCGATAATGCGTTCCCAGGCGGTGCGGCAGGCGCTGGTGGAACCCGGCACGGCCAGGATCAGCGTCTGATTAGCCAGACCGGCAATCGCGCGCGACTGCAATGTCGAACCGCCAATCTCTTCATAGGAGATCATCCGGAACAGTTCGCCAAATCCATCAATCTCGCGGTCGAACAGCGGCAGCAGCGCTTCCGGCGTGCTGTTTTTCAGGTTAAAGCCGGTTCCGCCATTAATAATCACGACCTGGACATCTTCACTGGCGATCCAGCGCGACACGGTGGCGCGAATACGATAGAGATTATCCGGCACGATGGCGTGATCGACCACCTCATGCCCCGCTTCCGCGGCGGCTTCGCGCAGATAGTCGCCGGAGGTATCGTCACTGGCATCGCGACGATCTGACACTGTCATCACCGCAATCTGCACTGCCTGAAATTCGCTGGCTGGTTTACCCATACTGCCTCCTGAAATTAGCCGCCAATGTAAGAGAGATTCTGTGTGATGCCGGTGTTGCCCTGATGCAGAAAGTGCGTCTGCTTTTTCTGCCCCAGGCTGCTGGCGATGCGCGCCTGCAGTTCGGCCTGCTGGTCGTCTGACGCCAGCAGATCGCGCAGCGGCACACCGCCGTCACCAAACAGGCAAAGGTGCAGATTACCGTGCGCCGAAACGCGCAGACGGTTGCAGCTGGCACAGAAATCTTTGGCATAAGGCATGATCAGACCAATCTCGCCGACATAATCGGGATGGTAAAAGACCTGCGCCGGGCCGTCGCTGCGTCCGCTCTCACGACGCTGCCAGCCCTGGGCGATCAGCTGATCGCGGATGACCATGCCGGAAACGTGCTGATCGCGGAACAGCGTGCCACCGTCGCCGGTCTCCATCAGTTCGATAAAGCGCAGCTGAATCGGACGGGTACGGATCCAGTCGAGGAACGTGGCCAGATTACGGCTGTTGAGATCGCGCATCAGCACGCTGTTGACTTTGACCTGGCGAAAACCAGCGTCCAGCGCGGCATCAATGCCGCTCATCACCTGATGGAATTTATCCTGACCGGTAATGGCGTGAAACTGACGGGCATCCAGACTGTCGACACTGACGTTGAGTGCGGTTAACCCCGCGTCACGCCACTGCTTCACGTCGCGCGCCAGCCGGTAGCCATTGGTGGTTACCGCGATCTGGTGAATGGAGGCGTTTTCGCGCACCGCCGCAATGATGTCGGTGAAATCACGGCGCAGCGACGGCTCACCGCCGGTCAGCCGCACTTTTTCCGTTCCGGCAGCGGCAAAGGCCCGCGTGACGCGGCGGATTTCATCCAGCGAGAGAAAGCTTTTGTTACGAATTCCCTGCGGCTTGTAGCCGTCAGGAAGACAGTAGGTACAGCGGAAATTACAAACATCCGTGACCGACAGGCGCAGGTAATAGAACTTACGCGCGTATGCATCAGTAAATTGTGACACCAGAACACCTTTCCAGATTGGGAGATGCAGTCATTTCTTCCTGCACCCTGGCAGCTCGATGGCTACGGCCTGAACCCCCTATCCGCAGACGTAGGCATTCAGGCTTGAGTGTACGCTGACCCGTTGATCAGCGCGGTAAGCATGATGGTAGCGTGATTTTCGCCACTCTTCCATTTGCTGTTTTCGCTATATATTCTTATACATATCGAATTTTCACCGCATTTTCGCGACAGGATACGTTAAAATGCGATCCAGATTTTGACGTAAGTCATCCGCGCGGGCTTAGCGATTAGAGCCACGCCACGCGAAGGGATATTAAGGAGAAGTATGAATCGCACACTGGCCGATCTTGATCGCGTTGTGGCACTGGGAGGCGGACACGGTTTAGGCCGCGTCATGTCTGCCCTTTCCCCGCTGGGCTCGCGTCTCACCGGCATCGTCACCACCACCGACAACGGCGGATCAACCGGCCGTATTCGTCGCTCAGAAGGCGGCATCGCCTGGGGCGACATGCGTAACTGCCTTAACCAGCTGATTGCTGAACCCAGCGTCGCCTCGGCGATGTTTGAGTACCGTTTTGCCGGTAATGGCGAACTGGCCGGACACAACCTGGGTAATCTGATGCTGCGGGCGCTGGATCATCTCAGCGTTCGACCGCTGGAAGCGATCAACATCATCCGTAACCTGCTTAAAGTCGACGCCTTTTTAATTCCGATGTCTGAGCAGCCGGTGGATCTGGTGGCGATGGATGTTGAAGGCAACATGGTTTATGGCGAAACGGCGATTGACGAGATGAAGCAGCCGCCGCAGGAGCTGATGCTGCATCCCAACGTCCAGCCAACGCGGGAAGCGCTGCAGGCGGTTGCTGAAGCGGATCTGATCCTGATTGGACCCGGCAGTTTTTACACCAGCCTGATGCCGATTCTGCTGATGGAAGAGATGGCGCAGGCCTTGCGTCGCACGCCTGCCACCATGGTGTTTATTGGCAATCTGGGCCGCGAGCTGAGTCCTGCCGCCGCCAGTCTGTCAGTGGCTGATAAGCTGCAGATGATGGAGCGTTATATCGGCAAGCGCGTGATTGATGCGCTGGTCGTCAGCCCGGCGGTGGACACCCGTGGCATTGAAAACCGGCTGATTGTCCGTGAACCGCTGGAGGCCGCCGATATCCAATATCGTCACGACCGCCAGCTGTTACGGGTGGCGCTGGAACACGCCATTCAGGGCTTTAACGGCGTTACGAGGCCGCAATAAACAGCGTTCGCAGTTCATGCAGCTGATCGCGCACGTTGGCCGCCTGTTCGAACTCCAGGTTCTGCGCATGCTGCTGCATCTGCCCTTCCAGTTCGTGGATTTTCTTCTGCAGGGCCTGCGGCGTTAACAGCTGGAAATCGGCCAGCGCCTGGGCTTCGCCAGGGCGGGCTGGTTTCGCTTTGCCGCGCGTTTTCACCACGTTTTTGCCCAGTTCCAGAATATCGGTGATCTTCTTATTCAGGCCCTGCGGCACGATGCCGTTCTCTTCGTTGTGCAGCTGCTGTTTCTCACGGCGGCGCTCGGTCTCTTCAATGGCGCGCGCCATCGACGGCGTGATTTTATCGCCGTAGAGAATCGCCTTACCATTGATGTTACGCGCCGCACGGCCAATGGTCTGAATCAGCGAGCGTTCGGAGCGCAGGAAGCCCTCTTTATCCGCATCGAGAATCGCCACCAGCGACACTTCCGGCATATCCAGCCCCTCACGCAGTAAGTTAATGCCCACCAGCACATCAAACTCGCCCAGACGTAAGTCGCGAATAATCTCCATACGCTCTACCGTGTCGATATCAGAGTGCAGATAACGCACCTTCTCACCATGCTCAGACAGATATTCGGTGAGATCTTCCGCCATACGTTTGGTCAGCACCGTCACCAGTACACGTTCGTTGATCGCCACGCGCTGACGGATTTCTGACAGCAGATCGTCGACCTGGGTACCGACCGGACGCACTTCGATGATCGGATCCAGCAGACCGGTAGGACGCACCACCTGATCGATCACTTCGTCGCCCGACTTTTCCAGCTCATATTTGCCCGGCGTCGCCGAAACATAGATGGTCTGTGGTGCCAGCGCCTCAAACTCTTCAAACTTCATCGGACGGTTATCCAGCGCCGACGGCAGGCGGAAGCCATACTCCACCAGCGTCTCTTTACGCGCCCGGTCGCCTTTATACATGCCGCCAATCTGCGGAATGGTCACGTGCGACTCATCCACCACCAGCAGGCCATCGGCGGGCAGATAGTCAAACAGCGTCGGTGGCGCTTCGCCCGGTCCGCGTGCGGAGAGGTAGCGTGAGTAGTTCTCGATGCCGGAGCAGTAGCCCAGCTCACTCATCATCTCCAGGTCAAACTGGGTACGCTGGGTAATGCGCTGCTCTTCCAGCAGCTTATTGTTCTCCAGCAGCACCCGGCGGCGGTCCGCCAGCTCGACTTTGATATCTTCCATCGCCTGCAGAATACGCTCACGCGGCGTCACGTAGTGCGTCTTGGGGTAGATGGTAAAGCGCGGCACGACCGAATCGATCTGGCCGGTCAGCGGGTCAAACAGCGACAGACGCTCAACCTCTTCGTCAAACAGCTCGACGCGCAGCGCAATGTCGTCCGACTCCGCCGGGAAGATATCGATCACTTCGCCGCGCACCCGGAAGGTACCGCGCTGGAACGCCTGGTCGTTGCGGGTGTACTGCAGCTCTGACAGACGGCGCAGAATACTGCGCTGATCGATAATCATGCCGCGGGTCAGGTGGAGCATCATTTTCAGATAGAGATCGGGATCGCCCAGACCGTAGATAGCCGAAACCGACGCCACCACAATGACATCGCGCCGTTCCAGCAGCGCCTTGGTGGCCGACAGACGCATCTGTTCGATATGTTCGTTCACCGACGCATCCTTTTCGATAAAGGTGTCGGAGCTCGGCACATAGGCTTCTGGCTGGTAATAGTCGTAGTATGAGACGAAAAACTCGACGGCGTTATCCGGGAAAAACTCTTTCATCTCGCCATAGAGCTGGGCGGCCAGCGTCTTGTTGGGCGCCAGCACCATGGTCGGACGGTTGAGGTCGGCAATCACGTTGGCGACGGTAAACGTTTTACCAGAGCCGGTTACGCCTAATAAGGTCTGATGGGCCAGTCCATCCTCCAGCCCCTCTTCCAGGCGACGTATCGCCTCAGGCTGGTCGCCCGAAGGTTTAAAGGCGGAGTTCAATTTAAAGGCTTTGCTCATGAATGCAGTTCCTGCTGGAGAAGTCGGCGGGCAGGCACTCATTTTACTCTGCTATGGTGATTTTGCCAGAAAATAATACTGGATATAAAAACAGTATTGGTGCAATGTTAACGCCAGCAGGATGGCACCTGCTGTCCCTGCAGGCTGGCAGCGTTATCGCTCAGCTTGTTGCGCAATGTTATCCCCAGGCAGAGATCTGATTTAACATTTGTCAATAGAGTGTCACAAAATTACAGTACCGTTACCTGACAGATAATTCTCAGGCTTGTTTTTTGATAACAAACTGATTTTATTGAAATAAGGCTATGAGGCCAGATTCTCGTCATTATGTTACCAGGCCGCGTATTTCCTCGCTTCCAACTGGTTTTCATTACCTAATGCACAAGGTTATCCACAGGAATGGTGGATAAGTGATGGCAGCCCCGACGCCATCAGCTGTGTATAATTTTTCCCTGCCTTCTCACTACCGTGAAAATAATTTTTTTTGCGTTAAATTTCGCGTCGCCTGCTGCCGGATTATTCTGCAATTTTAATCTGTCACCGGGTGCCGTACGCAAATTTTCACGCCTCATACTAAGATTCTTAATCGGACTTGCTGCCACGTCAGAGTACGTCTGCACCAGAAACAGCGCCCCGAGGCACTGCAAAAGTGCAGGCGCGTGATCACCGTGGGGAATTGATAAGTTTTTCTCACCTTTCTTCCCTGACACGAGGCGCTCCGGCAGGAAACAGGGCCGTTTTTAGATCTGGCCTGGGAATTGCAGGAGTCAGTAGCGTTACCGCGCTGAATGCGCACTGTGCTGCAATGGCGAGGCTGCCGTTGCTGATGACTTGTTTGCCAGACGACAGAGCGCGGAAGCAATCAGGCTAATGATCGGGAAGGAGAGTGTCAGATGCTGAGTTTACGTTCGGTAAATCAATTTTACGGTCAAAACCATATTCTGTGGGATGTGGACCTGGATCTGTCGCCTGGCACCTGCACCGGCATTCTGGGCCGTCCTGGCATGGGTAAAACCACGCTGGTGAACTGCATCATGGGCAGATTGCCGATTAACAGCGGCTCCATCTCCTGGAAAGAGGATGGCTCGCCGCCGGAAGATCTGCTGCTGCAACCGGCTGAACAACGGGCGCAGATGGGGATTGGCTATGTGCCGCAGGGCCGCCATATTTTTACTCAGATGAGCGTGGAAGATAATCTGCTGATTGCCCTGCTGGCGGGTGCCAGCCAGCGCGACCGCCATCGCGCCATTCCCGAAATGGTGTTCGACCTCTTCCCGGCGCTCTACTCTCTGCGCCAGCAGCGCAGCGGCGATCTGCCGATCGATCAGCAGCAACAGCTGGCCCTGGCGCGCGCGCTGGTGCTGCAGCCCAAACTGCTGATTCTGGATGAGCCGACCGACGGGATGTCGCCGTGGCTGGAAGAGGAGATGGGCAATCTGATCCGTCGGCTTAACCTCGACTACGGGCTGACCATCCTGCTGCTGGAGCAGCGCCTGTCGCTGATCCGTCGCGTGGCGGACTATTTTCTGCTGCTGCACCGCGGTCGCAATGTGGCGCAGGGCAGCATGGAACAGCTTGATGACCACACCGTCGATAAATGGCTGACGGTAGCCTGACACCGGGCGTAACGGTTGCAGGCAGGCTGGAAATGGAGCGCGCAGAACCACCGGAGCGCATACACAGCGCGAGGTTGGTGAGCACTGCCCGGACTCAGCGTGACAAATAAAATAGCCAGGCCAGGCGGTTACTCCGGCAGCGTCAGGTATTGACCACAGGACGCCTGCTGCGACGCATCAGTGAGAAACGGGATGGTGCCCAGACAGGGGGCAGGTAACCTATTTTTCAGGCTGGTGAGATACTCCTGATAGCGTTTACCCGGGGGTTCAACGGTGTTGGCGATCCAGCCCACCAGCGGCAGTCCGCTTGCCCGCACCGCGTCAGCGGTGAGCATAGCGTGGTTGATGCAGCCGAGCTTAATCCCCACCACCAGAATCACGGGCAGCTTTTCGCTGACCACCCAGTCCGCATAGGTGTGCGTCTCCGACAACGGGGTATACCAGCCGCCCGCGCCCTCTACCAGAATCCAGTCTGCCAGCGGTTGCAGCGCCGCCAGACCCGCCGACAGCGCCGGATGGGTGATCGGCCTGCCCTCTTCGGCGCTGACGATGTGCGGCGAAGTCGGCTCGAGAAACGCCAGCGGATTGACCTGCTGATAGGTTAACGGCACGCTGCTGTAGCGCTGCAGCGCCAGGGCATCGCTGTTACGGATGCCCTCTGGCGTCATCTCACAGCCTGAGGCAACCGGCTTATAGCCCGCACAGCGATAGCCCGCTGCGGCTGCGGCCTGCAGCAGCCCGCCGCTGGCCACGGTTTTACCGACCTCGGTGTCGGTGCCAGTGATAAACAGGCATTTCATGATGCACTTACTCCATAGATTAAATGGTAACTCAGGCGATAGCCGTGCCGATCGCGCGGCCAGTGCGCCTCTAACTGGTTGAGCCGTTGTCGGGTTAATACCTGCCCGTCACGCCCCTGGTGCAGATGGGTCGCGCCAATCCCTTTCAGGGAGCGCATGGCGCTGAGCGCATCGGGAAAATGCAGGGTCACCACCTCTGAGGTACAGCGCAGGTGCTCTGCGTGGCAGGCCGCCGCAATCTGTGGCTCGCTGAGAAAGCGGTTGGCGTGAGGCAGCGCATCCAGATGGGACCAGGCTTCATGAACCTCCTGCAGCGAACCGTCGCCCAGAGTGGAAAACAGCAGCGTGCCATCGGGCCGCAGCACCCGCCGGAACTGGCTCAGCGCGCCGGGCAGATCCTCGCTCCACTGCACCGCCAGGTTGCTCCACACCAGGTCAATCGTGTTATCCGCCAGCGGCAGCGCGTCGATATCACCGGCCAGATAGTGCTGCGCCGCGTCATTGTCCCGCGCCTGTTGCAGCATCTGCGGAGAGAGATCCAGCGCCGTCACCTGTTTGCCACGTTCGCGCCACAGCCTGCTATACCAGCCGGTGCCGCAACCGGCATCCAGCAGCTGCAGACCGCTTTGTGCGGGCGCCAGTGCCAGCAGGGCATCGCCGCTGAGGCGTTGCAGCGCAGCATGGGCATCGTAATGGCTGGCCGCCCGGCCAAAGGCGCGTGCCACCGCCTGTTTGTCAACCCGCAGCGTCATGCAGCGCCTCCAGTAACCGGTCAATATCCTCAGGATGATGAGCCGCTGTCAGGGTGATGCGCAGCCGGGCCGTCCCCGGCGGCACGGTCGGTGGCCGGATCGCGCTGACCCAGCAGCCCGCCTCAGCCAGCCGCTGGGAGAGCGCCATCGCATCGCCATTTTCGCCCACCAGCAGCGGCTGAATCGCGCTGCCGGAGTCCATCAGTTGCCACGGCAGCGAGGCCGCACCGCGCCGGAAATGGCCAATGTTCTGTTGCAGTTGCTGGCGCAGGGCATCGCCCTGCTGAACTTCACGCAGCGACGCCTGCAGCGCGCTAGCCTGCGCCGCGGGCATCGCGGTGGAGTAGATCAGATGTCGGCTGAACTGCAGGAAATAGTCGGCGGTGGCTGCGTCACACAGCAGCGCGGCACCGCTGACGCCAAAGGCTTTGCCAAAGGTGACAACCAGCAGTTCCGGTTTAACGCCCTGCTGCCAGCAGCTGCCGCGCCCCTGCTCACCCACCACGCCGATGCCGTGTGCATCATCCACCAGCAGCCAGCCCTCTGCCTGTCGCGTCTGTTGCGCCAGGGCGGCCAGCGGCGCACTGTCGCCATCCATGCTGAAAATACCTTCCGTCACAACCAGCGTTTCGCCCTCGCAGGGAGAGGCGAGCCGGAATGCCAGGCTCTCCGGCGCGTTGTGATGGAAACGTCGTAGCTGTGCCGGACTATGGCTGGCGGCGTCGAGCAACGAGGCGTGGCTGAGTTTATCGGCCAGGATGCGATCGTTTTTCTCGCCCAGCAGATGAATGACCGCCTGATTGGCCGCAAAGCCAGAGATAAACAGCAGCGCACGGTCGTAGCCGAGCCAGTCGGCCAGCTGCGCCTCAAGATCGGCGTGCTGACGGTGATAACCCGTGACATGCCCTGAAGCACCCGCACCTGCGCCCGCCCGCGCCGCGCCCTGTTGCCAGCCCGCAATCACCGCCGGATGCTGGGTTAAGCCGAGATAATCATTGCTGGAGAAGTGGAGATAGCTGCGGCCGCCGCTGTGCAGCGTGCGGGTCGATTGCTGATC
Source organism: Pantoea sp. Lu_F5_004 (assembly GCF_051136245.1). Classification (NCBI taxonomy): domain Bacteria; kingdom Pseudomonadati; phylum Pseudomonadota; class Gammaproteobacteria; order Enterobacterales; family Erwiniaceae; genus Pantoea; species Pantoea sp. Lu_F5_004. The sequence goes on from NZ_CP194946.1 coordinate 2,870,639, forward strand.
GATCACCCGTCGCTGCCGCCAGCCATCGGCCGCCCGGCGCTGCGTCAGCGCCTGACGGATACGTTGCTGCCAGCCCATTACAGCGCCGCGTTGTAGAACTGTTCAGTGTCGGCATGGAATAGCTGCTCGCTGAGTTGCTGCTCCTGCTGCTGATCGCCGTGCTGAGTGTGAGTATGCTCCGGGTTAAGACCCAGTTTGCGGAACAGCACGCGGTCTTTATCCTCTTCCGGATTCGGCGTGGTCAGCAGTTTGCAACCGTAGAAAATCGAGTTCGCCCCGGCCATAAAGCACATCGCCTGGGTCTGCTCACTCATCTGCTCACGGCCCGCAGAGAGGCGCACATGCGAGGTCGGCATCATGATGCGCGCCACCGCGATGGTGCGGATAAAATCGAACGGTTCCACATCATCATTATCCGCCAGCGGCGTGCCTTTAACCTTCACCAGCATGTTGATCGGTACACTCTCCGGCGGCGTTGGCAGGTTGGCTAACTGAACCAGCAGACCGGCGCGGTCGTTAACGGTTTCGCCCAGGCCGACAATGCCACCCGAACAGACTTTGATGCCGGCGTCGCGCACTTTGCCCAGCGTATCCAGACGTTCCTGATAGCTGCGGGTGGTGATGATGGAGCCGTAGAATTCCGGTGAGGTGTCGAGGTTATGGTTGTAGAAATCGAGACCCGCGCCCGCCAGTCGCTGCGCCTGGTCGTCGCTGAGCGTGCCCAGCGTCATGCAGGTTTCCATTCCCATCGCCTTCACGCCTTCCACCATCTTCTCCAGATAGGGCATATCGCGCTCGTGCGGATTTTTCCACGCGGCACCCATGCAGAAACGGGTTGAACCGGCGGCTTTGGCCTGACGCGCTGAGGTCAGCACCTCTTCCACTTCCATCAGCCGCTCCGACTCCAGGCCGGTCTTGTAGCGCGCGCTCTGCGGGCAGTATTTACAATCTTCCGGACAGGCGCCGGTTTTAATCGACAGCAGGGTACTGACCTGCACCTGGCGCGGATCGAAGTGCTGCCGATGCACCTGCTGTGCGTTAAACATCAGTTCAAGAAAAGGTTGATCAAACAGCGCTTGCGCCTGTGCAATTGTCCAGCGTTGAGCCATTACTTACTCCAAAAAGGGTGTCATCCCGACGAAAAGCAGGGTTATACTTGTAAACTATATTTTTTTATTTTGGTTTACAACTCCGATGACTATCCCCGTTTTCTCCTCAGACGATGCCCGCTTTGACCGCCAGCATATCTGGCATCCCTACACCTCCATGCAGGATCCGCTGCCCTGCTATCCGGTGGTCGCCGCACAGGGTTTTCAGCTGCAGCTGGCCGATGGCCGTGAGCTGGTGGATGGGATGTCCTCGTGGTGGGCGGCGATTCACGGTTACAACCATCCGCGCCTGAACCGGGCGTTGACAGAGCAGGTCACACAGATGTCGCACGTGATGTTTGGCGGCATTACCCATCCGGCGGCGGTAGCGCTCTGCCGTCAGCTGGTGGCGATGACGCCTGAGGCGCTGGAGTGCGTCTTCCTGGCCGACTCAGGCTCGGTGGCGGTGGAAGTGTCGATGAAGATGGCGCTGCAGTACTGGCTGGGGCGTGGCGAGACGCGCCAGCAGTTCCTGACGCTGAAACGTGGCTATCACGGCGATACCTTTGCAGCAATGTCGGTATGCGACCCCGAGAACTCGATGCACAGCCTGTGGCGCGGCTATCTGCCCGAGCATCACTTTGCGGCTGCCCCGGCCTGCGGCTTTGATGATGAATGGCACAAGCCTGATTTCGATGATTTTGCCAGGCTGATAGAACAGCATCACCGGCAACTGGCAGCCGTCATTCTGGAGCCGATTGTGCAGGGTGCGGGCGGCATGCGTTTCTACCATCCGCGCTATCTGCAGCAGGTACGGGAAGCCTGTGATCGCTATGGCGTGCTGTTGATTGCGGATGAGATCGCCACCGGGTTTGGCCGTACCGGCAAACTTTTTGCCTGCGAGCATGCGGGCATTACCCCGGATATTCTCTGCGTCGGCAAAGCGCTGACCGGTGGCATGATGACGCTGGCGGCGACCCTGACTACCCGCGAGGTCGCGGACACCATCAGCCGCAGCGCGGCGGGCTGCTTTATGCATGGCCCGACCTTTATGGGCAATCCGCTGGCCTGTGCGGTAGCGGCGGAGAGCCTGACCATGCTGGCGGAAGGTCACTGGCAGCGCCAGGTGGCGGCGATCGAACAGCAGTTACGGGCTGAGCTGCTGCCGCTGCGCAGTTCACCGCAGGTGGCCGATGTGCGCGTGCTGGGCGCGATTGGCGTAGTGGAAACCCATCAGGCGGTTAATATGGCGGCGCTGCAGCAGTTCTTTGTTGAACAGGGCGTCTGGATCCGGCCTTTTGGCCGGCTGATCTACCTGATGCCACCCTACATCATCACACCACAGGCGCTGAGCAGGCTGGTGCAGGCGATTGGCGGCGCGCTGGAGCATTCTCAACATTTTGCCGCCTGAAGCAGGCTGACCGCTGGCACTGGCGACACTTTTAGTTATGATGGCAGGCTATTCATCGACAATTAAGGAGATGTGATGCGCGTTTTTAGTCAGGATTTTAATGACGGCGATAAGATGCCTGAAAAGCATGTTTTCAACGGCATGGGTTATCAGGGCGAGAATATCTCCCCCCACCTTGCCTGGGAAGCAGCGCCGGAAGGCACCAAAAGTTTTGTGGTGACCTGCTACGATCCTGATGCCCCGACCGGTTCCGGCTGGTGGCACTGGGTGGTGGCGAATATTCCGGCCAGCACGACGTCACTGCCGCAGGGTGCCGGCTCCGGCAAAGCGTCACTGCCAGCAGGCGCAATCCAGACCCGTACCGATTTCGGTCAGGCGGGCTACGGTGGCGCGGCACCGCCACAGGGCGAAACCCATCGCTACATTTTCACCGTGCATGCGCTGGATGTGGAGACGATTGAAGTAGATGAAGGCGCCAGTGGCGCAATGGTCGGCTTTAATGTGCATTTCCACGCACTGGCGAGCGCCTCGCTGACCGTGAATTATCAGTAATTCAGCACGACAGACTACTGGCAAACCCAAGGCTGGGTGACCTGGCAGCAACGTATTAGCTCAAAACGCAGGGAACGGCGTTAGAAGAGGAAAGCGTCCCACGCCCAGGGACAAAAACGCCGGGAGCGTTTTTGAACAACGCAAAGCGTTGGCCCGGCTACGGGCGCACCTCAGGGATGAGGTGCGTAATCGCGGGGGCCGAGCGTGCCATGGATGGCGGTTTTTGCGTCTTTCCGATTTGACGCCATTCCCTGTGTCTGCTCGATCTCACAGCTGGGCTGTGGCAGACTTCGTCAACTATCTCATACCTCTCCCTGACAGGAGAGGCGTTTTTCGTAGCGGGTTACGCCTGTAACTGATGAATCACAACCCACATCGGGCCCTGCCCCACCGCATAACGTCCCAGCGGCTTTAACAGCCCTTTCGGTTCGGTAATCGCATAAACTTCGATGTGATGAGATTTCTGTCCCGCCGCCACCAGATAGCGTCCGCTGTGATCGATATTAAATCCGCGCGGCTGCGTTTCCGTCGGCTGGAACCCTTCCAGGGTCAGCTCATCGCCCAGGTCGCTGACGCTGAAGACTGCCAGCGTGCTGCTGGTGCGATCGCAGGCATAGAGGAAACGGCCATCCGGCGTCAGATGAATATCGGCTGCCCAGCGCGTACCGCTGAAATCAGGCGGCATCATATCCAGCGTCTGCACGCTTTCTGCTTCACCTTCGCCCGTATTTAATGCCCAGACCTCAACCGTACTGTCGAGCTCGTTCACGCAGTAAGCGTACTGGCCGCCCGGATGGAACTGCATATGACGCGGGCCAGCGCCTTCTACTGTCGTGACCTGAGCCTGTTTACGCGGCGTCAGCTGACCGTCTTCGCCCAGCTTAAACAGACAGATACGGTCCTGCTTCAGAGCCGGCACGTAGAGCGTCTTGTTGTCATTATCGATGTTGGCCGAGTGACAGCCATCAAGTCCGCTGATCACCTGCAGCGGGGCCTGCGGAATGCCGTCATCGCCAATCGGGCTGACGCTGACGCAGGCATCATTGTAGGAGCCGCAGAACAGGAACCTGCCCTGGCGATCGGTGGAAATGTGAGTCGGGCTGCCGGGCAACGGCGCCTGACCCGCTTCGGTCAGCGTGCCATCGGCGGCAATGCGAAACGCCAGCACGCGGAAATTGGGACGCACACCGACATAGAGAAAATCGCGGTTCGGACTCACCACCATTGGCTGAACCTGGCCGGCGACATCGGTCACCTGAAGCAACGTCAGCCCACCCTCATCATTCATCTGCCAGACGTGGATCTGCTGGCTCTCGGGACTGGCGGTGTAGACAACTTGTTTCATGCATTCTCCTTTTTTGCTGCCTGATCATGATTTGTGAATCACTGTAGCCTGTTTTATTGCCCTACGCTGGGATCATTTGTGCCCTGTTTTTTGTCTCCGGACCGTGGTGAGGTGTAGACTTCAGCCCCTGCAAACCAGGAAAAACGAGAGGATTAATGAGCTACCGTGTAATCGCCCTCGATCTCGACGGCACGCTGCTGACCCCAGCCAAAACGATTCTGCCGCAGTCAATCGAAGCGCTAAATCAGGCACGCCAGGCGGGCGTTCATGTCGCTATCGTGACCGGACGCCATCACTGCGCTATCCACCCTTTTTATCAGGCGTTACAGCTGGATACACCCGCAATCTGCTGTAATGGCACCTATTTGTATGATTACCAGGCGAAAAAGGTGCTGGCGTCCGATCCCCTCGACCCGCAACTGGCGTTGCAGGTAATTGAGATGCTGAATCAGCAGCAGATTCACGGGTTGCTCTACGTGGATGATGCGATGCTCTATCAGACCCCGACCGGCCACGTGATGCGCACCCTGAAATGGGCCGAATCGCTGCCTGCCCACCAGCGTCCACTGTTCCGCAAGGTGCCCGACTTAGCCCAGGCGGCACGCGACGCCGGTTCGATCTGGAAGTTTGCCCTGTCGCACAACAACATCCCGGAACTGCAGCAGTTCGCCACCGGGGTGGAAGCGGAACTGGGGCTGGCCTGTGAATGGTCGTGGCACGATCAGGTGGATATCGCCAAAGGCGGCAACAGCAAAGGCAAACGACTGGCGCAGTGGGTTGAATCACTGGGGCTGAGTATGTCCGATGTGATCGCATTCGGTGATAACTATAACGATCTCAGCATGCTGGAAACGGCCGGACTGGGCGTGGCGATGGGCAATGCCGATGAGGCGATTAAAGCGCGGGCGAAAATGGTCATCGGCACCAACCTTGAAACCGGTATTGCCGATACCCTCTATCAGTACGTGTTGTAATCAGGGCGTCACAGAGACGCTTTTGATCTGGGCATAGAGCCACTGATCCGGCCGGATGCCCAGCTCATCCCGCGCCCACGGCGTGATGCGCGCCCAGAGTTCGCTAATGCCGATGCGCAGCTTCACCTCAACCTGGTCCCCGACCTCCAGCAATTCCACCACCTGTGCCGGTAAAATGTTGCGGATCGAGCTGTGTTGCGGCGGTTGCAGCGCCAGCGAGACATCGGCCGAGGCAATGCGAATACGCAGCGGAGTTTTAACCGGCTGGTTCACCCGGCTGACCCAGATGTGCTGATCGCCCAGCGACAGGGCGGTCATCGGATAGTCGGGATGCTGCTCCAGCACCTGCACCCGCAGCACGCTGGTCAGTTCACTGACCGGCAGCCAGGGCCGCATCGCGCTGCTGCTCCATACCCGCTCCAGCGGACCAAAGGCTTTGACCTTGCCCGCATCCAGCACCAGCACGTTATCAGCCAGCTGCAGGATCTCCTCCAGACTGTGCGAAACGTAGAGCATCGGAATATCGACCTGCTTCGCCAGCTTTTGCAGATACGGCATCAGTTCACGTTTGCGTGGCAGATCCAGTGACGCCAGCGGCTCATCCAGCAGCAGCATATCCGGTGCGGTCAGCAGCGCACGGCCAATCGCGACCCGCTGCTTTTCCCCGCCCGACAGCGACAGCGGAAAGCGCGGCAGCAGTGCCTCCAGACCCAGCAGTGAAACCAGACTGTCGAACTGCGCTTTCATCTTAGGTGCCATACCATATTGCAGGTTGCCTCGGACCCGATAGTGCGGGAACAGCCGCGCATCCTGGAAGACATAACCGATACGCCGTTTTTCCGGCGGCAGCGCAATCTTCTGCTCCGCATCTAACAGCAGGCGATCGTGTAGCTGGATCCGTCCCCTTTGCGGCTGAGTCAGCCCGCTGATCGCGTTGATCAGCGAGGTTTTTCCGGCGCCTGACACACCGAAAATAGCAGTGATCCCTTTGGCCGGGATTTGCAGGTCGACCTCCAGCACGTGATCGCCCTGCTGCTGCATAAAGTTGAGTGATAGCATCAGTTTCCCATCCGCTTACGGCTTGCACGTGCCAGCCATTCCGACGCCAGCAGTGACGCCAGCGCCAGCACGATCGCGATGACGCAGAGCCGTGCCGCCGCCCCTTCCGCGCCGGGCGTCTCTATCAGGGTAAACATCGCCAGCGGCAGCGTACGCGTCTCGCCGGGAATATTGGAAACAAAGGTGATGGTGGCGCCGAACTCGCCCAGCGATCGGGCAAACGCCAGCACCGTACCGACGATGACGCCAGGCAACGTCAGCGGGAGCGTGATGGTGAAAAAGACCCGCCAGCGTCCGGCGCCCAGCGTGCGCGCCGCCTGCTCCAGCCGGCTATCCACCGCCTCCAGCGCCAGCCGGATGGCACGCACCATCAACGGAAAGGCGATCACGGCAGAGGCCAGTGCGGCACCGCGCCAGCTGAAAGCAAAGCTGAAGCCGAACCAGTCATAAAGCTTTTCGCCTATGATGCCGCGCCGCCCAAGGCTAATCAGCAGCAGATACCCCACCACCACCGGCGGCAGCACCAGCGGCAGGTGGATCAGGCTGTCGAGCAGCGCTTTACCAGGAAAACGGCAGCGCACCAGAATCCAGGCCATCAGGATGCCAAACGGCAGGCTGCCCATCACGGCTATGCCAGAGACTTTAAGGCTAAGCAGTACCGCCTGCCATTCGGGATCGCTGAGTATCATTTCGTCGGTGTGAATCCGTAATGTTTGAAGATAGCCGCGGCCTGAGGCCCTTTCAGATAATCATAAAACGCTTTAACGGCGGCATTGTCGTGATCGTTAACTATCGCCATCGGATATTCCACCGGCTTATGGCTGGTTGCCGGAAAATGCCCGACGACCTGCACTTTGTCGCTGGCGACCGCGTCAGAACCGTAGACAATGCCATAGGGCGTTTCATTACGCTCGACCAGGGCCAGCGCTGCACGAACATTATTGGCTGGCGCTAACGAAGGCGCAACGCCTTCCCATGCACCCAGTTTTTGCAGCGCCTCTTTGGCGTAGATGCCCGCGGGAACGTGGTCCGGATCGCCGACTGCCAGACGCTCCCCGTGCAGCAATGTTTTCCAGTCAGTCTTCGGATCCAGCGTCACCGCTTTGGCTGCGGCACTGCGTGGCGCAATCAGCACCAGATCGTTGCCCAGCAGGGTATAGCGGCTGCTGGTAATCACACTTTTTTTCGCCACCGCATCATCCATCCACTGCTGATCGGCAGAGATAAAGAGATCGGCAGGTGCACCCTGCTCAATCTGGCGCGCCAGCGTTGAAGAGGAGGCAAATGAAGAGACCACCGTCACCCCCTTTTCCTGCTTGTAACGGCTGGCAATATCCTGCATCGCGTTGGTCAGTGAAGCCGCGGCAAACACAGTAATGTTGTCGGCGGCCACAGCCTGTCCGGCCAGCGAAACGGTGATCAGGGCCGCGACGCCCCAGCGATAGTGTTTAAATGACATGATTTTCTCCGGCTATTCGTTGTGTAGCGGATAATATAGCGCAATGTCAGTGAGGTTCAGTAAATTATCGGCAGGGGGAACAAAAGGTTAAATCAGGTGAGTTAAAAACAACCACGCCCGCGCAGATGGCGGGCGTGGCAGCAATTAATTGTGCGAACGGGCTGAGGATTTTTCGCGATGACCAATTTTAGAGATGACGTTAAACACTTCACCCAGGCCATAAATCATACCCAGCATCAGCGCCATCACCACAGGCACCATCAGTATGGCGACGGCGAGGCTTTTAAGTAATTCCAGCATGGAGAGTCTCACTCTGCTAACAAAAAAGAGATTGTAACGGGTCAGCAAAATTTTGCGCAGCCCTTTTCGTGCTTTTACTTTGGTCACAAAACGCCGCTATCATCGGCCTTCGCCTTAACCCTTTGCCGGAGCTGCCATGGAAGCCGAACTGTCCCTTCATATCCGTTTACAACAGAAACTGTTTGCCGATCCGCGACGTATTGAGCTGCTGAAACGCGTACAGCAGACCGGGTCGATCAGTCAGGGTGCGAAGCTGGCCGGCATCAGCTACAAAAGTGCCTGGGATGCGATTAATGAGATGAACCAGATGGCGGATGAAACGCTGGTAGAGCGGGCCACCGGCGGCAAAGGCGGCGGTGGCGCAACGCTGACCCGCTACGGTGAACGCCTGATTCAGCTGTTCCAGCTGATGGAGCAGATCCAGCAGAAAGCCTTTGATGCGCTGCAGCAGGATACGTTACCGCTCGACAGTCTGCTGGCGGCCATCGCCCGCTTCTCGCTGCAGACCAGCGCCCGTAACCAGCTGTTTGGCACCGTCGTCAGTAACGATGCGCAGCAGGTGGTCCAGCATCTGCTGATTCAACTGGCCGATGGCGTCACGCAGCTTAATGTGGCGCTGACCCAGCGCAGCGCCGATCGCCTGCAACTGGCCGCGGGTAAAGAGGTGCTGGTACTGATCAAAGCGCCGTGGATCCGCATCAGTCGTGACGCCGCACAGGATGACAATCAGCTGGCAGCGACGGTCAGTGCCATCGAACCCGGCGAGCAGATGAGTGAAGTGCTGATGAAGCTCGCCAGCGGCGAAACCCTGTGCGCGACCCTGAGCAACGATCAGCTACAGCAACTCAGGCTGCAGCCCGGCGACGCCGTGATCGCCAGTTTCAATGCGGAACACGCCATCGTCGCCACCCTGCTCTAGCGGTTGATTTGACTTCATTACGGGCAATGGTTACAACTCAGTAACACGATGCAAAAAATGGAACAGATCATGGCTTCATTGCACATTTCGCAAGGCACATTTCGTCTTAGCGATACCCGGATACTGAGCCTGAATCAGGTGGAACTGCAGCGCGGCGAAAGCTGGGCGTTTGTCGGTGCCAACGGCAGCGGCAAATCATCACTGGCGCGCGCACTCTCTGGAGAACTTCCGCCGCTGGCCGGTTCAGTCAGCAGCGATTTCAGACGTCCGGTCCGGCTGTCGCTGGAGCAGCTACAAACCCTGGTGGCGCAGGAGTGGCAGCGCAACAACACCGATATGCTCAGCGAAGGTGAAGAGGATACCGGGCTGACCGTGGCAGAGGTGATTCAGGCGGAGGTTCAGCAGCCCGAGCGCTGCGAGCAGCTGGCACAGCAGTTCGGCATCGAAGCGCTGCTTTCACGCCGCTTTAAATATCTCTCTACCGGCGAAACCCGCAAAACCCTGCTCTGTCAGGCATTGATGAACCAGCCAGATTTGCTGATTCTGGATGAGCCGTTTGACGGGCTGGATGTGGCGTCGCGCGCCAGCCTGACCGACACGCTGCGCGGCCTGCAGCAGCCGACATTTACCCTGGTGCTGGTGCTCAATCGCTTTGACGATATTCCCGACTTCATTCAGCAGGTTGGCGTGCTGGCAGAGTGCACCCTCACCCACAGCGGGCCACGCCAGGCCATTTTAACAGAAGCGCTGGTGGCGCAGCTGGCACATAGTGAACAGCTGATGGGAATGGCGTTACCTGAGGCGGATGCGCCGGATCAGCTGCCATCGCTGGCGGATGATGCGCCGCGCGTTATCCTGCGCAACGGCACCGTCTCGTATAACGATAAGCCAGTAATTCAGGGGCTGAACTGGCAGGTCAACGCCGGCGAGCACTGGCAGATCACCGGTCCGAACGGCGCCGGAAAATCGACCCTGCTTAGCCTGGTGACCGGCGATCATCCTCAGGGCTACAGCAATGATTTAACCCTGTTTGGCCGCCGTCGCGGCAGTGGCGAAACCATCTGGGATATCAAGCAGCATATTGGCTATGTCAGCAGCAGCCTGCATCTCGATTATCGCGTCAGCACCAATGTGCGCACGGTGATCCTGTCAGGCTTTTTCGACTCTATTGGTCTCTATCAGGCAGCTTCTGACCGGCAAAAAGCGCTGGCGCAGCAGTGGCTGGCACTGCTGGGGATGGATAACGGACAGGCCGATGCGCCGTTCCACTCGCTCTCATGGGGACAGCAGCGGCTGGTGCTGATTGCCCGCGCGCTGGTTAAGCATCCGACGCTGCTGATACTGGATGAGCCACTACAGGGGCTCGACCCGATTAACCGCCAGCTGGTGCGGCGCTTTGTCGATGTGCTGATTGGCGAGGGACGGACTCAGCTGCTGTTTGTTTCGCATCACGCGGAAGATGCGCCCGCCTGCATCACACATCGCCTGAGCTTTATCGCCCATGACGGCGGCTTTCACTATCAGCAGGAAAATCTGCACTAAGGCTCTTATAACGGGTCACCCCACGCCGCTGCTGCGGCGTTTTAAAGCGCCCTTGTGTAAGCGCTACCATTCGGCATCGCCTTTCACGCCATATATCCGCACACAATGCCACGAAATAAGAATATTCAGCTTGTGTAAGCGATACCATTTATCCAGACTTGATCACGCTTTCGGGCGCGATGATGTGCTACTTTTTACCAATGCCTCTTTGGCTTTTGACGCTTACCAGGATCTAACATGGAAAAATTCAACCCGGTCGATCACCCGCATCGCCGTTACAATCCACTGATTGATCAATGGATTTTAGTTTCACCTCATCGGGCCAAACGTCCGTGGCAAGGCGCGCAGGAAACCCCGGCGGTCAATACGTTACCGGCGCACGATCCGGACTGCTTCCTGTGTGCCGGAAACACCCGCATCACCGGCGACAAAAACCCGGACTATGCAGGCACCTACGTCTTTACCAATGACTTTGCTGCGCTGATGACCGACACGCCAGACGCGCCCGAGAGCGACGATATCCTGATGCGTTGTGAAAGCGCACGCGGCACCAGTCGGGTCATCTGCTTCTCGCCCGATCACAGCAAAACCCTGCCGGAGATGTCGCTGAACGCACTGGAAGAGGTGGTGCGTACCTGGCAGGCACAGACCGCCGATCTGGGTCAGCACTATCCCTGGGTGCAGGTGTTTGAGAACAAAGGCGCGGCGATGGGCTGCTCCAACCCCCATCCCCATGGTCAGATCTGGGCCAACAGCTTCCTGCCGAATGAAGCGCAGCGTGAAGATGATCATCAGCGCGACTATTTCGCTAAACATGGCTCGCCGATGCTGGTCGATTATCTGGCTCGCGAACAGCAGGATGGCAGCCGCACCGTGGTGGAAACCGATCACTGGCTGGCGGTTGTGCCGTGGTGGGCCGCCTGGCCGTTTGAAACCCTGCTGCTGCCGAAAGCGCACGTCAAACGAATTACCGACCTCAATGAGGCGCAGCGTACCGACCTGGCGCTGGCGCTTAAGCTGCTGACCAGCCGATACGACAACCTGTTCCAGTGCTCATTCCCCTACTCCATGGGCTGGCACGGCGCGCCGTTTAACGGCGAAGCCAACGATCACTGGCAGTTGCATGCTCACTTCTATCCGCCGCTGCTGCGCTCAGCAACGGTGCGTAAATTTATGGTTGGCTATGAAATGCTGGCCGAAACCCAACGCGATTTAACGGCGGAGCAGGCGGCAGAACGTCTGCGTTCTGTCAGCGACGTTCACTTCCGTGAGGCACAACAATGAGCTTAAAAACCATCACGCAGCAGCTTTTCTCTGACACCTTCGGTTACGCCGCTACGCATACTATTCAGGCACCGGGCCGCGTTAACCTGATTGGCGAGCATACCGACTATAACGACGGCTTCGTGCTGCCGTGCGCTATCGATTACCAGACGGTGATTGCCTGTGCCCGCCGTGACGATCGCCAGATTCGGGTGGTCGCGGCGGATTATGAGAATGCGCAGGACACATTCTCGCTGGATGAAGAGATCGTCAGCCTGCAGGAACCGATGTGGGCCAACTATGTACGCGGCGTGGTGAAACATCTGCAGCAGCGTCATGCCGATTTCGGCGGTATCGATATGGTGATCAGCGGCAACGTGCCTCAGGGCGCGGGCCTCAGCTCATCTGCGTCGCTGGAAGTGGCGGTCGGCACCGTAGTGCAGCAGCTCTATAATCTGCCGCTGGATGGCGCCGCCATTGCCGTGAATGGTCAGGAAGCGGAAAACCAGTTCGTCGGCTGTAACTGCGGCATCATGGACCAGCTGATCTCAGCGCTGGGCCGGAAAGATCACGCCATGCTGCTCGACTGCCGCACGCTGGGCACGCGTCCGGTGTCGATGCCGGAAGATATCGCGGTGGTGATCATCAACTCCAACTTCCGTCGTACCCTGGTTGGCAGCGAATACAACACACGTCGTGAGCAGTGTGAAGCGGGCGCGCGTTTCTTCAATAAGAAGGCACTGCGTGACGTTGAACTGGCCGAGTTTGAAGCGGCACATGCGCAGCTCGACCCGCAGGTGGCAAAACGCGTGCGTCACGTCCTGACCGAGAACGCCCGCACCCTGGAAGCGGCTGATGCGCTGACTCAGGGCGACCTGACCCGTATGGGCCAGCTGATGGCCGAATCTCACGCCTCGATGCGTGACGACTTCGAGATCACCGTGCCACCGATCGATACCCTGGTAGAGATCGTGAAAGCGCAGATCGGTGAGCGCGGCGGCGTGCGTATGACCGGCGGCGGCTTTGGTGGCTGTATCGTCGCGCTGATGCCACTGGATCTGGTCGATCAGGTTAAAGCCGCCGTAGCGGAGCAGTATGAAGCAGCGACCGGCATCAAAGAGACCTTCTACGTCTGCAAAGCCTCTGAAGGAGCCGGCCAATGCTGAACGACGTCAACTCCCATGCGCCCGACGGTCAGCCGTGGCGCATAACGGTGCTGCGCAATGCCAACGGCATGCTGGCCACCTTTATGGACTGGGGCGCAACCTGGCTCTCCGCCCGCGTGCCGATGCAGGATGGCACGGTGCGTGAAGCGCTACTTGGCTGCGCCACGCCCTCTGACTATCTGCATCAGGATGCCTATCTGGGCGCGACGGTCGGCCGCTACGCTAACCGCATCGCCGGGGCGAAACTGAATAAACTGAATCGCCAGCTGGTGCCGAACCAGGGTGCACATCAGCTGCATGGCGGACCAGAAGGCTTTGATAAGCGCCGCTGGCAGATTGTCAGCCAGTCTGACAGTGAGGTGCACTACCGCATTGATTCGCCTGATGGCGATCAGGGCTATCCCGGCAATCTGATTGCCGATCTGCGCTACCAGCTGGATGACCAGAACTGCCTGAGCATTAGCTATGAAGCGCGCTGCGATCAGCCCTGCCCGGTCAATCTGACTAACCACGCCTACTTTAACCTTGATGCGCATCATGGCGACGCTCGCCAGCATCGCTTACAACTGCACGCCGACCATTATCTGCCGGTCGACAGCGAAGGCATCCCGAATGCGCCGCTGAAAGAGGTTGCCGGAACCAGTTTTGATTTCCGCGAGGCCAAAGTCGTGGCACAGGAGTTTCTGGCAGACGACGACCAGCGGGCGGTGAAGGGCTATGACCATGCGTTTCTGCTCAACAGCGCAGGCGACGACACTCAGCCTGCGGCAGAACTCTGGTCGGAAGATGGCAGACTGCAGCTCAGCGTGACCACTTCGGCACCGGCGTTGCAGTTCTACTCCGGCAACTACCTGGCGGGCACCCGTGCCCGCGAGCAGGCGAGCTATACTGCATTTCAGGGTATTGCGCTGGAGAGCGAATTTTTACCGGATTCGCCTAATCATGCTGAGTGGCCTCAGCCTGATTGCTGGCTGCAGCCGGGAGATCGCTGGGAATCCGTGACGCGTTATCGCTTCACGCCACGCTGAGCCTCCGGCTGAAAAACGCGCAGTGCGTCACACACAGGCTTACGCGCTGCCCGCTTTTCCGTTATGGTATGGCGCAATCAGCTCGCGTGTCAGGCGGGCAGCAGCAGGTTTCCAATCTCACAGAAACATCACAGTATTAAGGAGTTAAGCTATGGCTGTAACTAAGCTGGTTCTGGTGCGACACGGCGAAAGCCAGTGGAACAACGAAAACCGCTTTACCGGTTGGTATGATGTTGACCTTTCTGAGAAAGGTCGTGGCGAAGCCAAATCAGCAGGTCAGCTGCTGAAAAAAGAGGGCTTTGTTTTCGATTTCGCTTACACCTCAGTACTGAAGCGTGCCATTCACACGCTGTGGAATGTGCTGGATGAGCTGGATCAGGCCTGGCTGCCGGTTGAGAAAACCTGGCGTCTGAACGAGCGTCACTACGGTGCGCTGCAGGGTCTGGATAAAGCGGAAACCGCTGCCAAATATGGTGATGAGCAGGTTAAGCAATGGCGTCGCGGCTTTGCCGTTACCCCACCAGAGCTGGATCGTTCAGATGAGCGCTTCCCGGGCCATGATCCGCGTTACGCGAAACTGACCCCAGAGCAGTTGCCAACCACCGAAAGCCTGGCGCTGACCATCGACCGCGTTATCCCTTACTGGAACGAAACCATTCTGCCGCGCATCAAAAGCGGTGAGAAAGTGATCATTGCCGCACACGGCAACTCACTGCGTGCGCTGGTGAAATATCTGGATAACCTGAGCGAAGATGAAATCCTCGAACTGAACATCCCTACCGGCGTACCGCTGGTTTATGAGTTCGATGAAAACTTCAAACCGCTGAAACGCTACTACCTGGGCGACCAGGACGAGATTGCCGCGAAAGCTGCAGCCGTTGCGAATCAGGGTAAAGCGAAGTAATTTCTCGCTGAAATACAAAAAGGCCAGACGAAAGTCTGGCCTTTTTTATTGGGCTGCGCGCGTGAACGCTGCGCACTGTGTTCGTTGTCAGAATAAAGAGATCAATGAGCCTGGCAACAACTGATTAGCTCAAAGCGCAGGGAACACGGTCAGAGGCACAATCCTCAAAGCGAACCGGGTCAGACCTTGTCAGTTATCCCACTCAGCCGCGGCGCTGTTTAACCGCTGCTGCCAGCTGACGCAGTACCTTGTCGGTATCTTCCCAGCCGATACAGGCGTCGGTAACGCTTTTGCCATAGACCAGCGGCTCGCCGCTCTCCAGGCTCTGGTTGCCTTCCACCAGATGACTCTCGATCATCACACCGACAATCGCCTGCTCACCGTTAATCAGCTGCTGTGAGACATCGTCTGCCACTACCATCTGACGCTGGAACTGCTTGCTGCTGTTGGCGTGGCTGAAATCGATCATCACCTGCTGTGGCAGACCCGCTTTTGCCAGGCCCTCTTTGACCTCTGCAACATGCTGCGCACTGTAGTTAGGCTCTTTGCCGCCGCGCAGAATGATATGGCAGTCACCGTTGCCGCTGGTTTCCACAATGGCGGAGTGACCATACTTCGTCACTGACAGGAAACAGTGTGGTGAACCCGCCGCGTTAATCGCATCGATCGCCACCTTAATGGTGCCATCGGTGCCGTTTTTGAAGCCGACCGGACAGGAGAGACCCGACGCCAGCTCACGGTGTACCTGAGATTCCGTGGTGCGCGCACCAATCGCGCCCCAGCTCATCAGGTCAGCCACATATTGCGGGGTAATCATATCCAGAAACTCGCCCGCCGCCGGTAAACCGCTGTTGTTAATATCCAGCAGCAGCTTACGCGCCAGACGCAGACCATCGTTGAGCTGGTAGCTGTTATCCATATACGGATCGTTGATCAGCCCTTTCCAGCCCACCGTGGTGCGCGGCTTTTCAAAATAGACCCGCATCACCACTTCCAGCTCGCCTTTCAGCTCATCACGCAGCGCCAGCAGGCGGTCGGCATACTCTTTCGCCGCTTCTGTGTCATGAATCGAACAGGGGCCGATCACCACCAGCAGGCGATCGTCTTTGCCCTGCAGGATCTGATGAATCGCCTGACGGGCCTGTGAAACGGTCTGTGCAGCACGATCGGTCGCAGGGAATTTTTCGAGCAGCGCAACCGGAGGTAACAGCTCTTTAATCTCTTTGATGCGTAAGTCATCGTTCTGGTAATTCATACTGATTCCATATTATTTCTGGCCCGGCGCCCGCCGGACACAACCTGCCCAATGTAGCCCGAAGCGCCAGGGGTGTAAATTCCCGCTGCGGGTTAAATGTGCGGGTGATATTTGCATTAATCAGGTTAGCGACTAGACTTTTTAATGGTAAGCACTGAGGAATGTCCCGCTTACCAGATTAAATCACCCTGTTTAAGCCAACCGGCGAATTATATTTCGTCAGGGATTTTATTACCCGAAATTGCACCTCTGGGCTTAAAGCACCTTCATTTATTAACGGGAGCATAATGATGAAAAAGTTTGCCTTACTCTTTTTGACAGCAGCAATGACACTGAGCAGCGGTGCGGTACTGGCTGCAGACAGCAGCAGCAATAACGGTACATCGAATCAGGCAGCCAGTGCAGGTGCAGCAGCGGGCGGAGCGAAAGAGAATCTGCCGCCAAATAATGTCGATAACAGCAAAATTAATAACACTGGCAACGATACGAATCCTGCAACGTCTGGCAGCACCACCAGCCATGGTAATATGTCTGCTAACGAAATGGACCAGAACGCCCAGTGTAAAGATGGTAAATGTCCGAACATCAATAAAAAAGTTCAGACTAAAGTGGGCGGCGGTGACGTAGATACCAAAACCGACGGCACCACCCAGTAATTCTGTTTAACCAGGAGAGCTGATGCTCTCCTGGTTTTTCTCCCCTCTGCCCCACTCTTCCGCTATGCTAATCCTGTGAAATTTACAGGAAATCCTTCATGGCCGTTTTGCTTCTGATTGACGATCATCCGCTGGTTGAAGTGGCACTTGAAGCCGCTCTGAGCCAGTCGCCCTTTCCGGTTCAGCTCCTTTCTGCCAGCAGTGAAAAAGCCGCCCGTCCCCTGCTTCAGCAGCCCCTGGACATCATCGTGCTGGATATTGGCCTGCCGGACAGCGATGGGCTGGAGTTCCTGCGTCGCCTGAAGATCCATCGGCCCGACTGCCCGGTATTGATCTACTCTGCTCAGCAGACCCGCCACTATGTGCGTCGTGCCAAGGCGCTGGGTGCCGCCGGTTATGTGGTGAAGAGCCAGCGCATGGCGCAACTGCTTAGCGCTATCCTGGCGGTGCTGGGCGGTCAGACGGCGTTTCCGGTGATGGATGATGAGCCGGAACTTCCGCTGACCCAGAAAGAGCGTCAGATTCTGGCGCTGCTGGCCAGCGGCCTGTCCAATCTGCAAATCGCCGCCCAGTTGCACATCAGTAACAAAACGGTCAGCACCCATAAAAAGAACATTCTGGAAAAAACCGGTACCCGTTCGGTGGTGGAACTGGCTGACCTGTGGAAGGCGCAGCAGTGAGAACTCTCCTGCTGATGCTGCTGTTGTTGTGTGGCTCTGTTCTGGCTGAGGTGCGTCCGGTGAGCAGCATCAATCTGCCGATGATGCTGCCGGTAACGCACGCGGAAACCATGCAGGGCAAAATCCTGCGTGTTGGCCTGCTGGAAGAGAACCACGCCCCTTGGGCGATGCGCATCGGCAACGATCTGTATGGCATCAATGCCGACTATCTTTCCGCCCTGCGGCAGCTGACGGGCGCACAATTCAGCCTCAACCTCTACAGCGATCAGCCGCATCTGATGCAGGCGCTGAACAGTGGCCAGATCGATTTTGCGCTTGGCATGTGGATTTCCCCTCTGCCAGCCGGCGCCCTGAGCAGCGATAACTGGTACAGCAGTCCGCTTCGGGTCTACCGCAATCAGCAAAACCAGCGTGCCGTGATGTTTAACAGCCAGAATGCCCAACTGGCGATCAGCGAAAGCACGCTGGCACAACTGCCGCCTGCGCTGGCGGCCCGCCACAGCTGGCGACGCTACAGCAGTGATCTGCAGGCGCTCTATACCCTGCTGAATCAGCAGAATGATTATGTGGTGGCGGATGAAACCAGCGCCGGATTTCTGCTGAGCCAGCTGCAACAGGGCCAGATTTATCAGATCGCCTCACACATCGAGGCCGGACAGCTCAACCTGCGCGCGGTCTCCCGCGATCCGGAGCTTATCAGCTGGATTAATCAGAGCCTGCGTCAGTTGCCAGCAGAACTGATGAACACGCTGCAGGCGCGCTGGAGCAGTACCCTGCCGCGCTATCAGGATACGCAGACCCTGATGCTCAGCCCCACTGAACGCGCCTGGATTGCCGATCATCCGCGTATTACTTACACCGCCGAACCGGACAACTATCCCTGGAGTTATCGCGATGCCAGCGGGATCGCCAGAGGCTATGGCGTGGATTTGCTGAAAGCGATAGCCCAGAGTACCGGCCTGCAGTTTGAACCGGTGTGGGTCAGCAATCCGCGTCAGGCGAACACGCTTATCGGCCAGCAGCAGGCGATGCTGCAGCTGATGCAGCCGCTGAACGGCGATGCGATGCAGAGCACCTCGCTGCCGGTGTGGCGCGCGCTGTGGGGCATCTACAGCCTGCAGCCCGACACGCTGGCGCACTGGCGCGACCTGCGCGGCAAGCGTATCGGCGTGTTGCAGGATGACCTGGCGCTGCGTCTGTTGCCTGCGGATCTGCAGCCGCAGCAGTTTGCCGATCGTAATAGCCTCTATGATGCGCTGGCAAAGGGGCAGATCGATGCGCTGGTCGATAACGTGCTCTCCGCCCGCTGGCGTATCGCCAGCCGCGATGATACGCGCATCCATCTCGCCTTCGCTGCCAGCGACATCGCCTGGCCGATCGCGCTGGGCGTGACGCCTGAACAGCCGGTGCTGCGCACCCTGCTGGATCGCGCTCTGCAGCAGATCCCGGCTGACACGCAGAGCCAGATGCGCGACAGCTGGTCAACCCCGCCACAGCCCGGCAGCGTGATGGTGATGCGTTCGCTGCCGATGATGGTGCTGGCGGTGGCAGGTGCGGCCATTGCGCTGCTGCTGTTGCTGCTGGCGCGCCGCTACTGGCAGCAGCGCCGGGAGCGTCAGCAGCGTGAACAGGCTGAGCACGCCAATGCGATGAAGAGCCAGTTCCTGGCGACCGTCAGCCATGAGCTGCGCACGCCGATGCAGGCGATCCTGGGGCTGCTTGAGCTGGAGAAGCAGCAGCACAGCAGCCAGAACCTGACGCTGCTGCACAGCAGTGCGCAATCGCTGCTGACGTTACTGAATGATCTGCAGGATCATGCGCGCATCGAGAGCAACAGTTTTACCCTGGCTCCCCGTCCGCTGGCGCTGGCGCAGTGGCTCAATCAGCAGCAGCACTTTTATCATCCGTTAATGCGCGAAGATGGCCCGCATCTGATCGTCGAGGCGCTGACGCCGCTGCCTGATGCCGTGATGATCGATGCCGATCGCCTGCAGCAGGTGGTCAACAACCTGATGACCAATGCGCTGAAATTTACCCGCCACGGCGCGATTCGCCTGACGCTGGCCGCACAGCAACAACAGCTGATTCTGACGGTGAGCGACAGCGGCAGCGGCATTCCGCCAGAGGAACAGCAGAAGCTGTTCGATCCCTGGTATCAGGCACCGTCCGGTAAATCGGTTTCGGTACAGGGCAGCGGCCTGGGGCTGTTTATCTGCCGTGAAATGGTGCAGCGGATGGGCGGCGACATCCGGCTCGCCTCTGAACCCGGTCACGGCACCCAGGTCACCGTGACGCTGCCACTGGAGGTCTGCGCACCAGCAAACCACATTGATGAAACCGCCCTTCCCGACCTTCCACCGCTGCGGGTGGCGATTGTCGATGACCATCCGACCAATCTGCTGGTGATGCAGCAGCAGCTGTCGCGTTTTGCGATTCAGGCTGACATCTTTGAGCAGGGACGCGCACTACTGCAGGCCGATGCGCAGCAGCCTTATGACCTGCTGTTTATCGACCAGATGATGCCGCGGCCTGACGGCACGCTGCTGCTGCGGATATTGCGGCGACGTGACCGTCAGCGGAAGCGTCAGGCGATGCGGGTGCTCTGCTCCGCTGATGCCCAGCTGCTGTCACGACCGCTGGAGGCCCGGGAGAGGGTAATGATAAAACCGGTGCAGTTAGCCGATCTCAGCGCGCTGCTGGCAGAGTGGCAGGAAGATCCGCTGGCGGCGCTGGATGACAATTTGTGGCAACTGGCACAGCAGAATGAGAAATTCCTCCGCCGTCTGAGCCAGACGCTGCACAACACGGTGACGCAGGATCTGGCCGTGATGCGCGAAGCACGCGAGCGCGAGGAGTGGATGCCGTTCGCCGAAGCGGCGCACCGGATGAAAGGAAGCTGGTTACTGGTGGGACTGGAGCACGGCGCACAGCTCAGCCAGCAACTGGCGGAGCAGGCAAAACAGCATCAGGACACGTCTGAGACGTGGCAATTACTGATATTATTAGCAAACAGGTTACTGAAAAAACTGGAATCTTATGGCACATACCCACACTCATAGCGGGCAGGATAGTAATCGCACGCGTCTGGCGGCCGCCTTCGGGGTGACCGTTGTCTTTATGGTGGCTGAAGTGATTGGCGGCTGGCTCTCGGGTTCACTGGCGTTGCTGGCGGACGCCGGGCATATGCTGACCGATGCCGCCGCGCTGCTGATGGCCCTGCTGGCGGTGCAGTTCTCGCGCCGTAAACCCAATGCACGCCACACCTTCGGCCTGCTGCGTCTGACCACGCTGGCCGCATTTGTTAACGCCATTGCGCTGCTGGGCATTACCGCACTGATCGTCTGGGAGGCGGTGCGCCGCTTTGCCGACCCGCAACCGGTGACCGGCGGCCTGATGCTGGGGATTGCTATTGGCGGCCTGCTGGCCAATATTCTGTCGTTCTGGCTGCTGCATCACGGCAGCGAAGAGAAGAATCTCAACGTGCGTGCCGCGGCGCTGCATGTGATGGGCGACCTGCTTGGCTCGGTGGGTGCGATTGTCGCGGCGGTGATTATTATGCTGACCGGCTGGACCCCAATCGATCCGATTCTGTCGTTGCTGGTGTCACTGCTGGTGCTGCGAAGCGCCTGGGCGCTGCTGCGTGAGAGTCTGCAGGAGTTACTGGAAGGGGCGCCGCGTTCGCTGGATGTGAACCGGCTGATACGGGATCTCACCCTGAATATCGCAGAGGTGCGCAATGTTCACCATGTGCATCTGTGGCAGGTGGGCGAAAAGCCGCTGCTGACGCTGCATGCGCAGGTGATCCCACCTTACGATCACGATGCGCTGCTGCATCGTATCCACGACTATCTGCGCCAGCACTATCAGATTGCGCACGCAACCGTGCAGATGGAGTATCAGCCCTGTGCCGGTGCCGAGTGTGAACTCGGTTTAAGCGGCGCTGCCGCCACCGGCCATGACCATAGCCATTCACACGACCATAAGCATGCTCACGCTAAAGGCGAAGTGCACACTCACTGAGCCGACAGCGCGCGGGAACCCTGTTGCCGCGCGCTGCGGATCCACATGCGTGAGCCGTTCAGCGCAATCAGCGTCAGAATCACATACTCCAGCGACATCGCATAGACGCCCTGACGGGCAAAAATCATCACGCTAATCACGTTGATGATGACCCACAGCAGCCAGTTCTCAACATATTTGCGCGTCATCAGCACCATCGCCGCAATCGACAACACCATCATGCAGGAGTCCCAGAACGGGAACGCATCCGGCTGCAGCGCGGGCATCGCCACCGACAGACCAAGGCCGTTCATCAGCGTGACAGCCGCACGGGTTAACAGCGCAAACACCGGATCGATATAGAGGGTCATCAGCGCAATCGCAATCACACAGCCCGCCGTCCAGGCCAGCGCCTTAGGCAGCGGCAGCCAGCGGATTTTCAGCGCCGCCTGATGATCGGAGGTTTGCCGACTCCAGGCGTACCAGCCGTAGATATTGGCGGCAAAAAAGAAGAGCTGCAGCAGCAGGCTGGCGTAGAGCTGGATCTGAAAGAAAATCACCGCAAACAGCGTGACGTTAATCAGGCCAAAGGGATAGTTGATGATTTTTTCCAGGCTGGCAAACCAGATGCAGAGTAAGCCCGCCAGCGTGCCGATAGCCTCAATCCATGAGAGATCGTAGCCTCCGGCACCCAGAGGAATGTGAACCAGAATATTGTGTGTGCTGAAGAAGTCCATGCTGAGCACCTGTCCGGAAAACGCTTACGCGTTTCCCTTCACGTTGAGTTTAAGTTCCGCTGCAAAGGATAGCATGCGATTAAGCGGCAGTAACGCCGCCTCACGCAGCGCCTCATCCACCTGAATCTCATGTTCCACCCCACCCGACTCCAGCGCCTCTGCGATGGCTTTAAGGCCGTTCATCGCCATCCAGGGACAGTGAGCACAGCTGCGGCAGGTGGCACCTTCACCGGCGGTCGGCGCTTCAAGCAGCTCTTTATCCGGCACCGCCTGCTGCATTTTGTAGAAGATGCCGCGATCGGTCGCCACAATCATCTGCGGATGCGGCAGGGATTTGGCGGCCTGAATCAGCTGGCTGGTCGAGCCGACCGCATCGGCCAGATCGACAATCGCCTGCGGTGACTCAGGATGCACCAGCACTGCCGCGTCGGGATAGAGCGCTTTCATACGCTGCAGCGCCTGGGTTTTGAACTCGTCGTGCACAATGCAGGCACCCTGCCAGCAGAGCACGTCCGCGCCCGATTTTTGGGTAACGTAGCGGCCAAGATGGCGATCCGGCGCCCAGATAATTTTTTCGCCCAGACTGTCGAGGTGCTCAATCAGCTCGACCGCAATGCTTGAGGTCACCACCCAGTCGGCCCGCGCTTTTACCGCCGCCGAGGTATTGGCGTAGACCACCACGGTGCGATCGGGATGGGCGTCGCAAAAGGCGTTAAACTCTTCAATCGGGCAGCCGAGATCCAGTGAGCACTCTGCCTGCAGCGTCGGCATCAGTACGGTTTTCTCCGGGCTGAGGATTTTGGCGGTTTCCCCCATAAAGCGCACGCCGGCCACCAGCAGTGTCGTCGCCGAATGGTTGCTGCCAAAGCGTGCCATCTCCAGCGAGTCCGAAACGCAGCCGCCCGTCTCTTCTGCCAGCGCCTGAATTTCCGGATCGGTGTAGTAGTGCGCCACCATCACCGCGTTTCGCGCCTTCAGCAGCGCTTTAATTTTCTCACGGTAGAACGCCTTCTCGTCGTCACTCAGGCGAGCGGGTTTGGGCGGAAAGGGATAAACGGCGCTTTCAGGATCGAACATCACACTCATGACACAGCTCTCGTTTTGTCTAATTAACGAAAATCGCCTGTTCCGGCGACTTATGGCGTTGAATCCGCCATCGTGTTTTATATGCTAAACACGATAGCGGAAAAGCCTGGCTGTGTCGTGCGATATTTATTCTGTCTGCATCACAGCGCCGACCCTGCCGGGCTGCGTTTCATCTGCCAGTACCAGCGGTTTTTGCGGCGCTTCCAGTGCCAGCAGAAAGGCTTTGATATCCAGTCCGCCCGCAAAGCCGGTCAGCTTGCCGTTGGCCCCAATCACGCGGTGGCACGGTGCGACAATCGAGAGCGGATTACGCCCATTGGCCGCCCCGACGGCACGCACCGCCAGCGGATGACCGATCTCCCGCGCAATCTGGCTGTAGCTGCGCGTCTCACCAAACGGGATCGCCACCAGCGCCTGCCAGACTTTTTTCTGAAACTCAGTGCCGACAAAATCGAGCGGCAGCTCAAAGCAGCGACGAGCACCGGTGAAGTACTCGCTGAGCTGACGCTCAGTTTCGATCAGAATGGGATGATCGTCATCGCGCGTTTGCGGCAAAAACCGGGTGCGTTTTGGATCGTCGTTTTCCCACAAAATACCCGCCAGGCCGCTATCGCTGGCGACCAGTTTCAGTTCACCCACCGGGGTGACTATCGGTTTGAAGTAGTACATGGTGATTCTCCCGTCACGGTTCTGTCGCCTATTATCGCACTTTTCATCAGCCTGACTGGCTGTTTTCGGTCATGGCGATAAACTGTTGTGCTGTCCGAAAACAGCCAGTCTGCCGGGATTCACCGGTGTAGGCTGCGCTTATTTACCGGAGAACTGCCATGCTCGATCCCGACATTGCCTATCAGGCGCTGACCTCTCGTGATACCCGCTTTGACGGCGTTTTCTTTGTTGGCGTGACCTCAACCGGTATCTATTGTCGTCCGGTCTGCCCGGTCAAAGCGCCGATGCAGAAGAACTGCCTTTTCTTCAGCAGCGCCGAAGCGGCGGAGAAAGCCCGCTTTCGCCCCTGCCTGCGCTGTCGGCCCGAACTGGCACCCGGTAATGCACCGGTTGATCAGCCGCACCGTGTGGCAGAGCGGCTGGTTCAGCGTATCGAGGAAGGCATGCTGGAGGAACGTGAAGGACTGGAGGCGATTGCCGCTGAATTCGGTATCAGCCTGCGTCAGCTGCGCCGTATCGTGCAGCAGGAGCTGGGTGTCTCGCCGCTGGAGCTGAAGCAGACGCGGCGCATGCTGCTGGCTAAACAGCTGCTGACCGAAACCCGGCTGCCGATTATTGACGTTGCCTATGCCAGCGGCTTTGGCAGCCTGCGGCGCTTTAATGATGTCTTCCAGGCCCGTTACCGCATGACGCCAGGCGCGCTGCGCAGGGACGATACGGGCACTCAGTGTGCGCAGTCCGGCGACCGCGTGACGCTGCGGCTGGCCTATCGCCCTCCCTACGACTGGGCGGCGATGCTCTGGTTTTTGCAGACGCATCTGATGAAGGAGGTCGAGGCGGTGGAAGATGGCAGCTGGCGACGCACCGTGGCGCTGGGCCGCTGCCGGGGCTGGGTCTCTGTTTCGCATCTGCCGCAAAAGAATGCGCTGCAGGTGACACTCTCAACCTCGCTGACGCCGGTTCTGCCTCTGCTGCTGCGCCGTCTGCGCGATCTGTTCGATCTCGACGCACAGCCGCAGCGTATCGCCGCCTGTCTGGCTCAGGATCCCCTGCTGGCACCCAGCCTGATCTCGCATCCGGGTCTGCGTGTGCCTGGCGCATTCGACGCCTTTGAGCTGGGCGTGCGCGCCATTATCGGCCAGCAGGTGACGGTCAAAGCGGCCACCACGGTCAGCAGCCGTTTTGCCGCCGCCTTTGGCGAACCCTGTGAGACGCCGTTCGCCGATCTGACCCGCTACACCGCCCATCCTGAACGTATCGCCGGACTGACGGTAGACGATGTCGCGCCGATGGGGATTGTCAGTGCCGCCCGCTCCCGCGCCATCATCGCCTTTGCAAATGCCTGCGCCAGCGGAGATCTGCGTCTCAGCGCTGCTCAGGCGCCAGACGAGGTCATCAAAAAACTGGTCAGCCTGCCGGGTATTGGTCCCTGGACCGCGCACTATATCGCGATGCGCGCCCTGCGCTGGCCGGATGCCTTTCCCAAGGAGGATATTGCCATCCGGAATAACCTGGGCGGCATGTCATCGAAAGAAGCGGAGGCGCGATCGCAGTCGTGGCGTCCCTGGCGCAGCTATGCGGTGATGCATATCTGGGAGAGCCTGGCAGTGGCAAAGGCAAAGAAAAAGCCGTGACGGTTGATGTAAGGATGCAGATAGTCTGCCCTGACCTGCATAGTCGGTATCGCAGAAACTAAAAATGCAGAGCCTCTTCCAGACTGCTTACAAACTCGCACCCGGCTGAATCTGACCACAACGAAAAAGCTCAACGCGCAGGGAACAGGGTCAGAAGTGGAAAGCGTCCCGCGCCTGGGACAAAAATGCCGGGAGCGTTTTTGAACAACGCAGAGCGTTGGCCCGGCTACGGGCGCACCTCAGGGATGAGGTGCGTAATCGCGCGGGCCGAGCATGTCATGGATTGGCTTCAGCGTCTTTCCGATCTGACCCTGTTCTCTGCGCAGGCTCGATCTCACAGCGTAACGGGCCGGAGTTTGCTCACAACTTCAAAAACCAATGACGTTTTGCTTTGAAAAAGTAATCAGATACCGCAGAAACGAAAAAAGCGCCCTGAGGGCGCTTTTTTCTTAATTGGTGGGTCGTGCAGGATTGCCTCGGCCCATCCGGGGCCTCGCCCTTCGGGTGATGCTGTCGCATCAGCCTGAATCGCCTGGCGATTCAGTCGAACCTGCTGCAGGTTCTCACCCTGCACGAGGAACGCAGTGCTGCAGAAACGAAAAAAGCGCCCTGAGGGCGCTTTTTTCTTAATTGGTGGGTCGTGCAGGATTCGAACCTGCGACCAATTGATTAAAAGTCAACTGCTCTACCAACTGAGCTAACGACCCGCTGGGGGCTTACAACCGTTCAACACGCCAGGCGGCTGAGATAAGATGGTGGGTCGTGCAGGATTCGAACCTGCGACCAATTGATTAAAAGTCAACTGCTCTACCAACTGAGCTAACGACCCATCTTAGGTTGTGAAGCAATGCTGAAGTGTTCTTCTTAAAACTGCGCGGTAAAAGCGCGTCTGAGGAAGATGGTGGGTCGTGCAGGATTCGAACCTGCGACCAATTGATTAAAAGTCAACTGCTCTACCAACTGAGCTAACGACCCATCTTCAGGCTTACCAGACACTTTGCAATGTGTCCCGGCAACGGCGGCATATATTACTGATTTAGCGAGGTAGCGCAACTCTTATTTCTGCTAAATGCTTCAGTTGCTTACCTTTCATACGGCAAGACCAGAAATCACACGATATCTGGCCTGAACCGTACAGATTACAGACTGGTCAGACGTTTTTGCGCCTGCTTAGCAGATTCAGTGTCTGGATAAAGTTTGATCACCTGCTGGAAGACCGCTTTAGCTTTCGCTGTGTCTTTTTTCTCCTGCATGATGACGCCCACTTTCAACAACGCTTCTGCAGCTTTCGGCGACTTCGGATAGTTTTTCACTACCGTGGCGTAATAGTAAGCCGCGTCGTCCTTTTTGCCTTTGTTATAGTTCAGCTGTCCCAGCCAGTAATTGGCGTTCGGCTGATAGGTCGAATCCGGGTAACGTTTTACCCACGCCTGGAGCGCGCTGATCGCCTGATCATACTGTTTCTTCTCCAGAATCAGCGCCACAGCCGCATTGTAATCGCTGTTAGCGTCACCGGTCTGCGCAGGTGCGCTATCCGATGATGCTGCCGCGCCTGCGGTTGCTGCTGCGCCGGTATCCGCTGCGGCATTGCTGCCGGCTGCCTGCTGACCGCCGCTGGTGCTGGCGCTGCTCAGGCTGTCAATCTGCTGGTAAAGCTGCTTCTGCCGCTCAACCACCTGATTCAACTGATACGTGTTTTGCTGGATTTGCCCACGCAGCGCGTCGATATCACGCTGGTTATCGCTCATCTGCTGCTGCAATTGCTGCATCAGCTGAGCCTGGGCATTAGAAATTCGTTCAAGAGTGGTGACACGGTCTTCGACCGAGCCGGAGCCAACGCTACTGATTGACGCTTGGGCATTAGCGGCCCAGGGGGCCGCTACGCCAATCAGTAACGACAGACTCAACAGGTGATGTCTGAAGTTACTAACCATGTGATTCTCTTAGTAGACCAGAACGGCACGACGGTTTTTAGAATAGGCTGCTTCGTCATGACCCAGAACGGCTGGCTTCTCTTTACCGTAAGATACGATAGACATCTGATCAGCCGACACGCCTTTGCCCTGCAGGTACATTTTAACCGCGTTAGCACGACGTTCGCCCAGGGCGATGTTGTATTCCGGCGTACCGCGCTCATCCGCATGACCTTCGATGGTCACTTTGTATGACGGGTTGCTGCGCAGGAAGGTTGCATGCTGATCCAGCATCTGTGCGTAATCAGACTGAACGTCATACTTGTCCAGGCCGAAGTACACGATGTTGTTCTGCTGCAGCTGCTGCATCTGCAGACGAGCCTGCTCGTCAGAAGACATGTTGCCGCCGTTGCCGTTCATGCCAGAATTTGCACCGTAAGCGCCGCCATCAGCGCCCATGCCAGTCTGGTCATTGTTGTTGTTCTTGTGTGAGCTACAAGCCGCTACTGCCAGAACCGGCAGAGCCAGCATCAAACCCTTCAGCACTTTGTTCAGTTGCATTTCAAAATCCCATTATTGTTTATTGTTTGTGATGTCTGAACTGTCAGACATTACAGATACGGCGACCAGGCAGGAAATTTTACCTGTCCATCAGTTGCCGGAAGACGCGCTTTGAAACGGCCGTCGGTAGAAACCAACTGCAACACGGAACCCATACCCTGAGTAGAGCTGTAGATTACCATTGTGCCATTGGGTGCCAGGCTCGGCGTTTCATCCAGGAACGTGTCCGTTAACGTTTGAACGGCTCCCGTTTCCAGATCCTGTTTGGCGACGTGTTGAGCACCACCGTTGGTGCTAATCATCACCATAGACTTACCATCTGTTGCGACATCCGCATCCTGGTTCTGACCACCTTCCCAGGTAATACGTTGTGGCGCGCCACCGTTAAGTCCGACTTTGTAGATTTGTGGAGCACCAGCCTGATCGGAGGTGTAAGCCAGCGTCTGGCTGTCCGGGAACCAGGTCGGTTCGGTGCTGTTATAGCGACCATCGGTAATCTGACGCGTCTGACCTGAGGCCAGATCCATCACATAGAGGTTCAGGCTGCCGGTTTTAGAAAGCGCGAACGCCAGTTTAGAGCCATCCGGCGAGAACGCTGGGGCACCGTTGTGACGTGGATAGGAGGCGATCTGACGGATAGCGCCGTTCGACAGCGTCTGAACCACCAGCGCAGATTTGCCGCTTTCAAAGGTCACGTAAGCGACTTTGCTGCCATCCGGAGACCAGGCTGGCGACATCAGAGGCTGTGGTGAACGATGCACGACAAACTGGTTGTAACCATCGTAGTCAGCAACGCGCAGTTCATACGGGAACTGGCCGCCGTTGGTCTGCACCACATAGGCGATACGGGTACGGAAAGCGCCCTTGATGCCGGTCAGCTTCAGGAACGTTTCGTCACTGGCCGTGTGAGCGGCATAACGCAGCCACTGCTTCGTCACTTTATAACTGTTTTGTGCCAGCACGGTACCTGGTGCACCGCCGGTGTCGACCAGCTGGTACGAAACCTGATAGCTGCCATCCGGGTTAGACGCGACCTGACCGACGACCACGGCATCAATGCCGAGAGCACTCCACGCGGCAGGCTGAACTTCCTGCGCGCTGGCAGGCTGCTGTGGCAGACGCGAGCGATCCAGTGGATTAAATTTGCCACTGTTGCGCAGGTCAGCTGCAACGATGCCGCCGATATCTTCCGGCGCTGCGCCAGCACCGGCCCATTTAAACGGCACCACGCCAATCGGGCGCGCAGTGTTGACACCCTGGGTGATCTCAATTCGAACTTCTGCATGCAGCATGGCTGCCCACAGCAGGATAAAAAAGCCTAACGTAACGCGAAGAGCTTGCTTCATTTTATCTCCCTTATCTGAACCTCAGTCCACGATAATTGGCACTGTTCCTGGAAACCACGAGTACAACTTAAGTACGGCACGCTAAACATAGATCAACTTGCCGCCCGTTACTGCATTATTGCGGTTTAAAACGCATTGGGGCGTTTTTAAACACTTCGTAGACCGCCTGCGAAGGCGGCTTCGGAATACGTGCCTGTTTTGCGGCAGCAATCGCGGCCTGACAGAGCGCGGGATCGCCACCCTCTGACTTAACATCAATCAACAAGCCATCAGGCGCAAGTTTAATCCGCAAATCACAGGTTTTTCCGCGATACAGATCCGCATCATAGAATCGGCTCTGAATCGCACTCACAACCTGACCCATGTAGGAGTTGATTTCCGCGCCTGATGCACCCGCTTTCTTCTGGTTTCCCTGCCCTGCTGCGCCGCCAGAGGTGCCGCTTTTCGGCGCATTTTTACCGGAAGCGAGTCCACCCAGCAAATCATCGACATCGCTGTCGTTGGCAGCATCGGCGGCGGCTTTCGCTTTAGCATCCGCTTTGGCCTTTGCGGCAGCATCGGCTTTGGCTTTCGCCGCGGCATCGGCTTTCGCTTTGGCGGCAGCTTCCGCCTTCTCTTTGGCGGCCTCTTTAGCCGCTTCCGCTTTCTCTTTTGCTGCTTCTGCGGCTTTCTCTTTCGCCGCCTCTGCGGCTTTTTCTTTGGCCTCAGCTGCTTTTTGTTTAGCCTCTTCAGCCGCTTTGGCTTTGGCATCCGCCGCCGCTTTCACTTTGGCCTCAGCCGCAGCTTTCGCATCCGCTTCAGATTTCGCCTTCGCTTCCGCAACGGCTTTCTCTTTTGCTGCAGCGGCAGCGGCGGCTTTCGCCTGCTGATCAGCCTGCTTCTTTGCTTCGGCTGCGGCCTGTTTCGCCTGCTCAGCCGCGGCTTTTGCCTGCGCATCTGCCTGAGCTTTTGCATCCGCTTTGGCTTTGGCAGCCGTCGCTTCCGCCGTTTTTTGCTGCTCCTGCGCCTGCTTAGCAGCGTCTTCGGCAGCTTTCTGCTGCTCAGCCTGCTGTTTCGCCTCTTCTTTCGCGGTTTCCTGCGCGGCTAAACGCTCTTTTTCCAGCGCTTTCAGACGCTGCTGTTCAGCAGCCTGTTTCTGTTGCAGCTCTTCAGCCTGCTGCTGCGCCTGCTTTTTACGCTGCTGCTCAGCCCGCTGGCTGTCACTTTGCTGGTTCTGCTGACGATTGTATTGACTCACGACGGCACCGGGATCGACCATCACTGCATCAATATCACTGCCTCCGCCACCCGCACTGCTGGCGTCAATGTGCTCATTAAACGAGCTCCAAATCAGCAGCGCGATCAGCACGATATGCAGAATCACCGAAATGATTATCGCGCGCTTTAACTTCTCGTTTTGCTCGGTTGCCTTCGACACACTCGGTTCCCAAAAAACGGTTCGATTTTAAATCGGCTGCGTCATCAAACCGACAGATTTAACACCCGCCTGGTGCAGCAGGTTGAGCGCTTTAATAATTTCATCGTAAGGCACCTCTTTCGCGCCCCCGATCAAAAAGACCGTCTTAGGATTCGCTTCCAGTCGACGCTGCGCTTCGCTGATTACCTGCTCTGGCGGAAGTTGATCCATACGATCGTGATCCACGACCAGGCTGTACTGACCCACGCCCGCCACTTCGACAATCACCGGTGGATTATCATCGCTGGCAACGGTTTTCGAATCGGTCGCATCAGGCAGATCCACTTCCACGCTCTGGGTAATAATGGGCGCCGTTGCCATGAAGATCAGCAACAGCACCAACAGGACGTCCAGTAGCGGAACGATGTTGATTTCCGACTTCAGGTCGCGGCGTTTGCGACCACGTACTCTGGCCATCATTAACCTCTATTTACTTAGCGCTATCGCTGGAGAAAGCCTGGCGATGCAGAATGGCAGTGAACTCTTCCATGAAGTTGTCGTAGCCCTGCTCCAGTTTGTTCACGCGCTGGTTCAGACGGTTGTACGCCATCACCGCCGGAATCGCGGCAAACAGACCGATAGCGGTCGCAATCAACGCTTCAGCGATACCCGGTGCAACCATCTGCAGGGTTGCCTGCTTCACGGCACCCAGTGCGATAAACGCGTGCATGATCCCCCAGACGGTGCCGAACAGTCCGATATAAGGGCTGATAGAACCGACGGTGCCGAGGAATGGGATGTGGTTTTCCAGCGCTTCCAGCTCACGGTTCATTGAGATACGCATCGCACGGCTCGCACCATCAATGACCGCTTCCGGCGCATGGCTGTTGGCGCGATGCAGGCGGGCGAACTCTTTAAAGCCAGAATAGAAAATCTGCTCCGAACCGCCCAGTTCTTCACGGCGCTCCTGGCTCTCCTGATAGAGGCGCGAGAGTTCGATGCCGGACCAGAATTTGTCTTCAAACGCCTCCGCTTCTCTTCCCGCCGCATTCAGAATACGTGTGCGCTGAATAATGATGGCCCAGGAGGCAATAGAAAAGCCGATCAAAATCAACATGATAAGTTTGACCAGAAGGCTCGCCTTCAGGAACAAATCAAGAATGTTCATGTCAGTCACTGCTTGAACTCCGCGACAATAGACTTGGGAAGCGCAATCGGCTTCATTAGATGTGGGTTAATGCAGGCAATCAGGACTTCTGCCTCATTGAGCACTTTGCCTTCAGTATTCACGATACGCTGAGTGAACGTCATGGTAGCCCGTGTCATTGATGTGACCTCGCTCTGGATCTCCAGAAGGTCATCAAGACGCGCCGCCGCCAGATAGTCCACCGATATACGCCGTACCACAAAAGCGATCTGCTGTTCTAACAGCGTCTGCTGATTGAAATGGTGCTGTCGCAACATTTCAGTACGTGCTCGTTCATAAAAAGCGATATAGCTGGCGTGATAAACCACAC
Organism: Pantoea sp. Lu_F5_004; assembly: GCF_051136245.1. Classification (NCBI taxonomy): domain Bacteria; kingdom Pseudomonadati; phylum Pseudomonadota; class Gammaproteobacteria; order Enterobacterales; family Erwiniaceae; genus Pantoea; species Pantoea sp. Lu_F5_004. The sequence goes on from NZ_CP194946.1 coordinate 2,903,098, forward strand.
CACCGGCATCAGTATCTTCGTAGTAGACCCGAACCGGCCAGCGAAACAGCGTTGTACTCACTCTACATCCCGGCCTCGTTTTAAACGTTGTTACTATACGCAAGAGAATTGGGGTTGGGAATGGCTCGTCAGAGCCAGGCGAAAATAATTATCGCTCCGTAACAAACGGAACGATTTCAGGGAGATTAATTGACCAGACGCTGACAAAAATTCACTGACAGCGCCGATGAGGCGGGGTCTTAAAGATAAAAACGGTAAAGCGCAATAAACAGCACCAGCATGGCGGGTAACGGGGCAAACAGCGCCTGCCATCGGGTTTGCTGTGGCCGGAAGCCCACACCGTGGATCACCCCACTGCAGACCGCCCAGATCAGCACCAGACCCTGCAGAGCCGGTAACTGGCCTGCCTGACTGGCAAAGCGTGTCGGATCCCACATCACGCCGCCTGCGGTCAGCAGCGCCAGCAGCAGTGAAAGGGCCCGTAACGGGCCCTTATCCATCAGATCATACAGCATCCGAATTGGCGTTCGCATCAGTGAGGCTCATCCTGCGCTTCAATGTGCTCAATCGCCAGCGCGGTCACGATACCAAAGGCACAGGCCAGCAACGTGCCGAGAATCCAGGCAAAATACCACATGCGACGTCTCCTTAATTAATAGAGTGAGTGACTGTTGCTTTCAATATGCTCTTTGGTGATACGACCAAACATCTTCCAGTAGCACCAGGTGGTGTAGGCCAGAATGATCGGCACAAAGATAGCGGCGGCAACGGTCATAGTTTGCAGCGTCAGCAGGCTGGACGTTGCGTCCCACATGGTCAGGCTCACACCCGGCACCGTGCTGGATGGCATGATGAACGGGAACATCGCAATGCCGGCTGTCATGATGACGCAGGCCAGCGTCAGTGAGGAGAACAGGAATGCCCAGGCGCCCTTCTCAACCCGCGAGCAGAGTATGGTCAGCAGCGGCAGCACAGCGCCCAGCAGCGGGAACAGCCACAGCACAGGATGGTTCTGGAAGTTGACCATCCAGGCACCCGCTTCGCGCACCACGGTTTTGCCCAGTGGGTTAGAAGCAGCGAAGTGATCCATGGTGCTGGTCACCACATAACCATCGATACCATATTTCACCCAGACGCCCGCCAGGATAAAGCAGACCATCATCACCAGGGCGGCAAGTTGTGCTGCGGTGCGTGAACGCAGATGCAGTTCGCCGGTAGTGCGCATCTGCAGATAGGTTGCACCCTGCGCCAGAATCATCGCCACACTGACCACACCTGCCAGCAGACCAAACGGATTCAGCAGCTGGAAGAAGTTACCGGTATAGAACAGGCGCAGATACTCATCGGCATGGAACGGCACGCCCTGTAACAGGTTGCCAAACGCTACGCCAATCACCAGCGGCGGCACGAAGCTGCCAATGAAAATCCCCCAGTCCCAGGCACCGCGCCAGCGATTATCTTCAATCTTCGAGCGGTAATCGAAGCCAACCGGACGGAAGAACAGCGACGCGAGCACCAGAATCATCGCCACGTAGAAGCCAGAGAAGGCTGCCGCGTAAACCATCGGCCAGGCGGCAAACAGCGCGCCACCTGCGGTGATCAGCCAGACCTGGTTACCGTCCCAGTGTGGGGCGATACTGTTAATCATGATACGCCGTTCAGTATCATTCCGGCCCAGAATGCGTGTCAGCATCCCGACACCCATATCAAAACCATCTGCGACGGCAAAGCCAATCAGCAGTACGCCAATCAACAGCCACCAGACAAAGCGCAGAACTTCATAATCAAACATGGTCGCTCTCCTTATCCCTGTACCGGCTGGGTGATTGCCGTGATCTGCTCATGATGATAACGCCCGGTTTTCAGGCTGCTCGGCCCAAGACGGGCGAATTTGAACATCAGGTACATCTCAGCCACCAGGAACATTGTGTAGAGTCCGCAGATCAGGATCATGGAGAACAGCAGATCGCCAACGGTCAGGGAGGAGTTGGCCACCGCAGTCGGCAGCACTTCACCGATAGCCCAGGGCTGACGACCATACTCCGCCACAAACCAGCCTGATTCGATAGCGATCCACGGCAGCGGAATACCAAACAGCGCCGCTTTCAGTAACCAGCGATTTTTACCGATGCGGTTACGCAGTACGCTCCAGAACGCCAGTGCGATAATGCCCAGCAGCAGTACGCCACACAGCACCATGATGCGGAAGGCGAAATACAGCGGGGCGACACGCGGGATAGAGTCCTGCGTCGCCTGTTTAATCTGCGCTTCGGTCGCATCAGCCACGTTGTCGGTATAACGCTTCAGCAGCAGACCGTAGCCGAGATCCTGTTTATGACTGTTGAACGCGTCACGCACCGCCGGATCCTGGCTGCCACCGCGTAGCTCATTCAGCAGGGCATAGGCTTTCATGCCGTTGCGGATGCGCACTTCATGCTGTGCCATCAGATCTTTCAGGCCGGTGACCGGCGTATCGGTTGATCGGGTGGCGATCAGGCCCAGCAGCCAGGGGATCTGTACTGCGTATCGGTTCTCCTGAGTTGCCTGATCGGGCAGGCCAAACAGGGTAAACGACGCCGGTGCCGGCTGGGTTTCCCACTCCGCTTCGATAGCGGCCAGTTTGGTTTTCTGCACGTCACCCATTTCGTACCCTGACTCATCGCCCAGAACGATGACTGACAGTACCGCCGCCATGCCAAAGCTGGCTGCGATAGCGAACGAGCGTTTAGCAAAGGCGAAATCACGGCCTTTCAGCATGTACCAGGCGCTGATGCCCATAATAAACATCGCACCGGTGGTGTAACCAGCTGCCACAGTGTGAACGAATTTCACCTGCGCGACCGGGTTCAGCACCAGCTCTGAGAAGCTGACCATCTCCATGCGCATGGTTTCGAAGTTGAACTCAGAGGCGATCGGATTCTGCATCCAGCCGTTAGCCACCAGAATCCACAGCGCCGACATGTTTGAGCCCAGCGCCACCAGCCAGGTGACTGCGAGGTGCTGCACTTTGCCCAGGCGATCCCAGCCAAAAAAGAACAGGCCAACAAAGGTGGATTCCAGGAAGAACGCCATCAGACCTTCAATGGCGAGCGGCGCGCCGAAGATATCGCCGACGTAGTGAGAGTAATATGACCAGTTAGTCCCGAACTGAAATTCCATGGTCAGGCCGGTGGCGACACCCAGCGCAAAGTTAATACCAAATAACTTGCCCCAGAACTTCGTCATATCTTTATAGATTTGTTTGCCGCTCAGGACATATACCGTTTCCATGATCGCCAGCAAAAACGCCATACCCAGCGTTAAAGGGACGAACAGAAAATGGTACATCGCCGTTAAGGCAAACTGTAACCGCGACAGCTCGACGATATCTAACATAAGGACTCCTTGCTCCTCGCTTTGCCTCCGTCACGCGCGCGAACAGATCGAACGCAATCAGAGTCAGCAACGGCTGTTTATTGATTCCAGTTTTTTATTACCCGCAGAACAGGTCTGTGAGCTGCCCGAACAGGCGAGTAGCGAATGAAGCAGCTCAGAAAATTGTCAATCAGCGCTTTCATTAACGCGTGCTTTAACAGGAGGAAAGCGGGTGTAATCCCGGGTTGAGCAGACGTTTGAAAATTTGTGTAAAAGGCTGGATTGATGCAGCGCAATTTACGCCCTTAGCGTTGCGCTTTGCCAGAGATATAGTTGGATATAAGTCGCGATTAATTGATCTGGATTAACGCAATAAGTTTCCAGATAGGGTCAGGTAGGTTTCTTGTTAATGAGATGTCAGTAATGAAATAAAGCGCGAAGAAATAATTTACCTTTGACACTTTTCCTTAACGTGATAAGCCGCGGGCCGGTTATTTAACCGCGCACTCTTCTCTTTAGCTTCCTGCGTTATGCCTCTCATTTCAGGCATAAAAAAAGCCACCCGAAGGTGGCTTAGTCTCAGATGACGCTGACTTATTTAGCCGGTAATACGGCTTTAACTGCGTCACCGATATCCGCCAGGCTGCGGACGGTCTTCACGCCAGCCGCTTCCAGCGCAGCAAATTTCTCATCTGCTGTACCTTTACCACCGGCAATGATGGCGCCAGCATGGCCCATACGCTTGCCTTTCGGCGCGGTGACGCCAGCAATGTAGCCTACAACCGGCTTGGTCACGTGCTCTTTAATGAAGGCTGCAGCTTCTTCTTCTGCGCTACCGCCGATCTCACCGATCATTACGATAACTTCAGTCTGTGGATCATCCTGGAACATTTTCAGGATGTCGATGAAGTTAGAGCCTGGGATCGGGTCACCACCGATGCCAACGCAGGTTGACTGGCCGTAGCCGATGTCCATGGTCTGCTTAACCGCTTCATAGGTCAGGGTGCCTGAACGTGACACGATACCGACGCGGCCCGGCTGGTGAATGTGACCCGGCATGATGCCGATTTTACATTCGCCTGGGGTGATAACGCCTGGGCAGTTTGGACCGATCATCCGCACGCCTGCTTCATCCAGCTTCACTTTCACGGTCAGCATATCCAGGGTCGGGATGCCTTCGGTGATGGTGATAATCAGTTTGATGCCCGCGTCGATCGCTTCCAGGATGCCATCTTTACAGAAAGGAGCCGGAACGTAGATCACGGTGGCGGTCGCGCCTGTTGCTTCTACCGCTTCGCGAACGGTGTTGAACACCGGCAGGCCGAGATGGGTCGTGCCACCTTTGCCTGGCGTCACGCCGCCAACCAGTTGGGTGCCGTATGCCAGCGCCTGCTCAGAATGGAAAGTCCCCTGGCCACCGGTGAAACCCTGGCAAATGACTTTGGTGTTTTTGTCGATCAGAATGGACATTATTTACCCTCCGCGGCAGCAACAACACGCTGTGCGGCGTCTGTCAGGCTGGTTGCTGCAATGATGTTCAGACCGCTGTCCGCCAGTTTCTGGGCGCCCAGCTCGGCGTTGTTACCTTCCAGACGTACCACAACTGGCACGTTCACACCCACTTCAGCGACTGCGCCGATGATGCCGTCGGCAATCAGGTCGCAGCGTACGATACCGCCGAAGATGTTAACGAATACGGCTTTAACCGCATCGTCAGACAGGATGATTTTGAAGGCTTCGGTCACGCGCTCTTTGGTTGCGCCGCCGCCGACATCAAGGAAGTTGGCCGGTTGACCGCCGTGGTGTTTAACGATGTCCATGGTGCCCATCGCCAGACCTGCGCCGTTAACCATACAACCGATGTTGCCTTCCAGCGCAACATAGTTCAGTTCCCACTGTGTCGCATGGGCTTCACGCGGATCTTCCTGGCTTGGATCGCGCATTTCGCGCAGCTCTGGCTGACGGAACAGGGCATTGCCATCGGCACCCAGTTTGCCATCCAGGCAGATCAGGTCGCCCTGTTTGGTGATCACCAGCGGGTTGATCTCAACCATCGCCAGATCGCGCTCCAGGAACAGTGTCGCCAGACCCATGAAGATCTTGGTGAACTGGCCAACCAGCTTGCCGGTCAGGCCAAGTTTGAACGCCAGCTCACGACCCTGATAAGGCTGCGGGCCAGTCAGTGGATCCAGCGCCATTTTGTGGATCAGGTGCGGGGTCTCTTCCGCCACTTTTTCTATTTCCACGCCGCCTTCAGTTGAGGCCATGAAAATTACGCGACGCGTTGCGCGATCGACCACTGCGCCCAGATAGAGCTCCTGATCGATATCGGTCGCCGCTTCAACCAGAATCTGGTTTACCGGCTGGCCGTTTGCGTCTGTCTGATAGGTGACCAGGCGTTTGCCCAGCCAGTTTTCAGCAAATGCGCGAATCTCTTCTTTGCTGTTAACCACTTTCACACCGCCCGCTTTACCGCGGCCACCGGCATGAACCTGACATTTAACTACCCACGGGCCTGCGCCAATTTTAGAGGCTGCTTCTTCCGCTTCACGTGGTGTAGTGCAGGCGTAACCCGTTGGTGCCGGCATGCCATACCGTGCAAACAGTTGTTTCGCCTGGTATTCGTGTAAGTTCATGATGTTCTATCCATTCAGGTCTGAAAAGAGTAATGAGGTTGGGCGCGCGGCAAGGCGCGCCCGGTGAAAATCAGACATCCAGCAGCAGGCGCGCCGGATCTTCCAGCATCTCTTTCACTGCAACCAGATAACCAACTGATTCACGGCCATCGATCAGACGGTGGTCGTAGGAGAGCGCCAGATACATCATTGGCAGCACCACAACCTGACCATTGACCGCCATCGGGCGATCTTTGATGGCGTGCATGCCCAGGATGGCGCTCTGCGGTGGGTTGATGATCGGGGTAGACATCAGTGAACCAAAGACGCCGCCGTTGGTAATGGTAAAGTTACCGCCGGTCAGATCGTCGACTGTCAGTTTGCCGTCACGGCCTTTCACTGCCAGCTCTTTGATTTTCTTCTCGATGTCCGCCATGCTCAGCGCATCCACGTCACGCAGGACTGGTGTAACCAGACCACGTGGCGTAGAGACCGCAATGCTGACGTCGAAGTAGTTGTGGTAAACCACATCTTCACCATCGATAGAAGCATTCACTTCCGGATAGCGTTTCAGCGCTTCAACAACCGCTTTGATGTAGAAGGACATAAAGCCCAGACGTACACCGTGACGCTTCTCGAAGGCCTCACCATACTGCTTACGCAGATCCATGATGGGCTTCATGTTGATTTCGTTGAAGGTGGTCAGCATCGCGGTGCTGTTCTTCGCTTCCAGCAGACGCTCGGCAACACGCTTACGCAGACGGGTCATCGGCACGCGTTTTTCGCTGCGGTTAGCCACTGGCTGCTGCGCGGCGGCCGCATCAGCAACTGGTGCAGCGGCTTTGGCAGCCTGCGGTTTGTTGGCCAGATGTTTTTCAACATCTTCACGGGTCAGACGACCGCCGACACCGCTGCCTTTGATCTGCGAGGCATCAAGATTGTGCTCTGCAATCAGACGGCGGATAGCCGGGCTGAGCGCATCGTTGCTCTCTTCTTCCAGTGACGCAGTCTGACGCTGAGCCGGGGTAGACTCTTTGCTTTCAGACTTCGCGCTGCTCTCTTTACCGGCGCTGTTGCCCTCTTTCAGACGACCCAGGATCTGGCGGGAAGTGACGGTGGCGCCCTCTTCTTCCAGAACGGCTTCAAGGATACCGTCCGCAGAGGCTGGCACTTCCAGCACAACTTTGTCAGTTTCGATTTCGACCAGCACTTCATCGCGAGTGACTGCATCGCCTGGTTTTTTATGCCAGGTTGCCACAGAGGCATCGGCAACCGATTCAGGCAGGTCGGGAACGAGAATATCTACGCTACTCATTATCTTTCCTTTTAATTAATTAACGTTCAGCGCGTCATTAACCAGGTCTTGCTGCTGTTGTTGGTGTACGGACATGTAACCCACGGCCGGTGAGGCGGATGCCGGGCGGCCTGCATAACGTAAAGTGGCACCAAACGGCACAACTTCACGGAAATGATGCTGACTGCAATACCAGGCGCCCTGATTCAGTGGCTCTTCCTGACACCAGACAAAATCCTGCACGTGAGCATACGCTTTTAATGCTTCCTGTACCGCGTGATGCGGGAACGGATAGAGCTGTTCGATGCGCACGATAGCCACATCGGTCTGCTCATTTTTACGACGCTGCTCCAGCAGGTCGTAATAGACTTTACCGGAGCACAGTACGACGCGTTTCACGCCCTGCGGATCCAGATCATCGACTTCGCCAATTGCAGGCTGGAAGCTGCCGTTAGCCAGTTCATCCAGCGTGGAGATCGCCAGCGGATGACGCAGCAGTGATTTCGGCGACATCACAATCAGCGGACGGCGCATACCGCGCAGCGCCTGACGACGCAGCATATGGTAAACCTGCGCAGGGGTAGACGGCACGCAGACCTGCATGTTCTGCTCAGCGCAGAGTTGCAGATAACGCTCCAGGCGCGCAGAGGAGTGCTCTGGCCCCTGACCTTCATAACCGTGCGGCAGCAGCATCACCAGGCCACACATCCGGCCCCACTTCTGCTCACCGGAGCTGATGAACTGGTCGATAACAACCTGTGCGCCGTTGGCGAAGTCACCAAACTGCGCTTCCCAGATGGTCAGGATGCGCGGCTCTGCGGTGGCATAACCATATTCAAAGGCCAGTACCGCCTCTTCTGACAGTACGGAGTCCCAGACTTTGAACTGGCCCTGACCGCTGTGCACGTGGTGCAGAGGGGTATAGGTTGAGCCGTTCGCCTGGTTATGCACTACCGCGTGACGATGGAAGAAGGTACCGCGACCGGTATCTTCACCCGACAGACGTACCGGAATACCTTCATCAACCAGCGTGGCATATGCCAGGTTTTCCGCGCCGCCCCAGTCAAAGGCTTTCTCGCCTTCAGCCATCAGACGACGGTCGTTGTAAATCTTGGCAACACGCGACTGCACTTCCACCTCTTCAGGCACCTGGCTGATACGCAGCGCCAGCTCCTTCAGACGTTTCATGTCGACCTGAGCCGGGTAAGGTTCATCCCACTCATGATTCAGGTAAGGTGACCAGGTAAAGGAGTGCAGGCTCATTGGACGCCATTCCGGCACCACACACTCACCCGCATCCAGCGCATCACGGTAGAGATTGACCATTTCGGTCGCATCTTCCTGCGTGGCAATGGCTTCACCTTCCAGACGGTCGGCATAGATTTTACGCGGCGTCGGGTGTTTTTTGATTTTCTGGTACATCAGCGGCTGGGTCGCACTTGGCTCATCCGCCTCGTTGTGACCATGACGGCGATAGCAGACCAGATCGATAAACACATCACGCTTAAAGGTGTTGCGATAGTCAAGCGCCAGACGGGTCACAAACGCGACCGCTTCCGGATCGTCAGCATTGACGTGGAAAATCGGTGCCAGCACCATTTTGCCGATATCGGTGCAGTAAGGGGTCGAACGCGCATCTTTCGGGTTGGAGGTGGTGAAGCCAACCTGGTTGTTGATGACGATGCGAACGGTACCGCCCACTTCATAACCGCGCGCCTGTGACATGTTCAGGGTTTCCTGAACCACGCCCTGGCCAATCACGGCCGCATCACCATGAATGGTGATCGGTAAGACTTTATTGCTGGCTGGCTCATCCAGACGATCCAGACGGGCACGTACTGAACCCATCACCACCGGGCTGACGATCTCCAGGTGCGACGGGTTAAACGCCAGCGCCAGGTGAACCAGGCCGCCTTCGGTTTCCACGTCAGAGGAGAAGCCCATGTGGTACTTCACGTCACCGGTGCCCAGATGCTCTTTGTGCTTACCGGCGAACTCGTCGAACAGATCCTGTGGCTTTTTACCCAGCACGTTGATCAGCACGTTGAGACGGCCACGGTGCGCCATACCCAGTACCACTTCACGGGTTCCGCTCTTACCGGCATGACGGATCATTTCGCGCAGCATCGGAACCAGTGCATCGCCGCCTTCCAGCGAGAAGCGTTTGGCACCCGGGAATTTCGCTCCGAGATATTTTTCCAGCCCTTCGGCCGCGGTCAGCTCTTTCAGGAAACCTTTTTTCTCTTCATTGCTGAAGGCTGCACGGCCCGCGACTGACTCAAGACGCTGCTGAATCCAGCGTTTCTCATCAGTGTTGTTGATGTGCATATATTCTGCACCGATCGAGCCGCAGTAAGTCTGAGTCAGCGCCTCGAACAGTTCGGCCAGCTTCATGGTCTCTTTGCCAATGGCAAAAGAGCCGACGTTAAAGCTTTCCTGAAAATCGGCCTCGGTCAGATCGTGAAAAGCGGGATCGAGATCGGCTACCCGGTCCTGTTTCCACAGACCAAGCGGGTCAAGATTGGCGTGCTGATGACCGCGGAAACGAAACGCGTTAATCAGCTGCAGCACTTTTACTTGCTTGGAGTTGGTTTCAGGATCGGAGACAGATGAGGTGTAACGAGATGCGTCTTTCGCCAGGCGACGGAAGTACTCACGTGTGGTGGAGTGAAACTGCTCAGGTTTCATTCCGGTGCCCGGTAACTGCTGGAACATCGAGCGCCACACTGCATCGACAGAGTCAGGATCGGTCAGGAAATCCTCATAGAGCTGCTCTATGTAAGACTGATTCGCGCCGGCCAGCCAGGAAGAGTCCAGCCAGGGCTTCATCGCGCTGTTCTGCATTGTGATCCCTTAAGCATTGCTATGCTTTTTTGAGGTTTCATTTGTTGCCGCTTTCGCGGTTTGCCGTAGTGAGTTCAGCGATACGAGCACTTTGCGCAGCGCGCGTGGCCCGTAAGGGAACCTTTGTAAACGTGGTAATCACCGCGCTTACAAAGGCTTCCGTAAAACACCGGGAACCTGAGGTTCCCGGCAGAAACTGCTTATGCGCCGCGCTGCAACAGCATCGACTTGATATGGCCGATGGCGCGCGTCGGGTTCAGCCCTTTCGGACATACGCTCACACAGTTCATGATGCTATGGCAGCGGAATACGCTGAAAGCATCATTCAGATTGTCGAGACGCGCATCGGTTTCGGTGTCGCGGCTGTCAATCAGGAAGCGGTACGCGGCCAGCAGGCCAGCAGGACCGATGAACTTCTCAGGATTCCACCAGAATGATGGGCATGAGGTTGAGCAGCAGGCACAGAGTATACATTCGTACAGGCCATCCAGGTGTTCACGCTCATCCGGCGACTGCAGATGTTCACGAGCTGGTGGATTTTCCCCATTATTCAACAGGAAAGGCTTAATTTTCTCATACTGTGCATAAAACTGGCTCATGTCTATAACCAGGTCACGCACCACCGGTAAACCTGGCAGCGGACGGATAACAATTTTCTGTTTGCCGTTGCCCAGCGCCGAGACGGGCGTAATGCAGGCCAGTCCGTTTTTACCGTTCATGTTCAGGCCATCGGAACCGCAAACGCCTTCACGACAGGAGCGACGAAACGCCAGGGTCGGATCTTTCTCTTTCAGGCGAATCAGTGCGTCCAGCAGCATCATGTCGCGACCATCTTCCGCTTCCAGGGTGTAATCCTGCATGCGCGGTTTGTCATCGACGTCCGGATTGTAGCGATAAATTGAAAACTCGAGTCTCATGATCGTCTCCGAAATTAGTAGGTACGCACTTTCGGCGGGAAGGCCGCGCGCAGTTTCGGCTGCATGTTCACCTCACGGCGCGTCATGCTTTCGGTTTCCGGGACATAAAGACTGTGGCACAGCCAGTTTTCATCATCACGATCCGGGAAGTCGAAGCGACTGTGCGCACCGCGGCTTTCGGTGCGATAGTTAGCCGCTACCGCCGTGGCAAAGGCCGTCTCCATCAGGTTATCCAGCTCCAGGCACTCAATACGCTGGGTGTTGAAATCCGGTGAGCGGTCATCCAGACGCGCTGACTTCAGGCGCTGGCGAATCTCTTTCAGCTCTTCCAGACCCTGTGCCATCGCTTCGCCTTCACGGAATACCGAGAAGTTATTCTGCATGCAGCGTTGCAGCGCTTTACGAATCTCAACCGGATCTTCACCCGTGGTGTTATTTTCCCAGCGGTTGAAACGCGCCATCGCCCCGGCGATCTCATCTTCTGTGGCATCACGCAGGTCGCCCTGCTCCTGAATACTCGCCAGCAGATGCAGGCCCGCTGCACGGCCAAAGACCACCAGGTCGAGCAGTGAGTTACCGCCCAGACGGTTGGCACCATGCACCGATACGCAGGCGATTTCACCGACGGCGAACAGGCCTGGAATCACCACATCTTCGCCCTGCTCATTGACGCGCAGTGCCTGGCCGGTCACTTTGGTCGGAATACCGCCCATCATGTAGTGGCAGGTCGGAATGACCGGAATCGGCTCTTTAATCGGATCGGCGTGCGCAAAGGTGCGTGACAGCTCAAGGATGCCAGGCAGACGTGACTCAAGCACCTCTTTACCCAGATGATCCAGTTTCAGTTTGAGATGTGGACCCCACGGGCCATCACAGCCGCGACCTTCACGGATTTCAATCATCATTGAGCGCGCAACCACGTCGCGGCCCGCCAGATCTTTGGCGTTCGGCGCATAACGCTCCATGAAGCGTTCGCCATGTTTGTTCAGCAGATAGCCGCCTTCACCACGGCAGCCCTCGGTGACCAGCACGCCCGCACCGGCGATACCGGTTGGGTGGAACTGCCACATCTCCATATCCTGCACCGGTACGCCCGCACGCAGTGCCATACCTACGCCGTCACCGGTGTTGATGTGTGCATTGGTGGTGGACTGATAGATACGGCCCGCGCCGCCGGTGGCCAGAATGGTCGCTTTCGCTTTGAAATAAACGGTTTCGCCGGTTTCGATGCAGATAGCGGTACAACCCACGACTGCGCCATCGGCGTTTTTCACCAGATCCAGTGCATACCACTCAGAGAAGATAGTGGTTTTGTTTTTCAGGTTCTGCTGATAAAGAGTGTGCAGCAATGCGTGACCGGTACGGTCAGCCGCAGCCGCCGTACGTGCCGCCTGCTCGCCACCGAAATTTTTTGACTGGCCACCAAACGGACGCTGATAGACACGACCATCTTCCAGACGCGAGAAAGGTAAACCCATGTGTTCCAGTTCCAGAATCGCTTCCGGGCCGGTTTTACACATATATTCAATCGCGTCCTGGTCACCGATATAGTCGGAACCTTTGACGGTGTCGTACATGTGCCATTCCCAGTTATCTTCATGGGTATTACCCAGCGCAACGGTAATACCGCCCTGCGCAGATACGGTGTGGGAACGGGTTGGGAAAACTTTAGATAACAGGGCACAGCTCTGGCCGCCCTGGGAGATTTGCAGTGCGGCTCGCATTCCTGCGCCACCTGCGCCGATTACCACGGCATCGAACTCTCTGATTGGCAAACTCATTTACACACCCCACACCACAACAAATCCATAAATCGCATACCACAACAGCGCTACGACAATCACAAACTGCAACAACAAGCGGGTTGGCAGTGATTTAACGTAGTCTGTTAACACCTGCCACATGCCAATCCAGCCGTGGATCAGAATGGAGAACAGCGTCAGCAGCGTGAACACTTTGGTGAATGCGGAAGCGAAGAAGCCACGCCACAGGTCATAAGTCAGCGTGTCTGTCATCACCACGAAACCGAGGATGTAGACGATGTAGAGCGTAATGAGAATTGCAGTTGCCCGCAGCAGCAGCCAGTCCTGAATGCCGTTGCGACCCAATGCGGATGCATTGCTTACCATACGAGGACTCCCGCCAGAATTGCCAGCACGACAGTGATCACAAAAGTCATATGAGCGGAACGCTTACCAACCTGCAGCGTTTCGGCCAGATAACCAAAATCCATCAACATATGACGAATCCCGCTCACCGCGTGATAGGCCAGCGCCGTTAAGATGCCCCACATGATGAACTTCGCGAAGAAGCCATCCATAATGGACGCAGCGTGCTGGAAACCTTCAGGAGAGGAGAGAGAGAGACCGAGCAGCCACAGCAGGATGCCAATGGCAACCAATGTGATTACGCCGGAAACGCGGTGAAGAATGGACGATATTGCAGTAACGGGAAACCGGATCGTCGAGAGATCCAAGTTGACAGGTCTTTGTTTTTTCACGGTTTTGCCCACACAGCTCTTTTTTATTTTGCTTCCTCCGGACCTGAGGCGGAGTCTAATCACAACGCGTGGCAGACTTTAACCGTCACCAAAAAAGCAACATCCAGTGTTAATTGACGCGGTAGTAAACGCTGGGTGGCTCCTGGTGTCAGGGTGTTCCGGAGACCTGCCTGGAGTATAGGAGGATCACATTCTGATTACAATTCCCCTACAAACTCTTTGGTATATTTTAGGTGGAACAGTGATCCTACTCACGATTTTCACAATTGATACAATTTTAATTATCTGATTTGACAATAGTTCAACAATTCAGTTACAAACTAAGCCTGTAAATTCCTATGATGCGCAAAAGTTATGGGGATACACTTTCCCCTAAGCGCAAGTTATGTAACATTGCGATAATGAGCATTAAAAAGCATCAGGTTATTGGTTACCAAGAAGTTATGTCCTGACCGGATCTTTAACAACCGCGATATGCAGCATGTCCATGGCTCACCGGTTCCCGCTGGGAACGCGCCGCTCACTCTGTACCCTGCACCCGTTTTATCCCCGCAGAGTGATACTGTGTAGTTTTGCCAACCGCAACATGAACGCGTTTCAGGTGTCTAAAGATCCTTACCTACATAAGGCGCTATGGAGACGAAAATGACAGATAAAAAAGTAACGCTAACCCTGCAAGATGGAACATCTATTGAACTGGACGTGCTGAAAGGTACGCTGGGCCAGGATGTCGTTGATGTCCGCACTCTGGGTTCAAGTGGCCTGTTCACCTTCGATCCCGGTTTTACGTCTACCGCGTCCTGCGAATCTGCAATCACCTTTATCGATGGGGATGAAGGTATCCTGCTGCACCGTGGTTTCCCTATTTCTGAGCTGGCGACCCACTCTAACTATCTGGAAGTCTGCTACATTCTGCTGAACGGCGAAGCACCAAACCAGAAACAGTTTGATGAGTTCCGCACCACGGTTACGCGCCACACCATGATTCATGAGCAGATTACCCGCCTGTTCCACGGCTTCCGTCGCGATTCGCATCCGATGGCGGTAATGTGCGGTGTTACTGGTGCACTGGCTGCGTTTTACCACGATTCGCTGGATGTAAACATTGAGCGCCACCGCGAAATCGCAGCGTTCCGTCTGCTTTCTAAAATGCCGACCATGGCAGCAATGTGTTACAAATATTCTATCGGCCAGCCGTTTGTCTACCCGCGCAACGATCTCTCCTATGCGGGTAACTTCCTGCACATGATGTTTGCCACGCCGTGCGAAGAGTACAAAGTGAATCCGGTACTGGAACGCGCCATGGACCGCATCCTGATCCTGCATGCTGACCATGAGCAGAACGCCTCAACCTCTACCGTTCGTACCGCTGGTTCAAGCGGCGCGAATCCGTTTGCCTGTATCGCCGCCGGGATCGCCTCCCTGTGGGGACCGGCGCACGGCGGTGCCAACGAAGCGACCCTGCGTATGCTGGAAGAGATCAGCACCGTTGAGCACATTCCGGAATTTGTTAAACGTGCCAAAGACAAAAATGACTCCTTCCGTCTGATGGGCTTTGGTCACCGCGTCTACAAAAACTACGATCCACGCGCGACCGTAATGCGCGATACCTGCCATGAAGTCCTGAATGAGCTGGGTATGAAGGATGATCTGCTGGAAGTGGCGATGGAGCTGGAACACATTGCGCTGAACGACCCGTACTTCATTGAGCGTAAACTCTATCCAAACGTGGACTTCTACTCCGGTATCATTCTGAAAGCGATGGGTATTCCATCCTCCATGTTTACGGTGATCTTCGCGATGGCCCGTACTGTTGGCTGGATTGCACACTGGAAAGAGATGCACGACGAAGGCATGAAGATTGCCCGTCCGCGTCAGCTCTACACCGGTTATACCGAGCGCGAATTCAGCTCACAGCTGAAAAAGTAAGGTTCAGTGGATAGCGGAGAGGGATCTCCGCTCAGCCAGTTGAGAAGCCCACATAAGGGCGCATCTGGCAGCAATGAAGAAGTTTAACGCGCAGGGAACACGGTCAGAAGAGGAAAGCGTCCCGCGCCATGGACAAAAACGCCGGGAGCGTTTTTGAATAACGCAAAGCGTTTACCCGGCTACGGGCGCACCTCACGGATGAGGTGCGTAATCGCGCGGGCCGAGCAGGTCAGGGATGACGGCTTTTGCGTCTTTCCGATCTGACTGTGTTTCCTGAGCAGGCTCGATCTCACCGCAGACCAGAACTACACTACCCCGCTTTTGCTTTCTTCAAGTGCCTATCTCTGACAACCCGGACACCAGTAAAACGGCCGTGATGAAAGCGTGCCCTTCTCAATCACCGTGCCACAGCGCCGGCATTCTTTGCCCTGCCGATGAAACACCTCAAACTGAAACGCCGCTTCCTCATGATATTTCTTCATGGTTCCACGCATCCGATAGGCATGGCGCGGCACTGAAAGCAGCGCCTCGCTGAAAGCGGTCAGCTGATCGTTACTAAGATCCTGCGCCCGATGCTGCGGCAGCAACTGTGCCAGCCACAGAATTTCGGCACGCAGGTAGTTTCCCAGCCCGGCCAGAAAAGCCTGATCCAGCAGCAGACCACTGAACTGCCGCCGCCGGAAACGGGGTGACAGCAGCCGCTCTTTCACCTCTTCCACTGTCAGCGCACTGTTCAGCACATCCGGCCCGATACGATTAAGAAACGGATGCGCCGCCAGCGTATCCGCATTGAGCAGCTCAATATCTGAGGCGCTGTAGAGCAGAATCGCTTTGCCCGCCGTCGCCAGTCTCACCCGCAGCTGACGGGTGGAATTGAGTTCGGTATCAGGTTTTACAATGCGCCAGACACCATAAAGCTGGTTATGGCTGTAGAGCGTCAGGCCATTGCTGAAATGAGTCAGCAGCGCTTTACCCCGCGTCTCAATCGCATTAACCTGCTCACCAATCAACGCTGGTTCATAGGTCTTGAGCTGAGGAAACGCGAACCATGCTTCCGTTAAGGGCTGACCCACAATGGCGTCTTCAAGTTTATCCGCCACGCGGCGAATTTCCGGTCCTTCAGGCATCGTTCATCCTCTTAATGGGTGGCGCCGCCAGCCTGTTTAATATCCTCGCCGGTCTCCAGCGTGACCTTTACCGCAATTTCCAGCGCCTGAATAATGGACGCCAGCGCCATGCTCGGTGCGCCCGGATGCTGCGCCGCCTGTTCAGGCAGATAAGGAATATGGATAAAACCTCCCCGCACCGGACTGTGATGCTGCTCAAGCCAGTGCAGCAGGCCGTACATTACGCGGTTACAGGTAAAGGTGCCCGCCGTTTGCGACACTGAAGCGGGGATCCCCGCTTCACGCAACGCCGCCACAATCGCTTTGATGGGCAGACGGGAAAAATAGGCTGCCGGGCCGCCTGCTACAACGGGCTCATCCACCGGCTGGTGACCTTCGTTGTCCGGGATACGGGCGTCATCAACATTAATACCAATACGTTCAACGGTAATGTCGCTTCGCCCGCCCGCCTGCCCCACCGACAGAATCGCATCCGGTTTCACCTCTTCCAGCGCCTGATTCAGCACCCTGAGTACGTCGCTGAATACCACCGGCAACTGGCGGATCACTATCGTCGCCCCGCTAATCTGTTTGCCTTCCAGTGCGCGCACCGCTTCCCATGAAGGGTTAATCGTTTCACCGCCAAAAGGTTCAAAGGCGGTCATCAGGACAGTTTTCATGCAACCTCACAGGAACATCAGGAAATAGAGCAGGAAAATATTAACGATTAACAGTAGCACACCGGTCGGAATCTGAGCCTTGATCACCGCGTTACGATCGGGCAGTTCCAGCAGGGCCGCCGGGACGATATTGAAGTTGGCCGCCATCGGCGTCATCAGCGTGCCGCAGTAGCCGGAGAACATGCCAATTGCCGCCATCACTGCCGGGTTTCCGCCGTGCTGCAACACCAGAATCGGGATGCCGACGCCTGCGGTGATAATCGGAAACGCCGCAAAAGCATTACCCATGATCATGGTTAACAGCGCCATCCCAACGGCATAGACGGTGACCGCGACAAAGCGATTATCCACCGCCAGCCAGGTTTCTGTCAGATGCGAAATAGCACTGCCCACGCCCGCGCTGGTAAACAGCAGCCCCAGGGTGGCGAGGATCTGCGGCAGGATAAAGGCCCAGCCAATCGAATCCAGCAGGCGACGGGTCTCCTGCATCGACTGCACCGGTTTCTCGTGGGTCAGTTTTAACGCCACCAGCCAGCCAATCACACAGCCGACCATCATTGAAAACAGCGTCACCAGCGTGGCGTGGTTACCGGGGCCGAACACCGCATCCTGCAAACCGGGAATATGGTTAAACGCCAGCACACCGACCACGGTCACGACCGGAATCGACAGTGCAGGCAGAAACAGTTTATTGCGCAGACGCAGCGCACTGGCCTGTTTCTCTTCATCGCTGCGCTGATGATAGCGACCCAGCCTGACACCGCCAAATCCGGCAATCAGCGCCATCACCACCACAATGACACCGATGCCGATGTGCAGCATACGGGTGCCCGCCGCATCTGAACCCATCCAGGCGCTCATCAGTTGTGTCGTCCAGTCACCGACCAGAAAAACCAGGCCATACAAGGCCCAGAACAGGCCGGTGGTAAAGCGACGTGGATTCGCGCTGTCACGCCAGGAAAGCACCGCCACTACCAGCAGGATAATGCCCGCCAGCCACATCAGATATTGTTGCTGGAACATTACTCACCTCCTTTGGCTTTCAGCGCCTGACGGTTCAGCTGCTGCAGCTCTCGCGCCAGTTGCCGATCCAACCGTACCAGACGTGCCGAGTGGATCAGGAACGCGGCGACGGCAGTCGGAATGCCCCATAAGGCGATGTGCAGCGGTTCGGTCTGAATCCCTGCGGACTCCTGCATAAAATTATGCATAAAGATAATCGCGCCAAACGCCACGAAGATATCCTCACCAAAGAAGAGGCCGACATTATCGGTCGCCGCTGACATCGCGCGCAGCCGATGGCGCAGCTCAGGTGAGATGTCGCCATAGCGGCTTTCAGTTGCCCCTTCCGCCATCGGTGCCAGCAACGGACGCACCATCTGCGGATGTCCGCCGAGACTGGTTAACCCCAGCGCGGCGGTGATTTCGCGCACAAACAGATAGACGATCAGCAGCCGTCCGGCGGTTGCCGTTTTGATCTGTGCAATCCACGCCTGCGCCCGCTCTTTCAGTCCGTGACGCTCCAGCAGGCCAATGACCGCCAGCGGCAGCAGCAGGATCAGCGGCAGGTTACGGGTGTTAAGAAAACCCGCTCCGAGCTTTTCCAGAATGTCCGCCAGCGGCATCATCGCGGCAAGACCGGTCACAAACCCGGCGACAATCACCACCAGCACCGGATTGAACCGTAACAGGAAGCCGACGACGATGGCGGCGATGCCCAGTAATGGCCAGAGATTTACTGCACTATCCATGGATTTCCCTCAGAGTTGAAAAACCCGGCATACGCCGGGCTAAGTGTGGTTATTCAGTTGCTGGTGACACGAATCTGCTGATCGGCAAACGCATCACGCAACCGCTGTGCAAATTGCAGGGCGTGCGCGCCGTCGCCATGTAAGCAGACAGTCTGTGCATTCACCGCTACCCATTCTCCGGTGATACTTTTGACTTTGCCCTGCTGCACCATCGTCAGCGTCTGACTGATAGCCTGCTGTTCATCTTCAATCAGCGCGCCCGGCTCGCTGCGCGGCACCAGCGCACCGCTGCTGAGATAGCCACGGTCGGCGAACACCTCTTCCCGCGTGCGTAGGCCGTAATGCGCCGCCGCGCGAATCGATTCGCTGTTAGCCAGTCCCACCACAATCAGCTGGCTGTCGACCGCCCTGATGGCGCGGGCAATGGCATCCGCCAGCACCGGATCGGCCGCAGCCTGGTTGTAGAGCATGCCATGCGGTTTAACATGAAGCAGCCGCGCTCCTTCGCTTTCCGCCAGACTTTTCAGCGCACCAATCTGGTAGATCATCTGGGCGTAGACCGTTTCCGGCGGCAGCTGCATGGCGCTGCGGCCAAAGTTCTCCCGATCGGGAAAGGCGGGATGTGCACCAATCGCGACGCCGGATGCCTGTGCCCAGCGCACCGACTGCAGCATGGTCTGCGCATCACCTGCGTGAAAGCCACAGGCGATGTTGGCGGAACTCACCAGTTGCAGCAGCGCCTGATCGCTGGCGCAGCCCTCGCCCAGGTCGGCGTTTAAATCAATTTTCATTGAGTCCCCACTTCATCTGGTCCAGTGCGCGTTGCTGATGCTGACGTGCCAGCATCGCTTCCGGCAGGGTGCAGTGAATAAAGTGAATCGGCTCACCCAGCCGGATTTGTGCCAGGTGATAGAGATCGGCTTCGATAACCGAGGCGATGCGCGGATAGCCGCCGGTGGTCTGGGCATCCGCCATCAGCACGATAGGCTGTCCGTTCGGCGGCACCTGAATCACACCCGGCATCACGCCGTGTGACAGCAGCTCGCGCGGGCTCTCGCGCTCAAGCTTGCGTCCCTCAAGCCGGTATCCCATCCGGTTACTTTGCGGGCTGAGTTTCCATGCGGTGCGCCAGAACGCCTGCTGCGCTTCGCGGCTGAACTCGTGATATTCCGGGCCAGGTAGTGCGCGGATGCGGTTGCCCCATAGCAGTTGCCGCACCCCGACTTTACGGTCAAACGTGCGGGTCGGTTTGCCCAGCGGGAGCTGATCGCCATCCTGCAAGGTTCGCCCCTGAAAGCCGCCAAATTTTGCTTTTAGATCGGTGCTGGCAGAGCCGAGCATCGCAGGAATATCAAAACCGCCCTGCACTGCCAGATAGCTGCGCATGCCGCGCTGCGGCATCGCCAGTGACAGGAGCTGCCCCCGTTTCACCGGCGTGCGCCAGCCCGTCCAGACCGGCTGGCCGTCAAGCTCCGCATGGCAGCCTGCGCCGGTCAGCGCAAACCAGCCATCGCGGGTAAACTCCGCTTTGAACTGGCCGAGCACCATCTCCAGCACCGCGCTGTCGGGGTCATTGCCCACCAGCAGGTTGGCGGTGAACATCGCGGGGTGATCCAGCACGCCGCCAGGGCTGATGCCATACTGACGCCAGCCGTAACGGCCCGCATCCTGAATAGTGGCGGCCAGGCCGGCTCGCAGAATATTTAACATACGCCCTCCTGTTGCGGCACAAAGCGAACCCTGTCACCGGGACAGAGCAGCGTAGGCGGTTGCTGCAGAGGATCAAACAGCACAGTGCGCGTCTGGCCAATCAGCTGCCAGCCGCCGGGCGAAGCCAGCGGATAGACGCCGGTCTGGCTGCCGCCGATGCCCACCGAGCCGGCGGGCACTGCAACCCTGGGCTCAGCACGCCGCGGGATGTGCAGGCGCGGGTCCAGTCCGCCCAGATAGGGAAAACCGGGCTGAAAGCCGATAAAAAACACCACATAGTCGCTGCTGCTGTGCAGCTCAACCACCTGACGGGGCGTCAGCGCGGCGTGTTCCGCCACGACCGTCAGATCGGGGCCAGACTCGCCGCCATAGATCACCGGGATCTCCACCTGACGCGACTCCGGTAACTGCGCTTCACTCTCTTCCCACCAGCGCTGAAGCCGCTCTATCGCGTCCAGCGCGCTCTGCTGGGGATCACGCAGGATCAGGGTGATGTTGTTCATGCCAGGGATCACCTCCAGCACGCTGGCATAGGCGTGCAGGCGCTGACTAAGTCCCCATATTCGTTGCTGACTCTCCAGTGAGACCGGCGGTTCCAGCTCCAGCACGACAGCGCGTTCACCCAATAAATAACACCGTGCTCGTTGCAACAGCTACCTCCCGCTCAGTTGAGATCGCGCCTGGCCGACCTGACCGGATGCCCGGTGCAGCCCATTGCTTATCTACGTAAAGCAAACAGTTATGCGAAAGTGACAGGGATGTGTCAACAGATTTAGGTCCTGCGCAGGCGCGCAGGACAAGGGAGAGAGTCAGGCAGGATTGGGGATATCGATGAAGGTCACATCAAGATCGTGGTGTTTCGCCAGCCAGTCGCCCAGCGCTTTTACGCCGCCGCGCTCGGTGGCGTGATGGCCTGCGGCAAAGAAATGCAGCCCCTGCTCACGCGCGCTATGAATAGTCTGTTCAGAGACTTCACCGGTGATAAAGGCATCGACGCCCGCCGCCGCCGCCGCCGCCTGGTCGATAAAGCCCTGCCCGCCCCCGCTGCACCAGGCAATGCGACGGATCAGCGCTGGCGCGTTGTCACCACAATGCAGGGGTTCACGTCCCAGCCGCTCACCGATTCGGCGGGCCAGCTGTTCGCCGGACAGGGGCTCAGCCAGCTCACCCCAGAATACCAGCGGCATCACTTCGCCGCGCACTTCGATATCCAGCAGTTTCGCCAGCTGGGCGTTGTTGCCTAGTTCAGGATGCGCGTCGAGCGGCAGGTGCCAGCCATAGAGATTGATATCGTTGGCCAGCAGGGTCCGCAGACGACGACGCTTCATGCCTTTAATCGCGGCCGGTTCACTTTTCCAGAAATAGCCATGATGGACAATAATCGCATCGGCCTGACGCGCCACCGCCTCATCCAGCAGCGCCTGACAGGCAGTGACGCCGGTGATAATCGTTTTGATCTCGCTGCGTCCCTCAACCTGCAAACCGTTGGGGGCGTAATCGCTGAAACTGTGGCTGTCGAGTTGCTGATTGATCAGCGTCTCTAATTCGTAATGGTTCATTCAGGCTCCTTCGAGGCCTCAGGCTGCGCTCCTGGCGCGCTCAAAGGCGTCTAATGTCTTTTTACGTGCCGCCTTATGATCCACGATTGGTGCCGGATAATCGAGTTTCTTATGATGCTTCTCCGCCCAGACATGGGGCTGGTGAATATCGCTGTCAGGCACCCCGGCCAGTTCCGGCAGATAGTGACGGATAAAATCCCCCTTCTCATCGAAGCGCTCGCCCTGCGTGGTCGGGTTAAAGATGCGGAAATAGGGCGCCGCGTCCGTGCCGGTCGAGGCCGCCCACTGCCAGCCGCCGTTGTTCGCGGCCAGGTCACCATCAATCAGCTGCTGCATGAAATAGCGTTCACCTTCACGCCAGTCGATCAGCAGATCTTTGACCAGGAAACTGGCGGTGATCATCCGTAAGCGGTTGTGCATCCAGCCCAGCGCCTTCATCTGACGCATTGCGGCATCGACAATCGGATAGCCGGTTTTACCCGCTTTCCACGCGTCGAAATGTGCGTCGTTACGCTGCCATTCAACGTTTCGCGTCCAGTCGATAAACGGTTTGTGTCGGCATAGCGCCGGCCAGGCAACCAGCAGATGACGGTAGAATTCACGCCAGATCAGCTCGTTCAGCCAGGTGAACGCGCGGCTGTTGTCCAGCGCATCGGGATGTTCATGCAGCACGCGATGCAGGCACTGACGTGGCGACAGTACGCCGGTCGCCAGATAAACCGACAGACGGCTGGTGGCGTCCAGCGCCGGAAGGTTGCGCTTAGCGGGATAGTCGATAACCGGTTGCGTGGCGAAATGGCGCAACCGCTTCAGCGCCGCCGCTTCGCCTGGCGGAAACAGATCCTGATCAAAGGCTTCGGTTGGATAGTCAAAGGCGGGAATCGGGGTGGCTTTTAGGGGTGCGCCTTCGCGCGCTTTCGGCGCAGGCACGCACTCAGGCAGCCCCTGCTGCAAGCGGCGGACAAAGGCTTTGCTGAACGGGGTAAACACCTTATACATCGAGCGATCGCCGCTCTGCACACTGCCGGGCGGCAGCAACAGGCTGTCATCAAAGCCCTGGCAAATCACGCCCGCGTCGTCGAGACGCTTTTCAGCCTCCGCATCGCGCTGGCGTTCATTAACTTCATACTGGTAATTATAGAAGAGCTGATCGACCTGCTGCTTAGCACAGAACTGCAGCAGCGCATCAATACTGTCGCTGAAGGCTTGACACGCCTGGTAGTGCAGTTCAATGCCCCGCTCCGCCAGCGCACGCTGCACCTGCAACAGACTGGCGTGGATAAACGCCGCCTGCTTCGGTGACATGTCATGCTGCTGCCACTGTGCTGGCGTGGCAAGGTAGAGCGCAATCACTTTTGCATCGCTGTCGCGGCAGGCGGCGTGCAGCGCCAGATTGTCGTTGACGCGTAAATCGTTACGCAGCCAGACCAGATGGGTGGTCATACTCCTCCTGTATTACTGTCCGTAGCGTAAGCACAAGGCTTCGGGATAGGGATCGAAATAGCGTTGCTGGGCCAGCCACGGGTGCGGGTACTCCGCCATGTAGTGCTTGAGAATGGTAATCGGCACCAGCAGCGGTTGTGTGCCCTGACGATAGCGGTCAATCAGCGTTGCCAGCTCCTGGCGCTGCGGTGAACTCAGGTGCGTGCGGAAGTAGCCCTGCACATGCATCAGCACATTGGTGTGATTGCGACGTGAGGCGGGACGTGACATCAGTTCCATCATGCGATTGCGGTACTCAAAGGCAAAGGCGTCCAGCGACTCCCACTGGCTCATGGAGGCGACAAAGGGGCCCAGCTCGCGGTATTTTTCCTGCGAATGCGCCAGCATCATCAGTTTGTAACGGCTGTGGAAGGCGATCAGCCCCTGCCGGGTCAGGCCGTTTTCCCACATCTGATTAAATTCATGCAGCGCGCAGACACGACCGATAAAGTTCTCACGCAGCGCGGGATCGTGCAGACGACCATCTTCTTCCAGCGGAAGCCAGGGCATCTCGCGCTGCAGGAATTCAGTAAAAATACCGGTGCCTGCTTTGCGGTTATTGTTGTTATCTGGCTCATAGACCCGCACCCGCTCCATGCCACAACTGGGTGATTTGGCGCATAGGATATAGCCACAGAGGTGATGCAGCGATTTTACCCGCTCAGCAGACCAGTCACGCATCTGCGTCGTAACCTCTTCTCCGCCATCTTTGCTGAAGCAGAGATGCAGCTCATCATCGCCCTGCTTCACCAGACGCAATGCCGGACGCGGCGTTGGCAGACCAATCGCCATCTCAGGGCAGATGGGCTCAAAACGGACAAATGGGGTGAGATCGTCGGTCGCAAAAGTAAGACGCTTATGCCCACCATCAAATCTGACGCGGTCGCCGAGCAGGCATGCACTGATTCCAACGGGGATTTTTTTGCTCATACTTGTACAACCTCCGAAATCTTGTAGAGGTTTAAGTGTAGCGTAAAATGGTCAGGAATAAAGGAGTAAAACGGGATTCCGGATCGCTTATTCTCAGAAAAAACGCAAAAAAAAGCCTGGTCAGTTGACCAGGCCTGTTTTGCAGCAGGGCAAATTACCAGAACGCGCCACCACTCGCTTCAGACTGCGCCAGCCAGACTGGCTTGGCGCTGGTCTTACACCAGACGCGGTGCAGGTAGCTGTAGAAACGTGCCCGATCCTGTCGAAACAGCATAACAGGGAGTGCCAGTACGCCGAGAAGAACCACCAGCGTACGTCGCGCAATAATTTTATAACGTGGATAGGCCCGATACATGGTTTCTCCTCCCGGTAAGTGAAATAGTGTGAATGTGATCTGTGTTCAACT
Organism: Pantoea sp. Lu_F5_004; assembly: GCF_051136245.1. Classification (NCBI taxonomy): domain Bacteria; kingdom Pseudomonadati; phylum Pseudomonadota; class Gammaproteobacteria; order Enterobacterales; family Erwiniaceae; genus Pantoea; species Pantoea sp. Lu_F5_004. Next base: position 2,928,175 of record NZ_CP194946.1, read on the forward strand.
TTACGCCAGGTTGTGTAATTTTACTACTCATCTGACCACTTATTTACCGCTATTTTTACTGTTTAAGAATTAACCTGTAATTAAGTTACAAAAAGGTTACCGCCTGGTTGCGTGAGCGTTGAAAGGGCTGGCCGATTATGGTCGCGGACGCCAGCATAAAATGTTGATAAAGTAGCGCTTCGGTCCCCACTCAAGGCAGGTATTGCGTGACCACGGTTTTGATCGTTGAAGATGAAAAAGAGATCCGGCGCTTTGTCCGGCTGGCGCTGGAAAATGAAGCCCTTAAGGTGTTTGATGCCGATACGCTGCAACGCGGACTGATTGAAGCGGCGACCCGCAAGCCGGACTTAGTGATCCTGGATCTGGGTTTGCCGGATGGGGATGGCACCGATTTCATTCGTGACCTGCGCCAGTGGAGTGCCATACCGGTGATTGTGCTGTCAGCGCGCAGCGATGAGCAGGATAAGATCGCCGCACTGGATGCGGGTGCAGATGACTATCTGACTAAACCCTTTGGCATTGGCGAACTGCTGGCGCGCGTCCGGGTTGCGCTGCGTCGTCATAGTGGTCAGCAGCCGGATGCCAGGGTGACGTTCGCCGACGTCAGCGTCGATTTCGCCGCACGACGGGTACAGCGCGGCAGCAGCGAGATTCACCTTACCCCGATTGAATTTCGTCTGTTGAGTATTCTGCTTAACAATGCCGGCAAGGTGCTGACGCAGCGGCAGTTGCTGAGCCAGGTCTGGGGACCCAATGCGGTGGAGCACAGCCACTATCTGCGCATCTATATGGGACATCTGCGCCAGAAGCTGGAAGCCAATCCGACACAACCGGCTCATCTGCTGACGGAAACCGGGATCGGCTATCGCTTTATGCCATAAAAAAGGCGCCAGAGGCGCCTTCAGAGTGCTGATAAAGCCAAATCCTGTGAATCTCACCGCAATGAATAAATTCAAAGCGCAGGGAACACGGCCAGAAGAGGAAAGCGTCCCACGCCAGGGATGGCGTGGGCCGAGCGTGTCATGGATGACGGCTTTTGCGTCTTTCCGATCTGGCCGCGTTTCCTGAGCTAGCTACACGGCCTCACAGCGATGAAGGCCGCGCTTTACCAGCAGTCTGAGGCGCGCGATGCGCCTCTTTATCTGCCCGACTAATCAGGCGTTTTTCAGCACTTCGCTGACAATCTCAACGGCTTCTTTCTCAATCTGCGCGCGGTGTTCAGCGCCCAGGAAGCTTTCACAGTAGATTTTGTAAGCGTCTTCGGTCCCTGAAGGACGGGCAGCAAACCAGCCATTCTCCGTCATCACTTTCAGACCGCCGATAGATGCACCATTACCTGGCGCGGCAGTCAGACGAGCGGTGATAGGATCACCCGCCAGGGTATCAGCGCTGACCATCTCCGGTGACAGCTTCGACAGCGCGGCTTTCTGCGCTGAGGTGGCTGATGCCTGCAGACGGTTGTAGCTTGGTGCGCCAAAGCGCGCTGCCAGTTCGTCATAGTGCTGCTGCGGATTTTTACCGGTTACGGCAGTAATTTCAGCGGCCAGCAGACACATGATGATGCCATCTTTGTCCGTAGACCACGGCGTACCGTCGAAACGCAGGAATGAAGCGCCTGCGCTCTCTTCGCCACCGAAACCGAGGCTGCCGTCATACAGACCATCAACAAACCATTTGAAACCCACCGGCACTTCCACCAGCTTGCGACCAATGTCGTTGACCACACGGTCAATCATGGCGCTGGAGACCAGGGTTTTACCCACGGCCACATCCTGACCCCACTGTGGGCGGTGCTGGAACAGATAGTTGATCGCCACCGCCAGATAGTGGTTTGGATTCATCAGACCCGCCGGGGTCACAATGCCGTGACGGTCATAATCGGGATCGTTGCCGAACGCCAGATCGAACTTGTCACGGTAAGCCAGCAGGCCTGCCATTGCGCTTTCAGACGAGCAGTCCATGCGGACCACGCCATCTTTATCCAGATGCATAAAGCGGAAGGTCTGATCGACCGCGTCATTCACCAGCGTCAGATCCAGCTTGTAGTGCTCAGCAATACGCTGCCAGTAAGCAATACCGGAACCACCCAGTGGATCCACACCCAGCTTCAGGCCCGCTTTCTGAATCGCCGGGAAGTCGATAATCTCTGCCAGACCTTCAACATAAGGCTGGATCAGATCTTTTTCGACCACATGACCGCTGGCCATCGCCTGCTCCAGCGGCAGACGTTTCACCTCTTTCAGGCCATCTTTGATCAGCTGATTGGCACGATCTTCAACCACTTTGGTGACGTTGGTATCAGCAGGTCCGCCGTTAGGTGGGTTGTACTTGATGCCGCCATCTTCCGGTGGGTTATGCGACGGCGTAATCACGATGCCGTCAGCCAGCGCGCCACCCGCTTTGTTGTGCTCAAGAATCGCATTCGAGATCGCAGGGGTCGGCGTATAGCCATTATCCTGCTGCACAATCACATCCACGCCGTTCGCCGCCAGCACTTCCAGAACAGACAGGATGGCGGGTTCTGACAGCGCATGGGTGTCTTTACCGACGTAGCAAGGCCCGGTGATACCATTCTTTTTACGCTCTTCGGCAATCGCCTGAGCGATCGCCAGAATGTGCATCTCGTTGAAGCTTTGACGCCCTGCACTGCCGCGATGGCCGGAAGTGCCAAATTTCACCGCATGTTCCGGGTTCGCCACATCGGGCTGCAGGACATAATATTGTGACGTTAATTGTGCAACGTTAATCAAATCGCTCTGCTGGGCGGGTTGCCCGGCACGTGGGTGATTGGCCATTGGCGCTGCTCCCTGACGCTTAAGTTTTAAATGGTGCCGCAAACTTTCTCGGTCAGTTCCGCAGGGAACTGCATCGAGAGCATGATGTGTTCGATCATGCTGCATTTACGACCAGTATTGGTGTTGGTGATCACCCAGTACGGCGTGCCGGGCACATGCTTCGGCTTAGTATGGGTGCCATTCTGCAACAGCGTATGCTCATCACCTGCAAAATAGACGCGGGTGCGGCCCTGCAGAGATGCAGTAGCTTCAGCAAAGGCTGCGGTATCAAGACGATAGAGCGTTGACAAGATAAGCATAAAGCGATTCACCGCCCGCTTCTGCTCCGCATATTCATCGGAAAGCAGCAGCTCGCGCACCGCGCGGACACGATCCTGCGGGCGCGAACCCACAGACGCAGGCTGGGACTCTTTCGCTGCATCTTTTGAGGCTGGCTGTGCAGGCGAAGCGGGTGCAGTCTGACCGGCCGTGAACTTCAGCATACGACGCAGAATGTCGGATGCGCTTTCACCAATGTGTTGCGTGTGGCTGGCAATATAACGGTAGAGCTCTTCGTCAACTTCGATCGTTTTCATCTTATTCCGTACGGTTCTTTCTCATGACAGAACCACCTGTTTCCTGAAAAGCTCTGAGTATAGTCAGGCAATTCAAAGGGTGTGTGGGTTCTAACATCAGGATTATAAAGTTAAAGTCAGGCGGGTTGTTAGCAATCAAACGGTTTACGGGCAAAAGTCAGAATATGTCCTAATGCCGCCGGAACCGGCGCGCCTGAAAAGGTGAAACCATGATAACCTAAGCTCAGGTCTCAAACTTAAGAACTTTGCTATGATTTTGAACGCCCGTCTGCAAACTGAACAATCCCCTGCTGATTCTCTGCCCATCCTGCTTATTCACGGTCTGTTTGGCAGTCTCGATAACCTTGGCGTGCTGGCGCGCGGGCTGAAAGATGCCGGTCCGTTGCTGCAGGTGGATGTCCGCAACCACGGACTTTCACCACGTTCTGACGAGATGAACTACGCTGTAATGGCGCAGGATATGGTCGATACGCTGGATGCACATGGCATTGATCGCGTCGCGGTGATCGGACACTCGATGGGCGGTAAAATCGCCATGACCATGAGCGCGCTGGTGCCGGAACGCATTGAGCGCTTGGTGATGATCGATATCGCCCCGGTGGATTACCAGACGCGCCGCCATGACCAGATATTTGCCGGCATTCGTGCCGTCACCGATGCGGGCGTCTCATCCCGCAGCGAGGCGGCGAAGGTCATGCGAACGCTGATCGAGGAAGAAGGGGTGATCCAGTTCCTGCTGAAATCATTCCAGGAGGGGGAGTGGCGCTTCAACGTCCCGGTGCTATGGGATAACTACACCACGATCTCTGGCTGGCAGCCGGTTCCCGCCTGGAATCACCCGGCGCTGTTTATTCGCGGCGGCGACTCCAGCTACCTGGATAACAGCTATCGCGATGCGTTGCTGCAGCAGTTCCCGGCCGCTCAGGCGCATGTGATCGGTGGCGCAGGACACTGGGTTCATGCAGAGAAACCCGATGCCGTTTTGCGCAGTGTCCGTCGCTTTTTTGCGCTTTAAAAGCAAATAGATGGCGGTAAAGGTTTAGGATTGGCGTCCGGCGTAAGCGTGAAGTATGATGGCGCGCTAAAATTTTGCCGCGGGTCAGTTTTGCTGCGGCAATGGCCAATAATTTATAATCTGCGCGGTGAGTGTCTGGCGCCCGCCCCCATTCAGTTTTACTAAGCCATGGCAAAAGAACAGACTGACCGCACGACGCTCGATCTCTTTGCTGATGAGCGCCGCCCAGGTCGACCCAAAACCAGTCCGCTTTCGCGTGATGAACAGCTGCGCATTAACAAGCGCAATCAACTGAAACGTGACAAAGGACGCGGACTTCGTCGTGTCGAACTGAAAATGAACAGTGACGCCGTCGATGCACTCAATACGCTGGCAGAACAGCGCAATCTCAGCCGTAGCGAACTGATTGAACAGATGCTACTGGCACAGCTCAAACTGGATTAATGCGGGCAAATCGCACGCAGAGGCAAATGTCGGGGCTTTAACCGTTCACCGGTTTTCTCTCGTCTGCTATTATTCGCTGAAATGTGCTGCGGCACACATCTCATCATCAGGATTTAAGAGGTTATTTTACTCATGGCACTCGTAGGCATCTTCTTCGGCAGCGATACCGGCAATACCGAAAACATTGCAAAAATGATCCAGAAACAGCTGGGTACAGATGTTGCAGAAGTCCATGACATCGCAAAAAGCACAAAAGAAGATCTGGAAGCGTTCGATATCCTGCTGCTGGGCATTCCGACCTGGTACTACGGTGAAGCGCAGTGCGACTGGGATGACTTTTTCCCGACGCTGGAAGAGATCGATTTTAACGGCAAGCTGGTTGCGCTGTTTGGCTGTGGCGACCAGGAAGATTACGCAGAGTATTTCTGTGATGCCATGGGCACGATTCGCGACATTATCGAACCGCACGGTGCCGTGATTGTCGGACACTGGCCAACTGAAGGTTATCACTTCGAAGCCTCGAAAGGCCTGGCCGATGACACCCACTTCCTGGGCCTGGCCATTGACGAAGATCGCCAGCCTGAGCTGACCAGCCAGCGTGTGGAGCAGTGGGTTAAGCAGATTTTTGATGAACTGCAGCTGAAAGAGATCATCGAAGCCTGATCCTGCCCGACTCAATGTGAGCGCCAGCTCACATTGAGGCAATGAAAATGCCTATAGAAATAATAGCCACATTTTTTTAACTTTCTCCGTTTAATCTGTAGAATACCCGCATCGATCTTCCGCTTATTTTCTCAGGCGGCAAGACTAAGTGATGTGCTAACAGACCTCTGTCAGAATCTTCCCCGGCCCGGTGACGAATCCCCAATAGCCCATGATGATTCAGACACGCCCTCTGGTTTTCATTTCATCGCTTCAGTTCTATAATGAGACGCAAATGAGAATGAGCACAGATCGACATTCAAGGCGATAAGCCACAAAAGTGAATATTAGTAACAGGACAAAATCCGCATGACTGACAACAACACCGCATTAAAGAAGGCTGGCCTGAAAGTAACGCTGCCCAGACTGAAAATTCTGGAAGTGCTTCAGGAACCTGAGTGCCATCACGTCAGTGCGGAAGATTTGTATAAACGCCTGATCGACATTGGCGAAGAGATTGGCCTGGCGACCGTTTACCGTGTTCTGAACCAGTTTGATGATGCCGGTATTGTGACTCGTCACAACTTTGAAGGCGGCAAGTCTGTCTTCGAACTGACGCAGCAGCATCACCACGATCACCTGATCTGCCTGGATTGCGGCAAGGTTATCGAGTTCAGCGACGAATCGATTGAAACGCGTCAGCGTGAAATCGCGACTCGTCATGGCATCAAGCTGACCAACCACAGCCTCTATCTCTATGGACACTGTACGCTGGGCGACTGCCGTGAAGACGAAACGCTGCACGACCAGTAACGCTGGCGCGGCCTGAAATAAAAAAACCGGTGAATTCACCGGTTTTTTTTCGTCTGTTTTCTGCCCTCAACTCAGGCGACCAGCGTCTCCTGCAGATAGCGCCAGCGTGGAATGGAGCTGCTGCAATCCAGAATGGCCAGCGAAATGCGGCTCTGGTTATTGCCGTTCATCATCTGCATTTCACGATACTGTACGACGATCTCTTTTTCATGATGAGAGAGAATGACATGTTCACAGGTGGCAATGCGCATCCCTTCCCGCTGCCCTTGCAACTGCTGGAAAAGATCCTCGACCTCGTTCAGATTGTACTCTTTGCCCTTTGGGGTCACCATGCGAAATTCAGGATGAAAATAGGACATCAGCAGCTGGAAACTGTCGTCAGATCCGGCTGGCTGATTAAAAATACGTTCAATGAGCTGATGTAAAACGACGACACTGTGTTTGGCTTCCTGGGCGAGAACTGTCATTTTTTTTCCTTCTGTAACCCGCTTTGCAACCTCTGAGAGCGGATAGCCTACCTGAAAGCTGACAATTCACATCCTGAAATTGATTAATTTTTTTAAACTCAGATTACTCCCACAAAGCGGTACTGAACCGGTTGTGGTTAGTGCAGAATAAACGTCGGCGATGGTAAAAATCGGGGCAATAAAAAAGGGCGATAAATCGCCCTTTTGTCATTTTATGAGGTCGGCCTCAAAAAATTTATTCGCCCGTTTTGGTCCAGGTATCACGAAGACCGACGGTGCGGTTAAACACCAGTTGCGTCGGTTTCGAGTAAACGCTGTCGGCGCAGAAATAACCTTCACGTTCAAACTGAAACGGTGTTGTCGGTTCCACATCGCGCAGGCTGGGTTCAACAAAGCCGTTTTTGATGGTCAGTGACTCAGGATTAATGACCGCCAGGAAATCCTCTGCAGCAGCCGGGTTTGGCACACTGAACAGACGGTCATACAGGCGGAACTCAGCTGGCTGCGCGTGATCCGCAGAAACCCAGTGAATTACGCCTTTAACTTTGCGGCCATCGGCTGGATCTTTGCTCAGCGTATCAACATCGCTGGTGCAGTAGATGCAGGTAATGTTGCCCGCTTCATCTTTGGCGACCCGCTCAGCACGAATCACATAGGCGTTACGCAGGCGGACTTCTTTGCCCAGCACCAGACGCTTATATTGTTTGTTCGCCTCTTCACGGAAATCCGCGCGATCGATCCAGATCTCGCGGCTGAACGGCACTTCACGCGTGCCCATCTCCGGTTTACCCGGATGATTTGGCATGGTGACGATTTCGCTATGGCCTGCTGGCAGGTTTTCGATCACCACTTTAAGCGGATCTAAAACCGCCATGGCGCGGGGCGCATTCTCGTTAAGATCATCACGGATACAGGACTCCAGCGAAGCCATCTCCACGATGTTATCCTGCTTAGTCACGCCAATACGACGGCAGAACTCACGGATAGAAGCTGCGGTGTAACCACGACGACGCAGACCTGAAACGGTCAGCATGCGCGGATCGTCCCACCCTTCTACGTGCTTCTCGGTCACCAGCTGAGTGAGTTTACGCTTCGACATCACCGCATACTCCAGATTCAGGCGCGAGAATTCATACTGACGCGGATGAACCGGAATAGTGATGTTGTCCAGCACCCAGTCATAGAGACGGCGGTTGTCCTGGAACTCCAGCGTACAGAGCGAGTGCGTAATGCCTTCCAGCGCATCGGAGATGCAGTGGGTAAAGTCATACATCGGGTAGATGCACCACTTATTGCCGGTCTGGTGGTGTTCCGCGAACTTGATGCGGTAAAGCACCGGATCGCGCATCACGATGAAATTAGAGGCCATGTCGATTTTGGCGCGCAGACAGGCGGTGCCTTCGGCAAACTCACCGTTTCGCATCTTCTCAAACAGCGCCAGATTCTCTTCCACGCTGCGATCGCGATAAGGGCTGTTTTTACCCGGCTCTTTCAGGGTGCCGCGATATTCACGAATCGCATCCGGACTCAGTTCATCAACGTAGGCCAGCCCTTTGGAAATCAGCTCGATGGCATAGTTGTAGAGCTGATCGAAATAGTTTGATGAGTAACAGACCTCACCGCTCCACTCAAAACCCAGCCACTGAACGTCACGCTTGATGGATTCAACGAATTCCATATCCTCTTTAACCGGATTGGTATCGTCGAAACGCAGGTTGCATTGCCCCTGATAATCCTGGGCGATGCCAAAATTCAGACAGATCGATTTCGCATGACCAATATGCAGATAGCCATTGGGCTCCGGCGGAAAACGGGTATGCACGCTGCTGTGCTTACCGCTCGCCAAATCTTCGTCAATGATCTGACGAATAAAGTTAGTTGGGCGGGCTTCAGCCTCACTCATCTCAAAAATCCTCAATACGAATAACGGGTGATTTGTACCACGAAGTAACGGAGTATGATCCACAAAGCGTCTGAGGGAAACAACCGTTTGTTAAGCCTTTAAAACAAAAAAGGCAGGAATCGCTTCCTGCCTGTGGGGTTCTGTTGCGGGGATTAGCCTTTCACTTCATACAGCGGGGTTTCCCCTGCTATTACCTGACCCTGTGCCAGTAAAGTCAGACCGGCGAAATCGTCGCTGTTGCTGACCACGACCGGACTCACCATTGAGCGGGCATTGGCGTTAAGGAATTCAAGGTCCATCTCCAGTACTCGCTGACCGGCGACCACGCTGGCCCCCTCTTCAACCAGACGGGTAAAGCCTTTACCTTCCAGCGCCACGGTATCCAGCCCCATGTGCACCACGATCTCCACGCCATTTTCGGTTTCCAGACAGAAGGCGTGATTGGTGTTAAAGATTTTCACCAGCGTACCGGCAATCGGTGCCACTACCCATTTGTCGCTGGGTTTGATCGCCAGACCATCGCCCACCGCTTTGCTGGCAAAGGCTTCATCCGGCACATCATCCAGTGCCACGACTTCACCGCTGACCGGCGCCAGCAGCGTGGCGATGACCTGCTTCTCACTGTTCAGCACCGCCTGCGGTTTAACATCCGGCTCGGCCGGCGCACTGCTGGTAGCCGCTGCAGCAACCGGACCTTTGGTCAGCACTTTTTTCATGGCCGAGGCGATGCTTTCTGCCTGGGTACCTACGATGATCTGCACGCTCTGTTTGTTAAGACGGATCACGCCGGACGCGCCAAGACGCTTAGCAACCGCCTCATTCACCTGCGCCGAGTCATTCACGTTAAGACGCAGACGGGTGATACAGGCATCGATGCTGGTTAAGTTAGCTGAACCACCAATCGCCCCAATGTAGCGGCGCGCCAGTGACTCTGTGGCACTTTCACCGCTATCCGTTTTATCAACGTTAACGTCATAACCATCAGTTTCATCACCATCAACCGCCAGCTCGCGGCCCGGCGTCATCAGGTTGAATTTTTTGATGGTAAAGCGGAACACCACATAATAGATAACGAAGAAGACCAGACCCTGCGGGATAAGCATGTACCAGTGTGTCGCCAGCGGATTACGGGTCGACAGCACCATATCCACCAGCCCGGCGCTGAAACCAAATCCGGCAATCCAGTGCATGCTGGCAGCGATGAAGACAGAAATACCGGTCAGGACGGCGTGGATCAGATAAAGCACGGGTGCCACGAACATGAAGGAGAACTCCAGCGGTTCGGTAATACCCGTAAAGAAGGCAGCAAACGCTGCGGCCAGCATGATACTACCGACTTTGACGCGGTTCTCAGGACGCGCACAGTGGTAGATAGCCAGCGCAGCACCCGGCAGACCAAACATCATGATCGGGAAGAAGCCCGCCTGATAACGACCGGTGATGCCGACAGTTGCCGATCCGTCAGCCAGTGACTGTGCACCGCCAAGGAATTTAGGAATGTCATTAATGCCCGCAACATCGAACCAGAACACCGAGTTCAGAGCGTGATGCAGACCGACCGGAATCAGCAGGCGGTTAAAGAAGGCGTAGATACCGGCACCGGCAGAGCCGAGCTTCTGGATATGTTCACCAAAGCCCACCAGACCGTTAAAGATAACCGGCCAGATATACATCAGGATAAAGGCGACCAGGATCATCAGGAACGAGACCAGAATCGGCACCAGTCGCCGTCCGCTGAAGAAGGAGAGTGCTTTCGGCAGCTCGACGTGGCTGAAGCGGTTATAGACCTCCGCCGACAGGATACCGACCAGAATACCGACAAACTGGTTATTAATTTTGCCAAACGCCACAGGCACCTGGTCAACCGGCATCTTCTGTATCATCGCCACCGCGGCCGGTGAGCAGAGCGTGGTGACCACCAGGAATCCGACAAAACCGGTCAGGGCTGCCGCACCATCTTTATCTTTCGACATGCCATACGCGACACCAATCGCAAACAGTACTGACATGTTTTCGATGATGGCAGCACCAGATTTGATCAGTAGCGCCGCCAGCGCATTACCTGCGCCCCAGCTGTCTGGATCGATCCAGTAGCCCACGCCCATTAATATCGCTGCTGCTGGCAGGGTTGCTACCGGCACCATCAGTGCGCGCCCCACCTTTTGTAAGTAACCTAACATATCCCCTTCCCCCTATGAGCCTGACTTATCCCTTTGCGCCGCTTAATGTTGTTATGTCAGCTGCAAAGATCGTTAATACACTTCATATCACGCAGCGAAGTGTAATGATAAATTAATTCGCCTCGCAAATTAAAAGCCTGGTAAATGTGATTTTTATCACTAAAAAACATCGTTTCATACGGCAACATCTGGCTATGACCGTAAACTTATTTTATGATCCGAAATATTGAATTATGCGCCGCCCGTGGCGACAATGAATCATCTGTTCAGATTGGTGACTCACGCAACGGCTTAGCCATCCCCTTTCTATTTTCAATTGAGGTGAAACATGAGACTGATTCCTTTAGCGACACCAACCCAGGTGGGAAAATGGGCCGCCCGACATATTGTTAATCGTATCAATGCGTTTAACCCGACGGCGGATAAACCTTTTGTCCTGGGTCTGCCAACCGGCGGTACGCCACTGGAAGCGTACAAACACCTGATTGATATGCACAAAGCGGGCCAGGTCAGTTTTAAAAACGTCGTGACGTTCAATATGGATGAATATGTTGGCCTGCCAAAGGAGCATCCTGAGAGCTATCACAGCTTCATGTATCGAAATTTCTTCGATCACGTTGATATTCAACCGGAAAATATCAACCTGCTGAATGGTAATGCCCCCGATATTGACGCAGAATGTCGTCAGTACGAAGAGAAAATTCGCGCGCTGGGTAAAATTCACCTGTTCATGGGCGGCGTCGGCAACGACGGTCATATCGCCTTTAACGAACCGGCTTCCTCTCTCGCTTCCCGTACCCGCATTAAAACCCTGACCCATGACACCCGCGTGGCGAACTCCCGCTTCTTTAACGGTGATGTTGATCAGGTGCCTAAATATGCGCTGACGGTCGGCGTCGGTACGCTGCTGGATGCAGAGGAAGTGATGATTCTGGTTACCGGCCATGTTAAAGCGCAGGCATTACAGGCGGCGGTTGAAGGCAACGTTAATCATATGTGGACCATCAGCTGCCTGCAGCTGCACGCGAAATCGGTGGTAGTGTGTGATGAGCCGGCCACCATGGAACTGAAAGTGAAAACCGTGAAATATTTCCGCGAAATGGAAGCGGAAAATATGAAAGGCGTGTAACAGAACATTGTCATGCCCTGCTGTTACGCTGAGTGGCAGCAGGCCAGGACGGGAGAAGAGAGATGTACGCATTAGTTAACGGTCGAATCTACAGTGGCCATGAGGTTCTGGATAATCACGCGGTGGTGGTTGCCGATGGGCGTATTGCGCGCGTCTGTCCGCGTGAAGCGCTCCCGGCGGATATTGAGCAGCGGGATATGGCAGGGGCGAATATTGCGCCAGGCTTTATCGATCTCCAGCTCAATGGCTGCGGTGGCGTGCAGTTCAACGACAGCCTTGAGGCGCTCAGCATTGAAACGCTGGAAACGATGCAGCGCGCCAATGAAAAGTCTGGCTGCACCAGCTTTTTACCGACGCTTATCACCAGCAGCGACGCCCTGATGAAACGGGCGATTGAAACCATGCGCGCTTACCTGCAGAAACACCAGAATCAGGCGCTGGGTCTGCATCTGGAAGGGCCCTGGCTGAGCAAAGCGAAAAAAGGCACCCACGATCCGGCGCTGATTCGCCTGCCGGATGCGGCAATGGTGCAGTACCTGTGCGACAACGCGGACGTCATCACCAAAGTCACGCTTGCCCCTGAAAATGCGGGTAGCGATGTGATTCGTCAATTGACTGATGCCGGGATTATTGTCTCAGCCGGTCACTCGAATGCGACCTATGAAGAGGCTAAAGCGGGCTTTTCTGCTGGTGTGAGTTTCGCGACGCACCTCTACAACGCCATGCCCACCTTTGCCGGACGTGAACCCGGGCTTATCGGTGCGCTGTTTGATTCTCCTGATGTATACTGCGGCATTATTGCGGACGGTTTACATGTACATTACGCTAACGTGCGCAATGCAAAACGCATTAAAGGCGACAAACTGGTGCTGGTCACGGATGCCACTGCACCGGCTGGCGCAGACATAAGCGAGTTTATTTTTGCAGGCAAAACAATCTATTATCGCGATGGGCTCTGTGTCGACGAAAACGGTACATTAAGTGGTTCTGCCCTGACGATGATTGAAGCGGTACAAAACAGCGTTGAACATGCAGGGATCGCACTGGACGAAGCGTTGCGCATGGCAACACTCTACCCGGCACGGGCGATGGGCGTGGAAAGGCAGTCAGGCTCGATCGAAGCAGGAAAAATCGCGAACCTGACTGTGTTTACGCGCGACTTTAAAATCATAAAGACGTTTGTCAACGGAGACGACGTCCTGAGCGAGTAAGCACTGAATGACCACTGGCGGCCAGTCACAAATAGGAAATGTCGATCTTGTTAAGCAACTCAATAGCGCAGCGGTTTACCGGCTGATTGATCAACAGGGGCCGATATCGCGCATTCAGATTGCCGAACTTAGCCAGCTCGCTCCCGCCAGCGTCACCAAAATTACCCGTCAGTTGATTGAGCGCGGCCTGATCAAAGAGGTAGACCAGCAGGCGTCTACCGGTGGTCGCCGCGCCATCTCCATTATCACTGAAACCCGCCATTTCCATACCATCGGCGTCCGCCTAGGACGCAACGACGCCACCCTGACTCTGTTTGACCTCAGCGGTAAATCGCTGGCGCAGGAAGATTATGCGCTGCCGGAACGCACTCAGGAGACGCTGGAACATGCGCTGTTTAACGCCATCAGCAGCTTCATTGAGCAGCACCAGCGTAAAATTCGCGAGCTGATCGCGATTTCAGTGATCCTGCCTGGGCTGGTCGATCCGATTAACGGCGTGATCCGCTATATGCCACACATCTCTGTCAGCCGCTGGCCGCTGGTCGCCAGCCTGAAAAAACGTTTTAACGTTACCAGTTTTGTGGGTCATGATATTCGCAGCCTGGCGCTGGCCGAGCACTATTTCGGTGCAAGCCGCGACTGTGCTGACTCGATTCTGGTGCGTTTACACCGTGGCACGGGGGCCGGCATTATTGCCAACGGCCATATTTTTCTCGGCAGCAACGGCAACGTTGGCGAGATCGGCCATATTCAGGTCGACCCGCTTGGCGAGCGCTGTCACTGCGGCAACTTTGGCTGCCTTGAAACCATTGCCGCCAACGGCGCCATTGAAAATCGGGTTCGGCATCTGCTGAATCAGGGCTATCCCAGCGTACTGACGCTGGAGGCGTGCCAGATATCCCACATCTGTAAAGCAGCCAATCAGGGTGATGCACTGGCCTGTGAAGTGGTTGAGCACGTTGGCCGTTATCTTGGCAAAGCTATCGCCATCGCGATCAACCTGTTTAATCCGCAAAAAGTGGTGCTGGCGGGTGAGATCACTGAAGCAGAAAAAGTGCTGCTGCCCGCGATTGAGGGCTGCATTAATACTCAGGCATTAGAGGCCTTCCGTAAAAATCTGCCGGTCGTGCGTTCCACCCTGGATCATCGTTCTGCTATCGGTGCCTTTGCGCTCGCTAAACGTGCCATGCTTAACGGCATTCTGCTGCAACATCTTCTGGAAGACTAAGAGCCTATCCCAGTAGGCGTAATTGGTGCAGGCAGTCTGGACACGGACAGCGCGGAACAATCCGTAGTACACGTAGTACGTGAGGATGACTCGCTGTGCTCGCCCCTTCAGGGCCGCCCTGACGGGCGTTCAGGTTGCTAAAGCAGCCTGTGTGAGCACTGCCCAGGTTCAGAATGACAAATAAAATAGCCTAATGAGATAGGCTCTAAGCTAACCCGCTGCTGTGGCGGGCCACATCGGATCTGACTATGACCATTAAAAGCGTAATTTGTGATATCGATGGCGTGCTGATGCACGACAACACGGCCGTTCCCGGCGCACAGGAGTTTTTACAGCGCATTCTGGCCAAAGAGATGCCGCTGGTGGTGCTGACGAACTATCCCTCGCAAACCGAGCAGGATCTGGCTAACCGTTTTGCCTCGGCCGGTGTCGAGGTTCCCGATTCCGTTTTCTATACCTCCGCAATGGCAACCGCCGACTTTCTGCGCCGTCAGGAGGGCAAAAAGGCGTATGTAATTGGTGAAGGCGCACTGATTCATGAACTCTACAAAGCGGGCTTTACCATTACCGATGTGAATCCCGATTTTGTCATTGTCGGAGAGACGCGCTCGTTTAACTGGGACATGATGCATAAAGCGGCTTTCTTCGTGGCTAATGGCGCTCGCTTTATTGCCACCAACCCCGATACCCATGCGCGCGGTTTTATTCCTGCCTGTGGCGCGCTCTGTGCGGGTATTGAGAAGATATCAGGCCGTCGCCCGTTTGTTGTCGGCAAACCCAGTCCCTACATCATGCGTGCCGCACTGAACAAAATGCAGGCCCACTCGGAAGAGACCGTGATTGTCGGTGACAATCTGCGAACCGATATTCTGGCCGGTTTTCAGGCGGGTCTGGAGACGGTGCTGGTGCTCTCCGGCGTCTCGACGCTGAGTGATATTGATGCCATGCCGTTCCGTCCGGACTGGATCTACCCTTCTGTGGCCGATATCGACCTGTTCTGATTCATTTCTCTTATGACGCATCCGGTTAATCTGTGATGCGTCACCCCTTTTTGCGCTATATCTCTCACTTTTACTGCCTGATTTCTGCTCACAAAAGCTATTTCATTGCTGATCCATCAACAAAATGGCTTTAAAATTATCGTTTATTCAATTTTATTGCCATGCAAGCAATCTTTTTATCAGTAAATCACGATTCCTCTTGCATTGAATGCACCAAATAGCGCATTTTCTTATGTATCACGCAGCATCAGGCTGCCGGACAAACGCAAAAGATAACATCGCCGTAAGGCGAGCTCAGGAGTCAGTTATGTGTTCAATTTTTGGTGTGCTGGATCTGAAAACCGATCCTGTTGAGCTGCGCAAAAAAGCGCTGGAATGTTCACGCTTAATGCGTCATCGCGGCCCGGACTGGTCAGGCGTCTACGCCGATGACCATGCTATTCTGGCGCATGAACGTCTCTCAATTGTTGACGTTAACAATGGCGCACAGCCGCTGTACAACGCCGATCACACCCACGTACTGGCAGTTAACGGCGAAATTTATAACCATCAGGCACTGCGCGCTGAACTCAGCGATCGCTACGCGTTTCAGACCGGTTCTGACTGTGAAGTGATTCTGGCGCTCTATCAGGAGAAAGGTGTCGATTTCCTCGATGAGCTGGAAGGCATGTTCGCCTTTATCCTCTATGACACCGTTAAAAAAACCTACCTGATTGGTCGCGACCACATCGGCATCATCCCGCTCTATATGGGTAACGATGAGCATGGCAACCTGTTTGTTGCTTCAGAAATGAAAGCGCTGGTGCCTGCCTGCCGTTCAATCAAAGAGTTCCCGCCGGGAAGCTACCTCTCCAGCACCGATGGCGAGATCCGCCGTTACTGGCAGCGCGACTGGATGGAATATAAAAACGTTGAGCACAACACCACCGACGCCGCTGGCCTGAAACATGCGCTGGAGGAGTCCGTGAAAAGCCACCTGATGTCAGATGTGCCTTACGGCGTGCTGCTGTCAGGCGGTCTGGACTCTTCCATCATTTCAGCCGTGACCAAGCGTTACGCGGCGAAGCGGGTTGAAGATCAGGATAAAAGTGATGCGTGGTGGCCACAGCTGCACTCCTTCGCGGTAGGGCTGGAAGGGTCACCCGACTTAAAAGCGGCGAAATCTGTGGCGGAGCATCTGGGCACCGTACACCATGAAATTCATTTCACCGTGCAGGAAGGTCTGGATGCCATTCGCGATGTGATTTATCACATTGAAACCTATGACGTCACCACCATTCGTGCCTCTACGCCAATGTACTTAATGTCGCGTAAAATTAAAGCGATGGGCATTAAGATGGTGCTGTCGGGCGAAGGCGCAGATGAAGTCTTCGGCGGCTATCTCTATTTCCATAAAGCGCCAGACGCCAAAGAGTTCCACGAAGAAAACGTACGTAAACTTCAGGCGCTGCATATGTTCGACTGCGCCCGTGCCAACAAAGCGATGTCCGCCTGGGGCGTTGAAGCCCGCGTACCGTTCCTGGATAAAAAATTCCTGGATGTGGCGATGCGTATTAACCCGGCCGATAAAATGTGTGGCAGCAACGGTAAAATGGAGAAGCACATTCTGCGTGAATGTTTCTCCTCTTACCTGCCGGAGAGCGTGGCGTGGCGTCAGAAAGAGCAGTTCTCGGATGGCGTGGGTTACAGCTGGATCGACTCACTGAAAGAAGTGGCTGCGAAGCAAATCAGCGATCAGCAGCTGGCTACCGCTCACTTCCGCTTCCCGTTCAACACGCCGGGTTCGAAAGAAGCCTATCTCTATCGTGAGATCTTTGAAGAGCTGTTCCCGTTGGCGAGCGCGGCAGAGTGTGTGCCTGGCGGTCCATCGGTCGCCTGTTCTTCTGCCAAAGCGATTGAATGGGATGAAGCGTTTAAAAACATGGACGATCCCTCTGGTCGTGCCGTGGGTGTGCATCAGTCAGCCTATAAATAAGCTGGCAGAGAGCAGCCAGAATGGGCCCGCTGCGGCCCATTTTTTTTACGATTAGCGTTGTATTCACTGAAAAATTGCCGAATAAACACTCAGGCTGGTTATAAGCCAGTCAAACAGCGGTTATCTGGCAAAAAACGGTAAAAAAATTGTTGACGCTGTCTGGTCAACTCCGCATAATGCGCCCCGCAACGCCGATGAAGGTAACGCGAAAAAAAGATGGCTACGTAGCTCAGCTGGTTAGAGCACAGCACTCATAATGCTGGGGTCACAGGTTCGATTCCCGTCGTAGCCACCATCTTTTTTTGCGGGAGTGGCGAAATTGGTAGACGCACCAGATTTAGGTTCTGGCGCCGCAAGGTGTGCGAGTTCAAGTCTCGCCTCCCGCACCATTTCATTATTCGGCAGCGTGGATGGGATATCGCCAAGCGGTAAGGCACCGGTTTTTGATACCGGCATTCCCTGGTTCGAATCCAGGTATCCCAGCCAATTTCGATGATTCTCGAGGCTGAGAACGGACGAATGGGATATCGCCAAGCGGTAAGGCACCGGTTTTTGATACCGGCATTCCCTGGTTCGAATCCAGGTATCCCAGCCATCATTGAAATGCAGTACAATTTGGCTACGTAGCTCAGCTGGTTAGAGCACAGCACTCATAATGCTGGGGTCACAGGTTCGATTCCCGTCGTAGCCACCATATAATTGGGGTGTCGCCAAGCGGTAAGGCACTGGTTTCTGATACCAGCATTCCGGGGTTCGAATCCCTGCACCCCAGCCATACAAAAGACAATTTGAAAAACACCATTATTGGGGTGTCGCCAAGCGGTAAGGCACTGGTTTCTGATACCAGCATTCCGGGGTTCGAATCCCTGCACCCCAGCCAAATTGCACAACCTGGCCCGCTTTTGCGGGCTTTGTTGTTTTTGTCGTTCCCCTTCCTGATTGCAGGCCCGCCGTATGGCGAGCCGACATGCGCAATCTGCTATAACCCCAGCGCGTAACGCAAAACCTGCCGCTTCAGTACCCCGGAATGTTCGGCGGCAATCAGACCGAGATTACGTGCAAACCGCAGCGGTGCCAGCTGATTGCTGAAGGCAAAATAGAACAAATCCATGCCGCCCTGCATCAGCATATTGTCTTTACGACGTTGCCGGTGATAGCGCTGCAATACGCGCTCGGATGCCCAATCCTCCGCCGCACCGCGCGCGCTGACCAGCACATTAATCAACGCATCAATATCACGATAGCCCAGATTCACGCCCTGCCCGGCCAGCGGATTAATGGTATGCGCGGCATCACCGACCAGCGCCAGTCCAGGCAGGACATACCGTGAAGCGTGACGCCGCACCAGCGGGAAACCGCCCGCTGCGTGGGCTTTAAAACGTCCCAGCCGCGCCGGGAAGTGGCTGGCTATCTCTTTTTCCAGCTGGGCCATCGGCATCGCCTGTAGCTGGCGGACTCTTGCAGGCGCGTCATACCAGACCAGCGAGGCCCGGTTGTCATACAGCGGCAAAAAGGCGCGCGGTCCCTGAGGCGTAAAGTGCTGCCAGGTCGCATCGCCTGCCGGATGTTCGCAGGTCACGCTGATCAGTAAACAGGATTGCGCATAGCTCCAGCCATGAATACCGATCCCGGCCATCTGTCGCACCTGAGAGTTCGCGCCATCAGCCCCAACCACCAGGCGGGCGTGTAAGGCAACGCCGTCGTTAAGGTCGATGCGCCAGCCGCCATTTTCTGGCTGCAGGTTCTCCAGGGTGGCCGGGCAATAGCAGGTCACGCCCAGCGACTGCATCTCCTCCCATAACGCCCGCTGAAGCACGCTGTTCTCGACCATAAAGCCCAGCTCGGGCAGCCCCAGCGAGGCCGCATCAAAACTCACCTGCGCCGTCTGCCACTCCCAGGTTTCCAGCCTGCGATAGGGCGCGCTGCGCATCGCCTCTACCCGAGGCCAGACGTTGAGCTGCTTCAGCAGTCCCACCGAGGATGAGCCAATCGCCGAAATTCGCAGATCGGGATCGCTGTCGGCATCAAAAGGAGCGGGTTCGGCACGCTCAATCACCGCAACGCGAAAATGTTGCTGCGTCAGTCCACATGCCAGCGCCGCACCGACCATGCCACCGCCAACAATCACTACATCAAACTGATTATCCTGCATTGCTTATGTCCCTCTCTTATTCCCGCCAGCCTGCGCAATACGGGTCTGAATAAAGCAAAGTGTACCGGAAAACCGGATTGCTGGCAGAAAAGCCCTGAGGCTGGTCACAACAGCATCAAAGCATTACAATACGCGCCCCGCACTTCACTGCACTGAATCAATGGTTAGCGCGATGACAAAAAAACTGCATATCAAAACCTGGGGATGTCAGATGAATGAGTATGATTCATCCAAGATGTCTGATCTGCTGAACAGTACGCACGGCTATACGCTGACCGAGGTTCCTGAAGAGGCGGATATTCTGCTGCTTAACACCTGTTCTATTCGCGAGAAAGCGCAGGAGAAGGTATTCCACCTGCTGGGACGCTGGAGAAAACTCAAAGAGCGCAACCCGGATGTGATTATCGGCGTGGGCGGCTGCGTGGCGTCGCAGGAAGGGGATCATATCCGCCAGCGTGCGCCCTGCGTGGATATCGTTTTTGGTCCGCAGACACTGCACCGCCTGCCAGAGATGATCAACACCGTGCGCGGCACCAAAAGCCCGGTGGTCGACATCAGCTTCCCGGAAATCGAGAAATTTGATCGCCTGCCGGAACCCCGCGCAGACGGCCCGACTGCCTTTGTCTCCATCATGGAAGGCTGCAACAAATATTGTACTTTCTGCGTGGTGCCTTACACCCGTGGCGAGGAAGTGAGCCGTCCCAGCGATGACATTCTGCTGGAGATCGCTCAGCTGGCGGCGCAGGGCGTGCGTGAAGTTAACCTGCTTGGCCAGAACGTTAACGCCTATCGTGGTGCCACCTTTGATGGTGAAATCTGTACCTTCGCTGAGTTGCTGCGCCTGGTCGCAGCCATCGACGGTATCGACCGCATTCGCTTCACCACCAGCCACCCGATTGAGTTCACCGATGACATCATCGAGGTCTACCGCGATACGCCGGAACTGGTGAGCTTCCTGCACCTGCCGGTTCAGAGTGGATCAGACCGTATTCTGACGCTGATGAAGCGTGCTCATACCGCGCTGGAATATAAGGCGATTATCCGCAAGCTGCGCGCGTCGCGCCCGGATATTGAGATCAGCTCTGACTTCATCATTGGTTTCCCCGGTGAAACTCAGCAGGATTTCGAGCAGACCATGAAGCTTATCGCCGAGATCAATTTCGACGTCAGCTTCAGCTTTATCTACTCTGCCCGTCCCGGCACGCCCGCCGCTGACCTGCCGGATGATGTGAGCGAAGAGGAGAAGAAGCAGCGTCTGTGGATCCTGCAGGACCGCATTAACCAGCAGGCGCAGGCGATCAGTCGCCGCATGGTGGGCACAGTGCAGCGTATTCTGGTGGAAGGCATCTCCCGCAAGAACGTGATGGAAGTCTCTGGCCGTACCGAAAATAACCGCGTGGTGAATTTCGAAGGCTCGCCTGAAATGATCGGCCGCTTTGTGGATGTTGAGATTGTCGATGTCTACACCAACTCGCTGCGCGGCAAACTGGTGCGTACTGAAGAAGAGATGGGGCTGCGCATGGCGGAAAGTCCGGCGTCCGTGATCGCGCGTACCCGTAAAGAAAATGAAATCGGCGTGAGTCTGTTCCAGCCGTGATGCCCGCTTTACTGTGCGGCAGCGCGCATCGCGTTGCCGCCAATTTCACTTTGCACCACTTGCTTTCTGAAAGTGTCGCCCAAATATCTCTCCATAAGCTTGCGCCCAGGCGTTACGGCATAAATAATTTCGTTATGGTGCATCCGGTTAATCTTAACGGTGCGTCAGACACATCCCATAACTGGCCCTGAGTGACCCAAAGGATTCGTTTGAATATCGAAACTCGTGAAATCGCCCTTGAACCGGCTGATAACCGTCGTCTGATGAGCCTGTGTGGGCCTTTCGACGATAATGTAAAACAGCTTGAGCGTCGTCTGGGCATTGAGATCAATCGTCGCGACAACGTTTTTAAGCTGTCAGGACGTCCACTTTGCGTCAATGCCGCAGCAGATATTCTGAAAACCCTCTATGTTGATACCGCGCCTGTGCGTGGCGACATCCCGGATATCGAGCCTGATCAGATTCACCTGGCGATCAAAGAGAGCCGGGTACTGGAGCAAACCGCTGAGAGCGTGCCGGAGTACGGTAAAGCGGTCAATATCAAGACCAAGCGCGGTGTGATCAAGCCGCGCACCCCAAACCAGGCACAGTACATCGCTAATGTGCTCGACCACGATATCACCTTTGGTGTCGGCCCGGCCGGTACCGGTAAAACCTATCTGGCGGTAGCCGCAGCAGTCGATGCGCTGGAGCGTCAGGAGATTCGCCGCATCATGCTGACCCGCCCAGCCGTCGAAGCGGGTGAAAAGCTCGGCTTTCTGCCAGGCGATCTGAGCCAGAAAGTCGACCCTTATCTGCGTCCGCTCTACGATGCGCTGTTCGAAATGCTCGGCTTCGAGCGGGTAGAAAAGCTGATGGAGCGCAACGTCATTGAAGTCGCCCCGCTGGCCTACATGCGCGGTCGTACCCTGAACGATGCATTCATCATTCTTGATGAGAGCCAGAACACCACCATCGAACAGATGAAGATGTTCCTGACGCGTATCGGCTTTAACTCTAAAGCGGTGATTACCGGCGACGTTACCCAGATTGACCTGCCGCGTCACGTCAAGTCAGGCCTGCGTCATGCCATTGAGGTGCTGGCGGACGTTGAAGAGATCAGCTTCAACTTCTTCCACAGCGAAGATGTGGTGCGCCATCCGGTGGTTGCACGCATTGTTACCGCCTATGAAGCCTGGGAAGCGGCCGATCAGACCCGTCGTGACCAGCAGGCCGAAGAGCGTAAACGTGAAGCACTGGCTGCACAGAGCGCCACGCAGGAGAGCAAATGAGCGAGGTGATTCTCGACCTGCAGGTCGCCTGTGACAACACCGCTGACCTGCCTGATGAAAGCCAGTTTCATCGCTGGCTGTCAGCGGCTGTCACCCCTTTTCAGCCGGAAAGCGAAGTCACGGTGCGTCTGGTTGATGAAGCGGAGAGTCATGAGCTTAATCTGACTTATCGCGGCAAAGACAAGCCGACCAACGTCCTCTCTTTCCCGTTTGAAGCGCCGCCGGGCATTGAGCTGCCGCTGCTGGGCGATCTGATCATCTGCCGCCAGGTCGTTGAGCAGGAAGCCGCTGAACAGGGTAAAAGCGTTGAAGCCCACTGGGCACATATGGTGGTACACGGCACGCTGCATCTGCTGGGTTACGACCATATTGAAGACGACGAAGCGGACGAGATGGAAGGGCTGGAGACCGAGATAATGCTTGCTCTTGGGTATCCTGATCCGTACATTTCGGAGAAAGAAGACGCCTGAATCCTGAATTCAGTCAATCCTGCTGTCAGTACAGGTTACTGACAGCACCCATTCCTCACCAGAGAGATCTTTAAAAACCGCCATGAGCGACGACCATTCTCAAAACAGCGATGCACCCAGTAGTAAAAAGGGATTTTTCTCCCTGTTGATCAACCAACTCTTTCACGGTGAACCAAAAAGCCGTGATGAGCTACTGGAGCTGATCCGCGACTCGAATAACAAAGAGCTGATTGACCAGGACACCCGCGACATGCTCGAAGGGGTACTGGATATTGCGGAGCAGCGCGTGCGTGACATCATGATCCCGCGCTCGCAAATGATCACCCTGAAACGTAATCAGAGCCTCGAAGAGTGTCTGGATGTCATCATCGAATCCGCCCATTCTCGTTTCCCGGTGATCAGCGAAGATAAAGATCATGTGGAAGGGATTCTGATGGCGAAAGATCTGCTGCCGTTTATGAGCAGCGAATCTGAGCCTTTCAGCATTGAGAAAGTGCTGCGTCCTGCGGTGGTTGTGCCTGAAAGTAAGCGTGTCGACCGGATGCTGAAAGAGTTCCGCTCCCAGCGTTACCACATGGCGATCGTCATTGATGAGTTTGGCGGTGTCTCCGGTCTGGTGACCATTGAAGACATCCTGGAGCTGATCGTCGGTGAAATTGAAGATGAGTATGACGATGAAGAAGATCGTGATATCCGTCAGCTCAACCGTCACACCTTTACGGTGCGCGCACTGACTGCCATTGAAGATTTCAACGAGGTGTTTGGCACCCAGTTCAGCGACGATGAAGTCGACACCATCGGTGGTCTGGTGATGCAGGGCTTCGGTCATCTGCCCGCTCGCGGTGAAAGCATCGAGATTGAGGGGTACCAGTTCAAGGTGGCGATGGCTGACAGCCGCCGCATTATCCAGGTTCACGTGACTATTCCGGAAAATTCGCCACAACCTCAACTGGAAAACGAATAAGTCTATGGCTTTAGCCTCACTCTACCCGCGTCAGCGGGTTCGCCTGCTGCTGGCTTTAATAACGGGTGCACTTGGCACCCTCTCCTTCTCTCCTTATGATTTCTGGCCCGCCGCGCTGCTCTCGCTGTGCGGCTTACAGCTGCTGACTCTTAACCGCTCCAGCCCGCAGGCCAGCGCGATCGGTTTTGTCTGGGGATTAGGTCTGTTCGGCAGTGGCATCAACTGGGTTTATGTCAGTGTCGCCACCTTTGGCGGCATGCCTGGCCCGGTCAATGTTTTTATCGTAGCGCTGCTGGCGGCTTATCTGGCGATCTACCCGGCGCTGTTTGCCGGCGTACTGAATCGCATCTGGCCGCGAACGACGCTGTGGCGCCTGGCGCTGGCGGCACCGGCATTGTGGCAGATGACCGAGTTCCTGCGCGGCTGGGTGCTGACCGGCTTTCCGTGGCTGCAGTTTGGTTACAGCCAGATCGATGGCCCGTTAAAAGGCCTGGCCCCGCTGGCCGGCGTAGAGACGCTGACCTTCCTGCTGATGGTGGTGGCTGGCCTGCTGGCTTATGCCCTGCAACAGCGCAACGTCAGAAGTCTGGTGGCGGCGCTGCTGCTGCTGGCATTGCCATGGCCGTTGCGCTACATCCAGTGGGTTCAGCCGATGCCCGAGCGGGCCGTCGAGGTGGCGCTGGTCCAGGGGAACATTCCGCAATCGATGAAGTGGGATCCGCAGCAGCTGCTCACTACCCTGCGCATTTACAACGGTCTGAGTCAGCCGCTGATGGGCAAAGCGCCGATTATTATCTGGCCTGAATCGGCAATTACCGATCTGGAGAGTAATCAGCAGCCGTTCCTGCGTTCGCTGGATGACGAACTGCGTGAGCGCGGCAGTTCGCTGATCACCGGCATTGTGGACTCCCGGCTGGAACAGAACCGATATCACGATTACAACACCGTGATCGTGCTGGGCGGTAAAGCGCCGTACAACTACTTCAGCGGCAATCGTTACCAGAAGAATCACCTGGTGCCATTTGGCGAATTTGTGCCGCTGGCCGATCTGCTGCGTCCGCTGGCCCCGTTCTTCGATCTGCCGATGTCGGCCTTCAGTCGTGGCAACTACCTCCAGCCGCAACTCAGCGTGGCGGGCTATAAGCTGACCAGCGCCATCTGTTATGAGATCGTGCTGGGAGAGCAGGTGCGTGCCAACTTCCATCCCGACACCAACTTCCTGCTCACCGTTTCGAACGATGCCTGGTTTGGTCACTCTATCGGCCCATGGCAGCACTTCCAGATGGCGAGGATGCGTGCGCTGGAACTGGGACGTCCGCTGTTGCGCAGCACCAATAATGGTGTGACGGCGGTGGTTAATGCCAGTGGTGATGTGGAAGCCATGCTGCCGCAGTTTACCCGCGATGTGCTGACCAGCAAGGTTACGCCAACACAGGGAGAAACCCCGTATGCGCGGGCTGGCCTCTGGCCAGTATGGTCACTGACGCTGCTGGCGGCGGTGATAGCACTCCTGCGCCGTCGTCGATAACCTCCCCTCCTGTGCTCACTGAAGGCGAAGCACGTGCTTCGCCTTTTTCATGGTGACTCTCCGGTTTTTTTCACTCCCCACGCCGCACACTCTGCTGTCTTTCTAACCCATAACCTCTTTCTGGCACGATGATTGCAAAATGTTTCACTGCTTTTCGCAAACAGGCTGATTGCAGGCGCTGATGCCGGGCGGGTTGCACCAAAACAATTGACGCTGCTGCACCATTAACGCGCAGGGTGAAAAAATTGCCTTTTTTTGGTGCGTATCACCTCGCAAAAAAGAAACTTTTTTGTTTCATTGCGTTAACAATCCGCTATGTTAATGACTCTTCTGCGCCCGTTTAAACCGCAGAATGAGCAGAAACGCAGCAGAAAACAGACACAACATCATAATCAGCGCAGGTTATATCCTGTGCCTTTTTCATACGAAGGAGTTGGAACATGCAACTACGCAAAGTGGCATTATCTCTTCTGCTGATCAGCGCAGCGGCGGGAGCGGCCCAGGCGGAAGATCTCAGCGGCACCCTGAAGAAGATCAATGACAATGGCGTCATTGTGGTCGGGCATCGCGAATCATCAGTTCCCTTTTCTTATTATGACAACCAGCAAAAAGTCGTCGGCTACTCACAGGCTTACTCAAACGCCATCGTTGAAGCGATTAAAGCAAAGCTGAACAAGCCTGATCTGCAGGTCAAAATGATCCCGATCACCTCACAAAACCGTATTCCGCTGCTGCAAAACGGCACCTACGATTATGAGTGTGGCTCGACCACCAATAACCTTGAGCGCCAGAAACAGGCCGCCTTCTCAGACACTATTTTTGTTATCGGCACCCGTCTGCTGGTTAAGAAAGATGGCCCGATCAAAGATTTCGCTGACCTGAAAGGCAAAACCGTAGTGGTGACCTCAGGTACCACCTCTGAAGTGCTGCTGCACAAACTCAACGACGAACAGAAACTGGATCTGCGCATCATCAGCGCAAAAGATCACGGTGACTCCTTCCGTACGCTGGAAACCGGTCGTGCCGTGGCCTTTATGATGGATGATGCCCTGCTGGCAGGCGAACGCGCCAAAGCCAAAAAGCCGGACAACTGGGAAATCCTGGGCACGCCACAGTCAAAAGAAGCCTATGGCTGCATGCTGCGTAAAGATGATCCGCAGTTCAAAGCGCTGGTGGATGAAACCATTGCCAAAGCCCAGACCTCTGGCCAGGCAGAAAAATGGTTCGACACCTGGTTCAAACAGCCGATTCCACCAAAGAACCTGAACATGAACTTTGAGCTGTCTGATGACATGAAAGCGCTGTTCAAAACGCCAAATGATAAAGCACTGAATTAACAACAAAATACCCAATGGATTTCAGATTGTATTGAGGCGGCAGGAGAATGACTCCCCATGAGCTTACTCCGGTAAGTGATTCAGGTGAGTGAACGTAGCCAACAAAAATGCAGCCTGAAAGACGACGGGTATAACAAGGGCGGCCTGGCTGCCCTCTCGATTGCTGAAACCGCGGCATGGACAGACAGACTGACACGGGTCGTTCCCCTGAGTCAGGAAATAAAACGCCGTTCATCAATCTTCAGGGTAGCTTAGCTACCCTTTTTTTCCGGAGCTCGTTATGGGTATCGATTGGAACTGGGGCATATTCCTCGAACAGGCCCCGTTCGGTAACACGACCTACCTCGGCTGGCTGTGGTCCGGTTTTCAGGTGACGATTGCCGTCTCCTGCTGCGCCTGGATTATCGCCTTCTGCGTGGGTTCATTTTTCGGCATTCTGCGCACCGTGCCTAATCGCCTGCTGTCGACCATTGGCACCTGCTATGTCGAACTGTTTCGCAACATCCCACTGATCGTCCAGTTCTTCTTCTGGTATCTGGTGGCGCCCGAGCTGGTGGGCGAAAAGCTCGGCATGTGGTTTAAGTCTGAACTGGATCCCAACATTCAGTTCTTCCTCTCCTCGATGATCTGTCTTGGCCTGTTTACCGCCGCCCGTGTCTGCGAGCAGGTGCGCGCAGCGATTCAGTCACTGCCGAGTGGACAGAAGAATGCCGGTCTGGCGATGGGCTTAACCCTGCCGCAGACCTATCGCTATGTGCTGCTGCCGAATGCGTATCGCGTGATTGTGCCGCCGATGACCTCGGAAATGCTCAACCTGGTGAAGAACTCCGCTATCGCCTCCACCATAGGTCTGGTCGATATGGCGGCGCAGGCGGGCAAACTGCTCGACTATTCTGCCCACGCCTATGAATCCTTTACCGCTATTACGCTGGCCTACGTTGCGATTAACCTGGTGATTATGTTGTTGATGAGTCTGGTCGAGCGCAAAGTCCGGCTGCCAGGCAATGCGGGAGGCAAGTAATGTACGAGTTTGACTGGAGTTCGATTACACCCAGCCTGCCCTATCTGCTTAATGGCTTAGTGATCACCTTTAAAATCACGATTACCGCCGTGGTCTTCGGCATCCTGTGGGGCACTCTGCTGGCGGTGATGCGTCTGTCGACGTTTAAGCCCATCAGCTGGTTCGCTAAAATTTACGTCAACCTGTTCCGCTCGGTGCCGCTGGTCATGGTGCTGCTGTGGTTCTATCTGGTGGTGCCGAGTTTTCTGCAGCAGGTGCTGGGCCTGTCGCCCAAAACGGATATCCGACTGATTTCGGCCATGGTCGCCTTTTCACTGTTCGAAGCGGCGTACTACTCTGAAATTATTCGCGCCGGCATCATCAGTATCTCGCGTGGACAAGGCAGTGCGGCTCTGGCGCTGGGCATGACGCAGTGGCAGGCAATGCGACTGATCATTCTGCCGCAGGCGTTCCGCGCCATGGTTCCGCTGTTACTGACGCAGGGTATCGTGCTGTTCCAGGATACCTCGCTGGTTTATGTCTTAAGCCTGGCGGACTTCTTCCGTACCGCGTCCACCATTGGTGAGCGTGATGGCACCCAGGTTGAAATGGTTCTGTTTGCAGGTCTGGTCTACTTCGTTATCAGCCTGAGCGCATCGCTGTTGGTCAGCTATCTAAAAAGAAAAAGGACGGTTTAAATGATTAGCCTGAAAAATGTTTCTAAGTGGTATGGTCACTTTCAGGTGCTGACCGACTGCTCAACCGACGTCAAAACCGGTGAAGTGGTGGTGGTGTGCGGCCCGTCCGGCTCCGGTAAATCGACCCTGATCAAAACGGTGAACGGACTCGAGCCGATTCAGCAGGGCGTGATTGCGGTAAACGGCACCGAGGTGAATAACAAAAAAACTAATCTTGCGCAGCTTCGCAGCCAGGTCGGGATGGTGTTCCAGCACTTCGAGCTGTTTCCGCATCTGAGCATTATCAACAACCTGGTTCTGGCGCAGGTGAAAGTGCTGAAACGCGACAAAGCGGCAGCCCGCGATAAAGGGCTGAAGCTGCTGAAGCGTGTGGGTCTCTCCGCCCATGCTGAGAAGTTTCCCGGCCAGCTCTCGGGTGGTCAGCAGCAGCGCGTGGCCATTGCGCGTGCGCTCTGCATGGACCCTATCGCGATGCTGTTTGATGAACCCACCTCCGCGCTGGATCCGGAAATGATCAACGAAGTGCTGGATGTGATGGTTGAACTGGCACAGGAAGGGATGACGATGATGGTGGTGACCCATGAGATGGGCTTCGCCCGTAAGGTTGCCAATCGCGTGATCTTTATGGATGAAGGGAAAATTATCGAAGACACCAACAAAGATGACTTCTTTAATAACCCACAGTCTGAGCGCGCTAAAGATTTCCTCGCAAAAATTCTGCACTAAACCTAACGAACAGGCGGGTCACCCAGGGTGGCCCGCTTCATTTAGCTACGCCGCACTATCAGGGTTCAAAAGGCTGACGCTGAAACTGGTCGTTGCCGCATTCCGGACAACGTGACAGCGTTTCAGGCGTGTAGATTGCCCGGGTGAACTGGCACTTCTCACAGACCAGATTGCCCAGCCCCACCACTTCCCCGCTCTGATAAACCCCGTGATGATGCAGATCCTGGAAGACCTCACGCCACTCCAGCTGACTTTTATCGGTGATATCCGCCAGCTCTTTCCAGACGCTCTCGCGGATGATGCGCATAAACAGTGAGTCCGCCAGCGGTTCTTCCACATCGGTGTAGCTGCGTGCAAACTCGCCCAGATCACGGCGCACTGAGCTGAGCGCCTGGTCAATCTCCTGTTCCGTCATGTCATCGCGCACCAGCAACTGGCTTCGTCGCCCGGCAATCAGCTCATCAAGGTTACGATCGCCCTGACGGAGACGTTCGGTCAATACGGCTAACGACTCGCGATATTCCTGAGCCACTTTATTCATTTTGTTCTCCTTTATGCAGACCCTCGCTGAACTAAGTTTAGTCGTAATGTTGCTTTTGCCGTGTCGTCTGTACAGTGAATTACAAAAGGGTGAAGGCTCTGACGCTTTCGGCAGAAATCGTGCCGGCAAAAGTGGGAAGTGTTGTTGATACGCGGCCTTATGGGTATGCTATGCGGATCTTAGAGCCAGAAAAATGTTTTTCATAAAGGACCACAGGCAGCCATGCAAGAGCAATACCGCCCGGAAGAAATTGAATCCCGTGTGCAGCAGCACTGGGATGAAAACGAAACGTTTAAAGTGACTGAGCAGGAAGGTAAAGAGAAATACTATTGCCTCTCCATGTTGCCCTATCCTTCTGGCCGCCTGCACATGGGCCACGTTCGTAACTACACCATCGGCGACGTAATCGCGCGTTATCAGCGTATGCTCGGCAAAAACGTACTACAGCCGATTGGCTGGGATGCTTTCGGCCTGCCTGCGGAAGGCGCTGCGGTGAAAAACAACACCGCTCCGGCCCCGTGGACTTACGACAACATCGCCTACATGAAAAACCAGCTCAAACTGCTGGGCTTTGGCTATGACTGGAGTCGTGAACTGGCAACCTGCCAGCCAGAATACTATCGCTGGGAACAGTGGTTCTTTACCAAACTGTATGAAAAAGGCCTGGTCTATAAAAAGACCTCTGCCGTGAACTGGTGCCCGAACGATCAGACGGTGCTGGCGAACGAGCAGGTGATCGACGGCTGCTGCTGGCGCTGCGACACCAAAGTTGAGCGTAAAGAGATCCCGCAGTGGTTTATCAAAATCACCGATTATGCGGAAGAGCTGCTGAACGACCTGGATACGCTGGAAGAGTGGCCTGAGCAGGTCAAAACCATGCAGCGTAACTGGATTGGCCGCTCTGAAGGTGTCGAAATCACCTTCGATGTGGCTGACAGCGAAGAGAAGATCACCGTCTACACCACCCGCCCGGATACCTTTATCGGCGCAACCTATGTTGCTGTTGCCGCAGGCCATCCGCTGGCTACCCAGGCGTCGGTCAATAATCCGGCGCTGGCTGACTTTATTGCTGAATGCCGCAATACCAAAGTGGCCGAAGCCGATATGGCGACCATGGAGAAGAAAGGCATGGCGACAGGCCTGTCTGTTGTTCATCCGCTGACCGGCGAGCTTATCCCGGTCTGGGTTGCCAACTTTGTACTGATGGAATATGGCACCGGCGCCGTGATGGCGGTTCCGGCGCACGATCAGCGCGACTGGGAGTTTGCCACTAAATACGATCTGCCGATTAAACCGGTCATCCTGAATCTGGATGGTTCCATTCCTGACGTCAGCGCCGCGGCGATGACTGACAAAGGTGCGCTGTTCAACTCAGGTGAGTTTAACGGCATGGATCACGCCACCGGTTTTAACGCCATTGCAGATTTGCTGGCGGCAAAAGGCGTGGGCGTGCGTAAAGTGAACTACCGCCTGCGCGACTGGGGTGTCTCCCGTCAGCGCTACTGGGGTGCCCCTATCCCGATGGTGACGCTGGAAGACGGCACCGTCATGCCTGCACCAGAAGACCAGCTGCCGGTGATCCTGCCGGAAGATGTGGTGATGGATGGCATTACCAGCCCAATCAAAGCAGATCCGGAGTGGGCTAAAACCACGGTAAACGGCCAGCCTGCTCTGCGTGAAACCGACACCTTTGACACCTTTATGGAGTCTTCCTGGTACTACGCGCGTTATACCTGCGCCAGCTACAAGGAAGGCATGCTGGATCCGGCAGCGGCAAACTACTGGCTGCCGGTCGATCAGTATGTAGGCGGTATTGAACACGCCATCATGCACCTGATGTATTTCCGCTTCTTCCACAAGCTGCTGCGTGACGCGGGCCTGGTGAACTCCAATGAGCCAGCCAAACGTCTGCTGTGCCAGGGCATGGTGCTGGCTGACGCCTTCTACTCCCTCGGTGCCAACGGCGAGCGCAACTGGGTTTCACCGGTTGACGTTGAGGTTGAGCGGGATGAGAAAGGCCGCATTGTCAAAGCCACAGACACGCAGGGCCGTGAAGTGATCTACGCGGGCATGAGCAAAATGTCGAAGTCGAAAAACAACGGCATCGACCCACAGCTGATGGTTGAGCGTTACGGCGCGGATACCGTGCGTCTGTTTATGATGTTTGCTTCACCGGCGGAGATGACGCTGGAGTGGCAGGAGTCGGGCGTTGAAGGGGCGAACCGCTTCCTGAAACGTGTCTGGAAGCTGGTCTTCGAGCACACACAGAAAGGTGCGACCGTAGCACTCAATGTGGAAAGCCTGAATGACGAGCAGAAATCGCTGCGTCGCGATCTGCACAAAACCATCGCCAAAGTGGCGGATGATATTGGCCGTCGTCAGACTTTCAACACCGCCATTGCGGCGATCATGGAGCTGATGAACAAACTGGCACGCGCCCCGCAGGAAAGCGAGCAGGATCGCGCCCTGATGCAGGAAGCGCTGCTGGCCATCGTCCGTCTGCTCTATCCGTTTACCCCGCACGCCTGCTATGTTCTGTGGCAGACGCTGGGTGGCGAAGGCACTATCGATGAAGCGAGCTGGCCGGTTGCGGATGAAGCCGCTATGGTTGAAGATTCGCTGCTGGTAGTGGTTCAGGTTAACGGTAAAGTGCGTGGTAAAATCACC
The DNA here is from genome assembly GCF_051136245.1 of Pantoea sp. Lu_F5_004. Classification (NCBI taxonomy): domain Bacteria; kingdom Pseudomonadati; phylum Pseudomonadota; class Gammaproteobacteria; order Enterobacterales; family Erwiniaceae; genus Pantoea; species Pantoea sp. Lu_F5_004. The sequence continues at coordinate 2,960,504 of NZ_CP194946.1, forward strand.
GTGCCAGCCGATGCAACACAGGAACAGGTTCAGGCACGCGCTGCGCAGGAGCATCTGGTAGCGAAGTATCTGGACGGCGTGACTATCCGTAAAGTCATTTATGTACCGGGCAAACTGCTTAACCTGGTCGTAGGTTAAGTTCAGGAGGAACTGTGCGACATCCGATTATCAGGCTGTTTGTCATGCTGGCGGTGGTGATCACCGCTGGCTGTGGTTTTCATCCGCGCGGCACCACTCAGGTGCCCAGCGAACTGAAAACCCTGATTGTTTCAACCGGCGATCCTTATGGGCCGCTGGCGCGTACTGTGCGTCAGCAACTGCGTATCAACGATGTCAAAATTGTTGAAGACAGCAAACAGAATCGCACCGATATTCCGACGCTGCGTCTGGGTCCGGAAGCCTCGGGTCGTAATACCGCGTCGGTCTTTATCAGCGGCACTACTGCCGAGTATCAGCTGGTGATGACCCTCACTGCGCAGGTGCTGTTGCCAGGCAAAGGTATCTATCCTATCAGCACCACGGTTTATCGGTCGTTCTTCGATAACCCGAACGCTGCGCTGGCAAAAGATGCCGAGCAGGATCTGATTACGCAGGAGATGCGTCAGCGTGCTGCTGAACAGCTGGTACGTAAACTGCTGACGGTACACGCCGCGCAGATTAACAGCAAAGAGACCTTACCGGCGTCAGTGATTCCGGTGCCGGGTCAGGGTTCACAGGAAGCGCCCACTTCCTCTGCTACCAGCCTGCAATGATCAGGATTTATCCTGAGCAACTCAGCGCGCAGCTCCGTGAGGGGCTGCGCGCCTGTTATTTGTTAGCCGGTAACGAACCGCTGCTGCTGCAGGAAAGTTCAGATGCGATTCGCGTCGCCGCAACCGCGCAGGGATTCGAAGAACATTTTAGTTTTACGCTGGATGCACAGACTGACTGGGAGAGCCTGTTCGTCAGTTGCCAGTCACTGAGCCTGTTTGCTCAGCGTCAGACCATGACGCTGCAATTCCCCGATAATGGCCCTAACGCCGCGATGGCAGAACAGCTGGTTAAGCTGTCGCAGTTGCTGCACGCCGATATTCTGCTGATCTGCCGAATGGCGAAGCTGACCAAAGCGCAGGAAAACAGCGCGTGGTTTAAAGCGTTGTCCGCCTCTGCGGTATTGGTGCCCTGTCAGACGCCCGAACAGGCGCAACTGCCACGCTGGGTCGTTAATCGCGCTAAGGCGCTGAAATTATCGGTAGATGACGCGGCCGTGCAGCTATTGTGTTACTGCTATGAAGGCAATCTGCTGGCGCTGGCGCAGGCGCTGGAGCGGCTCTCGCTGCAGTGGCCCGACGGCAAGCTGACACTGCCCCGGGTTGAAGAGGCGGTCAGTGATGCCGCGCACTTTACTCCCTTCCACTGGGTGGATGCCCTGCTAGCGGGAAAAAGCCGCCGCGCCCTGCATATTCTGCATCAACTGGAGAAAGAAGAGAGCGAAGTGGTGATACTGCTGCGTACGCTGCAGCGCGATCTGCTGACGCTGCTGCATCTGCAACGCCACCAGACAGCGCAGCCGCTGCGTACGCTGATGGATCAGCAGCGTATCTGGCAGAACCGCCGTGCGCTGTTTACCGACGCGCTGCAACGGCTGGATGCCACGCGTCTGCAACGCGCCATTCATCTGCTGAGCCAGATTGAGATCACCCTGAAGCAGGATTATGGACAGCCGGTGTGGCCGCAGTTGCAGACCCTGACGCTGCTGCTCAGCAGTCGTGCTTTTCCGACGAGCTTTGCCCATGTCTGAGTTACACGCGCTGTTTGGCGGCACCTTTGATCCGATTCATTTTGGCCATCTGCGCCCGGTCGAAGCGCTGGCGCAACAGACCGGCCTGCAGCGTGTAACGCTGCTGCCCAACAATGTGCCGCCGCATCGTCCGCAACCGGAAGCCAGCGCTGCCCAGCGGGTTGCTATGCTGCGCTGCGCTATCCGCGACCTGCCGCTGTTTGAGATTGATACGCGCGAACTGGAACGCGACACCCCGTCCTGGACCGTGACCACCCTGGAAGCCTGGCGAACCGAGCGCGGTGCAGAGCAGCCGCTGGGATTTATTATTGGTCAGGATTCATTGCTGAGCTTATCAAAATGGCATCGCTGGCAGGATCTGCTGTCACTCTGCCATCTGCTGGTATGCCAGCGACCCGGCTATCCGACCCGGTTCGACTCGCCTGACATGCAGCGCTGGCTTGAGCAACACCTCGCTCAGGATATCCGGCAGTTGCATCAGCAGCCCGCAGGCCATATCTGGCTGGCGGACACTCCTCTCTATGACATTTCGGCCACGGAAATTCGCCGCCGTCGCCACCAGAATCAGCCCTGCGACGATCTGTTGCCCGCTGCGGTTATCGATTATATCGACCGCGAAGGCTTATATCGCGACTGATCCGGGCATGCTATACTATGCCGCTTAATTTTTTGGCTGCACTCTCCGGGCTTACAGCCGGCTCGTTACCACCAGATTCCAAGGGGAACCTTTTGCAAGGTAAAGCACTCCAAGAGTTCGTTATTGATAAGATTGATGATCTCAAAGGCCAGGACATTGTCACCATCGACGTTCAGGGCAAATCCAGCATCACCGATTTCATGATCATCTGCACCGGCACCTCCACGCGTCATGTGACTTCGATCGCAGAACACGTAGAGCAGGAGTCGCGTTTAGCAGGCCTGATGCCACTGGGCATTGAAGGTAAAAGCGCGGCAGACTGGGTCGTGGTCGATCTGGGTGATGTCATCGTGCATGTGATGCAGGAAGAGAGTCGCCAGCTGTATGAGCTGGAAAAACTCTGGGGCTAATCGGTGAAACTGCAACTTGTTGCCGTCGGCACGAAAATGCCTGACTGGGTGCAGACCGGTTTTATGGAATATCTGCGCCGCTTCCCGAAAGATATGCCGCTTGAGCTGACCGAAGTAACCGCAGGTAAACGCGGTAAAAATGCTGATATCAAACGCATCCTTGAAAAAGAGGGTGACGCGATGTTAGCGGCGGTCGGCAAAGGCAATCGCATCGTCACGCTGGATATTCCTGGTCATCCGTGGGAAACCCCGCAGCTGGCGCAGCAGCTTGAACGCTGGAAGCTGGATGGTCGCGATGTCAGCCTGCTGATTGGCGGGCCTGAAGGCCTGGCCCCCGCCTGCAAAGCGGCGGCAGAGCAGAGCTGGTCACTGTCAGCATTGACGTTGCCCCATCCGCTGGTGCGCGTGCTGGTAGCCGAAAGTCTGTATCGGGCCTGGAGCATAACGACAAATCATCCTTATCATCGTGAATGACCGATCAGCCCACATCAGACATGACAAGTAGCGGATGAAATTACAAAGCAACGCCTTTCGCGATTACAGCGCCGAACAGAAACTCTTTGTCCGTCGGGCCTTTATCGCCTTCGTCGGTATCTTACTGCTCTCTTCAGTACTGGTGGTTAACCTTTACCACCTGCAGATCCTTCGCTTTGATGATTACAGCACCCGCTCCAACCAGAACCGTATCAAACTGGTGCCTGTGGCCCCCAGCCGCGGCATAATTTACGATCGTACCGGCACGCCGCTGGCGCTGAACCGCACTATTTATCAGGCAGAACTGGTCCCGGAAAAAGTTGATAATCTGCAACAGACCCTGGAAAACTTACGCCCCATTCTTGAGCTGACTGACGAAGACCTCGAAAACTTCCAGAAAGAGCGTAAACGCTCGCGTCGGTTCACCTCTATCCCGGTTAAAACCGGTCTGAATGACGTGCAGGTGGCGCGCTTTGCGGTCAATCAGTACCGCTTCCCCGGCGTGGAAGTTAAAGGTTACCAGCGACGCTACTACCCTTACGGTGCCACACTGACGCATGTGGTCGGCTACGTCTCAAAAATCAACGATCGTGACGTTGCACGCCTCGACAAAGAGGGCATATGGCCTAACTACGCCGCGACGCACGACATCGGCAAGCTGGGCATTGAAGCCTATTACGAAGATTTGCTGCACGGCAAAACCGGCTTTGAAGAGGTTGAGGTCAACAACCGTGGCCGGGTCATTCGCCAGCTGCATGAGGAGTCTCCTCAGGCAGGCCGTGATATCTATCTGACTATCGATCTCAAACTGCAGCAATATGTCGAGACCCTGCTGGCGGGCAGTCGCGCGGCCGTCGTGGTCAGCGACCCGCGCACCGGCGAAATTCTCGCTATGGTCTCAACGCCCAGCTATGACGCCAACCTGTTTGTCGACGGTATTTCCAGTAAGGATTACCGCGGCCTGCTGGAAGATGAAAACCGCCCGCTCTATAACCGTGCGATTCAGGCCGCCTATCCACCGGCTTCGACGGTTAAACCTTATGTGGCGGTCTCTGCCCTGAGTGCTGGCGTAATTAACCGTAATACCAGCCTGTTTGATCCCGGCTGGTGGCAGCTTCCCGGTTCAGAAAAACGCTTCCGCGACTGGAAAAAATGGGGCCACGGACGTCTGAACGTTACCAAAGCGCTGGAAGAGTCTGCCGATACCTTCTTCTATCAGGTTGCCTATGACATGGGCATCGACCGTCTGTCGGAGTGGATGAATAAATTTGGTTACGGTAGCCGTACCGGCATCGATTTACCGCAGGAGAGCGCCGGTAACATGCCGACCCGCGACTGGAAACAGAGACGCTTTAAAAAGCCGTGGTATCAGGGCGATACCATTCCGGTGGGGATCGGACAGGGTTACTGGACCGCCACGCCGTTGCAGATGAACAAAGCGATGATGATTCTGATCAACGACGGCGTCGTCAAAGTGCCGCATATGCTGCGCGCCACCCGCGAAGGTCGTACTCTGGTGCCGTATCGCCAGCCGCCTGAAGCCCCGATTGGTGATATCCATTCCGGCTACTGGGAAATTGCCAAAGATGGCATGTATGGCGTGGCGAACCGGCCCAACGGCACCGCGCACAAGAGCTTCGCCGATGCGCCCTATAAAATCGCCGCCAAGTCCGGTACGGCCCAGGTCTTTGGCCTGAAAGAGAACGAAACCTATAACGCCCATAAAATTGCTGAACGATTACGCGACCATAAATTAATGACCGCGTTTGCCCCTTATGACAAACCTCGGGTCGCCGTGACCATTATCCTGGAAAACGGTGGCGCCGGTCCGGCTGTCGGCACCGTCATGCGCCAGATTCTGGATCACATTATGTTGGGTGATAACAATACTGTCCTGCCGGACGCCGCTCCTGTGCCGCCCGGTTATGAAGGTGAATAAACATGTCGATGCAAGATAGTCCGCAGAAACGTTCGATCTGGATGCGCATCCACATCGATCCGCTGTTTATGCTGATCATTCTCGGCCTGCTGACCTATAGCGCTGTGGTGATCTGGAGCGCCAGTGGTCAGGATCCCGGCATGATGGAGCGTAAACTCGGTCAGATCGCGATGGGGCTAGTCATCATGATTGTGCTGGCGCAGGTACCGCCGCGCGTCTATGAAGGCTGGGCACCCTATCTCTATATTGTCTGCGTCATTCTGCTGGTGGCGGTGGATGCCTTCGGGCAGATCAGTAAAGGCGCTCAACGCTGGCTCGATCTCGGCTTTGTGCGTTTTCAGCCCTCTGAGATTGCCAAGATAGCGGTGCCTTTGATGGTGGCGCGCTTTATCAACCGCGATGTCTGTCCGCCAACGCTGAAAAATACCGGCATTGCGCTGATTCTGATTTTCCTGCCCACCCTGCTGGTGGCGGCACAGCCCGATCTCGGCACCTCGATTCTGATTGCTGCCTCCGGCTTGTTTGTGCTGTTCCTCTCGGGTATGAGCTGGAAACTGATTGGCGTAGCCGTGTTGCTGGTCGCCGCCTTTATCCCGATTTTGTGGTTTTTCCTGATGCACGATTATCAGCGTGACCGCGTGATGATGCTGCTCGACCCGGAAACGGACCCGCTGGGTGCGGGCTATCACATTATCCAGTCGAAAATTGCTATTGGCTCGGGAGGCCTGCGCGGTAAAGGCTGGCTGCAGGGCACCCAGTCTCAGCTGGAGTTTTTGCCGGAACGTCATACCGACTTTATCTTTGCGGTTCTGGCCGAAGAGTTAGGCCTGGTTGGCGTGCTGCTGCTGCTGACCCTTTATCTGCTGCTAATCATGCGGGGATTGGTGGTGGCAGCCCGGGCGCAGACCACCTTTGGCCGGGTAATGGCGGGCGGTTTAATGCTGATTTTATTCGTTTATGTTTTCGTTAACATTGGCATGGTTAGTGGTATCTTACCGGTAGTTGGCGTGCCGCTGCCGCTGGTCAGTTATGGTGGCTCCGCGCTTATCGTGCTTATGGCGGGATTTGGCATTGTGATGTCGATCCACACTCACCGAAAAATGTTATCTAAAAGTGTCTAAGAGGCTGCAGATGCGTAAGGAATGGCTTGGCGTTGCACTGGCATCACTGGTTCTGGCGGCCTGTACCACGCCGGAACCCCAAAATACGGCGCCGCCGCAACCGGCTTACAATGGACCGGTGGTTGAGATTCCAGGCGTTGAGCCACGTTATGAGCCGATCAATCCAGGCACCAGCCAGGATTACAGCGTGAACGGCAAAAATTATCGCGTCATCAAAGATCCGTCGAACTACAGTGAAGTCGGCCTCGCCACCTGGTACGGCGAAGAGGCGCAGGGCAACCGCACCGCCACCGGCGAAGCCTACGATCCTGATGCGCTGACCGCGGCCCACCCTACTCTGCCGCTGCCGAGCTATGTGCGCGTGACCAATATCGCGAATGGCCGTCAGATTGTGGTGCGCGTTAACGATCGCGGCCCTTACACGCCAGGACGCATTATCGACCTGTCGCGGGCTGCCGGTGACCGCCTGAATATCTCCAACAATTCGCGCGTGCGGGTTGATTACATCAAGGTCGCCCCAGACGGCACGCTCTCTGGCCCCGGCACCATCGGGACCGTCGTGGCAAAACAGAGCTACTCTCTGCCAGCCCGGCCGGACCTGAGTGGCGGCGCGGTGATGAACGGCGGCAGCTCAGCACCCTCAGAGCCGCCTGCGCAAAATGTTGAGGCCATCAGCAACAGCACGCTGCAAAGCGGTGACAACATGGGTGCGCCGGTGCAGAGCAGCGGCTTTCTTGGTGCACCCCAGCCATTAGCGACCGGCGTACTGGAAGGTAACGAACCGCCAGCCGCCGCACCCGCCAGTTCCGCACCGGCAGTCAGCAATGCTGCTCCCGCAGCAGCCAGCGCTGCACCTGCAGCCAGCAGTGGTGATGCCGATGGATATGTTGTGCAGGTCGGTGCGCTGAATGACCCGGCGCGTGCCCAGCAGATGATGAAAAGCCTGAGCCAGCGTTACGGCGTGCCCGGTAAGGTAGAAGACGCGGGCAACAATGTGTATCGCGTTCAGCTCGGCGGCTACACCTCCCGCGCCGAAGCGGCTGCGCTGCAACAGCGCCTGAGCAGTGAAGGCCAGGCCGCCTCATTTATTACTAACACGCGTCGCTGAACCGTTTGTCAGACAGCTGCACGTTATGTCTGCTAACAACCCAATCATCACGCCCGGTGTCAGTTAATCTGGCATTGGGTATGATGAGTGACATTTTCAACCTCAAACTCACGGATGTTGTAGTCCTACACATGAACACGCTGAAATCATCTCGTTTGCTGAAACGCCTGACAGTGGGATCACTGATCGCTTTCTCTCTCAGCCATGCTGCTATTGCTGATGACGTCAATCTCAAGACCATGATTCCGGGCGTACCGGACATTGATGCCGAAGCGTACGTCCTTATCGACTACAACTCAGGCAAAGTGCTGGCAGAGAAAAATGCCGATGCACGTCGCGATCCTGCCAGTCTGACCAAGATGATGACCAGCTATGTCATTGGTCAGGCCGTTAAAGCGGGTAAAATTCATCAGGACGATATGGTCACCGTCGGCCCGGATGCCTGGGCGACCGGCAACCCGGTGTTCAAAGGCTCCTCACTGATGTTCCTGAAGCCAGGCGACCGCGTGCCGGTTTCTCAGCTGACCCGTGGGATTGTGCTGCAGTCCGGTAACGACGCCTGTGTTGCGATGGCTGACTATGTCGCTGGCAGCCAGGATGCGTTCGTTAACCTGATGAACAACTATGTTAAAGCGATTGGTCTGCAGAATACCCACTTCCAGACTGTTCATGGTCTGGACGCGGAAGGTCAGTACAGCTCCGCGCGCGATATGGCGTTGATCGGTCAGGCGCTGATCCGTGACGTGCCGGAAGAGTATGCTGTCTATAAAGAGAAAGAGTTCACCTTCAATAATATCCGTCAGATGAACCGTAACGGTCTGCTGTGGGATACCAACCTGAATGTGGACGGCATCAAAACCGGTCACACCAACTCTGCCGGTTACAACCTGGTGGCGTCTGCGACTGAAGGCCAGATGCGCCTGATTTCTGCTGTCATGGGCGGTCATACCTACAAAGGCCGTGAAACTGAGAGTAAGAAACTGCTCACCTGGGGTTTCCGTTTCTTTGAAACCGTTGCACCACTGAAAGCGGGCAAAGAGTTCGCCTCTGAGCCAGTCTGGTTCGGCGATAACGACCGTGTGCAGCTGGGCGTGGAAAAAGATGCTTACCTGACCATCCCACGTGGCCGCATGAAAGATCTGAAAGCCAGCTATGTGCTGACCAACACAGAACTGCATGCACCACTGAAGAAAAATCAGGTAGTCGGCAGCATCAACTTCCAGCTGGATGGCAAGACTATCGAACAGCGTCCGCTGGTAGTGCTGAACGAGATCTCTGAAGGAGGTTTCTTTGGCCGTATCGTTGATTACATCAAGCTGATGTTCCATCACTGGTTCGGTTAAGCGTGGCGGGTGATTGAAAAATCACCCCTTCGCCCCCATTACACGATATTATGTTGCTCCCGCTCAGGCGGGAGCCTGTTTTTTATGCACCGGAGTTAATATGAAAACCAAACTGAATGAGCTGCTCGAATTTCCTACCCCGTTTACCTACAAGGTAATGGGTCTGGCACAACCGGAGCTGGTTGATCAAGTGGTTGAAGTGGTGCAACGCCATGCGCCAGGCGACTACAGCCCAGAAGTTAAGCCAAGCAGCAAAGGCAACTATCACTCCGTAAACATCACTATCACCGCCACCCACATCGAGCAGGTAGAACGCCTGTACGAAGAGCTGGGCAACATCGAAATTGTGCGGATGGTACTGTAATTTACGGGTCGGCAAGGCGCCTCTGCCTGACGGTTTGCCGACGTTATCCTCAGCGTTATTTCCTTTAGCGGGCTATCGTTTTGTCAGTTGAAACTCTTCTTGTCCGCCAGTCAGGTCTGCGCGACTGGCAATCTGTCTCCGACGCCATGCATCACTATACCGACCAGCGCAACGACCAGAGTCGTGATGAAATCTGGCTGGTTGAACATCCTCCGGTCTTTACTCAGGGTCAGGCGGGCAAAGCAGAGCATCTGCTGATGCCAGGCGAGATCCCGGTGGTGCAGAGTGACCGTGGGGGTCAGGTCACCTATCACGGGCCGGGACAGCAGGTGATGTACGTCCTGATCGATGTGAAACGCCGTAAGCTCGGCGTACGCCAGCTGGTGACCATTCTGGAAGAGACGGTTATCGCCACCCTGGCAGAATTTGGCGTCAGCGCCCGCGCCCGTGCTGATGCACCCGGCGTCTACGTCGGGGAAGAAAAAATCTGTTCACTGGGATTACGCATCCGTAAAGGCTGCTCGTTTCACGGTCTGGCGCTGAATGTTGCCATGGATTTGTCGCCCTTCCTGCGTATCAATCCCTGTGGTTACGCCGGCATGAGCATGACCCAGTTGAAGAATTTCCAGCCAGAGGTGACGACGGAGCAGGTACACTCTCCGCTGGTCAGCGCGTTTGCGCGGCTGTCAGGTTATGAAAATGTTGAATGGATTTCAGGGGATCTCCCTGTTAAACCTTAACGCAGAATGCGAATTTACAAATATGTAACTTATCCGCGCTGACTGTGGCTGCTTCGCAGGCGATGTGATGATATAATTTTTGCACTTTTTTCAAATAAAGTTGAAAGCAGCCTTCCCCGTTTGAGTGGGAACGCTTTCAAATCGCAATCCGACCGGAACCTGCTGATTTATGAGTAAACCAATTCAGATGGAACGCGGCGTCAAATATCGTGACGCAGACAAAATGGCGCTGATCCCGGTGAAAACCGTGGCTGTTGAACGGCAGGAGATGTTGCGTAAGCCGGAATGGATGAAAATCAAGCTGCCAGCTGACTCCAGTCGTATTCAGGGCATTAAAGCCGCGATGCGCAAAAACGGGCTGCACTCAGTCTGTGAAGAGGCATCCTGCCCTAACCTCGCCGAATGCTTCAACCACGGCACCGCCACCTTTATGATCCTTGGCGCAATCTGTACCCGTCGTTGTCCATTCTGCGATGTGGCACATGGCCGTCCCAATGCGCCTGATGCTAACGAACCCGCTAAACTGGCGCAGACGATTGCCGATATGGGCCTGCGCTACGTGGTGATCACCTCGGTTGACCGCGATGATTTGCGTGATGGTGGCGCACAGCACTTTGCCGACTGCATCAGCGCGATTCGCGAAAAAAATCCGACGATCAAAATCGAAACGCTGGTGCCGGACTTCCGTGGCCGTATGGATCGCGCGCTGGAGATTCTCACCGCGACGCCACCGGATGTGTTTAACCACAATCTGGAAAACGTACCGCGCGTCTACCGCCAGGTGCGTCCGGGCGCGAACTATGAGTGGTCACTGAAGCTGCTTGAACGTTTCAAAGAGGCGCATCCTCACATCCCGACAAAATCGGGTCTGATGGTGGGCCTGGGCGAAACCAATGCCGAAATCGTTGAAGTGATGCGCGATCTGCGTCGCCATGGTGTCACCATGCTGACGCTGGGCCAGTATCTGCAGCCGAGCCGCCACCACCTGCCGGTTCAGCGTTACGTCAGCCCGGCTGAGTTCGATGAGATGAAAGAAGAAGCGATGGCGATGGGCTTTACCCATGCCGCGTGCGGTCCGTTTGTCCGCTCTTCCTATCACGCGGATATGCAGGCCAAAGGCGAAGAAGTGAAATAATCACGCCTCTGCGGTCGGACGCCGGAAAAAACAAAAAACCAGACTGGAGACAGTCTGGTTTTTTTATCTGTGCCTGAAATAAAAAGTAACAGTTATTTGCAGCAAATAACCGATTAATCTTTATGAACGACGCGTTCTGCCGGCACGTCTTCAGCCGCAGTTCGGGTTGCACTGGTATCTTCATCTTTCATGGCTTTTTTAAAGCCCTTGATTGCGGAGCCCAGATCGCCACCCAGTGAGCGCAACTTGTTGGTACCAAAAAGCAGTACGATAAGCGCACCGATAATCAGCAGCTTGGCAATACTGATACCTTCCATATTTAACCTTTCAACTTTATCGAATCACGGTGACTGATATTTACGCGCAGTTTGCCTGTGGCGACAACTGGAATCTGTAACAGAGTAAGATCTCAGATGAAACGACTCAGGAACGCCTGGGTGCGCGGATGCTGTGGATTCGCGATCACCTCTTCAGGCGTGCCCTGCTCCACCACCACCCCCCCATCCATAAAGACCACGCGATCGGCGGCTTCCCGCGCAAAGCTAATCTCATGAGTCACCACGATCATCGTTAATCCCTGATCGGCCAGGGTACGCATGGTCGCCAGCACTTCGCCCACCAGTTCCGGATCGAGCGCGGAGGTCGGCTCATCAAACAGCATCAGCTGCGGTTTAATCGCCAGCGCCCGCGCAATCGCCACACGCTGTTGCTGTCCGCCCGACAGGTGACGTGGCCAGGCGTCCGCTTTATCGCTTAACCCCACCGTCGCCAGCAGCGATCGGGCATGAGCCATCGCCTCCTGACGCGGGAATTTATGCACGCCGATGGGCGCTTCAATGATGTTCTGCAGCACAGTCATATGGGGGTAGAGATTGAACTGCTGAAACACCATACCAATTTTCTGGCGCTGACGGGCGATCTGGCGTGGCGACAACCGGTGCAGCACATGCCCTTTAAGTACGTAACCGATCTGCTCATCACCGACCCGAATCGATCCGGCGTTCATCTCTTCAAGGTGATTGATGCAGCGCAGAAACGTGGATTTACCGGAACCGGATGGCCCGAGGATCACCACTACTTCACCAGGCCAGACATCCAGATCGATCCCTTTCAAAACCTGATTGTCGCCGTAATTCTTCTGCACATTGCGGGCGCAGACCAGGGGTTCATGCTGACTCATTGTTCCTCCTGCTGGGGTTGCGCGTTAGCCGCGACGGCGGCGCGTCTGGGGGCGCGTCTGGGGGCGCTGGCCACCCGGCGAGTGCCACGCGCGTAGTAACGCTCGATGCCGGACTGGCCCAGATTGAGGATCGAGGTGATCAGCAGATACCAGATCACCGCCACCATCAGCATCGGGATGATCTCGAAGGTACGGTTGTAGATCGCCTGCACCGAATAGAGCAGATCGCCCATTGCGATCACGCTGACCAGCGACGTCGCCTTGATCATGCTGATCAGCTGGTTGCCAGTAGGCGGAATAATCGATCGCATCGCCTGCGGAATAATAATGCGTCGCAGCGCCCGTGAACGACTCATACCAAAGGCCTGCGTGGTCTCTACCTGACCGTTATCCACCGACAGCAGACCGGCGCGAATAATTTCCGCCATATAGGCCGCTTCATTCAGCGCCAGCCCGGCAATAGCGGCTGTCAGCGGCGTAATCAGATCGTTGGTATTCCAGCTGGCCAGCGTGATATCGGTCCACGGCAGCGTCAGCGACAGCGCCGGAAACAGTGTAGAAAGGTTGTACCAGAAGATCAGCTGTACCAGCAGCGGCGTGCCACGAAAGAACCAGATATAGAGTCCGGCAACGCCGCGCAGCAACCGGTTCTCAGAGAGCCGCCAGACGCCAAGCAGCAGACCGAGCAGCGTGCCGAGCACCATCGACACCACTGTCAGCCCCAGAGTGACCTGCAACCCTTTGAGCACGGATCCTTCAGTAAACCACCTGAGCACCACCTGCCATTCAAAGTTAGGGTTGGTCGCCACCAGCCACAACAGATTGGTGCCGATCACCAGCACGACAATCCAGCTGATCCAGCGTCCGTAAGTGGGCGCGCTGCGAGCGAACGCCACGTCGCGCAGCTGTGCCTCGCCTCTGTCACCGCTGTGCAGATGGCGCGGCGGGCTCATTTGCTGGCCTCTTTCGCCAGATTCAATCCGGGTGCGGTGGTCATGTTGCCCTCAAGCTGCCACTTTTTCATGATGGCCGCATACGTCCCGTTCTGATACAGCTCTTTGTAGGCATCCAGCACCACCTGACCCAGCGGCGAGCCTTTCGGCACCACCGTGCCCTGGAAAATATCGCCAAAGCCGTTTTTCTGGCCTTTGCCCGCCAGCTCAAGTTGCCCCTTCGCCTGATTAACAAAGTAAGTCAGCGGCGCCTGTGATGAGAAGAACGCATCGGAGCGTTTAGAACGTACCGCCAGAATTGAAGAAGGCTGATCGGTAAAGGCCTGCACTGTCACGGCCGGTTTCCCGTCGGCCACACACCGGGCTGACTGCTTACGGATAACCTGTTCCGCAGAGCCAGCGGCCATGACGGCAATGCGCTTGCCGCAGGTGTCGTCCAGCTGATTGATTCTGGCCGGATTGCCCTTCTGCACGCCAAACACCACAAACTCCTGTACAAAATCGATGAAATCCACTTTCTGCTGACGGTCCGGATAATCACCAATCGGCCCAATCGCCAGCTGATAACGACCCGCGTTGATGCCGGTGAGTACGCCCGATAAACCACTCACCGTTGCATGCTCGATCTTCACACCCAGCAGTTGCGCCAGCGCAGTCGTTAATTCGGCCGACGCGCCCTCCATTGAGTGCGGGCCATTCACAATTTCATAGGGCGGAAATGAGCCGTTATTCACTGAAATCATTTTGCCCGATTTTTTGATCTCATCCGGCAGCCTGTCATGCAGGGCCTGGTCAACTTTTTGCACCGGAATAGCGTCGGCAGCCTGCGCCAGCGCTGCAGTCAGCCCCAGCGCCACGATTAAGGCGGTTGCTCTCTTAGTCATAATGGATTCCTGGTTCAGCGGATCAGTTGAGTTCGGGACGGGCAAAGCGCCGGTTTTCCAGCACCGGCAGCACCCGGCGGGCATAGGCAACGCGCTCAGGATCGAGATCGGCAAACAGCAGCGCCGGCGATTCCGCCGCATTCGCCACCGCTACGCCCAGCGGATCGACCACCAGACTGTTGCCGATATTGCGCGGGCCACACTCCCCCACCGCTACCATATAGCAGGTGTTCTCCAGCGCACGGGCGCGGGTCAGCAGTTCCCAGTGCATCTCTTTCAGCGGACCTTTAACCCAGGCGGCAGGCAGCACCAGCACCTCTGCACCATCCAGCACCAGCCGACGCGCCAGCTCCGGGAAGCGCACGTCATAGCAGGTCATTAATCCGACTTTCATACCCGCGACCTCAATCAGCGGCGGAATGACGTGGCCGGGATTGACCCGCTGCGACTCCTGCATCGCAAAGGCATCGTACAGATGCAGCTTTTCATAGGCGGCGATGATCTCACCGTTGCGGATCGCTACCAGTACGTTGAGCGCTTTTTGCTCGCCGGTGGGAACATGCACGCTCATCATGGTGGTCAGCGCAGTGTGCTTGCTGGCGGCCAGCAGCTGGCTCAGAAAAGGGCCATCCAGCGGTTGCGCCGCCTTCAGCACTAAATCGGGGTCGGCTATATCACGTGCCAGCACCCCTTCCGGCAGTACCAGCAGATCGGCGCCACCTTCTGCCGCCCGCTGCATTAAGTCCAGACAGATACTGGCGTTCTCCTGCCATTCGCGGTTCACCGCAAATTGTCCCAGTGCCACTTTCATCATTTCTCTTCTCCCGCAGCGGCCGGAAACATTGCTTCCGGCGTTAGTACCTGGTGAGTCAGCCCTTGCTCATAGAGCTCGCGACCAAAGTCCGCAATCATCTTTCTGTTAACGCTAAAACCATTCTGATTCCAGTCAGCGGGCAATTCCTGCGCAGTGCGTCGCAAATCGTCCAGCAGCCACGGCGTGGTGTCGGCATATTTCTCTCTTTTCTGCATCCACAGCCGGTAAGAGCGATCGATGACCTCACTTAACGCCGCTGGCAGCCACGGATGCGCCGCCGCCAGTGCCGGTTTCAACGCCAGAATGTGGATGCCCGGCACATAGCCGACACGATTAAAGTAGTCCCGCTCCGCCTGATAAAAATCGGTCTGCAACTGACGTAATCCCGAACCCGGCAGGAAAAAGCCCTCCGGCATAAATGGCGTGAAGATGGCATCCAGCTCACCCGCCTGCAGCATCTCTATCAGCGGTCGCTCGTCGGGCGCCGGTTCAATGCGGCCCGGACGGCCAAATCCCGCCAGCCGATCGACAATCGGATGATCGGCCGTAAGACGACCGGCATACCAGAACACATCATCGATTTCGACGCCCGCTTCACGCAGCACCGTGCGTGTCCAGGTATTGCCCGAATCCTGCCAGCCGGTGACGCCGATTCTCTTATCTTTCAGCTGCGCAGGCGTGGTGATGGAGCTGTTGCTGGTGGTGATAATGCAGCGCTGGCGGAAGCCGCGCATCAGGAAGTGCGGCAGGCCAAGCAGTGTTTCGTCTCCTCTGGCACGGCCCTGAGCATAGCGGCTGAAAGAGACTTCGCCCGCGTCATAGTCGGGGCTGGTCGCCAGATCATTCACCAGCGTGCCGACGCGGTCGATCTGCAGTTCAAAACCTTCTGGTCTGATATCGCCCAGCGCCAGCGGGGTGAAGTAGTCCCAGTCGCGTACCGCCAGTCTGATGAGTAGCCTTGCCATGATCTCTCCGTTTACGCTGCACCGTCGGGACGGGGCTTAAAATAGTGCTTGAATTTGATACTAGATCCGGAATACTTACCTGAACAATCATTAATTTGTTACTGAACAAAGTATTTTCTTATGACAGAGAGCGTCGACCTCAACTGGTTTTGCAGCCAGATAAAATCGCCTTCGGTGAAAGGCATTGCCCAGGCAGCCTCCGCGCTGATTCGTGACGGACAGATCGCGACAGGTATGCAGATGCCTGCGGTGCGGGAGATAGCGGAGCAGCTGGGTGTCAGCCCGGCAACCGTTTCTGCTGCCTGGGCGCAACTCAGAAAGCAGAAAGTGCTGGCGGGCAAGGGGCGCAGTGGTGTCTGGGTCAGTAGTAATACGGTGATGCCGCGTCCGATTCGCTTTGAGAAGATCGGCAACTACGGCGATAACATCCGCGCCGATCTGACCCTCGCCGCACCCGACCCCGCCCTGCTGCCTGACCTGCAACGTGCGCTGCAGGCGGCCCTGCACTCACCGCAGCTCAACAGCTACACCCGTGAGGCGATTTCCGCGCCGCTGCATAGGGCGATCGCGCCGCGCTGGCCCTATGCAGCAGAGGCGTTTCTGGCGACAGATGGCGGTTTTGACGCAATGAATCTGCTGGTGCAAACCCTGGTCTCGCCGGGTGACCGCGTGATTATTGAAGATCCAACCGCGACCCGGCTGCTCGATATACTGGATAACGTCGGCGCAGAGATTCTGCCGCTGGCGTGTGATGATCAAGGGCCGCTGCCTGAGGTTCTGTCTCTCCTGCTGGAGCAGGCACCGGTAATGTTGATCTATCAGCCCCGCACCCACTCGGCCACCGGGAACAGCATCAGCCCGGCGCGACGTCAGGCAATGGCGCAGGTTCTGCAACAGAGCAACACACTGATCGTTGAGGATGATGGTATTGGCGATCTCTCTGCGGAGGCGAGCTGGAGCCTGGGTTCAATCTTTCCTGAACGCACGCTGCACGTCCGTTCGTTTTCCAAAGCCTATGGACCGGATCTGCGGCTGGCAGTGCTCTCTGCCACCTCGGAAATGGTCAGGCGCATTCAGTCATGGCGAAATTTTGGCGTCAGCTGGACCAGCCGCATTCTGCAGGATGCGGTGGCGTGGCTGCTGGAGGATGAGGAAACGCAACAACAGATCGCCACCGCACGCGCGACCTACCGGCAACGGCGTGAAGCATTGCTCGCGGCGCTGGCACAGCGTGGGCTTGATTTGCCGCTTCGCGACGGATTAAGCCTCTATATTCCGGTGACTTCAGAGCAGTTTGCCATGATTACGCTGGCTGCCCGCGGTATTGCGGTCGTGCCAGGCGAGCGCTGTCGGCTTGGCCCTACCCAATTTATTCGCGTCAGTATCGCCAGCCTCAGGGATGAACAGCGGGAGATGATTGCCGGGGCGCTGGTCATCGCCAGCGGACGGGAATTTAACTCGCTTGCAGATCTTTGATGAGATAACAGGGAGATTCAACATAGCCTTCACGGGCGTAGAACTGATTCGCCTTAAGACGTGACTGATGGCAATGGACTTCCATACGATCGCAGCCACGACGAGTCGCCAGCATTTCGGCATGCTGAATCAGCTGCTGGCCGACGCCTTTACTGCGCTCACCTTCTGCAATGCAGAAATAGCTGATGCGGGCGAAATCACCGGCCAGCGCCAGCTGAGGAATAAAGTGCAGGGAAAGAAAACCCAGCACCTGACTGCCATGCTCAGCCACCAACAGCGCTTCACTGGGATCGCTGCATAACTGCGCCAGGCGCTGTTCAATAAAGCTCTCAGTGCCGCCGTAGCCTAACTCGCTCAGTAATGCACTCAACGCAAAACTGTCTTTCAATTCTGCCTGACGTATGTTCATCCTGCCTCCTCACTCACCGGGTTCTGTCGCACAGTTATATAGCGTCGCAAGCCAAAAAGCTGCATCTCAGGTTGTTATAAATATGTTACGGTTATTTAGTGTGAACCGCCGCGCAGTTTGTGCGGCAAGCCGCCGATAGTGAGGGTACGACAGAGGGGATGAAGCGCAGATTACAGCCATAAAAAAACCCGCCATAAGGCGGGTTTTTAGAATTCTGACTGTTAACTTACAGACTGATAACGTTAGCAGCAGATGGGCCTTTAGCGCCGTCGGTGATTTCAAACTCTACGCGCTGACCTTCAGCCAGAGTTTTGAAGCCGTTGCTCTGGATTGCAGAGAAATGTACGAATACATCTTTGCTGCCATCTTCAGGAGTAATGAAACCGAATCCTTTAGATTCATTAAACCACTTAACGTTACCTTTGATCTTAGACATCTATATTACCTTTACATGAAAAATGGACACTAAACTGTGTCGGGGTCTAGTACAGCAATTGCTGAGGGATTTGTCCAGCATGATTTGATGAAAAAGTGATAAATATCGACATTCTGTACATCCATCACACTTTCCTGCTTTTCGACTTGCGAAACATCGCTCAACGCGTATCAGACGCAGATCGGGTATCGGTCCCTAACCTGCTGGAAACGAAACCCTTTTTAATTTTAAGCGGTTACGTTACTGACGTTAAAAAGAAAAATCTGATTAAGATATATTCCTGTTCTTAATGACGTTTACGCCGCTAAAAGGGCATTTTTTTCTATCATCCGGACGGTAAGTCCCTTCACCTTAAACATGTTTTTCTGCTTTTTCAGGCCACCGCCCTGGCAGCGGCTATTTTTTATACGACAAATCTTAAATTCACTGGCGCAGATCTCGCTCCTTCTCCAAAAAAAATGAGCTGGCAATGCCATTATCATCAGTCATAGCAGGCTATTCGCGGATATTTTAGCCAACAGTAAAGAAACACTGATCAGGATCAATGAAGTGCTTTTTAGTAGTTAAGTTCGCATTTGGCAACAAACAATCACAAGCATAAGAAACTACTTTTCTTATCGCAGTCTGAAATAATATTGCCTCGTAATAGATAAGGTCCGCTTAACCGGTCCGGCACGGGCATCCGTAAATGCTGAGTAAAAGGAGGGTGAGACACAGGATGGTGATGAAGATACGTTGCGGTCAATGTGGAAGCGCCCGATTCGTTTTTACTGATTACCGCGAGGATCAGCGAAACTTTCATGGTGCCTGCTGCGCATACTGTAAGAAACCTCTGGGCTCACAGGATCTGCTGCCCAATACGCCGATGGATCCCATTACACACACTCTGTTGGCCAGCAAGAATACATTTCGGGCACCTGATTAGGTGCCCGCTGTTGCTGAAGCGTTAACAGATATCAGAAAATCAGTTTGAACACCCCTGTAAGGGTCAGTAAGCCCACGATAAAAATGATCGCGATAATCCACAGAATAATTTTCATTTCCTTTCCCCTCACCAATTAAACACTTTTCCTGTAAGCAGTATAGACAGGAAAAAGCGCCCTGCCGCTTCACTTACGGCTCAACTGGTCATAAGTTCATCAACCCTGAGCTTTATTTAAATTCTGAGATAACGATCGCAACACCGCTTTTTAACGGCTCTCTTTCTTCGTTTTACAGAACACTCCTGGCTAAAATTTATGCGGCAAGGCAGGCCTCAATAGTGATGAGATTTAAAATGAGTCGCGAGGAGATCTTATGAGCACGATTAATACCAGCATGGGCCGCTACAGCCTCAAGGCAAAAAACAGCGGTAACCACATCAAAGGGACTTTCGCCATCAACGATGAAGGCGGCACGCAGCTCTCTCTGCAGGAGTTTGACGAGCACTACCTTGATGATGTGGTGAATAACGTTATCTACCCGGTTACCGGTGGCAACCGTGACATTGCACACGCGCTGCGGGAACAGATGGTGAAAGCCGGTTTTGAACCGCCTCATTAACGTGGCAGATTCAGACTGAATCTTCTCTGTCAGGCCGCATTTTGCGGCCTTTTTTATGCTGTCTGTCCCGCACATCCCGCCTTTCCGGCTTAACCGGCAACAAGGGCAGCAAGCACGACGGGATGTTCAAAGTCCAAAAAAGCAGCGGGAGAGACGCGAAAGCAGAGAGCCGCTGGCAGGCTTGCCAGCGGCCAGAGGTTAAATCGCCCAGGAGAGCAGCAGGCAACCCACCAGACCACAGACCGAAATAATGGTTTCCAGCGCCGACCAGGAGCGGATGGTTTCGCCAATCGTCAGGTTGAAATACTCTTTGAACAGCCAGAAGCCCGGGTCGTTAACGTGCGAGAAGATCACGCTGCCGGACCCTACGGCGATGACCATCAGTTCCGGGCTGGCACCGCTGGTGACAATCAGCGGTGCCACAATTCCCCCGGCGGTAATGGCCGCTACCGTGGCAGACCCCAGAGCAATACGCAGCACCGCGGCAATCGACCAGGCCATAAAGATTGGCGACAGCTGAGTAGAATGCATCATGCTGGCAATATATTTATCCACGCCGCTGTCCACCAGCACCTGTTTAAAGGCACCGCCACCGCCGATGATCAACAACATCATGGCGATGATTTTGATCGAGTCGGTCAGGGTATCCATGACCTGTTCCATCGTGCGGCCGCGATTTAGTCCAAAGGTGAAGATTGCAATCAGCACCGCAATCAGTGTCGCCATCACCGGGTCGCCAAAGAACTCCGCATAGGGCAGCAGCACATGGCCTTTAGGCAGCAGCATCTCCGCCACCGCACGCAGTGCCATGAGCACCACAGGTACCAGTGCCGTCCAGACGCTGACGCCAAACCCAGGCATTTCCGCCTCGGTAAAGGTTTTCGGGTTATAGAGACCCTCAGGAATCGGTTTGTCGATGCCTTTCAGGAAGCGGGCATAGACCGGACCCGCCAGAATCACCGTAGGAATACCCAGCAGCGTACCAAACAGCAGCGTTTTACCCATGTCAGCGTTAAACAGCGTCGCGATTGCGGTCGGGCCAGGATGCGGCGGAAGAAAGCCGTGCGTCACTGACAGGGCAGCCGCCATCGGCACCCCGACATAGAGCAGCGGCACACGTGCCGACGCCGCCACGCTGAACACCAGCGGCAGCATCAGTACAAAGCCGACTTCATAGAACAGCGCAAATCCGACGATAAAACCGGTCAGCACCAGCGCCCACTGAATATGCTTAGTACCG
Organism: Pantoea sp. Lu_F5_004; assembly: GCF_051136245.1. NCBI lineage: Bacteria > Pseudomonadati > Pseudomonadota > Gammaproteobacteria > Enterobacterales > Erwiniaceae > Pantoea > Pantoea sp. Lu_F5_004. The sequence goes on from NZ_CP194946.1 coordinate 2,981,454, forward strand.
AATTTTTCAATCAGGGTGGTGGCAATACGCTGCGCACCGCCGCAGTCGGCCAGCAATTTACCGAGCATGGCACCAAAGCCCATGATCAGCGCCAGGCTGCCCAGTGTGCCACCCACGCCCGCTTTGATTGAGGTAATCACTTTATTAACCGGCATGCCCTGCATCACACCGACCGCCAGCGCCACCAGGATCAGCGCGATAAATCCATTAAGCTTAAAGCGAATCATCAGCAGCAGCAGTAACGCGACGCCAATCGCCACATAGAGTAATGGCATAGCTTTTCTCCACCTTGTGCACTGAACATCATTCAGTGTCGATTTATTATCATGATCCCCTGAGGGCTACAAAACAGTGCGCTGTAAGATGTTTACACATCCCGACAAACGCTGTTACCGATAACATGTTAAGGGTAACATCAGCAGGAAAGCACCACCCCGCCGGGGGTGAATTTCTGTTTTGCGAAGGTGATCAACTTTTTGCCAATGCGTTATCAGAAAGTTTGCCGGTCCCGGCGTCCTGCTTTTCGTTACACTCAGATTTTAGCGAAATGTAAAAAGGATGCGCTGGTGAGTGAGAACCTGAGTGAGCTGTACAGTAATCAACGAACCCTCTTTGGCCGGGGCAGCCTGGATAAACTGGTGCCGCTGCTGGCCGTCCGGCCACAGCCTACCCTGCTGTTTTGTGGACAATCTTTTCTGCAGGGCGCGGCCTATGCCCGTTTAAAAGCCGGACTCAACGATCACATTATCGGCTATGAAATTGTCAGCCATGAAGCCTCACCCGCCGAGATTGATGGCTGGGTTGCGCGCTGGCGCGGTCATGTCGATCGGGTCGTAGCGATTGGCGGCGGGAGCGTACTGGATGCGGCGAAAGCATTTAGCGCGATGGTACAACACCCGTTGCCAACCGCCCGCTATCTGGAAAAAGTGGGTGACACCGCGGTTCAGCCCATCACGTTGCCGCTGATCGCTATCCCGACCACCGCCGGTACCGGCAGTGAAGTGACGCAAAATGCGGTAGTGACTGACCAGCGTGACATTCAGATAAAAGCGTCACTGCGCCACCCGGTCTTTGTGCCGGAAGTGGCAATTCTCGATGCCGATCTGCTGAAAGGTGCGCCTGACCGGGTGCTGGCGACCTGCGGTATTGATGCGTTTACCCACCTGTTCGAAGCGTATCTCTCCGGCAAAGGCAACCTCTTTACCCGCCAGCTGGCGCTGACCGGCCTGCGTCAGTTTGTTCAGGCATGGCCTGCACTTAATCGCGAGGATGCTGCTGGCGACGCGGCACGGGAAGCGATGATGATGGCGTCGTGGCTGGGGGGTGTCAGTCTCAGCAGTGCGGGTCTGGGGGTGATCCACGGTATTGCGGGGGAACTGGGCGCGATAAAGCCGTTCCATCACGGTGAAGTGTGCGGACGTCTGCTGTTTCCGTTCCTGGATCTGTTGTCCGACAGCGAACAGCCACTGCAGCGTAAGCTGATGGCGGAACTGCACCCGCAGCTCTTCAGCGAAACCACGGACTCACCGGCGCAGTTTCTGAAACAGTGGCTGCAGCAGCAGGCGATCACCCCATTCTGGCAGGATGGCCCTTCACTGAGCCGCGCCGAGGTGGAGTGGATTCTGGCGCGAGCCAACAGCAAAAATTCGCTGGTGAATTACAGCCGCGAACAGATGCAGATGATGATCGCGCAGGCCTGGGAAATCACGGCGTGATCAGGAGCCGCGTTGCCCGCATTCGCTGACCAGGCACAACCGGGCCTGCCAGCCTCGCCCGGCTTTGCTGCTCCTCAGCGCTATCCTGTTGCACCCGCTCTCTGAGCCAGGCGGCTGGCTGAATCACGGCGCTAACCGCCCTGGCTTAATCGCAGCGCCAGACGGCTAAGCCTGCGTGGCGCTAAAAGGCCCCTCACCTGCCAGCATCTGCTCAATCACCTGCAGCACGCCCTGCTCGTTGTTAGAAGGCGCGGCATAGCGTGCCGCCTGTTTCACCCGCTGTGGCGCGTTGTCCATGGCAAAACTGAAGCCAGACTGTCTGAGCATCTCCAGATCGTTACCGCCATCACCAAAGGCCAGCACCTGGTCGTGCGCGATCCCCCAGCGTTGTGCCAGCAGATCCAGACCGTGCGCTTTATGATTCCCCGGCACGATCAAATCCACCGAGCCGTGACCGCTTGAGGTCGCTGCCACTCGCCCCTGATGCAGACGTTCAATATCCGCCATCAGTGGCTCGATATAGTCATCAGAGAGATTCAGCGCGAACTTAAACAGCCGGTCATGCTGCACCTCATCCAGATGATGAATCGGCTTCAGCCGGTGACAGTAATGGCGCATCTTCTTCAGCCAGTTCTCTTCCATGCCGTCGAAGTACCAGGCGCTCTCCCGGCCACACAGCAGGTAACGCAGACCCGGATAGTCGCCGTTTTGCAGGGTATCGATCACCGCGTCAACATCGCGGCGTTCAAAGGCACCGCAAAACAGTTCCTCATCACGATCGATAATCCATGCGCCGTTTTCGGCTACAAAGGCGATATCGCTGGCGATCTCCGGGAAGAAGGATTTGAGCTGGTAATACTGATTGCCGCTGGCCACCACAAATTTGATGTCACGGGCGGTGAGTTGCTGATAGCAGTCGAGAAAGCGGGATCGATTGTACTGCTTGTTATCGTCCAGAAAGGTGCCATCCATATCTACTGCAACCATCTTAACCGTCGTCATCATGACTCCTTACACAGGGAATTTTCAGCGTGGAGTGTCAGGATAGCCGCTGGCGCAGCAAAACGGAAAGAAAGAGGGATGGCCGCAGCCATCCCCTGGGGATCAGTTCAGCGCGCTGTTCAGCACCAGCGCGGTAATTACCCCGGTTGCGGCAGCAATCAGCACATAGTTGCCGTCGATGTTTGCCCAGTGATAACCGCGCGGCGGTTCACGCAGACCGCGTTCATGCCAGTCGGCTACGCGGTAATGGTCGCCGCGGTACGCCTGCGGGACAGGATGCCCGCGACGGAAGTCGTGCCCCTGCCAGGCGAAATGGTCGCGGTCATTACGTGCCTCTCTGCCCCGACCATTATTGTCCTGATCCGGGCGATGATTGACGCTGTCATGACGGTTGTTGCCGCGCTCCTGATTCTGGTCAGAACCGCGACTGTCAGCACGATGGTCACCGTTCTGATGCGGCACAGGCATGCGGTGCGCGTCATCACGATCGTCTGCCCGTGAGGCCTGAGAAAAGAGTGTGCTGCATGTCAAAAGTGAAGCGATAAGCGTTAATGTTGTTTTTTTCATGATACTGCCTCCGAAAATAACGGCTGTTCAGGCACCGTTGATCGGCATCATGGCAATAATCGTGGCGGGAGACATCTGTAAAAGTCTTAAAATCCGGTAACTTACACACTATTACGCTTGCTTAGCGATTTCTTAACACAGGACATGCGATGACAACGTTGCTGACGCAATCCAGATATTCAGTGGGCAGCCTGCGCTGACTGAAAATCATGCTCTGGTTGACGGATGATGTCCGGTGAAAAGTCAGGATGCTGAAACGCACCCTGACAGTTTTGCGGTTATGGCGTGCTGAGGATCAATGGCGCATCCGGTAACCCGGTAAAGTGCGTCACGATATGGTGGTAATCAGCCGTCGGGTCCAGATCGCGGAACACTTCCGGATAGAGATCTTTTGCCAGAATTTCCATGCCGATAATGTTGTAAGGGTGATTATAAAAATGGTGATAAACGCCATACACCCGTTTCTGTTTCACCGGTTCGATCTGCTCCAGACCGGTGCGGCTCTGCAGGCGGTTAAAGGTGGCGGTTACGTCGGTCTGACTGGCACCGTAACCAAACGGCAGCACGTTACTGTTCGGGCGTTTGGAGCCGGTCATGATATAGACGTCCGGCTTCATGGCGATAATCTTCTCCAGCGACACAAATCCAGAGCTGCCGGGCAGCAGTGCAGAACCGATATTCTTGCCACCGACCGCTTCCACCAGCGCGCCCCAGCCGTTATGACCGTGGGTAAAGCAGCAGTTGTCGCTGTTACCGGCAATCGGTTCAATAAACACGGTTGGCTTGTGCTGCACCTGCGCAATCTTCTGCTGAAGCATCTGCCAGCGCTGCTGGTAAAAATCGGCGTAGGCTTTCGCCTCGGCTTCGCGATTCAGAACGGTGCCCAGCACTTTCACGCTCTTCAGGGTGTTCTCTTTCGGATGGAGTTCATCATCGAGGAAAAGCACCGGGATATGGAGATTTTTCAGGGTGGCGAGCACGCCTGACTGCGTCAGGGCCGGTTTGGCACGCAGCTGCGCAATCATCAGATCGGGCTGCTTCGCCAGCACGCTCTCCAGATTGACCTGCCCCTGATCGTTAAAGCCCATATCAACAATCGATGCCGCCTGCGGCCAGCGCTGCTTCAGCAGCTCCCAGGTCTGGGTATCCTGCTTTTTCGGCAGGTTGTTCCAGGCAACGACACGCTGAAACGGGTTCTGGCGATCCAGTAATGCCAGCGCCATCACGTCACGCCCATCCTGTAAAATCACATGCTGCGGCTCTTTTTGCAGCGTAATTTTCTGACCATCCATATCGGTCACCGTGACCGGATAGGTGGTAGCCGCACAGGCGGTTGACAGTAAAAGTGTGGTGGCAGCAATTATCCCGATTTTCATTTTTCTCCTGTCCTTTTAGGGAATAATAATTATTCGCGTTAACTCTATCATGCTGATAAGTACCAAATGTAACTATTGCTAACCAGATGCGTCTGAGAGAAGGCGTTAACGACGTGACTGCGGGCTTAAATCACGGGGCGATATTGCTGAATGCGTGGAGGTGCACGGAGAGAATGGCGTATGGCGGGCGCATCCCAGGGGAATTGAGATGCGCCTGTTGCGCTAAGTGTTACTTCACCAGCGAATAGAAGATTGCGGAGATGGCTATCAGTCCGATCAGTACCACAAACAGGTTGCTGATGTGACCGCTGTACTTGCGCATCGCGGGGACCTTCTGGATAGCGTACATCGGCATCAGGAACAGAATCATCGCAATGACCGGCCCGCCAAGCGTCTCAATCATGCCGAGAATATTGGGGTCCAGCGTCGCCACCAGCCAGGTCGTCAGCAGCATAAAGAGTGCGGTCAGGCGATTCAGTCTGGCGGGCGCGATGGTTTTGCCGCGACTGCGCAGCGCCTTATTAACCATGCCGTTAAATCCTTCGCGCGCGCCAAGATAGTGACCGAGAAACGATTTCGTGATCGCCACAATGGCAATCAGCGGTCCCAGCCAGGCGATCATCGGCACCTTAAAATGGTTCGCCAGATAGGAAAGAATGGTGATGTTCTGCGACTTGGCGGCGTGTAAATCTTCAGGCGACAGGCTCAGCACGCAGCTGAAGACAAAGAACATCACCGTCACCACCATCATCAGGTGCGAGCAGGCCAGAATGCGCGAACACTTTTTCTCTGCGGCATCGCCATACTCTTCCCGCTTTGCCAGCGCGAATGAGGAGATGATCGGCGAGTGATTAAACGAGAAGACCATCACCGGAATCGCCAGCCACAGCGTCATCCACAGGCTGCTGCCCGCGGGCTGAACGTTCAGGGTCGAAAGCACAGCGCCGTGCCAGTGCGGGATCAGATAGCAGGCCATCAGCATCAGCACCGCCACAAAGGGATAAACCAGCACGCTCATCGCTTTGACAATCATCTTCTCGCCGAAACGCACAATGGTCATCAGTCCGACAATCAGCAGCAGCGACAGCAGCACACGCGGTGGCGGCACCAGGCCGAGCTGATTCACCATCAGGCTCTCAACCGTATTGGTGATCGCTACGCTGTACATCAACAGAATCGGGTAGATAGCGAAGAAATAGAGCAGCGTAATCAGCTTGCCCGCACCAACGCCAAAATGCTCCTCGACCACCTCGGTGATATCCCCGGCCGGATTTTTACCGGAGAGAACGAATCGGGTCAGGGCACGGTGTGCAAAAAAGGTCAGCGGAAACGCCAGTATCGCCATGATAATCAGTGGGATCAGCCCGCCGACGCCGGCATTGATAGGCAGGAACAGCACACCCGCCCCAATCGCCGTGCCGTATAAACCCAGCATCCACATGGTGTCGGTTTTGCGCCATCCCGTATCGACGTCACTCTCAAGCGCGCCCAGCGTGCCAGTTTGCGTGGTTTTCATCAGATTTTCCGTTTTAAAAGCCGCCAGTAACCTGAGCCGTCAGGCAGGCAAATGTCCGCCCCACTCTCCGCCTCAGCTGCAACCGGATCAGTCAACGTGATGCTGATCCGCCCGTGCATAGGTAATCGATTGCGTGCGCCACTTTTTACACTACATGACGATAAAAGTTCAAGCCGTGCAGATAAACACGCATGAATTGCTGAAAAAACCGTCAGGTTGTGCAAAGTGGCTGCGCGGCGATCATGCCATCTTTGTGGCGATTTTACCGCCCCTAAAAAGGTGATCCCTGTAACGGTTCAGCGCAACGGGCTACGCTTAAACAGATTCTGTCGCGATCATGCCGACAGGTGCACAGGAGAAGAGAATGAAAATTGCCTGTCTCGGATGGGGATCGTTAATCTGGAAAGCTGACGCACTGCCGGTGGCCAGTCAGTGGCATCATGATGGTCCTGAGCTACCGATTGAGTTTGTGCGCATCGCTGACGGCGGTGAGCTGTCGACCGCGATCTGCCTTAATGCCAGCCCGGTGCCGGTGTACTGGGCCTGGCTGAATACCGCCTCACTTGAGAGCGCCTGCCGCGCATTGCGCCTGCGTGAGGCCATTCCGGAGAGCCGCATCGATGGCATCGGAATGATGACGGTGACAGCGACCTCCGCAGGGCCACTGGCTGAGTGGGCTAAGACCAAAGGCATAGAAGGTCTGATCTGGACCGCTTTGCCTGCCCGCATGGCGGGTGTCGAAGGCCAGATCCCGACGCTGGACGACGCGCGGCACTATCTGCAGCAGCTCACCGGTGAAACGCGTGAGCATGCCTGGCACTACATCAAACAGGTTCCGGCACAAATCGACACGGTTTATCGTCGTGCGTTTGCCGACCTCGCTCTCTGGCAACCCGACACCCGAGCCGTAACGGTCGCCACAGCGCAGGTGCAGCCGCCCTGTCAGCCCGGCTGAAACTGGCCAGCCTGCCCCACCGCTCTGCTTACTTCTCAAAGGATTACTACACTTCTGACAGGTTTCGATTTCAGGTTTCCTGAGTCTTTCCCGTGCGTGGCCATGCCTCCTGGTCTGGCCGCCGTCCCTAATCATCAGGAGATGAACAGATGAAAGCATTAACTTATCACGGCCCCCATAAAGTCAGCGTCGATAACGTGCCCGATCCCGGTCTGGAAGCCGCAGATGACATTATTCTGCGCGTGACCGCCACCGCCATTTGCGGTTCAGACCTGCACCTTTACCGCGGCAAAATCCCCGGTACCGGGCACGGAGATATCTTTGGTCACGAGTTTATGGGTGAAGTGGTTGAGGCAGGCAGCGCAGTGACCGCCGTGGCCAAAGGCGATCGGGTGGTGATCCCGTTTGTTATCGCCTGTGGCGACTGTTTTTTCTGCCTGATGAGCCAGTATGCTGCCTGTGAAAATACCAACAGCGGACGGGGTGCCATCCTGAACCGGAAGAACATCACGCCGCCCGCGGCCCTGTTTGGTTTCAGCAAACTCTATGGCGGTGTGCCCGGTGGACAGGCGGAATATGTCCGGGTGCCGAAAGCCAATACCGGCCCGTTTAAAGTGCCGTCGGTGCTGTCGGATGAGAAAGTGCTGTTCCTGTCAGACATTCTGCCCACCGCGTGGCAGGCGGTGAAAAACGCCGAGGTGAAACCCGGCTCCAGCCTGGCGATTTTCGGTGCCGGACCAGTTGGCCTGCTCAGTGCCGCCTGCGCCCGACAGCAGGGTGCCGAACAGATCTATATGATTGACCACAACAACTACCGCTTAAACTTTGCCCGCGAGCGCTACGGTGTTATCCCGATTAACTTCGATGAGATCGATGACCCGGCCGGCTGGATTATCGAACACAGCACCGGCAATCGCGGTGTGGATGCGGTGATTGATGCAGTAGGATTCGAGGCAAAAGGCAGCATGACCGAAACCGTGCTCACCAATCTCAAACTGGAAGGCAGCAGCGGTAAAGCATTGCGGCAGTGTATTGCCGCAGTGCGGCGTGGTGGTATCGTCAGCGTGCCGGGCGTCTACGCCGGATTCATTCATGGCTTCCTGTTTGGTGACGCCTTTGACAAAGGACTGACCTTTAAGATGGGACAGACCCACGTACACGCCTATCTGCCCGATCTGCTGAAGCTGATCGAACAGGGCCATCTGACGCCGGAAGAGATTGTGACCCACCATCTGCCGCTGGAAGATGCTGCGCGTGGCTACGATATTTTCGCCAAACGCGAAGAGGAGTGCCGCAAGGTGATTCTGGTGCCGGGCATGGCAGCGACCCAGGCCACAATATAATTTCACAACGGGTCTGAAACACTTAACCCTGGCTCCCCGGCCGTTCTCCGCCGGGGATCTCATCTCAGAACGGCTTGCGCTGCAGGCTGCTTCGCCACTCCCGCCTCTCCAGCAGATGTTCATCCGGCGAATCCGCCGTATCCACCTGACTGCCCTGCTCCAGCACTCGCGCACTGCGTGAATGGGGATGACTTTCGCTGATCACCTGTTGTGAAAACGCGCCAAACGATAGCAGCAAAAACAGTAATGCACTGGCCAGCCTCACTTTCATACGCACACCTCTTTGGTAATGGTGCCGCTATGCTGCCCGAAGGGTTTTCATTTTCTGTCAGTAACAGGCAAAGTTTTGTGGTAAGCGGGAACAAACTGCGACGGGTTTAACCGCGGTTCAGGATAGCCAGTCAGCCCGGCATCATAAGTTTCCCGGCTAACCGTCCGTTTTCTTTCAGGAGAATGCTATTGAACCTCAATCAGTTTGATCAGCCGGTGGGTGAGGCTCTGCCCGACTGGCAACCGGTCAACAGGCCACCCTGTATGCCACTCACGGGTCAGCACTGCCTTCTCCTGCCGCTGAGCATCGATCATGCAGAACCGCTATTGCAGGCATTTATGCTCGCACCGGATGATCGCGACTGGACCTGGCTGAGCGCGGAGCGGCCCGCCTCTCTGCCGCAGATGCAGCGCTGGATTGCGGATAAAGTGGCAGATGCAGCCCTGGTGTCCTTCACGGTCTGCTCGCCAAATCAGCAGCCCTGCGGTGTGGTCTGCTTCGCCAGCATTGAGCCCGGACACGGCACGCTTGAAATCGGCCACGTCACCTGGTCGCCGCTGATGCAGCGCAGTGTCATCGGCAGCGAGGCGATTTATCTGCTGCTGCAACAGGCTTTTTCGCTCGGCTATCGGCGGGTGGCGTGGCGCTGTGATTCAACCAATATCGCATCACGACGCGCGGCAGAACGGCTGGGGTTCCGCTTTGAGGGCCGTTTTCGTCAGGTAATGACGCGTAAACAACGTAATCGCGATACCGACTGGCTATCAATTATTGACCGTGAATGGCCGGATGTTCAGCGCGCCCTGAGTGCCTGGCTGAGTGCGGATAATTTCGCTGCCGGTGGGCAGCAAAAGCGCCCGCTCAGTGCCTGCTTCGCCGACGTTAACCCGGCTGATGCAAACGCGACAAGTCCTGAACACGGAGCGGATGCTGGCGACTAATGCAGCCGACGCACGGTCAGTGCCGCGGACCAGCGCTGTCGCTGACAGCGCGGGCAGACTGCCTGCTGCTCAGCCTCAATGATCTGCGTCTGGCCGCAATGGGTGCAGGCATAGAGCGCGCTGACCGGTACAGTGCTGTAATCCTGCCGATGCTCGGGCGGCAGTACGCTTAACCCGGCGCGCATCTCATCGTCATCGTAGAAGTAGAGGCTGAGCTGACCATCAACCTCCACCAGCGCCAGCCGGATCTGCCCCAGATGCTCCACACCACTCTGGCGCAACTCCATATAAAACTCATCTTCGGAAATATTCAGTCGATCCAGACTCTCCAGCACATACAATCCCTCTTTAATCAGGGTAATCACGTCGCCCTGAATAAACCGTGAAAAACGCGGGCTGTGCGCCGTCAGCCAGGTCGTGAAGCGGTAGAGCGCCAGCAGGACTACAAACACCATAATGACCGGCAGCACCGGCACATCATCGTAAAATGTCACATCACCAGACGCGGAACCCAGCGTCAGGATCACCACCAGCTCGAACAGCGACAGCTGGCGCACACCGCGTCGTCCTGAGATTTTCAGAAAGGTGAACACCACCAGATAGGCGATCATGACCCGTACCACCACCTCAAACAAAAAGGTGGCCGGTTGATCGTTAAGTAAGAAACGGTGCCAGTCGAATGAGAACATAGTCTGTAAAACATCCTGTTTTAGGGGGCGCGCATCGTCGCATCACCCGTTGATGACCCGCAGATTCAGGCCAGTGATAAGTAAATCTTGTCGCCAGCCCGCTAAAAGGCAAGCGAAGCTGTAACGCGAAAGCAGGCGAGTCTGACCTCTCTGCATGTTGAGGAAAAGGTTAACAAAGCTGAAAATGGCGCTGACTCTGTTCACGCTGCGCTTAGCGAGTCATTTGCAAAACCGCAGGTTAAAACTTCCTGTTTATGGCTGGATAAATTTTACCGCTGCGCTTTTTTCTTTTTACTTCAATAAATTGCGAAGCAAACCTTACTGCCTATACTTTCCAGTAAGGCTTCCGTAAACCCCGTTAACATCCAGAGAAGCCAGCCTTTTTCTGCCGATAGCGTCACTGGTCTGTACCTGCTATCTCACTCGTCCACACCGCGACAGGCCCTGATGCCTGCAACTCAGTGTCTGTGGCTTATGGCATGGATCGCCCGTCCGTTCAGAGTGGTCAGATCGATCAGTCTGCAATGCATACCCTAACGCCCTGACCCGTTTCACGACGGCTCGTCAGCGGGAAGCGTGTTGCTTTTTTTCGGGAGATGCCATGACGCCCTTTTCCAGTTTCTGGCAGGCCGGCTACGAAGGTGCCGATCATATCAATCCTGCCGGCCTTGCGCTGTCGATGAACGATCTTAACCAGCATCAGGCGCGTGCAGCAGAGGATTATGCCGCGCTGGCCCCCTTTTCCATTCGCACAGTGCGCGAAAGCGTCGGCTGGCGGTTATGTGAGCACGATGGCCGCTATGACTTCTCGACGGTCGCGGCCCGGATGCAGGCCGCAGAGCAGCAGGGCATTCAGCTGAGCTGGACAATCTGCCACTACGGCTGGCCCGCTGGCGTCAGCCTGTTTGACCACGACTTTGTCAGCCGTTTCGCCGCCTTCTGTGGCGCACTGGCCCGCTTCCTGGCCCCCTGGTATCAGCAGGCGCCGGTCTACTCTCCGATGAATGAGATCTCCTTTGTCAGCTGGGGTATCTCGGTAGGGCTGTTCACCTGTGAGGCGATCGCTGAGGCGGATCGGGCGGATGCCGCCAAGCAGCAGCTGGTGCGCGCTACGCTGGCAGCCTGTGATGCCATCTGGCTGGCCGATCCGCGAGCCCGTCTGCTGCACTGTGATCCACTGATCCATATCGTGCCCGATCCCGCCGATCCGGCCAGCGACGTGCTGGCACGTGAGATGTGTGACACCCAGTATCAGGCATGGGACATGCTGAGCGGCAGGCGCAACCCGGAACTGGGGGGCGCCCCACGCTATCTCGATCTGATTGGCGTGAATTACTACCACGACAATCAGTGGGAGCAGGGATCAAACCGGCGGCTTTACTGGCATCTGGGCGACAGCCGACGCCTGCCGCTGCATCGGATGCTGCAACAGGTCTGGCAGCGCTATCAGCGGCCACTGCTGCTGGCGGAAACCAGCCACGTCGGCAGCGGACGCGGAAGCTGGATCCTTGAGATCGCCGCGCAGGTTGCGCAGGCGCAACTGGCAGGCGTTGAGCTGCACGGCATCTGCCTCTATCCGATCCTCGATCGTCCCTTATGGGAGGAGACGACTTTCTGGACCCGCAGCGGTTTGTGGGATCTCGATCTGCTGGGGGCCGATCCCTATGCCCGCCAGCTACAGCAGCCTTATGCCGACGCATTACGTCAGGCGCAGCGCTTTTTGCAGCACATCCACTCCTCAAAACACCCCTGTCAGGAGCACCCTATGAAACCACCTGTTCTCATTGTTTTCAGCCATTTACGCTGGGGATTTGTTTTTCAGCGTCCGCAGCAGCTACTGACAAGACTGGCACAGCACTATCGCGTGCTGTTTGTCGAAGAGCCGGTCTGGCAGGCGGGGCCACAGGGCCTGCATCAGAGCTCGCCTGCCGCTAACATCACGGTGATCCAGCCGCATACCGACAGCGACGCGCCTGGTTTCCACGACAGCCAGATCGCCCCGCTACTGCTGTTGCTGACGCCGCTGCTGGAGGAAGATGAACAGCCGCTGATCTGGTTCTATACGCCGATGGCGCTGCCGTTGCTGACCCCTTTTAATCCGTCACTGGTGATTTACGACTGCATGGATGAGCTTTCCGCTTTTCAGAATGCACCGCGCCAGCTACAGCAGCGCGAATCCGCGCTGATGACCCGCGCCGATCTGGTCTTTACCGGCGGCACCAGCCTCTATGAAGCGAAACGTGACAAACATCCTCAGGTTTACTGCTTTCCCAGCAGCGTTGATGCTATCCACTTTGAGCAGGCGCGCGATCGCAGCAATCGTCATCCGATGCAGGATGCGATTCCGGCACAGCGTCTTGGCTATTACGGCGTGCTGGATGAGCGCATAGACCTGCCGCTGATTGCGGCGCTGGCGGACAGCCACCCCGAATGGCAGATCATTATGGTTGGCCCGGTGGTAAAAATTGATCCCGCCAGCCTGCCGCAGCGCGACAATATTCACTGGCTCGGACAGCAGCCCTATCAGGCGCTGCCGCAGTTTCTGGCAGGCTGGGATGTCTGTCTGATGCCGTTTGCCATCAATGCCTCGACGCGCTACATCTCACCGACCAAGGTGCTGGAGTATATGGCGGCGCAGCTGCCGATTGTCAGTACCGCGATTATTGACGTAGCGCGGCATTACGCAGAGGAAGTGGCGGTGGCAGAGAGCCACGCTGAATTTATTGCCGCCTGTGAACAGGCGATGGCGATCGGTGCCGCAGAACGGCTGGCGCTGGCGGGACGGATGCAGGCAAAGGTCGACGCCACCTCATGGGATCGCACCGCTGAACAGATTCATGGACTGATCCAGCAGGCGCTGACGCAACGTCAGCCCGCACTAAGTTCGGTCAGCCAGGGCAGCGCACAGGCGAATATCACGCCGTTAACCCCATTGATGCTGGAGAGTGAAGCCGTGCCCTGCCTGATTATCGGAGCCGGGCCAACCGGGCTGAGCGCCGGTTATCATTACGGCGAAGGCGCGGTGCTGCTGGAGAAAAATAGCACCCCTGGCGGCTGGTGCCGCTCAATTGACGATCAGGGTTTTACCTTCGACTATGCCGGTCACATTATGTTCTCGCAGGATCCCTACGTGTTACAGCTGTATGAGATGTTGCTGGGCGACAACCTGCACTGGCAGACGCGTGAAGCCTGGGTCTACAGCGACGGCGTTTATACCCGCTATCCTTTCCAGTCCGCGCTGCACGGCTTGCCGGTCGAGGTGGTAAAAGAGTGCGTGCTGGGCGCTATCGAGGCGCGTTATGGTGAAACGGCCGCCGCCGCTGTCCCATTGGACCGTGCACGGGCGCGGCGGGACTGCTGTGCGGATGGCGCGATCCCCGATGAGGGCAGCAGCACAGGCGTGGTGGAAGGCGAAGAGGATTTCCAGCACTTTATTATGCGCACCTGGGGTAAAGGCATCGCGCGTCACTTCGCCCTGCCCTACAACCAGAAACTGTGGAAGGTGCCGCTGACCGACATGGAAACCTCGTGGCTGGGCGGACGCGTGCCGCTGCCCGACCTGGCGCAGATCATTGATGGCGCGCTGCAACCGCTGGCGAAGCCGGTTGGCCCCAACGCCCGTTTCGGCTATCCGCTGCGCGGTGGTTTCCAGGCCCTGATGTCCGGCTTTTTGCCGCACCTGAAATGTACGCTGGAAACGGATGCCACCCTGACCCGCCTCTACCCGCAGGCGCACGTCGCGCTGCTGGCGGATGGTCGCCACTACCGTTATGAGCAATTAATCAGCACCATGCCGCTGCCGGAGCTGATTAAACTGATGGGCGACGAGGTGCCGGAGAGTGTGCAACGGGCGGCGCAGCAGCTGCAGTTTGTCTCGGTGCGCTGCGTGAATCTGGGGATTGGCCGCGCTGACCTGACCGAAAAGCACTGGATTTACTATCCTGGCGATACGCTGTTTCACCGCATCTTTGTGCAGGGCAATGCGAGTCCGCACTGCAACCCGCCGGGCGGTTTCGGCTTAACCTGCGAAATCACCTATAACGCGGCCAATCCGCTGTCGCTGGCGGGGGATGCGCTGATTGAGCGCTGCCGTCAGGATTGCATCAGAGTTGGCATGATCACCGCGGACGATCCGCTGCTCTGCGCCTCAGAGGTGGATATGCCCTACGCCTACGTGGTCTATGACCATGCGCGCAGCGCTAACGTGGCGCTGATCCGCCAGTGGCTGCTGACCCAGGACATTCATCTGTCAGGCCGCTACAGCGAGTGGGAATATTACAACTCGGATCACGCCTTCCTTGCCGGTAAACGCGCCGCCGAAAATGTCCGGCTGCAGCATGTCAGCGAGCGGACGCTCGGCTGACCCGGCGCAGTCGCTACGAAAGCCGCTGACTGCACTTCGCGGCTTTCAGCGACTGCAGCTGAGTCAGTCGCCGCTCCGCCTTCTGGCTGGCATTGTATTTCGCAATGCCATTGCCCAGCCCGAAATCCCCGACAAAGCCCAGTACGGTCAGTGCATCGAACTGGCCGGTCTGCTCAATATCACTCTGCACGCTGTGCGCTTTCACCAGCTCCTGATCCAGCGCGCTGCAATTCAGCATCGCCGTCTCTTCCGGGGTGACCGCGGACGCCTGCGGATACTGCTTTGTGGCGCAGCCGCTTAATACCAGCGTCAGCAGCACAATTAAAACGCTCTGTTTACTCATTTTTCATTGCCTGTTTTTTATCCAGTTAACACTGTTATCGGCAGCATCCTCCGGGATCATGAGTCTCTGACCTACCAATAATGGTCGAAACCGCTACGCTAATGTAGGATCCAGCGCGCTGCTGTCAGTTGCAGCGTGTTACCTATAAGAAGTCACGCAGCGAACGCACATTGCCCGTTCATCACTTCTGCCAGACCTTTCAAACAGTTAGCCAGCATGATGCTGTCATCAGCAGCGTTTAAAAAGCAAAGCCTGACCGATAATCAGTGACGAGGCCGCCGCATAAGCAAAGCCAGACACAGAAAATTCGCGCGTCGGGTTTATCAGAGTTTGTTCGAGATGAGGTTTTTCCATGCGTTTTAAAGGATTGAACATCGGGTTTTTCATTTTGATTCTGGCTATCGCCACCCTCGCTTTTTTCGAGGTGCTTTCGCCCTATTTCTCGCCGATTTTATGGGCGGCGATTCTGGCGGTGATTTTCCATCCGCTGAAAACGTATCTGCGGGTCCGAATGGGCGAACGCAATGGCCTGGCCGCGTTGATTACCCTGCTCTGTATCTGTCTGATTGTGTTCACACCGCTGGCCATTATCGCCTCATCGCTGGTCGTCGAAACCAATGCGGTCTATCACAAACTGCAGACCAATTCGGCGCAGTTCCCGGCGGTCTTCGCCGATCTGTTGCAGCATCTGCCGCGCTGGGCAAAACATTATCTGGCTGAAAATAACCTGGATAACGCCGAACAGATTCAGCAGAAGCTCTCCTCGTTTGCCCTCAAGGGCGGTCAGTATGTGGCAGGCAGCGCTTTTATCATCGGTAAAGGGACATTCAGCTTCACCGTCGGCTTTGGCGTGATGCTTTATCTGCTGTTCTTCCTGCTGAAAGATGGCTCCTATCTGGTGCATCTGATCCTGGAAGCGCTGCCGCTCTCAACCTACGTGAAGCATCACCTGATGGTGAAGTTTGCGGCCGTGGCGCGTGCGACGGTGAAAGGCACGGTGGTGGTCGGTATTGTTCAGGGTATTCTCGGCGGGCTGGCATTCTGGTTTACCGGTATCGACGGCAGCCTGCTGTGGGGCGCACTGATGGCCTTCCTCTCTCTTATTCCGGCAGTCGGTTCCGCCATTATCTGGGTGCCTGCGGCGATCTTCTTCTTCGCCACCGGTGCTCTGTGGAAAGGGCTGTTCCTGGTGGGCTTCTTTGTAGTGATTGTCGGACTGGTGGATAACATCCTGCGTCCGCTGCTGGTCGGCAAAGACACTAAAATGCCTGACTATCTGATTCTGATCGCCACGCTGGGCGGCATGGAGATTTACGGCATCAACGGTTTTGTTATCGGTCCGGTGATTGCCGCCCTGTTTATCGCCTGCTGGAACCTGCTCTCCGGACGCGATAACCGCGAAAACATCGAAGCCATCGACGAAGAGTTTATCGAAGAAGGTAAGAAACAGTCCGATACTGCGGCAGAGGCTGCGGCTGAAGCGGCGGCGGCCTCCGCCGATGCGGCTGCAGAGACGGAAAGGAAAGTCGCGGCGTTAGCCGCCTCGGAGAAAGAAACAGCGGAAAAGAAAGCGTAATCCGTGCCAGGCAAACTCAGGTTAGTATCGCAGTGAGAGCGAGGCCTGCTCAGGAAACACGGTCAGATCGGAAAGGCGCAAAACCCGCCATCCATGGCATGCTCGGCCCGCGCGATTACGCACCTCATCCCTGAGGTGCGCCCGTAAACGGGCTAACGCTTTGCGTTGTTCAAAAACGCTCCCGGCGTTTTTGTCCCAGGCGCGGGACGCTTTCCTCTTCTGACCGTGTTCCCTGCGCGTTGAGCTTATGCGTTGCTGCCAGGGGCATTACGAGTCGGCTTTATCACCCATAAAAAAACCCACCTTTCGGTGGGTTTTTTTAACCTGAGAACAACCGCGAATTAGTTAGTCGCTTTGTTTTTCAGATCTTCAGCACCCTGCTTGGTTTTATCCCAGCCTTTCTCAGTGCCTTCTTTGGTTTTGTGCCAGCCTTTCTGCGTACCTTCGGTGATTTTACTGCCGGTGGTATCGCTTTTGCCTTCAGCGGCGTGCTCAGACTTCAGCTTCAGCTCTTTGCCTTCGTTCTGGGTCTGATGCAGTTTTTCCTTCGCGGTATCGGCGCCTTTATGCGCTTCCGCAACGGTGTTGTCTGTGGTGGTAGCAGCAAATACCGGCGAGGCCAGCAAAATAGCAGACAGTGCAATAATTGATTTCTTCATAATTCCCTCTGTATGAATCGTTGCCGTGTAGGTTTTAATCCTGGCATAGTGTTCCCAGGAAAGATTTAAGAATAAACCAGGAATGAAAAAGGGCCAGTTTTCACCAGAAAAAGCCGCCGGTTGTAGCTTTTTCGTCCATTACCAAAGTGCGAGTTGCGGATCGTCGTCCGGTTTCGGCTGGCTTCGGGTGACGCGAGCAGGCGGTGCAGGCTGCTGCATCTGCTGGGTGATCCACTGCAGTAACACCGTCACTACATAGGCCTCCTGTTCCGCGCTCAGCGGCTGGTGCTGTCCGATGTTGTGCCACTTGCTCAGACAGCCACGACAGCAGGTTGCGGTGGCGTGCTGAGCGATAAACACCGGATGGCCGCGCATCGGCGTCTGCTTGCCATCATTCTCAGGCTGCGCAGGCGCCAGCCGCTGTGCCACAAACTCAGCGGCGTGCTGGCGCAATACCGGCTCGCCTTTGCTGCTCGCATAATCATATTCCGCGCGTCCCAGACGAAAACGCTGGCGGAACGGCGAGCGTGCCAGCCGGGTAAACAGATCGTCAGAAACCTTCATGCTGATTGCCAGTCACTCATATTTACGTCCCGCCAGATAGCGTACGCCCTGCGACCCGAACGCCTCACGATGGAGTTCATTGGGCTGCAGATGAAATGTCTCACCGGGATGGTAGGTGGTATCGCCTTGTTCGGTACTGATGGTGATGTCACCACTGAGAATCAGTGCCAGTGCTTCAAAGGGATGTACGTGATTATCAAACTGGGCGTCGGCTGCACGCTCAATCAACAGAGGCTCGTCAAAACCCTGTTCGGCTAACAATTTTCTGAATTCGTGTTCTGTCATCGCAACTCCTCAGTGTGGATCTGACCCTTAGCAGTGTAGACGATCTTTATCGCTGCTTATGGCACTCAACAGGTTACGTAAAGTAGCGCAAGCAGGGTTGTTCACCGGTCAGGCCAGTGCTGTACTTGCCGTCTCGTTACAGCCATTTTGACATCGGGATAACGCAAAAGTATGTCTCAACAGGAGAAAACTGCCCTGCTGCTGATTAATCAGCGCTCACGCAAAGGACGCGCCGAGGCCAGCCGCGCACAGTCGCTGCTGGCTCAGGCCGGATTCACCCTGCTGCAACCGGCCAGAGATGATACCCGCAGCTACAGCGAATTAATCGCGGCGTATGCCCATCGCGTTGATGCGGTGATCGTCGGCGGTGGCGACGGCACGCTTAATGCGGCCGCGCCGGGGCTGATGCAGACCGGCCTGCCGCTGGGTATTTTACCGCTGGGCACCGCCAACGATTTTGCCCGTACGCTGGGCATTCCTGCCAGCCTGGAGTCCGCGATAAAGATTATCGCTGAAGGGCAGCTGCGCGCAGTGGACCTGGGTGAAGTGAATCAGCATCTGTTTCTGAACGTCTCCAGCATCGGCTTTTCGGTGGAACTGGCGCGCAACCTCACGGCGGAATCGAAAAAACGCTGGGGAGTGGGCGGTTATGCACTGGCGGCTTTGCGGGTGCTGCGGCAGAGCCGTCCCTTCAGCGCTACGCTGGTGCATCAGGGCCATCGGACGCCGATCAAAACGGTTCAGGTGTCGGTGGGCAATGGACGCTTTTATGGGGGTGGCATGACAGTGGAACAGCGTGCCGCTCCGGATGATGGGTTGCTGGATGTTTACAGTCTGGAGCTACAGCATAGCTGGCAGCTCATCGCATTGCTGCCCTTTCTGCGGCGCGGCACTCACGGTCGCTGGCGTAACGTGCGGGCATTCAGCGCCACGGAGCTGACGATTGAGACGCGCCGTCCCCATTACATCAATGCAGATGGTGAGATTATCGGTCAGACACCCGCGCATTTTCGTTTGATCGCCAGTGCACTACAGGTTTATGCACCGGGCGACAGCGCAGCAAAACAGACCGACCGTGGGCGTCGTCACCAATCGCGGTGAGAAACTAGTGCTGGGTGCTCTTTTTTTCTGCGTAATCGATGTGTTCGGAAAGATTGGCGACCAGCTTTTTCGCCATGTCGAGGGTGAGTCCCAGAAACAGGGTCTCCTGCGGGCCCTGTTCACGCGGGGCGTCGGGATCGATATAACCGAATTTCACTACCAGTGCCTGATGGGTGTTCAGGGGACCAATATGCCAGCCGGTAACCGGGTAGAAGGTAAATCGCGTAAATTCATTCATTTAATCCTGACTATAAAAGCATAACGCTGATTGATAGTCAGGCCAGCTCTGATGATAAAGCATGAGTGGAATACTCAGTCTGAACGAAATCGACAGGATTACAAGGGAAGCGGCAGAACAGGCGCAGCGTGACGCGGTAATAATGCGTGCTGCGTCAATGGCCTGGTGCAGCATAACAAATCACGCATGCGTAACCTGCCCGGCACCGGCACTCTCCTGTCAGGCCAGGGCGATCGCCTGTCAGGCCTGGTTATCGGTTCGGGGAATAATCGAGATATGGCCGTTAACCTCCAGCACGGCATATTTAATCTGATCAAACCGCTCAAGCCCCTGCCCGGATCGCGCCGCCTCCAGCACATCATCAGGACTGATGCCGGTCATCTTCATGCGCTCGGTCAGCAGATTGCCATTCTCCACCAGGATCACCGGGCCGCCATCGATTACCTGCTCCACCACCGGAAAACGGTTTTTCAGTTTGCCCAGCACGATATCAATCGTCACCAGCGTAATAATGGTCAGCGCCGCGCCGGTCACCGAAAAATCGTCGCCCAGCAGCGCCTGCTGGGTTGCTTCACTGATGATCAACAGCAGTATCAGATCAAAAGAGGTCATCTGCAGCAGGGTGCGTCTGCCGGCGATTTTGATCACCACCATCAGCACCAGATAGATACCCGCCGCACGTAATACCGTTTCCATAAAGCGCCTCTGTCAGGGATAGATCCATTGATTGAAACGGGCCGGAGGATGATCGCCGCTGCTGACGCTGACAGCAATGTGACCGGGATTGCGGGGCTGCAGACCCAGCCAGATCGCGTGATCCGGACCGGTATCACGCGACGAAAAGGTCAGCCGCAGATCGCTGCCAAGGGTGATCGCCTCCAGTGGCTGCGGTTGCAGGGTCTGAATCTGCAAATTATCCAGCGCGCCGTTACCAATGATGATGCTGAACCGCTCAGCCGGCGGTGATTTAAGCCGGATACGCATGTCCATATTGCTCTCAACCCGGCCAAAACGTTCATATTCGACCTGAATCGCGCCATCTGGCGATGCGGCGCTGCCGTTACTCAACACCCCTTTAGAAAACAATCCGCAGGCCCCCAGAATCACCAGCGCAATCAGGACGTATTCGCCGATGCGCTGAATCAGCCATTCGCGACGTATCCAGCGGATATCTTCTTTTATCGGGTAATCCCGACTGCCTGTGTAATCTTTTTTCACCCTGCGACGACCTCCTGTAAGCACGCCAGCCTCAACGGCTCGCTGCCTGAAGCATAGCTGACCTGGGTCATTTAGCGCGCCGTTCAATCCAGAACGACCAGCTGTGATAGAGCAGCGTCAGCGGCATGGCAATCGCTGCGCCCACCAGCACGAATCCCTGTGTGACCGGCGATGAAGCGCTTTCACTGATGGAGAACTGGTGCGGCACCAGCCACGGATAAAGGCCGCACAGCAACCCGATAAACACGGCCCCGATCAGCATCAGTGCAACAATAAGCTGTAGCAGCGGCCTGGCTCGCCAGAGCGCCAACGGCAAAACGATCCATAGCGTGACGATTGCCACGCCAGCTACTTTTCCCAGCGGTCGCTGCCAGCTCTGCTGCCAGATATCGGCGTTAAAATAGAGTTCGAACAGAAAAATTATCAGCGCCAGCAGCCACCATAACCAGCTTTGCGCTTCCGCCAGGGGTTGCACTCTGTCGCCGATTCGCCAGCCGATCCAGCAACAGGCCAGTAGCGAATTGATTGCCATTAATCCCGCTCCGCTCATCAGCGGAACCAGGCTCAGCCCATCGGGCAGCCCGGTCTGAGGCTGAGCGCTGATGATCATGCCGGCGCACCAGCCCTGAATAAACGTCGCCAGTGCCGAACAACTGGCCATGATGCGGTCGAGCCAGCGGCGTAACCGGGTACTGCTCTGGGCGCGATACTCAAGCGCCATCGCCCGCATCACCAGTGCCAGTAGCATGGTGAACAGCGGCGCGCTCAACTCACTGAGCAGCAGACTGTAGACCGGTGGAAACAGTGCCAGTAAACCGCCCGCGGCCAGCACCAGCCAGGTTTCATTCGCATCCCAGACCGGCAGAATGCTGTGCGTCATCAGTTCACGCTGTTGATCGTCGTGAAACCAGAAAAACAGCATACCCACGCCCAGATCGGTGCCATCCAGTAACAGGTAGAGCAGCAAAGAGAGACAGATGATCATCGCAGACAAATCGGCCATAGCGACTCCTAATGGGGCGTTTTCAGCTCAATGACCACCGGCTCACCCGAGGGGAGTTCACCTTTAACCCGACGCAGCAGATAGCGTAAGCCGAGGGCGAACACCAGGCCGTAGATCATCAGTACCGCCAGGAAAATACTCAGTGTGGTACTCAGGGCCAGTGGTGAGACGCTCTGTGCTGTTCGCACCATGCCATAAACCGTCCACGGCTGACGCCCGACTTCAGTCACCACCCAGCCTGACAGCAGTGCAATAAAGCCTGCCGGTGAAAGCCAGGTCATCCAGCACAGCAAGCGCCCTGATACCGCCATGCGTCCACGCCAGCGCTGAAAATTCGCAGCCAGTGTGGTCAGCAATATGATCAGCCCAAGCCCCACCATCAGGCGAAAAGCGAAAAAGACCGGTAACACCGGTGGAATCGCATCCGCAGGAAATTCGCTCAGGCTTTTAATATGACCGGAGAGGTTGTGCCGCAGATAGAGCGATCCAAGATTGGGCAGGCTAATCTCCAGATAGTTGCGCTGCGCCTGCTGATCCGGCAGCGCAAACAGTCGCAGGGGTTCGCCCTCGCCCGGCGCAGGAGGATGCCAGCCACCTTCAATCGCGGCCAGTTTGGCGGGCTGATAGTCGCGGGTGTTTTCACCGTGCAGATCGCCCAGTACGATCTGCAGTGGAACGGCAAACAACAGAAAGGTCAGCGCGCTGTTGAGCATCAGTCGCGAAGCAGCCTCTCCGCTGAAATGACGCAGCCGCCACGCCGCCACGCCCATGATCATCACTGCTACTGCAATCAGCGACGCCACCACCATATGGCTGAAGCGCCACGGAAACGAAGGGGCCAGCAATATCGACTGCCAGCTTTCGGCAAGAAAAACACCGTTCTGATCGCGTGTGAAACCGACCGGCGTATGCATCCATGAATTTGCAGCCAGAATCCAGAACGCGCTAAGCAGCGCCCCGACCGCCACCAGACAGGTCACAGCAAAATGCACGCCTGGCCGGATTTTATTGAAGCCAAACAGCATCACGCCGGTCAGGGCCGACTCAAGGAAAAAGGCGACCAGCACCTCATAAAACATCAGCGGCCCGATAACGCCACCCACCTGATGAGAGAAGCGTGCCCAGTGGGTTCCGAACTGAAATTCCATCACCACACCAGAGACCGCACCGATCGCTACCGTCAGGGAAAAAATCGTCAGCCAGAAATGCAGCGCATCACGGGCGGCCTGCTGTTTTCCCCACAGCCAGCGCGCTTCAAACCACACCAGAAAAGGGGCCAGCCCCAGCGTCAGTGCTGCGAGCGTAATGTGCATGCCCATGGTTAGCGCAAACTGCGTCCGGGCAATCATTAACACCCAGTCGTGATCATTCACAATCGGGCTTTCCCTCCGCGCCACGCGCAGGCAGCGACGGGCAATGTCCTGATGTTAATAAGCGCGGACGGCGAGTTCGTTCGATCATCAGCCTTTCTCCGGATAAAGATGCGTTGCCACAGATCAGCGCTGCAAAATTTATTTCGCCGGGATGGTCGGGTTATAAGATTGTATTATCAGCGTAGCGAAAAAATAAAAAACCGGCCAGATCAACAGCAGCATGCAATAAATAAGCGGAGCGATAACAGGCTTATTTTACATCATAATTATCTTATTTTACTGAGAGACAGGATTATTAACGCATCTTATTCATCGCTACGCTTAAATAAGCCTAAGCGTAGCGACAGAATAAGCCGCAGCGTGCGATTCCGTTAGTTTACAGCCAGCCGGAGCGACGCAGTTTGGCCCACAGCCCACCGCAGGCCAGCAGGGTCAGCCCTACCGCCAGCGGATAGCCATACAGCGACTTCAGTTCCGGCATATGCTCGAAGTTCATGCCATACATACTGAAGACTACGGTCGGGATCACCAGGATCGCACCCCAGCCTGCCAGCTTTTTCACCACTTCATTCTGCTGCACCGTCACCAGCGCCAGATTGACCTGCATGGCGCTGGTCAGCATTTCGCGCATATCTTCCGCGTCGGTGACGACATGGCGGGCGTGATCCTGCACGTCGCGGATGTAGGCGCGCAGCGGACGCGGGATCAGATCTTCATGCAGATGGATCAGCTGATTGCAGATCTCCTCCACGGGCAGCGCCGCATTGCGCAGTTTCAGCAGATGACGCCGCACGGTGTAGACCGACTGCACCGACTTGCGATCAAATTCACTGGTGAAGAGATCGTTCTCCATCTGTCCGACCCGTTCATTCAGCGAGGTAGAAAGCTCAGCATAGCGATCAACAATAAAATCGAGCAGGCAGTAGAGCGGATAAGCGGGGCCAAACTTCAGCAGCGCCGGGTTTTCAGCCGCCCGCTGCCGCACCGGGGTGTAGCTTTCAGAGGCGCCGTGACGGATGCTGATCAGGAAGTTTTTTCCGACAAAAAGATGCGTTTCGCCCAGTTCGCAGCTGTCATCCTTAGCGCACACCGTTTTCACCACGATAAACAGCGATTCGCCATAGTGTTCGATTTTAGGTCGCTGATGGGCATTGAGCGCATCCTCAACCGCCAGTTCATGAAGGCCGAACTCCTCTTTAATCTTCGCCATAAACTCAGCGTCTGGCTGCCACAGCCCGAGCCAGATAAATGCTTCCGGCTCTTTGATCACTTCACTGATATCATCGACTTCGACCTCTTCGCCCGCACATCCCGGACGATACACCCTGCTGCTTACGATCATCTTCTGCTTTCCCGTTGTGACAGTACATGCAGCTTAGCCAATCCCGCGCCTGTAACCGGATAAAAACCGTAAGGATTTGCTGCGACGCTGTTCGATCAGCGGCTTACCACTTCAGCCCCAATCCGGTAGAGAAAATGCCTTCGTTCAGGGTATCCGGTATGCCGCTGACCAGATTACGGTGATAGCCTACGTGCAGCGTTGACCACGAAGTCAGGCTGTAGCGCAGGCCGACTTCGGCATCCAGCATAAATACGCCGTCATCATCCAGCGAATGGCCGACATCGCC
Organism: Pantoea sp. Lu_F5_004; assembly: GCF_051136245.1. Lineage (NCBI taxonomy): Bacteria > Pseudomonadati > Pseudomonadota > Gammaproteobacteria > Enterobacterales > Erwiniaceae > Pantoea > Pantoea sp. Lu_F5_004. The sequence goes on from NZ_CP194946.1 coordinate 3,006,180, forward strand.
ATTGCTGTAAAGCGTGACCGACTTGCCCAGCAGATAGCGCTGATAGTTCCAGCGCAGCGAGCCGCCAAAGTGCCGCTCTTCCCGGTCATCGCTGTAGCCATACTCAAAGGCACCGCCCAGCACCGAGAGTGAGAACGCGCCGAGTTCGGTGTCCCACAACTGATAACCAGGCCCGGTGCCGATCAGCGCCTGACGTGACAGATTCTCCACCCAGTCGCGCTTGTAGGTAGCACGGGTCTGCCAGAAGAACTGCTCTCTGACCAGATAGTCAAAGGCGTAACGCAGGCTGTAGTTATCGGTATTGATGTCCTTGTTTTCCTGCTCGCGATTGTAGGTCGCGCCGATATCGTGACGCCATTTTCCCTGGTTCAGTTTCGTGTTAAGCGCGAAGCTGTAGTCGTCAGTTTTGGTCGAGGCTTTTTTGACCTTCACGCCCGCATCGATGTTGCCGGTCCAGGCAAGCTGATCGCTGCGGACTTTGGCTTTCATAAACTCATCAATGCGCCGCAACGAGACCTGCTGCTCCTGCTCGTTGCGTTCCACCCAGACATAGCCGGGATCGGATGAGGAGAGCCGCACCTGATAATGTTCGCCGGTCTTTTTGTTTTCGACATTCACCGGATTCTCGCTGGCGAGCGTACTGACCGCACTCCAGTCCAGCGTGACGGTACCGGCGTAGTGTGTCTCTATCGCCAGCTTGCCGTCGCTGAGATAACGAATCGTGCCGGTCAGCCGATCGCCATTATTCAGCCAGACGGTATCGGCAGTGGCCTGCTGTGCCCATCCGGCGCAGCAACTGATGACCAGCAGCGGGATAAACGAGGTGGCGCAACGCATAGCTTTCCCTGTAAAGGCGTCGTCTTGCACGGGCGACGCGTCACCGCAAATTCTGACCTGACAATTAAGCCGATTCTGCGACGATATGCAATGCGCCGCCTGGGTCAGGAGAGATCGTGCAGTGCTTTGCCGAGCGGTGGAGTAATAGCGAAGTCCGTAAAACTCATCGCCAGCCCTTCACGTTCAGGCGAGCAGCCCATCACTCCGACAAACCGCCGTGCCTGACCGGGCCACGGGCAGAGCCGTAACAGCGGCCAGCTCACGCCGTCGGTGGAGTACTGAATTCTTAAGGCCGCATTTTCCAGCGTGGCACGCAGCCAGAACTGTCGCGCATCGCCAGGAAACACGCCGGTAGACCAGTCGGAAAACTCGCGCGTCACCACGCTGCCAATGGCGGGCTGATCATCGTTAAACTCAATGCCCGCCTTAACCCAGTGCGTTTCGTTATCCTGAATAAACAGCCCGGCCTGATCGTAGAGCTGACTGAAATCCGCCCTCACCTGCACCTGAACGGTAAAGTCGTTTTCCACCCAGAAGCCAAAAGCATGGCCGCTGTGCCGTTCGAAGCCATACCAGGTACGCTGCCAGAAATCGCTGTTGAGCGCGGTTTCGAACCTCAGCGTATCGCCATCCAGACTGTGTACCGGCGGCTGATTAATCCAGACGCCACCTTCAGTGGTAATGGAACTGACTGTTGTCATAGGCACTCCTTTGGGTAAGTTAAATCGCCCGCGTGCTGGCCGATCTGCGGTGTGGCGATTGACCTGATTATCATAGCGTTGATTGGTGAACGGGCGGCAGACGATTGCGGCAAATCTGATGGTGTCGATGTGGCAGGCAGTGAGGTCAGCAGACCCGTGGCTGCAGACACTCCGGCTCTGTTTGCGGTTTCGCTTATATGCCCTTTATTCTCCTGCCGGCAATAAATAACAACGACCAGGTCCAGCTCACTGAACTATTTCATTTTGTTAATCCCTTGGCGAAAACAGCATTTAACAACCAGGCTTGTTTTGTCTGAGGGCAACTGAACTCATTAAATATAAGGATTAAGCCACCATGGTAGATAAATCAGAGATTTTAGATCACGCGCAGGTTGTTGATGTGAATGGCGAACATGTCGGGATTGTCGACCACTTCGAAGGCGACGACAAAATTAAGCTGGCGAAAAGCGATCCTGAAGCGGGCGGCAAACACCACATTATTCCATTCAGCTGGGTGAAAGAAGTTGATGATAATAAAGTCATCCTTTCTAAAGCCAAAGCGGATGTTGAAAGTGAGTGGCAGTCTGCTTAAAACATTAGCCGTGGCGCCCGCCACGGCTTATTTCAATAATTCTGTTAAGTAACTCCTGCGTACTGCCCTGCCCATTCTTCATCTATTACTGCTTTATATTTCACAATGCTTAAAACGACCTGGCGATAACAGACCTGGACATTGACTGCCCTGATTCCGCCCGCCGGAAACCGTCACAGACTGATATTTTCAGCCAGCGGTGCGGAATAACAGCCGAATACGCCGTCTATCAGCAGGTAACTTTCGGAACCAGGCAATTCAAAATGCCACCATTCGGTCGCAATGCCGTTAAAGCCGCCACCCAGCATGATGGCATTGAGCATCAGCCGGTTGCGCTGCGCCTGAACCGCCACATCAGGATGATAAGGATGGGAGTGCTCACTCATCTCATCGAAGCCGGTACCCATATCCACGATTTCGCCACGCTCGTCTATCAGCGTAACGTCTACCGCCGTGCCGCGGCTGTGGTTTGATCCGCGCGTCAGCGGTGCAACATAGTTCTGATTCGGGCAGGCACTCCACAGAATTGCCTGCGCTTCGGGTGGCCGGTACGCGTCGAGGATCAGCAGCGTATAGCCCGCAACGTTTGCAATTTCGATGCTTTTTGCCAGTGCTTTAGCCGCATCAACGTGCAGCAGACAGCGCGGGTCTTTGTAAATCGGCTGGCCGGTCAGGTTATCGGCGGTGGCATATTTCAGATCGATCGCTAACTGAGGAAATACCTCAGCAATATCTGTCAGATTTTTACTTTCCATGATGGGGTGCTCCCTCTTTTTATGCCCGGTGGCGGGTTGTCGTAAGCGGAGGTTTTGAAGCGGTCATCATGGCATTGCGGCGGAAGGAAAAAAAGGTGTGACGATGATCTGTGCTGTAGCGTGGTATGGGATTTTTTTATCCGGGATACTGGGTGGCAGCGTTTATGGTTTCAGTAATCGTTATGGGCGCGATAAAAATTTCGCTGACGTCAGGATTTACAGCGATTTATAAACAAGCGTGACCAGGTGAAAACTATTATTTCATTTCCACTAAAAAAATCATTTATCTGTTTTATGCTGCCTGGTAGCATTGCAGTTAATTACTTTATTTTGAGATCTACGCCGCAAGTATTAGCATTTAAATTGAGAGCAGCCTCGCTGATTTTCATTGATTTCCATTGATTTTCATCTGGACTTTATTCGTATTAGTTGATTATATGTACAGGTATTTAGCGCGATACAGAGGTGTTGGAGCACCCCTGTATCGCTAATCACAACCACTATTGAGTGAGAATAGAGATCATGACTGAATCAGAGTGTAATGCAGTTGGTTTAAATTCAGAACCCCCTTCCGTTACCCAGCGCAAATTAACGGTGAGTTATGCCAGCCGGTATCCCAGTTACGCGCCTATTCCGTCGATTATCATGAAAGGCCAGTGGCTGGCTACCGCCGGATTTACCACTGGCACCGAAGTAGAAGTAAATGTCACGGCGGGCCGTATTGTGCTGACCGTGAAACCACCAGAGCCGGTCGATGAGCAGCTGGTTAACGCGTTAGCGCAGCTGAATAAGCTGCCCGCCAGGAAACAGAAACAGGTTCTGGCTTTGTCGGGTGTGGTTACGGGTTAGTGGCGTTGAGGTAAAAGGATGCCGCTTTTGATTGGGGAGCGGCAAGTTAGTATTGCTGGCAATGATTAGCCGCGTTTTTATATTTAAAGGATGTTTTTCCCCGCCAGCGTAGCGCTCCCCTGTTTTAATCGCCTTTTATAATGAGAGGTCAGATAACCTACAGATTTGAATCATTTCTGGAGAATTATTAAATGGTTATTATCAGATTGCTATCGCAAAATAAAGATTTTCTATTTACCCACTATGTTTTTGTAAGAATCGTACTACTATAAAATGAGTGCGAAAAATCCGGCAATTAACAATCGACAAAAATCAGCGCTTACATCCTCTGGTGAATTTATATGATTTCCATGCTAAGTTCAGAGGCGTAACAAAATAGACCACAAGGAATGCAAACGTCAGAACAACAATATATGGAATGGAATCTGAAGCCTCTGCATTGAAAATGCCATCCAGTCCAATAAGCATCAAAATAATAAGAGCAATAACTCCGCCCCAGAAGCGTTTACTTAGATCAATTACGAGGCTCTGAAGTGTATCTTTTTTTGACTCGTCTTTTTTTATAATACTTTTGAGTTTACCGACCTCTTTAGCGGAGAAGCCGTTATTATAGAGTTCTTGCTCAAATTCGCTCATCTGATTCATCCTGAATGCCGTTGCGATACGAGCAAAATATAGCACAGTGAACCAGAGCCAGGCTAACCCACCTGTTTACATGGGCGGCACCGGTACCGCCCGATGATATTGTCTGGGCTGCTGTCATTGCTGTGGTGTAACCCGTTAATCCCGCGTTGGCTGCCCCTCCTTAAGTGCTCTATCGATGCGCCTGTATTGCTGACGAATAAGCGGCCAGCAATACAGCTGCTGAAAGCCGGTTGGTGTGGCCAACGCAGCTCTGGCTATACCCTGATGAGATACGATCCAGAGGTAAGAGAAAAATGTGATGCACATCATCAGGTAAGCGAAGTGCTGAAAAAGTTATTAACTTATTACTCTCTTGCAAAATCAGGCATCTTTCTCAGACTTAAGAGTCAACCTTAGCTAAGGAGGAAACATGACTGACGAATTCAAAAAGTGCATCGAAGCCTGCTATCTCTGCGCAGCAGCTTGTGATAACTGTGCCGCATCATGCCTGGCTGAAGAGGAGCTTGAAATGATGCGTGAATGCATCAGGATGGACATACAATGCGCCAACATATGCCGCCTGGCAGCTCAGTTTATGACCTTAAAAAGTGAGTTTGCCAAAGAACTTTGCCGCGTTTGCGCTGATGTCTGTCAGAAATGCGGAGATGAGTGTGGTAAGCACGAACATGACCATTGTCAGGAATGCTCAAAAGCCTGCCATCTCTGTGCAGAGCAATGCCGAAAGATGGCAGCATAAACTTTATCAACATAAAAACCCGCTTCGGCGGGTTTTTTATTGGCAAGCGGAAATATAAAAACCTCGTAACGGCGAGGTGACAGATTGCAACGCTAAAATTATCTCGGGGACACGGAAGAGACATTCGATATGTGCATTCACGGTTATCGGTGGCGTTGACCGCGACAGTAGTTACTTCATCGGGTCTGACTGAGTAATAAATGATGTATACCGGTTGGCTGGTCCGGCTTCTGCAATCATCCCGGATGGTCACGATGCATGTATAAATCCACACTAACTGGCGGGATTAAGCCCAGGTTATGATCTGATTTCAATGGCTACCCAGGGTCACAATAGCCGGTTAATTAAACAGAAAAGCCAGCGCGAGATGAAGCAGCGTGGATATAACAATTAACCCTCCTCAATCTCTTCAGATAAGGTTAAAAATGAAAACAATTACAATCGCAGCGACCACTTTTTTACTCACAGCCTGTGTATCCCATAATGACAGACAACACGCTGTGGGCATGGCTAACCCAGCCTCTGTGTATTGTGAAAAGATGGGCGGCAAGCTGGACATAGTTAAGGGCCCGGATGGTGAATCAGGTTACTGTACTCTGCCAGGCGGAGAGCGCATCGAGGAGGGGGCGCTGTACAGAAGGGATAACCAATAGACTCGCTGGTCGGAAGGGATATCAGGGCAGCGATCAAGGAGCCGTAAGAATGGGACGTGGTTTTATGAAAGGAGGATTACCAGCATACGGCCGCATTGATGTTCCTGATTTCACAAAGTGTGTAGTGCGATGAAAATACTGATATTTATTATAATCTTCTCCGCAACCTGGTTTCTCATACCTGAAAGCATCATCAGATCCCTGGTAGAAGGCCACATTAGCGGTGATGGTGAAGGCGCTATGGATAGTTTCGAATTCACAGTGATTGCAGTTAAGGCGGTGCTTTCTGCTCTGCTGGCCTTTATCGGTGTCTGGCTATATCGCAAAGCTAACCAACGATAACGAAGCGACATTCAAGAAGCTGTTCATCGACGGTATCCACAAGTACCTCAAGGGGCTGAACCCGCGGTGGCCTATGATGCCGGTTAGAGGGGAGCAGATCAGAACGGGATTGCACACCAGATGAGTGTGACTTTCAATAGATGCTAATAGACATCCGAATAAATTAACCTGGCTAAACGCCTTGATATTCGCGGAATTAGTAGACTTTAAGAAGCTTCAGAAGGGAGAATTTGGTACCCCTACAGGATTCAAACCTTCTGACCAGTCTACTGCTCTATATGTGATTTTTTTATTTCAATTTGTGATCTGCTCCCAAAAATGCCCCCTTAGAAAACGACCACTCTCACGGCTGAGGTTCATCACTGCATGATTATGTGGGCGTAAATGACTCTGAACATAGTAAATGTTAAAAAAATTCTTAATTTACCTCACAAACAGAAAATGTATAATACTTAATCATTTGACTGAAAGGGATTGATTTTGAATGAAAGGAATCGACAAAAAACTTATCATCTTCACTACAAAAAAAAGATTCAATGACAGAAATGCTGATGACATGCAAAGTGGCGACATGGATGCTGATATATTGAAAAAGCATTATCATCTCGGGCAAGTATCAACTTTCATCGACTGGACTACTTTTGGTCCCTCCTATCAGCATCCTGCTACTAATTCTATACATCCAGTTAGTAGAGAAAAAGCCATTGCGATGTTATATGATGAGCTACGATCTCAGTCCTATGCCTTTTCTTTCCGAGGACCATACCAGGGCTTGATCATAAATCTTTTCAATCACATGCAACGTAGTAATGGAAATGATTTTCAGCATCCGTTTATGAATAATGCCTACAGAAATCTCATTTTGCGTGACAACTCTGTCGATAGCACATTATCCATAATTAAAAACACTATCGAGCAATTTGATTTTAATAAGTCACAATTGACGAAAGAACATTTTTCAAATGTATTATCTAAAAGTCGTTTACCAAAATACACAAGATGGAAAGATTTCGTCAATGGAATGGGCATTACCGTCCATGACATAAACAGCACGGAAATTTCTATAGAAAGCCTGACCTTCCAGGGTAATAAATATACTGCGACTATCAAATACAGAGCACAAGACCATTTTGGCTTAGATAAACAAGATATCTTAAAAGCTAAATTCAACTCAATTAGTTTCTTTAGAATATGGTTCGTTCTACAGAGGGCTAAGCATTTAGCTCAAAAGCCATTTTTCACAAATTTCGAAGCAACTATAACATTGACAGGAGAAAACAATGTTTAAATACAAAAGGATTGGAGCAGTTCTGATTTTGTTAATATCAGTATATTGCATATGGATTGCTGTAAGACCAGCAAAAATAGTCAGAGTTGATAATGGTGCAGTTTTTGTAGAAAATTTACCGATGACTACAGAAGGAAAACTAAAATGGTGGTTAGAAAACAAAGATTCGCTTCAGAATAAATATCATATTATCAACACCCCAGATAACTTCACTGTTATCATCATGAACTTCGATGGTTATAAAAAGTTACCAACAGGAACCAGAGATGGTTCAATTGATGACTATACCTGCTTTGATGATACTAATGGCGAGCATAAGAAATGTGTATATAATAGCATAGCATTAGTTATAAGAGGGAGCCTTGACAGAAAAGCATTTATAAATATAGGCGATAAAACATATATACAGAGTTCTGATGGTAGAGTAACGTTAAAATAAAAAAGATATTTTTACCAAATCTCTTCAAAATTTAAATAGTTTGACCAGGTAAGTCAGGCTATTTAAAAACTCTCTTGACTAAATTCTTTTTTAATAACTACACCATCTTCTTTAACAAGAACAGAATTTATTTTTCTTTTCTCTTCTTCAACCATTTTTGTTTTAATTATGTTTATAATCTTATTAGTATCAACATCAGATGCTAAGGCTGAAAAAAAACACCAGTCAACACTATTGCATTCAACAAGTTCGATTAATTCAAAACATTCAACTATGCTCACGATATTTAAGCAATCCTGAGAGGCGTAATACTCTCTAAAAATAATATAAAAAATCTTCAGCAGGATACATTCTATAGCTTTCAGTGATTTTATTTTGTTCTAGTAAATCTACTAAATAATCATGCACTTTGTTAAGAAACCCTTTTGCCTCAGCAAATGATATTTGTTCATCTTTCATTTTATCTTTACTCATAAAACCCTCCATTTTTATTTATAATCCCTTTAACACAGATTTATTTTTGTCAATATAATTCACATAAAATCTAATGGAGATTTTTGGAAGAACTAATTGTCAGAGTGAATTATGTCTTCACTAATCGCCGTATAAGCAAGTCCCAGCACATGGGAAAAGCCCCTCTTAACAGGGCCATAGCGAAGCTTTGCGGTATTGAGCCTGGCAGGAAGAAGCAACCGCCCAATGTTATGGGTGATATTGAATATTTTACCGTTCATGATCTGCTAAGAACGAGCCGGAGCTTACTATGCCACTACACCCGCTTCTCTTTACCAGCTATACGGTATTTGAGTCTCCAGCTTTTGGCTCCGTTTGGAAATGTTTCAAGATCCATACCACCACCATCCGAAAGTTTGTATGACTTTTCTTTTGGCTTAGCAGAGTCAATTTGTCGGGCTGTCAGCTTCATTTGGGGCATCCAGTTGATTGAACCTGGCAATGCCCCCTATCCTGCCCCCAATCGAAACAAGAACGCAATAGGTGACCCTGGACCACAGATAATAGTTATATTCTGATTTTAAAGGAAAAAGCAGACTGGAAAGGATGTTAACAGAAGAAAATATGGTACGCCCTACAGGATTCGAACCTGTGACCTACGGCTTAGAAGGCCGGTGCTCTATCCAACTGAGCTAAGGGCGCATGGAGATGGCACGGATTATACGTCGGGAAGCGGGTACGTCAACGTTTTTGCCGTTTCTCCGCAGCGAAGTGCTGCGGTAATGACCAATTGACGTCAGTGGCGCCTGCGCCATTCGCTGAGCAACACGAGTTTACTGTTGTCGGTAAATTCTCCTTCCAGCTCAATCCCTTGTGTTGTGAAACGCGCATTGTATTGCTCACGAAGTGCATGCAGCTCCTGGATGTCCGGTTCCAGCTGGCGCAGAAAGCCCAGCGCGAGCAGCAGCTGCTGGCGGCTAATAAGCGGTGGAAAACCGGCTCGACTGAGAATCGCATGCCAGCGCTGGCTGTTCTCCTCGCTGCCGTCAACAATGAACACCTGCCAGATCAGCAGTACCGCTGCGCCATTATGCAGGTGCGTTTCATTATCCTTACTGAGATAGTCGGTAAATTCTTTCGCCGCCTCTTTCCCCATCATAGAGATCATTGATTCCACCTGTACAGGTGGCAGCTGCAGCCGTTTGCTGAGCCGCTGAGCGGCGTGGCGTGAGCCAGCAGTGAGCAGCTGAAATCCAGCGACAAACACCACCGCCAGAGTAGCAAGCATTATCCAAATCATTACATCGTCCCCGGATTGTCCTGCAGATATCATACGCATGCAGGCTGGCACTCGTCGCGACGAAAAAGCCGGAAAGCACATACGCGGCTGAAACTGTAACTGACAGCGCGCCGCGCTTCTGACAAAATACCCCCCTTCCCCGATTCAACACAACACAGTGGATTTCCTCTCTGATGGCAGCAAAAATTATTGACGGTAAAACGATTGCGCAGCAGGTGCGCGTTGAGGTTGCGGAAAAAGTGAAGCAGCGTCTGGCCGCCGGAAAACGCGCGCCGGGTCTGGCAGTGGTTCTGGTGGGTGAAAACCCGGCATCGCAGATCTACGTGGCCAGCAAACGCCGCGCCTGTGAAGAGGTCGGTTTCCACTCCCGCTCTTACGATCTGCCTGCCACGACCCGCGAAGCTGAGCTGCTGGAGCTGATTGATGCGCTCAATCAGGACGACGAAATCGATGGCATTCTGGTGCAGCTGCCACTGCCAGCCGGCATTGATAATGTCAAAGTGCTGGAGCGCATCACGCCTGATAAAGATGTCGATGGATTCCACCCTTATAACGTCGGTCGCCTCTGTCAGCGTGCGCCAACCCTGCGTCCCTGCACGCCACGCGGTATCGTGACGCTGCTGGAGCGCTACAATATTGATACGTATGGCCTGAATGCCGTGGTGGTTGGCGCATCCAACATTGTTGGTCGTCCGATGAGTATGGAACTGCTGCTGGCGGGCTGCACCACGACCGTCACTCATCGCTTTACCAAAGATCTGCGCCATCACGTTGAGCATGCCGATCTGCTGGTCGTTGCAGTGGGTAAGCCAGGGTTTATTCCGGGTGACTGGATCAAACCGGGCGCCATCGTCATCGACGTGGGCATTAACCGGCTGGAGAGCGGCAAAGTCGTGGGTGATGTTGATTTTGACAGTGCATCCGAGCGCGCCTCCTACATTACCCCGGTGCCGGGCGGTGTTGGTCCGATGACAGTAGCTACACTGATTCAAAACACGCTGCAGGCGTGCGAAGAGTTTCATGATAAAGAGGTAGTATAAATGACAAGTTTTTCACTGGGTAAATTCCCGCACGTTGATCTGTGTGACCTGCTGAAACTGGAAGGATGGGTTCAGAGCGGCGCACAGGCGAAAGTCGTGATTGCCGAGGGTGAAGTGAAGGTCAACGGTGCGGTAGAAACCCGCAAGCGCTGCAAAATCGTAGCCGGTCAGACCGTAGAGTTCGCGGGTTTCCGCATTACTGTGGTCGAGTGATTTCCGGGCGTCCCTGCGGGGACGCTGTTACACCCGCTCATCTCCCTTCACGCACGTCTCCCCTTCCCGCTGTTCCAGTACAATATGATTCACCGCCGTATGCTGCGCTATCAACGTCGCGAGCCGGGGTGAATGGCTGGTAATCCAGAGCTGACTGAACTCGCTGGCTTCGGCGATTAAGCGCGCCAGCGCAGGCAACAGATCTTCATGCAGGCTGTTTTCCGGCTCATTCAGTGCCATAAAGGCCGGCGGACGCGGGCTGAGCAGTGCGACAACCAGACAGAGAAACCGCAGCGTGCCATCAGAAAACTCGGCGATCTCCAGCGGACGCAGAATGCCCTGGCGCGACATCAGCATCTGGAAACGGCCATTCTGCACATCGACATCAAACTGGCTGTCGGGAAACGCCTGTTCCATCACCTCAGACAGGAGTTCGGAATGACCGCGCTCAACAATGGTCGCCCAGGCCGCCGCCAGATTGCTGCCATCATGGCTCAGCACCGGCGCACGCACGCCAATCTGCGGCACCCGTATCGGTGAGCCAGGCCAGACCGCGAACTCATGGTAGAAGCGCCACTGCTGCAGACGTTCGCGCAGCTGCGAAAGCTCCGGATAGCGATGGGGTTCGCCAAGCTGACCAAACAGCGACTCTTCGGGATGCAGCACCGCCGGATAGGCGACGCGCTCGCCCTCAACGTTGTGCAGAAAGGCGGTCTGATTTTCGCGCTGCATAATACAGGCGGAAGGACGGCGCTGCTGACCGCTCAGCCAGAGTCGCTCCTGCTTCACCAGCGGATCAAGATTGAACAGGCTGGTCACCAGCGGCTCGGGAAAGCCAATCTCCAGCTGGTAATCCATGTCATCCATCACCACGGCCAGCTCCAGGCGCTTTGGATCGTGTCGGCGATCGCCCCGGCGTAAGCCGCCCGCCCACATCGCTTTCTGAATACCGCCTTCTTCAGCCAGCGCCAGTGCCAGGCGACCGCTGGCCGCCTCATGCAGCAGCCGCACCGCTTTGTAGAGGTTGGATTTACCGCAGCCGTTAGGACCGCTCACCACATTCAGCTGCTGCAGCGACAGCGTCAGGTTACGTATCGAGCGGAAGCCACGGATCTGAATCTGTTCAATCGCCATAATAAAAAAGGGCGATTGCTCGCCCTCTCCGGTTTATTTTCGACGCCAGCTGGAGCCCTGTGGCCCATCCTCGACGATGACACCCAGCGCATTAAGCTTGTCGCGCGCGATGTCCGCTTCCGCCCAGGCTTTGGCGGCGCGCGCATCGGCACGGGCTTTCACCCAGTGCTCAATCTCGGCAACCTCTTCGTCATTGACCTGCGCGCCGCTTTGCAGGAACAGCTCAGGATCCTGCTGAAGGATGCCCAGCACGTTGGCCATCTCGCGCAGCTTCGACGCCAGCCCGTGCGCTGAAGCGCCATCTTCACTTTTCAGGCGGTTCACTTCTCGCGCCATGTCGAACAGTACCGAATAGGCTTCCGGGGTGTTGAAATCATCATCCATTGCGCTGCGGAACCGCGCTTCAAAGGCTTCGCCGCCGTGGGCAGGCACGCTGCTGTCGGTGTGACGCAGTGCCGTATAGAGACGCTCCAGCGCCGCACGCGCCTGATTCAGATTATCTTCGCCGTAGTTAAGCTGGCTGCGATAGTGACCGGACATCAGGAAGTAACGCACCGTCTCCGCATCATAATGTTGCAGCACGTCACGCACGGTGAAGAAGTTACCGAGCGATTTGGACATCTTCTCGCGGTCAACCATCACCATGCCGGAGTGCATCCAGTAGTTGACGTAAGGGCCGTCATGGGCGCAGCTCGACTGGGCGATTTCGTTTTCATGGTGCGGGAACATCAGATCGGAGCCGCCGCCGTGGATATCGAAATGGGTGCCCAGCTGTTTGCAGTTCATTGCCGAGCACTCGATGTGCCAGCCGGGACGACCGTTACCCCACGGCGATGACCAGGCTGGCTCATCCGCTTTGGACATTTTCCACAGCACGAAGTCCATCGGGTTGCGCTTCACGTCGGCGACTTCAACGCGCGCACCCGCCTGCAACTGCTCCAGATCCTGACGCGACAGCGCGCCGTAATCGGTGTCGCTGAGCACATCGAACATCACGTCGCCATTGTCCGCCACATAAGCGTGACCGCGAGCGATCAGTGTTTCCACCAGCTCGATAATCTCAGCGATGTGACGGGTAGCGCGCGGCTCCTCATCGGGCGGCAGAATCCCCAGCGCGGCGAAGTCGTTGTGCATCTCGCCAATCATGCGGTTGGTCAGGGTTTCGATGCTCTCGCCGTTTTCGTTGGCGCGCCTGATGATTTTGTCATCAATGTCGGTGATGTTACGTACATAATTAAGCTGATAACCGAGGTAACGCAGGTAGCGCGCCACCACGTCAAACGCCACGAACGTCCGCCCATGACCAATGTGACAGAGGTCATACACCGTGATGCCGCAAACATACATCCCGATTTTACCGGCATGAATGGGTTTGAATTCCTCTTTCTGTCGACTCAGGGTGTTATAAATCTTAAGCATTGAACGGTTCCGTTTTCGCGTGTGGTTGGCACTTTTAAGTATCCAGACATTGTGCCGTATTTTTATCGCTCGCGCGACGCAAAGCAAGCCAACTGCGCCGCGCTGCTGACGCGTCATTGGAAATTATGATATAAGAACGGTCGACAAAAAGGGGGACGCCCATCGACAGAGCGACCTCAGCAACTGATGACAACCTTTACAGGACGACAAAAATGGTAACTTTCCAGACGAACCATGGCGATATCGTAATCAAAACTTTCGATGATAAAGCGCCGGCAACCGTACAGAACTTCCTGGATTACTGCCGTGAAGGTTTTTACGACAACACCATTTTCCACCGCGTAATCAACGGCTTTATGATTCAGGGCGGCGGCTTCGAGCCGGGCATGAAGCAGAAAGAAACTAAAGCCGAAATTCAGAACGAAGCCAGCAATGGCCTGAAAAACACCAAAGGTACGCTGGCCATGGCACGTACCTCTGCGCCGCACTCTGCGACCGCACAGTTTTTCATCAACGTAGCTGACAACGACTTCCTGAACTTCCGTGACGAAAGCGTTCAGGGCTGGGGCTACTGCGTGTTCGCTGAAGTGGTTGAAGGTATGGATGTGGTCGAGAAGATCAAAGCGGTCTCTACCGGCCGCAGCGGTATGCACCAGGATGTGCCAAAAGACGACGTCGTTATCCAGAAAGTGACCGTCAGCGAGTAATGTCGCGCACGCTGTTTATCGCAGATCTCCATCTGTGTCAGGAAGAACCGGCGATTACCGCCGGTTTTCTGCATTTTTTACAGCGCGAAGCGCCCCACTGCGACGCGCTCTATATTCTCGGCGATCTGTTTGAAGCCTGGATTGGCGACGACGATCCCAATCCACTGCATCAGCAGGTTGCCCGCGCCCTGCGCGCCCTGCCGGTTCCGGTCTACTTTATCCATGGCAATCGCGACTTCCTGATTGGCCGACGCTTCGCGCAGGCCTGCGGCATGACGCTGCTGCCGGAAGAGCAGGTGCTGACGCTCTACGGCCATCGGTTGCTGATCATGCACGGCGATACGCTCTGTACCGACGATGCGGGTTACCTGCGTTTTCGGGCCAAAGTGCATAATCCCTGGATCCAGCGGCTGTTTCTCGCGTTGCCGTTGTGGATCCGTAAACGCATTGCCGCCCGGATGCGCGCCGACAGTAAACAGGCCAACCAGCATAAATCCCAGACCATCATGGATGTGAATCAGGAAGCAGTCGTCGCCACTATGCTGCGCCAGCAGGTGCCGCTGTTGATTCACGGTCACACTCATCGCCCTGCGATTCATACGCTGAGCCTGCAGGGTGAACCGGCGCAACGCGCGGTGCTGGGTGCCTGGCACAGCCGGGGTTCCATGATCCAGCTCGACGCCAGTGGCATTCAGCTTATCCATTTCGACTTTTAATCTGCGGTTAAATCCACGACTTTAAGCCCGACGCAACCGTTTTCCTTGCGTGCTTCTCATGCTATTCTCGGTGCCCTTCAAAACCTGTCCGCCCGGCCAGGTCTGTTTGTTCATTCACAGGAGTTGACCGCATGTCATCCAACGCCCCGGCCCGCATCGCCATTGTTATGGGTTCCAGAAGTGACTGGGCCACCATGCAGTTCGCCGCTGAAATCCTCTCCAGCCTGGACGTCCCTTTTGATGTTGAAGTGGTCTCTGCGCACCGCACCCCGGATAAACTGTTCAGCTTCGCCGAAACGGCAGCCGACAAGGGTCTTCAGGTGATTATTGCTGGCGCAGGTGGCGCGGCACATCTGCCGGGTATGCTGGCGGCAAAAACGCTGGTGCCGGTGCTGGGTGTGCCGGTTCAGAGCGCAGCACTGAGCGGCGTCGATAGCCTCTATTCAATTGTGCAGATGCCGCGCGGTATTCCGGTCGGTACGCTGGCGATTGGCAAGGCGGGCGCAGCCAATGCCGCGCTGCTGGCGGCGCAGATTCTGGCGCTGCATGACAGTGCGCTGGCGTTACGCCTGACCACCTGGCGTCAGAGCCAGACCGATGAGGTGCTGAACCATCCCGATCCGCGGGTGGATGCATGAAGCCGGTTTGCGTACTGGGCAACGGCCAGTTAGGTCGTATGCTGCGTCAGGCGGGTGAGCCGCTGGGCATCGCGGTGTATCCGGTAGGCCTGGACGCCGATCCCACCGCGCTCCCTATCGCCGACAGCGTGATCACCGCCGAAATCGAACGCTGGCCGGAGACGGCGCTGACGCGAGAGCTGGCCAGCCATCCGGCCTTTGTTAACCGCGATATATTTCCGCGTCTGGCAGATCGTCTGACGCAGAAACAGCTGCTGGATCAGCTGGGACTGGCCACCGCGCCGTGGCAGTTGCTGGCGGACAAAAGCGAATGGCCAGCGGTGTTTGACTCGCTGGGCGAGTTAGCGATTGTGAAAAGCCGCACCGGCGGTTACGACGGCCGGGGTCAGTGGCGTCTGCGTGCCGATGAGACTCACACCCTGCCGGAGGCGTGCTACGGCGAATGTATCGTTGAGCAGGGCATCAACTTTTCCGGTGAAGTCTCACTGGTGGGGGCGCGCGGTCACGATGGCCAGGTGGTGTTCTATCCGCTGACGCATAACCTGCATCAGGATGGCATTCTGCGCACCAGCGTTGCGCTGCCGCAGGCGGATCAGGCACAGCAGCAGCAGGCTGAAGCGATGCTGAGCGCTATAATGCAGGAACTGAACTACGTCGGCGTAATGGCGATGGAGTGTTTCGTTACGCCAGACGGATTGCTGATCAATGAGCTGGCGCCGCGCGTCCACAACAGCGGGCACTGGACGCAGAACGGTGCGTCGATCAGCCAGTTTGAGCTGCATCTGCGCGCCATTCTTGGCCTGGCATTACCGCAGCCGGTGGTGTTTGCGCCGTCGGCGATGGTTAATCTGATTGGTACTGACGTGAATCTGAGCTGGCTGCAACAACCGCTGGTGCATCTGCACTGGTATGACAAAGAGGTGCGTCCGGGTCGTAAAGTGGGCCATCTGAATCTGACCGACAGCGATACAGAACGGCTCAGTGCTGCCCTTAACGCGCTGGTGCCGCAGCTACCGGAAGAGTACGCCAGCGGCATCGCCTGGGCGGTTGAAAAACTGTAATCCTCCGCACCGCCTGATAATGCCTTTATCAGGCGGCTCAGAAGATTAATGTGATGGACGCATACGCCGGTGAGCCAGGGTCGACACCGGTCAGACAGATTCAGTCGCCGGTAACGGTGCGATCGGGTTCAAGGTCAAAGGCGGCCTGTGCCGCCTTATTCCAGCACTCCCTTACGCCGCATCAAACTTCCTGAACAGCGCCTTCCCTTTCAGTAATCGGATCCCCAGCCAGCCACCGCACAGCGACAACAGCAGCGCGCCACACAACGGCAGCGCCAGCCACAGGGTCCAGTCAGGCTGCCACGGGAAGTCGAAAATCTTAGTCTGTAATCCCCACAGTGCCGCTTCTGCCCCCATCGCCGCTGCCACGCCGGAGACCACGCCGAGCAATGCAAACTCACACCACAGCGTCGTACGCAGCAGGCGTTTACCGGCACCCAGCGTGCGATAGACCACCAGCTCCTGGCGCCGCTGACGCATACCGACCTGAATCTGCGCCAGCAGCAGCAACACGCCACAGGCGGTCACCAGCACCACCATGATCTCCAGTGCCTGGCTGACCTGCGCCAGCACCTGACCGATCTGCCGCATAATGCTGCCGATATCCAGCAGACTCAGCGCCGGAAAAGCACGGTTAAGCTGCGCCAGCAGAACAGGATTCGCCTCCATGCGGAAGCTGGTGAGCCAGGTCTGCGGCTGGCTGTCGAGCGCGCCCGGCGGGAAGATAAAGAAGAAGTTCGGCTTCAGGCTTTCCCAGTCCACTTTACGCAAGCTGGTAATGCGCGCGCTGAAGGTCTGCGTATCGCCATCGAACGTCAGGGTATCACCGAGCTTCAGCCCCAGCCGATCCGCCAGTTCCACTTCCATCGACACTTCACCCGCTTTGGGTGGCCAGTTGCCTGCCACCAGCGGATTATGATCCGGGCGATCGGCCAGTTCCGTCAGGTTGAGTTCACGGTTCAGGGCATTATCCAGCTTCGGATCGGCCGGTTTACCGTTGAGTTCACTGAGCCGTACCCGCGCAATCGGGTAAAAGGTCCCGGGCGTGATCTGATGCGACTGCAGGAAATCACGCACCTGCGGCACCTGATCTGCCGTCATGTTCAGCAGAAAGAAGTTCGGGCTATCCGCCGGTAACTGCTGCTGCCAGCGATCCAGCAGATCGCCACGCATTACCAGCAGCAGCGCCAGCAACATGAACGACAGCGAAAAGGCCGCAAGCTGGCTCAGCGTCATGCCGGGCTGGCGCAGCAGCCGGTTGATCGCCAGTCGTAACGCCAGGTTGCGCACTACCAGCCGACGCAGCAGCAGCAGGGTTCCCCAGCCGAGTAGTGCCAGCAATCCCGCCAGCACTACCACACCCGCCAGCAGCGCCCAGAGCATTTTACTGCCGCCAACCAGCAGCGCTAACAGCGTCACCACCACCGCGATCATCACCGGAATATAGATCTTCAGCGGCCAGAGATTCGCCACCGCATCACGTCGCAACACCCGCAGCGGCTGCGTCGCCAGCAGCAGACGATAAGGGCGCAGACCCACCAGCAGCGAAATCACAAACAGCGATCCCACCGCCCAGATCCACGGCCAGACGCTCGCCGCCGGTAAGCTGGCAGGCAGCACGGGTTTCAGCATCGCCATCAGGATCGCTTCCACGCCCTGCCCCACCAGGCCACCGGCAATCGCCGCCAGCAGCAGCACCGCCAGCCACTGACCGATGATCAGCCGCTGCAACGCGCCGTGCGTCGCACCCAGGGTTTTCAGCACCGCCAACAGATCGTAGCGGCTGCGACAATAGTGGCTCATGGCGACCGCCACGGCCGCAATCGCCAGCATCAGCGTCAGCAAGGCCGAGAGCAGCAGGAACTGCTGTGCCCGCTGCATCGAACGGCCTAATGCATCTTCCGAGTTCTCCACGCTGATCCAGCGCTGGTCCGCCTTCAGCTGCGGTTCAATCCAGCGGTCATAGCTGGCCAGCTGATCGGGATTACCGGAGAACTTATAGCGCCAGGTGATGCGGCTGCCTGGCTGAATCGCACCAGTTTTGGCGGCATCCGCCAGATTGATCAGCAGACGCGGCGCCATCTCAAACGGGTTAAAGCCGCCATCCGGCTCCTGGATCACCTCCCCGCTGATGCGCAGCTGGGTATCACCCACTTCCAGCGTGTCGCCCACTTTCAGGTTCAGCAGCGCCATCAGGCGCGGTGCCGCCAGCGCGGTACCCGCCTGCGGCCTCAGCCCTGGCGGCTGCGTCTGCAGCGTGCCAAACATCGGGTAGCGATCGTCCACCGCTTTTACTGAGGCAAGCTGCGGTGACTGATCGGCAAAGGTCATGGTCATAAAGGTCAGCTGACGGCTGACCGTCAGACCGGTTTCAGCTGCTTTTGCCAGCCAGGCTTCTGGCGCTGCATCACTGCTGCGCAGCGTACGGTCACCGGCCATAAAATCACGGCTCTGCTGATTCAGCCCTTTTTCCATGCGATCGCTGATCGACCCCAGCGCCAGCACGCAGGCCACCGCCAGCGTCAGGGCCAGCCAGACAATCAGCAGCGAAGGCGAACGCCACTCGCGCCAGAACCAGCGCCAGATCATTGCTCCTCCCACAATTTACCGTCGCGCAGCCGCAGGCGACGATCGCAGCGCGCCGCCAGTTGCTCGTCATGCGTCACCAGAATCAGCGTGGTGGCAAAATCGCGGTTAAGGGAAAACAGCAGATCGGCGATGCGGTCACCGGTTTTACGATCGAGATTGCCGGTCGGCTCATCGGCAAACAGCAGACCAGGACGGCCACTGAAGGCGCGGGCCAGCGCCACCCGCTGCTGCTCGCCGCCTGAAAGCTGGGCGGGCAGATGATGCAGACGTTCACCCAGTCCGAGCAGCGTCAGAAGCTCTTTCGCCTGTTCACGGCTCTGACGGTCGCTGTCGCCGCGCAGCAGCGACGGCAACTGCACGTTCTCCTGGGCATTCAGGGTCGGCACCAGCATAAATGACTGAAACACAAAGCCGACCTGCCGGGCACGCAGGGCCGCGCGCTGCTCTTCATTCATCTGGTGCAGGGGCTGCCCCAGCAAGTGGACTTCGCCGCTGCTGCCATCGTCCAGCCCGGCCAGAATTCCGAGCAGGGTTGACTTGCCGGAACCGGACTCGCCAATCAGCGCAATGGTCTCAGCTGGTTTGACAACCAACTCAACTCCGGTAAGGATGGTTAGCTGATGCTCTCCCTGACCGACGGACTTAGTAAGATGATGAACTTCAACAATGTTTTCCGCTGGCATTATCCCTTCCTGTTATTGATTCTTCTGCTGGTGTCGCGTCTTGCTACTGCAGATACGCTGATGGTGCTGGGCGACAGCCTGAGTGCGGGCTATCGCATGTCTGCCACTGCGGCATGGCCCAGCCTGCTCGATAAGCAGTGGCAGCAAAAACCTAAAGTGATCAACGCCAGTATCAGCGGTGATACGGCTGCACAGGGGCTGGCGCGCCTGCCCGCACTATTAAAACAGCATCAGCCGCAATGGGTGTTAATCGAATTGGGCGGTAACGATGGTCTGCGCGGTTTCCCGCCCGACGATATCGCGCAGAATCTGAGTAAAGTTATCGACGACGTTAAAGCCGCCAATGCGAAGCCGCTACTGATGCAGATTCGTCTGCCTGCCAGCTATGGCCGCCGCTACACCGAAGCGTTCAGCGGCATCTATCCCAGATTAGCGCAGCAGCATAACATTCCTCTGGTGCCCTTTTTCATGGAGCAGGTTTATCTGAAACCCGAGTGGATGCAGCAGGATGGTATTCATCCTAATCCTGATGCCCAGCCTTTTATCGCCCAGTTGATGGCAAAAGATCTTGCCCCCTTAGTTAAGCAGCCGTAGCGCGCCGGGATGCGCAAAAAGGGTAAAGAAATGCAAAAGCATTAAATAACGGCAAGGTGGCGACGGAGATTTTCGACCGCTTTGCCATCTCTAAGAGTCCAGGCTTCCTCTCTAAACAATATCAATGCGAAAAGATAATTCTGCCGTTCCTTAAAATTCACTTTAATGCATCTTAAATTAGCATTTTAACAGTCGCATATAAGTTGGCGCTGCCCTCTCCAACTGGTTAATATTTCTGCACGGAATTTTAGCTGCAAAGGAATGTATATGCCCTATCACCGCTATCACGTCCCTCGCATATTTCGCCTGACTTCATCTGTCGGCGCTTGTGGGACCAATAATCCCGATGAAGTTAAATCAATCCAACGCCTGATAAATGATGCTGGCTATCAGTTCGCAACGGGTCGCAGGCTCCCAACAAATGGACAATGCGATACTGCCACCACTGAGGCTATACGCTGGTATCAGCCGTTGCTGAACCTCTCGCCGAGTGGATTGGTTCAGCCAGCCGACACATGGTTTATCAGGGCAATAAGTGAAGCAACCACACCTGGCTGGCGGCCTTCTAATACCTCTGGCCCCTTACGAGTCAGCCAGGGACAAATTACTTTTGACGCCGAAGGCACCGACTATATAACCGCCGTGGAGCCCTTCAAACAGCGCCGCTATCCCAATTTTTCACGCATTCTTCAATGGCCGCCCACGAGTTTTTCGGGGGTTACACTTGGTCGAGGCTATGATATGGGCAGTAGATCTGCTGGTGAAATCTACTCCACACTAAGGCAAGCTGGGATTGAAGAATATAAAGCCGTTCTGTGCTCTAAAGCAGCTGGTCTGAAAGGGCGGCACGCAGAACAGTTTGTTAAGGTTTATGGTCCGTTGGTCGGCGAGATAACCCACAATCAACAAATCCGACTTTTTGAAATTGCATACAGGGTTAAACGGAACGAAGCCCTTAACCTTTATCGGCGAATAGCACAATCCATGCCTTCTGCCCCGGCATGGGAACAGTTAGACCCCAAAATTCGAGATGTCGTAACCGATATTTTCTATCAGGGTGTTCACAATGCCAGAGCACTGTTTCAGGCCGCAATTGAAGGTAAGCCCGCATTAATAGCCCATATTAAAAGTAGTCCTACATACATGACCTACGAAAACTACAGAAACAGAATAAGGTATCTACAGTGAAAAAAGTCTTAATTCTAATGGTCGCTCTTATTGCACCTGCTATGGCGCAGGCTGAATTATCATCAGGGCCAGAACGTGACGCCTGCTTCAAACAGAATGAAGACATACCAACTGCATATAACTGTCTGTCTGCCAAAAGAGACAACAGCAATAAAGCGCTGGATGCGCTAATAGCGGATACAGTTAAGAGAATCAAAGCCAATAATGTCGGCCCTTTTAATGGAAAAGAGTCCAGCAAAGAAACGTCCGGAGACGTTTACTCTCGGCGCTTTCTGGATGCGCAAAAAAAATGGAAGGATTACCGGACTCAACTTTGCCTGTCTGTAGCTACAGAGCTTAACGAGGACGCATACGACTACCAGTCATATATCGACCAGTGCCAAATTAATCTGAACAAAAACCATTCTGCTGAAATCACACAAATGGGACTGCCACCCGTCAATTAAGCACACTGGTCTTTCTGCTCAGACGTAAAATCTGAAACCGGGCATTTTTGCGGGGCTGTATAGCCCCGTTTACCGCCCGTTCTGCCAGCCGATGCGGGCGACAAACTGTTAATCCACAACATAAAAGCATTAACGGGTATAACTTAACTTATTGATTATTAAAGCTAATTAAAAGGGTGTAAATTTGTGCAAAAAACCATTCTGATTACAGGTTGTTCCAGCGGTATTGGCCTGGTTGCCGCCCACGATTTACTGGCGCGGGGTTACCGGGTGATCGCCGCCTGCCGTAAAGCAGAGGATGTCGCCCGCATGGAAACAGTGGGCTTTACCGGGCTGCAACTGGATCTCGACGATCCGCAAAGTGTGGATCAGGCTGCCGACACGGTTATCGCGCTCTGCGATAACCGTCTGACGGCGCTATTTAACAACGCCGGATTTGGTCTCTATGGCCCGCTGCACACCCTCTCCCGCCAGCAGCTGGAACAGCAGTTTTCCAGCAACTTTTTCGGCGTCCATCAGCTGACACTGCGTCTGTTACCGGCGTTGCAGGCCAGCGGCGACGGCCGCATTATTAATACCAGCTCGGTGCTGGGGCTGATCTCCACACCAGGCCGGGGTGCCTATGCCGCCAGTAAATATGCGCTGGAAGCCTGGAGCGATGCGCTGCGGCTTGAAGTGCGCAGCCGCGGAATCCGGGTCAGCCTGATTGAACCGGGTCCGATTCAGACCCGTTTTACCGACAATGTGACGCAGGGCGAACAGCATAACCCGGTGCGCAACCCTGGCATCGCGGCACGTTTTACCCTGCCACCGGAAGCCATTCTGCCTAAACTTCGTCATGCACTCGAGAGTAAACATCCGCGTTTACGCTATCCGGTGACACTGGTCGCACACATAATGAGCCTGCTAAAACGGTTACTGCCCGGCTGGATGCTGGATCGCATTTTGCGCAGCCATTAATCAGCCATGCGCAATAGCGCTTGAAGCCGGGCCAGTTGGCCCCATATTCTTAGAACACTTTTTGCAAAGAGACTTATCCATGTCACCACAAGCTTCTATCATCGACATCAACGAATCTAACCTGCAGCAGACCCTTGAGCAGTCGATGCAGCTGCCGGTGCTGTTCTACTTCTGGTCTGAGCGCAGCCAGCACTGTCAGGAGCTGACGCCTGTGCTGGAGCGCCTGGCGCAGGAGTACGCGGGTCAGTTTATTCTCGCAAAACTGGATTGCGACAAAGAGCAAAGGGTGGCGTCGCAGTTTGGTCTGCGTTCAATCCCGACCGTCTATCTGTTCCAGGATGGTCAGCCGGTTGATGGCTTCCAGGGACCGCAGCCGGAAGAAGCGATCCGCGCCCTGCTGGAAAAAGTCCTGCCGCGCGAAGAAGAGCTGAAAGCGCAGCAGGCGATGGCGCTGATGCAGGAAGGTAAACCGCTGGAGGCGCTGCCGCTGTTAAAGGATGCGTGGCAGCTGAGCAACCAGTCCAGCGAGATCGGTTTCCTGCTGGCTGACGTACTGATTACCCTTAACCGCAGCGATGAAGCGGAAGCGGTGCTGAAAGTGGTGCCATTGCAGGATCAGGATACCCGCTATCAGAGCCTGATGGCGCAGATCGATCTGCTGAAACAGGCAGCGGATACGCCGGAGATTCAGCAGCTGCAATCCCAGCTGGAGGCTGACCCGACTAACGCCGGGCTGGCTGCTAAACTTTCGTTACAGCTGCATCAGGTGGGTCGTAATGAAGAAGCGCTGGAACTGCTGTTCAGCTTCCTGAAATCCGATCTTAATGCCGCTGATGGCCAGGCGCGTAAAATGCTGCAGGAGATTCTGGCGGCGCTGGGTACCGGCGATGCACTTGCCGCGCGTTATCGCCGTCAGCTCTATTCCCTGCTCTACTAAGCGGCAGCACCACGGGCCGAAGCGACTCGGCCCGTTAATCTGACAACGCGGAGGTTGTATGATAACTGTAATTCCTGCCCTGATTATTCTGGCGCTGGTGGCGGTCTGGGCCACCGTTAAGATCGTGCCACAAGGTTTTCAATGGACGGTTGAGCGCTTTGGCCGTTATACCCGCACCCTGCAGCCAGGATTAAGCCTGGTGGTGCCGTTCATGGATCGAGTGGGTCGTAAGATCAACATGATGGAACAGGTACTCGATATTCCCTCGCAGGAGATCATCTCCAAAGACAATGCCAACGTCACCATCGATGCAGTCTGCTTTATTCAGGTCGTTGACCCGGCGCGTGCCGCGTATGAAGTCAGCAATCTTGAGCAGGCGATTCTGAACCTGACCATGACCAATATGCGTACCGTGCTTGGCAGCATGGAGCTGGACGAAATGCTGTCACAGCGCGACAGCATCAACACCCGCCTGCTGCATATCGTGGATGAAGCGACCAATCCGTGGGGCGTCAAGATCACCCGCATCGAGATCCGCGATGTGCGTCCGCCGCAGGAGCTGATTGGTGCGATGAATGCGCAGATGAAAGCGGAGCGAACTAAACGCGCCGATATTCTGACCGCCGAAGGGGTGCGGCAGGCGGCGATCCTGCGCGCTGAAGGGGATAAGCAGTCGCAAATCCTCAAAGCAGAAGGTGAACGGACCTCGGCGTTCCTGCAGGCAGAAGCGCGCGAACGTCAGGCTGAAGCGGAAGCTAACGCCACTAAGATGGTCTCGGAAGCGATCGCTTCAGGTGATATTCAGGCCATTAACTACTTTGTGGCACAGAAATATACCGATGCGCTGCAAAAAATCGGTGAAGCCAACAACAGCAAAGTGGTGATGATGCCGCTGGAGGCGAGCAGTCTGCTGGGTTCGATTGCGGGCATCGGTGAACTGCTGAAGGAATCACGCACTGAGTCGAAACGCTGATGCTGGTCGATATTATCGCGCATCCGCACTGGTTCTGGCTGACGCTGGGTGGGTTACTGCTGGCGGCTGAGATGCTGGGCACCAGCGGTTACCTGCTCTGGAGCGGGCTGGCGGCGGTCATCGTCGGCCTCATTGAGTGGTTTGTGCCGGTAAGCTGGACGGCGCAGGGCTCTCTGTTTGCCGTGCTGACGCTGATCTGCGTCTTTTTGTGGTATCGCTGGATGCGCCACCGTGAAGCGCGTCAGAAACCCAATGCTCTCAACCAGCGCGGCAGTCAGATGATCGGGTTGCAGCTGACGCTGGATACCGCGCTGCATAACCGCACCGGCCATGTGCGGATCGGGGACAGCAGCTGGCGGGTTGAGGCGGAGCAGGATCTGCCTGCGGGCACAGCAGTGGTCGTAACCGGCATTGAGGGGATTACGCTGCGTATTCAGCCACGCTGACCGCCGCACCCGGCCAGATTGTTGATAATCGGACATTCGGCGCTGTCATCGCCGGGACAGGCCTCTGCCAGCGCCAGCAGGCGGGCGCGCATGACGTGCAGCTCTTCAATATGCGCCGCAATTTCATCCGCTTTCTGCAGAGTGCGGGCTTTTACATCGGCACTGTGGCGCGACGGATTGTTAAATAGCGCCACCAGCTCACGACACTCATCCAGCGTGAAGCCAACCTGTCGCGCCTGGCGTAACAGGTTCAGCTCCTCAAGATGGTGTCCGTTGTAGCTGCGGTAGCCATTTTCACTGCGCAACGGCGGCGTCACCACCCCCTTCTCTTCGTAAAAACGAATCGCCTTGCTGGTCAGTCCGGTCTTTTTTGCCACATCGCTGATGTTCATTTTCGTCCCCTTGACCTTCCCCTTGATGGAAGGTTTATGCTTAAGCATGAATCGAAAATGACCAATCGGTCAAATGGGATTACAGAAGGAGTTGATTATGTCACACACTATTTCTCTGGCACTGGACGGCTTGTCCTGCGGCCACTGTGTCAAACGTGTCAAAGAGGCACTGGAACAACGCGATGATGTTGACCAGGCCGACGTGACCCAAAAGGAAGCGCAGGTTTCCGGTCACGCGGATGCGGCGGCGCTGATCGCTACTGTGGAGCAGGCGGGCTATCACGCGACGCTGAAAGCGGCGGACGCTTCCCCAAAGTCTGAACCGTTGACAGCATCAGAGCCGCCGCCGGAGGCGCTGACAACGGAGTCCGCTTCCCGCCCGGCAGAAACAACACTCCCCACCCATATGCTGCTGATTGAGGGCATGACCTGCGCCAGCTGCGTGAGTCGGGTGGAAAAAGCGCTGCAGCAGGTCGCAGGCGTCAGCCAGGCGCGCGTCAATCTCGGCGAACGTAGTGCGCTGGTGCTGGGCGACGCTGACCCGCAGCAGCTGGTAGCGGCCGTCGATGCCGCAGGTTATGGCGCGCAGGTGGTGGATGACGAGCAGGAGCGGCGGGAGAAGCAGCAGCTCAGCGCCCGCAGCGCGATGCGGCGTTTCAGCTGGCAGTCTGCAGTCGCCTTAGCGTTTGGCGTGCCGCTGATGATCTGGGGCATGGTGGGCGACAACATGATGCTCACCGACCACAACCACGGCGTCTGGCTGACGCTGGGCATCGTGACTCTGCTGATCATGATCGTCACTGGCAGCCATTTTTATCGCAGTGCCTGGCGCAGTTTACGCAATGGCAGCGCCACCATGGATACGCTGGTGGCACTCGGCACAGGCGCCGCCTGGATTTACTCCTTTAGCGTGGTGCTGTGGCCCGACTTTTTCCCGCCACAGGCGCGCCATCTCTATTTCGAAGCCAGCGTCATGATCCTGGGCCTGATCAATCTGGGGCATGCCCTGGAGCAGCGGGCGCGTCAGCGATCCTCTAAGGCGCTGGAAAGATTGCTGGATCTGACGCCAGCCCAGGCGCGGCAGGTTGATCAACAGGGTGACAGGCTGATTCCGGTCAGCGAAGTGCAGCCCGGCATGACGCTGCGGCTGGTCACCGGCGATCGGGTGCCGGTCGATGGCGAAATCGCCACGGGTGAAGCCTGGTTTGATGAAGCGATGCTGACCGGCGAAGCGGTGCCGCAAAGCAAGACCCCGGGCGCAGCCATCTTTGCCGGCACCCTGGTACAGGATGGCTCGGTAGAATTTATCGCCCGGGCGACGGGTAATCACACCACCCTGTCGCGCATTATCCGGCTGGTGCGTCAGGCGCAGAGCAGTAAACCGGATGTGGGTCGTCTGGCGGATCGCATCTCCGCCGTTTTTGTCCCGGTAGTGGTGTTGATTGCACTGCTCAGCGGCGCAGTATGGTATCTGTTCGGACCGCAGCCACAAATTGCCTATATGCTGGTGATCGCGACAACCGTGCTGATTATCGCCTGTCCTTGTGCGCTGGGCCTGGCGACGCCGATGTCGATTATTGCCGGTGTTGGCCGCGCCGCCGAGCTGGGCGTGCTGGTGCGTGACGCCGATGCCTTGCAGCGCGCCAGCCAAATCGACACCCTGGTGTTTGATAAAACCTGCACACTCACTGCCGGCAAGCCGCAGGTCAGTGACGTGCAGGTCTGGGGTGATGCCACCCGTGAATCAGTATTAGCGACCGCGGCTGCGCTGGAGTTCGCCTCGGGTCATCCACTGGCGAAAGCGATTGTCGCCGAAGCGAAACTGACCCAGCCGCCTCTGTTAGCGCAATTTCGTACAATACGTGGCAAAGGGGTCAGCGGTAGTCTGGATGGCAGAACGCTGCTGCTGGGTAATGCCGCGCTGATGCAGGATAACGGCGTCGATTACCAGGCGGCGGAGGCAGAGATTGCACGGCTGACGCAACAGGGTGCAACGCCGGTGTTACTGGCTGAGCAGGGCCAGCTAACCGGGCTTATCGCGCTGCGCGATCAGCTTCGACCGGAAAGCGGCGCAGCCCTGAAGCGACTGCATCAGCAGGGTTTTCGCCTGATTATGCTGACCGGCGACCATGAAAATACCGCGCGCGCCATTGCGGCCGAGGTCGGTATTGATGAAGTTATTGCCGGCGTGATGCCGGAAGGCAAAGCGGCTGCAATTGAACAATTACAGCAGCAGGGCCGTCGCGTCGCGATGGTGGGTGATGGCATCAATGACGCGCCCGCACTGGCGCAGGCCGATGTGGGCATTGCCATGGGTGGCGGCAGCGATGTGGCGGTGGAAACCGCAGGCATTACGTTGATGCGTGCCGACCTGAACAGCGTGGCAGACGCGTTAGCGCTCTCTTCCGCGACCCTGCGCAATATCCGGCAGAATCTGTTTGGGGCATTTATCTATAACAGCATCGGCATTCCGGTGGCAGCGGGTGTGCTCTATCCGCTGACCGGTACCCTGCTCAGCCCGATTGTGGCGGGTGCAGCGATGGCGCTCTCCTCCATTACCGTGGTCAGCAATGCTAACCGCCTGCTGCGTTACCGGCCACCGCGCGAGTGATCGCCGTTTCAGCGCTGTTTTTCACGCGCTGAAGTCGCTAGCATGGGGTTTTGAATCGCAAAGGACCGGGAATGACAGGCAACATCTGGCGCTCACTGCGCGGCTTTATCAGCCAACTTTTTCCCGCCAGTTACCGCTGGCCTGCGATGGATGTCCGGCTTGGCGATCGTCAGCTGCATCTGGTCGGCAGCATCCACATGGGGACGCGCGACATGCAGCCGTTGCCCGCCCGTCTGCTGCGTCAGTTGCAGCAGGCGGATGCACTGATTGTGGAAGCGGATATTACTCAGGGTGGTTCACCCTTTGATCACCACGGCGATCGTCCCGCGCTTTCCACCCGGCTGGATAGCCACGCGATGCAAACGCTCACCGCACTCTGTCAGGAGATGAGCCTCAATCTGAGCCTGTTTGATAATCTGCCCGCCTGGCAGGTGGCGCTGATGTTACAGGCGCAGCAGGCACAAAGGCTGGGATTGCGACCTGACTACGGCATTGATTATCAGCTGTTGCAGGCCGCGAAAGGTCTGAACAAACCGGTGATTGAACTGGAAGGCGCAGAGGCGCAGATCGCCCTGCTGACTGCGCTGCCGGATGACGGCATGGCGTTGTTGCAGGATACGCTGCTGCACTGGCACACCAATGCGCGCCTGCTGCAGATGATGGTGAGCTGGTGGCTCGATACGCCGCCACGCCAGCCGGAAATCACCCTGCCCGCTACCTTCAGCCAGGCGCTGAATGATACGTTGATCGGTCAGCGAAATGCGCAGTGGCGTGACCGGCTTCAGGGATTATCAGCGGGAAACTATGTGGTGGCGGTCGGTGCTCTGCATCTCTACGGCGAAGATAACCTGCCTGAGATGCTGAAGAAGCCCTGAAAAAAAGAGAGCCGATAATATTATCGGCCCGTCAAAGAGGAATTTGTTTATGATTTTGGTTATCGCTCAGCAATCGGATTGCTGGCGCGCGGCTAATTTTCACTCAAAGAACAAAGTTTCGCCACCTTTTTCCACGATTCTGCGTAATAAGATTTTTCTTAGTAAGGAACCTGTATGACGCCCGCCGTAAAATTGCTGGAAAAACAAAAAGTCAGCTTCACCCTGCATCCCTATGAGCATGACAGCAGCGAAACCCATTTTGGTGACGAAGCGGTACGTAAACTCAATCTGGATGCGCGCCAGGTCTATAAGACGCTGCTGGTGGCGCTGAATGGCGAGGCGAAACAGCTGGCAGTGGCGATTACGCCGGTATCGACGCAACTGGATCTGAAGAAGGTGGCAAAGGCGCTGGGCGCGAAGAAAGCGGATATGGCCGACCCACAGCTGGCACAGCGGGTTACCGGCTATCTGGTGGGCGGCATCAGTCCGCTGGGGCAGAAAAAACGGCTGCCTACGGTGATCGACCACTCTGCCAGCGCGTTTGACGCCATGTTCATCTCAGGCGGTAAGCGTGGGCTGGATATCGAACTGGCTCCCCAGGATCTTTCACGACTGCTGGACGCCCCGTTTGCGGATATCGCCCGCCACGACTAAACCCGTGGCTGGGCGCAGAGCTGATCGATCATCCAGCGACCCGCTGGGCCGGGTGGCGTACGGCGTGACCAGACCACCTCAATGGCGATATGCTGAGGCCAGCCCGGCATCGACAACTCTTTCAGAACGCCATGACCAAACTGTTTCACCAGCCAGCGCGGCAGAATCGTCCAGCCAAATCCCTGCTCCGCCATCTCCAGCAGTAACAGATAGGTCGGTGCCGACCAGATGCGCCCCATTGGCGCGGGTTCAGATGCCTCAACCCAGGTATTTAATCGCAGGTGACGAACCCCTTCCAGCTCGCTCTCGCTCAGGGTCTTAAGCTGGGCCAGCGGATGATCGCGATGTAAAAAGACCGCCATCTGCGCTTCAACCTGCAGTCGCGCCACCGCGATATCCACCGGCAGATTGGGCTGTGCCCGCACCACGCCCAGATGTACCCGCCCGGCCTGCAGCAGATCCAGCACATCACCATCCTCGGCAATCATGACCTCCAGTTCAATCTCCGGATAACGGGCATCAAATTGCCTGAGCAGATGCTCGTGATGATCGGTTTGCCAGAAGTCTGACATGGCAAAACTGAGCCGGGGTTCAACGCCCTGCGACAGCCGTATCGCCAGCGCATCCAGCCGCTCGCTGGCTGCCAGGATCTGCTGAACCTGAGGAATAACGCGGCGTCCCTGCTCGGTGAGAACCGGCTGACGCCCTGCCCGTTCAAATAGCGCAAAGCCAAGGTCGTCTTCAAGACTGGCTACCGCCGCGCTGATGGTGGACTGACTTTTACCCAGCGCGCGCGCAGCGGCAGAGAAAGAACCGCTCGCCACAGTCTGCATAAAAGCCTCAAGGGATTCCGGGGAGTAACGCATCTGAACCATCGCTTTTTTCGATAGGTGTTCATTTTATCTTAGCATTCTGACGTGTGAAAATGCGCCGCATTATTGAAGGAGAACTCACAATGCGTACCCGCTCACTTAAAGAACGTATTCTTCATGCTGTCTGCTTTGAAACGCTGGCGATTCTGACCGTTTCGCCGCTGGCGGCATGGGCAATGAATAAACCGCTGTTTCAGATGGGATCGCTGGCGATTATGCTCTCTACGGTCGCGATGCTATGGAACATGATTTATAACAGCGGATTCGATCGCCTCTATGCGCCAGGCCAGAAACGCGGCCCGGGCGTGCGTGTATTACATGCGCTGGGATTTGAAGGTGGATTTATCCTGATTGGTCTGCCCATTGCCGCCTGGATGCTGGATATCTCTCTGGGTCAGGCTTTCCTGGTAGAAGTGGCTTTTTTCCTCTTCTTCCTGCCCTACACCATGGCTTACAACTGGGTGTGGGACAAACTGCGCGAGCGCTGGATCAGACGTCACCCCTGCCGGGCGTAAGAAAAACGGGAGGCGCAAGCGCCTCCCGGTCAGTTCAATGCGTGGCGGCTGTTTCGTTTCCCCAAGGCCAGATCCACGCCAGGATCATTTTTGGATAGTTACGCTTGCGCGCTTTTTCCGCAGCCTCATCCCGCGCCCGGATCTGCTCATCGCTCAGATGCACAATCTGCCCTTTCGGCTGATAGTCGCTGGCTTTGACCGGCGAGTGCGTCTTGATCCAGTCACGCAACACCTGCGCATCAACTGCTCCGCTGTTGAGATAACCCGCATGATTATCCAGACGCGGATAACCGTCGCCGCCAGCCGCATTGAAGCTGTTGGTTGCCATGCGATAATGCTGCGCATCCTGCAGCGGTTTACCGTTAATGCTGACGTCGCTGACCTGTTTACCGTCTGCGGTCAGGCTGATACCAGCAAACTGGGCGTAGCCGCCTGAGTCAGGCTGAATATTAGCGACCACATCCAGATATTTTTTGATCTCCGCCCCGGTCAGGCTGACCGAGACCACCTGATTGCCAAACGGCTGGACCTGCAGCAGGTCACGCCAGCTCAGCTTGCCCGATTTCAGCGAGGTGCGAATACCGCCACCGCTCATTACCGCAAAATCGGCTTTGGTGTGTGCCATCTGAGCGCGCAGAATCAGCTGGCCGAGATTTGTCTGCTCAAAGCGAACCTGCTCTTTTTCACCGCTGAAGCTGCCGTCGGCGCTGCCGACATTCACGGTTAACTTCGCCTCAGCCCGTTTCTGGAATGGCATCAGCAGTTTCATCATGGCGGTGTTTTTCGGGATCTCTTCCTGCCAGGTCAGCCAGGTTTCGCTGCCATCCGCGTTCTTTATCTTATGTTTAAGGTTGACCGGCACCAGCTGATAAGCCTCCAGCGTCACCTGCCCGTTACGGAAGGTGAAGTCACCACGTCCGACATATTTGCCCCATTTATCCGCCTGCATAATCCAGATCCCGTTCTGCTGATCGGGTTTGCAGGGCTGGCCCGGCTGATAATTTTTGACGCTGACGTTCTCTTTTTCCATGCAGACCGCATCATGCGAATGACCACCCACAATCAGATCGATGGTGCCGGCAGGCAGGCTGCGCGCCAGGGTGACGTCATCAATGCCATTGCTGCCATGCTTACCGTCGTCATAGTGACCAAGGTGGGTCAGCGCGACAATCACGTCCGGCTTCTCTGTGGCGCGCAGTTCGGCCACCGCCTTCTCCGCCTCCGCAATCGGATCGCGGAATTCGGTATCCGTCAGGCCCGCCGGATTGGCCAGTTTCGCCGTGTCAGGGGTGATCAGCCCGACCACCGCAATTTTCAGCCCGAGACGGTTGAATACCGCCCAGGGCTTAAACAGGCGCTGACCGGTACTTTTCTGATAAACGTTGGCGGCAAGCAGCG
Source organism: Pantoea sp. Lu_F5_004 (assembly GCF_051136245.1). Taxonomy (NCBI): domain Bacteria; kingdom Pseudomonadati; phylum Pseudomonadota; class Gammaproteobacteria; order Enterobacterales; family Erwiniaceae; genus Pantoea; species Pantoea sp. Lu_F5_004. The sequence continues at coordinate 3,038,831 of NZ_CP194946.1, forward strand.
GGAATCGCGCCCACTTCTCCTGCTTGCGCAGGACCGCGATGGGCTTGTCGAACTCATGGTTGCCCAGCGCCATGGCATCATAGCCAATCAGGTTCATCGCGCGAAAATCGGGTTCAGCGTCCAGCTCATCGGACTCCGGCACGCCCGTGTTCACATCACCGGCAGAGAGAATCAATGCGCCGCCGCCTCTGGACTGCACATCGTAGCGCATCGTATCCATTAAGGTTTTCTGCGCCGCCAGACCATATTCACCCTGCTCAGTAAACCAGAAATGACCATGTTCATCGTTGGTGTGCAGCAGGCTGAAACGATAGGTGCGATCGGCCTGGGCGGCCTGTGAAAACAGCGGCATCAGGGCCACCAGTAGTGCCACGCCCGCCCCTGTCCATTTAGATAACAACACTGTGATTCTCCTTAATTTGCCGTCTGGCCCGATTTTCTGCCGGTTTGCCCCACTGTGTCGCACATTCCCCCGGCGAACTCAAGGCCAACGCACATCCACCTGCCTCTGTATGCCGCTCTTTTTATCTCCGGACCGCTTTTGCTTAGCGTGGCTGCGCCAGCATAAGCGCAGGCGATCACGTCAGAGCCACGGCTGTTTATGCCGATTACACCGCGACAGGCTGCAATGTTTTTTGTTAACCCACTGCTTACTCCTCCAAAAGCGCCGCTGAACGGCTTTAGTGCGTCTGTCTGCAGATTTGATACTTATCTGCGTCACGCTCAGGTCATTTAGTTGTAATAATTTTTATTTATCCGCCGCGGTTTAAACCGCCAAATCAGCCAGAATTATGGATAATGAATAAAAACAGCCTTCCGGTTGCGTTTTCATCTTATTTTCCTATTTTTTTAGGGTATTCCCGCAAATTGCTCAGCGGAAGAATAGATTTTGAATTAAACTCATTTGTTACAAGCGGATACATTTGTATACAAGGAGACAGGCATGCATCACACCACACCGTTGATCACTACCATTGTCGGGGCACTGGTTCTGGCATTTCTCCTTGGGATGCTGGCGAACCGCCTGCGTATTTCTCCCCTGGTGGGCTACCTGATGGCAGGCGTTATGGCTGGCCCTTTTACCCCCGGCTTTGTTGCAGACACTAATCTGGCCCCTGAACTGGCAGAACTCGGCGTGATACTGCTGATGTTCGGTGTCGGCCTGCACTTCTCAATGAAAGATCTTATGTCGGTAAAGTCGATCGCCATTCCCGGTGCCATCGCACAGATCGCGGTTGCGACGTTACTGGGAATGGGATTGTCATGGACGCTGGGATGGTCGTGGATGACCGGCCTGGTTTTTGGTCTCTGCCTCTCTACCGCCAGTACCGTGGTGTTACTGCGCGCGCTTGAAGAGCGGCAACTGATCGATAGCCAGCGCGGGCAGATTGCCATTGGCTGGCTGATTGTTGAAGATCTGGTGATGGTGCTGACGCTGGTGCTGCTGCCTGCGATTGCCGGCATGATGGAACAGGGCAACGCCAGCGCCGGACTGCTGGCCTGGGACCTGCTGTGGACCATCGGCAAAGTCGCCGCCTTTATGGTGCTGATGATGGTGGTGGGACGGCGTGCCGTCCCCTGGATCCTCGCCCGCAGCGCCGCCACCGGCTCGCGTGAACTGTTTACTCTCGCCGTGTTAGCGCTGGCGCTGGGCATTGCCTTTGGTGCCGTTGAGTTCTTTGATGTGTCGTTTGCACTGGGCGCTTTCTTCGCCGGTATGGTGCTGAATGAGTCGGAACTGAGCCATCGCGCCGCGCGCGATACCCTGCCGCTGCGTGATGCCTTTGCCGTGCTGTTCTTTGTGTCGGTCGGCATGCTGTTTGACCCGTCGATTCTGGTGACGCAGCCGCTGGCAGTGCTGGGCGCGCTGGTCATTATTGTGGTGGGTAAATCGGTCGCCGCCTGGCTGCTGGTGTCGCTGCTCGGCCATTCACGTCGTACGGCATTGACCATTTCGGTCAGTCTGGCGCAGATTGGTGAATTCGCCTTTATTCTGGCCGGTCTGGGTATCTCGCTAGGCCTGCTGACTGACGAGGGCCGCAACCTGGTGCTGGCCGCGGCCATCCTGTCGATTATGCTTAATCCAATCCTGTTTAGCCTGCTGGAGCGTTTCCTGGCGAAAACGGAGACGATGGAAGAGCAGACGCTGGAAGAGGCGATTGAAGACGAGAAGCAGATCCCGGTGGATTTCTGCAATCACGCGGTAATTGTAGGTTACGGCCGGGTGGGCAGTCTGATTGGTCAGAAGCTGCTTGAGGCCAATGTTCCGCTGGTGGTAGTTGAAAACTCCCGCGCCCGTGTTGAAGCGCTGCGCGAGCGCGGTATTAAGGCGGTGCTGGGTAATGCAGCCCGCGCTGACACCATGGAACTGGCCCGACTCGACTGCGCGCGCTGGCTGTTACTGACTATTCCGAATGGCTATGAAGCGGGTGAAGTGGTCACAGCCGCGCGTGAAAAACATCAGAATATCGAGATTATCGCCCGCGCCCACTACGACGATGAAGTCGAGTACATCATGGAACGGGGTGCCACCCGTGTGGTGATGGGCGAACGTGAGATCGCCAGCAGTATGCTGCAAATCCTGCAGGATGAGATGACGCAGGGCGAAGATTTAAAGCCCTGCGATGTCGTGCGCTGATTCCTGTTTAGCAAAGCCTGGCAGGCTACTGATATATCAAAATCAGGGTGAATTTTACCGCAACGAATAAACTCAACACGCAGGGAACGCGGGCTGAGGAGGCAAGCGTCCCGCCGCCCGGACAAAAACGCCGGGAGCGTTTTTGAACAACGCGAAGCGTTGGCCCGGCTACGGGCGCACCTCAGGGATGAGGTGCGTACTAAAAACGCCGGGAGCGTTTTTGAACAACGCAATGCGTTGGCCCGGCTACGGGCGCACCTCAGGGATGAGGTGCGTAATCGTTCGGGCCGAGCGGTCAGGGATGGCTTAAGCGACTTTCCGATCTGTCCGTGTTCCCTGAGCAGGCTCGATCTTATCGCTAACCGAGCCAGACGTTGCCAGTCATCTAAGGCCCTTCTCTTCAGAAGGGCTTTTTTATGCGCGGCAGCTGCCAGCTTTACCGATCCCAGTAAGACTCTTCCAGACTGTCTTCCCGCTCCGGCAGGCCGCGGGTCAGACGCGGCGAATGCTGATTCAGCACCTGGTAGCTGACGCGGTTGGCATATTTACATACCTGCGCCAGCGACGAGTAGGTCAGGTAAGGACGCGCATGTTTGCTGGAGTTCGGCACATTCAGGCTGTGATAGTTGTTGGCGGTGATGTCATGCAGTAACGCCGCCAGCGCACCATCTCCGGCGCCGTTGGTGTTCATGATCTTTTCCGGTCCGCCCATATAAGGCGCGATGTGCGAGAAAATGCGCAGCGGCTGCTGGCAATCCTGCTGGCGCATCACCCGGCTGAACTCATACTGGTTGAATTCAGCAATCGCGCCAGGCAGCAGCGGATGGTTGGTTTTGCGTTTGAACTCTTCTTCGGTGTAACCCGCCATATAGAGCCCAATCGGGCCAGCAGTACACAACACCAGATCGACCCAGTCCAGCGCCATATTGGCAGCGAGCAGCGGATCGCTTTCGCCGGTCAGCGCCAGCGCTTCCTCTTCATTCATCGCCACTATGCTGACATGCTCGCGCAGGAAATCGCGCCAGAACTGAGGATTGTCGCCAATCACATGTTTGGTGCCCAGCGTCAGCACCACCGGCACGTTGTGGCGTTTGGCATACTCAATCGCCCGTAACGTTGCCTGCGGCATCGGTTCACCTTCGGCACAGCGCACCAGATAGGAGGTCAGTACCAGCGCAGAGGCTCCGGCGATCACCTCTTCCGGTACGTTATCCGGATGGAGCTGGTTCATCTGGCCGGGGCTGATAGCAAAGGTTCGCTCGCCATGTTCGCCAATCAGCGTAAAGCAGCGGCCAATGGCGCCATCCACGCCCTGCAGATAGTTAAGATCGACCCGGCTTGAGGTGTTGCAGAGATAGCGATAGGCGTAGCCGCCAATCTGGATGTTATTGCACATGACGCCCAGCAGCACGGAGCGGTCATCGGCCAGCACCGAGAAGTTATGCAGTGTATTACCGATGGTGCCACCAGCAAACTGATGGGTGATCAGCGCTTCCTGCATCAGCTCGTTGTACAACGCTTCCGCGACGGCATTATCGATAACCAGCGAGTGCCCGGCACTCAGGCCATAACGTGCGAGAAAAGCGTCATCGACTTTGGCTTCGATATCCACCAGCGTCTGGTCGATACCCACCACCCAGCTGCCTGCATCAACATCGTGCTGGGCGGGCTGTAATAGGGGATCGCGTGCGCTGACAGGAAAGTAGTGTTTGGATTTGCGTTTGCCGGGAAATTTCATCGGGAGGTGCCGTCTGGAAAAACAGGCGGAGAATGATATCACACTCTCCGCCTGCGCTTTAACGGCGAGCGTCGACCAGTTGCACCATCATGTCGATATGCGCCTCATCGGCGTTCAGCGCAGGGATATACTCAAACTTCTCACCCCCGGCATGCATAAAGATTTCGCAGTTTTCACCACTGATCTCTTCCAGCGTCTCCAGACAGTCTGACGAGAAGCCCGGGCTCATCACCTGAACATGTTTGATCCCTTTAGCGGGCAGGCTTTCCATGGTTTTATCGGTGTAGGGCATCAGCCAGGGCTCACGACCGAAACGCGACTGGAAAGTCATCATGTACTGATCGTCACGCAGGCCCAGCGCTTTGACCAGGGCCGCCGTGGTATCCGCACAGCGCTGCGGGTAGTCATCGCCTTCGTTAGCAAAACGCTGCGGAATGCCGTGGAAGGATAACACCAGCAGATCGGGCTGACCGTGCCGCTCAAAGGATCGCTCTACCGTCGCTTTCAGCGCGGCGATATAGGCCGGATGTTCGGCGTAGTCGCGGATAAACTGCACATCAGGCAGCGAGCGGTAATCTTTGAATACCGCGGTCAGGCCATCCCACACTGCCGCCACGGTGGAGCAGGAGAATTGCGGATAGAGCGGCAGCACAATCAGGCGGGTCACGCCCTGCGCCATCAGCTTATCTACCGCGCTTTTCAGGCTCGGATTACCGTAGCTCATGCCCAGCTCGACGGGCATATCGACCCGTGCCGCCAGCGCATCGCGCTGACGCATGCTGTAAACCAGCAGCGGTGAACCGCCTTCCATCCAGACCGATGCGTAGAGCTTAGAGACGCGCGGCGAGCGAAACGGCAGAATAACGGCATTGAGAACCGGCCACCAGAGCCAGCGCGGCGCATCGACCACGCGCGGATCGCTTAAAAACTGTTTCAGATAGCGTTTAACTGCAGGTGTGGTGGGCGCGTCTGGCGTACCTAAATTAACCAATAACACGCCGGGCTTATCTTGCCTCATTTGAGTTCCTTGATAACAACGGGGATGCGTGAAAACGGGGAAATTGTAGCGGAATAAGCGGGAGGTAAAAGCGATTACTGCAAAAGGGGCCAGTAATACCGGCCCCTGTGAACTTAGCCCAGGATCTTAGCCAGCTCGGCACTCACTTCGGTCACCTTACGGGTGCCGTCGATTTTGTGATAGGCGGTGTTGCCCGCTTCCGCTTCTTTGCTGTAGTAAGCAATCAGCGGCGCGGTCATCTGATGATATTCAACCAGGCGCTTACGCACGGTCTCTTCCTGATCGTCTTTACGCATGGTCAGCTCTTCGCCGGTCACATCATCTTTGCCTTCCACTTTCGGTGGATTAAAAGTGACGTGATAAACGCGGCCTGATGGCGTGTGAACGCGACGGCCCACGATACGCTCAACGATCAATTCATCCGGTACGGCGAACTCCAGCACGTGATCAACGGTGATCCCGGCCTCTTTCATTGCATCTGCCTGAGGAATAGTGCGCGGGAAACCGTCCAGCAGGAAACCGTTTTTGCAGTCTTCCTGGGTGATACGCTCTTTGACCAGCGCAATCACCAGCTCATCGGTCACCAGTTTGCCAGCATCCATAATGGCTTTCGCCTGGTTGCCCAGCTCGCTGCCTGCTTTTACTGCTGCACGCAACATGTCGCCGGTGGAGATTTGCGGAATGCCATACTTCTCCATGATGAATTGGGCCTGAGTCCCCTTACCTGCGCCCGGAGCTCCGAGCAGAATAATACGCATTGCGTAAATCCCCTTGCGAATCGCATTGATCTATCTTAGAAGCGAAAGAACATACCATTATGACCCGCTCATCACAAGGAAGGGCGCGGATCGCGCAGGGCGACCTGAGTCGCTTTTTGGCCCTGGCCCCTACCCGCCTGGTCTGCCTGACGCTTTTTCAGACTTACCGCCTGAGCCGAGCAGGAATTGCAGTCGTCGGCTCAGATGATGGGTCATATTCACGCTTTTTTTGCCGCTGCCGCGCACGTTAGCATTCAGCAGCAGCCGCGCCTGCTGCGGCCATTTCACCACATCTTCCGCATCTGACAGCGATGTGATCACGGAGGCCGGGACATTAAAACTGGCAAACGGCAAGCCGGGCTGATGGCAGGAGTTCAGCGGCAGCGGGTCTGACAGGGAGAGCGCATCGACGGTGGCGGCATTGTAAGGCCGCCAGTGCGGATCGTCGAAGCGGCGCAGTGCCTCATGCGTGGCGGTCAGGGTCAGCCCCTGTTCGAAAAGCCGCAGTTCGCTGCGCACCAGCGTACTGAAGTCATGGGTCCGCAACGCCACCAGCACCAGATCGCTGCAGATCTCAGCGTGGCGATCCAGTCGGGTGACAAACAGATGGGCTTCGTCGATCAGTTTCTGATGCAGCACGCTGGCAAAACTCTCGCTCGCTTCCGTCACCCCCTGGTTCTGGCAATCCCGCAGCGGACGCACGCGGCCATTGGGCAATTCGACATGCGGTACCAGCATGATGCTGCCCGCGATCAGCGGAACTGCTGGCAGGATGTTGAGTTCGGTTACCGGAAAGTGCGAGGCGTAACGGTGCTGATTGCGCGCCTGCTCCTGCCGCAGAAAGAGCTGAGAAAGAAGGACCTGAGCCACATGCAGCGAGGGCGCGAAGAAGAGATCGAACTGCTCCAGCCGGTAAAAACGTGAGAGCGCCAGGCGTAACCGATGGCGCGCCTCTGCTGAAGTTTCAGAGGATAAAGAGCGGTGTGCCATGGTTGTCTCGCTTCGGGGAGTGTGCGGCGTGAACGCTGGTTAAGCGAGGCGGAATACCCTGAAAAATCACAGATATAAGGCTGAGTCAACCCGCCAGAATTTGCCCTACAGACTAGGTCAATGCGGCTGGACTTTAAAATGATATAAATTGACAATCCCTGTTAGATTTTTGCACAGGGGAAGAGGATGAACGGACTGCCGCCACTAAGAGCGCTGCACTATTTTCACCAGGCAGCCTTACACAGCAGTTTTAGCGTGGCGGCTGAACATCTGCATGTTACGCACAGCGCCATCAGCCATCAGATTCGCCAGCTGGAGAGCTGGATGGGCAAACCACTTTTTGTCCGCAGCCATGGCCGCGTGAAACTGACCTCACACGGTGAACGTCTGCTGCTGAGCTGTCAGCAGGCGTTCAGTGAGTTGCGCAGCAGCTGCGAAAGCATTCGTACCGGGCTGCTTCAGCAGATTCGGGTCTCCTGCGCCCCCAGCTTTTTGTCGCAATGGCTGATTCCCCGTATCGCCAGCTTTTATCAACGCTATCCGGAGATTGAGGTTCACTTCCAGCCGCTGACGCAGATCTCGCAACTGCGCAGTGAACATGTGGATGTACTGATCCTCAGTCATGGCGAGCCACCTGAATCTGACATAGACGCCACGCTGGTCAGCGAGGATGAGATTGGCCCGCTCTGCGCACCTCACTTTGCTTCGCAGCTGCGGGTCGGCGAGGATCTGGCCGCGATGCCCCTGCTGCATGCGGATACCCGGCTGCACGCCTGGTCAGAGTGGGCGGACAAAGCTGGGGTCAGTGGCCGCTTTAACGGCGGAAAGCATTTTGAGAGTCTGACACTGGGGATTCAGGCCGCACGAAGTGGTCTTGGCGTCCTGATGGCACCACGTTTACTGGTACGCAAAGAGCTGGAGGATGGCACGCTGCTAGCACCGCTTGGCTTTGTACGCGTCGAGCGTGCCACATGGATGATGACAAAGCAGAGCCGGCGGCATGATACGGAGATCAGCCTGTTTCGCGACTGGCTGCAGGATGCCGCAAAACCATAAAAAAAGCCGGTGAGGGTCACCGGCTTCAGACAACTGACAAATTTACTGCTTTTTAACCCTGAAATCCCGCTCACAATCAGCGCTGACTGAGTCAGACAGACGGCATCAGAGTCAATGCGATGGGAGCATACGCCTGGCGCAAAGCATCGCGGGCCATGGACAAAAACGCCGGGAGCGTTTTTGAACAACGCAAAGCGTTGGCCCGGCAACGGGCGCACCTCAGGGATGAGGTGCGTAATCGCCCGCGCTGAGCCCGCCATGGAGGGCGGCTTTTTGCGTCTTTGCGGAGGGCGTATGCTCCCTGAGCCAGCATCGTATCTGCAACTTCAGGCCGGTGAAAACCACCGGCCTGTTGCCGTTATGCGGTCAGCAGCTGGTTCATGCGGCGGATAAACTGGTTAGGATCGTCCAGCGTGCCGCGCTCGGCCAGCAAGGCCTGATCCAGCAGCAGCTCAATCCACTCACCGAAGCGTGCTTCATCCTGCGTATCCGCAACACGTTTCACCAGCGGATGATCCGGGTTGATTTCAAACAGGTACTTCACTTCCGGCACTTCCTGTCCGGCCGCGGCAAACAGCTTCGCCATCTGCGTGGTCATCTCGTTAGCGTCGGTGGTGACAATCGCCGGGGTATCGGTCAGGCGATGCGTCAGACGCACCTCTTTCACGCGTTCGCCCAGCAGAGTTTTCACCCGCTCAACAAAAGGCTCCAGCGCTTTTTCCGCCTCTTTCTGCTCTTCGGTCTCTTCATCCGCCAGCTTGCTCAGCGATTCATCCGCTTTGCTGACTGACTGGAAGGTTTTACCATCGAACTCAGTGAGGTAGCTCATCATCCATTCGTCGATGCGATCGGAGAGCAGCAGCACCTCAATGCCTTTTTTGCGGAACAGTTCCAGATGCGGGCTGCTCTTCGCGGCGGCATAGCTGTCAGCGGTGATGTAGTAAATCTTCTCTTGGCCTTCCACCATGCGGCTGACGTAATCTTCCAGTGAAATGGTTTGTGCCGAACCTTCACTCTGGGTGGTGGCGAAACGCAGCAGCTTAGCGATCGTCTCCTGGTTAGCGTGATCTTCCGCCGGGCCCTCTTTCAGCACCAGACCAAACTCATTCCAGAAGGTCTGATATTTCTCGTTGTCATCTTTTGCCAGTTTTTCCAGCATCTGCAGGGTACGCTTCGTCAGCGCGGCGCGCAGGCTCTGGGTCACGCGGCTATCCTGCAGGATCTCACGGGAGACGTTCAGCGGCAGATCGTTGGAGTCAATCAGGCCACGCACAAAGCGCAGATAGTTCGGCATAAACTGCTCAGCGTCATCCATGATAAAGACGCGCTGCACGTAGAGTTTCAGGCCATGTTTCTGATCGCGGTTCCACATATCGAATGGCGCACGCGCCGGAATGTAGAGCAGGCTGGTATATTCCTGCTTACCTTCTACCCGATTGTGGCTCCAGGCGACCGGATCGCTGTAATCGTGGGCGATATGTTTGTAGAACTCGTTGTACTCTTCGTCGCTGATCTCAGATTTGTTGCGGGTCCACAGTGCCTGGGCTTTGTTAATCTTTTCCCAGTGGGTCCCTTCGCCTTCTTCATCTTTGCTTTCGATCTCAACCGGCAGCGCAATGTGATCGGAATATTTGCTGATGATGTTTCGCACGCGCCATGCATCCAGGAACTCATCCTCGCCTTCGCGCAGATGCAGGGTGATCTCGGTACCGCGATCGGCTTTCTCAATCTCAGCCAGGGTATATTCGCCCTCGCCTGCGGATTCCCAGAACACGCCTTCTTCGGCTGACGCGCCCGCGGCACGGGTACGCACCGTGACTTTATCCGCCACGATGAATGCAGAATAGAAACCGACACCGAACTGACCAATCAGCTGGCTATCTTTCGCCTGATCGGAGCCCAGGGATTCAAGGAAGGATTTGGTGCCTGATTTGGCGATAGTCCCGAGGTTCTCAATGACCTCATCGCGACGCATACCGATACCGTTGTCGCTGAGCGTAATGGTACGGTTGTCCTTATCAACAGAGAGACGAACGTGCAGCTCGCCATCACCTTCATACAGGCTGGAATCTGACAGGGCACGGAAGCGCAGTTTGTCTGCTGCATCCGAGGCGTTGGAGATCAGCTCACGCAGGAAAATTTCTTTGTTTGAATAGAGAGAATGGATCATCAGGTGCAGAAGTTGTTTTACTTCCGACTGAAAGCCACGGGTCTCTTGTCCTTTCATGGTCATTGCTACCTCAACAAAACAGGTTGAACAAACGTTGAGGTTGATGTGGGGGTGACAGGGAGATTTTCAAGCCGGTGTCTGTCACAACACCGGCAAGTGATTAAAATTTAAACTTCTGGCGGCCCGCCAGTGAATGGGACAGCGTGGTGCCATCAACCATCTCCAGCTCACCGCCCACCGGCACGCCGTGCGCGATACGGCTGGCGTCGACGCCATACTGACCACAGAGTTCCGCGATGTAGTTCGCGGTCGCCTCGCCTTCCACCGTCGGGTTGGTGGCGAGGATCACTTCCTGCAGGGTTTCACTCTCCAGTCGCTGTTCCAGACGATCCAGGCCAATATCAGCCGGACCGATGCCGTCGAGCGGCGAGAGATGTCCCATCAGCACAAAGTAGCGACCGCCAAACTGGCCGGTTTGCTCAATGGCGTGAATATCCGCCGGGCTTTCCACCACGCAGATTTGACCATTCTGCTGACGCCGTGGATTGGCGCAGATGGTGCAAATTTCCTGCTCGGTGAATGTCCGGCAATCGGCGCAGTGTCCAATCTCCGACATCGCCCGGGTCAGCGCCTGCGCCAGCCGCATGCCACCGCTGCGATCGCGCTGCAGCAGCTGAAACGCCATGCGCTGTGCCGACTTCGGCCCAACGCCGGGCAGACAGCGCAGCGACTCCATCAAAGATTCAAGCAGTGGACTGGTTTGCATCAGAACGGCATCTTAAAGCCTGGTGGCAGCTGCATGCCTGAAGAGACAGAAGCCATCTTCTCCTTCTGGGTTTCATCAATGCGACGTGCTGCATCGTTGAACGCGGCTGCAATCAGATCTTCCAGCATATCTTTGTCATCTTCCAGCAGGCTGGGATCGACTTCCACGCGACGGCAGTTGTGCGCGCCGTTAATGGTGACTTTTACCAGGCCAGCACCAGACTCACCGGTCACTTCAATCGCGGCAATCTCTTCCTGAACCCTGGCCATTTTGTCCTGCATCTGCTGGGCCTGTTTCATCAGGTTGCCCAATCCGCCTTTACCACCAAACATAGTTTTCTCTCTCAGCTGAGGCTACAACGCTATCGTTAAGATAGCAGCAGCGTGTTCAAACAGGTCGGATACTCTCCTCATCCAGATCGGCATCAAAAAAGCGCTGCAGCGTCTGGATGTGGGTATCACAGGTGATCGACTGACGCGCCTGCGCCAGTTTCTCTTCGTAAATGGCCTGACGCCATTCAAGTGGCGTCAACACCGATGAATTATCGTCTTCAACTACCGAGAGTTCAACTCTCTGCCCGGCATGCTGACTCAGCGCATCGCTTAATACCTGCTGCGCCGACGGTGAATTAAGGTGACGCTGGCTGCTACGCAAATGCAGGCAGACCCCACTTTCGGTGGTCTCTTTCCAGGCATTTAACGCCAGCTGCTGCACCAGTTTCGGCAGTGGCAGGATCGCAATCTCTGCGGCCCAGGGATCGCGCTGCTGCGCTTCTTCGGCCAGACGCGCCGCCAGCTCAGGGGTTTTCTCATGCTCCAGCGCAGAACGCAAGGCCTTTGGCGTCGCCACCGGCTCCGCCACTTCTACCGGCTGATTAACCGCTTTCCAGCGGTACGCTTCCTCTTTTACCGGGGCGGCAGGCTCGCGATCGCGGATACGCTGCTGACTGCGCTCGGTGACCGAGGCCAGCCGCTCCAGCGCGGAGTTGGCCGGCCGCGCACCTGGCGCTGCCGGCTCACGCTTTTTTGGCTTGTTCGCTCCCTGACGCAACAACTGAGTGCGCGCCTGCAGGAGCTGACTGGTGGAACTGGAGAGTGCAGTGTCAGGTGCGGCATCTGGCGACGGCGAATGCTGCGGTGCAGCATCGGGCGCGGCCATCTGCGGCTGAGCAGCAACCTGCTGCTGCGTCTGCTCCGGCATCTGCTGCGCTACGGGCGACGCGGTGTGCGACGGCGGCGCAGCGGCAGGTGACGGTGAGGCTGGCTGTGCTGCCGGTTGCCGTGCTAACGGCGATGGCCCGGATGCTGCCGGGGACGTCTGCGCAGGGGCGACAGGTGCCGTCTGCTGAGTTAATGCGGGACGCGCAATGGGTTCAGCCACGGCAGCTTTAGGATGAAACGCCAGTGCACGCAGCAGCGTCATCTCCACACCCATGCGACGATCGGGCGCAATCGGCAGATCCTTGCGGCCCATCAACAGGGTCTGATAATAGAGTTGCAGATCGGCGGGCGGCACCACGCGCGCCAGTTCACGCAAGCGAAGGGCGTTACTCTCATCATCGTCGTTGAGCGAGGTCGGCAGCAGTTGCACCATCGCAATCTGGTGCAGCAGGCGCAGCATTTCTACCAGCAGCGCTTCCCATTCCACACCCCGTGACGCGGCCTGGCTCAACAGGTTCATCACCTGCTGACCGTCACCGTCGACCAGCGCTTCCAGCAGCCCCAGCGGCTGTTCATCATCCAGCGTGCCGAGCATGACGCTGACCGTACTGCTGGTCACCGCGCCCTGCCCCATGGCGATGGCCTGGTCGGTAAGGCTCAGCGCATCGCGCATACTGCCATCGGCAGCCCGCGCCAGCAGCTGCAGCGCCCGGGTTTCACTCTCAATCTGTTCCTGTTTCAGAACATGCTCAAGCTGCTGACGGATTTGATCCACATCCAGCGCTTTGAGGTGGAACTGCAGGCAGCGCGAGAGAATGGTCACCGGCAGTTTCTGCGGATCGGTGGTCGCCAGCAGGAATTTAACGTGTGATGGGGGCTCTTCCAGCGTCTTTAACAGCGCATTGAAGCTGTGACGCGACAGCATATGCACTTCATCGATCAGATAGACTTTGAAGCGGCCACGCGCCGGGGCGTACTGCACGTTGTCGAGCAGATCGCGGGTATCTTCAACTTTGGTACGCGAAGCGGCGTCGATCTCAATCAGATCGACAAAGCGGCCCTGCTCAATTTCACGGCAGTTATCACACTGACCACAGGGGGTGGCAGTGATACCGGTTTCGCAGTTAAGGCCTTTGGCCAGCAGACGCGCAATAGTGGTTTTCCCTACTCCGCGGGTGCCGGAGAAGAGATAAGCATGATGGATGCGTCCCAGAGACAATCCATTCGCCAGCGCCGTCAGAACATGTTCCTGACCGACAACATCAGCAAAAGCCTGGGGACGCCATTTTCGCGCAAGTACCTGATAGCTCATGTGGAGTTCGACGAAGTTGGATGGAAAGATGAGCGCAGACGCTCTGCAACCCCTGTATAAGATTGCAGTAGTCTATCAGCTACGCTTTTGGCTGGCACTCGTTATCTTGACGCCGAGGGCGTGACGGCCTCGCCGGATGGCAAGGCCGAAAGAGTGGCTTAGTGACCGGGGAATTTAACCAGGCTGTAGCTCTCAACGCCCATAGCATTAAGACGCGTTTCTCCGGTCAGATCGAACAGGTTAATAATGAAAGCCGCGTCTTTGACTTCACCGCCTGCACGACGAATCAGTTTAACGGTCGCTTCAATCGTCCCGCCGGTCGCCAGCAGATCGTCAACCACCAGCACCAGATCGCCTGGCTGGATGGCATCTTTGTGCAATTCCAGCTTATCGGTGCCGTACTCCAGCTCATAGGATTCGCTGTAGACCTCACGGGGCAGTTTGCCGGGCTTACGCACCGGAACAAAACCGACGCCGAGGCCTAACGCCACCGGTGCACCAAACAGGAAACCGCGCGCTTCCGTCCCCACCACCTTAGTGATGCCTTTATTACGGTAACGCTCAACCAGCAGCGCAATCGACGCGGCATAGGCTTTGGGATCTTCCAGCAGGCTGGTGACATCGCGGAACAGGATGCCTGGCTTAGGATAATCGGGAATGCTTTTAATGCTGTTTTTAATGAATTCAAGCTGCTGCGCAGTGTCGGTCATAATGATACGCCTGGTAAAAAATTCTGTTTCGCGCAGCTTCAAAAGCGCTTATACCTGATAAAAGGCTCAGCGGAAGTCAATTCACAAAGGGAAGCCACGCACGAAGACGCCCAAATCTAAGCAAATGACCGGCTAAATGCAACTTTATCGCGGTGGCGGCGGCGCGTCCGCTGCTTCTGCCACCACCGGAATACGCCACATAAACAGCAGCAGCGCCGCCAGCATGATCAGCAGCATGATGCGTACCCAGAGCTGATGCACCAGGAAGAGTGAGAGACTAAAGGTGGCGACTATCAGGCAGATAGCGCGTACTTTAGCCCCTGGCGGCATCGCCCGATGCTGCTGCCAGTGGCGCAGATAGCGACCAAATGGCGATTTCCACAGTAGCCAGTGATGAAAACGCGGCGATGAACGGGCAAAACACCAGGCAGCCAGCAGCATGAATGGCGTGGTAGGTAATAAAGGTAATACAATGCCCAGCGTCCCCAGCACAATCGCCAGCCAGCCGAGGGTTAATAACAGAATGCGTTGCATGAATGCCGCCCAACTCTTTCCTCATCAGCGTACGTTAGCACAATTGAGCGTCACGCGATGAGTGCGATCGCCATACAACAGCGCCTGCAACAGCTCCTTATCGCCCTGCGGCAGGAGCTTGCCTGCCATTCAGATGGGGTTTGCCGTCTGCCACGTTTTGATACTCAGCTGTTTCGCACCAAAGGCACGCGGCTGGCTGATTACCTGCTGGAAGTGGAACAGAATTTTGCCAGGCTGTGCGACAGCAGCCACGATCTGGCCCGCAGTGCCTGGCTGGCTGAACGCCTGGTCGATCAGATTGCCGCCCTGCAACGTGAGGCGAGTACGCAACAGCTGCGTACCCGCCGCGAACAGCCCGTCAGGAACCCACGCGCCGCAAAATATCAGGAGTACCGTGAATTTGAACGGCGTTTGCTGGCAATGATCGATCAGCGTGAGCAGCGACTGGCGCTGGCCGAAACGCTGGCGGTACAGCATCAGCTGAAACAGGATCTGGAAACGTTAGAGCAGCGACTGGCACGCTGTCGGCAGGCAATTCGCTCGGTTGAATGGGCCTCGTCGTTGCGCAGCAGCGAATAAAGCGCAGCGTGACAAAAGCGCTCCTATACTGGGTGTGATTCGGCGCGGAGAAGAACCATGGCTTTACTTGTGTGGCTGTTAAGCGGTTTACTGCTGGGGTTGCTGAAGCGCCTGCTGATGCCGGGACCACCGGGCGGCCTGGTTGCTACCCTGACTCTGTCGATGATCGGGGCTCTGATTGGCGGCTATATCGCCACCTATTTTGAGCTGAGCACCCTGGCAACGCTGCATATCGGCGCACTGGGCGTGGCGATTATCGGTGCATTAGTGATGCTGCTGGTCGCAGCCCGACTACGTATTTAGGAGAAGAGATGTCACTGGAAAATGCCCCTGACGACGTCAAACTGGCAGTTGATTTGATTCAGCTACTGGAAGAGCATCAACTGCCGGTGGAAACCGTGCTTTCAGCGCTGGCCATGGTGCAGCGCGATTTCGAAAACAAGCGCGATCGCCCATCGGCTTAGTGGTGGGCAGTCAGCGTCGGACTGAGGCGCAGCATATCGATAAAGGCATTGACCAGCGTCGGCGCGTCTCCGGCTAAATCAAAACTGTCCGGTGCAAACAGCCAGCTTTCCATCATACCGTTGACGTAACCGCGCAGGATAAGAGCGGCCTGACGCGTGCTGAGACTGCCCGGAAGCTGTCCGGCTTCGATACACTGGCGCAGGACATCTTCAATTTTGTCGTAGCATTCCAGCAGTAAGCTCTGCTGCATATTCTTCAGTGCCGACATTTCGCCCACAAATTCACATTTGTGGAAAATGATCTCCATCAAGGCGCGGCGCTGCGGATCCTTTGCTGTCGCGTCAAAGATATAGACCAGCATCGCTCGCAACACAGAGAGTGGATCGCCAGGGTATTTTGTCTGATACTCAAGTTCCACATCGTCCAGACCAGCATCACAACGAAGCCATATTTCATGTAATACATCGGCTTTATTTTTGAAGTGCCAGTAGATGGCCCCTCGCGTGACGCTGGCAGCGGTTGCAATATCCGCCAGAGAAGTGGCTGAAACGCCCTGCTGCGAAAACAGAACAATGGCGGCATCAAGAATTTGATGTCGCGTTTCAAGTGCTTGCGCTTTGGTTTTTCGTGCCATAAGGGGCTTTTTTTACAAACAGGTAAGTTTACATACATTTGCGAATGTATGTACCATAGCATGACCTGCGACTTGACACAGCAATGGGTTTTTCAGTTTGTGATCCATTGACCAATTGATATCGGACACTAGAGGTTTATTTATGAATAAAATCAGAGGATTATCGCCTCTGGCGGCCGTCCTGATGCTATCAGGCAGCTTTTTGTTAACAGGATGTGACAACAATAAATCCGAACAAGCCGCCCAGCAACCGCCAGCAGTGGGGGTTGTAACACTGAAAACTGAACCCCTGAAAATCTCGACTGAATTACCTGGCCGCACCTCGGCATATCGTGTCGCCGAAGTCCGTCCGCAGGTTTCCGGTATCATTCTGAAGCGTAACTTTGTTGAAGGCAGCGATGTCAAAGCAGGTCAGTCTCTTTATCAGATCGATCCTGCTACCTATCAGGCCGCCTATGACAGCGCTAAAGGTGATTTGACTCAGGCGCAGGCCAATGCTCGCATCGCTCAGCTGACCGTCAAACGTTACAAGCCTTTACTCGGCACCAAATATATCAGTCAGCAGGATTACGACACCGCCGTTGCCACGGCCGCGCAAAACGATGCTGCGGTTCAGGTAGCAAAAGCCAACGTAGAAACGGCCCGCATTAACCTGGCTTATACCAAAGTCACCTCGCCTATCAGTGGCCGCATCGGCAAATCGTCGGTAACGGAAGGTGCGCTGGTACAAAACGCACAAACCACCGCCCTGGCCACTGTGCAGCAACTTGATCCGATGTATGTCGACGTCACCCAGTCGAGCGAAGATTTCATGCGCTTACGTTCAGAACTGGAGTCGGGTCAGCTGAAGCAGAACGATGGTAAAGCCAACGTGACCCTGCTGATGCAGAACGGCAACAGCTATCCGCAGACCGGTACGCTGGAGTTCTCTGACGTTACCGTTGATGAAACCACCGGCTCTATCACTCTGCGCGCCATTGTCCCGAACCCGAACCATGCGCTGTTACCGGGCATGTTTGTTCGCGCACGTCTGGATGAAGGTACCAATCCTAATGCGTTGCTGGTTCCGCAACAGGCGGTAGCCCGTACCCCAACGGGTCAGGCAACGGTCATGGTGGTGGGTGCAGATAACAAAGTGGAAGCTCGTCAGGTCACCACCTCTCAGGCGATTGGCGACAAATGGTTAGTCACCGACGGTGTTAAAGCGGGTGAACGTGTGATCAGCACGGGTCTGCAGCGAGCCAAGCCGGGCGCACAGGTTACCCCACAAGAAGTCTCAGACGATGCGAAAGCGGCACCCGATTCAAAGCCGCAGTCTGACAAGTCATCGTCATAACAGGAGCCGTTGATTCATGGCTAAGTTCTTTATCGATCGGCCCATCTTTGCGTGGGTGCTCGCCATCATCATTATGCTGGTCGGTGCGCTATCGATTCTCAAACTTCCGATTGAGCAATATCCCAATGTTGCACCGCCGGCGATTGAGATTCAGGCCACCTACCCTGGTGCAGATGCTAAAACGCTGCAGGACTCGGTGACCCAGGTCATCGAACAAAATATGAACGGCATTGATGGACTGATGTATATGTCCTCAAGCAGCGACTCATCCGGTACGCTGACCCTGACGATCTCCTTTGAGTCAGGGACAGATGCCGATATCGCGCAGGTTCAGGTGCAGAACAAACTGCAGCTGGCGACGCCGCTGTTACCGCAGGAAGTACAGCAACAGGGGATTCAGGTTAAGAAATCTTCCAGTAGCTTCCTGATGGTAGCGGGCTTCATCAGCGACGATGACAATATGACGCAGAATGATATTTCTGACTTTATTTCATCGTCCATCAAAGATCCGATCAGCCGTACCAAAGGTGTGGGTGATACCCAGGTATTTGGTGCGCAGTACGCGATGCGTATCTGGATGGATCCGCACAAGCTGAACAACTACAACCTGACGCCGGTTGATGTTATCAGCGCGCTGAATACGCAGAACACCCAGGTTGCTGCCGGTCAGTTGGGCGGTACGCCTCCGGTTCCGGGACAGCAGCTTAACGCCTCTATCATTGCGCAAACCCGTCTCACCTCTACCGATGAATTCGGCAAAATCCTGCTGAAAGTGAATGAAGATGGTTCTCAGGTTCGTCTGCGTGATGTGGCAAGGATTGAACTTGGCGCGGAAAACTACGAGATCGTTGCCCGTTATAACGGCAAGCCTGCGTCCGGTATCGGTATCAAGCTGGCCACCGGTGCGAATGCGCTGGATACCGCCAATGCGGTGAAAGAAGAACTGGCCAAATTGCAGCCGACGTTCCCGGCCGGTTTGAAAGTGGTCTATCCGTATGACACCACGCCTTTCGTC
Organism: Pantoea sp. Lu_F5_004; assembly: GCF_051136245.1. Lineage (NCBI taxonomy): Bacteria > Pseudomonadati > Pseudomonadota > Gammaproteobacteria > Enterobacterales > Erwiniaceae > Pantoea > Pantoea sp. Lu_F5_004. The sequence continues at coordinate 3,057,710 of NZ_CP194946.1, forward strand.
AAGATCTCGATTTTCGAAGTGGTGAAAACGCTGATCGAAGCGATCGTGCTGGTGTTCCTGGTTATGTATCTGTTTCTGCAGAACTTCCGCGCCACGCTCATTCCTACCATCGCGGTCCCCGTGGTATTGCTGGGTACGTTTGCCGTTATCAGCGCTTTTGGCTATTCGATAAACACCCTGACGATGTTCGGGATGGTGCTGGCCATCGGCTTGCTGGTGGATGACGCCATCGTAGTGGTCGAGAACGTTGAGCGCGTGATGGCGGAAGAGGGATTACCGCCAAAAGAAGCGACTAAGCGTTCAATGGAGCAGATCCAGGGCGCACTGGTCGGTATCGCACTGGTGCTGGCTGCCGTATTTATTCCAATGGCGTTCTTTGGTGGTTCGACCGGTGTTATCTACCGTCAGTTCTCCATCACTATCGTTTCGGCAATGGCGCTGTCGGTGCTGGTCGCCTTTATTCTGACGCCGGCACTCTGTGCCACCATGCTGAAACCGATTAAAAAAGGCGAGCACGGTAAAACCACCGGTTTCTTCGGCTGGTTCAACCGCATGTTCGACAAAAGCACCAACCACTATGTGGATGGTGTGGGTCACATGGTTCGCAGTACGGGTCGCTATATGTTGATCTATCTGGTGATCGTGGTCGGTATGGCGTTTCTGTTTGTGCGCCTGCCCTCTTCATTCTTACCGGAAGAGGATCAGGGTCTGCTGCTGGCTCAGGCGCAGCTGCCTGCTGGTGCAACCCAGGAACGTACGCAGAAAGTGCTGGATCAGGTGACGGATTACTTCCTGACCCAGGAGAAAGACACGGTTAAATCGGTGTTTACCGTTAACGGCTTCGGCTTTGCCGGTCGTGGACAGAACACCGGTATCGCCTTCGTCAGTCTCAAGCCGTGGGATGAGCGTACCGGCAGCGACATGAAAGTACCGGCGATTGCTGGCCGTGCCATGCAGGCGCTGGGCGCGATCAAAGATGCAATGGTCATTCCTTTCAACCTGCCAGCCATTATTGAACTGGGTAACGCGACCGGCTTCGACTTTGAGCTGATCGACCAGAATAACCTTGGCCACGATAAGCTGACGGAAGCGCGTAATCAGCTGTTCGGCATGATTGCGCAACATCCTGATACGCTGGTTGGCGTCCGTCCTAACGGGATGGAAGATACGCCACAGTACAAGCTGACCATCGATCAGGAGAAAGCACAGGCGCTGGGCGTATCACTGAGTGATATCAACACCACGCTGGCGGCTTCCTGGGGCGGTTCCTACGTCAATGACTTCATTGACCGCGGTCGCGTGAAGAAAGTTTACGTCATGGGTAAAGCGGACGCCCGCATGCTACCGGACGACATTGGTAAATGGTACGTGCGCAACAGCAGCGGAACCATGGTGCCCTTCTCTGCCTTCTCATCAGCGAAATGGCAATATGGTTCACCGCGTCTTGAGCGTTACAACGGTCTGCCTGCGATGGAAATCCTGGGACAGGCTGCGCCAGGCAAAAGCTCAGGTGCGGCAATGGACCTGATGGAAGAGCTGGCGGCGAAACTGCCTGCCGGTATCGGCTATGACTGGACCGGCATGTCCTATCAGGAACGCCTGTCAGGCAACCAGGCCCCTGCGCTCTATGCCATCTCACTGATTGTGGTCTTCCTGTGTCTCGCCGCACTGTACGAGAGCTGGTCGATTCCATTCTCGGTTATGCTGGTTGTCCCACTCGGGGTCATTGGTGCACTGATCTTTACCACCCTGCGTGGCCTGAGTAATGACGTCTACTTCGTAGTGGGGTTACTGACAACCATCGGCCTCTCCACCAAGAACGCCATCCTTATCGTCGAATTTGCTAAAGATTTGATGGATAAAGAAGGTAAAGGGCTGATTGAAGCTGCGCTGGAAGCGTGCCGTATGCGTCTGCGTCCTATCCTGATGACGTCACTGGCGTTTATTCTCGGGGTACTGCCGCTGGCGATCAGTACCGGGGCCGGTTCCGGTTCGCAAAACGCCGTAGGTACCGGTGTTATCGGTGGTATGGTCACCGCGACCATACTGGCGATCTTCTTCGTTCCTGTGTTCTTTGTGGTGGTACGCCGCCGCTTTGGCAAGAAAAAAGAAGAATCAGCGAACAGTCATCCGGTTGAGCATAACCAGACTCACTAAGCTGTAAATCATCTGAGGCCGCGCAAGCGGCCTTTTTTTATGCCTGCGATTCTGCCCTTCTCATTTCCTGTTCCCTTGCTTTTCCTGTCTCACGGACAGTTGCAATCCTGGCCTGTGCATCGCATAATATTGTTATAGTATAACATTACATAGGTGTGCATTATGAAAGCGAATATTCATCCTCACTATCGTCACGTGGTCTTCCATGACACGTCGGCTGATGTCTGGTTCAAAATTGGATCAACCATCAAAACCGATCGCACCTTGGAGTTCGAAGGCGAAACGCTGCCTTACGTCACCCTGGATGTGTCGTCTGCCTCACATGTGTTCTACACCGGCAAACAGAAAGATTTTGCCAAAGAGGGCAGCACCGCACGCTTTAACCAGCGTTTCGGGCGTTTTCTTGGAAAGAAATAGAGGAGAGGATCATGCAGGTATTAAGCTCGCTGCGTTCAGCAAAAAATCGCCATCGGGATTGTAAAGTAGTCCGCCGCAAAGGCCGTATTTACGTTATCTGTAAATCAAACCCGCGGTTTAAAGCAGTACAGGGAAGAAAGAAAAAACGCTAGTTTGTGTCGTGATGACTGGCCGGGCTTGCCCGGCCTTTTTTATGCTTAGTGCATGCTCTTCAGCATCGCATTCACGTTGTGTTTAAAAGCCGCCTGATAGGTGGCTGCGGGGCCAGAGGCCGTGGATAACGCTTCCGGGTAGAGCTCACCACCCGGCTCTGCCCCGGTGGCGCTGGCAATCTGTTTTACCAGACGCGGGTCGGTCTGGTTCTCGATGAAATAGCGGTTGATGTGCTGCTGCTTAAGTTGGGTGATTAAATTACCCACGTTGCTGGCACTCGCTTCCGCCTCAGTAGAGAACCCTACCGGCGCCAGGAAAGTCACGCCATATCGCTGTCCAAAGTAACCAAACGCATCATGACTGGTCAGCACTTTACGCTTATCGGCTGGAACAGCGTCAAAGGCGGTTTTTGCCCAGCGATCCAGCGCCTGCAGTTGCTGAATGTAATTCTGTCCACGCTGACGAATGGCCGGAGCATCTTCAGGATCGGCTTTGACCAGCGCATTCATCACGTTGGTCGCGTAGATAACGCCGTTCTGCATGCTGTTCCAGGCGTGAGGATCGGTAACGGTTTTACCCTCCTCCTCCATGCTGCGGGTGGTGACACCGGTTGAAGCGACAACGGGCTGACCGCGATACCCTGAGGCGCTGACCAGCCGATCCATCCACCCTTCCAGTCCCAGTCCGCTGACAAACACCAGATCGGCCTCCGCCAGCGCCTGACTGTCCTGCGGTGTCGGTTCAAAAGTATGTGGATCGCCATTCGGCCCCACCAGGCTTTTAACCTTTACATGCTCGCCGCCGACCTGCTTAACGATGTCAGCCAGCACGGTAAAGCTGGCCACGACATCCACCGTTTTGGCCATCGCCAGAGGCGTGGCAAACAGCGCAGCGAGCGCCAGGCTAACCGGTAATTTTTTCATAGATACCCCTTAAGATTAATGGCGGCGTAAAATTCCGCCGCACGGCCCTGTAAGAATGGAGAAAAAAAACAGCATGGCGGCGCTCAGCACTACAGCGGGACCCGCCGGCAATGAGAAGTGCCAGGAGAGCATCAGCCCGGCCAGCGCCGAAATCATTGCCATGAAAATGGCGATAACCAGCATCGCGGCGAGATGGCGACTCCAGAAGCGGGCGCTGGCGGCGGGCAACATCATTAAACCCACCGACATCAGAGTGCCCAGCACCTGAAAACCCGCCACCAGATTCAGCACCACCAGCATTAAAAACAGACCATGCACCAGCGGCGCGCTCCATTTTCCCTGCGCACGCAGGAAGTCGCCGTCAAATGCATCAATGACCAGCGGACGATAGATCACCGCCAGCAGAATCAGCGTAAAGGCAGCGATGCCGCCCACCAGCAACAGCGCTGCGTTGTCTACCGCCAGCAGCGAGCCAAACAGAACGTGCAGCAGATCCACGCTTGAGCCGCGTAATGAAACCAGCGTGACGCCCAGCGCCAGTGAACCCAGATAGAAGCCGGCGAAACTGGCATCCTCTTTCAGCGGCGTGTAGCGACTGACCGCGCCAGAGAGCAGCGCCACGGCTAAACCGGCGATCAGGCCGCCAACACCCATCGCGACCAGTGACAATCCGGAGATCAGATAGCCAATGGCGGCACCGGGCAGCACCGCGTGTGATAAGGCATCGCCAATCAGGCTCATGCGTCGCAGGGAGAGGAATACCCCGAGCGGCGTGGCGCTGACGGCCAGCGCCAGACAGGCCACCAGCGCGCGTCGCATAAAACCAAACTCAATAAAGGGTTGAATCAGGGTCACGGCGCACGACTCCCCAGAGAGGAAGCAGGCAGGCAGGTGCAGTTAACCTCACGTTCATCCATCGACATCACGTTACTGAAGTAGCGCGCCACCAGCGGACGATCGTGCAGCACCACCAGCAGGGTTGTTCCAGCCTGCTGTTGCTGCTCAAGGATCGACATCAGTAGCGTCACCGTCTGGCTGTCAATGCCGTTAAAAGGCTCATCCAGAAGCCAGAGCTGGCTGCGCTGCAGCATCAGCCGCGCAAACAATACCCGCTGCAGTTGTCCGCCGGATAACGTCGCGGGCTGTGCATCCGCATAATCACTCATCTGAACCGCTTCCAGCGCCTGCCAGATCTCCCGACGCAGTATCCGGTTAATGCCGCCGAACCAGCCGCAGCGTGGCCAGCAGCCAATAGAGACCAGTTCAAATACCGTCAGGGGAAAGCGGGTCTCAAGTTCGGTGCGCTGCGGCAACCAGCCGATATCCCGGCGTGCAACCTGCAGCTCGCAGCGCCCGGCTATCGGTGGCAGTAAGCCAGCAATGGTTTTTAACAGGGTTGATTTGCCGCTACCGTTCGCGCCGACCAGCGCGGTCATCGAGCCTGCTGCGAGCTGGCCGGTAATAGCCGGGGTCACAACCTGTCCCTGGTAGCCCGCGCGAAGCGCGTTAAACAGGATCATGCGCTGATCCCCCATTTTATTGCCACGGCAAGCAGCGTGATAAATAGCAGTGCTACTCCCAGCCGCCCGCCCAGTGACATAAGTAGTCCACTCTGACGCATTACTTCACCATAATGTTATAACATAACAGTAAAGATACCTGATGTTGCTCTCTGTTGAATGTGGGATTGTGTATCAAAAGATAAATACCACCTGCACGCATTGGCAGACCCGCGCTGGCGGTAAGGCCTGCGGCTGCGTCTGGCAAATCTCAGAAACTGAGAGTTTTGTGCTCAACTGACTTGCAAACCAGTTGCAGAAAACCAATGATAGGTTTATTAACGGTTATAAGTGGAACAGATATGCTGTCACGTATTGAATGTGATATTGCTGCGGGTGAATCGGACTGCGCAAAAATAGCAGAGATTGTTCAGCGGAATATTCTCAAAATAACCGATTTGCTGGTAGGGGATTTACGCTGGTACTCACAAAATGCCCGGTTAGTTCCAGGCAGTTTAAAAATCATTTCGGTTGAATACCAGGATCTGAATAGTTTCAAATTACTTTACGATTTTGACTGGAATTTATTTAGTCCCTGCCTGGATCTAAATGAAACCGTGACGCAGTCAGAACAGGTAAACTTTCACATTAAGCCCGGTGCACTTGAGTTTGATGTGATCGACAATGAGCAACCCTCCCCTGGCGATGAATTGTAATATTTAGTAATGGAGGTGAGCAGAACTAATGGTTTTACACTATCTTTAAGACATCCCGTTTAATAACTGCCCGAATAATCGCTTCCTGGCCGCGTGATCTTCTCTCGCCGCCCTGCGGCAACTGTGCTAGCTATGGAGGGGAAAAAGATGGACGAATACTCACCGAAACGGCATGATATTGCCCAGCTTAAATACCTTTGTGAGAGTCTGTTTGACGACAGCATGGCAACATTAACCGACAGCCATCATGGCTGGGTTAATGATCCCACTTCTGAAAGCAATCTACAGCTTAACGATTTGATTGAGCATATCGCCTCTTTCACCATGAATTACAAAATTAAGCACGTTGAAGATGAAGCGCTGATTTCGCAAATCGATGAATATCTTGATGATACTTTTATGCTATTCAGCAATTATGGTGTCAATAGTCCGGATCTTCAGCGGTGGCAACGTTCAGCAAAACGCTTATTTAATCTGTTCACTGAAGAGTGCGCTTTTCTCCAGCAACCGAGCCATTCATTATAGTAAAGACATGAGAACGGTTTATTTATGAACAAAACCCTGACTAAAACCGATTATTTGATGCGACTGCGGCGCTGCCGCTCTCTTGATACCCTGGAAAGGGTGATTGAAAAAAATAAGTATGAATTACCGGAAGATGAATTAGCGGTATTTTACTCAGCAGCTGACCATCGCCTGGCGGAACTGACGATGAACAAGCTCTACGATAAAGTCCCGGGTTCAGTATGGAAATTTGTCCGTTAATCTGATCGCTTACTGCTCAGTTTTACCCCAACAAAGTACCAGATAGATAATCCTGCCTGCCGGCAAAGGATCGGCCCAGGCGGGTTTTGCCTGTCTGCAGCTTAGGTGAGAGAATATCGAAGGGAGAAAGTGGTGGGGGCCCTGCCAGCTACATCCCGGCACACGCGTCACCTGCTACGGCTGCTTCCTTCCGGATCTGACCGAGTTCACAAGCTAGCATTGCGGGAGAACCAACAGGGCCCCCATTGACAAGCCCTCTTTACGAGAGCGGGGGCATTATCTGGGAAGGAGGTGGCAATTGCAAGCGTAGTCGGGACAACCGTTGTTTTCTTGAACAACCACTGCTTTTACGCTTTCTCCGCCTTTTCCCCGTGCTAAAGTTAAAACCCTTTTTCCTGATGAAATAAGTACATGAATCAGCCAGACACTTTCCAGCAACGCATCTGGCAAATTGTTGCCGCTATTCCGGCTGGCCGCGTCACCACCTATGGCGATGTGGCGCTACTGGCCGGTTCTCCGCGCGCGGCGCGTCAGGTTGGTGGCGTGCTGAGTCGCTTACCCGAGGGCACTACCCTTCCCTGGCATCGCGTCGTAAACCGACACGGCACAATTTCTCTTCAGGGTGACCGTCTGTTGCGGCAGCGGGATGCACTGGAGGCGGAAGGCATAGAGGTGAGTGATGACGGACAGCTCGATCTCGAGGCTTATCGCTGGCGATTTTAGACAGGGTAAAAAGGGCGACAATGTCGCCCCGAAAAGAGATTACAGACGGGTTGGAGCAGGAACCGCAGCAGACGGCGTCACCTGAGTCGGTGAGGTTGAAGGAACGGTGGTCGCTGCGCCCGGCTGGGTTGGCATCGCCATAGACGGAACCGGTACCAGCAGCAGCTCTGCTTTGGTGCCACCCTGGTTAATTACCGGCTTCACGCCTTCAGTGATAAAGGCCAGCTTACCGTCGATTGAGATAGCTGCGCTTAACAGAATGCGTGCATCAGGCTTGATGTCGGCTGGGTTAAACGGCAGCACGAACTGGAACGGTGCCTGTTTGCCTTCGGTACGCACTACACGCTGCGACAGCACTTTTGAGGGTGCATCGGCGACGGACGCATCAGAAAGCGTCACGGTTAATACCGCATCCGGCGGCAGCGCAATGCGCTGGCGGATAAAGACTGAACCACTTACGTTAGGCTGCGCAATCGCCGCCGTCTGTCCTGCAACCGCAGAACCCAGAGTTGGCGTTGGCACGGGTTTACTCTTGTCGGCGCATCCTACAACAGCAACCGCCATAACTACTCCACTGAACACATGCCTGAGTTTCATTGATGTCGTCTCCATTTGATCAAAATGATTGTCGGCAGCGAATCCTGCTTACAGCGCTTCACTCGCCGTATGTCCTTAATGTTGGCACAAAAATGAAATTTTGCCTGGCACCGACAATCCAGAAAGTCTGATTGACGTCAACTGGTCCGATCTTTCACACTGAGCAGGTCACTATATTGAGGAACGCGCCATGAGTCAGGCACTGCAAAATCTGCTGAATTTATTAAATCTGGAAAAACTGGAAGAGGGTTTATATCGCGGCCAGAGCGAAGATATTGGCCTTCGTCAGGTGTTTGGCGGTCAGGTGGTGGGTCAGGCGCTGTATGCCGCAAAGCAAACCGTGGCGGAAGATCGCATTATTCACTCTTTTCACAGCTATTTTTTGCGGCCCGGCGATAGTCAGAAAGCGATTATTTATGATGTTGAAACGCTGCGTGATGGCAAAAGTTTCAGCGCACGTAGGGTCAGTGCCATTCAGAATGGGCAGCCGATTTTTTATATGACCGCCTCGTTCCAGTCACCGGAAAGCGGCTTTGAACATCAGAATCCGATGCCGCAGGTGGCGGGGCCAGAGAATCTGTTAACTGAACAGGCGATGGCGCAGAAAATGGCGCATCTGCTGCCAGAAAAGCTACGTGAAAAATTTATTGCTGAACGTCCGCTGGAGATCCGCCCGGTACAGATTCACAATCCTCTCCGGGGCCATGTGGATAAGCCGGAGCGCCAGGTCTGGATCCGTGCCACCGGCCCACTGCCCGACGATTTACGTATCCATCAATATCTGCTCGGCTATGCTTCCGACCTCAATTTCCTGCCGGTCGCGCTCCAGCCGCACGGTAAAGGCTTTTTAGAGCCGGACATGCAGGTTGCCACTATCGACCACTCAATGTGGTTCCACCGCCCGTTCGACTTCAGTGAATGGCTGCTCTACAGCGTGGTCAGTACTTCGGCGTCAGGCGCACGGGGTTTTGTCCGGGGCGAGTTCTACAATCAGCAGGGCGTGCTGGTGGCCTCAACGGTTCAGGAAGGAGTGATGCGTCAGCGCAGCGAATAAAAAAGGGGGCGATTACTCGCCCCCGGTTGATCTTTTCAGTGCCCATCCATTACTGGTTGTAAGCATTCTCGCCGTGGCTGTTTACATCCAGACCTTCACGCTCATGTTCTTCCGGAACGCGCAGACCGACAATCAAATCAGCCAGCTTGAAGCCGATGAAGGCGACAACGCCCGACCAGACGATAGTCAGGCCCACGCTGAAGAGCTGTACCCAGACCTGATGGCCCATGGTGACACCCTCTGCGTAGCCTACGCCGCCCAGTGATGAGGAGGCAAACACGCCAGTCAGGATACAGCCGACAATGCCGCACACGCCATGCACGCCGAACACATCGCAGGGATCATCCACGCGCAGCCATTTTTTCAGGGTGGTCACGCCCCACAGTCCCGCCAGTCCGCCGACCAGGCCGATGATTAATGCACCGCCGACGCCGACATAACCACAGGCAGGCGTAATCGCTACCAGCCCGGCAATAAAGCCTGAACAGGCACCCAGCAGCGAAGGCTTACCACGTACCGCCCACTCGCCAAAGGTCCATGACAACACGGCGCCCGCTGTTGCGACAACGGTGTTGAGGAAGGCCAGCGCCGCGATTTCGTTTGCTGCAGAAGCAGAACCGGCGTTGAAGCCGAACCAGCCGACATACAGAATGGCGGTGCCGGTGAATACCATGGGCAGGTTGTGTGGTTTGAAGGCCTCTTTACCAAAGCCGGCACGTTTGCCCACCAGATAAGCGCCCACCAGACCGGCGACAGCGGCGTTAATATGCACCACGGTGCCGCCAGCAAAGTCCAGCGCGCCATCCTGTGCCAGGAAACCGCCAGCCCACACCATGTGCGCGATAGGCAGGTAAGCCAGGGTCAGCCAGACGCCGACAAAAATCAGTACGGCAGAGAAACGGATGCGTTCTGCGATAGCACCGACAATCAGGCCCACCGTGATACAGGCAAACGAGGCCTGGAACGCGACGTGAATATATTGATAAAAGCTGCCCATGACGGCGGTCAGCTGAATGTTTTTCAGCATCACCCAGTTAAAGCTGCCAAAGAATGCGTTGCCTTCACTGAACGCCAGTGAATAGCCGTAAACCATCCACAATACGCAGACCAGTGAGAAGGTGACGGCAACCTGGGTCAGCATCGACAGCACGTTTTTACCGCGAATCAAACCACCGTAAAACAGCGCGATACCTGGAATTGACATAAACAGCACCAGCGCGGTGCAAATCATCATAAATGCGTTATCAGCCTTGTCCGCAACGGCAGGCGCAGCCATCGCGAGTGAGGGTAACAGTGCCAGGCTGGTGAGGCCCAACTTAGCGAAAATTTTATTCATTTTTATTCCATCCCATCACAGTACTGAGTCTTTATTACAGAGCGGCTTCGTCGGTCTCGCCGGTACGAATACGGATGACGCGCTGCAGTTCAGCTACGAAAATTTTACCGTCGCCAATTTTGCCGGTGTAAGCCGCTTTACTGATGACATCCACCACTTCGTCTAACTGATCGTCGGCAATAGCGATATCAATTTTGACCTTAGGCAGGAAGTTCACGCTGTACTCTGCGCCACGATAAAGCTCTGCATGGCCCTTCTGACGGCCAAAACCTTTCACTTCGGAGACGGTCAGTCCCTGAATGCCGATAGAGGATAAAGCTTCACGTACATCCTCCAGCTTGAATGGCTTAATTACGACGGTAACCAGCTTCATTGGATCCCCTCCAGCGAGTAAATAGGTAACGTTTACGGACACGCAGGTATATAAGCAAAGCCTGTGCCAGAGTGTGAAAATGTCGGTAATCCATTGTTCAGGCGAGACGCGGCAAGGGATGCTTTAAAGAGGATGGGAAACAGAGAGGCCGTACAGGGGAAATTGCAGCGGAGGACTGCACTCCTTTGGTGCTTCAGGCGTCAAAGGAGTGCATTTATACAGATTAATCTGATAAAGGTGCGCAAAAAAGGTGCAAGTCAGCCTTCAGTTGTTACAGCGACGCCCGATACTAGATCTTCACCTGCCTGCTGCAGCTGATACATCTGCCAGTAACGTCCCTGCATCGCCAGCAGTTGCTGATGCGTACCCTGCTCAACCACACGACCACGATGCAGCACCAGAATCTTGTCTGCTTCAATAATCGTTGAGAGGCGGTGAGCAATCACCACCAGCGTGCTGTGCTGGCGCAGCGTCTCTAGCGTCTGCTGAATGGCCTGCTCGGTGCCGGAGTCGATATTGGCCGTCGCTTCGTCGAGGATCAGTATCTGCGGCAGATCAACCAGCACCCGGGCCAGTGCCAGCAGCTGCTTCTGTCCGACCGACAGATTGTTGCCCTGCTCGCCCAGCCGGGTATGAATCCCCTCCGGCAACGCATGCGCCAGCGGAGCCAGCTGCACCTGTTCCAGCACCGTCCAGACGGCCTCTTCGCTGATGTCGCGTCCCAGCCGCACATTCGCCAGCAGCGTATCGGCCAGCACCACCGGATCCTGTTGCACCATCGCAATACCGCGCCGCAGCACGGCATGGCTCAGGTCGCTGATGGGTCGATCATCAATGCGGATCTCGCCGCGCGTCACCGGGTAGTAACCCATTAACAGGTTCGCCAGCGTGCTTTTACCGCTGCCGGTATGTCCCACCAGCGCCACAAACTCGCGTGGGGCAACCTCAAGGTTGATATCACTGAGCACATCGCGGTTTTCACGGTAGGCAAAACTCAGATTGTTCAGGGTGATACGACCTGAAGCCAGCGGTTGCTGATCGGCACCATACTGCTGCTGTGCGGCATCCATCAGTTCGAAAATACGCTCACCTGAAACCACTGCCTGCTGCAGCATCGATTGCTGAGTGGTCAGCTCAATCAGCGGCTCATTCAGACGCCCCAGATAGGTAATAAAGGCATAGAGTACCCCCACTTCAAACACGCCAGGCATCGAGAAACTAAACAGGATTAGCAGCCCGCACAACACCATCGCTGAAAACAGGCTCAACAGCGGACGCAGCAGAAAGCCATCCAGACGCAGCGTTTCCATTCGCGCCAGATAGTGAGAGCGACTCGCTTCGCCCATTCGCTCACCAAATCGCGCCTGCTGACGAAACTGCTGGATCACGCTCATGCCGCTGATGACTTCGTTAAAGCCATTATTGATGTCTGCCAGATAGCTGCGAACCCGACGGGCAATGGGCGTGCTGTAACGCTGATAGATGAACATCACCACCAGTACCAGCGGGAAGATCATCATCGCCACCAGCGCCATGCGCCAGTCAAGGCTGAACATCGCCACCATCATGGCGCCGACCAGTGCGGCACTACGCAGCACGGTTGAAACCACCGTGACGTAGAGATCGCGGATCACTTCGGTGTCGTTAGTCACGCGTGAAATAATCTGCCCGACCGGCTGGGTATCAAAGGCACTCAGCGGCTGACAGAGTGCGGCATTCATCACGTCACTGCGTAACCGCTGTACCACGCCGATAGCGGCTCGGTTAAACAACAGCGCCTGCCAGTAGTGCAGCCCGGCGGCCAGCAGCTGAAGCAGGATAAAACTGACCACCAGTCCTGCGACCACTCCCCAGGGCATCTGATGTTTCGCCACCAGGTTGTCGATAAAATAGCTGACCAGAACCGGTCCGGTCACTTCCGCCGCGGCAGCGATCCACAGCATCCCTACCGCCAGTGACAGGGATTTACGCCACGGCTTACCGTAGCTCAGCAGACGCTTCAGGGTAGGCCACAAGCGTGCAGACTTAGCCATGCGGCACTCCTTTCTCATTTTCATCATCATCCAGCGCCGCTTCCAGTTGCTGGTAACGGTACATGTCCCGATACCAGCCAGCACTGCTGGTCAGCGCGTCGTGGTCACCCCGCTGCGCTACTCTGCCCTGCTGCAGGACCAGGATTTCACTGGCTTCCGTCAGTGCCGATAAGCGGTGCGCGCTGATTATCAGCGTGCGTCCCTGCCCCCAGATGCGCAGGTTATGCAGGATTTCGTGTTCGGTACGGCCATCCACCGCGGAAAGCGCGTCGTCCAGAATCAGGATTTCCGCATTCAGCAGCAGCGCCCGGGCAATCGAAAGACGCTGCTTCTGTCCACCCGACAGCATCACACCACGCTCCCCGACTTCCGTTTCATAGCCCTGCGGCAGACGCAGGATATCGTCATGAACGCAGGCCAGCGTGGCGGCATGCTCAATCTCCTGCTGAGTTGCGCCCGGTTTCCCCAGCGCAATATTGTTCGCCACGCTGTCTGAGAACAGGAACGGTGTCTGGCTGACCACGGCCAGACGGCTGCGCCAGCTGTCCAGCCGCAACTGCGGCAGCGGGATCTGGTGATAACGGATGTCGCCCTGCTGAATATCAAAGTGGCGCTGTATCAGGCTAAGCAGCGTACTTTTGCCACTGCCGGTTGGCCCGCACAGCCCCAGCATCTCGCCGGGTTTCAGCTGGAAGCTGACATCGCTTAAGACCGGACCCACGCTGGCCGGATAGTGGAAGGCGCGAATCGCGACCTGCAGCGTGCCCGGTTCAGATGGCAGTGACTTATCGCCATCTTCCACCGCTGGTGCTTCCGCCAGCAGCGCGCCGATGCGGCTCCAGGCGGCGCTGCCGCGTTCAACAATATTAAACATCCATGCCAGCGCCAGCATCGGCCAGATCATCAGGCCGAGATACATCACAAAGCTGGTGAGCTGCCCCAGCGTCATCTCTCCATGCCAGACCAGCCAGCTGCCGCCACCAATCGCCAGCAGGTTTGAGAAGCCGATAGCGATATAGATAGTGGGATCGAAACGGGCATCGACCCGCGCCACGCGCAGGTTTTTTTCACCGGTATCGCGGGCGATATCGGAAAATTGCTGCGACTGATGCTGTTCAAGGCCAAAAGATTTAATCATCCGGATGCTGGTCAGGCTCTCCTGCGTCTGATCGTTGAGGCTGGAGAAGGCGGCCTGTGCCAGCTTAAAGCGATGGTGCAGTTGATTACCGTAGCGATGGATCACGATGGCCATAATGGGCATCGGCACCAGCGCAAGCAGCGTCAACTGCCAGCTGATCTGCGTGCTCATTACCAGCAGCACCACGCAGCCCATGACCAGCGAGTCGACCAGCGTCAGAACCCCTTCCCCGGCAGCAAACACTACCCGATCCACGTCGTTGGTGGCGCGCGCAATCAGGTCGCCGGTGCGGTGACGCAGATAAAATGCCGGTTGCTGACGACTCAGCTGGCGATAGAAATCTTCGCGCAGTTCAACCGCCAGCTGGTAGGAGGCACCAAACAGCAGCACACGCCAGACATAGCGCAGCAGATAGACCACCACCGCCGTTGCCAGCATGATCCCAATCCACATCATGATGCGGCTGGTGCTCATGTTGTCACGCGTCACGCCATCGACAATCACCCCGACCACATGCGGCGGCAGCAGCTGCAGAATAGCAATAACAATCAGCAGGAGGACCGCGCCCAGATAGCGCCGCCACTCCCGCAGAAAATACCAACTTAATTGACTGAATAATCGCACAACGCTGCTCTCAATCTCAGGCCCTCAGGGGGCGACAGGTAAAGCCGTGGTGTATTTAATCTCTTCCATGGCGAAGCTGGATGTCACATCAATCAGGCCGGGCACCCCATTCACTACTCGCTTGTAGAAAGCATCATAGCTTTTCATGTCGGCCACCTGAATGCGCAGCAGGTAATCATACTCGCCTGCCATACGATAAAAGGCCATTACCTCCGGCATGCTGCTCACCACCGAGACAAATGCCTGATACCAGTCGCGGCTGTGCTGCTGCGTTTTAACAAACATAAACGCCGTCAGTGACAGTCCGATTTTATCTCCATCCAGCAGCGCCACCCGTGCGCGAATAATGCCATCATCTTCAAGCTTTTTCAGGCGCTTCCAGCAGGGTGTGGTGGTGAGGTTGACGGCATCCGCCAGCGCCTGTAGCGACAGCGTGCAGTCATGCTGCAGCAGTGAGAGCAATTTAAGGTCAGTTTTATCTAACATTCGCGGCTCCAGGAGAATCATTTTCTCCATTACCGCCATTTTAGCGGTAATTGTGCAATCTCTTTTTCCTGCACGTGCCATAAAATAGCCGCATCACTTTTTTACCGGACGCCTGAGATGCACACCTGCTGGATTCGCCACGCTATCAACGAAATTAACGCTGATTTTCAACGATCGGCTGAGACCCATTTGATCCGTTTCGATCTGGCGGACTTTCCCGGCATCTGGTTCTATCTGAAAGATGAAAGTACCCATCCCAGTGGCAGTCTTAAACACCGGCTGGCACGATCCCTGTTCCTCTACGGCCTCTCCAACGGCTGGATTAAACAGGATACGCCGATTATCGAAGCCTCGTCAGGCAGCACTGCCGTTTCTGAGGCGTATTTCGCAAGGCTGCTGGGTCTGCCCTTTATTGCGGTGATGCCGGCGAGCACGGCGAAGCGTAAAATTGAGCAGATCACTTTTTATGGCGGACAGTGCCATTTTGTTGAAGATCCCTGCCAGCTCTATGCTGAATCTGAACGGCTGGCGCGGGAGCTCAATGGCCATTTTATGGATCAGTTTACCTATGCTGAACGTGCCACCGACTGGCGCGGCAATAACAATATTGCAGAGAGCATTTTCCGTCAGATGGAGCATGAGCCTTATCCGATTCCCCATACGATAATCATGAGTGCGGGCACGGGCGGCACCTCAGCCACGCTGGGCCGCTATATCCGTTATCAGGGACTGGAAACCAAACTGCTGGTGGTTGATCCGCAGCATTCGGTGTTTTTTGATTACTGGCAGCAGCGTGATGCCACCCTGACCAGCGCGCGCGGCAGCATGATCGAAGGAATTGGCCGTCCGCGAGTGGAGCCATCGTTTATGCCTGACGTGATCGACGAAATGATCAAAGTGCCGGATGGTGCAACGCTGGCCGCCATGCTGAAACTGGAAAAGATTCTGGGACGCAAGCCTGGCGCCTCTACCGGCACCAATTTCTGGGGCATGATGCAGGTGGCAAAACGCTTACGGGCAGCGAATCAGCAGGGAGCACTGGTGACACTGCTGTGCGACAGCGGCGAACGTTATCCTGATAGCTACTATCAGCCTGAATGGGTGGCAAAGCATATTGGCGATATCACGCCGTGGCAGCGCGAGCTGGAATAAAAAACCGGACATCCTGTCCGGTTCACGGCAATCCTCAGCATTCGGGGGAATACGCGAGGTCGGGTGTTGCCAGCCAGTGATTTAAATAGTGAGACACCGCCTGTGTCTCGCAATGCCCTAATACCGGCAGATGCGGTAGCGCGGCTTTCAGCTGCGCCATCGCATTGCCCATGATGAAACCCTGTCCGGCCTGCGCCAGCATCTCGCGATCGTTCATCGCATCACCAAACGCCATACACTCCGCCATGGTCAGCGACAGATGGTCACATAACAGTGCCAGCGCGCTGCCTTTATTGCAGCTGGCGGGTAACACCTCCAGACAATCCACGGCAGAGAAGCAGATGTTAGCCTGCTCGCCCAGTGCGGCATCCAGCTCTGTTTTTAGCTGACAGAGGCGCTGATGCTGATCGATAAAACAGATTTTTGTCACCTGATGCGCGGGCAACCTTTTAAGATCGCACAGCTGATAGCCAAATCCGCTGATCTGATGGGCCACCAGCAGTTCAGGCTGTGGGTGATCGGTAAACCACCCCTGATCGTTGAAAACATGCATGGTGGCGGCCGAATCCCAGCGGCGGTGGATCACCTCTTCGGCGAACGCAGAGGGCAGATCACGCGCAAAGAGCAGATTGCCCTGCCTGTCGTGTACACGAGTGCCATTACCGGTAATCAGCCACGCGGGCAGTGTCATTTTTTCCCGTAAGATCTGCATCTCCAGCAGATGGCGGCCCGTCGCCAGCGCCAGATTAATGCCACGCAGATGCAACGCCTGCAGGCTATCCAGCGTCTGCTGACCCAGCTGATGATCCGGCAGCAATAATGTGCCATCCATATCGAACGCGGCTAAACGCACCATGATTTACCTCCTGCTGAAAGATGAACTCCACTATTGCCTGTTAATTGCGGAACTAATAGTGAATACTTTTAAAAAACTGTTCCGGGTTTAACATGCGCCAGCTTAACCGTCTTAATCAGTTTCAGCGTCTGTGGCAGCAGAGCCAGGGTGCCCCACAGCAAACCTGCGTGGCGGAGATGGCCCGCCACTGTATCTGCAGCGAGCGTCATCTGCGCACGTTGCTGTCACAGTGGCAGCATGCAGGCTGGCTCAGCTGGCGCGGCGAGCCAGGCCGTGGCAAACAGGGACAGATAGTGTTTCTGCGCTCACCTGAACAATTACGTCAGCAGTTGCTGCAACAACAGCTCGACGCCGGAGACGCAGCTGAGGCCTTGCAACTGCTGGATCTGCCGCAGGAAAGATTGATCAATATGCTGCGGCCATTAATGGGTGGACAGTGGCAGAACGATACGCCGGTTCTGCGCATCCCCTACTATCGCCCGATGGAGAGCACCGAGCCGCGCCAGATTACCGGTCGGGCCGAACAGCACCTGGCCCGCCAGATCTATTCCGGTCTGACCCGTTTTGAGCAGGATGAGCCGGTCGGCGATCTGGCGCATCACTGGCAACACGACGAGGCGTCATCTGGCTGGTTATTCTGGTTACGGCCTCAGCTGATGTGGCACAACGACGAGCCTCTGCAGGCGGCACAACTGGTGGCGCAGTTCCGCCAGCTGTTGCGGGATACGCGCGTCAGTATGTTACTGGCCGATGTGCTCAGCGTGGATGCGCCCCATCCGCTTGCGGTGCGTTTCGTACTGCGACGCCCTGATTTCTGGCTGCCACATCGGCTCGCCCACCTGTTGTGCCTGCTGCCCCATCCCATCGATCCCGCCACGGGCAGCGGGCCGTGGAAACTCAGGCACTTCAGCGCCGAGCTGGTCAGGATTGAAAGTCACGCGCGCTGGCATCTGCAGCGTCCTCTGCTGCAGGCGGTGGAGTACTGGATTACTCCTCAGCTGTTTGATCCCGCTCTCGGCAGCAGCTGTCGTCATCCGGTGCAGATTGCGATAGGGGATGCCACAGAGCTCAGGACGCTGCAACCGGTCAGCAGCAGTATCAGCCTCGGCTTCTGTTATCTGGTCTGCCGACCACGAGCCGGATTTACCCCTGATCAGGCGCGCACGCTTTTCCAGTTGATCCAGCAAAGCGGCATTGTCAGCCGGTTGCCACTGGATGAGGGACTCATCACTCCCAGCAAAGAGCTATTACCTGGCTGGAGCGTGCCGCTGATTGATGCTGTCACGGTTCCCTTACCGGCGACCCTGACGCTGCATTATCAGTTGCCGGTTGAGCTGCATCAAATGTCACAGGCGCTGGTTGCACTGTTAAAACAGCATGGCTGCACCCTGAAGGTGGTTTTTCATCCGGTAAAAAACTGGCACGGCATCGACCCGCTTGATGAGGCGGATATCGTGATGGGCGACAGACTGATTGGTGATGCGCCGGTCTTTACGCTGGCCAGCTGGTTGCAGACTGACCCGCTATGGCGGCCGCTGTGGCCCACACTGCAGGGCGAAGAGATTCAGGCGCAACTGCTGGCTATCCAGCAAATTGCTGACGACGAAACGCGTGCCCGCTCGCTGCATCAGCTTTATCATCAGCTGATGACGGGCGGCATCCTGCTGCCACTGTTCAATTATCGCTATCAAATCTACGCGCCGCCGGGCGTTGAAGGGATTGAACTGAATGCGCTGGGCTGGTTCGATTTCAGCCGCGCATGGATTCCGCCGCCCATTGATCCGCCATGCAGCTGTTCAGCGGCGGACTGAGGCATTACCATAAGCGCAAAATTAATTATCAGGAAAACACCATGAAACGCGCTGTTGTAGTTTTCAGCGGTGGACAAGACTCCACTACCTGCCTGATTCAGGCCTTAGAGCAATATGATGATGTTCATTGCGTCACTTTCGACTATGGACAACGCCATCGGGAAGAGATCGATGTGGCCCGCGACCTGGCGATTAAACTGGGCGCACGTGCGCACAAAGTGCTGGATGTCACCATGCTGAACGAACTCGCCGTCAGCAGCCTGACGCGGGATAACATTCCGGTGCCGGCTTATAATCCCGAGGCCAGTGGATTACCCAGTACGTTTGTGCCGGGTCGCAATATTCTCTTTCTGACGCTGGCCTCGGTTTACGCTTATCAGGTCGAAGCGGAAGCGGTGATCACTGGCGTCTGTGAGACCGATTTCTCCGGCTATCCCGATTGTCGCGATGAGTTTGTCAAAGCGCTGAACCATGCGGTGTCGCTTGGCATGGCGCGCGATGTTCGTTTTGAGACGCCGCTGATGTGGCTCAATAAAGCGGAAACCTGGGCGCTGGCGGATTACTGGCAGCAGCTTGCGCTGGTACGCGAGCAGACGCTGACCTGCTATAACGGCGTAAAAGGTGACGGATGTGGTGAGTGTGCAGCCTGTCATTTACGGGCCAATGGCCTGCAGGGTTATCTCAACGATCGTGCTGGCGTAATGGCAGCAATGAAAGCAAAAAGCGGTCTTAACTAAGACTGTCTGACGTGGCGGCAGAGAATCTGGTTTGCCGCCTTTTTATCGGCTCATGCCATCAGACGCATCAGTCGCTCGCGTAACTCCCCTTCCAGCGCAACCGCCTTCTGAGTCCGCAAATCAATACAGACAAAAGTGAGTGCGGCATCCGCCACCACGGTCTCCTGACCTGCAAGTAAAACCCGCTGCGCAATAATGCCGCTTTTGCCATTCAACTGCGTGATCTCACTGTCGATAGTCAGTACGTCGCCCAGTACGGCCGGGCGACGGTAGTTGATGTTGATGTTTACCACCACAAAAGCCAGTTTCTGCTCCTGCAACCAGTGGAATGCTTCCACCTCTTCCAGCCACTCCCAGCGCGCCTCCTCCAGAAACTCAAGATAGCGCGCATTATTGACGTGCTGATAGACATCCAGATGATAGCCGCGCACTTTTATGGTGGTCTGCATGGTCATGCTCTCCTGCTGCTGTGAATTAACTGGTTGGACCTGTTCACTTTAGCAGAGTCGCCTGTCTATCGTGGGTTAAGCATCACAGATGTGTACTGCTTCACAATTTCAGCCGGGCCGCATTTCGCTCTATCAGCGCATTGCCGATTCCCGGCACTTCACTGAGTTGCTGAATCGCGCTAAATGGTCCGTACTGTTCGCGATAGCTCACAATCGCCTGCGCCTTTTTCAGCCCCACCCCATTCATAACGGCAGAGAGCTGTTCGGCTGTCGCTTCATTGATGCTGACCTGCTCCTGCTGTGGCTGCGCGGCGGCTTCCGGCTTCGACGCAGGGTGTGAGCTCTGCGTGACGGCTGCGCTGACAGGTTCAGGTGCCGCAGAGACGCTGCTGTGACAGAGTGCGCCGCCCAGCGCGAGTGAAAGATAGAAGGCAACGAGTTTAGGTTTAGCCATGCTGTGTTTCTCCTTGTGTGTAAACAGCAGCGACAGAGTGGCACTACTGCACGCAAGGCTCAAAAGCGGGATTTCAGAAATGGAAAAGGCCGCGAATGCGGCCTTTGATTGTTACAGTCGTTGCGCAGTTTCTGCGAGGCTTACTGCATTTGTGCGGCAGCGCCGTACTTAATTTTGGCCTCTTTACGCAGGTTTTGCAGTAACGCTTCAAACGCCAGTTGCGCATTATTCTGCGTGACGCCTTTGACCATTTCGTCAATCTGCGCCTGCGGCATGCTGCCGGTTTTAACTTTATCAACCGCCACCAGTACCACATTGCCCTGCATATCTTCGCTGACACCCCAGGAAGGTTTATTTTCCGCAGGCTGAGGCAGGTTAAAGGCAGTCTGTGCCACCGGATCCTGCGCATTGCGATCAACGGTCTTGCTGGCGCTCAGCGTCAGACCTGCGGCAGTCAGCGCATCCTGCTTACCGGCTTTGAGATCGGCCAGCAGTTTATCGGCCTGAGCTTTCGCCTGCTGCGTCGCTTTATCATGCTTAAGCGTGTCAGTGATCTGCGCCTTAACCTGCTCAAGCGGTTTTACCGCTTCCGGTTTATGCTCACTGATACGCAGCACAAAGGCACGATCGCCATCGACAGTGATGATATCGGAGTTGTTGCCCGGCGCGCCGTTTTGCCCGACCAGACCCCCGTTAAAGATCGCCTGCTTCACCGCATCGAAGTTAAGCTCATCTGGCAGCGAATCCTGACTGAACCAGCCAGTCTCTTTCGCTTTCAGACCAGAAGCCTGCTCTGCACCCGCCAGTGACTCATTGTCATTGCTGGCCGCTTCGCTGACTTTCTGTTGCACTTTGTAGAAGGCATCAACGCCCTTCTCCTGCTTCACTTTCGCTGCAATGGCGCTGCGCACTTCATCCAGTGGCTTAACCTGCTCTGGCTGAATATCGTCAAGACGAACCACCAGGAAGCCCACTGAAGATTTGATGACGCCTGACATCTGGCCTTTCTCAGTCAGACCGGCATTTTTCAGTTCATCCGGAGTCGTAGAGGGCTCAAGCCAGCCCATATCGCCGCCCTTACGCGCAGAGATCGGGTCAATGGATTTGGCTTTTGCCACGTCAGCGAAGCTGGCACCTGCTTTCAGCTGCGCCAGAACCGCATTGGCATCGGCTTCAGTTTTGGTCTGAATGACGCTGTAGCGCGTACGCTGTGGCTGTGAATAGTCCGCTTTATGCTGGTCGTACCAGGCCTGAATATCGGCCTCGCTGGCATCCTGCTGCATGCTGGCCGCATCCATCAGGAGGTAGCTGACACGGAACTGCTCTGGTGCCATAAAACTGGTTTTATGTTGCTGATAATACTGGCTGATTTCGTCGTCAGTAACGGCCTGTTTCGCCGCCAGTGCATTGACGTCCAGCGTCGCCTGTCGAATCTCACGCTGCTGTGAAACCAGGTCCACCAGTTTGCTGGCTTCGCCTTTCAGCGTGAAGTCGGTGTTAGCCACGGCATTGATCAGCTGTTGATTAGAGAGCTGCTTACGCAGCGCTTCGGCATACTGGTCGGCGCTGAAGCCCATATTGCTGATCAGACTCAGATATTTGGCATTGTCGAATTTACCGTTGGTCTGAAAAGCCTGCTGATTGAAGATAGCCTGCTTCACCTGATCGTCGCTGATGCTGAGGTGGAGATCTTTGATGTAGCTATCAAGCAGCGCCTGATCGATTAACTGCGACAGCGCCTGCTGGCGAATCTGCTGCATGTAGCCATCGTTGCTGGCCAGCTGAGAGAACTGATCGCCCAGCATCTGCTGCTGACGACTGCGCTCGCTGTTGAACGCCTGCTCCAGCTGTCCCCGGCTAATCTCCTGGCCGTTAACTTTGGCCGCATAGTCGTTATTGCCGCCAATCAGATAGTTGCCAACGCCCGTCAGCACAAAGGAGAGGATAATCAGCCCCAAAATAATCTTGAGCACGACATGGTTCGACGCCGCGCGTAAATTGTCCATCATGGTATGGCAACACTCCGCTGTAGTGTGAATGTAAAGCTCGGTCGCAATTCGCCATTGGCTGGCGACTCACGCAATTGCTGGCTTGGCTGGCAGTCTCAATCCGGTCCAGGTCCATCTTACGGCCCGATTCTCACCGGTTAAAACAAAAAAGGCACATCTGATTGATGTGCCCGTATGTTACATGAGAACGGGTTAATCGTCCTCTAATCCACTGAAGAAAATGCGTCAATGAATCTATTCGTTGTTATTAATTGACAGCGTCTTTCAATGCTTTACCAGCACGGAAGCCTGGCACTTTACCGGCCGGGATGGTGATCTCTTTACCGGTTTGCGGGTTGCGGCCGGTACGTGCAGCGCGGTCACGCACAGAGAATGTGCCGAAACCTACCAGAGCCACTTCATCACCGTCTTTCAGCGCATCTGAAACTGAGCCCATAAATGCATCTAAAACACGTCCCGCTGCAGCTTTAGAAATATCAGCATCGGCAGCAATTTTGTCGATCAATTGTGACTTATTCACTCTCTTCATCCCCTCTTTTATTATTTCACATCGTACCCTGCATCCGGCAGGGTGCGAACGCGCAGCAAGTTATATCAAGCCTGTGGAGCCGAAACAACGGAATTTCTCTGAGAACGTCGCGTCGGCAGCCACCTAAATTAACGGCACAAAAAAAAGCTGGCAAGCGCCAATTGCCTTGCCAGCTCCGCTTTTTAACGGTTTTTGCCGTTAATCACTATTTTGCTGTTACGACCTGCATACCGTATGGCGCATTTTCCAGTGCCAGATTCAGCACCTCTTCAATGCGTTTCACCGGATGGATCTCCAGATCGGCAATCACGTTCTGTGGAATCTCTTCCAGGTCGCGCTTGTTGTCGTCAGGGATCAGCACGGTTTTAATGCCACCACGGTGCGCTGCCAGCAGTTTCTCTTTCAGCCCGCCAATCGGCAGCACCTGACCACGCAGGGTGATCTCACCGGTCATCGCCACATCCGCCCGCACCGGGTTACCGGTCAGACAGGAGACCAACGCAGTACACATGGCGATACCGGCACTTGGACCATCTTTCGGCGTAGCGCCTTCAGGTACGTGAACGTGAATATCACGTTTTTCGTAGAAGTCACCATTGATGCCAAGCTTCTCGGCACGGGCACGCACCACGGTAAGCGCAGCCTGAATCGACTCCTGCATCACTTCACCCAGAGAACCGGTGTAAGTCAGCTTGCCTTTACCGGGTACGCAGGCGGTTTCGATGGTCAGCAGATCGCCACCCACTTCGGTCCACGCCAGACCCGTTACCTGACCCACACGGTTTTCGCTGTCCGCACGACCGTAGTCGAAGCGCTGAACCCCCAGGAAATCCTTGAGGTTTTCGCCATTGATGGTGATGTGCTTTTTCGTCTTGTCCATCAGCAGTGATTTCACCGCTTTACGGCACAATTTCGACAGCTCACGCTCAAGGCTACGCACACCGGCTTCACGGGTGTAGTAACGGATAATGCCCACAATCGCGCTGTCTTCAACCGTAATTTCATTGGCTTTCAGGGCGTTGCGCTCAATCTGTTTGGTCAGCAGATGCTGCTTAGCGATGTTCAGTTTTTCATCTTCGGTGTAACCCGACAGACGAATCACTTCCATACGGTCCAGCAGCGGTGCCGGGATGTTCATTGAGTTCGATGTAGCAACGAACATCACATCAGAAAGGTCATAGTCGACTTCCAGATAGTGGTCGTTGAACGCAATGTTCTGCTCAGGATCAAGCACTTCCAGCAGCGCTGAAGCCGGATCGCCGCGCATGTCAGATGACATTTTGTCGATTTCATCCAGCAGGAACAGTGGGTTTTTAACCCCGACTTTCGCCATTTTCTGGATTAATTTACCCGGCATAGAGCCGATGTAAGTACGACGGTGACCGCGGATTTCAGCTTCATCACGCACGCCACCCAGCGCCATACGCACATATTTGCGTCCGGTCGCTTTGGCGATCGACTGACCGAGAGAGGTTTTACCTACCCCTGGCGGTCCGACCAGGCACAGAATCGGCCCTTTGATTTTGCTGACGCGACTCTGAACCGCAAGATACTCAAGAATACGATCCTTCACGCGCTCCAGCCCGTAATGGTCGGTATCCAGCGTCTCCTGCGCTTTACGCAGATCTTTCTTCACTTTGCTGCGCGCGTTCCACGGAACCTGAACCATCCAGTCGATATAGCCGCGAACCACAGTCGCTTCAGCGGACATCGGGGACATCATTTTCAGCTTCTGCAGCTCAGCTTCCGCTTTCTCGCGCGCTTCTTCCGGCATTTTTGCCGCATCGATTTTGCGTTTTAACGCTTCGTACTCGTCGGGCGCGTCGTCCATCTCGCCCAGCTCTTTCTGAATCGCCTTCATCTGCTCATTCAGATAGTACTCGCGCTGGCTCTTCTCCATCTGCTTCTTAACACGGTTGCGAATACGCTTCTCAACCTGCAGCAGATCGATTTCAGATTCCATCATCGCCATCAGATATTCCAGACGTTCGTTGACGTCGGACATCTCCAGCACAGACTGTTTGTCTGCCAGCTTCAGTGGCATATGTGCTGCGACGGTGTCGGCAAGGCGGGCCGCATCGTCAATGTTGTTCAGCGAGGTTAAAACCTCGGGTGGGATCTTTTTGTTGAGTTTGATGTAGCCTTCAAACTGATTGATCGCCGTACGCACCAGCACTTCCTGCTCGCGCTCTTCGATCTCTGGCGAAACCAGATATTCAGCTTGTGCCACAAAATGGTCACCGTTATCGGCTAGCGTCGTAATGTGGGCGCGCTGTAAACCTTCGACCAGGACTTTGACGGTGCCATCCGGCAGTTTCAGCATTTGTAATACTGATGCAACGGTCCCTACTGAGAAGAGATCGTTAATGCCAGGTTCATCCGTTGAAGCCTCTTTCTGTGCGACCAGCATGATTTTTTTATCATGATCCATTGCGGCTTCAAGGCACCGAATTGATTTTTCCCGGCCAACAAACAACGGAATTACCATGTGCGGATAAACCACCACGTCGCGCAGCGGCAACACGGGGATTTCAATGCGTTCAGAACGCTCAGGATTCATAGAGCTCTCTCTTTGTTTAATGTCCGCCAGGTGATGGGAACCGCATCAGGCAGGTATGCAGTTAAACCCACAGGTATCTGAGTATATGGGGATGATTGTCCGACATTCAACGTCACAGAGGCGAGAAAAGCAAAAGGGGAAACATTTTCCCCTTTTTTATTACTACAGGATGGACGATCTGTTTAATTATTCGCCAGATGCCTGGGCTTCATGCTTGCCGTAGATCAACATGGGCTCAGACTGACCTTCAATAACTGATTCATCAATCACTACTTTTTCCACGTCATCCATGGAAGGCAGGTCATACATCGTTTCCAGCAACGCGCCTTCTACAATTGAACGCAGACCACGTGCACCGGTTTTACGTGACATCGCTTTCTTAGCAATGGCGGTTAACGCCTCGTCACGGAACTCCAGCTCAACGCCTTCCAGGTTAAACAGCGCCTGGTACTGTTTGGTCAGGGCGTTCTTCGGCTCACGCAGAATCTGAATCAGCGCTTCTTCGCTCAGCTCGCTCAGGGTCGCAACAACAGGCAGACGACCGATAAACTCAGGGATCAGACCAAATTTGATCAAATCTTCTGGTTCACACTG
This sequence comes from Pantoea sp. Lu_F5_004, assembly GCF_051136245.1. Classification (NCBI taxonomy): domain Bacteria; kingdom Pseudomonadati; phylum Pseudomonadota; class Gammaproteobacteria; order Enterobacterales; family Erwiniaceae; genus Pantoea; species Pantoea sp. Lu_F5_004. The sequence goes on from NZ_CP194946.1 coordinate 3,083,855, forward strand.
CGCAAGCAGTTCGCCTTCGCTGGCTTTCTGCGATTTCCCTTTTACGGTCGCGCCGAAGCCGATACCGGATCCGGTTTCCACACGCTGGGCGATCACTTTATCCAGACCGGCAAATGCGCCGCCGCAGATAAACAGAATTTTAGAGGTATCAACCTGCAAAAATTCCTGCTGCGGATGCTTACGTCCACCCTGCGGAGGAACGGCAGCCACGGTGCCTTCAATCAGTTTAAGCAGTGCCTGCTGTACGCCTTCGCCTGACACGTCACGGGTAATCGACGGGTTATCAGACTTACGTGAGATCTTGTCGATTTCATCGATGTAAACGATGCCGCGCTGTGCTTTCTGTACGTCGTAGTCGCATTTCTGCAGCAGTTTCTGGATGATGTTTTCAACATCTTCACCCACGTAACCGGCTTCAGTCAGCGTGGTGGCATCAGCCATGGTGAACGGCACATCCAGCAGACGTGCCAGCGTTTCTGCCAGCAGCGTTTTACCACTACCGGTCGGGCCAATCAGCAGAATGTTGCTTTTGCCCAGCTCGATACCATTGCTGGTATCGCCGTTGCGCAGACGCTTGTAGTGGTTGTAAACCGCAACCGCCAGCACTTTCTTCGCTCTTTCCTGACCGATGACATAATCATCGAGGTGATGGCGAATTTCATGTGGGGTTGGCAACGCACTACGTTCACGATGCGGGGCAACTTCTTTAATCTCTTCGCGAATGATGTCGTTGCACAGGTCAACACACTCATCGCAGATATACACTGACGGCCCGGCAATCAGCTTTCGCACTTCATGCTGGCTTTTGCCGCAAAAAGAGCAGTACAGCAACTTTCCTGAACCGTCTTTGCGCTTATCTGTCATCAGTTAACCTCTTCTTGTTCTCAGGCCATACCCGCGTACGGCTCAGGCCGTGCAGAGACGGCCGAAATTCATTCAACCCATAATAGTACCGTTGTCCTGTTAACTATAGACCAGGGACAACGGTAAGTCGGGTCTTATTGGCGATGCGTCAGAATTGAATCGACTAATCCATACTCTACCGCTTCATTTGCAGAGAGGAAACGGTCACGCTCGGTGTCACGCTCAATTTCTTCCAGCGTTTTACCGGTGTGCTCAGCCATCAGCTCATTCATACGCTGCTTAACTTTCAGGATTTCGCGCGCATGGATCTCAATGTCTGACGCCTGACCCTGATAACCGCCCAGCGGCTGGTGGATCATCACACGTGAGTTCGGCAGACAGAAACGTTTGCCTTTGGTGCCCGCCGTCAGCAGGAAAGCGCCCATAGAACAGGCCTGACCCATACAGATAGTGCTGACATCCGGTTTGATAAATTTCATGGTGTCGTAAATCGACATACCGGCCGTGATCACACCGCCTGGCGAGTTAATGTAGAGATAGATATCTTTTTCCGGGTTTTCAGCTTCCAGAAACAGCATCTGCGCCACAATCAGATTAGCCATGTGGTCTTCGACCTGGCCGGTCAGGAAAATGACGCGCTCTTTAAGCAGACGGGAGTAAATGTCGTAAGAACGCTCACCACGCGAAGTTTGTTCAACCACCATTGGCACCAGCGCATTGTGCGGTGCTGTATATTCACGATCGCCACTGTATGACATTACCGTCTCCTGGATAAATTTCATTGGCAACATTCTGTACCGATTCTACGTAAGACGCGCGGGAAACTCCACGCCGCGCCTTTTTCCGACACCTTCAGGACGGTTAATCAGCCAGCCTCACTCTCATTTCTGCATACTCCCTGTATCTGGGGATGCTGCACGCATGTTTCAAGCATAACAATCTTTTCCCTGTTCGCTAACCCGGAAAAAGCGATGCGTGAATAATTCGCCTGTTTATTAAACAAATAGCGGCGAAGTGTGGCTATCCGGACGCAAAACACAAAAAAGCCCGCGACTTTTCAGTCACGGGCTTAGCACAGACGGTTAAATGCGTGATCAGGCCTGAGCGGTCTGATTCATCAGATCCTGGAAGTTGGTCTCTTTCTCGGTCACTTTAGCTTTCGCCAGGACCGCTTCAACCGCTTGCTCTTCCAGCGCAACGTTGCGCATATTGTTCATCAGCTCATTATTCTTGCTGTAGAACTCGATGACTTCCTGCGGATCTTCATACGCAGAAGCCATCTCTTCGATCATGGTGCTTACGCGTGCTTCGTCAGCTTTCAGCTCGTGGGTACGAATCACTTCGCCCAGCAGCAGACCGACAACAACACGGCGTTTAGCCTGCTCTTCAAACAGTTCGCGTGGCAGTTCCAGCGCCTGCTGTTCGTTGCCACCGAAACGCTGTGCAGCCTGACGGCGCAGAACGTCGATTTCGCTGTCAACCAGCGCAGCTGGCACGTCGATTTCGTTCGCTTCAACCAGACCGTCGATTGCCTGAGTTTTGATGCGATTACGGATCGCGCCTTTCAGCTCGCGATCCATGTTCTTACGCACTTCAGTACGCAGACCGGCAACTGAACCATCTTCAACGCCGAAACGTTTGATGAACTCTTCAGTCAGCTCTGGCAGTTCGCGCGTTTCAACTTTCTTCAGCACGATCTCGAACTTCGCATCTTTCCCTTTCAGGTTTTCTGCGTGGTAGTCGTCCGGGAATTTCACGTCGATAGTGAAAGTTTCGCCCGCTTTGTGACCCACAACGCCTTCTTCAAAGCCTGGGATCATGCGGCCCTGGCCCATGGCCAGAACGAAATCAGAGGCTTTGCCGCCTTCGAACTCTTCACCGTCCACAGAACCGTTGAAATCGATAGTGGCACGATCTTCCGGACCTGCAGCAGCGTCGCTTTCGATCCAGTTGGCCTGCTGCTTGCGCAGGGTGTCCAGCATGGTATCAACGTCAGCATCAGTTACTTCAACGACAGGTTTTTCGACTTCGATGTTTTCCAGGCCTTTCAGCTCAACTTCCGGATAGACTTCGAATTCAACCGCGTAGGTGAAATCCTGACCTTCTTTGTATTCGCCTGGCACGTAATTAGGTGCGCCAGCCGGATTAATTTTTTCTTTGATGATGGCGTCAACAAAGTTGCGCGTCATCAGCTCGCCCAGCACGTCCTGACGGACAGAAGCGCCGTAACGCTGTGCCACGATGTTCATCGGCACTTTGCCTTTACGGAAACCATCGATGCGAACTTTCCTGGCAACGTCAACCAGTTCTTTTTTTACAGCGCTTTCGATGCTGTCAGCAGCGACAGTAATCGTAATGCGACGGCCCAGGCCCTGAGTGGTTTCTACAGAAACTTGCATCTTGTTACCTCAAAAAATCACGTGCTCGGTCAACTTCAGACACCACACATAGTGAAATGCGCCGTATCCAACAACCGGGACGGCTTCCGTGAAGAGAACCTGATCCCTGTTACCAGAAGCGTCCCGAAGACATTCCGGAAAAATAGACGCAGCATTATAGCGGCATCGCTGGAATGAGTCGAGGATGCTAACTCACCACTTTTCAGCAGGTTTGCTGCTTTTTTGAGCCAGGGATCGCGTTTTTCGCTAAATAACAGAAAAAACGGCCCGCAGGCCGTTTCAGAGAAAGGAGATCAGGCGAGTGTTCCGGCACCACGACAGTTAGGCGAAGCCAGTACGGTATCCTGCAATCCTTCCCACTCTTTCAGGGTATAAGTATGCAGGGCAAGGGCATGTACGCTGCCCGCTAACTCAGCGGCCAGTTCGCCATAAATCAGGCGATGACGCGCCAGAAAGCGCTGGCCTGCAAAGCAGTCGCTGACAATAACCACTTTGAAGTGACTTTCCGATCCGGCAGGAACGTTGTGCCGGTAACTTTCGTCATGCACTTCCAGATGAGCTGGCTGAAACGCCACACGCAGCTTTTCTTCTATTTGTTCCCGGATCATGGCTATTACTCCTCAATGGCGAGCGCAGTGCCCCATCTCATTCAATCTTAGTCGCTTTTAGTGCGCTTACCCGCAAGCGTACGCTAAATATTGCATTTTATGTCAGACCGCTTCCGGCACGCATAATAACGCAGCTGAAACGAACAGCAAACCGACCTGTCAGAGAAGGGGCTTAAAACGGTTTCAGACACAATTTCCCCGGCAACAGGGCTTTTTTCACTGCCGGGCAATGCTATGATGACCGCAGTTTTTGCAAACCAACCCCCTGACACCAACGAGAAAAAGTATGTTGAAAAAACTGTTATTCCCACTGTTGGCTGCGTTCATTTTAGCCGGCTGTGCAACCAGCAATAATACCCTGACTATCCAGCCTAAAATTCAGTTACCGCAGCAGGACCCAGGCCTGATGGGCGTGACTGTCAGCATCAACGGTGCCGATCAGCGTAAAGATCAGGCGCTGGCAAAAGTAAACCGCGATGGTCAGTTAGTGACCTTAACGTCATCGCGCGACCTGCGTTTCCTGCTGCAGGAAGTGCTGGAGAAGCAGATGACGGCACGCGGCTATATGATTGGTCCTAATGGCGCGGTCGATCTGCAGATTGTGGTGAACAACCTTTATGCCGACGTCACTCAGGGCAATGTGCGCTACAGCATCACCACCAAAGCGGACATCTCTATTATCGCAACAGCGAAAAACGGCAACAAACAGGTTAAAAACTACCGTCAGACTTACAGCGTAGAAGGCGCGTTCAACGCCAATAACCAGAAGATTACCAACGCGGTGAACGCCACTATGAGCGATGTGATCGCGGATATGGCTCAGGACACCAGCGTCAACGACTTCATCAAGCAGAACGCCCGTTAATTCAGTCTCTCCTCTGCCCTGCCTTGCGCAGGGCTTTTTGTTATCTGCAGGATCCGCATGAACCACTATCTTCGCCTCTTCAGCCAGAAAAACGCCGCCGTATTGCTGCTTCTAGGTTTTGCTTCCGGACTGCCGCTGGCCCTGACGTCGGGCACGTTGCAGGCGTGGATGACGGTGGAAAATGTCGACCTGAAAACCATCGGCTTCTTTTCGCTGGTCGGCCAGGCCTATGTCTTTAAGTTTCTCTGGTCACCGATGATGGACCGCTATACGCCGCCGTTTCTGGGCCGGCGTCGCGGCTGGTTACTGGTCAGTCAGTTGGCGCTGGTTGGCGGGATAATCGCGATGGGATTTCTGCAACCGGGACGCGATCTTACCCTGATGGCCGCGCTGGCCGTGCTGATTGCCTTCTGCTCCGCCTCACAGGACATCGTTTTTGACGCATGGAAAACGGACATCCTGCCGCCTGAAGAGCGTGGCAGCGGCGCGGCGATTACCGTGCTGGGTTATCGACTGGCGATGCTGATTTCCGGCGGGCTGGCGTTGTGGCTGGCTGACCGCTATCTCGGCTGGCAGGCAACCTACTGGCTGATGGCGCTGATGATGGTGCCGGGCATTATCGCCACGCTGGTGGCGAGCGAGCCAGATACCCGTATCTCCACACCCCATTCACTGCGTCAGGCGGTGGTCGATCCGCTAAAAGATTTCTTTCAGCGCAACAACGCCTGGCTGCTGATTACCCTGATTATTCTTTACAAGCTGGGCGATGCATTCGCCGCCTCGCTGACCACCACCTTTTTGATTCGCGGCGTGGGCTTCAACGCCGGTGACGTTGGTCTGGTCAACAAGACGCTGGGTCTGCTGGCGACCATTATCGGCGCGCTCTATGGCGGCGTACTGATGCAGCGTCTGAGCCTGTTCCGGGCGCTAATGATTTTCGGTCTGCTGCAGGCTGTCTCAAACTTTGGTTACTGGCTGCTGGCGGTGACCGACAAACAGTTGTGGAGCATGGCCAGCGCGGTCTTTGTTGAAAATCTCTGTGGCGGCATGGGCACCGCGGCCTTTGTGGCGCTGTTAATGACGCTGTGCAATAAATCGTTTTCCGCTACCCAGTTCGCCCTGTTGTCGGCGCTCTCAGCGGTTGGTCGGGTCTATGTGGGCCCGGCGGCGGGCTGGCTGGTGGAACTCTGGGGCTGGCCGACCTTTTATGCTTTCACGGTGATGGCGGGTCTGCCAGGCCTGGTGCTGCTGGCTTTTTGCCGACAAACATTGAATCAGGTCGAGCAAAGTGGCAATTTTCTGACACGTAGCTACTATCCTCAAGGCTATCGCTGGACTAATCGTCTGTTTGCAGCCGGATGCGGCGTGCTGACACTCTGGCTGGTGGCTCTGGCACTGAATGCGTTGGGCGTGACGGCGCTGACGCCGCTGCTTACCCGCCTGTTTGAGCTGGGTATGACACTCTCCCTGCTGGCGGTGCTTTCGGGAGTGTGGCTGGACTATCGGGCGCTGAAGAGAACCCCTGCGTTGCCTGCACCAGATGCTTAAGTGAAATCGATAGGTTTACGGGCTGCGGCTTATTTTATGACACCCCGATAAGTCGCCGCCATTTATCATCGCGTGTTATTTTTTAAAAATAACAATATGACCTGAGGAGGCGTAGCGGAAATACTAAAAACCGGTGAGCAATTACTTTAGTTAAATTTCATCGCGCAAATGATGCAGACTTGTTAAATATTTGGGAGTTAAAAGTAAGGGTTATTCCTTTCCCTGATTTTTTTACGGTTACTTCCATTGGTTTTTGTTATATTGATGCCAACTGCTTGTCTGCGTTAATTATTTGTCACCTGGCGCAACATCTGTGACACCCTTAGCAAAAGGTGTCAACACGTATCTGACACATCCTTAAGCTGGTTTACACTGCATAAACCTTCCCGTAAAATGCGCGCACACTTAAACGACAATAGAGCCCTTTGTCATTGAGGTCGTTAAATGAGACTCAGTAAATACAATAAAAGTTTGGGGATTTTGTCATTAATTGCAGGCACTTTATTAATGAGTGGCTGCGATAGTGCATTGTTAAATCCCAAAGGACAGATTGCACTGGAGCAACGTTCGCTGATACTGACTGCCTTTGGCCTGATGTTGATCGTCGTCATCCCCGCAGTCCTGATGGCCGTGGTGTTTGCCTGGAAATATCGGGCGTCCAACACGAATGCGAAGTACAGCCCTAACTGGTCACACTCTAACAAAGTGGAAGCCGTGGTCTGGACCATTCCGATCCTGATCATTCTCTTCCTCAGCGTGCTGACCTGGAAATCAACCCACGCACTGGAGCCCAGCAAACCGCTGCAATCTGATGTGAAACCGGTTGAGATCGATGTGGTTGCACTGGACTGGAAATGGTTGTTCATTTACCCGGAACAGGGTATTGCGACCGTGAACCAGATTGCCTTCCCGGCAAATACTCCGGTGAACTTCAAAATCACATCTAACTCCGTCATGAACTCTTTCTTCATCCCAACGCTCGGCAGCCAGATTTATGCGATGGCTGGTATGCAGACCAAGCTGCATCTGATTGCAAATGAGCCGGGAATTTTCGACGGTATCTCTGCGAACTTCAGTGGTCGTGGTTTCTCTGGCATGAAGTTTAAAGCCATTGCAACCAAAGACGATGCGGAATTCCAGCAGTGGGTGGCTAAAGTCAAAGCAGCCCCTAACACGCTGAACACTATGGATGATTTCGAGAAAGTGGCTGTGCCAAGCGAAAATCACCCGGTGGAATATTTCTCTTCAGCTGATCCGAAACTGTTCATGCAAGTCATCGACAAGTTCAAGATGAGCCACGGGAAAATGGACATGCCAAAACATGAAGGTATGGACATGAGTCACGCCGCTTCCGCGGGAGCCGAGGAATAATACGATGTTCGGAAAATTAACACTTGATGCAGTGCCGTACCATGAGCCGATTATCATGGTTACGGTTGCCGCTATCCTGATAGGTGGTGCAGCGCTGGTTGCTGCGCTCACCTATTTTGGTAAGTGGAAATATTTGTGGTCTGAATGGCTGACGTCAGTCGACCACAAACGCCTGGGTATCATGTACATCATCATGGCGTTCGTCATGCTGATTCGTGGTTTCGCTGATGCCATTATGATGCGTACCCAGCAGGTTATGGCTTCGGCCGGTGAAGCGGGCATTCTGCCACCGCACCACTACGACCAGATCTTTACCGCGCATGGCGTGATTATGATCTTCTTCGTGGCGATGCCGTTCGTGGTTGGCCTGATGAACATCGCGGTTCCGTTGCAGATTGGTGCACGTGACGTTGCGTTCCCGTTCCTGAACAACCTGAGCTTCTGGTTTACTGCGGTCGGTGTGATCCTGGTTAACCTGTCTCTGGGTGTGGGCGAGTTCGCACAGACCGGCTGGCTGGCTTATCCGCCGCTTTCCGGCGCGGAGTACAGTCCCGGGGTCGGGGTCGATTACTGGATCTGGAGCCTTCAGCTTTCAGGTATTGGTACGACCTTAACCGGTATTAACTTCTTCGTGACCATCCTGAAGATGCGTGCACCGGGCATGAGCCTGTTCAAAATGCCGGTATTTACCTGGACCGCGCTGTGCACCAACGTCCTGATCATCGCTGCGTTCCCGGTTCTGACCGTGACCCTGGCGCTGTTGACCCTTGATCGTTATCTCGGCTTCCATTTCTTCACCAATGAAATGGGCGGGAACATGATGATGTACGTCAACCTGATCTGGGTCTGGGGCCATCCGGAAGTGTATATCCTGGTACTGCCGGTGTTTGGTGTGTTCGCAGAAATTACCGCGACCTTCTCCAAAAAACGTCTGTTTGGTTATACCTCACTGGTTTGGGCGACCATCGCCATTACCGTGCTGTCGTTTATCGTCTGGTTGCACCACTTCTTCACCATGGGTGCAGGTGCCAACGTTAACGCCTTCTTCGGTATCATGACGATGATCATCGCGATTCCGACCGGGGTTAAAATCTTTAACTGGCTGTTCACCATGTATCAGGGCCGCATTCAGATGCACTCTGCCATGCTGTGGACCGTTGGCTTCCTGGTAACCTTCTCTGTAGGGGGTATGACCGGCGTACTGCTGGCCGTTCCGGGTGCTGACTTTATTCTGCACAACAGCCTGTTCCTGATTGCACACTTCCATAACGTTATCATCGGTGGTGTGGTGTTCGGTTGTATGGCGGGCGTGACCTACTGGTTCCCGAAAGCATTTGGCTTCACCCTGAACGAAACCTGGGGCAAGCGCGCATTCTGGTTCTGGATCATTGGCTTCTTCGTTGCCTTTATGCCGCTGTACGCACTGGGCTTCATGGGTATGACACGTCGTCTGAGCCAGGATATCGATCCACAGTTCCACACCTTACTGGTGGTAGCTGCGGGCGGTGCTGGTCTGATTGCGCTGGGTATTCTGTGTCAGCTGACCATGTTCTACGTCTCGGTACGTGACCGCGATCAGAACCGTGATGTGACGGGTGACCCATGGGGCGGTCGTACGCTGGAGTGGGCAACCTCTTCACCACCACCGTTCTATAACTTTGCTGTCATCCCGCATGTGCATGAGCGTGACGCTTTCTGGGAAATGAAAGAGAAAGGCGAAGCGTACAAACAGCCGGAATCTTATGAAGAGATTCATATGCCGAAAAACAGCGGTGCCGCAATTATCATCTGCGCATTTGCAACGGTAATGGGTTTCGCGCTGATCTGGCATATCTGGTGGCTGGCGGGTGTTTCATTCCTCGGCATGATCGTTTCCTGGATCGTGAAGAGCTTCGACGAAGACGTGGATTACTACGTTCCGGTTGCCGAAGTTCAGAAGATTGAGAACCAGCACTTTGACGAAATCAGCAAAGCAGGTCTGAAATAATGTCAACTGAAACTCTGATTAAACATCACCACGACGCCCATGCGGAGCATGGGCATCACGATGCAGGAGCCAATAAAGTCTTTGGCTTCTGGATCTACCTGATGAGTGACTGCATTATCTTCGCAACCCTGTTTGCGACCTATGCTGTCATGGTCAACAACACTGCCGGTGGCCCGGCAGGTAAAGATATCTTTGAGCTGCCGTTTGTTCTGGTAGAAACCGCCCTGCTGCTGTTGAGTTCGATCACTTACGGCATGGCTGTTATCTCCATGAACAAGGAGCAAAAAGGTGCCGTTATCGGCTGGCTGGCGCTGACCTTCCTGTTCGGTCTGGGCTTCATCGGAATGGAAATCTATGAATTCCATCATCTGATTGCTGAAGGCTTTGGTCCGGATCGCAGTGGCTTCCTGTCTGGCTTCTTTACGCTGGTCGGTACCCACGGTCTGCACGTGACCTCAGGTCTGATCTGGATGCTGGTTCTGATGTTCCAGATTTCCAAACGTGGCCTGAACGCGACTAACCGCACCCGTATCATGTGTCTGAGCCTGTTCTGGCACTTCCTGGACGTGGTCTGGATTTGCGTCTTCACCGTTGTTTACCTGATGGGAGCCATGTAATGAGTCATTCTGTTAACGAACATGGCGCTTCACACGGTAGCGTGAAGTCCTACATGATCGGCTTCATCCTCTCTATCATCCTGACGGCGATCCCGTTCTGGATGGTAATGGATGGCAGTGCATCTCACGGTACTATCCTTGGTGTTGTTCTGGTATGTGCGGTAATTCAGGTGCTGGTTCACCTGGTCTACTTCCTGCACTTAGACAGCAAATCTGAGGGTGGCTGGAACATGGTAGCCATTGTCTTCTCGGCCATCATCATCCTGATTGTCGTAGTAGGCTCACTGTGGATCATGTGGAACCTCAACTACAACATGATGCCTCACTAAAGAGTCACGCGTAATGTTTAAGCAATACCTGCAAGTTACAAAACCAGGAATTATTTTCGGGAATTTAATTTCTGTGATCGGCGGATTTCTGTTGGCTTCCAAAGGCAACACGGATTACGCCCTGTTTCTCATCACCCTGGTGGGCGTGTCACTGGTGGTTGCATCCGGTTGTGTGTTTAACAACGTGATCGACCGCGACATTGACATCAAGATGGAGAGAACCAGGAATCGGGTGCTGGTAAAAGGCCTCATCTCCGCGAAAGTAAGCCTGGTTTATGCCACTGTGCTGGGTATTGCTGGCTTTGCGTTGCTCTACTTCGGTGCTAATCCGCTGGCCATGTGGCTGGCGGTGATGGGCTTCGTGGTGTACGTGGGCATCTACAGTCTCTACATGAAGCGTAATTCCGTTTACGGTACGCTGATTGGCAGTCTGTCGGGTGCTGCGCCGCCGGTTATCGGCTACTGCGCGGTCTCTAACCAGTTTGATGCTGGCGCACTAATCCTGCTGGCGATCTTTAGCCTGTGGCAGATGCCGCACTCGTACGCGATTGCCATCTTCCGCTTTAAAGATTACCAGGCAGCGAACATCCCGGTTCTGCCGGTGGTGAAAGGCATTTCCGTGGCTAAAAATCATATTACGCTCTATATCCTGGCGTTTATGATTGCCACGCTGATGCTGACGCTGGGAGGCTACGCGGGCTACAAATATCTGGTGGTGGCTGCTGCGGTCAGCGTCTGGTGGCTGGGCATGGCGTTATCGGGTTATAAAACCGCTGATGACCGTGTCTGGGCACGTAAACTGTTTGTCTTCTCTATCGTGACCATCACCGCACTGAGCGTGATGATGTCGGTGGATTCGATGGCTCCGGCCTCGAAGGACCTGCTGACTTACGTCTGGTAACCGGCACCGATACAGCATGAAAAGGGCGCGATTTTCGCGCCCTTTCTTTTTGTTACCACTGCTTAAAAACTATTGTTTTACCCGCCCTGCCCCGCCCCCTAGAATGAATGCAGCACATTAACAGAGGTTGGAATGAACGATAATAAAATGACTCCGGTGGAGCTGCGCGCCACATGGGGCCTCGGTACGGTCTTTTCCCTGCGCATGCTGGGAATGTTTATGGTCCTGCCGGTACTGACCACTTATGGCATGGCATTACAGGGCGCGAGTGAAACCTTAATTGGCCTGGCAATCGGCATTTATGGCCTTGCCCAGGCGATATTTCAGATTCCTTTTGGTCTGCTTTCCGATCGCATCGGGCGTAAGCCGCTGATCGTTGGCGGACTGTTGCTGTTTGTCCTGGGCAGTATTATTGCTGCCTGCACCGACTCCATCTGGGGCATTATTCTGGGCCGTGCCCTTCAGGGCTCAGGCGCGATTGCCGCTGCCGTGATGGCGCTGTTATCCGATTTAACCCGTGAGCAGAACCGCACCAAAGCGATGGCGTTTATCGGCATCAGTTTTGGCGTTACCTTCGCGATCGCCATGGTGGTCGGCCCGATTGTTACTCACGCACTGGGCCTGCATGCGCTGTTCTGGATGATTGCGATTCTGGCGTCGCTGGGTATCGTGATCACTCTGCTGGTGGTGCCATCGGCCTCCCATCATGTTCTGAACCGTGAGTCAGGCATGGTTAAAGGCAGCTTCCGCAAAGTGCTGGCTAACCCACGTCTGGTGAAGCTCAATATCGGTATTTTCTGCCTGCACGTCCTTCTGATGTCGAGCTTTGTCGCGTTGCCGGGGCAGTTTGAACAGGCAGGCTTCCCGGCTCCCGAACACTGGAAAGTCTATCTCTCCACCATGCTGATCGCTTTTGCCGGCGTAGTACCTTTCATCATTTATGCCGAAGTGAAGCGCCGCATGAAGCGTGTCTTTGTCGGCTGCGTCGGGATGATTGTCATTGCTGAGATCGTATTGTGGGGCGCGGAAGGACATTTCTGGACGCTGGTAGTGGGTGTTCAGCTCTTCTTCTTCGCCTTTAACCTGATGGAAGCGATTCTGCCTTCGCTGATCAGTAAAGAGTCGCCTGCGGGCTACAAAGGCACGGCGATGGGGATCTACTCCACCAGCCAGTTCCTGGGCGTGGCCGTTGGCGGCAGCATGGGTGGCTGGGTATTTGGTCATTTCGATGCGCAGACCGTATTCCTGGTTGGCGCGATGGTGGCCGCAGCCTGGCTGTTTGTCAGCATGACAATGCAGGAACCGCCTTATGTCAGCAGCCTGCGCATCGTGCTGAGTGATGCCGCACTGGCCGTGCCGAATCTGGAGCAGCGCCTGAAAGCGCAGCCGGGCGTTAACTCCGTGTTTATCGTGCCCGAAGAGAAAAGCGCCTACATCAAAATTGATAGCAAGGTTACCAGCCGCCCTGAGCTGGAAGCTCTGCTAGGTAGTTGTTAGCTTAAAAATTTTAGTGATAACGTTAGCTCGTTTCGCTTCAGGATCGAGCTGGCTCAGGGAACACGGTCAGATCGGAAAGTCGCAAAAGCCGCCATCCCTGGCACGCTCGGCCCGCGCCGTCCCTGCCGCGGGACGCTTTCCTCCTCTGACCGTGTTCCCTGCGCCCCTGAGCTTTTGAGTTGCTGCTAAGTTCCCCCAGGAGTTGAATCTGTTAATAGGCTCAAATCCAACTCAATCCTGGTTTCAGACAGCTTATAAACTCAAAGCAAGGGGGCCAGAATAGGCTCAACCGCGCCAAACCCGGACAAGCCTTCTTACAGACGACTCATAAATCCAAGGCGATGGGAGCCTGAGCCAGAACGCTATCATCCAGACGACCTTTCGCTCAACAACAAAAAACCCGGCCTTAGCCGGGTTTTTATCACTGCATTCATGCTGAAATTCAGCTGGCCCCCGCTTAATCGCGGAAGTTTTTAAACTGGAATGGCTGCCCCAGATTGCTGCCGCGCACGATTGCCATCGCACCCTGCAAATCATCACGCGCTTTGCCGGTTACACGCAATGCTTCACCCTGAATCTGGGTCTGCACTTTCAGCTTGCTGTCTTTGATCAGCTTCACCAGCTTCTTCGCCACGTCGCTTTCAATGCCTTTTTTCAGTTTGGCATCGACCGCCCAGCTTTTGCCGCTGTGCTCAATCTCTTCCGGCACCTCTAAAGCACCGCCTTCAATCCCGCGCTTCAGTAACTTCTCACGCAAAATATCCACCAGCTGCTTAACCTGAAAATCGGACTCGCTGGTGATTTTGATGGTTTCATTCTTTTCGTTGAGCTCAAACTCGGCGCTCACGTTGCGGAAATCGAAGCGGGTAGACACTTCACGGTTGGCATTTTCCACCGCATTGCGAATTTCCTGCAGATCGACTTCTGAAACGATATCGAAAGATGGCATCTCTTCTTCTCCTGACGCTAAAGTGACATGCATAATACGCGTCTTAAGGTGCTAAATAAAATCAGGCTGCACACAACGCTATAATGAAAGTGTGACAGTAAATAATAGATGGATAGCCCGCCAGCGGGAGGCAGCATGAAAATTACCGTGTTAGGTTGCGGCGCTCTGGGTCAGATCTGGATGACAACCCTTGCCCGCCAGGGACATGAGGTGCAGGGATGGTTGCGGGTGCCGCAGCCCTACTGTTCAGCCAATGTGATTGATCCACAGGGTAACATTTCGAACCGCACGTTTATCGCCAACGATCCGCTGTTTCTGGCAGAAAGCCAGCTGCTGCTGGTTACGCTCAAAGCACCACAGGTCTCGCCCGCGGTGAAAAACCTGGAAAGCGTGCTGCCAGAAAACTGCCCGGTGCTCCTGCTGCACAATGGAATGGGGACGCTGGAAGAGCTGAAAGGGCTGACTCAGCCGCTGCTGCGCGGCGTCACTACCCATGCGGCGATGCGCGACGGCACCGTTATTAAACACATTGCCAGTGGCATTACCCACATCGGCCCCGGTAACCGCAAAAGCGCCGCTTACAGCGATCTCGCCGACATCCTGCATCATGCCCTGCCTGATGTCGCCTGGCATGACAACATCCGGGCGGCCTGCTGGCGCAAGCTGGCAGTGAACTGCATCATCAATCCGCTTAGCGTGGAGTATGAGTGCCAGAACGGTGCCCTGCGCGCTTATCCGGAGCAGATCGCGCAACTGTGCGAAGAGATCAGCTGGGTCATGGAGCGCGAAGGTCAGAACGTTGCCAGCGAAAGCCTGCAGGACATCATCTTCGACGTGATTGAAAGCACCGCGGCCAACACCTCTTCGATGCTGCAGGACATACGCGCCCAGCGTCTCACCGAAATCGACTATATCAGCGGTTTTCTGCTGCGCCGCGCCCGGACGCACGGCCTGGTGCTGACGGAGAATACCCGTCTGTATGACATTGTAAAACGCAAGGAGTCCCATTATGACCGCGAACGCATCAGTGCTGGTTTGCCTGGCACATGGCAGTGAAGAAACCGAAGCTGTCACCACCATCGACCTGCTGGTTCGGGCCGGGCTGAACGTTGTCACTGCCAGCGTCGAAAGCGACGGCAACCGGGAGATCGTCTGCTCACGCGGAGTTCGTCTGCTGGCTGACGTAACGCTGGTCGAAGTCGCCGACAATGATTTCGCCGCCATCGTCCTGCCCGGCGGCCTGAAAGGCGCCGAAACCTTCCGTGACAGTCCGCTGTTAGTCGAAACGGTACGCCAGTTTCACCTCAATGAAAGGATCGTCGCCGCTATCTGCGCCGCGGCAGGCACGGTACTCATCCCCCACGATCTCTTCCCGGTCGGCAATATGACCGGCTTTCCCGGCTTAAAAGAGACCATTCCGTCAGACAAGTGGATGGAGCGGCGTGTGGTCTGGGATCCACGCGTCAATCTGCTGACCAGCCAGGGGCCTGGCACGGCAATGGATTTTGCGCTGAAGCTGATCGATCTGCTGGCAGGAAAAGAGATGGCGCGCGAGGTTGCCGCACAGCTGGTGCTGGCTCCCGGCATTTATGACTATCAGGCGTAAACACACTGAGTTAAAACGATCTGTGTTAAGCAATGCAGCCAGTCAGACCTGAACAGGCGCTGACTGGCTCTTAGGCGTCACTACGGGCGGTAGACTTTCACGTTTTTAAAGCCCTGCTCATGCAGATAGAGTGCCTGCAGACGGCTCATCACACCACGATCGCAGTAGAGCAACCAGGTCCGGTTCTGATCGAGATCGCCAAACTGCGTACTGAGTTTGTAGAACGGCAGCGATTTCACTTCCGTAGCTTTCAGTGCCAGAGGCTTCTCTTCCTGCTCATCAATAGAGCGAATATCCAGCACCACGTCGTTCTCGCTCAGCAGGGCGACGGTCTCAACTTCAACCACCTCCTCTTCTGTCTGCTCAGCGATGGTACGGATATCGACGTTGGTCGCCTCTTCAATGACCCGATCCAGAATCGTGAAGTCGAAATTCTGCTCTTCAGCCTCGATCTTCTCTTTCACCGCTTTCACGGTCGGGCTTTTTGAGATCACACCGCAATATTCCGGCATGGTGCTGGCGAAATCTTCGGTGCCAATCTCACGGGCAATCCTGATGATGTGCTCTTTGTCATGAGAGATCAGCGGACGCAGAATCAGCGTATCAGAGGCGTTATCAATCAGGCGCAGGTTGGTCAGCGTCTGGCTCGACACCTGACCCACCGCTTCACCGGTAACCAGCGCCTGCACGCCGTAGCGCTCAGCAATCGTCGAGGCGGCACGCACCATCATGCGCTTCAGCACCACGCCCATCTGACCGTCATCCACTTTTTCGAGGATCTCACCCACTACCGGCTCAAAATTGATCGCCACGAACCGCACGCGGTGTGAACGACCAAAACGATTCCACAGATAGTGCGCAACCTGACGGACGCCAATCTCATGGGCGGCACCGCCAAGATTAAAGAAGCAGTAATGTACGCGGCTGCCGCGACGCAGCAGCATATAGCTGGAGACGCCGGAGTCAAAGCCACCGGAAATCAGCGACAGCACATCTTCCTGCGTGCCGATCGGGAAACCGCCCAGACCTTCATAGCGCGCAGTCACCAGCGTCAGACGATTCTCTTCAACTTCAAGATTCACCGTCACGTCCGGGTTTTTAAGCTGTACGCGGGCGCTTTCAATATGCTGATTCAGACCACCGCCAACATAGCGCTCCACATCCTGTGAACTGAAGCTATGCTTACCACGACGCTTAACACGCACGCAGAAGCTCTTCCCTTCAAGGCTGTCGCGATACTGCACTAAAGTCTGTTCAAAGATGTGATGAATATCGGTGTACTCACGATCTTCAACCGCTAAAACGTGATGAATCCCCGGAATGCGCGTCAGCTCATCGGGAATAATGTCCCGCAGCACCGGATTTTTCGAACGCACTTCAATGTGATCCCAGTGACGCACAACGGCGATTTCGTCGCTAACGGTTTTCAGGACGTTGCGGATATTGCTGGCAAGAATCTTGATAAAGCGCAAACGCACCGACGGACTCTTGATGGTGATTTCAGGAAATAACTTGATGATAAACTTCATGGCGGCGACACAGCTTCGTTGGGCAAATAAGTGCTAAAACAGGCAGCACTTAGCTGGTAAAATCACAAAATTGCGGGCTGCAAGGCGCAACCGCATCCGAGGCGCGGGAGTATATCACCTTTGTCAGGTGACTGCTTCTTCATCAGCCGCCGCATTGATTATTTTGCTAATCATAGGGTCTCAGCTACCATGACCGATTGCGAGATAATGTCCCAACCGTGAGTCGACACGAAATATGCCGAAAAAAGCCGAACAGCCAGCCAGCTTTGAAACGTCATTGCAGCAGCTGGAGCAGATTGTCAGCCGTCTGGAAAGTGGTGAACTGCCGCTGGAAGAAGCCCTGAACGAATTTGAGCGCGGCGTGCAGCTGGCGCGGACTGGCCAGCAGACGCTTCAGCAGGCTGAACAGCGGGTCCGTATTCTGCTGAACGATGATAAAGATGCCGACCTCACTGCTTTCACGCCGGAAAACAGCTAATGGATTTCGCCCGATTACTCGACGCGTATCAGCAGCAGGTTAATGGCGCGCTGACGCGTTTTATAGAGCCACTTCCTTTTCAGAGTTCTCCTCTGGTGAATGCCATGCATTATGGGGCATTATTAGGCGGTAAACGCCTGCGTCCTTTTCTGGTCTACGCTACCGGCGAAATGCTCCACGCCGACCCGGCGAGTCTGGATGCCCCCGCCGCCGCGGTTGAATGCATTCATGCGTACTCTCTGATTCATGACGATCTCCCCGCAATGGACGATGATGCACTGCGTCGCGGGCAGCCAACCTGTCACATTAAATATGGCGAAGATACCGCGATTCTGGCGGGCGACGCCCTGCAGACGCTGGCCTTTTCAATTCTGGCCGACGAAGCGATGCCCGGTGTCAGCGCTGAATATCGTCTGATGATGCTCTCTGAACTGGCGAAAGCCAGCGGCGTGGCCGGCATGTGTGGCGGACAGGCGCTTGATTTAGCGGCGGAAGGTCAATCTGTGGATCTCGACCAGCTGGAGCAGATCCATCGCCATAAAACCGGCGCGTTGATCCGTTCAGCGGTGCGGTTAGGCGCCTTAACGGCGGGCGATGCTGGCCGTGAAGCCCTGCCGCTGCTCGACCGTTATGCAGAGGCCATTGGTCTCGCGTTTCAGGTGCAGGACGACATTCTGGATGTGATCGGTGACACAGCGGTGATCGGAAAACGCCAGGGTGCCGATCAGCATCTGGGAAAAAGCACCTATCCTTCACTGTTAGGCCTTGAAAATGCCCAAGCTAAAGCGCGGGATTTGTATCAGGAAGCACTTGATACGTTAGAATTGCTCGCTGCGCACTCTTATAACACTACAGCACTGCAGGCGCTGGCGAGCTTCATAATTGAACGCGACAAATAACTTCCATAATGAGTCTCTGATGAGTTTTGATATTGCTAAATACCCGACACTGGCGCTGGCAAATACGGTTCAGGAGCTGCGCGCCCTGCCGAAAGAAAAGCTGCCTGCGCTCTGTGATGAACTGCGTCAGTATCTGTTAGACAGTGTAAGCCGCTCCAGCGGCCATTTTGCGTCGGGTCTGGGCGTGGTCGAACTGACGGTCGCGCTGCATTATGTCTATAACACCCCCTTTGACCATCTGGTATGGGATGTGGGTCATCAGGCTTATCCGCATAAAATTCTGACTGGTCGCCGCGATCGCATCGGTACGATTCGTCAGAAAAATGGCGTACACCCGTTTCCATGGCGCGGCGAAAGTGAATATGACGTATTGAGCGTCGGTCACTCGTCAACCTCCATCAGTGCCGGTCTCGGCATGGCCGCGGCGGCAGAACGTGAAGGTCAGGGTCGTCGCACCGCCTGTATTATTGGCGATGGCGCAATTACCGCTGGCATGGCGTTTGAGGCGATGAACCACGCCGGTGATATCAAGCCGGACATGCTGGTGATCCTCAACGACAACGAGATGTCGATCTCCGAAAACGTCGGTGCGCTGAATAACCGTCTGGCGCAGATCCTGTCGGGTAAAACCTACGCGCGACTGCGCGAAGGCAGCAAGCGTGTGCTGACCAGCCTGCCACCGATCAAAGAGCTGGTAAGACGCACCGAAGAGCATCTCAAAGGCATGGTCGTGCCGGGTACGCTGTTTGAAGAGCTGGGCTTTAATTATATCGGCCCGGTAGATGGTCATGATGTGCTGACGCTGGTCAATACGCTGAGCAACATGCGCAGCCTGAAAGGGCCGCAGTTCCTGCATATCATGACGAAGAAAGGCAAAGGCTACGCCCCGGCAGAGGAAGATCCTATTGCCTGGCACGCCGTGCCTAAATTCGATCCGGCGATTGGCGAACTGCCAAAAAGCGCGGAAGGCCTGCCGAGCTACTCTAAAATCTTCGGTAACTGGCTGTGCGAAATGGCCGCCGACGATCCGAAACTGATGGCGATTACGCCAGCAATGCGCGAAGGCTCAGGCATGGTGGCCTTCTCACGCGAATTCCCGAAACAATATTTCGATGTGGCGATTGCCGAGCAGCACGCAGTGACCTTCGCTGCCGGTATGGCGATTGGCGGCTATAAACCGATTGTTGCTATCTACTCCACCTTCCTGCAGCGCGCCTACGATCAGCTGATCCATGACGTCGCCATCCAGAAACTGCCGGTCCTGTTTGCTATCGATCGCGGTGGTATTGTTGGCGCGGATGGTCAGACTCACCAGGGCGCGTTTGATCTCGCCTATCTGCGCTGCGTGCCGGATATGGTGATCATGACCCCCAGCGATGAAAATGAGTGTCGGCAGATGCTCTACACCGGCTATCACTATCAGGATGGTCCAAGTGCAGTGCGCTATCCGCGCGGTACCGGTGTCGGTACGCCACTGGCACCGCTGCAGAGCCTGCCGCTGGGTAAAGCCGTGGTGAAACGTCAGGGTGAAAAGCTGGCGATTCTGAACTTCGGCACTTTGTTGCCGGAAGCGGCCGCCACGGCGGAAGCGCTGAATGCGACTCTGGTCGATATGCGCTTTGTGAAGCCGCTGGATGAGGCGCTGATTGCCGAGCTCGCCACCACGCACGACTCGCTGATTACGCTGGAAGAAGGTGCCATCAAAGGCGGTGCCGGCAGTGGCGTTAATGAATTTGTTATGGCGAAACGTCTGGCTGTTCCGGTGCTGAACATCGGTCTGCCTGATGAGTTCATCCCGCAGGGTACGCAGGATGAAGTGCGTCATGACTATCTGCTGGACGCGGAGGGCATTCAGCAGCAGATCGCCCGCTGGCTGGCGCAGTAACCTCTCCTCGCTGCGCTCCCCCCTCGGGGAGCGCAACATCCTGCTATGCTAAGACCTTTCCACTTTCGCAGGAGCCTCCACCATGAAAACGATTCAACTGGGTACCACCGATCTGCAGGTGTCGCGTCTCTGTCTTGGCTGCATGACTTATGGCGAACCCACGCGCGGCAACCATGCCTGGACACTGCCGGAAGCGAGCAGCCGTCCGCTGATCCAGCAGGCGCTGAACGCGGGGATCAACTTTTTCGATACCGCCAACAGCTATTCAGATGGCAGCAGCGAAGAGATCCTGGGCCGGGCGCTGAAAGACTTTGCCCGCCGTGAAGAGATCGTGGTTGCCACCAAAGTCTATTTCCCGCTGACCAATCTGTCACAGGGATTGTCGCGCAAGAATATTCTGCAATCCATTGATGACAGCCTGCAGCGCCTCGGCATGGAGTATGTCGACCTGCTGCAGATTCACCGCTGGGATTATGAGACGCCGCTGGAAGAGACGCTGGAAGCGCTGCATGAAGTCGTGCAGTCTGGCAAAGCACGTTATATCGGTGCCTCGTCGATGCACGCCAGTCAGTTTGCCCAGGCGTTGCAGATGCAGTCGGAACAGGGCTGGCATCGCTTTGTCAGCATGCAGGATCAGTACAACCTGATTCAGCGCGAAGAGGAGCGTGAAATGCATCCGCTCTGCCTGAAAGAGCAGATTGCCGTGCTGCCGTGGAGTCCGCTGGCACGCGGTAAGCTGACCCGCCCGTGGGGGGAAAATACCGCGCGTTCCACCTCTGACAAAGTCATGGCGTCGCTCTATGACAATACTGAAGAGAATGATGCCGTGATTGCAGAGCGGCTGGCGCAGGTGGCGGAAGATAAAGGTGTAACGCGGGCGCAGGTGGCTCTGGCCTGGCTGCTGAGCAAGCCTGCCGTCACAGCACCGATTATTGGTGCGTCGCGTGCTGAGCAGTTTGAGGATCTGGTGAAGGCAGTGGATGTCACGCTGAGTGACGAGGAAGTTGCGCTGCTGGAAGAGGTCTATCAGCCGCATCAGCCGGTAGGATTCGAATAAAATCAGAGAAAGGAGACGCCCTGCCCGGGCGTCACCTTCTGTCGCTGTATGAGGAGTCCCGGCAGTTAACCCGCCAGCCAGACCCCAAAGCCATACAGCATGGCAGCGGAAATCACGCCAGCAATAATGTCATCCACCATAATGCCCATGCCGCCATGCACATTGCGATCAAACCAGCGAATCGGCCACGGCTTCCACATATCAAGAATACGGAACAGCACAAAGCCACCCAGAACCCACTGCCAGCTGTTAACCGGAATCGCCATCAGCGTAATCCACATGCCGATAAACTCATCCCACACAATGCTGCCGTGATCGTGTACGCCCATATCTTTGGCAGTGCGATGGCAGAGATAGACGCCAACGCAGATACCGACCAGCACCACCAGCGAATAGAGATCCTGCGGCAGATAGGTCATCAGCCACCAGAACGGAATCGCCGCCAGCGATCCCATGGTGCCAGGCACGACCGGGCTTAATCCGCTGCCGAAACCGGTCGCCAGCAGATGCCAGGGATTGCTCATCCGCAGGCGACTCTTCGCCACGTCGTTATTTAGCATCAAAGTGATCAAACCCTTTATGACGGAATGTGGCGGGCTTGCCATTATCCAGCAGCGTTAAGCCTTCCGACTCCGGTGCCATCTGTCCGATGCAGGTATAGGGCACGCCCAGGTGACCCAGCGCCACATCCAGCGCACCGCGATTGACCTCGGGCACTGTGAAGCAGAGTTCGTAATCTTCTCCGCCACTCAGCGCCCAGCGCAATACCTGCTCAGGGTCGAAATGATCGCGCAGCGCAGCCGAAAGGGGCAACGCATCCAGATTAAGCCGTGCGCCACAGCCGCTGGCTTTCAGCACGTGGCCGAGATCGGAAATCAGGCCGTCGGAAAGATCCACCGCTGAGGAGGCCAGCGAACGCAGCGCCTGGCCCTGCAGAATGCGCGGCATAGGACGCAGATGACGTTTAATCAGCGCTTCATGCACCGCCGGATCGCTGATGCGGCAGTGATGCTGCAGCAGCGCCAGGCCCGCCGCGCTGTCACCCAGCGTACCGGTCACGTAAATCCAGTCACCCGGCTTCGCGCCTGAACGTTTCAGGGCGCGGCCCTGCGGCACCAGACCGTGAATCGCCAGCGTCAGGCTCAGCGGGCCACGGGTGGTATCGCCGCCCACCAGCTGCATGTCGTAATATTCCAGCAGTTCAAACAGGCTTTCGCTGAAGGCAGAGAGCCAGCTCTCATCGACCTGCGGCAGCGTTAAGGCCAGCGTCAGCCATGCGGGATCGGCGCCCATGGCAGCAAGGTCGCTGAGATTCACAGCCAGGGCTTTGTAACCCAGATCGGCAGGATGGATATCCCGTAAGAAGTGCACACCCGCGACCAGGGTATCGGTGCTGATCGCCAGCGTCTGTTTTTCCGGCACGCTAAGTAACGCACAATCGTCACCGATGCCGAGTTCGACATCACGGCGGCTGCGTGTTCTGCGGTTGAAGTAGCGTGCGATGAGTTCAAATTCACCACAAGACATAATTGCGTTCCGCTTAACCCTTCATGAAAAAAGGCCGGCAAGCCGGCCTTTTTGTTTATTTGCGATTGGGTCGAATTTGTGGACCGGCTTTATCGAGCACGCCGTTAACAAATTTATGACTGTCTTCGGCACCGAAGACTTTCGCCAGCTCAATCCCTTCGTTGATGGCCACTTTATAAGGCACATCATTACGTTTGCTCAGCTCATACAGCGAGATGCGCAGGATAGCTTTTTCCACCTGGCCCAGCTCTTCGAGCTGACGCGACAGATAGGGCTTCATCAGTCCATCCAGATACGCACTGTTGGTCGCCACACCGGACAGCAGTTCGCGGAAGTAGGTAATGTCGACGTCTTTGACGTCCTGTTCCGCCAGAAACTGGTATTCCACATCGGCAATGTCGTTATTCGACAACTGCCAGGAGTAAAGCGCCTGAACAGCGCACTCACGGGCGCGACGACGAGCAGCAGGTTTCACAAAATTCCCCTTACAAAAATCAGGCTTTAATGGCTTTCAATACGTTGATCATTTCGAGCGCAGTCAGAGCCGCTTCAGCACCTTTGTTACCCGCTTTGGTGCCGGCACGCTCAATGGCCTGCTCGATGCTTTCAGTGGTCAGCACGCCAAACGCGACAGGAATCTCGCTGTTCATGGCAACGCTGGCGATACCGGAGCTGGCTTCACCCGCCACATATTCGAAGTGCGCAGTGCCACCCCGAATAACCGTACCGAGTGCGATAATCGCATCATATTTGCCGGTGTTGGCCAGCGCACGTGCTGCCAGAGGCAGTTCGTATGCACCAGGCACCCAGACTACGGTGATATTGTCATCTTTGACCTGGCCGATACGTTTCAGGGCATCAACTGCGCCATCCAGCAGGCTGTCATTAATGAAGTTGTTAAAACGCGCGATAACGATGGCAACATTGGCCTCAGGCGTTGCAACAGCAGCTTCGATAACTTTCATACTTATCCTTTCAGGGGTTTGGTTGGCCCCGCGCAGGGGGGCGGATTCTATCATACTCTTGGGCGGCGTGCTCTCGCTTTTCCGACCGTGTTATTGTGGTGTCAGGGTCAGGCGTAAATCGTCACCGACCTGGCGGACATCACTGAAACGGAAGGCAGGTGCGTCAGCCAGCTGGCTCAGTCCCGGCAGCTGACACAGCCCGCGTCCTTCATGACCTAATAGCTTAGGCGCCAGATAAACAATCAGTTCATCGGCCAGTCCGGCCTGCAACAGGGCACCGGCCAGCGTGGCGCCCGCTTCAACCCAGACGCTGTTAATCTGTCGCTGTCCCAGCAGCATCATCATCGCCACCAGGTCCAGCTGCTGTTCGCGCAGCGGAACTGCGATTTGCGTTACGTCAGCGGGCCAGCTCTGCTGATCGGGCTGATGACGCATCAGCCAGGTTTCGCCTGGCTGCTCAATGAGCCGATGCTGCGGCGTCACGCGATTCTGGCTGTCGATAATCACCCGCACCGGCTGACGCAGTTGCTGTTCATCAAGCAGTGCCTGGCTCTCCGCATTGAGTTCAGACCAGCGTACCGTCAGGGAAGGATCGTCCGCCAGCACCGTGGCGCTGCTGCTGAGAATGGCGGCGCTCTGCGCACGCAGGCGCTGCACATCACGACGGGCTGCCGGCGAGGTTATCCACTGACTTTCGCCGCTGGCCATTGCCGTTCTGCCATCCAGTGACGCACCCAGCTTGAGCTGGATCCAGGGGAAGCCAGTGCGCATGCGTTTGAGGAAACCGCGATTCAGCGCCTCCGCTTCCGGCATCATCAGACCGTGGCTGACCTCAATGCCCGCCTGATGCAGACGGTGCAGTCCGCGACCCGCCACCTGCGGATTCGGATCCTGCATGGCGGCCACGACACGGGTAACGCCAGCGGCGATCAGCGCATCACAGCAGGGTGGCGTACGGCCATGATGGCTGCAGGGCTCCAGCGTGACATAGGCGGTTGCGCCACGCGCTTTCTCGCCCGCCATGCGCAGGGCGTGGACTTCAGCATGCGGTTCACCGGCGCGCTGATGCCAGCCCTCACCGACCACCTCGCCATCGCGCACAATCACGCAGCCCACATTGGGGTTCGGCATCGTCGTAAAGCGGCCGCGTCGCGCCAGTTCCAGCGCACGCGCCATGTAAAGTTCATCCATGGTTTAATCCTGTAACCGGGCGATCTCTTCGCCAAAATCACGAATGTCTTCAAAGCTGCGATAAACCGAGGCAAAGCGGATGTAGGCGACTTTATCGAGCTTCTTCAGCTCATCCATCACCAGATTGCCAATCAGCTTACTGGGGATCTCACGTTCACCGGTGGCACGCAGCTGGGTTTTAATATGGTTTACGGCGCTTTCAACCGCATCGGCACTGACCGGACGCTTCTCAAGCGCTTTCATCATCCCGCTGGCCATTTTGTCTTCATTAAAGGGTTCGCGCACGTCATTGCTTTTCACCACGCGTGGCATCACCAGTTCCGCCACCTCGAAGGTGGTAAAACGCTCATGACACATCAGACACTGGCGGCGGCGGCGCACCGAAGAGCCTTCACTAACCAGACGAGAATCAATCACTTTGGTGTCCACGGCGGAGCAGAATGGGCAATGCATGACGTTTCCTGACGCGAGAGAGATGGGCCAGACAGTGTAGCGCGAACTGCGAATCAACAAAATCTCTTCCGTGCCTTTCCTGTGCCACCACGCACAGCATAAATGATGTTAAATATCAGCGACGGCAAAAGGGTCTACGCTTATAGAGCCGAAAGACGGCGTAGTTCCACTAACACACTGGAGGTTGTATGGGTCTGTTTAATTTTGTGAAAGAAGCTGGTGAAAAATTATGGGATGCCGTGAATGGCGGCGATGACCAGAATAAAAAGCTGCAGGATCACATCAACAAACTCGGTTTACCCGACAGCGACAAAGTGGATGTGAAGGTCAATGGCGATACCGTGACCGTGACGGGCGATGGCCTTTCCCAGGAGCTGAAAGAGAAGATTCTGATCGCAGCCGGTAACGTTGCAGGCATCACCAAAGTGGAAGATAAGGTGACCGTGACAGACAGCGCGGCCGAGTCAGAACTTTACACCGTGAAAAAAGGCGACACGCTGAGCGCAATTTCCAAACAGGTTTATGGAAATGCCAACGAATACAACAAGATTTTCGAAGCGAATAAGCCAATGCTCTCTCATCCTGATAAGATCTATCCTGGCCAGGTTTTACGTATTCCAAAATAACGGACAAGGATAACTTATGAGCAGGATGGTTTGGGTTCCGATGGCGCTCTCTCTGGTGACGCTGAGCGGTTGCAGCAGTAGCGCCAGCAACCCGCAGGTCAGAGAGTTGCATCAGGAAGTGAGTCAGCTTACTCAGCAGATGCAGCACCTGACCACGCAGGCGAGCGCGCTGGAGATTCAGGGGCAGCTAAACAGCCATTCGCAGCAAGGCGCCTGGCTGATCCCGCAGGCGAACACGCCGGTGGCGCTGCAAACCCAGCTCGGCACGCTGCGACTGACGCTCTCACCTGTCACCGCTGAAGCCAGCGGCTCGCGGACAACCCTGACGGTACGGTCAATGGACGATCGCCCCTTGCCCGCCCTGCACGCTACGGTGAACTGGGGCGAACTCGATCCGGCAACCGGTAAACCACTGAGTAACGGCAGTCTGAGTCAGACGATAGCGGTGCCTGCCTCGCTGTTGCCCCAGCATTCGGTGAGCATACCGCTGCGACTCAGCGGTCTTGCACCGGATCAATCAGGTTATGTCCGCGTGCATAACGTCACCGGCGACGCACCTGCCCAGACCTCCCCTGCTGCACCCTGATCACAGGTGCAATAAAAACGGGCAGCCACATGGCTGCCCGTTTTTATTTCTCTGCGGCGATTAAGGCAGGATAGAAGGCTGATCGGCGCCCTCTTTCTCGACTTTCTGCACCAGCATATGTTCACGCTTCATGCCCAGCTTCAGCGCCAGCGCCGAAGAGACATAAATCGATGAAATCGTACCAATCGTCACACCAATCAGCATGGTCAGTGAGAAGCCTTTCAGCAGCGCACCACCAAACACGAAGAGGATGAGGATCATCGCCAGCGTGGTCAGCGAGGTAATCAGCGTACGGCTTAACGTCTGGGTCAGTGACACGTTAGTAATATCGTAAGAGCTGCCGCGACGGATCTTGCGGAAGTTTTCACGAATACGGTCCGATACCACGATTTTATCGTTAAGCGAGTAGCCAATCACCGACATCAGTGAGGCAACAATCGTCAGGTCGATTTCAATGCGGAACAGCGCCAGCAGGCCGCAGGTGATGATCACGTCATGCGCCAGCGCCAGCACGGTACCCAGCGCCAGACGCCACTCAAAGCGAAAACCGATGTAGATCAGAATCGCAATCAGCGCGGACAACAGCGCCATCGCACCCGCCTGCGCCAGGTCGCTGCCCACACTCGGCCCCACGAACTCAATACGCTTAACGGTAGCATTCTGCTGGGTGGTCTGGTTAATCACCGACACCACTTTATTGCCTAACTCGGTGCCCGCCGGGCCGGTAACCGGTGCCATACGCACCATGACGTCACGGCTGCTGCCAAAGTTCTGCACCAGCGGCTCGTCAAAGCCCGCTTTCACCAGATCGCCACGCAGGACTTCAAGATCGGCCGGTTTTTCCAGCGCGATCTCAATCACCGTACCACCGGTGAAATCGAGGCCCCAGTTAAAACCACGCACACCCACGATAGCAATCGCGGCGAGAATCAGCAGTCCCGAAATGATGAAGGCCAGCTTATCCCAGCGCATAAAGTCGACGACTTTACGCCCGTGGTTCAACTGCTCAATGTTATATTCCTGTGCCACAACGCACTCCTCAGATAGACAGCTTGTTGATGCGTTTGCCACCGTAAACCAGGTTAACAATGGCACGGGTACCGACAATCGCGGTGAACATTGAGGTTGCGATACCAATTGCGGTGGTAATAGCAAAGCCTTTGATCGAACCGGTGCCGACTGCATAAAGAATGATAACTTTGATCAGGGTGGTCACGTTCGCATCGACAATACTGGAGAAGGCGCCTTTATAGCCCTCATGAATTGCCTGCTGAACCGAGCGCCCGTTACGCAGCTCTTCTTTAATACGTTCGTTAATCAGCACGTTGGCATCCACCGCCACCGCCAGCGTTAACACGATACCGGCAATACCCGGCATGGTCAGAGTCGCACCCGGCAACAGCGACATAATGCCGACAATCAGCACCAGGTTAACCAGCAGCGCGCTGGTCGCAATCAGACCAAACTTCTTGTAGAACACCACCATAAACAGGATCGACGCAAGCAGACCCCACAGGCAGGCTTCCAGACCCTGAGTAATGTTCTGCTGACCCATGGTCGGCCCGATAGTACGCTCTTCCACAATCTGGATAGGCGCAATCAACGCACCGGCACGCAGCAGCAGCGAGAGCTGACGCGCTTCGTTCGGGTTGTTGATACCGGTGATGCGGAAGCTGTTCCCCAGACGAGACTGGATATTAGCGACGTTAATCACCTCTTCCTGTTTCACCAGAATTGAACGGCCGTTGGCATCTTTTTTACCGCTGTCTTTGTACTCCACAAACAGGGTCGCCATCGGCTTGCCGATGTTGTCCTTGGTGAAGTTCGACATGATGTTACCGCCTGCGCCATCCAGTGAAATGTTCACCTGTGGCTGGTTGTACTCATCCATGCTGGAAGTCGAGTCGGTGATATGGTCACCGGTCAGGATCACCCGCTTGTAGAGCACCACCGGCTGGCCATCACGCATGTCTTTAACTTCAGAGTCACCCGGTACACGACCACTGGCCGCTGCGGTTGGATCCACGCTGGTGTTTACCAGACGGAATTCCAGCGTCGCCGTTGCACCCAGAATCTCTTTAGCGCGTGCCGTATCCTGAATACCCGGCAACTCAACTACGATGCGATCGGAACCCTGACGCTGTACCAGCGGTTCGGCCACGCCCAGCTGGTTCACACGGTTACGCAGAATAGTAATGTTCTGCTGAACCGCATATTCACGCGCTTCGCTGAGACGAGCATCGCTCATGGTGGCACGCAGGGCATCGCTGCCGCTGCTGTTGATCACCAGATCCTGATGACGCGAGGTCAGCCAGGAGATCGCCGCATCGCGGCTGGCTGCGTCACGGAAACGAATTTCCACGCCGTAGTTCGCGATTTTGTTGACGGTGGTGTAAGGGATACTTTTGGTGCGCAGGTCGCTACGCAGCGAGTCAGCATTCTGCTCCTGCAGTTTGCCGAGTGCGGTGTCCATGTCCACTTCCATCAGGAAGTGCACACCACCACGCAGATCGAGACCGAGTTTCATCGGTTCTGCTGACAGCATCGACAGCCAGCGAGGCGTGGCTGGCGCGAGGTTTAGCGCAACAACGTAGTTTTCACCCAGCGCCTTCATGATTGCTTCACGGGCGCGTAACTGCACATCCGTATTATTGAAGCGCGCGGTAATCGCACCATTTTCCAGCGCAACAGATTTGCTCTGGATATTGTCTTGTTTTAATGCGGACTGAATTTGATCCAACGTCTGCTCACTGGCGGCGCTTCCGCGCGCACCAGTGATTTGAACGGCCGGATCCTCACCATACAGGTTGGGAAGCGCATAGAGCAGGCCGACGAGAATCACGACGACCAGCATCACGTACTTCCACAAAGGATAACGATTTAACACGGCAGTTCCCTTAGGGAAGAAAGAATTACAGCGCCTTGATAGTGCCTTTAGGCAGCACGGCGGCGACGAAATCACGTTTAATGACGACTTCATTGGTGTCATTCAGCGCGATAGCTACGTAGCCCGTGTCAGAGACTTTTGTTACGCGGCCTACAAGGCCACCGCTGGTCAGCACTTCATCACCCTTAGAGATAGAATCCATCAGCTTCTTGTGCTCTTTCGCACGTTTCTGCTGCGGACGCAGGATCATGAAATAGAAAATCAGACCAAACACCACCAGCATGATCACCAGAGAATACGGACTTCCCTGAGACGGTGCGCCTGCTGCGGCCACGGCGTCAGAAATGAAAAAGCTCATTAAATTTCCCTCATTGATGAATTATCAGACGTTAAAGGCGGAACTTCTTTGCCCGTCCGTTGGTAGAACTCGTTTACAAAGCGCTCTAATTTACCCTCTTCGATGGCCTGGCGTAAACCTGCCATCAGGCGCTGGTAATAGCGCAAATTGTGGATAGTGTTCAGACGCGCGCCCAGTATTTCGTTACAACGGTCGAGATGATACAAGTAGGCGCGGCTATAATTGCGACAGGTGTAACAATCACACTCCGCATCCAGTGGCGCAGTGTCATCTTTGTATCTGGCGTTGCGGATTTTCACCACACCCTCAGTCACAAACAGATGACCATTTCGGGCATTACGGGTCGGCATCACGCAGTCAAACATATCGACGCCGCGACGGACGCCCTCAACCAGATCTTCTGGCTTGCCGACACCCATCAGATAACGCGGTTTATCCTGCGGAAGCTGCGGACAGACGTGCTCAAGAATACGGTGCATGTCCTGCTTAGGCTCACCCACCGCCAGGCCGCCCACAGCGTACCCATCAAAGCCAATCTCTACCAGACCTTTCACCGAGACATCTCGTAAATCTTCGTAAACCGAGCCCTGAATAATGCCAAATAGCGCATTTTTATTGCCCAGGCTGTCAAAACGGTCACGACTGCGTTGCGCCCAGCGCAGCGACATCTCCATCGAGCGTTTGGCGTAGTCCCAGTCCGCCGGATAGGGCGTACATTCATCGAAAATCATTACGATGTCGGAACCGAGGTCGTACTGAATCTCCATCGATTTTTCCGGATCGAGGAAGATCGGGTCGCCGTTGATCGGGTTACGGAAATGCACGCCCGCTTCGGTGATTTTACGGATGTCACCCAGGCTGAAGACCTGGAAGCCGCCGGAGTCGGTCAGGATCGGCCCTTTCCACTGCATAAAGTCATGCAGATCGCCATGCAGTTTCATGATCTCCTGACCCGGACGCAGCCAGAGATGGAAGGTATTGCCCAGAATGATCTGCGCGCCGGTCTCCTGCACTTCTTCCGGCGTCATGCCTTTAACGGTGCCATAGGTGCCAACGGGCATAAATGCAGGGGTTTCCACCACACCGCGATCAAAAATCAGACGGCCACGGCGTGCGCGCCCGTCTGTGGTATCAAGTTCAAATTTCACAAAGCCTCCATCGGAGAAACAGTCCGATGCAGATAACCTTCAGTCGCTCTCAGTCGATTCCGGCTATCGGTTAATAAATCAGTCGCCCACTTTTTCCAGCGGCGCCTGCGGATTTTTGCTGATAAACATCGCGTCACCATAACTGAAGAAACGATATTGCTCAGCCACGGCTGCGCGGTACGCGGCCATGGTGTGCTGATAACCGGCAAACGCCGAGACCAGCATAATCAGAGTCGATTCGGGCAGATGGAAGTTGGTGATCAGCGCATCAATCACCTGATACTCATAGCCCGGATAGATAAAAATCTGGGTATCGTCGAAGAACGGCGCAATCAGGGCATCCTGACTCGCTTTAGCGGCGCTCTCCAGCGAACGGACAGAGGTAGTGCCGACAGCGACTACTTTATTGCCGCGTGCTTTACAGGCCAGCACCGCATCAACAACCTCCTGCGGCACTTCGGCATATTCAGCATGCATGTGATGCTCTTCGATGGTGTCGACGCGCACCGGCTGGAAGGTTCCCGCACCGACATGCAGCGTCACAAACGCCATCTCAATGCCCTTCTCTTTCAGCGCCTGCAGCAGCGGTTCATCAAAATGCAGACCGGCTGTCGGTGCCGCAACGGCACCCGGACGGGCGCTGTAAACCGTCTGATACAACTCGCGATCCGCCTCTTCATCCGGACGGTCGATATAAGGCGGCAGAGGCATATGGCCGACGCTGTTGAGGATGTCGAGCACCGCGCGCTCATCATCAAACACAATCTCAAACAGCGCATCGTGACGCGCCACCATCGTCGCTTTCACGCTCTCATCTTCGCCCAGCAGCAGTTCTGCTCCCGGCTTCGGCGCTTTCGAGGCGCGCACATGGGCCAGCACACGCTTGTCGTCAAGCATCCGCTCCACCAGCATCTCGATTTTGCCGCCACTGGCTTTGCGGCCAAAGACGCGCGCCGGAATCACACGGGTGTTGTTGAACACCAGCAGATCGCCCGGATTCAGCTTATCCAGCACGTCGGTGAACACACCGTGCGACAGCGTCCCGCTGGGACCCTCGAGCGACAGCAGACGACAGCCGCTGCGCTGCGCCTGGGGATAGTGAGCAATCAGGGATTCGGGCAGTTCAAAAGCAAAATCGGCGACACGCATGAAAGAGTTCTTTCTCAGGCAAAAACAGGCGGCACAGTTTAGCGGAAAATCGACCAATTCTGAACAACTGGCTGCGCAAAGGCAGTTCAGCCTATAATGCGGCATGAACTTTCTTGCTCATCTCCATCTGGCCAAGCTGGCCGACAGCTCCTTACTCGGCAATTTAATGGCCGATTTTGTGCGTGGCAACCCGCACCAGCACTGGTCTGCGCCCGTCGCGGACGGCATTCTGATGCACCGTCGTCTGGATGTGATGACCGATGCGTTGCCGGAAGTGCGCAGCGCCCGTCAGCTGTTCCGTGCTGAAACCTATCGCGTGGCACCCATTACGCTGGACGTCATCTGGGACCATTTTCTGGCCCGGCACTGGCAGCACTTCACGCCTGGCCAGACGCTGGTGCACTTTTCTGCCGCCGCCGAGCGCGAAATCATGCCGCAACTGGCAGACACCCCCATCGAGTTTCAGGAACTGAACGCGGTGATGTGGCGCGAGCGCTGGTTTGAGCATTATGCCCAGCCCGCGCGGCTGGAGCGGGTGCTGCACGGCATGGCCAGCCGCCGTCCACGCCTGGCGGCCCTGCGCGACTCTTACCACGATTTCACACAACACTATGATCAGCTGGAAGCGCTGTTTTTTGTTTTTTATCCGCGTTTAATGGCGCTGGCGACCAGCAGAACCCTGTAAAACCCGATCCTCTGCTGCCGGGCTGGCGGACGCCAGCTTTCGTCCGCAGGGAAAGCGCCTAACCCGACCCCGCACCATCTTGCCATTGCTGCCTATCTGCGGCTTAATGAAGCCTTTCTTAACAATAGTTAAGTAACTATCACAGCCAGACCGCCTGTTCAGGCGTGCCTTCCGTTCGTTTTGACCAAAAGACATAAGAGGAAAAGATGTCATCCGCTTCGCATTCTGAAATTGACGCGCGTTATCGTTACGCCTGCGACATCGCCCGTGCGGCGGCAAGCCGGGCTTATTCGTGGTATCAGCAGCGTCAGACACTGGTGGTGGAACACAAAAGGGATTTGCAGGACGTGGTCAGCGAGGCTGATCGTAACGTTGAGGCATTGATTAAGACATTAATCGCTGAGCGCTTTCCTGACGATGCTGTCTATGGCGAAGAGAGCGACGGTGAGGTTCAGGGCGCGCCCTTTATCTGGGTGGTCGATCCCATTGATGGCACCGCCTGCTTCGTCAACGGCCTGCCTAACTGGTGCGTCTCGCTGGCGGTGGTCTGTGACGGCGAACC
This sequence comes from Pantoea sp. Lu_F5_004, assembly GCF_051136245.1. Lineage (NCBI taxonomy): Bacteria > Pseudomonadati > Pseudomonadota > Gammaproteobacteria > Enterobacterales > Erwiniaceae > Pantoea > Pantoea sp. Lu_F5_004. The sequence continues at coordinate 3,117,381 of NZ_CP194946.1, forward strand.
GGTGATCGGCGTGGTCTGCGATCCCAATCATCAGGAGCTGTTTCACGCACGAGCAGGTCAGGGTGCGTGGGTTAATGAGAGCCGTCTGCAGGTTCATGGCGCGACGCATCTCAACGAGGGTTTGCTCGGCATCAGCAACTCCAGTCGCACCCCTGCCGAAAGCGTCTCGCGCCTGATTAGCGGCTTAACTGAACAGGGTGGCATGTTTATTCGCATCGGTTCTGGCGCGCTGACCAGCGCCTGGGCGGCCGCCGGGCGACTGATTGGCTACTATGAAGCGCATATGCATCCCTGGGATAGTCTGCCGGGCATCGTCCTGATGCGCGAAGCGGGCGGCGTCACTAATGATTATCTGCGCAACGAGGGGCTAAAAAACGGCAACCCGGTGTTGCTGGCCAATGCGACTCTTTATCCAAAAATCAAAGCGCTGACCGGTAATCGCGCGCTGGAGGAGTAAATGACGCTGCAAGGCCTGTACCGCTGCGCGCTGATCCTCTGTTCTCTCTGGCTGTTAAGTCCGGCGTCACAGGCGGCGGATTACCAGCTGGAGAAGGTGGTCGAACTGAGCCGTCACGGTGTGCGTCCACCCACTCCCGGCAATCGCAAAGAGATTGAAGCCGCCAGCCAGCAACCCTGGACGCAGTGGACCACCGCCGATGGCGAGCTGACCGGTCATGGCTACAGCGCGGTGGTTAATAAAGGACGCTGGCAAGGCGAGCACTATCGCCAGCTCGGCCTGCTGGGCGCGGGCTGTCCTGATGCAGCACAGGTCTACGTGCGCGCCAGTCCGCTGCAGCGCACCCGTGCCACGGCCGCAGCGCTGACTGACGGGGCCTTTCCCGGCTGTGGCGTGCCGGTGCATCACGTCGCGGGCGATGTCGATCCGCTGTTTCAGAGTGAAAAGCTGACGGTCACCCAGAGCGATCCCGCTCAGGAGCTTGCGGCTAAGCAGCAGAAAGCGGGCGATCTGGCGCGGCTGCAACAGCAGTTGCAACCCGCCATTCAGCAGCTGAAAGCCGCCGTCTGCCCGCCCGCTACTGACTGCCCCCTCTTTGATGCGCCCTGGTCGTTCCGGCAAACCCGCAACGGCGACACATACGTTTACGGGCTGAGTGTGATGGCGAGCATGGTGGAGACGCTGCGACTGGGCTACAGCGAAAACCTGCCGTGGGAACAGCTCGCATGGGGGCACATCACGTCGGCCGCGCAGATCACCACGCTGCTGCCGCTGCTGACCGCAAACTACGATCTCAGCAACGACGTGCTCTATCAGGCACAGCGCCGTGGCTCGATATTGCTCAACGCCCTGCTGGAGGCGATCGCTTCCGATAGCGCGCCGGGCCGCTGGCTGATTCTGGTGGCACATGACACCAATATTGCGATGGTGCGCACCCTGATGGGCTTTAGCTGGCAGTTGCCAGGCTATTCACGCGGCAACATTCCACCGGGCAGTAGTCTGGTGCTGGAGCGCTGGCGCGACACCCGCAGCGGCGAACGTTTTTTGCGGCTCTATTTCCAGGCGCAGAGTCTGGATGGGATTCGTCAGTTACAACCGATTGATGATAAACATCCATTATTACGTCAGGAGTGGCATCAGCCTGACTGCAGAATCACCGATGTCGGCGTGCTCTGCCCTTATCAATCCACGCTGACTCAGCTACGGAAAAAGCTGGATAACAGCGCTGTGCTGCCGGTTTCGGTTATATTGCCCTGAGTCCCTGGCTAATGAAATTCAGGCCGCAGCAGCCATGCGGCCTGAATAATGTTAACCGCTGTTAATTAACGCCATTCCGACCTTTTCTTATTTAAATCGCCTGACTATCAGCGCTACTCGTTTTGTTTTACGATAGACCCGTCAATCATCCCTTTATTAACTATTTTCCTGTAATTCTTGAGTATTTCGGCGACTGGTTTCGCCGTTTTTTATTTCTTACACGCCCCGCTACTGCTGCCCGCCAGCGCCTGTGTGACTGCACGCTCACTCCTCTGAAGCTCCCTTATCGCCCCTGTCCGGTTATCACTATCGGCCACATTCACTGCCAATTAAAATAATTATTTGCTGATGCATGAGGGGAAATAAACCGGGGCATAATCTTATTTCTCAGGCAGGCGTTTTGCTCCTGATAACAGGATTCCATATTGTGGATTGGGTCACATAAATAATCGGATGAGCAGGAATATAGAAACGCGGGAAATAGCGTGTTCTGCTCCCCCACGAATGAGAGAGCAGAACAGGAGATTAGCGGACTTTACGAACCAGCTTATAGCCCAGCAGCAGCACCACTATCCACACCATACCGACATAGAGGGAAATGCGGGTATCGGGGAAATAACCAATCAGACCGATAATAAAGCAGAGGAAGGCTACGCCGAGGCCAGCAGTCCAGCTGCCGCCTGGCAGCGCAAACTGCAGCTTACTGGCGGCCTCTTTACCAATTTTGCGACGGAACGCGATCTGCGACAGCAAAATCATGATCCAGACCCACACCGTTGCAAAGGTCGCCAGCGAGGCGATCACCAGGAAGACTTTTTCCGGCATCAGGTAGTTGAGATAAACCGCAATCAGCATGGCGAACATCATCACCACCACCGTCACCCACGGAATCCCGCGCGAAGAGACCTTCATAAAGACCTTCGGCGCATGTCCCTGCTGCGCCATCCCGTGCAGCATGCGGCCCACGCCAAACACATCGCTGTTAATCGCCGAGAGTGACGCGGTCAGCACCACGAAATTGAGGATAGAGGCGGCCGCCGCAATGCCCAGATGCTGGAAGGTCAGCACAAACGGGCTGCCCGAGGTGCCCACCTGATTCCACGGGTAGATCGACATAATAACAAACAGCGTGCCGACGTAGAACACCAGAATGCGCCACGGCACCGAGTTGATGGCGCGCGGAATCGACTTCTCCGGATCTTTCGCTTCACCGGCGGTGATACCGATGATTTCGATACCGCCATAGGCAAACATCACCATCTGCAGCGACAGCAGCATACCGACCACGCCGTGCGCAAAGAAGCCGCCGTTAGTCCACAGATTGTGGATGCCGGTCGGCTGGCCGCCGTTGCCGAGACCCCAGATGATCATGCCGAAACCGGCCAGAATCATCACGATAATGGTGGCGACTTTGAAGAAGGAGAACCAGAACTCCACTTCGCCGAACACCTTCACGCTCATCAGATTGACGGCACCGATGATCAGCACCACGCTCAGCACCCAAATCCAGTGCGGCACCTCAGGGAACCAGACGCCCATATAGATGCCGAACGCGGTGACATCCGCAATCGCCACGATCAGGATTTCAAAACAGTACGTCCAGCCGGTGATGTAGCCTGCCATCGGCCCAAGATAGTCCTGCGCGTAACGTGAGAAGGAGCTGGCCTGAGGATTATTAACGGACATCTCACCCAGCGCGCGCATGATGATGTAAGCCACTGCCCCGCCGATGATATAGGCGAGCAGCACGCTCGGTCCGGCCATTTTTATCGCGTCAGCGGAACCGTAGAACAGCCCGGTGCCAATCGCCGATCCCAGCGCCATAAAGCGGATGTGGCGCGTGCTCAGTCCGCGTTTGAGCTTGTTGGTTTCTTGCATAACAACCTGTACCTGTGAAATGAAAAAACCACGGGCAGGCCCGTGGTTAAAGAAAAATCAGTGCTCTCTGCTACGAGTGAACGGTCACCTGTTCCGGCCCTTTCACCCGATCAACAACAGCGGCAATCAGCAGCATCACCAGCGACGGCGGCAACCAGGCGAGACCCTGGTCGGCCAGCGGCAGATGCTGACTGAAAGCGGGCAGCAAATCTTTAAACCCGGTGGTTTTAATCGCATCAACAATACCAAACAGCAGGCTTACCAGCATCGCAGGCGCGATAATCCGGCTGCTCTTATTCCACCAGTTGAGGGTGAAACTCAGCACCACCAGCACGATACAGGGCGGATAAATCGCCGTCAGTACCGGGATGGAGATCTGAATCAGGTGGCTCAGGCCGAGATTCGACACCACCATGGAGAACAGACCCAGAATAAACACCAGCGTTTTATACGATAACGGCAGGTATTGCGCAAAAAATTCCGCACAGGCACAGGTCAGGCCTACGGCAGTCACCATACAGGCGACGAAGATCAGCGCGGCAAGGAAGAAGCTGCCCATGTTGCCAAAGGTATGCTGAACATACGCGTGCAGAATCGCTGCGCCGTTAGCGTTTTGATCCACCAGCGCACCGCTGCCCGCGCCCAGCTTAAACAGGCAGAGGTAGACCAGCGTCAGGCCCAGACCGGCGATTAACCCTGCCAGCACGGTATAACGGGTCAGCAGCGCGGCATTATCGACGCCACGCGAACGGGCGGCGTTGACAATCACGATGCCAAATACCAGCGCGCCCAGCGTATCCATGGTCAGATAGCCATTGACGAAACCGCTGGAGAAGGCCGCACGCTGATAATCAGCGGTAGCCGGAACCGTGCCGCCGGCGGGCCATACCAGGGCAGCAACGCCCAGCACGGTCAGCGCAATAATTTTTAATGGTGCAAGGAAGTGCCCTACCGTGTCGAGTAGCTTGCCGGGATAGAGCGACACGCCAATCACCAGCGTGAAGTAAATCAGGCTATAGATAAACAGCGGCAGCGCGCCATCACCGGTCAGCGGGGCAATACCCATCTCAAACGAGACCGTGGCCGTACGCGGTGTGGCAAACAGCGGCCCGACAGCCAGATAGCAAACTGTGGCCAGCACGATGCCAGCGACCTTGCCAATCGGGGTGCTGAGCGCATCCACGCCGCCGCCAACGCGGGCCAGCGCGATCACGGTCATCACGGGCAGACCGACTGCGGTAATCAGAAAACCAATCGCGGCGGTCCAGACGTGTTCGCCAGACTGAATACCGACCATGGGCGGGAAAATGATGTTGCCCGCGCCAACAAACAGGGCGAATGTCATAAAGCCCAGCGCGAGAATGTCCTTCGAAGTTAAACGATGTGTCATACGGCCTGTCACTGATGTTGCGGTGGAAGTTGGGTTAGTGTTGTCCCCTCGCTGCGTGTAAACCGCGACCAGGCTGACAATGTCAGCGCATTATGCTCGTCGCAGGGTAAAGCACAGGTGATTTGAGCTGCTTTTATTCTGTTCACAGAGGGATGGATCGACAACGGCGCTAAGTAAAACGTTTATAGCGGTGAAAGGCAATACGGGATCGGAAAACCAGAAGGTTATGCCGCCATTTTTTCAAAAGGCAGTGGATAGCGTTAATTTTTGCAGCAGGCACACAAGATGATGTGCCTAAATAATAGACAGAGCGTGAGAAATCCCCGCATAAACGGGCATGAAGATACACAAAAGGCGCGTTTTACGCGCCTGCCTGCACAACGTTACAGCACTACCAGACCTGATTCGCGATATCGACCACTAAGCGAATCTTCTGCCACTGCTGCGCTTCGGTCAGGCTGTTGCCCTCTTCGGTTGAGGCAAAACCACACTGCGGACTGAGGCAGATTTGATCCAGACTGACATACTGCGCCGCCTCTTCCAGCCGGGTTTTTACCTGCACCGGATCTTCCAGCTCTCCTATTTTGGTCGTAATCAGACCCAGCACTACCTGCTGATGGCCCGGCCTGATATAACGCAGTGGCTCAAAGCCGCCGGAACGGGCGTTGTCATACTCCAGGAAGAAGGCATCCACGTTGACGCTGCCGAACAGGATTTCTGCGACCGGCCCATAGCCGCCTTCAGAGATCCAGGTTGAACGGAAGTTGCCGCGACAGACATGCAGACCCACGGTCAGATCGGCAGGTTTACCTTCCAGCGCTTTATTCAACACCTGAGCATAAGTCTGTGCCAGCTGGTCAGGATCGTCGCCACGCGCCCGGATATCGCGCTTCTGATCTTCAGAACAGAGGTAAGCCCAGACGGTATCATCCAGTTGCAGATAGCGGCAGCCCGCGTCATAAAACGCCTGAATAGCTGCTTTGTAGGTCTGCGCCAGATCGTCGAAGTAGTCTGCCAGATCGGGATAGACTTCCGCGTCGATCACCTTGCGGCCACCACGGAAGTGCAGCACGCTGGGGCTGGGAATGGTCATCTTCGGCACCGCATCACCGGCAATACTCTGCAGGAAGCGGAAATGCGCCAGCATCGGATGATCCGCCGGGAAACCGAGTTTACTTACCACTTTCACGCCATGCGCTTTGGTCTGCACGCCATTAAACTGAATGCCCTGCTCCGCTTCATAGCGCTCTACGCCATTCAGGCCATAGAAGAAGTCGAAGTGCCACCAGCCGCGACGAAACTCGCCATCAGTGACCACTTTCAGGCCGTTTTCCCGCTGTTTCGCCACCACATCGCAAATCGCCTCATCTTCAATCTGGCGCAGGGCAGCCGCATCAATCTCTCCGGCTGCAAACTGTTCGCGCGCCTGCTTAATGGCGGCGGGACGCAGAAAGCTGCCAACGGTATCGGCACGGAACGGGGCGGTTTCTCTTTGCATGATCACTCCTGTCTCCCCTGCCGGTAATGACGGCAGGAAATAGTTGCATCCTGATATAAATAGCCATCTGGATGGCTACACGTCTGAATACAGAGTGGCATGAGCGGCTTTCTTCTGCAACTGAAGAAAATTCAGTGATGTTGAAAAAAATTCACTTTCGGGGGGTTAACGCAGCGCGGCGCGCGCCTGCGTCATCTGACTGTCAGAGAGCGGCAGATAGCCCGCTTCGCTGACCCGCCGCTGTCCCTGTGCTGAAAGTACCTGCTGCAGAAACGCGGCCACCAGCGGCGGCAAAGGTTTGCCGGGCGCTTTATTCACATAGAGATAGAGCGGGCGCGCCCAGGGATAGCGGCCACTGCGGATGGCATCGGCATCCGGGGTAATCGCCTGCCCCTGATCATTCATCACCGCCAGCATTTTTACGCCGCTGAGATGAAAGCCAAAACTGGCGTAGCCGATGCTGCGTGAATTACCGGCCACCGCCTGCACTACTGCGGCCGAACCGGGAAACTCCGCCACGTCGCTGCGAAAATCACCTTTGCACAGCGCCTGCTGCTTGAAGAAACCCCAGGTGCCGGAGGCGGAGTTACGTCCATAGCGCTGAATCGGCCGTTTGCTCCACTGCGCGCCGGTTAAGCCGAGATCGCCCCAGCGCAGCGGCACGCTGTGTGCGCCACACAGACGGGTAATCGAGAAGATGGCGTCGAGCTGACGCGGTTCAATCTGCTGCAGCGGATTGCGCTGATTCACCACCACCACCAGCGCATCCATAGCCACCGGAACCGCCAGCGGCGGATAGCCGTAGCGCGCCTCAAAGGCCTGGCGTTCATCTGCCTGCATCGGGCGGCTCATCGGACCGAGTTGTGCTGCACCTGCCGCCAGCGCGGTCGGCGCAGTAGAAGAGCCGGAGGCCTGAACCTGGACATTGACGCCCGGTGCCTGGCGACTGAAATCTTCGCCCCACAGCGTCATCAGATAGCCCAGCGTATCCGATCCGACGCTGCTGAGATTGCCGGAGAGCGCGCCGGGCTGAGCCAGTGCCAGGCCCGGCAGCAGAGTAATGATCAACAAAAGAAGGATGCGCATCAGGGAGATCCGGCAGCAATTAATGAACGGCATTCTCCTGCATCACGCTGCTGACAATCAACCTCGCTGGCAGCGTAAAGGTAAAACAGGTCTCCTTGTGCGGCACGCTGGTGATATCGAGCCGGGCGTTATGGTGGCTCAGAGCATGTTTCACTATCGCCAGTCCCAGCCCGCTGCCGCCGGTCGCACGCGAACGGGCTTTATCGACCCGGTAGAAACGCTCGGTAAGACGCGGAATATGTTCTGAGGCGATGCCCGGCCCGTTATCGCACACCCGGAAAATGGCCCCCTGTTTGCCGCGCAGCCAGCTGATATCAATTCGCGTGCCATACGGTGTGTGGTTTACCGCGTTGTAAACCAGATTGGAGATGGCGCTGCGCAGCTGTTCATCGTTGCCGAACACTTTCAGATGGGGATCGGTATGGAAATGGATGTCGTGACGGCCGCCACTCAGCGTTGCCGCCTCATGCTGCAGCAGTTTCAGCATCACCGGCACATCGACCTTCTCTTTCAGATCGATTGCGGGCGCGGCTTCAATGCGCGACAGCGTAAGCAGCTGTTTGACCAGGCTGTCCATGCGGCGCGTCTGCTCCGACATGGTGTGCAGCGCTTTGCTGCGCGAAGGCTCGCTCATCACCGAGTCGTTCATCATCTCCAGGTAGCCCTGCAGCACCGTGAGCGGTGTGCGCAATTCATGGCTGACGTTGGCAAAGAAGTTGCGGCGCGCCCCTTCTAGCTGATGCATCTGCGTGACATCACGCGCCACCAGCAGCCACTGCCCTTCGCTGTAGGGCATGACGCGGAACTCCATGTGAAGTTTGTTGTTCAGCACCAGCGTCAGCGGCTTGTCGAAATCGCGCTGGCGAAGATAGCGGGAGAACTCCGGATAACGGAGCAGATTGAGGATGTTCTGGCCATTATCTTCCGGCCAGCGCAGACCCAGGTGCTGCTGCGCCAGGCCGTTACACCAGAAAATGGTGCCCTCTTCGGTAGTCAGGATCACCGCATCCGGCAGCGACTCGGCACCGCTGCGGAAACGCTTAATCAGATTGCCCAGTTCACGCCGTCGCCGCCGGTTGCGGAGCTGCATCTGGTAAAGACCATAAAACAGCGGTTCCCAGCTGGCACGCCCGGCCGGTGGCGTCATGGTGCGGTCGAGCCACAGCCAGTGCGACAGCCGCATCAGATTGTGAAAATGCCACAACAGCACCGTCAGCACGCTCAGTAGCAGCCACCAGGGCAGACCGCCGAACAGCAGGCCCAGCAGCACTGCGGGCAGACAGACCAGCAGCAGTTCTGTCAGTAATCTCTTCCAGGAGAGGCGTTCCAGCACGGTTAAGGCTCCGTTTAGTAGCGGGCAGAGAAACGATACCCTGTTCCGCGAACGGTTTGTACCATGCGATCGTGGCCGGACACTTCCAGCGCTTTACGTAAACGGCGGATGTGAACATCGACAGTACGATCTTCCACATACACATTGGTGCCCCAGACGTGGTTCAGCAGCTGTTCGCGGCTGTAAACGCGTTCCGGGTGGGTCATAAAGAAGTGCAGCAGCTTATATTCGGTGGGGCCCATCTCCAGCGGCGTGGTTTCGGACATCACGCGATGTGAGGAGGGATCCAGACTCAGCCCCTGCATCTCAATCACCTCTTCCACGGCCATCGGCGAAATACGGCGCATCACCGCTTTGATTCTCGCCATCAGCTCTTTAGGTGAAAAGGGTTTGGTAATGTAATCATCGGCACCTACTTCCAGGCCGCGCACCCGATCCTCCTCTTCGCCGCGCGCGGTGAGCATCATCACCGGGATATCGCGGGTCATCGCCTCGCGTTTCAGGTGCTTGATAAACTGAATACCGCTGCCACCGGGTAACATCCAGTCCAGCAAAATCAGATCGGGCCAGGGTTCAATCAGCTTGCCAACGGCGCTGTCATAATCTTCCGCCTCGATTGGCTGATAGTCGTTCTGCTCCAGAACAAAACACAACATTTCACGGATGGGGGCTTCATCCTCCACAACCAAAATGCGCTTAGCCATTATTACTCCTGCTGATTATGACGGATGTCACTGAGATTCGCGGCGCCATTATGCGTCAGATTTGTGACACTTTTATGAAAAACATAACCTGCCTGTAACCTCACTGGTAATCATTTATGACAGCGCAGCGACAATTTTTTGCTTTGGCCGCAGAGCCAGTATAATCGCCGGGCGAATCACAACGGCAGGGACTCATCATGCGCATCATTCATACTGCGGACTGGCATCTGGGGCAGTTCTTCTACAACAAAAGTCGGGCAGCCGAACATCAGGCGTTTCTCGACTGGCTGTTGATCCAGATTGAACAGCATCAGGTGGATGCGTTGATCATCGCAGGCGATCTGTTTGATACCGGTACACCGCCCAGCTACGCCCGCGAGATGTTCAACCGCTTTGTGGTGGCGCTGCAGCCCAGCGGCTGTCAGCTGATTGTGCTGGCGGGCAACCACGATTCCGTTGCTACGCTGAATGAGTCGCGTGAGCTGCTCGCCTGCCTCAATACCCGGGTGATCGCCACCCCGCAGGAGAAGGATGATGTGCTGCTGCTCAACACCCGCCAGGGCGAGCCGGGCGCGCTGCTGTGTGCGATTCCCTATCTGCGGCCGCGCGATATTCTGCGCAGCCGGGCGGGTCAGTCGGGACGCGACAAGCAGACCTCGCTGCTGGAAGCGATCGCCCACCACTATCATCAGCGTTTCACTGCCGCCCAGGCGCTGGGCCATGCACTGCCGATTATCGCCACCGGCCATCTCACCACCGTCGGCGTCAGCCAGAGCGATTCGGTGCGCGACATCTATATCGGGACGCTGGATGCCTTCCCGGCCAGCGCGTTTCCCGCGGCTGACTATATCGCACTGGGGCATATTCATCGCGCCCAGCGCGTCGCGGGCAGCGAACATATCCGCTACAGCGGCTCGCCAATTCCGCTGAGCTTTGATGAGCTGGGCACAGAAAAAAGCGTCTTCCTGCTGGAGCTCACCACCAGCGGCCTGCAATCAGTCACGCCGCTGGTGGTGCCACAGGCGCAGCCGATGCAGGTGCTGAAAGGATCGCTGGCGCAGATTGCAGAGCAGTTAAACGCCTTCAGCACGGCAGAGCAGGAGAAGCCGACCTGGCTCGACATCGAAGTCACCACCCAGGAGTACCTCAGCGATCTGCAGCGTCAGGTAGAAACCCTGACCGCCACGCTGCCGGTCGAAGTCCTGTTGCTCCGCCGCAGCCGTGAACAGCGACAACAGAGCCTGGCGCGGCTCGACAACGAAACCCTGAGTGAGCTGAAGGTGGAGGAGGTCTTTGCCCGCCGGCTGGCGCTGGATGAGGAGCTGCAACCGGCACAAATCGCCGAGATGACCACCCTGTTCCGCCAGACGCTGGCCGCCATGGAAGAGACCCAATGAAGATCCTCACGCTACGGTTCAAAAACCTCAATGCCCTGCGCGGTGAATGGTTCATCGACTTCCGCGCCGAACCTTTTGCCAGCAACGGCCTGTTCGCCATTACCGGTGCCACCGGCGCCGGTAAAACCACCCTGCTGGATGCCATCTGCCTGGCGCTCTATCACCAGACGCCGCGCCTGGGCGCGATTTCCCAGAGCCAGAATGCGCTGATGACTCGCGACTGCGCCGAATGTCTGGCCGAGGTGGAGTTTGAGATCAAAGGAGAAGCCTGGCGCGCCTTCTGGAGCCAGAACCGCGCGCGCGGCACTGCCGACGGCAAGCTACAGGCACCGCGCGTTGAGCTGGCACGCTGCGCCGACAACATCATTGTTGCCGACAAAGTTGGTGACAAGCTGAAGCTGATCGAAACCCTCTCCGGGCTCGATTTCGAAAGGTTTACCCGCTCGATGATGCTGTCACAGGGCCAGTTCGCCGCCTTTCTCAACGCCAAAGCCAGTGAGCGCGCGGAACTGCTTGAGGAGCTGACCGGCACCGAAATTTACGGTCTGATTTCCGCCGCCATCTACGAGCGCCACAAAGAGGCAAAAACCCAGCTGGATCTGCTGCGCAGCCAGGCGGGAGCGATGGCGCTGCTGGATAGCGACGCACGCGACGCGCTGCAACAGCAGCTCACCGAGCTGACCGATGCGGAACAGCGGCTCAGCGTGCACTATCAGCAGGCGCAGCAACAGCAGCAGTGGCAACAGCAGGCGCAGCAGTTACAGCAGGAAAATGCGCAGGCTGACATCGCGCTGCAGCAGGCCCAGGCCGCATCCCAGGCGGCAGAAGCCGATCGTCAGCGGCTGGCACGCAGCGAACCGGCTGAAAAGCTGCGGGTAAAACTGCAGCAGCGCGACGCGTTACGTACCGAACAGCAGCAGGTCGTGAGCCGCTGTCAGCAACTCACGGCGGCACAGGAGCAGGCGCAGAGCCAACAGCAGCAGCATCAGCAGCGCTACGCGGCCACCCAGCGTGCCCGCCAGCAGGCGCTGCAGGAACAGCAGCAGCAGGAGAGCCTGCTGACAGAACAGGTGCTGCCGCTGGATCAGCGGATCAGCACACTGCAGCAGCAGCTTGCAGAGCAGCAGCAGGAAAATGCCCGGCAGCAGCAGCATGCCGACCAGACACAGGCCAGCCTGGCAGAGCAGAAGCGCCAGGTTGAGGCATGGCAGCAGGCGATTGCTGAACAGCATCAGTTACGCCAGCAGCTTGCCGATCTCGCCCAATGGGGTGCTTCGCTGCCGGTGTGGCAGGAGAACTTTGCCCTGCTGGCGCAGCGTGAAGCGTCCCTGGCCGGACTGGCGCAACAGCGCGAGCAGCAGCAGCGACAGATCGCCACCCAGCAGGCGGAACAGCAGCAGCAGGCAGAACAGGCGCTGCCGCGCCAGCAGGCGGAGCAACAGGCCCGCCAGGCGCTGTCGCAGGCGGAGCAAGTACTAACTTCGCTACAGGAACAGCATCCGCCTGCCGCAGTGCGTCAGGCATTAAGCCAGTTGCAGAACAGCCGTCCGGCTCGTCAGCAACTGCTGCTGCTTTCAACCCAGTGGCAGCCGCTGCATCAGCAGCTGGGCCAGCGCCAGCAGCGGCTGGCTACGCTTGCAAAAGCGCATCAGCAGAGTGAAGCCGAACTCCAGGCGCTGCGCGAGACGTGGAAACGCGAAAAACAGCAGCTGGATGATGTCGAAAAAATCTGCGCGCTGGAGCAGCAGATTGTCGATCTCAGTGATTACCGCGCCCGGCTCGCCGCCGATCAGCCCTGTCCGCTGTGCGGCTCCTGCACGCATCCCGCCGTTGAGGCCTACAGCACGCTGGAAGTAAGTGCTAACCAGCAGCGCCGGGCTGCACTGCAACAACAAACCGAGGCATTGCGCGAAGCGGGCACGGCAAAAAGCGAACAGCTGAAACAGTCAGCCGTGCAGCAGCAGACCCTGCGCGATGAAATCGCGGAGATGCAGCAACAGCTCGATCGGCTTGAGCAGCAATGGCAGGCGCTGAGCAGTGAGCTGGCACTTACCTTCCCGCTCGCCGATCGGGATGCCTTAGCCGCGTGGGAGCAGCAGCAAAGCGAACGTGAAAGCCAGCTTGAGCAGCAGCGACAGGCGCAGGAAGCCGCCGAACAGGCGCGTCAGGCCGCAAAGGATTACCATCTTCAGCAGTCGCAGGCCTGGCAGCAGCATTTGCAGGCTGAACAGCTGGCGCAGCAGTCGCTGTCCAGCCTGCAGCAGGCGCTGGATGCGCTGCAACAGCGTCAGCAGCAGGAACAGCAGGCCATGGCGCAATTGCAGAGTCGTCTGGAGCAGCAGTTCAGTGCGCACAACCTTGCCCTGCCCGACGCTGCCCATCGCGATGCGTGGCTGACAGAACAGCAGCGGCGCTGGGAGCGCTGGCAGGAAAGTGAGCGGTTGCTCGCTAACCTGCAACCGCAGCTGTTAAAGGGGGAAACCCAGCTCACTGCCCTGCAACAGCAGGCAGAACTGGAGCAGCAGCAGCTCACTACCCGTCAGCAGCAACAAAACCAGAGCCAGACGCAGCTCAGCGAGATGCGCCGTGCCCGTCTGGCGCTGTTTGGCGATCGCGAGGTCACCCTCGCCCGTCAGCAGATGCAGGCCCGCGTTCAGCAGGCTGATGAACAACTGGCACAGCAGCTCACGGCCCTGCAACAGGCGCAGGCCGAGGTCAGTCGCCTGCAGGGTGAGCTTTCTGGGCTGGAAAATCAGCGACAGACTCTCAACAGCAGACTGGCAGAGGCGGAAAGCGCGCTGCAGCAGGCACTGGAGAGTGCCGGATTCGCGGATGAAGCCAGCCTGCGCGCGGCGCTGCTGGATGAGCAAACCGCTCTGCAACTGCGTCAGCAGCTGCAGCAACTTGATCAGCAATGCCAGCAGCAGCAGGCGCGACTGGCAGATCTGCGTCAGCGGCTCAGCGCCCATCAGCAGGCGAAACCCGCTGCGATGCCGGAATCCGCCGAAGCGCTGGCGCAGCAGCTGGAGCAGTTACGGCTGGCACTGCGCGACAACGCCAGCCAGCAGGGTCAGATTCAGCAGCAGCTGCAGAGCGATGCCAGCCTTCGTGTGCGCCAGCAAAGCCTGATGACACAGATTGAACAGGATAGTGTGACGCTGGCGCAGTGGAGCCTGCTCAACGATCTGATTGGCTCCGCCAGCGGCGATAAATTCCGGCGCTTCGCCCAGGGCTTAACGCTGGATCACCTGGTGGCCCTGGCTAACCGTCAGCTCGATCGGCTGCATGGCCGCTATCTGCTGCAGCGACGGGCGCAGGATCTGCTGGAGCTGGATGTGGTCGATACCTGGCAAGCCGATGCGGCGCGCGATACCCGCACGCTGTCGGGTGGCGAGAGCTTCCTGGTGAGTCTGGCGCTGGCGCTGGCATTGTCGGATCTGGTCAGCCACAAAACGCGCATCGAATCGCTGTTTCTGGATGAGGGATTTGGCACGCTGGATGCGCAGACGCTCGACACCGCGCTGGACGCACTCGATGCACTCAACGCCAGCGGCAAAACCATTGGGGTGATCAGCCACGTGGAAGCGATGAAGGAGCGCATTCCGGTTCAGATTAAAGTGCGCAAAATGAATGGGCTGGGTTACAGCCAGCTGGAACTACCGCAGGGATAACGGGCGCCAGAGCGCCCGTTTACGTGCAATCAGCGGGCGCTGACGAGCTTGTAGCGAGGGCCGGTGAGTAACCCGCCCTGCTCGTTCTGTGCCAGCAGACGATTGCTGGTCAGTCCGGCCACGGTGTGCGCTTTGTCAGTCACATTGCTGGCAATCTGTTTGATTGCCGCACTGACCAGCATACCGACCAGCCCACCGTTGTTGTTGTTGCCATCTTCACTGTCGCTGGCACTGGCCTTACCCTGCCAGATCTCTTTGCCGCTGCGCAGATCCACCAGCCGTGCTTTGGCCGTCACGGTCGTCACGCTGTCAATGACCCGATAGCTGCTGCCATATTCGCTGATCGAGATATAGAGCGCGCTGTCGGCGTGGAAAATCTCATTCAGACGCTTCGCGCTGACGGCCTGGACGTCACTGGCGCTGGTCAGGCCATTCTGCTGAAAGGTCTCTTCAACCACTGCCACCGGGAAGACGTAGTAACCGGCTTCGGCCAGCGGGCGCGTCACCAGCGAGGTCAGACTGTGAGCGGCATTGATATCCGGCGAGGTGTTATCGGCCGGCAGCACCAGAATCGAGGCGGGCTTGCTGGCACGGAACGCACTGTAGTCATACGGTTTTTTCGTCGCACAACCGGTCAGCAGCAGCATCATCAGCACGCCGCCGAGGGCAATCAGTTTTTTCACCGTACCACTCCTTGTTTTTTACTCATCAGAAAATCCATGTAAGGTGCCGATTCGGGAAACAGCTGCTTCTCGGTGGCAAACTGACCAAAGGCTTTATTGGTATCGCCGGTTTTGGCATAGAGCAGGCCAAGCTGGGCATGCAGACCAGGCGCAACCGGCTGGTTAACGGCACGGGCTTTTTCAATGTCCAGATTCAGCGCATCGATCTGCTTCAGCGGATCGCTGCCCGGCTGATAGTAGCTATAGACCTGCTGCTGATAATCGCCCCAGTAGTAGATCGTTTTCGGCGCTTTTGACGCACAGCCTGCCAGCAACGCCGCTGCAATCAGCAGGCTGCTCAGTGTCATCATCTTCATTTACTGCTTCCTTATTTAGCCGGACGCCATGCGCCGTTGTTGATTCCATCCACTAAATGATCGACCGCTTCGCGAATCGCCAGATCCATCACTTTGCCGTTCAGCGTAGAGTCATAGCTGCTGGTGCCACCAAAGCCGATGACCTCACGTGCGGAGAGCTGATACTCGCCCGCGCCCTGGGTGCTGTAGACCACCTCTGAGGTAGTGACATCCACTACGTTCAGATTCACTTTGGCATAGGCGATCTGCGTTTTGCCGCGGCCCAGAATGCCCCACAGCTGCTGATCGCCCACTTCTTTGCGGCCAAACTCGGTGATATCACCGGTGATGATGAAGTTCGCGCCTTTGATATTCTGCTGGCTGCGTTTGAAGTCCGACTCCTGCTGCAGCTCTTTCAGGTTGCTGCGATCCAGCACGCTGAACCGGTTGGTCTGCTGCAGATGGGTAATAAGAATGGTTTTTGACTGATTGCCCAGCCGATCGACACCATCAGAGAAAATGCCGTTCATATAGGAGGAGCGGTTATCAAACTGACCCACCGCAATCGGGCTGCGCACGCCCTGATAAACCGGCTGGCTAGCCGCGCGAACCTGCGGGGCCTGAATAGCGCGGGAAGATTCGGTGGCGCAGCCGCTGATGAGCGAGGCCGTTAACAGGGAGAGTGCCGCAAAGGCATATTTTTTCTGCATTTCTAATCCATGAAGTGAAAGAGATGTAACCCGCGCCAGGGCGGTAAATTCTGGTTCTGTCGACAGTCGGAGTAATGCCATAGCATTCATGATGCCGGTCTGTAGACTGTCGGCAGCAGACCGGAAGATCTTTAAGGAAAGTTGGCCAGTTAAATGAATTTAATTAATATAACGATGAGAATGTTGCCGGGAGTGATTATTGCAATGTCGCTCAGCGCCTGTCAGCAACCTGTGACAAAGCAACGGGATAGCGTGGCAAACCTCTGTCAGCCGTCGAAAGATCCTGACAGCCAATCCTGTCACTGGACTTATCAAATGCAGCCAGTACTGAACCGGCAGTTCAGCGATGCGGCGCGTTACGCCGGGCAGCAATGTCTGGTACGGATGGAGTGGCAGGAATACAGCAGACGTTATGCGGTGACCCAGACGCAGGGGGATGAAGCGCTCTGCCTGCGCGCCTGGCAGCTGGTGGCGCAGACCCGCGATCTGCCGCCGCCGCCGGAGCCTGGACAACCGGCGTGGTTCGGCTTTGCGCCGCGCGGTTAGCTGGCCAGACCTTCCTGACGCCACTGGCGCGGACTGATGCCAAACCAGCGACGAAAGGCGCGTGAAAACGCACTGACTTCCGAGTAGCCCAGCAGCAGCGCCATCTCTGAGATCGGCAGCTGCTTCTGCTGCAGATAGTATGTCGCCATTTCGCAGCGCACCTGATCCACCAGCGCGGTAAAGCTGCTGCCCTCTTCACGCAGCCGCCGCTGCAGTGACCAGCTCGACAGTCCGAGCTTATCCGCCACCTCTTCCAGTACCGGCTCACCCTGCATCAGCGATAAATTAACCTGCGAACGCGCCTGCTCAATCATGCTCTGCTGTGACGTCACACGGTTAAGCCGTCGGATCGCATCCTGCATCACCATTAACAGGATCGGATCGCTCTCCGGCATGGCGCGCAGCAGATCGCGTTTTGGGATCACCAGTGAATTAAACGGCTGATCGAACCAGACCGGGGCATCAAACACTTTGCAGTGATCGTGCCACTGGCCGGGACGCGGATGTTCAAAGTGGACTTCGCGCGGTGCCCAGTGTCTGCCCGCCACGTGGCGGATCAGATTCATAAACATCCCCAGCGTCAGCTCCGCATCCTGACGGCGCGACAGGATCGCGCCATGTCGCACCTGATAGTCGAGTCGCCAGCACTCTCCCTTATCCACCAGCCGGGTTAAGGTGTCGTGCTGATGCCAGGGAAACGCGTTGACCACATTATGCAGCGCCTGTTCCAGCGTGGCGGAGCACAGACCGATGTAGCCGATCAGGCCTAATGACTGCGGTTTAAACTGCCTGCCGTAGTGCAAACCGAAGTTATCAAAACCGGAGTGACGCGCTGCCTCTTCCAGCACCCGACAGTAGTTAACCAGCCCCAGGCTGAGCGTCGGGCTGGCCAGGCGCTCCGGATCGATGCCGCTGATGCCGAAGATGCGATCAACATCACCGCCCTGGGTATGAATAAAGTCGCTTAAGCCAGTCGCCGCCGCTGCCAGCACGCCGTGATTGCCTGCCCCCGCCGCTGCCGAGCAGGCCGCAAACGCATCGGGCTTTATCAGTGTCGGATTCATGGTCGCCTCAGTCAGAATTCAGGTGGATCACCCGTCACTTCTATCCGAGCAATTTCCATACCAGGTCCCTGATGCCCGACGCGCCGCCTGCGGGCAGTCCGGGCGGCGTGCAGGTTGCGCGCTGGGCACTGCGGCGGCGCAGCGACGCCCGCCGCTGGTGCATCAGACGCCGACCGGCAGCTGCTCACCTTCCAGATAGCGGCGGCAGAGGCGGACCGAGTGGCTGGCCCACGCCGATCCCAGGCTGTGCGCCATTTCGGTTTCGGCATGCGATCCCACCCACGCGGTGAGCTGGATACGACGCTGGATTAACAGTGCGGGCAGCATGGCCATCTCCGCATCGCTGATATGCGCCACCTGCTCATAGCCGCGGATCCAGTGATCGATCCACTCTGGCGCGCGCGGATGATGCTCAACAAAACTGATCGCCGCCGCCAGATCGTGCAGATACCAGCCGAGCCCGCAGTCATCGAAGTCGATCACCCGTGTTTCGCCCTTGTGCAGCAGCAAATTGGTCAGCCGCAGATCGGCATGGATCAGGCCATAGCGATCCGATCCTTTACCAAACTGCGCCATCGCCGCGCCGACCTGGCTTATCGCCTGCTCTACCACGCCATGATCGGCAGGATTCAGATTCGGCGCATCCTGCCAGCGTCCCCAGTGACTCTCACTGCTGGTCATGGTGTGGTGATCCCAGATGATGCGCTGAAAACCCGCAGGCGGCTGCCACTGTTTACTGTGCTGATGCAGCCGCGCGGTGATCTGGCCGAGCTGCTGAAAGGCGCGGGGATCGACGTCGGTGGTCGGCATCTCTCCGTCGATCCAGTGAAACAGCACCACGTAGCGTTCACCGCCCTCCGGCAGCCGCAGCGTCAGTACGGTTTCGCCCTCTTTGTCCGGCACCGCTTCCGGCACCATAATGCCGGTTTCGCGCAGTGCATCGAGCCACAGCAGTTCGCTGACGATGTCGGCTTTTTGATGATAATCGCCGCGATGCAGTCGCAGCGCATAACGCCGGCCTGCCGCCTGCAGCAGAAACGTGGCGTTCTCTGAGCGGCACAGCAGGCTGAGCTGGCCCTGCAGCGCGGCGGGATAACAGGCCAGCGCCTGCTGCGCCATCAGGGTGAGTTGGGAATCAGTCAGGTTGTCATATTGTTTAGCGCTCATCAGTCCGGCTCCTTGTCACTTGCGTTATCTCAGCATGCGTTGCCAGAAGGTGAGCTGCTTGACTCCGGAAGAGACAAAGTTGACCGCAGCGTGCAGCTGGCCCGGTTGTTGCCCGTGAGTTGACCGTGGAGGACAGAAGTCACTGCGCCCGCGTCAAGTCGTGGCGAGTAATGCAACGGCATTATCCCCTTACTGTAGCGTAATGGCGGTGTAACGCCGCGTGAGACCAACAACGACGGGGATAACAGAATGACAAACAGACTCAAGCCCACTCTGGGCACCCTGCATCTGTGGGGGATTGCGGTTGGCCTGGTTATTTCAGGCGAATATTTTGGCTGGAGTTACGGCTGGGCCGTGGCGGGCACGCTGGGATTTCTGGTTACCACCGCGTTGATCGCCACACTCTATACCTGTTTTATCTTTAGCTTCACCGAACTGACCACCGCGATCCCCCATGCAGGCGGGCCATTTGCCTATAGTCGCCGCGCCTTTGGCGAAACCGGCGGACTGATTGCCGGTCTGGCGACGCTGATTGAGTTTGTCTTTGCGCCACCGGCGATTGCCATGGCGATTGGGGCTTATCTCAACGTGCAGTATCCCGAACTGAACCCGAAAACTGCGGCGGTTGGTGCCTACCTGCTGTTTATGACGCTGAATATTCTCGGCGTAAAACTGGCGGCGATGTTTGAACTGGTTGTGACGGTGCTGGCGGTGATTGAACTGCTGGTGTTTATGGGTGTGGTTTCACCCGGCTTCAGCCTGGCGAACTTCGCCGCGCACGGCTGGGCAGGCAGTGACAGCTTCGGACTGCCCGCCTTCTCCGGCATTTTCGCCGCCATTCCTTTTGCCATCTGGTTTTTCCTTGCCATTGAAGGCGCGGCGATGGCGGCCGAAGAGGCGAAAGATCCGACCCGGACCATTCCCCGCGCCTACATCAGCGGGATTCTGACGCTGGTGGTGCTGGCGATAGGTGTGATGCTGATGGCGGGCGGCGCGGGCGACTGGCGCAAACTCGCCGACATTAACGATCCGCTGCCACAGGCGATGAAAATGATTGTCGGCGAACACTCTAACTGGATGCATATGCTGGTGTGGATCGGGCTGTTTGGTCTGATTGCCAGTTTCCACGGCATCATTCTCGGCTATTCACGGCAGTTTTTTGCCCTGGCACGCGCGGGCTATCTGCCGCCTGCCCTGGCCAAACTGTCGCGTTTCCAGACCCCGCATCGGGCGATTATTCTCGGCGGCGTGCTGGGTATCGCGGCGATTTACAGCGATGGCGTGATTAATCTGCAGGGGATGACGCTGACGGCGGCGATGATCACCATGGCGGTGTTTGGCGCGATTGTGATGTACATCATGAGTATGCTGAGCCTGTTTAAACTGCGCCGCAGCGCGCCGGAGATGGTCCGCAGTTTCCGCGCGCCGGGCTATCCGATTGTTCCGGGCATCGCCCTGCTGCTGTCGGTGGTCTGTCTGCTGGCGATGCTGTGGTTTAATCCGGTGATTGGCGCGCTGTTTTTCGCCATCATGCTGGCAGGCTATCTCTACTTCCTCGCCACCAAAGCCCAGCGCGATCGGGCGCCGCAGGACAGTATGCTGGTCGGCGAATAACACCGGCGTGGGTGAGTGCCGCGGTTAACGATTCAGCGCCAGCGATACCCGGCGCTGAATCGTCAGCGGGTGCGTGCCTGCGGCATCAGCCGTTAAGCGGCCAGAGCCACGCTGCACCGCGAACGCCGCTGGAGTCGCCATGCTGCGCCTTCAGCACCGGCGTTTCACACTCCCCGCCAAATACCCACTTCTTCATCAGCACCGGCACGGTCTGATAGAGACGATCCACATTGCTCATCCCACCACCCAGTACAATGACATCGGGATCGATCAGGTTCACCACCTGCGCCAGCGATTTTGCCAGCCGCAGCTCATAGCGGCTCATCGCCAGTTCGGCGATCGGATCCTGCTGCGCCAGCAGCGAGACGATCTCCGCACCTTTGCGATGCACGCCGCTCAGCCGCTGATAGTCGATACCAAAACCGGTGCCTGAAACAAAGGTCTCGATGCAGCCCTGCTGACCGCAATAACAGGGCACTTCCTGACGGTAGCGCAGCTCATCCTCATCCATCCACGGCAGCGGATTGTGGCCCCACTCACCGGCATTGCCGTTGCCGCCGATACGCGACTCACCGTTGATCGCCACACCGGCGCCCGATCCGGTGCCGATGATCACGGCAAACACCAGCGACTTTCCGGCACCGGCACCGTCGATCGCTTCCGACACCGCCAGGCAGTTGGCGTCGTTGGCGATACGCACTTCCCGGTTCAGCGCCTGCGCCAGATCTTTATCCAGCGGCTGGCCGTTGAGCCAGGTGGAGTTGGCATTTTTTACCCGCTTACTGTAGGGCGAAAGCGTGCCGGGAATACCGAGACCCACCGTGCCGGTTTCGCCGGTTTTCTGCTCCGCCAGCGTGACCAGATCGACAATCGCCTGTACCGTTGCCTGATAGTCATCACGCGGGGTATTCACCCGGTGGCGGAACAGCTCCTCTCCCTTATCCGACAATGCGATCACTTCTGTCTTGGTGCCACCCAGATCTATGCCTATGCGCAAGATTACGTCCTCGTTATTCGTTCAGGTGAGAGATACAGTAAAAGGCGTCTGCCGGAAAGGCAATGAAACCACTCCGATGTTTCGCTATCATGCGCGCTGACTCTCGCAGACTTGTGCGCCCGATCGCGCCACGGTAAGGAATCCCGATGTTGTGGTTTAAAAATATGATGGTTTATCGTCTGAATCGTGACATTCCGCTGTCCGCAGATGAGATGGAAAAGCAGCTCGACGCCTTCACGTTTTCACCGTGTGGCAGTCAGGATATGAGCAAGACCGGCTGGGTCTCGCCGATGGGCAACCGCAGCGATGCGCTGACCCATGAAAACAAAGGCCAGATTGTGATTTGCGCCCGCAAAGAGGAGAAAATCCTGCCTTCGCCGGTGGTGAAACAGGCGCTGGAAGCGAAAATCGACAAGCTGGAATCTGAGCAGAGCCGCAAGCTCAAGAAGACCGAAAAAGATTCGCTGAAAGATGAAGTGCTGCACAGCCTGCTGCCGCGCGCCTTCAGCCGTTTCAGCCAGACCTACCTCTGGATCGACACGGTCAACAACCTGATTATGGTTGACTGTGCCAGCGCAAAAAAAGCGGAAGATACCCTGGCGCTACTGCGCAAAAGCCTGGGCTCACTGCCGGTGGTGCCGCTGACGCTGGAAAGCCCGATTGAACTGACCCTGACCGAATGGGTGCGTTCGGGTGACGTTCCAGCCGGTTTCGCCCTGATGGATGAAGCGGAGCTGAAAGCGCTGCTGGAAGATGGCGGCGTTATCCGCTGCAAGAAACAGGATCTGGTGTGCGATGAGATCGCCAACCACATCGAAGCGGGCAAGCTGGTAACCAAACTGGCGCTTGACTGGCAGGAGCGCATTCAGTTTATGCTGGCCGATGACGGTTCAATCAAACGCCTGAAGTTCAGCGACACACTGCGCGACCAGAACGACGATATCGACCGCGAAGATTTTGCACAGCGCTTTGATGCGGACTTTATTCTGATGACCAGCGAACTGGCCGCACTGACCAGCAATCTGGTAGAAGCGTTGGGCGGCGAAGCCCAGCGTTAATCAGTCACCGGCAGAATCATCCTGACAAACGATATTCGCCAAAAAAATGGCCGCTAAGCGGTAATGCTGGTCAGTTGAGATTAGATTTGTAAAAGGCTGTCACGGTCAAACGTGGCAGCCTTTTTTTATGGGCGAGCGAGCCGCAGTGCGGGCCAGCGCACCTCTGCTGCTGCCGGGCCGTCCTCGCGCCGCTCACGCGGTACCTTCGGCTTTGACGTCGTGCCGACGAACCGTTCGGGGATCGGCCCTCCCTGGCCGGCCCCGAACTGTCCACGCTTCCCGGCGTGGACTTCTGGCCCGCCGTCACGCCTCAGCGCTGCGGATAGCCCTTTCAGCAGCAGAGGCGCTCAGGCCTCCACGCTCGTGCCCTTTTTAACAATACACACTGAAGTTTCAGAGCAGGCAGGTGCCGGGCAGGGGCAGGCAATCCGCAGCGCTGAACAGAATGAGTCTGCCAGGAGAGCCCGCAGGACGCGGGCGAAAGGCGGGGCGGCACAGGATGTGCCATCCCCGGCGGTCCGTCAGGCAGGCGAATGAAGTGAAGGAACCGCGCAGCGGCGCGAGGACCGCCAGCCCCTGCCTGGCACCAGACTGCGTTATCACCTGTCGCTTAACTGACTGGCATTACCGCTTAGCGGCCATTTTTTTAATCTTTCAGGTAACGGCAGAGATAGGAACTTGGCTCGCCAACCTGCAGATGAAATTCGCTGTGACCCGGCACATTAAACACCGAACCCGCTTCAAACCATTTCCACTCGGTTTCACCTGGCAGTAATACCTTAAGCGAGCCGCTGACCACGGTCATCTCCTCCGGCTGGCCGGTACCGAATGTGTATTCACCTTCAGCCATTACGCCCACGCTGGCGCGGCCGGTGCTCGCACTGTCAAAACCGATAGATTTAACTTTTCCGTCAAAATACTCACTTACGTTGAGCATAATAGTTCTCCAGAGCACATGTTGTGTGTCTGGCAGTGTAGAAGGGAACCCGCTGATCTGTCACGCGAAATGATGGCCGTTTGTGATCTCTTCCCTCAGGGAAGCAACTCCGCCGCCAGGCGTGCCACCAGCTGATTAGAGAGCAGAACCGGTACGCCCAGCCGCTGCTGCAACCATATCCGATGCTGCTGGTGATACCCCATGCAGTCGAGCACCACCAGCGCTGCGCCCTGCGCTTTCAGACTGTTTGCAGCATCGGCGAAGGTTGCCTGATCGCCCTGATAGGGACTGGCGACCGCAAAGCAGGGCTGCGCAGGCAGTTGCTGCCACTTACCAGCCTGCTCAACAATCTGCTCCTCAACCGGCACGACAATGCCGACCCGCTGCTGCTGCACCATGGCGCAGATGAGCGGTGGAATGAGGCGATCCGGCTCCAGCAGTAGCGCACGCTGGGTGCGGAGCCTGCTGAATTCACCGGTGCAGAGCAGCAGAATGGTCGCATAGCCCGCCTGCTCCAGCGCACTGATTTTGCGCTGCAATCCCTGCTCCACTTTCGACGCCGCCAGCCGCACCTGTTCGCCACTCTGCAGCCGCGACACCAGAACCCGGTCGCCCGCTGCTGGCGCAAAGTGTGTGGCAATCTCTGCGACGCTGAGTCCATCCAGTAAACCGGCGTGATCGGTCAGCGCATCCGGCAGATGCTGCCGCAGCAGCGGCAGAATATCGCTGCGCGGAGACTGGCCGATAGTCAGCGTTACCAGTGGTTTCGTCATCTTAGTGATTCCGGTGACGAAGATGCGCCAGGCTGCCATAGAGCGAAATCAGCCGCGCATACTCTTCGGCGTCGTAGAAGTGACAGGTTCCACGACCAAACTCCTTGGCCACCTCAATGGCAAACTTCGCCGCTGCCGCAATGTCCACTTCATGGCTGGCGCCGGTTCCGCAGCCCGGCACCACCGACTCGGCAGTGATCGCCACCCCCACTACCGGCACATCCGTGGCGGTAGAAGGTTGCAGAATGCTGTTGAGGTGATAAACCCCATTGCCGTAAGGCGTAATATCCTGCGTGGTGATGGGAAAGGTCACCGCCGGACGGCCGCTGGTCATCTCCATGATGCGCAGCAGATCCTCCGAAACCCGCAGGATGTAGCCCTCTTTCACCGTCGGCGACAGGGCAAAGCCTTTGTGGTTGATAATGCGGTTACCTTTGGTGGTGTCGATTGACAGAATCGCATCCACACCCGCCACCACTTCATTATCATTCATGGTGATATCGTCAATCGGCGAGTCCATGAAATCGACCGGCAGATGCGGCCGCGTTGGCGCATCCGGGCAGATATGAGTGGTAATGATGACATCGCCATCGAGCCTGTCGCCTTTGCTCTGCATCTGCGCCAGTTTAAGCGCGCTGGCAACGGCCGCGATCGCGCCATCCGCATCTGACACCATGCCGATACGGCCAGGACGAGCGCCGATGCCACCAAGGCGACCAATAATCCCCAGCGTCGGTGCACTGCCACCGCCTGATTTGCCCTGCGTCCCCGGGATATCAATGCGCACAAAATCGGTGCGGCCTTTGGGACCGGAGACACGAGTAAAGCGTGCATCAACATCAGGATACGCCGCGAAGAGATCTACCACCTGCTGACCGTCAATGTGGGCGCTATCCAGTAACTCAAAAACCGCCAGGGTCTGCTGCAAACTCATGCTTTATCCTTTTATTTCTTGCTGCTGCTGGCAAACAGCGAATGAAAGAAGCTGTAGAGGGCATCACCGGCAATAAAGCCTGCCGCCATCACCTCCATAGGCGATCGGCCCCGCTCGCCCCAGATCCGGATGATTACAATACGTAAGGCGATCCCTACCACTACTGCCCAGCCCGCCATGGCGTTATTAATTAATAAACCGGTGGCGAGCAGCACGCCCAGCTGGCGTTTTGGTCCGCCGATCAACTGGATAATCGCACCCGGAATTGCCCACATCAGCAGATTACCGGCGATACCTGGCTCAGCACCCGCCTGAATGGTTTTGGCATACACCCGCGCTACAGGCGGCAGCAGGTTGTCAGCAAAGAAGAAGGTATGGGCGTACCAGACCAGCGGAATCGACACAACAAAGGCGATCATAGCTGCGATGAGCTGAATGCGACGTCCCCATAGCTCCTGCTGCAGATCGGCACCGTTGCCGCGCAGGATAAAGCCCGCCTTCAGGTCATACCCCATGTCGGCGAACGCCGGACCGGTGGCGGCGGTAAAGCCGCAGAGCAGGCAGAGCGCCAGCGGTGGGAAGCCGATCAGAATACCGATAATCAGCGTAATCAGCGCCACGGCAAAGGCCGGGAACCAGCCGGAGTGCATAGCGGCAATGCCGACAATCAGTTCATGGGCGAAAGCAGCAAACGCGGCATAGAGAACAAACAGCAGCAGCATCGCGATGCCCATCTCACTCCACAGGCCGCCCGCCAGCGCGAGCAGCGCCGAAATCACGATATAACCCACGCTGCCGAAACCCAGCGCCCGCTGCACCTCATTGCCATTACGGCTTACCACCAGCGCATCATTTTTGCGGCTGCGGATCACCATCACGACCTGAATCAGCGCTACCAGACCGGCACCGACCATCACGCCATGCGGAATATAGAGCGCATTAATATCAATACCGGCCACCGGCTGCGCATAGGCACGCAGCAGAAAACCAATGCCGAGCATCGACAGCGCCCAGATATTGCCGATAAACGCGGTGCCGAAGGCGGACATCGGGATCTTCAGCATGGCACCGACGACGCCACCCACAATGCCCAGCACCAGCAGCCACGCCTGGCGTCCGCCTTTATCACCCGCTTTGATCGCTTCCGCTGCTGCAACGCCCGGTGGCCAGGCATTACTGGCCGG
Organism: Pantoea sp. Lu_F5_004; assembly: GCF_051136245.1. NCBI lineage: Bacteria > Pseudomonadati > Pseudomonadota > Gammaproteobacteria > Enterobacterales > Erwiniaceae > Pantoea > Pantoea sp. Lu_F5_004. Next base: position 3,144,054 of record NZ_CP194946.1, read on the forward strand.
AAAGACGCGGGTATCAAACAGCCGATAGAGCAGCCAGGCATCCAGCAGCATCGCGGCGCTGACGCCACAGAACAGCGGCAGGACCAGTTGCGGTTCACCCAGCGCCCAGGGCACGGCAATCGGCATTAACAGACTGTTCGCCGCCCCAAAGGTGGCTGAAGAGATAGCGGTCTGCGCCAGGTTCTGGATTTCAATCGAACGATAACGGCGGAATGCCTGCAGCGGAATACGCGCCAGCAGCATGGCAAACAGCGCGCCGATAATAGAGGTGTTAGGCGTTACGCCAATGGTGGTAATCAGCTGAATGCCAATAATGGCACCCGCGATAGAAAGAAGAATTAAAACCAGTGCCACGCCAACGTGCTTAATCGGATTTACCCGTTCCATATGTCCCCGCCAGTCCTTGTCCAGAAGAAATGAAATAACGTCTACCCGCCCGCTGGCCGGTTTACGCCGGTTATCAGTTTCACTGCTCTGATGCGCACAGAGATTGCAACAGCCACTGCTGATGGTCGTCTCTCCGCATGCTGAACCGATACAGGAGGCAATGAGAGACGGACACAGGCAACCGGGGTGCTGCGTAAAGCGTGGCGATCAGATTGAAAGAAAAAGGCCCGAAGGCCTTTGTTTTCCCTGGTGTGGCGAAAGTACTACGCCGATAAAAACGGTGTGAAGTTACGCGCCATATTTTTCGGTCATCTCTGTGGCCGTTGCGCGTAATGCTTCAAGGAGCTCTGACGGGAAACCCGGTTCAGTCTCCATAGACGGAAACGACAGGCAGAGTGCCACCGTTTCGCCATGATGTTTGTTATGAACAATAACTGACAGCGAACTGATGCCTGGCAGCGATTCATTTCGGGCCAGTGACCAGCCCTGCTGGCGGATTTCAGCCAGTCTGGCACAGAGTGCCTCAGGACTTTGCGGCGAGTTCGCTGATGCGACCTGCCATTGATCATGGAAGCGCGCCAGCACCTCTTCATCACTTAACTGCGCTAACAGCGCCCGGCCGGTTGAGGTCGCGGCAGCCGGCATCCGACTGCCCGGCGGCGTGACCATCTGCGTAAAGTGACGCCCATGAAACATACGCATCACTAATACTTCCCGCCCGTCGAGCTTCGACACGTAACCCATGCAGCCGGTCTTCGCAGCCAGCCTGACCATCGCCGCTGAAACGCTGTCAACCAGCGGTGCCGAAAGGTAATGTCCGGCAGCAGCCAGCAATACGCGACCAATGTGATAACCGCGCGTATCCGCATTCCGCTCCAGCAGCCCCTGACTTTCCATGGTGGCCAGCAGACGTGAAACGGTGCTTTTTGGCAGGTTTAACGCCTCAACCACCTCACTAAATGAGAGACCAACATGCCCCTGCGTCACACCTTTGTGCTGAAACAATCGAAGTACGGCGGCAGCATTTTCAAGTGTGGTCATGTTACGTGTTCCACTATATGGAACTAAGTTCCTCTGTTGGTTTGACGAAAATAAATCGTGGCGCTGAATCGGTCAAGCGACAATTTGATTCACACAGAGATCGGCAGCAGAGAAAATAAGGGGATAAAAATGATTAGCGGGGCTTTATCTGGCGAGACAAGGAGAGTGCAGAACAGAAGCATACGCAGAGAGCATTCGACAGTAAATCTGCGTCAATTTCGCTTCTTAAATAACCCGATCGACTTCAGGTGGGAGTAAAAACAGGCGTCATGCAGGCACAGCGTCAGGCGGGTCAGTAATAAGCAGTTATCCGGTGTGACAGGCTGGCGTCCCTGCCAGCAGTAAAGCTTTACTCTTTTTCAACGTCTTCGTAGCGCGCTTTGGCGTCACGCGCTTCTTCTTCCGTTTCGTGCTCACTGATTAATGAATTCGGTTTGGGATGATCAGCACGCAATTCGTAAGAGGTTACTTTATTACCTTCAGTGCCCTTTTCAACTGGCACAACTTTCGCTTCACGTGGATACGGTGGTCTGGTCGGCATACTGTGTCCCTCTTGTCTGAATAACATTCCACAGGACAGGCCGCTGCCTGTCATAGGATAAGTATAGACAATGCCGTCTGAAGCGGGATCAAAGCGGGAAAAATCTGAGGGTTAGCTGGCGCGCGCCAGGGAGAGTGACAGCAGAATCTCCTCTACCACGCACTCAGGCGATTGCATCGCATTCACCTGATGATGGGCCGCAGCCTGATAGAGATGCGCACGTTCACGCAGCACATCACTCATCTCATCAGCAATCGGACGGCCGGTTAAGGTCGGACGCTGGGCCGCTTCAGGTTCACTTTCCAGCCGCTCCGCCAGCACCTCGGGTGACGCGCTAAGCCAGATCACCTGGCCCTGTTCCTGCATAAAACGACAGTTCTCTTCAGCCAGAATCATGCCGCCGCCGGTGGCAATGACGGTTCTGGGCGCCGTTACCGCTTTAAGCGATTCCGTTTCACGAGCGCGGAAACCTTCCCAGCCTTCCGCCGCCACAATCTCCGTCACACTGCGCTGCGTGCTGAGTTGCAGATGGTGATCGGTATCCGTAAAGGCGTAGCCCAGCGCCTGCGACAGCGCCTCGCCGACCGTGGTTTTGCCGCAACCGCGAGCGCCAATCAAAAAGATGGGTAGTGACATCAGGGCCGTTCCTCCGCCTGACCGCGCGATGCGGCTGCATGGTGAGCTTATTAATGCGACGCATAATAACTGGAAATTATTATGGCCTCTACCTGTCAGGCACGATTTACGCATTTTCGTCCCCTGAGCAGCGACAATCTTTGTGTTTTCAAGGGGAAATGCATGCACGTTTTGTGCATCAGGGCCGTAACAGAGCGATAAAAACCTCGCAAAACAGCGGCTAAAATGCGTCGGCAATATTTGCTTACTGCCCCGATTTTACTTTTCACGCTGGCGCCCACATATACTGGTAACAATCGCCACAGGAGAGTCATCATGCAACGCGAAGAACAACAACTGATTGAAGGGCTGTTCAGCCGTCTGAAACAGGCTGAAAGCCAGACCGTGGCACGCGATGCCGCTGCCGAACAACTGATTAACCAGCATCTGCAGGCGCAGCCGGGCGCGCCTTACTACATGGCGCAGGCGATCCTGATTCAGGAAGCGGCGCTGAAAAAACTCAATGAGAAAGTATCGGCGCTGGAAAGCCAGATGGCCCAGCAACAGCAACAGCAGCAGCAACCTGCACAGAGCAGCGGCGGCTTTCTGTCCGGGCTGTTTGGCAGCGGTTCGCGTCAGCAGCCGCCTGTGCAGCAGCAACAGCAATCGTCACCGTGGAACGGTGCGCCACAGCAACCGGCTCAGCCGCAATATGCGCCTGCACAAGCGCCTGCACCACGCGGCACCGGTTTCCTCGGCGGCGCACTGCAGACTGCTGTGGGTGTGGCGGGCGGTGTGGTGATGGCCGATATGCTGACCAGCATGTTCCATCATTCACAGCCGGAAGAGATTGTGAATATCATCAATGAGCCACCCCTGCCCGATGTGAATGACAATCTCAACACCTTCAACGGTGGCGATGACAATGCCGATACCTTTAACGGCGGTAACGACAACGCCTTCCTCGACCAGAATACGGGCTGGGACAGTAATTATGCCGACAACAGCGATCTCAATGATTTTGGCGGCAACGATTACGACGACGACGACAGCTTCGTTTAACTTCAGCGTTTCTGCTGGGTGAGCCAGCTATCCAGCTCATTTGCAAACTGCTGGCGGTCACGCGGACTCATCGCCGCCGGGCCGCCGGTCTGCACGCCGCTTGACCGCAGTGTATCCATAAAATCCCGCATCGTCAGGCGTTCACGTATCGTCGCCGGTGAGTAACGCTCGCCGCGCGGATTCAGGGCCGCCGCCCCCTTCTCAATCACCTCTGCTGCCAGCGGGATATCGGCGGTGATCACCAGATCGCCGGGCTGACAACGTCTGACGATCTCATTGTCCGCCACATCAAATCCGGCAGGCACCTGCAGGGTGCGCAGGTACGGTGAGGGCGGCACACGCAGAAACTGGTTCGCCACAAAAGTGATGGTAGTTGCGGTGCGGTCGGCTGCGCGGTAGAGCACCTCTTTGATTACATTCGGACAGGCATCGGCATCGACCCAGATAAACATCATGATTCCTTACAGTCAGAGAAGAGTAAGATCTTGCCGGGTTCCCCTTAAATGGCAAATTTTATTTGCGGCGTGCTTTCCAGCCTGCGCCCGGCTGACTTGTTATTCAGGCTGGCTGAAGTAAGCTAGCTCACTGAGAAAAACGAATAATGTCCTAAGGAGATGGCGATGCTGGCAAAGAAAATCGGGTTTATCGGCGGGGGAAATATGGCGAAAGCCATAATCGGCGGACTGGTCAACAGCGGCAAAATCGCCCCGTCTGATATCTTCGTTTACGATCGCAAAGCAGAGACCAACCAGGCGATGGCTGAGCAGTATGGCATCAACGCAGCCGAGAGCGCTGAAGCGCTGGCGCGTGAAGTGGACATCCTGTTCGGCGCGGTCAAACCCAATGTCATTCTGAAAGTCTTAAAAGAGCTGACAGGCAGCCTGAAAAAAGAGGCGCTGGTGGTGTCGATTGCGGCTGGGGTGACGCTCGATTCGCTCTCATCGGTGCTGGGTTACGATCGTAAAATTGTCCGTGCGATGCCGAATACTCCCTCGCTGGTCAGCGAAGGCATGACCTCGGTCACGCCCAACGTGCTGGTTGAGCAGGCGGAAATCGACGAGGTGGTAGCGATTTTTGAGAGTTTCGGCAAAGCGGCGGTGGTGGATGAATATCTGATTCACTCCGTGGTCGGCGTCAGCGGTTCTGCGCCGGCCTACGTGTTTATGTTTATCGAAGCGATGGCCGATGCGGCCGTACTGGGCGGCATGCCACGCGCTCAGGCCTATCAGTTTGCTGCACAGGCGGTGAAAGGGGCAGCGCAGATGGTGCTGACCACCGGGAAACATCCGGCTGAACTCAAAGATATGGTCTGCTCCCCAGGCGGCACCACCATTGAAGCGGTGAAAGTGCTGGAAGAGAAAGGCATGCGCTCGGCGGTGATGGAAGCGATGCTGCAGTGCATGGCGAAGTCAGAAAAACTGAGCCGCAGCTAACCGATCATCAAAGGATGTGCAAGGCGGCCCCGTACGCTGGCCCGCCTTGCCTCCGCCTTAACAGATATTAACGGATGTGTTCCTGACCGAGCGCCACTGCCTCGGCAAGCGTCATCGGTTGCTGCATCCGCTCCACCAGCTCAGCGGTCAGCGTATACATGCCGCATGAGCAGATCGCTGCCAGCTTCCCCTGCTGGCCATAAAACGCCATAAACTTTTTATCCTCCAGCGAGCCAATCAGCTGAAAGTCATCCCATTCTGTCGCGTGGCCCAGATACTCATAGCGGGTGGCGTACTGCGTGGTCCAGAAGAACGGTACGCGATCAAAGGCGACGGTCTGGCCCAGCATATTCCATGCGGCGGTCTGCCCCTGCTGATGTGCGACGCGATAGTGCTCAATGCGCAGCGGCCCCTGTGCCGATGGATACGTGGCGATATCTCCCGCCACCCAGATATTGTCAGCGACCCGCAACTGCTCATCCGCCTGCAGGCTGCCATCCTCTGCCAGCGGGAGATCGTGGATAAAGTCGGTAGCAGGTTTAACCCCGGTGGCAAACAGCACCACCGTCGCGTCCAGCAACCGTCCACCCTTGAGCTGCACGCCGCTCACCTGCTGGTCGCCCTGTAAGGCTTCGATCTCGCCCTGCACCCACTTCACGCCGTTCTGCTCATGCAGCTGATAGAAATAGCGGCCAATCTGATCGCCAAACTGTTTAGCAAAGGGCAACGCCTGACGGGCGATTACCGTCACGTCAATGTCACGATTACGCAGCGCCGACGCCAGTTCGGTGCCGATAAAACTGTTGCCGATAATCACGATCTTATGACTGGCATCCACCGCCTGAAGCAGCTCATCGGTCTGCGCTTTGCTGCGCAGCAGATGGACCCCATCGAGATCGCTGCCCGGCAAATCGGGGCGGACTGGCGACGCGCCGCTGGCGATCAGCAGTTTGTCGAAAGGGAGCGTCTCGCCATCCTCAAAGATCAGCCGTTGCTGCTGAGCATCCAGGCGGCTCACCCTGGCCTGAAGTCGTTCAACGTGATCCATCACATCTGCTTTCAGCAGTTGCGGCACCTCGCTGATATCCATTTTGCCCGACGGCACAAATTTGGTCAGCGCGGTGCGGTCGTAAGGCGCGTCCGCTTCCCGCTCAACCAGAATCACGCGGCCTTTGAAGCCTTCATGGCGCAGACGCCACAGCGCTGCGCTGCCCGCCGCTCCACCACCCAGCACCACATAGACCGGTGCGGCTGCTCCACTGCCAATCGGCGCCGCGGGCGACATCGCTTTCGGATTCACCAGCACCCGGCCCTCTTCAATGCGCAGCGGATACTGTTTGAGATCGGCTAACGCCAGCGGTTCACACATTTTTCCACTGGCCAGATTAAACGCGGCTTTGTGCCACGGACAGACCAGCCGATCGCCGCAAATCGCGCCCTGCTCCAGCGGCGCGCCTGCATGCGGGCATTTCGCCTGGTAAGCACGTACATTGTCACCTTCGCGGATCAGTAACACCTCCACCTCGCCGAGCGTTTTTTTAACCGGCTGGCGCTGGGGCAGATCGTTCAGGTCGACGGTAAATTGATAGTTCACGGCATGGCTCCTTTAGCGGTTCTTATCTTGTGCTGCGCGGCAAAACAGGGTTCTGCGCAAATCCCCACAAACAGTAAGTGTGGCAAAAGAACCGGGAAGCCTGGCGATGAATGTTTATCAGAAGGTTAACCTGCTGTTATCGCAGGAAATTTAATCAGCATTGCGCGGGGAAGAGAAGCGGCCACCTGCGTGGCCGGGGGGATAATCAGCTTTTTTTCAGGCACTGGCTCATAAAGGTTTTACGCGCATCGCCCGCCAGTTTTTTATCACCAGCTTCGCCGTTACAGCTTTTCATTTTCATCTGCTGCGGTGACATCTGCGACAGCTTACTGTCCTTTTTCAGGCATTCACTCATAAAGGTTTTGCGCGCATCCCCTTTAAGATCCTGTGATTTAGCATGCTGGTTACACATCGTCATCTTTTCCTGCTGCGGGGTCTTTTCCGCCGCACCGGCCAGTCCGCTCGCCAGCAGGCCCGCCATCATCATCGCCATTAAACCGACTTTCATCTTGTTATCTCCATAATGGATTGTCCTTTGTTATTCTGGCAGCGAATAAGCAAAGCGGAAAATGTTTCAGGTCAAAGTGATGTGAAGATCCCATTCCAGTCTGGCACCGGGATCGTTACTGACGAGGATGTCTGAGTAACTTTTTGATGTAATTGCGCAGCAGACGCGCATCGTTATCATCGGCATCAGCCACATTGTCCATTGCGGTTTCAATACTGGTGGTTATAGCCAGAAGTTGTTGCGGCTCCAGCTTGCGAACCAGCGCGGTAACAACAATCTCCAGCGCTTCGATTTGCGCCATCTGCTCTTTGGCTGTCGCCTCTTTTTCAGCCAGCTTTACCAGCAACTCAGCAATCAGGTTTTTCATGCTGTTATCTCAGCGGTGGAGAAAAGCTGAAATTATCACCACGCTGCCTAAAAAAACAGAGGGTAACCGCTACTTTTTTCAGTGAGTTAGCCCACATTCCTCACCGTCTGCTAAGACGATTCCGGCTAACCTTGCGAGCGAAACGTTTTCCCTGCAATCAACGCCGTGGTTAAACGTTTCGCCCGCCCGATATCGGTCATTCGCTTAGCGAGGATCGACAAATCCGCGGCCTGGTCCGCCGCCGTGTCCGCCCCAGCCACCTCCGCCGCCGCCTGGAGGCGGGAAAATACATCCGCTTAATGCAGTAACCAATGCCACAACGGCAGCCAGCTTTATGATTCGTACCATATCTACCTCAGGGTGATGAAATCGGGCTGAGTGTATGGAGCCACTTGCATGGCGACAAGTGAGATTCTTCCGCATCCGGCGACTATTCATCTTTGCTGACCAGGCTTAACGTTTTACCATCATTAAGGCGGCACAATCTCAACATCCCGGCCGGCTTACGGCGCAAAATTATTTGTGAAAATCGGGAGGGGGAACACTTTACAGGCGGCTTAATTTTGCGCATTGTGAGCGCATTACATTTACAGGATATAAACATGACTCTCTCTCAGGCTGCTTTCAGTGACATCCTCTCCCGGCGCGACTGGGAAAATCCGGTCGTGACCTCGCTGCATCGGCTGGATGCGCACCCGCCATTTGCCAGCTGGCGAGATGAAGCAGCCGCGCGGGATGACAGCCCCTCGGCGTCACTGCAGAGCCTCAACGGAGAGTGGGGTTTCCGTTATTTTACGCAGCCTGAAGCGGTCCCGGCCAGCTGGTTACTGCAGGATCTGCCGGACACCACGACCCTTCCGGTTCCGGCCAACTGGCAGATGCACGGCTTCGATGCGCCCATTTATACCAACGTGCAGTATCCGATTCCGGTCAATCCTCCACTGGTCCCCGCAGAGAATCCAACCGGATGTTACTCGCTCACATTCAGCGCTGACGCAGCCTGGCTGGATAATGGGCAGACACGCATCATTTTTGACGGCGTAAACTCAGCCTTTCACCTGTGGTGCAACGGCCACTGGATTGGCTACTCTCAGGACAGTCGTCTGCCCGCCGAATTCGACCTGACGCCTTATCTGCGGCCGGGCAAAAACCGGCTGGCAGTGATGGTGCTGCGCTGGAGCGATGGCAGTTATCTGGAAGATCAGGATATGTGGCGGATGAGCGGCATTTTCCGCGACGTCACGTTAATGCATAAACCGCAGGTGCATCTGGCCGACGTTCAGCTGGAAACCCGGCTCAGCCCGGAGTTTTACCGTGCCGAATTGCGTGCCCGGGTTCGTGTTGCTCTGCCAGCTGACGTCAGTTCACGCTATCAGCTGCGCCTGACGCTGTGGCAGGGTGACCAGAAGATTGCTCAGTGTCAGCAGCCGCTGGGCAGTGCCATTATTGACGAGCGGGGTCACTATCCCGAACGCGCCCTGCTCAGCCTGCCGGTGGAACAGCCTTCGCTGTGGAGTGCCGAAACGCCCCATCTCTATCGCGCCACGCTGGCGCTGCTGGATGAGAATCAGCAGCTGATCGAGGTGGAAGCCTATGATGTCGGCTTCCGTCAGGTCACCATCGACAACGGCCTGCTCTGCCTGAACGGCAAACCGCTGCTGATCCGGGGCACCAACCGTCATGAGCATCATCCGGAGCGCGGTCAGGTGGTGGATGAGGCGACGATGCGCCGCGACATCGAGCTGATGAAGCAGCACAATTTTAATGCGGTGCGCTGTTCGCACTACCCTAATCATCCGCTCTGGTACCGGTTGTGCGATCAGTATGGGCTTTATGTGGTGGATGAGGCCAATATCGAAACCCACGGTATGCAGCCGATGAACCGGCTCTCCGATGATCCCCGCTGGTTCGCCGCCTATAGCGAACGCGTGACGCGCATGGTGCAGCGCGATCGTAATCACTGCAGCATTATTATCTGGTCGCTGGGCAATGAGTCAGGACATGGTGCTACGCACGATGCGCTCTACCGCTGGATAAAAAGCAGCGACCCAACGCGTCCGGTTCAGTATGAAGGCGGCGGTGCGGATACCGCCGCTACCGATATCATCTGCCCGATGTATGCCAGGGTTGATGAAGATCAGCCCTTCCCGGCGGTGCCGAAATGGTCGCTGAAAAAGTGGATCGGTCTGCCGGGTGAGACGCGTCCGCTGATCCTGTGTGAGTACGCGCATGCCATGGGCAACAGCTTCGGCGGTTTCGCAAAGTACTGGCAGGCCTTCCGCCAGTTTCCGCGTCTGCAGGGCGGCTTCGTCTGGGACTGGGTTGATCAGAGCCTGACCCGCTATGACGATCAGGGCGAACCCTGGCAGGCTTACGGCGGCGATTTTGGCGATAAACCCAACGATCGTCAGTTCTGTATGAACGGGCTGATATTTGCCGATCGCACGCCGCATCCGGCGCTTTATGAGGCGCAGTGCGCCCAGCAGTTCTGGCAGTTTGCCGTCGATCCCGGCGATCCGCTGAGCTTTACGGTCAGCAGCGACTATCTGTTCCGCCACAGTGACAACGAAGTGCTGCGCTGGCGCATCGAGCAGGCGGGTCGTGTAGTAACGGAAGGAGAAGTGCCGCTGGATATCGCTCCACAGGGCCAGCAGCGGATCACGCTGCCGTCACCGCCAGCGTTACAGGGCGAATGCTGGCTTAATGTCGCGGTTCATCAGATTGACGCGACCCAATGGAGCGAAGCTGGCTGGCGTGTCGCCTGGCACCAATGGGCGCTGCCCTCATCGCTGGCGCTGTCATCAAAGCCGGAAAGCGGCGAAGCACCGAACCTGCATGATGATACCCGTGAGATTGTCATTACCCATCAGCAGCAACGCTGGCATTTTTCACGCCACAGCGGCGAACTGACGCAGTGGTTTGTGGATGAACAGCCCACGCTGCTTTCACCGCTTCAGGACTGCTTTATTCGCGCGCCGCTCGACAATGACATCGGCGCCAGCGAAGCGGAACGGGTTGATCCCAATGCCTGGGTCGAGCGCTGGAAAGCGGCGGGTTATGACCAGATGAGCAGCCAGCTGGTGTCGATGACGGCGAATGCGTTGCCGCAGGCTGTGCAGATTGAAACGCTGCACAGCTGGCTCGCCAATGGCCAGATAGCCTTTATCAGCCGTAAACGTTATCTGATCAACGCCCAGGGTGAATTGCAGTTGCAGCTTTCCGTTGAGCAGTCGCGCGGATTGCCACCGCCCGCGCGCATCGGATTACGCTGTGAGCTGACACAGATACCACAACAGGTGAGCTGGCTCGGCCTGGGTCCGCATGAAAACTATCCCGATCGCCAGCTGGCCGCGCAGTTTTCCCGCTGGGAGCTGCCGCTGGATCAGCTCTCAACGCCTTATGTTTTCCCGGGTGAGAACGGTCTGCGCTGCGGCACCCGTCAGCTCGACAGCGGCAGCTGGCAGGTCAGCGGCGATTTCGCTTTCTCACTGAGCCGTTTCAGCCTGGAGCAGTTGCGGGAGGCATCACACCGCCACCATCTGCGTCCGGAAGCGGGCTGCTGGCTGCATCTGGATGCCTTTCACATGGGTGTCGGCGGCGATGACTCCTGGAGCCCCAGCGTCAGTCCTGAGTTTTTGCTGACTCAGCAGCGCTGGCAGGCTGAACTGACGATTTGCCAGCCGACGCGGGCAGCACTGTCTTCGGACGCCGGTAAAAGCGCTTCAGAAACAGCACGTTAATCAGCACGACCACGGCGGTGGCAAAAAAGACCCAGCGGAAACCGGCCACCGCCGACACCGCAGCGCCCAGCAGCGGACCCGCGACATTGCCGAGATACATAAAGGACTGGTTGTAGCCGAAGATCCGGCCGGTAATGTTGTCACGCGAGTGACGCACCAGCAGCGTCTGCACCGCGGGCATCATCGCGCCATCGGCAAAGCCCAGCAGAAAACGTAATACCCCCAGCTGTGTCGTGCTGGTGACAAACGACATGGCGATAAACAGCAGCAGCGAGATGACCATCGTTGCCAGCAGGATACGCTGCGTGCCGATGCGATCGCCGAGCCGTCCCAGACGAGGTGCGGCCAGCAGCGCAGAGACGCCAGGCAGCGCGGCAATGACCCCGCTAAGAAAAGCGATATTCTCAGCGGTGGGTGCCAGTTCCCGCACAAAGAGCGTCAGGATCGGGTTCACCGATCCGTTGCACATCTGGATCACCATGGTGGTGAAAAAGAGGCAGAGCATCAGTTTTGGATTATCCAGCGAGCGGAAAACCTCGCGTCCGCTGAGCTTCTCCTTTTTACTCACCGGGGTGTAACCGGTCTCCTTGATCAGGAACAGCGTCACCAGAAAGCTGACCATCAGCAGCGCTGCGGTGACAATAAACACCGTACGTAAACCGACCCAGTCTGCCAGCAGCCCGCCCAGCATCGGCCCCAGAATCACCCCACCAATCTGGCCGGTTGAGACACAGCTCAGCGCCCAGCCGCTGCGTTCACGCGGCACCTGAGCGGCCACCAGCGCCATGGCGTTGGGAATATATCCGGATGTCAGCCCCATCAGGGCCCGCAGCAGCAGTAACTGCCAGGCTTCGGTGACAAAAGCCTGTAGCAGAATCACCACGCCCATGCCAAAAGCGGCGCGCAGCAGCATCAGCTTACGGCCTTTGCGATCGGCAAGACTGCCCCACAGCGGCGCTACGGCCGCCGAGACCACAAAGGTGATACTGAAGGTTAGACCCGACCAGAGGCTCAGTGATTCGCCACCGGTTATGCCAAGCTGCTCAAGGTAGAGCGGCAGAAACGGGATGATCTGGCTGATGGCCAGGCCGGTAAAAAAACAGCCAAACCAGACCGAGATCAGGTTTATCTTCCAGGGTTCTATAGTGCGTGGCATGAGCAGATATATTAAAGAGAGGGAATGCTCAGTCTAACGCGGCTATTCTCAGCGTGACCGACAAAACATGGCACAAATGGCAAAAGACCGGATTCCTCTCTGATTCAGCGCAATCACCGGCGCAAATTTTCCAGCCCGCCGGGTTTTTAGCCGCGAAGCACGCGGCCGGTGGTCTGCCCCGACGCGATCTTCCCTGACCCGGCTCGTCAATATAGAAAAATATGTCATTCTGTTACTGACAACTCTTCACCCCGCTTCTATGTTTAAAAAACCGCCAGCCGCGGCGGTGTGGCAATCTTTTTAATCGGCGCGACATCCTCCGCAAAAAACGGTGCAGACCGTCCGGCTACGCTGAGGCGAACCAGCTTATTTCATGGTTATACGCTCTTATGCTCAGGTGTAAGGGAGGGGGTCTTGTTTTAGCGGAGGTGGGTAATGAGAGTACAACCTAACAGCGCCAGCCGTGCTATCAGCGACTATTTTAACAGCCCGGACTGGCGAATACCGCCTGAGTCCGATCTGCTGGCCGTAATTCTGCGTGAAATAATGGAAGCGGGAGAACCCGCCACCAATAAAGTCCTTATTGCGCGGGTTATCGATAAACTGGAAGTGGAAGGCGACGAGACACAGTTGCAGCGTTATCGCACCCTGCTGGCGCAGTTGATCGACACGCAGCCGGAGGCGTAAACCCACCACCTACTTCACCCAGCGCAATTTATCCGCTTCGCTGATGCTGGCTCGTCCGCTGCTGCGCTGAAACAGGCACAGCTCACGTCCACGCTTATTTTTCATCTGCGGCTGGGGATAGCGTCCCTCCAGCAACAGTGCGCTGTAGCCTGTATTGTCGTCATACTCGATCGCCTCGCCCAGCACCTTTACTTTGCTCAGATGACTGGCGTTAATGCAGGCCTGCACCATCACCTGACGGCTCTTTTGCCAGGCCTCTTCACTGGAAGCCTGCGCCAGTGTGCTGCTGAGTAACAATGCGGGCAGAAGTGCCCCGATTATGCGTTTCATCTTCTCTGCTCCTGTTACGGCCTGAAGCCGCTAAAAAAATTCCCGCCGGGGCGGGAATAAACAAGACGAGCACTATCTATTGTGTGACGAGGAAGTTTCTTAAACGCGCTGCTATCCTCGCCTGCCGTTATGACAAACCTATGACATCTTTGCGGTTAACCACAATAAACTGAGCTGATATTGCCATTTTTGTCAGCCAGGAAGTTCAGCCGGTTAAGGTTGAAGTCCATGGTGACGGCAGAATTATAGGGAATGGCGCGGACCTTCTGTTCGAAGTGCTGACCCTGCAGCGCGGTTAACGGTTTGCCGACATAATTCTGAAACTGAGAGGCACCACAGCGGTCAGCTTCGGGATCGTGCGCCACACTGGCGTTATCGGGCTTAGAGGCAGATTGACAGGCGGTTAATGCAAACAGCCCCACTACCAGCAGCCCTTTTCCATAATATTTCACGTTGATTCTCCTGTTGGACGTGTAAAACCCTGCCCCAAGAGTAGCAAAGCGCACCTGCTGACCTGAACCCCTAAAAAGTAAAGTTGTTACAGCACGATTAAACGGGTCGCGGCACAGATCATTTTTTTAAGATTAATCGCACTCATTGCCTAAAAAAAGCACACCGGGGAACTACAATATTAAGAATAGTCTTAGTCCTGTGGAGGTCATGATGGAACTGATTATTTTTGTCGTCTGCGCAATGCTGATGACCGCCGTGGCGGTCAAAGTCCGTTAAACGGGTTCAGCCTGGTTCTGCGCGGTTCTTTCCAGAAGCGTACTGAATGCAGCCAGGGGCATCGGTCGACCGAGGAAGTAGCCTTGCCCCTCTTCGCACGAGAGCTGTTTTAGCTGGTTCAGCTGCGCTTCTGTCTCAATTCCCTCAGCCGTAATTGTCAGGGCAAAGGCGCGTGCCAGCGCAATAATCCCCGCGACCACTGATTGCGCCTGCTGCGACTCCGGGAAATCTTTCATCCAGGAGCGATCGATCTTCAGCCCATTAAACGGGAAGGTCTTCAGGTAGCCCAGGGCAGCATAGCCGGTGCCGAAGTCATCAACGGTTAACCTTACCCCGAGTGACCGTAAACCCTGCATCACCTCAAGCGCATGCTGCGGATGTTCAAAGGTCACGTTCTCCGTGATCTCCAGCTCCAGCCGGGTAGCCGGCAGGCCGCTTTTTGCCAGCACATCTGCAACCCGCTGTACTAAATCGCTGGTGCGGAACTCCATTGGCGAAATATTAACCGAAACATAGCGATCGCCCCCCCATCCCAGCGCATCCTCACACGCCCGCATCAACACCCAGTCGCTGATGGTGGCGATGAGACCGCTCTCTTCCGCCAGCGGAATAAAGTGATCGGGGGTAATCCACTCATCCGGCGCAATCTGCCAGCGAATCAGCGCCTCGGCACCCGCCAGCTGACCCGTCAGCAGTTGATAACGGGGCTGATAGTGCAGGCGAAATTCATTGTTCTTCAGCGCTTTCTCAATCCGCCGCGCCATTTCACGCTTATCCTCACGCTGACTGGCCATCTCATTGGCATACCAGACCCACTGATTGCGTCCCGCTTCACGCGCTTCATTCAGGGCGATATCCGCCATTTGCAGCAGCGCTTCCGGATGGCTGGCATCCTGCGGTACACAGGCAATCCCCATGCTGACGGTGAGATAGTGGACATGCTGGCCGGTGCTGATGGGCTGCTGAACCTCATGCACCAGCTGAGCACAACGCTGATCGACCCGCTCACGGTTCGTTTCACGCAACACCAGCACAAACTCATCGCCACTCAGCCGCGCCACCAGCTCCTGCGGGCCGATACAGCGCTTCAGACGCTGCGCTATCTGGCTCAGCACCTCATCGCCCGCCGCATGGCCCCAGGTTTCATTAATCGGCCTGAACTGATCAAGATCGAGGGTAATCAGCGTCAGCGGCGCAGCGCCATCAGGCAGTTCAAGGTGTAGCGTCAGAAACTCCTGCAGCTGTACGCGGTTCGACAGGCCGGTTAAGACGTCATGACGCGACAAAAAATGAATGCGCGCCTCGGCTTCCATGCTCTGAGTGATGTCAGATACCGTGCCGCGAAACCCGATACGTCGCGTGTCATGCCAGATTGTTTTCGCGACCAGCTGGCCGATACGGCGGTTGCCGTGCGCCGACATAAACTGACAGCGCAGTGGCATCTGTTGCCCCTCCTCCTCCTGACGCTGCAGCCAGGCGACCAGCGAATGGCTGGGATGCGTCAGCAGGTGATCGATGTGACGGCCCAGCCAGTGTGTAATATCGTGGCCGGTCACGGTTTGAAAGCGCGCTGACAGGTAAATCAGGCGGCCCTCTCCATCCGTTTCCCAGATCCAGTCTGACGCCGCCTCAGCGAGATCGCGAAACCGCGCTTCACTGTTGGCCAGCTCCTGCTGACTGATCGCCAGCAGGGCAAAGCGCCGGTCAGAGAGAATCGCATTGGAGAGCGCATGGCGGCTTACGCGATGGGTGATAATGCCAATAATAATCGCCATGAGCATCAGCAGTGGTAACAGAAACCAGACCAGGCCCATGCCAGGCATCTTTGGCGTCCAGCGCAGCACAATCAGATCGCCACCGGGTAACGGTTGCACCATCCGCGGTTCTCGCAGGGCATCCCCTGCACTGACGGGCAGGCGCAGTTCGCGCACATCCAGCGTGGCGCCCAGCGCCTGTAATTTGGCAGGTGTGAACAGATTCACAAACACCATGACTGACGCTGGCCCCGCCATTGGCGGCATATTCGTCAGTTTGCCGCTGCCGATGGGGGCGGCAACCACAATGGCGGGCAGATGATTAATCAGCGCATCACGGGTTATCGCCGCGTCGTTGCGCTGACGTGCCGCCGCAATCAGCGCTGGAGTCTCTTTTCCCAGCCAGGCTTCCAGCGGCGTATCCACCAGCTGCCCATTAATGACGCTGTACGTGGTGCGACCGTTGCCGTCGACCACGAACACGCCCTCATAGTGATACTCTTCGTAGAGGCCCGGACCAAAGTTCTCTTCGTCATAAGCCCAGACTTTGTTGACCCTGACATGGAGATTACGCCAGGCTTCGCCCCAGAACGCATAGTCCCGGATATCCGTGACCATCGACTCCTGACGATTTTTCCACGCCTGCTGCATCAGCAACTGGTCATGCTCAATCGATAAGCTGTTTTGCCGCTGCGCAATCGTCAGTACCATCAGCATCGAGAGCACCAGCACGCCAAACAGCAGCAGCGAAAGTGTGCGCAGGCTGCGCCGCGTAAAGCGGACAGTGCGGTCTTCAGCGGCATGTCTGAATGGAGGCAAGGGTGGCGCCGGAGGGTTAGAAGTCATTAAGAGTGCTCACTACACAGTCAGAGTTTGAGATGACGGGCCTGCAATACAACATGCAGTGCTGACCAGATTAGTTTCCTCAGTTATCGGCGCGCGCGCGCGGGTGTTTAGTCTGCGGTTAACATTTTGCGCTTAAATATTGTGTTACAGGCTGACTCGACAGCGATCTGGTGCATTGCTACTATGCGCTAACCTTCGCTGGCAGAGTCGCCTATGAATACCAATTCCGACAGAGTGACACTGACGCTGTTCTACGTCGGCAGCTTTGTGGTCTATTACCTGGTTACCATGCTGATTACGCTGTTCCCTAATTACAGCGTGCTGCGTAATGACGGCCTGCTGGTGCCGGTGCTCTGCCTGTTCGAATTTGCTGTTATCTATCCGCTATACCGCTTTTACTGCCAGCGCCGCACCGACCTGCCGCTGGGTGAACTCTGCACGCTGCAGACTCTGCTGTTTACTGGCGCGCTGTTTGTTCTGATGGCCGCACAGATGCAGTTCATGCAGCCGGAAGGATGGCTGGTGATGCAGGCCCAGCAGGGACGTAATTCGCTGCTGATCCTGCTGCTCACCGCCGTGCTGCTGGCGCCGGTGTTTGAAGAGGTGCTGTTCCGCGGTTTTCTGTTGCAGGGCTTTTTGCTGTGGGCGCCGCGAAGTCGCTTCGCCTGTATGCTGCTGACCTCACTGCTGTTTGCGGTGATGCATACGCAGTATGTGCACTGGCAGACCCTTATCGCCCTGACGCTGTTTTCGCTACTGCTCTGTTATGCCCGGCTGCGGAGTAACAGTCTGGCGCTGCCCATCTTCCTGCACACGCTGAATAACCTGATTGCGCTGCTGCCCGCATGGTATTTCGCAGGCTAGCGCCAGGCCCGCCCCTTCTGACACACCTTACAGACCGCCGCATCACCCCCTGGCTGGCGGACCATAGCTCACGCTGACAATGCTGCCCCGGCACGTTTGTCTATACTGGATGTTAAAAAGGGATAAAAAGCACCACAGTCCGGACCACCAGACCGTGTAAAGGAGAGGATCTATGTTGATAGGATTTGTGTTGTTAGTGAGCGCATGCGGCTACGATGCCTGCGAGGCGCTGCCGGTATCAGACCGCATCTATCCGACGAAGGTCGACTGTGAAACGATGGCGAACCGCATTCATAAAGTCAGACCGAATGTGGTACTGCTGTGCGGCGAAGTACATCGCTAATTCAGGGCAAGGTTCAATAAAGCAGGGCTGTAACGTTGCAAGCTGACGCTTTAGCGTACAAAATATAAGCTGTTGTTAACCATTATCGTTGTGAATCCCATGAAAACATCACGCCCCCGTCGTCCTGGTGGACGCTGGGTTTACTATCTTTTGTATGATGGCATTCTGTGGCCCTGCCCCGTCCGATGGGAGTGGGAGAGCAGCTATGGCGGCTGGTTGCCATTTTACTACACGCCAACCTTTGAGTTTGTGGTGGGCGATCCCCGCAAGGCTTATCGCATTGCGCGCAGCGATGTGCGGGCTAAAAGGCGCGAGGATGCCTTTGTCTGAGCGCGTTTATCGCCACGGCAGCCATGAGGCAGTAAGCAGATAGTGAACCGCTTCCAGCACAATAATCACCATTAATAATATGCCCAGCGTGTGGCGGCCAATCCCCTTCATCTGTTCAGGCCCAGATCATGGCAGCCCAGCGGATCAGCAGCAGCGCGCCACAGATGCACAACAGAACCAGCACCATCTTCCAGTACTTTTTGGCTGCCCGGTATCTTGTCACCTCAGTTTCCTCTGTTCAGAAAGCGAAGATGCGCCAGAAGGCGCATCTGTTCCGGTCAGCAACAGGACCGGTGAGGCATAGCATAACGCCCGGGCCGCCAAAAGGCGACCCGTTACCGGCATCAGTTGTTCAGGGTGTAATCCAGCGTAATTTCCGCGTTCAGTACCTGAGAAACCGGGCAGCCCGCTTTGGCTTTATTGATGATCTCATCGAAGGTCGACTCATCAATGCCTGGCAGCGAGATGGTGCTGGTCAGTGCCACTTTGGTGATGGCAAAGCCATCGCCTTTTTTATCCAGCGACACGTCGGCCGTGGTATCAATGCTTTCCGGCGGATGACCCGCGTTGCCCAGCATCAGCGACAGCGCCATAGAGAAACAGGCTGCATGCGCCGCACCAATCAGTTCTTCCGGGTTGGTGCCTTTGGCGCCTTCAAAACGGGTGTTAAAGCCATAAGGCTGCTGGCTCAGCACGCCGCTCTCGGTGCTGACGGTACCTTTGCCTTTGATATCGCCTTCCCAATGCGCCGAACCTTTCTTATGAATGGTCATGTCGTTCCTCCTGTTGGTAAAGAAGCTAAGTATAGACAATACATTCATTTTCGCAGGCTCAACTCACCGCGCGGGGACGTGGCGGTGTGCTCTGCGGTGCCAGTAACGCTTCCGCCTGCACCAGCGAATCGCGGGTGATTTCACCGATCGACTTCGCGCCGGTCAGGGTCATGGCAACGCGCATCTCTTTTTCAATCAGCGTCAGCAGGTTTTCTACGCCGCGCTGACCGTGGGTTGCCAGCGCATAGATAAATGCCCGTCCCAGCAGCACGCTGTCTGCGCCCAGCGCAATCATCCGCACCACATCCAGCCCGTTGCGAATGCCACTGTCCGCCAGAATCGCGATGTCACCTTTTACCGCATCGGCAATGGCTGGCAACGCACGCGCCGAGGAGAGCACACCATCCAGCTGGCGTCCGCCGTGATTAGAAACCACGATGCCATCGGCGCCAAAGCGCACCGCATCACGCGCATCTTCCGGATCGAGAATGCCCTTGATCACCATCGGTCCATCCCAGAACTCGCGGATCCACTCCAGATCGCGCCACGAGATAGAGGGATCGAAGTTATTCGCCAGCCAGCCGATGTAATCTTCCAGCCCGGTAGGCTTGCCCAGATAAGTGGAGATATTCCCCAGATCGTGGGGACGCCCCTGCAGACCCACATCCAGCGCCCACTGTGGATGGGTGACCGCCTGCCAGTAACGACGCAGCGCCGCGTGATTGCCGCTCATCCCGGAGTGCGCATCGCGATAGCGCGCGCCCGGCGTGGGCATATCCACGGTAAACACCAGCGTAGAGCAACCGGCGGCTTTGGCGCGCTCCAGCGCATTGCGCATAAAGCCGCGGTCACGCAGCACATAGAGCTGGAACCACATGGGACGCTTAATCTGCGGGGCCACCTCTTCAATCGGGCAGACCGAGACCGTCGACAGGGTAAACGGAATGCCTTTCAGGTCTGCCGCGCGCGACGCCTGCACTTCACCCCGGCGGGCATACATGCCGCACAGGCCGACCGGTGCCAGCGCAACCGGCATCGACAGGGTTTCATTGAACAGTTTGGTTTCAAGACTCAGTTCCGACATGTTTTTCAGAATGCGCTGGCGCAGCGCCACATCCGAGAGATCCTCGACGTTACGACGCAGGGTGTGCTCGGCATAGGCACCGCCATCAAGATAGTGAAACAGGAACGGCGGCAGGATACGTTGCGCGGCCGCGCGATAGTCACTGGCAGCGGAGATAATCATCAGTCAGATTCCTTTGGGTTGCGTGTGTCGTTATCCGGTAAGCGGGTGATGCGCGCCTGACGCGCTTCATCTTCATGCAGGCTTTTCATGGTGGTGTGCACGAATCCCAGATGCTGCATCGCCGCCTGGCGCGCAGCTTCGGCATCGCCCGTGAGGATCGCATCGAGCAGCGCCTGATGCTGTTCAGTCAGGCGGGCGAAAATCGCGGGCTGGGTATACATGCGCTGACGGCTCTGCATCACCGACGATTGCAGCAGCTCAAAAAAGCCACGCATGGTCTGCAGCAACACCACGTTGTGCGACGCCTCGGCAATCGCCAGATGGAAGCGTACATCCGCCTGGGCGGCGAGATCGGGATCGTCACTCTCTTTCAGCTTCAGGGTGGCGTCGAAAGCGTACTGCAGCTTCTCTTTGTCGGCGTCGGTGGCGCGCAGTGCAGCGTGCCAGGCGGTGCTGGCCTCGATGGCATGGCGCGCTTCCAGAATGTCGTAGCGGTAGTCGGGATCGTCGCGCAGCAGCTGGCGAATCGGCTCGACGATGCGCTGTTCCGACCAGGGCGCCAGCTGCTGCCGGATCCAGGTGCCGCCGCCGCGTCGGCTGATCAGCATGCCGTTGCTGATCAACTGCTGTATCGCTTCACGCAGCGAGGAGCGGGAGACGCCAAGCTCCGCAGAGAGCTGCCGCTCGGCGGGCAGGCGCATGCCCGACTCGAGCTGATGTTCGGTGATATAGGCCCGCAGGCGCATCACCAGCGGATCGGCATTACTGCTCATGGGATCATCCAAGGGAAGACGTAGGCCTGAAGCGTGGTTATCACACCGACCATACAGGTGAAAATCAGGCTGTGTTTAACGGTAAACCGGAACAGGTCAGACTCTTTGCCCACCAGCCCGACCGCCGCACAGGCGATGGCGATCGACTGCGGCGAGATCATCTTACCGGTCACGCCACCGGTGGTGTTGGCCGCCACCAGCAGAATATCGGAGACGCCAATCTGCTGCGCGGTCGTGGCCTGTAAAGCAGCAAACAGCGCATTCGATGAGGTGTCTGATCCGGTCAGGAAGACGCCCAGCCAGCCCAGGAACGGTGAGAAGAAGGTAAAAGCGTGGCCGGTGTGCGCCAGCGCCAGTGCCAGCGTTGCAGACAGCCCGGAGTAATTCGAGATAAAGGCAAAGGCCAGCACCATCCCGATGGAGTAGATCGGTAGCGCCAGCTCTTTCAGCGTTTCACCAAAAGTCTGCAATGCTGCCTTTGGCTTCATGCGCAGGAAAATCATCGCCATGATCGCCGCAATTAAAATAGCGGTGCCGGTGGCGGACACCAGATCCAGCTTAAAGATGGCCGGATAAGGGGTTGCAGTGCCGACCACGGGCGGCATCCGCGCCACCAGCTCATTCAGCATCGGCACCGGCATAGCCAGCACCCACTCATAGAGCGCACCGCCTTTGGCGAACAGCGCTTTAAACGGCGGGATACTCCAGAGCGTGACGGTGGCGGTGAGAAACAGGAACGGCATCCAGGCGCGGATCACCTGCCCCAGCCGATACTTCTGCGGTGGCAGCAGCGGATCGCCCTGTTTCGCCTCTGCATCGGCAAAGCGGAAGATGCGCACCGGTTTCCAGACCCGCAGGAACAGCGTCAGCGAAATCAGCGAGGCGAGCGACGAGATAATATCGGGCAGCTCCGGACCCAGGAAGTTGGAGCTGAGGAACTGGGCAATGGCAAACGATCCACCTGCCACCACCACCGCCGGCCAGGTCTCTTTCACTCCGCGCCAGCCATCCATGATCGCCATAATCCAGAACAGCACAATCAGGGTGAGCAGCGGCAGCTGACGTCCGGCCATCTGGCCGATGGCAAAACTGTCCAGCCCGGTCACCTGCCCCGCCACAATAATCGGGATGCCCATCGCGCCAAAGGCCACTGGCGCGGTGTTCACAATCAGGCAGAGCCCGGCGGCGTAGAGCGGATTAAAGCCGAGTCCCACCAGCAGCGCGGCGGTAATCGCCACCGGCGCACCAAAGCCCGCAGCACCCTCCAGAAACGCCCCGAACGAGAAGCCGACAATCAGCATCTGCAGACGCTGATCGGGAGTAATCGACAGGATAGAGGCGCGGATAATGTCGAACTGGCCGGTTTTTACTGAGATCTTGTAGACGAACACCGCGGCGACAATAATCCAGGCAATCGGCCACAAGCCATAGAGAAAGCCATACACCACAGCGGCCAGCGCCTGTGCAACCGGCATCTGATAGAGAAACAGCGCCACCAGCAGTGCCAGCACCACGGTGGTGGTGGCCGCCAGGTAGCCTTTCATCTTCAGCTTAATCAGCGCAAAGAAGAAAAAGAGAATCGGGATCAGTGCGATCAGGCTTGAAAGCCAGATATTACCCAGCGGATCGTAGTTTTGTTGCCAGATCTGCATGCCAGTATCTCCAGAGCAAAAGGTGACGTGGCACGCAGCCGCAGCGCTGGTGCCATCTGCCCCTGATTGGTCAGACCAAACCGTTGTGTCGGGGCTTATGGCAACAGATAGTTAACGCATTGTTAACCTGTGGCAACAGAAGATGCGCGAATTTTCCCGGAGTGTGAACCAGAGAAAAATATTACCGGGATTGGTCGGACCAAAATCAGCGATTCACCTCCGGAAAGGCGTGCTGATAGCTGCGCGGATGGAAACGCAGATTAAGCACGATTAACAGCAGCGTAACCGCCGCCTGCAATAACCAGACGCTGGTGAAGTGACCGGTGAGCGCATGCAATTGCCCGGCGATAAACGGCATGCTGCCTGCGATAATAAAGCCGACGCCCTGCATAAAAGCCACCAGCCGCGCGCCAGCCTGCGGCTGCTCCAGATGATCCAGCGCCAGCACCAGCGCCAGCGGAAATGCCCCGCCCAGCCCGAAGCCCGCAATCCCCGCCCAGAGCCACGGCGCCAGTTGTGGCGCAAACAGGAAACCGAGCATGCCGCTGAACTGCATCGCCAGTGTCAGCAGCAGCAGCGGACGGCGATCGCGGCCCCGCGCCAGCAAGGGCAGCAGCAGCGCACCCGTGACCTGACAGCCGATCATCATGCCAAGCAGTGAACCGCCCGCCTGCGCGCTCCAGCCGAGTTGATGATAAAAATCGGGCAGCCAGGCGACACAGATGGCATATCCGCCGTTCACCAGACCGAAGCTCAACGCCAGCGTCCAGGCGCGGGTTTTCCGCCACAGCGAAGGCAGAGCGGCGGCCTCCGTCCGGGCTGCACGTGGGGTGGTGATAAACAGCCAGAGCAGGATGGCCAGCACCACCGACAGCGCCCAGCTGCTCAATGCGCCCTGCCAGCCAAGCTGCCCATTCAGCCACGGCGAGATCGCCGCGCCAATCCCACCGCCGCCCATCAGCGCCGCTGCCCACAGTCCGGTCACGCCGGCACTGCGGCTGCCAAAGCGCTGACGGATCAATCCCGGCATCGCCATCTGCACAATGCCAATGCCCGCCCCTCCCGGCACAGTACTCAGCACCAGCCAGCCTCCATCAGCCACAAACAGCCGACTCACCAGCGCCAGCAACAGCAGTAACAGGCCCCCCAGCAGCAGTTTACGTACCGCAAAGCGCTGCATCAGCGGGGCGCTGACTAACGCGATGGCACCCATCATCATCATCGGCACCGCAGGCAACAGCGATGCCGCCAGCGGCGACAGACCGATGCTCTGCCGCAGCTCGCCGAGTAACGGACTGACCGAGGTCATCAGCGGTCGCATATTGAGCCCGGCTAACACCAGCGCCGCCAGCAGCAGGTTATTCTCTCTCTTCATCTGAGATCCACACAGTTAAAAGTTGCCAGCCTGGCAGCAGTCGTTACTATCTGGAAATGAAATATTACTCTGCCAGGTAGTGGAAATATGAATCGTCAGCCGATGTTTACTCCGCAACAGCTGCTCAGCTTTGTCGCGGTGTGCGAAACCGCCAGCTTCACCCGCGCCGCCGACCGGGTGCACCTGTCGCAGTCCACCGTCAGCCAGCAGGTGCGACGGCTGGAGGAGATGGTCGGCAAAGAGCTGCTGAACCGCTCCTCGCATCAGGTGCAGATTACCGAAGAGGGCGAGAAACTTTTAGGCTACGCCCGGCGGATTATCGCCCTGAATGGGGAAGCGCACGATGTGCTGAGTGACCAGTGGCGCGACGGTGTGCTGCGTCTTGGCGTGCCGGAAGATTTCGCCGCGCCCACAGCCGGTCTGCTGGCGCACTTCAGTCGCGACCATCCGCAACTTCGGCTGGACGTGATGAGTGGCATGCAGGTGGAGCTGCGGCGCGCCTGGCAGCGTGAAGAGCTCGACATCATGCTGATTAAGCAGCCCTACGGCGAGCGTCCGCTGGCGTCGCGTCCTGAACCCCTGCTGTGGCTCGATAGCGCAGAGTGGCCCTGCTTTGAGCAGACGCCGGTACCGCTGGTGCTGTTTCCCCAGCAGGGGCTCTATCGCGATGAGGTATGTCAGACGCTCGATGCACTGGGCCGTAGCTGGCGCATTAGTTACAGCAGCGCCAGCCTTGTCGCGCTGGCCGCCGCCAGTGCGCAGGGTCTGGGGCTGACGTTACTGCCCGCCAGCTGTCGCCTGCCGCAACATCGGGTACTGGGCCCGGAACAGGGTCTGCCGGTGATTGATACCTTCGAACTGGCGCTGTTCTGTCGAGATCCGCAGGATCCGCTGCAGCGCGAGCTGGCGCAATCCCTGGCAACCTTCAGCCAGCTTCGCTGGCAGTGAGATATCGAATAGTCGTCAGTGGAAAATAATGCAGCAGGGTGGAGCGTCGTTTGTCAGATTAAGACCTTGTTCACTTTGCAGGAGCCTCTGATGCCTATTTCCTCTTCGCCGAGCCGCCGTGATTTCCTTGGCCAGAGCGTCCGCTGGACCGCCGCAGGCGGCTTGCTGGCCGCCGGTCTCGGCCAGGCCAGTGCCGCCACGCCATCACCTTTGTCCTCCACCAATCCCGACCAGCCCGCCACCCTGCCCCGGCAGGATCACTATCTGCTGCGCAATGTGCGGCTGGAGGAGGGCTTTATCCGTGAGGATAATGAGATCGTTGCGACCCGGACCGGGCGTTACGACATCAGCATGCGCGACGGTAAAATTGACCAGCTGACACCCGCCGGCCAGGGTGACAGCACCCTGCCGTCGTGGGATGCACAGGATGCCCTGCTGCTGCCCGCCACCCAGGATATGCATATCCACCTTGATAAAACCTTCTACGGCGGCCCGTGGCAGGCTCCGCGTCCCCGTCAGGGCAAAACCATTATGGACATGATTGCGCGTGAACAGGTGCTGATTCCGCAACTGCTGCCGCACTCTCAGGCGCGCGCCGAAGGGTTAATCGCCCTGCTGCACGCCAAAGGCACCACCCGCGCCCGCAGCCATTGCAATATCGATCCGGTCAGCGGCCTGCAAAGTCTGGAGCATCTGCAGGCGGCATTAGCCCGTCACCCCGCCTTTCCCTGCGAGATTGTGGCCTTTCCACAGCATGGCCTGCTGCACTCGCAGGTCGATGGGCTGATGCGCGAGGCGATGCAGCACGGCGTTGAGTATGTCGGCGGCCTGGACCCCACCAATGTCGATGGTGCCATGGAGAAGTCACTGGATGCGATGTTCCAGATTGCGCTCGACTACCAGCGCGGCGTGGATATACATCTGCATGAAACCTCACCTGCTGGCGTGGCGGCGATTCAGTACATGATTGACACCGTGGCAAAGAATCCGGCGCTGAAGGGCAAAGTGACGCTGAGCCACGGTTTTGCACTGGCGACCCTGTCCGGCAGTACGCTGGATAAGATGATCGAAGGGCTGGCGGAGCAGCAGTTCAGCGTCGCCTCTACGCTGCCGATCGGCAAGCTGACCATGCCGATTCCGCAATTACAGGCAGCGGGCGTGAAGG
This sequence comes from Pantoea sp. Lu_F5_004, assembly GCF_051136245.1. NCBI lineage: Bacteria > Pseudomonadati > Pseudomonadota > Gammaproteobacteria > Enterobacterales > Erwiniaceae > Pantoea > Pantoea sp. Lu_F5_004. Next base: position 3,170,313 of record NZ_CP194946.1, read on the forward strand.
TGATGACCGGTACCGACAGCGTTATCGATCACTGGTCACCGTTTGGCACCGGCAGCATGCTGGAAAAAGCGAACCTCTATGCGCAGCTCTATCGGGGATCGGATGAGTTCTCGCTCTCGCGGGCGCTGGCGATCGCCACAGACGATCGGCTGCCGCTGACAGCCCAGGGTGAACGCCAGTGGCCTGCACCGGGCGATGAAGCGAGCATGATGCTGGTAGCGGCGAGCTGTTCCGCCGAAGCCGTGGCACGGATTTCGCCGGTCGTCGCGACGTTCTCGCGCGGTAAACCGGTGTTTGCGCTGGCCCCGGCCTGAAACAGCAGGACTGCGGACAAAAACGCCGGGAGCGTTTTTGAACAACGCAACGCGTTGGCCCGGCTACGGGCGCACCTCAGGGACGAGGTGCGTAATCGCCCGCGCTGAGCCTGCCAGGGGTGGCGGTGTTGCGTCTTTGCGGAGGGCGTATGCTCCCTCAAGCCTGCTCTGCGGCTAACACATACCTGCTCAGGATTTGCCAGAAGCGACCTTACTGCCCAAACCTGTCCCCTGATACGCCCCCCAAAAACAACAGAGCCTCCACAAGGGAGGCTCTGCATTTACCTGAGCGGAGTGCGGGTTACGCGCTTTTGGCCCATTTATCATTCGACATTAGTTCCATTGCCAGCGCGTATAAGCGACGATCTTCCTGATCACAGGGCTCATCTTCCGCATAACACGCAATCATCGAAGCGATCTTATCAGCCGATAAGCTCTCTCCATGAACATGCAGTGTCAGTACGGCGCGGCCTACTATTTTAAGCACATTTTCATGTGGTCCCTGGATGCGATTACTCAATGCAAATACCCTCTACCGGTCGTTGTACCAGGAATATGGCGCGCTAAATATAAAGCAATTAGCTCAGGATTTTTATCGGCACCAGTGGTGATATTTTTTAATGATTAATTCTATTACTGGAGTAGTAGTTAAGGATTTATCTGATTAACAATGAAATAAATATTAAAAAACGGCTACTTATAAAATAATCACTGGCCTCAAAAGATCGTCACCCAGGAACAATCACATGGAGTCGGGGTTAATCTATAAAAATAAACCACCTTTTTCCCGTAAACTTCAGTCTATTCCTAAGCCCTCTGACAGATATAGTTTCATACTGCTAACCATCGAGGTTCCCGTTGCTGTCAGGCGTGCTTTCTGCCAGACTTGCCCCGCAATAATGCCCTACACTTTCAGCCTCAGAGGCCGCGCCCGTGACCGCTTTTTCTACCCTCAATTCGCTTCCCGACAGCCAGCTCGAAAACCTGCGCGAGATGGGCTACACCAGCATGACGCCCGTGCAGGCCGCCACGCTGCCCGCCATTCTGCAGGGACGCGACGTGCGCGCGCAGGCGAAAACCGGCAGCGGTAAAACGGCTGCCTTTGGTATTGGTTTACTGCACCATATCGACAGTGCCCGCTTTCAGACCCAGGCACTGATTCTCTGTCCGACCCGTGAACTGGCGGATCAGGTAGGCAATGTGCTGCGCCAGCTGGCGCGCTTCACCCGCAACATCAAAGTTCTTACTCTGTGTGGCGGACAGCCGATGAGCGCACAGCGTGATTCGCTGGTGCATCCACCCCATATCGTGGTCGGCACGCCGGGTCGTATCCTCGACCACATCAACCGCGAAAACCTCAAGCTGGACCAGCTCAGTACGCTGGTACTGGATGAAGCCGATCGGATGCTGGAGATGGGTTTCCTGAATGATATGGAAACGATCATTGAAGCGACGCCCGCCTCGCGCCAGACGCTGCTCTTTTCCGCCACCTGGCCAGACGGCATTACGGCTATCAGCACCCGCTTTCAGCGTGATGCGCTGAGCGTGGTGACAGAAGATGTCAGCGAACTGCCTTCAATCGATCAGCAGTTTTTCGAAGCCAGCCACAATGAAAAACTGGGTCTGCTGATAGCCCTGCTCAGCGATCGCCAGCCCTCATCCTGTGTGGTCTTCTGCAACACCAAACGTGAATGTGATGATGTCGCCGCGGCGCTTAACGCGCGTGATATCAGCGCCCTGCCCTTGCATGGCGATCTGGAGCAGCGCGATCGCGAACGCGTGCTGATCCGCTTCGCTAACGGCAGTGGTCGCGTGCTGGTCGCCACCGATGTCGCTGCACGCGGACTCGACATCAAATCGCTGGCGATGGTGGTCAACTATCAGCTCGCCTGGGACCCTGAAATTCACCTGCACCGCATTGGTCGTACGGCACGTGCGGGCGAACATGGCGTCGCGGTCAGCCTGGTTGCTGCCGATGAGATGGCTCGCGCGCATGCGCTGGAAGATTTCCTGCAGCAGAAGCTGCCGTGGGTCTCTGCCAGCACGCTGAAAAAGGGCAGCAGCAAGCCGCTGCCTGCAGCTATGATGACCTTGTGCATTGATGGTGGCCGTAAAGCTAAGATACGTCCGGGAGATATTCTGGGCGCGCTGACGGGTGAAGCGGGTTATCGCGCGGAGCAGATCGGCAAAATTGTCCTGACGCCGACCCACGCCTACGTGGCGATTGAAGCGAATCAGGCCAAAAATGCGCTGGTGAAACTCAAGCAGGGCAAAATCAAAGGCAAAACCTGCCGGGCGATTCTGCTGAAGGACTAAATAAAACGGGCGAGGAAATTACCTCGCCCGGTTTGTTACGGCTCTTCGATTTGGGTCACATGCAGCGTGGTTTTATCCCCTTTGCCCTGTACCTTGCCACTGACGCGTACTTTGTCTTCTGCGGTGTAGGTTTTACCACCAAAGGTCTTCTTCGGCGCGATAATCGGTAAGGTACCGGTGTTGTCACGGAACTGATACCGTTCGCCCTGCTCTTTCTTCACGATGTAACCTTCCAGCGTCACATATCCGCCCTGACGGAAATCGCGGATCTGATCAATGTGCGTCTGACCGGTATCTTCTGAACCTTTATAGCCGGCATCCTGCTTGTGTTGCGACGGCGGCGTATCGCCTGCTTTGTATCCACCCTCTTCGGCCGAAACACCCGCACTCATCATCACCAGCAACGACGCCAAAATTACTTTTTTCATTTCACACTCCTTTATTGGAAAGGTGTCCATGTTGAACCTTCAGGGTTAATCCTGGCACATTAATTGGCGTCCGTTTTATTTCACCCTTCTCTTCTCACCTTTTTTCGATTGCTGCCGATAACCTGTTCACACCCTATTTCACCAGCTGCGTTAATGCAGAGGCAACCATGGATAATTTTCAGAAAGAGATCGATGAAAGAGCGAACCTCGCGTTATCGAACAAGTTTGAGCTGCTGCTGTTTCGCTTAGGTTCCGATCAGCTGAAAGGCAAGTCTGAACTGTTTGGCATTAACGTCTTCAAGCTGCGTGAAATTGTGCCGATGCCCACTATCACCAAAGCCGCAGGCATGCGTTCGCCGCTGCTGGGTATGGCAAGTATTCGTGGCCAGTTCATTCCGGTCATCGACCTGCCTGCCGTGGCGGGTTGTGTGCCGGAAACCGGTCTTAACCTGCTGCTGGTCACCGAGTATGCCCGTAACACCCAGGCGTTTGCCGTGGAGTCAGTTGAGAACATTGTGCGTCTCGACTGGAGCCAGGTGCATACCGCCGAAGCCGGTATCGGCGGCCGCAACATTACCAGCATCGCCTGCCTGGACAGTGACAAGCAGAGCAACGAGCTGGCGATGGTGCTGGACGTTGAGCAAATCCTGTATGACATCATCCCATCAGTGCGCGGCGTCGAACCGGAAGCGGCCAGACCGCGTGCCTTCAACTACCGCCCAGGTGCAGTGGCGATTGTGGCAGAAGATTCCAAAGTCGCGCGTCAGCTGCTGGAGCAGGGCCTGAAGAGTATGGGCATTCCGGCGCTGATGTTTAACACCGGTCTCGATGCATGGGAAAAAATTAAATTGATGAGCCAGGAAGCGCAGGCTGCCGGCGAATCGATTCACGAAAAAATCGCCCTGGTGCTGACCGATCTGGAAATGCCAGAGATGGATGGTTTTACGCTGACCCGCAACATCAAGCGTGACCCGATCCTCAAGGCTCTGCCGGTCGTTATTCACTCTTCACTCTCTGGCAGCGCCAACGAAGATCACGTGCGCAAAGTGGGTGCCGACGGCTATGTAGCGAAGTTTGAGTTGAATGAGCTGTCAGACGTGATTTTCAACGTTCTGGATACTGCCCGCTAAGCGAATGCGGGCCGCCAGGAATGCCCCGGCACGCTTTTACATTTTAGCCAGCGGAATGGCTGACCTGACCAGGAACCGACTATGCACATTGAAACTGTACCCGTTACGCCTGCACCTGCTTCGCCTTCCCATCAAAAGTTGCTGCGTGGCCGTTTACGCCAGCTGGCCTGGATTAGCGCCGTCACGTTAAGCGTCGCGTTCTGGACAGGCCTCTACTTCTTAGTTTTCTGAATCCATTCATCCTTGTCTGGATCGGGCTGTCAGCATCACTGCTGACAGCCCTTTTTTTGTCTGAATTTCCTCTGGTTATTACTTAACCCTTTCTGATGTTTTTTACTGACTATTTATTCACCCGGCGTTATTACTTAAAAATTATTAAAGCTACAACATCGCGCTCCGATAACAGTATGCGCGAGATCACCTTTTTGCCTGCGGCTGTGACCACAGACATCAGCAAGGCACTGCGCACAACAGCAGGAAACCTGAGTGTTGCTAATAAATTGATTAATAATAAAACGGGGAAGAGAACATGTTCAGTATCAAGAATATGAAGGTGGGAATGCGGCTCGCAGCAGCCTTCGGTATTATTGTGACGTTACTGATAGTGATTGGCGTGACATCCATAACCAGGATTAACAGCATTAATACGGCGATCGCCTCGATCGTTGACGATCGTTATGTGAAAGTACGACTGGCATTTGATGTGCGCGATGGCGTCAACGATCAGATCAAATACCTGCGCGGCATGGTGATCGACACGACACGTCCGGAAATGAATGTGAAGCGTTATGGTCAGCTGGATGAAGCCACGCAGCGCACCAACAGTGCGATGAAAAAGATCGAAGATATTCAGGTCACGCCGGTCGGCAAGAAAAAGATCGCCGGTCTGCTTGCCTCTTCCCAGGCTTTTGAGAAGGTTAAAGCAGAGCTGATCACCCTGGTGAAAGCGGGTGATTTTGAGGCTGCCAGCACCTATGTCCTGAAATCAATGACCGCCACCCAGAACAAATTCCTTCAGGATGCCGTGGATTTTGCCAACTCTCAGGACGCACAGCTGCGCAGTGAAGGTCAGGGTATTGTGGAAAATGGTCAGTCGGCTATCTCCATTACGCTGATTTTCTCCGCGCTGGCGATTCTGGCGTCTATTCTGCTGGGCTACTTCCTGACCCGTTCTATTGTGCGTCCGCTGGTTGCAGCGGTTGACGTTGCTGAACGCGTTGCCGCAGGCGATCTGAGTTCACAGATGCAGGTGACCTCACGCGATGAAACCGGCGTCCTGATGCAGGCGCTGCAACGAATGAACGATAATCTGCTGTCGATTGTGACTGAAGTGCGTACCGGCTCCGACACTATTGCTGTGGCCTCTAATCAGATCTCCAGCGGGAACCTTGATCTTTCTACCCGCACCGAACAGCAGGCCAGTTCGCTGGAAGAGACCGCCTCTGCTATGGAGCAGATGACATCGACCGTGAAACACAATGCCGACAACGCGCGTGAAGCCAATCACCTGGTTTCCACCACTTCCAGCGTGGCGCGTGAAGGTGGCGTGGTGATGGAGCAGGTCATTGAGAAGATGGAAGCGATCGCCCTCTCCTCACGAAAAATTGTCGATATCATCAGCGTTATCGACTCCATCGCCTTCCAGACCAATATTCTCTCCCTGAATGCCGCGGTTGAAGCGGCACGCGCGGGTGAACAGGGTCGTGGCTTTGCGGTCGTGGCGAGTGAAGTGCGTAATCTGGCGCAGCGTTCAGCCTCAGCGGCCAAAGAGATTAAGGTACTGATTGAAGATTCCGTCGCTAAAGTCGATGAAGGCAGCAAGCTGGTGACGCACGCCGGTTCTACTATCGGTGAAGTAGTGAACAGCGTGCAGAGCGTGGCAAACATCATGAGCGAAATCACTATTGCCAGCAGCGAGCAGAGCAGCGGCATTAATGAAATCAATCAGGCGATTACCCAGATGGAAGCGGTGACGCAGCAGAACGCCGCGCTGGTACAGGAAGCGTCAGCCGCCTCACAAGCACTGCAGGATCAGGCAGAGCGTATGGCACAAGCGATGAGCGTGTTTAATACCGGTAAGCTCTCACTGCAACCCGTACTGCGTTAATCCCTCTCAACGGCCTGCTTCGGCGGGCCGGTTAAAGCATGGTGACGATAAGAGCGGATAGGTTACAGGCAGTTGAGCGGTAAGCGGTAAGCGGTAAGCGGTAAGCGGTAAGCGGTAAGCGGTAAGCGGTAAGCGGTAAGCGGTAAGCGGTAAGCGGTAAGCGGTAAACGGTAAACGGTAAACGGTAAACGGTAAACGGTAAAAAATTTAACAGGGGAAGTGCAGGTAAACAGGCAGGTTACGAGGAAAAACGTGAGGTTTGAGAAGGAGAAAACGCAGAAACAAAAAAGGCTGCCAGAGGCAGCCTTTTATTACTGTAAATGCAACAACGCTATAAAGCTCACTAGCCTTAATCAGAGGGCGCGAAGCTGGCTCTGAATTGCAATCCTTGCCATGTTCACCTGAACCACGACAGATTTGCAGAAAATGCATTTCGCTCCATGCGGGTTGGCTCTTGTAACATCAAAATGTGATGTACGAAACTGTGAGCCACTACAGTGAGGACATTTAAAAGTAATTTTCAGTCCTTAGAGACCAACAACGTTCGCAGCAGCTGGGCCTTTGGCGCCATTTTCTACTGTGAATTCAACTTGCTGACCTTCATCTAATGAACGGAAATCGGTGCCCTGGATTGCAGAGAAATGTACGAATACATCTTTGCTGCCGTCTGCAGGAGAGATGAAACCGAAGCCTTTCTCTGCGTTAAACCATTTAACGGTACCGCGAATTTTGTTAGACATGCTTAAATCCTTAATATATCGAGCCTTCCGGCATACATAATGGCCTGAGAACAGATTTTAATCAGAACGTAAGAGAAGACTCAAAAAGAAGGGATGTCTCGCGACAAACTTAGAGATGAGAACTGCTTTGGTTACTTACTTTGATAGTGTCTGTTAATCAAACCGACGATTCATTAGGCCACACTTATTAAAGTGACGCAAGCCGTAATTCAAATTAATCGCAATCAGCCCGCTGACGAGGATGAAGGCGAAAGGCTGTGTCAGGGAGACTGTCTGGCTTCGCAGTGCAACTGTGACCTTTCTGGCGACGTAAAAAGAAGCGGAGATAATGTCAGATCAAAAAAGGGCGAGGCCGGAGCCTCGCCCAAAACATGCCAGTCATCAATCGTAGTAAGGAACCTTACGGTCCACGCCGTTGATATTGATCAGCACGAAACCGGTCGGAGCGGTCTTATTGGTCGGCGTACCCGCAGCAGTAGCCAGCGTAACCACCCCTTTTTCGTTGGCCCCGATGCCCGCCAGCCCGTTGTGCATGCCAAAACGTGCAGCGGGTTTCAGGTTGCTGATTTTGGTGATGTCCGTAACCACCGTCATATCCGACTGGAACAGCGAACAGGAACCGGTATCGAAGCGGGTCGGACCGGTGGTCTTCAGGTTGAACATGGTCTCGCCGCTGTTAGCTCTCAGCTTGACCCAGATTACGGCATAGGTGGTCCCTACCCGGCCATAACGAATGTCCAGCACGGAAGGCTGCCCCATGTGGTAAGCATCGGCCCAGACCGTCTCCAGTCGCTGCAGGTTGATCAGGGTTTTACCGGTGGCCGGCATATTTACCGGTGAACCGGCAGTGCCGGAGGGCGTGGTGGCATCCGCTTTCCCGATCAACTCCATCACCCATTGCTGATTGGGCGCCGGGAAAAAGAGCTGCCCCAGCCGATACCAGTTATCGGTATCGGTGTTGTTCACCACTTTATAGCCACTGTAATAGCCGGCACGCAGCGAACCGGTCATGAACGTGCCGTAATTCTCATCCCGACGATAGCCATATTCAAAGGTCGATAACCATTTGTTTCCGGCCACATCATTGGTGATTTTCGCCCCCGCCTGCAGGTTAATCTGACGCATTATCACGCGTGCATTATTGAGGTTGAGCGGTGCAGCACAATCTTCAATGTTGAGCGTATCAATAGTCCAGCCACCATCCGACAGATCCCCTGGATTAAGCGAATGCTCAATCCAGACGTTGCGTATGATCCCCTGAGTCATGCGCGGCATGTAGAGGATTGCATCACCGTAGCCCGACTGGAAGTTGGAATTGCACAGCTCAATCGCGGTTGAGTGGTCCCAGTTCCCTTTCGCTGCATTTGACCAGCCCACATCGAACACCCGGGCAAACGAGTTAGAGGTGTAGATCTGATCGAACTTACTGTCGAGCGTATCCTGCAGTTTGAAGACGGTCCCCCCGCTACTTTGTGACTTGAAACAGTAGATGTTGACGACCTGTCCACCCGTAATCGTATTCTCGAAAAACGGCTGAACGTTACTGCATTGCTCAGGCCTGATGGTAGTTTTGGCGGAGATATCAGCATTAGCCTGCCCGTGCCAGGCGATACCCTGGATGGCGATACGGCGTGCCATAACCTTGAAAACGGGATTTGCGCTTTTGTCAGAAACGATGGTGGTGCGCGGTGACGATCCCTGTTCCATATCATCGCCTGCCAGACCAAAAAACGACAACTCCGTATCGCTGATATCGATAGGTGAAATCAGGAAGCGGCCCCCCGGAAAACGCACCGGAATGGCTTTCGCGTAGGCGTTGTAAGACTGTGTCCATGCCAGCATCCGCTTAAAGGCTTCAGTGTCATCGGTCACGCCATCCCCTTTCGCGCCAAAGTGCAGAATGTTCACTTCGGCGGGATCGTTGATGGTGCGCTTCCAGTAGAAACCGTTACCCACCGCCACCGTACCGCCATCATCTTTCAGCGGAGTGGTGCTGAGGAAACCAACAAAGTCTGCGCCGCCACGGAAGCTGGAGTCCTTATCGTAATAGCGTTTAAGGCTCGCGACTTCACCTGATTTTGGTGGAACAGTGGTACGCAGTTCAGCAAAAGAGTTAACTTCGATCATAGAATCCTCCTCAGGATCATAGAGATATCGCGCTGAAATCAGCGCACTACTTAGCCGCAGCCGGATGGCCGCAAAGGGAGTCCCACATGTCGTTGTGGGTGTTGATGGCGCGCACCGTACGAACGTCCATTTTTTGCGCGTCATCGCCGTAGGTATAAAGAGGGGAAAAAAGTACGCAGGCAGAGTCGGTGATCGCCACCGGCTCAGGGTTTGTGGTATTTCGACTGCTGCAGCTTGTCGCGAGCAGCAGCGTCATCAAGGCTATGATTGTCAGTCGCCACACGGTTAGCCTCCTCGCGGTTATGTTGTTGCTGTTGCGCCACCGCGGTGACGCGGGACGCCTCCTGTTGCGCGTTATCGACGTCAGAACGCGCTTTTTGCTGCACTTTGCCGATTTTCTTGCCGCCGAAATAACTGGCGCCCAGCGCCGCAATGACAGCAGCGAGTGCGGCCAGCCAGTGCCAGCTGCCGCCCAGTAAGGTGGTAATCAGAGTCATGGCTTCGCTCCTTCAGCCTGCTCCTTCGCATTGAGCAGGTTTTTCTGACGTACAAACTGAGCAATCACTCCCATCGCCACCATGAACGCGCCCACCAGCCCCAGGTAGTTGTGTGGCAGGATCGATTTCACGTCCTCCGGCAGCACATTCCAGGCATCAACGGCGGCAGAAGGAAACGACTGCGCCCAGGCACTGAGCATGGAACCCAGCGACGCGAGCCAGACAGACCAGGTTTTAAAGAGCAGGCGGGCATGAGAGACAAACTGCAGGGTGGTAAAGCGCTGCAGCAGCAGCAGAATGATGATTGCCGTAAGCACGGCGACGAGAAACATGAGCCATCTCATAACAACCCCCTGTAAACCGCATAGGTTCCGCTGCGCATCATCTCTGCGTGGCGACGGGCACGGCCAGGCGTCTGACGGGCCCAGAGGCTGTTCATCATCGCGTCAGCCGCTTCATTGAATTGTTCAGCGACGATCGCGCTGAGCATATTTTTGAACTGCAGGACTCCATCAACGCCCAGCTGATAAGCCATGCTCAGCAGCACGTCGGTGCGGGCGTCGTTGCACTTCGCCAGCGCATTACGCAGCAGCTCCCTGCCCTGCATCTCCTGAATTTTGTTTTCAAGAATGCACTGCTTCCAGACATCACCGACGCGCCGTGGCACGCAGAAAACGTAATTACTCAGAGACGCCCCCTTGGGTCCAATGCGGATGCCGCCGGCCACTGTGGGAAAGCCCAGCGTGTCGAGATAGGGCGTGTCGACATACCCCTCTTCAAAATTCAGTACTGCGATTATCTGGCTCATAACAACTCCTCAATGACGGGTTAAAGCAACTCAGCCTTGTGAAAAGAAATACATAACGCTCGCTGATCATTACCCAGCACGGCGCAGCAGAAGGCCTTACTGACCCTGCAGCAAAACTGAACAGTAATTCAGCAAATTGCGCCCAGTGAGAACTGGAGAAAACGAAGAGTTAGCCGGAACGGAAAAATGCGCTTTCTGCGCGTTTCAACTCACTGCGTAGAGATGAACGTGCGGAAGACAGCAATTGTCGAAACTGGGTGTTTCCTGACTGGTGACGCGGGGTGCAGTGATTGCGCGGTCAACGCGCGGGGCGACCTGACGCTGACAGATTTGCTCTGCACGTCTCAGGGTGGGTGTTTCAGTTGGGAGATTCAGGGCCTGGTCGATGCTCTGTGTCAGGCTGCTGAGAGGTTGGCGCCGCCGGTGGCGACGAGTACGTGCGTTGCCTATAAAAACGCTTTTGCCATAGTGAATTATCGCCATAACTCCTCCTGTGAATGAGTCTTTGGCGATGGGGTGGCAGGCGCGAGCTTTCGGCGAACCGAACGGGCCCGAATGTCGTATATTACGGTCGCACGCTCGCCGCCCGGCTGCATTAGCAGTCAGGTGGAAAGTAAGCGAGGGGAAATAAACGGCATCTGACGACGCTGCATTTTGCGCATCCACCCCATCCCAAAGTTCACTGACTTTTGGGTGGTATGATTCGCGCTTGTGCAGCGCCTCAATTGTTTAAGAGCGGCTCATCCCTGAAAGAACAGCTTCGTTCATCCATATCCAAATTATTAACAGGTTCTTATGCTTTATCAAACACTGTTGGTTAATTTTTTATTTACCGCTGGTTAAATTTATGAATTTATGCCGATTATTTTTTTGCAGGCCTCCCGGGGAAAGTGCCAGAAACGGCCTTAGCCGAGAATTTGATAGTGACGCGCCTGACTCATGATCACTTTGGCCAGCACCTTCAGGCTGGTGACGTCATCATGATTAAGATACCAGGTTTCATAGCGTTTATTGTCTGATATTACAGCAATTTTCTTGTGCTGCAGCTGCAGGCGCTTGAGATAAAGCTGCTCATCGAGGGTGAAAATATAGATGCCGTCGCCGTCGAACATCCGCACGCTGATATCCACAAACAGCTGATCGCGCGGCGCAAAGGTGTCAGCCATTGAGTCACTGTTGATAGCGATTAACCGGATGTTTTCCGCCGGGCGACCGTTGAACAGCACCCGCGCCTCATCCAGACCATATTCGATCGCCTGGATAGTCTCGACAAACTCATCACGCGCGGGCAGGCCCGCAGCACTTCGCTGACCAATGTCGAGGCTATCAATCCGAAACACATTCTTCTGAGCGGAGAGCGCACTTAACACCACCGGCTCAGCAGGTTGTTCCATACCGTACTGCAGCCACTCTACCCTGACCCCCAGTAGCTGGCTGAGTGCCAGTAAGTTGCCACCATCCGGCACTGACTGCGCGTTAAACCACTTCCACACTCCCGGCGTTGAAATCTTACAGCCTTGCTGCTGCAGGGCTCTGGCAACCTGTTTGTTTCGTCCATGTCCGGCAATGCCGGCACTCTCACAGGCCGCTATCAGCCTGGCGGTGAAAGCTTGTCTTGTACTTTCTTTTTTAACCATTAGTTAATAATCAGCCATAGAAGAGATACTGGATGTTATTTTCATTATTGCTACCAGTTCATTTTATATTACCGCTCGTTTACTACCTAACCGCTTTATCAAGCATTGCTGATAATCATTATCCGCTTCAGCCCGCCGCTGAACAAAAAATATTGCCTCAGGCCGCGTACAGCCCCGGCTTTCAGGAATGTTCCGTAAGAAATTGCGTGAATATCAGCCAGAATAGTGGCCAGCAGTGATGAGACCGGAATGGAAATTAAGCTGACGCGCAGAAAACTCTATCTTTCGCTGGACCGGAAAATGGAACTAAAAAAAACGGGAGTCTCTGAAAGACTCCCGCTTTGTTAAAAATTATGGCAGTTATGGCCGGAGCGTATCGTCGCCCCAGGCTATCCATTTATAGGTAGTCAGCGCCTCTAATCCCATCGGGCCACGGGCATGCAGTTTCTGGGTACTGACTGCCACTTCGGCGCCCAGGCCAAACTGTCCGCCATCGGTGAAGCGGGTGCTTGCATTGACATAGACCGCTGAGGAGTCGACCTGACGGACAAAACGCGCGGCGTTGCGGGTATTGCGGGTCAGGATGGCATCCGAGTGCTGCGTGCCGTGCGTACGGATGTGATCGATAGCCTCATCCATATCCGCCACTAATCTGACGTTAAGATCCAGCGACAGCCACTCATCATTGTACTGCTGTGGATTCACCTGCGTGACCGATGCCGGGCCTTGCTGCAGCTGCGCCAGCACGTTGCTGTCAGCATGCAGTGCGATCGCTTCCTGCGCCATACGCGCGCTGAAGGCGGGCAGGAAACGATCGGCAATCGCCTGATCCACCAGCAGCGTTTCCAGGGAGTTACAGGCGCTGGGACGCTGTTTCTTGGCGTTGACGATCAGATCAAGTGCCGGTTCGATCTCCATCGTCTCATCAATGTAAATGTGACAGACGCCGATGCCGCCGGTGATCACCGGAATGGTAGAGTTTTCCCGGCACAGCTTGTGCAGCCCGGCTCCGCCACGCGGGATCAGCATATCGACGTAGCGATCCAGCTTCAGTAGCTGATTCACCAGCTCGCGATCCGGATTTTCGATCGCCTGAACGATCGCCGCAGGCAGACCGTGCTGTTTGAGCGCGTTCTGGATCACCCGAACGGTGGCCGCATTGGTGCGCCAGGTCTCTTTGCCGCCGCGCAGAATGGCGGCGTTGCCGGTTTTCAGGCACAGAGTGGCAACGTCCACCGTGACATTGGGACGCGCCTCGTAAATCACGGCCACCACGCCCAGCGGTACGCGACGGCGTTCAATGCGCAAGCCGCTGTCGAGCTGACCGCCATCGATTAACTGCCCCACCGGATCGGCCAGCTGGCAGACCTGGCGCACATCGCTGGCGATGCTGCCGAGGCGTTGCGGATTAAGTGTCAGCCGGTCCAGCAGCGCGGCGCTCATGCCGTTCTGACGCGCATCGGCTAAATCCAGCTCATTGGCCGCCAGAATGTCTGCGCTTTCCGCCTCCAGACGGTCGGCAATGGTCATCAGAACCTGATTTTTCTCTGCAGTCGACAGATCGGCCACGGTGTAAGCTGCGGCGCGGGCCGCTTTTCCCATTTCTTCTAGCATTGTCCGCTCCTTAACTGACGATCATGTCGTCGCGGTGAACCGCCACCGGGCCATATTCATAGCCCAGGATTTCACTGATCTGCTGGCTGTGATGACCGGCAATCATCCGCATCGCGTCGCTGTTGTAGCGTGAAACACCATGCGCGATATCCCTGCCCTGCAAACTGCGGATACGGATCACTTCACCGCGCGAGAAATTCCCCTGGATAGCACGGATCCCTTTCGGCAGCAGCGAACTGCCGCGTTCAATAATTGCCGCCAGCGCACCATCATCGACAGTGAGTTCACCGGCCGGAGGCGCACCGAAAATCCAGCGTTTACGATTTTCCAGCGGCGATTGCTGCGCATGAAAGCGCGTACCGACCGGCTTGCCGTCAATAACATCGCTGATCACGCCGCTGCGACTGCCTGAGGCGATGATGACATCGATACCGGCGCGGCAGGCGACATCCGCTGCCTGAAGCTTGGTCGACATGCCGCCTGTGCCGAGACCCGATACGCTGTCACCCGCCAGGGCACGCAACGCATCATCGATCACATGGACATCACTGATCAGCTCAGCCTCAGGATTGTTACGCGGATCGGCAGTGAACAGTCCCTGCTGGTCGGTCAGCAGCAGCAGCTTGTCGGCACCGCCGAGCATCGCCGCCAGCGCCGAGAGATTGTCGTTGTCACCCACTTTGATTTCAGCGGTGGCGACGGCATCGTTCTCATTGATCACCGGCACAATGTGGTTATCCAGCAGCGCGCGCAGCGTGTCGCGGGCATTCAGGAAGCGCTCGCGATCTTCCATGTCGGCACGGGTCAGCAACATCTGACCAATATGGATACCGTAGATTGAGAACAGCTGTTCCCACAGCTGAATCAGACGGCTCTGCCCCACCGCAGCCAGCAGCTGCTTTGAGGCGATGGTGGGCGGCAGTTCGGGGTAACCCAGATGTTCGCGTCCGGCGGCCATCGCGCCAGAGGTCACAATCACAATGCGGTGGCCCGCCGCGTGCTGCTGCGCACACTGACGAACCAGTTCCACCATGTGCGCCCGATTCAGCCGGCGGGAGCCGCCGGTGAGAACGCTGGTACCCAATTTGACCACTAAGGTCTGACTGCCACTCATATTTCCTGCCATAGTGAAAAATTTTTACGAAAGGACGTTTTAACAGGAGTCGATAAGGAAGCCAACAGCCAGCGGGGGAAAAGCACGAATTTACGCGGACAAGGACGTAGACCAAAAGTTCAGGGTTAACAAGAAATCATGAAAAGTGTCATAAAAAGTTCATCGCCGACGGGTAAAAAGTCCGTGCTTTACAAAAACTTTCATTTTTTTACGGCGTTCACATTGGGATTGATAGCAAATGAAGAAAAGCACACTGGCCATGATCCTCTCCACGCTGACGCTGGCATCTGCCGCGCAGGCTGCCGAAATCTATAACAAAGATGGCAACAAACTGGACTTATACGGCAAAGTTAAAGCTGAGCACTACATCAGCGATAATGCCAGCCAGGATGGAGACAAGTCCTATACCCGTATCGGTTTTAAGGGTCAGACACAGATTAACGACCTGATGACCGGTTATGGTCAGTGGGAATATCAGTACAACGTCAATAACTCCGAAGGCAGCGACGCCAACAACGGCAACAAAACCCGCCTTGGGTTTGCCGGTCTGAAATTCTCGCAGTATGGTTCGGTCGATTACGGTCGTAACTACGGTGTGCTGTATGACGTTGAGGCCTGGACCGACGTGTTCCCGGAATTCGGCGGTGACGGTACAGCCCGTTCCGATAACTTTATGACTCAGCGTGCAACCGGTGTGGCGACTTACCGTAACAACAACTTCTTTGGTCTGGTCGATGGGCTGAAGTTTGCGTTGCAGTATCAGGGTAAAAACGACGCCACCAGCGCCAACACCCGCACCGACATTAACCGTCAGAATGGCGACGGCTACGGTGCCTCACTGGGCTATGCCCTGGGTGATTCCGGTGTGAGCCTGATGAGTGCCATCACCTCTTCTGACCGTACCAACCAGCAGCAGGCACGCGCCTATGGCGGCGGTGACCGTGCGGATTCCTGGGGCGCAGGCGTGAAGTATGATGCCAACAGCGTCTACCTGGCGGCGATCTATACTGATACCCGCAACATGACGCCAATCAGCGGCACCAACCGTAACACCGGTGCTACCGTCGCGGGCGCAGCTAACAAAGCGCAGAACATCGAACTGGTGGCGCAGTATCAGTTTGATTTCGGCCTGCGTCCGTCAATCGGCTACGTACAGACCAAGGGCAAAGATATCGAAAACGGTATCGGCGATGCGGATCTGGTGAAATATATCGACGTGGGCGCGACCTACTACTTCAACAAAAATATGTCCGCCTTCGTTGATTACAAAATCAACCAGCTGGATGATGACAACGCGCTGTCGATTAACAACGATGACGTGGTCGCGATGGGTGTGACTTACCAGTTCTGATTTCAGGCTAGAAAACCGGACGGATTTGGATCTGGCAGCAACGCATAAATTCAACACGCAGGGAACACGGTCAGAAGAGGAAAGCGTCCCGCGCCAGGACGGCGCGGGCCGAGCGTGCCATGGATGGCGGCTTTTGCGGCTTTCCGATCTGACCGTATTCTCTGCGAAGGCTCGAACTCACAGCGGACAAGCCTTCAACAAAAATGGCGAGTTTAAAAACTCGCCATTTTTTTCGTCTTTATTTCACTGCACTACCCAATCAGGCGCTCAGCTTCACCGGTTTCTCATCGAAATCGCTGGCCGGAATCAGATCCAGCTCGAACTCTTTCAGCATCGCTTTCAGACGGGTATGGAAATTCCGTAAGGTCTCTTCCACGCGCGCCGTATTCTCTTTGCCTTTGATGGTTGCCACCGACCAGTCACCCTCTTTATCGAACAGACCGATATGGTAGACATAGGTAAAGTGGTCAGCCTGCGCTTCAAGCTCCATCCACCAGCCCCAGAACTCACGCAGTTCCGGTGCCGGTTTCACATTAACGCAGGCAGCCAGGCAGTCGAAAAAGAACCGGGTTTCGCCACATTTCCCATCGCGAATATAAGGCCCAAGCTCCGTAAAGCGCTTAAGCAGGCGACTGCGGGGATGACCACTTGGTAACGTCATGCTGAATCTCCATAGATTTTGACCGCTATACAGCCTTGATTTTCCGGACGGCCAGGTGATGTCATGTTTCGCTTAACGACAGCCCGGAAGAATTCCGCTACTAGTTGTAGCAAATACTGTAAATTTTGCCAGTTACCTTTTTAAACGCTTCTCCAGCCAGTCGCAAATTTCATTCAGCGCCTTGTCGAAACTGGCCATCATCGGCTTCACCGGAATCAGCAACGCTTTGCCATCTGACGAAGAGTTAGCGATCAGCTTGCTCTCCTCTTCCGGGCTGAAAAGATCGTTTTGCCAGTAGCCCGACAGCATGGGTGTCGGCGTCCGGCGGCCCAGCAGTCCCTGGGTTTTCAGCGAATATCGATTGAGTTCGGTACGCAGCGCACTGTCAGAGGCGGTTGCCATGCCCAGCCGGCTCGCCAGCATATCCATATACATATCCGGGATCTCATCCTGCAACGCCGTCTGCGTCAGCAGCGCATGCACAATCGGGCCAAGACAGGCGACCCCACGCAGCCGCTGCGATTCCAGATAGGCCAGTCGCACGGCCACGTTAGCGCCAAAGCGATAACCAAACGCCGCCACGCGGGTATGGTCGATCCAGGGCACGTTTTTCAGATCGCGCAGCACCTGCTGATGCAGAAAGCTGGTGTCCTGATTCAGCGTCCATTTCACCGAGTTGCCTACTGACGGCACATCAATGGTCAGCATGGCGATGCCGCGCGGTGCAAGGTAATCATGGAACAGGCGATAGTGATCGCTCTGTAATGAGTCGAGCGCGCCACAGAACAGCACGGTGGGATAAGGCGCTTCAACGTCAGGCGGCATGTGCAGAAAGCCGTTAACCGGGCTGCCACCATGAATGGCGAACGTCAGCGGTTTCAGCTCGCCCGGCAGGCGTTGAGTCGCCTCTTCATAGGCGCGGTTCGCCAGCGTCTGCGCCTGGTCGGCCAGTTCATCCCCTTTTATATAGGGATAGGCCGCAACGCTGTAGAGATGCGCCGCGTGTAGCCAGTAGTCGCCCGCCTCGCTGTCGTCGGTGGCCTCCAGCGCTTTCTGCTGCCAGATACCCGCCTGTTTACACCATTCGAAATGCCAGTTGCCGCCGCGAAAACCGATTACAGTGTCGAGCAGCGTCTCATCAGTATGTTCAACATTGCTGATGGCAATACGTGCCAGCACTTCGCTGATCTCCTGCGGCGTCAGGCCACGCCATGTCCACATCAGCTTATTCAGCATACGATACCAGCCACGCTGGCTGTCACCATCCAGGGCTGAGTGGACATCCGAAGTAGCATGATGGTGGCGGCGAACCAGGGTTGAGGTTTCAGGATGTTTAAAGCGCGGTTTGAACAACTCCTCGCTGAGATTTTTGCTCGACATACTCACTTCTCCTGCAACAGAAACGGCGATGGCTAAGTGTACTGTACGGCAATTCGGGGTGCGAGGCACAGAAAGCACAACGCCCGGAAAACCGGGCGTTGTCTGATGTGTATCAATCAGTTTTTAACAATCGGCGGGATGTAGACCACACCCATATCCCACGGCTGCTCGATCCAGGTATCCTGCGGAATATCGACAATATAATCATCAACCAGTGAGCGACCGGCCGGTTTAGCGAAAATGGTGCAGAAACGCGCTTTCGGATACATCTCGCGAATCGCCTGGGCAGTGCCGCCGGTATCCACCAGGTCATCGATCACGATAAAGCCTTCACCGTCGCCTTCTGCGCGCTTCAGGACTTTCATTTCGCGCTGATGATCGTGGTCATAGCTGGAGATGCAGACGGTATCGACGTAGCGGATACCCAGTTCACGTGCCAGCAGCGAAGCCGGTACCAGACCGCCGCGGCTCACCGCGATAATGCCTTTCCACTGTTCAACAGGAAGCAGGCGCTGGGCCAGTTTACGGGCATGAATCTGAAGCATGTCCCAGGTAACGACGTATTTTTCGCTCATAGAATAGAAATCCCAGCCAACCGAGGTGGCGTAAAAATGTGCAACGGGGAAAAGGTTGCGCGAGATTATAAGGAGTTGACGCACTAAAAACCAGCACCCGCGCACTGGTTGCGGCTTTTTAGCGCGTCTGAGAGCGCACCCGGTAGAAAACAGTGATATTCTCGGGCCTGGCTCGTCAGATTCTCTGACGGCGATTTTTCACTGGAAACTCGCGATGTCCGGCCTCGCCGGTACACTGACACAGGAGACCTGTCGTGTCTGAATTGTCTCAACTCTCTCCACAGCCGCTGTGGGATATTTTCGCTAAGATCTGCTCTATTCCCCATCCCTCTTTTCACGAAGAAGCGCTGGCGAGTTACATCGTCGGCTGGGCCAAAGAGCAAGGCTTCTGGTGTGAGCGCGATCAGGTCGGCAACATCCTGATTCGTAAGCCCGCCACCGCAGGCATGGAAAACCGTACCCCGGTTGCGCTGCAGGCGCATCTGGATATGGTGCCGCAGAAAAATAATGACACCGTTCATGACTTCACCAAAGATCCGATTCAGCCCTGGGTTGACGGCGAGTGGGTGAAAGCGCGCGGCACCACGCTGGGCGCGGACAACGGCATCGGTATGGCTTCTGCGCTGGCAGTGCTGGCTGACAACAGCCTGACGCATGGCCCGCTGGAAGTGCTGCTGACCATGACGGAAGAGACCGGTATGGATGGCGCATTCGGTCTGCAACCCAACTGGCTGCAGGCAGAAATCCTGATCAACACCGACTCCGAAGAAGAAGGTGAGATCTACATGGGCTGCGCGGGCGGTATCGACTTCGTCACCACCCTGCCACTGACCCGTGAAGCGGTGCCTGCTGAATTCCAGACCCTGAAGCTGACGCTGAAAGGCCTGCGAGGCGGTCACTCCGGTGCCGATATTCATATGGGCCTCGGCAACGCCAACAAACTGCTGGCGCGCTTCCTGGCGGCACACGCTGCTGAACTGGATCTGCGTCTGCTGGCCTTCAGCGGCGGTACGCTGCGCAACGCGATCCCGCGTGAAGCCTTCGCTACCGTGGCGGTCGAGAGCCACAAAGCAGATGCGCTGAAATCAGCTGCGGCGCACTTCCTGAGCGCCATCAAAAATGAGCACGGCATCAAAGAGCCGAACATCGCACTGGTCACTGAGCCGCTGGCGCATCAGGGTGATGCCCTGAACGCTGACAGCCGCGATCGCTTCCTGAACCTGCTCAACAGCATGCCAAACGGCGTGATCCGCAACTCCGACGTGGCGAAAGGCGTGGTAGAAACCTCACTGAATATTGGTGTGGTGACCATGGAAGCCGATCATGCAGAGATCAACTGCCTGATCCGTTCGCTGATCGACACCGGCCGCGATTATGTGGTGCAGATGCTGACCTCACTGGGCCAGCTGGCCGGTGCACAGACCAAAGCGAAAGGCGGCTACCCTGGCTGGCAGCCGGATGCGGACTCCGCCATCATGGCGCTGACCCGTCAGACCTATATCGCGCTGTTTGATAAGACTCCGAACATTCAGGTGATTCACGCCGGTCTGGAGTGTGGTCTGTTCAAGAAGCCTTATCCGGAGATGGATATGGTATCGATTGGACCGACCATCACCGGGCCACACTCGCCGGATGAGCAGGTTCACATCGAAAGCGTTGGCCTTTACTGGAAACTGCTGACCACCCTGCTGAATGTGGTGCCAGAAAAGTAAACCAGGCTCCGGCCTGATGCCGGTCATCTCAGTGACCGGCACTTTTCCTGATCGGTGATGTTGACCTGTTCAGCCCGTCCCCGCCACTGTCCTCTTCGGTCACAACCTTTTAGCCATTGCGTAAGTTACCCCGCCTGAAATCTTTAAATTATTAAGGTCGTGTGGCTACGGATTTTACTCTCCTGACGACCACCCTGTAATATTTTCTGTGAAAATTGAAAAGAACAAGAATACATGAAAGATATCATGATGACTGGAAGGCCGTTTCCCTGCAAATAGCGGAAACCCGGAAATCGATGGACGACGACAGGGTCAGAGATATACGCACGACGATACTATCGATTTGGTTTAAACCATTTATGAATAACAGGAAAGCCACAATAAAAAACTATCGGAAGGCACTGTAAAAAACAGAAAGAAACCTTATGCTCTGCTACCCGCTGCTGGTTGCACTCTGCCTGGTTACTTTCTATAACTATCCCTTCATCCTGCTGAATTTACCAGCGTTCATGAGGATGGGAACTTTAAAGAAGGTAAAATAACAAAGCTTAAAAGTGATTAAACCTGCGCTTCTGCTGCAGAGACAGTAATAAAATCTCGCATTTCTCCATCCCAACACAAGTATAAATTACAATAAAAATAAAAAGTTGAATAAAATTTTAATCAACTCATTTTAATTCATAAATCTTTAACATCTTTGATGCTTTCTTTATTATCCTGTGCATCCAACTTACTGACACACTCTTTGAGAACAGATCATTATGGGCAACCCGATAAATAATTACGATAATGTGATATGCGGCACATCCCACCATTATCAGAATGGTATATTTCCCATGAAAAGCTGAACGGACAATAATACAAGGAGTGTATCACAATGGCCGCATTACAGTTTCCCTGCACAATATTTATCACCCGGAAGGCGATGGACGACTACAGTGCTGATGATATGCGCTGCGGCGATCTGACTGAAGCAGAGTTAAAATCCAAATACCGGCTGGATTACATTTCTGATCGGGTTGATCCCTGGACCCTGACTCTGCGTTCCTCACTGGATCGTCCTCAATCCATGTTCTGCTGTAATCTGCGTGGCCAGGGTCGAACGATTTCCCGCCAGCAGTGTGCTGAAATGCTATTTGATGAATTTCGATCGTTGTCCCGTAAATTTTCCCTGAGCGGGCCTTACAGTCACCTGATCGAAAAGATGATCACACATATGCAGAACAATAGCGGTAAGACCTTCCGTGATATGGCGTTGGATAGGGCTTTAGAAAATCATATTGTCAGTGATAAAAGTGAAAACAGCACTCGCTTATTGCTGGAGAAACATCTTAAAAAAGAAATAGATTGGAAGAATAGAATATATCTATTGGGAAAAGAAGAATTACGGAAAGTCGTTCTCAGGGGAAGGCTACCAAAATTTGACAGGTTACAGGATAATTATAATGGCATGGGGATTACCGTTCATGATATCTCGGCAATGCATATCACCATAAAATCACTGCATATTGATAATAACCACTATCGGGCAACGGTGCATTATAAATCACAGGATCATTTTGGTCTCGACAGTGCTGATATACTAAAGACAAAGTTCAGCCAGTTTCATTTTTTCCGCATCTGGTTTGTTCTTCAGAGATACAATCAATTTGGTTTTAAGCCCTTTATGACAAATATGGAAACCACTATAGAAATCATGGGGGATCGCAATGAAAAATAAAATAAAAACTCTTATTTTACTGACAGTTTTTGGCTTCACGCTGGCTGGTTACTTTCTATGGTCCGAACTCCGCCCTGTTAAAATCGTCAGAGTTCATGGAGGCGGAAATTTTAGTGATGTTTTAGTAAAAAACTTTCCGATTACAGATCGTGGAAAAATTGACTGGTGGTTAAAAAACAAAGACGCCCTGAAACGACAATATGACATCCCCAAACCAGCATCTTACGGTAATTATACCGTAAGTATCTGGTTATTTGGAGAAGGCTACAAAGAAGATGATCAATATGACCGACTCTGTTTTTCTGACATGAAGCCACCCATGAACTGCATCGAGAAGGACAGGGTTTTTATAATCAGTTACAGCAAAAATAGTGGCATTACATATACTGTTGATGATGGAGAATACCGCATGGAAGATGACGGTAGAATAATAAAGGAACAAAGGTAATTCAATGTCCTGACAGGATAGCGGATAGCCGTTAAATAGGCTATTAGCCAGCAATAACTTTGACTTTAAAATAGTTATGAACAGTACTACAAAAGGCCTTAAAATTATCGGAGGCTATAATAAAAGGCATCCTTAAACAGGCGTCCCAGGTGCTTGCTGTTGCAGGGCTATTGATGGCAGGCTATTTTTTTGGTTAATCTCACGTCCGGTTGAGATCATTGCTATTCATAAAGGTCATCGTGGCTTCAGCGCTGTTTTAGTAAAAAGCTTTCCTTTAACCGATCACGGAAAGATCAACTGGTGGCTGACAGAAAGCAACAATATTAAGGAAAAATACCACATCCCCCTTTCCCGGCTTCTGGCAGTAAAAAATAGCCGAAAAGCGATATAGGCATTCCTGCTTCAATCCCACATTATGTTGAGGCGACCGTTTTTAGCTTTTAGCCAATACACTTCCAGCGCCGGGGTGATAAAGGCTTTATGCAGACGCCAGATATCCATGATTTCCATTTCATCATCTCTCAAATCCCCGTTGCCATCGCAGGCTCCGGGATAGACGCTTAGCTGGCACCAGACTCTTAAGTCACCCATACCCGGCTCTGACCTGGTTTTATAGCCTTAACTTTTTCACCAGCATAATTCGCTGCCTTTCCCGCGCTTTACCCCGCTATTCCGCCACGTTCCCGCGCTTCGCTGGTCACAGCCGCCATTATGTCCAGATGTCTGGATGGCTAATAAGATTTCGTGCTAGCTTATGCGCTTTCGGCTGTTGCCGCGCCTGAAGGTTCAGGAAAAAATGCGGCCAGTGATTCTTCAGGAGAGTAATGACATGCCAGGGTTAAACTGCCTTGAGATGCGTAACATCTCCATCGCTTTTGGCGGGTTTGCCGCGCTATCGTCGGTGGATTTCCGCACTGACGGCCATTCGGTACATGCACTGACCGGCGCTAACGGCGCGGGCAAGTCAACACTGATGGCGATCCTTTCCGGTGCGCACAGCCACTACAGCGGCGAGATCCTGCTGGATGGTGAGCCGGTCTCCATCCGTACGCCGCGTGATGCGAAACGGCTGGGTATCCATCTGGTTCAGCAGGAAGTGGACGTGGCGCTGGTGCCGCAGCTCAGCGTCGCGGAAAACATTCTGCTGGATCGGCTGGCAGAGCCTGGCCACCGCTATCGCTGGGGCGAGGTTCGGCGTCAGGCGCGGGCGCTGCTGGCTCAGCTCGACGTGGCGCTGGACGTCAACCGGCTGGTGGAGCGCTGCACCCTGGCTGAAAAGCAGCAAATTCTGCTGGCGCGCGCGCTGTCGCACCACTGCCGCTTTCTGATTCTGGATGAACCCACTGCCCCGCTGGATCAGCATGAAAGTGAGCGGCTGTTTGCTGTGGTGCGTCGCCTGCAGGCCAGCGGCATCGGCGTGGTGTTTATCTCTCACCGCATTCATGAACTGAAAGCAATCTGTGACCAGCTGACGGTGCTGCGTGATGGCCGGTTGATCGAAACCGGCCCGATGGCCGCACTGAGCGGTGAGCAGATCGTGGAGAAGATGCTGGGGCATCAGCTCACCGATATCTTCCCGGCACGCCGTGCGCAGCAGGCTCAGCCGCTGCTGCTGGCGATTGACGGTCTTCATGATGAGCAACTGCTGCAGGATATCTCGCTACGATTGCACAAAGGGGAAATTCTGGGCATTGCAGGCCTGGCCGGTGCCGGTAAAACCGAACTCTGTAAGGCGCTGTTTGGTGCCAGCAAAAGCCGCGTCAGTCGCGGTGAACTGCATGGCCAGCCGTGGCAGCCCCGTTCGCCGCATGACTCCGTCAGTCGCCGCATGGCGCTGGTGCCGGAGGAGCGGCGTAAAGAGGGGATCTTTATTGATGAGTCGGTGGCAATGAACCTCAGCGTCAATGCAGACGACAGCTTTTCGCGCTGGAGCCTGTTCGGGCATCGCCAGGCGTGGCGCTGGGCGGAGCAGGTTATTCAGCAGTTACAGGTACGCACCACCGGACCGGCACAGACGCTGCGCCGTCTCTCCGGCGGCAACCAGCAAAAGGTGGCGATTGGCAAATGGCTGCGCAACAACGCCGACGTGCTGATTTTCGATGAGCCGACGAAAGGTGTCGATATCAAAGCCAAAACCGAACTCTTCACCCTGATCGATAACCTGGCGCGCGAGGGGAAAGGCATTATTTACGCGTCGGGTGAGTTTTCTGAACTGGTCGGTTTATGCGACCGGATTTGCGTGCTCTGGGATGGACGCATCGTGGCCGAGCTGGCTGCACGCGACGTCACCGAAGAGACGCTTTTGCTCTATTCCACCGGAGGAACCCCTGCGTGAGCAGCAAAGAAACCAGCCTGAATCTGACAGCCTCGCCGTGGCGTCACCAGTTGTTCGACTTTCTCTATAAATGGGGCATGTTGCTCACGGTGGTGATCCTGATCGCCGCCTTTGGTCTCGCCTCCGACAGCTTCCTTGAACCCAACAACATCATCAATATTCTGCGCTCAATTGCCATTGTCACGGTGATTGCGATCGGCGTCTCGATCTCGCTGACCGTTGGCGGCTTTGATCTGTCGGTCGGATCGACCGCCTCGCTGGCCAATGCGCTGGTGATTTCACTGTTTGTCTGGTATGGCTTCGGCACTACCACCGCCATCCTGCTCACCCTGGCGCTCTGCACCCTGGTCGGGCTGTTTAACGCCTTTCTGATTGTGATCCTGCGCATCCCCGACATGCTGGCAACGCTGGCGACACTGTTTGTGATTCAGGGTGTGGCGATGACCTACAGCTTTGGCGGATCGATCACCGAGAATATGGTGCTGCCGAGCGGTGATATGGCGGAAGGCACCATTCCGGCGGCGTTTGGCCTGCTCGGCCAGGTGCCCACCATCGTCATCATTATGCTGGTCGTCACCGTCGCCGCGCAGCTGGCGCTCTCCCTGACTAAACATGGTCGCCGGATGTATGCGCTGGGCGGCAATCCGGAAGCGGCACGCCTCTCCGGCATCCGCACCACCCGCTATCGGGTGCTGGCTTATGTGATCGCCTCACTGCTGGCCGGTCTGGGCGGCATTCTGCTGGCCTCGCGTATCGGCTCCTCGCAGGTGAATGCCGGTAGCGGCTACCTGATGGACGCCGTCGCGGCGGCGTGGATTGGCTTATCACTGGCGGGATCCGGCAAGCCGAATGCGCTGGGCACGCTGGTCGGCGCGGTGATCCTCGGCGTGCTGCAGAACGGTCTGGTGATGCTCTCTGTTCCCTATTACGCCATGGACATTATTAAAGGGCTGGTGCTGGCTTTAGCACTGGCGATCACCTATATCCAGCGCCGCTGAGGCGCGTTTACCGGAGTTGATAACAATGCAAAAAATAACACTCTCGCTGCTGGCCCTGAGCCTGCTGAACGCCAGCATGGCCTTCGCGGATACCGTCACGCCGGTGCCTGCGGCTATCGCCAGTCATGATGGCCCGATCCGTATTGCGGTGATCCGCAATCTCGGCTCCGATGACAACACCACCCAGTTTGTTGCCGGTGCCATTCAGCAGGGTCGCCAGCTTGGCTTCAAGGTCAGCACCTTCCTCAGCAATGGCGACGATGCGCGCTTCCAGGATTTCGTGAATCAGGCGATCAGCCAGAAATATGACGGCATCGTGCTGTCGCACGGTAAAGCGCCCTACGCCAGCGGACTGGTGAAGCGCATTGCCGATGCAGGCATTAAGCTGTCGGTGTTTGATACGCCGGTGGATAGCCCGATTCCGGGCGTCACCGTCACCGCGCAGGATGACGCTTCACTGGCGCAGTTGTCGCTGGGCCAGCTCATCCATGATTTCAACGGCAAGGCGAACATCGTCAAGCTATGGGTTGCCGGTTTCCCGCCGATGGAACGCCGTCAGGTGGTATATGAAAAACTGCTGAAAGAGAATCCGGGCATTCATCAGCTTGAGTCGATTGGTGCGGTTTCAACTGACGTTCAGGGCGACACCGCCAATAAAATTGGCGCGATTCTGGCGAAATACCCGAAAGGCAAAATCGACGCCATCTGGGGCGCCTGGGATGCCTTCAGCCAGGGCGCTTACAAAGCGCTGCAGGAGAATGGCCGTACCGAGATCAAGCTCTACAGCATTGATGTCTCGAACCAGGATTTGCAGCTGATGCGCGAGAAAAACAGCCCGTGGGTACAGACGGTGGCGGTCGATCCTAAAACCATTGGCGCGGTGAACATGCGTCTGGTGGCGAAGAAAATTGCCGGTGAAGAGACGCCCGCGACTTACCAGTTTAAAGCCGCATCAATCTCTCAGCAGCAGCTTAACAGCCAGCCTGGCGCGGTGAACGTCGCGTCGCTGAACAAGATTATTCCGGGCTGGGGCGCTAACGAGGATTTCGTTGCACCGTGGTTTGCGACTCTGGCGGCGAAATATAAGAAGTAATCGGATGTCAGCCTTACCGGTCGGTGAGGTTGACGGTTACAGACCCAGCAGTAGCTGACGCTCCAGCTGGGGATCCACCATAGTCACATGTAATCCCACCAGCCGCACGCCGCGCCCGGCACGACGCTCATCCCAGGTTTTACGGGCGATGGCAATCATGTCCTCTTTGTTCAGCACCGGCCAGATATGCTCCTGGGTCGTCTGCTGAAAATCACTGAACTTCAGTTTGACGCCCTGACGCGCCACCTGCTTGTCAGGTCGGATCTGCGTCAGCCGGCGATCCAGTTCGGCGTAGAGAAAATCGATAATTTCCAGGCAGGCATCCCAGTCGCTGATATCTTCCGCCAGCGTTCGTTCAACCCCCAGCGATTTACGCTCGCGCTCAACGATCACGCTGCGGTCATCAATGCCATTGCTGCGCTCCCACAGCACCCGGCCAAACTTACCAAAGCGCTTTAACAGCAGCGCTAAGTCCGCCTTCTGCACGTCGCCACAGGTCACCAGCCCCATCTCTTCCAGCTTTTTGGCCGAGACCTTGCCGACGCCAGGGATCTTCGCCAGCGGCAGGGTCAGCAGAAAACCGGACATCTCCGGCGGGGTAATCACGAACTGCCCGTCCGGCTTATTCAGGTCAGAGGCGATCTTCGCCAGGAATTTAATCGGGGCGATGCCCGCTGAGGCGGTAAGCCCGGTTTCACGGTAGATGGTGGCGCGGATCGCCTGCGCCATCAGTGTGGCAGAGCCGTGACAGTGGGGACTGTCGGTGACGTCCAGATAAGCTTCATCGAGGGAGAGCGGTTCAATCAGCGGCGTGTAGCGGGTAAAGATGTCACGGATCTGCGCGGAGGCTTCTTTATAGGCGTCGAAGCGTCCTGGCAGCAGACGCAGATGCGGGCATAACTTGAGGGCCATGCCGGTTGGCATCGCGCTGCGCACGCCAAATTTGCGCGCCGGATAGTTGGCGGTACTGATCACGCCCCGACGCTCGCGGCTGCCACCAATGGCGATCGGGATGTCGCGCAGTTGGGGATTATCACGCATCTCCACCGCGGCATAGAAGCAGTCCATATCGACATGAATGATTTTACGCATACCCCCTCCGGCACTGGATAAGTATACAGTTGGCAGGGGTAACTGCAATATTTGTCGCGTTGACGATTAAAGTTTACAAATTTCTGGCCGAATATCCTTCAGTAAATCGCGAATTTGGCTGACGCCGTCTTGCTAAAAAAACAGACAATGTTTAATGTTGCGCTGCGGTAGCGGACAGTTCCGATAATGCAAACAGAGACGCACATTTTGCGTCATGTTCTCTTCACCTCAAGGTACACACAGCATGGGCAAAATCGCACTCCTGTTTGCGATGATTTTACTGCCAGCCCTCAGCATGGCAATGACACCCGAACCCGTCTCAACGGCACCGGTCAGCAAAGAATTAAAGAAGCAGTTACTCGGCACCCCGGTCTATATCCAGATCTTCAAGGAAGAACGCACGCTCGAACTCTACGGCAAAATCGGTAACGAATACCGCCTGCTGGACACCTACCGCATCTGTAACTTTTCTGGCGGCCTCGGCCCGAAACGTCGTGAAGGCGATTTCAAAAGCCCGGAAGGTTTTTACAACGTGAAGCTGAATCAGCTGAAGCCGGATAGCCGGTTTTATCGCGCGATCAACATCGGCTTTCCGAATCAGTACGATCGTAATCAGGGCTACAGCGGCAATTACCTGATGATTCATGGCGACTGTAAGTCGATTGGCTGCTATGCCATGACTAACGCCTATATGGATGAGATTTTTACCTATGTGAATGCCGCGCTGCGTAACGGCCAGCAGGATATCAGCATCAGCATCTATCCATTCCGCATGACCGACAGCAATATGCAGCGTCACCGCTACTCCACCTATGCCAGTTTCTGGCAGCAGCTGCAGCCGGGATACGCCTATTTTGCTAAATATCACCAGCCGCCGATGGTCAATGTCGCCAGCGGTAAATATGTGATGAACAGCAGCCCGGCACCGGTTTTAGCCAGTCCCGAAGCCGCTTCACGTTCATTCCTGGCGCTCTCCAAGGCAGAATAACGCCCATTCACCTGGCACGATCCGCTGCCAGGTTTCATTGGCCGTCAGTGGCTGCGTAGCAATCACCGTCACCACGTCATGCGGCGTGGTGTGCTGCTGAAAATCGACCTCCACATCCTGATCCAGTAACTGCGCCCGGCCAAAGGGTGCGCGGCGGGTGATCCAGTAAAGATTGGTGGAGCAAAAGGCCATCAGATAACGGCCGTCTGACAGCAGCATGTTAAACACGCCCTTCTGCCGCAACGTGCCGGCAAGCTCCCCGATAAAACGGAACACCGCAGGCCAGTTGCCTGGCGTGCGCGGATAGCGCGTCGCCAGCTGATGCAGGATCCAGCAGAACGCCTTCTCGCTGTCCGTTTCGCCTACCGGCCGGAATGTGCCGGTCTCCAGATGCCGATAGCCCCTGAGCTGCCCGTTGTGCGCATAAGTCCAGTTACGGCCCCACAACTCGCGGGTAAACGGGTGGGTATTCTCCAGCGACACCTGCCCGCGATTCGCCTGGCGGATGTGCGCCACCACCGAATGCGATTTGATCGGATACTCCTGCACCAGACGCGCAATCGGCGAGTTAAAGCTCGGCAGCGGATCTTTAAACGTACGACAACCTTTATCTTCGTAGAAGGTAATGCCCCAGCCATCTTTGTGAGGCCCGGTTCCACCGCCACGCTGAACCAGACCGGTAAAGCTGAAACAGATATCCGTGGGAACATTGGCGCTCATCCCGAGCAATTCGCACATAGCCACCACCTTAGAGTAAGCGGCCTCCCGTCAGGCGGAAGGCCAGCGCAGTTACTTCACCATCTCTTTTTCGATCAGCAGCATCAGGATGTGGATCACTTTAATGTGGATCTCCTGGATGCGATCGGCATAACCAAAGTGTGGCACCCGGATTTCAATGTCGGCACTGCCTGCCATCTTACCGCCATCTTTACCGGTCAGGGTGATCACTTTCATCCCCTGCGCACGGGCAGCTTCAATCGCTTTAATGATATTGGCAGAGTTACCGGAAGTTGAGAGGCCCAGCAGCACATCGCCCGGACGTCCTACCGCTTCCACATAGCGTGAAAAGACATAGTCATAACCAAAATCATTACTGACGCAGGAGAGATGGCTGACATCAGAGATGGCAATCGCCGGATAGCCAGGACGATTTTCGCGGTAGCGACCGGTCAGCTCTTCAGCGAAATGCATCGCATCGCAATGTGAACCACCGTTACCGCAGGAAAGCACCTTGCCGCCCGCCTTAAAGCTGTCAGCCAGCAGCACCGCAGCACGCTGGATCGCATGGATATTGGCCTCGTCGCTGAGGAATTTATTCAGCGTATCAGCAGCTTCATTAAGCTCAGAGCGGATAATGTCCTGGTACATAGGGATGTCCTTTTTTAGAAGAGGTTAATCGCAGCAAGTTTAACGGAATGGCCGGTCAGCGCAAAGCGTCATGCCAAGGCTGGCCAGGCAGTGGCGGCGATTATCGCTGCAGCGGGTGATGCAAAAATGGACAGAAATCGGTTTTTGTGAGGCAGGTTGTAATTGCGATGTAAACAAATTGATAAATCAACCCAACTGCTCTAAACCTCTCTACATAACAGGTCAGACCTCTTACTACTTGGAGCGGTTCATTATGATGGTTGTCTCAATACTTGCCACGGTGGCGCTGATTGGCGCCCTGTTCTATCACCGCCTGTCGTTGCGGCTCAGCAGCGCGATTCTGCTGCTGTGGACTGCTGCGATGGCTGTTGCTCACCTCTGGACGCCATGGTTACTGTTGCCGCTGGCGATTATCCTGCTGCCGTTCAACCTGCCGTCACTGCGCCGCAGCCTGTTTTCAAAGCCGATGTTTCAGCGCTTCCAGCAGGTGATGCCACCGATGTCGCGCACCGAGAAAGAAGCGATTGATGCGGGCACCACCTGGTGGGAAGGCGATCTGTTTCAGGGCAAACCAGACTGGCAGAAGCTGCACAACTATCCGCAGCCGCGCCTGACCGCCGATGAGCAGGCTTTTCTCAATGGTCCGGTTGAAGAAGCGTGCCGCATGGCCAACGATTTCCAGATCACCCATGAGCTGGCCGATATGCCGCCGGAACTCTGGGCCTATCTGAAAGAGCATCGTTTCTTCGCGATGATTATCAAAAAAGAGTATGGCGGACTCGATTTCTCCGCCTATGCGCAGGCCTGCGTGCTGCAAAAACTGTCGGGCGTCTCCGGGATTCTGGCGATTACCGTCGGGGTGCCTAACTCATTAGGTCCGGGCGAACTACTGCAACACTACGGCACTGAAGAGCAGAAAAATCACTATTTACCCCGGCTGGCACGCGGCGATGAGATCCCCTGCTTTGCGCTGACCAGTCCGGAAGCGGGCTCAGATGCCGGAGCCATCCCCGATACCGGCGTGGTCTGCATGGGCGAATGGCAGGGTCAGCAGGTGCTGGGCATGCGGCTGACCTGGAACAAGCGCTATATTACGCTGGCGCCGATCGCCACCGTGCTGGGGCTGGCATTTAAACTCTCCGACCCGGATCATCTGCTCAGCGATAACGAGAATCCTGGCATTACCTGTGCGCTGATCCCGACCAACACGCCCGGCGTGGAGATTGGTCATCGCCACTTCCCGCTTAACGTGCCGTTCCAGAACGGGCCGACACGCGGCAATAATATCTTTGTGCCGATTGACTATATTATCGGCGGCCCACAAATGGCCGGTCAGGGCTGGCGGATGCTGGTGGAGTGTCTGTCTGTAGGTCGCGGCATTACGCTGCCATCGAACTCAACCGGCAGCCTGAAAAGTGTGGCGCTGGCGACAGGCGCCTATGCCCATATTCGTCGTCAGTTCCGCGTCTCAATCGGTAAGATGGAAGGGATTGAAGAGCCGCTGGCGCGCATTGCCGGCAACGCCTACGTGATGGATGCGGCGGCCACGCTGATTACGGCCGGTATTATGCAGGGTGAAAAACCGGCAGTGCTGTCGGCGATTGTGAAATATCACTGCACCCATCGCGGTCAGCGCGCCATTATCGACGCCATGGATATTGCCGGCGGTAAAGGCATTATGCTGGGTAACAGTAACTTTCTGGCCCGCGCCTATCAGGGTGCGCCCATCGCTATCACGGTGGAAGGCGCTAATATTCTGACCCGCA
This sequence comes from Pantoea sp. Lu_F5_004, assembly GCF_051136245.1. Classification (NCBI taxonomy): domain Bacteria; kingdom Pseudomonadati; phylum Pseudomonadota; class Gammaproteobacteria; order Enterobacterales; family Erwiniaceae; genus Pantoea; species Pantoea sp. Lu_F5_004. The sequence goes on from NZ_CP194946.1 coordinate 3,202,632, forward strand.
GCATGATTATCTTCGGACAGGGTGCGATTCGCTGCCATCCTTATGTACTGCAGGAGATGGCGGCGGCAGCCAGCAACGATGTTAACGCGTTTGATCAGGCGCTGTTCAGCCACATCGGCCATGTCGGCAGCAGCACCATGCGCAGCCTGTGGCTGGGCTTAACCGCCGGACGCACCAGCGCCACCCCGACCCGCGATGGCACCCGCCGTTACTATCAGCATCTGAACCGCATCAGTGCCAACCTGGCGTTGCTCTCTGATGTGTCGATGGCGGTGCTGGGCGGCAGCCTGAAACGTCGTGAGCGTATTTCGGCGCGTCTGGGCGATGTGCTGAGCCAGCTCTATCTCGCTTCGGCGACGCTGAAACGCTATGACGATGAAGGCCGCAACGAAGCCGATCTGCCGCTGGTGCACTGGGGCGTACAGGATGCGCTGCATCAGGCGGAAGTCGCGATGGACGATCTGCTGCGTAACTTCCCGAACCGTCTGGTCGCGGGCGCATTGCGGATGACTATTTTTGCCGGCGGTCATCACTGCCCTGCTCCGTCTGACCGTCTGGACCATCAGCTGGCAAAACTGCTGCAACAGCCGTCAGCTACCCGCAGTCGTCTGGGCCGTGGCATGTACCTGACGCCCAGCGAGCACAACCCTGCCGGTCAGCTGGAACAGGCATTGCAGGATGTGATGGCGGCAGAAGTGATCCATGACAGACTGTGCAAACAGACGAAGCAACACCTCTCCTTTACCCGACTGGATGCGCTGGCGAAGCGCGCGCTGGAGCAGGGCTGGATTGATGCTAAAGAGGCTGAAGTGTTGCAGCGTGCTGAGGCCAGCCGCCTGCGTTCGATTAACGTCGATGAGTTTGAGGCGGATGCGCTGGCAGTGCCGGTGCCAGAGAAGGCCCCTCAGCCTGCGTCACGGGCGAGTGAGGCAGCATAGGGTTCAGGGCCGATGTGTTGTCGGCACAGGGTACTGAACTTAAAGCGATGGGAGTCAGCACTGTTTTCAGAGGTCACGCCTTGTCGGCCAAAAGAGCTGACAATGACAAATCCAGGTGAATCTGGCCACAATCGATTAGCTTAAGCACAGGGAACAGGGTCAGAAGAGGAAAGCGTCCAACGTCAGGACGACGCGGGCCGAGCGAGCCAGGGATGGCTTTAGCGACTTTCCGATCTGACCCTGTTTCCGGCGCGGGCACGCCCTCACAGCTGGCCTTTGCTTTACCTGAAAGCCGACATCATGTCGGCTTTTTTTATCCCGCCTGACGGATGCGGGCAATCAGCGCATCCGCGTCTTCTACATGATCGGCTGCCAGAATCAGCGTGCGTCCCAGATTAATTGCATTACGGATGCAGTCGGTGCGCATCGCCGGATCGGCAATCAGCTTCATATCCGCCACGTGTGACATCCCCACCGTGCGGCGAATCAGCTCGGTGCCGCAGTAACCGATGGTATCGGCCCATACTTTACGCAGAAACGCCTCCGCATAGCCTGGATAAGCCAGTGCCTCATCGCGGGTTTTCTCTGCCGCCAGTGCCAGAAAGCCCGCGGCAAAGGTGGTCCAGATCGTATGCACATCGCTGAGGCGCTGCTCGCGTGCATCGGCGGCCTCACGCGGTGGCAGCAGACCCGGCAGGCCGCAGTAGTTAATCAGCAGGTTGCCAATGGCGGTACCGACATCAAAACCGATAGGGCCAAAATAGCCAAACTCCGCATCAATCGCTTTCAGGCTGCCATCAGCAACGAAAATCGATCCGCTGTGAATATCACCATGCAACAGCGCTTCAGCGTGGGCAAAGAAACGATGCTTGAGACCGCCCACCGCAATGCGCAGTGCATCGTCATTACGCAGGCTGGCGACCAGCGGTTCAAGCGCTTCGGGATAGCTATTGCGCTCATGGTCGGTATAGGGATCGTTAAAGAAAAGATCTTCGGTGATTTCACACATTTCCGGATTAATGAAACGCGCTACTTCCGCTTTTTTCTGGTGCGGATGCAGGATGAAATCGGAGGTATGAAACAGGGTTTGTGCCAGATAGTCGCCTAACTGCTGAGCCGCTTCCGGGTAATAAGCGCCCTTCACCAGCTCGCCGCGCCAGATGCGATGAGTGGAGAGATCTTCCATTACCATCACCGCCAGCTCCGCATCGTAATGGGTGATCTTCACCGTGTGCTGCGGACAATATTTGTAGTGTTCGACCAGGGTCTGCGCTTCCAGCCGCGCCCGATCCAGCGTCAGCGGCCACGACTCACCCACACAGCGCACATAGGGCAGCGCCTGCTTGACCACTACCCGGCTGTTGCCCTGATCGTCATAAATTTTAAACACCAGGTTGAGGTTGCCATCACCAATCTCTTCTGCGCTGCTCAGCGCGGCAGGATTGTCCACGCCGCCAAATTGTCGGGCATATTCCACAGCATCAGCAGCAGTAAAGGTACGGTATTGCGACATTGCCTGTTCCTCATCAATCGAAGGGGGATACCTGGGTGTAATAAGCCGTTCAGACGTCTATACATCCGTTCAGCATGTTGGCACAATAGGTATCATTAACGCAACATGGATTTCACCCACAATGCAGACACTTCAAACCACCAGCTTACAGGTTCGTGACAATCAGCTCTGGATTCTGGATCAGCAGGCACTGCCGCAGCAAAAGAACTGGCTGCCCGCGCACAGCGTGCCCCAGCTGATTGAACATATTCATGCGCTGCGGGTTCGCGGTGCGCCGCTGATCGGCCTTTCCGCCTCGCTGCTGCTGGCGTTGCTGGCAGAACAGGGGCAGACGCGCGCTGAACTGGCGCAGGCGCTGGAGACCCTGCGCGCCGCCCGCCCTACCGCTGTCAATCTGATGAACAATCTGGACCGGATGAAACTGGCGCTGGCGCAGCCGGACTTTGCCCCCGCGCTGGCAGAGGAAGCCTGGCGGCTGGTGCAGGAAGATAAGCAGCTGTGTGACGCCATCGCTGACGCGGGTTGTACGCGGGTGAAACCCGGCAGCCAGCTGCTGACCCACTGCAATACCGGCGGACTGGCCACCGCCGGTGTGGGCACCGCCCTTGGCGTGATTGCCCGCGCCCATCAGCAGGGGCTGATTAAGAATGTCTGGGTTGATGAAACCCGTCCGCTGTTACAGGGCGGACGGTTAACCGCCTGGGAGCTGGGCGAGCTGGCGATTCCTTACACCCTGATTACCGATTCCATGGCCGCCAGCCTGATGGCCCGTGGAGAGGTCGATGCCGTATGGGTAGGCGCTGACCGCATTGCCGCCAACGGCGATGTGGCGAATAAAATCGGCACCTACAGCCTGGCGGTGCTGGCCCATTATCATCAGATTCCGTTTTACGTGGCGGCCCCGCATACCACGCTGGATCGCAGCTGTCCGGACGGCACAGCGATTCCTATTGAGCAGCGCGCCGCCAGTGAAGTGACGGGCGTTGCCGGCAGTTTTGGCAGCGTGCAGTGGGCGCCGGAAGCGGCGAAGGTCTATAACCCGGCGTTTGATGTCACGCCCGCCACCCTGATCAGCGGCTGGGTACTGGACACCGGGGTAGTCACGCCTGACCAGGTACAGAGTGGCATTTTCCAGCCACAATAGCGGTCTGCAAGGCGTTTGCCGCTCACGGCAAACGTCTTGCCAAAACGACGGGCGGTTTACGCCAGACGCGGATAGGCATCCGCAATCTTATCGCCGGTAAAGTTCGCTACCCAGCCTTCCTGATTATCGAAAATACGGATAGCCGTGAAGTGCGGTGACGATCCCATATCAAACCAGTGTGGTGTTCCCGCAGGTACCGAGATCAGATCGTTTTTTTCGCAGAGGATCTGCAGGATTTCGCCATCCAGGTGCAGACAGAAGAGTCCGGCACCCTCAACAAAGAAACGCACCTCATCTTCGCCGTGCGTATGTTCAGAGAGGAACTTCTCGCGCAGCACGGTTTTCTGCGGATTATCGGCGCGCATGCTGATCACATCCCAGCTCTGATAGCCCTTCTCTGCCACCAGCCGATCGATCGCATGCTGATAGGCGTTGATCACCGTTTCGGGATCCGGATTTTCACCCAGATCGCGATCGGCTTCCCAGCGCTCAAAACGGACGCCTTTGGTGCTCAGGCGTTCACGAATTTCTTCCGCGTCGGTGCTGTGCCACACCGGCTGGCTGGCTTCGCGGTCGGTAAAAATAGTCAGTGCGCTCATCCTAAATCGACTCCGGGTTAATCTGGGAAAAATCTGTCACCTGACGATGGCGGCTCTCGCCGTCCGCATCGCCACGCAGTAGTTGCAGCGTCTGCCAGCCCGCCTCAGCGGCGGCATCCAGCTCCTGATGAATATCGGAGAGAAACAGCAGCTGCTCCGCTGGCTGACCAATTTCAGCGGCGATAGCGCGATAGGCTGCGACTTCGCGTTTGGCACCTACGTGCGTATCAAAATAGCCGCTGAAGAGGTCAGTAATATCACCTTCGTCGCTGTAGCCAAATAACAATTTCTGCGCCGCAACCGAGCCGGAGGAATATACATACAGTTCAATGCCCTGCGCCTTCCAGCGGCTCAGTGCAGGCAGGACGTCGGGATAGAGATGACCGGTAAAACTGCCGTTAAGATAGCCATCGCGCCAGATCATGCCCTGCAGCGCTTTCAGGCCGGTTGATTTGCGATCCTGGTCCATAAACTCCAGCAGAATCTCTGTCACCGCGGCCAGATCAGCCTGCGGCTGTCCAGCCTCCTCTCGCACCGACTGCAGCGCTGCGGCGACGTCAGGCTGATGCGCATTTTCACGCAGGAAGCTCGCCAGATGCTGACGGGCGTAGGGAAACAGGATGTTATGTACAAAACGGATATCGCTGGTGGTGCCTTCGATATCCGTAACAATGGCGCGAATCATGCTCTCTCCAGCAGGCGACGTTGACGTTCACATTCAAATAAAAATTCCAGACCTTCCAGATGACGGCGTGCTTCGCTGACATCCCGGCCCCAGCAGGTTAAGCCGTGACCGCGCAGCAGAAAGCCGTAACGCAGCGGAAAGCGGGCGGCGTAATCTTCAATTTCTGACGCCAGCGCCGCAATGTCCTGGCTGTTGTCGAACACAGGAATGGCCAGCGTATCCAGATGGGTGTGCTGGCCGCTTAATGATTTTTGCATCTCATAGCCGTGCAGCAGCAGCGCCGCGCCCTGCTCTACCCGCGACAGAACAGTCGCATTCACGGTGTGGGTATGCAGCACCGCGCCCGCCTCGGGAAAGAGTCGATAGATCATTGTGTGCAGACCCGTTTCTACCGACGGCTTACGGCCAGAGAGCGACTGGCTGGTAGCAATATCGACCTCGATAAAGTCATCCCGCGTCAGCGTGCCTTTATCTTTGCCCGATTCACTCAGCAGGCAGACATGTTCATCGCGGCGCACCGACATATTTCCGCCGGTGGCCGGTGCCCAGCCTTTCGCGCCAATCCAGTGACAGGCGGCGACCAGCTGATCTAATGGAAGACTCTGCGACATAAAAGTTCCTTGCGGTGAAATAGGATTCCGGGTGGCTCAGATAACGATAATGGCTATAAAATTACAACAGATTGAAAATCTTAAAAAGTTAGCAAGCGTGCCTGGCTGCTGAACCATACTCTCCGGGTCCTGCCAGATGATCCGCATCTCAGCAAGGCAGCAAGTGCGCGCATCCCCGGGAGCTGGCACTCGTCAGTGACCGGGGTAAGCAAACGAAGCTAACGAAGCTGAGGTGTGTAGCATGACGCATTTAGCCATCTAAGCGTCTTGATTGCCAAATACTACCATCCTGTTTATAGTGGCACAAACACCGGGTGACACCGCATCAATCTTCGCGCTTAAGGCCTGACATCATGACGCAGCATAACCTGATCCCCGAGAGTAAACTCCCTTTGCTCGGCACCACCATTTTCAGCCAGATGAGTGCGCTGGCGCAGCAGCATAACGCCATCAATCTCTCTCAGGGCTTTCCCGATTTTAGCGGCCCGGACTATCTGCAGCAGCGTCTGGCGTATCACGTCAGCCAGGGCGCGAACCAGTATGCGCCGATGACGGGTGCGCTGCCGTTACGTGAGGCGATAGCAGAGAAAACCGCGCGGCTTTATGACTATCGTCCTGATGTCGAAACGGAGATTACGGTGACGGCGGGCGCAACCGAAGCGCTTTATGCGGCGATTACCGCGCTGGTGCGGCCAGGCGATGAAGTGATCTGCTTTGATCCCAGCTACGACAGCTATGCGCCTGCGGTAGAGTTGTCGGGCGGCGTGATGAAACGCATTACGCTGCAGCCGCCCGCTTTCCGGGTGGACTGGCAGGCGTTTGCTGCGCTGCTGAGTGATAAAACCCGGCTGGTGATCCTGAATACGCCGCACAATCCTTCCGCCACCGTCTGGCAGCAGCAGGATTTCGCCGCGCTGTGGCAGGCGATTGCTGCGCGGCCGGTCTATGTGCTGAGCGACGAAGTCTATGAGCACATCTGCTTCGATGAGGCGGGCCACGCCAGCGTGCTGGCACATCCCGAACTGCGCCAGCGTGCCATCGCGGTGTCATCATTTGGTAAGACCTTCCATATGACCGGCTGGAAAGTGGGCTACTGCATTGCCCCTGCCGCGATCAGCGCGGAACTGCGCAAGGTGCATCAGTATCTGACCTTCTCCGTGAATACGCCGGCGCAGCTGGCGATTGCCGATATGCTGCGTGAGCATCCGGAGCACTATCTTGAGCTGCCAGCGTTTTATCGCGACCGTCGCGATCGGCTGGCAACGGCGCTAAGCAGCAGCCGCTTTAAGGTACTCCCCTGCGAAGGTACCTACTTTTTGCTGGTCGATTACAGCGCCATCTCCGATCTGGATGATGTCAGTTTCTGCCAGTGGCTGACCCGCGAAGTGGGCGTTGCCGCGATTCCTCTGTCGGTGTTCTGCGCCGATCCCTTTCCTCATAAACTGATCCGCCTCTGTTTTGCCAAACAGCCGGCGACATTAGATGCCGCCGCGGAGCGCTTATGTCAGCTTTGAAAATCACGTTATTGCAGGAGACGCTGAGCTGGATGGATGGCGAGGCCAACCTGCGCCATTTTGACGAGCAACTGGATGGACTCAACGGGCGCGATCTGATTTTACTGCCAGAGATGTTTACCACCGGCTTTACAATGGAAGCGGCGAAAAGCTCGCTGCCCCAGGCGCAGGTGGTGGAGTGGCTGCATCAGCATGCCCGTCGCAACGATGCCCTGGTCGGCGGTAGCGCGGCGATTCAGACCGAACACGGCGCGGTAAACCGCTTCCTGCTGGTGGAGCCGGACGGCACGCTGCATCAGTATGACAAGCGCCACCTGTTCCGCATGGCGGACGAGCATCACCACTATCTGCCTGGCGAACAGCGTCAGGTGTTTGAGTGGCGCAGCTGGCGCATCCTGCCGCAAATCTGTTACGACCTGCGTTTCCCGGTCTTCTCGCGCAACCGCAACGATTACGATCTGGCGCTCTATGTCGCCAACTGGCCTGCACCGCGTGCACTGCACTGGCAGGCGCTGCTGCTGGCGCGGGCAATTGAAAATCAGGCTTATGTGGCAGGCTGTAACCGCGTCGGCAGTGATGGCAATCAGCATGAATACAGCGGCGACAGCCAGATTATTTCACCGCAGGGCGAGATCCTCAGCGCGGCTGAGCCACACCAGCGCGCCAGGCTGGACGCAGAGCTGTCGCTGGACGCACTGAATGCTTATCGCGAGCGCTTCCCGGCCTGGCAGGATGCGGATCGCTTTTCGCTGTGAATTCCGGGCGGGCAGTCAGCCCGCCCATTAACTGCCGCGATAGGTTGACCACGACCAGGGCGAAATCAGAAACGGCAGATGAAAATGACTGCCCGCTTCGGCAATCATAAAATCGATCTGCGCGCTGACGTAGAGTGCATCCCGACCAGCGGCGGCAAAATAGTCGCCGATTTCTGCCGTTAAACGGTAGTGGCCCGGCGTCAGCGGCTCGGGCGTGAGATCTTTCAGACGCCCGTCGCTGTCGGTTTCACCCTGTGAAATCGGAAACCACCCTTCCGGGCTGTTCTGCTCAAGTGAAATTGCTACACCGGTGGCCGGTTTGCCCAGCGAAGTGTCCAGAATATGGGTGGTAACAGTACTCATTGAATCGTCTCCTTCAGGCGTAACAGGGTAATTTCACGCAGCTGATCCAGCGCCTCCTGCTGCTCGGCAGGATCGCTATTCTGCAACCGACGCTGCAACTCTGCCAGCATCTGCTCGCCGCTGCGCCCTTTAGCGCGAATCAGAAACACCCGGCCAAAACGGGCTTCATACGCCTGATTCCCCTGCTGCATCGCCTGCTGCAAAGCGCTGTCGGCCTGCTGCATGGCGGACTGCTCTCCGCGTGAAAGTGCCGCTTCTTTATCCGCGCCGTTCGCACGTTCACCGATGCGCGGATGCGCCGACAGTGCTGCCTCCAGCTCAGGCTGCTGCCACTGGCGGGCCAGTGCATCGGCGGTTGCCCGTAACGCATCCAGGGTGTCAAAAGGCCGGGCCGCTACCAGCGACTGCTGCCAGTGCGGGATGGCGACACAATGCCGGATGGCCGCCTGCGCCTCGTCAGCCGACAGCTGATTAAATGCGGCTAATTCCATGTTCAGCTCCGTTCAGCAATCAGCGAGACCGCCTGTAAATAAGCCTGCAGCGCGGGCGCCACATCAGCCACCGCGACGGACTCCGCCGGATGGTGGCTGATACCGCGATGGTTACGCACAAATAACATGCCGACCGGCCAGCGTTCAGCGATAGCGATGGCGTCGTGCCCGGCGCCGCTCGGCAGTGACAGGCTGCGACCCTGCACCGTTTCCACCGCATGACTCAGCGCCTGCTGCAGCGCGGAGTCACAGGCGGTGGCACCGATGCGATAATATTCGTTCGACTCAAAGCGGAGTCCACGCCGCAGCGCAATCGCCTCCGCCTGGGTTAACAGGCTGGAGAGCAGTGTCTCCAGCGGGTTGTCCAGCGGACCGCGCACGTCCAGCGACAGCGATACCTCGCCAGGGATTACATTTACCGCCCCCGGCGCGCAGTTTATCGTACCGACGGTGGCGACCAGTTGCGGGTCCTGCTCACGGGTGGTCTGCTCGATAAACACCATCCACTCGGCAGCGGCAGCCAGCGCATCTTTGCGGTGGGTCATCGGCACCGTGCCCGCGTGGCCCGCTTCTCCGGTGAAACGGCAGTTGAGGCGGCGCGCACCGTTGATGGCCGTGACCACACCGAGCGCCAGATCCTCCTGCTCCAGGCAGGGGCCCTGCTCGATGTGCAGTTCAAGATAACCGACGATATCCTCAACCCGCCGCGCCGCAGATGCGATCTTGTCGCTGTCGAGCCCGACATCCGCCATCGCCTGCGCCACGGTAATGCCGTTACCGTCAGGATGCGTCACCCAGCTTTGCGGCCAGCTGCCGGTAATACCACGGCTGCCGAGCAGCGTAATACCAAAACGGGTGCCCTCTTCGTCGCCAAAGCCAATGACTTCAATCGCCAGCGGTAAGCGGCGCTGATGTTCGTTAAGCCACTGCACGGTTTCAATCGCGCTGAGCACGCCCAGCATGCCGTCATAGCGACCGGCGTTGCGCACCGTGTCGAGATGCGAGCCAAGCAGTAACGCGGGTGCACCCGTTTCTGCCGCCTCGTAGCGCCCACAGATATTGCCGACCTCATCCTGCCACACCTGCATCCCCGCCGCCTGCATCCACTCACCGACACAGGCGTTGGCGCGCAGATGTTCGGGTGAGAGGTAGACGCGGGTCAGCCCCTCGGCTGTTTCGCTGATCGCTGCCAGCGCATCGCAGCGCGCCATAACGCGCTGTGCAGCGGCCAGGGCTTCGCTGGCGCTCATCATCATGCGTGGCTCCCGTAGTGATCCCAGGCGGCCTGCGCGGCGGCACCCTGCGGCGTGCGATAGCCGACATAGGTCAGCACCGTTTCCAGCGCGGAAAGAGTCTGCATCACGCAATCTTTGCGCGCGTTATAACCCATGGTGCCGATGCGCCACACCTTGCCATGCAGCGGGCCAAACGAGGTGCCAATCTCAATGCCGAAATCTTCCAGCATCAGTTTGCGCACCTGATCGCCGTTTACGCCGGACGGGATCATCACGCCCAGCACATTGTTCATTTTGTGTTTCAGGTCGCCGAAGGTTTCCAGCCCCATCCCCTGAATGCCTTTCAGCAATGCTTCACCGTGCAGTTTGTGACGGGCGATGCCGTTGTCCAGCCCCTCCTGCAGGATCAGACGGGCGCACTCGCGCGCGCCAAACAGCGCGCTGGTCGCTTCGGTATGGTGGTTGAGCCGCTCCGGCCCCCAGTAATCCATGATCATGCCGAGATCAAAATAGTTGGAGTAGATCATCTCCTCTTCGCCATCCTGATGCGCCTCGGTGCGGATCCCCTGCTCTACGCATTTGCGTTTGCGGATCACCGCTTCCATCTCTGCGCTCAGCGTGATCGGCGAGGTGCCTGATGGACCGCCCAGGCATTTCTGCATCCCCGCGGATACGGCATCAAGCCCCCAGGCGTCCGTTTCCAGCGCGTTACCCGCCAGCGACGCGGTGGCATCGGTGTAGAACAGCACGCCATACTGTTTGCAGATCGCCCCCAGCTGCTCAAGCGGCTGCAGCATGGTGGTTGAGGTATCGCCCTGCACGGTCAGCAGCAGGCGCGGCCGCACTTTTTTGATCGCATCTTCAATCTGGTCGGGAGTAAAGACTTCGCCCCACGGCACTTCAATGGTGTGCACTTCCGCCCGACAGCGGCGGGCAATTTCGCACAGCAGATGACCAAAGCGGCCAAACACCGGTACCAGCACTTTGTCGCCAGGCCGGATCGATGACAGCAGAATCGATTCGATACCGGCGCGAGAGGTGCCGTCAATCAGCAACGTCCAGCGGTTCTCTGTGCGAAACACGCCGCGATAGAGCGCCATCACTTCATTCATGTAGTGGGTCATCGCGGGATCGTACTGCCCCAGCAACTGACTCGACATGGCGCGCAGCACGCGTGGATCGGCATTGATCGGTCCTGGCCCCATCAGCAGACGCTGTGGCGGGTTAAGTTGCGGGTAGTGATTGATATCCATCGTAATTTCCTTTTTCAGAATCAGAGGCGAACCGAAGAGATAAACTGCTTCAGCTCCGGTGACTGCGGCTGAGCAAACAGCGTCTTACTGTCGCCCTGCTCCCAGACGCGCCCCTGATGCATAAAGACCACACGATCGCCCACGTCGCGGGCGAAGCTCATTTCATGCGTGACGAGGATCAGCGTCATTCCTTCTGACGCCAGCTGCTCCAGAACTTTAAGCACTTCGCCCACCAGCTCGGGATCGAGCGCGGAGGTGATCTCATCACAGAGTAAAACTTTCGGCGTCATCGCCAGTGCACGGGCGATCGCCACGCGCTGCTGCTGACCGCCGGAGAGGCTGGCAGGATAGTAGTTAAGACGCTCGCCCAGCCCGACCTTCTCCAGCATCTGCGCCGCCAGCGCCCGGCACTCGGCCTCGCTTTTTTTCAGCACCCGGCGCGGCGCCAGCATCACGTTCTCCAGTGCAGTCATGTGCGGGAACAGGTTGAAGCTCTGAAATACCATCCCGACCGAGCGGCTGATTTCACGCGCCTGCGAGTCACGATCGGTAATCGTCATACCGCCGAGCTTGATGCTGCCCTCCTGATAGCCTTCCAGCCCGTTCATGCAGCGCAGCAGCGTGCTTTTGCCCGATCCGCTGCGACCGATGATTGAGATCACCTCGCCCATGTCGATATCCAGATCCACGCCTTTCAACACATGGTTGTCGCCGTAATATTTTTGCACCTGATTAATGGTGATGAGCGGCATTGAATTTTTTCTCCAGATACTGGCTGTAGCGAGACAGCGGATAACACATCAGGAAGTAGCCCAGCGCCACCAGCCCAAAGACTTTAAACGGCTGATAGGTCACGTTGTTCAGAATGGTGCCCGCTTTGGTCAGCTCGATAAAACCGATAATTGACGCCAGCGCGGTGCCCTTGATCACCTGGACAGCAAACCCCACCGTCGGCGCGATACCAATGCGGATCGCCTGCGGCGCAACCACCCGCCACAGCGTCTGACCAAAGGTCAGGCCGAGACAGCGCGACGCTTCCCACTGGCCTTTTGGCAGGGCACGGATGCTGCCGTACCAGATATCGACCAGAAAGGCGCTGGTGTAGAAGGTCAGCGCCAGCGAGGCCGCCGTCCACGGCGCAACATCAATGCCGAACAGGCCGACGCCGAAAAACGCCAGGAACAGCTGCATCAGCAGCGGCGTGCCCTGAAACAGCGCGGTGTAACCGCGTACCAGCCGCGTTAACCATTTGCGTTGCAGCAGGCGCATAAACAACAGCGGCAGCGTCACCAGCGTGCCGCCGACAAAGGCCACCAGCGACAGCAACAGGGTCCAGCGTGCCGCCAGCAGCAGGTTGCGCAGGATGTCCCAGTCGGTAAAGGTCGTCATCATGATGGCTGCACTCCAAACCATTTACGGCCAATCGCCAGCAGCAGATGGCGCATCGCAATCGACAACGCCAGGTAGATCAGCGTGGTCACCAGATAGACCTCAAAACTTAAGAAGGTGCGCGACTGGATCAGGTTGGCGGCGAAGGTCAGCTCCTCATAGGAGACCTGCGACACCACCGACGACCCCAGCATCACGATGATGCACTGACTCACCAGGGCCGGGTAAATACGCTGCAGTGCGGGCGGCAAGACCACCCGCAGAAACGTCTGGCTGCGGGTTAATCCCAGCACCCGTCCCGCTTCCCACTGCCCTTTGGGTGTCACCTGTATTCCGGCACGAATGATCTCGGTGCTATACGCTCCGAGGTTGATCAGCATCGCCAGCAGCGCCGCCTCGCCAGCAGTGAGTTTCAGCCCCAGCGCAGGCAGACCGAAAACGATAAAGAACAGTTGCACCACAAACGGCGTATTGCGGATCAGCTCGACATAGATGCCCCACAGGCGGCTCATCCAGCTGGGTCTGCCACTGCGCAGCGCCGCGCCCGCAATGCCGAGCGCCACGCCACCGGTGGTCGCCAGCACCGTCAGCTGAATGGTGACCCACAAACCGGAGAGCAGCTCCGGCCAGTAGGGCCACAGGGCGGGAAAGTTAAGTTGCCCGGTCATGAATCTTTCCTCAGGCGCCGAGGTTGGCGGGCAGCGGTGCTTTCAGCCACTCTTCTGATAGTTTATTCAGAGTGCCATCTTTGATGCCCTGCTCAATCAGCGCATTCACTTTCGCTTTCAGTGCAGGCTCATCTTTCTTCAGGCCGATATAGCAGGGAGAATCTTTCAGCATAAACTGCGCCACCGGCGCTTTGGCCGGATTCTGGCGGGCAATGGCGGCGACCACCAGGTTGCCGGTCGCCACATACTGCACCTGACCGGAGAGATACGCAGACAAGGTAGTGTTGTTATCTTCGTAGCGTTTCACCTGTGCATCTTTCGGCGCAACGTCACTGAGCACCATGTCCTCTACCGCACCGCGCGTCACGCCAATCGATTTGCCGCTCAGGGCAGACGCCGCTTTGATTTCATCGCCTTTCGGCCCGAATACGCCCAGGAAGAACGGCGCATAGGCGCGGGTGAAGTCGATCACTTTTTCCCGCTCGGCATTTTTACCCATGCTGGAGATGACCAGATCGACCTTGTCGGTTTGCAGATAAGGCACGCGGTTGGCACTGCTGACCGGCACCAGCTGCAACTTAAGTTTCATCTGCTTTGCCAGGTATCTGGCCGTGTCGATGTCATACCCCTGCGGCTGCAGATCGGTACCAACCGAGCCAAACGGCGGGAAATCCTGCGGCACGGCGATGCGAATGACGCCGCGTTTCTGGATGTCCTGCAGTTGATCGGCCAGCGCGCTTCCCGCTTGTGCCATCAGTAATGCCGCTGTCGCAACCGCCATCAAAACTTTTTTCATTATGCACCCCGGTGAGATTAACGTGAAACAAAAGATTCTTTGAGATGCAATCTGCAACTAATGTGCCAACCCGGACGGCTACAGAAAAAGGGTTAAGCGGCAAAGCATTCAGCTGAAATCTGGCGTAATCGGGACGACTACGCCGGGGGTAAAGTCTGTTCTGAAATGGGGCAAAGCACCAAAACGGTGCCTGTTAGCGGTGCTCCAGCTCGTCAAACTGCTGATAAAGGTCGGCGATCTGATGAATGCGCTGGCGTCCCTGCGCCAGCATTTCATGCAGCAGTGCATTGGCAATCAGGTTAACCAGACTCATGGCTGAGCCATAACTGTCGAAGGCGGAAACGCTGTCCAGCGGCGTACAGAGCTGCCAGCGCGCCAGCGCAATCACCGTCTGCGCCTGCGGCTCACACAGCGCCAGCAGCGGGATACCGGCCGCCTGCAACTGCTGCATCAGCGGGCGAATGATGCGGGGACGACGACGGAAGGCCATCACAACCACCATATCCTCCGGCGTAATATCCACCAGCTCCTCAGCCAGCGTCTGGCCCGGCTGCGGCAGGATATGTACCTGCGAACGCGCCTGCACCAGCTGCTGCCGCAGATGCAGCGCCACCGGATAGGCGTTGCGCATGCCGATGATAAAGACGCGTTTTGCCTGCGCCAGCTGCTGAATAACCTCATTAAAGTGCCGGGCATCCAGACTGTTCACCCACTGCGTCAGGTTAGCCATCTCCTGCTTGTAGTGTCGCGCCAGCAGCGTATTGCCCTGCACCGCATCACGATTATCGGTCAGCGGCATGCCGCTCTGGCGCAGGATGCGTAGCTCATCACGCATATCCTTGTACTTTTCATAGCCCAGACGCTTAAACAGCCGGCTGACAGTGGCTTTCGACACGCCACTGAGCCGCGCCAGCTCGGCACTGTTGTAGCTGATCAGGTCATCGAAGTGGTCAAACACGAAGTCGGCAATGCGCTGCTCCTGCGGAGAGAGCTGGGGATAGTGACTTCTGAGTCGTTCATCAAGCTGTTTCATAACCCGTCCTGTAACTTTTGTTTCAGCAGAAGCTAGCACAATTTACGCCAGGTTAACCGGCGCATTGTCAGCTGAGGGTGAAAACTGGAACAGCTCTTGCTTTGATATGGGTTCTGTTACCCGAAGAACGAGAAAAAGATGATTCAAAGCAATATGGCCCCGCAGGGTATGGCGGTGACGCCACACCATCTGGCGAGTGAAAGCGCACTCGCGGTACTGCGTGATGGCGGTAATGCCATTGAAGCGATGGTGGCCGCTGCCGCGACCATCGCCGTGGTCTACCCGCATATGAATGGACTGGGCGGTGATGGTTTCTGGCTGATTCTGCCGCCCGGCGGCGATCCTGTCGCTATCGACGCCAGCGGCGCAGCCGGTTCGCTGGCTCATCACGATTTCTACGCCGATCACCCTAAGATTCCGCATCGCGGGCCGAAAGCGGCACTGACCGTGGCCGGTACGGTCAGCGGCTGGCAGGAGGCACTGAATCTCTCGGCTGAGATGGGCACCCCACCGCTGCCGCTGGCACGTCTGTTGCGCGATGCGATTCGCTACGCCGCCGACGGTATTCCGGTGACCGCCTCACAGAGCGCCGCCACCGCGACGTTCCGCAGTGAATTGCAGCATCAGCCCGGCTTCAGCGCCACCTTTATGCCTGACGGCAACGTGCCGCAGCCAGGCAGCCGTTTTACCCAGCCCGCCCTGGCAAACACCCTGAGCCAGCTTACTGAAGAGGGGCTCGAGAGCTTTTATCGCGGCACGCTGGCTCACCATATGGCCGATGGGATGGCTACGCTGGGCATGCCGGTGACGCTGGCCGATCTGCAGCAGCATCGCGCCCGCCGCACGACGCCGCTGCATCTCTCCCACAGCGAAGGTGATATCTGGAATATCACCCCGCCAACACAGGGCATGGTGTCGCTGGCGATCCTGGGCATCACCGATCGGCTGGAGATGGCGGAGGCTGACGATGCGCAGACGGTGCACCGTATCGTGGAAGCCACCAAAAAAGCGTTTGCGCTGCGCGACAAACACATCACCGATCCGCGTCACGTCACGGAAGATTTGCAGGCGCTGCTGGACAGCGATCACCTTGCCACGCTCGCCAGCCAGATCACCGATGGTGAGGCCGCGGCATGGGGTAACGGACGCGGGCCGGGCGATACGGTCTGGATGGGCGTGATGGACAGCAGCGGTCTGGCCGTCTCCTTTATTCAGAGCATTTATCACGAATTTGGCAGCGGTGTGGTGCTGCCCGGCACGGGTATCACCTGGCAGAACCGTGGCGCCGCTTTCAGCCTCGATCCCGACCATCAGCTGGCCCTGGCACCCGGTAAGCAGCCGTTTCATACCCTGAATCCTGCCGCCGCACGGCTGAAAGATGGCCGGACGCTGGTGTATGGCGCGATGGGCGGGGATGGTCAGCCGCAGACTCAGGCGGCGATTTTTACCCGCCATGTAATTCAGGGCTTGCCGTTACAACAGGCGGTCAGTTCGCCGCGCTGGCTGCTGGGCCGGACCTGGGGGCAATCATCAGACTCGCTGAAACTGGAAGGTCGTTTTGACGACGAAACGGTATTGATGCTGCGTCTGTGGGGACATGAAGTGGAGCTGCTGCCGGACTTCAGCGAATCCGTGGGCCATGCGGGCGCCATTGTGCGCCACAGCAACGGCATGTTTGAGGGCGCAAGCGATCCACGCAGTAACGGCAGCGCCGCCGGTTTTTAACAGGAGCGAATCATGAATCAACACGACTGGGCCAGCTACATCGGCCATATGGAGCAGATACTGCAACTGGAACTGGATGACGCCCGCCGCGCTGAACTGCTGATCCAGCTGTCGCGTATCGCGGAGATGGCCGCGCCGCTGATGGCGTTTCCGCTGGATGACCGGCTTGAAGTGGCAGGAGTATACCAGGCATGAGATTAGGTGACGTTTCGATTCAGACCCTGCAGCAGGCGATTCAGCAGGGTGAAATCAGTGCGCTGGAAGTGGCAAAGCAGACGCTGCAGGCGGTTGAGCAGCACAATCCGGCGCTGAATGCCTGGACGGAAATGACCGGGCCGCGCATGTTAAAAGAAGCCAGTGCGATTGATGCGCAGCGGCAGCGCGGCGAAACCCTGCCACCGCTGGCGGGCATCCCGTATGCGGTAAAAAACCTGTTTGATGTGGCGGGGCACACTACCCTGGCCGGTGCCAGCCTGTTCAGCGATCGGCCTGCGGCACGTGCAGATGCGTTTGCCGTCGATAAACTGCGTCGCTCTGGTGCGCTGCTGTCGGGCATGCTGAACATGGATGCCTACGCGTATGGTTTTACCACCGAAAACAGTCACTACGGCGCGACGCACAATCCGCGCGATCTCAGCCGTGTGGCTGGCGGCTCGTCAGGCGGTTCGGCGGCTGCCGTGGCCGCCGGTCTGGTCCACTTTTCGCTGGGCACCGACACCAACGGTTCCATTCGGGTGCCCGCGTCGCTGTGCGGTATTTTTGGTCTTAAGCCGACCTTTGGCCGGTTGTCACGCAGCGGCAGCCATCCGTTTGTTGCCAGCCTCGATCACATCGGTCCTGTGGCGCGACGGGTTGAAGACCTGGCGCTGGTATATGATCTGTTGCAGGGCGCAGACCCTACCGATGCGTTTCAGGCCGCTCACCCGCTGGCCGCGACGCTACCGGGGCTGTCACAGGGCAGCGAAGGCTTGCGCTGCGGCGTACTGGGTGGCTTTTTTGCCCGCTGGTGCGATGAGGATGCCCGCGCTGCCGTCGCGGTGGTCGCGGCTGCACTTGATGCACAGGAAGAGGTGCTGATGCCGGACGCTGAGCTGGCACGCTCGGCGGCGTTTATCATGACCGCGGCAGAAGGCGGCAATCACTATCTGCCCGCCCTGCGCCAGATGCCTGAGCAGTTTGAACCTAATTCACGCGAGCGTCTGCTGGCCGGTGCCATGATGCCAGGTGCCTGGTACGTGCAGGCGCAGCGTTTCCGCCGCCATTTCCAGCAGCAGGTGTTGCCGCTGTTTGATCGGTTTGATGTGCTGATAGCGCCGGCGACACCCTGCAGCGCGATCACTATCGGTCAGCAGACCCTGTCGATTCAGGGGGAATCGCTGCCCGCTAAGGCGAGCATGGGTATGCTGACGCAGCCAATCTCCTTTCTGGGATTGCCGGTCTGTACCGTGCCGCTGGCGACCCGAAACGGTCTGCCGATTGGATTACAGCTTATCGCCCGTCCGTTTAATGAAGAGGCGGTGTTACGTGCCGCCTGGGAACTGGAACAACGCGGCATGACGATACCGCAAATCAATATGGCTGGAGCCTGATGAACAGAGAGATTAATTTACCGCAGGTGGTCACCGAGGTGACGGCGCAGTTTTACCGCTACGAGCAGGCGCTGGTCAGCAATGACGTGGCCGAACTGGATGCGTTGTTCTGGCACGACCCGCGAACCGTGCGTCTCGGCGCGGGTGAGAATCTGTATGGCATTGATGAGATTCGGGCCTTCCGCGCCGCGCGTCCTTCAGCCGGGCTGAACCGGACGCTGCGAAACACCGTGATCACCACCTTTGGCGAGGATTATGCGGTCTGCAGCACCGAATTTACCCGCACTGGCAGCGATAAAATTGGCCGCCAGCAGCAGACCTGGGTACGCATGCCACACGGCTGGTGTATCGTGGCGGCGCAGGTCAGCCTGATGAGCTGACATCGTCCGGCGCTTCGCCCGATCAAGGCGGGGCGAGCGCCGGAACCGGCTTAAGGTGCCGGATGCGTATTGATCCAGTGGTCAGCGATCTGCTGACGGGTGCAGATCCAGACATCCTCATGCTGCTGGATATGATCGAGAAAATTCTGCAGCGCGCGGAATTTGCCAGGACGACCCAGCAGGCGGCAATGCATACCGATCGACATCATCTTCGGTGCGGTTTCACCCTCTTCATACAGCACATCGAAGCTGTCGCGCAGATAGGTGAAGAACTGTTCGGCGGTATTAAATCCCTGCGGCGAGGCAAAGCGCATGTCATTGCACTCCAGGGTGTAGGGGATAATCAGGTGCGGTTTAACCGTACCATCCTGACAGGTGACCTGGGTCCAGAAAGGCAGATCGTCGCCGTAGTAGTCACTGTCATAGCTGAAACCGCCCTGCTCCACCACCAGCCGCCGGGTATTCGGGCTGTCGCGGCCGGTGTACCAGCCGGTCGGCGCTTTTCCAAACAGATCGACCAGCACATCGACCGCCTGCTGCATATGCTGGCGTTCGGTTTTTGCATCCATGCCCTGATAGTGGATCCAGCGCCAGCCGTGACTGACCACATCGTAGTCAGCCTGTTTAATTGCCTCGACGACTTCCGGATGACGCGCCAGCGCCATCGCCACGCCGAAAACCGTTAACGGCAGACCGCGTTTCTGGAATTCGTTGTGGATGCGCCAGAAACCGGCGCGTGAGCCGTACTCATACAGCGACTCCATCGACATGTGGCGATCGGGATAGCTGGCTGCCCCGATGATGTCGGAGAGGAACTGCTCTGAGCCGGTGTCGCCGTGCAGCACGCTGTTTTCTGCGCCCTCTTCGTAGTTCAGAACAAACTGCACCGCCACACGGGCGTTGTTGGGCCAGGCGGCGTGCGGTGGATGAGCGCCATAACCGATTAAATCGCGCGGATAGTTTTTATTAAAGCTGTACTCTTTCTTCTCTGCAGCGTCAGTCATCACTCCACCTGTTTTGATTCGGGAAAGTTCCGTTAGTTTAGATGCTGAAACGCACCTGAGAGAGGTTTCTGCAAAGGCCAGGCCAGATCACCATGTTTGCTGGTGCCAAAACCAAGCGCCACCAGCGACTCTACCATTTTCACCGCCGCGCTGACGCCATCGATGACTGGCAGTCCCAGCTCCCGGGTCAGCTCCCCGGCCAGCGTCGCCATCCCGCCACAACCCAGCACAATCGCCCCGCTGCCATCTTCCCGCTTCGCCTGTATACAGCGCTGCCGTACTTTTTCCTGCGCCAGACCGCTGCCATCTTCCAGCGCCAGTACCGGCAGATCGATGGCATGCAGTGCGGCACAGTGATGGGTAAAGCCATACTGCAGCAGCAGATGACGCGCAATCACCAGGGTGCGCGGCAGCGTGGTGACAATAGAGAAACGCGTCGCCAGCAGCGTGGCGGTATGCATCGCCGCTTCCGCGATGCCGATCACCGGTCCGCTGGCCAGCTCGCGTGCCGCCAGTAAACCCGGATCGCCAAAGCAGGCAATGACGTGGCCGCTGACGCCCTGCGCTCTGCCCAGTTTAATCTGCTCCAGCACGCCGATGGCGGCGATCGCCTCATCGAAGTGCCCTTCAATGGAGGGTACGCCCTGCGACGGCGAAACAGCCAGAATTTCGGTGCCCGGTGCGGCGACTGCACGCGCGGCCTGACCGATAGTTTCGGTCATCGCCAGGCTGGTATTAGGGTTAATAACCTGAATCAGGCTCATGAGGCAGCTCCAGAGCCTGCGGCAAATAGTCGGGAAAAGTCGGGCAGCGTTTCCCCGCTGCGTTCGAAGTGCAGGCTGGAGACGATGTGCTCGAAGTGATGCTGTAGCGCCTGCGTCAGCGGCTGCAGCGCACGCGCGCGCAGTAACTGAAGCAGATTCGCATGATCGTCACAGCGGCAGCCACGCTGCCAGGGTGCGCCATAGGCGGCGATCACCAGCGATGATCGCTGCGTCAGGCTGGTCACCATGCCGGTGAGCACCTGATTTCCGGAGATCGCCTGCAACTGTATATGAAACGCCGCTGACAGCCGGATGGCTGCCGGGCCATCATGATCGGCGTGCGCCTGATTCTCCTGCGCGATGAGCTGCTCCAGCGCCACCAGATGCGGGGGCTGCAGATGGGCCAGTACCGCTGGCAGATTAGCGCACTCCATTAAACTGCGGGTTGAGAAGATATCCCGCGCCTCTTCAACGCCGGGTGTGGAGACCTGCGCACCACGTTTGGGCGTCAGGGTGACCATTTGCACCGCCGCGAGGCGTTGCAGCACTTTGCGGATGCCGGTGCGGCTCACACCGAAGACCCCGGAAAGCGCCTCTTCCGGCAATTTACTGCCCGGCGGCAGCTGATGCTCAACAATGGCGTTCATCAACGCCTGGTAAATCCCTTCATCTTTATCCTGCAGCCTGGTGGCGTCTCGCTGTCCTGTTTTACTCATCATTACCCGCTCCGGTCACTTACTGTACGCCACATATCGTATACGTGAAAAATAAATATTGTATACAAGGAAAGAGATCTGGCCTGGATCCTGCAATACCGCCTTACCAGATTATTCATTCCACTCTCGGGTAGAGGAGCAGGTTTCATGCCAAATCAATCAACGGTGGCCAGCACGGCCTCTGAAGCCAACGCCCGTTACAGCCCTCGGCTCTGTAACGACGACCTGGCACCGACTCGCGATCAGAACTGGTCGTGGTACAACATTTTTTCTTTCTGGATGTCGGATGTGCACAGCATGGGCGGCTATGTGGTGGCCGCCAGCTTCTTCACGCTGGGATTAGCCAGCTGGCAGGTGCTGCTCTGCCTGCTGGCGGGGATCTGCATCGTGCAGATCTGTGCGAATCTGGTGGCGAAACCGAGCCAGATGGCGGGCGTACCCTATGCGGTGATCTGCCGTCAGGCATTTGGGGTGTTTGGTGCCAATATCCCGGCGGTGATACGCGGCCTGATAGCGTTCGCCTGGTATGGTATCCAGACCTATCTCGCGGCGAATGCGCTGATGCTGGTACTGCTGAAGTTCGCGCCGTCGCTGACGTCGATGACCGTGCCGCACTGGCTTGGTCTTTCGCTGCTGGGCTGGTGCTGCTTCGGCATTATGTGGTTACTGCAGGCAATGGTGTTCTGGCATGGCATGAACGCCATCAAACGGTTTATTGATATCGCCGGACCGGCGGTCTATGTGGTGATGGTGGCGCTGGCGGGCTGGATTGTATACAAGACCGGCTTCGATGGGATCTCGTTTACCCTCACCAGCAAATCGCTTACCGCAGGCGAGCAGACGTGGCAGATGATTACGGCGACGGCGCTGGTGGTCTCTTACTTCTCCGGACCGCTGCTGAACTTCGGTGACTTCTCACGCTACGGCAAAAGCATGTCAGAGATCCGTCGCGGCAACCGCTGGGGACTGCCGTTTAACTTTCTGCTGTTCTCCGTGGTGACGGTAGTGATTGTGTCGGGCACCCAGTCGCTGTTTGGCAAAATGATTACCGATCCGATCGAAACCGTGAGCATGGTCGGCAACGATCTGGCGGTCGCGATTGGATTGCTGACCATGATTACCGCCACTATTGGCATCAATATCGTGGCGAACTTCGTCTCACCCGCTTTTGACTTCTCTAACTGTTCACCGCAGAAAATCAGTTTCCGTACCGGCGGGATGATCGCCGCGGTGGGATCGGTGCTGTTAACGCCGTGGAATCTGTTCCAGTCTCCTGAGCTGATTCACTACACGCTGGATGTGCTGGGATCGTTTATCGGGCCGCTGTTCGGGATTCTGCTGACCGATTTCTATCTGATTAAACGTGGACGTATCTCGGTCGACGATCTGTTTAACGATACGCCAGCAGGCCGTTACTGGTATCGCGGTGGCTTTAACCCTAAAGCGATTGGCGCACTACTGCCATCGGTGGCGATTTGCCTGGTGATTAGCTTTATCCCTTCCCTGCATCAGGTGGCGAACTTCAGCTGGTTTATTGGCGCCGGTCTGGCGGCAGGCTGCTATCGCTTTATCGCCCGTGAAGATCGTGAAGAAGTGCAGGCGGGCATCTGGCGCGGGGAGATGACTGTGCAGAAGGATTGATGCGGTGGTCTCTGAACGGAGGCGCACTGAATACAGAAAGCGGTAAACAAAAAATGAAAGGCCGATTGATTTTTAATCGGCCTAAACAAGGTGAAATAACTTTTTCACTACGCTTAGAAATTATATTTCAACCCGATTAGCGCGGCGGCATCATTATACCCCTCATCACCAACCTGAACGCCAATATTACCCCAAAGATTGAGTCGCGGATTGAGTTGCCCCTCCAGACCGACTTTAACTTCTCCAAGATTTTTCGCCCCTTTCTGGCTCACCCGAATCTCATTCATATCTGTAGAGAAATTGCGGCTATTATGCAGCCAGTTTAACGCAAGATAGGGCTGGAACTCACGCTGCCTG
The DNA here is from genome assembly GCF_051136245.1 of Pantoea sp. Lu_F5_004. Classification (NCBI taxonomy): domain Bacteria; kingdom Pseudomonadati; phylum Pseudomonadota; class Gammaproteobacteria; order Enterobacterales; family Erwiniaceae; genus Pantoea; species Pantoea sp. Lu_F5_004. The sequence goes on from NZ_CP194946.1 coordinate 3,225,795, forward strand.
CCTTCGTCGCTTGCGTGATGGCCTTTAAGCCAGGTCCTGATGCCAAGTCGGGTCATCCAGTTGCCATCACCTTCCCCGCGAATGCGTGTACCATTCTCCTCGCGGTGATTATCGGCCCGGACCCCCATCCACACAGCCTGTACCTGAGGCTCAATAAACCATTGACCGACAGACCCCTGACTTCCCTGGAACTCACTCACCTTCCATGCGTAACCGCTTTCCAGCGAGGCTGTAAAACCATGGGATTTATACGTTTCAGCTGCCAGATTTTGCCCTTTCACTTCATTATCAAACCAGCTATACAGCAGCCAGCTATCCAGCCAGGCACCTGAATGATCGTCCCGATTAGCGTACCAAGTCGCATAACTACCGATGCTGTAACCTTTAATTTCCCCCCTTGACCGGTAGCGACTTGCCTGACTTTCTGTTGCACTTTTGTTATTGCCATAACCTGCCATGAAACCGACGTGCCAGCGATCTGCACCGCTTGTACTCCAGCGTGCCACATCCCCCCTATCTGTGTCATATAGCGGTTACTCTGTGTTTTCAGCTGGCCGCTGCCGTCCCGCCATTTGTTGTGCCCCCCAATCTGACGTAACCACAGGCTGGTGACTTCCGGCTGGCCTGTAATTGCATTAATAAATTGTGTCTCTCCTAATCGATCATGCAGCGTCATCATAAACATTGTATTCGCTGCCGCCAGGTTTGCTGTGTAACTTCCCGCTTCGGGACGGACAACGGCTGACGGTTTTGTTGTATCGCTTCCCGCCTCGGGGTGAACAACGGCTGTCTCTTGTGACTCAGGCGATGAAGACACATCGATACTCTCTTCTGGCACTGTGCGATTTGCATCAGCTTCTTCTGCCGTGGACTGGCTGGTCAGATACCAGCTTTCACCTTTCTTGATCAGGTCATAGTCGTAAGCTCCGGCAACGATACGCCCTGATTTGATAAAGCGGCCCATCGATGTACCGGCTACATCAACAATTTCAATGCCTTCGACAGTTTGCGCACCATACCCCCCCAGATTATTGATAGTGACGCTGGTCGTTCCCTCAAGAACGTCACCGCCCACTATTAGCGTATTGGTCGGAGATGCGTCATCTCCCAATACACTATTCATGACCAGCAGGCCGCCATCACCCGCATAATCGCCGGTGATGGTGAGGCTATTGAAGCTGTCAGTGTTAGAAAAAATGATCGTTCCGTTATTTGTTAGCTGGCCAACATTTGAGCTGTTACTGATATTCCATTGGCTGGTGCTATCGAGAGACAGTGACGTCGCATTGTTTACGGCACCGGTCAGAACAGTACCGGAAAAGAGGCTGACCGCTACCGTGTTAAGAGGATCAGTCACATCGACATTGCCATTTAGCCTACTATTGACCGCCTCGAACGTCACATTACTGTATAGATTGCTGGCGGGATCGAGGGTATCCACATAGTTTGCAACACTCAGTAACTGGCCATTTCCACCGGTCAGCGTTGAATCTTTAGCGACCAAAGATAAATTCGTCGTTTCTGCCTGAATGGCCGGGGCCTGACTGGCAGTCAGCGTAACGTTATCAAGCGATACCGTGCTTTTCAGCGAAGAAGAGTATCCATCGGCATAGAGACCGCTGGCTGCCTCCCCTGATGTAGAGATCTCACTGTTGCTGACAGCCAGTGAACCAGCACGTGCCCATAAACCGAATGCCTGCATACCCGTCGTTTCAATCTGGACATTGTCTGCCGTAATAGCTGAACCCGGCCAGGCAGCAAGACCCGCAGCCAGCTCGCCATCGGTTGAGATGATACTATTATTCAATACTCCCTGGCCGCCCAATGCGCTAAACAGACCCACACTGCCGGTACCCGCAGTCGTTATCGTCAGTGCCTCGCCCTGAATGAACTTTTGGGTATAAAGTCCATAAGCATTTTCCCCCTGCGTCTTTAAAATGCTGTTTGTGGCATAGGCATTGCCTAGCTGGGCATTAATAGCGCTGGCGCGGTTACCCGCAGTAGAGACACTGGCATTATTCAATGTTACTGAAGAATCCGCTGAGGCGACCCAGATGGCATCACTGTATAAACCCTGAGTAGTAAAACTTCCGCCGTCAATCTTTACATTGGCACTGGCATTGGCGTTAACGGCATAACTGCTGCTGCCCAGGGTAGTGGCCGTGATATTCTTCAGTGTCAGTTCGCCCGCCGTAATACGAAAAGCGTCACCCTCGTTGGTCGCCACGGTTCCGTCCGTTATCTCTGCCGATACATGTCCCTGAGGCACTGACCAGGTGCCGTCAAGCACCATACCGATAGCACTGCTGGTCCCATAGACATTGAAGTTAGTAAGGCTTGCTGTGCTTTCATTCGCCAGATAGAGCCCGGTACCCGAACTACCAGCCACGTTGATATTGAGATCCTGAGCGTTGAGCTGGCTATTCTCTATCCAGAGGCCGCCACCGAGCGTGCCGGAGCTGTTCAACTCAACCTGACGGGCCGTGATAACAGCCCCTTTTTTGGCCTGAATGATATAAGCACCGTTTGTTCCATTTTCAAACGTTGATTCCTGAATCGTACGTTCAGTACCATTCGCAATGATGGAGTCTGTATTCGTGGCAAATGCATTGCCACACATTAAAAGGCTAACTGACAGGAAATAAATTTTTTTCTTAAATGGTAAGCCTGACTTCCATTTGCTCTTCGCTATTTTTTTCATCACTAATCCCTTTTGATGGTTCACGTTACAAACAAATTGTGTTTCTTTCCTCTCTTCTACAACTTGCAATAAATGAAGCGAATCGATAAAACTCAGCTCTATTTGACATGCCGATTTTACGACTCGCGTTACGATAGTGAGTACTGATTGTTTTTTTCGAACGTTTCATTATTTTAGATATATGATTACTGTCATAACCATGGCCGATCATAACCATCACGTGATTTTCAGTATCAGAAAGCTGCGTATGCTGCTTCAGGCCTAGCCTCCAGCACACATCTTCTTTGTTAGCCAGTTCTCTATAGTCAGAACTGGCGATCTCAACTATCTTTTTTATCTTCTGAGATACAACATTAAGCGGCTGATTTCTTAGGGTAAATGGGACATGGATGGTAATCTTACCTGGCGATTGTTCTAACGTTTCCGCTGTGGTACATCTCTTATTTTTGTCTTCTATATAAATGGTAACCATATCATTTCGGAAAATGATATCGGCAACACCCTGATTATCATTCTGCGAGGGTAATAAAAAACAAACACGTTCTTTCCCTTTTTTAGCCAGTTGATTATAAATCAACGTGCTAAGACCCTTTCGGTGATAGAAATCATAATCCACTAATAAGATATTTAACATATTCAACACCCATGCTTAACATTTATCATAAGACTATATAGATTATGAGACGGCACAACATACCCACTATAAAGAGGATAAAACCGGCAAATAAAAATTAATTAAAAGAAAAATAACTTTTGAATACTTTAAAGGTCTCACTAATTCCTTCATTTTGTCATCAATTGACAACGAAGAGAGTATATCCGTAATGAAAGCCACGTTCAAATACGTCACAATAAAGACAATAACTGGATTTAAAAACCAGGAAAAACAAAAAAAGCAGCGTTAAAAATAAAGAAATAAATTCTATCTGGTGTTTTGCTCCATAAAGCGAAAATCAATCCTGCGAGATCATAACAAAATGAGAATGAATTTAAGCCAGGCGCTCAAAAAAATGAGCGCCCGGCAGCAATAGTCTCATATGCCAACAGTTGTTAAATTGAGCTATTTATAATATAACGCAACGACAACAGCCTCATCTTTATCACAAAATGCTAAGGGCAACCTTTTCAGATTCAAAATCATATCTTCCACTCATACACAAATCGATCGGCTTAGGTTTCCAGTGTATTAGCCCCCGAATTTCCACAGCAATAACAGCATGCCTGACCATGTCATCCCCTTTCTGTAAGGAACGAATAACCAGCGTCTCAGGAATTATCCTTGGTTCAAAATAAAGAATGGCTTTTCGAATCTTTTGCTCAATAACACTCCAGCTATGGCTATTTTCCTGCGACCCCATCAGTGCTGAGATGCCATAGTTGAGGACAGATTTAATGATAGGGCCATGTTTATTTTCGTGTAATTTCGCCTCCATATTGCTGTGATTAATCAGATCGGTAAGATCTTTTTGCACAATGCTTCGCATTGTTCTCATATCAACGGGCTTGAGGCGATCGTGAACACTTTTAGGTTCATCATCCTGAAGACGCTCCAGCAAAGTCGGTGGATAACGTAGCAGCATGTCGCTATTTTTATTTGAAAACAATGTCGCCTGCTTCCGTGATCGCCTGTTCACTAAGGTCTGTCAGCAGTACTTTCCTTCCACTTCCCGCTAACACCATCTCAGACAACTTCTCTAATTCCGTTTTCAAGCCAAGCTTGATCTCCTGTGAGTCGTTTTTCGCCACCGGATAGCGTGCTGGAACATAACCATAGTAGGTTTCTCCTTCTACGTTAACCTCGGCGGGTAGCCAGAGCAGGTCCAGAAGATCTTCAGGCTGGCGGAGATTCAGGCGCTGGATCCCGGCGTAGGGTACCCAGCGGTATCCACCGGCACAAATAAACTCACATATCGGCCCCAGTCGGCTGTCGCTATCCGCTATCCAGGAAAATTCCCCCAACGTTTCGCTCCTGCCGGCGTTCTCAGGCGCTTGCTCAAACCCCTCTTCGCGTAAGGTCAGAGCCTGTTCAGACTCACCCTGATAGTGCTCCGAATTGGCCTGATGAATTTTTAACATCCAGCCAGGCATTTCGCCTTTCAGGGTTGCGGCCTGACGTTCGCCAGTCAGCACTTGTTGCCGCTGAACTTCACTAAACACCAGATTCTTGTAGAGTTCAGTCTGTTTTTTCAGTTCACTATCCAGCAACGCCATCGTCTGTAACTGCATCAGTGCTTTATCCCACGCCCCATCAATACAGTAGAGTTTGAATAGAATGTCACGGGCTTTCATATCCTGAGGATGGGATTTAACCTGCGCTGAAACCCTGGTAAGTATTTCATCAAGCGGTGCTGTTTTAAGCGCCTGAGTCAATGAGGTAAAATCTTGCATGATGTTAATTCCTTAAATTAATAATGCGTGTCCAGGCCTATTTTCCGCAAATCCTGAAACACCAACTCTGATATATTATCTCTGCCTTGCATAACACTAACTTCCGGTGAGAGTGCATGAAGCAGATCGGTTTTTTCCTCTTCGGTAAAGAGTTCGTTCCACTGTTCGTCCATTCCCAGTTCCGATAACGCTTTTTCAATCAATGAATCGCTATCCACGATACATTCCGTTAACGTTTTCTCTTTTATCTTCTCCCGGATATGTTCGAAATGAGCATCCGTCCTGATAATGCGCGTTTTCTGAGGTTGAACATCAATAACACCGCCATTATCCTGCTGCTGCCAGATCAGGAATCGCTTATATTCCACCGCCAGCATTTTCAGAATGTCGACCTCTTTATCCTGCGTTAGAATGACGTTATTTAGGTAACGAAGATCATTAATGTAATTACCTTTATTAGGCAGGATATCTTCAACGTCATGAATCGGACTATCAGCTCCCCGGCTATCGCTTGAATAAGAACCATATGTTAGTGGCTCGTTATGCGCTAACTGAGCATCGCTGATCACGCTCATTTTGAAGTGTCCAGCCTGAATTCGGCTTGATTCGCGTAATGGATGAATACTTCCATAGGCGACGTCAATGTCATCCAGACGGCAGACGCAACGCGAACACAAATTCATCATCACCAGCCGGGTCATGTGCCAGTAAAACATGATAGCGTCGTGGCCAGCATGAGCACTGTGTACGTCAAATGCGCCAGCGAGCACATCAAATGTCGCAGCATTGCCCTGAATGAGGTTGCGGACAAGCGAGACCGGTTGCCGTCGTGGCGGCCATTCAAAATGAATGTTCACAACATTAACTGCCAATAAATACGCTTGGTGAGCCGCAAACAACCACCGCACCGCAACCCGTGACATCGCCTAATCGCGCTGCCGGCATACCGTTAATGAAAACCGTGCCCGACCCCGATGCCACGGGAGCAGCTCCGTGGCCAATTGCACATGGCGCTACGCTTGCTCCAGCCATTGCAGCAGGCTGGCCGTTGATAAAGACATTACCCGAACCGGAACATAAAACGCCGCCATGTGCGGTGGCGTCACCTATCCTTGCTGCATTTTGCATTGTTATTTCTCCTGTTCAGAATCACAAAAAAAGAGAACCTTGTTTTGCTCTTAGTTAACTAAATGCTTAAGGTTCAATCTCCTGGCTACCTGTTGGTGTCGGCGTTGGTGCCGGCGTTGGTGCCGGTGTTGGTGCCGGTGTTGGTTCCGGTGTCGGTTCATCAGTCGGAATAGGTAAGTCCGGAAGCGGAATAGTCACGCCCATCAATGACCTAATCATTGGCAATCCTGGCAACCCCACCATGGCACCGCCTCCTCCTCCGCCCCCACCACAACTGTCGCAGCAACTATCTCCCGGGTTAATATCAACTTCCCCGCCCTGAATTATCACCTGACTGGATCCAATGATTTTTATTTTCTTCGCTGAAATCACCAGTTCACCGCCTGCGGTCAGCGTCATCGCGCCACCAGCCGTCTGCATCAATGCGCCGCCAGCAACCATTGAACTGGCTCCACCGACAGAAACAGAGTGGTAACCACCAACATTTGTCATGAAGGCCCCCCCGACGTTGATCCCTTTTGCGCCGCCGACGCTGTCTGACTGACTGCCACCGACCTGAATGCCAAGCGAAGCACCCACCAGCGCACTACTATTACCAATTACGTCAGACATGTAGTTGCCGCCTACGAACAGGTTGCGTGATACCCCTACATTGACACTGGAATTTAGGCCTATGGTTTGTTCTTCGTTTTGCTTTGTTAAGCGGGTCATATTCCGCTCAGCCTGCTCCCAATACTCTTCCTGCCCGGGCTTATCTTCAAAGCGAATGCCATTGTAGTTGCTGCGTCCCCCGCCAACCGTACGGCTGATAAGACCACTTTGCGTTGCGTTGACCGGCAGCTCCCAGGGCGGCATAGTGACATTGTTATAGAGATTTCCGGTTATCAGTGGTCTGTCTGGATCGCCATTAATGAAGTCAACAATCACTTCATGTCCCACTCGCGGAATATAAATGCCGCCAAAGTTATTGCCTGCCCAGGCCTGACTCACTCGCATCCAGCAGGAGTCTGACTCACGGTTTTGACCATAACGGTCCCATAAAAAGCGCACTTTCACGCGACCATACTCATCAGTCCAGATATCTTCACCTTCCGGACCAACGACAATTGCCGTCTGAGGGCCACTGGTCTTTGGCTTTTCGATGATCATCGGATGACGGTAAATCTTAGTGGTCGGTTGCACAGTGAAGTGACATGTGTAACGAAACTCATCCGTTGATGTCAGCTGGGCGATCTCTTCAACTTCAAGCTTACTGCGCAGAATCATATATTCACGATTGGCTTTTTCTACCGGGTAGTTGACCAGTTCAAATACGCAGCCGCAGGCGATACCACGTAACTCACCGGAACCGTTGCAGCGGGAACCGAGTGCGCCGCGCTCTTCCATTCGCACACGCGCCAGTTGCTCGCCAATAGCAGGTTGCTCGTAATCACCTGGCCAGTGGAAAATCTCCATCTGATTGAAACTGGTCTTACGCGGTTTACTGTCAATCGCCATAATGTCCGCGCGCGATTTAGTAAAATCATAATCGTTCGTGACCCATTTACCGGAGGTAATCGTTTCCTCAAAATGGAACTGACTAATATATTCCTGGTCCATTTTTGGGCGATCAGGCGCATACTGAATGACATGGTAAGCCTCGCTGGTGAAACGCTTATGCGTACCTACGTTATCTACCAGAATCAGCTTATGGCTTTTTTCACTGTGTTCGAAAAACCAATAAATCCCCCACTCTTCCATTAAACGTTCAATGAAATCGAAATCAGTTTCACCATACTGAACCTGAAAATCGAGTAGAGGATAACTTCCTGCCAGTCGCTTTTCATAAGTGAAACTATAATCCGCCAGCACCTCATCAATAATATCAACTACGGATTTTTGCTGAAAAATCTTATAATCCGCGGTTAACTCTGCGAGATGAAGCCAGGGACGAAGGCAGATTTCATATAACGCTTGATTACCGTCACGTCCGACATAGCGAGCTTTCTGCACAATCCCGGTTATTTCACGGACGTTTTTACCTATATTGAGAAGATCCCCAAGCCCATTGCCATCCAGTTCAATTTCAACGCTCATCTCTTTGCCGATTAATGCTTTTAAATCAACATTCGATGCCGCCTGCCAGGGGATAAGCGGGTTCGCAGGTGTCTTTGCAGTCACCAGGTATGAATAAAGTAAGGAAAGTGCCTCCTCACCAACCAGCTTTGAGATGACTAAAGCAGGTTCCCCAAGTAGCAAGGGCATAGCAGGACTACTTAATCCAATTGTTCGTGACATATAATCACCTGATGCGTTATGAATTTTTAAAAAGACCCGTCAGCCGGGTTAGTCTTTTCATGCCGTAATGAAATTCTTTGCGAATCCAGAACCATTCGGTGTCGGCTTTGTTGCCAAATCCAGATCCCAGCCTCGCGCTGAAGGCAGTCAGGCCAGTTCTTCCATGGCATAACGCCGACGCCATCACCCTCCGCTATGCGATAATCCTGTTGCGATCCCTCCCTGAATAGCATTTTTGATTGTTTTTCAAAGCGCCATGTCGGCTTAAGTAAAAACTGCCTCCAGGGAGAATATGCCCATCGAAGTGCTCTGAACCATTGATATAGTGGTTGCCAGCTCTTTGATGCCATATCCTTTTCACCTGCAAGGTTTAAAATTCTCGCTGCCCAAAATGTCAGCGGATATTTAGTGTGCATATTTTTTTGCAACCACGAAGCAGAAACAACGCTGCATATAACAAAGAGTTGTTTCTCACCCTCTTTTCCTGACGTCAGACTAAATGCACCTGCGCAATATCGTTGTTTTGCCTGCGGCGCCCCCGAAATAATAAAGCACCAGGGATAATGCTCTACCGATAATTCCTCAGACATGCCGGAACCGATATTTGGCAATATATGTTGGGTAATAATTGATCGCACTTCACGATGGATTTTTCCTGAGCGCCTTAACAGGCCTGGACGTAATCCATCGATCAATAAAAACATGCGTATCGACATAATATCCTCTGGCGTAATGGCCGCTGATTCTTAATAGTCGCCAGAACAGTGAAAATCTCTCAACAGGGCCACCAATGACCGATCTTTATAAGTCAGACCAGAGATGCCAATATTCGCCCGACGGGAATCCAGTTCATAGACCCATTGCATCTCGCCGGACTGCGTAACCAGCATATCACTGGCGTGATCCATCCAGCGAAACAGTGCCCACGGACCGGAAAAGCTCATCGACGACGTACCCGACGCGACACGTGGCATGGCGTTGATCATCACTTTTGAGGTCATACGCGAAGCTGGCCAGAGAACTGAAACCGGTGAAACCGGCCAGTGGGCATAATTCACCTGCTTGCCGTCAAAGTTCATATTAAGTTGAGTAATAGACGGATCTAAATAGGGTACTGACACATCAAAGAGCAGCGAAAGACGTCGCCCCCCTCTTCCTGAAAAAAGAGATGACGAATCTCGGCCGCTTTTTCAAACAAAGCCAATGTACTTTCATTTTCTTCACTGTCGCCTTTATAACGCCAGGGGCGCGTTGACGTGTCCACTTTGTCTGCCAGATTCTTTTTGAAGTAATCATCTACTACGCCACCTGCAGCAAAGAAGCGTTCAAAATCGGCAACTTTAACTTCACGCTGGCTTTGAGCGAAAGGATAGCGTCCCTGCAACGTCGCACGGCAAATCTGCCCAATTTTGTCTTCGATACCTTCGTTACTTTTAGCAATGGCCTCACGGTGAGCACGATGCCATGCACCTTCAAGCAACGGAGCAATAACAACAGGCAGCGGGTCCGGCCAGGTTTGAGCCTCAGCACCCAGCTGTTTCGCCGAACTGGAAAGCGCCATCGCATTGCCGTTTTTCAATGCATCTTCGTAGACCACAAACAGAGTGTATTGCTCGTTAAGGGAACCCAGTAATTTGCTCAACCCCGCTTCGCCACTCAACGGAGGCATTTCTGCTGCCAGCTCGCGTTTACCGGTTACAAATTCACGTAATGGCGCAAACTGATTATCAACCTGCTCCTGAAGTAATTTTTTTTCTATCGCAGTATACGCAAGGCTCACTTTGGTCGCGGCGCTCAGGATTTGCCCCTTATTACTGACCTTCTCAAACAACGATGTATTCTCTTTGCCGACCAGCGTGGTTTCGCTCACTGCGCGGGACAGCAGGTTTGCCAGTGGCGAATCAGACGCACTGAGCACGCGTAGCATATAAATGTCGCCCGCCATGCCCGTCCCTGTATAGGCATCATCCAGCTGCAACAGGTCGGTTTTAAGACGAATATTGCCTAGAAAGCCCTGCCAGTAGCGTGCATATTCATCCAGATAGCGCTTTAGAATTTGCTGCTGTACGGGATTAACCAGTACCGTACTGGGGATTAATCTGTTCTGCTCTTCCGACCCGCTCTGCTCAGCTTTACCTAATACCCACGCATCCTCACGTTGCAGCCAGATCAAACCGGGTTCCATTTTTTTTAAACACGTCGTAGTAGCCAGCACGGGTAAACAGTCCGGGAATAGCTGTCACACCGCTTTCGTCAATGAGCGTGAACAATTCACTGCCGCGAGACTTCGTCATCGCGTTTAATGTCAGATCGGCTGGCGCATCCTGCATGACCGAATCTTTTATGCGTTCATAGAGCCGGCTTGCCAGATCGTCACGCTCAAGCATTGCCCGCGCATATTTAACCAGACCGTCATCCAGACTCTGCCCATAACGTCGCCATTCAGGCGAGTCAAAAAGTCGATTCAGGTGGGCCACAAAAATCCGGCGCTCCTCATAAGGCTGTAGCTTTCCGGTGCTTTCCCACAGACGGGTAATGGCAGCGATCATATACGACTTGTCGAACGTCCCCTGTCCGTGAACCTGCAAGTAGAGTTTCAGTAAGCGGAAAATTGGTTCAGACTGACCATTATCAATGGCGTTCTGAAGAGCAAGGCTAACCTGCTGCTCTATCTGCGGCAGAAGCAAACGCTGTAAAAAGAACTGATAGAGTGAGTCGGAAGACTCCACAACTTCGCCACCGGTATAAAGCCCATAGCGCCACTCAAGTGGTGGATTAAATAACGCCAGCGAGCCATATTCCGGCAGATATTGTGAAAGTGTTAACAGACGAGGAAGCAGACTATCGGTCGGCTTTTTGACGAAGTTTCTTATTTCTGTATCAAGTGTGCTGACCTTCCCCTCCACAACACGGAGGTAGCCACTATTATGATGATAGCTGTGCCAAAAACCGTTCAGCAGAACCACAGCCAGCATGAGGGAAAAGGTATGACCCAGAAAACGCTGCAGGCGGAACTTTGATTCATTGGCCAGGTTATGGCGCGCCAGGCCGCGATCTTTAACAATGACCTCGCTAAAGAGCTCTCTGAGGAAATACTGACGCCCGTAGGAGACATCGCCCACCAGAAAATCACGCTCCTGAGGTTGTGCGGTCAGTGAAGCTGACACCGTGGGTGATGTATTCTCAACATAGTTCTGCCACTGGCGGATGATGCTCTGATTGTTCAGTAAGCTGAATCCAACGGGCTGATGACTGCTGCAGAAATAGATACCACGTAACAGGGTGTAGTTCTGCGACTCATCGTAGCGGGAAGCGAATACAATATTGTGCACCACTTCTGCGACATGCTCTGACAAGAGATGAAAATCCTGTGGCAATCCGTACATTTTTTTTCGATCGCGATTAGCGTACTCCTCCTGCTGACGGACAATAATATCGCGCTCGATACGCTCCTGAAGCAGCGCAAACTCTGCTTTTATCTGGCTCTGCAGCCCCGATGGTGCCAGGGTGTTGATATCGCCATAGGGGAAGGTGACTCCCCATACCTGCTCCCGTTCCTGCTCCGTCAGCATTCTGAAGTATTCAGCAAAGCCTGGCAGTTGATCGAGTTTTGTGACCAGCACATACACAGGAAAACGCACGCCCAGTGTTTGACGAATGTCGTCAATCCTGGCGCGCAGGCTTGCCGCCAGCTCAAAGAGTTCAGCCTGGCTGCGACCCACTAAATCTGCCGCGGAGACGGCAATAATCACGCCGTTCAGCGCTTTAACCGGGCGATATTTCTTTAAGGTCTTAAGGACCGCTCGCCATTCGTTAATAGTGGAATCGGGATCGCTGACATATTTGCCTGCGGTATCAACATAGATAGCATCATTGGCCAGCCAGCATTCGCAATTCTCAGTGGCACTGGCGGGCTTACTGACCTGATTAAGCTGATCAGGTAGCGGAAAATCTTGTCCGGATGCGAGGATAGCTGAAGTTTTACCTGCATTCTGAGTTCCCAGAACCATGTACCAGGGCAATCGGTCCAGCGGTTTTCGCGCCAGAATGACACGCTGGAAAAAAGAGAGATTACCGTGGCGTTTGTTGACGTAATCAACTGCACGAGCAATGGCCGCTGAGATTTCGGATGTATCACTTTCTTTCGTTGCAGTTTTGTTTTGGGCGAATTTATCCAGCAGTGCCGGATTATCCTTCAGGGCCAGTAGCAGTAACCAAAGACCATACAACAATGCGCAGACCAGCATTATTCCGATGATCGCCAGCCTGACACCCACAGCAGTCAGGGGATGTTTTTCGCCCACCAGCAGAAAAGGGCCAAACACCCAGACCATGACACACAACGTTGCAGTTAACGCGATAAACAACGGCCAACGTAGCCAGAAGCAGACCAGGCAAAGTGCGGCCAGCAAAGTAAAGATCACGCGTGACTCAATGCTCTGCAATGGACGTGACACGCCAAAACCAAAAAAGGGTCCCAGAAACCAGATCGCTGCAATCAGCAATCCGATACAACACACAATCAGCAGCGTCTTCATAAACCGCGCCGCGAAGACTCTATTTAAATAGGACATTGTTGCTCTCGTTAATACGTGACAAAAAATTCTACACGGCGATTCTTTGATCGACCCTGAGCAGTGGCGTCGGAAGCCAACGGCTGGCTGCTGCCTACACCTTTGACTTTTACTTTGTTACTCGGCAAACCTGCTGCAATAAAATAGCGGCCAACTTCTGCCGCACGTTTTTCCGACAACACTTCGTTATTCGGCAATAAAGGCCGGTTGATTGGCGTAGCATCCGTGTGGCCGACAATTAGCACCTCACCTTTCACGCGCTGAACCTCACGAGCAATGCGCTGGATAACTTTGACCATGTCGGGCTCAAGCGACGTTGAACCTGAACGGAACAACGAGTCACCTTTGAGCACAACTTTGCTCTGGGTTTGAGTTTCATCTACGCTGAGCAGCTGCTTCTGGATTTCGTTACGCAGCAAAATGGCCAGCCTGAGACGAGTTTTAGTCTGCGACATGACAACGTTGATGTTGTGCATGGCATTGATATCGCTTGTGATGCCGTCGAGCCGGGTCAGCAACATGTATTTCGAACCGATAAACGCTGAGGCGACTAGCACACCTACGCACAGAGCCGTAAGCCGGACAGGCAGAATGTTCTTTTCACGCTGTATAGGACCGCCAGGCAATAAACCATGAGGTGAAAGGGCTGGCTGAGTCGTATTACGTGCACTCTGAATTAACGTCAGCAGTCGCTGCCGGATTTTAGTCAGCTGTCGATCGCCATCCTCAATAATGCTGTAACGGCCTTCAAAACCAAGGCCGAGAATGCGCAGCAGTATCTCCAGTACATCGACAAATTCGGAGGGATTCATCGACAAGCGACCTACCAGTAAGAAAAACTTATTACCGCCGTCGTTATCCCCTTCAAAGTGGTTTAGCAGGTTGCTCTGCGACCAGCCCGCGGCCAGTCCCCACGTTGTGGTGTGCGCAAATTCGTCAAGCGCAGTACAGAGGCAATAGCGTACAATCGCCATTTTTTTCCAGGGTATATTCACTTCGTCACAGACAACACTGAATAAATTTATCTGGTTTTTAAGCGTATTTTTCAGTATCTCAACATGCGTCATGTCACTGACGTTGTCAGGCATATCGCCCAGCGCCCGTAACAGAGGCTGAGCCGCCTCCAGCAGCGGATTATCCGCAGCTCTGACCTTCAGAATACGTTGCTGTACGCTCTCACTACCAGGCATACGCTCTTGTCTGGAAGCCTGCCCGCCTTTTCTGGTGCCTTCGTTATGACTGTCATGTGGCGGTTCCGGCGGCTCGATCCAGTCACCCTGCTCATCAAGAAGAAACTTACCCAGTGCCTGCGGCGAACGACTCTCGCCGACTTCGCGTTCTGATGAACGCGCGTCCGGAGAATTGGTATCGTCTTTCATCAGCTCCTGATTCCCCACAATTCCATCTTAAGCCCAGGAAATTCACCTGCGATGTGCAGCGCCAGTGCGCCGGTGGTCGATATTTTGTCCCAAAAAGATCCATTCTTAAGCAGTTCGAAATAGACATAGCCAGCGCTATAGGGGATCTGCCGCGGTGGAACCGGCAAACTCTGCAAAGTAAGTCCAGGCAGGTGTGAACGAACCAGTTCGTGCAACTGTTGCGGCGCACTGATTTTGGCCTGAGCATGAAATTGCTGCTGCAAAACGTCCATCGGCAATTGAGCGTTGACGGCCAGGACAATATTTGAGAATGACTGCAGTTCACCCGGCAGCACCGATGCTGACCAGACACCGTTACCTTTCGCGCGGAGATCAATAAGCTGCCCTGCTCGTACCAGAATTTGATTCATGAGATCGTTAACCTCTTCAACCAATGGCCGAATAGAGGAATAGAGCCCTGCATGATCATATCCCGGTGCCGCTTTCGGACGTCGGGTCTTAACACGAATAAAGGTGGAGAGTTCCCCTGCCAGTTTTGCCAGCTCTTCATACAAAATAATCGGCGGCAGTTCAGGTATATGCCGCAAATGATCAAGAATGGGTTCATATTTATTGAAGATTTGCAGCAGCAGATAATCCACAACCTCGGCGCTGGCGCTTGCCTTACCGTCGGAAGTTGAAAGACGCGCGGCCAGCATCTCCGCGCGTATTTTGACCAGCCCATTCAGGTGCGTCAGCCACTCTTTAAGTAATGGATTTGCGGCATAGCCGGTTACCGGAGGAATATAATCATCCACATGTAACAGAACGCTGCCGTCTGGCTGAATAGCTTTTACCCGGGTAAGCGGCAGGCCAATCCATGATTCGGTCATCTCAGCTTGCGATACCAGTTTCAATCGAAGCATCGCCAGCTGAACCGGCTTAGGTCCCTGCCTGATTGAATTGGTATCGCAGAGCTCAGCCTCTTCAGCCCGGAAACGCGCCAGCGAACTGGAGTCATTCTGGCTGAAAATTGTCTCGTCGCTATTATCAAGCCGCAACGGCACCGCCAGATAAATCATCTTGTCCAAATGCTCTGGCAGTATTGTCAGCGGCTCAGGCAGATCGGCGTGATCGGGCACATCAAAGGGCGTGCCGTCCTGAAGCACGCCCCGGGCACTTCGAAGGACCAGTTTGCCGTAGGTCAGCGCTTCACGGTCAATTTCATATTGTGAGAACCCCCAGTAAAAAGGACTCAGCGTGGCAGCCCGCTTATGTGCGTAATATTCAAAATAACGTTCTTGCTGTTGAAATAGTTGCGGGCGAAGAAACAGTCCTTCACTCCAGACGACCTTATTTGTTCTCATGGTTTAATCCATTTTTCTAATAGTTATTGCTGACTTCTTAAAATTCACATTCAACGCAATGGCATCATCGCTAAACATTCTTTTCCACCAGGAGCTGACTGGTGGCGGCAACTCATAAATTTTCAGCCATACCGCATCGTTAAGATCCCGATATGCTCCAATGACCCCTAATGCCTGGACTTTATTTTCTGTCGACAGGAAAACAGATCGCATCTCGCCGGGTTTTAATATTGCTTCGTACATTTTTGATGAAGATGACGCTAAAGATTTATTGCTACCTTCAATGATTTCAAAAAAATCGGCATTACTGAAAACATCCGTATCGCGAATGTTATAAATGAATATGTTCAGCGGAGCAGGATGGCCCTTCTCGTTTGGGTTAATATCTTTATCTGCAATCAGATTTATTTTTATCTCACCATCTTCAGGCATCCGGTCTTTTTTACTGCTGCAGGAGATCAAAAAAAGAGTCAGCAAAATGAGTGCTAATGTATTTCGCATTTTCCGTTGATTACTTTTTATATCTGTTCTGCAAAACATGAATCTACCTACATTGTCGACTTTTTAGAATTCAATGATGCAACCACCCGGTTGGATAAAAGTTTTGCCGCCGAGGCGGCAAAACTTATTGCTCAGCAGGAAGATTAACTGCGCAGGTTTGCTTTCACATCATAGCTGGTAGAAATGACGCCAGATTTAGCACCTTCAGCATTCTGCATGACATAATCCTGAGTCACTTTGGTAAAGGCGAAAGTTATACGCTCACGTGGACGCATTTCATCAACGCTGGAGCCAGCTGTTTCAACCCGGGTAATAATGACATCAGTGAATTTGATGGTCAGATATTCCAGCGGATCACCACCGGCCTTACGCACCACAAACTCAACATCTTTGATGTGTTTACCCGAGAGGCAGTAGCTAAGTAAATTGGTGCTTGCTTTGTCGATGTAATGCTCAAAGCAGAAATCATCTACCGTTGCCTTACCGGAACCGCCGCCAGAACCACTGTGCATATTAGAATGCTGAGCAGTCGCCCAATTCCATGAAAGCACTTCGATCTCATTCTTATGCGTGGCATCCAGTGACTCGCCTTCGATACCATTAATTTTAATGAACATATCCTGAGCCATAATATCTCCTTTATCAGCTCTTAACGAAAAACGTTACATGTTTTGTAACGGCAATGACTCGCCAGAAATACCTCCCCGCTCGTGGGAAATGATTTCCAACAGATTAAGTGTAAAAATAAATTAAAACCACAAGAATAAAATGATTACTCTTTTTTATTGTCTCAATCAGGCAATGAAAGTTAATTTCCTGATCAGACAACTCCTTTTAAAGAAGGTAATTTAGCAACCATACGCAAAGATACGGTTAATCCTTCTAACTGAAAATGTGGTCGCAGGAAAAATTTCGCCTGGTAATAGCCAGGATTACCTTCCACATCTTCCACAACCACTTCAGCTGCTGCCAGCGGGCGTCGCGCTTTCGTTTCCTGAGAAGAATTAGCGGGATCACCATCCACGTAATTCATTACCCAGTTGTTCAGCCAGCGCTGCATATCCTCACGCTCTTTAAAAGAACCGATCTTATCGCGTACGATACACTTCAGATAATGAGCAAAGCGCGAGCAGGCAAACAGATAAGGTAAGCGTGCTGACAAATTGGCATTCGCGGTCGCATCCGGATCGTAATATTCTGTTGGCTTCTGAAGCGACTGCGCACCAATAAACGCGGCATAATCAGTGTTCTTGCGATGCACCAGCGGGATAAAACCATTTTTAGCCAGTTCAGCTTCACGACGATCAGAAATCGCAATCTCGGTTGGACACTTCATGTCCACACCGCCGTCATCGGTCGGGAAAGTATGGCAAGGCAGATTTTCTACCACACCACCGCTTTCAACACCGCGGATCATGGTGCACCAGCCATAGTGTTTGAATGAACGGTTAATATTTACTGCCATCGCATACGCGGCGTTCGCCCAGACAAATTTACTGTGATCCGCACCGTCTGTTGTTTCTTCAAAGTTGAAGTTATCAACCGGATTGCTGTTAATTCCATAGGGAAGACGAGCCAGGAAACGCGGCATAGCCAGACCAATATAACGAGAGTCTTCAGACTGACGCAGTGAATTCCATGCGGCATATTCCAGGTTTTGGGTAAATATTTTGGTCAGATCACGTGGATTTGCCAGTTCCTGCCATGACTCCATCTGCATTACAGAAGGTGACGCACCAGTAATAAATGGCATATGCGAAGAAGCGGCCACTTTACCGATCGAGGAGAGCAGATCCACGTCTGCTGGACTGTGGTCAAAGTGGTAATCCGCCACCAGACAGCCGTAAGGCTCGCCGCCCAACTGACCATACTCTTCTTCATAAATCTGCTTGAATAACGGACTTTGATCCCAGGCAATCCCTTTATAGCGCTTCATATTGCGGCGAAGATCGTCTTTAGAGATATCCATAAAGCGCAGTTTCAGCTTTTCATCAGTCTCGGTGTTATAGACCAGATAATGAAGACCACGCCATGCGCTTTCCAGTTGCTGAAACTCTTCATGATGCAGGATCAGATTGACCTGCTCAGAGAGCTTGAGATCGATCTCAGCAATGATGGCTGCGATGTTTTTATAGGCATCATCAGCCATGGTGATTGACGTACTCAGCGCCTGTTCAGCCAGCGTTTTCACCGCTGCCTGAACCGCTGATTTTGCCTGTTGAGACTTCGGTTTAAATTCACGCGTTAATAACGCATTAAAATCACTCTGTGTGGCGGTATTTGCGCCAGCCTGTTTAGATGTTACTTGTTGGGTAGACATAGTTATCTCTCTGCATCACTTTTGGGACGCGGCTTCATCAGCCTGTTTTGGCTTCGGCGACGAAGCCAACGTATTCAGCAGCGATTTATCATTCAGTACTTTCATGACCAGATTCTCTGCCCCGGCTTTGCCATCCATATAGGTCTGGAGGTTAGCCAGCTGAGTTCGGGCTTCAAGCAGCTGTGCCAGTGAATCGACCTTACGGGCGATAGCATCTGGTGAAAAATCATCCATACTGTCAAAGGTCATATCGACCATCAGCTGGCCCTCACCGGTTAAGGTATTCGGCACGGCGAAAGCAACGCGTGGACGCATCGCTTTCATGCGTTCATCAAAGTTATCAATGTCAATGCTAAGAAACTTCCGGTCCGCAACCGGGGGTAATGGCTCCAGCGCTTTACCTGAAAGATCAGCCAGAACACCCATAACGAAAGGCAGCTCAATTTTCTTTTCACTGCCGTAAATTTCCACGTCATATTCAATTTGCACACGTGGCGCACGATTTCGTGCGATAAATTTTTGTGAATTACTTTTATTCATAATGATGAATACTCTTTAATAAGCGTTTGTGAATAAACTATTATTCTCGTGTCGTTAACGTTCGATAATCAGCCAGCCTCTTCCCCCTTTATTTATAAACAAGCTCAATGCTGGCTATTGCCATTACCAACCCTGCGGTAACAGTTGCGTTCCCAGTCGCATAATAGCTTGCAGAAAACCCATGTGTTACCTGCTCCGCTGAGGATGAAATGACATAGTTTTGCCCTGATGTACTATCGTCGATAATTACCTGAGAGCCATCTTCCTTCCTCAGACGAATCTGTACATTATTGCTGTAGCTTTCACCGGTTGCATTGACCAAATTACCCGTTGTTGCATCTGCAGCATTAGCACTACTATTAAAAAAAGCTGTAATTGTACGGCTCGCTGGGCAATCCTTTAGCGTAATATCAAAGGGCACGCTGCCTGCTTCACTGCCACTACCTTGCAATGCTGTGGTTGATATTTTTGGCAACGTCACCGTTTCATTGTTACTGACATTATTGATGATCACGTTACAGGTTTCGTCGTTATACACACCGGTGAAATTAACCGTAATGGCACAATCAGTGGTGCATCCCCAAGCAACAGAGGTAAACAGAGTGCCTGTCAACGCCCCTAACAATTTCGCTCGCAGACATCCGTCACTTTTTATCATAAATTTGATTAATGACATATCACCTCCACCTGCGTAATGGTTCCATGCGCATTTTTCATCTGCCGGGCAATAGCAGCATCTGAATAAATGGCGCACAGGCGTTTACCATTTGAGCGGTTCACATGAAGATTACTTTTTTCCGCCTGCCATCCTCTGACAAATGCCATACCACCCTGACCAATAATGCTTAGGCTTTTATTTTTATCGTCATAGATATCCATACCAATCGGTAATGGACTACCGTCTTTATCTTTAATCTTTAAAACGATCGGCTCACCGATCACTGTTTTCACATTAACCTTAACTATTGCGCCCATTCGCGGAATGACTGTACTTTCATTCTCCAGCACATCAACGGTAGCCGGGAGGCCGCGTGTATTAACCGCCACGTTATTTTCACGATAGGGTGTCAGTGATGGCACAATAGCGAAGCCATTAGCATCAATTTCAGAACCATAACCGTTGAGGATTCTTGCGCCTTTCGCCCCTGGAGCTTCCACCAGCGCAAAAGGTGAATCGCCCAACCTTGGGCCGGCAGTAATGCCGCCACTGTGCGCAACCAGACTACCGTTAGCAGATATCGACAATTGGTTTGACTGATTACCCAGTGATGCGGTTGAGCCAAACTGTCCGACAGAGGAGTTATAGTTAACATTGCCGTTTACAGCATTACTGGTGCTATTATTCTGTGTCCTGTTCACCATCGTCCCAACGCCATAACTCAGTTCATTCTGTTCACCCTGAGTACCTATCGCGTTAGCCTGCAGAGAACTGCCTCCATTATTGTCATGTGAGACAGTCGAATAAACTGACGTAAACAGCGGTTTCTCAGACAGGTTACTGCTGCGCCCCAGCGGAACATTGATGGAAAACATCAGACTATTCACATCTTTACCGGAACCGTTATAGGCGCGCGAAGCCGACACAGACCAGTAAAAATCACGTTCGGATTTACTGTAACTCAGCATGTACTGGCTGCTGGATGAACGTGTGTTCCAGTAGTTATAAAAACTGCCGGAGAGGCTCACCCGAGCATCATTCCACAACGGCTGCCCCAGGCTGACAGTCAAACGTTGACGTGTACGATAATCTATCCTGTAATCGTCATTTCTTACGCCATAACGCTCCAGCGCGGCATCTCTCAGACTATAGAATCCGTTTGAAGAGTATCGCCAGGCAGCAAGAGTGACATCCGTTCCTGTCGTTTCCAGATACTTACTGAATCCTATGTTAACGCTGTTACCAGATGAAGATTTTCCCTTGCCCAGATCGCTTCTGGCGTGTGTAACGTCCATGGATATGCCACCCAGAGAGGTATTGAAAGCGTTACCAATACCTGCAGCAGCATAATCCGGAGAAAACTGACCTCCGCCATACAACGTGTACATATTCCCCAGCCCATACTGATAAAAAGCCTGAGCCAGGCTCGGTTTTTCCCTCAGTGAGTCGTCCTGAAGCCTGCCGACGGTGATGCCGAAGCGTGAGACGCCATCGTGCAGCAACATAGGTGGCGCCGAGAAGGGGACGATCTGTGTTCGCTGGCGGCCGTCTGCTTCAATGACCGTTACCTGTAAATCGCCACCATAGCCCATTGCGCCGATATCAGTAATTTCAAACGGCCCTGGTGGCACCGTGGTTTCATAAAGAATCCGACCACGCTGTGTGACCTGCACTCTGGCGTTTGATTCAGCGATACCTTTCACAAGCGGAGTGTAGTTACGCAGACCATCAGGAAGCATGCGATCATCAGACGCTAACTGAATACCTCTAACTGTCATGCTGTCGAACAGATCGCCAGAAGTTGTACTGTCCCCCAGCGTTAACTCACTCTTCAGTTCAGGAACATCGCGCTGGAGATAAGTGGATAACGATTGTGTATGCGACGAATTGCCCCGGCTCCAGTTGGTATTTAGCCGCTTGCGTAAACGCCAGTCATAGAAATTCAACCCTGCTAACAACCCAAGATTGCCGCTGGCGGTGTGTCCGTTATTACTGTCGAACAGGCTGGAATTCTGCTGGAGATAAATATTACTGTTGTAATCAATCAGTGCAGCCGTCACACCAGAATCCCAGGTATTGGGGTCGGTATAACCTCGTGGATGCTGAAGCAGGCTCGCCTGAGGAACCGTTAGTTCAAGAAAAAAGTCCCCTGTTATATAGTTCGCATTCGCTCCCTCAATCCATTGATCAATGGTTCTGCACTCAGCCATTTTATTAAGGTCGGCAGCCAGCAGAGAGCGCTCAGGGCGTTTAATTCCCAGACGGCTCAACTCTGCTTCAGTAAAGCAGGGCTGTGCCCCCGTACTACCCTCTACTGAATTGAAAACGACTTTATGCATACCCCGGCGTTTGCCATTGATTGAAACCTGTATGACATACTCCCCCACTGGCGCAGGGTTGCCCTGATAAAACCGGGAAATATCTACGCCGGCACCATGAATAAAATCACTGTTAAACTTCACACTTTTCCCAATCTCGCTGGCAAGAGCAGCAGACGGCAACGTAAGAACGCTGCTAATAGCAAACAGAGGTAAACCCGCGCCTAAAGAAATGATCAGTGCATGACGAACTGCTAAAGCAATTTTTGATTCGAATATTATTCGCCGAACATATTTTCTATTAGTTTTCGGTTTCACTTCCCTGCTCCCGACGACAATATGTACTGTATTGATTCAAATAAAAATAAGATTCCAGCTTGCAGGTATAGTATTATTTATCAGTTCTGACTGACAGATTATCACCGCCACTCTTTACCAACTGATACTCAATGACGTTACCAAAATCATTAATAACCCGAACCAAAACACTATTGACTGATGTGGGTCGTGGTGCTTTAGGATCTAACAGCATTTCTTTTGTGCTGAAAGGTGGAATCATATCACTTTTAAGTTGCGACTTAGTATTACCAGAAACAATATAAGCTGAATCAAATGAGATATAATAAGGTGTTGGATTCGTCACTTTGATTCCTTCCGCCGGACTGATAACCTGCCACTTTATGCTATTAAACTCCCGTAATGCGCTCGCTTTCAAAATGCTCGGGCGATAAAATATTTTAATTCGCGTTCTGAATGCCAGTTCAAGGCGATCTTTATCAGCCACTGATTCGTTAACTGGTGGTATTTCCAGCATGTTAAACCAGAAAACAGATTCACGATCCTGAGGCAGTGTCATTCCATTGTAGATGAGACGTACACTCTGACCCTTACCTGGTTCAACACGGTAAACTGGCGGCGTAACGGTGAAAGGCACCTTAAGTTTGTTGATATCACCATTTGTCGTACCGTCATCTACCCAGACCTGCACCAGCAATGGAGAGCTACTCTTATTATTGGTCCGCACCATATGTTCACGTTCATTTCCGGGAAAAACAATACGCGTCCCGGATATTGTCATACCGGCTAATACACTCTGTGTAATAAACAACAAAGAGAGTAAAGATGTCATTAGTGTGAAAAAGAGTGCACGTTGATAGTTCATATTACGCCCTGCGCTTCTGGCATTTCGTTTACTTACAAAGCAAAAATTCATTTTTTAAAAGGGCGATTTCTCGCCCTAAAAAAGATTAAAAACCTGATCGATTATGGGTAGGCCAGCGTATAAGCAGCTTTTGCATTGACTTTGCCCGCACCGGTTTTTGCAGTCGCGTAGTAGCCACCGTAGTAACGCATAGTGGCGCTACCACTGGTAACCGCTGCGGCAGCACCGGTCTCACCCAGTTTCAGCGGCTGCTCATCAGAGTTATACAGACGGACCTGTACTGCAGTGGCAGCCGGATCATCAGCAGTACCGGTGTACTGGTTGGTCAGGTTACCGGTGGTGCTGTCCACACCACTGCTGCCAATGGCTTCAAAATGCGCTGCTACCTGGGTGATACCTGCCGGGCAATCTATGACATTAAGGTCAAACCCTTTTGAGCCCGCAGTTGCACCCGCTGCTGCCAGCGTCTGGACAGACACTGTCGGCAGGGTCACCTGGACATCAATAGAATCGTTGGCGATGGTACAGGTTTCAGCAATCAGTTGACCGTTAAAGGTTACGGTACCTTGTCCTACAGCCATTGCTGAACCTGAAGCAATAGTCATCGCGACCGCGCAGACCGACAGTTTTAATTTACGCATAAAATAAACCTCTTAGTTTCCATTATAAGTTTTTAAAATTTCCAATATTTTGACTAACTTTTTAACCAAATCCCTGGATAACTACGCTCCCTTACTACTTACTTAATCGCAGAAATTTCAATAACCTTTTCCTGCGATAAACTTACATATAACGTTATCAGCTCACTAGCCTCATCAGGATTGGCCGCCATATTCATTACTGTCACACCCAGTTTTGGCAGAATGTTTTTCTCAATAAACCGGATAAGCATCCTTGCCCCTGTCTCAGCCACAGGGCACTGTTCAACAATATGCTGAACTAATTCATCACTAAAATTCAAATTGATGTCATAATTCGACTTAGCGCGTTGCGCAATACGATTTAAATGAACCCTGACAATATACTGCAGCGACGATGGCGTTAGTGGCAAATAGGGAATAACCGTGACACGCCCCAAAAATGCAGCCGGAAATACTTTTAGTAACGCAGGATTCAATATTTTCAGCAACCCCTCTTCATCAGGCATCGTTTCCTGATCAGCACAGGCCATGCTGATAATTTCACTGCCGGTGTTACTGGTCAGTAAAATAATTGTATTTCTGAAATCAATATGCCGTCCCTCACCATCCTCCATTGTTCCTTTATCGAAAACCTGGAAGAAAAGCTCGTGAACATCCGGATGTGCTTTTTCAACTTCATCCATTAAAATTACGCTGTAAGGTTTACGGCGCACCGCCTCCGTTAACACGCCACCTTCCCCGTAGCCGACATAGCCCGGAGGTGACCCTTTCAACGATGAAACGGTATGTGCTTCCTGATATTCACTCATATTAATTGTGATCAGATTCTGCTCACCGCCATAAAGCTGACTTGCGATGGCAAGCGCCGTCTCTGTTTTGCCTACTCCAGATGGCCCTACCAGCATAAAAACGCCATGAGGTTTTTGTGGATCAGCAAGCCCAGCGCGTGCAGTCTGAATATTCTGGCTCAGGCAAGTCAGTGCATAATCCTGCCCGATCACACGTTCTGAAAGGCGTTGTGGTAGTTCCATCACCGCGCTAACGTCATCCTTAAGCACCTGTCCTACCGGTATACCTGTCCAGTTCGCTACAATTGAGGCGATCACCGCGGCATTAACCTCAGCCTGAACCAGTGGCTGTTCACCGCGAAGCTCACTCAGCGCTGCGTCCAGTTCATTCAAATGATTCTGCAAACTCGCCGTATCCGTTTTCTCTCGCGTAGCGGCCTGCAGTTGCTGTCGCGTCTCAATAATATCCGCTACCAGCTTGCACTCTTTCGCCCATTGACGATCAAGGATCTCAGCTTCCTGCGTATGGCTTGCAATAACATCCTGCACCGGGCCACGTTGCTTGTTGTCCGCTTTGCCAAAGCCGATCGCCTTTTCGAGTTCTGTCAGCTCAGCCTGGGCAGACTGCCTGCGGAAATTTAATATTTGCAGCTCTGTCGGTGGTGCGTACTGTGCAACAGCAACCCTGGCACAGGCCGTATCTAATAAACTGATTGCCTTGTCAGGCAGCTGACGAGCAGGGATATATCGATGAGAAAGCCGAACTGCAGCCCTGACAGCTTCATCCATAATCCAGACGTTGTGATGCTTTTCCAGTACCGGAATCAAACCACGAATCATAGCTGTAGCGAGATCCTCTGAAGGCTCATCAACCTGTAGCACCTGAAAGCGACGAGTGAGTGCCGGATCCTTTTCTATGTGACGTTTAAATTCACTCCAGGTCGTGGCACCTATCGTGCGAAGCTGACCACGCGCCAGCATGGGTTTCATCAGATTAGCGGCATCGCCGGTTCCCGCATTACCGCCAGCGCCCACCAATGTGTGAATCTCATCAATGAACAGGATGACCGGTTCAGCAGAGTTGGCGGCCTCTTCCAGCACAGATTTAAGTCGCGCCTCAAACTCACCTTTCATGCTGGCCCCGGCTGAGAGTGCGACGATGTCAAGCGTCAGTAATCGCACTTTTTGCAGCGAAGGTGGTACTTCACCCGCAGCAATGGCCAACGCTAAACCTTCCACAACCGCCGTTTTTCCTACGCCAGCTTCCCCGGTAAGCAATGGATTGTTCTGACGACGACGCAGCAGAATATCCACCATGGTATTGATCTCTTTGTCACGTCCTAATACCGGGTCGAGCTTACCCTCACGAGCAAGTGCGGTAAGATCAGTGGAATACTGATTCAGTCCTCCGCCGTTTTGCGGATGACTTAGCGCATGGCTTGCCTCACCGGGAACACCAGCATCTTCAGTTACAACGGCGCCGCCGGAAAGATCGCTTTGCTCTGCCGAGTCGCGAATAATATAGCCAAACTCTTTATTTAAATGTTCCAGCGGAATCTTTTCAAAGAGCGACGAAATGGCGAATAATGCACGACGCAACTCCATAGTGGTCAAAAGCGCCATTAACAAATGACTACTGCGAATGGCCTTATCATGGCATTCCAGGCTGGCCATGACCCATGCACGCTCAATAGCCAGTTCAATATGGTAAGAAAAATCAGCGATAGTACTGGCGCCAGCAGGCAGCCGGGCCAATGCCTGTGAAAAATCACGTTCCAGCATTTCAGCATCAATTTCAAAATGCCGAATTACATGGCGGAAATCACTATCCTGCTGCTGGTAGAGCTGACTTAACCAATGCACCAGTTCAACGTAGTGGTTACCGCGTAGCTTACAGAGCGTTGTTGCACTCTCAACGCTTTTAAACAAACTGCTGTTTAACTTCCCGAACAGATTCTTTCTTGATATCGCCACGGTATAACCTATCTCGTTTTAATTAGAATATTGAACGCTTATTTCTGGTTAACAAAAACTGATAGAAAACCCTTATACTTCACTGCTGCTTTCCACACACTCTAAACGCGTTAAATAAAAACGGATATTGTTATTTATAATTTGAAACACTTTTAAGAATAAAGCCCGATCCTTACTCCTAAATAGTCACACGAGGACAATTAGCGTTGTCGTGCGGTCAACATTTACTTTTACAATAATGCCACTACAGATGTGATAACCACAGCGTAAACCCTACCGTTTCTATGCTGGTGAACGTTTTATGATTCTGAAGTTAGCTTTTCTTTTTGAGTCGTTTTTTACCTAACAGGGTGCCAAGTGGAACACAATTTTCTGGATTACTACAATCGGGAACTCATCTTTATCAGAGAAATGGCGCAGGAATTTGCCAGCCGCCATCCCAAGATAGCCGGGCGTCTGGGTATGAACGGAATTGAAATTGCCGATCCCTACGTGGAGCGGCTTATTGAGGCGTTTTGCTTTTTATCAGCCAGAACACAAATTAAGCTTGATGCCGAATTCCCGAACTTCACTCAGCGGTTAATGGATATTGTTTACCCCAACTATAACTCACCGATTCCTTCAATGGGTGTTATTCAATTGACACCCAATGTTAATGAAGGTGATTTAACCAGCGGCTATAACATTCCCAAACAAAGCGCTTTCTTTAGCCGGCTATTACCGGGTGAGATGAGCCGTTGCGAGTTCAGAAATAATCAAAATGTTACTCTTTGGCCGCTGAAGATTACTGAAGCCCGCTTAACGTCCGTGCCACCTGATATTCCCAATCTGGAACACCATCGCATCAAGCACAATCAGTTGAAAGGTGCTTTACGCATCAAACTGAAACTGCAAGGCGATTTGGCTTTTTCAGAACTGAAGGGTCTTGATGAACTTCCTTTTTACATTCAGGGAGACGAACGTATTGTCTCTCATATCTTTGAACTGCTGCATGGCCATCACGTGGCTACTATTGTTCGCAGTCACGTGCAGGATAAGTCACAATATAGCATCATCAGCCAGCAGCCATTAAAATTTGAAGGGCTGGATCCGGATCAAAGCCTGTTGCCGCTGCAATGGAATATGTTTCATGGCCACACTTTAATTCAGGAATATATTTCCTGTAGTCAGCGTTTTTACTTTTTTTCTCTCACACAACTTTCTGCTGCCCTGGCGGAAAATAACAGTAATGAAGTTGAGCTTATTATCCTGCTCAGCAGGCTCCCGCAGGAGCTCATTCCGCACATCGATGCCACGCGTTTCCTCCTGTTTTGTACGCCAGTGATTAATTTGTTTCCAAAGCGGGTTGATCGCATTGAGGTTAACAGGGCGCTCAACAGTTTCCACATCGTTCCCGATCGCAGTCGCCCCCTGGATTACGAGATATTTTCAGTAAATCAGGTATTTGGTTTACAGGCGGAAACCAGTGAAGAGCTCACGTTTAACCCGCTTTATCAAACGCGCCACAGAGATGGAGGTAATTTCGGACGCTATTTTTCCGTCAGGCGAGAAGCGCGTGGGCAGGAGAACAGTAGCCGTAAATATACTACCCGTACACCCTACACCAGCACTGAAATCTTCATCTCGCTGGTTGATCAGCAAGAGGCACCCTATGGAGAGCATATTCGCTACCTGCTAGTTGATGCCATGGTCACCAATCGTGATTTGCCTCGTCTCTTGTCAAATAGTGGACGTTTTGATCTTACCATGTCCGATTCGGTTCCCATTGAGGGGGCTCGTTTTGTCAGTTCGCCAAGTGCACCACGCCCTCCGTTCAATACCGGTGAGTCGGCATGGCGGCTTATCCGCCAGCTGAGTTTTAATTACCTGCCTCTCTCAGACATGGAGCATACGCAGGGCGGCGAATCATTACGTAATATGCTGCGGATGTTTACTACCGCAGCCGATCTTGATGCCGTTGCACAGATCAATAGTCTGGTCGGTTGCCAGACCAAACCAGTAATCCGTCGGCTTTCTGAAGAAGGTCTGCTGGTCTATGGACGTGGGGTCAACTGTAGCCTGACCGTCGACGAAGAGGGATTCTCCGGCAAGAGTCCTTATCTCTTTGGTCTGGTGATGGAAAACTATCTGGCGCGCCATGCCGCTATCAATATCTTTACTGAAACCGAGTTACATTCCATGCAGCGCGGACTGATTACACGCTGGAAGGCTCGCCCTGGCAGGCGTGGGGCACTATGACAATACCTGACGATTTACAGGTCTGGTTTGATAATGACGCGCCGTGGGAAGCCGGGTTTATCAGTCTCATGCGGGCTATCGCTGCTCGTACGCCAGATTTACCCCCGCCAGGCATTGCCACGCTTCCCTCACAGGAACGCTTCAGGCTGGGACAGATGGCAAGCATGGCCTTTTCTCCGCGCGAAATAGCGGCAATCAGCCAGCAGGACGACAAAATCAAAGTTCAGCTATTCGGTCTGGGCATCTGGGGGGCGCAGGGAGCCATGCCGCTCCATATGACAGAGCTCGCTTATTCACGTTATGAACAGCACGATCCTACGCTGATTGATTTCACCGACATCTTTCACCATCGTGCGCTGAGTCAGTTTTATCGTGCCTGGTTTCTATCACAGGATACGGCTTCGCTCGACCGTAAAAATGACGAGCGCTTCTCGTTTTACGTTGGCAGCCTGATCGGACTCGACCCTGCCGAACTCATTTCTTCACCGCTGCCAGTCCATGCCAGACTGGCCTCCTCTGCCCATCTTATTCGTGAAGCCCGTAATCCTGACGGTCTGTTAGGGGCATTGCACTATTACTTTGAAGTGCCTGTCGAGTTGAAAGAGTTTGAGCCGCAATGGATTTTTCTGGACGACCAGGATCAGAGTGCGCTGGGTGATGATCGTTACGCCGCTCTGCTTGGCGATGGTGCCATTCTCGGCAATACCGTACTGGACAGGCAGCATAAATTTAAAGTGCTCATGGGGCCGCTGTCTCTTTCCCAGTATATGCAATTCAGTCCCTGGGGCAGCGATATGGCGGTGCTACGCGAACTGATACGGAGTTTTATCGGATTCGAATATGCCTGGGATGTGCAACTGATTCTGGCAGCCGATCAGGTACCGCAGGCCAGACTTGATGGCCGTCACCAGCTTGGTTATGCCAGTTGGCTGGAGCGTGAACACGCAACCGTTCCAGTGTACGGCATGAGTTTCGAACCCGAAATGTATCACCGCCAGCCGTCGCTTTAACCAGGAAATACAGTTCTTACTCAAAATTAAATCTTATGAATCAGAAACCTGTGCTCATCTGTTCTAATTATTATCAGCACCTGCTGCAACCGTTATCGCAGGATAATCCTTGTGGTGAAAATCTGGAGTACGTTCCGGACTTTATTATGCTGCAATCCCGGCTGCAGCCCAAACTGGCTGCAGAATATGGTGACTTTGTTGAAGCGGCAGAACCGATAAACTGGACTGAAACTGAACGAGAGTGTCTGGATTTACTGCAAAAAAGCAAAGATGTCAGGCTGATTATCATTCTGATGCGCTGTCGGCTTCGCAGAATTGGCCTGGCTGCGATTGCAGAGGGCACGGAAGTGCTCGCTGCCTTGTTGTCCATATGGCCAGACGATCTTCATCCTCAACTACTGGACGAAGGTGAATTCACGCCAATTTTACGGGCAAATGCGTTTGCTGAGCTTGAGGATCCTGAAGGCCTGATAACAGATATACGCAATCAGTTGCTACCGAAAGCCGCCGGGCTACAAATCACGCTTCGGGAGTTTGAAAAGGCGCATCTGTTTTCGCGCGAGCCCGGAACGTTGTCGGAAACAGCGGTAGCCGGACTGATACATGAATGGCATCTCAATGCACAGGATGCGTTGCGACCGCTGGTCCAGGCATATCATTTTGTCGTTCAAATTAAGCAAACTCTTGTTGCAACGCTGAAGGATGAGGCTCCTGAGCTGGCGACATTAACCGCTATCCTTGCACTTTTCTGCAAAGAGTTCGGCAGTCTGGAACCGGTGTCCGAACAGGCCGTCGAGGTCACACCCTCTGCCAGCATTATTCATGTTGAAACAAACGCGTCCTCCCTCGACGAAACTTCAGAATCAGCTCCTGAGGTGGTCATTAGCGATCCTGCGCCCCAGGCGCCTATCCAGACACTTCGTCGAGACATTAATAATCGTGCCGACGCGCTGCAAACTATCAAGGAAGTTCGCAGCTGGTTTGGTATGACGGAGCCCAGCAGTCCACTGATTTTATTACTGAAATATGCCGAAGACAGCATCGGGAGAAATTTTGCCGATTTAACAAAAATGTACCCCCCGGAAATCATCGCCATCCTGAGTCAGGAGAAGGAATAATTTATGTTACGGATCTACGTTTTTCTGTTTTGTGCGATCGTCATGTCGCCCGGTGCCTGGGCTGCCTGCACAATAGCCCGTGGTCAACCCACGCAGCTCGCTATCAATGCTCAAACCATTACTATTACTGCCGATGCTGCAATAGATACTACAACGCCAATCGCTCAATTCGACACCCCAGCCACGGGCAGTGCTATTGGCTACGACGCCTGTCTTGCAGGTACAGAGTACGGAAAACGAGTTGTTAATCTTACTGGACAAGATTCGTCTACACGCATTTATCCAACAAATATTTCCGGCATTGGTATCAAAATATTATTCAGCAATGGCAGAGCTTTCGGCAATTTCCCATCAACCAGTACTCTTACCTTTCCCAATGGAGAAACCGAGGGAACCCTTGATCTGCCGGCAGGATCGTTTTTTCGCGTGCAGCTTTTTAAAACGGGTAATATCAAATTATCTGACCCGACGGGCAATACAATTATCCCTGCCGGTTTACTTGCTTACTATTATATTGTCAGCGATAACCCAGCCTCATACATCATTAACCTGACTGTCGGAGAAATGAAACTTATCAGCACGCCGACATGCGCTACCGATGGTACCAAAACCGTCGATTTCAATACCGTAACTCCCTCGTTATTAAAAGCAGGCGTTACACGGGACCTGGGTTTTTCTATTACCTGCAAAAGTGATTACGGCAGCTATGCCGCAAAAGCATCCATGATTACCAATTCTCCCTCATCAGACGGTACTTACATCCGCGTTCTGGATGCGACTGGCAATAGTGACAGTCTGGGAATCCGCATTACGGACGGTTTGAACCAGCTAATGAATGTCAATGGTACAACCACAGAAGATAAAAACAGTACCAGTCAGGGACCAACCGAGTTTACCTGGAAAGCCACGCTTATTCCCGGCAAATCTGCGACCCCGGCGGGAGGAACTTTTACCGCTGCAGCAGAAATATTATTTGATATTCAGTAACCGAAAGCATTATGGGTCAGGCTAATATGAATCAACCAGCAACCATCTTCGTCAGCATCGCCAGTTACCGCGATCCTGAATTACTGCCTACGCTCAGGGATATGCTACGACATGCTGCATATCCTGAAAATCTGCATATCGCAATTTGTTGGCAGGATGACAAAACCAGTGATTTTTTTGAATCTGCCGGCTTTGTACTACAGCAACGTAGGATATTTAATGGACAGGAAATTGTAACATTCCTCTTTAATAAGGCCCGAATCGATATCATCATGGTTCATTATTTTATCAGCCAGGGTGCAAGCTGGGCGCGCAGTCTGGCTGAGGCACTTTTTGAGAATGAACAATATTTCCTGCAAATAGATTCTCACTGTCGGTTTATTCCTGACTGGGATAATGAAATGATAACGATGCTGCGGATGCTACAGGCGCAATCGCCCCATCCCGTTATCTCAACTTATCCCCCGGCTTATACGCCAGGCAATAACGAAGCTGGATGCAAAAAATCTGATGTCAGCCGTCTGATTTTCCGGGAATATGATCGTCAGGGGATTCCCATGTTCAGCTCGACTCCTTTCAAGGCTTCAGCACCGATACGGGGAAGTTATCTGGCTGGCGGATTCATCTTTGCTTCGGGGCACTTTATCAAATCGGTCCCTAACGATCCGCAGATCTTCTTTGCCGGTGAAGAGATAGGTATGGCGGTCAGAGCGTTTACGCACGGTTATGATGTCTATCATCCTCATAAACCTCTGCTGTGGCATTTTTACCAGCGTGAAGAACATAGCAAGGTCTGGAGTGATCACAGTGATGAGGCGAAAAATCAGGGCAACATTGATAAAACGTGGTGGGAAAGAGATCTGACCGCCAAAAGGCGTATCAGAATTTTACTGGGGCTGGAGGCTGAACCGGCTTCCACACTGGCTCCTTATATGCTGGGCAAGAAGCGGGGATTAAGAGAGTTTGAGTATCAGGCTGGTATTTGTCTGCACAGAGGTACAGCTTTGCCTGAAGTTCTGGGCGATGACAAGATTAATTACTTCGCGCAATCTCCGGCTAACGAGATGGAATGGCTTGAGCGACAGTATGCCTGGTTTAGTCAGACCATCACACTGAATGTGACAGACTATATCGTTGATGAACATGAAATAAGTCCGGTTTGCCTGAGCGTTTATAACGCGCAGAATCGTCTGCTTTATAAGCGGATGTTGCAGATCGACGAGCTGGAAACGTTGCGCCATAAGTCAACCAATGGCGATATTCTCCTGAATATTCAGTTTAAAACCGCCAGCATAATTACCAGACCAACAATCATCCGGATTTGTCCCTGGTCAGATATTTCTGGCTGGGGTAAGGTGCTGGAGAAATCGTGGTGAAAAGTAAAACCTTTCTTTGTCGGCTTATTGCGATAGATACCCTTATCGCTTTTGACGGCGTAATTACCTCAGCCGCAGATCTTCAACTCAGGCTCATTTCGCTCATTGAGCAATTCAATAAAGCGCTACTTGTTGAAAACCATGATGAGACGGAGAGCGAGGCACTTTGTCAATTCCTGTGCTGCTATTTTGACCAGCGGCTCACAGATAATGAACGTGGTGACTTACTCCACTGGCAGCGCTATTCGCTGGAACCTCATTTTTACGGCTACAGTGAAAGCAGACAGGATACCGCTCTTTCATCACGACTCAAGCCCCTGCTTTCTAGCGGCAATGAGGTGATGTTCAGTTACGCCTGGAAATTACTCAAGCTGTTGAGGCAAACTGAAGGCCAAAGTGAAACACTTGTTGCGCTTCGCACAGCCTATCGCGAACGTCATTTTTCACATAGACGCGTCAGCCAGCCCACAAAACAGACTGAATTTTTTAATACTCAGCATGAATGCGCCGGTACTGCCAAAATAATGGTGCTCATTATTGGGCCCTTCGCCAGAAAGTGGTTCAGGCAATTCGATCTATTTTCAAACGATGAAGGTCAAATCGTTTGGGCTCTCGCTGATCATGCTCATACCGTAATGGATCGGATCGCTCATATAAAGATGCACCATCCCGAAATGGCAGTGCAGACTTATTTCCCACTGTTAGCAGATGGCTTTGAAAACAGCAGCATCATGATCGAGCAGATGATGGCATGGCTTCACGCTTTTAAATCTGTACAGCTGTCAGAACCGCTGCCCTGTTTTCTCGGACTTTACACACGTCTGAGCCAGCAGCGTGATGCTCATAATCCTGATAAAGCAATCTGGACTGGCCAATTAGCGCCGGCAGCGAATTGCGATATTAAGCTGGAATCTCGACTTATTGACCTGATTGGCGAGCTTGAGGCTAACGATAGTGGTGATGACCTCTACGCCATTCAGCGACATGCGCTGGGTTCAACCCTGGTTACCTGGCTGGCAGAACAGCGAATCATGAGCATGTTACAAAACTTATTCGACAGTACATCACTTAAACTGGCTGGCGTTACACTTGCCGATTACGGGATGGGATTCACCCGACATGGGGCCTGGTCAATCTGGCTGGCTGAGAAATGCGCTATCTTGCCTGGGCTGTCGGCCGCGATTACTCTGCCGCCACTGCCAGAGATCATTCTGCCATTGTCAAAATCTCCACGACCAGAATCGATCACCTCCCGGGTTACGCCAGTTAACGTGCCCTATTCCCCTAGCAAATCCGGTTGGCCGAAGTCTGCGCTACCGCTGGGACTTATTGCCTTTCTGACGGTTGGCGTTGCCTGTTACGTTAAGTTGAAAACCGATCCCGCTTTCCACTTGCTAAGCCAGATCGCCTTACCGAAGAGCATGCTGCAAAAGGATCAACCGCGCGACCCGCCAACCTTTTTTACACCCGCTAATATACCGCTGTTCCACCAAGGCAGCAGCAGGCTTATGCCAGATAGCGAGAAAGTATTGATGGAGGTAGCAGCAAAAATGAAGGAGGCACCGTCCCAGACTTATCTCATTATAGGTCATACGGATAGTTCCGGTACATCTGTCATAAATAATGCCCTTTCAGTTGAGCGAGCCAACGTCATTCGAAACTGGCTGGCTGAGAAAAGTGGTTTGCCTGTCAGCCATTTTATCGTTACAGGGGCTGGTAATTCCCGGCCAATAGCCAGCAACGATTCTCCTGAAGGACGCGCGTTAAATCGCCGCGTCGAGATCATTCCATTGCACATTCAAAGTCAGTAAAAATAAGAGAGAATGTTATGAGCAGTAAACCAACCGTTTATCCACTTAATGAAGGAACGTTTATGACGTTCATGCCACAAGAGGATCAATCTATTAATATCCTCCGTTACATGGATGAGGAAAATAGACCGTATAATATCCTGATTAACCGCGCCACGCTGGAACAGGATCAAACGGTAGATGAATTTTGTGAGCAGCAGTGTGAAAGAATGAAGCGTTTAGTTCCCGGTTTTGAAGTTGAGGGGAAAAACCTTAAGCATGAAATCGGTCCGGCAAAATTGCCGGTTCTGCAAACCGCAAATAAATTCCTGGAAGATGGTGTATGGGTACGGCAGGTTTCGTCTGTGGTCACTCTGCCATGGCATCCTGACCTCAATCCTCACTCACGTCGGTTGATGGTTTTCACTCTGGCCACAAATGATGATTTCAGCGAGGCACAACGTAAACATTACGTTCGTATTATTAATAGCTTCACACCGGTTGAAATCGCTGTTAGTCAGGAAAATTAAAGCAACTTTTTAACCCGACTGTCAGCCTGGTAGTCGGGTTTACAAGATGAACGGTTTGCTCACACAGACTATTACTATCCGGAGAAATATAACGTCTATTTCACATCAGGCAGACAGCAGCATAAGAGTGATGAAAAATTTAAAAGCCATCAGGTTAAAAATAAAAGAAGCATCAACGCAAAAAGCCGATTCATTTCTGAATCGGCTTTTTTAAAGAGATTGGCGGAACGGACGGGGCTCGAACCCGCGACCCCCTGCGTGACAGGCAGGTATTCTAACCAACTGAACTACCGCTCCGCGCTTTGTTCCCCGTCGGGAACGAGGCGCATAGTAATGGCAGCCTGTTGCGGCGTCAACGCTTTTTCCAGGCGAACAAATCGTTTGCTGTTTTTTTCAGCTTGCCGTTGATTTTATCCACAAAAATGCGTAATTCAGCCGCGCCACAGGCAGCTGCCACCCTTTTTCATCACCAGATCCAGACGTGACTCATGGGCAACCACTTCCTCATCGCTGGCCGTGACCACGCGCAGTGCAGAGGTGGGACGCACGATGCGCTGGATGCTCTCTCCCTGCGCCTGTCTGGCGCTTTCACTTTCCGATAAAAAGGAGAGTGAGGTCTGCCCGCCTGTCATCGTCAGGAACACTTCAGCCAGAATCTCGGCATCGAGCAGTGCGCCGTGCAGGGTTCGTTTGCTGTTATCTATTTCGTAACGCGAGCAAAGCGCATCAAGGCTGTTGCGCTTGCCGGGAAACATACGGCGCGCCAGCGCCAGACTGTCGGTGATTTTGCAGAAGGTTTCGGTTTTCTCAATGCCGCGGTTCAGCTTTGCAAACTCGTAGTCCATAAAGCCGATATCAAACGGGGCGTTATGGATTACTAATTCAGCACCGCGAATGTAGTCGAGAAACTCATCGGCGATCTCGCTGAACGCAGGCTTGTCAGCCAGAAACTCATCGGCAATGCCGTGTACGCCAAAGGCTTCGGGATCGACCAGCCGATCGGGCTTAAGATACATATGGAAATTGTTACCGGTCAGGCGACGGTTAATCACCTCTACCGCACCAATTTCAATGATG
The DNA here is from genome assembly GCF_051136245.1 of Pantoea sp. Lu_F5_004. Lineage (NCBI taxonomy): Bacteria > Pseudomonadati > Pseudomonadota > Gammaproteobacteria > Enterobacterales > Erwiniaceae > Pantoea > Pantoea sp. Lu_F5_004. Next base: position 3,262,616 of record NZ_CP194946.1, read on the forward strand.
CGGTGCCCCTCATAATGTACCCCGATCATGTTCATGCCGGTGGTTTCAGTATCGAGAACGATCTGGCGGTTATTTGCAGTGCTCATAAGACCCGTTTTATGTCAGACTTAGCGTTTTTGAGAGGAAGTCTACCAGAGATGCGCAAACAGGTAGAAATATTCACCGATGGATCCTGTCTTGGAAATCCCGGCCCCGGCGGTTATGGGGCGATTTTACGCTACGGTCAGCATGAGAAAACCTTCAGCGCGGGCTATCACCTTACCACCAATAACCGGATGGAGCTGATGGCGGCGATTGTCTCACTGGAAGCGCTGACCCAGCCGTGCGATGTGGTGCTCAGTACCGACAGTCAGTATGTGCGTCAGGGAATTACCAGCTGGATCCATAACTGGAAAAAGCGTGGCTGGAAAACCGCCGACAAAAAGCCGGTGAAGAATGTCGATCTCTGGCAGCGTCTCGACTTAGCACTCAGCACCCATAAGATTCAGTGGGAGTGGGTTAAAGGCCATGCTGGACATCCGGAAAATGAGCGCTGCGACGTGCTGGCCCGCAGCGCGGCTGAAAATCCCGCTTTTGAGGATATCGGTTATAAAACCGAATCCTGATCCTCTGCCTGCCGGAACTGGCGTGTGGCATTGACCGTCTGGCGGATCTTGCTGGTGCTCATACTCTTCCTGGCCCGGGTCGGCAGCAGCGGGAAGGTGCGCTTACGTGCCACCACAATATTCAGACAGCCCAGCGCCGGTAAGTGGGCGCTGATCAGTTTTCCGCCCTGCCGATGCCACGGCAGCACCTGAAATCGGGTGCGCCAGACCACCTCATAATTCAACAGTCCCAGCCAGTCGATTAACCGCACCTGGCTGAACATCCGTCCGCTCCAGGGGGCTTTGCGGTTCAGGCCCGGCACCATCTTACTCACGCCGAGCAGGCTGAAGGGATTGAAGCCGCTGATAATCATCCAGCCATCATCAATTAACACCCTATCCACTTCACGTAACACCCGGTGAGGATCCTGGCTCCAGGCGAGCGTATGGGCCAGCAAACAGGCATCGATCGACTTCGACTCAAACGGCAGTTGCATCGGGTCAGCCAGCACCTGTAACAGCTCCCCTTCCCTGCCAACATTGACCTGATGTGAAATAGCACAGTTTTCGGTGTTGATTTCTGCGCTGAGGTTGCCAAGCTTAAGCATATGAAAGCCATAAAGCTTTCCGAGGTAAGGCTGAAGCTGCTGCGTTAGCGCGTCGCGGAAATAATCTCCCCACGGCATGTCGCGCCATGACAGCGGTGCGTTCAGAATCTGGCGTGATTTAGCGGGCTTCATGCTTTACGCTCTTCCTTTTCCTACGACCTGCGAGAGGTGATGATGAATCTTACCAGTATTCCTGCGTTGCAGGACAACTACATCTGGACGCTGACTGATGATGACGGTAAATGCCTGATTGTCGATCCCGGCGAAGCCCAACCGGTGTTAGAAAAAATGGCCTCCAACGGCTGGCAACCGGTGGCTATTCTGCTGACTCACCACCATAACGACCACACGGGCGGAGTGAAAACACTGTGCGAGCATTTCCCTCAGCTTGAGGTCTATGGTCCCCAGGAAACTGCGGCTAAAGGGGCCAGAACGATAGTCAGCGAAGGCGATAAGGTCACGGTTCTGGGCCTGACGTTTGAGGTGATCCATACCCCTGGTCACACTTTAGGACATATCTCATATTACAGCTCACCTTATCTTTTCTGTGGTGACACACTCTTTTCGGGCGGCTGCGGACGGCTTTTTGAGGGCACGGCAGAGCAGATGTATGATTCCTTTCAAAAGCTTAACCAGCTTCCAGGTGAAACATTAGTCTGCTGCGCACATGAATATACTTTATCCAATCTGAAGTTTGCTGCGGCTATTCTGCCCCATGACCCACAAATAACGGCCGAATATCAGAAAATTAAGGACTTACGCGCTGAAAATGGCATTAGCTTGCCCACAAAACTGGCGCACGAACGGACAATAAATTTATTTCTTCGCACGCAAGACATTGATTTACAAAGGGCATTAAACGTTAACGTTACTGATGAACCCGTATGGCGTTCATTTGCCGTTCTACGCGAGAAGAAAGACGCTTTTTGATTTTTCGGGTTGTGTTGTGAAAAGTCGTCACGTATAGTTGCTCGTCTTTTAAGCGAACTATTGACACACACATGAAGGCTAAAGCGATCTTACTCGCCTCAGTCTTGCTGGTAGGATGTCAGGCGTCCAGGAACGATGCCAATATCCCGGTACAGCATGCACAGAGTCTGTCTTCAGCTGGTCAAGGTGAAAATGGAAAGTACGGAGACGAGTTTTTGTCGCCGCGATGGCAGGAAGATGGAACTGGCCTCGCAGCAGACGCAGATCTCTGGAGTTTCATTAGTGACGAGTTGAAGATGGGGATTCCGGAAAACCCGGCAATCCGCGAACAAAAAAGTAAATTTTTAAAAAATAAGAGCTATCTCCACGATGTAACATTACGGGCAGAGCCGTACATGTACTGGATAGTCGAGCAGATACAGAAACGTAAAATGCCGATGGAACTGGTACTGCTACCCATAGTGGAGAGCGCTTTTGACCCCCGGGCAACTTCATCCGCCAATGCCGCTGGTATCTGGCAGATTGTTGCTGCAACAGGTCGAAACTATGGTTTGAAACAGAACCAGTATTACGATGGGCGACGTGATGTGGTCGCATCCACGAAAGTTGCGCTGGATATGATGCAACGTCTTAACACCATGTTTGACGGCGACTGGTTATTAACCATCGCAGCGTACAACAGTGGTGAAGGACGTGTACTCAAAGCGATAAAGCAGAACAAGGCGCGCGGTAAGCCGACTGACTTCTGGCATTTATCGCTGCCACGCGAAACGACCGTGTATGTGCCTAAAATGTTAGCTCTGAGTGAACTGCTCAAAAATAACAAGCGTTACGGTATCAAACTGCCGACCCCTAATGAAAGTCGTGCTCTGGCGCGAGTGGAAGTAGGTCAGCAGATACAGCTGACGCAGGCTGCCGAAATGGCGGGTATGTCGCTCACGAAATTAAAGAGCTTCAATACTGGTTACAAAGGCGGTGCAACAGCGCCAAACGGCCCACACTATATTATGGTGCCGAAGTCGAACGTCGCGAAACTGCGTAACTCACTGGCTTCCGGTGACATCGCAGCGGTACAGCCTACTCAGCTTGCGAAAGCCAGTGCGAGTGGCGGGTACAAAGTGCGGCGGGGTGATACGCTCTCTGGTATCGCTTCAAAACTTGGCGTTAGCGTCTCGACACTGAAGCAGGATAACAACCTGCGCGGTGCTGATATCCGACCAGGTCAGACTCTGACCATTGGTTCGAATGGCACCCGACTGGCTGATAACGGCAACAGCATCACCTATCGTGTTCGTAAGGGTGATTCTCTTGACAGTATTGCCCGTCATCACGGCGTCAATATCAAAGACGTGATGCGCTGGAACAGTGTGCTGGACAGTGCGAAAGATATTCAACCCGGCGATAACTTAACGCTGTTTGTGAATAATAACGCAACACCTGATACCTGATACGTTGAAAAGGCTGACATTTGTCAGCCTTTTTCTTTTATTCATCCGCCACCGTTTACTCATCTGCCGGACTTTCCTCCCCTTTGCAGGCTCGCTTAATGCACCGGACTAGCTTCCTGAACTGAACTCCACCAGTAAGGGGTTATGGTCGGACGCGCGCGTCACCAGTACGGATGCCTCACTCACCCTGAGATCGCGATAGAAGACGAAATCCAGTGGGCGACCAAAGGCTTTACGGCGGTGATCGGCAGTAAACATCACCTCTTCCAGCTTCATTCGCTGTGCAAAACGGTAGAGAGCATTGATACGTTGACGGCTCCAGGCATTGAAATCCCCGGCCATAATCACCGGCCCCTGGTGATGCATGATCTGCTCCCCGATTGGCCCCAGCTGTTTACTGTAGACGTCGACGCCCAGGCTGAAATTTACCGCATGGATGTTCACGACCATCAGCATTTCCCCCGCGGGCAGCGGATACGCCGTGACCAGAGCCGATTTTGACAGTCTCAGCAGAGGCTCACGCTCACGCAACGGGCAGCAATAGACCGGGTGCGCAGAGGCGAGCGTCATCACCCCAGAGGGATGCTGAGGCAGCACAAAGGCAGGCACCTGATCGGCAGCGAGATAATTACTGGTGGCAAACTCCACCAGTTCAGGTGTGGTCTGCGCTTCCTGCAGTAATACCAGGTGCGCATCTTTACCAAATCCTTCCAGTACCGACATCCAGTCTGCGCGCTGCTGCTTGAAGATGTTCCATACCAGAACTTTGAGGTTTGGATGCGCGGGCAAGGGTGCACCGGGTGGCAGTGCCTGACCGAGATGGAGCATCGCGCCAGGTGGAAAGATCTGTTCCACTGGTTGTCCTGCTACATATCGCATTGCATAAGTTTTTTTGCGCACTTTCCCGCCTGGCTGATGATTCAAAATACAGTTAACACCTGTCTGTTATAGGGATTTTAGACCGGGGTTTCAATGGATGCAGGTGAATGTCAGAATTCATCACCTTTTCCAGAATAAAGCAGCCCTTTTACGTTCGCTAAGCAAAACGAGGCAGATCAGGCGGTGACATCCCCGATGTCATCATTAACGGCTCCTGTACTGGTTATAAAAGCATTATCAGTCATAAACTGGCTTAATGGCCATGTGGCTGCACGGAGGAAGAATGAAGGCATCTTCTGATGAACTAAAAGTGTTTGTCAGCGTAGTAGAAAGTGGAAGTTTCAGTCGCGCTGCTGAACAGCTGAAGATGGCTAACTCTGCCGTCAGCAGGACAGTTAAAAAGCTGGAGAGCAAGCTGGGTATTGCCCTGCTGACCCGCACAACACGGCAGCTGGCGCTTACGCAGGAAGGCGAACGCTATTTTCGCCATGTTCAACGCTTTTTGCAGGAGATGACCACGGCAGAAAGCGATTTAATCGAGAGTTTACAGGCGCCTAAAGGACTACTGCGCGTTGATGCCGCGACGCCGGTGATTCTGCATTTGCTGATGCCGATGATTAAACCTTTTCGTCTGCGCTATCCTGACGTGACTCTTTCTTTGATCTCCTCAGAGAATTTTATCAATCTGATTGAGCGGAAAGTGGATATCGCCATTCGTGCCGGCAATCTCACCAACTCAACGCTGCGCGCCCGACTGCTGTTCAGGAGCTTTCGCAAGATTGTGGCTTCACCCGCCTATCTCCGTGAGCATGGGACACCGCAAACGGTGGCTGAGCTGGATAACCATCACTGTCTTGGCTTTGATGATTCCCCACGACTCAATCGCTGGCCCGTCTCCCGTGAAAGCGGCGAACTCTATGATATTAGCTGGGCTATCTCCTCTAACAGCGGAGAGACGATTAAGCAGCTCTGTCTTACCGGTAATGGTATTGCCTGCCTGTCGGACTATATGATCGATCGTGAAGTTGCTGAGGGAAAACTGGTGGAAGTGTTGGCCGATCAGCGTCTGCCGGTCGAAATGCCCTTCCATGCTGTTTACTACAGTGATATTGGCGTAAGCCAGCGTGTACGCGCTTTTATCGATTTTCTGAGTGAGTGGACAGCTGATCAGCCGTGGCGTACCTGAAGTCTACAGGGGCAGGCCTGATCGGGGTCTGCCTGCACACAATTGGGAGGAGTGGGATCGATCGCAGTATTATCGCTTCAGATTCAAAGAATTAGCGATCGTTAAAATGATCCGGGTGATCGAAGAGAATCAGTGCGGTGTCTTTTTCCGTGTTGAATTTACTGCAATGGAAAAAGCCCTGACCGTTAAGTCAGGGCTTTCCAATTAAGTGGCGGAACGGACGGGGCTCGAACCCGCGACCCCCTGCGTGACAGGCAGGTATTCTAACCAACTGAACTACCGCTCCACCGATTCTTTCACAGCTGTCAGCAACTGGCTGATAGCCGTCTGTTCCTGTTATTTTCCTTGTCAGGGGAAAAGGAACGAATTTGATGCCTGGCAGTTCCCTACTCTCGCATGGGGAGACCCCACACTACCATCGGCGCTACGGCGTTTCACTTCTGAGTTCGGCATGGGGTCAGGTGGGACCACCGCGCTAAAGCCGCCAGGCAAATTCTGTCTCCGCGCCGCCCGTAAGGCCGCGCAGAATATCCGGTACAGGCTGAAAATTGTGTCTCTCAAAAACGCCTCTGGCGTTGTAAGGTTAAGCCTCACGGGTCATTAGTACCGGTTAGCTCAACGCATCGCTGCGCTTACACACCCGGCCTATCAACGTCGTAGTCTTCAACGTCCCTTCAGGACTCTCAAGGAGTCAGGGAGAACTCATCTCGGGGCAAGTTTCGTGCTTAGATGCTTTCAGCACTTATCTTTTCCGCACTTAGCTACCGGGCAATGCCATTGGCATGACAACCCGAACACCAGTGGTGCGTTCACTCCGGTCCTCTCGTACTAGGAGCAACCCCCCTCAATTCTCCAGCGCCCACGGCAGATAGGGACCGAACTGTCTCACGACGTTCTAAACCCAGCTCGCGTACCACTTTAAACGGCGAACAGCCGTACCCTTGGGACCTACTTCAGCCCCAGGATGTGATGAGCCGACATCGAGGTGCCAAACACCGCCGTCGATATGAACTCTTGGGCGGTATCAGCCTGTTATCCCCGGAGTACCTTTTATCCGTTGAGCGATGGCCCTTCCATTCAGAACCACCGGATCACTATGACCTGCTTTCGCACCTGCTCGAGCCGTCACTCTCGCAGTCAAGCCAGCTTATGCCATTGCACTAACCTCACGATGTCCGACCGTGATTAGCTGACCTTCGTGCTCCTCCGTTACTCTTTAGGAGGAGACCGCCCCAGTCAAACTACCCACCAGACACTGTCCGCAGCCCGGGTAACGGGCCTACGTTAGAACATCAAACATTAAAGGGTGGTATTTCAAGGTTGGCTCCACGCGAACTGGCGTCCGCGCTTCAAAGCCTCCCACCTATCCTACACATCAAGGCTCAATGTTCAGTGTCAAGCTGTAGTAAAGGTTCACGGGGTCTTTCCGTCTTGCCGCGGGTACACTGCATCTTCACAGCGAGTTCAATTTCACTGAGTCTCGGGTGGAGACAGCCTGGCCATCATTACGCCATTCGTGCAGGTCGGAACTTACCCGACAAGGAATTTCGCTACCTTAGGACCGTTATAGTTACGGCCGCCGTTTACCGGGGCTTCGATCAAGAGCTTCTCCTTGCGGATAACCCCATCAATTAACCTTCCGGCACCGGGCAGGCGTCACACCGTATACGTCCACTTTCGTGTTTGCACAGTGCTGTGTTTTTAATAAACAGTTGCAGCCAGCTGGTATCTTCGACTGGCTTCGGCTCGGGGAGCAAGTCCCTCCACCTACGCGCCAGCGTGCCTTCTCCCGAAGTTACGGCACCATTTTGCCTAGTTCCTTCACCCGAGTTCTCTCAAGCGCCTTGGTATTCTCTACCTGACCACCTGTGTCGGTTTGGGGTACGATTCTGTGTTACCTGATGCTTAGAGGCTTTTCCTGGAAGCTGGGCATTTATCACTTCAGCACCGTAGTGCCTCGTCGTCACGCCTCAGCGTTAACAAGCGTCCGGATTTACCTGGACGCTCCGCCTACACGCTTAAACCGGGACAACCGTCGCCCGGCTGATATAGCCTTCTCCGTCCCCCCTTCGCAGTAACACCGAGTACAGGAATATTAACCTGTTTCCCATCGACTACGCCTTTCGGCCTCGCCTTAGGGGTCGACTCACCCTGCTCCGATTAACGTTGAACAGGAACCCTTGGTCTTCCGGCGAGCGGGCTTTTCACCCGCTTTATCGTTACTTATGTCAGCATTCGCACTTCTGATACCTCCAGCATGCCTCACAGCACACCTTCGACGGCTTACAGAACGCTCCCCTACCCAACAACGCATAAGCGTCGCTGCCGCAGCTTCGGTGCATGGTTTAGCCCCGTTACATCTTCCGCGCAGGCCGACTCGACCAGTGAGCTATTACGCTTTCTTTAAATGGTGGCTGCTTCTAAGCCAACATCCTGGCTGTCTGTGCCTTCCCACATCGTTTCCCACTTAACCATGACTTTGGGACCTTAGCTGGCGGTCTGGGTTGTTTCCCTCTTCACGACGGACGTTAGCACCCGCCGTGTGTCTCCCGTGATAACATTCTTCGGTATTCGCAGTTTGCATCGGGTTGGTAAGCCGGGATGGCCCCCTAGCCGAAACAGTGCTCTACCCCCGAAGATGAGTTCACGAGGCGCTACCTAAATAGCTTTCGGGGAGAACCAGCTATCTCCCGGTTTGATTGGCCTTTCACCCCCAGCCACAGGTCATCCGCTAATTTTTCAACATTAGTCGGTTCGGTCCTCCAGTTAGTGTTACCCAACCTTCAACCTGCCCATGGCTAGATCACCGGGTTTCGGGTCTATACCCTGCAACTTAACGCCCAGTTAAGACTCGGTTTCCCTGCGGCTCCCCTATACGGTTAACCTTGCTACAGAATATAAGTCGCTGACCCATTATACAAAAGGTACGCAGTCACCCCCATAAAGAGGGCTCCCACTGCTTGTACGTACACGGTTTCAGGTTCTGTTTCACTCCCCTCGCCGGGGTTCTTTTCGCCTTTCCCTCACGGTACTGGTTCACTATCGGTCAGTCAGGAGTATTTAGCCTTGGAGGATGGTCCCCCCATATTCAGACAGGATACCACGTGTCCCGCCTTACTCATCGAGCTCACAGCATGTGTGTTTTTGTGTACGGGAGTATCACCCTGTACCCTGCGACTTTCCAGACGCTTCCACTAACACACAAGCTGATTCAGGCTCTGGGCTGCTCCCCGTTCGCTCGCCGCTACTGGGGGAATCTCGGTTGATTTCTTTTCCTCGGGGTACTTAGATGTTTCAGTTCCCCCGGTTCGCCTTGCAGCACTATGTATTCATGCTGCAATGATGCACAGAGTGCACCGGGTTTCCCCATTCGGACATCGACGGCTGTAGCGGTTCATATCACCTTACCGTCGCTTTACGCAGATTAGCACGTCCTTCATCGCCTCTGACTGCCTGGGCATCCACCGTGTACGCTTAGTCGCTTAACCTCACAACCCACAGGCGTTTTACAACGCTGCGAATTGCAAGCATTTGAGAGACTCGAACGCATCGCTGAGTCATTCCTTATTACGGAGGAATGACGCGCTGCGTCGTTTCAATTTTCAGCTTGTTCCGGATTGTTAAAGAGCAAATATCTCAAACGCGGCCCGGCTGCTTACGCAACCAAATCGGTTTTGAGATACTGTATGGAGACACCTTTCACCTGTCACCAAGCAGGTGGCGTCCCCTAGGGGATTCGAACCCCTGTTGCCGCCGTGAAAGGGCGGAGTCCTAACCGCTAGACGAAGGGGACACAAATGTGTCACGACTTCGCAGCCGTCCTGCTCATTACTTTTTTATCAGACAATCTGTGTGGACACTGCGCGGGAAGGTATCTTCAGGTAAGGAGGTGATCCAACCGCAGGTTCCCCTACGGTTACCTTGTTACGACTTCACCCCAGTCATGAATCACAAAGTGGTAAGCGCCCTCCCGAAGGTTAAGCTACCTACTTCTTTTGCAACCCACTCCCATGGTGTGACGGGCGGTGTGTACAAGGCCCGGGAACGTATTCACCGTGGCATTCTGATCCACGATTACTAGCGATTCCGACTTCACGGAGTCGAGTTGCAGACTCCGATCCGGACTACGACGCACTTTGTGAGGTCCGCTTGCTCTCGCGAGGTCGCTTCTCTTTGTATGCGCCATTGTAGCACGTGTGTAGCCCTACTCGTAAGGGCCATGATGACTTGACGTCATCCCCACCTTCCTCCGGTTTATCACCGGCAGTCTCCTTTGAGTTCCCGACCGAATCGCTGGCAACAAAGGATAAGGGTTGCGCTCGTTGCGGGACTTAACCCAACATTTCACAACACGAGCTGACGACAGCCATGCAGCACCTGTCTCACGGTTCCCGAAGGCACTAAGGCATCTCTGCCAAATTCCGTGGATGTCAAGAGTAGGTAAGGTTCTTCGCGTTGCATCGAATTAAACCACATGCTCCACCGCTTGTGCGGGCCCCCGTCAATTCATTTGAGTTTTAACCTTGCGGCCGTACTCCCCAGGCGGTCGACTTAACGCGTTAGCTCCGGAAGCCACTCCTCAAGGGAACAACCTCCAAGTCGACATCGTTTACGGCGTGGACTACCAGGGTATCTAATCCTGTTTGCTCCCCACGCTTTCGCACCTGAGCGTCAGTCTTTGTCCAGGGGGCCGCCTTCGCCACCGGTATTCCTCCAGATCTCTACGCATTTCACCGCTACACCTGGAATTCTACCCCCCTCTACAAGACTCAAGCCTGCCAGTTTCAAATGCAGTTCCCAGGTTAAGCCCGGGGATTTCACATCTGACTTAACAGACCGCCTGCGTGCGCTTTACGCCCAGTAATTCCGATTAACGCTTGCACCCTCCGTATTACCGCGGCTGCTGGCACGGAGTTAGCCGGTGCTTCTTCTGCGGGTAACGTCAATCGACAGGGTTATTAACCCCGTCGCCTTCCTCCCCGCTGAAAGTACTTTACAACCCGAAGGCCTTCTTCATACACGCGGCATGGCTGCATCAGGCTTGCGCCCATTGTGCAATATTCCCCACTGCTGCCTCCCGTAGGAGTCTGGACCGTGTCTCAGTTCCAGTGTGGCTGGTCATCCTCTCAGACCAGCTAGGGATCGTCGCCTAGGTGGGCCATTACCCCGCCTACTAGCTAATCCCATCTGGGTTCATCCGATAGTGAGAGGCCCGAAGGTCCCCCTCTTTGGTCTTGCGACGTTATGCGGTATTAGCCACCGTTTCCAGTGGTTATCCCCCTCTATCGGGCAGATCCCCAGACATTACTCACCCGTCCGCCACTCGTCACCCAAGGAGCAAGCTCCTCTGTGCTACCGTCCGACTTGCATGTGTTAGGCCTGCCGCCAGCGTTCAATCTGAGCCATGATCAAACTCTTCAATTTAAGTTTGATTTGCTTAAACAAGTTAAGCGGTGCTCATCTGTAAAACGTCATAATGAATTTCATTATGTGTTCACTCGTGAGGCTTGATATTTTTTACGTCCGGAGACGCTGATATCAATCCTGCGAGTGCCCACACAGATTGTCTGATAAATTGTTAAAGAGCAGTGCAAACAGTGCGTTAGCGTCCTGTCGCGAGGTGGCGTATATTACGCTTTCCTCCTGCAGAGTCAACCTCTATTTCAGAAGTTTTTCTCCGGCGGCTCAGTCTCCTGTGCCTCCTGACCCGTTTTCCGTTTCCGGTTTGCCGTGTCAGTGGAGGCGCATTATAGGGAACGGCTCAGATAGCGCAAGTGCAAATTGAGACTTTTTTTCTGTTCGTCTGAAATTTGCACAAAAGCGCCGTTTTTACCCCTTTTTAATGCGCACCGGGAGCTCTGCCAGACTATTAATCACCCAATCTGCTGCTGCTTCACCTTCAGCGGTGACCGGTTTGCCGCTGCGCACCAGTACTTTCATGCCGACACCGGCAGCCTGCCCTGCCAGCATATCTTCCAGCTTGTCACCCACCATATAAGAAGCGGCCATATCAATATTCAGTTCTTCCTGTGCCGTCAGCAGCATACCCGGCTGAGGCTTACGGCAGTCACAGGCCTGACGGAACTCTGCTACTGTTGCTTCAGGATGGTGAGGACAGAAATAGATGCCATCCAGATCAACATCACGATCGGCCAGCGACCAGTCCATCCATTCTGTCAGCCGCATAAAGGTATCTTCAGTAAACATACCGCGCGCGATGCCAGACTGATTGGTCACGACCACCAGCGCAAAACCCATTGCCTTTAGTTGTTGCAGCGCTTCAATCGTGCCGTCAATAAACTGGAAGTCATCGATCTCATGGACATAGCCATTGTCGACATTAAGGGTGCCATCACGATCAAGAAAAATAGCGGGGACTTTATTCGCCACGTAGAAACTCCTGCTGTAAAAATTGCCGATCAGTATCGCATGATTGCTATAAAAGGGAGAATGTCAGATTGAATCACTTCCATTGATTTAGACGTCTGGATGCCTTAACATCCATCCAGCTTTTATACCGAATAAAAGCGACGAGGCTTCCCACACCACGGACAACGCAACACGATAATAAATAACATAATGATTAAACTAGAAAATATCACTAAGGTGTTTCAGCAAGGCACGCGGTCTATCCCGGCGTTAACGGATGTCAGCCTGCACGTGCCTGCCGGACAGATTTATGGCGTTATCGGCGCTTCCGGTGCCGGTAAAAGTACGTTGATTCGTTGCGTTAACCTGCTGGAGCGCCCTACTTCGGGCCGCGTACTGGTAGACGGCGCTGATTTAACCGCACTCAACGAACGTCAGTTAACCCAGGCGCGCCGCCAGATCGGAATGATCTTCCAGCACTTTAATCTGATGAACTCCCGTACCGTCGCGGGCAACGTTTCTCTTCCACTGGAACTCGGTAATCTCTCCCGCGCTCAGATCAATGCTCGCGTAACTGAGCTGCTGGAACTGGTGGGATTATCAGACAAGCATGATGCGTGGCCCGCGAATCTGTCGGGCGGACAGAAGCAGCGTGTCGCGATTGCCCGCGCCCTGGCCAGCAATCCCAAGGTTCTGTTGTGTGATGAAGCTACCAGTGCACTGGATCCCGCGACGACCCGCTCTATTCTGGAATTGCTTAAAGACATTAACCGCCGGCTTGGGCTGACGATTCTGCTGATCACCCATGAAATGGATGTAGTAAAACGCATCTGCGATCAGGTTGCGGTCATCAGTCACGGTGAGCTGATTGAGAAAGATAGCGTCAGTGAGGTCTTCTCTCATCCTAAGACACCTCTGGCGCAGCAGTTTATTCAGTCTACGCTGCATCTGGATATTCCGGATGATTACCAGCAGCGTCTTTCTGCCACCGTCGCTGAAGGCACCGTGCCCCTGCTGCGACTGGAATTCACCGGTAAATCAGTTGATGCGCCGCTGCTGTCTGAAGCCGCGCGCCGTTACAACGTGAATAACAACATTATCAGTGCCCAGATGGATTACGCCGGTGGCGTGAAGTTCGGCATTATGCTGGCCGAAATGCACGGCACAGAAAGCGATACCCGCGAGGCGATTGCCTGGCTGAAGGAGAATCATGTGAAAGTAGAGGTGTTAGGTTATGTCTGAAGCGATGATGTGGTTGCTGGGACGGGGCGTGTGGGAAACGCTGATGATGACCTTCGTCTCTGGATTTTTCGGTTTTGTGCTGGGTCTGCCGGTCGGCGTTTTACTCTATGTCACCCGTCCGGGCCAGATTCTGCAGAATCAGGGACTTTATCGCGTGCTCTCCGCGCTGGTGAATATCTTCCGCTCCATTCCTTTTATTATCTTACTGGTCTGGATGATTCCTTTTACTCGCGTAATCGTCGGCACCTCAATCGGACTGCAGGCGGCCATCGTGCCGTTGACCGTCGGCGCGGCGCCGTTTATCGCGCGTATGGTTGAAAATGCCTTGCTGGAACTGCCAACCGGACTGATTGAAGCGTCACGTGCCATGGGCGCTACGCCAATGCAGATCATCCGTAAGGTTCTGCTGCCGGAAGCGATGCCTGGCCTGGTGAATGCTGCGACCATCACCCTGATTACCCTGGTTGGTTACTCCGCCATGGGTGGCGCGGTGGGTGCCGGTGGTCTGGGCCAGATCGGTTATCAGTATGGTTATATCGGATATAACGCCACTGTGATGAATACGGTATTGGTGTTGTTAGTGGTTTTGGTGTATCTCATTCAATTCTGTGGCGACCGCATCGTGCGTGCGGTGTCCCATAAATAAGCCAGCAATATCACATTATTAAGAAGGAAAGGATATGTCTTTCAGATTCAAGAAAATTGCCGCTGTGGGTGCACTGATTGGCGCGATTGCGCTGGCAGGATGCGATCAAAAAGAGAAAGACCCTAACCACATCAAAGTGGGCGTGATTGTCGGTGCTGAGCAGCAGGTTGCTGAAGCAGCGCAGAAAGTTGCCAAAGAGAAATATGGTCTGGACGTTGAGCTGGTCACCTTTAACGATTACGTACTGCCGAATGAAGCGCTGAGCAAAGGCGACATCGACGTCAACGCCTTCCAGCACAAACCGTATCTGGATCAGCAGATCAAAGATCGTGGCTACAAGCTGGTTTCAGTGGGTAACTCCTTCGTCTACCCGATCGCGGGCTATTCGAAAAAGATCAAGTCACTGGATGAGCTGCAGGATGGCGCTCAGGTTGCTATTCCAAACGACCCGACCAACCTGGGCCGTACGCTGCTGCTGCTGCAGAAAGTAGGTCTGATCAAACTGAAAGATGGCGTGGGCCTGCTGCCAACCTCACTGGATATCACTGAAAACCCTAAGCATCTGAAAATTGTTGAGCTGGAAGCGCCGCAGCTGCCTCGCTCACTGGACGATCAGCAGATCGCGCTGGCGGTTATCAACACCACTTACGCCAGCCAGATTGGCCTGACACCAGCCAAAGATGGCATTTTCGTCGAAGATAAAGATTCACCTTACGTGAACCTGATTGTCGCGCGCGAAGATAATAAAGATGCGGAAAACGTGAAGAAATTCGTCAAGGCTTACCAGTCTGACGAAGTCTACGATGCCGCTAACAAAGTCTTTAACGGCGGCGCGGTTAAAGGCTGGTAACTCAGCTGTTCATCTCCTTAAGGGCGGCGCTATGCCGCCCTTTCTGTTATTGGGTGCCCTGCCCGACTTGTTATTTATTCTTGTCCTTGTTTCAATAACGCCACTTTTTGAAACCTGAGGATGTTGCCATGCGTTTTTTACCGCTCTGCTTGTTAGCATTGATGCTGACAGGGTGTGTTCATGAGTATCACCCGATAAGCAGCGCACCGTCCCGGCCGCAGCAATCCAGTGAACCCACCCGCAAGCCTGTGTCACGACCGGCACCGGTTAAGCTCTATACCGATGCCGCCGATCTGGTCAGCAAGCCGTTCCGCGATCTGGGTGAAGTCTCCGCTGAAGATTGCCAGATGAGTAATCAGAACTCCCCAGCCAACATCGCTACTGCACGTAAACGCCTGCAGATCAAAGCGTCACAGATGAAAGCCAATGCGGTGCTGCTGCATCAGTGTGAAATCGTCACCGGCACGCCAGGCTGCTATCGTCAGGCGGTGTGTCAGGGTTCGGCACTGAAAGTCAGCAATCAATGAGTGAATTCGCCTTTGCGCAAATTGGGGTAATCCGCTCACCGTGGAAGGAGAAGTTTGCCGTGCCGCGCCAGCCAGGGCTGGTGCAGGATGGCGGCGGCGAACTGCACCTGCAGCCACCTTACAATCAGCCGGAAGCGGTGCGTGGACTGGAAGCGTTCAGCCACCTCTGGTTGCTGTTTGTCTTCCATCAGACGATGGAAGGCGGCTGGCGTCCCACGGTTCGCCCTCCCCGACTGGGCGGCAATGCGCGCATGGGTGTATTTGCGACACGTTCAACGTTTCGTCCCAATCCCATTGGCATGTCGCTGGTTGAGCTAAGAGGTATCAGGATTGAAAAACAGCAGGTGATCCTGCAGCTTGGCAGTCTGGATCTGGTCGATGGCACCCCGGTGGTGGATATCAAACCTTATCTGCCCTTTGCCGAAGCATTGCCGCATGCCCAGGCGGGTTTTGCTCAGGCGGCACCTGCGGCTGATATGCCGGTTCGCTTCTCCGCGCTGGCACAACAGCAGCTTCACCAGCAGTCGCGCTACCCCAATCTGGCTCGCTTTATCAGTGAAGTGCTGGCACAGGATCCCCGTCCCGCTTACCGTCAGGGCGAAACGCAGGCGCGGGAATATGCGGCCTGGCTGATGGATTTTAATGTACGCTGGCGCATTGACGATGCCGGTACTGAAGTGATCGCCATCGACCCACGTTAAAACCCGCTTTTGAGCCGGTGATCTCACTGGTACACTAGCCGCCAGCAAAATTCTGTCTGTGACTTTCCGATCAACTGGAACCGTAATCAATGCGTACTACTCAATATCTGCTCTCTACTCAGAAAGAGACGCCTTCCGACGCTGAAGTGATCAGCCACCAGCTGATGCTGCGCGCCGGTATGATCCGCAAACTGGCTTCTGGCTTGTACACCTGGTTACCGACCGGGGTTCGCGTGCTGAAAAAAGTCGAAAACATCGTGCGCGAAGAGATGAACAACGCGGGCGCGGTTGAGATTTTAATGCCGGTTGTGCAGCCCGCCGACCTGTGGCAGGAGAGCGGTCGCTGGGAGGAGTATGGCCCGGAACTGTTACGTATTGCAGATCGCCACGAGCGTCCGTTCGTGCTGGGTCCGACGCATGAAGAGGTGGTCACTGACCTGATCCGCAATGAGCTGAGCTCTTATAAGCAACTGCCGCTCAACCTCTATCAGATCCAGACCAAATTCCGTGATGAAGTCCGTCCGCGCTTTGGCGTGATGCGTTCACGTGAATTCATCATGAAAGATGCTTACTCGTTCCACGTTTCGCAGGAGTCGCTGCAGGAAACGTATGACGCGATGTACCGCGCCTATAGCCAGATCTTCAGCCGTATGGGCCTGGATTTCCGCGCCGTGCAGGCCGACACCGGCTCGATTGGCGGCAGCGCATCCCATGAGTTCCAGGTTCTGGCGCAGAGCGGTGAAGATGATGTGATCTTCTCTACCGATTCTGATTACGCGGCCAATATTGAGCTGGCCGAAGCCGTCGCACCCGCCGGTGAGCGCGCAGCGCCGTCGCAGGAGATGCAACTGGTCGAGACGCCAGACGCAAAAACCATCGCGGAGCTGGTTGAGCAATTCAGCGTGCCTGTTGAAAAAACAGTGAAAACACTGATTGTTAAAGGTGCCGAAGAGAGCGGCCACGCGCTGGTTGCCCTGCTGGTACGCGGCGATCATCAGCTTAATGAGATCAAAGCGGAGAAGTCAGAGATCGTTGCGTCACCGCTGGTGTTCGCGACCGAAGAAGAGATTCGCGCCGCAGTAGGTGCCGGACCGGGTTCAATCGGCCCGGTTGGTCTGCAGATGCCTGTTATTGCTGACCGTACCGTGGCGAAGATGAGCGACTTCAGCGCCGGTGCCAACGTCGATGGTAAGCACTACTTCGGCATTAACTGGGAGCGCGATCTGCCGCTGGCCAGCGTTGCGGATATCCGTAACGTGGTCGAAGGCGATTTAAGCCCGGATGGTAAAGGCACGCTGCAGATTAAGCGCGGCATCGAAGTCGGTCATATTTTCCAGCTCGGCACCAAGTATTCTGACGCGCTGAAAGCGTCGGTTCAGGGCGAAGATGGCCGCAATCAGGTGATGAGCATGGGCTGCTACGGCATCGGCATCACCCGCGTTGTTGCAGCAGCCATTGAGCAGAACCATGACGATCGCGGCATCATCTGGCCCGCCGCACTGGCACCTTTCGAAGTTGCGATTCTGCCAATGAATATGCAGAAATCGTTCCGGGTTAAAGAGCTGGCGGAAGAGCTGTATGCCACCCTCCGTGCCAAAGGCGTTGAGGTTATTCTGGATGACCGTAAAGAGCGTCCGGGCGTGATGTTCGCTGATATGGAACTGATTGGTGTGCCACACACCATCGTCATTGGCGACCGCAATCTCGATAATCAGGAGATTGAGTACAAATCACGTCGTGCCGGTGAGAAGCAGATGATTAAGCAGGATGAAATTGTTGAATTCCTGCTGAAGGCTCTGAATAAGTAAGCGTTGAAGGAACGCTCAGATGCCTCGCTTGTGGGCCGCCTGACTGCTGAAGAGTTTGCCCGATTGCTGTGAGACCGTACCTGCTCAGGAAACACGGTCAGATCGGAAAGTCGCAACAGCCGTCATCCATGACATGCTCGGCCCGCGCCGTCCTGGCGCGGGACGCTTTCCTCTTCTGTCCATGTTCCCTTCACTCTGAGCTTATTCGCTGCTGCCAGTGGTCTGGTTGATCAGCACTCAAACGCCCCGCCTGCGGGGCGTTTTTTATTGCACCTTGCCGCGCATCGATTTAGTTGAACTGCGGCGGGCTTTTCCTTCCAGACGGCGCTCTTTTGAGGCGCGGGTCGGCCGCGTGGCGCGCCGGGCTTTTTCCACGGTACTCAGCTCCTGGATCAGATTAACCAGACGTTGCAGCGCCGCTTCACGATTCATCTCCTGACTGCGATACTCCTGCGCCTTGATCACTACAACGCCATCACCGGTAATCAAATGATGAGTGGCGGTGAGCAGCCGCTCTTTATAAAATGCGGGCAGTGAAGAGGCAGCAATATCGAAGCGCAGATGAATGGCGGTGCTGGCTTTATTGACATGTTGTCCGCCTGCGCCCTGAGCACGAATCGCCGTCAGCTCAATCTCACTCTCCGGAATCTCAACCGAACGGGATAGCATAATCATAAGCTCGCTCCCCACACCTTAACCACGTTGACCTCCGATAACCTGTTCATCAAATTAACCTTTTGTGCTCTGATTTATTCCGCCTAAGACAGCGGAATCTGTCACTTTAGCAGTGATTCGCACACTGTTCCTGCTTTACGCAGGCTGATTTCCTCTAAATGGCTATGATATAGTCGCCAGTTAACCAGAGTATTTACGCTCTGCCGAGGAGGGCCACGTGCAAAATTATTGTGAGTTAGTTCGCCGGAAGTATGCCGAAATCGGCAGCGGGGATTTAGGTTACATACCGGATGCGATTGGCTGCGCATTGAAGGCACTTAATGATGTTGCCGCAAATACTGAGCTAAACTCTTCTGTCAGGGAACAGGCGGCCTACGCCGCTGCTAACTTATTGGTGAGCGACTATGTTGATAAATGAAGCGTACCAACCTATCAATTGCGATGATTACGATAATCTGGAACTCGCCTGCCAGAACAACTGGATGCTGTCGCTGGAAATGAAAGATGGCGAGCAGCTTAAGGCAAAAGCCAAAGAGATCTTTTCACGTAAGAACGTTGAATATCTGGCTATCGATCTTTCCGGTGAACATCGCGAATTACGTCTCGACCATATCGCCAGCTTCACCCATCCCGAGTTGGGTACGGTGGTTGTCAGCGCAGAGTAACCTACGCATTCAGGGCGGGACCTTTCCGCCCTGTTAAACTTCAGGGCTGTAACGAACCGTAGTACGCCGCTAAATCCGCCATATCGCTGTCACTCAATCCCGCCACAAACGCCTTCATGACTTCAGCCTGACCGCCACTGCGTTCGCCCTTTTTATAGGCCTGCAGGGCATGTTCCAGATAAGGTGCGTGCTGCCCGGCCAGGTCAGGATAGAGCGGCACCGCCGCTTTTCCCGCTGCGCCATGACAGGCCATGCAACTGCCCGCTTTCTGTGCGCCGCGTTGCGCATCACCCGCTGCCCATGCCGGTAACACGGTGACCGCTAAACAGGCGATAAGCCACTGTTTCATTATTGTTGTTCTCCTGCGCCGGATACCCCGTCCCAGACTATCTGGCAGCCCTGCTGATCAGTGGCCGCGCCATCACGAGTGATAAAGAGAGTCGGAACGCAGACCAGCGTCTGGTTATAAAAAATTAACGGCAGCCGTTCACGCTGCCACGGCGGTATCTGTAACTCCTGCCACAGTTTTTTCATTTCCCTTCCGCCACGACGGCCCACCAGATGGACATAACCCTGTGCGTGAAACCGCACGCTGACCTGCTCATCCGGCTCAGGATAGCGCAACAGGCTCTCTGACTGGCTGGCACGCAGCGTGCCAAGGTTCTGCGGTAACGCCAGCGGCTGGCAGAGATCGGGCCATGCCAGCACGGTATCGCGCAGCGAACTGAACAACGGCAGCCAGTAGAGCTGCTGACGATAACGACGGAGTTCAGCCTGACCGAATCGCAGCCGGGGCTGCGCATCCTCCCGGCTCGCCATCACTTCGTCGTGGATGCGTTTCAGCGCTTCACGGGACGGCATCGCCCCCCCTGTCCGGCGATCCAGCGCCGCAATAAGGCATTAGCACGCAGCTCACTCATGGCCATTAAGGGTGGAAAGTGCAGGCTGCCATCAGGCTGGATAAGCTGTGCCAGTTGTCCGGCGAGCAGTTCATCCAGCAACTGCTCCTGCTCACTGCACAACGCCGCACTTCGGGCCGTTGCCTCGGCAAAATAGGGCCAGCGCTGGTAAAGCTCAGGCAGCAGCCGCTGACGCAGAAAGTTGCGGTCGTAGCGAAGATCCTGATTGCTCTCATCTTCAATCCATACCAGCTGATGCGCGTCGGCATAGGCTTCAAGCGACTGTCGCGTCTGATTCAGCAACGGACGCACCAGCTGATGAGAGCCCAGCGTGCGTGTAGCGGGCATCGCTGCCAGCCCGGCGGGGCCACTGCCGCGCTTCAGTGCCAGCAGGAATGTTTCGCACTGATCGTCGAGGTGCTGCGCAGTGAGTAACACTTCGCCCGGCTGCAGTGCCGCACTCAGCGCCTGATAACGGGCGGTGCGGGCGGCCGCTTCAATGCCGTTTTCTCTGCCATCAACGTTAACGCGGAGCACTTCACAGGGCAGCTGCCACTGCGCGCAAATCGTCTGGCAATGTGTTGCCCAGCGATCGGCATTCGGGCTAAGCCCATGGTGAACATGCAGTGCCCGCAGGCGCAACTGAGGATGCTGCTGCTGCCAGCCGCGAAGCTGATGCAGCAGCACGGTTGAATCCAGTCCACCGCTGAATGCGACCACCAGGGCGGCATCAGGTTGCAACAGGGTGTCAAAAGCGGGCAAAAACATGGCAGAATCCAGAAAGTCGGGCCACTGAATGTCGCCCGCTGAGCACGCTATTTTACGCCTGATAAAGCTCCAGCGGCAAACCATCCGGATCGGCAAAGAAAGTGCATTGTTTACCGGTCAGGTCATCAATGCGAATCGGCTCGCAGATAACGCCTTTATCGGCCAGCGTCGCGACGGCAGCGGCAACATCCGGCACGGTAAAGGCCAGATGACGCAGGCCACACGCTTCAGGATGACTGACCCGCGCCGGCGGCTCAGGGAAAGAGAACAGCTCAATGGTATAGCGATCCTGTAGGGCAAGGTCGCCTTTCCAGGAATCCCGCGCTTCGCGGTAATATTCGCCCATCAGACGGAAACCCAGTACGTCACAATAGAATGCTTTGCTGCGCTGATAGTCAGAGGCGATGATGGCGATGTGGTGAATAGCGGTTAACTGCAACATGTTCAATTCCCTGATTCGGGCAGGCTGTCCACAGACACCCTGCCGCTGATAGTTGTTTAAAGGTTTAGGCGAGGTCGTTTTTCAGCACGCGGACGCGATACTCGCCCTCTTCGGTCAGGCTGGCGCCGTGAATATCCGTTTCGAAGCCCGGATAATGCCGTCCAATGCTGCACAGCATCAGCAGAAAATCGAGCACCGCGCGGCTCTTCTCAGTAATCATCTCGCCAGGCATCACCAGTGGAACGCCTGGCGGATAAGGCAGAATCATATTGGCCGACACCCGCCCGACCAGCTCGCTGAGATCCACCGTTTCGATGTTGCCCTTCACCTGCTGCTGAAACGCCTGGTGCGGCGTCATCTTTATTTCGGGCAGGACATCAAATGCCTGCAGCATCAGACGCGGCAGATCGTGATGGCGGATCAGCTGATGGATCCCCTGCGCCAGTGTCTGAATGCGCATATTGCGATAGAAGTCAGGATCTTCGGCATAGAGATCCGGCAGCATGTTTTTCACCCGCAGATTGAGATCGTAGGCGCGTTTGAACTCGGTCAGCCCGCGCAGCACGCTCATCGCTTTGGTTTTGTCGATGCCGATGCTGAACAGGAACAGCAGGTTATAGGGACCGGTTTTCTCCACCACGATGCCGCGCTCATCCAGAAACTTCGCCACCAGCGCCGCCGGGATCCCCTCTTCCGCCATCTTCCCCAGTTCGCTCATACCCGGCGTCAGAATGGTGACCTTGATCGGATCGAGGTACATGTGATCGCGATCGGCCTGAGTAAATCCGTGCCACTCTTCGTCGCCGGGCTGAATCGCCCAGCATTGCGCTTCGTCAACCTCTTCCGGCTGCCAGATATCAAAGAACCAGCTGTCAGACTCTTCGCGCAGGCGCTGGATCTCCCGGCGGAAGTGCAGCGCGCGCTCCACCGAGCGATTGATCAGTCGTTTACCGGGATTGCCACGCAGCATGGCAGCAGCAGTTTCAATAGAGGAGACGATGGCGTAATTGGGCGAGGTGGTGGTGTGCATCATGTAGGCTTCGTTAAACGTCTGTTCGTCGTAGTCGCCCTTAATGTGAATCATTGATGCCTGCGAAAACGCCGCCAGCAGTTTGTGGGTCGATTGCGTCTCATACACCACTTTTCCCGGGATGCGGTCGCCACTCATGCCACTTTTACCGGCGTAGATCGGATGGAAATTAGTGTAAGGCACCCAGGCTGAATCGAAATGAATCGACGGTACATCCAGAGTCTCTTTGATGTACTGGGTATTGTAGAGCAGCCCATCATAGGTGGAGTTGGTGATCACCGCATGAACCGGCCACGTGGCACGGTCGGTGGCAGCCACCTTGAGCGAAATGCTCTCGCGGGTGAACTCCTGCTTCGGGATACCGCCGAGAATACCCAACGCATTGCGGGTCGGCTTCAGCCAGATGGGGATAAGATCGCTCATCATCAGCAGATGGGTCAGTGACTTGTGGCAGTTGCGATCGATCAGCACGGTACTGCCCGCCGGTGCGGCATACATGCCGACAATTTTGTTCGACGTTGAGGTACCGTTGGTCACCATGTAACTCTGCTCGGCGCCAAAAGTGCGTGCGATGTACTCCTCCGCTTCAAGGTGCGGACCGGTGTGATCAAGCAGCGAACCCAGTTCGGTAACGGAAATTGAGATGTCCGATTTCAGGGTATTGGCCCCGAAGAAATCGTAGAACAGGCAGCCCACCGGGCTCTTCTGAAACGCGGTGCCCGCCATATGGCCCGGCGTGCAGAAGGTGTACTTGCCCTCTTTCACATAGGTGAACAGCGCTTTAGTCAGTGGTGGCGTAATGTGGTCGAGATAGTCATCAGTATATTGCCGGATGTGCAGCGCGATATCGTCGGCGGCATTCAGCGCGTACTCAAAAAAGTGCAGCGGCATGCGCATCTCATTGACGCTGATGTCCATCTGCGAGTGGGTATTGATAAAGGCGTACAGCGGCAGGTATTCGTTGAGCTGATTAATCTCACCGCAGAGTTCCGGACTGTTGTGCGCGTCCCAGTCGAAGATGACGCCGCTGATACGCGGATTATGCTCGATCAGTTTCAGCAGATCGTCACTGTTTTTCGGGTAAAGCAGCCTGAAGCCTTGCAGATTTAACGCCGCGTCGAGTTCGCGTAACGGTTCATCTTTATAAAACACGCCGTGCGCGCCCATGATCGCCAGAATATTCAATGCCCATCTCCCTGATTATTGTGGAACCGGACAAGCATAACCGCTAACCCGCGGAAGGTGTAGCGAGGCGGCTATCGGATGGCGCTGAAAGAGAGGGGAATAGCGTGCGGAGATAAATCGGCGGCATAAAAAAAGCGGACCGGAGTCCGCTTTTATGGATGGGGCTAAATCAGGCGTAGCCGTAGCTCATCAGGCGCTGATAACGACGATCCAGCAGCTCTTCAGTGCTAAATCCATCGAGATCGGCCAGATCGGCCAGCAGCTGCTGCTTCAGTGACTGCGCCATATCAACCGGACGGCGATGCGCGCCACCCAGTGGCTCAGGGATCACGGAGTCAATCAGCTTCAGCTCTTTCAGACGGTGAGCGGTAATGCCCATCGCTTCAGCGGCCAGCGGCGCTTTGTCAGCGCTTTTCCACAGAATGGATGCACAGCCTTCCGGCGAGATCACTGAATAGGTGCTGTACTGCAGCATATTCACTTTGTCGCCCACGCCAATCGCCAGCGCACCACCTGAACCGCCCTCACCGATGACCGTACAGATCACCGGCACTTTCAGGCCAGACATTTCACGCAGGTTGCGGGCAATCGCTTCAGACTGCCCACGCTCTTCCGCGCCCACACCCGGATAGGCACCCGGTGTGTCGATGAAGGTGATGATTGGCATTTTGAAACGCTCAGCCATCTCCATCAGGCGCAGCGCTTTGCGATAGCCTTCCGGTGCTGGCATGCCGAAGTTACGGCGAATTTTCTCTTTGGTTTCACGGCCTTTCTGGTGCCCGATGATCATCACCGGACGTCCATCAAGACGTGCAATCCCGCCCACAATCGCTTTGTCATCGGCATAAGCACGGTCGCCCGCCAGCTCATCGAAATCGTCGAAGGCGTTGCGCACATAGTCAAAGGTATAAGGACGCAAAGGATGACGCGCCAGCTGAGCGATTTGCCATGCGCCCAAATCGGCGAAGATTTTACGGGTCAGCTCAACGCTTTTCTCACGCAGACGCTGAACTTCTTCATCCAGATTAACGTGTTTATCATCCTGACGACCAATTGAGGTCAGCGAATCGATCTTCGCCTCCAGTTCTGCAATTGGCTGTTCAAAATCCAGGTAATTAAGACTCATAATGTTCCTGTTCTAGTCAAACTCCAGTTCCACCTGCTCCGATCCAATCAACGAGCGCAGATCGTTAAGTAAACGATCGCTGGGCGAAATTCGCCACGCTGCACCAAAGCGCAGCTTCGCTCGCGCGTCGGCTCTCTGATAGTAGAGATGCACCGGAATAGTCCCTGATCGATGAGGTTCCAGAGACTGACGGAGTCGGTTTAATAGCTGGTCATCAATTTGCCTGTCCGTCAGCGAGATAGCAAGTCCGCGCGCGTATTTTTCGCGAGCTTCGTCGATGTCCATGACTTCACGAGCGGTCATTTTAAGGCCACCACTGAAGTCATCAAAGCTGACCTGTCCGCTGACGATCAGAATTCGGTCTTTCTCCAGCAACTGCTGGTATTTATCTAACGCATCGGTAAATAACATCACCTCAAGACGACCGGAGCGATCGTCCAGAGTACAGATACCAATTCGGTTGCCGCGTTTGGTGACCATTACCCGTGCCGCGATCACCAGACCGGCCGCCACGGTAATTTTACCCCGATCGGTAGGATGCATATCTTTCAGCCGCACCCCGCCAACGTAACGCTCAATTTCTTTCAGGTACTGATTAATCGGGTGGCCGGTAAGGTAAAGCCCCAGCGTTTCCCGTTCGCCATCCAGCTGCACCTGCTCAGGCCACGGCGTGACGCTGGCATACGATTTCTCAACCTGTTCCGGCTCTTCCGCCAGTACGCCAAACATATCAGCCTGGCCAATCGCTTCCGCTTTCGCGTGCTGATCGGCCGCTTTTAACGCGTCACTGAGTGAACTCATCAGCGCAGCACGATGCGGTCCAAGGCGATCAAAGGCCCCGGACATGATCAATTTTTCCATTACCCGACGGTTGATCTTTTTGGTGTCGGTACGGGCGCAGAGATCAAACAACTCGCGGAAATAACCGCCTTCGTTACGGGCGTCGATGATCGCTTCGATCGGGCCTTCACCGACACCTTTGATCGCGCCGATACCGTAAACGATCTCGCCCGCGTCATTAACATGGAACTGATAGAGACCGGAGTTGATATCAGGCGGCAGGACTTTAAGTCCCATCCGCCAGCACTCATCGACCAGGCCAACCACTTTCTCGGTGTTATCCATATCGGCGGTCATAACCGCAGCCATAAACTCAGCCGGATAGTGCGCCTTCAGCCACAGCGTCTGGTAGGAGACGAGTGCGTAGGCCGCAGAGTGTGACTTGTTAAAGCCATAACCTGCAAATTTTTCTACCAGATCGAAGATCTTCATCGACAGTTCCCCGTCGATACCCATGCTTTCGGCACCGTCGCGGAATACAGAACGCTGTTTGGCCATCTCCTCGGGTTTCTTTTTACCCATGGCGCGACGCAGCATATCTGCACCGCCCAGCGTGTAACCGGAAAGAACCTGGGCGATCTGCATCACCTGTTCCTGATAGAGAATGATGCCGTAGGTCGGTTCCAGCACCGGTTTCAGGCTTTCGTGCTGCCACTGAATGTCGGGATAGGAGATCGCTTCACGGCCATGCTTACGGTCAATGAAGTTATCCACCATGCCGGACTGCAGTGGGCCAGGACGGAACAGCGCCACCAGTGCGATCATATCTTCGAAGCAGTCAGGCTTCAGACGCTTAATCAGATCTTTCATGCCGCGCGATTCAAGCTGGAACACCGCGGTGGTTTCCGAGCGCTGCAGCATATCGAAGCTTTTCTTATCATCCAGCGGGATAGAGGCGATATCGATCGGCTCCAGCCCCTGCTTTTCCCGGCGCGGGTTGATCATCTTCAGCGCCCAGTCGATGATGGTCAGCGTACGCAGACCCAGGAAGTCGAACTTCACCAGGCCGGCATATTCCACATCATTTTTATCGAACTGAGTTACCGGGAACTGCCCATGCTCATCGCAATAGAGCGGCGCAAAATCGGTGATCTTCGTTGGCGCAATGACCACGCCGCCCGCATGTTTACCGGCGTTACGCGTGACCCCTTCCAGCTTGCGCGCCATGTCGATCAGCGCTTTAACCTCTTCGTCCGCGTCATACATGGCGGGAAGCTGCGGTTCAGCAATAAAGGCTTTTTCCAGCGTCATGCCGGGATCGGGCGGGATCAGTTTTGAAATGCGGTCAACGAAGCCGTAAGGATGTCCCAGCACGCGGCCCACATCGCGAATGACCGCTTTCGCCGCCATGGTGCCGAAGGTAATAATCTGGGAAACCGCTTCACGTCCGTACATATCTGCAACGTGTTCGATCACCTGATCGCGCTTCTCCATGCAGAAGTCGACGTCGAAGTCGGGCATTGAGACACGTTCCGGGTTCAGGAAGCGTTCAAACAGCAGGTCAAATTCCAGCGGATCGATATCGGTGATTTTCAGCGCATAGGCCACCAGCGAACCGGCACCGGAGCCACGACCCGGCCCGACCGGCACGCCGTTGTCCTTGGACCACTGGATGAACTCCATTACGATCAGGAAGTAGCCGGGGAAGCCCATCTGGTTAATAACGGTGAGTTCAATCTCCAGACGCTCATCATATTCCGGACGTTTTTCCAGACGTTCGGCTTCGTCCGGGAACAGAAACTCGAGACGCTCTTCCAGACCCTCACGGGATTTCACCACCAGATAATCTTCGGTGGTCATGTCACCCGTCGGGAACTGCGGCAGGAAGTACTCGCCCAGCCGGACCGTGACGTTACAACGCTTAGCAATCTCTACGCTGTTTTCCAGCGCTTCCGGGATGTCCGAGAAGAGCTCGCACATCTCCTCTTCGCTGCGCATATATTGCTGAGGACTGTAGTTGCGTGGACGCTTGGGATCATCCAGCGTATAGCCGTCGTGAATGGCGACGCGAATTTCGTGCGCATCGAAATCTTCTGCATTAATAAAGCAGACTTCATTGGTGGCAACCACCGGTATTCCCTCTGCAATCGCCAGTTCAACTGCCGCATGCAGATAGCTCTCTTCGTCCTGACGGCCGGTACGAATCAGCTCCAGGTAGTAGCGATCGGGGAAATGTTGCTGATAAAACGACAGGCATTGCGAAACCAGGGCATTGTTGCCGCGCAACAGGCTGCGACCCACATCGCCGCGCCGTCCGCCCGACAGCAGGATTAATCCTTCCTGCAATTCAATCAGCCAGTCGCGATCGATAATTGGTCCGTCCACGCCATAACCACGCTGATAGGCGCGGGAGATCAGCAGCGTCAGGTTCTGGTATCCGGTATTACTGGACGCCAGCACGGTAAGCTGTGTCAGTTCATCCCCCATCAGCTCACTGGCAACGTTGAAATCAGCACCAATGACCGGCTTTATCCCTGCGCTGTGTGCGCCACCGTAGAATTTCACCAGACCACAGAGGTTAGTAAAGTCGGTAATCGCGATAGCCGGCATGCCAAGGGCTGCCGCCTTCTTGATCAGCGGCCCGGTTTTCGCCAGGCCATCAACCATCGAATAGTCACTGTGGACACGCAGATGTATAAAACGGGGTTCAGCCATATCAGTTTCCGGTTAAAACAGCGTCAGGCTATTAAAGCGTAAGGGTCTGGCGGGCAGCCAGTACTTCAGCATCGAGCAGCGCATTGCGTACGGGCGCAAAACTGCGACGGTGGTGCGGCGTGACGCCATACTGCGTCAGTTTTTCCATATGCAGCGCCGTCGGATAACCTTTGTGCTGCGCAAAACCATACTGCGGGAACAGCAGATCGAGTTCGGTCATCTCCTGGTCACGCGACACTTTGGCGATGATCGATGCCGCACTGATTTCGGCAACCAGGCTATCCCCTTTGACCACCGCCTGTGAAGGCATTGGCAGTGCCGGGCAACGATTGCCATCAATCAGCACATAATCGGGCTGAATACCAAGGCCAGCTACGGCGCGTTGCATTGCCAGCATAGTGGCATGCAGAATGTTGAGCTGATCGATCTCTTCAGGCTCTGCGCGTCCCAGGCTCCATGCCAGCGCCTTCTCTTTGATTTCGTCATACAACGCCAGGCGGCGCTTTTCAGACAGTTTCTTCGAGTCGGCCAGGCCGGTAATCGGGTTTGCCGGATCGAGGATCACCGCGGCAGTAACGACCGCGCCAACCAGCGGGCCGCGCCCCACTTCGTCCACACCGGCAATCAGTCTGGCGACAGGATAGATAAAATCAGGCATTCACCAGCTCCAGTACCGCATCCGCTGCCTGCTCATCGGCGTTCCAGCGGATCTGTTGATGTAATTCATGGAACGTCTGCAGGAGTGTTTCACGCTCAGGTCCGGCATGCAGCAGCGGATCTAACGCTGCGGCCAGGGCTTCAGGCTGACACTCATCCTGCAATAACTCTTTGACCAGCTCACGTCCTGCCAGCAGGTTTGGCAGCGAGACGTAAGGGGTCTTGACCAGCCGTTTCGCCAGCCAGAAGGTAGCCGGCTTCATGCGATAACCGACGACCATTGGGCATTTTGCCAGCATGCACTCCAGTGCGGCAGTGCCTGACGCCAGGAGTGCGGCATCGCTCGCAATCATCGCCTCACGTCCCTGACCATCAAGCAGATGCATCGGCAGTTCGGGGGCGGTTTCGGCTTTAATCTTCTCAAACTGTTCGCGGCGACGGGCGTTGACCAGCGGCACCACGATTTCCAGCGCCGGATAGTGACGACGCAACAACTGAGCGGTTTTCAGAAAATCGGCGCTGAGCATTTCCACTTCCGCACCCCGGCTGCCAGGCAGCAAGGCCAGACAGAGCGCATCATCGGCAATGCCCAGATGACGGCGTGCAGCCAGCTTATCGGGTTGCAGCGGCATGGCATCCGCCATAGTGTGACCGATAAAACGACAGGGAACGTTATAGCGATCGTAGAAAGCTTTTTCAAACGGCAGGAACGCCAGCACCAGATCGGTGTTACGACCAATCTTAAAGACACGCTTTTGCCGCCATGCCCACACCGAGGGGCTGACATAGTGGATAGTGCGAATGCCAGCGCGTTTAAGATTGCCTTCCAGCGTGATATTGAAATCGGGCGCATCAATCCCGACAAAGACATCGGGTCGGAGTTCGGTAAAACGCCGGGTGAGATCGCGACGGATTGTCAGCAGGCGTCGCAGGCGACCGAGCACCTCGACAATGCCCATCACCGCCAGCTCTTCCATCTCATACCAGGCTTCACATCCTTCTGCCTGCATCAGGGGACCCGCTACGCCGACAAAGCGTGCATCCGGATGACGGGCTTTCAGGGCACGGATCAGACCTGCACCAAGAATATCGCCGGAGGTTTCTCCGGCGACCAGGGCAATCGTTAAGGGACGCGCTGACATGGATTAACGAATTAATCCACGGGTTGAACGGGTGAAGAAATCGTAGAAAGGCTGCACTTCGCTGTGCTGCTGTGCGATGGCTTCAATCTCCGGCTTCACTTCCTCCAGCGTTCTGCCGCTGCGATAGAGCAACTTATAGGCGTTGCGGATAGCGTGCAACGACTCTTTGCTGAAGCCACGACGCTTGAGACCTTCGATATTGATCCCGAACGGCGTAGCGTGGTTGCCCTGCGCAATAACGTAAGGCGGCACATCCTGCGCCACGCCGGAACAGCCGCCAACCATCACGTGAGCACCGATGATGCACCACTGATGTACCGCTGTCATGCCGCCAATAATGGCGAAATCATCGACCGTCACGTGACCACCCAGGGTGGCGTTGTTGGCGAAGATACAGCGGTTGCCAATCACGCAGTCATGCGCGATGTGAGCATTCACCATCAGCAGATTATCGCTGCCCACTGTGGTGACCTGGCCACCCTGCGTGGTGCCGCGATGAATCGTCACGCTTTCACGGATGCGGTTACGATCACCGATCTCAACCCGTGTTGGCTCACCGGCATATTTCAGATCCTGATTCACTTCGCCAATTGAGGCGAACTGATAAATCTGATTATCTTTACCGATGCGCGTGTGGCCGTTCACCACAACATGTGACTTCAGTACCGTTCCTTCACCGATCTCAACATTCGCACCAACAAAGCAAAACGGGCCAATGTGAACGCGGGCGCCAATAATAGCGCCCTCTTCAATGACTGAACTGGGATGGATAGTGGCTGTTGGATCAATCACGAATTATGCCTCCCGGCTGCGGGCACACATCATGGTCGCTTCACAAACGATTTTACCGTCGACAGTCGCCACGCCTTTAAAGCGGGTCAGACCACGGCGGGTTTTCTCGAAAGTGACTTCCATGATCATTTGGTCGCCAGGTACCACAGGGCGCTTGAAACGGGCACTGTCGATACCGGCAAAGTAGTAGAGTTCGCCTGGCTCCAGTTTACCTACGCTTTTAAACGCCAGAATACCGGTAGCCTGCGCCATCGCTTCCAGGATCAGAACGCCAGGAAAAATCGGTTTACCAGGGAAATGCCCCTGGAAAAACGGTTCATTAACAGAAACGTTCTTCACTGCACGCAGGTATTTGTGCTCTTCAAATTCCAGCACGCGGTCTACCAGCAGAAACGGATAGCGGTGCGGCAGCAGCTCTAAAATCTCTTCAATTTTCAGAGTATGAGTTTCAGTAGTCAAAATACTCTTCCTGTCCTAAAAATCTGATGACATCAATAACACGGCCTGCACAGATCAAAATGATCTTCCGCAGGCCGCAAATAGGTTCTGTGGCGCCGGGCTTCCCTGCTTAACATTTTTATTATGAAAGCCGGTCAGTTTTGGGATGGCGGTTAGTCGTCTTTGCCGACCTTGCGCTCGATGGCTTTTAAGCGTTTGCTCATGTCATCGATGTTCATCACCAGCGCTGCAGTTTTGCGCCAGGTTTTGTTGGGTTGCAGCGGAATGCCTGATGAATAGACACCAGGCTCTGTGATAGGACGCATGACCATACCCATACCGGTCACCGTTACTTTGTCACAGATTTCCATATGGCCGTTAATGACGCTGGCACCGCCAATCATACAGTAACGCCCAATTTTCAAACTACCCGCCATGATCACACCGCCTGCAACCGCAGTATTGTCGCCAATAACTACGTTGTGAGCGATCTGGCACTGGTTGTCTATGATAACACCATTGCCGATCAGAGTGTTATCCAGCGCACCGCGATCGATAGTGGTGCAGGCACCTATTTCTACGCGATCGCCGATTATCACCGCGCCTAACTGCGGGATTTTCACCCAGTTACCGCGATCGTTGGCATAGCCGAAACCATCAGAACCGATGACGGTACCTGACTGAATCAGGCAATCCTGACCGATTTCAATTTCGTGATAAACAGAGACGTTGGCCCAGAGACGGGTACCGCTGCCGATACGGGTTTTTTTGCCAACAAAACATCCTGCACCAATGACCACGTTATCGCCCAGCTCAACATCCGCTTCGATCACCGCATTGGCGCCAATAGCGACGTTGCTACCGAGTCGGGCTGAGGGATCGATCACTGCACTGGGAGCGATATTTTGCGCTGGCTGTGGCGTGGTATCGAGTATTTGTGCCATACGCGCATAGGTCAGGTAGGGATCTTTCACCACCAGCGCTGCGGTATTGCACCACTCCAGATCCGCTTCCGTCAGCACCACGGCTGAGGCCTTAATCAGGGCGAGTTGCTCGCGGTAACGGCTGTTTGCAAGAAAAGTGATTTGGCCAGTTGTGGCGGATTGCATAGAAGCAATGCCGGAGATGACGATATCGCCATCTCCGTGCAATTCTGCATCCAACTGCTGGGCTAAATCAGCCAGTCGAATAGATGACATGAATTATTTAACCTGTTTCAGCACGTCAGCAGTGATGTCTTTTGCGTTTGACGCATAAGCCACCGCGTTAGCGTCGATCACGACGTCGTAACCATCGCTGTCAGCGACTTTCTTCACGGCATCCTGAATACGGCTCAGCAGCTTGTTACGCTCTTCCATCTGACGACGGCGATTATCCTGCTCAAAAGACTGAGCTTTTGTAGAGAAAGCTTCACGCTGAGACATGACATCTTTTTCCATACGGCTGCGTTCGCTCGCCTTCATGGTAGAACCGTCACGCTGCAGACGCTGCATTTTGGTTTGCAGATCGCGCTCCTGACTCTGCAACTCAGTTGCACGGCCTTTGAACTCGTTTTCCAGCTGTTTAGCAACAGTCGCACGTTGCGGTAACTGTTGGAAAATGCTGGACACGTTTACCACTGCAATTTTGTCGGCAGCCTGAACACCAGCGGAAACCGCTAAAGCAAGACCCAGACCTGCGGCACACAACAACTTTTTCACTATAAACTCCTTACCATCAACGTTTGTGTCAGCGACACAGTGTTTGCCCCGAACAGCAACAGGTGCTGTCCGGCAGCAATACTTCAGCTATGCATCCATGCTCAGAACATTACCAGGTTTTACCAATGTTAAACTGGAACTGCTCTGACTTGTCTCCATCGACTTTCTTCATCGGCTGGGCGTAAGAGAACACCAGCGGGCCGAGCGGTGACATCCACTGCAGCGCAACACCGCTGGATACACGGATATTGTTTGGATCGCTGTAGTCAGGAATGCCGGCCGCACGCGTTTCCGCGGTATTTTCCCAATGGGTATCCCACGCTGTACCGGCATCGACAAACACCGAGGTACGAACCGAGTTAGCATACTTCTCGCTCAGGAACGGCGTTGGCGTAATCAGCTCAAGGCTGGCAATCGCCATGGCGTTACCGCCCACCGCATCGTCAGACTTACATACGCCATTTGGATCGGCGATTCGGCAGTTCGACGAGTTGTTATTTAAGTAGGCTGCTTTCGGTCCAATGGTGTTGGACTGGAAGCCGCGCACGGTGCTTGAACCACCGGCGTAGAAGTTCTCATAGAACGGCATCTCTTTGCCGTCGAGACCATCGCCATAACCTACGCGACCACGGCCTAACAGCACCCAGGTACGATCCTGGTTAATCGGCACATACTGCTGGGTATCCAGCGTGGCCTTATAGAAGCTGTTATCCGAGCCTGGAATCGTCACCTTACCGTTCAGGTTGGTACGGTTACCGGACGTCGGGAAGAAACCGCGGTCCAGAGTGTTATAAGTCCAGCCGTAGTTAAAGGTGAAGTCATCTGCTGAGAAATCACCTTCATCATTGAGCTGCTGCGGCTTGCCGACTGAGTCAAGATAACGCCACATCGCCACCTGCGGCTGCATGTTTGACAGGTCATTGTGGACATAGCCCAGACCGACACGCAGGGTGTTGTTTTCGTTAATCGGGAAGCCAAGCGTGCCATCCAGACCATAACTTTTGTTGGTATAGTCAGAAAGGTCCGCGTTATCTGCTTTAAAGTCGTTGTAGAACAGACGACCACCCAGACTGACACCATCAACGGTAAAGTAAGGGTCAGTCAGCGAGAATTCAGCATAGGTCTGGTAATCGTTCTTGGTCCCGCTGATGCCCACGGTATTACCGGTGCCCAGCCAGTTATCCTGCGTGACGCCGACCTGGAAACTCACACCACTTTCGGTGCCGTAGCCGACGCCGAAGTTAAAGGTACCGGTGTTACGCTCTTTAACCTTGTAGACCACGTCAACCTGGTCCGGCGAACCTGGCACACGCTGAGTATCCACATCAACGGTTTCAAAGTAACCGGTACGGTTCAGACGCTCTTTACCCTGTTCAACCAGATCGCTGCCCAGCCACGCGCCTTCCATCTGACGCATTTCGCGACGTAACACGGAGTCTTTCGACGTGTCATTGCCTTCGAAACGGACGTTACGGACATAATAACGGTTACCCGCATCCACATTGATATGCAGTTTTACGGTTTTATCGGCGTCGTTGATTTCTGGCTGTGTTGCCACGCGCGGATAGGCATAGCCGTAGCGGCCCAGCAGTTTCTTGATGTCATCTTCCATTTTCGTGACTTTGGCGCCGTTATAAAGCTCGCCTGCCGGAATCTTGGTCAGATGTTCAATTTCTGCTGAATGGCCCGCCATGCTGCCATTAACGATCACGCCTGCGATTTTGTACTGGTCACCTTCGGTGATGTTCACCGTGATGTAGATGCCTTTTTTATCAGGCGTCAGGCTGACCTGCGTCGAATCGATGTTAAAGCGTGCATAGCCACGATCCAGATAGAAGCTGCGCAGGGTCTCGAGGTCACCCGCCAGTTTCTGCTTCTGATATTTACGATCGCCGACCACGTTCCACCATGGCACTTCATCGCGCAGCTGGAAGCGGGAAATCAGCTCATCGGAGCTGAAGGCTTTATTACCGACGATGTTGATCTGCTGAATTTTTGCAGAGACACCTTCAGTAAAGACCAGCTTCAGATCTACACGGTTACGCGGCAGTGGCGTGACCACGGCTTTTACGTTGGCGGTATATTTACCTACGCTGTAGTAGAAATCCTCAAGTCCCTTCTCGATAGAGGAGATGGTGGTACGGTCCAGCGCTTCGCCGACACGGACACCTGAGGCTTCCAGATTTTGTTTGAGCTGATCCTCTTTCACCGCTTTGTTACCGGTGAAGGTAATGCTGGCAATGGTAGGACGTTCTTTGACCTGGACAATCAGCGTTGTACCGTCTCGCAGGACCTGAACATCCTCAAAGTTGCCAGTAGCGAACAGCGAGCGAATGGTATTTCTGACATCATCGTCATTCACCGTATCGCCAACCCGTACTGGCATGCTCAGCAGAGCCGCGCCGACGGCGACTCGCTGCAGCCCTTCGAAATGAATATCCTTCACTACGAAATCGTCTGCACCGTAAACGGTGGCGCTGCTAAACAGCAGCGACGCTATGAGCAACTTTTTCATCGCCATCGTTGTTATGCGTTTTCCTAACACATCCCTCGAATGTTCGCGTTCCAGCGGTTACAAACGTGAGAAATCATTGAAAAGTGCAAGCCCCATTAACAGCACCAGTAAAATTGAACCGATGCGATAACTAAAGTCCTGAACTCGCTCGGACACCGGTCCACCCTTGATCTTTTCGATCGCCAGGAAGAGCAAGTGCCCACCATCTAAAACCGGCAGAGGGAACAGGTTGATGATGCCCAGGTTGACGCTAATCAACGCCAGGAACATCAGGTAGTAAATCAACCCATACTCTGCTGACAACCCTGCACCCTGCGCAATGGAAATTGGCCCGCTCAGGTTGTTCAGCTTCACATCACCGGTTATTAACTTGCCCAGCATGGAGACGGTGAGCTTCATCAGTTGCCAGGTTTTTACACTAGCCTCACCGATAGCCGCAAACGCGCCATACTGTCTTACCGTCTTGTACTCTTCTGGCAGAGGAACAATGCGCGGAATGACACCCGCAAATCCCGCTTTACTGCCAGATTTCGCTTCTGGCGTCATCGTCAGCGCAATAGACTCACCGCCGCGATCCACCTCAAGCGCCATGCTTTTGCCGGGGTTATCCCGGACCTGCGTGACAAAAGTCTGCCACTGGGATAATGGCTGACCATCGACTTTAACGATCCTGTCGCCTGCTTGCAAACCGGCTTCACTGGCTGGCGAGTTCGCCTGCACTTCTGCCAGCGTGGTCTCAATCTGCGGACCACGTGGCTGAATCCCTAACGCGACGACCGGATCCTGCTTATCAGGCTCAAACTGCCAGTTACGCAAATCCAGCTGTTTCTGCTGGGTCGCGTCCTCGCCAAATCGAGCCACCGTTAAGGTGGTGCTGCTGTCGCCGATTTTACCCACCAGCGCCATACGCACAGCATCCCAATCAGGCGTTTCGATACCGTCAACAGCCTTAAGTTCCATGCCGGGCGTAATTTGAGCTTCCGCAGCCACCGAACCGTTTAAAATTTCACCGATTACCGGGCGCACACCGGGCACGCCGTGAATAAACACGACCCAGTATGCAAAGATGGCAAAGATGAAATTAGCGACAGGACCTGCCGCAATGATGGAGGCGCGTTGCCAGACGGCTTTGTTGTTAAAAGCCTGATGACGAAATTCGGCTGGCACGCTTTCAACACGCTCGTCGAGCATTTTAACGTAGCCGCCGAGGGGAATCAGCGCGATGACAAATTCGGTGCCGTGGCGATCGCGGCGCTGCCAGAGCGACTTACCAAAACCAATGGAAAAGCGCTCAACTTTGACGCCACAGCGACGAGCGACCCAGAAATGGCCAAACTCATGAACGGTAATTAATACGCCCAGCGCAACGATAAAGGCGACGAAACTCCAGAGTATGCTCAACATCTTTGCCTGTCCTTAAAGGGTGCGAAACACCAGCAGCAATAAACAGGCAAACACCGGCACCGCCGCAGTCAGACTATCAATACGATCAAGAATGCCGCCGTGACCAGGAATCAGATTACCACTGTCTTTGATGCCCGCTTCACGTTTAAACATGCTCTCAGTGAGGTCGCCCAGTACGGAGGCCAGCGTCGCGATAATCGCGCAAATCACCAGCGTACCGGTGGAAACCGTCAGTGGCGCCAGCGTCGCAAACAGCACGGCAATCAGCGCCGAGGTGACCAGACCGCCCAGGAAGCCTTCCCAGGTTTTGCCTGGTGAGACCTTTGGCGCCAGCTTGTGCTTGCCGAACATCTTGCCAAACATATAAGCACCTGAATCCGCTCCCCATACCAGCAGCAACACAAACAGCAGCCACCAGGCACCGGCGAAGTGGTCGGTGTCATAGTGATACTGGCGCAGCGCCACCATGCCCCAGAAAAAAGGGACAAGCGTTAATACGCCAAACAGTAAGCGAAGTGGACGCGAATGGCGCCAGAAGGCCGCAGAAGCGGGATAGGAGAGCACCAGCAGCAGTGCAACGACCCACCACACCAGCGACGCCCAAAGCGATGTCGCGATCTGTGGCAGATGCACCGTGTGTTGATAAGGTGGCAGCGTAAACTGCATCAGCGCCAGCAGCAGACCACAAAGTACAGCCAGCCAGACGCGCTGTTGCCGTGATGCCATCCCTGCAAACTGACCCCATTCCCAGGCTGCCAGCATGCAGATAACGATGGTTGTCAGGGCGAAGCCAACAGGCGGTAACCAGAACAGTGCAGCTATTACCAGCGGAATTAATATCAACGCGGTAATCAGACGAGACTTCAGCAAAGGTTACCCCCAGATTGCTCAGGCGCCGCCTGGTGCAGCGCCGCCAAAACGACGCTCCCGCAGAGAGAATGCATTCAGTGCACCTTCAAAAACGTGTTCATCGAAATCCGGCCAGAGCACATCGGTAAAATAGAATTCAGCATAGGCAATCTGCCACAGCAGGAAGTTGCTAATCCGATGCTCTCCCCCGGTCCTTATCACTAAATCCACTGGCGCCAGCTCCTGCATACAGAGCTGCGACGTCAGGCTCTCTTCGGTAATCTGGTCAGGTCGCAGTAATCCTTCCTGAACCTGTTCAGCCAGTTTTTTCACGCCTTCGATAATATCCCAACGGCCGCCATAGTTGGCAGCAATGTTGAGCGTCAGGCCACTATTATTTGCGGTCAGCGTCTCAGAACGGCGAATACGTTCCTGAATACGCGGGCTGAAACGGCTGGTATCGCCAATGACGCGTAAGCGAACATTGTGTTTGTGCAGGCTCTTCACTTC
Organism: Pantoea sp. Lu_F5_004; assembly: GCF_051136245.1. NCBI lineage: Bacteria > Pseudomonadati > Pseudomonadota > Gammaproteobacteria > Enterobacterales > Erwiniaceae > Pantoea > Pantoea sp. Lu_F5_004. The sequence continues at coordinate 3,300,686 of NZ_CP194946.1, forward strand.
ACTATCAAGCGCCCAGACAAAGAGTTCCATTAACGCGGTGACTTCCTGCGGTGGACGACTCCAGTTTTCACTGCTGAAGGCGTAAAGCGTCAGGGCTTCAAGATTGTTACTGACCGCAAAGCTGACGGCACGGCGTACCGATTTAACGCCAGCTTTATGGCCTGAAATACGCAATTTACCCTGATTTTTGGCCCAGCGGCCATTGCCATCCATGATGATAGCGACGTGGCGCGGACCGTTTCCCTGCTGGTCATCAGTGTTGTTGTGATTGTTAGACGACATAACGCTTAACCAATTCCTTTCATCAGAAATGCTGTGGTTTCTGAATACATTGCGCCCGATTCAAATCCCGACACACTCTCAGTGCCGGGCCACACCGAATTCGGTGACAGACCGTGAAACGCGAGCCAGCGACTATATCATTTTCACCTGAAGCGAACAAATGGCCTCATAACGATCGGCCTCACGACGTGAAACGCGGCAACATTTCTGTCGCCAGCGCGCGTGCAGTGCGATCGATTTCAAGGACAGCGTCCACCGAATCCGGCTCCGGACACACTTGTGCCGCCATCACCTCACTATTAAGCGCGGCAATGTCGGTGAAGCGGATCTGGTGATTCAGGAAAGCCGCGACGGCAACCTCGTTGGCTGCATTCAGCGTGGTGGTCGCCGCCTGCCCCGCATCACAGGCATCAATGGCCAGTTTCAGACAGGGATAGCGACTAAAATCAGGTTCTGCAAAGGAGAGCGCCGACATGCGGGTAAAATCCAGCGGCGTCACGCCTGCATTGATGCGCGAAGGCCAGGCCATGCTGTGGGCAATCGGCGTACGCATATCAGGAGAACCTAATTGAGCCAGCACGCTGCCATCGCAGTATCGCACCATGGAGTGAATCACCGACTGTGGGTGGAGTATCACTTCCATTTGCGCTGCGCTGGCATTAAACAACCAACGGGCTTCAATGTACTCAAGACCTTTATTCATCATGGTGGCCGAATCGACAGAGATTTTTCTCCCCATCGACCAGTTCGGATGTGCACAGGCCTGATCTGGCGACATGGCGCTGAGATCCGCTAAATCTGTGTCACGAAAAGGACCACCCGATCCCGTAAGGATAATCGACTCAATGCCATTATCCCGCAGGTCAGCGTAACCTAACTGATGCTGGATGGTAGCCGGTAAACTCTGAAAAATGGCGTTATGCTCGCTGTCGACCGGTAGTAACTGTGCGTTATGATGACGCACGGCCTCCATAAACAAACGGCCGCAGGTGACAAGCGATTCTTTGTTGGCCAGCAGCACCGTTTTGCCGGCGCGAATGGCCGCCAGCGTCGGCAGCAAACCCGATGCGCCGACGATCGCCGCCATCACCTGATCCACCTCATCCAGCGCGGCCAGCTCACAGGCTGCCTGAACGCCGGAGAGCACTTCAGTATTGACCCTGATTGCTCTCAGTCGCTCACGCAACGCAGCGGCGGATGCCTCGTCTGCCATGCAGGCGTAGCGTGGTGTAAAGGCCGCACACTGCTCGGCCATCAGCGCCACGTTATGGCCGGCAACCAGCGCCGTAATCTGATAAAGCGCCGGGTTGGCGCGCACCACCGCCAGCGTACTGGTGCCGATTGAGCCGGTGGATCCCAGCAGAGTTAATCGCTTCATGAAGCTATCCGTGTGAAGTCAGCGTGCCCACAGGCACAATGTAAAACGCCGCCAGATGTCGCATTCATACGAATACCTCTCTGTACGGCGTTTTGTCCGGCAGTGATGGGATTAGAAATCCATCAGCTCCGTCTCTTTTTCTGACAGTGCAGCATCAACTTTCTTGATGTAAGCATCGGTCATTTTTTGCACTTCATCCTGCGCACGACGTTCGTCGTCTTCGCTGATCTCTTTATCTTTCAGCAGCGCTTTGATTTTATCGTTGGCATCGCGACGGACGTTACGTACCGACACACGGCCCTGCTCGGCTTCGCCGCGCACGATTTTAATCAGATCTTTACGACGCTCTTCTGTCAGCGCAGGCAGCGGAACACGGATGTCGGTACCGGCTGAACTTGGGTTCAGACCGAGATCGGACTTCATGATCGCTTTTTCGACTGCCGGACTCAGTGAACGATCAAACACGTTGATTTTCAGCGTGCGTGAATCTTCCACAGTGACAGAAGCCAGCTGACGCAGTGGCGTCGGCGTGCCGTAATATTCGACGACGATGCCGTCGAGCAGCGAAGGTGAAGCACGACCGGTGCGCACTTTGCTGATGGTGGTTTTGAATGCTTCAACGCATTTTTCCATGCGCGTGTCAGCATCTTTTTTGATGTCGTTAATCACGTTGAAACCCTTGGATTCGGTTTGACCTGGCCAGTTCCGGCGTAACCGGAAGCGGGATCGATAATCATCGATAATCCTGACTGGTGCGCGATGCATTCTCATCGCGCTGACAGAATATACCTTATTTTATCTCGCCTCGGGTATTAATGCGTAATCAGGGTGCCTTCTTTTTCACCCATCACTACGCGACGCAGTGCGCCAGGCTTATTCATGTTGAAAACACGGATAGGTAATTTGTGGTCACGCGCCAGGGTAAAGGCCGCAAGATCCATCACTTTCAGCTCCTGATCCAGCACTTCAGCATAGGTCAGTTGCTCATACAGCGTTGCGTCCGGGCTTTTAACCGGATCCGCAGAGTAAACGCCGTCCACTTTGGTCGCTTTCAGCACGACGTCCGCTTCAATCTCAATGCCGCGCAGGCACGCTGCAGAGTCAGTGGTGAAGAACGGGTTACCGGTACCGGCGGAGAAGATCACCACGCGGTTGTTACGCAGCAGGCTGATCGCTTCTGCCCAGCTGTAGTTGTCACAGACGCCATTCAGTGGAATCGCTGACATCAGGCGTGCATTCACATAGGCGCGGTGCAGTGCATCACGCATCGCCAGGCCATTCATTACGGTTGCCAGCATACCCATGTGGTCACCCACAACGCGGTTCATGCCAGCCTGCTGCAGGCTCGCTCCACGGAACAGGTTCCCTCCGCCAATCACCACGCCAACCTGGATGCCCAGTTCAACCAGCTCTTTTACCTCTTGTGCCATGCGGTCAAGCACACTCGCGTCGATACCAAAACCTTCAGCGCCTTGCAGGGCTTCGCCGCTGAGTTTAAGCAGGATACGTTGATAAACAGGTTTTGCGTTGGTCGCCATGGTCAGTTCTTCCTGGAAGATAGGGTGTAAAGGAGAAGTAAATTCTGATCGATCATCCGCTTACCGCAATGAAATTGCTATTGGGATGAAACTGAAAATGTATCTGTTGCGATTCACAGACAAAAAAGAACCGCCATCTGGCGGTTCTTTCAGAGCATTAAGACTGTTTGGACATTGCTGCAACTTCTGCAGCGAAGTCAGACTCAACTTTCTCGATGCCTTCACCGACTTCGAAGCGGATGAAGTTGATAACGTCAGCGCCCTGCTCTTTCAGAGCCTGGCCAACGGTTTTGCTTGGGTCGATAACGAAAGCCTGACCAGTCAGAGAGACTTCGCCGGTGAATTTCTTCATACGGCCTTCAACCATCTTCTCTGCGATCTCTTTTGGCTTGCCAGACTGCATCGCGATGTCCAGCTGAACCTGGTACTCTTTATCAACCACGTCAGCAGAAACGTCTTCTGGCTTAACGAATTCAGGCTTGCTTGCCGCAACGTGCATCGCGACCTGTTTGATCAGATCTTCGTTAGCGCCTTTGGTTGAAACCAGAACGCCGATACGTGCGCCGTGCAGGTAGCTGCCCAGCTCTGCGCCTTCCAGGATAGCAACGCGACGGATGTTGATGTTCTCACCGATTTTAGCAACCAGTGCAACGCGCTCTTCTTCGAACTGCGCTTTCAGAACTTCAACGTCGGTAACGCGATCAGCTGCAGCCGCATCCAGAACTTTGTCTGCGAACGCCTGGAAACCGCCATCTTTTGCAACGAAGTCAGTCTGGCAGTTTACTTCCAGAATTACGCCGTAGTCGCCAACGATCTTGGTTTTGATTACGCCATCAGCAGCAACGTTGCCTGCTTTTTTCGCTGCTTTGATTGCGCCAGACTTACGCATGTTCTCAATCGCCAGCTCAATGTCGCCGTTCGCTTCAGTCAGCGCTTTTTTGCAATCCATCATGCCAGCGCCAGTACGCTCACGCAGTTCTTTTACCAATGCAGCGGTAATGTCAGCCATTCCAGAATCCTCGGTTCGTGCCTGTGTACGTTTGCACCAGCAGACACTTATTTGCGGAAAATTTACTCTGTCCCGCCGTCCGGTTGGGGGCGTGACAGACTTAGATAAAATAAAGGGGCCAGTATAGGCCCCTTACAGATCACATCTGAATGCTAAGGGCTCTTATGCAGAGCAAACCTTATTAAGCGTTTTCTAAAGACGCTTCTTCAGCTTGCTCAGCCAGGTCCTGAGAGCGGCCTTCGCGAACGGTGGTCGCAACGGCAGTCAGGTACAGGTTTACAGCACGGATCGCATCGTCGTTACCTGGGATAACGAAATCAACGCCATCTGGATCTGAGTTGGTATCAACGATAGCAAATACCGGGATACCCAGGTTGTTTGCTTCTTTGATTGCGATGTGTTCGTGGTCAGCATCGACAACAAACAGCGCGTCTGGCAGACCGCCCATATCTTTGATACCGCCCAGGCTGTTTTCCAGCTTGGCCAGCTCACGCGCACGCATCAGCGCTTCTTTTTTGGTCAGTTTGTCGAAAGTACCATCCTGAGACTGAATCTCCAGATCTTTCAGACGCTTGATTGACTGACGCACGGTTTTCCAGTTAGTCAGCATGCCACCCAACCAGCGGTGGTTTACGAAGAACTGGTCGCAGCTCAGTGCAGACTCTTTTACCGCCTGAGCAGCAGCACGCTTAGTACCTACGATCAGGATCTTACCTTTACGGGAAGAGATCTTGTTCAGTTCAGCCAGAGCTTCGTTGAACATAGGTACAGTTTTTTCCAGGTTGATGATGTGAACCTTGTTACGAGCACCAAAGATGAATGGCTTCATTTTTGGGTTCCAGTAACGGGTCTGGTGACCGAAGTGAACACCAGCCTGGAGCATGTCGCGCATGGAAACAGTTGCCATGATAAAACCTCTAAAGTTTGATTGGGGTTGGGCCTCCATGTATCCCATACGACCGACCTCTTTCAAGGCACCCCGGCGTACGTGTCGATACATGTGTGTTTTATTACACATAATGAGAGTTATGCGTTTCCTGCTGACCGAAACGGCCATACAGAGAATCGTCGGCGCGCTTTATACCACAACCAGCCCAGGGACGCCAATAAATGATCGCTGACGGAGGTCAGCGCGTTCTCTATTTGGCAGCCCATTTGCTGGCTGCTAACATGACAGCACAGAACTTATTATTGTCGAAAATTTCGACAACTGCGGATTAATTTAATGGCAATTTCAATTAAAACCCCTGAAGAAATCGAAAAAATGCGCGTCGCGGGCCGACTGGCCGCCGAAGTGCTGGAGATGATCGAGCCTTACGTAAAACCGGGTGTGACCACCGGTGAACTGGACCGCATCTGCCACGATCACATTACTCAAAAGCAACAGGCTGTCTCCGCCTGCCTCGGCTATCACGGCTTTCCGAAGTCGGTCTGCATCTCGGTGAATGAAGTGGTGTGCCACGGGATCCCCAGCGATGATCGTCCGTTAAAAGATGGCGATGTGGTGAACATTGATGTCACCGTAATTAAAGATGAATACCACGGCGATACCTCAAAGATGTTTATCGTTGGTAAGCCGACTATTCAGGGCGAACGCCTGTGCCGTGTCACGCAGGAGAGCCTCTACCTCTCACTCCGTCTGATCAAGCCCGGCATCCGCCTGCGCGAACTGGGCCGCGCCATCCAGAAATATGTCGAAGCCAACGACTTCTCTGTGGTGCGCGAATATTGTGGCCACGGTATCGGCAAGGGTTTCCATGAAGAGCCTCAGGTGCTGCATTACGATGCCGATGATGGCGGCGTGGTACTCCAGGCAGGCATGACCTTTACGGTAGAACCGATGGTCAATGCCGGGGATTACCGCATCCGCACCATGAAAGATGGCTGGACGGTAAAAACCAAAGATCGCAGCTTGTCCGCGCAGTATGAGCATACTATTGTGGTGACGGAGAACGGCTGTGAGATTTTAACCCTGCGCAAAGACGACACGCTGCCCGCTGTGCTCGTCGCCGAAGGGTAATTCCCCCATTACAGATCAAGCCGGCGCTGAGCCGGCTTTTTTTTGGCTAAAAAAGAGAAGAGCTGCATGAGCGTGAGTCTGTCAGAAGAGGTAAAAAACGGTCTGGTCGATTCGCCAGCCGAATGGGGTGACGACCAGCTGACGCGCGACATTCTGAAGCCGCGGCTGGAACTGTTTCAGCAACATCTGGCCGCCGCTTTTGATGCCGGTGAACCCGTTGAGCCGCTGATTGATGCCCGCACGCTGTTTATCGATCGGCTGCTGCGTCGCCTGTGGCGCTTCTTTGGTTTTGATGAGATGCCGGCTATCGCGCTGGTCGCCGTTGGCGGCTATGGCCGTGCCGAACTGCATCCGCTCTCTGATATAGATGTCCTGATCCTGAGCCGCCAGCCGCTGGATGAACAGGCTGCGCAGCACACCAGCGACCTGTTAACGCTGATGTGGGACCTTAAGCTGGAAGTGGGCCACAGCGTGCGCACGCTGGAAGAGTGTCTGCTGGAGGGATTATCTGACCTGACCGTTGCCACCAATCTGATTGAGTCACGCATGCTGACCGGTGATGTGGCGCTGTTTCTGGAATTACAGAAAAACATCTTCAGCGACGGTTTCTGGCCCTCATCCTGCTTTTTCGCCGCCAAAATTGAAGAGCAGCAGGAGCGCCACAAGCGTTACCACGGCACCAGCTATAACCTTGAACCGGACATTAAAAGCAGCCCTGGTGGCCTGCGGGATATTCATACGCTGCAGTGGGTCGCCCGACGCCATTTTGGCGCCACCACGCTGGATGAGATGGTGGGCTTTGGTTTCCTCACCGACGCGGAGCGCAGCGAACTCAACGAATGTCAGGCATTTCTCTGGCGCATCCGCTTTGCCCTGCACCTCTCCCTGCCCCGCTACGATAACCGCCTGCTGTTTGATCGCCAGCTCAGCGTGGCACAACGCCTGAATTACCAGGGCGAGGGCAATGAGCCGGTCGAGCGGATGATGAAAGATTTCTATCGGGTCACGCGGCGTATCGGCGAACTGAATCAGATGCTGCTGCAGCTGTTTGATGAGGCGATTCTGGCGCTCTCCACCAGCGAAAAGCCCAGGCCTATTGATGACGATTTCCAGCTGCGTGGCGATTTGATCGACCTGCGCGACGAAACGCTGTTCCGACGAGAGCCGCAGGCGATTCTGCGCATGTTCTACGTCATGGTGCGTAACGACAGCATCAAAGGGATCTACTCCACCACCCTGCGTCACCTGCGCCATGCGCGTCGTCATCTTAAACAGCCGCTGTGTCAGATCCCGGAAGCGCGCCGCACCTTTATGTCGATTCTGCGCCATCCCGGCGCGGTCAGCCGGGCGCTGGTGCCGATGCATCGCTACAGCGTGTTGTGGGCTTATACGCCGCTGTGGGGCCATATCGTCGGACAGATGCAGTTCGATCTGTTTCACGCCTACACCGTGGATGAGCACACCATTCGGGTGCTGCAGAAGCTGGAAAGTTTTGCCAATGAAAGTACCCGTCCGCAGCATCCACTGTGCGTCGAGCTATGGCCGCGTCTGCCGCAGCAGGAGCTGTTGCTGATGGCCGCGCTGCTGCATGACATTGCCAAAGGGCGCGGCGGCGATCACTCCATTCTCGGCGCGCAGGATGCGCTCGATTTTGCTGAAATGCATGGTCTCAACTCACGTGAGACCCAGCTGGTGGCCTGGCTGGTGCGTCATCATCTGCTGATGTCGGTGACAGCACAGCGGCGCGATATTCAGGACCCGACGGTGATACAGCAGTTCGCCGAAGTGATGCAGAATGAGAACCGGCTGCGCTATCTGGTTTGCCTGACCGTAGCCGATATCTGCGCCACCAATGAAAGTCTGTGGAACAGCTGGAAGCAGAGCCTGTTACGTGAGCTCTTTTTCGCCACCGAGAAGCAGTTGCGACGCGGCATGGAAAACAGTCCGGATCTGCGTGAGCGGGTGCGTCATCATCGCCTGCAGGCGCTGGCGCTGCTGCGGATGGACAACATCAATGAAGAGCGTCTGCACCAGATCTGGAATCGCTGCCGCGCTGACTACTTCCTGCGCCATACGCCGAATCAGATCGCCTGGCATGCCCGCCACTTACTGGTTCACGACCTGAAAAAACCGCTGGTGCTGGTCAGTCCGCAGGCCACGCGCGGCGGGACCGAAATCTTTATCTGGAGTCCCGATCGCCCGCACCTGTTTGCCGCTGTAGCGGGTGAACTCGATCGCCGTAATCTCAGCGTGCACGATGCGCAAATCTTTACCAGCCGCGACGGCATGGCGATGGATACCTTTATTGTGCTGGAGCCGGATGGCAGCCCGCTCTCTCCGGATCGCCATCCAATGATCATTCAGGCGCTGGATCAGGCGATAACCCAGTCAGAGTGGGCGCCGCCGCGTACCCGCCGTCCGTCGGCCAAACTCAGGCATTTCAGCGTCGATACCGAGGTCAATTTCCTGCCGACGCATACCGATCGTCGCAGCTATCTGGAACTGGTGGCGCTGGATCAGCCAGGCCTGCTGGCGCGGGTCGGTGAAGTCTTTGCCGATCTCGGGGTCTCACTGCATGGCGCACGCATCAGCACCATCGGCGAGCGGGTCGAGGATTTGTTTATTCTGGCCAACAGTGAACGTCAGGCGCTGGACGAAGAAATGCGAAAAGCGTTGCGACAACGGTTGACAGAGGCCCTTAATCCAAACGATAAAGTGTGACCAGACTCGATTTGTAAACATTAATCTCTTTACTTGTGTCGGGATATTGCCCGGCATCGCACATGACAGATCAGGAAAAAAATATGCAACAGTTACAGAGCGTTATTGAATCCGCCTTCGAACGTCGCGCTGACATCACACCCGCCAGCGTCGACAGCGAAACCCGTGATGCCATCAACCAGGTAATCGCCCTGCTGGACAGCGGTGCACTGCGCGTTTCTGAGAAGATCGACGGCGAGTGGGTAACGCATCAGTGGCTGAAGAAAGCCGTACTGCTCTCTTTCCGCATCAATGACAATCAGGTGATGGAAGGTGCAGAAACCCGCTTTTACGACAAAGTGCCGATGAAGTTTGCAGGCTGGGATGAAGCGCGTTTCAAAGAAGCCGGTTTCCGCGTCGTGCCGCCTGCGGCTGTGCGTCAGGGTGCCTATATCGCCCGCAACACAGTGCTGATGCCTTCTTACGTCAACATTGGCGCCTTTGTGGATGAAGGCACCATGGTGGACACCTGGGCGACCGTTGGCTCCTGTGCGCAGATTGGTAAAAACGTTCACCTTTCTGGCGGCGTGGGTATCGGTGGCGTGCTGGAGCCGCTGCAGGCGAACCCGACCATCATCGAAGATAACTGCTTCATTGGCGCGCGCTCTGAAATCGTTGAAGGCGTGATTGTTGAAGAAGGTTCAGTGATCTCAATGGGCGTTTACATCGGCCAGAGCACCAAAATCTATGACCGCGAGACCGGTGAAGTGCATTACGGCCGTGTTCCTGCGGGGTCCGTAGTGGTTTCAGGTAACCTGCCCTCTAAAGATGGCAGCTACAGCCTCTACTGTGCCGTGATCGTGAAGAAAGTGGATGCGAAAACGCTGGGCAAAACAGGCATCAACGAACTGCTGCGCACCATCGACTGATTTAAGTGACGGGCTGGTTTCCAGCCCGTCATCTTTTCTTTACAGTGATTCCCAAATAACATGCTTCGCGTCGCGAATTAACTGGTGCGTTTAGTTTTTATCCAGGTCATAATCCGCGCCAGTTAAATCCTGTCGCGCAATGTTCATCCCGCTTATTTATGTCTACAGTTGACGGACGTCATGAACAAATCTGCGCGCTTCTCACTTTTGATGGAAACAACGCTATGTATGACAATCTGAAAAGCTTAGGTATCAGTAACCCGGACGACATTGACCGCTATAGCCTGCGTCAGGAAGCCAATAACGACATTCTGAAAATCTACTTCCGCAAAGATAAAGGTGAGTTTTTCGCGAAGAGCGTCAAATTCAAATATCCGCGCCAGCGCAAAACGGTTGTTGCCGATCACGCGACCCAGGGCTACAAAGAAGTTCAGGAAATCAGCCCGAATCTGCGTTATGTCATCGATGAGCTGGACCAGATTTGCCAGCGCGATCAGGTTGAAGTGGATCTGAAACGCAAAATTCTGGATGACCTGCGTCACCTGGAAAGCGTGGTTTCCCACAAGATCACTGAAATTGAATCGGATCTGGAAAAATTAACCCGTAACGGTCGTTAATTTCCTGCCCGACCAGAGAGGCCAGCATTGCTGGCCTTTTTTATGCCGCAAATCTGCACTTCAACCCTGCTCATCCAGTTGCAAAGCGACATAGAGCAACAGCCTGTCATCAAAATGGCCAAGATTCAGTCCGGTCAGTTCAGAAATCCGGTTCAGCCGGTATTCCAGCGTATTACGATGAATGAACAGCGCACGCGCGGTGGCGCTCGGCTGAACGTTGTGGGTGAACCAGGCGATCAGCGTGCGGCGCAGCAAGCCGTTGTTATCCATGCTCTTGAGCTTCGCCAGTGGCCGGGCGAGCTCATTGGCCTGCCAGCCACCCCGCAGGCTGTCGAGCAGCACGGGCAGCACCAGATCCTGATAAAAATAGCTGCGTACCTCGGGCATACGTTGTTTACCCACCATCATGGTGGTGCGCGCTGTCCGGTAAGAGCGTGCGATGCTGCCGGGTCCGGTAAAGAAGTTGCCCAGCGCGATACGCATCCGAAGATGACCGCTCTCTTTCATCCGCTGTAGTAACTGCTCTACGCGGCGGCGATGATCCTCCTGATCGTAACGCCCATGCCCATTCAGAGCCGGTTTCAGCACCACCATTTCGGTCAGTGACACAATCGCGATCAGATTGTCCCGCTCCGGCGTGGTCAGCAGCGTTTGCAGCTGCTGTAACTCTGACATCGCGCTGTCGACGCCGAGCTGACCACTATCCACTTCCACCACGGCGACCACACGCGGCTGATTGAGATCGATCCCGAGCCGCTGCGCCCATTCGGTCAGCTGTGGCGACAGGGTATCGCTGCGGATCAGGTTCAGCACCAGCTCTTCACGCAGACGGCTGTCCTGCGCCAGCATATGCAGCAGCCGGGCCTGCTCCAGCATCATCTCCGCGGTCATGCAGACCAGCTCGCCATAATGCCGCAACGCCAGCGGCTCGCCGGTCAGACCGATTACCCCGACGATGTCACCATCAATGCGCAGCGGCAGGTTAATGCCAGGCCGCACGCCATGAAGATGCTTAGCCACGGCCTCATCGATGTCGACAACGCGCCCCTGAGAGAGCACCAGCAGTGCACCTTCGTGCAACTCCCCAATACGTTCCCGGTCACCGCTGCCGATAATCCGGCCCCGCGCATCCATCACGTTGACATTGCTGTCAATAATTTTCATGGTGCGCGCCACGATATCCTGTGCCAGCCGGGCATCAAGGTGATAGGTAGCCATCCATTACTCCTGAAAAAGAGGGGGAGAAACAGAATACGCATGCACAGCACGCAGAACATTGTGCAATTGCACAGAGCCAGGCCGTCATTTGCCGAATTTGCGGCGAGCATCACACTCTGATGAGGCAGAAAGTGGACATAAAAAAGGCGGACCGCAGTCCGCCTCTTCATCCGTTGCTGTTCTGTTACTGCATCAGCAGATAGATACTGCTGTCGCCGCGCTTTATATTCAGCGCCAGAACGGACGGCTTGCTGTCGAGAACTTTGCGCAGCTCACCCAGGTTGGTCACTACCTGCTGGTTAACGCCCTGGATCACATCGCCCTTTTTCAGGCCGATATGCGCCGCAGCACTGCCCGGTTTCACGTTATCAACCCGGACACCTTTGGTACCCGCTTCGATATTGCTGAGATCGGCGCCTTCAATGCCAGTGTAGATGGTCGCGGACTGCACTTTTGACTGGCTGCTCTGCTGCAACTTAACAGAGACATCGACCGGTTTGCCATCACGCAGCAGCCCCAGTTTCAGGGTGGTGCCAACCGGCAATGAGCCCACTTCCGCACGCAGCGAAGCAAAGCTGCTCAGCGGTTTACCGTTCATCGAGACAATGACGTCACCCGCCTTAATACCGGCTTTGGCGGCAGCTGAGTCTGGCAGCACCTGGCTGACAAAGGCACCACGCTGCGCATCGACCTTCATCGCTTTTGCCAGCTCAGAGTTCAGCTCAGTCCCCTGCACGCCCAGCTCGCCGCGTTTCACCTGACCAAACTCGACCATCTGTGCCGTCAGGTTTTTCACCATGTTGCTGGGGATAGCAAAGCCGATACCGATGTTGCCGCCATCGGGCGCCAGAATGGCGGTGTTAATCCCGATGAGTTCACCGTTGAGGTTAACCAGCGCACCACCGGAGTTGCCCCGGTTAATGGCCGCATCCGTCTGGATAAAGTTTTCGTAGTTTTCCACGTTCAGGCCACTGCGTCCCAGCGCGGAGACGATACCTGAGGTGACCGTTTCACCCAGACCATAAGGGTTGCCGATCGCCACGGTATAATCGCCGACGCGCAGGTTGTCAGAGTCAGCGATTTTGACTGCGGTAAGATTTTTGGCTTCCTGCAGCTGAATCAGTGCAATGTCAGAGCTGGGATCTTTACCGATGACTTTTGCGTCATAGCGGCGACCGTCGCTGAGCTGTACCTGAATTTTGGTGGCATTATTCACGACGTGGTTATTGGTCACCACATAGCCTTTGTCAGCGTTAATGATGACGCCCGATCCCAGAGCACGGAATTTTTCCTGCTGGGTATCAGGCACTGGCGCGCCGCCGTTACCGCCTGCACCGTCGCCGTTCTGGCACATCGGTGAACCCTGGAACGGGGAACCATCCTGGCAGAATGGCGAATTGTCGCCAAAGAATTGCTGAAACTGCTGCGGCATACGCGGGGTTTTCACCGTGGTGGTTCCCTCGACGCTGATACTGACCACAGACGGCATCACCTTCTCCAGCATCGGTGCCAGACTTGGCTGTTGCAGACTATCGGAAGAGGCCGTTTGCGCAGCAGAAACAGTAACAGGGGCGAGCGCCATGCTCAGGCTCAACGCCAGCGCACTTAACATTAAGGTCTTTTTTTTCATTTTTCGTTTCTCAATAAGATTACTGTTCAGACCATTGCTGTGGTCGGAAGGTGAGATAAATGTTTTAGCGCGAAGTTCCTTTAAAAGTTTAAGGCAAAAGTAAAAATTTATTCGCGCCCTTTACAATTGGCGGCTTATTCTACCGCCATCAGTCGCCGGTACTCATCCCATGCATAGAGATCGGTCATACCACTGATATAATCCTGAATGAGCCGGAAGCGATAATAACGTTCCCACAACAGACGCTGATATTTATGTTCCACAACCAGATTACGCATCTTATGCAAATAGGCTTTACGGTGTTTACCCGAGAGCTTATGAAAAAGCCGGGTTTCAATCGGATGCTGACGCAGGAAATCTTCATTTATCAGCGTGGTAAAGGCTTCGTAATTGAGGCGCATCAGCGGCTGATAGATCTCCAGCAGCCCTTTAATCACCCGGTAACCCTGTAACTCCAGCTGCTCGACTTCAGAATGATTAAAGACCTGCTGGCGCGCAACGGTTTTAAACAATTGCAGCAAGCGGCCCTCTTCACCCTCATCTTCCAGTAGCGCATGGTTAAAACTCCCATCGAATATAGCAGGAAGATTATCCACAAAACGTTTCACAGCATAGCTTACCAGCACGCTCTGAACATTTACGCGAAGTGACATAAAAAATTGATCGCTGCGGCTTCGGCGTTTTTTACTGCAGGCTTCACGCCAGGCTTCACCAATAGTCCGGCTGAAAGCGTCATTATTTTTAACCGGCCCCCAGGCTTTATTGAGAAATTCATACAAACTCTCAACATTAAAGATATCTTTTTCTACAGCGTCGTCCAAATCGGCAATACAATAGGAGATATCATCCGCAGCTTCCATTATATAAGTCAGCGGAAAACGGTGGTGCTCTTCCATATTGGTGGCAGCACGCAGGTCGGCAATATAATCCTGCTCAGAGAGATAAAACCCAGGCTTCTTCATGAGTACGCTAAATTCGGCGGGTTTTTCCCCCTGCCACCAGGCCGGCGCGGTATATTTCAGGATGCAGGCGACCTGAGAATAACTGAGATTCAGTTGCAGCAGCGTATGCACCATCCGGATCGCCTGCGCGTTACCTTCAAAGTGACAGAGATCCTGACGGATCATGGCGTTGAGTTGATCAAAGGCTTTACGCTGTGCTTCTCCTTCCACGCCGGCCACCAGCGGATCCACCAGCTCGGCTGAGAGGTTCTCTTCAAACCAGTCATTAATCGCCGCCTCGCCAAAATGGCCAAAAGGTGGATTACCGACATCATGCATCAGACAGGCCATCTCAATCAGACTTTCAAACGCGCCTTCCAGTTCATCAAGACCATACTGCCCCAGCCCGCCCTGCATCTTCAGGGTTTGCAGAATCTCTTTGGTGATGTAACGCCCGGTCTGCTGCACCTCCAGCGAGTGCGTCAGGCGGGAACGAACGGCAGCGTTGCGCTCAAGCGGAAACACCTGCGTTTTTTGCTGCAAACGCCGGATGGCGGCGGAGTTTATAATCCGTCCGCGATCGCTCTCAAAATGGCGCGTAATATAATATTCGCCTTCCGGTTCCTTGCGGCTGTTATAAGGGCGCGAGAAGCTGATCTTCTTCCTGAAATTGATCGCTGACATGGATTACCCCTTATTTTTTCGTGAATTAATCCCCTGAATGCCATGGTAGACTATGCCCTAAATTTTGATTCTTTACATTAGCGGAACTCACTATGAAAGCAGGCATTATTGGCGCGATGGAGCAGGAAGTCACACTGCTGCGCGACAAAATTGAAAACCGTCAAACGCTGTCGCTGGCGGGTTGTGAAATTTATACCGGCACCCTGCAGGGCGTTGAGGTGGCTCTGCTGAAATCGGGCATTGGTAAAACCTCTGCCGCGCTGGGTACCACGCTGCTGCTGCAGCTCTGCAAGCCGGATGTGGTGATCAACACCGGTTCGGCTGGCGGTTTAGCGCCCTCGCTCAGCGTCGGCGATATCGTGGTGTCAGAAGAAGTGCGTTATCACGATGCTGACGTCACCGCTTTTGGTTATGAGCCGGGTCAGATGGCAGGTTGTCCGGCCGCGTTTGTGGCAGACAGCAAGCTTATCGCCGCTGCAGAAGCCTGTATTCAGCAGCTGGATCTGAATGCCGTACGCGGTCTGGTGGTCAGCGGTGATGCCTTTATCAATGGTGCCGAACCGCTGGCGCGCATTCGTAATCTGTTCCCGCAGGCGATTGCCGTTGAGATGGAAGCCACCGCTATCGGCCATGTCTGTCATCAGTTCCAGGTGCCTTTTGTGGTGGTCCGCGCCATTTCCGACGTGGCCGATAAGCAATCTCACCTCAGCTTTGATGAGTTCTTAAGCGTTGCGGCGAAGCAATCTTCGCTGATGGTGGAGAACCTGCTGGCGCATCTGGCGCGTGGCTAAAACGCTACTCCTCTGCTGGCTGCTGCTGTTAAGCGGCAGCCTGCTGGCTTCCCCGCCACGCGTGATTACCCTCTCCCCTCACCTTACCGAACTCGCATTTGCTGCCGGGATTACCCCGATTGCGGTCAGCGCCTGGTCCGACTATCCGCCGCAGGCCAAAAAGATTGAACAGGTCGCAAACTGGCAGGGCATCAAGGCTGAACGTATTCTGCAGCTTAAGCCGGATCTGGTATTAGCCTGGCGAGGCGGTAATCCGCAGCGGCAGATTGACCAGCTACAGGAGCTCGGCGTGCCGGTTAAATGGATTGATCCGCTGACGCTGGATGAGATGTTCACGGCGCTGGCCGATCTGGGCCACTGGAGTCCCAGACCGGAGCAGGCAACTCGCGCTGCCCGCCAGTTACGTCAGCAGGAAGCCGCGCTGCGTCAGCGCTATGCTCATCTGACTGCGGTTCCGCTTTTTTTGCAGTTTGGTCAGCAGCCCCTGTTTACCGCCGCCAGAGCCACGCTGCAGAATGAAATTATTACGTTATGTGGCGGCAGGAACATCTTTGCTGACAGCCGCGTCATCTGGCCGCAGGTCAGCCGTGAGCAGGTGCTGATGCGCCATCCTCAGGCCGTTGTGACGGGTGGCAGTGCGCAGCAGGCGGAAAACATCCGGGTGTTCTGGCGACCGCAGCTGGATGTACCGGTGATTGCCATCAACGAGGACTGGCTTAGCCGGCCAGGCCCGCGACTGCTGCTGGCAGCGCAGCAACTCTGTACGGCCCTGCATCCCGATGAATAAATCGGCGAATTGATTAAAGTCGCTGCGATTTTTGCCGTTGATCAATACCAGAGACGAACGCGCCACGTATGCTCGCCGTCCTTTTAGCGCCCCGGCGCTTTTTTAAAACACCAGGAACCTTATATGACCAGAGCACTGCTGCTGGCCATAGGGCTGTCGATCGCCGGTTCTGCCTTTGCAGGATCGATAAATGGCTCTATTGGCGCCAGGCTTGTCATCTATTCACGCTGTGAAATCAACACGGCTAACGGTCAGCCCGCACCGCAGATCAACTGCGGCAGACAGGCAAGCGCGCAGCCGCGCGTAACAAACGGCCAGATTCAATCGCAGGGAAGTGTGAAGCAAAGTAACCGGCTGGTCACAATAGAATGGTAAACGAGGCCGTCTGTATGACGGCCTGCATTATCAGATACTGAAGGAAGAGCCACAGCCACAGGTGGTTTTGGCATTCGGGTTGGTCACGATAAAGCGTGAGCCTTCCAGACCTTCCGTGTAATCCACTGAACCGCCCACCAGATATTGCAGGCTCATCGGATCAACCACCAGTGAGACGCCCTGCTTTTCAATGGTCATGTCGCCATCATTCATCTGATCGTCAAAGGTGAAGCCGTACTGGAAACCACTGCAACCGCCACCGGTGATATAGACGCGAAGTTTCAGCGCCGGGTTTTCTTCGTCGGCAATCAGGTTCTTCACCTTGGTGGCTGCGGCGTCGGTAAACTGCAACGGCAGTGCTACTACTTCATCACTCATGTTTTACTCCGGTAAACGCCCAGGTCAGAAAACGACCTTAATTACGCTATTATCAGCCAGCACCTCAGCGCAATCAAGCTCTGCCCTTCGCACTCTGTGCCGCATTCACTCCTGTTAAGGGCACAGGGGGCGAATCCACCTTTCGTCTGCTGCCCCTCTTCCGTAGAATGGCGCAATATTTTTCTGAACCGCTGGAGCCGAAAATGAGTAAGTCCGAACAACTGTTTGCCGAGGCACAACGCCTGATCCCGGGTGGGGTAAACTCGCCAGTACGCGCATTTACTGGTGTGGGCGGCGTTCCGCTGTTTATTGAACACGCTGATGGCGCCTATCTCTATGACGCTGACGGCAAAGCCTATATCGACTATGTCGGCTCATGGGGTCCGATGGTGCTGGGTCATAACAACGCGGCGATCCGTAACGCCGTGATTGAAGCGGCACAGCGCGGATTAAGTTTTGGCGCACCGACCGAAATGGAAGTGACCATGGCGCAGCTGGTGTGTGAGCTGGTGCCGAGCATGGAGATGGTGCGGATGGTCAACTCCGGCACCGAAGCGACTATGAGCGCTATTCGTCTGGCGCGTGGCTTTACCGGCCGCGATAAAATCATCAAATTTGAAGGCTGCTACCACGGCCACGCCGATCATCTGCTGGTGAAAGCTGGCTCAGGTGCGTTAACACTGGGTCAGCCAAACTCGCCGGGCGTACCGGCCGATTTCGCTAAACATACCCTGACCTGCACCTTTAACGATCTCGATTCAGTGCGCAGCGCTTTTGAGCAATATCCTGAGTCGATTGCTGCCATCATCGTTGAGCCGGTCGCTGGCAACATGAACTGCATCCCACCGCTGCCGGAGTTCCTGCCGGGTCTGCGTTCACTGTGTGATGAGTTCGGCGCACTGCTGATTATCGATGAAGTGATGACCGGTTTCCGTGTCGCGCTGGGTGGCGCGCAGGCTCATTACAATGTGCGCCCTGATTTGACCTGTCTTGGGAAAATCATTGGTGGCGGGATGCCGGTCGGTGCGTTCGGTGGCCGTCGCGAAGTGATGGCGGCGCTGGCTCCGACCGGTCCGGTTTATCAGGCAGGTACACTCTCCGGCAACCCGATCGCCATGGCGGCGGGTTTCGCCTGCCTGACGCAGATCGCGCAGCCGGGCACCCATGAGAAGCTGGATGCCCTGACCCGCAAGCTGGCAGAGGGTCTGCGCGAAGCAGCACAACAGCAAAATATCCCGCTGGTGATTAACCATGTTGGCGGGATGTTCGGCCTCTTCTTCACCGATGCTGACAGTGTAACCTGTTACGCCGATGTGACCCGCTGCGATGTGGAGCGCTTTAAAACCTTCTTCCACCTGATGCTTGAGGAGGGAGTTTACTTTGCGCCTTCAGCCTATGAAGCGGGCTTTATGTCGCTGGCGCACAGCGAAGAGGATATTCAGCGCACTGTGGACGCCGCGCGTCGTTGTTTCGCGAAGCTGTAATTGCGGCAGTGTTAAAGATGAAGACCGGCAGCAGCCGGTCCGGGATCTCACAGCAACATAAAACTCAACGCGCAGGGAACACGGGCAGAGGAGGAAAGCGTCCCGCGCCAGGGACGGCGCGGGCCGAGCGTGTCAGGGATGACGGCTTTTGCGTCTTTCCGATCTGACCGTGTTCCCTTCGCAGGCTCAGTCTCACAGCCAATCGGGCCAGACTTTGTTAATAATCTCAGACCGGTTTGCGCCGGTCTTTTTTTAACCTGAACGCCGCAACAGCCAGATAAAGTAAGGCGCGCCTAAAAAGGTCGCCATCAGCCCGGCTGGGATCTGATCCGGGAATGCCAGCATCCGTCCGCACCAGTCAGCCAGCACCATCAATCCCGCCCCCAGTAATCCTGACAGCAGCAGTTGCGGCAACGCTCGCCGGAATCCCAGCATACGTGCCATATGGGGCGCCATTAGTCCGACAAAACTCAGCGGACCGATAGTCAGTGTCGCGCTGGCGGTCAGCGCGGCCGCCAGCAGCAGCAGACTCAGCCGCGCAGGCGTCAACGCCATACCGGCCGAGCGTGCGGTAGCACTTCCCAGCGGCAGCAGCGTCAGCCAGCGACTGGCCAGCGGGGCCAGCGACACCAGCACCAGTGCGCAGATTGCGCTCTGAATCGCCTGAGTGCCGCTAATGTTATAGGTCGAGCCGGAGATCCAGCTCAGCAGCCCACCCATACGCGGATCGCCACTCGCCAGCAACAGCATCAACAGGGTGACAAAGGCGCTGTTCAGCGCCATGCCCGCCAGCAGCATTCGTTCCGGCGAAAAGCCGCCCCGACTGGCTACCGCCATGATCACCAGCAGCGTCAGCGCCGCGCCCAGCGCACCGGCGGGCAGCAGCCAGGCCAGCGCATCGCCTGGCACAAAGAACATCATCATCACCACGCCAAAAGCGGCACCCGAACTGATGCCCAGCACTTCCGGGCTGGCCATGGGATTGCCGGTCAGCCGCTGAATCAGACTCCCCGCCACGCCCAGCATCAGGCCGGTGACCAGCGCGGCCAGCACGCGCGGTGCGCGCCACGGCAGCAGAGATTGCAGCATCTCACCCGCAGACCAGACCCAGCCCTGCGCATCTCGCCCAAACGCCAGACCACCCCACCCCAGCAGCGCCAGGATGGCAAGCCCCGTCAGTACCCAACGCAGCAGGTTCTGTCGCTCGGCGGGCACCTTATCACCCTGATTCAGCGCAGGCGGCACCGAACCGGTGCGCAGTCGCGGCAGCAGCCACAGCAGAATCGGGACGCCGAGTAGCGCCGTGGCGGTGCCGGTCGGAATATCGCGCCAGTGGGTGCTGAGCCACAACACGCAACTGTCCGCCAGCCACAGCAGCAGCGCGCCAGTCAGCGGAGCCAGCAGCATCCGGGTGATGAGCCGTCGTCCACCCAGCAGCTTCGCCAGCAGCGGCGCAAACAGCCCGATAAAGCCGATGATACCGGCGACGTTGACCAGCTGTGCGCTGAGCAGGATCGCCAGTCCAAGGCCACCGACACGCGCCACGGAAAGCGCCAGACCAAGGTTTTTCGCAACCCCATCATCCAGCCCCATCAGCGTCAGGGGACGCAGCAGCGCCAGCGCCAGCACAAACGCCAGCAGCAGGCGCGGCCAGAGCTGCTGCACATTTTCCCAGCTCATCTGATTCAGCGCACCGGTGCTCCACAGAAACATGTTCTGCAGCTGATCGTGATTGAAGATCGCGAAGATTTGATTCACCGCGCCGCTGTAAAGGCTCAGCACCAGCCCGGCCAGAATCAGCGTGACCGGCGACAGACGTTTGCCCCAGGCTACACCAAACACCAGCGCCCCCACCAGCAGCGCACCGCTAAGCGCGGCAAACTGCTGTGTCAGCGCACCGCCCGGCAGATGCCACAGCGTTGCTACGGTAATGCCCAGCTGTGCGCCGGAAGAAACACCCAGCGTGGTTGGCTCCGCCAGCGGATTACGCAATATCTGCTGAAACAGCAGACCGGCTAACCCCAGTCCACTCCCCACCAGCAGCGCCAGCACGATACGCGGCAGCAGGCTGTGGTGAAACACCATCTGCGGCAGGCTATCGACCGCCGGTGACCAGAGTGCCTGCCACCATTCAGCCTGTGGCAACGCCTGATGCAGATTGACCAGCGTCAGGCTGAGCGCCAGCAGAAACAGCGGGCTGAGGAGGCCTGCGGGAAACAGAGCATGGCGCATCAGTGCGTCTCCAGCGCGCGTTCCAGCACGCGAACAAAGTGCAGCGCCGAGAGCGTCGCACCGTAATACCAGACGGCCGGGACGCGCTGAAAGCGTCCGGTGCGTACAAACGGCAGCGACTGCCACAGCGGGCTGCGCATCAGTTGCTGCATCTCCGCATCGTTGTCATGATCAAAGCAGATGACATCCACATCCCCGACCTGCGCCAGCTTTTCAATGCCGATCACCGCGCTGCCCCAGAAATTCGTTTCGCCCTGCCAGCCATTTTTCAGGCCCAGCAGAGTCATCACTTCCAGAAACAGACTGTTTTTGCCGAAGGTAATGGCGTGACGACTGTCGAGCAGCGACATCAGCAGGATAGTGCGTCCGGCATAGGGCGCCAGCCGCTGGCGCGCCGCCGCCAGCTGATCATCAACTTCGCGCAGATGCTGTTCCGCTCGCGCGCTTAATCCAATGCGCGCCGCCAGCTGACGCAGCGATGCGCGCGCGGCAGTGAGGGGTTTCCCGTCGCCGCTGTGGAGGTCGAAGCCCATAATGGGCGCAATGCGCGTCAGTTTCTCTTTAGGCGGGCCGTAGCCGTTGGAGCAGAGGATCAGTGACGGCTGCATTTGCGCCATCAGCTCAAGATTGGGTTCGGTGCGCAGACCTACATCGATCACACCCTGAGGAAGCGGCGGCTCCCCTACCCAGATGTTGTAGTTGTGCAGATCGGCCACGCCCCAGGGCGTGACGCCTAGTGCTATCAGCAGTTCGGTGGGTAACCACTCCAGTGCAATAATCCGACCCGGATTTGGCGTGGCGGCACACAGGGGAAGCGCACAAAACAGCGGAGAGACTGCCAGCGCCAGCATCAGTCGGCGGCGATTAAGATCGGGCATCATCCTCTCCTTAACAGACAAAACTGACCGGCGCGCCGCCCTGCGGGTGCGGTAAAATGCCCATCGGAATGCCATAAATCGCACCGAGCACCTCAGCCTGCATAATCGCCTCTGCGTCACCTTCGGCAATCATCGCGCCCTGACGCAGCGCCACCAGATGATCGCAGTAGCGTGCTGCCATATTGATATCGTGCAGCACCGCAATCACGGTTAAGCCGCGCTGCTGGCTCAGCGCTTTTATCAGCGCCAGCACCTCAACCTGATGGGCAATATCCAGCGCCGACGTCGGTTCATCCAGCAGCAGACAGCGGCTGTTCTGCGCCACCATCATCGCCAGCCAGGCGCGCTGACGCTCGCCGCCCGACAGGCTATCTACCAGCCGTCCGGCAAAGGCATTAAGCCCGACCTGGGCAATCGCATCCTCTACCCGGTCGCGATCTTCCTGACCAAAGCGCCCCAGCGCGCCGTGCCAGGGATAGCGGCCAATCGCCACCAGTTCACGCACCGTCATCCCTTCGGCTGCCGGTAACTGCTGCGGCAGATAGGCCACCTGACGGGCAAAGGCTTTGCTGTTCCAGCGCCCGACGGGCTGCTGATTCAACAGCACCTCTCCGCTGCTGGCCGCGTGGT
Organism: Pantoea sp. Lu_F5_004; assembly: GCF_051136245.1. NCBI lineage: Bacteria > Pseudomonadati > Pseudomonadota > Gammaproteobacteria > Enterobacterales > Erwiniaceae > Pantoea > Pantoea sp. Lu_F5_004. Next base: position 3,323,187 of record NZ_CP194946.1, read on the forward strand.
GACGACCCAGCATTTTTAACAGTGTTGATTTGCCCGAGCCGTTGTGACCGATTAGCCCGGTCACTTTTCCCGGCGGAAAGGTCAGCGACAGTGGCTGAAGGAGAGTCCGGCCCGGCACTTCAAAACTGGCGTTTTTCAGCGTAAAGGTCGCCTCTTCTGCGTGCGGATGCGGCATGGTTATCCCTGTGAACGGGCGCCGAAGCGCCCGGTTAAATCAGAATCTGAAGGTCGCGGTGCCGACAATCTGGCGCTCCGCACCCCAGTAGCAGGCGTATTCACGATAGCAGCTGGCGACGTAGTCGCGGTCAAACAGATTGTTGACGTTGACGCCCACGGTCGAACCCGGCAAACCGAAACGACCCAGATCATATTTCAGCGCCGCATCCACCGTGGTGTAGCCGGCAACTTTAAAGTTCTGGTTCGAGAGTCCAGCAGCGCTATTATCTGTGGTATCAGCATACAGCCCCTGGCTTTCACCCACGTAGCGAACCCCAGCGCCGATCGTCACCCCTGACAAAGCGGTCTCGTGGAAGGTGTAGTCGCTCCACAGTGAAGCCATGTGCTTCGGCACCTGCACCGGCGTTTTGCCTTTGAGCTGGGTATCTTCGGTATATTCCGCATCGGTGTAGGTGTAGGACGCCGTCAGGTTAACGTTGGCATTCAGCGCCGCTTTAGCTTCCAGCTCTACGCCGCGCGAGCGGATTTCACCGCTCTGAACGCTGAAAAGAGTTCTGTCAGGATCGGGATCGGCAGTCAGGTTTTTGGTTTTGGTCAGTTGATAAAGCGCGGCGGTGAGCACCACCGGACGATCTTTCGGCACATACTTCACGCCCGCTTCATACTGCTTAGCGCGTGACGGATCAAATGCCTGACCCTCATAGGTCGAACCCGCATTCGGAATAAAGGCTTCGCTGTAGCTGAAGTAAGGCGCGATGCCGTTATCAAATACATAGTTCAGGCCGCCGCGCCAGGTAAAGGCCTGATCGTTCTGCCGATCAACGCTATCCGCCACCCGATCGTAAACCGAGTTCATGGCATAGTCGTAGCGGCCACCCAGCGTCAGCACCCAGCGGTTCCACTCCATCTGGTCCTGAGCATAGAGGCCGGTCTGACGCTGCTTGTTGAGATGCTGATAAGGACCAAATGGCGTTACGCTGTTATCACCATATTGCGGATTAACCGCGTTCAGGCTGGAGGCAGTGCCAAACTGTGCGTCGATATCATTGCGGGTACGCTGGAAGTCCACGCCCAGCAGCAGCGTATGATCAACCTGGCCGGTGGCAAACTTCGCCTGCGCCTGGGTATCGACCGCCAGTTGGTTGAGTTTCTCTTCTGAAACCGCCGAACCGCGCGTGATTTCCTGAGTCGCCGGCAGGAAACCATTGCCGTAAATACTGCGGTAATCGGTGCGCAGGTCGGCATAACGCAGGTTCTGGCGCAGCGTCCAGGTGTCGTTGAAGCTGTGCTCGGCGTTATAACCGACCATTTTGGTGTTGCGTGAAATCTTGTTGCTCTGCTCGCCCTCATCGAAGTTGGTCGGCAGTTTGTACTGGCTGCCATCGGCACGGGTGATCGGTACCACCGTGCCCTGACGCGGCAGCCAGCCGTAATAACCGGTTTCTGGCTCGTTCTGGAAATAGGTGAGCAGGTCAATGCGGGTGCGATCGTCGGGACGCCAGCTAAAAGCCGGTGCGATGGTGTAGCGCTTCTCTTTGTTCATCGCCTGCTGCGCATCCTGACTGCGCGCCTGGCCGGTCAGGCGATAGCTGTAGACGCCGTCGTCGTCCAGCGCGCCGCCAAAGTCAAAGCCGGTCGAGAAGAGGTTGTCGTTGCCCATCTGGAACTGCACTTCGCGCAGGGTTTCCTGGGTCGGACGCTTACTCACCAGCGAGACCACGCCGCCGGGATTGCTCTTACCGTAGAGCACCGAAACCGGGCCGCGCAGCAGTTCAGCGCGTTCCAGGAAGTAAGGATCGATGGCAAACTCAGAGTAGTTATCACCCTGCAGTTTCAGACCATCCAGATACTGATTGGTGTTGGTTTCGCTGAAACCGCGAATCGACAGTGCATCAATTACGTCTGAGCTGCCCCGGTTACCGGTCAGCACGCCAGGCGTGTAGTTAAACGCCCCTTTCACGCTGGTTACGTTACGCATCTCCATCTCTTCACGGGTGACCACGGAGATGGACTGCGGATTTTTTTCAATGGGGGTATCAGTTTTGGTCCCGGTGGCGCTGCGTTTCGCTGCCACGGTGGGTGCCGGTCCCCAGGCGCTTTCCGCCTCGACGCCGCTGCCGCCATCAGCCGAGACGACCATCGTCTCCGCCTGCGCGGCGTAAAGAGAGGAGCTCAGGCTCAGTGAGATCATGATGCCCAGAAGCGGTCGGGAAAATGTTTTTTTGGTGTTGTCAGAAAAAGTCGTTCGCGCATTCATAAAAGTGTCTCTTAACAATAGGCTCAGGCAGGCGAATCGAAACGATAATGATTATTATAACGCTTAGATAATATGCGAAATTCAGCAGGCACTGCAAGAAGAAATCCCAGTAGTGACGCCGTTTGCAGGCCGATTGACGCGTATTGATCAGGAACAAAAAAAGGGCGCCGAAGCGCCCTTTTTAACCTGTCTGACTGATTTATTTGCCAAACATATCTTTTATCCACCCTGCTACGCCGTCGCTATCTTTCTGCTCCTGCTGTTGCTGGGTCGGTTGTTGCGGCTGCTGCTGCTGTTGTTGTTGCTGCTGCTGATCGAAGAGCTGTTGTTGCTGCTGAACCTGCTGCTGCTGTTGCTGACACAGTGCATTCGGATCCAGCGCCCACACCGGCAGAGAACGCCATGTGCTGCTGCCCGTGCCGCAGACAAAGTTACCGGCAGAATCCACATTCATCAGCGACACATCTTCCGGCGGCGTCAGCTGCAACGGCATCGGGGCCTGAATATCCAGGTAGCGACGGTAGAGCTGCATCGCGCCGCTGGCACCATAGAGTTTGGTCGGCTGATTGTTATCGCGTCCCACCCAGGTGATCGCCACTTCTTTGCCATCAATACCGGCAAACCAGCTGTCCACCAGATCGTTGGTGGTACCGGTTTTGCCCGCCAGATGCGCATTCGGAAAACGCGCGCCCAGCGCACGGGCGGTACCGTGGTCAGCTACCTGTTGCATGGTGTAGAGCGTCAGATAAGCGGCCTGCGCTGGTTCAACACGCTGCGCCTGCGGATAGCTCTGATAGAGCACGCTGCCATCTTCCGCAATCACCGAACGCACTGCTGACAGCGACGCGCGGTTGCCGCCGCTGGCGATCGACTGGAACGCCTGAGCCACTTCAACCGGCGTCAGGTTTAAGGCGCCCAGCAGCATCGATGGCACCGGATGCAGCTGCTCTTTCGGCACGCCCAGCTTGTTCCAGGTATCCACCACCGCATCCAGCCCCAGCGTCATGCCGAGGTTTACGGTCGGCACGTTCATTGAGTTGGTCAGCGCATCCACCAGCATCACTTTGCCGCTGAAGCGACGATCGTCGTTCATCGGTTTCCAGATGCTGCCGTTTGGCTGCTTCAGCGCAATCGGCTCATCGGCGATCCAGCTGTTCAGCCGGTAGCTGTTTGGCTGACTCAGCGCGGTCAGGTAAGTCGCCGGTTTCGCCAGGGAGCCGATTGAGCGGCGTGCCTGCAGCGCACGGTTGTAACCCGCATACTGTGGATCGGCACCGCCGACCATAGCGCGGACTTCGCCGCTGAAACGGTCAACCACCACCATCGCGGTTTCCAGATCTTTCAGGCCACGCTGTTTTTTCAGCGTCGGAATGCCATCGATCACCGCCTTTTCGGCCGCATCCTGCGACACCGGATCCAGCGTGGTGAAGATTTTCACCCCGGAGAGATCTTTCACCTTGTCGCCCAGTTTTGCCTGAAGCTCGTTACGCACCATCTGCATAAAGGCCGGCTGCGGCGTAATCACGCCGCCTTTCGGTTGCACGCCCAGCGGACGGGCCGACAGCATGTCATACAGCTCCTGGTCAATCACTTTCTGCTGCTGCAACAGGCGCAGTACGAGGTTGCGTCGTTCCAGCGCCAGTTTCGGGTTACGCCACGGATTATAGAGCGACGCACCTTTCACCATGCCGACCAGCATCGCCTGCTGATCCAGACTCAGTTCATCAACCGGACGGCCAAAGTAGTAGAGGCTGGCCAGCGGGAAACCGCGGATCTGATCGCTGCCAGCCTGACCGAGATAGACCTCGTTCAGGTAGAGCTCCAGGATGCGATCTTTGCTGTAGCGCGCATCCATGATCACCGCCATATAGGCTTCACGCGCTTTACGCCACAGCGAACGCTCGTTGGTGAGGAACAGGTTCTTCACCAGCTGCTGCGTCAGCGTACTGCCGCCCTGCACCGCTTTACCGGCCGTGATGTTCGCCAGGAAGGCGCGGCCGATGGAATAAGGGCTGATGCCATCATGCTCATAGAAATGGCGATCTTCGGTGGCGATCAGCGTATCGACCAGCAGATCCGGGAAACCGGCGCGCGGTACGAAGAGTCGCTGTTCACCATTCGGCGACTGCAGCATGGTGATCAGGCGCGGATCGAGGCGGAAAAAGCCAAAATCACGGCCGGTTTCGAGGTTTTTAATCTCGCTCAGCTCATCTTTACTGAAGCTCATGCGCGCGTGGATCTGCCCCTCTTTACTGTCGGGGAAATCAAACGGGCGACGCAGCAGATCGATGGTGTTGCCCTTCACCGAAAACTCGCCAGGGCGGGTAATACGGGAGACTTCGCGATACTGAGTGCCTTCCAGCAGCGCTACCATTTCACTTTTGTTGTAGGCCATGCCGGGTTCCAGGCTGACCATGCGGCCATAGACGGTGGCGGGCAGTTGCCACACTTTACCGTCAATCCGGCTGCGAATTTCCGAGTCGAGGTAGATGCCCCACGCGGCCATGACCACCACAAACACCAGGAACAGTTTGATTACCCATCCCAGCCAACGGCGTTTGCCGCGCGGCGGTTTTCCACCTTTACCTTTACGTGGCACCGGCGCTTCCTCCTCGTCATCATTAAAATCGTCCTGATCGATATCCTGTTCGATATCCCTGCGTCGTCCCCGGCCCGCACTGCTGCGCGGCGGCAACGGTTTACCTTTGCGCCCTATTGGTTCGCGATCGTTCCCAGACATTACTTTTCTTCTCCAGGCAGTGCTTACGGCAGCGCCGCTACTCTAACTGCTTTCTCGCGTGCCGCATGGCAGAACCCTCTGAATTCGAACCAGCGGACTCAACCCTGCGGGGACATTTTTTTGGTTCGCCTTGTTGGCAAGGCAGTGGCCGGATCCTCGGGCCAGGGATGTTTAGGATAACGTCCCTTCATCTCTTTCCTGACCTCCGGCCAGGCACCGCGCCAGAACGCCGCCAGATCGCGGGTGATCTGCAACGGCCGCTGGGCGGGCGATAACAGCTCCAGCACCAGCGGAATACGTCCTTCCGCTACGGTGGGATTCTGCGCCTCGCCAAACATCTCCTGAATCCTGACCGCCAGCGCGGGCGGCTTCTCCGCATCGTAGCGGATTGGCAGCCGGCTTCCGGTGGGCACAGTGTAATGAGTTGGCAGCACAGTATCCAGCCGCTGACGCTGTGACCATGTGAGTAAATGTAAGAGCGCCGTGGTCAGGTTCACTGCCTGCAGGCTGCGGAGATCGCGCACCGCTGACATCTGCGGCAACAGCCACTGCGACAGGCTCTCAAGCAGCGTTTCATCATCGGTCGCGGGCCAGCTCTCTTCCGGCAGCCACCGGGCCGCACACTGGATGCGCAGACGCAGCTGTTCGGCGTCCGGCGTCCAGCCCAGTACCGACAGACCTTTTTCGGCGATCCAGCGCAGCATGGCCGCGTGCAGCACCTCCGGTTCCGGGCGCGCCATCGGCTGAGTTTTCAGTATCAGCGCGCCAATCTGCTCACGTCTGAACGCACGCAGCGTGCCTTTCTCTTCGTCCCATTCCACTTCGGTCCGTCGCTCAATCAGCGCAGGCTGCTGCTGGCACAGCGTTTCAATATTCACCGGCAGTGCCAGCAACATCCGGGCATCTGGTGTGGCACTGCCCTGCAACAGAGCAGGCGCAATCAGCCATTCATTGCGCGTCAGGCCATCCTGCTCATCGAGTCTGGCGCCCAGCCCGTTGGCCAGCTGATAGCGACCACTCTGATCGCGTCGCCGCGCCAGCCGATCGCCAAAGCCCACCGCCAGCAATCCGGCGAAACGATCTTCATCGATGCGCCCGCCACGGATCTTAAGCCGCTGCTGCCACTGCTGCGCCCGCCGCTGCCATTGCGCCTGCGGCCGATGCAGCGCATCACGCAGGTCGGCGCTGCCGCTGCGGGGAGGATCTTCCAGAATCGCCACCAGCAGCGCGGCGCTGGCGACCGCATCCGGCTCATCGCCTGCGGCACACAGTATGGCGGCGAGTCGGGGATCACATCCCAGCTGCGCCATGCGCCGTCCCAGCGTGTTGAGCAGGCCGTTGTTGTCCAGTGCTCCCAGTCGGGTCAGCTGCTTCTGCGCCGCATCCAGATTTCTGGCGGGCGGCTGATCCAGCCACTGCAGCTGTTGCGGCTGGGTACAGCCCCACTGCAGCAGATCCAGCCACAGTGACGAGAGATCGCTGTTAACGATTTCTGGTTCACTCTGCGCCGCCGCTCGTGATGCCTGCTCCTGCGGCACCAGATGCAGGCAGAGCCCCGGCATCAGTCGCCCGGCGCGACCCGCTCGCTGGATCATCGATGCCTGGCTGACTCGCTGGGTCTGCAGACGCGTCACGCCGCTGCGGGCGTCAAACAGTGCGCTGCGTTCCAGCGCACTGTCGACCACCAGCCGAATCCCCTCAATGGTCAGGCTGGTTTCGGCGATATTGGTGGCAAGCACCACTTTGCGGCGGCCGGCGGCGGCAGGCAGAATTGCCCGGCGCTGCGCCGCCAGCGGCAGTGCGCCATAGAGCGGCGTCAGATCAACGTCGTCACTGATGCGTGATTCCAGCTCGCGCTTCACCCGTTCGATCTCCGCCACACCCGGCAGAAACAGCAGCAGCGAACCGCTCTCATCCCGCAGCAGCTGGGCAACTTCACGCGCGACCGCCTCTTCAAAACGCACATTCTGATTCAGTGACGCGTAACGCCGCTCAACCGGATAGCTGCGCCCCTCTGAGACGATCAGTGGCGCATCCGGCAGCAGCGCCGCCAGCCGGGCATTGTCCAGCGTGGCGGACATCAGCATGATTTTAAGGTCGTCGCGCAGCCCCTGCTGTACATCAAGCAGCAGCGCCAGCGCCAGATCGGCATGCAGGCTGCGCTCGTGAAATTCATCAAGGATCACCAGCGACACGCCCTCCAGCATCGGATCGTGCTGAAGCATGCGCGTGAGCATCCCTTCGGTCACCACCTCCAGCCGGGTCTGTGGCCCGACGCAGCTTTCGCCACGCATCCGGAATCCCACCGTGCCACCCGGCTGCTCGCCGAGTTGCTCCGCCAGCCGCTGCGCCACATTACGCGCCGCCAGCCGACGTGGCTCCAGCATGATGATCCGTCCCGGCAGCGCCGCCTGCTGTAACAACTGCAGCGGCAGCCAGGTCGATTTGCCCGCCCCCGTGGGTGCGGCCAGCAGGATTTGAGAGGCGTCACTCAGCGCCGCCAGAATGTCAGGCAGCACCGCGCTGACCGGTAAATCGCTCACAGCAAACTCCGCTTCTGCCTGTGCTAAGATGGCGCGCATTGTAGCATCCATCCGTGATATTTGCCGGAGAGCGCCATGGCGACACAACGCTTATTTTTTGCCATCAGCCTGCCTGACGAGATGCAGCAAGAGCTGGTGCGCTGGCGGGCCGATACCTTTCCTGCGGAGGCGGGCCAGCCGGTGGTCGCGGCGAATCTGCACCTGACGCTGGCGTTTCTGGGTGAAGTTGCGCCGGAAATCTCACAGCGCCTGCAGACGCTGGCCTCGCGTATTGTACAGCCCGGTTTTGATCTCGACCTTGATGATGCCGGACACTGGCCGCGCCCCGGCGTGGTCTGGCTCGGCTGCCAGCGCGCGCCACGCGGTCTGTTGCAGCTCGCCAGCCTGCTGCGGGCCCAAGCCGCCCGGCATGGCTGTTACCAGAGCCCCCAGCCGTTTCATCCGCACATCACGCTGTTACGCCACGCCACGCAGCCGGTGACGTTACCGCCGCGCGGCTTTCACTGGCGTTTTCGCGTCTCTACCTTTTCTCTGTTCGCCTCTGAATATGCCCGGGGCCGCACCCGCTATCGCGCCCTGGCAAGCTGGCCATTACATTCTCAGGATCCACATGCACTTCTCTCCGCCCCTTAAACCCGCCCGTCTGATCGCCCGATACAAACGTTTTTTGGCCGATGTGGTGACGCCAGAGGGCGACGTTCTGACGATTCACTGCGCCAATACCGGCGCCATGACCGGCTGCGCCACGCCGGGCGATCGGGTCTGGTATTCGACGTCCGACAGCCTGACGCGCAAATACCCCCACAGCTGGGAGCTGACCGAAACCCAACAGGGCCACTGGATCTGCGTGAATACGCTGCGCGCCAACCAACTGGTGGCTGAGGCGCTGGAGCACGATCGGCTGCCGGCGCTGGCTGGTTATACGCATCGTCAGGCGGAAGTGAGATATGGCACTGAAAAAAGCAGAATTGATTTCCTGCTCAAAGCAGAGGCCCGGCGCAACTGCTATATTGAGGTGAAATCCGTAACCCTTCTACATGAAGGAAAAGGTTATTTTCCGGATGCGGTGACGATTCGAGGACAGAAACACCTGCGTGAACTGGCGACAGTTGCGGCAGAGGGTCATCGGGCCGTTTTGTTGTTTGCCGTTTTGCACTCGGGGATTGAGGACGTTTCCCCGGCACGGCACATTGATGTGGCGTATGCAGAACAACTGGCTCAGGCGCAGCAGGAGGGCGTAGAGGTTTTAGCGTATCAGGCAGACTTATCGGCGGAGGGAATGTTTCTTAAATCGCCGATCAACGTAACCTTGTAATATCTTTTGCAATTTTATGTGTTAAGAATGTTCTGAGCTAAGGGCCAATTACGCTGTTCCTCACAGGCTTGTCAAGGTGTGTTCATGAAGAATTGCCAACCCTGACTGCTTCTGTTATTTATAGCGGCCTGTTTTTTTCCCCAATGGGGGATCGATGTACCCCGCAGACGTCAAATGCAGGCTGGCAGCAAGGCCCCTGCGAGACGAAATTCGAAGGGTATAGTGCGTGTTATCCAGGAGAAGCAACATGCAAGAAGGTCAAAACCGTAAAACATCGTCCCTGAGTATTCTCTCTATTGCTGGCGTTGAACCTTATCAGGTGAAGCCTGGCGAAGAGTATATGAATGATGCGCAGCTGACCCATTTTCGCAAGATTCTGGAAGCCTGGCGTAATCAATTACGGGACGAAGTCGATCGTACCGTTTCTCATATGCAGGATGAAGCCGCTAACTTCCCGGACCCGGTTGACCGTGCCGCGCAGGAAGAGGAGTTCAGCCTGGAGCTACGTAACCGCGATCGCGAACGTAAACTGATCAAAAAGATCGAGAAGACGCTGAAGAAAGTTGAAGATGACGACTTCGGCTATTGCGATTCCTGTGGCGTTGAGATTGGTATCCGCCGTCTCGAAGCCCGTCCTACTGCCGATCTCTGCATCGACTGTAAGACGTTAGCAGAAATTCGTGAGAAGCAAATGGCCGGCTGATGCCGCGTCCAGCCTGTTACCACGCAGTGGAACAACTGCTGTTTTGTCCGCTGCGTGGTCACTTCTGAAACCTATGTCATCCTCCTGTATCGGTCGCTTCGCCCCTTCTCCCTCTGGTGAACTCCACTTCGGATCGCTGATTGCTGCCCTGGGCAGTTACCTGAGCGCTCGTGCGCAAAACGGCGTCTGGCGGGTGAGGATTGAAGATATCGATCCGCCACGGGAAGTGCCGGGTGCCGCCAGCCGTATCCTGCATCAGCTGGAGCACTACGGTTTAAAGTGGGATGGCGAGGTGCTGTGGCAGTCACAACGTCATAAGGCCTACCGTGACGCGCTGGCCTGGCTGCAGCAGCATCGTCAGAGTTATTACTGCACCTGCCCCCGGCGTCGCATTCAGCAGATTGGCGGTTTCTATGATGGTTACTGCCGTGAACGGCAACGCGGACCGGAGAATGCCGCGCTGCGTTTACGCCAGCATGCGCCGGTCTTTGCGTTTGACGATCGTCTGCGTGGCCGTGTGGAGGCGGACAGACGTCTGGCACAGGAAGATTTTATTATTCACCGCCGTGATGGCCTGTTTGCCTATAACCTGGCGGTCGTCGTCGATGATCATTTTCAGGGCATTACCGAAGTGGTTCGCGGCGCAGATTTGATTGAGCCGACGGTGCGACAGATTGCGCTTTACCAGCAATTTGGCTGGCCGGTGCCTGACTGGCTGCATCTGCCGCTGGCGCTTAACCACGATGGCCATAAGTTGTCGAAGCAGAATCATGCACCTGCGCTGCCGGATGACGATGCCAGACCCCTGTTGGTAGCGGCGTTACGCTTCCTCGGACAGCCGGTTTCAGGCGGCTGGCAGGACTTAACGCAGGACAAACTGCTGTCTGATGCGGTGTCGCAGTGGAATATCGCTTTGATGCCGCAAGAGAACGCCCTGAAACCGGATGCATAGACAACAGCATTCTCAAACGGTTCTCAACAGGCTATGATTAGCCGCTGATTTTACCTACACCCTAATTGCCACTGTCGAGGTGTCCCATTTTTACCCGAGTAGCTAATTTTTGCCGGAAAGTCCTGAAGCGTGATGAAGAGGAAGCCCCAGCAGAGGTTGAACCAGAGCGTCTGATGACCATCATCCCTCGTGAAAGCCATACCATCTCACGTAAAGACATCAGCGAAAATGCCCTCAAAGTGCTCTATCGCCTGAACAAAGCCGGTTATGAAGCCTATCTGGTAGGCGGTGGCGTGCGCGATTTGCTACTGGGGCAAAAACCCAAAGATTTCGACGTGACCACCAATGCCACGCCTGAGCAGATGCGTAAGCTGTTCCGCAACTGTCGCCTGGTTGGCCGTCGTTTCCGTCTGGCGCACGTGATGTTTGGCCCGGAAGTGATCGAAGTTGCCACCTTCCGTGGACATCATCAGGCGGAAGAGCCGGAAGAGGATCGCAACAGCTCGCAGCGTGCACAGAGCGGCATGCTGCTGCGCGACAACATCTTCGGCTCTATCGAAGATGATGCCCAGCGACGCGATCTCACCATAAACAGCCTCTACTACAGCGTGGCTGATTTCAGCGTGCGTGACTATGTCGGCGGCATCAGCGATCTCGAACAGGGCATCATTCGCCTGATTGGCGATCCGGAAACCCGCTACCGCGAAGATCCGGTCCGCATGCTGCGCGTCGCACGCTTTGCCGCCAAGCTCAATATGAGCATTGCGCCGGAAACCGCCGAGCCAATTCCACGTCTGGCCTCGCTGTTGCGTGATATTCCGCCTGCTCGCCTGTTTGAAGAATCGCTGAAGATGTTGCAGGCTGGCTACGGCTACAGCACATATCTCAAGCTGTGTGAATATCAGCTGTTCCAGCCACTGTTCCCGACGCTGGCGCGCAACTTCACAGAAAACAGCGACAGTCACATGGAGCGGATGCTGGCGCAGGTGCTGAAAAACACCGATAACCGCATTCACAACGACATGCGCGTTAACCCGGCGTTCCTGTTTGCCGCAATGTTCTGGTATCCGCAACTTGAAACGGCAGAACGCATTGCGCAGGAGAGTGGCCTGACCTACTTCGAAGCTTTTGCGATGGCGATGAACGATACGCTGGACGAAGCCTGCCGTGCGCTGGCGATTCCAAAACGTATTACGTCGCTAATTCGCGATATCTGGCTGCTGCAGTTACGTATGTCCCGCCGTCACGGTAAACGCGCCTGGAAACTGATGGAGCATCCGAAATTCCGCGCCGCTTACGATCTGCTGGCGCTGCGGGCGGAAGTGGAAAATAACCCGGAACTGCTGCGCCTGAGTCAGTGGTGGGGTGAATTCCAGGTAGCTGCGCCGCCGCATCAGAAAAACATGCTCAATAACCTGGGTGACGATCCGGTGCCGCGTAATAAATCGCGTCGTCCGCGCCGCCGCCCTTCCGCGCCGCGTCGTGACAACCAGAACGTCTCATGACACGGGTTTACCTCGCGTTAGGCAGTAACCTGGCCGATCCGCTGCATCAGGTTGATGCAGCGCTGACCGCATTGGATGCGTTGCCGCAGACGCAACGCATCGCTACCTCGCCATTCTACCGCACGCCGCCTTATGGCCCGCCCGATCAGCCCGATTTTCTCAATGCCGCCGTGGCGCTGGAGACCGATCTCAGTGCAGAAGCGCTGCTTGACCATACCCAGCGGATCGAGCGGGAGCATGGTCGGGTGCGCAAGGCAGAACGCTGGGGTCCGCGCACGCTGGATATCGATCTGATGCTGTTTGGCGAGACGCAAATCAACACGGAGCGGCTGATTGTGCCGCACTATGATCTGCTGAATCGCGCGTTTATGCTGGTGCCCCTGCTGGCGATTGCGCCAGACGCCCGCCTGCCCGACGGTCGCGCACTCAGTACAATCCTGGCAACCCTCGACAGCAGCAGCATCGTGCTGTGGCACGGCTGAGCAGACAAACGCACATCTCTGATTCCGCTCTTTCACGCTATCCAGTAAACTGCGCCCATCAGAATTCCTGAGTTGAGAGCGCCATGAAACCCACCACGATTTCACATCTGCGTCAGGCGAAAGCCAGCGGTAAAAAATTCGCGACCCTGACCGCCTACGATTTCAGTTTTGCCCGCTTGTTTGCCGATGAAGGCATTCAGGTGCTGCTGGTTGGTGATTCTTTAGGGATGACGGTGCAGGGACATGATTCCACCCTGCCGGTCACGGTCAGCGACATCGCCTATCACACCGCCGCCGTGCGCCGTGGCGCACCACAGGCACTGCTGCTCGCCGACCTGCCGTTTATGAGTTATGCCACGCCACAGCAGACCTTTGACAACGCCGCGCAGCTGATGCGTGCCGGTGCTAACATGGTGAAACTGGAAGGCGGGAGCTGGCTGGCTGAGACCGTGCAGATGCTGACCGAGCGGGCCGTTCCGGTGTGTGGTCATCTGGGCCTGACACCGCAGTCGGTCAATATCTTTGGCGGCTATAAAGTGCAGGGCCGGGATGAAGCCGGTGCAGAGCAGCTGCTGTCCGATGCGCTGGCGCTGGAAGCCGCAGGTGCACAGCTGATGGTGCTGGAGTGCGTGCCGGTGTCGGTAGCGCAGCGGATTACCGACGCGCTCACCATACCGGTGATCGGCATCGGTGCCGGCAATGTCACTGATGGTCAGATTCTGGTGATGCATGACGCGCTGGGCGTGACCGGCGGCCACATTCCCAAATTTGCCAAAAATTTCCTGGCGGAGACCGGCGATGTTCGCGCGGCGATTCGCCACTATATCGCCGAAGTCGAGGCCGGAACCTATCCGGCGGCAGAGCACAGTTTCCAGTAATCCAGGAGAGTCACCGTGTTGATCATTGAAACGCTGCTGATGCTGCGCCAGGAAGTCCGTCGCTGGCGTCTGCAGGGTAAACGCATTGCGCTGGTGCCGACCATGGGCAACCTGCATGAAGGCCATCTGACGCTGGTGGATGAAGCACGGGCGCGCGGCGACATCGTGATTGTCTCGATCTTTGTCAATCCGATGCAGTTCGATCGCGCCGATGATTTAGCGCGCTACCCGCGCACGCTGCAGGAAGATTGTGAAAAGCTGAATCGCCACCAGGTTGATGTCGTCTTCGCCCCCTCACCTGCTGAAGTCTATCCGCAGGGCGCGCAGAATCAGACCTTTGTTGAGGTGCCGGTGCTCTCTTCCCTGCTGGAAGGGGCCACCCGTCCAGGCCATTTTCGCGGTGTAGCCACTATCGTCAGCAAACTGTTTAATCTGGTACAGCCCGATATTGCCTGTTTCGGTGAAAAGGATTTTCAGCAGCTGGCTATCATTCGTAAGATGGTGGCCGATATGGGCTTCGACATTGAGATTGTTGGTGTGCCTACGGTGCGCGCTAAAGATGGTTTGGCGCTGAGTTCGCGCAACGGCTACCTGACGGCAGATGAGCGTAAGCTGGCACCGGCCCTGAGCCAGGTGATGCATCAGATGGCGACGCAGCTGGAGAATGGCGAGCGTCATATTGACGAGATCATTGAGGCAGCCGGTGAGGCACTGCTGGCGCAGGGATTGCGTCCTGATGGCCTGGCGATCTGTGATGCGGAAACGCTGCAACCGCTGACGGTGGACAGCCAGCGCGCGGTGGTGCTGATGGCCGCCTGGCTGGGCAAGGCCCGCCTGATTGATAATCAAACCGTTGACCTGACGCAGTAATTCATCCCGCTGCAGGTTATTTTATTTCTCTGACAAGGTTTCTGGCTATGATTCGCACAGTTCTGCAAGGCAAATTGCACCGCGTGAAGGTGACGCAGGCGGACCTCAATTATGAAGGTTCCTGCGCTATCGATCAGGATTTCCTGGATGCTTCCGGCATTCTGCAATATGAAGCGATCGATATTTATAACGTCACCAACGGTCAGCGCTTTTCCACTTACGCTATCGCGGCTGAGCGTGGCTCGAAAATCATCTCGGTCAACGGTGCGGCCGCCCGCTGCGCCTGCGAAGGCGATATTTTAATTATCTGCTCCTATGTGCAGGTAGACGATGCCGAAGCGCGTCAGTGGCAGCCTAAGGTCGCCTATTTTGAAGGTGACAACCAGATGAAGCGTCTGGCGAAAGCGCTGCCGGTGCAGATCGCCTGATTAAAACCTGATTAAAAAAGGGCCGCCGTTAAAACGGGCGGCCCTTTTCATTTCTGCTGCAGTAATTAAACCGGTTTGGTTGTCATCGGCTTCGATGACTTTTTAATCGCAAGTCGATTTCAGGGTGATTTTTAAGGCCAGTCAGAACCGTAGTCAGCGTGATTTACTCTCCACCCAAAAAAAAGCCACGCCCTTATCGCAGCGTGGCCCTTACCATTCAGCTTAACGTCAGGTGCGTAATCCGCGCCCGCGCTGTATCAGCGCATAGACCAGCCAGTAGAACACCAGAATAAAGGCCACCAGCACCGAGAGGGTAAACACCAGCGGCACATCATTAATGCCGAGGAAGCCATAACGGAATCCGCTAATCATATAAACGATTGGATTGAGTTTGGAAACAGCCTGCCAGATCGGCGGCAACAGACTCAGCGAATAGAATACGCCGCCCAGATAAGTCAGTGGCGTCAGCACAAAGGTCGGGATCAGGCTGATATCGTCAAACGTGCGCGCGAAGACAGCGTTCAGCAGACCTGCCAGTGAAAACAGAATCGCGGTCAGCAGCAGCGTGACCGCCACCATTGTCCAGGAATGCACGTGGAACGGCACAAAGAACAGCGAAATGGCCGTCACCAGAATACCCACGCAGACACCACGCGCCACCCCGCCGCCAACATAACCGGCAATAATGATGTGGGTCGGCACCGGCGCGACCAGCAGCTCTTCAATGTTGCGCTGGAACTTGGCGCTGAAGAACGACGACGCCACGTTGGCATAGGCGTTAGTAATGACCGCCATCATAATCAATCCCGGCACGATGAACTGCATATAGCTAAAGCCGTGCATCTCACCGATGCGCGACCCGATCAGGTTGCCAAAAATGATGAAATAGAGCGTCATGGTGATGACCGGCGGTACCAGCGTCTGGATCCAGATGCGGGCGAAACGGTTAACCTCTTTGGCCCAGATGCTCTTCAGCGCCACCCAGTAGAGATGTGTCATGCTTTTGCTCCTGTTTTTCCCTGCGTCGTCAGACCCACAAACAGCTCTTCAAGGCGGTTGGCTTTATTACGCATACTCAGCACCTGCACACCCTGCGCGCTAAGCTGGCTGAAGACGCTGTTGAGCCCCTGCTCACGCAGCACTTCCACTTCGAGCGTTGAGGTATCGGTCAGCCGGTACTGGAACCCTTCCAGCGTGGGCAGCGGACTGCGGGGTGCCAGATCCAGGATAAAGGTTTCTGATTTGAGCTTGGAGAGCAGCCCTTTCATTGAGGTGTTCTCCACCAGCTCACCGCTCTGGATGATGCCGATGTTGCGGCACAGCATCTCCGCCTCTTCCAGATAATGGGTAGTGAGAATAATGGTCGTGCCTTTGGCATTGAGATCTTTCAGGAACACCCACATCGAGCGTCGCAGTTCGATATCCACGCCAGCGGTGGGTTCATCCAGAATCAGCAGCTTAGGCTCATGCATCAGCGCACGGGCGATCATCAGGCGACGCTTCATCCCGCCGGAAAGCATGCGTGCACGTTCAGCGCGTTTTCCCCACAGATCGAGCTGCTTCAGATACTTTTCTGCCCGTTCATTGGCTTCACGACGCTCAACGCCGTAGTAACCCGCCTGATTAACGACGATTTGCATCACCGTCTCAAACGGGTTGAAGTTAAACTCCTGCGGCACCAGGCCGAGCTGGCGCTTGGCATTCACCACATCTTTTTCGAGATCGTAGCCAAACACCCGCACGCTGCCCTCGGATTTGTTAACCAGCGAACTGATAATTCCGATGGTGGTCGATTTACCGGCACCGTTTGGCCCCAGCAGCGCATAAAAGTCACCCGCTTCAACGTTAAGATCGATGCCCTTCAGCGCCTGCACGCCGCCGGGATAGGTCTTGGTCAGCCGGGAAAGTTCCAGTGCATAAGTCATTCTGCATCCATACCCTGTTTTGATGGCATTGCAATGCCGTTTAAATTTATCAGGCCCTGTCATATAGTACGCGCGCGCACTCTGCGCAGTAACCGGTCGCTCAACACCATGACAGACATCAACACCCTGATCAGAAACAACCGCGAATGGTCAAAATTACTGGTTGAAGAAGATCCCAGCTTTTTTGAGCGGCTCGCCCAGGCACAAAAACCGCGCTTCCTGTGGATTGGCTGTTCTGACAGCCGTGTTCCTGCCGAACGTCTGACCGGACTGGAACCCGGCGAACTCTTTGTTCACCGCAACGTGGCCAATCTGGTTATCCACACCGACCTGAACTGTCTGTCCGTGGTGCAGTACGCTATCGAAGTGCTGGAAGTGGAACACGTTATCGTCTGCGGCCATTACGGCTGCGGCGGCGTGCAGGCGGCGATGGATAACCCGGAGCTGGGATTAATCGACAACTGGCTGCTGCACATCCGCGACCTCTGGTACAAGCATAGCGTGTTGCTGGGGGAACTCCCGCCGGATAAGCGCCTGGACAAACTGTGCGAAATCAACGTTATTGAACAAGTCTACAACCTGGGGCACTCGACCGTACTGCAATCTGCCTGGAAACGCGGTAAGGATGTCTCCCTGCACGGCTGGGTATACGGCATTCAGGACGGCTGTCTGCGTAACCTTGATGTGACAGCAAACAGCCGGGAGATCCTCGAACAGCGCTACCGCCACGGCATTGCTAATCTGCGGAAGAACGGCGAGGCCTGAGCCTGTCGCAGCGTAAAGCGCGGCATAGCCTACACCAGGCAACCGGTGCAGGCCTTGGAAGAATGTGCGGTAGAGCGGTATCAGGATTCCAGCGGCACCACTTTGCCGATATAAGGCAGATGGCGATAGTGCTGAGCATAGTCGATACCAAAGCCCACCACGAACTCGTCCGGAATCGCAAAGCCGACATATTCGACGTTCACTTCGACTTCACGGCGCTCTGGCTTATCCAGCAGCGTACAGATCGCCAGGGATTTTGGCTGACGCAGTTGCAGAATCTCACGCACTTTGCTCAGGGTGTTGCCGGAGTCGATGATATCTTCGACGATCAGCACATCCTTGCCACGAATGTCTTCATCCAGATCTTTCAGGATTTTCACATCACGCGTGCTGGACATCCCGCTGCCGTAGCTGGAAGCCGTCATAAAGTCGACTTCATGCGGCACATCGATGGCGCGACAGAGATCAGCCATGAACATAAAGGAGCCGCGCAGCAGCCCCACCAGCACCATATCGCTGCCGCTGTCGCGGTAGTGGTCGTTAATCTCTTTGCCCAGTTCAGCGATGCGCGTGGCGATTGCCTGTTCAGGGATCATCACTTCAACAGTGTGTTTCATTGCGTTCAGCCCGGTTACGTCAGAAAAGCCCCGGAGTCTATCACAGACGCAGCAGCGACGGCTGCGCGGCCCCATAAGCAAACGATTACGTCGCGAAAATTATTACCCGCCGCCTGCGGCTCGCTGAAATGCGCATTACCTTAGAACATTCTGGCATTTACCAGCATGATTCGCTGCATGGTAGCCTTTATCCAACAGATCGTTACCCTACTCGCGCCGCTGGCCGGAGATCACAATGACTTCATCTTCAAGCAAAAAAACGCATATCGGCGACAGGCCGCTGCACCCGGAAACCCAGATGCTGAACTATGGCTATGATCCCCGCCTCTCTGAGGGTGCGGTGAAGCCGCCGGTGTTTCTGACCTCGACCTTTGTCTTTGACAGCGCCGAAGAGGGACGGGATTTCTTTGATTACGTCTCTGGCCGACGTGAGCCGCCGGAAGGCAAATCGGGTGGGCTGGTCTATTCCCGCTTTAACCACCCTAACAGCGAAATTGTAGAAGATCGGCTGGCGGTCTATGAGCAGGCGGAGAGCTGTTCGCTCTTCTCTTCCGGTATGGCCGCCATCTCCACTGCCCTGCTGACGTTTGCCCGTCCGGGCGAGGTGATCCTGCATTCCCAGCCGCTGTATGGCGGCACCGAAACCCTGCTTAGCAAGACGCTGCACAATCTGGACATCAAAGCGGTGGGTTTCAGCGACGGCAATGATGAAGTCAAAGTGCGTGAAGCCGCTCAGCAGGCGATGGCCCAGGGCCGGGTAGCGGTGATCCTGATTGAAACGCCAGCGAATCCTACCAACAGCCTGGTTAATATCCGTCTGATGGCGCGTATCGCTGATGAGATCGACCAGCAGCAGGGTTCACGACCAATTATCGCCTGTGACAACACGCTGCTCGGCCCGTTGTTCCAGCAGCCGCTGACGCTGGGCGCTGACCTGTCGCTCTACTCACTGACCAAGTATGTTGGCGGTCACTCTGACCTGATTGCAGGCGCGGCGATGGGCAGTAAAGCGCTGATGGCGAAAGTGCGCGCCCTGCGCAGCGCAATCGGCACGCAGCTGGATCCGCACTCAAGCTGGATGCTCAGCCGCTCGCTGGAAACGCTGTCGCTACGCATGGAGAAAGCCTGGCAGAATGCGGAAGCGGTCGCGGCGTTTCTGCGCGATCACCCGAAAGTGGCGAAGCTGCACTGGCTGCCCTATCTGGATGCGGAGAGCGCCGAAGGGAAAACTTATCGCGAGCAGTGCAGCGGTGCCGGTTCGACCTTCTCATTTGATATCGTCGGCGATCAGCCCGCTGCGTTCCGTTTTCTTAATGCGCTGTCGCTGTTTAAGCAGGCGGTAAGCCTGGGCGGAACCGAGTCGCTGGCCAGCCATCCTGGCAGCACCACCCACTCCGGCGTGCCGCAGGCGGTGCGTCAGCGTATTGGGATCACTGACGCCACGGTGCGGCTGTCGATTGGCATCGAAAACGCCGGCGACCTGATTGAAGATGTGAAGCTGGCGCTGGAGCAAGCGTAATCAGCTGACGGTAAAGCCCAGCATCATGCCGGTGTCTTCATGCTCCAGCAGATGGCAGTGGGCCATGTAAGCGTGTTCTGCGGCGGCGACATAGTTGAAGCGTACCAGCACTTCGCTGCGCCAGCCGTCGACATTCACCATATCTTTCCAGCCCTGCCTGTGCGGGGCTGGCGGTTTGCCGTTTTCTGAAAGAATACGGAACTGGGTACCGTGAATGTGGAACGGGTGCAGCATCGCGTCGCCCTCACCTGAAATCGTCCACTTCTCGTAATCACCCAGCTTCACCGCAAACGACGGCTTCGTCATATCAAAGGCCTGGCCATTAATCTTATTGCCGTTGCGGAAATCGTAACCGGCGGGCGGCGTATTGCCGTGCATGCTGTGATCCATGCTTGCCATATTTTCCATTGGTGGCATCGGCTCGGCAGACGTTTTTTCCGGCATCGTGTGATGACCGCCCTTGCCCATCGCTTTCTCGCCGTAGCGCTGCATCAGCGCCTGCATGCCCTGCTGGTCCAGCTGCGGGTCCATCATCAGCTGCAGCCAGCGTGTCGTCAGGCCGTCGGTTGAGGGCAGCGCTGGCAGCGTCGCCAGCTGATCCGGCAGCGTGCCGCTGGCCATCACCCGCAGCGGCAGGATCTGCACCAGGGGCAGCGGCTGGTCAAACGGCGGCAGCGTCATGCCCATCTGCTCTGTCGGCAGCGTCACCAGATCGAAGCTGTTACCGTCAGAAGTATCGATCATCACCTCAAAACGCTCGCCCGGCAGGATCGGCAGCGAGTCGAGCTTTACCGGCTCGGCCAGCAGGCCACCATCGCTGGCGATCACGTAGAGAGGACGTTTATCACTGGCGGCAACATGCAGCGAACGAGCATTGCAGCCGTTGAGCAGACGCAGACGCAGCCAGCCGCGCGGCACCGCATGCTGCGGATAGTGCACGCCGTTGGTCAGCATCATGTCGCCAAACCAGCCCACCGCGGCGCGCATCACGTCGAGCTGATAATCAATGCGGCTGCCATCTTTGGTCAGTTGCTTATCCTGAAAAATCAGCGGCACATCATCCACCCCCCACTGCGAGGGCAATCGCAGCGTTCCGCTCTCTTTATCTTCCAGCATGATCAGTCCCGCCAGCCCCTGAGCCACCTGATGCCCGGTCTTGCCATGCAGATGCGGGTGATACCAGCAGGTTGCGGCGGGTTGATCGGGCGTAAAAGAGACCTGACGCGAGCCGCCAGGCGCAATCACCGCCTGCGGGCCGCCATCCACTGCACCAGGGATTTCCAGCCCGTGCCAGTGCAGGGTGGTCGCTTCGCTGAGCCGGTTATGAATGTTCACCGTCACCGGTTTGCCACTCTGCATTTTCAGCACCGGCCCCAGCAGGCTGCCGTTATAGCCCCAGGTCGGCACCGCTTTGCCGTTCCACTGGGTGGTACCCTGCATCGCGGTGAGGCTGTAGCTGCCCCTGGCATCGGGTTCCAGCAGAGACGGAATCGGCAGCAGCGGACGGGTGGCTGCCATCAGCGAACGGCTCCAGAGCGGCAATGCTCCGGCTGCACTCAGTGCGGCAGTAAGTTTCAGGAAATGGCGACGTTGCATGGTGATCATCCTTGTGGCATCAGAGCGCACAGCCTAAACCCTGACCTTATGGGAAGGTCAAGTCCTGACCGTGCGAATCTGACGAAAAAAAGGCGGTGCAGCAGCCCACAGCGGCAAATTAATCGAAAACCTGAGAGCAACTGTGCTAACGTCATTAACAATATCCATTGAAGAGAACGACTATGAAGCAAAGTATCAGGATCCTGCTGCTGACGGGACTCCTTGGCTTCTCCTCCACCAGTTTTGCCCTGAGCGAATCCGAAGCGGAAGATCTGGCCGATCTCACGGCGGTTTTCGTCTATCTGAAAAATGATTGTGGCTATCAGGATTTACCGGACGCGCAGATTCGCAAAGCGCTGGTCTTTTTTGCTCAGCAGAACCGCTGGGATTTAAGCAACTACAGCAACTACAACATGAAAGCGCTGGGTGAAGATAGCTATCGCGATCTCAGCGGCATCGCCATCACCAACGACAAAAAGTGCAAGTCACTGGCCCGCGATTCGCTGAGCCTGCTGGCCTACGTCAGGTAACGATTCTTCCCTCTGCAGCCGGACATTGACCGTGCAACCACGGTCAGTGTTAGCTATCATATGCCGCCCATCTTCATGGCGATGTCATCAGAGGAGAGCACCATGGCCCACAATGAAACGTGGTATGAAACCCTTCATGCCGGTTTTGGCCAGTATTTCACGGTTGATAAAGAGCTGTACCGTGAGAAGACTGCGCATCAGGATTTAATCATTTTCGAAAATGCCGCGATGGGCCGCGTAATGGCGCTGGACGGCGTCGTTCAGACCACCGAACGCGACGAATTTATCTACCATGAAATGATGACCCACGTTCCGCTGCTGGCGCACGGCGCGGCGAAGAGCGTTCTGATCATTGGCGGCGGTGACGGCGCCATGCTGCGTGAAGTGTCACGTCATCCCGGGATCGAAAAGATTACCATGGTGGAGATCGATGCGGGCGTGGTGACCTTTTGCCGCCAGTATCTGCCGAACCACAGCGCGGGTGCCTATGACGATCCGCGCTTTACGCTGGTAATTGATGACGGGGTGAACTTCGTTAATCAGACGCAGGAAAAGTTTGATGTCATTATCTCCGACTGCACCGATCCGATTGGTCCGGGTGAGAGTCTGTTTACCTCGGAATTTTATGCCGGATGCAAAGCGGCCCTTAATGAAAATGGCATCTTTGTGGCGCAAAATGGCGTCTGTTTCCTGCAGCAGGAGGAGGCCGTTAACAGCCATCGCAAGCTGGGACATTACTTTGCGGACGTCAGTTTCTATCAGGCGGCGATTCCGACCTACTACGGCGGCATTATGACCTTTGCCTGGGCGAGTGATAATCCGGCGCTGCGCCAGCTCGACACCGCGACCTTAAAGGCGCGTTTCGAGGCCGCTGGCCTGACCTGCCGTTATTACACGCCAGCAATCCATACCGGCAGCTTTGCCCTGCCGCAATATCTGTTGAATGCGTTATCTGCCGCGTGCTGATAGTGCATTTCTAAGGGGGTGAACGAAATTGCAAAAGCTAAAACTACATGGCTTCAACAACCTGACGAAAAGCCTGAGTTTTTGTATTTACGATATTTGCTATGCGAATACTGAAGCTGAACGCGATGGTTACATCGCCTACATTGACGAACAATATAACGCTAACCGTCTGACGGAAATCCTGACCGAGACCTGCTCCATTATCGGGGCTAACGTGCTCAACATTGCGCGCCAGGATTATGAGCCGCAGGGGGCCAGCGTCACGATTCTGGTCAGCGAAGAGCCGATCGATCCGAAAGATATAGATAACTCAGAGCACCCCGGTCCGCTGCCCAACTCGGTGGTGGCTCATCTCGATAAAAGTCATATCTGCGTGCACACCTATCCGGAGAGCCATCCGGCAGGCGGTCTGTGCACCTTCCGTGCAGACATTGAAGTCTCAACCTGTGGCGTCATTTCGCCCCTGAAAGCGCTGAACTATCTGATCCATCAGCTGGAGTCCGATATTGTCACCGTCGATTACCGGGTGCGCGGTTTTACCCGTGACGTGAAAGGGATGAAGCACTTCATCGATCACGAGATCAATTCGATTCAGAACTTCATGTCTGAAGATATGAAAGCGATGTATGACATGGTGGATGTGAATGTCTATCAGGAAAACATCTTTCATACCAAGATGTTGCTGAAAGAGTTCGACCTTAAACACTACCTGTTTAACACCCGCCCGGAAGATCTCACTCCGCAGGAGCACAAGCGCATTACCGATCTGCTCTGGAAAGAGATGCGCGAGATCTACTACGGCAGAAATATCCCCTCAGTGGGCCTGAAGACCCTCTGATTATCAGGCGCGCAGCGTTATAGCTCATAACCTGCGCGTCTCCTTCCCTCTTGTTCCCCCTGCTTTTTCATCACGGCAACCGCCGGAATTCCCTGATCGCCAGCAATAATTTTCCTGTCCGGGCGTGCTACTTTCAGCGCTGAACGCTTATTTATTAATCCACGACAGGCAAAAAAATGGCAAGAATTAACATCATTGATTTCGATGCCGTCCCGGACGCCACCTCACTTTCCACTCCGGCGATACAGCGCGCGATCGACAGCGCAGCAGAAGGCGACACGGTGCTAATCCCGGCAGGCCGCTTTCTGACTGGCGCGCTGTTTTTGAAAAGTGAGATGACGCTGGAGCTGGCAAAAGATGCCGTGTTGCTCGGCAGCCAGCGGCTGGAGGATTATCCGGAAATCGCTACCCGCGTGGCGGGGATTGATATGGTCTGGCCCGCAGCAATGCTTAACATCAATCAGTGTCGCAATGTCACCGTCTGCGGCAGCGGCACTCTCGATGGCCAGGGCGCGGTCTGGTGGCATAAGTTCTGGGGCGACGATGAAAACAGCGGAATGCTGGCGGACTATACCCACCGCGGGCTGCGCTGGGTGGTGGATTACGACTGCAGGCGCCCGCGTAATCTGGTGGTTTATCAGAGCGAATGCGTGACGCTGCAGGACTTTACCTCACAGGATTCCGGCTTCTGGAACCTGCACGTCTGTTACTCGAAACAGGTTAATTTGCAGAGACTCAATGTGATGAACGCCACCGGCCCCAGCACTGACGGCATTGATATCGACTCCAGTCAGTTAGTTCGCGTTGAGGGCTGTACGGTCTCCTGTAATGACGACAATATCTGCGTGAAATCGGGGCGCGGCGCAGAAGCGCAACAGCTGGCCAGAACCGCGCGCGATATTATTATTCGCGACTGCACATTGCTGAAAGGCTCGGGCATCACTCTGGGCAGTGAAACCTCTGGCGGTATCGAAAATGTCATCATCGAACATAACCGCTTCTCCGGCACCGGCGTCGGCTTCCGCATCAAGTCAGCCCGCAATCGCGGCGGCTGGATTAAAAACATCATTGTTCGCCATCTGATGATGGAAGATGTCGGCTATCCGTTTATGCTGCAGCTGAACTGGTTCCCACAATACAGCTACAGCGAGCAGCCTGGCGACACAGAACAGCCTCCGCACTGGCGTAAGCTGGCTGCGGGCGTCACGGGCGATGCCGGACTGACGAGATTAGAGAATATCCGCATCAGCCATATCAGCAGCAGCCTGACTCAGCCCGCGACCTTTTCCCGCGCCTTCTTTATTGAAGGCACGCCGGAAAATCCGATTGAGCAGCTGAGTTTTAGCGATATCACGCTGCAGGCGCAGGAGTTTGGCAAAATAGCGGGCGTAAATAATCTGAGGTTTGAACGGGTTACGGTGGACGCACCCGCGATTACGCGTGAAGAAAATGATACCTACGCACGATAACGGCGCGTTTAACGGCGAGAGTTAAAGATAAACGCGCAGTGCTGTTCTCGTCCTGCTGATCAGGTCAGAGCAACACGGCGCGTTCTGTTCAGGCGGAGGTCAGCGCCAGCGTAATCCCGCGCTCGCGCAGCGTGCGGCAGACAGCCTCATCTAACCGGCTATCGGTCACCACATCGGTCAGGTCATCCACCGGAGAAGCGCAGAATAGCGACCAGGAGCCATATTTACTGCTGTCCGCCAGCAAGACCCGGCGAGCCGCATTGGCCAGAAGATCGTGTTTCAGCCCCGCTTTCTCCTCAGTCGGCGTGGTAATGCCGCGCTCAAGGCTCCAGGAGTTACAGCTGACAAAGGCGATATCGGGATTGATGCTGCGCAGCAACCGCCGTCCATGTTCGCCCACACAGGACTGACTGGAGTCGTCGATACGTCCGCCGATAATCGTCACTTCGATCTGCTTAAACTCAGACAAAAACAGTGCAATGTGCAGATCGGCAGTGATCACCCGCAGCGGCAGATGCGTAAGCTGCCGCGCCAGCTCCAGCATGGTGGTGCCTGCATCCAGCACGACCGCATCGCCCGCCCGGACAAAGCTGGCGGCACATTCTGCAATCGCCTGCTTCTCGGCCAGGTTACGCTGCATCTTCTCCAGCGTGGTCGGCTGGGCAGGAATAAAACGATTCAGGGTAACGCCGCCATGACTGCGGCTGATCACGCCCTCTTTATCCAGCTTAATCAAATCACGGCGAATCGTGGCGGGTGAGGCGGAAATCGCACTGACCAGTTGCTCAACAGTCACCAGATTATGGCTTTTCAGGTAATCCATAATCTGGTCAAGACGGCTCTGTCCCTTCATATATCCCTATGCGAGCTGCATCGCGAGTTTAATAGAGATCGCCATGCTGTCAGACTTCGCTTTACCTGTCCAGGCGATATCAAATGCGGTGCCATGGTCAGCAGAGGTGCGGATAAACGGCAGGCCTGCGGTGATGTTGACGCCATCATAAAAGCCCAGCAGTTTAAGCGGAATATGCCCCTGATCGTGGTACATCGCGACCACCATGTCATACCGTCCATCCTGGCACTGCAGGAACACCGTGTCCGGCGGACAAGGCCCGTAGACATCAATCCCCTGCGCTTTCATCGCCTCAATAGCGGGCGCCACGGTGGTGATCTCCTCATCGCCAAACAGGCCGTTCTCTCCGGCGTGCGGATTTACGCCCGCCACGGCGATACGCGGGGCGCTGTAACCGACACGACGCAGGAAAGTGTCTGCCATAGCAATCACGGTCTTGATGCGCGTCTGGTTCAGCGTGTCCAGGAACTTACGCAGCGCAATGTGGGTCGTGACATGAATCACTTTCAGCTTATCGGTGTAGAGGACCATGGCGTAATCTTTGGTCCCGGTAAGATGCGCCAGCAGTTCGGTGTGACCAGGATAGAGATGGCCCGCCGCATGCAGCGCCTCTTTGTTCAGCGGCGCGGTGGCAATGGCATGCACGTCGCCCGCCAGTGCCAGCTCGGTAGCACGCTTCACGCAACGCCATGCCAGATCTCCCGCCTCTTTCTGCACCACGCCAGGTTTCAGCGCGTCGGGATCGGCCAGGGGCTCATCGATGACGTTGATGATGCCGGGCGCAAACCGCGCATCCTGCACCCGGTCCAGCACCCGCAGCTCGGCCTGTGGCGTAATGTTCATTGCCATAATGCGGCGCAGCGTACTGGCACAGCCTATCACCACCGCAGGGATGCCATTCAGCTCACCTTCAGAGAGTGACTTAATGATGATTTCCGGGCTGATGCCCGCCGGATCGCCCATGGTGATCGCAATAATTTTACTCACTCGACTTCTCCTCAATAAAACCAATGGCTGCTACCAGGGTATTTTCATCACCAAAGCCACCCGCTTTGGTCATCACCGGCAGAGTAAATTCACTGTTAAGCAGAACCCCGTGCGGCACACAGCCCGCCACCAGACCCTGAATTTTAAAGCCGCTGGCCCCCAGTGCCTGGGCAACGGCAATCGCCACGTCGCCTCCCGACAGATAGAGCGCATGCGGCAGTTGTGTCCGGCACAGGCTGTGAGTCATTTCGCCCAGCAACAGACTGATCGCTTCGCCCAGCTGCTGGCGGGTCACGCTGTGCTGCTGGCTGAGATGCTCAATGTCGTGACGCTGGGATTCATGCTGGCAGGTGCGGATCACCGTATGGCGACCGGCACGCAGTGCGGCGGCAGCCTGTTCGATCCAGCGATCCCGGTCAGGCCAGGCGGGCTGCTGAAACAGCTGACGGATATCGACATCCACGATCTCAACTGCCCGCTGGTTAAGCAGCGTGGCGATCTGCTGCTGCGCGCTGCTGCTCATCGATCCCACTACCGCCAGCACGGGCCGCGACGGGCGAACAGAGAGCGCTGCGCCCAGCGCATCGCTTAACCCGGCTGCTCCCACCAGCAGCGGCTTCTCTGTCAGCCGCGCCGCAGCGATTATCAGTCGCGCCAGATCGGCTTCATTTTCGGCATCCACCACCACCACGCCGTGCGCCGCCGCTAACACCGCATCAAGCCGATCGCTGCGCAGCGTCGGGAGATCGATCTCCGTGCCGTCGATCTGCAATTGATCGAGTACGTGGGCGCTGAGGATCGGGGTTTTCGGATCGCTGGCAAATTCGGTGTCTGTCAGTAAACGCTGATTAACCCACACTTTACCCTCGCGTGTGGTGCGGCCCAGTCGTGGCACGGCCGGCGCAACCAGCGCCAGTCTTTTGCCGCTGGCCCGCAGCGCAGCCACGGTTTCAGCACCGACGTTGCCGCGCAGCGTGGAGTCGATCTTTTTAAACAGCCAGCCCTGCCGAAGCTGTGCGGCGAAGTGCTGCACCACCTGAGCGACGCGCTCTGCGGCCTGGCTGGCGCTGACTGCCCGGCTGTCGGTGCTGATAACCAGCACATCCGCAGCGTCGTCTGGCAACGGTGCCTTAGTGCCAAACAGCACATGTACGCGGGCGCCAGCCTGTGCCAGTCCGCTACCCGCATCGTTGGCACCGGTAAAGTCATCGGCGATGACCAGCACCGGGGTTTTCCATAATGATGAGCCCATCCTCACTCCTGTCAGGCGATTGCCGCTGCATTTGATTATATTCAATCATGATTGATTATATGTGAGCAAGTTCAAATTAATCGAAATCGATATGCCTTATAAAATTAGCCACTGAGAGTGACTGACTTCGCATTGCGCTGAGCAAGATTAATCATCTGCTCAGACAGGACAGAAATAAGGGTATGAGATGAACATTAACAGCACGGTGATTAGCGGTTATCAGGCGTTAAACGACATGCGCTATCTGCTGAAGGGGATATCGACAGCAGTCGTGGTCACTGACCGGAACATTGAGGCGATTCCGGCAGTGCAGGCGCTGATGGGTCAACTTCGGGATCAGATTCCGGGTATCAGCGTGGTCAACAGCGTCCCGCCTGAACCAAGCCAGCATGATGTGGCAGCGATTATCGCGACGCTCTCCCGGCCCCATGTCGATATGGTGATTGGCATCGGCGGCGGCAGCGTGCTGGATGTGGCGAAGCTGCTCTCAGTGCTGTGCATCGACGCCGCGCCTTCTCTGGACGCCCTGCTGGCAGGCGAAAAACCGCAGCGCCGTACCCGTTCAATACTAATCCCCACCACCGCAGGCACGGGTTCTGAAGCGACGCCCAATGCGATCCTGGCGATCCCGGAGAAAGAGACCAAAGTCGGCATTATTTCACCGGTGATGCTGCCCGATGTGGTGGCCCTGGTGCCGGAACTGACCACCAGCATGCCGGCCCACATCGCCTCTTCAACCGGTATTGACGCCCTCTGCCATCTGATTGAGTGCTTTACCGCCAATGTCGCCAACCCGGTCAGCGACAACTATGCGCTGACTGGGATGAAGAAACTGTTCGCTAATCTCGAAACCACCCTGCGCGAGCCAGAAAATTTGCAGGCACGCCTGGAGATGCTCTGGGCCTCTTATTATGGCGGTGCATCGATTGCCCATGCCGGGACACATCTGGTGCATGCCCTCTCTTACCCGCTCGGCGGCAGATATCACCTGCCACACGGCGTCGCCAACGCCATCCTGCTGGCTCCCTGCATGCGCTTTGTCCGTCCGGCGGCGGTGAGCAAATTCGCTCAGGCCTATGATCTGCTGCCCGACGCCGACGTCCGTTTAAGCGATGAAGCGAAATCACACGCGCTGGTCGACTACTTCACCGCGCTGGTAGCGCGGCTGCAGCTGCCTGCCAGCCTGGAAGCCCTGGGCATCAGCCCGGATCACCTGCCCTGGTTAGTGGAAGCCGCGCTCGACGTCCAGCGTCTGATGAACAACGTGCCGATGGCGGTCACCGCCGACGATGTGCGCGCCGTCTACCTGACGCTTTTCCCTTCCTGCCAGGCGTAATGAGGATTGTCATGAATAAGAAAATAAACGGCGTACTGACCGCCATCGTCACCACTTTTGACCGGGAAGGTGCCTTTGATCCGGAGAGGCAGCGCGAACAGGTCAGACGCCAGATCAATGCCGGTAACGGCATCTTCTGCGGCGGTACCAACGGCGAATTCTTTGTGCTGAACGAGCAGGAGAAGATCGCGGTTACCACCACCTGCGTCGATGAAGTTAACGGCCGGATGCCGGTGGTGGCGCACATCGGAGAGATTTCGACCCGTGAAACTATCCGGCTAGGCAAACAGATTGCCAATCTTGGCGTAGATGCCGTCTCCGCGATCACGCCGTGGTTTGTTCCGCTTAAACAGCAGGAGCTGATCGACCACTATCAGCGCGTGGCTGACGCGCTTACGGTGCCGCTGTTCCTCTACAACATCCCGGCGCGTACTGGCAATACCTTGCAGCCAGAGACCGTTCGTACGCTGGCCGCGCACCCGAACATCATCGGCATTAAAGATTCAGCAGGCAGCTATGAAAGTCTGAGCGGCTTTCTGCAGGCCACCGCCGACTGTCAGGACTTTGATGTGCTGAACGGCCCGGACTCGCTGATCCACCAGGGTTTCGTGGATGGCTGCTCCGCCTCAATTTCCGGGCTGGCAAACGTGGCGCCAGAGGCGATTAACGCCATCTGGGCGCGCTTCCATGCGGGCGATATTACCGGTTCGCATCAGGCACAGGAGAACGTCACCGGCCTGCGCACCGCGCTTTACAGCATCGGTTTCTCACCGGCCGCCGTGAAAAAAGCGGTCAGCCTGCAGGGCTTTGAGGTGGGTGAAAGCCGCTATGCGGTGCAGTTCAGCGCCGAAGAGCAGCAGCAGATCCGTCAAATCGTGAACCACTACCTGCGATAACGTCCATCACCTTTGCACCCTACCGGTCAGATGAGAACGAACCTGATGGTCGCCATCTGCCAGAACAATCGAGGTCATGATGAAAGCATTTTCAACTGAGAGCACCTTACTGATCGTCGGCATGGTGGTCGCCTATATCCTGTTCACCACCTGGCTCACCTGGCGGCTGCGCAGTAAAACCAGCGGCGACTTTATGGAAGGCTCGCGCGCCATGCCTGCTTTTATCGTCGGCATTATGCTGATGTCTGAATATATCGGGGCAAAATCCACCATCGGCACCGCGCAGGCGGCGTTTGAAGATGGCTTCGCCGCCTCATGGTCGGTGATTGGTGCGGCTATTGGTTTCCCGCTGTTTGGCCTGATTCTGGTTAAGCGCATCTACAACACCGGAAAGATCACTATCTCCGGTGCTATCGCCGAGAAATATGGCAGCTCGACCAAGAATATTATCTCGCTGATCATGATCTATGCGCTGTTGCTGGTGAACGTCGGTAACTACATCAGCGGCGCGGCGGCAATCTCCACCGTGCTGAAGATCGACCTGACCCAGGCTGCCTTTATCACTGCGGTGGTCAGCACCTTCTACTTTGCGTTTGGCGGCATGAAAGGCGTGGCCTGGGTCACGCTGCTGCACAGCGCCATCAAGTATATGGGGATCCTGATTATCCTCTATGTGGCGCTGAAGATGACCGGGGGCGTCGCCCCAATGATGGAGAAAATGCCGGCGTTCTACTGGACATGGGATGGTCACGTCGGTGCCAGTACGATTGTGGCCTGGCTGATCGGGACTGTAGGTTCGATCTTCTGTACCCAGTTTGTGATCCAGGCGATCTCCTCCACCAAAGATGTGAAGTCAGCGAAGCGCGCTACCTGGGTCGCCTTCTTCTTCTGCCTGCCGATTGGTCTGGCGATGGCGCTGATTGGCGTGGCAGCGAAGTTTGCTCACCCGGATATCAAGAGCCTCTATGCGCTGCCGGTATTTCTGCAGGATATGTCACCGTGGCTGGCGGGCATTGTCACCACCTCGCTGGTGGCCTCGATATTCGTCAGCGTCGGTACCGTGGCGCTGGCCATCGCCTCGCTGGTGGTGAAAGACTTTTACGTGCCTTATCGTAATCCTACGCCAGAGCGCGAATTTAAAATGACGCGCTGGATCTCGATTGGCATCGGCTTCTTCCCGCTGCTGTTTGTTCTGTTCTTCCCGGAAGTGCTGAAGCTCTCGTTCTTTACCCGTGCGATTCGCCTGTCCATTACCGTTGTGGCGATCATGGCGTTCTACCTGCCGTGGTTTAAGAGCACACGCGGCGCCAATGCCGGTCTGATTGGCGCCTGCGTTGTCACCTCCGTCTGGTTCCTGATGGGTAACCCGTTTGGTATCGACAATATGTACGTGGCGCTGATCACCCCGGCAATTATTATGGTGATTGACCGCTGTATCCCGTCACGCCAGTCTCAGCCTCAATCGCAACACAATGCACAAAACAGTGGAGCCTAATATGACTCAGGAAACCGTCACCGCAGAACGCACCGGCCTGCTTGCGCCTCACCCGCAGGATAGCGCGCAGCAGGTTGCGATGCTGCCCTCCTCCTGCCCGCAAAACCACGCAGCTAACCTGCTGCCGCTGCCCGATGGCGATCTGCTTTGCGTCTGGTTTGGCGGCACGCAGGAAGGGATTGCCGATATCTCTGTCTGGTGTTCACGGCTGCAAAAAGGCAGCGATCGCTGGAGTGAAGCCCAAAAACTCTCTGACGATCCGGGCCGTTCAGAACAGAATCCGGTGCTGTTTCTCGATCCCGACCAGGTGCTGTGGCTGCTGTGGACGGCGCAGAAATCGGGCAATCAGGACACCGCGATTGTTCGCTATCGCCAGTCTCACGATCTGGGCCAGAGCTGGGGGGAGATCAAAACGCTGCTGGATAAGCCCGGCACCTTTATTCGTCAGCCGATTGTGGTGCTGCCCAACGGTAACTGGTTGCTGCCGGTGTTTTACTGCCTGACGCAGCCCGGCGAAAAGTGGGTCGGCAGCTATGACGTCAGCGCGGTAAAAATCTCAGAAGATAAAGGCCAGAGCTGGCGTGACGTCAGCGTGCCTGACAGCACCGGCTGCGTTCATATGAACGTTACCCTGCTGGATGATGGCTCGCTGCTGGCGCTCTACCGCAGCCGCTGGGCCGACCACATTTACCAGAGCCGCTCATTTGATCAGGGCGAAAGCTGGAGCGCGCCACAGCCGATGTCGCTGCCCAACAATAACTCCTCAATTCAGGTCACAACGCTGCGCAATGGTCATCTGGCGCTGGTGTTCAATGCTATGAGCGCCGAAGGTGCCAGCGAACGCCGGTTGTCGCTGTATGACGAAATTGAAGATGATGAAGAGGAAAGTGATGTTGCCGTCGCCGCTGAGCCGGTGGTGCACAGCGGCCGCACCGCTTTCTGGGGTGCGCCTCGTGCGCCGATGACGCTGGCTATCTCAACGGATGGCGGTAAAAGCTGGCCGCTGCAGCGCAATCTGGATGAGGGCGATGGCTACTGCATGACCAATAACTCCCAGCAGAAATTAAACCGTGAGTTCTCCTATCCCAGCATTAAACAGGGCCTGGATGGCGAACTGCATATCGCCTACACCTGGTATCGTCAGGCGATTAAATATGTACGGGTTGAGGAGTCATGGGTGCAGGGAGGTGATGCGTGATTGAACGGATGGCGCTGGTGACCGGGGCCAGCTCCGGCATCGGTCAGGCGGTTGTGGATCGCCTGCTAAATGAAGGCTGGCATGTGACCGGCCTGAGCCGCTCGGCGATAAGCCGGGCAGAAGCGGGCTGGCAGAGCCATCAGATCGATATCAGCGACAGCGCGGCACTGCAGGCTTTGCTGGACGCGCTGCCGGTGCCGCAGGCGGTGATCCATGCAGCCGGTATGATGCAGGCGGCACCGCTTGGAGAGCTGGATCTGAGCGCCAGCGCACGTCTGTGGCAACTGCATGTTGCCGCCGCAGAACAGCTGGCGAATCATTTTGCACCGCGGATGCGTGCGGGCGGCAGAATTGTGCTGCTGGGCAGTCGTACGTCAGGCGGCGCGGCAGGCCGCAGTCAGTATGTCGCCACCAAATCGGCGATGATCGGTATGGTGCGCAGCTGGGCAGCGGAACTCGCTCCGCGCGGCATTACTGCCAATATTGTGGCGCCAGGCGCCACCGAAACACCGATGCTGCAACAGCCGGGCCGGGCCAGTTCACCGCCCCGTCTGCCACCCATTGGCCGCTATATTCAGCCGCAGGAAGTGGCCGGACTGGTCGATTTCCTGCTCTCCCCTGCGGCGGCGGCGATCACCGGCCAGCAGCTGGTCATGTGCGGCGGTGCATCGCTGAGTTAGTTAACAGGCCGGGCTGCTGATGTCGCCCGGCCTTATAACCGTAAGGGATTGCCTTACTGTCTTACCGTACGGGTTTGCCGTACTGGTTCATAAACTGCCGATACGCGGCGATCACCAGCTGAAAATCTTCAATGCCGCAGAATGAGAGGCTCTCTTCGTCGTAGTAGTTCATCCCCTCTTCCATACCGTCATCTTCCAGAGCCAGCAGGTTGGCGCGGATCATCACTTCCTCTTCATCCAGCAGAATAGTGTACTCGCTGCCGATCCGTTGCCACTGACGTACGCTGCCTTTGACATCTTCAATGGCGGCTTCAACTTCATCCAGCAATCCCGGATCGTTTTTGACCTCTTCGTTGAACCAGTGGCCGACCGCTTCATGATCCATCGACATGCGAACCTTAATCTGTCCGGTCACATCGCGTAAAAATTCATATTCCATCGCCCGTTCCTCTCAACGTCGTCGCCTCACCTGATAAGTGTCCGTGCTGCTCTCGCTGCAAAGTGTGACACGTCGCGCATTATTACAGGCTGTCTGCCGAAAGCCAGCTTTTGATCGTCTCTCTCCCCCATGCTGAGACGAAAAAAAGGGGCGAATCATCGCCCCTTATTCATGCCTGCAAGGTGAAGAATCAGACCGCGGTCTGGAAAATCACGCCATCAGCTTTGTCGGTGTACTGCGTCAGCTGGTCGAAGTTGAGATAGCGATACGTGTCGCTGGCCGTTTTATCGACCTGCGCCATGAATTGCTGATACTCATCCGGCGTTGGCAGTTTGCCAAGCAGAGACGCGACTGCAGCCAGCTCCGCTGACGCCAGGTAGACGTTAGCGCCGTTACCCAGACGGTTCGGGAAGTTACGGGTCGAAGTCGAGACCACCGTCGAACCATCTGCAACACGTGCCTGGTTACCCATGCAGAGTGAACAGCCTGGGATCTCAATACGCGCCCCGCTCTTACCGAATACGCTGTAGTAGCCTTCTTCGGTCAGCTGCGCCGCATCCATCTTGGTTGGCGGTGCCACCCACAGACGGGTTGGCAGCTGGCCTTTGTGACTATCCAGCAGTTTACCGGCTGCACGGAAGTGACCAATGTTGGTCATGCATGAGCCGATAAACACTTCGTCGATCTTCTCACCCTGAACGTCAGAGAGCAGACGTGCATCGTCCGGATCGTTTGGCGCACAGAGGATTGGCTCTTTGATTTCAGCCAGATCGATTTCGATCACCGCGGCATATTCAGCATCGGCATCCGGCTCAAGCAACTGAGGATCGGCAAGCCATTTCTCCATACCTTCAATGCGACGCTCCAGCGTACGACGATCGCCGTAGCCTTCTGCGATCATCCACTTCAGCAGCACAATGTTGGAGCTGAGGTATTCGATAATCGGCGCTTTATCCAGCTTGATGGTACAGCCCGCAGCGGAACGTTCTGCTGACGCATCGGACAGCTCAAACGCCTGCTCGACTTTCAGATCCGGCAGACCTTCAATCTCCAGGATGCGACCAGAGAAGATGTTTTTCTTACCTTTCTTCTCAACGGTCAGCAGCCCCTGTTTGATGGCATACAGCGGAATGGCGTGAACCAGATCGCGCAGGGTAATTCCCGGCTCCATCTTACCTTTGAAGCGCACCAGAACCGATTCCGGCATGTCGAGCGGCATAACGCCGGTCGCGGCGGCAAACGCCACCAGGCCTGAGCCCGCCGGGAAAGAGATGCCGATAGGGAAACGGGTGTGCGAGTCACCACCGGTACCAACGGTATCCGGCAGCAGCATACGGTTCAGCCAGCTGTGGATAATGCCGTCACCCGGACGCAGTGACACACCACCGCGGTTCATGATGAAGTCTGGCAGCGTATGGTGCGTGCTCACATCCACCGGCTTCGGATACGCGGCGGTGTGACAGAACGACTGCATCACCAGATCGGTCGAGAAGCCCAGGCAAGCCAGATCTTTCAGCTCGTCACGGGTCATCGGGCCGGTAGTATCCTGCGAGCCAACCGAGGTCATCTTAGGTTCGCAATAGGCACCCGGACGAACGCCGGTAACGCCACAGGCGCGGCCAACCATTTTCTGCGCCAGTGAGAAACCACGGGTGCTCTCCGCGACATCTTTCGCCTGACGGAATACGGTGCTGTGCGGCAGACCCAGCGACTCGCGCGCTTTGGTGGTCAGGCCGCGACCGATGATCAGCGGAATACGGCCACCGGCGCGCACTTCGTCAATCACTACTTCGGTTTTAAGCTCGAAGCTGGCCAGCAGCTCATTGGTTTCGTGGTTGCGGACTTCGCCTTTGAATGGATAGATGTCGATCACATCGCCCATGTTCAGGTTGTTTACGTCCACTTCAATGGGCAGTGCGCCCGCATCTTCCATGGTGTTAAAGAAGATGGGTGCAATTTTGCTGCCCAGCACCACGCCGCCGCCTTTTTTATTTGGCACGTTCGGGATGTCGTCGCCCATAAACCACAGCACCGAGTTGGTGGCGGATTTACGTGAAGAACCGGTTCCGACAACATCACCGACATACGCCAGCGGGAAGCCTTTGGTCTTCAGAGCTTCGATCTGTTTAATAGGGCCGATATTACCCGCGTCATCAGGCTCAATGCCTTCACGGGCATTTTTCAGCATCGCCAGGGCATGCAGAGGAATGTCTGGACGTGACCAGGCATCCTGGGCCGGAGAGAGATCGTCGGTGTTGGTTTCGCCAGTGACTTTAAACACGGTAACCGTGATTTTCTCTGCCAGTTCAGGCCGTGACAGATACCATTCTGCATCTGCCCAGGATTGCATCACCTGCTTCGCGTATTCATTACCCGCTTTCGCTTTCTCTTCGACATCATAGAAGTTGTCGAACATCAGCAGCGTGTGTGAAAGGGCTTTAGCGGCAATCGGAGCCAGTTTGCTATCGTCCAGTGCCTCAATCAGCGGATGAATATTGTAACCGCCCTGCATGGTGCCAAGCAGTTCAACCGCTTTTTCAGAAGATATCAGAGGAGAGGTTGCTTCGCCTTTAGCGACAGCCGCCAGGAAACCAGCTTTGACATACGCCGCTTCATCGACGCCAGGTGGGACGCGGTTGACCAATAAATCGATCAAAAATTCTTCTTCACCCGCAGGTGGATTTTTTAGCAGTTCAACCAGCGCGGCCATTTGGGAAGCCTCTAAAGGCTTAGGTACAATTCCCTGGGCAGCACGCTCGGCAACGTGCTTACGGTATTCTTCTAGCACGACGTTATCCTCGCTCTCATTATGTAGGGCTTTCCGACCACCTTGCTCACTTATGGAGAACAATCTTCCCTTTCTCGTCCAGGTTGAGGTGCCCGGTTTCGCGGAGGGCAGAATAGCAGTATTTCGTCTGTTTGTTAATCTGTTTACAAAAATACAACATAATCCACTACGGCCATTCTGCCCGCTTAACTCCCCGCATCAGCCAGCTGAGTCGGCTGAATGGGTCTCTCTGCAGCGTACCGCATTCCGCACAAATGGCTGCAGGTTTACGTCAGCTTTGCCGTGACTTTAGCGAAGTGATTCAGTGAAATAGATAACTGACAGGAATAGAAGCCGGCGCGCATCGGGTTTATAGCGGAGGTGAGCTCAGGAGGATAACAACACCAGGCCGGAAATCAGCCTGGTCTGTTTTGCGCTTAAGAGGATTACAGCGTCGTTTTCATTTCCCGCAGGGATTCCGGCCAGTCACCCGGCCAGACGTAGTGATCTTTCAGAATCCGGGCGCTGTAGTCGAGACAGATTTTCACTGGCAGGTTGGGATAAATTCGCTCCATCTCCTGCACCAGCTCTTCGCTGTTATTGACCTTATGCAGCGTCTTAATGAAATCTTTGATATAGGTGCGGGTAAAGCCAATTGCCGACGGGCTAAGGCTTGGCGTGGTTCGCGAGTGCCCGGGAATCAGCACTTTCGGCTCCAGCGCTTCGAGCGTATCCAGACTTTCCATCCATTTCGCCATACGCTCCGGCGTACGCATATCGGCAATCCAGACGTGTGCGTCAGCGAAGACCACATCTGAGGCAATCAGCGTTTTGGTCGAGGGGATCCAGAGCGGTGTGACCCGGATACAATCGCCGCTGAGATCGCTCAGAATTTTAATCTGCTGCCCTTCCAGCCAGATTGTATCCTCTTCCAGTTCAGTAATCGGAAAGGTGGTGCGGGCACCATTCTCTTTTAATACCTGTTTACCCCAGTAATCAATTTTGAAGTCGAAGGCATCATTAACGTCTTCGGCGACCTGCTTATAAGAGAAAATTTCGGCATCCGGAAAGACGGATTTAATCACTTCAAGACCCAGAAAATGATCGGGGTGCAGATGCGTAATAAAAATGCGTTTCAGGTCGAGACCAGTTTCGATAATTTCAGCGACTAACCGATGCGCATTCGCCAGCGTAAACTGGGCATCAACTAACATCGCCTCTTTCTCGCCCATGATGAGGGTGGAACTGACACCGAAACCGTCGTGCTGGTCACTACTGATAAAAACCTTCGTCGATAAATCCATTTTTCGTCCTCGCAAGTTACACGTCAGAAGCTACAAAACAGAAACTGCTATTCAGAAGAGGTCGTCATGACCTCTTCTGTGCATGCTTAATTTTTCAGATTTTCCGGAAAATTGGCGGGCAGCTGGTCAGGTGGACAGTCGATCACGCTTTCGTTATTTTCACCCACATCGCGGATTACGGTCAGCGTCGCGAACTCATCAATCACTTCGGTTGGATAAGCCGGACCCGCTTCGCGGAATTTTGCCATCTCTTCCAGATGATCATTCTGGAAGCAGACGGTTTTCTCCGGATTATTCATTACCCAGCGCGGGAAGAAGATGGTGCCGTGGAAAATTTTATCAGCCAGATTAACGGCCAGGCTGACATCGGTACCGGTTGGTTCAGTCCAGGAAACTTTATAGACATCCTGCGCCAGACGAACGACATAGACATGCTGATTTTTAACCCAGCGATTACCGACCATACCGCTGTGAATGCGATAGTCGATGGTGCTGGCATTTTTAATGTAGAGCTCGTAATTCCAGCCGTTGTCATAGGTGTAAACCAGATGTTTGCCGACGATGCCAGACAGGTCATGTTTATCGAAAGTGCTCATAGTTAATTCCTCATTTGTTTTCCTTGAGAAGATTATTGCGCGTTACAAAACCGATTAATAACGCTATTTTTAGCACTAAATCATTTAATTTTTAGATGAGTTATCATGTACAAGACAACACTCGAACAGTGGTATCTGCTTGATGCAGTAGTGAATGAAGGGAGTTTTGCGCTGGCAGCGGAGAAGAACAATCGCAGCCAGTCCTCACTGAGTTATCAGCTGAGCCTGTTACAACAGCGACTGGGTTTGACACTGTTACAGCAGGAGGGCCGCCGCGCTGTTCTGAGTGCAGAGGGACATCAGTTGCTCGCGCAGGTGCGTCCGCTGCTGGAGGGATTCGGCGCGCTTGAGGCGCAGGCCAGTGCACTGCAACGCGGCGAACGGTCGCGCATCGATCTGATGGTCGATGCGACGCTGCCCAAACCCTTGCTGTTTGATGTGCTTCAGACCTTTCAGCAACGCTATCCGCATGTCCGCATCTGGTTTAGCGAAATCGTCCGAAGCGAAACGCCTGACAGACTGGCGGAAAATCAGGCTGATCTCTGGCTGGTGGCACAATATGGCGACACGCCGTTAGCAGGCGAAAGCCTGATGAGTGTCGATTTCGTCGCCGTCGCCCATCGCGACCACCCGCTGCACCGCGAATCCGCCCCGCTTAATGCTGCTACGCTGGCACGCTGGCCCTGCATTACCATTCTGGATCGTCAGCAACAGCAGCAGTCAGAGGTCAATGGCGATCAGGCGGAAAACTGGTCCTTCACGACGCTGTCGGCAGCCATTGAAGCGGTCCAGCATCAGTTAGGTTATGGCTGGCTGCCGGAACAGAATATCGCCGCGCTCTTAGAGAGCGGTGAGCTCCGTCCACTGCCACTGTTACAGGGCCGCCGACGCAGTAGTTCGCTGGTGATGCATATGAACGAAGAGAGACTGCCCGGCAACAGCGCCATTGCTGCACTGGCACAGATGTTTATTGAACGGGTGGCTGCATGGGAGATG
Organism: Pantoea sp. Lu_F5_004; assembly: GCF_051136245.1. Classification (NCBI taxonomy): domain Bacteria; kingdom Pseudomonadati; phylum Pseudomonadota; class Gammaproteobacteria; order Enterobacterales; family Erwiniaceae; genus Pantoea; species Pantoea sp. Lu_F5_004. Next base: position 3,363,061 of record NZ_CP194946.1, read on the forward strand.
CGTGGTTAGATGAAGGGTTAGTCGTGGTTTGTGAAGGATAGACCGGGCATTGGAAAATAATATCGGCGGGGAACTGCCGGAGTATACCCCTCTGGCGTGGTTAACACCAACATGTCACAGCAGAACGCCAACACCACGGCGGTTTATCCCCGCTGGCGCGGGGAACACTCTAAAACTATGCTGCTGATTAAACTGAATTTTCCTAGGCCAGATAATTCCACCAGATTTTACACCCTGACTTAACCTGAATGCACACTTAATATCCAGGACAGAATCCGGCATGTACAGCACCAGAATCCAGGCGAAAAAAAAGCCCCCAAAACGGGAGCTTTTTTCTTTAGTAGCAGAAACTTATTTCTTCTTCGCTTTCGCGTTAGGCAGATCGGTGATGCTGCCTTCGAAGATTTCTGCTGCCAGACCAACTGACTCATGCAGGGTCGGGTGAGCGTGGATAGTCAGCGCAATATCTTCCGCATCACAACCCATCTCAATCGCCAGACCGATTTCGCCTAACAGCTCGCCGCCGTTAGTACCGACAATCGCGCCACCAATAATCCGGTGCGTCTCTTTGTCGAAAATCAGTTTGGTCATACCGTCTGCACAATCAGAAGCGATAGCACGGCCTGAGGCTGCCCACGGGAAGGTGGAGGTCTCGTAGCTGATGCCTTTCTCTTTCGCTTCTTTCTCGGTCAGACCGACCCAGGCAACTTCTGGCTCAGTATAGGCAATTGAAGGGATCACTTTCGGATCGAAGTAGTGCTTCAGACCGGAGATCACTTCTGCCGCCACGTGGCCTTCGTGCACGCCTTTGTGCGCCAGCATTGGCTGACCGACGATGTCGCCGATAGCATAGATGTGTGGCACGTTAGTGCGCATCTGCTTGTCGACGCGAATAAAGCCGCGATCGTCCACTTCCACGCCCGCTTTACCGGCATCCAGACCTTTACCGTTCGGCACACGACCGATGGCCACCAGCACCGCGTCATAACGCTGCGCTTCGCCTGGTGCTTTTTTACCTTCCATTGAAACGTAAATGCCATCGTCTTTTGCTTCAACGGCGGTCACTTTGGTTTCCAGCATCAGGTTAAATTTCTTGCTGATTTTCTTAGTAAAGACTTTCACCACGTCTTTATCTGCAGCCGGGATAACCTGGTCGAACATCTCAACCACATCGATCTCTGAACCCAGCGCATGATAAACCGTCGCCATTTCCAGACCGATGATGCCGCCGCCCATGACCAGCAAGCGCTTCGGCACTTCTTTCAGTTCCAGCGCATCGGTAGAGTCCCAGACGCGTGGATCTTCATGTGGAATGAATGGCAGTTCGATTGGACGTGAACCCGCAGCGATAATGGCATTATCGAAGTTGATGGTGGTCGCGCCGCCTTCTCCTTCAACCACCAGGGTGTTAGCACCGGTGAATTTGCCGAGGCCGTTAACCACGGTGACTTTACGACCTTTTGCCATTCCTGACAGGCCGCCAGTCAACTGGTTGATAACCTTCTCTTTCCAGCTGCGAATCTTGTTGATATCAGTAGATGGCTGGCCAAACACAATGCCGTGCTCTTCAAGGGCTTTCGCCTCTTCAATCACTTTAGCAACGTGCAGCAGCGCTTTAGATGGGATACAACCGACGTTCAGACAAACACCACCCAGGGTGCTGTAACGCTCTACCAGTACGGTTTCCAGACCTAAATCCGCACAACGGAAGGCTGCAGAGTAACCTGCAGGACCTGCCCCAAGTACTACGACCTGGGTTTTAATCTCTGTACTCATCATGACCTCTTAATTGATATCCGGCGGGTCAGACTTTCTTATAATGCCCTTGTTCCACCGGGACTTTCACCGCAAGAGTTTACAGAATTGTTAACAAACTGCCAACCGCGGCGCGACGAATCGTTACAGGAAGGCCGGCTTCCGCCGGCCTTCTTTACATTTACATAACTAAACGACGAATGTCAGACAACATATTGCCGATGATGGTGATGAATCGCGCACCATCAGCACCGTCGATTACGCGGTGGTCGAAGGAGAGAGAAATCGGCATCATCAGACGCGGAGTAAACTCTTTACCGTTCCACACCGGCTCCATCGCCGATTTAGAGACACCCAGGATAGCCACTTCCGGCGCGTTCACGATCGGCGCGAAGTGCGTGGTGCCCAGGCCGCCCAGGCTGGAGATGGTGAAACATCCGCCCTGCATGTCGCCCGCTGTCAGCTTACCGTCACGCGCTTTCTTCGAAATCGCCATCAGTTCACGAGACAGCTCGGTGATGCCTTTCTTGTTCACGTCTTTGAAGACCGGAACCACCAGGCCATTTGGCGTATCAACCGCCACACCGATGTTGATATATTTTTTCAGCGTCAGCTTCTGCGCATCTTCAGACAGCGAGCTGTTGAAGCGTGGCATCTGCTCAAGCGCCGCCGCGACCGCTTTCATGATGAACACCACCGGGGTGTACTTCACATCCAGCTTACGCTTCTCTGCTTCAGCATTCTGCTGCTTACGGAAAGCTTCCAGATCGGTGATATCGGTTTTGTCGAAATGCGTAACGTGCGGGATCATCACCCAGTTACGGCTCAGGTTCGCGCCAGAAATTTTCTGGATACGACCCAGTTCGACTTCTTCGATTTCGCCAAACTTACTGAAATCAACTTTTGGCCATGGCAGCATGCCAGGCAGACCGCCACCGCTGGCTGCAGCTGGTGCTGCTTCAGCGCGTTTCACGGCCTCTTTCACGTAAGTCTGCACGTCTTCTTTCAGAATGCGACCTTTACGGCCGGTGCCTTTGACTTTCGCCAGGTTAACACCGAACTCGCGCGCCAGGCGACGGATCACCGGGGTAGCGTGAACGTAAGCGTCGTTCTCTGCGAACTCACCTTTGCTATCCGCTTTAGCTGGAGCGGGTGCCGCGGCTTTAGCTTCAGATTTGGCAGCAGGAGCCGGTGCGGCTTCCTGTTTCGCGGCCGCAGGGGCAGCCGGAGCAGCACCTTCGACTTCGAACACCATGATCAGTGAGCCGGTGCTGACTTTATCGCCGGTCGCTACTTTCAGCTCTTTGACGGTACCTGCAAACGGCGCAGGAACTTCCATAGAGGCTTTGTCGCCTTCAACCACAATCAGTGACTGCTCAGCTTCAACTTTGTCGCCGACTTTGACCAGGATCTCGGTAACTTCAACTTCATCACCGCCGATATCCGGAACGTTAACGTCTTTTGCGCCTGCAGCCGCGGCAGGTGCCGATGCCGCTTCTTCTTTCACTTCTGGCTTCGCGTCAGAGGCCGGTGCTGCGCCTTCTGCTTCAAAGACCATGATGGCTGAACCGGTGCTGACTTTGTCGCCGGTGGAAATAGTGATCTCTTTGACCACACCCGCGAACGGAGCCGGGACTTCCATCGACGCTTTATCGCCTTCCACCACAATCAGTGACTGCTCGGCTTCGACTTTGTCGCCAACCTTAACCAGAATCTCAGTGACTTCAACTTCGTCACCGCCGATATCCGGCACAGCCACTTCTTTGCTGGCTGTGGCCGCAGCAGCGGCTGGCGCTGGCGCCGCGTCCGCTTTTTTCTCTTCGGCGGCGGCAGGTGCTGCTTCCGCAGCGCCTTCAGCATCAAACACCATGATCAGTGAGCCGGTCTCAACTTTGTCACCGGTAGAGATTTTGATCTCTTTCACTACGCCAGCCTGCGGCGACGGCACTTCCATTGAGGCTTTGTCGCCTTCCACGGTGATCAGCGACTGCTCGGCTTCCACCTTGTCGCCAACTTTCACCAGAATCTCGGTGACTTCAACTTCGTCAGACCCGATATCCGGTACCTTAATTTCGATAGCCATTACTCTATTACCTCTTAAGCCAGACGCGGGTTAACTTTATCGGCATCGATATTGAATCGGGTGATCGCGTCGGCCACCACTTTCTTCTCGATCTCGCCGCGTTTAGCCAGCTCACCCAGCGCGGCAACCACCACATAAGATGCATCAACTTCAAAGTGATGACGCAGGTTCTCACGGCTGTCAGAGCGACCAAAGCCATCGGTACCCAGTACGCGATAATCGCTGGCCGGGACATAGCTACGAACCTGCTCAGCGAACAGTTTCATGTAGTCGGTTGAGGCGACAGCAGGTGCGTCGTTCATCACCTGAGCGATGTAAGGTACGCGCGCTTCTTCTGTCGGATGCAGCATGTTCCAGCGCTCACAATCCTGGCCATCACGTGCCAGTTCAGTGAACGAGGTGACGCTGTAGACATCAGAGCCGATACCGTAATCTTTCGCCAGGATCTGCGCAGCTTCACGCACATGACGCAGGATAGAACCTGAGCCCAGCAGCTGCACTTTGCCTTTGCTGCCGTCTACCGTTTCCAGTTTGTAGATACCCTTACGGATACCCTCTTCTGCACCAGCGGGCATTGCTGGCATATGGTAGTTTTCGTTCAGCGTGGTGATGTAGTAGTAAACGTTCTCCTGCGCTTCGCCATACATACGCACCAGACCGTCATGCATGATGACAGCCACTTCATAGGCGTAAGAAGGATCGTAGGAGATACAGTTCGGAATAGTCAGCGACTGAATGTGGCTGTGACCATCTTCATGCTGCAAACCTTCGCCGTTCAGGGTAGTACGACCTGAGGTGCCGCCGACCAGGAAGCCGCGCGCCTGTTGGTCGCCCGCCAGCCACATCAGATCGCCGATACGCTGGAAGCCGAACATCGAGTAATAGATGTAGAACGGGATCATCGGCAGGTTGTTGGTGCTGTAAGAGGTCGCCGCAGCCAGCCAGGATGAACCTGCGCCCAGCTCGTTGATCCCTTCCTGCAGAATCTGGCCTTTCTCGTCTTCTTTGTAGTAAGCAACCTGCTCGCGGTCCTGCGGGGTGTACTGCTGACCGTTCGGGCTGTAGATACCAATCTGACGGAACAGACCTTCCATACCAAAGGTACGCGCTTCATCTGCGAGGATCGGAACCAGGCGATCTTTGATCGACTTGTTCTTCAGCATCACGTTCAGGGCACGCACAAAGGCGATGGTGGTTGAGATCTCTTTGTTCTGCTCATCCAGCAGCGCACTGAACTCTTCGAGTGCTGGCATTTCCAGCTTTTCAGTGAACTTCGGCTGACGCGTTGGCAGGTAGCCGCCTAACTTCTCACGCTGACCGTGCAGATACGTGTGCTCTTCAGAGCCCTTTTCAAAGGTCACGTACGGCAGTGATTCAATTTTGTCATCTGCGACTGGCACGTTGAAGCGATCACGGATATAGCGCACGCCATCCATGTTCATCTTCTTCACCTGGTGGGCAATGTTTTTGCCTTCCGCAGTGTCGCCCATACCATAACCTTTAATGGTATGCGCCAGGATCAGTACTGGCTTGCCTTTGGTGTCCTGCGCTTTTTTCAGTGCCGCGTAGATTTTCTTCGGATCGTGACCGCCACGGTTCAATGCCCAGATTTCATCATCGGACAGATCTTTAACCAGCGCGGCGGTTTCCGGATATTTACCAAAGAAGTGCTCACGCACATAGGCACCATCACGGGATTTGAAGGTCTGGTAGTCGCCATCAACGGTTTCGTTCATCAGCTGAATCAGCTTGCCGCTGGTATCTTTGCGCAGCAGCTCATCCCAGCGACCGCCCCAGATGACCTTGATCACTTCCCAGCCAGCGCCGGCAAAGATGCCTTCCAGCTCGTTGATGATCTTGCCATTACCGGTAACCGGGCCATCCAGACGCTGCAGGTTGCAGTTGATGATGAAGACCAGGTTATCCAGTTTTTCACGGGTCGCGATGGTGATTGCGCCTTTAGATTCTGGCTCATCCATCTCACCGTCACCCAGGAAGGCGTAAACGGTCTGAGCAGAGGTATCTTTCAGGCCACGGTGTTCCAGATACTTCAGGAACTTCGCCTGGTAGATAGCCGACAGCGGACCCAGACCCATTGATACGGTCGGGAACTGCCAGAATTCCGGCATTAATTTCGGGTGCGGATAAGAAGAGAGGCCTTTACCGTCAACTTCCTGACGGAAGTTATTCATCTGGTCTTCGGTCAGACGACCTTCAAGGAACGCACGGGCATAGATGCCGGGAGAGATGTGGCCCTGGAAATAGACCAGATCGCCGCCATCCTTCTCACTGCGCGCGCGGAAGAAGTGGTTGAAGCACACTTCATAAATCGTCGCAGAAGACTGGAAGGAGGACATGTGGCCGCCGAGTTCCAGATCTTTCTTCGATGCGCGCAGCACCGACATGATGGCGTTCCAGCGAATTGCGGAACGGATACGACGTTCAAGAGAGGTATTGCCCGGATAGTCGGGTTCATCTTCAACGGCAATAGAGTTGATGTAGTTGCTGATTGCAGAAGATCCTGCAGCCACGTTTACGCCGCCTTTGCGGGCTGCACCCAGTACCTGATCAATCAGATACTGTGCACGTTCAACACCTTCTTCACGGATGACCGATTCGATCGCCTGTAGCCAGTCACGAGTTTCAATCGGATCCACGTCATTGTGTAAACGTTCTGACATGGGTGTGTTCCTTATCTGTGTCTAATACGTTGAATAATCGGGAGCCTGTTAAAGCAGATGCAGGCAGGCTCGTCGCACATGTCCGTACGATCTTTGTCGCACGTTATTCCTTACGTTGCTGTAAACGACGCAGGGAGCGTTCTCGACGGCTCTGCTCCCGACTTCTGTCCAGCAAGATTTCCTCTATGAACGCCAGGTGACGGTGTGAAGCCTCGCGCGCTTTTTCTGGCTCACGAGCCACAATCGCCTCAAAGATTCTGGCGCGGTGACCGCTCACTTTTGCCAGCATTTCCCGGCGCGAGTAGAGCAATTCGAAATTCTGGCGAACGTTTTGTTCCAGCATAGGGCCCATTGAGCGTAGCAAATGTAAAAGCACAACATTATGGGCCGCTTCTGTGACAGCGATCTGATACTGCATCACTGCGTCCGCTTCGGCGTCTAAATCGCCGCTGTCCTGCGCCTGCTGGATATTCACATGGCAGTCGCGAATGCGCAGCAGGTCTTCCTCTGTGCCGCGCAGTGCCGCGTAATAGGCGGCGATGCCTTCTAAGGCATGGCGCGTTTCCAGCAGATCAAACTGTGATTCCGGATGGTCGGCGAGAAGCTCAACGAGTGGATCGCTTAAGCTTTGCCAGAGATTCTCCTGCACGAACGTTCCGCCACCCTGTCGGCGCAGCAATAATCCTTTGGCTTCTAAGCGCTGGATCGCTTCGCGGAGAGACGGACGTGAGACATCGAATTGTTTGGCGAGTTCGCGCTCAGGCAGCAGCTTCTCTCCCGGACGCAGGGTCCCTTCCATAATCAGCGATTCGAGCTGTTGCTCGATAGCGTCGGAGAGCTTAGGTTGGCGAATCTTACTGTAAGCCATCATCCCTTCTTATTAAGCCAATCGTCCGGAGTAAATTGGTAATACCAATTGCAAAGAGGTGCCGGTAAAGTAACAAAGTATTCACCTTGTGTCTATATGGTGTCTTCGACATTCACCTGCCCCCAAAGCCTGTGCTGGCGCTAACTTGCGGTTAAAAAAATGAAAAATTCGCGTTACCGCAAATGTTAAATAATTTCACTTTTACCAAACCTTACACCCGCTTAGCGCGTTAGCGCAGCGGCAGGCATAAGTGAAACCTATTCGTCATTAACGGAATTTCATGGCAGAAGTTGCTATGGGCAGACGTGACCAGGACGGCGTTTTTTCAGTCAACTCTCAGCACGAAAGGCGAAAGCAGGTGCAAAGCGATTCGCTTATCACTATTCTTGTCGCCAGGGTAGCAGATGGCACTATTCAGCACGCCAGATACCGTAAAATAATCAATACGTTATTGTAACTACTTCATTACAGCGTCCTGCGCTGCGAACGAAGAATAAAAACATCACGAGGTTTGTATGGAACAACAGCAAGGCGAAGCGCTGAAACGTGGTCTCAAAAACCGCCATATTCAGCTCATCGCGTTGGGTGGTGCAGTGGGAACCGGCCTGTTTCTGGGCAGTGCATCGGTCATTGAATCCGCCGGACCGGCCGTTATTCTGGGCTATGCGATTGCCGGTTTTATTGCCTTTTTAATCATGCGCCAGTTAGGGGAAATGGTCGTGGAAGAGCCGGTCGCCGGCAGCTTCAGCCACTTCGCGTATAAATACTGGGGCAACTTTGCAGGCTTCGCCTCGGGCTGGAACTACTGGGTGCTCTATGTGCTGGTCGCCATGGCGGAACTCACCGCCGTTGGCAAATATGTCCAGTTCTGGTGGCCAGACTTTCCGACCTGGGCTTCGGCTGCCATCTTCTTCGTGATGATTAACGCTATCAACCTGACCAATGTGAAAGTGTTTGGTGAGATGGAGTTCTGGTTCGCCATCGTTAAAGTGGTTGCGGTGATTGGCATGATCCTGTTCGGTGGCTGGTTGCTGTTCAGCGGTCACGCGGGTCCGCAGGCTACCGTGCGCAACCTGTGGGAACAGGGCGGATTTTTCCCGCATGGCATCGGCGGTCTGGTGATGGTCATGGCGATTATCATGTTCTCGTTTGGTGGGCTGGAGCTGGTAGGTATCACCGCCGCTGAAGCGGATAACCCGGAAGTGAGCATTCCAAAAGCGACCAACCAGGTGCTGTGGCGTATTCTGATTTTCTACATTGGTTCGCTGGCGGTGCTGCTGTCACTGATGCCGTGGACGCGTGTCACGTCAGAAGTCAGCCCGTTTGTCTTTATCTTCCACGAACTGGGCGATGCCATGGTAGCGAATGCGCTCAACGTGGTGATCCTGACGGCGGCGCTGTCGGTCTATAACAGCTGCGTTTACTGCAACAGTCGTATGCTGTTTGGTCTGGCACAGCAGGGTAATGCGCCGAAAGCGCTGCTGAAAGTCGATCGTCGCGGTGTGCCGGTGTTAACGATTCTGGTCTCTGCTGTCGCCACTGCACTCTGTGTGCTGATCAACTATCTGATGCCGGGTGAAGCGTTTGGCCTGCTGATGTCGCTGGTCGTCTCTGCGCTGGTGATCAACTGGGCGATGATCAGCCTGGCGCACCTTAAGTTCCGTCGTAAGAAAGATCAGCAGGGCGTAACCACCCGCTTTAAAGCGCTGCTCTATCCGGCGGGTAACTGGATTTGCCTGATTTTCCTGGCGGCGATTCTGGTACTGATGGCGACCACGCCGGGCATGGCGATCTCTGTCTGGCTGATTCCGGTCTGGCTGGTGATTCTGGGCGTAGGTTACTTTATCAAGAACCAGACACAGAAAGCCTGATGCTTTACCACGTGCTGTGACCTCCTGCGGGGTTGCAGCACGTTACTCACGCCCTCCTGCCCGTCTCAACTGCCCCGATCCAGTTCACACTTCTCTGCCTGCAACTGTTTTGTCCATCTTCATAACGAATTACTCCCGTTCATCTCGCTGATTTCCTGACAATAATTCCTGTTCACACTGGATGCGCAGGAGAAAACCATGAAAGGTACAGCCCTCCCGTTTCGGGAAAAACTGGGATATGGCATGGGCGATGCCGGATGCAACATGATTGGCGGTGCCATCATGCTGTTCCTGAACTACTTCTATACCGACGTTTTCGGCCTTGCCCCGGCGCTGGTGGGGACCCTGCTGCTCTCGGTCAGAGTGCTCGATGCGGTAACCGATCCGATTATGGGCGCGATCGCCGATCGCACCCAGAGCCGCTGGGGCCGTTTTCGTCCCTGGCTGCTGTGGGTTTCCGTGCCTTATGTCGTCTTCAGCGTAATGATGTTCACCACGCCAGACTGGACCTACCACAACAAGGTGATCTGGGCCTTCGTCACCTACTTTCTGATGTCGCTGACCTACACGGCGATTAACATTCCTTACTGCTCTCTGGGCGGCGTGATTACCAACGATCCCGGTGAGCGCGTCTCCTGCCAGTCTTATCGCTTTGTCATGGTCGGCATCGCCACGCTGATACTCTCTCTGTCCCTGCTGCCGATGGCAGAGTGGTTTGGTGGCGAAGACAAAGCGCGCGGCTACCAGATGGCGATGGCGGTACTGGCAACCATTGGCCTGGCGATGTTTCTGTTCTGCTTTGCCACGGTACGTGAACGTATCCGGCCTGCCGTGCCGAGCAATGATGACCTGAAAAAAGATCTGCGTGACGTCTGGAAGAATGACCAGTGGGTACGCATTCTCCTGCTGACCTTCTGTAACGTCTGTCCCGGCTTCATCCGCATGGCGGCCACCATGTATTACGTGACCTGGGTCATGGGCCAGTCAACGCACTTCGCCACGCTGTTTATCAGCCTGGGTGTGATTGGCATGATGGTCGGCAGCACGCTGGCGAAACTGCTCACCGATCGCTGGTGCAAACTCAAAGTCTTCTTCTGGACCAATATCGCGCTGGCACTCTTCTCCAGCGGATTCTACTGGATCGATCCCCATGCCACCGTGATGGTCGTGGTCGCCTACTTTGTGCTGAATATCCTGCATCAGATCCCCTCTCCGCTGCACTGGTCACTGATGGCCGATGTGGATGACTACGGCGAATGGAAAACCGGCAAACGCATCACCGGCATCAGCTTCTCCGGCAACCTGTTCTTCCTCAAGGTGGGACTGGCGGTTGCCGGTGCGATGGTCGGCTTTCTGCTGTCGATCTATGGCTACAATGCGGGCGCTAAACAACAGTCCCCTGAGGCAATTAACGGCATCATGCTGCTGTTCACCATTATTCCGGGTGTCGGCTATCTGATTACCGCCGGTGTGGTACGACTGATGAAGGTCGACCGCAAAATGATGATTACCATCCAGCAGGATCTCGCGCTGCGCCGCGAAAACTTCCATGAGTTACACACCGTTCGCCTGCGCGACGGTGTTGTCACGCCAACCGGAGATGTTAAATGACCGCAATCTTGCCGAATCCTTTTATCGAGCAGCGCGCCGACCCCTTTATCCTGCGCCATGAACAGTACTATTACTTTGTGGCATCGGTGCCAGAGTATGACCGGCTGGAGATCCGTCGCGCCACGACGCTGGCTGGCCTGCGCAGCGCCGAGCCGGTGGTCGTCTGGCGCAAGCCCGAGAGCGGCCCCTTTAGCGAGTTAATCTGGGCACCTGAGCTGCACTACATTGACGGACAGTGGGTCATCTATTTCGCCGCAGCACCGACGCGTGAAATCAAAGAGGGACTGTTTCAGCACCGGATGTATGCGCTGGTGTGTGAGGCGGAAGATCCGCTGCAGGGGGAATGGCAGCCCTGCCGTCGGGTCTTCAGCCAGTTCGACAGCTTCTCACTGGATGCCACCCACTTCGTGCATCAGGGTAAAAACTGGTATCTCTGGGCGCAGAAAGATCCATTGATTCCCGGCAACTCTAACCTCTATCTGGCTGAGCTGCTTAATCCCTGGACGCTGAAAGGCACGCCGGTGATGCTGAGCCGGCCAGAATATGAGTGGGAGTGCGCAGGCTTTAGTGTTAATGAAGGACCGGCGGTTATCCGTCACGGGGATCGGCTGTTTGTGACCTACTCTGCCAGCGCCACCGATGAGAATTACTGTCTGGGAATACTGTCGATTGCTGCTGATGCCGATCCGCTTGATGTCGCCGCATGGCAAAAGTCTGCACGGCCGGTATTTGTCTCCAGCTGGGACAACCATCAGTATGGGCCGGGTCACAACAGTTTTACCCAGGATGAGGCGGGTCGCGACGTGCTGGTGTACCACGCACGTAACTACACTGAAATTGAAGGCGATCCGTTATGGGATCCGAACCGCCATACACGACTGAAATATTTCAGCTGGCGGGAAGATGGCACGCCTGATTTCGGCGTGCCACCTGCTGATTACACCAGCGTGCCGTAAATCGTCAGCAACGCGACAGCGACCACCAGTACCAGTGAGGTACGTTTCGCTAACGCCACGGCAACCCGTGGCGTTTCGACTTTATCGGTGTGCGGATCGCGTGACAGTGAGAACTGCGCCAGGGTCGTCAGCACCTGATACTGAGAACGATGCCGATCGGTCAGCGAAGCAAACCAGGCGGGCAGCGCTTTTTCGCCATGACCCAGCAAGGCGTAAGCCACACCCGCCAGCCGCACCGGGATCCAGTCGAGAAGATGCAGAATGGCATCCACGCCAGATTGTGAACGCGCCATCGGTGTTCCGTGCTTTGCCAGCCAGCCTTGCCAGGCCCGCAGAAAAGCGTAACCCACCAGCAGCACCGGCCCCCACGGACCGCCTACCACCAGCCAGAACATTGGCGCAAGGTAGAAACGGAAGTTTATCCAGATCAGGGCATTCTGCAGTTCACGCAGGAACTCGCGCTCGCTGCATTCCACCGGCACGCCATGGATCAGCGTCAGTTCAGCCGCCATCGCCTGATGCGCAGCGTCGTCGTCATGACTGGCCGCTTTCAGGTAGCTGTGGTAGTGCTGCCGCACCGACCCGGCACCGATACAGAGCAGTCCGGCAACAATCCAGAAGAGCAGTTGCAGCACGCCAAACAGCAGCCCTTTCAGACTCCAGATCACCAGTGCGGTCAGCGCCATCGCCAGCACGGTCATCAGCAGGGTGCGCATCATTGAGAAATGGTGGCGCTGGCGAAAGATCGGCTCCAGCCGGTGTTCGAGCTGCCAGTGCTCGCCCAGTTTAAACAGGCGCTCCCAGCCTAAAACCAACAACAAGGTAAACAACGTCATACTGACTCCGCAAAAATCAGGATTTTTGCTGCGTTAACAGCTGTTTGTAGTAGTCCCAGTCAAAAGCAGGTCCGGGATCGGTTTTGCGTACCGGTGCGATGTCACTGTGCCCCGTGATACGTGCAGGCGTTAACGGGTAGTGTTGCAGCAGTAATTGCGTCACCTGCTGCAAGGCCCGATATTGCGCCTCGCTATAAGGCTCACTGTCTGTCCCTTCCAGTTCGATGCCTATGGAGAAGTCGTTGCAGTTTTCACGTCCTTCGAACTGCGAAATGCCTGCATGCCAGGCGCGTTTATCAAAGGGGACATACTGCACGATCTCCCCGTCACGGCGAATCAGGCAGTGTGCCGCCACTTTCAGCGCGGCGATATCCGCAAAATAGGGATGGGCATCGGGCGGTAAGGTGCCGGTGAATAGTTTATCGATCCATGGCCCGCCAAATTCACCGGGTGGCAGGCTGATATTGTGGATAACCAGCAGTGAAGGTGCCTCATTATCAGGGCGTTCGTTGCAATGCGGCGACGGCACATGACGCACGCGGGTCAGCCAGCCCTGTTTGATTTTCATAGCGGTTTTCCTTATTTCACCCGGCTGAGAATAGCATGAATAATAAAGGATTCTTGTTTCTTAGTGTGCCGGTCTGATGACATTCACGCACCGCGTGTTAAGGATACTAAACAAAATGCGACCAGTTGCTGGAACCGAATGGCGGTTCAGGCTATTGTGACCGCCTCTGTCATTTCCCTTTCTGGAGTAAAACGCCTATGTCATCCCGTGGTTATGATCCCGACAGCCGTCGTCAGGCGCTGATTAAACGCATTGAAAGTGACATTCCGGATAGCGTTGCGCTGGCGTTAAAAGAGGATCTCGGAGGCGAGATCGACGCTGACCGCGATATCACCGCGCAGCTGTTACCCGCCGATACCCAGGCCGATGCGCAGGTCATCACCCGCGAAGCCGGTGTTTTCTGTGGTAAACGCTGGGTTGAAGAGGTGTTCATTCAGCTCGGTTCGCATGCAACCCTGATCTGGCATGTCGAAGATGGTGATCAGATCGAGGCCGACCAGCTGCTGTTTGAAATCGAGGGGCCTGCCCGGCTGCTGCTGACCGCCGAGCGAACGGCGCTTAATTTTGTGCAGACGCTCTCAGGCGTTGCTACCGAAGTCAGCCGCTATGTCGCGCTGCTGGCGGGAAGCCAGACGCAACTGCTGGACACGCGTAAAACCCTGCCCGGACTGCGGACTGCGCTGAAATATGCCGTGTTGTGCGGCGGTGGCAGCAACCATCGGCTGGGCCTCTCTGACGCTTATCTCATCAAAGAGAACCATATTATTGCCAGCGGCTCGATTCGGCAGGCAGTGGAAAGAGCGCAATGGCTGCAGCCCGATGTGCCGGTTGAAGTTGAGGTGGAATCGCTGGAGGAGTTACGTCAGGCGCTGGAAGCGGAAGCCGATATCGTGATGCTGGATAACTTCAGCCTGGAAGCGATGCGTGCCGCCGTCGAACTTAATCAGGGTCAGGCGTTGCTGGAGGTCTCCGGTAACGTCACCGAAACCACCCTGCCACAGATCGCCCTGACCGGCGTGGACTATGTTTCGGTTGGCGCGCTGACCAAGCATGTGCGGGCGCTGGATCTCTCGATGCGCTTTAAACAAAAATAGCCTGCCTCGCCGTCACTCAACACGGCGATTTTGCGACCCTGCTTCCGGCGCAGTTTCGACTGCGCTGTAAGTCTGAAATCTGTTCACATCATACTTTCCAGTTTGCCCATCTCTGCCTGTCTTTCACTGCTCCCGATTTTTAACCTGTCGCCTTCTTAATACGGAGACGATGTGATGAATTATCAACGTGGATTTACGCTGGTTGAACTGATGATTGTGGTGGGTATTGTGGCAATCTTAAGTGCTATCGGCCTGCCCGCTTATCAAAATTATCTGCAGCGTGCTGCCCTTACTGACATGCTGCAAACCATGGTGCCCTATAAAACCGCTGTTGAGCTTTGCGCCATGGAGCGCGGCGGCCCGACGCAGTGCCAGGCCGGAGAAGCGGGTATTCCTGCTGCCAGGGGATCGCGCTATGTCTCAGCACTGAGCGTGACCAACGGGGTCATTACGCTGACCGGCCAGGAGAGCCTGAATGGGCTGAGCGTTGAAATGCTGCCGCTCTGGGACAGCACCGAGGGCGGCATCAGCTGGCAACGCAGCTGCACCAGCAGCAACAATAGCCTGCGCGACAATTGCCTGCAGCAGTTCCGCTTTGCGGATAAAGGAGCCAGCGATGAGCAAGCCTGATGAGGCGATCGCGGCATTATGTCAGCGCTATCGTGCCCTGGTTTTGCACCATGATGCCAGCCAGCTGCGTGTTGCCGTCGCGGAAAGCGTGCCGCCAGGGCTGGCTGAAGCCCTCCATTTTGCCAGCCAGTGTCAGATTGAAATCGAGTGCTGGCCGCAGGCCCGGCTCGACCAGCTTCAGCACGCTGACACACCGCTGGTGGCGCGCGAAGAGGCGCCCACAGAATCAGCGATCGAAGCGACACAGCTGATCCTGCGTCAGGCGCTGGAGCGTCGCGCCTCTGATGTACATATCGAACCCGGCCGTGATGGCCTGCGTGTGCGTCTGCGTATCGATGGTGTATTGCACCCTCTATCTTCCCTGCCCGCCACCCAGCCTGCTGCGCTGCTGGCGCGACTAAAAATCCTCGGCGGACTGGATATCGCCGAACGCCGGTTACCGCAGGATGGTCAGTTCAGTCTGGAGATCGCTGGTAAACCCGCCTCTTTTCGCCTGGCGACCTTACCCATCTACGGTGGTGAGAAAGCGGTGGTCCGGCTGTTGCAGAGTGAAAGCGCGGCGCTGTCGCTGGATAAGCTCGGCTTACCCGCCGCGCAGTTGCGCCTGTTCTGCGCCGCGCTGGCGCAGCCGCAAGGGCTGATTCTGGTCACCGGGCCAACCGGCAGCGGCAAGACGTTTACGCTCTATAGCGGACTCAGTGCCCTGAATACGCCGGAAAAAAATCTGTGCAGCGTTGAAGATCCGATTGAGATCCCCCTGCCCGGCATTAACCAGACGCAGATCCATGCTAAAAACGGCCTCGATTTTAACCGCGTGCTGCGGGCGCTGCTGAGACAGGATCCGGATGTGATCATGGTCGGGGAGATCCGCGATGCTGAAACGGCGGAGATTGCGGTTAAAGCGGCACAGACCGGACATCTGGTGCTTTCGACTCTGCACACCAACTCCACCGCCGAGACCCTGACCCGGCTACGACAGATGGGCATTCCCGGTTATCTTCTGGGCTCGGCACTGAAACTGATTATTGCTCAGCGTCTGGTTCGACGCCTTTGTCCCCATTGCCGTCAGCCCGCTCAGGCGGTGGCGCACTATCCTGCGGAACTCTGGCCCGGTACCTTGCAAACCTGGCGAGCTCCCGGCTGCGACCACTGTTTTTCCGGCTATTTTGGCCGTCTGGCACTGTTTGAACTGCTGCCGATCAATGCCAGGCTGCAAAATGCGATCGCCGCCGAAATGCCGCTGGAGAATCTGCTCAGCCTGGCGAAACAGCAGGGATTACGCACTCTGCTGGTGTCTGGCCTGGAAGCAGTAAGCCGGGGCGATACCTCGCTGGAAGAGATGCAACGAGTGATTGGGCTGGACGATGGCTGATGCGCCTTTATTTCGCTGGCAGGCGGTCGATAGCCAGGGCCAGTTAGTCAGTGGCCAGCTACTGGCTATCGACAGTGATAACCTGCTGCTGATGCTGGCGCAGCGCGACCTTCTGCCGGTGAGCTGGAAACGAGAAAAAGTGTGGCGTCAGAGGGAGTGGAAGTGGCAGCACAAAACCGATCTGATTCGTCAGCTGGCAACCCTGCTCAAAGCGGGACTGCCGCTGGCAGAGAGTCTGGCTTTGCTGGCTGAGGGCCATCCGCATGCAGGCTGGCGGGCTCTGATGCTTGTCCTGCATCATCGGGTACTCAGCGGCGCCCCTTTTTCTCAGGCTTTACGTGAATGGCCGCAGATTTTTCCGGCGCTCTATCCGGCCCTGATGGAGGTGGGCGAACTGACCGGTCAGCTGGATACCTGTTGCAGTGAGCTGGCCCGGCAGCAGATCCGGCAGCAGCAGTTATGGCATCAGGTGGCGAAGGCGCTGCGCTATCCTCTGTTCATTCTGCTGGTGGCGATTGCGGTCACCTGCGGCATGCTGCTGTTCGTTCTGCCAGAGTTCGTTGCCGTCTATGACTCCTTTGATGCCCCCCTGCCCGCCTTTACGGCAGCGGTAATGCAGTTATCTGCCGCGCTTCAGGAGTGGGGAGCGGTGTTAGCCATCGGCGTATCGCTGATGCTGGCAGCCTGGCATCAGTTACGACGACGCTCTGCGGGCTGGCAACGCCGTGAGCAGGCGATTTTCCTGCGCATCCCGCTGCTTTCCGGGTTATGGCGTGGCACGCAGCTGACGCAGATCTACACCATTCTGAATCTGACACAGCGCGCCGGGTTAACTCTGCTACAGGGACTGGCAGCCGTTGAAGTCACGCTCTCATCATTGCTATGGCGGGAAGCAATGGCCGGACTGCAGCAGCACATTGCCCAGGGGAATCCTCTGCATCAGGCGCTGATGCATCATCCGCTGTTCACACCATTATGCGGTCAGCTGGTTCGCGTCGGCGAAGAGGCGGGCGCGCTGGATTTAATGCTGGCTCGTCTGGCGGAATGGCATGAGGCAGAAACCCGTGAGCGCGCTGACACACTGGCTGCTTCGCTGGAACCGATGATGATGGTGGTGATTGGCGGCATTGTCGGCACGCTGGTGATTGCGATGTATCTGCCGGTGTTCGGGCTGGGTGATGCAATGCATTAAGGGGCGCAGGCTGCGCCCCGGATAACTATCGGTTGAAAACCCGGTTTTCCTGCTCATTAACCCGGATAAAGGTGGTGCGCTTGGTCAGCTCTTTCAGCCGCTCCGCACCCACGTAAGTGCAGGCGGAACGCAGTCCACCCAGGATATCGCGCGCGGTGTCAGCAACCGGGCCACGCAATGGCAGCTTCACCGTTTTACCTTCTGCTGCGCGATATTGCGCCACACCGCCAACGTGACGCTTCATCGCCGATTCGGAACTCATGCCGTAAAACAGCATAAAGCTTTCGCCATTCTCTTCGACCACCTGCCCTTCACACTCATCATGTGCCGCCAGCATGCCACCCAGCATCACGAAGTCGGCACCGCCGCCAAACGCTTTCGCAATATCGCCAGGCACTGAGCAGCCGCCATCACTGACAATCTGTCCGCTTAAGCCATGCGCCGCATCGGCACATTCAATGACAGCGGAAAGCTGCGGATAACCCACGCCGGTTTTCACCCGGGTTGTACAGACCGAACCCGGACCAATGCCGACTTTGACGATATCCGCGCCAGAGAGAATCAGCTCCTCCACCATTTCGCCCGTTACCACGTTACCGGCACAGATGGTTTTAGCCGGGAAGTTTTCACGGGCGCGCTGCAGAAAATCAACAAAATGCTGAGAGTAGCCGTTGGCCACGTCGATGCAGATAAACTGCAGATCGTCTGACAGCGCCATAATCGCGACCAGTTTATTGAGATCGGCCTCCGAGGTGCCGGTTGAAACCATCACATGTTTCAATACCGTCGCGGGGACGCGCTGAATAAACGCGCGCCACTCATCTACGCTGTAATGCTTATGGACTGCTGTAAGGATATTGAAGCTGGCCAGCGCCTCAGCCATTGAAAATGTGCCAACGGTATCCATGTTGGCGGCGATAATCGGTACGCCGCTCCAGCTCAGGCCCGAATGTCTGAAGGTAAAGCTGCGTTCCAGCTCAACCTGTGAGCGACTTTGCAGCGTGGAGCGTTTGGGGCGGATTAAGACATCTTTAAAGCCCAGTTTTAAATCTTCTTCAATACGCATAAACAGTGTCCTGGTAAGTGGCAATGAATCGTCGTTCACGAAGTAAGCACAGCTCCAGTGACGTTATGATACGCGCCTCTCGCTGCGCGACAAGACTGCGAATTTCACTTTATTTACGCTACAATCCGTTAAATTTAATTGTGCTTTATCGGTGTGATCTGACGCGCATTTTTGCGTTTTTTATTCAGATCATTACCCTGAAGCCCTGTCGAACAGAGAAGTCAGGTGAGAAACATGCCCTATATCGTCGCGCTTACAGGGGGGATCGGCAGTGGTAAAAGTACGATTGCCCAGGCATTCGCAGCGTCTGGCGTGGAAATTATTGATGCTGACCTGATAGCACGTGAAGTTGTCGAACCCGGCACACCCGCTTTGCAGGCCATTCAGGCGCGCTATGGCACGTCGATATTGACTGATGAGGGGAAGCTTGATCGTAGCCGACTTCGCGACATTATTTTTCAGCAGCCGGAAGAGAAAAGCTGGTTAAACGCGCTGCTGCATCCACTGATTAATGCCCGGACGCATCAATTGATCGCCGAAGCCACCACACCTTATGTGCTCTGGGTGGTGCCGCTACTGGTGGAAAATCAGTTACAGCACCAGGCTGATCGGGTACTGGTGGTGGATGTTGATGAGGCAACGCAGTTAGCGCGCACCCGGCAGCGTGATCATCTTTCCGTCGCCCAGGCAAAACGCATTCTTGCCGCACAGGCGACGCGCCAGCAGCGCCTCGCCTGTGCCGATGACATTATTGATAACAGTGGCGAGCCCGACGACGCCTTGCCGCAGGTTGCCGAACTCCATCAGCGCTATCTCAGGCTGGCGGCAACGAAACAGGATTAATACCATGAGCACACCCGTTCTGTTTGAACACCCACTGAATGAAAAAATGCGAACCTGGTTACGGGTTGAGTTTTTGATCAATCAGTTAGATGAAATTGTCCCACTGGATAAAACCGTTAATGCGCTAACCTTTTTTCGCCTGATTAGCGAGTTGCTCGATATTTTTGAGCGGGGCGATATGCGTACTGAATTGTTAAAAGAGCTGGAGCGTCAGCAGCAAAAGTTACGTGCATGGGCTGATGTGCCAGGTGTTGATATGACGCTGGTTAATGCCCTGCGCGATAAACTCAAAATTCAGTCGACGCAGTTAATGAATGCCCCACGTATGGGCCAGCAACTCCGCGAGGACCGTCTGATTGCCCTGGTGCGGCAGCGCCTGAGCATCCCTGGTGGATGCTGCAGCTTTGATTTGCCGGGCCTGCACATCTGGCTCCATCTGCCGCAGGAAGCACGCGATGCGCAGGTCGAAGCCTGGATGCAGACGCTGGAGCCACTGCATCATGCGCTGGCGATGATACTGGACCTGATCCGCCAGTCCGGCGCGTTTCATGTACAGACCAGCCTTAATGGTTTTTATCAGGATAATGCCGAAGGCGCCGATCTGCTGCGACTGCAGTTGTCGCTGGAGGATGCGCTCTATCCACAGGTGTCCGGACATAAAAGCCGCTACGCCATTCGTTTTATGCCGCTTGATAGCGAGCGCGGTGAAGTTCCGGCTCGCCTTAATTTTCAACTGGCCTGTTGTTAGAGGTAAAAAATGCAGCAAGAAGTGATGACCGTTGCCTGTCCGCAGTGCGGCAAAGATGTGATCTGGGATGAGCTCAGCCCGTGGCGCCCCTTTTGCAGTAAGCGCTGCCAGCTCATCGATTTAGGTGAGTGGGCCGCAGAAGAGAAACGTATTCCCAGCCGCGACGATATGAACGACAGTGACAACTGGAGTGAAGAGGATCGCTGATAGCCGAACCGGATGGGGCGCGCAGCCCCATCCGATCAGAGTTCGCCAGCAATCAGACGCGCAATCAGCTGATGATTCGCGGGCGGAAACTCCTCCGCGACCAGCGCATGCTGATCCACCCAACGCTGCGGCTGGCCCTCTTTGCCCCAGGGCTCTCCTTTCCACCCTTCAACCAGAAAGAAATGCAGCGTCACCCGCAGATCGTCATAGCTATGGTCTGCATGACCGATCGGGCGTGCCTGGGTGACTTCAATCCCCGTCTCTTCCTGAAGTTCCCTTATCAATCCCTGTTCGGCGCTTTCGCCCGCTTCAATTTTACCGCCAGGAAACTCCCACTTGTTCGCCATGTAAGAGGTCGCCGCGCGCTGGGCAAGGAAAATTTGTTTACTGGCATTGCGAATGATGCCAACTGCAACCTGCAGGTGCTTCATGGAGACTATCCGGTAGTAATGGGTGAATGAAGCCTGATTTTAGAGCATGCCGTAGCGGATGTTAACCGCTTTAGCTCAGCGGAGTCGCAGTTGCCTGGGTGGCAGAGACCATAAAAAAAGGAGCCAGCGGCTCCTTTTTTATTAGCATTCAGTCTCAGGCGATACGGCCATGACACTGCTTGTACTTTTTACCGGAACCACATGGGCAGGGATCGTTGCGGCCGACTTTGCGTTCACCACTCTGCTCCGCTACAGGCTCTGCTGCTGCCAGCAGATCCTCTTCAACATGGCTCAGCTGCTGTTGCTGTGCAAGACGTTCAGCTTCTTCGCGACGTTGTTGCTCCATCGCTTCAACTTCTTCTGGCATGCGCACCTGGACTTTGCTCAGCGTACTGATCACTTCATATTTCAGTGATTCAAGCATCGCGGCAAACATGGCGAAGGATTCACGCTTGTACTCCTGCTTCGGATCTTTCTGCGCATAGCCGCGCAGATGGATGCCCTGACGCAGATAGTCCATCGCGGCCAGATGCTCTTTCCACAGCGAATCCAGCGTCTGAAGCATCACGCCTTTTTCGAAGTTGCGCATCATCTCTGCGCCAACGATCTCTTCTTTCTCAGCGTAGCTTTCCATGGCATGGGTCATGATGCGCTCACGCAGCACTTCTTCATGCAGGTCAGGTTCTTTATCCAGCCACTCTGCAATCGGCAGGTTCAGATCGAAGTCAGTACGCAGACGCTCTTCCAGGCCTGGCACATCCCACATCTCCTCCAGTGACTGCGGCGGAATGTAAGTATCGATGGTGACTTTGTAGACGTCGTGGCGAATGCTGTTGATGGTTTCGCTAACGTCAGACACATCCAGCAGTTCATTACGCTGACTGTAGATGGCGCGACGCTGGTCATTAGCCACATCATCATATTCCAGCAGCTGCTTACGAATATCGAAGTTACGGCTTTCAACTTTGCGCTGGGCATTGGCAATCGCTTTGGTGACCCACGGATGCTCAATCGCTTCGCCTGGCTTCATGCCCAGTTTACGCATCATATTCGAGACGCGGTCTGAGGCAAAAATACGCATCAGCGCATCTTCCATTGAGAGGTAGAAGCGAGAAGAACCGGCGTCACCCTGACGGCCTGCACGACCACGCAGCTGATTGTCAATACGACGCGATTCGTGACGCTCAGTACCGACGATGTGCAAGCCACCTGACGCCAGTACCGCATCATGACGAATCTGCCATGCCGCTTTAATCTCTTCGATTTGCGCTTCAGTTGGCTCTTCCAGTTCGGCCACTTCAGCGTGCCAGCTGCCGCCCAGCATTATATCCGTACCACGTCCGGCCATGTTGGTGGCGATAGTGACCGCACCTGGCTGACCGGCCTGCGCCACGATATCCGCTTCGCGGGCGTGGAATTTGGCGTTCAGTACGTTATGTTTGATACCGGCACGGGTCAGTTCGTTAGAGACCACTTCTGATTTCTCAATCGAGATGGTCCCCACCAGTACCGGCTGACCATTTGCAGTACGCTCACGGATATCTTCGATAATGGCATCGATCTTCTCTTTCTCGGTCATGTAGACCAGGTCAGCCAGATCTTTACGCACCATCGGACGGTTGGTCGGCACGACAATGGTGTCGAGCTTATAAATGGAGCTGAATTCAAATGCTTCGGTATCAGCGGTACCGGTCATACCGGCCAGCTTCTCGTAAATACGGAAGTAGTTCTGGAAGGTGATAGAGGCCAGCGTCTGGTTCTCGTTCTGGATCTCAACGCCTTCTTTCGCTTCAATCGCCTGATGCAGACCATCAGACCAGCGACGACCCTGCATGGTACGGCCGGTGTGTTCATCAACAATCACCACTTCACCATCTTTTACGATGTAATCCACATCACGGGTAAAGAGTGCGTGCGCACGCAGCGCCGCGGTGACGTGGTGCATCAGCATGATGTTGGTCGGAGAGTAGAGTGACTCGCCCGCTTCCATGATGCCCTGGCTGACCAGCAGCTCTTCCACTTTGACCAGACCGCGCTCAGACATGTGAGCCTGACGCGCTTTTTCATCGACCCAGAAGTCGCCTTCACCCTGATGGGTTTCGGTATCTTCTTTATCCTGGCGAACCAGATGAGGGATGATCTTGTTCACTTTGGTGTAAAGCTCAGAACTGTCTTCCGCCGGACCAGAGATGATCAGCGGGGTACGCGCTTCATCGATCAGGATGGAGTCGACCTCATCCACCAGCGCATAGTGCAGTTTACGCTGTACACGCTCTTCCGGGCTGAAAGCCATGTTGTCGCGCAGGTAGTCAAAGCCATATTCGTTGTTGGTGCCGTAGGTGATGTCTGCTGCGTAAGCTTCACGCTTTGCCACCGCCGGCAGGCCCGACATGTTGATACCAATGGTTAAACCCAGGAACTCAAACAGCGGACGGTTGTTTTCCGCATCACGCTGTGCCAGATAGTCGTTGACGGTAACCACGTGAACGCCTTTGCCGGACAGCGCATTCAGGTAGGCCGGCAGCGTTGCGGTCAGCGTTTTACCTTCACCGGTTCGCATCTCAGCAATGCAGCGATCGTTCAGCACCATGCCGCCGATCAGCTGCACGTCGAAGTGACGCATCCCGAATACGCGTTTACTCGCTTCACGCACGGTTGCGAACGCTTCCGGGATCAGGCTTTCCAGCGATTCACCTTTTTTCAGGCGTTCGCGGAACAGATCCGTTTTCGCTTTCAGTTCATCATCAGAGAGCTTCTCAAAATCGGGCTCCATCTTATTGATGACGTCCACCACTTTACGCATACGACGCAGCGTACGATCGTTACTGCTACCAAAAACCTTGGTTAATATTTTGCTTAACATAATAAATATATTCTCAATTCAGCCGGAGCATTCCGGACTGCGAAATCTAAACAGAGTGAATAAAACCAAAAATATTAGCAGAACAATCGGGCAGGTCCGGCGCGTATGCCATGCACGCTGGCATGCCATTCTACCCATGAGCGGGTAACGGCCATGAAAAGAGGCGGCGTAGAGATCTGCTGCGGTGCAGTGTGCAGCGCAGAATGTGATGTCAGTAAACTATGCAGTGAGTCGATCAGCGCCAGCTTTTGTGCCGCCAGCGGTAATGCCTGTTGCTCCGCCTGCGCCTGGGGCGCCAGCGTGAAAGAGAGATGACGAATAACGGTGCGGATGGCGTGCTGATGCCAGTAATCCACGCTGAAGCTCGGGCGTCGGGATGCTTCCTGCAGCCGGATCAGGTGATCAAAGCGTGTGGCATTGCCAAGAAAGAGACTGCTGGCCGGAGATTCAGACGACGCGTTGAGTTCGGAGCTTTGCGCACAGGCTGGCAGGCCAAAGCTGGCCGCTACCATCCCTAACAGGAGATGAGGCCAGAAATAGCGTCTACCTAATTGTCGCCAGCGCAGAAGAATCCCGATCACAACCTTTCCATCGCGCATGTTCTGTTGCGCTCTTGTTTTCTGGTACCCGCCGCGAGCCGCAACGGATTTCGGCCTGTAAAAGCGCCACAGATAGTATCATTAATGTGGGGCATCCACACCTGGGATTAAAGTGATGGCGAGAGAAAACGCGTGTGATTGTTCAGCAAATCAGCAGAACAGACAACGCTTTGCGAGCGAGGTCGCAGTCATCAGGCGTGTGATAAGAGGCAATAAAAAACGGCTGGCGCCGCTGACCGGAGAGGGTGTCAGCATAACCAGCCGTTTCACGTTCCGGGGTAATTAAGCCAGAACCAGATTCGGTGCTTTGAATGCCAGCGGCAGTTCAGCTTCGTCTTCGAAGGTTGCCCATTCCCAGGCTTCCTGCTTAGCCAGAACCGCTTGCAGCAGCTTGTTGTTCAGCGCGTGGCCCGATTTAAACGCAGTGAATGCGCCAATGATGTTGTGACCACACATAAACAAGTCGCCAATCGCGTCCAGCATTTTGTGACGGACAAACTCGTCCTCAAAACGCAGGCCTTCTTCATTCAGTACGCGGAAATCATCCAGACCTATCGCACAATCTAAGCTACCGCCCAGGCACAGGCCTTTAGACTGCAGATATTCGATTTCACGCATAAAGCCAAATGTACGCGCCCGGCTGATTTGGCGAACAAAGGCGTCAGCAGAGAAGTTCATCGCATAACGCTGTGAGCTGGAATCGATGGCCGGGTGTTTGAAGTCGATAGTGAAATCGAGCGAGAAGCCGTTAAACGGTTTGATCTCGGCCCATTTGTCACCCTCTTCCACACGCACGGTCTGCTTAACACGCACAAATTTCTTCGCGCTGTTGAGCTGCTCGATGCCCGCATCCATCAGCAGATAGATAAACGGTGCTGCGCTGCCATCCATGATCGGGATTTCTGGCGCATCGACTTCAACAATAATGTTGTCGATACCCAGCCCCGCCAGGGCGGCATTGAGGTGTTCAACCGTGGAAATACGCACGCCTTCATCATTCACCAGGCAGGTACTCAGCATGGTGTCGCGCACGTATTTTGCATCAGCCGGAAAATCTACCGGTGGATTCAAGTCGGTGCGACGATAGATGACCCCGGTATTAGCCGACGCAGGGCGTAATGTCAGGGTGACTTTTTTGCCGGTATGTAAACCGACACCAGTCGCCTGAACAATACGTTTTAATGTCCTTTGTTTGATCATCGTATTATCTCGCAATATCACCTGTCCGACCGCCAGTATACTTTACCAGCGGACAGAGACTTTAGCACAAAGAGCGGAGAATCCCAATTATAGGGTTAATCCTAATCGGCCTGCTTACGTAAAAAGGCCGGAATATCAAGATAATCGGGCTCTTTGTTCGACTGCGCAGCCTGGTCGTTAACGACTTTGGCAGCAGGTTTCTGCTCCTGCGGCAGCGGTGACATACCGTGCTGCTGATAGCGATGATCCATCACTGGCTGACTGGCTGGCTTGTTGGTTACCAGGGTGATTTCAGGACGCTTGTCCATGCCGATACCGGTTGCCACCACGGTGACGCGCAGTTCGTCGTTCATCTCCGGATCCAGTGAGGTACCGATCACGACGGTCGCGTTGTCAGAGGCGAAGGCGCGGATAGTGTTACCCACGGTCTCGAACTCATCCAGACGCAGGTCGAAGCCCGCCGTAATGTTGACCAGCACGCCACGCGCACCAGAAAGGTCGATATCTTCCAGCAGTGGGCTGGAGATCGCCATTTCAGCCGCTTCTTCAGCACGATCTTCACCGCACGCGACGCCTGAACCCATCATCGCATAGCCCATTTCGGACATGACGGTACGCACGTCAGCAAAGTCGACGTTCATCAGGCCTGGACGGGTGATCAGCTCAGCGATACCCTGAACGGCGCCTTTCAGCACGTCATTCGCTGCACCAAACGCATCCAGCAGAGAGATACCACGGCCCAGCACTTTCAGCAGCTTGTCGTTTGGAATGGTGATCAGTGAATCGACATGCTTAGAGAGTTCGGCGATCCCCTGCTCGGCAAACGCCATGCGCTTTTTGCCTTCGAAGTTGAACGGCTTGGTGACAACCGCCACCGTCAGGATACCCAGCTCCTTAGCCACTTCAGCCACGACAGGCGCTGCACCGGTACCGGTACCGCCGCCCATACCTGCTGCGATGAAGACCATGTCTGCCCCTTCCAGCGCAGAACGCAGTGCTTCGCGATCTTCTTCTGCAGAGTTACGGCCTACTTCCGGGTTCGCACCCGCACCCAGACCTTTGGTAATGTTATTACCGATCTGAATGGTCTGGCCGACAGCTGTTTTACGCAGCGCTTGCGCGTCGGTATTCACAGCAAAGAATTCCACACCTTCGATACGCTCGCGTACCATGTGCTCTACGGCGTTACCGCCGCCGCCACCGACGCCGATGACTTTAATCACCGCGTCGTTGGTTAATTCCATAGGTTCAAACATGATTTCTCTCCGTTATGTGCCTGTCGCCTGGAGATCACTAAAGAAAACAGCATGATCCCCTTTCACAAAAATTAAAACTCTTTTTTTAACCAACTGTTAATACGCTTGAACCAGTTACCTACTGAGACCCGTTTTTCGGTCTCTGCATCACCGTTCATGTGCGACTCTTTGCCGTAATGCAACAGTCCCACGGCAGTGGAGTAGTACGATTCCTGCGCATAGTCAGTCAGGCCGGTAATATTCAGCGGCTGTCCGATACGCACCTGCGTATGGAATACGCGTTGCGCACAGGCCGCCAGTCCTTCGATTTGCGCTGCACCACCGGTCAGGACAATGCCTGCGGCTAAGTGATGCTTCACGCCCTGCTGACGCAGTTGTTCCTGTAACTGCAGAATCTCGTCATTGACCAGATTCAAAAGTTCGGTGTAACGCGGCTCAATCACTTCAGCCAGCGTCTGACGTTGCAGGCTACGTGGTGGACGTCCGCCCACACTCGGCACCTCAACGTTCTCATCTTTGCCGACAATCGAGCCCAGCGCGCAACCATGGCGCACTTTGATCGCCTCAGCATCCGTTGGTGGTGTACCAAACGCATAAGCGATGTCGCTGGTAACGACGTTGCCTGCATACGGAATAACCTTAGTGTGCCGTAAAGCGCCGCCGGTATATACGGCTATGTCCATTGTACCGCCACCAATATCGACAACACACACGCCCAGCTCACGTTCGTCTTCAGTCAGAACGGCAAAACTGGAGGCGAGACCGGCAAAAATCAGCTGATCCACTTTCAGCCCGCAACGTTCAACGGCTTTAACGATGTTCTTCGCCATGTCGTTGTGGCAGGTGATCAGATGCACTTTCGCCTGCATACGCACGCCAGAAAGCCCGACCGGATTTTTAATCCCTTCCTGATAGTCAATGGCGTACTCCTGAGGAATGACGTGCAGGATGCGATGCTCGTCACGTACTCTCACCGATTTGGCGGTGTGTACGACGTTCTCTACATCATCCTGAGTCACTTCCTCTTCGGAAATCGGAACCATCCCGATTTCGTTCTGACAACTAATATGTTTGCCCGATAAAGCAAGGTAGACGGAGGAGATCTGGCAATCTGCCATCAGCTCAGCCTGATCGATGGCGCGCTGAACGCATTTCACCACCGACTCAAGGTCGTTTACGCCACCTTTATCCATACCGCGGGAAGGGCAGCTGCCCACCCCAATAATGTTGACCATACCATCGGGCAGAACTTCCCCAACCAGGGCGGCAACCTTCGCAGTGCCGATTTCGAGTCCAACTACCAGTTTTCTGTCCGTTGCCTTGATCATTGTTGTTTAGCCTGTGCCTGGTTCTGTTGCTGATTACTGTCCTGTGGCTCCATCACGATCGGTGTCCAGCCAACAGAAGCGCCAGAGTCGTATCGTAAATCCACGTAGCTGATACGTTTGCTCTCGTTCTGACCTTGCTGTTGCAGCACCGGGTAGAGCTCAATAAAGCGATTCAGTCGTTTCATGGTGTCGCTGCGGCCCAGTTCGATACGAACATCATCGCTGGTGACCAGCTGCCATGAACGCCGCGCCGTCATCGACGCCACCTTCAGAGTAAACTTTCGGGCTTTCAGCACATCATCCATGCTGTGATAGCCCGCCAGGACCTCTTTCTCACTCCCTTCCGGCCCGTACAACATCGGCATTGTCTCTTTGCCGACATGACTGGCGGGTACGCTGAAGGAGACACCCTCAGCATCCACCATATGCAAATCGTTCCAGCGCGCCACCGGTGTGTACTCCACAAGGTGGATCTTCAGTTCGTCCGGCCACTGCTTACGCACGCTGACCTGCTTAATCCAGGGCAGCCGCTCAATCTGCTGCTGCAGGATGTCCACATCCTGAGACATAAACGTACCAGGCGGACCCAGCGACAAAATCGCCTGACGAATATCATCGTGTGTGGTGTAGTGCGTCTGTCCTGTCACCACCAGTTTTGACAATGGCAGCCGGGACGCATCGTTCATCCACTTCAGTACCACCAGCCCGCCGGCAACCATAATCCCGATGACGATCAGCAGAAAAACAATGCCGAACAGTCGGGCACCGTTACTGCGCCCGGTGCGAATACGCTCCTGCGGTTCACGGTTTCGAACTCTCATCGCCGCCTGTGACATATCAGTCGGCCAGCTCCAGAATATGGGCAACCAGCTGCGGGAAGCTCATGCCCGCCTGTTTCGCTGCCATTGGCACCAGACTGTGGCTGGTCATGCCCGGTGAGGTATTGGCTTCCAGTAACTGAAAGCGCCCTTCCCCATCGGTCATTACATCAACCCGTCCCCAGCCGCGACATCCCAGCGCACGCCAGGCCGCCAGTACCAGCTGCTGTAATTCCGCTTCACGTTCAGCGCTTAAATCGGCCGGACAGACGTACTGAGTATCGTCAGAAATGTATTTAGCTTCATAGTCATAGAACTCGCTGGCGCTCTTTATTTCAATCGAGGGCAGAATACGATCGCCCACAATCGCGACGGTATACTCCGCGCCGCTAAGAAACGCCTCGACCAGCACGTCATTGTCGTGCTTAAACGCCATGTCCAGTGCCGCCGGCAGCGCGCTCAGATCGTTAACCCGACTGATGCCCACGCTGGAGCCTTCACAGGCTGGCTTCACAAATAGTGGCAGGCCAAGCGCCGCAATTGCCGCGTTGTTTTCTGCGTCCAGACCGGCATCAAACTGCTGGCGTGTCAGCCAGACAAACTTTCCTGACGGTAAACCACGTCCCTGCCACAGCAGCTTGGTGCGCAGCTTATCCATGGTCACGGCCGATGCCATCACGCCGCTGCCGGTGTACGGCAGTTGCAGGAACTCCAGCACCGCCTGCAGCGTGCCATCTTCTCCGCCCCGGCCATGCAGCGCGATAAAGGCTTTGGTAAAGCCCTGCTCTTTCAGCGTCAGCACAGAGACATCACGGGTATCGATGCCATGTGCATCAATGCCCATTTCCCGTAATCCGGCGAGGACGGCCTGACCCGAGTTCAGCGAAACCTCGCGCTCTGCCGAGGTGCCACCCATTAATACTGCAACTTTATCCGCCATGACGATCCTCCGCTTTGCGTTCCGGCTGGAGCTTAGTGTCAGCCAGCTTGCGGGCAACCTTGCCGACGTTACCGGCTCCCTGCACCAGAATCAGGTCATTGCCTGACAGCAGCGGTGCCAGCATCTCTGGCAGCGCGTCATGTTCCGGCACCAGAATCGGATCCACCTTGCCGCGATTACGAATCGCACGGCACAGCGAACGACTGTCAGCACCCGGAATGGCGGTTTCACCGGCCGGGTAAACATCCAGCATCAGCAACACATCTACATGCGACAGTACGTTGGCGAAATCATCAAACAGATCGCGGGTTCGGCTGTAACGGTGCGGCTGAAACACCATCACCAGTTTTTTATCCGGCCAGCCTGCGCGCGCGGCTTTAATTGTCGCGTCCACTTCGGTGGGATGATGACCGTAATCATCAACCAGCATCGCGGTGCCCGGCTGTCCATTGACCGGCTCTGTCGGGAATTCACCCAGCAGATCAAAGCGACGGCCCGTGCCCTGGAAACTCTCCAGCGCAGCCAGGATAGCATTGTCTTCAATGCCCTCTTCACTGGCGACGGCGACGGCGGCTGCCGCATTCAGGGCATTGTGGCGACCCGGCGCGTTCAGCGTAATCTGCAGCGGTGCTTTATCCTGACGGATCAGGGTGAAATGCCCCTGCGCGCCACTCTGTTCATAATTTTCAATGCGCAGGTCAGCATCATCACTGAAACCGTACGTGGTGATATGGCGTCCCACGCGTGGGATCAGGTCACGAATAACCGCATCATCCACACACATCACCGCACGACCGTAAAACGGCAGGTTGTGCAGGAAGTTAATAAACGTCTGCTTCAGGTTCTCAAAATCGCCCTGATAGGTGTCCATATGGTCAGCTTCGATGTTGGTCACAATCGCCACCATCGGCTGCAGATGCAGGAACGACGCATCGCTCTCATCCGCTTCAGCAATCAGATACCGGCTGTGGCCCAGACGGGCATGGGTGCCTGCTGCTTTGACCAGTCCGCCGTTAACAAAGGTCGGATCGAGACCCGCTTCCGCATAAATACTCGACACCATCGCCGTGGTGGTCGTTTTGCCATGGGTACCCGCAACGGCGATGCCGTGACGAAAACGCATCAGCTCAGCCAGCATCTCCGCGCGACGGATAACCGGGATACGCTGTTCACGTGCCGCTATCAGTTCGGGGTTATCCTGCGAAACGGCGCTGGAAACCACCACAACGCTGGCATCGGTCACGTTTTCGGGGCGATGGTTAAAATAAATGGTGGCACCCAGCGCAATCAGGTTCTGCGTCACCGGGTTAGGGGCCAGATCTGAACCGCTGATATGGTAGCCTTCATTTGCTAACACTTCGGCAATACCGCCCATGCCAGCACCGCCGATGCCGACAAAGTGGATGTGCCGGACGCGACGCATCTCGGGCACGATAGAACGCAGTTTTGCCAATTGTTGTGTATTCATCGCTCTCAGTTACCTGCTATTTCAGTTTGTACCCAGTCCGGGTACAGGTCAGACGCGCTGACTGGAATGATTACTTTGCGGCGCGAGCCACTTCCTGAGCGACCCGCTCAGTCGCATCGGGGATCGCCACCTGACGGGCCTGCTCAGCCATCGTCAGCAGTGTTGCGCGATCCCAGTGGCGTAGCTGATCCGCTACAGCCTCCGCAGTAAATTGCGGCTGCTCAAAAATTCTGGCGGCGCCCGCTTTCTCCAGCGGCAGCGCGTTCCAGTACTGCTGGCGATCTTTGTGCTGAAATGGCACGAAAATCGCCGGTAAACCAGCGGCAGCGACTTCGCTCACGGTTAACGCGCCGGAGCGGCACACCACCACATCAGCCCAGGCGTAGGCGGCAGCCATGTCATCAATAAACTCGGTCACCTTGTGCTGCGTCTGCCCGACCTGCTGATAAGCTTTCTCTGTTTCGGGCAACGACCCTTTACCAGTCTGATGCCACAGAGTGATCTCATCACCCACCAGCGCGGCAACCTGCGGCAGCGTCTGGTTCAGTATCCGCGCACCCTGACTGCCACCGATCACCAGCACCCGTATCGGGCCATGACGATCCGCCAGACGCTGCGCGGGTAAAGGCAGTGCCAGTACATCAGTGCGAACCGGGTTTCCCACCACATCGGCGGCGGGAAACGCGCCCGGAAACGCCTGCAAGACTTTAGTGGCGATTTTCGCCAGCCATTTGTTAGTCAGCCCGGCGATGCCGTTCTGCTCATGCAGTACCACCGGAATACCGCAGCTCCAGGCCGCTAAGCCGCCAGGACCGGAAACGTAGCCACCCATGCCCAGCACGACATCCGGCTGCCAGGCCTTCATGATGCGACGGGCCTGACGCCATGCATTAAAGATGCGCAGCGGTGACAGCAGCAACGCCTTCATGCCTTTACCACGTAATCCGCTGATGCGGATGAAGTCGATGTCGATGCCGTGCTTTGGCACCAGATCGGCTTCCATACGGTCGGCAGTGCCTAACCAGCGGACCTGCCAGCCCTGTTCCATCAGATGATGGGCGACAGCCAGACCGGGAAAGACATGTCCGCCGGTTCCGCCTGCCATCACCATCAATCGCTTACCGCTCATCGACCACCTCGGGTAAACGCCTGCGCTTTCGCCAGGCGCGTTTCATAATCTATGCGTAATAAAAAGACGATGGCAGTCGACATAATGATCAGACTTGACCCACCGTAACTGATCAGCGGTAAGGTCAGACCTTTGGTCGGTAACATACCGGCTGCCGCACCGACGTTAACCAGCGCCTGGAAGCTAAACCAGACTCCGATTGAACAGGCTAAAAAGCCGGAAAAACGCTGATCCAGTTCCAGAGCACGACGGCCAATCGACATCGCACGAAAAGCGACGAAGAATACCATTAAAAGTGCCATTACCACACCGACGTAGCCGAGTTCTTCCCCGATGATGGCGAAAATAAAGTCGGTATGCGCTTCGGGCAGATATTCCAGCTTTTGCACGGAGTTACCGAGCCCCTGGCCCCAGAATTCCCCGCGACCAAATGCCATCAGTGACTGGGTCAGCTGGTAGCCGCTACCAAAGGGATCTTCCCACGGGTTCCAGAACGAGGTCACACGGCGCATACGGTAGGGTTCTGCAATGATCAGCAGGATCACCGCAAAGATGCCGGAACCGATGATTGCCAGGAACTGCCACAGTTTGGCCCCCGCCAGGAACAGCATCGCCAGGGTCGTCACAAACAGCACAACCACCGTACCGAGATCCGGCTGCGCCAGCAGTAACACGGCCAGCACCACCATCACGCCCATCGGCTTACAGAAGCCCCAGAAGTTGTTACGCACCTCTTCCACTTTGCGCACCAGATAACTGGCGAGATAGCAGAACAGAGAGAGCTTCGACAGCTCTGCAGGCTGAATACGCAGCGGACCCAGCGCGATCCAGCGCGATGCACCGTTAACCGAGCTACCGACTACCAGAACAATCAGCAGCATCGCGACCGTGACCATCAGCATCACGTTGCTGTAGCGCTGCCAGAAATCCATCGGCACCCGCAGCGTGACCAGCGCCATACATACAGCCAGCACGATGTAGAAAGCATCGCGCTTGGCAAAATAAAAAAGATCGTCATTCAGACGCTGACCCACCGGCATTGAAGCTGACGTCACCATCACGAAACCAATCACCGCCAGGCCCAGCGTCAGCCATAGCAGTGTGCGGTCATAGAGCACCAGCGAAGAGTCATCACTTTCGCGTGCGCCCATGACCCAGTCTTTCAGGCGTCCTGAGAAATATCCCGCCAGTCCGGCGCCAGGAATACGCATCAGCTCAGCTCCTTCGCCAGTTGCGCGAACTGCTCACCGCGCTGCTCAAAGTTACGGAACTGGTCAAGGCTGGCGCAGGCTGGCGACAGCAGAACCATATCGCCTGCTTTAACCTGCGGCGCAATCTGCTCCATCGCCTGGCGCATGGTTTCAGTGCGCACGGCGATTTCCGGACGCAGCGCCGCCAGCGCATCGCCATCGCGACCAAAGCAGTAAAGGCGTACATTGTCGCCCTGCAGCCAGGGGATCAGCGGCGTAAAATCGGCCGACTTGCCATCACCGCCCATCAGCAGCCACAGCGTTCCCTTCACCTGCAGGCCATTCAGCGCTGCTTCGGTGCTGCCGACATTGGTGGCTTTGGAGTCATTGATCCAGCGCACGCCCTGATGCTCATGGACCAGCTGGAAGCGATGCGCCAGACCGTTAAAGTGCGTTAAGGCGGCCAGACTGGAGGCACGTGGCAGACCCACCGCATCTGCCAGCGCCAGCGCAGCCAGCGCATTGGTGTAGTTGTGCTGTCCCACCATCTTCATTTCGGCCGTGTTCAGGACTTTCTCGCCTTTCACCCGCAGCCAGATACTGCCCTGCTGCTTGTTAAGGTGGTAGTCCCCGAAATCGACACCAAAGCTGACGCAGCGGGTGTCCGCGCCGCGTACCGGCATCGTCAGGGCATCATCGGCGTTAACGATGCAGACCTGTGCATTCTCATAAACCCGCAGCTTAGCGGCGCGATACTGCTGCATACCCAGCGGATAGCGATCCATATGATCTTCGCTGACGTTAAGTATGGTTGCCGCCGCGGCTTTCAGACTGTGCGTGGTCTCCAGCTGGAAACTGGAGAGTTCCAGTACATAGAGTTGCGCCGGTGACTGCAGCAGGCTCAGCGCGGGCAGACCAATATTGCCACCGACGCCCACCTGCCAGCCTGCGGCTTTCGCCATTTCACCCACCAGCGTCGTGACCGTGCTTTTACCGTTGGAGCCGGTGATCGCCACGATCGGCGCCTGCGCCTCGCGGCAAAAGAGCTCAATGTCACCGACAATTTCGATGCCGGCTTCGACGGCTTCGCTGAGAATCGGATGCGCCA
The DNA here is from genome assembly GCF_051136245.1 of Pantoea sp. Lu_F5_004. Classification (NCBI taxonomy): domain Bacteria; kingdom Pseudomonadati; phylum Pseudomonadota; class Gammaproteobacteria; order Enterobacterales; family Erwiniaceae; genus Pantoea; species Pantoea sp. Lu_F5_004. The sequence goes on from NZ_CP194946.1 coordinate 3,397,772, forward strand.
GCGCGACGCCAGGGCTGGCAACAATCAGATCGGCCGCCAGCAGCCATTCACCGTTGATACCGCCCAGATGGCGTTCAACCTGCCCGGGCAATTTATCCAGCCCCGGCGGCGAGACACGGGTGTCCATCACGCGAGGCGTCACGCCCTGCGCTAAAAAGAAATCAACACAGGAGAGCCCGGTGAGGCCCAGCCCGATGATGACGACTTTTCTACCCCGATAGTCAGCCATGATTAACGCACCTTCAGCGTGGCCAGGCCAATCAGCACCAGCATTAGCGAAATAATCCAGAAGCGCACAATGACGCGCGGTTCCGGCCAGCCCTTAAGTTCATAGTGGTGATGGATCGGCGCCATGCGGAAAATACGCTGGCCGCGCAACTTAAACGATCCCACCTGCAGGATGACCGACAGCGTTTCAACCACAAACACGCCGCCCATAATCACCAGTAAAAATTCCTGACGCAGCAACACCGCAATGGTGCCCAGCGCGCCGCCCAGCGCCAGCGAACCCACGTCGCCCATAAAGACCTGAGCCGGATAGGTATTGAACCACAGGAAGCCCAGCCCTGCCCCGACGATGGCGGTACAGACAATCACCAGCTCACCGGCGTGACGTAGATAGGGAATGTGCAGATATTCAGCAAACTTCACGTTACCGGTGGCCCAGGCAACCAGCGCAAAGCCCGCGGCGACAAAGACGGTTGGCATAATTGCCAGCCCATCCAGGCCATCGGTCAGATTGACCGCGTTACCCGTTCCGACAATCACAAAGTAGGCCAGCAGCACATAAAACAGACCTAACTGCGGCATGATATCTTTGAAAAAGGGCACGACCAGTTGGGTCGCGGGAGTATCTTTGCCCGCCGCATAGAGCCCGAACGCGACGCCCAGCGAAATCACCGACATCCAGAAATATTTCCAGCGGGCGATCAGGCCTTTAGTGTCTTTGCGTACCACTTTGCGGTAGTCATCGACAAAGCCGATGATGCCAAAGCCGATTAACACGAACAGCACGCACCAGACATAGGGATTCGACGGATATGCCCACATCAGCACCGAAATGGTGATGGAGGTGAGAATCATGATGCCGCCCATGGTCGGCGTGCCGCGCTTACTGAAATGCGATTCCGGGCCATCGTTACGGACGACCTGGCCAATCTGTAATTTCTGCAGCCAGGCGATCAGGCGCGGCCCCATCCAGAGAGAGATGAATAACGCGGTCAGCAGGCTGACAATGGCGCGAAACGTCAGATAGGAAAAGACGTTAAATCCCGAATAAAAAGCGACCAGATGCTCGGCCAGCCAAACTAACATGTTCCTTTCTCCTTTAAGTTCTGTACTACCTGCTCCATGGCGGCACTACGTGAACCTTTTATCAGGACGGTAATTTCTGAGTGTTCGGACAACAATTGACGCAAACGTTCAGTCAGCGCCGTCTTATCGCTGAAATGTTCGCCAACTTCACTGCTTTCACTGATGAAATGGCTGAATTTTCCGGTGCTCAGCACGCGATCAATGCCTGCGTCACGTGCCGCCTGGCCGACTTCGCGGTGACAATTTTCTGTCTCTTCACCCAGTTCCGCCATATCCCCCGTGACCAGCACACGGTAACCCGGCATTTCTGACAGGACCTGAACGGCCGCAGTCATCGAACCGACGTTAGCGTTGTAGCTGTCATCCAGCAGAAGCTGATGCGCAGAGAGGCGAACCGGGAACAAGCGACCTGGCACCGACTGCAGTTTTTTCAGCCCCTGCTGAACGGCGCTAAGCGGTGCATCCACTGACAGGGCCAGTGCCGCCGCCGCCAGGGCGTTGGCGATGTTATGCCGACCCGGCAATGGCAGCACGATCTCAGCTTCGCCACACGGCGTTTTCATCACAAAATGGGTGCCGTCCTGAGCAATGCGGATATCACGGGCGGAGAATTCACACTCTGCCGCCTGCGGTGAGAAACGCCACACGGTTTTATCCTGCAGCGTGCTCTGCCAGTTGGGCCAGTCATTGCTCTCTGCGTTCAGAATCGCAATGCCGTGAGCCGGTAAGCCCTGGAAGATCTCGCCCTTGGCCTTAGCGACACCGGCCAGCGAACCAAAGCCTTCCAGATGCGCCGCGGCCAGGTTATTCACCAGCGCGCTTTCCGGTTGAACCAGATCGGTGGTGTAAGCGATTTCGCCCTGATGATTAGCACCGAGTTCGATGACCGCATACTGATGTTCTGCAGTCAGCCGCAGCAGCGTCATCGGTACGCCATAATCGTTGTTGAGATTACCTGCGGTGTAGAGCGTCTCGCCGCACTGACGCAGAATCGCCGCCGTCATCTCTTTAACCGAGGTTTTGCCGGAGGAGCCGGTCAGCGCCACTACACGGGCGGTCGACTGCTGACGCACCCATGCGCCCAGCCTGCCAAAGGCGAGCCGGGTATCTTCAACCAACACCTGTGGCACAGCGACAGGTAAATGCTTACTTACCAGCAGCGCCTGCGCGCCATTCGCAATGGCATCGTCGGCGAAGTCGTGCGCATCGAAACGTTCGCCCACCAGCGCAACAAACAGGCTGCCCGCCGTCACTTTGCGGGTATCGGTGGTTACGTCACTCAGCGTTAAATCGCTGCCGTGCAGCGTGCCGCCGGCGATTTCCGCCAGGGTTTTTAATGAAACCGGAATCATGCAACGCCTCCCAGCAGTGCCGCAACGGTGGCACGATCGGAGTAGTCGAGACGGCTGTTGCCAATGATCTGATAATCTTCGTGGCCTTTGCCAGCCACCAGCACGATATCGTCGGGCTGCGCCTGCATAACGGCGTTAGTAACCGCCTGTGCACGACCAGAGACCACGCGGGCGCGGCCTGGGTCCAGCAAACCGGTCAGAATATCTTTTACAATCGCCTGCGGATCTTCGCTGCGCGGATTGTCATCCGTAATCACCACCACATCCGCATATTGCTCAGCAATCGCGCCCATTAACGGGCGTTTGCCTTTGTCACGGTCGCCGCCGCAGCCAAACAGGCACCACAGTTTTCCTTTGCAGTGCAGACGTGCCGCTTCCAGCGCTTTTTCCAGCGCATCCGGGGTGTGGGCATAATCCACGACGACCGTCGGTTTTCCTGCGGCGCTGAACACTTCCATACGACCGTTGACCGGCTGCAACTGCGGTGCAACGCTGATTAGCGCCGCCAGCGGATAATCCAGTGACAGCAGCGTTGCCAGTGCCAGCATCAGATTGCTGACGTTGAAGGCACCCATCAGCGGACTGTCGATTTCGCCGTTGCCCCAGCTGGAGCTGAAACGAATATGTGCGCCGTTATCGTGGTAATCCACCGCATCGGCTTTAAGCCAGCGCCCGTGACAGCCCGGCTGGAGGTTATCCTCCATGGTGACCGCAACGGCATCAGGTAAGCGTGCCAGCCAGCGACGGCCGACTTCGTCATCCGCATTAAGAATCGCCTGCCCGACCTGATGCTCAGAAAAGAGCAGCCATTTAGCTGACTCATAGCTCTGCATATCACCGTGGTAATCGAGGTGATCGCGACTGAGATTGGTGAAGACCGCCGCGGCAAACGGCAGCGCAGCGACGCGATGCTGAACCAGTCCGTGTGACGAGATTTCCATTGCGGTCAGGGTCGCCCCTTTTTCAGCCAGATCGTGCAGCAGATGCTGAACATCAACCGCTGAACCCGTGGTATTTTCTGCCGCCGCTAAGTGACCTACCAGCCCATTGCCGACGGTGCCCATCACCGCGCTGGTCTCACCCAGTAGCGTCGCCCACTGCGCCAGCAACTGGGTGGTGGTAGTTTTACCGTTGGTGCCGGTGACGCCAATCAGCTTCTGTTTTTCGCCCGGCTGCTGATAAAAACGGCCTGCCAGGGCCGAAAGGCGCTGATGCAGCTGCGCCAGATAGATAACCGGTACGCCGTGCATTTCACGGATTTCGCCGTCGGACGCTTCACCCTCAGCTTCCGCCACCACAGCAGCAACGCCCTGCGCAATTGCCTGCGGAATGAAACGGCGTCCATCAACCTGATGGCCTGCAACAGCGACAAACAGATCGCCAGAAGCCGCAATGCGGCTATCCAGGGTCATGTCACGCAGTGGGCGCGCCGGCGCGCCTGGCACCCAGGGGCCGAGTAAATCGCGCAGGTTACGATCTGTCACTTGATTCCTCACTTCTGTTAGTCACCAGCTCATTCTTGTCATTGGTCGGTAACGCGTCCGGCTCGATGTTCATGGTACGCAGTACGCCACCCATGATGGCTCCAAATACCGGTGCAGAGACCGCACCGCCGTAATACTTGCCGGCCTGGGGATCGTTGATCACCACCACCAGCGCGAATCGGGGATGACTGGCAGGCGCGACGCCTGCGGTGTAGGCAATGTATTTATTAACGTAGCGTCCGTCCGGCCCGACCTTTTTCGCCGTACCGGTTTTTATCGCAATGCGATAACCCTTGATTGCCGCTTTGACGCCCCCGCCACCGGGCAGCGCCACGCTTTCCATCATGTGCATCACGGTTTTCACCAGTGACTCATCGAAAACGCGTTGTCCCGCGACGGGCGGATCCACTTTGGTGATCGACAGCGGGCGATTAATGCCATAGCTGCCAATCGTTGCGTAGACTCGCGCTAACTGTAACGGCGTTACCATTAGCCCGTAGCCGAAAGAGAAGGTGGCCCTCTCTATGTCAGACCACCGTTGTTTTTTAGGGTATAAGCCACTGCTTTCCCCGACCAGCCCCAAATTGGTCGGTTTGCCCAGTCCAAAGCGCGCGTAAGTTTCTACCAGCGCTGAGGAAGGCATCGCTAACGCCAGACGTGAAACACCGACGTTACTCGACTTCTGTAAAACCCCTGTCAGGGTCAATTCGTTGTAGCGCGCCACATCTTTGATCTCATGACCATTGACGCGGTACGGCACGGTATTCAGGACGCTGTTCTCTCTCACCACACCACGCTGCAGCGCCGTCATCACCACCATCGGCTTCACGGTAGAGCCAGGTTCGAAAATGTCGGTAATGGCGCGGTTACGCATCAGATCTTTTGGCGTGTTGCCGAGATTGTTCGGGTTGTAAGCCGGGCTGTTGGCCATCGCCAGCACTTCACCGGTATTGACATCCACCAGCACCGCCGTACCCGATTCCGCTTTGTTGAAGGCGACGGCGTTATTCAGTTCACGATAAACCAGCGCCTGTAACCGCTCATCAATGCTCAGCGTCAGGTTATGAGCGGCCCGGCTGTCCACCGAAGAGATATCCTCGATGACCCGACCGTACCGATCTTTACGCACCGTCCGCTCGCCGGGTGCACCGGTCAGCCACTTATCAAAGCTCTTCTCGATGCCTTCAATGCCCTGCCCGTCGATGTTGGTAAAGCCAATCAGATGGGAGGTGACCTGCCCGGCAGGGTAGTAACGGCGTGACTCTTCGCGCAGATGAATACCGGGAAGTTTGAGTTTTTTGACGTAGTCGCCGATGGCCGGATTGACCTGGCGCGCCAGATAGACAAAACGGCCTTTGGGATTGGCATTCACGCGGGCGGCCAGCTGATCAAGGGGAATAGAGAGCGCATCGGAAAGCGCCTTCCAGCGGCTGTCCAGCGTCACGCCGCCACCGGCGTGCAACTCTTTGGGATCGGCCCAGATAGCGTTGACCGGCACGCTGACTGCCAGCGGACGTCCGGCGCGATCGCTGATCATGCCGCGTGAGGTGGGCACCGCCTGAACACGCAGCGAGCGCAGATCGCCCTCTTTTACCAGCTTGCCAGGATTGATCACCTGCAGCCAGGCCACACGTGACAGCAATCCACCCAGCGCCAGTAAAATACAGCCGCACAGCAACGCAAAACGCCAGCTTACAAAGCTGGCTTTATCTTCCGGTTTCTTCAATTTCAGCGTTCTGCCTGTGCCGCTCATTCGCTATCTGAGGTCCTTATTTCTGCACCACGATATTTTCTTGTGAAGGATCAACGTGCTGCAACTGCAGCTTCTCGGTGGCGATGCGTTCAACACGGCTGTGATCGCCCAGTGCATTCTCTTCCAGGATCAGGTTGCGCCACTCAATATCGAGTGCGTCACGCTCCAGCACCAGCTGTTCGCGCTGCGCGGTTAACAGTCGTGTTTTATGGGTGGTGGTCACCACCAGCACGGCAGAAACCACCACAGCGATCAGCAACAGCACCGGAATCTTGCCCTTTCGCAGCAGATCCCCGCCGATAACGGCAGGCAGACTGTGACGCTCATTACCGATCATGCGTCGGTTTTCTCCGCGATACGTAATACCGAGCTGCGCGCGCGTGGGTTCTCAGAGACTTCAGCTTCACCCGGCGACATTTTGCCGAGCAACTTCAGTTCACGCCCACCCAGGGCACGCAGCTGATGTTCAGTCATAGGAATCCCAGGCGGCACCTGCGGCCCGCGACTCTGATCGCGCATAAAGCGCTTCACCAGCCGATCTTCCAGTGAATGGAAGCTGATAACAGAGAGGCGGCCCTGCGGAGCCAGCACTTCAACAGCGCCTTTCAGAGCAATATCGATCTCTTCCAGTTCGCTGTTAATCCAGATACGAATCGCCTGGAAGCTGCGCGTAGCCGGATGCTTAAACTTATCTTTTACCGGCATGGCGATTGAGATCACCTCAGCCAGTTCACGGGTCCGGGTCATCGGCTGTTCGCGATTACGCTCGACAATGGCCCGGGCGATGCGTTTGGCGAATCGCTCTTCACCGTAGGTCTTCAGGACAAAAGCGATATCCGCCTCTTCTGCGTGCAGCAACCATTCTGCGGCGGAGTGCCCGCGCGACGGGTCCATTCGCATATCCAGCGGTCCATCACGCATAAAGGAGAAGCCACGTTCGGCGTCATCCAGCTGCGGTGATGAAACCCCCAGGTCCAGCAAAATGCCGTCAATCTTTCCGACCAGATCCCGTTCAGAGACATACTCTGCCAGCGCGGAAAAAGGGCCATGAATAATTGAAAAACGCGGGTCGGTGATCTCTGCTGCAGCGGCGATAGCTTGCGGATCACGATCGATGGCGATCAGCTTTCCCTTCTCTCCCAGCTGCGAAAGAATCAGGCGTGAATGGCCACCACGACCAAAAGTGCCGTCGATGTAAATACCGTCTTCCCTGATATTGAGGCCGTTAACCGCCTCATCCAACAGCACGGTGGTATGTTTGAAATTTTCCTGCATAGCTATAGCGACAAGTCCTGCAACCGCTCAGATAAAGGCTCCTGAGCCGACTGTTCTGCGTCAATATCGTCCCTGACTTGTTGATACCAGGTCTGTTCATCCCACAGCTCAAATTTATTGAACTGTCCAACCAGCATCACTTCTTTGGTTAATTTTGCGTGCTGTCGAAGCGTATTCGCCAGCAGCAGGCGGCCTGCATTATCCATCTGACATTCACTGGCATGCCCCAGCAGCAAACGCTGCACGCGGCGCTCAAGTGGATTCATACTGGAAAGGCGTGCCAGCTTTTTTTCAATGATTTCCCATTCGGGCAGGGTATAAAGCAACAGGCATGGCTGGTGGAGGTCGATGGTACAGACCATCTGCCCCTGAGACTCCCCAATCAGCAAATCGCGATATCGCGTGGGTACGGCGAGCCGCCCTTTGCTGTCGAGATTGACTAACGTTGCTCCGCGGAACATGCCAGTCTCTTCTCCTCATCACCCATTTACGCCACTTTATCCCACTTTTTACCACGAAACGAGTTTAAGGATCCCATGAAATCCTTGTCAAGCCGGAGCGGCAGGTGAATATCACTATTTACAGAGTGAAGAATTAATCTCTGGCGACGATATAAACGAATAAAAGGGGGAAGTAAAAAATAAGCCGATGAATACCTGAATAAAAAAAACTGCCCGGGAAAAAACGACTAAAAATGAAACAATGTAAAGGGCTAAATATTAATCGTGGTTTCTGAGACAGCGGCGGCATTTTAGGGGATTTCCGAAAGGAAGCCCAGCGGCTTCAGGCCAGACGGGAAAGTAAGTTTGTTGAAGTTGTAAGCAGATAATAAAAATAACCCTTTCTGCTTTGTTAGATTTGATGAGCAGAATTTACGCTTTTTTACGTCGACCTGTTTATTTAATCAGTTAAATCGTTAAATAAAATGGGCGGGCAGCGTAATACTGCCCGTGACTCATTTAACTTTTCGGCTTAATTGTCCGCGACGGTATAAATTACGGCGAATGCGGGTTAAGCCAGGTTTTGGTTTTCTGGGTTCATCCAGCGAGGCTAAAACTAATTCCAGCACGCGCTCTGCCACGTCGCGATGACGCTGACCTACCGCCAGCACCGGACACTCAAGAAAGTCCAGTAATTCGTGGTCGCCAAAGGTGGCGATGGCCAGCTCGGTCGGAAGCCGTCCGTCTCGTTTCAGCGTCACATCCATCACACCCTGCAACAGACCAAATGAGGTGGTAAAAAGCGCCTCCGGCATCGGGTGATCTTCAAGGTATTGTTCAAACAGTGCCGCGGCGGCTGTGCGTTCGAAGCTATTGCAGTAGATGTAGTCAATCGGCCGGGGATCGTCTTTCCATGCATCGCGGAACCCCTGCTCGCGCAGGAAACTCACTGACAGCTCGGGTAACGCACCGAGGAACAGCACATTTTTGACCTCAAGCTGACGCAGTTCAGCCGCCAGCATGTGGGCATCATCCTGATCGGCACCCACTACGCTGGTGAAATGTTCACGATCCAGGGCGCGATCTAACGCAATAATCGGCAGGGGATCGTTGATCCAGCGCTGATAAAAGGGATGCTCTGGCGGTAACGAGGTGGAGACGATGATCGCATCGACCTGGCGCTGTAACAGATGCTCAATGCAGCGCATCTCATTATCGGGCTGATCTTCAGAACAGGCGATTAGCAGTTGATAGCCGCGCTGACGGGCCTGCCGCTCAAGATAGTTCGCAATACGGGTATAACTGGTATTTTCCAGATCGGGGATCACTAACCCAATTGAGCGCGTACGCCCGGCGCGCAGCCCGGCAGCCACCGCATTGGGGTGATAATTATGCTCACGTACCACCGCCATGACTTTCTCAACGGTTTTGTCACTGACACGATACTGCCGCGCTTTGCCGTTGATCACATAACTGGCCGTGGTGCGCGACACGCCTGCCAAACGCGCAATTTCATCCAGTTTCACGATAACCCCACCATCAAATCCGCTTTTACGGCAGAAATAGCCGCAGTTAAGCTATGGATAACTCATGGCTATCATCTAACAGCAGAAAAGTGCGCGGAGCAACCGCTTTTCTGAATGTAACTCGCCTGGCGCATAAAAAATAAAAAAACCCGGCATTTCGCCGGGTTAGGTGAGGATTGATGATGACGCAGCGTGATTAACGCATGATGCGATCGCCGCGTGAAACGCCGACGATACCGGAGCGTGCCACTTCAACAATTTCGGCAACATCGCGGACGGTACTCAGGAAGGCATCCAGTTTGTCACTGGTGCCGGCTAGCTGAACCGTGTACAGCGTCGGCGTCACGTCGATGATCTGACCGCGGAAGATCTCGGCGTTACGCTTCACCTCTTCGCGGCCATAACCGCTCGCCTGAATCTTCACCAGCATGATTTCGCGCTCAACATAGGCGCCCTGCCCCAGCTCGGTGACGCGGAGCACATCCACCAGCTTGTGCAGCTGCTTTTCAATCTGCTCCAGCACCTTCTGATCGCCCACCGTCTGAATGGTCATCCGCGACAGCGTAGGATCATCCGTTGGTGCCACGGTCAGGCTCTCAATGTTATAGCCGCGCTGCGAGAACAGGCCGACGACACGGGATAATGCGCCGGATTCGTTCTCCAGCAGAACTGATAAAATACGACGCATAATTATGTCCTCTCCGTTTTGCTCAACCACATCTCATCCATGCTGCCACCGCGAATCTGCATCGGGTAAACATGCTCGCTACCGTCAACGGTGACATCCACAAATACCAGACGTCCCTTCGCCAGGGTTTCCAGCGCCAGCGTCAGCTTCTCTTCCAGCTCAGCCGGATGCTCAATCGCGATCCCGACGTGGCCGTAGGCTTCCGCCAGACGCACGAAGTCAGGCAGCGACTCCATGTAAGACTGTGAGTGACGGCCGGAGTAGATCATATCCTGCCACTGTTTCACCATACCCAGCACCCGGTTATTCAGGTTCAGCACCAGCACCGGCAGATCGTACTGCAGCGCGGTGGAAAGCTCCTGAATGTTCATCTGGATACTGCCATCGCCGGTAACGCAGATGACTGTTTCATCCGGCAGCGCCATCTTCACGCCCAGCGCAGCAGGCAGGCCAAAGCCCATGGTGCCCAGACCGCCGGAGTTGATCCAGCGACGCGGTTTGTCGAAGGGATAATAGAGCGCAGCAAACATCTGGTGCTGGCCCACATCCGAGGTCACATACGCATCGCCTTTGGTCAGACGGCTGATGGTTTCAATCACCGCCTGCGGCTTGATTTTGTCGCTGGTGCGATCAAATTCCAGGCAGTGACGACTGCGCCAGCCCTCAATCTCCTGCCACCAGTCGTGCAGGCTCTCAGCGCGCTGGCTTTCGCTTTGCGCCAGTAACTCCAGCATCTGCTGCAGCACCTGCTTCGCATCACCCACAATCGGAATATCCGCCGCCACCGTCTTGGAGATAGAGGTCGGGTCGATATCAATATGCATCACCGTGGCGTTGGGACAATATTTTGCCAGGTTGTTGGTGGTGCGGTCATCAAAGCGAACACCAATACCAAAAATCAGGTCGGTATTGTGCATCGTCATGTTGGCTTCGTACGTGCCGTGCATACCAAGCATGCCAACGCACTGACGATGAGTACCAGGAAACGCGCCCAGGCCCATCAGCGAGGTCGTCACCGGAATATTCAGGCTTTCGGCCAGCTTTAACAGTTCTGCTTCGCAGCCTGCGGTAATGGCACCACCACCGGCGTAGATCACCGGCTTCTTCGCGGCCAGCAATGTGGTCAGCGCACGCTTAATCTGACCTTTATGGCCCTGAATAGTCGGATTGTAGGAGCGCATGCTCACCGTATCCGGCCAGTGATAAGGCAACTTGTTGGCCGGATTCAGAATATCTTTTGGCAGATCGATTACCACCGGCCCCGGACGACCGGTGGAAGCCAGCCAGAACGCCTTTTTCAACACGGTTGGGATCTCTTCGGTACTTTTCACCAGGAAGCTGTGCTTCACTACCGGACGAGAGATGCCGACCATGTCGCACTCCTGAAAGGCGTCATAGCCAATCAGCGACGAGGGAACCTGACCCGAGAGGATCACCAGCGGAATCGAGTCCATATAGGCGGTGGCGATACCGGTAATCGCATTGGTTGCGCCGGGTCCGGAGGTGACCAGCACCACGCCGACTTCACCGGTGGCGCGCGCCAGGCCGTCAGCCATATGCACCGCACCCTGCTCATGACGCACCAGAATGTGATCGATACCCCCGACGGTTTGCAGCGCATCATAGATATCCAACACTGCGCCACCCGGATAACCGAATACCTGCTTAACGCCCTGATCGATTAACGAACGGACGACCATTTCGGCTCCTGACAACATCTCCATCTTCTGCCTCCAGGCTTGCGGACCCGGCTCTGTTAATACGCCCGTTAGCGCGTACCACAAAGCCCCGGTGCCTGCTTTGCCAATCAAAATCTTATGTTTATGCATGACAGCGGAAACAACTGCCGCTGTCCGGTTACAGAGAAATCTGTTGAGTTTATTTTTCTGAGAGTAGGTCGATTACCATAACCGCAGTTAACCGGGCAGGCAAACCGCAAACCCACGTAAATTAAAAGGCAGGGGCGTAAAGGCTCTGCCCGATAAGAATTGGCTGCGCGGATTAAACTAATTACGCGGCAGAACCGCAGAGGAAAATGCTGATTAAGAAATTATTTTCAGCGTGATCTAAGAAATAACGAAAACTTATTACCAGGCTGCTCTGGCCCACAATCGCCTGACACTTTTCTTTTCTGGCGTAATTAACCAGTAAATCGTTGAAGCGCATTCGATTATGCTAAAGAGCAGGTGATATATCCTGTATCCTCGTGAGACACCCTCCCGATAAAGTCTTTAATTTTCAACATAATAAAATCAAAGACCCGCAGAATCAGTGCTCATTCCCGGGTCGAAGGCCTCCGCAGCCACTACGGCGCTGTTCATTACGCTGCCTGACCGTTAAATAACAGAATATCTTCCTCTGGCACCACTAAGAATACCCCTGCATTGAAGGTTGACATCCCTGAGTGATTCCAGTACCAATATGTACAGCACAACATTTTATAAGGTTTGAATCCATGTTTCGTTCTGTTCGCCTTCTCGGTCTACTACTAAACGCACTCAGCTTGCGCGGTAGACTTGTGGGCGGAATCAAACACTGATTCAAACCTGCTGAAAGTTAAAAACCCGCGCCTGTCGCGGGTTTTTTTATGCTCGTTGCCAGGCCAGAAAAAGCATAAGGATGATTACGATGAGCCAGCAAGTCATTATTTTCGATACCACTCTGCGCGACGGTGAGCAGGCATTACAGGCCAGCCTGAGTGTGAAAGAAAAATTGCAGATTGCTTTAGCGCTGGAGCGCATGGGCGTGGATGTGATGGAGGTCGGTTTCCCGGTCTCCTCACCGGGCGACTTTGAGTCTGTGCAGACCATTGCACGCACCATTAAAAACAGTCGGGTTTGCGGTCTGGCACGCTGTGTGGAAAAAGATATTGATGCGGCGTACGAATCACTGCGCGTTGCTGAAGCCTTCCGTATTCATACCTTTATCGCCACCTCGCCGATGCACATCGCCACCAAACTGCGCAGCACGCTGCCGGAAGTGATTGAGCGTGCGGTGCATATGGTGAAGCGTGCGCGTAACTACACCAGCGACGTTGAGTTCTCCTGCGAAGATGGCGGCCGCACCCCGATTGATGACCTGTGCCGGATGGTGGAAGCCACGATTAACGCCGGTGCCACCACCATTAACATCCCGGATACCGTTGGCTACACCCTGCCAGGCGAGTATGCCCACATAATCAGTGAGCTGATGAATCGCGTTCCTAACATCGACAAAGCGATTATCTCTGTTCACACCCACGATGACCTGGGTATGGCAACGGGCAACGCCCTGGCTGCCGTACAGGCGGGTGCGCGTCAGGTTGAAGGAACGATGAATGGCCTGGGTGAACGTGCCGGTAACTGTGCACTGGAAGAGGTGATCATGGCGATTAAAACCCGCCAGCAGATCATGAACGTGCATACCAATATCAATCATCAGGAAATCTACCGCACCAGCCAGATGGTCAGCCAGATCTGCAATATGCCGATCCCGGCGAACAAGGCCGTGGTCGGCTCTAACGCCTTCGCTCACTCCTCGGGTATTCATCAGGATGGCGTGCTGAAGAACCGCGAGAACTATGAAATCCTGACGCCGGAATCGATCGGCTTACACAAAATCCAGCTGAACCTGACCTCACGTTCTGGCCGCGCGGCGGTAAAACATCGCATGGAAGAGATGGGCTATGCCGAGCAGGATTATAATTTGGATACGCTGTATGACGCCTTCCTGAAGCTGGCCGACAAAAAAGGTCAGGTTTTCGATTACGACCTGGAAGCGCTGGCCTTCATCAACAAGCAGAATGAAGAGCCGGAACATTTCCAGCTGCACGAATTTAACGTCCAGACCGGTTCCAGCATCACCGCCACCGCCTCTGTCAATCTGGGCTGCGGCGATGTCGCTAAATCGGATGCAGCCACCGGTAATGGCCCGGTTGACGCGGTCTACCAGGCGATTAACCGTATCACCCAGTTCGACGCTGAGCTGGTTAACTACAAGCTGACCGCGAAAGGCCACGGCGAGAATGCGCTGGGTCAGGTCGATATCGTCGTGAGCTACAACGGCCGCAAGTTCCACGGCATTGGTCTGGCGACCGATATTGTGGAGTCCTCCGCCAAAGCGATGGTCAATGCTCTGAACAATATCTGGCGTGCCCGTCAGGTTGAACAAGAATTGCAGCGCAAATTTAAAGATCAGAAGGAAACCGTATAACCATGTCCAGCTCATCTCATATCGCAGTTTTACCCGGTGATGGTATCGGCCCGGAAGTGATGGCGCAGGCTATGAAAGTGCTGGATGCCATTCGTCAGCGCTTTGATATGCAGATCACCACCCAGGAGTATGCGGTCGGCGGCATTGCTATCGATCTGCATGGCGAACCCCTGCCACCCGCAACGGTTGCAGGCTGCGAGCAGGCCGACGCGATTCTGTTTGGTTCCGTTGGCGGCCCGAAATGGGAGCACTTACCGCCGGCATCACAGCCGGAGCGCGGTGCGCTGCTGCCGCTGCGCAAACATTTTAAGCTGTTCAGTAACCTGCGTCCGGCTGCGCTCTACAGCGGACTGGAGGCGTTTTGCCCGCTGCGCGCCGACATTGCTGCCAAAGGCTTCGACATTCTGTGCGTGCGTGAACTGACCGGCGGCATCTATTTTGGTCAGCCGAAAGGACGTGAAGGCAGCGGCCCGGAAGAGCGTGCATTTGATACCGAGGTTTATCACCGTTTCGAAATTGAGCGCATCGCCCGCATCGCGTTTGAATCGGCGCGCAAACGTCGCAATAAAGTCACCTCGGTTGATAAAGCCAACGTGCTGCAGACCTCCGTGATGTGGCGTGAAATCGTCAACGAAGTGGCCAAAGAGTACCCGGACGTGCAGATGAGCCACATCTATATCGACAACGCCACTATGCAGTTGATCAAAGACCCGTCGCAGTTTGACGTGCTGCTCTGCTCCAACCTGTTCGGCGATATTCTCTCTGATGAGTGCGCCATGATTACCGGCTCGATGGGGATGCTGCCTTCCGCCAGCCTGAATGAAGCGGGCTTTGGCCTGTTCGAACCCGCGGGTGGCTCGGCGCCGGATATCGCCGGTCAGAATATTGCCAACCCGGTCGCCCAGATCCTGTCGCTGTCGCTGCTGCTGCGTTACAGCCTGAATGCTGATGAGGCTGCCGACAGTATCGAACGCGCCATCAGCCGTGCGCTGGAACAGGGCTACCGCACCAAAGATTTAGCCGGTGATGGTCCAGCGGTCAGCACAGATGAGATGGGCAGCATCATTGCTCGCTTTATCGCCGAGGAAAAATAAAAAAATGAAAACCTTATACCAGAAGTTATTTGATGCACATGTCGTCCACGAAACGCCAGAAGAAACGCCGTTACTCTACATTGATCGCCATCTGATCCATGAGGTGACCTCGCCCCAGGCCTTTGATGGTCTGCGCGCCCACGGACGTAAAGTCCGTCAGCCGGGCAAAACCTTTGCCACTATGGATCACAACGTTTCTACGCAGACCAAAGATATCAATGCATCGGGCGAGATGGCGCGTATTCAGATGCAGGAGCTGATGAAGAACTGCGCTGAGTTTGGCGTACAGCTGTATGACCTGAATCATCCGTTCCAGGGCATCGTCCACGTTATCGGTCCTGAGCAGGGCATGACGCTGCCGGGTATGACGATTGTGTGCGGTGACTCGCACACCGCCACGCACGGTGCGTTTGGCTCGCTGGCCTTTGGTATCGGCACCTCTGAAGTTGAACATGTGTTTGCGACGCAGACCCTGAAACAGGGTCGCGCAAAAACCATGAAGATTGAAGTGCTGGGCCAGGCGTCAACCGGCATTACGGCTAAAGATATCGTGCTGGCGATCATCGGCAAAACCGGCAGCGCAGGCGGAACCGGCTATGTGGTCGAATTCTGCGGTCCGGCGATTCAGGCGCTGAGCATGGAAGGTCGTATGACCCTGTGCAACATGGCGATTGAGATGGGTGCGAAAGCGGGCCTGGTGGCACCGGATGAGACCACCTTCAACTATCTGAAAGGTCGTCAGTTCTCGCCGCAGGGTGAGAAATGGGAGCAGGCCGTTGATTACTGGCGCACCCTGAAGTCTGACGAAGGCGCGAAATATGATGCGGTGGTAACGCTGCATGCTGAAGAGATTGCACCGCAGGTCACCTGGGGCACCAATCCGGGTCAGGTCATTGCCGTTGATCAGGTGATCCCGAATCCGGCCTCGTTCGCCGATCCGGTTGAGCGCGCCTCAGCCGAAAAAGCCCTGGCCTACATGAACCTGCAGCCAGGCATCAGACTGACCGATGTAGCGATTGATAAAGTGTTTATCGGCTCCTGCACCAACTCACGTATTGAAGATCTGCGTGCCGCCGCCGCCATCGCCAAAGGCCGCAAAGTCGCGCCTGGTGTGGTCGCCATGGTGGTACCGGGTTCCGGTCCGGTGAAAGCGCAGGCCGAAGCGGAAGGTCTGGACAAAATCTTCCTGGAAGCGGGCTTTGAATGGCGTCTGCCAGGCTGCTCTATGTGTCTGGCGATGAACAATGACCGCCTGAATCCGGGCGAGCGTTGCGCGTCAACCAGCAACCGTAACTTTGAAGGCCGTCAGGGCCGTGGTGGACGTACTCATCTGGTCAGCCCGGCGATGGCCGCGGCGGCTGCCGTAACCGGCCACTTTGCCGACATCCGTGAACTGACGACAGGAGCTTAAGTCATGGCGAATAAATTTACTCAGCACACCGGCATTGTTGCGCCGCTGGATGCCGCGAACGTTGATACGGACGCGATCATTCCCAAGCAGTTTTTGCAGAAGGTCACACGTACCGGTTTTGGACAGCATCTGTTCCACGACTGGCGCTTTGAAGATGACGCGGGCACCGTGCCAACGCCCGGCTTTGTGCTGAACAAGCCTGAGTTCAAAGGCACCAGCATCCTGCTGGCGCGTGAAAACTTTGGCTGCGGCTCTTCACGTGAGCATGCGCCCTGGGCACTGACCGATTTTGGTTTTCACGTGGTGATTGCGCCGAGCTTCGCGGATATCTTTTATGGCAACAGCTTCAACAACCAGCTGCTGCCAGTGAAGTTAAGCGAAGAGGAAGTGGATGAGCTGTTCAGACTGGTTGCGGACCAGCCCGGCATCAGCTTCACGGTAGACCTGGAAGCGCAGACGGTCACCGCTGGCGATAAAGTCTATTCGTTCGAGCTCGACAGCTTCCGCCGCCACTGCATGATTAACGGCCTCGACAGCATCGGTCTGACGCTGCAGCACGAAGCCTCCATTTCGCAGTATGAGCAGAATCAGCCCGCCTTCCTGCGCTGATTGAGTTAAAGCAGGGCGACATCCGGTCGTAATGCTGATCAGTTAAGATTAGATTGGTAAAGGCTGTCACGGTCAAACGTGGCAGCTTTTTTCATGGGCGAGCGAGCCGCAGTGCGGGCCAGCGCACCGCTGCTGCTGCCGGGCCGTCCTCGCGCCGCTCACGCGGTGCCTTCGGCTTTGACGGCGTGCCGGCGAACCGTTCGGGGATCGGCCCTCCCTGGCCGGCCCGAACTGTCCACGCTTCCCGGCGTGGACTTCTGGCCCGCCGTCACGCCTCAGCGCTGCGGATAGCCCTTTCAGCAGCAGAGGCGCTCAGGCCTCCACTCTCGTGCCCTTTTTAACAGCACGCACCAGAAGCTTAAGAGCAGGCCGGTGGCGATCAGGGGCAGGCAATCCGCAGCGCTGAACAGAATGAGTCTGCCAGGAGAGCCCGCAGGACGCGGGCGAAAGGCGGGGCGGCACAGGATGTGCCATCCCCGGCGGTCCGTCAGGCAGAGGAATGAAGTGAAGGAACCGCGCAGCGGCGCGAGGACCGCCAGCCCCTGCCCGGCACCAGACTGCGTTATCCCCTGTCGCTTAACTGACTGGCATTACGACATCGGGTCGCCCTTCTTCTTTATACGTCGCGCACCCGCGCCGACATCACCAGCGCCACAATCGCCAGCCCGAATGCCAGCCAGTAAACCGCCTCATGTCCCAGCCGCTCACTGAGCGTGCCCTGAATAACGCCAGCCAGAATCATGCCGGTCGAGATCGAGTTGGTGAACATGGTGGTCGCTGCACCAGGCCGTCCTGGCATCAGATCCTGAAACCACAGCATCCCTATGCCAGCAATAATCCCGACAAACACCGCGTTAAACAGCTGCAACACCATCAGCGACGTGCGGGAATTGAACAGCACCAGCCCCAGATAAAACAGTACGCCAGCCGCCACCGCGATCAGCATTAACCGGCGCTTGCCGATACGCCGTGCGTAATGTCCGGCCAGCAGCATCACCGGGATCTCCAGCCCCGCCGCCGTCCCCATCAGCAGACCGGCCAGCTTCTCAGGCAGCCCCAGCGTGGTGCTGATATAGAGCGGCATATCGATGATATACATAGTGTTGCAGGTCCACATCGCGACTGAGGCGAGGAACAGCAAACGCACATCGCGATCGCGCCAGCCACTTAACGGCAGCCCACCGCTTTGCATCAGGGGCTGCGAACGTGGCACCGACGGCACGGTGAACCAGACCAGCAGGATACAGATCAGAAACAGCGCGGCGGCCACCATAAATAGCGTCACAAAGCCGTAGTTCAGCGCCAGCGCGAAGGAGAGCGGCGGCCCAATCACCCACGCCAGCGACAGCTGCGCACGCATCACCGAACTGAACATCACCGCTTCACGCGCCGACTGATCGGCATATTCCCGCGCCAGCGCAAACAGCTGAGGCATCGAGACGCTGGCCAGCGCCGACAGCAGCACGCCCAGCGTCAGCAAGGTCAGATAGTGGCGGGTAAAGGCAAACAGCAGCGCGTTGACCAGGGCCATCAGGCAGCAGAAGAGAATAATATGACGACGATCGCCGACGCTGTCAGAGCGCTTTGCCACCAGCATGCTCACCACGATACCGGCCACCGCATTGATGGTGAAAAACAGTCCGACCCAGAAGGGCCGCGCCTGCACCTCGCGCGTCAAAAACAGGCTGAGCGTCGGCGCCTGCAGTGCGCCCGCAATGCCCAGCATGAACGAAGCGACCATAAATGCGAGGTAAACCGGATTGATGCGGCGCTGCCGCGTTAACAGCGATTTCATACCGAAATCCCTTACAGAACAAACAGAGGGGAAAAGAAGGGTAGACGATACCGCGCAATATGAAAAAAGCCAGCAGAGATCATCTGCTGGCGGTGTAAATGCACCCTACTCAGAAAAGCACTCCGCTGAACAGCGAAGTCAGGGTCGAACGCCATTCAGTGCTGAATGCCTCCCGCTCTTCCCATAACGCAAAGTTTGCTCTTAAAATAGGGCAAGAAAAACAGAGCGCTTTTGACCGGGAGTTCCCCTTTTATGTCCTCATCACGTCTGAAGCAGCAGTTCATTCGCCTGTGGCAGAGCTGTCAGGGGCAAACGCAGGAGATTACCCTTAGCGAACTGGCTGACCTGCTGCACTGCTCGCGCCGCCATATGCGCAATCTGCTCAACCGGATGCAGGCCGCGGGCTGGCTGATCTGGCAGGCGGAAGCCGGGCGCGGCAAGCGTTCACAGCTTACCTTCTGCTATACCGGACTGGCTTTGCAGCAGCAGCGTGCCGAGGATTTGCTGGAGCAGGATCGCATCGATCAGCTGGTCCAGCTGGTGGGCGATAAAAATCAGGTGCGACAGATGATCGCCGCGCACCTGGGGCGCAGTTTCCGTCAGGGCAAGCATATCCTGCGGGTGCTCTACTATCGTCCGCTGCTCAATCTGCTGCCCGGTTCGCCGCTGCGGCGCTCCGAAACCCACATTGCGCGACAGATTTTCAACGGTCTGACGCGGATAAATGAGGAAAACGGGGAAATCGAGCCCGATATTGCGCACCACTGGCAGCAGAGTTCTCCGCTTCACTGGCGCTTTTTTCTGCGTCCGGCGATTCGCTTCCATCACGGCAGAGAACTGGAGATGGAGGATGTGCTGGCCACGCTCGAGCGTCAGCGCCCCCATCCGCTCTTTTCCCATATCGAGCAGATCGACTCGCCCGCGCCCTGGACGCTGGATATCCGCTTAAGCCAGCCCGATGAAGGGTTGCCCTGGCTGCTGGGCAGCGTCAGTGCGATGATCCTGCCGCGCGAATGGCCGACGCTGCACGATTTTGCCCGCCAGCCGGTTGGCACCGGTCCTTACCGGGTGATCCGCAATCAGGAGAGTCAGCTGAAGATCGAGGCGTTTGATGACTATTTTGGTTTTCGCGCCCTGATTGATGATGTCTCTATCTGGGTATTGCCCGACATCAGCGATGAGCTGGTCTATGCCGGTGTCCGCCTGCAGGGCGACGGAGCCGATGAGATTCAGGAGGAGAGCCGTCTTGAAGAGGGATGCTACTATCTGCTGTTCGACCAGCGTTCAGAGCAGGGACGCAACGAGGCAGTCCGGCGCTGGGTCAGCTACCTGTTTAATCCTATCGCCCTGCTCAATCACGCCGGTGTCGGCTACCAGCGCTACTGGTTTCCGGCGTATGGCCTGCTGCCACGCTGGCATCACCGGCGCGACCTGACGCCAGTGGAAAAGCCGGCCGGCTTAACCCACCTGACGCTGACCTGGTACAGCCAGCACGTTGAGCATGAAGGCATCGCTAACGCGCTGCGTCCGCTGCTGGCAGAGCATGGCGTCACGCTGGAAACCCGCGAAATCAGCTACGAAAGCTGGTACCAGGGCGAAGCGGAAAGTGACATCTGGCTTGGCAGCGTGAACTTTACCCTGCCGCTGAATTACTCTCTGTTTGCGCAGCTTTATGAGATCCCGTTGCTGCATCACTGTCTGCCGATCGACTGGCACAGCGATGCGGCTCGCTGGCGCGAGAAAACGCTGCCGCTGGCTGAATGGAGTAAACAGTTAGTCGAAGAAGCGGGTCTTCATCCGCTGTTTCACCACTGGCTGCTGCTTGAAGGTCAGCGCAGCATGCGCGGCGTTCGGATGAATACGCTGGGCTGGTTTGATTTTAAATCCGCCTGGTTCGCGCCACCCGCGCTGTGAGGCTTTCGCCCCGGCGCTGAAATGACTAGAATGTGACGTTCTCAACGGGGTGCCGCCTGCCACCAGCAAGCAGCTGAGAGATACCCGTCGAACCTGATTCGGTTAATACCGACGTAGGGATTTGGGAGGCCTCTGTGCTCAGATCCTTTGCGACTCATCCCCTATTCTCCTGAAGGAGCGCAAAGTGTTAAACAAAGTTCTGCCGGTGCTGCTGTTACTCTCCGCCCCCGTTCTGGCGGCTAAGCCGGTTCTCACGGTCTACACCTACGACTCCTTCTCCGCTGACTGGGGCCCTGGCCCGGCGGTTAAAAAAGCCTTCGAGGCGCAGTGCAACTGCGAACTGAAATTCGTCACGCTGGAAGATGGCGTGTCGCTGCTGAACCGCGTGCGCATGGAAGGGAAAAACAGCAAAGCCGATCTGGTTCTGGGGCTGGATAACAATCTGGTACAGGCGGCACAGAAAACCGGTCTGTTTGCCGAAAGTCAGGTCGATGCCTCGAAATTAAAACTGCCCGGCGGCTGGCACAACACCACCTTCGTGCCGTTTGATTATGGCTACTTCGCGTTTGTCTATGACAAAACCCGGCTGAAGAATCCGCCAAAAAGCCTGAAAGAGCTGGTCGACAGCCCGGAGAAGTGGCGGGTGATCTACGAAGATCCCCGTACCAGCACCCCCGGCTTAGGTCTGCTGTTGTGGATGCAGAAAGTCTATGGCGATCAGGCACCGCAGGCGTGGCAAAAGCTGGCGCAGAAAACCGTGACGGTGACCAAAGGCTGGAGTGAAGCCTATGGCCTGTTCCTCAAGGGCGAAGGCGATCTGGTGCTGAGCTACACCACCTCACCGGCTTACCACATCATCGAAGAGAAAAAGGAGAACTATGCCGCCGCGCCGTTTGCAGAGGGCCACTATCTGCAGGTTGAAGTTGCCGCGCAGTTAGCCAGCAGCAAACAGCCAGCGCTGGCACAGCAGTTTATGAAGTTTATGGTGTCACCCGACTTCCAGCGCACTATCCCGACCGGTAACTGGATGTACCCGGTAATCGACACGCCGCTGCCTGCCGGTTTTAGCGCGCTCACTGTGCCCTCCACCGCCCTGCAGTTCTCGCCGGAAGAGGTTGCCAGCCAGCGTTCAGGCTGGATCAGCCAGTGGCAACGCGCCGTCAGCCGCTGATGCCGCGCTGGCTTATCCCCGGTTCGCTCGCCACGCTGCTGTTAATCAGCGTGGCGCTGCTGGCCTTCGGTGCACTCTGGAGCGCCGCGCCAGAGAATGACTGGCGCAGCTTGCTGCAGGATGATTACCTGCATCACGTTATCGCCTTCTCTTTTGGTCAGGCGCTGCTCTCCGCGCTGTTGTCGCTGCTGCCGGCGATGCCGCTGGCGCGCGCGCTCTATCGACGCCGTTTCCCTGGCCGTCAGCTGCTGCTGCGTCTGTGCGCCATGACCCTGGTGCTGCCGGTGCTGGTGGCGGTATTTGGTCTGCTCACCGTCTATGGTCGTGTCGGCTGGCTGGCGCAGTTGTGCCAGCTGGCAGGAATTGATTACCACTTCTCTCCCTACGGTCTGCCGGGCATTTTGCTGGCGCACGTCTTCTTTAACCTGCCGCTGGCGACCCGCCTGATGCTGCAGGCGCTGGAAAGCATTCCGGCGGAACAGCGTCAGCTGGCGGCACAGCTCGACCTGCGCGGCTGGCACCATTTTCGTCTGCTGGAGTGGCCATGGCTGCGGCGTCAGTTGCTGCCGACCGGCGCGCTGATCTTCATGCTCTGTTTCGCCAGCTTTGCTACCGTGCTCTCGCTGGGCGGCGGCCCGCAGGCGACGACCATCGAGCTGGCGATTTTCCAGGCACTGAGTTATGACTACGATCCCGGACGCGCAGCACTGCTGGCGCTGATCCAGCTTGGCTGCTGCGTGACGCTGGTGCTGCTCAGCCAGCGCTTCAGCAAGGCGATTCCCGCCGGAACCAGCCAGCTGAACGGCTGGCGCGATCCGCAGGATTCGCGCGGGGCGCAGCTGGTTGATGCGCTGCTGATCCTGCTGGCGCTGATCCTGCTGCTGCCCCCGCTGGCGGCGGTCATCATCGATGGTCTGCACGGCGGACTGCGCGGCGCGCTGGCGCAGCCTGCACTCTGGCAGGCGACGTTTACCTCACTGCGCATCGCCACCGGCGCCGGTCTGCTCTGTGTGGTGCTGACCATGATGCTGCTGTGGAGCAGTCGCGAGCTGCGCCTGCGTCAGCGCCCGGCGGCGGCAACCCTTATCGACACCAGCGGCATGCTGATTCTGGCGATGCCAGGCATCGTGCTCGCCACCGGCTTTTTCCTGTTGTTTAACGCCACTATTGGCCTGCCGGCGTCGGCGGACGGGCTGGTGATCTTCACCAATGCGCTGATCGCCATTCCCTATGCGCTGAAAGTGCTGGAGAACCCGATGCGTGACGTCGCGGAGCGTTACGGCAGACTCTGTGAGTCGCTGAATATCCACGGCTGGAACCGGCTGCGGCTGATTGAACTGCGGGCGCTGAAACGTCCGCTGGCCCAGGCGCTGGCCTTTGCCTGCGTGCTGTCGATCGGTGATTTTGGTGTGGTGGCGCTGTTTGGTACTGCCGATTTCCGCACCCTGCCGTTCTACCTCTATCAACAGATCGGTGCATATCGTGGTGCTGACGGTGCAGTGACCGCGCTGCTGCTGCTACTGCTCTGTTTGTTGCTGTTCACACTGATGGAAAAATTACCAGGCCGCCATGCTGACACTGAATAACCTCACGTACCTTTATCAGCATCTGCCGATGCGCTTTAGTCTCAACGCCACCCGCGGCGAGCGCATCGCGATCCTCGGCCCCAGCGGGGCCGGTAAAAGCACTCTGCTGAGCCTGATTGCCGGTTTCCTGCCAGTGAAACAGGGCACCCTGATGATTGACGGCCAGGAGCACACCCACAGCGTGCCGGCCAGACGGCCCGTGTCGATGCTGTTTCAGGAGAACAACCTGTTTCCGCACCTCAGCGTGCAGCAGAACATGGCGCTGGGATTGCACCCCGGACTGAAGCTGAGCGCCGGGCAGCGCCAGCAGCTTGCTGCGCTGGCCGATCAGGTAGGATTAGGCGATCTGCTGACGCGCCTGCCGGGCGAGCTGTCCGGTGGACAGCGACAGCGCGTGGCGCTGGCACGCTGTCTGCTGCGTGACCGTCCGGTGCTGCTGCTGGATGAGCCTTTTTCTGCACTGGATCCCGCGCTGCGTGGAGAGATGCTGCAGCTGGTGCGTTCGGTGTGTGAAGCGCGCAGCATCACGCTGCTGATGGTGTCGCACAGTCTGGAAGATGCCCAGCAGATTGCGCCGCGCAGTGTGGTGATTGTGGATGGCCGGGTTTACTGGGATGGTGAGACCCGACAGTTACTGTCGGGCAACACGCGGGAGGCCGACGTGCTCGGCATCCCGCGTCGTTAAGCGATTCAGGCGAAGAAAACCTGCCACAGCAGATGACGGAAAATGGGCATCATCGGATGGAACTGAATACCGACGAAAGCCGCGACGGCAATCACCAGCCCCAGCGGCCCTGCCCAGCGCAGGCGCTCAGGCGGCAGCCAGGCCGATGCCCAGTCGCGACTCTTGCCGCTGCGCCACCAGCGCCAGCATAACCAGACACCCAGCCAGATCAGCAGTGCTGCGCCGAGTAACAGCCATTTAAAGCTGCCGCCCTGCGCGGCTTTGGGCACATCGATCGCCACACCCGCCAGAATACCGGGCAGCAGATAGAGCGGCGGCCAGAGAATGCAGCCGATAATGTTCGGCGGCAGGAATTTACGCACCGGCAGCTCCAGCATACCAGCCGCCAGCGGGATCAGCGGACGCGTGGGGCCAACAAAGCGTCCGACCAGAATCGTAAACATGCTGTGCTGATGCAGGGCGTGCTCGGTTTTATCCAGCAGGCCTTTATACTTTTGCAGATACTTCCAGCGATGCAGCGGCCCCTGAAATTTCCAGCCGATGCCGTAGGAAACCCAGTCACCAACCAGGCAGCCCGCAAAGCCCGCCGCCCAGGCAGGGTAAAGGCCAAGCTCGCCACTGCCGACCAGCGCGCCCAGACTGGCCATCATCACCGTACCTGGCAGCAACAGCCCGACCAGCGCCAGCGACTCCAGAAACGTCACCAGCGCAACGGCAAACAGCGCCCACTCCAGGGACTGCGTAATCAGTTGTTGAATCCAGGCTTCCATAATCATCCTAAGTAAAAGCAGAAGGCTGGATTGTCCTGAGCCAGCCACACAGCGTCAAGGCAAGAATTGTAGGACAATGTTGACAAAACCGGGTGGCGGGAACTGTATAAATATCCATGTTATACTGAAGCGGTTTTCTCATCCTGAAATGCTGAGTCCGGAGAACATCTGAATATGCCCCGCGCAGGTTTTCTGCTCACCCGCCACTGGCGCGACAGCCCGCATGGCACCGAAATTATCCTCTGGCTCGCGACCGATGCGGGCGCGCAGCGCGTGGTGCTGCCGGTGCAGGAGTCCGTCGCGTTTATTCCTGAGGAATTTCAGGCGCAGGTCAGCGAATTACTGAAAGATGAACGTCAGTTTCGGATCCAGTCGCTGGCGCTGAAAGATTTTCGGCGTCGCCCGGTTTTTGGCCTCTACTGCCAGCAGAACCGCCAGCTACAGCGCATCGAAAAACGGCTGCGCGAAGAGGGTATTCCGGTCTATGAAGCCGATATCCGTCCGCCGGAGCGCTACCTGATGGAGCGTTTTATTACCGCGCCGGTCTGGTTTGACGGCGAGCAGCGCGGTGACAGCGTCGTCAATGCGCGGCTCAAACCCCATCCCGACTATCGCCCGCCGCTGAAATGGGTCTCGCTGGACATTGAAACCACACAGCATGGCGAGCTTTATTGCATCGGGCTGGAGGGATGCGGTCAGCGCCAGGTCTTTATGCTCGGCCCGGCCAACGGTGATGCCAGCACGCTGGATTTCGAGCTGATCTATCTCGACAGCCGGCCGCAGTTACTTGAAGCGCTGAACCAGTGGTTTGCAGAGCATGATCCGGATGTCTTAATTGGCTGGAACGTCGTGCAGTTTGACCTGCGGGTGCTGCAAAAGCATGCCGATCGTTACGGCATTCCGCTGCGCCTGGGACGCCAGCAGGCCGCGCTGGAGTGGCGTGAACATGGCTTCAAACCCGGCGTATTTTTCGCTCAGGCCAGTGGCCGGTTGATTATCGATGGCATTGACGCGCTGAAATCGGCGTTCTGGGATTTTCCCTCATTCAGCCTGGAGTCGGTGTCGCAGCAACTGCTGGGAGAAGGAAAAGCGATTGATAATCCCTGGCAGCGCATGGAGGAGATCAACTGGCGCTTTGCAAACGATAAACCGGCGCTGGCGCGCTACAACCTGAAAGACTGCGCACTGGTGACGCGCATTTTTCACAAAACGGCGATTATGCCGTTTCTGCTGGAACGCGCGGCGGTCAATGGACTGGCGGTGGATCGCCATGGCGGTTCGGTAGCGGCCTTTGGTCATCTCTATATTCCGCGGATGCATCGCGCCGGGTTTGTCGCCCCGAACATGGGTGATGTGGCCCCGGAAGCCAGTCCTGGCGGTTATGTGATGGATTCGCGCCCCGGCCTGTATGACTCAGTGCTGGTGCTGGATTACAAAAGCCTCTACCCGTCGATTATCCGCACCTTCCTGATCGACCCGGTGGGTCTGGTGGAAGGGCTGGCCCACCCTGATGATGCCGATTCGATTGAGGGTTTCCGGGAAGCGCGTTTTTCGCGGCATACCCACTGCCTGCCTGCGATTGTTGAACAGATCTGGCTGGGTCGCGAAGCGGCGAAAAAGCAGAATAATCAGCCGCTGTCCCAGGCGCTGAAAATCATCATGAACGCCTTTTACGGTGTGCTGGGCACCAGCGCCTGCCGCTTCTTTGATCCGCGGCTCGCCTCCTCTATTACGCTGCGCGGTCACGCCATCATGCAGCAGACCCGTACGCTGATTGAGGCGGAAGGCTACGACGTCATCTATGGCGACACCGACTCTACCTTTGTCTGGCTGAAGTCGGCGCACAGTGAAGAAGATGCCGCCGCGATTGGTCAGCAGCTGGTGCAGAAAGTGAACGCCTGGTGGCGCGACCATCTGCAGCAGACGCAGGGGCTGACCAGCACACTGGAACTGGAGTATGAAAACCACTTCTGCCGTTTTCTAATGCCGACCATTCGTGGTGCGGAACAGGGCAGCAAGAAACGCTACGCCGGACTGATTCGTGACGCCGCCGGTGAGCGCATGGTCTTTAAGGGGCTGGAGTCGGTGCGGACAGACTGGACGCCGCTGGCAAAAGCGTTCCAGCAGCAGCTCTACCACCGTATCTTCCACCGTCAGCCGTGGCAGGATTATATCCGTACAACCGTGGCTCAGCTGCTGGCGGGTGAACTCGACGATCAGCTGATCTACAAAAAGCGGCTGCGGCGTCCGCTGAAAGAATATGAACGAAACGTGCCCCCGCACGTGCGCGCCGCCAGGCTGGCCGATGAGCACAATCGTAAATTAAACCGGCCCTTGCAGTACCAGAATGGTGGCCGGATCCGTTATGTCATCGCCACCGCAGGCCCCGAGCCACTGGAGGCGCGCAGCACGCCGCTGGACTATGACCACTACGTGACGAAGCAACTTCAGCCGGTCGCAGAGGGGATTCTGCCTTTTGTCGAAGGGGACTTTGCTACACTTATTACCGGACAGCTGGGGCTTTTTTGACAGGTGACGAACGTCCTGCCATCCAGTACCATAGCGCCCTTCCTGAAACTCACCGCTCTTAAGTACGCTCCAGGCCTTGTTGTCTGGCGGTAACGCTATTGCCTGAGCTTTGGGAACACCTCTAAAAACGTTAAAATTCGAGCAAAAAATATATGGTTTTTACATTAGGTCAGCGCTGGATTAGTGATACGGAAAGTGAACTGGGACTGGGCACCGTGGTGGCGATCGATACCCGCATGATCACCCTGCTGTTTCCGGCCACGGGGGAAAACCGCCTCTACGCCCGCAACGATTCGCCGGTTACCCGCGTCATCTTTAATCCGGGTGATACCATCACCAGCCACGAAGGCTGGCAGATGCGCGTCGATGAAGTACGCAACGAAAATGACCTGATGACCTATATCGGTACCCGTCTGGATACCGAAGAGAGCGAAGTGATGCTGCGCGAAGTCATGCTCGACAGCAAGCTGGTGTTCAGTAAGCCGCAGGATCGCCTGTTTGCCGGCCAGCTCGACCGGATGGATCGTTTTGCCCTGCGCTTCCGCGCCCGTAAATACCAGAGTGAGCAATATCGTCTGCCAATCAGCGGCTTACGCGGCATGCGCACCAACCTGATCCCTCACCAGCTGCATATCGCCCACGATGTCGGCCGCCGCCATGCGCCGCGCGTCCTGCTGGCCGATGAAGTTGGCCTGGGTAAAACTATTGAAGCCGGGATGATCATCCAGCAGCAGTTGCTGGCTGGCCGTGCCGATCGCGTCCTGATTGTGGTGCCTGAAACTTTACAGCACCAGTGGCTGGTCGAGATGCTGCGCCGCTTTAACCTGCGCTTTGCGCTGTTTGATGACGACCGCTATACCGAAGCGCAGCACGACAGCGATAACCCGTTTGAAACAGAGCAGCTGATTATCTGCTCACTGGACTTCGTGCGCCGTAACAAGCAGCGTCTTGAGATGCTGGCCGATGCCGAATGGGATCTGCTGGTGGTCGATGAAGCGCACCATCTGGCCTGGTCAGAAGGCGAGCCTAGCCGTGAATATCAGGTTATCGAACAGCTGGCTGAGAAAACCGCCGGGGTTCTGTTGCTGACTGCAACACCTGAGCAGTTGGGCATGGAGAGTCACTTCGCCCGTCTGCGCCTGCTCGACCCTAATCGTTTCCATGACTTTGCCGCCTTTGTTGAAGAGCAGCAGCATTTCCGTCCGATTGCCGATGCGGTCACGGCGCTGCTGGCGGATAAAGCGATCTCCCAGGAGGAGATGAACCGGATCAACGATCTGGTCGGCGAGCAGGATATTGAGCCACTGCTGCAGGTCGCCAACAGCGACCGTGACGGCAAGCTGGAGGCGCGTCAGGAGCTGATCTCCATGCTGATGGACCGCCACGGCACCAGCCGCGTGCTGTTCCGTAACACCCGTAATGGGGTTAAAGGATTCCCGAAACGCGAGCTGCACCAGATCCGCCTGCCGCTGCCTGCGCAGTATCAGACGGCGATTAAAGTCTCCGGCATTATGGGCGCGCGCAAAAGTGCAGAAGAGCGGGCGCGTGACCTGCTCTATCCGGAGCAGATCTATCAGGAATTTGAAGGCGACAGCGGCACCTGGTGGAACTTCGATCCGCGCGTGGAATGGCTGATGGGCTATCTCACCACCAACCGTAAAGAGAAAGTGCTGGTGATCTGCGCCAAAGCGGCCACCGCGCTGCAGCTGGAGCAGGTACTGCGTGAACGCGAAGGTATCCGTGCAGCGGTGTTCCACGAAGGTCTGTCGATCATTGAACGTGACCGTGCCGCAGCCTGGTTCGCCTCAGAAGAGAATGGCGCGCAGGTGCTGTTGTGCTCCGAGATCGGTTCTGAAGGCCGTAACTTCCAGTTTGCCAGCCGTCTGGTGATGTTCGACCTGCCGTTTAACCCGGACCTGCTGGAGCAGCGTATCGGTCGTCTGGATCGTATCGGTCAGGCGCACGATATTCAGATTCTGGTGCCGTGGCTGGAGCAGACCGCACAGGCGGTGCTGCTGCGCTGGTATCACGAAGGGCTGGACGCGTTTGAACACACCTGCCCGACCGGCCGGACAATCTATGACAGCGTCCATTCGCAACTGATCGGCTATCTGGCCGCGCCGGAAAACAGCGAAGGTTTTGATGCGTTTATCACCGACTGCCGTAAACAGCATGACGCGCTGAAACTGCAGCTGGAACAGGGTCGCGATCGCCTGCTGGAGCTGAACTCCAACGGCGGCGAATCGGCTCAGCTACTGGCCAATGCCATCAGCGAGCAGGATAACGATACCGGTCTGGTGAACTTCGCGCTCAACCTGTTCGATATCGTCGGTATTAATCAGGAAGATCGCAGCGATAACCTGATTGTGCTGACCCCTTCCGACCACATGCTGGTGCCCGATTTCCCTGGCCTGCCGGAAGATGGCTGCACCATTACCTTCAACCGCGATCAGGCGCTATCGCGCGAAGATACCCAGTTCATTACCTGGGAACATCCGCTGATCCGCAACGGTCTGGATCTGATTCTGTCGGGCGATACCGGCAGCAGCGCACTGTCACTGCTGAAGAACAAGGCGCTGCCGGTGGGGACGCTGCTGGTCGAGCTGATCTATGTGGTTGAAGCACAGGCACCGAAGCATCTGCAACTGACTCGCTTCCTGCCGCCGACGCCAATCCGTCTGCTGATGGATACCAAAGGCACTAACCTGGCGGGCAAAGTTGAGTTCGAAAGCTTTAACCGTCAGCTGAATGCGGTTAACCGTCATACCGCCAGTAAACTGGTGAATGCGGTGCAGCAGGATGTGCATGCGATTCTGACCCAGGGCGAAGAGAGCGTGGTCAGCGAAGCGCGTGCGGTGATTGATGCTGCGCGTGCCGAAGCGAACGAGAAGCTGGGCGCAGAACTCTCCCGTCTCAACGCCCTGAAGGCGGTCAACCCGAACATCCGTGACGATGAAGTCGAGGCGCTGGAAAGCAACCGTGAACAGGTGCTGGAAAGTCTCGATCAGGCCAACTGGCGTCTCGACGCGCTGCGCCTGATTGTGGTGACACACCAGTAAGCTCAGGGGCCTGGATGAATCTGGCCGCAACTGAGAAACTCAACACGCAGGGAGCAGGGGCAGAAGAGGAAAGCGTCCCGCGCCATGGACAAAAACGCCAGGAGCGTTTTTGAACAACGCAACGCGTTGGCCCGGCAACGGGCGCACCTCAGGGATGAGGTGCGTAATCGCGCGGGCCGAGCTTGTCAGGGATGACAGCTTTTGCGTCTTTCCGATCTGACCGTGTTTCCTGCGCTGGCACGCTATCACAGCTAAGCGGGCCAGAATTTGTCTACAATCTCAGCCGCATGGCCCCTTATTTTTGGAAAGCCCCATGGAACCTTACAATCCACCGCGTGAACCCTGGCTGCACATCCTTTATCAGGATGCGCACATCATGGTGGTGAACAAACCCAGCGGTCTGCTCTCGGTACCCGGTCGGCTGGACGAACATAAAGATAGCGTGATGACGCGGGTTCAGCGTGATTTTCCGCAGGCTGAATCTGTCCACCGACTGGATATGGCGACCAGCGGCGTGATGGTCGTGGCGCTGACTAAGGCTGCTGAGCGCGAGCTGAAACGACAGTTCCGTGAGCGGGAGCCTTCCAAGACTTACGTGGCCTGCATCTGGGGTCATCCCGAGAAGGAAGAGGGACTGGTTGATCTGCCGCTGATTTGCGACTGGCCAAATCGTCCGAAGCAGATGGTCTGCTTCGAGACCGGCAAAGCCGCGCAGACGGAATATCAGGTGCTGGAATATCGTGCGGATAACAGCGCGCGTGTTTCGCTGAAACCGATTACCGGCCGCTCACACCAGCTGCGGGTGCATATGCTGGCGCTGGGCCATCCGATTCTGGGGGATAACTTCTATGCGCATCCGGAGGCCAAAGCGATGGCACCCCGTTTACTGCTGCATGCGGAGTCACTGACCATTACCCATCCGGCATTTGGTAATGCCATGACGTTTCGTCAGCCCGCCGATTTTTAAAGTTTACTGCTCGCCAGTCACCGTGGCCTCCTCTGTTGCAGAAGCGGCCACGGAACAGGGTGTTTACTTAAAGCCTTTCTCTTTGCGAATCAGATCGTACGCCGCCTGAATTTCCTGGGCTTTCTGCTTCGCCATCTCCATCATCTCTGGCGGTAACCCTTTCGCTACCAGCTTGTCAGGATGATGTTCGCTCATGAGTTTGCGGTAGGCGCGTTTGATAGTGGTGGCGTCATCGCTGCTCTTCACACCCAGCACGCTACAGGCATCTTCCAGCGTTGGCCCGCGTTGCGCCTGCTGAAAACCGCCTGAACTGCGCTGACCACCGCCAAACTGCTGGCCACCTTCCATCATGCGCAGGAACTGATCGAACTGACCGCGTGAAATGCCCAGCTCTTCGGCAATCACATAGAGCACCTGGCGCTCATTGGGATGCAGTGAACCGTCGGCAAAGGCGGCCTGAATCTGGATCTCCAGGAACATCCGAATCAGATCAAACCGGCCAAAACAGGCGCTGCGCAGTTCACGCAGTTTGCTGCGTAACGGGTAATCCGCCTGCTTGCCTTCGCGGAACGCGCGCTGGGCAGCCGTGCGAGAGTCACCGTGCAGCTGCATCCGCTCCATTAACAGCGAAGCAATCTGAATATCCGCTTCCGTGACGCGCCCTTTTGACTTAGTCAGATGGCCCATCACCTGAAAGGTGGTGCTGAAAAACAGCGTCTGTCGGGTCTGATTATTTGAGAAGTAAGCCTTGCCTTGCGCGCCGCGTACTTTGTCAATCATATGGCCAATGATCAAACCGATCACAATACCCCAAAAGCCTGCGCCGGAAAGTAATCCCACCGCCAGACCCACAACTTTTCCCCAGTAGCGCATAAACTCCTCAATTCGCCATGCTTGCGGCTGAAAATTGCATTATCATACCTGTCATTTATCTCAGCGCCTAACGGCAACGCTGACTGACCAGGATTAACACTGGCGCAACGCCGGGCAGTAAGTTAGTCTCTGACCCGATTGTCGGCATGATGCCAGTTTTCATGGAATTCTCGATACCGCGTATGAAAAAACATATACCTACCCTGCTGGCCACACTGATCGGCGCAGCCATTAGCCAGCAAGCCTTTGCCGACGATTTGATGTCGCAGTGTATGTTAGGCGTGCCGAGTTATAACCGCCCGCTGGTGAATGGCGATACGAATCAGATGCCTGTCACCATTCACTCCGACGCCGCCAAAGGGAACTATCCCAATGATGCGGTATTCACCGGTAATGTGAATATTGAGCAGGGCAACAGCCGTATGCAGGCCGATGAAGTCCAGCTTCATCAGCGTCAGCAGGAAGGCCAGACCGCGCCCGTTCGTACCGTCGATGCGCTGGGTAATGTGCACTACGATGACAATCAGGTCATCCTGAAAGGTCCGAAAGCCTGGTCAAACCTCAACAGCAAAGATACCAACGTCTGGAATGGTCAGTACCAGATGGTAGATCGTCAGGGACGCGGCGTCGCAGATCAGATGAAGCTGCGCGGCGATAACCGCTACACCATTCTGGAAAACGGTACCTTTACCTCCTGTCTGCCCGGCTCCAACAGCTGGAGCGTGGTGGGTTCAGAGGTGATCCAGGATCGTGAAGAGGAAGTGGCGGAGATCTGGAATGCCCGCTTTAAAATCGGTTCCGTTCCGGTGTTCTACAGCCCCTATCTGCAGTTACCGATTGGCGATCGTCGCCGCTCCGGTTTCCTGATCCCAAATGCAAAATATGGCAGCAACAACGGCTTTGAGTTCACGCTGCCCTATTACTGGAACATCGCGCCGCAGGCCGATGCGACCATCACGCCGCACTACATGAGTAAGCGCGGTATGCAGTTTGAAAACGAATTCCGTTATCTGACCACGCTGGGTGCAGGTCTGGTTGAATTCGACTACCTCGGCTCGGACAAACAGTACGATAATGACAAAGCGGTGCGCGGCATCGCCGAAAATGACAGCTCCGATCGCTGGCTGTTCTACTGGCGTCATGCCGGTGTCTATGACCAGAACTGGCGTTTCAACGCGGACTACACCAAGGTCAGCGATAAGTACTACTTCAACGATCTCGACTCGAAGTACTACAGTTCGACCGACAACTACGCCACGCAGAAATTCAGCATCGGCTATGCGGACACCAACTGGGATGCCACGCTCTCCACCAAAGATTTCCAGGTGTTCGGCGATACCTCCAGCAATAACGTCTACCGCGCCATGCCGCAGCTGGACGTCAATCTCTATCAGAACGATATCGGCCCGTTTGATGGCCGGGTTTATGCCCAGGCGGTGAAGTTCACCAACGTCAGCAGCCGCTATCCTGAAGCGACCCGTTTACATGTTGAGCCAACGCTGAACCTGCCGCTGTCAAACGGCTGGGCCAGCCTGGATACCGAAGCGAAGTTCCTGGCGACCCACTATCAGCAGACTGACGTTGATTTCTATAACAACGCTGCCAATGGTCTCAGGGGTGATAAGAGCGGCGAACTGGATGAGTCTGTCAACCGCACCCTGCCGCAATTTAAAGTTGATGGTCGTCTGGTGTTTGACCGCGATATGAACTCGGCGGTGGGTTATACCCAGACGCTGGAACCGCGCGTGCAGTACCTTTATATCCCGTATCGTAATCAGAGCAATATCTATCCGTACGACTCAACGCTGCTGCAAACCGACTACACCGGTCTGTTCCGCGATCGTACTTATAGCGGCCTGGATCGCATCGCTTCCGCCAATGAAGTCTCTACCGGCGTCACTTCGCGTATTTATGATAACGATCTGGTTGAACGTTTTAACGTTTCTGTAGGTCAAATCTACTCGTTTACCCCTTCTCGTACTGGTGTGAATCAAACCAGTAAAGAAGATGATACCGGCAGCCTGATCTGGGCTGGCGATACATACTGGAAAATCAGCGATCGCTGGGGCGTCCGTGGTGGGCTGCAATATGACACCAAACTCGACAACGTCTCCCAGGGCAATACCGTACTGGAATATCGTCGTGATGCCGACCGCATGGTGCAGCTGAGCTACCGTTACAGCAGCCCGGAGTATGTTGCGACCGCGCTGAACGATAGCAGCCTGGTTACGAATCCTATCTACAAAAATGGGATTTCACAGGTAGGTACCACGGCCAGCTGGCCGATTGCCGACGCATGGTCTGTGGTAGGCGCTTACTAC
Source organism: Pantoea sp. Lu_F5_004 (assembly GCF_051136245.1). NCBI lineage: Bacteria > Pseudomonadati > Pseudomonadota > Gammaproteobacteria > Enterobacterales > Erwiniaceae > Pantoea > Pantoea sp. Lu_F5_004. The sequence continues at coordinate 3,432,579 of NZ_CP194946.1, forward strand.
TACGATACCCGCAACACGCGTCCGGCTTCACAACTGGTTGGCCTGCAATACAGCTCATGCTGTTACGCTATCCGGGTCGGTTATGAACGCAAAATTAACGGTTGGGAAAACAACGACAGTAAGTACGACAACCAAATCTCATTCAACATTGAGCTGCGTGGTCTGAGTCCGAACTATGGCTTAGGCACCAACGATATGCTGCGTCAGGGCATTATCCCTTACCAGCCTGCTTTCTGATGTTGTGATGTTTGACAGGCAATCCCGCAGTGCGGAACCAACAATGGATAAAGTATGAAGAACTGGAGAATGCTGATTCTTGGTGTGGCAATCAGTGCCAACACCGCGTTCGCAGCACCACAAGTCGTTGATAAAGTTGCAGCCGTGGTCAATAACGGCGTGGTTCTTGAGAGTGACGTGGATGGCATGATGAGCACCGTTAAATCTCAGGCCCAGCAGGCTGGTCAGCAGTTGCCGGATGATAAAACGTTGCGCCATCAGATTCTGGAACGTCAGATCATGGACAACATCATTCTGCAGATGGGTGATAAAGCGGGAATTCAGATCAGCGACGAGCAGCTGGACCAGGCTATTCAGAACATCGCTGCGCAGAACAAGATGAGCCTTGATCAGCTGCGTAGCCGTCTGGCTTATGACGGCATGAACTACAGCGTGTATCGTTCTCAGATCCGTAAAGAGATGACTATCGCCGAAGTGCGCAACAACGAAGTGCGTCGTCGTGTCACGATTCTGCCGCAGGAAGTGGATACGCTTGCTACCCAGATCGGCTCTCAGAACAGCCAGGGTACCGAACTGAACGTCAGTCATATTCTGCTGCCGCTGCCGGAAAACCCGACGCAACAGCAGGTTGATGAGCAGGAAACGCTGGCGAAACAGCTGGTTGGCGAACTGAAAAATGGCGCTGACTTTGGCAAGATGGCCGTGACCTACTCTGCCGACTCCCAGGCGCTGAAAGGCGGCAACATGGGCTGGGGTAAAATCGAAGAGTTACCGACCCTGTTTGCTCAGGCACTCTCAAGCGCCAAAAAAGGCGATATCGTCGGGCCGGTGCGCTCTGGTGTGGGCTTCCACATCCTGAAAGTGAACGACCTGCGTGGCGAGAGCAAAAATGTCTCGGTCACCGAAGTCCATTCGCGTCACATTCTGCTGAAGCCATCGCCGATCCTGACAGACGATCAGGCACGCGCGCAGCTGGAGCAGATTGCTAACGATATCCGCAGTGGCAAAACCACCTTTGCGGCGGCGGCTAAACAGTACTCTGACGATCCAGGTTCGGCGAACCAGGGCGGCGACCTCGGCTGGACCTCTCCGGAAGTCTTTGACCCGGCGTTCCGTGACGCGCTGCTGCGCCTGCAGAAAGGCCAGACCAGCCAGCCGGTTCACTCCTCTTTCGGCTGGCATCTGATTCAGTTGCTGGATACCCGTCAGGTGGATAAAACCGATGCGGCCCAGAAAGAGCGTGCTTACCGTATGCTGTTTAACCGTAAGTTCGCGGAAGAAGCGCAGACCTGGATGCAGGAACAACGTGCCAGTGCCTACGTGAAGATTCTGGATGGCAATGCGCAGTAATGCCCGTGTGGTGATCACGCCCGGCGAACCTGCCGGGATTGGTTCCGATCTTACCGTTCAGCTGGCCCAGCAGTCGTGGCCGGTTGAACTGGTGGTCTGCGCCTCGCCTGCCCTGTTGCAGCAGCGTGCGGCGCAACTCGGTCTGCCGCTGACGCTGCGGCCCTACCAGCCTGGTGTAGCAGCCGAGCCACAGCAGGCGGGTACACTGACTATCCTGCCAATTGAAACGGCAGCGCCGGTCACACCCGGCGAGCTTTGTGTCGCCAACAGCAACTATGTGCTGGATACGCTGACGCGCGCCTGCGACGGTTGTCTCGACGGTGAATTCGCTGCCCTGATTACCGGCCCGGTGCATAAAGGCGTGATTAACGATGCCGGCATCGCCTTTACCGGCCATACCGAATTCTTCGCCGATCGCGCAGGCGGCCATCGGGTGGTCATGATGCTGGCGACAGAAGAACTACGAGTCGCACTGGCCACCACCCATCTGCCGCTGAAAGATGTGCCCGCTGCAGTAACCCGTGAATGTCTGCATGAAGTGATTACGATTCTGCATCGTGATCTGCAGCAGAAGTTTGCGATTGCCGAGCCGCATATTTACGTCTGTGGTCTTAACCCTCATGCCGGCGAAAGTGGTCACATGGGTCGGGAAGAGATCGAGACCATCACGCCGGCACTCAATGAACTGCGTAAGCAGGGCATTAATCTGACCGGCCCGCTGCCTGCGGATACCCTTTTCCAGCCCAAATATCTGCAATACGCCGATGCGGTGCTGGCGATGTATCACGACCAGGGCCTGCCGGTACTCAAATTTCAGGGGTTTGGCCGGGCGGTAAATATCACCCTGGGCCTGCCCTTTATCCGGACTTCAGTTGACCACGGCACCGCGCTTGAACTCGCTGGCCTGGGTCAGGCTGAACCGGGCAGCTTCATCACGGCGCTTAACCTCGCCATCACTATGATCAAGAGCAGTAATGAATAATCGCGTCCATCAGGGGCACTACGCCCGTAAACGTTTCGGGCAGAACTTCCTGAACGATCAGTACATTATCGACAGCATTGTCTCCGCCATCCATCCTCAGCGCGACGAAGCGCTGGTGGAGATCGGCCCAGGCCTGGGTGCCTTAACCGAGCCGGTAGGCGAACGCCTCGATAAATTAACGGTGATAGAGCTGGACCGCGATCTCGCTGCGCGTCTGGAAACGCATCCGTTCCTTGGCCCGAAACTGACTATCTTCCAGCAGGATGCCATGACCTTCGACTTCGCCGCACTGGCGCAGGAGAGAGGCCAGCCGCTGCGGGTATTTGGTAACCTGCCGTACAATATTTCGACCCCGCTGATGTTCCACCTTTTCAGCTATACTGGTTCGATCAAAGATATGCACTTCATGCTGCAGAAAGAGGTGGTTAATCGTCTGGTTGCCGGTCCGGGTAACAAAACCTACGGTCGTCTGACGGTGATGGCGCAATACTACTGCCAGATCATTCCGGTGCTGGAAGTCCCTCCGCACTCTTTCACGCCACCACCGAAAGTGGACTCTGCCGTGGTGCGTCTGGTGCCCTATGCCGAGCCACCGTATCCGGTCAGCGATGTGCGTATCCTGAGCCGTATTACCACTGAAGCGTTTGGCCAGCGTCGTAAAACGCTGCGCAACAGCCTGAGCCACATGGTGGCCGCCGGTGCGCTGGAAGAGTTATCCATAGATCCAACCCTGCGTGCCGAAAACGTCTCGGTGGCGCAATATTGTCAGCTGGCGAACTGGCTGGCGAATCATCAGGGAAAATCGCAGGAGTAAGTCATGAGTGAAACGGCCCGCGTCTCCGTCCATGTGCAAAGCCAGTACGTCGCCTCACAATCCTCACCGGATGATGAACGCTACGTCTTCGCCTATACCATTACGATACGCAATCTGGGCCGTTCCTCAGTGCAACTGCTGGGACGCTACTGGTTGATTACCAACGGTAACGGCCGCGAAACGGAAGTTCAGGGTGAAGGCGTGGTCGGTGAACAGCCGCTTATCGCGCCAGGCAATGAATTTCAGTACACCAGCGGTGCCGTGATCGAAACACCGATGGGCACCATGCAGGGGCACTATGTGATGGTCGACGAACAGGGCGACACTTTTCACGTAGAGATCCCGGTGTTCCGCCTCGCCATTCAGACCCACATTCATTGATTCACACGCTTTTTGCCCGTTAAGTCGGGCACCTTCCTGATGGATAAAACGTTATGAGCACATACCTGATTGGCGACGTTCACGGTTGCTACGATGAATTACGTGCATTGCTGCAACAGGTCGACTTCAACCCTGAGCAGGATACCCTGTGGCTGACCGGCGACCTGGTGGCGCGCGGTCCTGGCTCACTGGAAGTCTTACGCTACGTTAAATCGCTGGGCGATGCGGTGCGTCTGGTGCTGGGCAATCACGATTTGCATCTGCTGGCGGTCTACGCCGGCATCAGCCGTAACAAGCCTAAAGATCGCCTGACCCCGCTGCTGGAAGCGGATGATGCGGATGAGCTGATCAACTGGCTGCGTCGTCAGCCGCTGTTACAGGTTGATGAAGAGAAAAAGCTGGTGATGGGACACGCCGGTATCACGCCGCAGTGGGATATTGAGACCGCGAAAAAGTGCGCGCGTGAAGTTGAAGCGGTTCTCGCCAGCGACAGTTATCCGCTGTTCCTGGATGCCATGTATGGCGACATGCCGAACAACTGGAGTGAGGATCTGACCGGCCTGGCGCGTCTGCGCTTCAGCACCAACGCCCTCACCCGTATGCGCTACTGTTTCCCCAACGGCCAGCTGGACATGATCTGCAAAGATGCCCCGGAATCGGCGCTTCCGCCGCTGAAACCCTGGTTTAACATTGAGGGGCCGGTCGCACGTGACTACACCATCGTCTTTGGTCACTGGGCCTCGCTGGAAGGCAAAGGCACGCCAGAGGGCATTATCGGGCTGGATACCGGCTGCTGCTGGGGCGGAACGCTGACCCTGTTGCACTGGGAGACACAACGCTATGTGGTGCAGCCCTCTAATCGCGAAAAAGCCCTGGCCTCCAGCGACAGTCTGGCACCGCCCGCGCTATAACGGCGATGCTGGCCATCAGGCCAGCATCCTGTTTTATGCGCCGATAATGCCGCCATCTTCGCGGGTGATCATAATCACCGACGACCGCGGACGCGGACTGTTGTCTGGGAAGTGCGAGTCACCCTCTTCGCCGGGATGCTGCACATTCACGAACAGCGTTTTGTAATCGGGCGTGAAGGTAATACCGGTCAGCTCGCACGATTTTGGACCGACCATAAACCGGCGGATCTCGCCACTATCAGGATCACCCACCAGCATCTGATTATTCCCCTGCCCCTGATAATCCTCTTTGTTGCTGTACTTGCCATCGGTCAGGATCCATAACCGCCCCTGCGCATCAAACCCCAGCCCATCCGGACTGTTAAAGGTGTTCTCCGCGGTGATGTTAGGTGTGCCGCGATAGATCCCCTCAGGATGCGCTATCGGGTTGCCACACAACGCATAGATATCCCACTCAAACGTCTGCGCGGTTGCATCGCCCTTCTCATCCCAGCGAATAATCTGACCGTAGATATTTTTTGGCCGTGGATTCGCTGCATTGACCGGCATGCCTTCATTTCCGCGCTTGTTGTTGTTGGTCAGGGTGCAGTAGGCACGGCCGTCATGCGGGTTAACCGCAATCCACTCCGGCCGGTCCATTCGCGTTGCGTTGACCACATCTGCTGCGGCACGCGCATTGATCAAAACATCGGCCTGGCTATTGAATCCCTTTTCAGCGGTGAGTCCATTTTCGCCCCACTTCAGCGCCAGCCAGCGCCCGGTGCCTTTAAGCGGCGTGCCCTGCGCATCGCCGTTGAACTGCGCCACATAGAGCGTGCCCTTATCAAGCAGTCCGTGATTGGCTTTAGCATCATCCGGAGTGACCTTGTCATCTGAGACAAATTTATAGATATATTCGCCGCGCTCGTCGTCGCCCATATAAACCACCAGCTGGCCGGTTTTCGCGACCGTCACGGCGGCATTCTCGTGCTTGAAGCGGCCCAGGGCGGTCCGCTTTACCGGCACGGAGTGAGGATCGAAAGGATCGATTTCGACAATCCAGCCGTGACGGTTAAATTCGTTGGGATTCTTAGCGATATCGAAGCGGGGATCAAAGTCGGCCCAGTTGCGCTCCGGCTCAGCGGCATTCAGGGTATAGCGCTTCTGCTGTGGGGTCGGCGTAAAATCCGCCTGATGGGTGCCAAAGTAGGTGTCGTAGTTTTCTTCACAGGTGAGATAGGTGCCCCACGGCGTTTTGCCGTTGGCGCAGTTACCAAAGGTGCCCAGGACATTCATTCCCTGCGGATCGGCGGCAGTCTGCAGCGCTTTATCCCCAGCAGCCGGACCGGAGAAGCGCATCGGAGTATTGGCGGTAATGCGGCGGTTATAGTCAGAAGGACGTACCACCTGCCAGCGATTGTCCTCACCCCGTTTGACTTCAACGATGGAGATACCGTGCGCCGCCTGCGACTTTTTGACATCTTCCAGGCTGGTCGCTTTACTGCCGCCGTGGGCGAACAGCGTTGGCTCATTCACATATTCATTGTTAATCGCCATCACGCCGCGATGGTCATTAATCGCGAAGAAGCTCATACCGTCGTTGTTGTCACCGAACTGCTTTTCCTGATCTTCTGCGCTGTTGTTGCCCTGCGGATCAAACGCGGCTGCGCCATTCACCAGCGGATCACCCCAGGAGATCAACACGTCAGCGCGATAGCCAGGGGCCACCACAATCTCATCGGCCGTGGACGCGGCAATAGCCTGAAAGCCCAGTAGTGGGCTGCCCGCAGGCTTCTCCTGCGCCAGTGCACTGCCCGGGAGCGTCAGGCCGCCGCTGAGAAAGCCGGTCAGGCCAATAGCACCGGAACCGGCAAGGAATTTACGACGCAGTGGATCAGGCAGGCGGTCAGTGCTTAATGCGGAGAGTTCGATTTTCATTAGTGATTGCTTCCTTTGTGTCGATCCCAGAAAAGAAGCAATGCTAATGAATAAAGATGACAGCCAGGTTACAGCCCGGCAGGGGTGGGATTAGCGACGACGGTCAAGGATCTCAAAGCAGTAGCTGTGGGAATTTTGCTCGTCAGCGTCGTGGAATTCGCTGAACGTTGACTGCCACTCATCCGGCTCGTAATCCGGGAACTGCGTATCACCTTCGACTTCCGCATCAATGTGCGTCAGATAAAGACGATCGGCACGCTTCAGCATCTGCTCATAGACGCGGCCGCCGCCAATCACCATGATCTCTTCAGCATCACCGGCTGCCTGTAACGCCTCATCCAGCGAAGTGACCCAGGTAACGCCTTCGGTGGTGCCCGGCTGGCTGCTGACCACGATATTCAGTCGGCCAGGTAACGGACGGCCAATAGATTCAAAGGTCAGTCGGCCCATAATCACCGGTTTCTTCAGCGTATGGCGCTTGAACCACGCCAGATCTGCAGGCAGGTCCCACGGCATGGCGTTCTCCATTCCAATAATGCGATCTGCTGCTAATGCCGCGATAAGACTAATCATGTTAACCACTCACTGAAAAAAATTGGCGCCATGATACGTAAAGGTGAAACTTTCGTCGATAGGGGGAAAGGTCTAATTGCGTAAAGCTTTTCATGACGTCGTTTTTCACGGCCTGTGCAGCGTTTTTCACCGCCTAATCGCGTCAGTTTGCCGCAGCTCGCCAGCGATCGGCCTCAGGCTGGCACAAAAGTCGTGCGCAAAAGAAAACGGCTCCCGCAGGAGCCGTCAGGGTTATCAGAAGTCGTAGCGCAGACGCACCAGATTCATATCACCCAGGTTATCGGTGCTGGAGGTAAACACATGTTCGTAATCGACACGGAAACCGTAGTCGAGGAACAGCACCACACCCAGACCGTTATCGATGCGCTGATAATCACGGCCTGTCGCATACTCAATGCGATCGCCCATGACATATGGCTGTACTGCTTTCAGACCATACTGCCCCACCGGAATCTTGTAACCGGCGAAATATTCAATGCCCCATGCGTCGCCGGCAAAGTAGTCATGCACATCTTTGCGTTTGGTGGTCATGAAGTTCTCATACCAGCCGCCGCCGGCTGATAACGTCCAGTTGCCTGGGGTCCAGCTCAGCGCGGTGCCGTAAATGTTCTGATCGTAATCGCGGCTGTCGCCGTTGTTCGGGTTACGCATCGCCGCGCGGGTGTAGTTCCACGCCGTGCCCCAGCTCAGATCGTCCGTAATGTGGTAGTCCACACCCAGCGAGCCGCCGCCTTTGCGCTTATAGCGCAGGCCGTTGCCTGGCAGATACTCGTTATCTTCGAACAGATAAGAGGCGTAGAGATCCGCATCGCCGAAGCTGTTTTTATATTTCAGCTGTTTGCGTGAGCGGTAAGATCCATCGTAGTCGCCGTTGATCCCGTTACCCGGTGCCTGGCCGACCATGTCGTAATCCCAGATATCGGTCTTGGCGCCCACGGTATCGTAATAGACGCTGTTCTGCTGACCAAAGGTAAGCTGGCCCCAGGTTTTGCTTTTCAGACCGGTGTAGAGCTGACGACGCGTGGTGTTATTGGCACCATCCGCATAGTGACGATCCCAGCTGAAGACCGCCGGGACGTTAACGCCCAGCTCGTAGTAGCTGATCCAGCTGACGTCATCAAACAGGTAGTAGTCAGCACCGAAACGGAAACGGGTGCCGCCATCAAAACCGTCGCGCTTGTAGGATTTATCATCCACGCCGGTCTGATGATTGAACTGAGCACGAATGCTGCCGCCAAAAGTAAAGTTAAGACGGCTAAGCGGATCGCCTGCCTGCGGATCCTGTTTTAACAGGGTAATTTCCGCCTGGCTGGCGAAAGGAAGAATTGCCATCAGTGCAGCCACTGCACTCAGAGAAAAAGTACGCATTTTCATTTTTTATTTATGTCCTGATACGCTCCAGTGATGAGCGGCAGGCATAGTACTGACGAAAAATCCGCACAGGAAGTGTTTATATTATAAATTTGTGCGAACCGGCCTTATTCGCACCTATAGCTAAAAAATTAAGCCAAATCAGTCACTTTAACGCAAACTCTTTGCTTTCCCTGGACCCTTTTTTCGGATTATCGCCAATAAGATGGTCAAAAAAAACGGCTCCCGCAGGAGCCGTTTTTCACATTACATCGCCTTACATCGCCTTGATCTGGGCATGCATCTCCTGAACGGAGATAACCTGTTCCGTCGGGTCAGCATTCAGCGCCATCGCGGTGGCGAAGCCGCCGTTCAGCGTGGTGTCGTAGTGCACTTTATACTGCAGGGCACTGCGGCGAATCAGTTTCGAATCTTCAATCGCCTGACGACCCGCCGTGGTATTGACGATGTAGCTATACTCGCCGTTCTTCAGACGGTCCTGAATGTGCGGACGCCCTTCGTGCACCTTGTTCACTAGGCGCGGATTGATGCCCGCTTCGCCCAGCACGACCGCCGTGCCGTGAGTCGCATCCAGTTCGAAACCAAACTTCTGCAGCTTAGCGGCCAGGTCGACAATACGTTTCTTGTCGCCTTCACGCACCGACAGCAGCGCACGGCCCGACTTCTTCATGTTGCTCTGTGCGCCCAGCATCGCTTTGGAAAACGCCTCAGCGAAGGTGCGGCCCACGCCCATGACTTCACCGGTAGAGCGCATTTCTGGCCCCAGAATCGGGTCAACGCCCTGGAACTTGTTAAACGGCAGCACCACTTCTTTGACAGAGTAGTAAGGCGGAATCACCTCTTCAGTGACGCCCTGCTCTGCCAGCGTTTTACCTGCCATCACGCGCGCGGCGACTTTCGCCAGCGGGACACCGGTCGCTTTAGAGACGAACGGCACGGTACGCGCCGCGCGAGGGTTAACTTCGATCAGGTAGACTTCGTTATCTTTCACCGCGAACTGGACGTTCATCAGGCCACGAACGTTCAGCTCAAACGCCAGCTTCTCAACCTGCTGGCGCATCACATTCTGAATCTCCTGACTCAGGGTGTAGGCCGGCAGTGAACAGGCGGAGTCACCGGAGTGAACGCCAGCCTGCTCGATATGTTCCATGATGCCGCCAATCAGCACCCGCTCGCCGTCGCAAATCGCATCAACATCCACTTCGACCGCATCATCCAGGAAGCGATCCAGCAGCACCGGTGCATCGTTGGAAACCGAGACCGCCGTCTGGAAGTAGCGCTTGAGATCGATCTCGTCGTAGACGATCTCCATGGCACGGCCACCCAGCACATAAGAAGGACGCACCACCAGCGGATAACCCAGGCCCGCGGCTTTCTCAACCGCCTGCTCCAGTGTGGCCACCGTGGCGTTGGCGGGTTGCTTCAGGTTCAGGCGATCAACCGCCTGCTGGAAACGTTCACGGTCTTCAGCACGGTCGATGGAATCCGGGCTGGTGCCGATAACTGGTACGCCTGAGGCTTCCAGTGCACGCGCCAGTTTCAGTGGCGTCTGACCGCCATACTGCACAATCACGCCTTTTGGCTGCTCAATGCGCACGATCTCCAGCACATCTTCCAGCGTGACCGGCTCGAAGTAGAGGCGATCAGAGGTGTCGTAATCGGTCGAGACGGTTTCCGGGTTACAGTTGACCATAATGGTCTGGTAACCATCTTCACGCAGCGCCAGGGCGGCGTGAACGCAGCAGTAGTCGAATTCGATACCCTGACCGATACGGTTTGGCCCACCGCCCAGAATCATGATTTTTTCGCGATCCGGACTTGGATTGGCTTCGCACTCCTCCTCATAGGTGGAGTACATGTAGGCGGTGTCTGTCGCGAACTCTGCGGCGCAGGTATCTACGCGCTTGTAAACCGGGTGCAGGTTAAACTGCTGACGCAGCTTGCGGATTTCGCTCTCGGCCACGCCCGCCAGTGTCGCCAGCCGCGCATCAGCAAAGCCTTTACGCTTCAGCGCGCGCAGGAACGTCTCATCCAGGCTATTAACCCCTTCACGGGCAACCTGCTCTTCCAGCCGCACCAGCTCTTCAATCTGCACCAGGAACCAGCGGTCTACATTGGTCAGGTTGAACACGCCATCCACTGACATGCCGGCACGGAAGGCGTCCGCGATGTACCAGATGCGGTCTGAACCGGCATCTTTCAGCTCACGGCGGATGCGGGTTAATGCTTCCGGATCGTCGAGGTGGACTTTCGGGTCGAAGCCGTTAGCGCCCACTTCCAGGCCGCGCAGCGCTTTCTGCATGGATTCCTGGAAAGTGCGGCCAATCGCCATCACTTCACCGACCGACTTCATCTGGGTGGTCAGGCGATCGTTGGCACCGGCAAATTTTTCGAAGTTGAAACGCGGGATCTTGGTGACAACGTAGTCGATTGACGGCTCGAACGAGGCAGGCGTTAAACCGCCGGTAATATCATTCATCAGCTCGTCGAGGGTATAGCCGATCGCCAGTTTGGCCGCCACTTTAGCAATCGGGAAACCGGTCGCTTTGGAGGCCAGCGCCGAGGAGCGTGACACGCGCGGGTTCATCTCAATGACAATCAGGCGGCCATCTTTCGGGTTAACCGAGAACTGCACGTTGGAGCCACCGGTCTCAACACCGATCTCACGCAGTACCGCCAGCGAGGCGTTACGCATGATCTGATACTCTTTGTCGGTCAGCGTCTGGGCAGGTGCCACCGTGATGGAGTCACCGGTGTGGATCCCCATCGCATCGAAGTTTTCAATTGAGCAGACGATGATGCAGTTGTCGTTTTTATCGCGCACCACTTCCATCTCATACTCTTTCCAGCCAATCAGCGACTCATCAATCAGCAGCTCATTGGTCGGTGAGAGGTCGAGACCGCGTTCGCAAATCTCTTCAAACTCTTCGCGGTTGTAGGCGATGCCGCCACCGGTTCCGCCCATAGTAAATGAGGGACGGATAATGCAGGGGAAACCGACATCTTCAGCCACGGCCAGCGCTTCTTCCATGGTGTGCGCAATGCCGGAGCGCGCGGTATCCAGACCGATGCTTTTCATCGCCACGTCGAAACGACGACGATCTTCCGCTTTGTCGATTGCGTCAGCCGTTGCGCCGATCATGGTGACGCCAAACTCTTCCAGCACGCCATGACGTTCCAGCTCCAGCGCACAGTTCAGCGCTGTCTGACCGCCCATGGTCGGCAGTACCGCGTCCGGGCGCTCTTTTTCGATGATTTTGCGCACCACTTCCCAGTGAATCGGCTCAATGTAAGTCGCATCAGCCATTTCCGGGTCGGTCATGATCGTCGCCGGGTTGGAGTTCACCAGAATGACGCGGTAACCCTCTTCACGCAGCGCTTTACACGCCTGCGCACCGGAATAGTCAAATTCGCAGGCCTGGCCGATCACAATCGGACCGGCACCAAGAATCAGGATGGATTTTAGGTCTGTACGTTTTGGCATGAATTAGCTCCTGATTACTTCGCTTGCAGACGGAATGCGTCAATCAATTCAATAAAGTGGTCAAACAGCGGCGCAGCATCGCCTGGGCCAGGACTGGCTTCCGGGTGTCCCTGGAAGCTGAATGCGGGCTTGTCAGTGCGATGAATGCCCTGCACAGTTTTATCGAACAACGAAATGTGAGTAACACGCAGGTTAGCGGGAAGATTGTTCTCATCGACCGCAAAACCGTGGTTCTGCGCGGTGATCATCACGCGATTGTTATCGAGATCTTTCACCGGATGGTTGCCACCGTGGTGACCCAGCTTCATCTTCACGGTCTTAGCCCCACTGGCCAGCGCCAGCAGCTGATGACCCAGACAGATTCCGAACACCGGGATCTCTGTTTTCAGGAAGGCCTGAATCGCGCTGATGGCGTAGTCGCACGGCTCCGGGTCGCCAGGACCGTTAGAGAGGAAGATGCCATCCGGATTAAGCTTCAGTACTTCTTCGGCAGACGTCTGTGCCGGAACGACGGTCAGACGACAGCCGCGATCGACAAGCATCCGCAGAATGTTGCGCTTGGCACCGTAATCGTAAGCCACCACATGGTAAGGCAATGATTCAGCGTCGGCCTGCTCTGGCAGCCCTCCCTCCAGCGTCCAGCTGCCCTGCTGCCAGCTGTAGGTCTCAGTGGTGCAGACCTCTTTCGCCAAATCCATCCCTTTCAGTCCCGGGAACGCCTGAGCTTTTTGCAGCGCCAGCGCGGCATCCGGATTATCGCCCGCAATGATGCAGCCGTTTTGCGCACCTTTCTCACGCAGCAAGCGCGTCAGCTTGCGAGTATCAATATCGGCAATCGCCACAATGTTATTGCGCTGCAGGTAGGCGGATAAGCCCTCTTCACTACGGAAGTTGCTGGCAATCAGCGGCAGGTCACGGATAACCAGGCCCTGCGCATGAATCTGGCTGGATTCTTCGTCGGCGGCATTGGTTCCGACATTACCGATATGGGGATAAGTGAGAGTAACGATTTGGCGGGAATAGGAAGGATCAGTGAGGATTTCTTGATAACCGGTCATTGAGGTATTGAAAACGACTTCTCCCACTGCCGACCCTGTTGCCCCGATGGCCCGACCGTGGAATTGGGTTCCGTCTTCCAGAACCAAGAGCGCTGACTTAATCAAAACATCCTCCAGGGAATAAACAGTCACAATATCTGCATATTAATTCAAAATAGCCGCCTGAATCAATGCAAAAACCGCCTGAATTGTCGATTTTTGGCAAATTGCGCGCATTCTAATGATCGCCCTGGCCATTGTCTACCCTGCGGCGGGATTTTTTCACCATTATCTGCCTTCTGAGGAAAATAACGGGCATAAGCAGCAAAAAGAGAGGAAAACTCGGCGGAATAATCGTTTGCCAGGCAGCGTAAAAGCAAAACAGATGCAGCGCGGCCTTTATTTTTGACCAAATGGTCAAAAATAGCATTCAGCAGAGAAAATAAATGAAGAAAACAGGAGAAAAAAGGAGCCAGAGCTGGATTTTATGCCGTGAAGGCATATTTCAGATAAAATTAAGGGCAATGAAAACATTGCCCCTTTTCAATCAAGCGATTATCGATTGAAACAACCACATCACGATGGTTCATAACACTCACAACATCGACAAATCCAGCACATCACGCATATCAAACAGGCCAGATTTTTTGTCTTTCAACCACAAAGCGGACTTAACGGCGCCATTTGCAAAGGTCATACGGCTTGAAGCCTTGTGGGTTATCTCTACGCGCTCGCCGATATCTGCAAACATTGCAGTATGCTCACCGACGATATCACCCGCGCGTACTGTCGCAAAACCGATGCTCTGCGGCTGGCGTTCGCCGGTGTGGCCCTCACGCGTATAGACCGCATGCTCATCCAGTTTCCACTGCATCGCATCGGCAATTGCCTCACCCATCGCCAGCGCGGTCCCGGAGGGCGCATCGACTTTATGGCGGTGATGCGCTTCAACGATCTCAATATCCGCGTACTCCCCCATCACTTTGGCAGCCTTCTCCAGCAGCTTCAGCACCAGGTTAACCCCCACGCTGAAGTTAGCGGCGAACACAATGGGGATATCTTCCGCCGCGGCGCGAATGGCCGCTTTGCCTGCTTCATCAAAACCGGTGGTGCCGATCACCATCGCTTTGCCCTGCTCACGGCAGATCGCCATATACTCCAGCGTGCCTTCCGGGCGGGTGAAGTCGACCAGCACATCAAAATCGTTAATCACCGCGCGTAAATCGTCAGCGATGATGATGCCATTTTTGCCGATGCCCGCTAATTCACCAGCGTCGCTGCCGGTCAGCGATGAGCCTGGGCGAGCCAGTGCCGCACCCAGTTCTGCGCCTTCTGCCTGCTGCGTCGCCTGAATCAGATTACGGCCCATACGGCCCGGCGCACCCACAATAGCAATGCGGATTGTATTCATATTTATTCATTCCTAAAACAAAACTATGCATCCAAAGCGTCATCAGGTTAACGATGAGTTAACAGTCACGCCACTATTAATCCGTGATAATAAGAATTTTATGCCAGCCGCCCGCGATTATCAGTAAAAGCAATCACCGCAGCAAATAACGGCTTTTTTTGTCAGATTCAAAAAACAAAAAAGGCCGAACAGAGTCGGCCTTTTTATCAGTAATATCGATGAGTTACTGCACGTTACGCACTTCGACACGCAGCTCTTTGGGCACTTCGAAGACAATATTCTCTTCACGGCCAATCAGCTCAATTGCCGCTTCGCCGCCCAGTTCACGCAGCCGCTGGATCACCTGCTGCACCAGAATATCGGGCGCTGACGCGCCTGCCGTGACGCCGATGCAGGCCACGCCTTTAACCCACTCTTCCTGAATATCATCCGCAGAGTCGATCAGCTTCGCCAGCTTACCGGCACGCTGAGCCAGCTCAGCCAGACGGTTAGAGTTGGAGGAGTTCTTCGACCCCACCACCAGCACCACTTCCGCATCTTTCGCCAGGGTACGAACCGCTTCCTGACGGTTGGTGGTGGCGTAGCAGATATCATCTTTACGCGGCCCGATGATCGCCGGGAAACGCTGACGCAGGGCATCAATGATGTCAGAGGTGTCATCCACCGACAGCGTGGTCTGCGTCATGAAGCTCAGATTGTTTTCGTCTTTTACTGTCAGCCTGAAGACATCTTCCGGTGACTCCACCAGATACATGCCGCCATTAGGGTTGTTGTACTGCCCCATGGTGCCTTCGACTTCCGGATGACCCGCATGACCAATCAGTATCGCTTCAACGCCTTTACGGCTGGCGCGTGCCACTTCCATATGCACTTTGGTCACCAGCGGACAGGTGGCGTCAAACAGCATGGTCAGATTGCGCGCTTTCGCTTCGGCACGCACCGCCTGAGAAACACCGTGCGCGGAGAAGATCAGAATCGCGTTATCCGGCACTTCACTGATCTCTTCAATGAAGATGGCACCGCGCTCACGCAGGCTGTTTACCACGTAACGGTTATGCACCACTTCGTGACGGACATAGATTGGCGCGCCATACATCTCCAGCGCGCGCTCAACAATACTGATGGCACGATCAACGCCAGCGCAGAAGCCGCGCGGATTAGCTAACAGGATTTGCATCGTTGGCCTCCAGTGCGGGATCGATTTCCAGCACCTCTACATCAAACTGAATACGACGACCTGCCAGCGGATGGTTGAAATCCACGGTGATAGAGTCACCGGAAATTTCACGGATCACGCCAGGCATTTCACTGCCGCCCATGCCGCTGAACAGCATGATGGCTCCCACTTCCGGCTCACCCGCATCGATAAAGTCCCGACGCGAGAAATACTGGATGAGGTCAGGGCTGACGCCGCCAAAGGCGTCGTCCGGTTCCAGGGTAAACTGTTTAGTTTCACCCGCTTTCAGCCCCAGCAGTGCCTGCTCAAGTGCCGCAGAGAGGCTGCCATCACCGAGACGGAACAGCGCGGGCTTGCCGTTTGCACGGGTCGATTCCGCCGTCGAGCCATCTTCCAGCTTCAGCGTAAAATGCACCAACACCGCGCTTTCGCGCTGTACGGACTCAGTCATCACTTACCCTTTCTGTTTAGCCTGTTTGCCGTTCGGGCTGAAAAAGCCCTCCAGCACCACCAATGCAGCACCAATACAGATGCCGCAGTCAGCGATATTAAATGTAGCGAAGTGCCAGTTACCGACATAGAAATCGATAAAATCGACCACAAAGCCATGGTATGAGCGATCAAACAGATTGCCTATCGCGCCGCCGATGATCAGGGCATACGCGATGTTAGCGATCTTCTGACTGGCATGATTACGATACATCATCACTACCAGTGAGATCACGATAGCCAGCGCAATACCGGCAAAGAACCAGCGCTGCCAGCCGCCTTTGTCCGCCAGGAAACTGAACGCCGCGCCGTAGTTGTGGGCGTAGAACAGGTTCAGGTAGGGCATCAGTG
Source organism: Pantoea sp. Lu_F5_004 (assembly GCF_051136245.1). NCBI lineage: Bacteria > Pseudomonadati > Pseudomonadota > Gammaproteobacteria > Enterobacterales > Erwiniaceae > Pantoea > Pantoea sp. Lu_F5_004. The sequence goes on from NZ_CP194946.1 coordinate 3,449,064, forward strand.
GCTGGGTTTCATGCAGCATCATGTTGTTCATCACCCACTGCTTACTGGCGAAGTCGACAACAATCACCACCAGCACCAGCCACAGCCAGCGCAATCCGGTTGATAAAATAGGTTTACGCATCAGGCGAATTCACGCTGTTCGCCGTCACCGGCTACGTTAGTGTAACAACGACCACAGACCTCAGCATGCTCAGGATTCTGTCCGACGTCGGTAGTGTAATGCCAGCAGCGCTGACATTTCTCGCCTTCCGCCTTGTGCAGCGCGATTTTCAGACCTTTCAGCAGTTCACTCTGCTGCGCTTCGTCGTTCGCCAGGGCGTAATCAGCCACCTGTGCGCCAGAAGTCAGCAGCACAAAGCGCAGCTCATTACCCAGCGCCTGAAGTTTAGCCGCCAGCTCCGGATCGGCATAGAGCGTGACCGTTGCTTCCAGTGCGCCACCGATACGTTTATCCGCACGCGCCTGCTCGATCACCTTATTCACTTCGCCACGCACTTTCAGCAGCTCAGCCCAGTAGGCGTCATTCAGTGCTTCATCTTCAGCCAGGCCAAACAGCCCCTGATACCACTCTTCGGTGAAGACATACTGCGCACGTTCGCCTGGCAGGTAGCCCCAGATCTCATCTGCCGTAAAGGACATGATCGGTGCCATCCAGCGTACCAGCGCTTCGACGATATGCCACAGTGCGGTCTGGCAACTGCGACGCGCCAGGCCATCGCCTTTCGCGGTGTACTGACGATCCTTGATGATGTCGAGATAGAAACTGCCCATCTCAATTGAGCAGAACTGCATCAGACGCTGGATCACTTCGTGGAAATCGTAGTTCTCGTAAGAGGCAACGATATCGGCCTGTGCCGCCTGAGCGCGACCGACGGCCCAGCGATCCATCACCACCATCTCTTCCGGTTTCACCAGATCGGTAGCCGGGTTAAAGCCGCTGAGGTTAGCCAGCAGGAAACGCGCGGTGTTACGGATGCGGCGATAGGCATCGGCAGAGCGCTTGAGGATCTCATCGGAGACCGCCATTTCGCCCGAGTAGTCGGTTGATGCCACCCACAGGCGCAGAATATCGGCGCCCAGTTTGTTCATCACATCCTGCGGCGCAACCGTGTTACCGATCGATTTCGACATCTTGCGGCCCTGACCATCCACGGTGAAACCGTGCGTCAGTACCTGACGATAAGGCGCTTTGCCCTTCATCGCCGTGGAGATCATCAGCGAGGACATAAACCAGCCGCGATGCTGATCGGACCCTTCCAGATAGAGGTCAGGCGCATGTCCGCCAAATTCCGGACGCGCATCAACCACGGAATAGCTGGTTGAACCGGAGTCAAACCAGACATCCAGCGTATCCGGCACTTTTACGTAATGATCGGCATCGTCGCCCATCAGTTCGCGCGGATCGAGATCCCACCAGGCCTGAATCCCCTCCTGCTCAACGCGCTGCGCAACTTTCTCCATCAGCGCCAGCGTGTCCGGATGCAGCTCTTCGCTCTCTTTATGAACGAACAGCGCCATCGGTACGCCCCAGGTACGCTGACGAGAGATACACCAGTCAGGACGGTTCGCCACCATCGATTCGATACGCGCCTGGCCCCAGTCCGGGATCCACTGCACGCCTTTGATCTCCTTCAGCGACTGCGCACGCAATCCTTTCTGATCCATGCTGATGAACCATTGCGGCGTGGCGCGGAAGATGATCGGCGTTTTATGGCGCCAGCAGTGCGGGTAGCTGTGCAGCAGTTTCTCAACGTGCAGCAGCGCGCCCTTCTCTTTCAGCAGCTCAACGATCATGTCGTTGGCTTTAAAGACGTTGACCCCATCCAGCGTCGGATAGGTGCCTGGCAGATAGCGGCCATCCGGTCCGACCGGATTAGCGGTTTCGATGCCATATTTCTGACCGATAACATAGTCATCCGGGCCGTGGCCAGGTGCCGTGTGGACTGCTCCGGTACCCGCTTCCAGGGTGACGTGATCGCCCAGCACTACCAGCGACTCAAGCGCCAGGAACGGATGCTGGAATTTTTGCAGCTCCAGCGCCGCGCCTTTGCATTCGCCCAGTACCTGCCATTCGCTGACGCCCGCGCGCTTCATTACGCTCTCGACCAGATCTTTTGCCAGGATCAGCGCGCGACCGTCGATCTGCAGCAGCTGATACTCAAATTCCGCGTTTAACGAGATGGCACGGTTAGCCGGCAGCGTCCACGGTGTCGTCGTCCAGATCACCATTGAAATCGGGCCATTAACCTGTGCCACACCAAACGCCTGACGCACCGCGTCGGCATCGATAGCGTTGAACATCACGTCGATTGAAGGCGAAGTCTTGTCGTAATACTCCACTTCCGCTTCTGCTAAGGCAGAACGGCAATCCAGACACCAGTGCACGGGCTTCGCGCCTTTGTGCAGGTGGCCGTTGCCGATGATTTTACTCAGCGCACGAATGATGTTGGCTTCGGTACCGAAATCCATGGTCAGGTAAGGGCGATCCCAGTCGCCCAGCACGCCCAGACGGATAAAGTCCGCCTTCTGGCCTTCAACCTGTTCCGCGGCGTATTTGCGGCACGCTTCGCGGAATTCAGCAGCGGTGACTTTCTCGCCTGGCTTGCCGATCATCTGCTCAACTTTGTGTTCGATTGGCAGACCGTGACAGTCCCAGCCCGGCACATACGGCGAGTCATAACCCGCCATGCCTTTCGACTTAACGATAATGTCTTTCAGAATCTTGTTAACGGAGTGACCAATATGAATGCTGCCGTTCGCATACGGAGGGCCATCATGCAGGATAAAGGTTTTTTTCCCTTTTTTGGCTTCGCGGATGATGCCGTACAGATTGTCGGCATACCAGCGTTGCAACATTCCCGGTTCGCGTTTGGCCAGATCGCCACGCATCGGGAATCCCGTTTCCGGCAAATTCAGGGTAGATTTATAGTCACTCATCAGATTCTCGATTCCGTTTTTCGCTCAGGTTAAAGCAGCCCAAAGAACTGCCGGGCCGTTACCACATCGTTCGCAATTTGTTCTTTCAACGCCTCCAGTGAGGCAAAGCGCTGCTCGTTTCGTATTTTCTGTTTCAGCACCACATCAATGTGACGACCATAGAGATCCATATTGATGTCGAGCAGGTGAACTTCAAGCTGCTGGCGTAAACCTTTTACGGTCGGACGGGTGCCGATATTGGCGACACCTGGCAGTGGCTCGGGCGTCAGACCCCGTACCTCCACTGCATAAACCCCTTTCACCGGCGAGACGCTACGGCGTAAAGGGAGGTTCGCCGTGGGGAAACCCAGCGTGCGTCCCAGTGCATCACCGTGCACAACGCGGCCGGAAATAGTGAAAGGGTGACCAAGCAGCGATTGCGCCAGCGCTAAATCATCCACGGCCAGCGCCTGACGCACGGCAGTACTGCTGATTCGCTTACCGCCATCACAGAAGGTTTCGGTGCTGACGACCTCAAAGCCGTACTCTGCACCGGCTTTCTGTAATAACAGGAAATCACCCTGGCGACCAGCGCCGAAGCGGAAATCATCGCCTACTGCAAGGTACTTTACGTCCAGCTTTTCGACTAACAGGTCACTGATAAAACGCTGGGCGGACAAGGCCGCAAAGCGACGGTCAAACCGCACGCACAACACTTTATCGACGCCGGCTTCCGCCATATAACGCAATTTTTCACGCAGACGCGTCAGACGAGCCGGCGCTTTGTCACCGGCAAACAGCTCCAGCGGCTGTGGCTCAAAAACCATGACCACCACCGGCAGATTACGCTTACGTCCCTCTTCACACAGCCGCGACATCAGCGCCTGATGCCCACGGTGTACGCCATCGAAATTACCAATGGTCAGAACGCAGCCGCGATGCTGCTCGTTAAGATTATGAATACCGCGGATAAACTTCATGGCTGGCCCAAACCGGTGGAAATCGGCGGATTATACCCTTGAAAGCGACTCAGGTTAACCCGTCAGCACGCCTTTCATGCTTTAGGCGCTGCATTTCCTGTTGCTGAAGCGCATGTTAAGAATTTTGTCGCGAAATACTGTATTCAGCGAGGGGAAGCTGGTAGAATCCTGCGCCATCAAATACGTAACCGAGTGCCGCTCTCAGGGCGACGCTTATTTGCACAAATCCATTGACAAAATCAGGTTAGAAGGGCATAGTCCTCGGCCTTTGATTTGTCTCTATAGAACACATTTGGGAGTTGTACCTTGGCTAATATCAAATCAGCTAAGAAACGCGCCGTAACATCTGAGAAACGCCGTAAGCATAACGCTAGCCGCCGCTCTATGATGCGTACCTTCGTTAAGAAAGTATACGCGGCGATCGCTTCAGGCGACAAAGCTGCTGCGCAGAACGCATTCAATGAAATGCAACCACTCGTGGACCGTCAGGCTGCTAAAGGTCTGATCCACAAGAACAAAGCTGCACGTTATAAGTCTAACCTGACTGCACAGATCAACAAACTGGCTTAATCGCCTGTTGTTAATCGCTTTGTTAAAAAAGCCGGCGCTTACGCCGGTTTTTTTTCGTCTGTACCCTGGCGGGGAAAGAGTCCGCTGAAGTCTGCGTGACACAGTCGCTGCACCGCCGGATGCTGAATCATCCGCTCCGCAAACAGTATGTGATACTCCTCTGATACCGCGTCGAGCCGCCCGGCTTCATATATTCCCTCCCGCTGCCCCATCTCCAGCAAAGGCGCGACAAAAATCGCATTCTGTCGCGCACCAAACGCCGTCATCAGTGCCGCATCATCGAACTCACCCAGAATCTCCACCTGCAGCCCCTGGGTGCTGATCCAGTTGAGGATTTTTCGCCCCAGCATGGAGCGGCGACCCGGAATCAGCAGGGGACGCGTCTCAAGGCAGGCCGGAAAAGAGATATCGCTGAGCGGCTGGGTTGACCAGAAACTGATCGCACATTCCCCCAGCTTCACCGAAAACAGTCCTTCCTGTTGGGTGGGGTCGATGGAGCAGTCAGAGATAATCATATCCAGCTTATGCTGACTGAGCTGCTCCAGCAGCATTTCGTGGGTCGATTCAAAACAGCGCAGATGAATTTTCTCCTCTGCGACCACCGCCGTCTCCAGCACCTTGCTGACCAGCTGCTTTGAGAGCGCATCTGCTACGCCTACATCCAGCAGCAGATGGGACTCTTTGCGGTAATTCACAATATCCAGCATCTCCTGACCCAGCATAAACATGCGGTCAGCATAGCGAAAAACCAGCTGTCCCAGTTCAGTCGGTACCAGGCCCCGTCCCTGACGCCGGAACAGTTTGCCCTGCAGGCGCTCCTCCAGTGCCTTAATCTGCCCGGTAATGGTCTGTGGCGTCAGGGAGAGTGCCTCTGCTGCGCCAGCTATCGATCCCGCACGGCAGGCGTGCCAGAAGTAGTAGAGATGATTGAAATTGAGCTGATTCATAGCAAAAAGGAGGCTTTCGCCTCCTCTCCATTAACGCAGTTTAATTCGCAGCAGCGTATAGCCGATGACAGCTGAAAGCAGAGAGCCGGTCAGAATGCCCAGTTTTGAAAAGGTCACCAGCTGTTCATGCGCGGCATCAAAGGCCAGCGAACTGATAAAAATTGACATAGTGAAGCCAATGCCGCACAGCACGCCAATCGCCATAATATCGCGTATGGTTGTGCCGTTGGGTAATACCGCCAGCCGCAATTTTACCGCCAGCCAGCAGAACAGGGTAATGCCTAGTGGCTTACCGATTAGCAGGCCGAGGATGATGCCTGACGGTTCAGGCGAGAGGACATCACTCAGCGTAATGCCAGCAAGTGAGATACCGGCATTAGCAAAGGCAAACAGCGGCAGAATCATCCAGTTCACCCACGGCATCAGACCATGCGCCAGATGTTCTGCTGGAGAGTGCCCCTCTTTCTTCTCCAGAGGCACGAAGAAGCCCACAATGACGCCAGCCAGGGTTGCGTGGACGCCCGACTTCAGCACGGCGGTCCAGAGCACGATACCCACCAGTATATAAATTGAGATTTTACGGACGTTAAAGCGGTTCAGGAGTGCCAGCACGACAATGGCGCCAGCAGCCACGCACAGGGAGAGCACTGAGAGGTCACTGGTATAGAACAAAGCGATAATCACAATGGCACCCAGGTCATCAATAATCGCCAGTGCCATCAGAAAGACTTTCAGCGCAACGGGAACACGGCTGCCCAGAAGGGCCAGCACACCCAGCGCAAAAGCGATATCGGTTGCGGTGGGAATGGCCCAGCCGTTGCGTGCAATCTCATCACCATGGTTGAAAAACAGGAAGATCAGAGCGGGTAACGCCATGCCGCCTATTGCCGCGATGACCGGGAAGATCGCCTTGTCACGGCTGGCAAGTTCGCCGACCATCAACTCCCGCTTTACTTCCAGGCCAATAACCAGAAAGAAAAGCGCCATCAGTGCATCGTTGATCCACAACAGCAAGTTTTTGCTGATATCCAGCGCCCCGAAGCGGATTTGTACCGGTTCATTCAGCAACGCCTGGTAACCCTGGGCGGTAGCGGCCGTATTGGCGAGGATCATCGCCGCGACCGCCGCCACGATCAACATCACGCCATTGCTGGCATCACTTTCAATAAAACTTTTTAGCAGATTCTTTAATTTGCGCGGCTTGTTCAACGTTCATCTTCCTGAGCAGAGACAGAATATTAAACAGTGTAACGATTCATATAGTTCGTTAAAAGCAGCTTATACCGCGCTATATGCTCGGTTTAGCCGAGCGGTAGCAGCAGTAAACGTCGGCTTTTTTATGAGTGCTGCGGTGAGGGAGAGATAATGCAGCCATCACAGGCAGGTGATTTAAAGTAAAAAAAGCGGAGCCGGGACTCTAATGCTGGTCAGTTAAGTGACAGGTGATAACGCAGTCTGGTGCCGGGCTGCTCTGAAACTTCAGTGTGTATTGTCAAAAAGGGCACGAGAGTGGAGGCCTGAGCGCCTCTGCTGCTGAAAGGGCTATCCGCAGCGCTGAGGCGTGACGGTGGGCCAGAAGTCCACGCCGGGAAGCGTGGACAGTTCGGGGCCGGCCAGGGAGGGCCGATCCCCGAACGGTTCGTCGGCACGACGTCAAAGCCGAAGGTACCGCGTGAGCGGCGCGAGGACGGCCCGGCAGCAGCAGAGGTGCGCTGGCCTGCAATGCGGCTCGCTCGCCCAAAAAAAGCTGCCACGTTTGACCGTGACAGCCTTTACAAATCTAATCTTAACTGATCAGCATCAGAGCCGGGGCTCCGCTTTTTATCAGGCAGACTTAACGAGTCAGATCATCAAAGAATTTTTTCACGCCGTCGAAAAAGCTCTTGGAGCGTGGGCTGTTATGCTCGCCGCTCGGACCGCCAAAACTCTCTTCCAGTTCACGCAACAGCGCTTTCTGTTTCTCATTCAGGCTGACCGGTGTTTCCACCACGACACGACACAGCAGATCGCCGACCGCGCCGCCACGCACAGATTTCACGCCACGTCCGCGCATGCGGAACAGCTTGCCGGTCTGAGTTTCTGACGGCACTTTCAGCTTCACGCGACCATCCAGGGTCGGTACTTCAATCTCACCGCCCAGCGCTGCCATCGCAAAGTTGATCGGCACTTCACAGTAGAGATTGTTCTCTTCACGTTCGAAGATCGGGTGTTTCTTCACCGAGACCTGAACGTAGAGATCGCCTGCTGGTGCGCCCTGCTCGCCCGCTTCGCCTTCGCCGCTCAGACGAATGCGATCGCCGGTGTCGACCCCTGCCGGGATTTTCACTGACAGCGTTTTCGACTTCTCAACGCGGCCATGACCATGACAGGCGTTGCACGGATCTTTAATCACCGAGCCGCGACCATGACAGGTCGGACAGGCCTGCTGAACGGTGAAGAAGCCCTGGCGCATCTGCACCTGGCCTGCACCGTGACAGGTTGAACAGGTTTGTGGCTGCGTTCCCGCTTTCGCGCCGCTGCCGTGGCAGACGTCACACTCTTCCAGCGTTGGAATGCGGATCTCTTTGGTCACGCCGCGTACCGCTTCTTCCAGCGACAGCTCCATGTTGTAGCGTAAATCGGCGCCACGGGATGCGCGCTGACGGCGTCCACCACCAAAGATGTCACCGAACACGTCGCCAAAGATATCGCTGAAGTCTGCGCCGCCGCCACCAAAGCCGCCGCCGCCGTATCCACCGCCACCCATACCGCCCTGTTCAAAGGCTGCATGACCATATTGATCGTAGGCCGCACGCTTCTGCGCATCGGTCAGGATTTCGTACGCTTCCTTGACCTCTTTGAATTTGGCTTCGGCTTCTTTGTCACCGGGATTACGGTCCGGGTGAAATTTCATTGCCAGGCGTTTGTAAGCCTTTTTGATTTCACGCTCGTCCGCGGATTTGGCGACACCTAAAATCTCGTAGTAATCACTCTTCGCCATGTTTATTTAGCCCTTAACATGATCGCACGGGCGTGGAGAGATCTCCTACGCCCGTGCTGGTTTCAACGGCTGTCAGGCCAACCGTCGCGCCCGGTCAGGGGCAATTATTTCTTGTTGTCTTTTACTTCTTCGAATTCAGCATCGACAACGTCGTCATCTTTCTTCGCTGACGCGTCACCGGCATCCGCTGCACCCGCCTGAGACTGCTGTGCTGCTTCCATCAGTTTGCCGGACACTTCCATCAGCGCCTGCATTTTGGCGTCGATTTCCGCTTTGTCTTCGCCTCTCAGCGCAGTTTCCAGCGCGGCCAGAGCGGCTTCGATTGGCGCTTTGTCATCAGCAGACAGTTTGTCGCCCGCTTCGTCCAGCTGCTTACGCGTGCTGTGGGCAATCTGATCGCCCTGGTTACGCGTCTGTACCAGCTCTTCGAACTTGCGGTCAGATTCAGCATTCGCTTCCGCATCACGCACCATTTTCTGGATCTCTTCATCGCTCAGACCTGAAGAGGCTTTGATGGTGATTTTCTGCTCTTTACCGCTGTTCTTATCTTTCGCCGACACGTGCAGGATACCATCCGCATCGATGTCGAAGGTCACTTCGATCTGCGGCAGACCGCGTGGCGCGTTCTGGATACCATCGAGGTTGAACTGGCCCAGTGACTTGTTGTCATTGGCGCGCTTACGCTCACCCTGCAGCACGTGAATGGTCACGGCTGACTGGTTATCTTCAGCAGTCGAGAAGACCTGGCTGTGCTTGGTTGGGATAGTGGTGTTCTTGCTGATCAGCGAAGTCATCACACCACCCATGGTTTCGATACCCAGTGACAGCGGGGTAACGTCCAGCAGCAGCACGTCTTTCACGTCGCCACCCAGTACACCACCCTGAACCGCAGCACCGACCGCGACCGCTTCGTCCGGGTTCACGTCTTTACGTGGCTCTTTACCGAAGAACTCAGTCACTTTGGCCTGAACCAGTGGCATACGAGTCTGACCACCCACCAGGATAACGTCGTTGATGTCTGAAACAGACAGTCCGGCATCCTGCAGCGCAACTTTCAGTGGCGCGATTGAGCGAGCAACCAGATCTTCAACCAGTGACTCCAGTTTAGAGCGGGTCACTTTGATGTTCAGGTGTTTAGGACCGGTCGCATCTGCCGTGATGTATGGCAGGTTAACGTCGGTCTGCTGTGCAGAAGAAAGTTCGATTTTCGCTTTCTCTGCCGCTTCTTTCAGACGCTGCATCGCCAGTGGATCGTTGTGCAGATCGATGCCCTGGTCTTTCTTGAATTCAGCAACCAGATAGTTAATCAGGCGGCTATCGAAGTCTTCACCACCCAGGTGGGTGTCACCGTTGGTCGCCAGAACTTCAAAGGTTTTTTCGCCGTCAACTTCGTCGATCTCAATGATTGAGATATCGAAGGTACCGCCACCTAGGTCATAAACCGCGATGGTGCGGTTGCCCTGACCTTTATCCAGACCGTATGCCAGTGCAGCAGCAGTCGGTTCGTTAATGATACGTTTGACTTCCAGACCCGCGATACGGCCGGCGTCTTTGGTCGCCTGACGCTGCGCATCGTTGAAGTAAGCCGGTACGGTGATCACGGCTTCAGTCACTGGCTCACCGAGGTAATCTTCGGCGGTCTTTTTCATTTTCTTCAGCACTTCAGCAGAGATCTGCGGTGGTGCCATTCTCTGACCTTTCACTTCCAGCCATGCGTCGCCGTTGTCAGCGCCGGTGATTTTGTACGGCATGATTTTAATATCACGCTGCACTTCTTCGTCCTGGAAGCGACGACCGATCAGACGCTTAATTGCGAACAGGGTATTCTGCGGGTTGGTCACTGCCTGACGTTTAGCCGGTTGACCGACCAGAATTTCGCCATCCTGTGTATACGCAATAATTGAAGGCGTGGTGCGATCGCCCTCGGCATTTTCCAGCACGCGTGCTTTAGTGCCATCCATGATCGCAACACAAGAGTTGGTTGTACCCAGGTCAATACCAATAATCTTACCCATCTAAACATCTCCCACTTAAATTCGTTGCCAATTTGGGTTGTGAACCTTTTATGTGGGCGGGTTGTTTGCATTCAACTGCCAGCACATGCTTTTTTTCCAACGTTCACAACGCTCGATGACAAGTAAATGGGGCCGCTTCGATGCGCATCAAGGGCTAAACCAAAAAAAATTTTTACCTTTGGCCCTGTCGGGATCAAAGAACGCTGCCACAGCGCTGAATATGATGCGTCGCCTTGTTCCCCTCAGGGAGCAGGACGGAATCCGTTTATTACATCAACGATCATCTTACTGCCGAGGAACTATGGCAAATTCAACGCTGGCTAACCCTGCTCCGCTGGGATTAATGGGATTTGGCATGACGACCATTTTGCTGAACCTTCATAACACGGGCCTGTTTGCCATGGACGTGGCGATTTTAGCCATGGGCATTTTTTATGGCGGGATCGCGCAGGTGCTGGCCGGTCTGCTGGAGTTTAAAAAGAACAACACTTTCGGGCTGACCGCTTTTACCTCTTACGGCATGTTCTGGTTAAGCTTTGTGGCGATCCTGCTGTTACCTGAAATGGGACTGGCGAAAGCGCCTGACGAACGTTTCCTGGGGGCCTGGCTGGCACTGTGGGGCATCTTCACGCTGTTTATGTTCGTCGGTACGCTGAAAGGTTCGCGGATGCTGCAGTTTGTTTTCGGCTCGCTCACGCTGCTGTTTCTGCTGCTGGCCGTGGCCCATCTTATGCACCTGCCAGCGCTGGTGGTGTCCGCGGGCTGGGTCGGGATACTCTGTGGTGCCAGCGCCTGCTATCTGGCGATGGGTGAAGTGCTGAACGAAACCTTTGGCCGCACCATTCTGCCGATTGGCGCGAAATCGCTTTAAGCCTGCCTTTACGCATAAAAAAAGACGCGGAGCCTGGCTCCGCGTCCCCGCATTACAAAGAGTTAATCCCCTGCTGCAGGCCAGGCTCGTAGCTGACATCACGCCGCAGCCAGATCCCCGTCAGCAATCCCACCACCGCCAGCGCCATCACATACCAGCACGGTGCCATCACTGAGACGTTCATCAGCAGCGACACAAAGATGGGTGTCAGACCGCCGAAGATCGCATAGGAGAGGTTGTAGGAAAATGAGAGTCCGGTAAAACGCACTTCTGCCGGAAAGGCGCGCACCATCACAAAGGGCACGACACCGACGATACCGACGCTGAGTCCCGCCACGCCATAAAGCAGGAAGAGCTGCTGTGGATAGAGGGCGGTAAGGTGATAAAACTGCCAGCTACAGATCGCCAGCAGCAGGCTGCCGACACACAGCGTACGACTGGCACCAAAGCGATCGGCAGCGAGTCCGGCAATAATGCAGCCAATGCAGAGCATTACGGTGGCGATGCTGTTGGCCTGCAGGGTCAGCGCGGGCGCGATGCCCTGCTGTTTTTGCAGCCAGACCGGCGACATCAGGATCACCACCACGATGCAGGCGGAGAGCAGCCAGGTCAGCAGCATAGAGATGACAATCGACTTTTTATGCTCTGCCAGCACGGTCTTCAGCGGCAGAGTTTCAGCCAGCGCTTTACGCTGCTGCATCTCAATAAACACCGGCGTCTCATGCAGCCAGCGACGCAGGTACATGGCGACCAGCCCGAACACGCCGCCGAGGAAGAACGGGATGCGCCAGCCGCCATCATGGATCGCCTGCTGCGACATTGAGGTATTGATCAGCGTGGCTACCAGCGAACCCAGTAAAATGCCAATGGTCAGCCCGGCCGTCAGCGTGCCGCAGGCGATACCGATACGTTTATAGGGCACGTGTTCCGCGACAAACACCCAGGCGCCCGGCACTTCACCGCCAATCGCCGCGCCCTGTAACATCCGCATCAGCAGCATCAGCAGTGGCGCAGCAATGCCAATCGTCTGCCAGGTGGGTAAAGCGCCCATCATCAGGGTCGGCAGCGCCATCAGCAGAATGCTCAGGCTGAACATCTTTTTGCGCCCGAGCTTATCGCCAAAATGCGCCATCACGATGCCGCCCAGCGGACGAGCCAGATAGCCTGCGGCAAAAATGGCAAACGTCTGCAACTGACGCAGCCATTCCGGGATATCCGAAGGGAAAAAGAGTTCGCCAATCACGGTGGCGAAGAAAACGAAGATGATGAAGTCGTAGAATTCCAGCGCGCCGCCCAGCGCGGCCAGCGCCAGGGTCTTGTAATACTTACCGGTCAGACGCTGAGTGTGAGTCGGATTCATAATATTCCAGAGGCAAAAGAGATAAAGTTGTAAAGATCTTATTACTATACCGTCAATCTTTTGCCACACCAGAAAGGCTATAGCTTATGCCTGAAATGGGGAATATTTAGTTATTTATCTCACGTATCGCGCTTTTAGGGCGAAATGCTGCTACTACGCCGGAATGCGTTTCGACGTAAGGCCCTTCCAGCAACTGTAAACAATAAGGTACAGACGCGAAGATGCCGTGAACTTTTACGGTGCCCTGCGCATCCTTCAGCCCTTCCAGCGTCTCTTTGATCGACTTCGGCTGACCAGGCAGATTGAGGATCAGCGACTGCTTGCGGATCACCCCGACCTGACGCGACAGAATCGCGGTCGGTACGAACTGCAGGCTGATCTGGCGCATCTGCTCACCAAAACCAGGCATTTCACGATCGGCAACGGCTAAGGTGGCATCGGGCGTGACATCCCGTCGGGCCGGACCGGTGCCGCCGGTGGTTAACACCAGATGGCAAAAACGTTCATCGACCAGTTCGCAAATCGCCTGCTCAATCATCGGCTGCTCGTCGGGCACCAGTCGGGACTCAATCTCAAACGGGCTGCTGATTGCGCTGCCGAGCCAGCTCTCCAGCGCGGGAATACCCTGATCCTGATAAATGCCGTTCGCGGCGCGATCGGAGACCGAGAGCAGGCCAATGCGTAATGTATTCATGATTAGCTTCGCTGTGATTTACCGCGGTGCGGTTGGAGTAAAAGAGGAATAGCCGAGAGGATAATATAAAGTGAAAGGGTCGGAAAAGGGAAAACCGTGGCAGCCTGCGCCGCCACGGTCAACGGATTACAGCAGTTCTGCCAGCATCTTCTCAAGTTTGCCCTGATCAACGGCAAAATTGCGGATACCTTCTGCCAGCTTCGCAACCGCCATCGGATCCTGGTTGTGCTGCCACAGGAACTCAGACTCGGTCATGCGGGCCGGACGCGCTTTCACTTCGCCGCTGTAGCTCAGTTTACGCTCCAGGGTGCCTTCGCTCTCCGCCAGCTCTTTCAGCAGCGCAGGAGAAATGGTCAGACGGTCACAGCCAGCCAGCTCGATGATTTCGCCGACGTTACGGAAGCTGGCGCCCATCACCACGGTTTCATAGCCGTGCTGCTTGTAGTAGTTGTAGATTTCAGAAACTGAAACCACGCCTGGATCTTCGTGCGCGGCATACTCTTTCTTGTCGGTGTTGGCTTTGTACCAGTCGAGGATACGGCCAACAAACGGAGAGATCAGGAACACGCCCGCTTCAGCACAGGCACGCGCCTGAGCAAAGGAGAACAGCAGCGTCAGGTTACAGTTGATACCCTCTTTTTCCAGCTGCTCTGCAGCACGGATGCCCTGCCAGGTAGAGGCCAGTTTGATCAGGATGCGGTCGTTGCTGATACCGGCATCATTGTAGAGTTTGATCAGGCTGCGGGCTTTGGCGATGCTGCCTTCAGTGTCGTAAGAGAGACGCGCATCCACTTCCGTCGAGATGCGGCCTGGGATCAGTTTGAGAATTTCCAGACCAATGTTCACGGCCAGCTTGTCAGAAACCAGCTGCAGCTGCTCTTCTTTGTTGCTGCTCTGCTCACGCGCCCAGCCGATCGCTTCATCGATCAGTTTACGGTATTCAGGAATTTGCGCGGCGTTGAGAATCAGAGAAGGGTTGGTGGTGGCGTCTTGTGGCTGATACAGCTTCATGGCTGCAATATCACCGGTGTCGGCTACTACGGTGGTGAGCTGACGCAGGGAGGTAAGTTTGTCCGTCATGTTCTTTTCTCTTAGTTAACTGTCAGTGTGAAAAAAGGCTGTTGCGATAATATCACGCGGCAACGGTGGCGCAAGGTCAGGGAATGCCGTTTACGATAGCGCGAACAAATAGGTGTGATTCGTCATTCTTTGCGGCTTTTTTGATACACTGCGAAGCCTGATAAGCAGCCAATGCCCTGTTAAACCAGGCATTAACCGAGGAAGCAACTATGTTGATGGTGATCTCTCCCGCCAAGACGCTGGATTATGAAAGCCCGCTGGCGACATCGCGTTTCACCCAGCCTGCGCTGTTAGAAAAGTCACAACAGCTGATTGAAATTGCGCGCGAGCTGTCACCCGCCAGCATCGCCTCGTTAATGGGCATCAGCGACAAACTGGCGCACCTGAATGCCGAGCGTTTTAACAGCTGGCAGCCCGATTTTTCCCCTCAGAATGCCCGTCAGGCAATTCTGGCGTTCAAAGGTGATGTCTACACCGGTTTACAGGCAGAGACCTTCAGCGATCAGGATTTCGATTTTGCTCAGCAGCATCTGCGTATGTTATCGGGCCTGTATGGCGTGCTGCGTCCACTCGATTTAATGCAGCCTTACCGTCTGGAGATGGGCATTCGCCTGGCGAATCCGGCGGGCAAAGATCTCTACACCTTCTGGGGCGATCTCATCACTGAAACGCTGAATGCTGCGCTGGCGGAACAGGGTGATGAGGTGCTGATCAATCTCGCCTCGGACGAATATTTCCGGGCGGTTAAGCCGAAGACGCTGCAGGCACAGATGATTAAGCCGGTGTTCCTCGATGAGAAGAATGGCAGTTACAAAGTGATTAGCTTCTATGCCAAAAAGGCGCGTGGATTAATGAGTCGCTATGTGATTCAGCAGCGCCTGACAAAGCCGGAACAGCTTAAGGCGTTTGATCTGGATGGCTATCGTTTTGATGCAGCCAGCAGCAGCGAGAGCGAGCTGGTCTTTAAGCGCGCGGAGCAGTAACACCCCGCGCCCTCTGCTTTCCACAAACAGGCTTCCCGCAACCGGGAAGCCTTTCACAGCTTTACTTCAGCAGGAACGCCCGCAGCGAGGCGAAATCACCCTTCATCTGATGCGACAGCAGCGGCAGGTCGGCGCGCTCCGCTAACTCCGGCGGCAGCGTCAGGGTCTGCTCAAGGATCGCTTCCACGCTTTCGCGGAATTTCGCCGGATGCGCGGTTCCCAGGAACACACCATACTCCCCTTCCTGCAGCTGATCGCGCAGCAGACGCCAGGCGATGGCGGCATGCGGCTCGGAAATATAGCCCATCTCAGCCAGTTCACGCATGGCGGCGCGCGTGGTCTCATCCGAGACCGCACCACAGGCCAGATCGGTTAAGCGCCAGGTTTTACGGCGGAACAGCTCTTCCACACGCGGCCAGTTATTAGGCTGGCTGACATCCATGGCATTCGACAGCGTAGAGACCGTCTGGTTGGGCTGCCACTCGCCGTTGCCCAGGAAGCGCGGCACCGTGTCGTTGGCGTTGGTGGCGGCGATAAAGCGTTTGATCGGCAGGCCCAGCGATTTCGCCAGCAGACCGGCGGTCAAATCACCAAAGTTGCCGCTCGGCACTGACACCACCAGCTGATTACGTTTTTCCTGTGGCAACTGTGCGACTGCTTCAAAGTAGTAGCAGATCTGCGCCAGCAGGCGGCTGATGTTGATGGAGTTAGCCGAGTTCAGGCCAATCGCCCGCTTCAGCTCTTCATCATCAAACGCCTGTTTCACCAGCGACTGGCAGGCATCGAAATCGCCGTCGATAGCGATGGTTTCGATGTTGCCGCCCAGGGTACAGAAGAGTTTCTCCTGCAGCGGACTGATTTTGCCCTGCGGATAGAGGATCACCACGCGCACGTTCTTCATGCCGTAAAAGGCATGCGCCACGGCCGCACCGGTATCACCGGAGGTGGCGGTGAGGATCGTGATCTGCTCATCTGAGCCTGAGACATACGACAGCATCTGCGCCATAAAACGGCCGCCGAAATCTTTAAACGCCAGCGTCGGGCCGTGGAACAGCTCCAGACAGGCGATATCTTCGCTGACGGCTTTCACCGGGGCCGGAAAAGCAAAAGCGGCTTTAACACGCTCATGCAGCTGCTGGGCCGGAATCTCGTCACCAATGAAAGCCGAGAGAATTTTGCTGCTGCGGCTGACAAAATCCATCTCCAGCATCGCATCGATGTCGGTCAGTTCAAACTCCGGCAGTTCCAGCGGAAAGAACAGACCCTGCTGCGAACCCAGACCCTGTTTCACCGCCTGGGCGAAGCTGACCTGCTCGTTGTGATCCTTAAGATTATAGAGTTTCATGCGTTATCCCAATTGTCGTGCGCCAGCCGTGTCGAGACGGCAGATATGGACGAAGCCTTCATCATTCTGCAGATAGTGCTGGCTCAGCCAGTCAGCCATCCGCTGTGCCGTTTCCATCTGATTGCAAACGGCGAAAAGTGTCGGACCAGAGCCTGAGATACCGCACGCCAGTGCGCCAATATCTTTCGCGGCCTGCCGCGCCTCGGTGAAGCCTGGCAGCAGCCGGGTCCGGTAAGGTTCGGCAATCACATCCTGCATAAGTTTAGCTGCCAGCTGCGGCTGACGCGTATGGCAGGCGTGAATGAAACCGGCCAGCAAACGGCCATGCCTGATGCAGTCCTCTTTGCGGTACTGTGCCGGTAAAATGGCGCGCGCTTCTGCGGTTGAGACTTTAATGCCCGGATAGGCCATTACCCACAGCCAGTCATCAAAGCCCGGCACCGCCTGGCTGATAATGTCATTCTCCTGCAGCATCAGCTGAATGCCGCCGAGGAAGCAAGGGGCGACATTATCATAGTGCACGCTGCCGGAGATTCGCCCTTCCAGCTCGCCCATCAGGGTCAGTAACGTGCTGTCGCTGAGTGGCTTGCCGCAAAACTCGTTCATCGCCATTAAACCGGCCACCACCGAGCAGGCGCTGGAACCCAGCCCGGAGCCGATGGGCATGTTCTTCTCCAGCGTCATCGCCACCGGGATCTCTTTGCCCAGTTCCTCGCAGAAACGCTGCCAGCACTGGTAAACAATATTCTCTTTTGGATCGGCGGGCAGCTTACTGACAAAACGTCCGGCGTTGGTCAGTGAAAACTGCTCTGCCGCTTCCACGGAGACGCAGTCACCCAGCAGAGAGCCATCTACCGGCGAAACCGCCGCGCCCAGCACATCGAAGCCGACGCTGACGTTACCAATCGAGGCCGGTGCGTAAATTTTTACCATGATTAAACTCCCAACTTCCATGACAGCGTCCGCAGCAGGTCGGCAAAAACACCAGCCGCTGTGACATCATTTCCTGCACCGTATCCGCGCAGCACCAGCGGAATCGGTTGATAGTAGCGGCTGTAAAACGCCAGCGCATTCTCGCCGTTTTTCACCTTAAAGAGTGGATCGTTGCCGTCGACGGCGTCGATCTTCACTTTGCAGATGCCACCCTCTTCAATTACGCCAACGTAGCGCAATACTTTGCCTTCATCCTGCGCCTGCGCAACCCGGGCGGCAAAGGAGTTATCCAGCTCAGGCAGACGCTGCATAAACTGCTCAATGTCCTGGATTTCAGTCAGGCTGGCGGGCAGCAGCGGCTCAATCTCAATGTCGCTCAGCTCCAGCTGATGACCCGCTTCACGGGCCAGGATCAGCAGTTTACGCGCCACATCGGTGCCGGAGAGATCGTCACGCGGATCAGGCTCGGTAAAGCCCATTTCACGCGCCATGGTTGTCGCCTGCGACAGTGACATTCCGTCATCCAGCTGGCCGAAGATGTAGGACAGCGAGCCAGAGAGGATGCCGGAGAAGCGCAGCAGCTCATCACCGGCGTTCATCAGGTTCTGCAGGTTTTCGATCACCGGCAGTCCGGCGCCGACGTTGGTATCATAAAGGAATTTACGCCGCGATTTGGCAGCGGCGGCACGCATCTGCTGATAGTAATTCCAGGATGAGGTGTTGGCCTTTTTGTTTGGCGTCACCACATGGAAACCTTCGCTGAGAAAATCAGCATACTGATCGGCGACCGCCTGGCTGGAAGTACAATCCACAATCACCGGATTGAGCAGGTGATACTCTTTCACCAGACGGGTCAGACGACCTAGATTGAACGGCTCTTTCGCTTCGCCTAATGCCGCCTGCCAGTTGCTTAAATCGATGCCGTGGACGTGGGTTAACAGCGCACGGGAGTTAGCGATGCCGCAGACGCGCAGGTCGATATGCTTTTTCTTCAGCCACGCCTGCTGGCGATGTAACTGATCCAGCAGCGCGCCGCCGACGCCGCCAACGCCAACCACAAACACTTCGATCACCTGATCGGTGGCGAACAGCATCTGATGCACCACGCGAACCCCGGTGATCACTTCATCATTGTTCACCACCACCGAGATTGAACGCTCGGAGGAGCCCTGAGCAATCGCCACAATATTGATATTGGCGCGCGCCAGCGCCGAGAAGAATTTGGCTGAAATGCCGCGCAGCGTGCGCATGCCATCGCCCACCACCGAAATCACCGCCAGGTTTTCAATGATATCCAGCGGATCCAGCAGGCCATCTTTCAGCTCCAGATAGAACTCCTCCTCCAGCACCTGACGCGCGCGCGCCAGCTCGCTCTGCGGCACGCAGAAACTGATGCTGTATTCGGAAGAGGATTGGGTAATCAGCACTACCGAGATGCCGGTGCGCGACATCGCCGCAAAGACTCTGGCCGCCATCCCGACCATCCCTTTCATGCCAGGACCGGAGACGTTGACCATCGCCATATTATTCAGGTTGGTGATGCCTTTTACCGGGTTCTCATCCTGTTCGCCTTCTGCTCCAATCAGAGTGCCGGGTGCCTGCGGATTGGCCGTGTTTTTGATCAGACAGGGGATCTGGAACTGGGCAATGGGCGCGATGGTGCGGGGATGCAGCACTTTGGCGCCAAAATAGGAGAGCTCCATCGCCTCCTGATAGGACATCGACTTCAGCAGGCGCGCATCCGGCACCTGACGCGGATCGCAGGTATAGACGCCATCCACATCAGTCCAGATTTCACAGCAGTCGGCGCGCAGACAGGCGGCCAGCACAGCGGCTGAATAGTCAGAACCGTTACGGCCCAGTACGACCAGCTCGCCTCGCTCGTTACCGGCCGTGAAGCCCGCCATCAGGATCATGTTCTGCGGCGGAATCTGACTCGCTTCAATACGGCGGGTTGATTCAGCGATATCGACAGTAGATTCAAGGTAGTGGCCAACCGCCAGCAATTTCTCTACCGGATCGATCACGCTGACCTCATGGCCGCGCGCCTGCAGCAGCGCTTCCATGATCGCAATCGAGAGTTTTTCACCGCGGCAGATAATCGCCGCGTTGACGCTGTCCGGGCACTGTCCCAGCAGGCTGATACCGTGCAGAACCTGCTTCAGCTGCGCAAACTCCAGGTCAACGCGGGTTTTCAGTCGATCGTACTCAAAGCCCGGCTGCGCGTCAGCCAGTCCCAGCAACAGCTCGCTGAAGATGCGTTCGGCGTCGCTGATATTCGGCAAAGCATCCTGACCACTGATGGTTTTTTCAATCATCGCCACCAGATGGTTAGTGATCTTTGCTGGCGCAGAGAGCACGGTTGCAACCTGTCCTTGTTGCGCATTACTTTCCAGAATGTCAGCGACGCGAAGAAACCGCTCCGCATTCGCTACCGAGGTCCCGCCGAATTTCAGCACTCGCATAATATAAACTCTCCTGAATTTAAGCCGAAAAAAAAGCCCGCACTGTTTAGGTGCGGGCTTATTTTCTGTTTTTCCTGTATGCGTCAGCCCGCACCGTTACCTGTGGTAATGGTGGTGGTAATAATTGTGGTGTTCAGGCTGATTTTACGCATTTAGATTTATTTTCTGTCTGTTTTTGTCTGTCCGTCTTGCTTCCAGAAGTAAAGCAAAGCGCACATTAAGTCAACCCGATTTGTCCGGCGGACAGATTTCCACCACTGCGCACAGCCACCGGTGAAACCGTAAAACGCTGTTCGATCGTTTGCGATGCAGAAATTCTCTGCGATCTGTTGCTGTAAAATCAGCTTTTTGCCGAGGATTTATCTGTGAGTTTTTTTTCAATATCGTGCAGCAGACGATGCAGCATCGCACTGTCGCGCTGTTCCAGCAGACCCACCCGCTGATCGATCCAGTCTGACAGCTTCTCATCATCACTGACCTCCAGTTGCGCCAGCAGCTGATGGAAACGCTGACGCAGCGCCTGCAACTGCTGCCCATCCGCCGCAGAGGCTTTTGGTGCCTCAACCTGATTCAGCTTCGACAGCTGATAGCAGTAGACCATCACCGCCTGTCCGAGATTGAGTGAAGGATAGTCATTCGCCATCGGGATGCCGGTCAGCAGGTCTACCTGCTCCAGCTCCTCGTTGGTCAGCCCGCTATCTTCGCGGCCAAACACCAGCGCCATACTGTTTACCCACTGGCGTTTCTCCAGCAGCTGCGTTTCAACCTGCTCCGGTGTGGCGTAATAACGAAACTTTGCCCGGCTGCGCGCGGTGGTCGCGACCGAAAAATCGATGTCCGCTAACGCGTCGGCCAGGGTTGCAAAGGTCTGAACGTTGTCGAGAATTTCGCCGGCACCATGTGCCACCCGGCGCGCGGCGGGATCCTGCCAGGCGTCACTGGCAACGATGCGCAGCTGGCTGAATCCCATGGTTTTCATGGCACGCGCCGCAGCGCCGATATTTTCTGGCCGCGCGGGCGAGACGAGAATCAGGGGAAAAAGCATATTTATTCCATTGGTCCATTAACATAACGCCATATTAACATGGCTGTTAATGATTCAGTCGCCAGAAGGTAATAAGAAAATCCAGTGTTAACCATGTTAAAACTGGTTAAAAGTGATGGCCTGAATCTTTTTATCACTGAAACCAGCCTTATTAAAGAAAACATTATTAATCCATTTAACTTCAAAGAGATAGAATGTGATTTCCGGCGGGTTTTATTTTGGTCCTGCTGCGTAAAAAATGTAACGAAAATGATGCTTTTTGTGAGCTAAACAGGCAATCTGCGAGAAGTTTTTCACAAAAGTGTTAACGTGCTACAATTGCATTTGATATAAGTCAACGAAGCGTTGTTTTTATGCTTATCGGTTGTAGTTGGTGCTGTTAGGTTGCTGTTAATACAGTTAGGATATGCGCCATTATCATTAACGCCCGGGGCATGCAATTTTCATCCTGACTGGCTGAGCTAATACTGTTGTTGACGTTGATAGATGGCTTATCAAAATATGATTTCGTACAACGGTTCAGCGCGGCCCGCCGCTCTCGATGATGGAGAACGCCATACCGCTGTACGCCCTGTTTTCAATTTGTTGGCAAATTTTAGGTAGCTAAACATGCAGACCCCGCACATTCTTATCGTTGAAGACGAACTGGTCACGCGTAATACCCTCAAGAGTATTTTTGAGGCGGAAGGTTATGTGGTGTATGAGGCGACTGATGGTGCTGAAATGCATCAGGTGCTGACCGACAATGACGTTAACCTGGTCATCATGGACATCAACCTGCCCGGTAAAAACGGCCTGTTGCTGGCCCGTGAACTGCGTGAGCAGGCCAATGTCGCCCTGATGTTCCTGACCGGCCGTGACAACGAAGTCGATAAAATTCTTGGTCTGGAAATTGGCGCTGACGACTACATCACCAAACCGTTTAATCCACGTGAGCTGACTATTCGTGCCCGCAACCTGCTGTCGCGCACCATGAATCTGGCCATGCCAGGCGAAGAGCGTCGTCAGGTGGAGAGCTACAAGTTCAACGGTTGGGAGCTGGATATCAACAGCCGTTCACTGATCAACCCGAACGGCGAGCACTACAAACTGCCACGCAGTGAGTTCCGCGCCATGCTGCACTTCTGCGAAAACCCGGGCAAAATTCAGACCCGTGCCGATCTGCTGAAAAAAATGACCGGCCGCGACCTCAAGCCACACGATCGCACCGTCGATGTCACCATCCGTCGTATTCGTAAGCATTTCGAATCAACGCCGGACACGCCAGAGATCATCGCCACCATTCATGGTGAAGGTTATCGCTTCTGCGGTGACCTGCAGGATTAAGCCCCTGTCAGACGCGGCAAATAAAAAACGCCCCTGCGGGCGTTTTTTTTGTCCTTAGTGTGACGGCATAATCAGTGCCACGGCATAATCGGCACGGCGCTGATCGCATTTTTCGGTGAGCCATCAACCACTTTATCGGAATAGGTCAGATAGACCAGGGCGTTGCGCTTTTTGTCGAAGAAGCGTACAACCTGCAGCTTCTTGAAGATCAATGAGGTGCGCTGGCGGAATACCACTTCACCTTCTGCTTTGCCCTGCGCGATTTTATCACTCAGTTCGACCGGACCCACCTGCTGACAGGAAATCGCGGCATCAGAGGTATCTTCTGCCAGACCCAGTCCGCCTTTAATACCCCCGGTTTTCGCCCGGCTGATATAACAGGTTACATTTTTAACGTCCGGGTCATCGAAAGCCTCAACGACAATCTTGTGGTCAGGCCCGAATATCTTGAATACCGTATCAACAGAGCCAATCTGTTCGGCAAACAGCGGGCTGGAAAAGGTCAGCGTGGTCAGCGCAGCGATCATAAGTCGGAATATTGTCATGGAGTTACCATTGCAAATGGAATAGATGAGAATGTAATGTACTGTTAATCGAGTTAATGACCAAACCAAAACGGGTTGAAGCCCGTACTGATTTAGCACAACCTTCCCCGGAAAACGGCCCACGTCTTTTGAGCAATGAGTGCTAATATTCTTCGAATGCGTTTAGCTGCACCACCAGAGTATGAGGATGTTTTATGGACCAAGCCGGTATCATTCGCGATTTGCTTGTCTGGCTGGAGAGCCATCTGGATCAACCCCTTTCACTGGACAATGTTGCCCAGAAAGCCGGTTACTCTAAATGGCATTTACAGAGGATGTTTAAAGACGTAACCGGACACGCAATAGGTGCCTATATTCGTGCGCGTCGTCTGTCTAAAGCCGCCGTGGCGCTGCGCCTGACCAGCCGCCCGATTCTGGACATCGCACTGCAGTATCGTTTTGATTCACAACAGACTTTTACTCGCGCATTCAAAAAACAGTTTGCTCAGACACCAGCGTGGTATCGCCGCTCTTCCGAATGGAACTCGTTCGGTATCCGTCCCCCTATTCGACTGGACGATGAGACGCAGCCGGAACCGGCTTACGTCACCCTGCCGGAAACGGTGCTGGTGGGACAAACCCAAAGTTATACCTGTATTCTGGAGCAGATTTCCAGCTACCGCGACGAGATGCGTATGCACTTCTGGAAGCAGTTCCTGCTGGAAACCGACACGGTGCCGCCGGTGCTGTATGGCCTGCATCAGGTGCGAGCCAGCCAGGAAAAAGATGACGAGCAGGAGATCCTCTACACCACGGCGGTGCCTGCTGACAGCGCGGTCAATCTGCACTCCGGCCAGAGCGTGATTCTGGAAGCGGGCGACTACGTGCAGTTCACCTATACCGGCCCACGCGTTAATCTGCAGGAGTTTATTCTGCTGCTCTATGGCACCTGCATGCCAACGCTGGGGCTGACCCGTCGTCAGGGACAGGACATCGAACGGTTTTATACCGATGGCGGTAAAAAACGCGCTGAGCCACCGACCGAGATCCGTTGCGAATATCTGATTCCCATTCGCCGCCAGACCGTAGCCAGCTGACGTTAAGGCTGCCGTCATCGCGACGGCAGCCTCAGTTAAATCAGCGTTGAAGCTCGTCGAGTGCAGGCGCATCCAGATGGGAAATATCCCCCGCCGTCTCGACAATCCAGCCTTCTGCCAGCCAGGCGCTCTGCTGATAATCGACACGTGAGAGTGAGCAGTTGCGCAGACGCAGACGACGTTCCGCATAGGCGGGCAGACCGAGAATCGTGCTGACCAGCGCCCCCAGCGCCATACCGTGACTGACGAGCAGTGGACGGCTTCCGGCTGGAAGATCAAGACAGGCATTCAGCGCGGCATGCATGCGCGTCGCCATCTCAGTCATCGACTCCCCTTCAGGAATACGGCCCCCTTCGGTGCCGTTGACCAGCGTGGCACGCCACTGCTCTTCTTCCGCGGTTAAGCCATCCAGCGGACGCTTCTCCAGCACCCCCATATTCAGCTCACGCAACCGCGGATCAAGCGTTACTGAGCAGCCGCAGGCATCCGCAATAATCTCTGCAGTGCGGCGCGTACGCCCCAGATCGCTGGCAATAATGTGCGTAATGCCCAGATGTTTCACGCGCTCACCCACCTGCCAGGCTTGCTGCTCACCTTTTTCCGTCAGCGGACTGTCGGACTGACCCTGAATGCGACGCTCCGCATTCCATACCGTTTCACCGTGACGAACAAGATAGACCTGTAGCATGTTAGTTTCCGTTATACTGCGACAAAAATCGCTTTAGAGCTTACCCCATCAGGCGTCATTGTTGCAGTCAGTCTGCACACGGAGAGCGCGAAACATCCGGCGCGTACAGGAAGTACGTGAGGATTGTGAGCACTGCCCGGGTTCAGAATGACAAATCAAACAGCCCGATAGGCCAGGCGCTTAATCACCTGAGGGTTCAACCAATTATGTACCATGTTGTCGCAGCCACCACCAATCCAGCGAAAATTCATGCGATTGCTCAGGCATTCAACGACGTTTTCGGCGAGGGATCCTGCCATATTGAAGGGGTCGAGGTCGATAGCGGCGTAGCAGCACAACCGTTAACTCATCTCGAAACGCGAACTGGCGCACGTCAGCGCGTAATGAATGCCCGGCAGGTCCGGCCAGAAGCGGCGTTCTGGGTAGCGATTGAGGCGGGTATCGAAGATGACAGCGCGTTTGCCTGGATGGTGGTAGAAAATCAGAAGCAGCGCGGCGAATCGCGCTCGGCCAGTTTCACCCTGCCGCCGGTGGTGCTGGCGGGTCTGCGTGAAGGGCGGGAGCTGGGCGACGAGATGGCGCGGTTAACCGGCATCGAAAATATCAAACACCAGGGTGGCGCTATCGGGGCGTTCACAAACGGCCTGCTCAGCCGCTCCAGTGTCTATCATCAGGCACTGATTCTGGCGCTCTGCCCGTTCATCCATCCGCTTTACCAGCAGTGATCAGGCGCGTCCCAGACGCGCTTCCAGCCAGCGTTTCAGCTCCGGCGGCGCCTCTTTCAGGCTGTTCGAGCCACGGGTAATGGTCGCGATGCCAACGCCGAGCTCATTTTTCAGCTCGCGCTGGCTCATCTTGCCGTTCATTAACTCTTCGATAATCCGCAGACGGGTGCCGAACGCTTCCCGCTCGTCGGGCGTCATCATCAGTTGCATCAGTGGCAGCGCATGACCATCAGCAAAGGCCTGCTGCATCAGCACAACAAAGCGCTGCCAGCTATCTTCTGCCGGATGCGCATCGGTAGAGGGGGAATCAGAATGGGTCATGAAGAGGCTTCCGTACTCGCTAAAGAGTACGGAAGCTTAGCACAGCTAGTAACGGCGATTCCACTCAGCATCTGACAGGATCTTGTCAGGCTTGCCCATGAAGTGACGATAGTAGGCGTCGTACGCCAGCACATTCTTCACATAGCCACGCGTTTCAGAGAACGGGATGGTCTCGATAAACGCGACGGCATCAAGATTGCCTGCACTGGTTTTCTGCCAGCTTCGCACCCGGCCCGGCCCGGCATTGTAGGCCGCCGAGGCGAATATCCGGTTCTGGTTGAACTGCTGATAGACATATTCCAGATACTGGGTGCCGATCTGAATATTGGTTTCCGGATCGAGCAGCTGGCTGGTGTTGCTGTAGCCAGGGATGTTGTACATCTTCACGGTATGCGCCGCCGTGGCAGGCATAATCTGCATCAGACCGCTGGCGCCGACCGGTGAACGCGCTTTCGGATTCCAGGCGCTCTCCTGACGCGAAATCGCCATCGCATAGCTCGGCGGGATCTGCTTCACCGCGGTGTTGCGCTCATAGACGCTCTGCCACGCCAGCGGGAAACGCTCTTTCAGGCTGTCCCACATTTTGGCAGTGATGGTCGCCTGTACGCTGAGATCCCACCAGTCCTGCTCATTGGCGTAGCGCGCCAGCATCTGCTGCTGCGTGTGCGTGCGGCTGCCGATCAGGTTGCTCCACTCGCTGCGCGCCAGGTTATCCAGACCCCAGTACATCAGCTCGCGAACGCGGGCCAGCTCCGGTCCCTGCACCGTGGCACTGTCAGGCTTCGGCGCTTCATCCACCTGCAACGGGTAGTCAACGCCCAGCCGCTGCGCGGCCACCATTGGATAGAAGCCACGCGCCTGCATCAGTTTGCGCAGGATCTCTTCCGCTTCCTCTTTGCGATCTTTCTCAAACAGCAGATCGGCCTGCCAGTACTGCCACTCATCTTTCTCTTTGGCTTCCAGCGGCAGACGGGCGATCCAGGTGTTGAGGCCGCGTCGGTCATGCTGAGAGAGTGCCAGTCGTACCCGGCGTTCTACCAGCGCGGTGGACTCGCTGTTCATCACCACCGCATCGCGCCAGCGTGCCTGCTCAGACGTGAGATCGCTGCCCATCATGCGCCAGACCACAATCTCTTTCAGCGCCTGCTCATCTTCCGGTCCCATCTTCTGCGCCCGGACCAGGATCGGAATCAGGCTGCGGGCATTTTCCATGTCCTGCCGCGCCACACGCGTAAAGGCGTAAATCGTCGCCTGGCGGGTAAAGTCGGTTGGCCCGACGGCGCTGGCGAAGGTGCTGACCGTTAACGGATCCTGCTGCAGAGCCTGTATCGCGTCAGACATGGTCTGATAGTCAGTAGGCAACGTTTTCGCCAGATAGCTCACCAGGCTGTCGTTGCCTGCTTTCATCGCCAGCCGGATACGCTCCAGGATCGTAATCGGCGAAATCTGACCGGACGCCTGCCAGACCGAAAAGAGCTTATCGCAGTCCGCGGGCAGCGCCGTGCCGCGCAGCCAGATCTGCTTCGCGCCGTCAAACGCGGCCTGCTGCTGACCGGTAGCCCATTTGGCGTAATACCAGTTACAGCGTGCCTGCACCGGCTTAGGTTCGGTCGGACTGAAGTTCAGCACACCCTGCCAGTCCTGTCGGTAAGCCAGCACATTAATAAAGCGTGTGCTGAGCGAACGCGCGGGTGGCAACGTTGGATACTGGCGAATAAAGTTCTGTACCGCCAGGGTGGTCTCCTGATCGAGATCCTGTGCCAGCAGGCGATATTGCAGATAAGGATAGAGCGGATAATCCTGTAGCGTGGGCAACAGCTGATCCACGGTGGCCATCTGATTGCTGTCCCAGGCCTGTTTAATTTGTTGATAACGTTGCCGTTGTTGATCAAGCGAATCGGCCCATGCGCTGCTGGCCGTGCCGGCCATGCAGATCCCTATTATCCAGTTACGCCACTTCACCACGTAAATCTCCTCTGTTGCTGGGGCCGGCGAGTTGCCAGACAGTCTTCATGCTAACCAGGCCACCGTACTCTTGCCATGTTCTTCACAAAATTTACGCACACGAAAGGTAAACGCACCGTCATCGCTCAGCGTGCGCGCCGTAATTGTGCAAATTATCATCAGAAAATCTTATCACTGCACGCATTAAACTGTTGAATCATTGCGTTAAAAAAGTGGCACAGCCTTTGCTCTGTTGAATTCCATCTTGTATACCAGCTGGAATTCTTCGTATGACTTCAACCTTTGGCCTGACGCTTCACGCCTGGCAGCAGCGCTATCAGCAGGCGCCGCAACAGATTACTTCGCTGCTGAGCGCACACCTGGCGGCACTCGATCCTCAGGATAATGCCTGGATTTATCTGGCGACACCGGAGCAGTTAGCGGCACAGATTGAGCCCCTGCTGGCGCACTATCAGCGCGATCCCGGCTCGCTGCCGCTGTTTGGTGTTCCCTTCGCCGTCAAAGACAACATTGATGTGGCGGGCTGGCCGACCAGCGCCGCCTGCCCCGCCTTTACCTATACCGCCAGCGAAGACGCGGTAGCGGTCGCCCGGCTAAAAGCCGCCGGCGCGATAGTCATCGGCAAAACTAACCTCGATCAGTTCGCTACCGGCCTGGTGGGCACCCGCTCCCCGTTTGGCGCGGTCAGTAACACCTTTGATGCCGATTACGTCAGTGGCGGCTCCAGCTCCGGCTCCGCGTCGGTGCTGGCGCGCGGGCTGGTCGCCTTTTCACTGGGCACCGATACTGCGGGATCGGGCCGCGTTCCGGCGGGCTTTAACAATATTGTCGGACTGAAACCGACCAAGGGCTGGTTCTCTGCACGCGGCGTGGTGCCCGCCTGCCGCCTCAACGACACGATTTCCGTGTTTGCGCTGACGGCAGAAGATGCCTTTAGCGTTGCCAGCGTCATGGGTGGCTATGATGCCGGTGACGCCTATTCGCGCATTAATCCGCGCACCGCCCCGGCCAGCCTGCCCGTCCATCCCCATTTTGCTGTACCTTTGAACCCGGAGTTTTTTGATGATGCCGCCGCCGAAGCCGCCTGGGACCAGGCGCTGGAGGCGTTGCAGGCGGGTGGCGTGACGCTGCACCCCATCGACTTCACCCCGTTCCGGAAGCTGGCTGAACAGCTTTACTACGGTGCCTGGGTCGCTGAACGCACGGCGGCGGTGGGCGGGATGCTTGATCGCCCGGCGGAGATGGATCCGGTGGTACACGAGATTATCGCCAGCGGCCTGAAATACAGCGCAGTCGATGCCTATAAGGCGGAGTATCTGCGAGCCGAACTGACGCGCCAGATTCAGCAGACGCTGGCACAGTTTGACGCGCTGGTGGTGCCGACCTCGCCCACGATTCATACCCTGGAGGAGATGAAGCAGGAGCCGATTCACTACAACTCGCAGTTCGGCACCTATACCAACTTTACCAACCTTGCCGACCTCGCCGCGCTGGCGCTGCCCGCACCGTTTCGCAATGACGATCTCCCGGCAGGCATCACGCTGATTGCGCCCGCCTGGCACGATCGGGCGCTGGCTGAATTTGGCATTCGCTGGCAGCAGCAGCTCGCCCTGCCGCTGGGCGCGACCGGCCAGCCCTGCCCTGCCTGGCGTACCAGCCTGCCCGCCTCCGCCGACCATGTCCGGCTGGCGGTAGTGGGCGCGCATCTCACCGGAATGCCGCTTAATTTCCAGCTCACCGATCGCCATGCCGTCTGGGTGGAAGAGACGAAGACCGCGCCACACTATCGCCTGTTTGCCCTGCTGGAGGGCGCGATCAAAAAACCCGGCCTGATGCGTGACGAACAGGGCGCCGCTATCACCGTGGAGCTGTGGGATATCCCGCTGGCGCGCTTTGGTGAGTTTGTGGCGGAGATTCCCGCACCGCTGGGCATCGGCAGCCTGACGCTGGCGGATGGCCGGGTGGTGAAAGGCTTTATCTGCGAAGGTGCGGCGCTGAACAACGCGCTGGAGATTACTGAGACGGGCGGCTGGCGCAACTGGCTGGCATCACAGGGGAGTCACTGATTATGTTCACCACCTTACTGATTGCCAACCGCGGCGAAATTGCCTGTCGCGCCATTCGGACCCTGAAGCGCCTGGGCGTCAGAAGTGTCGCGGTCTATTCAGATGCTGACCGCAACGCGCAGCACGTTAAGCAGGCGGATATCGCTATTGCGCTGGGCGGCGATAAGGCCAGCGACAGCTATCTGCGCATCGACAAAATTCTGGCGGCGGCTCAGCAGAGCGGCGCGCAGGCTATCTGGCCGGGCTACGGTTTTCTTTCAGAAAGCCAGCCGTTTGCCGAAGCCTGCGAAGCGGCGGGCATCGCCTTTGTCGGCCCCACCGCGCAGCAGATTGGTGAGTTCGGCCTTAAACACCGTGCCCGTGAGCTGGCAGCCAGTGCGGGTGTACCGATGACGCCAGGTACACCGCTGCTTGCGTCGCTGGAGGAGGCGATGCAGGCGGCCGATAAGATCGGCTATCCGGTGATGCTGAAAAGCACGGCGGGCGGCGGCGGTATTGGCCTGACGCGCTGCGCCGACGCCGGTGCGCTCGCCAGCGCCTGGGAGAGCGTACGCCGTCTTGGCGAGCAGTTCTTCAGTGATGCGGGCGTGTTTCTGGAGCGCTGCATCGATCGCGCCCGCCACGTAGAAGTGCAGATTTTTGGTGACGGTAACGGCACTGTGGTCGCACTGGGTGAACGCGACTGCTCACTGCAGCGCCGCAATCAAAAGGTGGTGGAAGAGACGCCCGCGCCCGGTCTGTCTCCGGCGACGCGTGATGCCCTGCTCGCCTCGGCCGTGCGGCTCGGCGAGCGGGTGAACTACCGCAGCGCAGGCACCGTGGAGTATATCTACGACGTTGACCAGCAGGCCTTTTACTTTCTGGAAGTGAACACCCGCCTGCAGGTGGAGCATCCGGTCACTGAGTGCGTCACCGGACTCGATCTGGTGGAGTGCATGTTGCAGGTGGCTGCGGGCGATGCGGTTGACTGGTCACGTCTGCAGCAGTCGCCGCAGGGCGCAGCCATTGAAGTGCGGCTCTATGCGGAAGATCCACTGAAGAACTTTCAGCCCAGCCCCGGCCTGCTAACCGGCGTAACTTTCCCTGACGGCGTGCGGGTCGACAGCGGCATCGAAACCGGCAGCGAGGTCTCCAGCTTCTACGATCCGATGATCGCCAAACTGATCGTGCATGCCGACACCCGCGATGCTGCTCTGGAAAAACTTCACCATGCGCTGGATGCCACTCAGCTGCACGGTATCGCCACCAACCTCGACTATCTGCGCCAGATTACCGCCAGCGACGCGTTTCGCAGCGGCAACGTCTGGACGCGTTACCTTGACAGCGTGGTGCCTGCCTCCTCCGTGGTGGAAGTGTTGCAACCCGGTACCTTCAGTTCTGTTCAGGACTATCCTGGCCGCCTCGGCTACTGGGATATCGGCGTGCCGCCTTCCGGCCCGATGGATGACTTCGCTTTCCGGCTGGCTAACCGCATCGCCGGTAATCATGACGCGGCGGCGGGGCTGGAATTTACCCTGCAGGGGCCGACGCTGCGTTTCCATTGTGATGCCATCGTGGCGCTGACCGGTGCTGACTGCGATGCCACGCTGGAGGGCGAACCGGTCAGCTACTGGCAGCCGCTGGCGGTGAAAGCGGGACAGACTCTGGCGCTGGGACGCGCCCGGACGGGCTGCCGCAGCTATCTGGCAGTGCGTAACGGCTTCGACGTGCCGGAGTATCTTGGCAGCCGCAGCACCTTTTCGCTGGGCCAGTTTGGCGGTCACGCCGGACGCACCCTGCGGGTTGCCGATATGCTGGCGATCTCCCAGCCTGAGCGGGCAGCCTGCACCACGCCTGCCCCGGTCAGCGATCCGCAGCCGCTCGATGCGGCGCTGATTCCGCACTACGGCAGCGAGTGGCGCATCGGCGTGCTTTACGGCCCGCACGGCGCACCGGATTTCTTCACCCAGGCCGCCATCGATGCGTTTTTTGCCAGTGACTGGCAGGTGCACTACAACTCCAACCGCCTCGGCGTGCGGCTGGTCGGCCCGAAACCGACCTGGACCCGCGCCAACGGCGGCGAAGCGGGCCTGCATCCCTCCAACGTTCACGACTGTGAATATGCCATTGGCGCGGTCAATTTTACCGGCGACTTCCCGGTGATCCTGACGCACGACGGCCCAAGCCTCGGCGGCTTTGTCTGTCCGGTGACTATCGCCAAAGCCGAGCTGTGGAAAGTGGGCCAGGTTAAACCTGGCGACACCATCCGCTTCCACCCCATCACCGCAGACGATGCGCTGGCGCGGGAAAAAGCGCAGATGCATCTGATTGAGACATTGCGGCCTGAGCATCCGCCCACGTTTGCCGTGCCGTCACTGGCCGAAACTGCCCACGGCTCCGCCACGATTCTGGCCGCTCTGGAGGCCACCGCCAGCACGCCGAAAGTGGTCTATCGCCAGGCGGGCGACAAATATGTGCTGATTGAGTATGGCGACAACGTACTGGATCTGGCGCTGCGTCTGCGTGTCCATCTGCTGATGAATGCGCTGACGGCGCAGGCGGAGCCTGGCGTAGAAGAGCTGTCGCCTGGCGTGCGTTCGCTGCAGGTGCGCTACGACAGCCGTATCATTCACCAGTCCGGGCTGATGTCGCTGCTGCTGGCGCTGGAAGCGACGCTGGGCGACGTCAGCACGCTGAAAGTGCCCTCCCGCGTGGTGTGGATGCCGATGGCATTTGAAGACAGCGCCACGCTGGGTGCCGTCAGCCGCTATCAGGAGACGGTGCGTGCCAGCGCCCCCTGGCTGCCTGACAACGTGGACTTTATCCAGCGGATTAATGGCTTAAGCAGCCGCGATGAGGTGCGCGACACTCTGTTTAACGCCAGCTATCTGGTGCTGGGGCTGGGCGACGTCTACCTTGGCGCACCCTGTGCCGTTCCGATCGATCCACGTCATCGCCTGCTGAGTTCCAAATACAGTCCGGCGCGCACCTTCACCGCCGAAGGCACCGTAGGGATCGGCGGCATGTACATGTGCATCTACGGCATGGATTCGCCCGGCGGCTATCAGCTGGTGGGCCGCACGCTGCCCATCTGGAATACCTTCCTGAAAAACCCGCAGTTCGCTACCGATGCGCCGTGGCTGCTGCGCTTCTTCGATCAGGTGCGCTTCTATCCGGTGAGTGAAACCGAACTGACCCAGCTGCGCGAAGATTTCCGCGAAGGCCGCGCCAGCCTGCGTATTGAAGAGACGCAGTTTGATTTTGCCGCCCACCAGCAGTTCCTCGCCGACCACGCCGCTGAAATTGCAGCGTTCCGCCAGCGCCAGGCCGCCGCCTTTGAACAGGAAGTGCAGCTATGGGCGCAGGAGGAGCAGAACGCGCCGCCGGAGGATGAAACGCGCGCCAGCGTCAGCGAAGAGGAGGAGAACGGGCTGGCGGTGCAGGCGGATCTCAATGGCAACATCTGGAAAGTGCTGGTGCAGCCGGGCGACGAGGTCAGCGCCGGGCAGACGCTGATTATCGTAGAGGCGATGAAGATGGAGCTGGCGATAGTAGCCCCGCAGGCCGGTCGTGTGACGCGGATTGCCTGCCAGGCGGGCCGTCCGGTCAGTCCTGGCGATAACCTGCTGTGGCTGGAATAAGGAGCGGTAATGACAACGCAACCCCACTCCCCTAAAGCCCGCCCGGAAGCGCTGGCGGAACGGGTTTATCAGGCACTGAAGGACGATATCTTCGCCTTTCGCCTGATGCCCGGCGATCGCTTCAGCGAAAGCGAAATCGCCGGACGGATGGCGGTCAGCCGCACCCCGGTCCGTCAGGCGCTGTTCCGGCTGGAACGCGAAGGCTTTGTCGAAGTCTGGTTTCGCAGCGGCTGGCAGATTAAGAACTTCGATTTCGCCTGGTTCGAATCGCTGTATGACCTGCGCACCGTGCTGGAGTGCGAGGCGGTCAAACGCCTCTGCGCCCTGCCTGCGCCGCAGTGTGCCGCGCTGTTAAACGAACTGAACCAGTTCTGGTGCGAGGCGGAGCCGCTTACCGAAGGGCTGGTGGTGTCGCAGCATGACGAAGCGTTTCACATGACGCTGGTGGCAGCAGCAGGTAATCCGGAGATGGCACGCATTCACGCCGAACTCACCGAGAAGATCCGCATTATCCGCCGGCTCGACTTCACTCGTGACGATCGCATCTTTGCCACCTGGCAGGAACATGCACAGATTTTACAGGCGATTTTTCAGCAGCAGACCGCCGAGGCGCAACGCATCCTGACCGATCACATCGCCGTGAGTAAGGCGGAGGTCAGAAAGATCACGCTGCACCGCCTTCAGCAGGCCCGGCTCCAGCTCACCGAATAACACAACAACTACTCAGGGGTTTCAGATGATGAAAAGACGTTCGTTGATCAAGGCTTTCGCCCTCTCCGCCACCGTTGTCAGCATGGGGTTCGCCTGGAGTGCGCAGGCGGCTGACACCATCAAAGTGGGGATCATGCATTCGCTCTCCGGCACTATGGCGATTTCAGAAACGCCGCTGAAGGATGTGGCGCTGATGACCATCGATGAGATCAACGCCAAAGGGGGCGTGCTGGGGAAAAAGCTGGAGCCGGTGGTGGTCGATCCTGCCTCTAACTGGCCGCTGTTTGCCGAGAAGGCGCGGCAGCTGCTGACTCAGGATAAGGCGGCGGTGGTGTTTGGCTGCTGGACCTCGGTGTCGCGCAAATCGGTGCTGCCGGTATTTGAAGAGCTGAACGGCCTGCTGTTCTACCCGGTGCAGTATGAAGGGGAAGAGATGTCCCCCAACGTCTTCTATACCGGCGCTGCGCCTAACCAGCAGGCGATTCCGGCCGTGGAGTATCTCATGAGCGAAGATGGCGGCAGCGCGAAACGCTTCTTCCTGCTCGGCACCGACTATGTCTATCCGCGCACCACTAACAAGATCCTGCGCGCCTTCCTGCACAGCAAAGGCGTGGCGGATAAAGATATCGAAGAGGTCTACACGCCGTTTGGTTACAGCGACTACCAGACCATTGTCTCCAACATCAAAAAGTTTGCGGCTGGCGGCAAAACGGCAGTGGTTTCCACGATCAACGGCGACTCCAACGTGCCGTTCTACAAAGAGCTGGCGAACCAGGGGATCAAAGCCACTGACATTCCGGTGGTCGCCTTCTCGGTGGGCGAAGAGGAGCTGCGCGGCATCGACACTAAACCGCTGGTGGGTCAGTTAGCCGCCTGGAACTATTTCGAGTCGATCGATAATCCGACCAACGCGAAGTTTGTCGCCGACTACCGCGCATATGCCAAAGCACATAACCTGCCGAACGCCGCCACCGTCGTCACCAATGACCCGATGGAAGCGACCTATGTTGGCATTCATATGTGGGCGCAGGCGGTGGAAAAAGCGGGCACCACGGATGTGGACAAAGTGCGGGCGGCGATGGCCGGTCAGACCTTTAAAGCGCCGGACGGCTTTACCCTGACCATGGATCAGACCAACCATCATCTGCATAAGCCGGTCATGATTGGCGAAGTGGAAGAGAACGGCCAGTTCAGCGTGGTGTGGCAGACCGATCAGCCGGTACGTGCGCAGCCGTGGAGCCCGTACATTGCCGGTAACGACAAAAAACCCGATCACCCGGTGAAAACCGCGCAGTAATCGCGGGTTGCTGATAGATACGCAGCGTCACCCGCTGTGAAGCGGCAGCACGGCACCCGGCCGTGCTGCCCTCCCCTGACGAGGCTCCTTTTATGAATCTATGTCGCTGCTTTTTCAGCCTGCTGCTGCTGATGCCGCTGTTGGCCAGTGCCGGACCGGCGGCTGACTTTGCCGCCGCCAGCCGCAGTCAGCAGGCCACGCTGCTGCAACAGTGGGCCGCCGCACCGGACAGCCATCGCCTGCCGCTGCTGGAAGCGCTGCATGCCGAAACGGTGGTCATCGACCAGAATAAACAGCCGTTCAGCCAGCAGGGATCCACGCTGCAGCCGCTGGATGCGGTGGCGCAGCCCACGGGAAACCTGAAAAAGCTGTTTATGAACAATCGCCTGCGCGTGCTGGTTAACAATGCGCTGGCCGCCCACCAGCTTGTCAGCACTGATACGACCCTGCGTCTGCGCGCAGCGCAGCAGCTGCAAAGTGAGGGCGTTGCCGACCAGCTGCCGCTGCTGGAGCAGCGTTTTGCCGCCGAGCAGGACAGCCGGGTCCATGCCGCACTGGCGCTGGCGCTGGCGAACCTGCAACTGGCAGATGGCGAGCCGATGGTGCGTCTGCGGGCGGTGAAACTGCTGGGTGAGTCCAGCGATCCCAATACGCAGGCCAGCCTGCAACGCCTGACTCAGCCCGCGAATGAACCGGACGCCACGGTGCGGGCCGCCGCGGCGGAAAGTCTGCAACAGATTCAGAAACGGCTGATGTGGGGCGATCTGCTGGGGCAGGCCTTCAGCGGCCTGTCGCTGGGTTCCATCCTGCTGCTGGCCGCGCTGGGCCTGGCGATCACCTATGGCCTGCTTGGGGTGATCAACATGGCGCACGGTGAAATGCTGATGCTCGGCGCTTACGCCACCTGGTGGGTACAGAGCCTGTTTCAGCAGTTTGCGCCGCACTATTTAGCCTGGTATCCGCTGCTGGCACTGCCGGTCGCCTTTCTGGTTACCGCCGCCATCGGCATGGCGCTGGAACGCACGGTGATCCGCCATCTCTATGGCCGTCCGCTGGAGACGCTGCTCGCCACCTGGGGGATCAGCCTGATGTTGATCCAGCTGGTGCGGGTGCTGTTCGGGGCGCAAAACCTGGAGGTGGCGAATCCGGCGTGGCTTTCGGGTGGCTTGCAGCTGCTGCCCAATCTGGTGCTGCCGTGGAACCGCATTGCGGTGATCCTGTTTGTGGTGTTTGTGCTGGCGCTCACCTGGCTGCTGCTTAACCGGACCCGCCTTGGCATGAACGTGCGCGCCGTGACCCAGAACCGCGCCATGGCGGATTGCTGCGGCGTACCGACCGGCCGCGTCGATATGCTGGCGTTTGGACTCGGCTCGGGCATTGCCGGGCTGGGCGGCGTGGCGCTGTCGCAGCTCGGTAACGTCGGACCGGAGCTGGGCCAGGGCTACATTATCGACTCGTTCCTGGTAGTGGTGCTGGGTGGCGTCGGTCAGCTGGCGGGCACCGTGGTTGCCGCGTTCAGCCTGGGCATTCTCAACAAAGTGCTGGAGCCGCAGATTGGCGCCGTGCTGGGCAAGATCCTGATTCTGGTGATTATCGTACTGTTTATTCAGAAACGTCCGCAGGGGCTGTTTGCGGTAAAAGGAAGGGTGACTGACTGATGACGCAACCCATCACGCTTCGCGTGGCGCGCACCGCGCCGCGCCTGACCATCAGCATTGGCCTGGCAATTACCGTGGCGCTCCTGGTGATGCCGTTTCTGGCGCTGCTGCCCGCCACGCATCCGCTGGCGATCTCCACCTATACCCTGACGCTGGTCGGCAAAATCCTCTGCTACGCGGTGGTCGCGGTGGCGCTGGATCTGGTGTGGGGCTACGCCGGACTGCTGTCGCTGGGCCACGGCCTCTTTTTCGCCCTGGGTGGATATGCCATGGGCATGTATCTGATGCGCCAGGCCGCAGGCGAGGGTTTACCCGCCTTTATGTCCTTTCTCTCCTGGCGTGAACTGCCCTGGTTCTGGACCGGCACCGACTATTTCGTCTGGGCGCTCTGCCTGAGCATGCTGGTGCCGGGCCTGCTGGCGCTGATTTTTGGCTTTTTTGCCTTTCGCTCGAAGATCAAAGGCGTCTACTTCTCCATCATGACCCAGGCGCTGACCTACGCCGGGATGCTGCTGTTCTTCCGTAACGAAACCGGTTTTGGCGGCAACAATGGCTTTACCGGCTTTACCACCCTGCTCGGCTTTTCGGTGACGGCAACCACCACCCGTATCGGGCTGTTTATCGCCACGGTGCTGCTGCTGCTGCTGAGCCTGGCGATCGGCTTCGCCCTGGCGCGCAGCAAATTTGGCCGTGTGCTGACTGCGGTGCGGGATGCGGAGAACCGCCTGATGTTCTGTGGTTACGACCCGCGCGGTTTCAAGCTGTTTGTCTGGACGCTCTCCGCCGTGCTGTGCGGCCTGGCCGGGGCGCTCTATGTGCCGCAGGTCGGCATTATCAATCCGGGTGAGATGTCACCGGCCAACTCGATTGAAGCGGCGATCTGG
This sequence comes from Pantoea sp. Lu_F5_004, assembly GCF_051136245.1. Lineage (NCBI taxonomy): Bacteria > Pseudomonadati > Pseudomonadota > Gammaproteobacteria > Enterobacterales > Erwiniaceae > Pantoea > Pantoea sp. Lu_F5_004. The sequence goes on from NZ_CP194946.1 coordinate 3,487,130, forward strand.
GTGGCGCTGGGCGGACGCGGCACGCTGATTGGCCCGCTGCTGGGCGCGGCGATTGTTAACGGCGCACGCAGCTTCTTCACCGTCGCCTTTCCCGAATACTGGCTCTTTTTCCTGGGGCTGATGTTTATCCTGGTCACGCTGTTTCTGCCGCACGGCGTGATTGGCCTGTTGCGCCGGAGGAAAAAATGAGTGATGTCCTGTTTACCCAAACTCAGCTGGCGGATCGCCATCGGGTGCAGCGCGATCCGGTGCTGCAACTGGAGAAGATCAGCGTGTCGTTTGAAGGCTTCCGGGCGCTGACCGATCTTTCGCTGCAGATTGGCGTCGGGGAACTGCGCTGCGTGATCGGCCCCAACGGCGCGGGCAAAACCACGCTGATGGATGTGATCACCGGCAAAACCCGGCCCGATACCGGCCGGGTGATCTACGACCAGGACAGCGATCTGACCCGTCTCTCACCGGTGGAGATCGCCCGCGCCGGGATCGGCCGCAAGTTCCAGAAGCCCACGGTGTTTGAGGCGTTAACCGTGTTCGAAAATCTGGAGATCGCGCTCAAAGCCGATAAATCGGTCTGGGCCAGCCTGCGCGCCCGCCTCAGCGGTGAACAGCGTGATCGCATTGATGAGGTGCTGAAACTGCTGCGGCTGGGCGGCGAACGCCAGCGTCGCGCGGGCCTGCTGTCGCATGGCCAGAAGCAGTTTCTGGAGATCGGCATGCTGCTGGTGCAGGAGCCGCATCTGCTGCTGCTGGATGAACCGGCCGCGGGCATGACTGATGCCGAAACGGACTACACCGCCGAGCTGTTCCGCAGCCTGGCGGGCAAGCATTCGCTGATGGTGGTAGAGCATGACATGGGCTTTGTCGAAACCATTGCCGACCACGTGACGGTGCTGCATCAGGGTCAGGTGCTGGCCGAGGGTTCGCTGCGCGACGTGCAGGCCAATGAGCAGGTTATCGACGTTTATCTGGGGCGCTGAAATGTTACAGGTTACTGAACTGAATCAATATTATGGCGGCAGTCATATTCTGCGCGGCCTGTCGTTTGAGGTAAAGATTGGCGAAATCACCTGTCTGCTGGGGCGCAATGGCGTTGGGAAGACCACGCTACTGAAATGCCTGATGGGGCTGATCCCGGCGAAATCGGGCGAGATTCACTGGCAGCAGCAGCGCATGAATGGCCGCAAGCCGCACCAGCGGGTGCAGGCTGGCATCGCCTGGGTGCCCCAGGGGCGGGAAATCTTTCCGCGTCTGACGGTGGAAGAGAATCTGCTGATGGGGCTGTCACGCTTTCCGGCTGCCCAGGCACGTGAAGTGCCGGAGGAGATCTACCAGCTCTTTCCGGTGCTGCTGGCGATGAAGTCACGCCGGGGCGGCGACCTCTCTGGCGGTCAGCAGCAGCAGCTGGCGATTGGCCGGGCGCTGGCCTGTCGGCCACAGCTGTTGATCCTTGATGAGCCGACCGAAGGGATCCAGCCTTCGGTGATCAAAGAGATCGGCGCGGTTATACGCCAGCTGGCACAGCGGGGAGATATGGCGATCCTGCTGGTAGAGCAGTTTTATGACTTCGCGGCGGAGCTGGCGGACAGCTATCTGGTGATGTCGCGTGGAGAAATTGTGCAGCGTGGCCGCGGCGACACCATGGAAGCAGAGGGTGTGCGCGGCCTGGTGGCGATTTAAACCCGGCTCAGAGTAAGCCGGTCTCGACAGAAAAGTGGCGCTGTTCACCGTGCGCCAGGGTGATCAGCGTGCCAGCCTGCTGCGCGGCAAGAAAGCCCTCTGGCCGACAGGTGGCGGGTAGAATATAGGCCGCCACCTGCTGATCGTGGTTATGCAGCAGCCAGCGAGTGGCGTGCGGGAACTGCGCGGTAGAGAAGCGCGTCATCAGCGCATAGCCCTGCGGCGCATGCAGCTCAAACTGCACCTCATCGCCATACTGCGGCAGATCGTCCGCGAAAAAGACGATCTCCGGATCGCAGAGCTGCGGCTGATCGAGCTGCTGTAACGCCTGCGGATCGCGCGCCAGCCGATCGGTGTAATCCCGCCAGGCGGGCGTCGGTCGCAGATGCGCCGGGATCGAACGACGCAGCTGGAATGCCTGTTCGGGGATCGACTGCCGGAAGCGGCCCTGATCGATCCACGCACTGTTGAGGTGACACATATACTGCAGCGGCATCGGCGCGCCAGCCAGATTAGTAACTGTCATCTCGATCGTCAGCCGGGGCTGGTCGGCAGGAATGCGGACGGCGGGTGCGGCCAGGTAGTGATGGCCGAAGCCTTTGACATATTCACACTCCCCTTCCAGCGACAGCGTCTGATCCTCCAGCACCAGCCAGGCACTGTCCATGCGGGCGCAGGCCATCTCACCATGCAGCGGATGATCGTCCTCTGGTGCGGGACAGCCGTTGGCCAGCAGCCCTGAATGAAACGCGAAACAGCCATAGGTGTCGATGATCGAATTTGCGGGCAGCGGCTGCTTAAAACTGTGGCCCATTGTCAGGTTATGATCGTCGAACTCTGCGTCCCAGATCATCTGCCCGAGAAACGGCAGCACGGTCACGTTGCCGCGCCGGTTATGAATGCGCACCGCCTCAATGCCCGCCGGATAGCGAAACAGCTCAACCCGGAAATCATCGCTCTCCAGCAGCACCCAGGGTGTGGTGTGAAACTGTTCACGCGCTAAGGGTAAACGGGTTTTCATGGTAACTCCTCCGCCAGACGACCGGTCGCAACCGGCTGTTTTTTATGGCGCAGTTCGCCATAGAAGTAGAATCCGACCCAGGCGAAACAGAGCAGCGAGACGCCAAATGCCAGCTGCATAGAACCCAGTGAGTCCGAAACCAAACCCTGCAGCGCCGGGACAAAGGCCGCACCGACAATCGCCATCACGATAAACGCGCCCGCGACTTCGGTATATTTATTATCGACCGTCGCCAGCGTTCCCGCGTAGATCGTCGCCCAGCAGGGACCAAACAGCACGCTGACAAAGACGGCGGCGTAGACGGCGGTAAAGTTCGGCACCAGCATCACATAAGCCAGCGTCAGCACTCCCAGCACCGAATAGGCAATCAGCACCTTCCCGGCGCGGAAACGGGTCATCAGGAAGTTCGCCACGAACTTGCCGATAAAGAAGCAGATGAAGCTGTAGATCATAAAGTTCGAGGCGTGACGTTCATTAGTTGCCCCCAGCGTCAGCGCCAGACGAATGGTAAACGACCAGACCGCGACCTGCATGCCGACATAGAGAAACTGGGTCACAATTCCACGTTTAAAGTGTCGGTTGCCAGCCAGATAGCGGAACGTCTCGCCCAGCGAAGGGCGCGATCTCTCGCTGCTTTCGGGTTTACAGCGCGGATAGCGGGTGAACATAAACAGCAGCATCACCACCACCAGCACCATCACCAGATATTTGTAGGGCTCCAGCGTGTGTTCCAGCATCGTCAGGCGGAACGCATGTGCCTGCTCTGCCGTCATGGTCGCCATCTGACTCTCCAGGCTGTCGCCCTCCTGGAACACCAGATATTTGCCCAGCACGATCCCCATCAGCGCCCCGATCGGATAGAAGGTCTGACTGACGTTGAGGCGCAGCGTGGCGTGATCACGATGGCCAATCATCGAACTGTAAGTGTTGGCGGCGGTTTCCAGGAAACTCAGGCCGATGGCGATGGCAAATATCGCCGCCAGGAACATGGTGTAGGTCGCCATGTGCGAGGCGGGATAGAAGGCGATACAGCCGGCAATGTAGAGCGCCAGGCCGATCATGATCGCCATCTTGTAACTGGTCTTGCGGATCACCAGCGACGCGGGGATCGCAATCAGAAAATAGCCGCCATAAAAGGCACTCTGCACCAGCGCACTGGCAAAGTCGCTCAGCGCAAATACGCTTTTAAACTGGGTGATCAGGATATCGTTAAGACTCGCCGCACAACCCCAGAGCGGAAAGAGGCACGACAGCAGAATGAACTGGAACAGCGGCGTTTTATTCAGATAGCCATCAGATTGCTGAACAATTTTCTGTTGCATGGCAGAACCTCAGTTACGGTTGAGAAAACGCTGGAAACTCTCTGCGTCGGGATAGGCGCGCTGGGTGCCGCGCCCGGTGACGCTGCAGGCGGCATAGGCAGACGCCTGGGTCATGGCGGCGGCCACATCGCCGGTTTTCACCAGCAGATAAGCAAAGCAGCCGATAAAGGCATCGCCCGCGCCGCTGGTGTCGACCGCCTGAACCGGTGTGGCAGCCACGCGATGGACCTCGTCGCCGCTCATCCAGACCGATCCCCGACTGCCCAGGGTGATGATCAGATTTTTAAGGCCGCGCTTCAGCAGCGACTGTCCGGCGAGGATCACCTCTTCATCACTGCTGACCGGCAGGCCGGTAAGGATCTCCAGCTCGGTTTCGTTGGGCATAAAGAAGTCGCATTTGCAGGCGTAATCAATATCAAGCGTGGCGACGGCCGGCGCCGGATTAAGGATCACTTTGATCTGATGCTGGCGGGCAAAATCGATGGCGTAATAGACCGTCTCCAGCGGGATCTCCAGCTGCAGAATGATCAGCTGGCAGGCTTTCAGCGCCTCTGCCGCGTCGTCGATATCGGCCGGTTTCAGCTGCTGGTTTGCGCCCTTGATAATCAGAATGCAGTTCTGCGACTGGTCATCGACAAAAATCGGTGCCACGCCGCTGGAGGTGCCCGCCGCCGTGGTGACGAAGCGCGTGTCCACACCCTGCTGTTGAAGGTTTGCAACGGTGTTCGGAGCAAAGAGATCGTCACCGACCTTGCTGACCATCATCACGTTGCCGCCCATTTTTGCCGCCGCGACCGCCTGGTTGGCCCCTTTACCGCCGCAGCCAATGGCAAAGTCGGGCGCTTCAAGGGTTTCACCCGCTTTCGGCAGGCTGTTGGTATAGGTAATCAGATCGACCATGTTTGAGCCGATGACCGCAATTGTCATGACCTTTTCTCCCGGATGTTTTTTAAACTTAAAATGTTATTAAATTAACAATAACAATTCTTAAAGGTTAAATATGTGACAAAAACCACATCCTGACACGGTGGTTATGGGCGAATAACGGCATGCAATGGGATTTTCAGTGTTATTATTATAACAACCTAACATCATTGAACGCGGATGGTGAAGCCACAACCGCCCGCGGTGATGTGCCGATATCACCACACGCTGACAGCACGGCGGAGGTTTGCGGCCCTCACGGATTGCAGGTAAGATTGACTGCCAGCCTGGCGGATGAGACGCAACTCATTCAAATCTGTGAGGTTTGTAGCGTATTGACGTCGATCCCGGCGTCTTTCCTCCGCACTGCAGGATAGGGAACAGAGAGATGACCATGGAAACCCGGCGCGACGAACGCATTCACAAGCTGACGCAGGCGCTGAAACGCACCGACAAACTGCATCTGAAAGATGCGGCCCAGCTGCTTGGCGTCTCAGAGATGACGGTTCGCCGCGATTTAACCGAGCCGGGCTCCAGCGTGGTCCTGCTGGGCGGCTATATCGTCAGCGATCCGAAAAGTCATGCCAGCCACTATTTTGTCAGCGACCAGCATGGCCAGAATGCCGCCAGAAAGCAGCGGCTGGCACAGGCGGCCGCCAGCCTGATCAATGAGAACGATACGGTCTTTTTTGACTGCGGCACTACCCTGCCCTACATCGTGGATGCGATTCCCGACACCCTGTCGTTTACTGCCATCTGCTGCGCCATGAATACCTTTCTGACGCTGAAAGAGAAACCGGCCTGTAACGTGATTCTCAGCGGCGGTGAATTTCATGCTGACAACGCCCTGTTTACGCCGATTGGCGTGCATACCATCCTTGACGATCTCTGCCCGACGCTGGCCTTTATCTCCGCGGCAGGCATCGACAAAGATCAGGGCGCGACCTGCTACAACACCAATGAGCTGATGATGAAGCATCACGCCATGCTGCGCGCCCGAAAGTCGGTGCTGGTGGCTGACAGCAGTAAATATGGCAAGGTGCTGCCTGCCCGCATCGCCGAGCTGCAGCGCTTTGATCTGCTGGTGAGTGACAGCGCGCCCGATCAGGCGTTGCAAAACTGGCTGGCCCAGCAGGCGATCCCGCTGCGTCTGCCCTGACGCCTCTTTCTGACATGCTCTCCTGACTCTGTCAGCTATTGAGTGTGGAAATCAGTCAGTTATGCCTGGCAATGCCCGGCATCGGCTCCGCCACGCTAATATTCGCCGCCCCCCGGCTGGGATTAAACGGTGAAAAAGGCTAAACTTCGACATCATTCCAACGACCAACAGACCCAGAGGCTCAAACCAACGTGGCTCAATTCGTCTATAGCATGCATCGCGTCGGCAAAGTGGTTCCGCCGAAGCGACATATCCTGAAAAACATCTCGCTCAGCTTCTTCCCTGGCGCAAAAATTGGCGTACTCGGCCTGAACGGCGCGGGTAAATCTACCCTGCTGCGCATCATGGCCGGCATCGATAAAGATATCGAAGGGGAAGCGCGTCCGCAGCCAGGCCTCAAGATTGGCTACCTGCCGCAGGAACCGCAGCTTAACCTTGAACACACCGTGCGTGAGTCGGTAGAAGAAGCGCTGTCAGAAGTCGTTGGCGCACTGAAGCGTCTCGATGAAGTCTATGCGCTCTATGCTGAAGAAGATGCAGACTTCGACAAACTGGCCGCTGAACAGGGCCGTCTGGAAGAGATCATCCAGGCTCACGATGGTCACAACCTGAATACCCAGTTGGAACGTGCTGCCGATGCGCTGCGCCTGCCTGACTGGGACGCGAAAATCGCCACCCTTTCCGGTGGTGAACGTCGTCGCGTCGCCCTCTGCCGCCTGCTGCTGGAAAAACCAGACATGTTGCTGCTGGACGAACCGACGAACCACCTGGACGCCGAATCTGTCGCCTGGCTGGAGCGCTTCCTGCACGACTTCGAAGGTACCGTCGTCGCGATTACGCATGACCGTTACTTCCTGGATAACGTTGCAGGCTGGATTCTGGAACTTGACCGCGGTGAAGGGATTCCGTGGGAAGGTAACTACTCCTCCTGGCTGGAGCAGAAAGATGCGCGTCTGGCGCAGGAAGCCTCTTCTGAAGCCGCTCGTCGTAAGTCGATTGAGAAAGAGCTGGAGTGGGTGCGCAAAGGGCCAAAAGGCCAGCAGTCTAAAGGCAAAGCCCGTCTGGCACGCTTTGAAGAGCTGAACAACACCGACTATCAGAAACGTAACGAAACTAACGAACTGTTCATTCCGCCAGGTGCCCGTCTGGGTGACAAAGTGCTGGAAGTCAGCAATCTGCGTAAGTCCTATGGCGACCGTGTGCTGATTGACGATCTTTCGTTCTCGGTACCGAAAGGCGCGATTGTCGGGATTATCGGTCCGAACGGCGCGGGTAAATCGACGCTGTTCCGCATGATGTCCGGTCAGGAACAACCTGATTCGGGCGAGATTGTACTGGGTGAAACCGTGAAGCTGGCGTCCGTGGATCAGTTCCGCGACAGCATGGATAACGCCAAAACCGTGTGGGAAGAGGTTTCCGGCGGTCAGGACATCATGCGCATCGGTAACACCGAGATGCCAAGCCGCGCCTATGTCGGCCGCTTTAACTTTAAAGGCGTCGATCAGGGCAAACGCGTAGGCGAACTGTCGGGTGGTGAGCGTGGTCGTCTGCACCTCGCGAAGCTGCTGCAGGTTGGCGGCAACATGCTGCTGCTCGATGAACCAACCAACGACCTGGACATTGAAACCCTGCGCGCGCTGGAAAACGCCCTGCTGGAGTTCCCGGGTTGTGCCATGGTGATCTCGCATGACCGCTGGTTCCTGGACCGTATCGCCACGCACATTCTGGATTATCAGGATGAGGGCAATATCGAATTCTTCGAAGGTAACTTTACCGAATATGAAGAGTACAAGAAGCGTACCCTCGGTGCCGAAGCGCTGGAGCCGAAGCGCATCAAGTACAAGCGTATGACGAAGTAACGATGTCAGGGGGAGGCTCAGGCCTCCTCCTGCTTCACCAGTGACGTTTTAAGGGCTGAACGCAATGAAGAAAAAAGCTGAGCGGCCAGTGGCTAAAAAAGCTGAAGCGATTTATGAAGCCACTAAAGTCGCAAACTTTGCCGCAAGTTCCCTGCTGGAGGGGATACGTATTTCAGCAGATGCTGAATTATCGACCCTGGAACAGGTTCGGCGCCGCTATAAGCAGTAACAGGAAGCCAACGTGAATCGTTATCTTGTCTGGCGAGATCACTACTGTTATCCCGATTCCGATGTGCTGATCAATCGTTATGATATCCGCGAACAAACACTGCTGGATCAGGCTGAGCGTGATGTTACCGCGCTGACCATTCACCACATTAAGCTCTCTCATCCTCCTTTTACCCTCCAGTCACTGTGTCACATTCATTACTGCCTGTTTAACGAGCTTTATAGCTGGGCGGGCCAGATACGCGATATCTCTATCAGCAAAGGAGAGACCCGCTTTTGCCAGCCCGCTTTTATTCTGCGTGAAGCGGCGAAATTATTTGCAAAACTGGCGTGCGAAAGATGGCTGGAGCAGGCTAACCATGAAGCTTTTTGTCATCAGGTTTCCTGGTATTACTGCGAGTTCAATATTCTGCATCCCTTTCGGGAAGGAAACGGTCGGGCATTACGCATTCTGTTCGAACATATCATTCTTCATGCAGGCTATCAGGTGAACTGGGAAGGCGTGAGCCCCAGCGACTGGTTAGCGGCAAATATCGCGGGTTACCAGAGTGGCCCGGAAAAAATGGCGGCACTCTTCCTGCGCCACATTGTGCCGGTCAGCGATAAAACTCCCTGAACACCGGTGACTGCAGCGCGAACTCAATAAACCGCGCCAGCGCAGGTGAATTCAGTTTACGGCCCGGATAGACCAGCCAGAGCTCATTCCCCTCGATTTCCCATTCCGGCAGTACCGGCACCAGCCGGGGATCCGCCATCGCCCCATCGGTCAGAAAGTGCGGCAGCAGCGTAATGCCCGCATCGCCCAGCGCAGATTCGCGCGCATAGAGCAAATTGTCGGTGAGATGGCCCGGCGGCAGCAGCCAGCGATAGAACTCATCATCGCGCTGCAACACCCATTCATTCCAGGCGCGATGCGCAATACAGCGGTGGGCCGACAACTGCTGTGGATGAACCAGCGGCGGATGCTGATCAAGATAGCGCTGTGAAGCGACCAGCAGTCGCGGGCAGTTGCCTATCCGGCGGCCAATCAGCGAGGACTCCTGCGGCTGACCGGTGCGCAGCGCCACATCAAAGCCCTCCTGCACCAGATCACGCATCTCATCGGAGATCGAGACATCCAGCGTCACATCGGGATAGAGACGTAAAAACGCCGCGTTACAGCGCGCCAGCAGCGTGGCACCAATCCCCGCCGGGCTGGTGATGCGCAGACGCCCGCTGGGGTTTTCGCGCAGGCTGGCGATCGCCTGATCGGCGCGTTCACTGGCCTGCATCATCTCCTGACAATGCAGCAGATAGCGCTCACCGGCAAAGGTCAGATTGAGCTGGCGGGTGGTACGGTTCAGCAGACGAATCCCCAGCCGCTGCTCCAGCTGGCTGATGCGCTGACTGACGCTCGATTTTGGCAGCCCTGCGCGTTCTGCCGCGCCGGTAAAGCTGCCGCACTCCGCCACCAGCGCAAACAGCGCCATATCCTGCCACTGACGAAACGCCATTGTTCACCTCAGACGAACACTCTATGAAGGATTGTCCATCTTATCACCGCTAAAATCAGGTTCTACACTTAAAGCCTGTTCCGAATCATCAGCCAGTCTGCCGCGAACAGCGTGGCACAGCCCCTGCGGAGTGTGAGCACTCTCCAGGGCCAGAATGGCAACCACAAGATCCAGGCTTCCAGCCTGACTAAACAGGAAAAATTTATGTCTATTCGCGCTATCGCAATTAATCCGGAAAGTCCTGAAAACTTCACTGAAATTTTCCCTGAAACCCCAGCGCCAGGTGAGTATGACCTGCGGGTCGAAGTTAAAGCCGCGTCGGTCAATCCGGTTGATACCAAGGTGCACAAAGGGGCGATGAAGAACGGCCTGCAGCAGCCTCGCATCCTCGGCTGGGATGCCAGCGGTGTGGTGCTGGAAGTGGGCAGCAAAGTCAGCAACTTTAAGCCAGGCGATAAAGTTTTTTATGCGGGCGACCTGACCCGTCCCGGCAGTAACAGCACCGAGCAGCTGGTTGACTCACGCATCACCGGTCACAAGCCAGAGAGCCTGGACTGGGCGCAGTCCGCTGCGATCCCGCTGACGGCCCTGACCGCCTGGGAAGGATTGTTTGAGCGACTGAACCTTGAGTCAGCAACGGAAGATCAGACGCTGCTGATCGTCGGCGGCGCGGGCGGCGTCGGATCGCTGGCGATCCCGCTGGCGAAGCTGCGCAGCAAGGTGAAGATCATTGCCACCGCTTCGCGTGAAGATTCCGCGCAGTGGTGCCGCGATCGTGGCGCCGATCTGGTGATCAACTACAAAGATATGATTGGAGAGCTGGAAAAACAGGGTATTAAGCAGGTCGACTATATCTTCTGCCTGAATGATACCGACGGCCACTGGGAGACCATGGCAAAGCTTATCGCCCCGCAGGGCCATATCTGTACCATTGTGGAAAACGAACATCCGCTGTCAATGGATCAGCTGAAGCTGAAGAGTGCCGCACTGCATTTCGAGCTGATGTACACCCGCAGCATGTTTAACACGCCGGATATGGCGCGTCAGGGCGAGATTCTGGATGCCGTCTCGGCGTTGCTGGATGAAGGTAAGCTGCAAACCACACTGAGCGAGACGCTGCACGGCCTGAGCGTTGAGACCTTAACCGCTGCCCATCAGCGCGTACTGGAAGGCCACATGCGCGGCAAAGTAGTGATGGTGTATTAATGCGCTGACCCGGCTGCCCTGCGGCAGACCGGGTCACAGCATGCGTTACGGCTGGGCGTTTTTCTCGCCCAGCATCGCTTTCACCAGTTCAATGCAGCGCAGGAACCGGGTGTCATAATCATCCTCCTGCACGTGCAGGAATTCGATGTTGTTTTCCCGCAGCATCGTCACCAGCATCGACTGAAACTCCCGTCGATCAACGGAACTGCCCAGGCTGCGCAAGCCATCGGCAACCCACGGCACGTTGTTCTCCAGCAGAATCACCAGATCAAAGCGATATTCATCGATCAGTGCCTGCACAAACGGATGTTCACGCCCCTCATACTTCAGACAAAACGCCTGCGTGGTGACAAAGTCGGTGTCGATAAAGGCCACTTTATTGGCGTATTTAACCGCGAAATCGATGTACTGCGCCTGGCCCAGCGCGATCTTGTCGTAATCAGAATATTGCAGTGCCATTTCATCACCGCCCAGGTGGGAAAAGACATAGTCGCGGCCATATTCCCAGGCACTGGTGGTATTGAAAATGTTGGCGAGTTTATTCACCAGCGTCGATTTACCGCTCGACTCACCGCCGAGGATCGCCACGGTGCGCACAAAGAAAGGTTTCACTTCGGTCGGGATGTAATCCCAGAAGCGGAACGGATCCTGACGGATCTGCGCGCCGCTGATGCTCATAAAGGATCGGCTGGGATCGACCAGTACGGTCTGAATGCCAAGATGCTGCTGATACATCTCCGCATCGGGCGCTTCGCTGGTGTAGATGCAGTCCGGCGCAATACCATGCTCGCTGAGAAACGCGCTGACGCCCTTACTCCAGACATCCCAGCCGTGCGGATAGGGCTCGATCCCCTCCTCATCAAAGGCGTGAATGCGGATATTTTTCTGATACTTAAAGGTCTGCAACAGCCAGCGCAGGCGATCGCTGACCGTGGGCTGTTGTGACATCGCGCTGTTCTCAAACAGCTCGCGGTCACGTGGCTCGTCGTAGCCCATGATGATATGCAGCTCATCGACCTGGCTACAGGCGCGCTGAATCAGATAGATATGGCCGGTGTGCAGCGGATAGAACTTACCAAACACCACGCCCACCGTTTTATCGCGGCGCGGAAACTCCAGCCCCAGAAAACGGTGCAGCGCCTCCAGCTTTTGCGCGCTGGGGCTTTTGATTTTGGCATTGAGCAACTGGCTCAGATAGCCTTTGGTCATGCCGCTGGCATCAGCGACCTGTTGCAGCGTGTGGCCCTGCTGGCGAATGGCCGTTTTCAGATAATCAAACGACGACATGTCGTGCCTCCTGCATCAATGCGGTTAAGGTGGGAGCGGCCTGCCAGCGGTTTTTCGCTGGCGGCCGCAGGCGCGTTACAGATCGTCCAGAATCGCCAGCGCATCGGCCAGCTTCTTCGCGCTGAAAACCTGCATACCGGCAATCGGTTTTTTCGGTGCATTCCCTGCCGGTACAATAGCGCGTTTGAAGCCATGCTTCGCCGCTTCAGCGATGCGCTCCTGACCGCTGGGCACCGGACGGATTTCGCCCGCCAGTCCCACTTCTCCGAAGATCACCAGATCCTGCGGCAACGGACGATCGCGCAGGCTCGACACCATCGACAGCATCAGCGCCAGGTCAGCACTGGTTTCAGTGACTTTGACGCCGCCGACCACGTTAACGAACACATCCTGATCCGCCATCTGCAATCCGCCGTGCCGGTGCAGCACCGCCAGCAGAATCGCCAGACGGTTCTGCTCCAGACCCACTGCCACGCGGCGTGGATTGCCCATCATCGAGTGATCGACCAGCGCCTGAATCTCCACCAGCAGCGGTCGCGTTCCTTCCCACAGCACCATCACCGAACTGCCCGAGGTGACCTCTTCGCCGCGCGACAGGAAAATAGCTGACGGGTTGCTGACTTCACGCATGCCCTGCTCGGTCATAGCAAACACACCCAGTTCATTGACCGCGCCGAAGCGGTTTTTATGACTGCGCAGGGTGCGGAAGCGGGAATCGGCATCGCCATCCAGCAGTACCGAACAGTCGATACAGTGCTCCAGTACTTTCGGTCCGGCCAGGGAGCCATCTTTGGTGACGTGACCGACCATGATGATCGCCACACCGCGCGTCTTGGCGAAGCGCGTCAGGTAAGCGGCGGTTTCACGCACCTGGGCGACGCTGCCCGGCGATGACTGGATCTCCGCCATGTGCATCACCTGGATCGAGTCAATCACCATCAGTTGCGGCTGCTCCTGTTCGGCGATCAGGCAGATCTGCTCAATGCTGGTTTCCGACAGCATATTCACATTTTCGGTAGGTAATCCCAGACGATGGGCGCGCATCGCCACCTGTTGTAGTGACTCTTCACCGGTGACATACAGGGTTTTCATGCCCTCTGACAACCGGCACATCACCTGCAGCAGCAGCGTGGATTTGCCTGCGCCGGGGCTGCCGCCAATCAGAATGGCGCTGCCCGGCACCACTCCGCCGCCCAGCACCCTGTCAAACTCTTTGAAGCTGGTCGAGAAGCGCGGTAATGCCTCCAGGCTGATTTCAGAGAGCTTCTGCACCCGGCTGGTTCCGGCGCTGCCGGCATAGCCACTCAGGCGCTCGTTACGCGCAGCCGCGGGCGAGGCGGCAATGCGCACCTCGGTGATGGTGTTCCAGGCGTGGCAGGCGCTGCACTGCCCCTGCCAGCGTGGGTAATCTGCGCCACATTCGTTACAGACAAATGCGCGTTTTGCCGCTTTGGCCAAATCAATACCTCAGTTAACGCTCTTCGTGGATCAGGCTGCCGGTGAGGATGCAGAACACCCCCATTAAATCGGCATGGCGAATGGTGACCGCAGTCTGCTCATTCACCTTAGGTTTAGCATGGAACGCAATGCCCAGCGCTGAGGCTTTGATCATCAGCAGGTCATTGGCACCATCGCCGATCGCCACCGTCTGTTCCGGCGCGATGTCAAAACGCTGCGCCAGCTTCTTCAGGGTATCGGCTTTGTATTGTGCGTCGACAATCGGTCCCAGCACGTTGCCGGTCAGTTTGCCGTCGCGAATTTCGAGCTCATTAGCGACCACCGCCGACAGATGCAGCTTGTCGCGCAGGTATTCGGCGTAGTAGGTAAAGCCGCCAGACGCGATGGCAACCTGCCAGCCCAGCGCCTGCAGCTTCTGCGTCAGGGTGGTTAAGCCTGGCATCAGCGGCAGGGCATCACGCACCTGTTTCAGAATATTGGCGTCCGCGCCCTGCAGCGTGGCCACGCGCTGACGCAGGCTGGCGGTGAAGTCGAGTTCGCCGCGCATCGCGCGTTCCGTGACTTCCGCCACCTGCTCGCCGCAGCCCGCCAGTTTTGCAATCTCATCAATGCACTCGATCTGAATCGCGGTGGAGTCCATATCCATCACCAGCAGGCCTGGCGTTTTGAGATGCGGGATTTTGCCCAGCGGCGCAACATCCAGTCCGGCCTCGTGCGCCAGCTTGCTGGCAAACGGCGTCAGCGATCCCGCCAGACGAATCACCTGATACTCATCGACGTTCCAGGCGCTGACGATCACCATGGCGGCACCCAGCTGGTGCTGGTAATCGGTCAGCCGCTGCTTATCCAGCCCGCGGCCATACAGCAGCCAGCCGGTACGGCCAGCGCGATAATCCAGCGGCATCACTTCATCACCGCTAAGAGAAAGGGGCAAACCCGGCCAGAGAGAGACATCGGCGGGAAGATCGCACCAGGTTAAACGATTTGGCATCAGAGCTCCTGTAGGGACAACAAAACCACGCAAGAGGCTACCTTGTCTGCGCCGCTTCTGGCAACATAATCTCCAGGCTTTCTGTTGTGATATGACCCGGATGATTAATGGCTAAAACCGCACTGAAATTTCGCTTACATCGTACCGTGATCGTTCTCATCTCGATGGCGCTGCTGGTCGTGCTGATGCAGGGCGCATCCTGGTTCAGCCTCGGTCATCAGGCGGCGCGTTCTGAACAGGTCGAGGAGCTGGCGCATACGCTGACCAGCCAGGTGGCGTTCAGCCTTAAACCGTTGATGGACAACAGTGAAAATAACCGGACTCAGATAGAAGCCATCCTTAATCAGATGACGGCTAACAGCCGTATTCTGGATGCATCGGTCTATGACGGCGACGGCAGCCTGGTGGCGCACAGCGGTGAAAACATCAATGTACGCGATCGGCTGGCGCTCGACGGCCAGCGCGCGGGCAGCTATTTCAACCATCAGATTGTGCAGCCGCTGGCCGGAAACGAGGGTCCGCTGGGCTTTTTGCGCGTGACGCTGGATACCCATGTGCTGGTCACCGACTCGCATCAGGTCGATAACACCACCAATATTCTGCGTCTGATGATGCTGCTGGCGCTGGCTATCGGCATTATTCTCTCACGCACCCTGCTGCGCCACCGCCGCACCCGCTGGCAGCAGTCGCCATTCCTGCTCACCGCCAGTACACCGGTGAAAGAGGATCGGGATGAGGACGACGAGAAGAAAGAGTAGTGTTCCGGCACTGCTGTAAAGATAAAACAACGAAGGCCCGCACAGCGGTAATGCTGGTCAGTTAAGATTAGATTTGTAAAGGCTGTCACGGTCAAACGTGGCAGCTTTTTTTCCGGGCGAGCGTGCCGCAGTGCGGGCCAGCGCACCTCTGCTGCTGCCGGGCCGTCCTCGCGCCGCTCACGCGGTACCTTCGGCTTTGACGTCGTGCCGACGAACCGTTCGGGGATCGGCCCTCCCTGGCCGGCCCCGAACTGTCCACGCTTCCCGGCGTGGACTTCTGGCCCACCGTCACGCCTCAGCGCTGTGGATAGCCCTTTCAGCAGCAGAGGCGCTCAGGCTTTCACTCTCGTGCCCTTTTTAACAGCACGCACCAGAAGCTTCAGAGCAGGCCGGTGCCGGGCAGGGGCAGGCAATCCGCAGCGCTGAACAGAATGAGTCTGCCAGGAGAGCCCGCAGGACGCGGGCGAAAGGCGGGGCGGCACAGGATGTGCCATCCCCGGCGGTCCGTCAGGCAGAGGAATGAAGTGAAGGGACCGCGCAGCGGCGCGAGGACCGCCAGCCCCTGATCGGCACCAGACTGCGTTATCACCTGTCGCTTAACTGACTGACATTACCGCTGCGCGGGCCTTTTTTATGGGAAAGATGCTGATTTGCGAGGCGTCTTCCGTCAGCCGATGAGCAGCGCTTCCAGCTCGCCCAGCGATTTGACCTGCCAGGTGGGCTTAATATGTTCCGGCAGCGGCCGGGTGCCATGATCGAGCCAGCAGGTTTTAATGCCGGCATTCATGCCGCCCAGAATGTCTGACTCTGGCGTATCACCCACCATCAGCACCCGCTCACGATCCGGGTTGCCCATCAGATTCAGTGCGTAATCAAAAATCTCTGGCGCCGGTTTTGGCTGGCCGACCTGCTCGGAGATTACCAGCGCCGAGAAGTAATCGCGAAAACCGGTGCGCTCCAGACGCGTCTGCTGCAGCGCAGTAAAGCCGTTGGTGATGATGCCCATTTTCACCCGGCCATGCAGCTGGTTCATCAGGCTGACCGCGCCCGGCAGCGGCGTACAGATCTCTCCCATTGCGCTGAGAAAGCCGCTGTTGAGGATCTCCGGCGCAACGCTGAGCTTTTCGCTCCAGTGGTTGAAACGCTGAGTCTGCAGCTGTAACGCGGAGATAGCACCGTTCTGATAATCGACCCACAGCGGCTTGTTTATCGCCTGATAATCGCTGTAATCCTGGTCGGTGAACTGCACGTCATAACCGGCGAACAGGCGCTGCAAACCGGCATAGGCGTCGAAATGAAAAAGGGTATCGTCGGCATCAAACAGGATGCAATCCCAGTTATCAATCATTAAAGCTCCTTAACACCGCTACGGCGTCAGTGCCATGAGAATGGCATCTTCACGGCCGCTGGCGGTGGGATAATAGTTGGGGCGACGACTGACCTGATTGAATCCAAGCTGCTCATAGAGCGCGATGGCGGGCAGGTTCGAAGCCCGCACTTCCAGCCACAGCGTCAGCACGTCGCGTTTGATCAATTCATCGATCAGATGCTGCAACAGCTGGCGGCCCAATCCCCGGCGCTGAAAAGCGGGATCGACCGCGATGTTAAACAGCGAGGCTTCGTCCAGTACCACCTGCGTAATCGCAAAGGCGGCCATTTTGCCGTCAACGTCGAGACGTAAATTGATAAAGCGCTCGCCCTGATTGCTGGCAAACGTCTTTTCACTCCAGGGAAACGCGTGACTACGACACTCAATGGCGAAGGCCTGCGCCAGATCGTCAGGGGTGAGTAAAGAGATGGCTGTCATGGTTACACATCTGTTGCCAGAGCGCGCGTTTGGCGACGCCGCTGCTGATCAGTTCATTAAAAGAGGCGCTGGTTAATGCCACGCCATTGAAAGTCTGTTCGCTCTCTACGCCGAGCAGCCAGCCCGCGCAGTTCAGCGTTTCCGGCAGCATTTGCAGCTGATCCGGTGTCACGGTCATTACCTGAGCGGGTTGCAGATTGAGGGCATGCAGCACATCGCGCATAAGCGGTTCATGCAAACCGGGGGGCGCGTCAGCGACAATAATTAACTGCGTGTCCGGTGCCAGCGTGACGGCAATTTCGCCCTGAAGCACGCGCGGGCGGCGCAGTTGGTACTGCGTAATTCCCATTTGCTGTAAAAGCCAGTCGCGCCTGGACGTCATGGTGTTACCTGTTCTGCTGCCTGAATGCGACGCTATGCTAGCAAACCCATCGAACATGCGCCAACAAACCACTATAATCCCCGCTCAGATCTTACAGGAGCCCTACATGTCTGCTTTTACCCCGGCCAGCGAAGTCATTCTGCGCCACAGTGATGAATTTACCGCCCGCCATGTTTTATTTGCTGGCGATCTGCAGGATGACCTGCCCGCTCAGCTGGAAACCGCCTCGTCGCGCGTTCACACCCAGCAATATCATCACTGGCAAAACCTGAGCCGCCGTATGGGCGAACAGGCGCGTTACGGAATGGTTGCGCAGGCCGAAGATGTGCAGGGCTGCGATACCCTTGTCTACTTCTGGACCAAGAATAAGCCGGAAGTGCAGTTCCAGCTGCAGAACCTGCTGTCGCTGCTGCCGGTGGGCTGCGACGTGTTCGTGGTCGGTGAAAACCGCAGCGGCGTGCGCAGCGCCGAAGGCATGATGGAGTCGTGGGTGAAGCTGGAGAAGATCGATAGCGCGCGTCGCTGTGGTCTCTACCACGGACGCCTCGACAAGCAGCCTGAATTCGATGCCAGCACTTTTGGTCACCAGTATCAGCTTGACGGTCTGACGATTCATACCCTGCCTGGCGTCTTCAGCCGTGACGGTCTGGATAGCGGCAGCGCCCTGCTGCTGTCGACCTTTACCCCACACACCAAAGGTAAAGTGCTGGATATGGGCTGTGGCGCGGGCGTGATTGCCGCATCGCTCCCTGCCCGTTCGCCTAAAGTGCGTCTGTGGCTGTGTGACGTGCACGCAGCGGCGATTGAAGCGAGTAAAGCGACGCTGGCCGCCAATGGCATCGAGGGCGAAGTCTTCGCCAGCAACGTCTTCTCTGACGTGACCGGTCGTTTCGACATGATTATCTCTAATCCGCCCTTCCATGAAGGCACTCAGACCAGCCTCGATGCCGCACAGGCGCTGATTCGTGGTGCGGTGAAGCACCTGAATACCGGCGGCGAGTTGCGTATCGTTGCCAACACCTTCCTGCCCTACCCGCAGGCGCTGGATGAAGCCTTCGGCAGTCACGAAGTCATCGCGCAAACCGGCCGCTTCAAAGTTTACCGTGCCGTCTATGGTCGCGGTGCCAAAACGCGCTAAGGGTTTTTCCTGCCGTTAACTGCTTTGCCGGGCTGAAAACGTTGCTTTTTACAGCGATCGTTTCAGCCCGACGAAATAGTTGTTGACGCAAAGAGTAAAATCTCTAGAATGCGCCTCCGTGGTTGTAACATTCTCAAGGTGTTACGGGTATGCGAAGGTGGCGGAATTGGTAGACGCGCTAGCTTCAGGTGTTAGTGTCCTAACGGACGTGAGGGTTCAAGTCCCTCTCTTCGCACCAAAATCACAAGTTTCATATCGCGAGCACTGCGCGAAGGTGGCGGAATTGGTAGACGCGCTAGCTTCAGGTGTTAGTGTCTTAACGGACGTGAGGGTTCAAGTCCCTCTCTTCGCACCATTGCGGTGATATGAACAGACAACTCGATGCGAAGGTGGCGGAATTGGTAGACGCGCTAGCTTCAGGTGTTAGTGTCTTAACGGACGTGAGGGTTCAAGTCCCTCTCTTCGCACCAACGTTGTCATCTTCAGGCCTTTCCCGCTCATCTCTTCTGTTCCCCTGCGGTTTCGCTTTACCCCCTGCTCGTTTTACCTTTTCCAGTTGTTCTGTTTTCCGGTCGCTTTACCTTTTCCAGCCGCTTTACCCCGTACGCCGGTTGTACCCACTCCGCTTATGTTAATTCAGATGAAAATTCACAGAGACAGCCGCCAGTCCGCCCGCTAACGCCAGACAGGATGGCAGCAGCAGATAGTGACGCAGCCGCTGGTTAAACAGCATCACGACAGTCAGCAGCAGCGCAACCGTCATCACCATCCGCCACTGGCTGAAGCTCGGTTCCCATAAGGCGAACAGCGGCAGCGCAATGCACGGCAGCAACACGCCCCACGCACTATCCAGCTTTTTACCCAGTGCCCAACTGACTCCCCACAGGCCGCAGGCCGCGATAATCGCTATCCCCATGACACAAACCTCAAATGATAAGCATTCCCATTATCATATGACAGTTTTGCCTGCACTGCAGCCTGTTTTTGTCACGCCCGGCAACGAAGATGACAGACCAGTTGGAAAATGCTAGATTGCGGCCGATAACACCTTTAATAACAGCAACAGCAATAATTTGCTCATTGTCTGGCAGAACCTGATTTTGCCGGCGTGCGCTTTAGTATTTCAGGGTCGTCACGAGTACTTATAATGAAATTACAATCCTATGAAGAGCTGAAGCAGAGTAAATACCGGCTTTCAGTGATGCTTTTCCTGTTTCTGAATATCGCCGTTTCGCTATTTCATCTGCTGCCAATAATGAACAGTGAGCAAAGTGAGACGACCCTGCCGGTAATGAGTGTCGCGGCCTTTAGCGGCATTATGTTAATTTCCCTTTTAATATGGCCTAAAGTAAAACTTCCCCTGTTAAATCCTGTGGCGCTGCTGCTGGGAATGCTCTGGGCCTGGCATATTAATTATCGCTTTCATCAGGTGTTCTATTTTGATGGTGGCTTTCTTATTATCAGTTTGATCAGTGTTTTATTTATCAGTGCCATCGCCCTGAGCGATTATCTGGGGGCTTTTTGTCTGCATGTCACGCCACCAGTGCTCACCGTATTGCTGCTCGACAATGCACAGCACCTGCCGCTGATCCTGCTGACCATTACGCTGCCGCTGATTGGTTTCTCACTACAGCATCTGATGCGCCGCCGTGCCGACAACTTTACTCTGCGCCTGATGCATCAGCTCTACGAAGAGAAAGAGACATTCAGCGACCTCAGCATGCTGGACCCGCTGACCGGGCTTTATAACCGTCGTGGTCTTAAGAACCGGCTGGATAATATTCTGGAAAACCATGCTGGCAGCCACTATGTGCTGCTGCTGGATATCGATCATTTTAAGTCTTATAACGACAATTACGGGCATGCGATGGGCGATCAGGCGCTGGCGCGGGTCTCTGTCGCGATTCGTGATGCGGTGCGTTCACGCGATGTTGTCACCCGCTATGGCGGCGAAGAGTTTCTGGTATTGATGACCAATGTGAACGGCTCCATCGCCATGAAACTGGCAGAGCGAATCCGTCAGTACGTGCTGGATTTAGAAATTCCCCATCTTTTCAATGAAACCGTTTCAACCCATGTCACCATCAGTGCCGGCATCGCGCCTATTTATGATAATGAATTTGACCTGGCGGTCGCCAATGCTGACAGCGCATTATATGTGGCTAAAAATCAGGGCCGGAATACCATTCTCGCCTGGGAAGATTTACCCCGAAAACAGCATCACGCCGCCAGTGAACATGCATAATTAAACGTAACGCTATCGGTAATCACTGAGGCTTTGACTCAATATGCCCGGCTCTCTGCTGCTCTGCCCGATCGGATAACTGACCTTAACCCCACCGTTTTCCCACCCGCAACGACGATTTTTTACACGACTTGTAGAGTTAATCAATAACGATTATCATTTGCTTTCTTATCTACACTTTTCGCGAGTCGTCATGGCAACCGTTTCAGCTCAGGAACAGCGTTTTAACGCTCAGTCGATGATCTTCCGGCAGAATGACCGTCCACTGGCGGAAAGTCTGCATGAACGGCTGCAACAACAGCGCAGCTATCTGCTTGAATCGACGAAGCTCAGCCAGCCTGCTCCGCGCGACACGCTGACCCTCGCCGCCTGGTCACAATCAGAGTCCTTTACCCCAATTATCCAGCGCTACAGCGATTATCTCTATCGCGATCATCCTGATGCAGTTCGTGAAGCGAAACCGGTGCTGTCACTCTGGGCGCAATGGTATTTTGGCCTGCTGCTGCCAACACTGACCATGGCGTTATTGCAGGAGTCACGTGCACTGGACTGCTCGCCAGAGCATATCCGCGTCGGTTTTCATGAGAATGGTCATCCGGCCACTTTCTGGATCGATGTGCAGGAGGATGAAGAAGCGCGCTACCTTAACCCTCAGCAGCGTATCGATCGGCTGATTCAGCAGCATCTGATTCCGGTGGTCAATGGTATTACGCAGCATGGTGATATCAACGCCCGACTCATCTGGAACAATATGGGCTACTCATTCCAGTGGTTCCTGGGTGAGCTGAAAAGCCAGATCGATGAGTCGCTGGTGCTGCAACTGGAGCAGGCGCTGTTCTTCAACCAGCGGCTGCTGGATGGCAGCGAAAATCCGCTCTACCGCACCATGATCCCACGTAATGGTGAACTGGTCCGTCGCAGCTGCTGCCAGCGTTATCGCATTCCCGATGTCGAACAATGCGGCAACTGCACCCTGAGCGGCAGCTAAACAGACTTAATTACGCTGAATTCTCCGTTTATCTCGTTTACAGGCACTGAGGCTTGTGGCAATTTTTACGCCTTCGATCAGCCTGGAGATAAAGATGAGCCTGGAGTCCGTGCGCCAGTTCTTCGCCGAACACGCCCCTGAAATTGAAATTATTGAACTGGCCGAAAGCACTGCGACGGTCGGGATGGCTGCCCGCGCCCATGGCGTGACGCCAGGAGAGATTGCCAAGACCCTGTCACTGAAAGTAAAAAACGACGTGGTGCTGATTGTGACACGAGGCGATGCCCGGCTGGATAATCGCAAGCTGAAAGCGGCGCTGGGGGCGAAAGCACGAATGCTGAGCGTGGACGAGGTGATTAACTGGACCGGCCACCCGGTGGGTGGCGTCTGTCCTTTCGGTCTTGAGAATCCGCTGACCGTTTACTGTGATGTCTCACTGCGCAGTTTCGAGGAAGTCCTGCCCGCCGCTGGCGCTATCCACAGCGCCGTCCGTATTACCCCACAGCTGATGGCTGAACTGACTAACGCCCGCTGGATCGACGTGTGCGAAGCGATGTAATGCCGGGTATCAACTCACACAAGCCCTGCACCTTCTGCCCGCGCCCTGATGCTGCTGATAAACTGACGGATACCGTCAGCGTTTGATGGCCACAGCGCCCTTCTGGAAACCGATCCGCCGCAGCCAGCAAGCGGGCGAGTTAATCGCCCACGACATCAGGATTTCAGGCGCTTAAATGCCTGTTCAATAATCGACAACAGCAGCGTGTTATCGACACGATGCAGCACATGCACCGATGCGCCGCACTGCTCAGGCACACCGACAGTGAGCCGAAGGGGCTGACGATAACGCCAGCTTTTGCCGCGCGTCGCACCGGGACGCAGTTCTATATCTACCCGGTAATCGATGCCTGACGCGACCCGCTGATTCAGCAACCAGGCGACCACCAGCGCATCGTGGATCCAGCATCCCGCCAGTTGCCGGGTCGCCATCGAATAGTCGATCCACGGACGCAGCGTGTCGCGCACAAATTCGGTCAGCGGATGATCGACGGCGGTAAGGCGGGTCAAATCCTGCTGGGTCAGCAGCGTCTGCGTGGTGACATCCATCGGAACCAGCGTTACTGCTGCACCACTGTGCAGCACCTGATGTGCCGCTTCCGGATCCAGGCCAAAATTGGTGTCTTTGATATAATCATCCAGCGTAAACACGCCGCCCATGATGACAATTTCCGCCACAGCGTCGGCCATAGCGGGATAGCGCTGCATTGCCAGCGCCACATTCGTCAGCGGACCAATCGCCACCAGGGTAATCTCGCCCGGATTGTCACAAATCAGTTTGCCGATAGCGTCAGCTGCATCAAACGCATCCGCCGCGACATCCGCTGGCTGACGCACGCCCTGCCACATCTCACCCAGCGCAAGCTGATTGACCCGGTTATCCAGCGTCTCGCGCCACGGCGCAGGATCTTCCTGTAGCGCCTGCGTTGCACCCTGGATTACCGGGATAGATAATCCCAGCCGGACGATCAGATCTTTGGCGACGCGCGCGCCGACTTCACATGGCGTGTTACCGGCCACGGTGGTGATCAATTCCAGCGACAGTGCAGGTGAAGCTAAGGCCAGCGCAATCGCCAGCCCATCATCGGTGTTGGCACCCGCGATACCGTTGCCGGGATCGCAGTCAATAATAATTCTTTTCATATTTTTATAGGCTAACTCTGGCTTTGCGGCTTACAGCCGCAGGATTCACCGATTTCAAGGTAGTGTGGAAACTCCTTTAATTGCGCTTCGCTCTGTCCCTCTTTCAGCATATGAATCGCAGAGCGAGCCATCTCACGCAGTGGCTGGCGCACGGTCGTTAATGTCGGGACGTGAAACGACGAGTGATTGGTACCGTTAAAACAGACCAGCGCCACATCCTGCGGCACACGAATCTGATGTTCGGAAAAGGCGCGAAGCGCACCAATCGCCTGACCTTCGTTGCTGGTAAACAGCGCACGAGGCACACGACCCCGGGCGATCATGCTTTGTGCCGCAGCGTATCCACCCTGTGGGGTGTAGCTGGCGGGAAACATCAGCGATTCATCAATCGGCAGACCGCGATCCTGCATGGCATCACGCCAGCCCTGAATACGATCCTGCGCGTTAAGCATATCGACCGGGCCGCTGATTATGCCGACCTGCTGATAACCGTGACTCAACAGATGTGCCGTCACCTGCCAGGCGGCCTGACGCTCATTGACCCGCAGCATGTTAACGCCCGGCTGAGGCTCAACCCGCTCCAGCATGACCAGTGGCGTACCGCTGGCTTTAATCAGGTCAATGTAAGGATGGCGATCGACGCTGTTGTAAAAGAGTCCATCAACCTGCCGATTCAGCAATCCCTGAATTAATTCCAGTTCGCGCTTGCGGTCATCACCTGCATCACCCAGCAGCATGACGTGGCCGTGATTCATCGACTCCTGCAACAACACGTGCGCCATTGACGCCACAAAAGGATTGCCGATGTTGGGCACCACCAGTCCGAAGGTTTTGGTGTTACCGGAAGCCAGTGCGCGTGCTGCCGCATTTGGCCGGTAACCGGTCGCTTTAATCGCCTCCAGTACCCGCTGACGGGTCGCCTCGGCGACCGGACGAGGCCCGTTATTAATGACATAACTGACAACTGCCACTGAGGTGCCTGCCGCTTTCGCAACTTCACTTCGGGTCACTTTTCCCGTTAACGACTTAGGCACATCACGTTCCTCCATAAAAAAAACAGGCCGCTTTACACGGCCTGCTGCTTTTCGCGCTATCCTGGCAGATGGCATCCTCAGGCAAAGCTAGATGGCATCTTCAGGCAGATTGAGATCCCGCCCTCGCGTTTCAGGCGCGACAAAGGTGGTAAAGAACCCAATTGCGGCCATCGCCGAGAAATAAACCGCAATCGGCCACCAGTGACCGGTATAAGAAAGCATAGCAGCGGCAATAAGTGGTGCGGTTCCGCCGGACAAAATGGAACCCAGTTCTTTAGCCACTGCCATTTTGGTGTAGCGATGATGAACGCCGAACATCTCCACGCCCCATGCCGCCTGCACACCAAAAATACCCAGCGACGCCAGCGCCATACCGACCACAATAACCGGGATCACCAGCATCGGTTCACGCGTGTCGAGCAGCGTAAAGGCGGGCCAGGCGTAGAACATCAGTAACAGACAGAACACGCGATAAACCACCCGCCGACCAAAGCGGTCAGAGAGCCAGCCCGCTAAAGGAATGATCAGGAAACCCAGCAACGACGCGAGGAACACCGCAGTGGTTGGTACGGACTTGTCGACCATCAGCACCTTCGCGACGTAACCGACGATGAAGCCCTGCGCCAGATAGGAGGGGCCATTTTCGCCGATACGCAGGCCAACCATGGTCCAGAAGGCACGGGTACGCTGGAAGAAAGGCCGCTGATCCACCACCGGAGCGGCCAGCACGCCTGCGCGTTCTGCTTCCATCTCCGCTTTTCTGCGCTCAAACACCGGCGTTTCGCGCAGATGACGTCGAATCCACAAGGCAACCAGCGCAATCAGCGCACTGCTAAGGAACGGAATACGCCAGCCCCACTCCAGCAGGCTTTGCTGATCCATTTGTACCACCAGCAACCAGACCAGCGAAGCCAGCAGTGTGCCGCTGTTAGAACCCAGTGCGATCACGGAGGAGATCAGTCCGCGACGCTCTGTCGGCGCATATTCGCCCAGCATCACCGTCCCGCCCGATAACTCCGCGCCAGCGCCGAAACCCTGCGTAAAGCGCAGCAGAACCAGACAGGCAGGAGCCCAGACGCCAATAGAGGCATAGCTCGGGATTAAGCCGATAAACGTCGTGGAAGCGCCCATCAGAATGATGGTGGAGATCATCACCACCTTTCGGCCTTTGCGGTCGCCGAGCCAGCCGAAAAAGAGTGCGCCGATAGGCCGGGCAACAAAGCCGACTGACCAGGTAGCAAAGCTGGAGAGCAGTGCCATGGCAGGGGTTGATTCCGGAAAGAAGACGTCGCCAAAGATAATACCGGCCGCCAGGCCATAGAGCGCGAAATCCGCGTACTCCATTGCCGTTCCGAGCCAGCATGAGAAAGTGGCGCGCCAGAAATCTTTGCGGCCTGAAGGGGTGTTAAACCGCTCATCGGCGGCTGAAGTGGATGACAGTGATGCCTGCTGATTAACGGAGTTGTGTGCCGTCATAACCCTATCCCTGAATGAGTATGCAGATCGATAAACGCCCGTCCATGGGTCGATTCCCTGATAAAAGCGGAAATTCCCCGGTGACGACGTTCAGTTGACTAACCATGATGAAAGGTTAAAGGATTCCCTGGTGTTGGAATCTTGTTCTTCGCCCCATTTCGCCGGTGTATTTTTCACCGGTCGCTTAAACTGAGCGAATGTAACTTAACAATCGATGGGCCTACTGTGCATCGGGCACCGTGAGCAATCACTGGGGACCTAGTGTATCTACGCGCGTAGATAAATCAATAGATCCTGATGAAAATTATTAGTAAAACTTCACTATCACATCCCGTCACCACGCATTTTTAGCGCAAATTCAGCCAGTTAACCGCACCACATCGCCTGAAAAAATCACCATCGATTATAAATTACCATTTTCTCTTATGATTAAGCGTTATAAGACAGGCTAAAATCCTTTCATCGCGCTCTGTTGTCGCACACGCCTGTGACCATGAGATGACACGTGTATTTATTCTGAAAATTCGCTGTAAGCGCAGACAATACGTTACCCTGACAAAAAGGGCGGACAGAGATGCTATGAAAATTATCCTGATGCGACACGGTAAACCTGACCACCAGGCTGCGGGTCGCCAGAGCGTGCAGGCACTGGCAGACTGGTGCGAAGCCTACGATCTGTCACAGGTTAGTGACGGACCGCCGCCGCGCAGCATCGAAATTGCCCGTCAGGCTACGTTTATTGTCTGCAGTCCCCTGCCCCGCGCGCAATCCTCTCTGAGCCAGCTCGGTCTGCAGCCCCATGAGGTTGATGCCGTATTCAGCGAAGTCGCCGTACCGCTGCTGCGAACCGGCGCGGTGCAACTGCCTACCCTGTGCTGGCTGGCCCTGTTGCGGCTATTGTGGTTCTGCGGGTATGCGGGTGAAGCGGAGTCGCTGCAACATGCGCGCAGCCGCGCCTCGGCGGCGGCAGAGAAGCTGATCGAACACTCACAGCAAGGCACGGTGCTGCTGCTGGGCCACGGCATCATGAATAAGATGATTGCGCGCGAATTACGTAAACGCGGCTGGCAGGCGGAGAAGCACGCCAGCAGCCGCCACTGGAGTTCCGCGATCTATCATCGTCCGTTTATCTGACCGATCGGAAAATAACCCAGCACCTCACAGCCCGTTCCGACACGCGGCGTGGCAATCACTTTACGCTGCGCCAGATCGATCACGCTCAGCGTGCCATCATCCTGATTGGCAATCAGCAGCTGTTGCCTGTCTGGCGTAAAACAGCCATCCATCGGCATGTTACCTACCCGGATGTCGCCCAGCGGATTCAGCAGATCGTCAAACAGCGTCACCAGCGGTTCCTGATCCCCTATCGCCACCAGCTGCTCGCCATCGGCGCTGAAGCGTACCACCTGACAGGGCCGCTCATGACCCGGCAGCGTCAGGCGCTGGCGAATGCGGTGGCTTTGCCGATCGATCACATAGAGCAACGGTGCATCAGCGGCGCTGGCGACCAGATAGGGGTGTTTCGGAGAGGCAGCGATGCCAGCAATCGGCCCGGGCAGCAGGATGGTGTCGATGACCCGCCCCTCCGCTTCACAGAGATCCACCACGGTGATGGTCGCATCCTCTTCATTATCGGTGAATAGCTTGCGGCCGCTGGGTGACAGCGTCAGGCGATGCGCGTTATGAGAAGGAATTGGAATGATTTTTTCCACTTTGTCGCTCTGCGGATCGATCACCGCCACTGCGGCACTCTGTTCACAGCAGAGATAGACTTTGCCATCGCGGCCCAGCTGCCCGCTGTGGGGCGCCCGTAACGGCGACAGATCGATAAAGCCACTGATCTCCCGACGCTCTAAATCGATAATCGCCACTTTGTGACCCGGATGCGGGTTATTACCATGAACGCCATCGCCAAAAATGGGTACATAGGCTTTACCCCAGGGGGCCAGCATCAGGAGTTCATGCGGCCGCGGTGGAAAAGCGTTCAGCTCCCGCTCGACCGCGAAGGTTTCCGGATTAAGAAACAGGATGCGATTACCCTGCTTATCAACCGCCAGTAACCCGTAAGATTCACTCTGCATGCGCGCTCCTTTCTCAGTAAGTTCTTCTTAAGCGTAGACAACCCTCTTCAGGCTGTCTGATTCCGGGGATTGATGAACCGGGCTTACACCACCAGTTAAGTACAATAGCCACTGTTCCTGTGGCCCGGGCCGCAGGATAACGCGCAGGCTCAGAAGAATATTCAGATATTCCTTAACGGCGTTTATTACCGCATTTAAATAAATGATTAACAGTGACGACATTATTATTTTCATAACGTGACCGGATTATTTCCGTATTATCCTAAAGTCAAAAAAAGACATAGCTAATGTGTAAATAATGTTTTATTAAAAAGGTGCAGTGCAATTAAACAGCCGTGAGGAAACTATCGCGCGCTCCAGCACTGCGTCGCCACCAGGGAAAACTATTCATTAATTCCCGCACTCATCGGGATTGCAGCCAGTTTGCAATGTCGGCCGTTCCTGCCGCTGGCGGAACGGGCAGAGCCTGCACTATGACGGGAAAATAAAAATAACAGGTGTACCATGACTTCACATCGCCAACGTCCAGCGCATAAAATCTGGCGTAACTGGAAAAGAATATCGTTCAGTAGCCAGATGTTATGGAATAGAAAACAGCAGCGACTCTGTCGGGCTCCGGAATATGATCCGGGTCAGGAAGATAATGTTGTATTGATCGCGCAGCAGAAAGATCTGCCGGAGATTCCAAAAATCGTCTGGATGGTCTGGCATAACGATCATCTGCCTGCCTCAATGGCGCTGAATATCAGTAAAATCCGGCGGGACAACCCCGACCACCAGGTTTATCTGATTACGCAGCGCACCCTGTCGCAGTGGCTGCCCGATCTCAACTTTATCTCTTCCGATCTGACGCTGGCACATAAAAGTGAAATTATCCGGCTTGAGCTGATTCACCGTTATGGCGGCATCGGCATCGATTGCAGCACATTGCTGTTTGAGAATCTCGCCTGGGTGCATCGCGTTCACGAAGCGCGGTCAATGGATCTCATTGGTTACTATGGTGAGCAATCGACGCTGAACCTGCTTGCGCCGGTCACCGAGAGCTGGTTTCTTGCTGCCGCCCCGCAAAATCCCTTTATCCGCGAATGGCTGAAACAGCTGGCGCCGGTTAAAAACGTCGGCATCCGCAACTATTTCCATGAGCTGAAGAAGCGTGATGATTTTCCGCTGATTGTGCAGAATATGGAGAATCCGTCTCGTCAGCTCCTGTCGCTGGCGCAGCAGGTTGCAATGCGGGAATACCGGCGGGCGAATCTCTATCTGCGTAAAAGTGAAGCCAGCGCCTGGTTCTATCAGCGCCTGCATGCCGACAGCAGCAGCGCCTTTGCGCAGTCTGTGATGTTTCAGCAGCGGCCACAGACGCCGCCACCCATTATAAAATTAACCGGTAACGAGCGGCTACATCTCGACTTCAATCTGCGGCTTGGTTTATATAACCGCAGCAGCCTGATTGGCGAGATGATGCACACCACGCCGCCTGCGCTGGCATTGCCATCAACGGTCAAAGCGCGCGCGTAACCAGTGCGTAAACGTGGTGACCGCACGTGGCACCTGCGCCGCCCAGGGTCGTACGATCCACAGGCGGGCGGCAAAGGCCTCAACCGGCTGCCACGCAGGCAGCACCTGCTGCAATGATCCCGCTGCCAGCGCCTCCCGGGCGCTGAAATCGGGCAGCATAGCGATACCTAATCCCTGCAGGGCCGCATCGCGTATCGACTCGCTGTTGTTAGTGGCAAAGCTGCCCTGAATGCGTACCTGGACCTGTTCGCTATCCGCGGTGGTGGCAAACCGCCAGCGCGGTGATTCTACGCCGCGTGGGTAGTAAAGGCAGTTATGCTGCGCCAGATCCTGCGGCGTTTGCGGTATCCCCTGTTCATTGAGATAGGCGGGTGATGCCACCAGTAATGTCCGCGTGTCACACAGCGGCAGTGCCACGTGCGTTTCCGGCAGGGTGTCGCTGTGTCGAATGGCCAGATCAAATCCCTCACTGCTCAGCGACACAATGCGGTCAGTCACATCCAGCTGCAGACGCACCTGCGGATAATCACGCAGAAACTCACCGATAATCGGCACCAGTTGCTGACGGGCAAACGCCACCGGTGCGGTAATGCGCACCAGGCCACGCACCGGCCCGGCGGTGTCCCGCACGCTGAAAAAACTCTGTTCGATGCGGGCAAAAGGCTCGCGTAGCTCCTCCACCAACTTCTCACCGGCAGAGGTCAGCCGCACGCTGCGCGTAGTGCGTTGTACCAGCAACACACCGGCCATCTCCTCCAGCTCTTTGATTTTCTGACTCATCGCCGCCTTGCTGACGGCGAGCCGCTCTGCCGCGCGGGTAAAACTGCCCTGCTCTGCCAGTACGGTCAGCCAGTGCAGATGATCCCACAGCGTATCCGTTTTCATCTCTTTCATCACGATTGTTCACTATAGTGAATAATCATTTCAGGCTACGCGCTTTTTCCCGCCGGATAAAGGGGTCACCATAGGGTTCTTAATCACCGGGAGGAATCCGCTATGCCACTGCTGCAATTTGATGTTATCCAGGGTCGTTCAGAATCAGAGCTTCGTACACTGCTGGATGCGGCACACCGCGCCGTGCTCACGGCCTTTAAGGTGCCGGAACGCGATCGCTACCAGATTGTTCAGGAAAACAAGCGCTATCAGATGGTGTTTCAGGATACCGGACTGGGATTCAGCCGTAGCGATAATCTGGTGATGGTGCGGGTCTATACCAGCCCACGCAGCAGTGAACAGAAACAGCTGTTCATGGCCGAGCTGGCGCGTGAGCTGCGTGAACAATGTGGTGTGCAGGGCAACGATTTAATGATCAGCTTTATCACCAACGACAAAGGTGACTGGAGTTTTGCCGACGGCGAAGCACAATATCTCACCGGCAAACTCTGAAAATCGCCCTGACGTCTGCTCTGCTGACGGTGCGCGCCAGCCACCGTCACGCCTGATAACCTCACTTCTGAAATGACAATAAACCAATCTGCTCTTCACCGCACAAATCGGGCCGGATATGTTGCAGCCGGATTACAGCCAATATAGATTGTCGAAAAACCATCCCCCGAAGGTGGCCGGTTGCGTGAAGCCTCGCGTAGCCCTGAAGAGAGGATTTGCCGTTGTCCGAATTGGTGTCCGTCGCGTTGTTTCTGGCCGCTATTGCAATCTATTCCTGTAAAGCCGGGCGTAACAAATTCTGGTTTATTGTCGTTCTTATTCTGCTGGTGCTTTTCGTTGTGCTGAACGCCACCCTCTATGCCAGCAACTATTTTACCGGTGAAGGCATCAACGATGCGGTGCTCTATACGCTGACCAACAGTCTGACCGGCGCGGGTGTCAGTAAATATGTGGTGCCGGCGATTGGGCTGATCATCGTGCTGTTTCTGCTGTTCTGCCTGCTGTCATGGATTCTGCGGCGGCGTAAGCGTCCGCATCACATGGGCTGGTCGCTGCTGGCTGCCGCCTGCGCACTCGGCTCGGTGCAGACCACCCCGGCCTTTCGCCAGGTCGCGACCCTGATTGTGTCGCATACCCAACTGGCAGATTCTGACTTCGACAACTTCTATAAAGTGCCGCGTAATCGCATTGAACAGCCGCACCTCAACGTAGTTTACATCTATGGTGAAAGCTTAGAGCGCACCTATTTTGACCCTATCGCCTTTCCCGGCTTAGCGCCGGAACTGAGCCGGCAGAAAGAGCAGAGCATCGACTTCAGCGAAACCGAACAGCTGCCAGGTACCGATTACACCATTGCGGGCATGGTCGCCTCACAGTGTGGCATTCCGCTGTTTGCCCCATTTGATGGCAATGCGTCAGCGTCGCTCTCCAGCTTCTATCCTCAGAACGTCTGTCTGGGCGACATCCTGAAAAACTCCGGCTACGAGAACTGGTTTATTCAGGGTGCCGATCTGCGTTTCGCCGGGAAAGATATCTTCCTGAAATCACACGGTTTTGATCCCGCTAACCTTTATGGTTCGCAGGAGCTGAAAAGTCGCGTCGCCGATCCCACCTACCGTAATAACTGGGGTTATTACGACGATACGGTAATGGATGAGGTGTTTGAGAAGTATCAGGAACTCTCTCAGGCCGGTAAACCTTTTGCGCTGTTTACGCTGACCGTCGACACCCATCATCCTGACGGATTTATCTCACGCAGCTGCGATCGCAGGAGCTACAGCATTGAGGGCAAACCGAATCAGTCATTCAGTGCGGTCGCCTGCTCGCAGGAGCATGTGGCGCGCCTGATTGCGCGCATTAAAGCGTCGCCGTGGTTCAAAAACACCGTGATTGTGGTGAGCTCGGATCATCTGGCGATGAACAACACTGCGCATCCGTGGCTGGTCAAACAGCCTCGTCGCAATCTTTTCATGGTGATCCGTGGTGACAAGCCGCAGGCGGAATTGATGGAGGCGAAGCGCAGCACGCTGGATAACGGCGCCACGCTGCTCGATATTCTCGGCGGCGATAACGCGATTGGCCTGGGCCGCAGCAGCCTCTCATCGCTTTCACTCTCCACCCAGTTCGACGATATGAAGAGTAAGGTGACGAGCTGGAAACCCGACATTATCCAGCTGTGGAACTTCCCGAAGAAGATAGACAACTTCACGGTGGATCAGGCGAAGAATATCTTCAGCTTCTCGGGGACCACCTTCAGATTGCCGATTCTGTTCCGCATCAGTGATAAGCATGTCGAGCCGATGCCGGAGGGGGAATATTCGGCACCGCTGCGCTATCAGCTGGCGGATTTCGCCTCAGCCGATAAATTCCTCTGGGTGGATCGCTGTTTTAAAATGGCGCGACTCTGGCAGCCTTCGCTGGCACTCTCCGGCGATCTCTGTGTGGCGATGGGACAGCTCGGCGGCACGCCGACGGTGACGCATGTCGACAAACCGCAGTGGAAAGGCAAAGTCCGTTTCCCGGAGGGCGCTATCAGCGATGCGCGTTATCAGCAGAACCTTGCGCAGATCCGTATTGAAGATAACAACATTCGCTACAGCGCCGATAGCTTCCGGCTTGATGTGCCTGGTGCGCCGGAGAGTGTTAAAAGCTTCAGCGGCATCTCACGGCCAGAGAGCTGGGGACGCTGGTCTAACGCTAATCTCGCGCCCGAGGTTCATATCGACTATATCGATGCGCTACCTGCGAAGTTCGATCTGGTGATCACCGCGCGCGCGTATGGCCCCAACGCGCACCGGGCGATTCCGGTTCGGGTCGGCGATCAGCAGCAACTGCTGTCGCTGAGTGAAGAGATATCGACACATACCCTGCATTTTGTTAACCCAGGCGCCAGCCATCGTCTGGTGATTGCACCACCGGAACCGCAGTTGAGCAACACCGGCAATATCACCGGTCAGGATCCGCGCAAACTGGGCATCGGCATGATTGAAATTAAAATCGTGCCACAGCCCTAACGCCCGCTTTTTCTCTTTCCGACTCTGCGAATTTCCGCAGAGTCGCCTCATCCTGCCATCAGCTAAATGTTGCGAGACAGCCCGTACTCTGTTGCACGTTACTTGTTGTACTAATTGATATTTTTCGGCTAGGCGCGCAAAATGTAACCGGCTTAGTGGCGATACGTCTTTTGCCTGTCATGATGCCGTTATCGCTGAAGTGCCCAAGGAGGTGTCGTGATGACAAGCACAATGATGAGTACCCACAAAGCTTTTAAAGCGCTGCAACAGGCAGGGATCGACGATCAGCAAGCGGAGGCGATGGTGCAGGTGTTTACTGATATGCAGCAGAGGCAGCCAGGCGGACAGGTTGGAAAGCAACTCGGTCAGATTCAGACCAAAGCCAACCATATAGACATTCGGCTCGGGCAGCTTACGACCAAAGTCGATCAGATAGATGGGCAGCTTGGTCAGCTCACAACAAAAGTACATCAGATAGACGAGCGGCTTGGCCATGTTGAAAGAAAAACGGACAAACTGGCCATCCGTTTTAATCAGTTAGAAGCCAAAGTGGATAAGCTGGATGTCGCTCTCAGTGAAATGAATTTCCGATTAACTTCGGCTGTGGACAGCCTCAGAAATGACGTTGTTACCCTGACTACCGATATGCGCTGGATCAAACGGTTATCTATTCTCATGACCACCACCCTGCTGGCGGCGGTCCTGAAAGATATTTTAATGTGAGCCCGTTATCGCCCGGTCAGGGTCTGTCGCGCAGCGCCTCCAGCTTTTCGCGCTGCTGACCGTCGGCGGTAAAGTTCTCCTCCGCCAGCCAGCGCTGCAGGCCCTTTTTCACCTGCGGCCATTCGCTATCGATAAGCGAGAACCAGCTGGTGTCACGTGAACGCCCTTTGTAGATGATCGCCTGACGAAAATCGCCTTCATAACGAAAACCGAGACGTGCCGCCGCCTTACGGGAAGGGGCGTTACAGTTATCACATTTCCATTCATAACGGCGATAACCCAGCGTCTCAAAGGCGTAACGCATCAGCAGGAAATGCGCCTCCGTTGCCATACGGGTCTGTTTCAGCCGGGCCGAAAACATGACATGCCCGACTTCCATCACGCCATGTTCAGGCTGGATGCGCATTAACGATAGGCTACCCACCGCCTGGTCGGTGGCGAGATCGATCACGGCAAAATGCAGCGGATCACGACTCATTTCAAGCTGTGCGGCATACGCCTGCCATGCCGGACGATCGGTAAAAGGACCGGCAGGCAGGTAAGTCCAGTCACGCCCATCTTCAGCCAGCGCCCATGCCTCAAACAGTGCCTCAGCATGACGCGCCACACTAAACGGCTCCAGCCGACAAACTTCGCCAGTAAAAACCTGATGCTGGGGCAGAGGTCGGGGCTGCCAGTCTGGCATTGGCTCACCGACCGGCTGTCCGTACCGATTGGTATGTTGTGACATGTTGCCTCCTGGCTGCAGATTATCTCTGCAGATTGCCACGATCATAATTGATTAAAAAGGTCCAAAACTGGCGAAAATGATAGACCCATTGCCTGCGAACGCATCAGCCAGGCGATATACCGGTTACCGGGCTGGCCGGGTTAACCGCATCATTCCGCACTGATGAGGCTGGCCGGTGCGGCAATGGACTGGCGAATCATCAGACGGGCATCAAAGCGCGGCATCGGTCCGACGGCTTCGCCGCGTATCTCCGCGATCAAGCGTCGTGCCGCTTCACGGCCCATCTCATACACCGGTTGCGCTACCACCGTCAGCGGTGGCGTGACAATCTCACTCCACGGAAAATTGTCATACATCACGAATGAGAGATCGGCAGGGATTCGCAGTCCGCGCTGCGTCACTTCGCGCAGCAGCCACATCGCCACCACGCTGTCAGAAGCCACCAGCGCAGTGGGCGGCTGCGGACGCTGCCACAGCTCGGCCACGATACGGGCAATCTCCGCTTCGTCCAGCGCATTCACTTTCACCATCGTCGGATCAAATTCTACGCCCGCGGCAGCAAATGCCTGCATCATGCCGCCCACGCGCTGGGCGACCGGCGTCAGGCCAAAATCCCCTGGCGTGCTGTAGTCGGTTGCCAGTGCCATGCTGGTGATATAGGCGATGTGGCGATGGCCCGCTTCCAGTAACTGCGCGGTTGCTTCTGCAGCGACTTCGGTAAATTCGCAGCAGATCGCCTCCACATCAAGGTCAGTCACTGCGCGATCAAATAATTTCAGCGCTCTGCCCTCTTCCAGAACCTGAGTCAGGTGACTGTTGTGATGGTGTTCTGAACAGCAAGGCGCAACGATAATGCCGTCGACCCGCTTTTCCAGCATCACCCGCACCGCATCCTGCTCAGCCTGCAACTTCTCATCACTGTTACTGAGCAGCAGATGGTAACCGGCAGTGCGCGCCACATCCGCCATGCCGCGCAGCGCAAGACCGAAATGGGGATTTTCGATGTCGCCGACAATCACACCAATGGTATTGGAACGTCCGGTGTTCATACTGCGGGCCAGGGCATTCAGACGGTAGCCCAGCGCGGAGGCCGCGCTGTTGACCCGCTCCTGTACCTCATCACTGACCGCACCATAGCCACCCAGCGCACGCGCCGCCTGGGCTTTGGATACTTTTGCTGCGCGCGCCACATCCGCCACGGTGGGCGCTTTAGATTGTCGTTTCTGGCTGGTCATAATTATTTTGAATCACAGGTTGATGACAGGAATATTGACGCCGAAAAAAGGCTGTGCTTAAACTCATTGTAACCCCTTGAGACCGGTCTCACAACATCAGTGTCTTAAGGTGCCACCTGTGTTGAGACCGGTCTCAATTATAATCGCTGGCTCAACAGTCTCTGATGTTTAAACCTGCAAAAACGGATGAGCTATGAAATCGCAAACCACCCTGGGCAAACTGCTCGGCACCACGCTCGCACTCTGTTCACTGTCGTTCTGTACGCTGGCTGCCAGCGATAACAATCCCTATGGGCTGATCGAACCGGGTCAGCTACGCATCGCCAGCGTCGGCGACTCAAAACCTTACACCTTCACGGATGCCAGCGGTCAGTTCACCGGCTTTGACGTCGAATTCTTCAAAGATGTCGCCCATCGTATCGGGATCGATAAGGTCGATTTTATTGGACAGGACTTCTCGGCCATCATGCCGGCGGTGGCCAACGGTCAGTATGACGCGGCGGTGGCGGCTATCGGCATCACCCCTGCGCGTGAAAAGACGGTGGATTTTTCAACCGGCTATCTGGCGGGATTTCTCACCGTGCTGACCCGCCATGACAGCGGCGTGAAGAATGTCGCCAGCCTGGCAAAACACCGGCTCGGGGTGGTTCAGGGCACGCTGCAGGAGAGCTATGCCGTCGAACACTTCACCCAGACCGATCTCGTGCGCTTCCCGGATAACAACAGCGCAGTCTCTGCGCTCAACAACGGTACGCTCGACGCGATCTTCCTCGACTATGAGGCGGCAAAAAGCTACGCCGACCGCTTTAAGCTGGTCTCTGCCGCCGATATCCCCTCGTTTGATGCCCCGGCCGGCATTGCCATTGCTAAAGGCAAACCCGCCTTCAAGGCCGCGCTGGACAGTGCCATCAAAGCAGCCATGCAGGATGGCACCTGGCAACGGCTCTATCAGAAGTGGTTCCCCGGATCGCCGATGCCAAAACAGTATCTGCCTGGCGGGCAGTAAAGATGCGGACGTCCGCGTCCTGAGTTAACCGGGGGATCCCCCACCCTGCATGGAGACGGCGATGGACTTGCTCACGATTCTTTCCCGCACCTTCTTTGATTTTCCATCAATGATGGAAGTACTGCCGCAGATGCTGACCACCGGGCTGGTCAACACGGTGATTATCTCGCTGGCGGCAACGCTGCTCGGCACGCTATTCGGCCTTCTGCTGGCGCTGATGGGCATCTCGCCCTCACGCTGGCTGCGTCTGCCTGCCCGGCTCTATACCGATCTGTTCCGCGGTCTGCCATCAATTCTGACCATTCTGCTGATTGGTCAGGGCCTGGCGCGCTTCAGCTATCAGCTGTTCGGTCCTACGCCCTATCCGCTGGGGATCTTCGCTCTCAGCCTGATCGCCAGCGCCTACATGGGCGAGATTTTCCGCGCCGGTATTCAGAGTGTTGAACGCGGCCAGATGGAAGCCTGCCGTGCACTGGGGATGAGTTATGGCCGGGCAATGCGACTGGTGGTGATCCCGCAGGGGATCCGCCGCGTACTGCCCGCCATCGTTAACCAGTTCATCGCCATCATTAAAGATTCCTCGCTGGTTTACCTGCTGGGCCTGATGACCCAGCAACGGGAACTGTTTCGCGTGGGCCAGGATGCGGCGGTGCTCACCGGCAACCTCTCGCCCCTGATGCTGGCAGGGCTGTTCTATCTGATTATCACTGTGCCGCTGACGCACATGGTCAACTATGTCGATGTGCGTTATCGCACCGGCCGACGTCGCCTGACTGCCCCGCAAAGTGGCTTAAAAGAGGTGGATGAAGTCAGAGCGCCCGGCGGCGCACTGGTCACTCATCCCCGGATCGGAGGCAACCATGAATAACCTGAACAGCACCACTGCCGCGAGCTGGCACGGTGCCAGCCTGGAGCTGCGCGATCTGACTCTGGCTTACGGCCCGATTGAGGTGTTGCGTAACGTCTCGCTGCGGGTCGCGCCCGGCAGCACCACCTGCATTATCGGGCCATCCGGTTCGGGTAAGTCGACGCTGCTGCGCGGCATCAACCGGCTGCATGAACCGCAATCGGGGGATGTACTTCTGGCTGATCGGTCAGTGTTGCGCGACAAGCCAGATGCGCTGCGGTTACGGATCGGCATGGTGTTTCAGCATTTCAATCTCTTCCCCGATCACAGCGCGCTGGAGAACGTGGCGCTGGCACCGTGGCGGGTTAAAGGCCTGCCCAAAGCGCAGGCGATGGCGATTGCGCGTCAGCGGCTGGAAGAAGTGGGTCTGGGTCAGCGCGCCGATCACCGGCCACGCGATCTGTCCGGCGGCCAGCAGCAGCGTGTCGCGATTGCCCGCGCGCTGGCGATGGATCCCGAGGTCATGTTGTTTGATGAGGCGACCTCCGCGCTCGATCCCGAACTGGTGAAAGGTGTCCTGACGCTGATGGCAGATCTCTGTCGTCGCGGCATGACGATGGTTGTGGTGACACATGAAATGGGCTTTGCGCGCAAAGTGGCGGATCAGGTGGTGTTTATGGACGAAGGTGAGATTGTTGAAGCCGGGCCGCCGGGCGCCATTTTTGATACGCCACAGTCGCCGCGACTGCAACGTTTTCTCTCTGAAGTGCTGTAACTGAGCAAGGAACCTGATAATGGCGGTAAAAACTGAAATGAAAGTGGTTGTTCTGGGCGGTGGCGTAATAGGTGTCTCGACGGCGCTGGAGCTGACAAAACGGGGAGCGGCGGTGACCCTGGTGACCGAAGCCGCGCTCTGTTCTGGCGCATCGGGACGTTCACTCTCCTGGCTCAACTCGGCGGGTGAACGCTCCCGCCCCTATCACGCGCTGCGCATGGCGGGCATTGATCGCTATCGCACACTGTTTGCTCAACAACCTACCCTCGACTGGCTGCGTTTTGATGGCGGGGTCTGCTGGTTCAGCAATGATGCAGCCGGAACGCAGGCGCGGCACGCCTATGAGAAAGCACACGGCTACGACTCACAACTTATGACCCCTGATAACGTGGCGCAGGCGGATGCGACGATCGATCCCGACGCGCTGCCGTCGCAGGCGATATTTAACCCCGGTGAAGGCTGGGTCAGCCTGCCGCACCTGTCAGAGTATCTGGTGAATCAGTTCCGGGCACGCGGGGGGGAATTGATTGAACACGCCGGTAAAGCCAGTGTGATCACAGTGAATGGCCGGGCCTGCGGCATTCGCAGTGAGCTGGGTGAACTGCGGGCAGATGCGGTGGTGGTCGCCTGCGGGCCCTGGACACCGGATGTGATTGCGCCACTGGGTGTGACGATTCCCAACGGATCGCCCGTCTCCATGCTGGTGATCACTGAGCCGGGCAAACATGAACTCAAAGCGGTGCTGAACACGCCCCGCGCCGCCATCCGGCCAAACCCCGGCAACCGTTACGCCCTGGATCACGACTGGTACGAGGCTGATATCCAGAAGCTGGCCGGAGGCGATTACCATATTGATAAGCAGGTTGTAGCAAAGCTGGCCGAGGAAGCGAGTCAGCTGTTACGGGGTGACGAGCCGCTCAGCGTCCAGAGCTGGAAAATTGGCCTGAAGCCGATTCCAGGCGATGGCGATCCGGTGCTGGGGCAACTGCAGAAGGTGCCGGGCTGTTATGTGGCGTTCACGCATTCGGGCGCAACCCTGGCGCTGATTGTCGGTGAATTACTGGCGGAGGAGATTGTAAGCGGTGAAAAGCATCCGATGCTGGCAAGCTTTGGTGCTGAGCGTTTCAGCTAAAAAAAAGCCGGTCATCACGACCGGCTGATTTTTTACCGCTTATTTTAACCGCGGAAGAAGATATCGCCCGATTTACCCATGACGATTTTGCCGGTGTCATTGGTAATAAGAATGTAGTTGGCGTTGATATAGGCCCAGTGGGTATTTTCCTGTGGAGCGGGCAGATTACGCTTTTGCCACTCATTGATGGTGTACGTTTTATCGGTGTACTTCTCTGGCACTGTGTCACCGATTTGGTACTGTTTGTAGTCGATGATGATGGTGCTGAGGTCGTAATTAGGGTGTGCGCCGTTGGAAGGTGCCGGCGTGGTCGGCGTAATACCATCATTAGATTGTGAACTGGTCGGTGCCTGGCTTTGCGCGGCACCGGCATCCGGCTGAACGCTGCCCGTATCAGGCGTAGCGGGCTGGGCATCCGGATTAGCAGGCTGAATCTGCGGCGGTGGCGGAACGGTATCCGTTGCTTCGCCAGCGGCTTGTACAGCGGGGATCAGGCTCAGCGAGCCAACCAGTAATCCCATTGATAAAAGTACACGTTGAGTCCTGCGCATAATGATTTCCACGTTGAATTTTGACAGTCAGGCTAAAGACAATTTTTATCGCACTTCAGTTCCGGCGCACTGACGCTATGTGTAAGGAAAAACAGCGCTATTCACTTTACTGCACACAGGC
Source organism: Pantoea sp. Lu_F5_004 (assembly GCF_051136245.1). Taxonomy (NCBI): domain Bacteria; kingdom Pseudomonadati; phylum Pseudomonadota; class Gammaproteobacteria; order Enterobacterales; family Erwiniaceae; genus Pantoea; species Pantoea sp. Lu_F5_004. The sequence continues at coordinate 3,527,902 of NZ_CP194946.1, forward strand.
CAGGTAGCGGATCACTGTCCGACCACTTTATCCTGAGTTGCCAGATCGACCAACAACGCAATGCCTAAATAGTTACTCCAGTTAAAGCCGTTCTGCAGCACCACAATCGCATTGCCGTTACGTTTATCGTAGCCGATAAAACTGGAATAGCCGCCGATATAGCCCACCTGATAGATGATCTGCTGCCCTTCGAAAGTGTCGGTCACCCAGGCGATATTCTGCACCTGCGCGCCCTGCTGATACCACGCCTGCTCTACCGCCGCGAAAGCCCGGTCCAGCGCAGCATCACCGGTGGCACTGAGATGCGCGCGCAAATAAGCACTCAGATCGCGCGCATTACTGTAGAGACTGGCCGCCGCCACCATGTTGCCGTGAAAATGCCAGTCCGGCGTCAGCGTGCCGCGGCGGATAAATTTCGGCTGATCGCCTGCATGGCCCAGCGCACGCAGCGGATAGCCCGCCAGCGTTTCCGGTACAAAGCTGCTTTGGTTCATCTTTAACGGTGTGAAAATAAGCTGTGACGCCAGCGTCTGAATATCCTGATGAAAACGCGTGCGCAGGATATAACCAAGCAGCGCATAGCCGAGGTTGGAGTAGTGTGGCATGCGTACCGCGGGCGCAGAGAAGTCCGCCAGATAACTCAGCAGCTTGTCGCTATCAAGGTTGCCATAGAAATTCTCGCCGGTGTCCAGATATCGAACGAACTGCTGCAGCATCGTCAAATCCATATCCTGTCGCGGCAGACCCGAGGTGTGCGTCACCAGCTGCAGCAGCGTGATGTGCTGCGCGTCAGCGCTGAGGCAAGCGCCTTCCGGCAGAAGATCGGCCAGGGTATCGCTCCAGCGCAACTTACCCTGATCAACCAGCTGAATAATCACTTCTGCCGTCACGCCTTTACTCAGCGATCCCAGCGCAAACAGGGTATCGGGCGTGATCGGATAGCGATGCACACGATCGGTTACGCCAAAAGAGTAATAGCGGGTCGGCCCACCGCGATGAATGACCGCAATGCTGATGCCGGGAACCTGCTTCTGTTGCATGTAATGCTGCACGATGTCATCGACATTTTCATGAAAAGTGGCGTGTGTCAGATAAACGCGATCGCCCACCGGGGCGGACGTTTGCGACAGGGTTCCACATCCCGCCAGCAGGAAGATAAAGGCTGGCATGAATCGCGTCATTAATCTGCTGATCCACTGGCCGCCAGGGGACCGCCGCGCAAGGGAGACTGCAACAGCCGGCCTGCCAGTAAATCCATTTTTCATATATTAATCATTTACTTATTATTATTTAACACGCAACTGTCTGGCTGGAGCGCAAAAATGTACCATAAAGTGCTGTGGGCTATCGCCTGCATAACGGGGTGAAAGTGGTGCTAAACGCGGTTTAGTCACCGCAGCACGCCCGAACAGGGTTAGCTGTGTTGCAGTCCACAAGGGTGTACACTGCTGCGGTTTTAAGGCTCAACGCCGCTGAAATTTTGAAATGCCCGGGAGGCAACCGCATGAAAGAAGGCCCACTGTCCGAAAAAGAGCTGCAATGGCTGGAAGATATGCTGGAAAAATATGGCAGCGAAGCATCGATTATTGATGTCTCCGAGCTGGATGGCCTGCTGACTGCTGTACTCTCCGGTCCCGTCAGCATTGAGCCAAGCCAGTGGCTGGTGGCACTGTGGGGTGGCGAGAAGCAGATTCCGAAATGGAGCAACGAGCGTGAAATGACGCGCTTTATGTCGCTTTGCTTCCAGCATATGAATGATGTGGCTGACCGCTTATCTGAATTCCCTGAGCAGTTCGAACCGCTGTTTGGCATCCGCGAAATGGAAGGTCTGGAATTTACCGTGGTGGAAGAGTGGTGCTTCGGCTACATGCGCGGTGTCGCGCTGACCGACTGGTCTGCCCTGCCGCAGGATCTGCAACCCGCGCTGGACGCCATCGCTCTGCACGGCGTGGAAGAGAATCTTGAAAAGATCGATGCCATGACGCCGGACGAGATGGAAGCCAGCATTGAAGCTATCCGTCCTGCTGCGCTGGCGCTGCACGATCACTGGATCTCCCAGCCAGAAGCCATTCCCGTTCCCCAGAAGCCTGTCGCGGCAGAGAAACTGCCCGGCCGCAACGATCCCTGTCCGTGCGGCAGCGGCAAAAAATATAAGCAGTGCTGTCTGCACTGATCGGCTGCTTAGCCTCACGATCTGCCGGGCGGCTATTCAGCCCGGCATGCTTTTCTCACGATCCACGACAGTTTGACCTGCATCACCCTACCCACACCGTTACCTGAATAGACTGCTCACGACTTGAACAGCTTCGTGCTTATCGCTAAGGTAAGCGCGATTTTACCCGCCAGGAATAAACATGATCACCATCGCGCTTATTGACGATCACCTTATCGTCCGCTCCGGCTTTGCCCAGTTGCTGGGCCTGGAATCGGATTTCCAGGTCGTAGCGGAATTTGGTTCTGGCCGTGAGGCGCTGGCAGGTTTACCGGGCCGGGGCGTTCAGGTCTGTATCTGCGATATTTCGATGCCGGATCTCTCCGGGCTGGAGCTGCTGAGCAAGCTGCCGACGGGCCTGGCCACCATTATGCTGTCAGTCCATGACAGTCCGGCCCTGGTGGAGCAGGCGCTTAATGCCGGTGCGCGCGGATTCCTCTCTAAACGCTGTCGTCCCGATGAACTGATCGCGGCGGTGCGCACGGTCTCCACAGGCGGCTGTTATCTGACGCCAGAGATTGCGATCAAGCTGGCCGCTGGCCGGCAGGACCCGCTGACCCGACGCGAACGTCAGGTGGCGGAAAAACTGTCACAGGGCATGGCGGTAAAGGAAATTGCCGTTGAGCTGGCGCTGTCACCGAAAACCGTACATGTCCATCGCGCGAATCTGATGGAGAAGCTCGGCGTCAGCAATGATGTGGAGCTGGCGCGCCGCATGTTTGATGGCTGGCAATGAGCCCCTGTGTTTCGCGGCTGATCTCCATTGTCGCCAGCTTTTTCATCTTCTCGGCGGCCTGGTTCTGCCTGTGGAGTATCAGCCTGCACCTGGTGGAACGCCCGGAGCTGGCGGTGCTGCTATTCCCGTTTGGCCTGCGTCTGGGGCTGATGCTGCAATGTCCACGCGCTTACTGGCCGGTGTTGCTGGCAGCTGAGTGGATCATGCTGATCTGGCTGGCGAAGGTGGTCGCGCTGGCGCATCTGCCGCTGTTAATGGCGGGCAGTGTACTGACGCTGCTGCCGGTGGCGCTGATCTCCCATTACCGCCATCAGCGTGACTGGCGCACGCTGCTGAGCCAGGGCGCGGCTCTGATCGCCGCAGCGCTGCTGCAATCCCTGGCATGGGCGGGACAGCAGGAGATGCTGAACGCCCTGCTGCTGACGCTCACCGGTGGTCTGACGCTGGCCCCGACCTGCCTGGTCATCTGGCACTACCTCACCAGCACCCGCTGGCAGCCGCTGGGGCCGTCGCTGGTCTCACACCCGGTCAACTGGCGCGCCCGGCATCTTATCTGGTATCTGCTGCTGTTTGTCATCAGTCTGTGGTTGCAGCTTGGCCTGCCCGCTGAACTGTCGCGCTTTACGCCATTCTGTCTGGCTCTGCCGATTATTGCGCTGGCCTGGCACTACGGCTGGCAGGGTGCGCTGATCGCGACGCTGATGAACGCAATCGCGCTGATCGCCAGCCAGACCTGGCACGATCATCCGGTCGATCTCCTGCTCTCGCTACTGGCGCAAAGCCTGACCGGACTGCTGCTGGGTGCCGGTATCCAGCGGCTGCGCGAGCTGAATCAGTCGCTGCAGAGTGAGCTGGCGCGCAACCGACGCCTGGCGGAACGGCTGGTCGAGACAGAAGAGAACGTGCGCCAGGAGGTGGCGCGCGAGCTGCACGATGATATCGGTCAGACGATTACGGCAATTCGTACCCAGGCGGGCATTGTGCAGCGCCTTGCGCCGGGTAATAGCCGGGTGATCCAGAGCGGCGTCCACATTGAACAGCTCTCTCTTGGCGTCTATGACTCAGTGCGGCGACTGCTGGGACGTCTGCGACCCCGCCAGTTAGATGACCTGTCACTTGAACAGGCAGTTCGCTCCCTGATGCGTGAGATGGAGCTGGAGGATTGCGGCATCGTCAGTCACCTTGAGTGGCGTATTGATGAGACGCTGCTGAGCGAAGCGCAGCGCGTCACGCTGTTTCGCGTCTGTCAGGAGGGGCTGAACAACATTGTGAAACACGCCAGCGCCAGCGCCGTGACGATCAAAGGCTGGCAACAGAATGGTCGCGTTTTGCTGGTGATTGAAGATGATGGCTGCGGTCTGCCGCCAGGTTCCGGTCAGCAGAGCTTTGGTCTGGTCGGGATGCGCGAACGCGTGAGTGCGCTGGGCGGATCGCTGACTATCTCCTGCACCCATGGAACCCGCGTCAGCGTGCATCTGCCGCTGCGTACGGCCTGAGGAACCACCGTGTTTAACTTTCTGAAAACGCCCGCTAACGCCGCCTCGCTGCAGGACAAAAGTGAGATTGACAGCCGCTATCGCTACTGGCGGCGGCACATCATGTCGACCATCTGGATCGGCTATGCCCTGTTCTACTTTACCCGCAAAAGCTTCAATGCGGCGGCGCCGGAAGTGATCGCCAGCGGCGTGATGATGCGCACCGATATCGGCCTGCTGGCGACGCTATTTTACATCACCTACGGCCTGTCGAAGTTCTTCTCCGGCATCGTCAGTGACCGCTCCAACGCCCGTTACTTTATGGGGCTGGGGCTGATCGCCACTGGCGTGGTCAATATCCTGTTTGGCTTCTCGACGTCGCTGTGGGCCTTTGCGCTGCTGTGGACCATCAACGCCTTTTTCCAGGGCTGGGGCGCGCCGGTCTGCGCGCGCCTGCTGACCAGCTGGTATTCACGTAACGAGCGCGGCGGCTGGTGGGCATTATGGAACACCGCGCACAACGTTGGCGGTGCGGTCATCCCGATCGTTATCGGCGCGGTGACACTGCATTATGGCTGGCGAACCGGGATGATGATTGCGGGCACTTTAGCGATACTCGCCGGATTGTTTCTCTGCTGGCGTCTGCGCGACCGGCCTCAGACTGTCGGCCTGCCCGCGGTAGGCGACTGGCGACAGGATGAGATGGAGATGGCGCAGCAGCAGGAAGGCGCAGGTCTGAGTCGCAAAGCGATCCTGACCCGCTACGTGCTATTCAACCCCTACATCTGGCTGCTGTCACTCTGTTACGTGCTGGTCTATGTGGTTCGCGCGGCGCTCAATGACTGGGGAAATCTCTACATCTCCGACACGCTGGGGGTGGATCTGGTGACGGCAAACTCGGTAATCACCCTGTTTGAGCTGGGCGGTGTGATAGGTGCACTGGTCGCGGGCTGGGGCTCGGACAGGCTGTTTAACGGCAACCGTGGTCCGATGAACCTGATTTTTGCAGCCGGGATTTTGCTTTCCGTCGGCTCACTATGGCTGATGCCGTTTACCAGTTACGTGATGCAGGCAGCCTGCTTTTTTACTACCGGTTTCTTTGTCTTTGGCCCGCAGATGCTGATTGGTATGGCGGCAGCCGAGTGTTCCCATAAAGATGCGGCGGGCGCAGCAACCGGCTTCGTCGGTCTTTTCGCCTATCTGGGCGCGTCACTCTCCGGCTGGCCGCTGGCGTGGGTTATCGACGTCTGGCACTGGAGCGGCTTCTTTGCGGTGATTGCCACGGCGGCGGGGATCTCCGCGCTGCTTCTGCTGCCGTTTTTAAATGCTCAGGCGCCGCGCGTCCTGCCTGAAGCGTGATACGCCTCTCCTTTTTGCCCCGAGTGCGAAAAAACTAAGAAATTTTCCTGGTTTCGCCTGGATGCTGTCTCAGGCCAGTCTGGCGGCAGGTTTTTACAATGCCAGCCATTCGCTGCCCATTGCAGCTATTCCAACCAGGAGAATCCCCTTCCATGCTGGCATTCCTTAAACAGGTGCGCAGACCAACGCTGGATCTGCCGATCGAACTGCGGCGCAAGATGTGGTTCAAGCCGTTTATGCAGTCCTATCTGGTGGTCTTTATCGGCTACCTGACCATGTATCTGATCCGCAAAAACTTCAACATTGCACAGAACGATATGATCACCACCTACGGACTGAGCATGACGCAGCTGGGGATGATCGGTCTGGGCTTCTCCATCACCTATGGCGTCGGTAAAACCCTGGTCTCCTATTATGCTGATGGCAAAAACACCAAGCAGTTCCTGCCGTTTATGCTGATCCTCTCGGCCATCTGTATGCTGGGTTTCAGCGCCAGCATGGGCACCGGTTCCGTCAGCCTGTTCCTGATGATCGCTTTCTATGCCTTAAGCGGATTCTTCCAGAGTACCGGCGGCTCCTGTAGCTACTCCACCATCACCAAATGGACGCCGCGCCGCAAACGAGGTACTTATCTTGGCATGTGGAATATCTCCCACAACCTCGGCGGTGCCGGTGCGGCAGGCGTTGCGCTGTTTGGCGCCAATGTGCTGTTCAACGGCCACGTGATTGGGATGTTTATCTTCCCGTCTATTATCGCGCTGATTGTTGGTTTTATCGGCCTGCGCTACGGCAGCGACTCCCCGGAGTCTTATGGCCTGGGCAAGGCCGAAGAGCTGTTTGACGAAGAGCTGAGCGATGAGGACAAAGAAGCTGAAGATGAGTCGATGACCAAATGGCAGATCTTTATTGAGTACGTACTGAAGAACAAAGTGATCTGGCTGCTCTGCTTCGCCAACATCTTCCTCTATGTGGTGCGCATCGGGATCGATCAGTGGTCAACGGTTTACGCCTTCCAGGAGCTGAAGCTATCTAAAGAGGTGGCGATTCAGGGCTTTACCCTGTTTGAAGTGGGCGCACTGGTCGGCACGCTGATGTGGGGCTGGTTATCCGATCTGGCCAATGGCCGCCGTGCGCTGGTGGCCTGCGTCGCGTTAGCGCTGATTATTGCCACGCTCGGGATCTATCAGCATGCCAGCAACCAGTATGTCTATCTGGCGTCGCTGTTCGCTCTGGGCTTCCTGGTGTTTGGCCCGCAGCTGTTAATCGGCGTCGCCGCGGTCGGCTTTGTACCGAAAAAGGCAATCGGCGCAGCAGATGGCATCAAAGGCACCTTCGCCTATCTGATTGGTGACAGCTTCGCTAAACTGGGCCTTGGCATGATTGCCGACGGCACGCCGATATTTGGCCTGACCGGCTGGGCGGGCACCTTTGCCGCACTGGATGCCGCTGCTATCGCCTGTATCTGCCTGATGGCGCTGGTTGCCGTGATGGAAGAGCGTAAGATTCGCCGCGAGAAACGATTGCAGCGTTTGAAGATGGCGTAAAGATAAAATCAGGCCCGGCGTAAGCCGGGCTTTTTTTGCAAAAATGAAGAGAGAGATTGCTGCAGAAGGCACTATACAGACTCATTCCCGAGAGAATGTGAAATGTGCTTCAACGAATTAACTCCCTGCCTTGCGATTACCCTTCTGAGTCCACTGTCTGCTGAAACCAAACGTTGCCGCAGGTATTAACAACACCTGCGTGTTTCAGGATGCCTGTCAGGTATGCCGTGATACCCAACAGGCAGCCCAGCCGTCAGGGTACAATAAATCACCGTTATCAGAACAAAGGGAATAATTATACCCGCGAATAAAATCAGAAAATCCAAAACGAAGAAGCAAACATAAAGACACGCCCCTCTTCACAGACTGTAGATATTTACCTCTCTCCTGCCAGACACACTGCAACACGCTATAGATTTTAACATAGACTATAAAATGATTATCTTATTGCCTGTCTCACAGAAAGATAATTAAGAGTGCATTTATTGTTAAAAATATCCCACCATTATTTATTGCCATATGACAACGCAGGTTTTTATTGTACGCAAAACCTATTAACATCAGGTGTAAAAAAAACAGATCACCTTTGAAATAATGCCCCTGATAAACCAAATCGCATCACACAATGAACTGTTTTTATTGAATTTTTTATATAATCCATTTTGAAACTCTTTTTTACGCGCAAAAAAAAGCGCCTTACCTACGCTTACATTGAATTGACATAAAAATCTGATAAAAACTGCAATAGAGATTATTTTTAGAATTTAACACTAAAAAACCACTCCAGAAAAACGTTTAAAGAATAATATTTTGCATAACGACTCTTATCGATACTATATCTTACCAGGACTCTGTAAATTCCATTTTATGAGTTTATTTGTAAGAATGCCGACTGCAGTTACCTGAATAATTAAATCATCACCCCCTCCTGTCCCTTTGATAAGAGAGAGGTGGTTTAAGTTATACCAAATAGCGTTACCGCCCCGGATAAACACTCAGTTACCCGAACTCATCCATGAGCCATATAACCGGGGCAATAAACATTCAGGATAAGCGAATCAATCCTAAAACAGGTTAAAACCTTACTCTGAAAAACGATCACTCACCTTATGGCAAGGTACAGGAAAAGGCGTTCCGCATTATTAATGCAGCGTATCAAATGGCACCGCTCATTACAGGAAATAATACTTTCAGCCATGTTTATTACGCCACAGCAGGTGGCCATTATTAACGGCTACATGGAGGTTAATTAATTGTTTTAACAAAATTTTTCTTAAATCAGCACAGCAACGCCTGGTGATTAATTAATCGCCCGGTTCATTTCGGCATCTATGGGTGAAAAATGAAAATTCAATTAATTATTAAAGACAGTAATGGCAATATCATTGCTAAGCATGCTTTAAAACCTGGGCAGTCGCTGGCATTGAAGTCCACGCCACAGGCTGCGTCCTATGAAGTTCACAGCGTTGATGGGCAGCCTCCGCAGAAAATCGTTGCGTCAAAAGCTAACGGCCAGATGAAATTTAAGCTGGTGGATGATGTAACGGGTGAGCAGTATGACATCGTCCTGCAAAACGTCAGCGCAGATGAACTCCCGATTATGACTGCCTCTGGCCCGGATGGTGTGGCCTATGCGTATAACTATGATGCGGCTAATGGCGTATATGAACTCGCTTCAACGACTGCGGATCCGCTCATCACTGACAATGTCTATCTGGCGGGTGGTGTTTTAGGTGGTCTGGCCGCGATAATTGGTGTGGCTGCAGCATCAAACTCAGGTGGCTCCTCCTCAAGAAATAACAATACGGCAGCAGCCAATGAGGACAATAGCACTGCCAGCGTTGTTGCTGGCACAACGCCATCTCTTGTCGATGACGCCGGCAACCCCGTGGCTGGTCGTCCTACCAGCGACAGTACCCCCACGATCAGTGGTAACGGCATGCAGCCCGGCTCCACCGTGGTGATCACCGACGGCGACACCGAGCTCGGCACTGCCACAGTGGGCGAGGACGGCAGCTGGACCTTTACCCCCGACGCCCCGCTGGCCGACGGCGAGCATGCGCTCGTGGTTGACGGCACCGATGCCAGCGGCAACCCTGCCAGCAGCACCGTCGACGTTATCATCGACACCGGTGACACGACGCCGGGCGCGAGTGATGATGCAGGCAGCCCGGCAGAAGACAATGGCAGTGCCTCTGTGCCGGGCGCGGGCGACAACACAGGTAATCCAGCGGAAGGCGACACCAGCGCCACCGCGCCGGGCCTGACCGACGACGCCGGTAACCCGGTCGCCGACGGCAGCAGCACCAGCGACAGCACCCCGACCATCGGCGGCGGCGGCATGCAGCCCGGCTCCACCGTGGTGATCACCGACGGCGACACCGAACTCGGCACCGCCACCGTGGGCGAGGACGGCAGCTGGACCTTCACCCCTGACGCCCCGCTGGCCGACGGCGAGCACGCGCTCGTGGTTGACGGCACCGATGCCAGCGGCAACGCCAGCAGCAGCACCGTCGACGTCAACGTTGACACCAGCGCCACCGCACCCGGCCTGACCGACGACGCCGGTAACCCGATCGCCGACGGCAGCAGCACCAGCGACAGCACCCCGACCATCGGCGGCGGCGGCATGCAGCCCGGCTCCACCGTGACCGTCACCGACGGCGACACCGAGCTCGGCACCGCCACCGTGGGTGAGGACGGCAGCTGGACCTTCACGCCGGAAACCCCGCTGGACGACGGCGAGCACGCGCTCGTGGTTGACGGCACCGACGCCGACGGCAACGCGGTCAGTGACACCGTCGACGTGAACGTCGACACCAGCGCCACCACGCCGGGAATCACCGACGACGCCGGTAATCCGGTCGCCGACGGCAGCAGCACCAGCGACAGCACCCCGACCATCAATGGCGGCGGCATGCAGCCCGGCTCCACCGTGGTGATCACCGACGGCGACACCGAACTCGGCACCGCCACCGTGGGCGAGGACGGCAGCTGGACCTTCACGCCGGAAACCCCGCTGGATGACGGCGAGCACGCGCTCGTGGTTGACGGCACCGATGCCAGCGGCAACGCCAGCAGCAGCACCGTCGACGTGAACGTCGACACCAGCGCCACCACGCCGGGAATCACCGACGACGCCGGTAACCCGATCGCCGACGGCAGCAGCACCAGCGACAGCACCCCGACCATCGGCGGCGGCGGCATGCAGCCCGGCTCCACCGTGACCGTCACCGACGGCGACACCGAGCTCGGCACCGCCACCGTGGGTGAGGACGGCAGCTGGACCTTCACGCCGGAAACCCCGCTGGACGACGGCGAGCACGCGCTCGTGGTTGACGGCACCGACGCCGACGGCAACGCGGTCAGTGACACCGTCGACGTGAACGTCGACACCAGCGCCACCACGCCGGGAATCACCGACGACGCCGGTAATCCGGTCGCCGACGGCAGCAGCACCAGCGACAGCACCCCGACCATCAATGGCGGCGGTATGCAGCCCGGCTCCACCGTCACCGTCTCCGACGGCGACACCGAACTCGGCACCGCCACCGTGGGCGAGGACGGCAGCTGGACCTTCACGCCGGAAACCCCGCTGGACGACGGCGAGCACGCGCTCGTGGTTGACGGCACCGGTGCGGACGGCAACGCGGTCAGTGACACCGTCGACGTGAACGTCGACACCAGCGCCACCACGCCGGGAATCACCGACGACGCCGGTAATCCGGTCGCCGACGGCAGCAGCACCAGCGACAGCACCCCGACCATCAATGGCGGCGGCATGCAGCCCGGCTCCACCGTCACCGTCTCCGACGGCGACACCGAGCTCGGCACCGCCACCGTGGGCGAGGACGGCAGCTGGACCTTCACGCCGGAAACCCCGCTGACCGACGGCGAGCACGCGCTCGTGGTTGACGGCACCGGTGCCAGCGGCAACGCGGTCAGTGACACCGTGAACGTCACCGTAGATACCAGCGCCACCGCGCCGGGCATCACCGACGACGCCGGTAACCCAATCGCCGACGGCAGCAGCACCAGCGACAGCACCCCGACCATCGGCGGCGGCGGCATGCAGCCCGGCTCCACCGTCACCGTCTCCGACGGCGACACCGAACTCGGCACCGCCACCGTGGGCGAGGACGGCAGCTGGACCTTCACGCCGGAAACCCCGCTGGATGACGGCGAGCACGCGCTCGTGGTTGACGGCACCGATGCCAGCGGCAACGCCAGCAGCAGCACCGTCGACGTGAACGTCGACACCAGCGCCACCACGCCGGGAATCACCGACGACGCCGGTAACCCGGTCGCCGACGGCAGCAGCACCAGCGACAGCACCCCGACCATCGGCGGCGGTGGCATGCAGCCCGGCTCCACCGTGGTGATCACCGACGGCGACACCGAGCTCGGCACCGCCACCGTGGGCGAGGACGGCAGCTGGACCTTCACCCCTGACGCCCCGCTGGATGACGGCGAGCACGCGCTTGTGGTTGACGGCACCGGTGCGGACGGCAACGCGGTCAGTGACACCGTCGACGTGAACGTCGACACCAGCGCCACCACGCCGGGAATCACCGACGACGCCGGTAATCCGGTCGCCGACGGCAGCAGCACCAGCGACAGCACCCCGACCATCAATGGCGGCGGCATGCAGCCCGGCTCCACCGTGGTGATCACCGACGGCGACACCGAACTCGGCACCGCCACCGTGGGCGAGGACGGCAGCTGGACCTTCACCCCTGACGCCCCGCTGGACGACGGCGAGCACGCGCTCGTGGTTGACGGCACCGATGCCAGCGGCAACGCCAGCAGCAGCACCGTCGACGTCAACGTTGACACCAGCGCCACCGCACCCGGCCTGACCGACGACGCCGGTAACCCGATCGCCGACGGCAGCAGCACCAGCGACAGCACCCCGACCATCGGCGGCGGCGGCATGCAGCCCGGCTCCACCGTGACCGTCACCGACGGCGACACCGAGCTCGGCACCGCCACCGTGGGTGAGGACGGCAGCTGGACCTTCACGCCGGAAACCCCGCTGGACGACGGCGAGCACGCGCTCGTGGTTGACGGTACTGATGCGAACGGCAACGCCAGCAGCAGCACCGTCGACGTCACCGTTGACACCAGCGCCACCGCGCCGGGCCTGACCGACGACGCCGGTAATCCGGTCGCCGACGGCGCGACCACCAGCGACAGCACCCCGACCATCAATGGCAGCGGCATGCAGCCCGGCTCCACCGTGACCGTCTCCGACGGCGACACCGAGCTCGGCACCGCCACCGTGGGCGAGGACGGCAGCTGGACCTTCACCCCTGACGCCCCGCTGGCCGACGGCGAGCACGCGCTCGTGGTTGACGGCACCGGTGCGGACGGCAACGCCAGCAGCAGCACCGTCGACGTCACCGTCGACACCAGCGCCACCGCGCCGGGAATCACCGACGACGCCGGTAATCCGGTCGCCGACGGCACCACCACCAGCGACAGCACCCCGACCATTGGCGGCGGCGGCATGCAGCCCGGCTCCACCGTGACCGTCTCCGACGGCGACACCGAGCTCGGCACCGCCACCGTGGGCGAGGACGGCAGCTGGACCTTCACGCCGGAAAATCCGCTGGATGACGGCGAGCACGCGCTCGTGGTTGACGGCACCGACGCCGACGGCAACGCCAGCAGCAGCACCGTCGACGTCACCGTCGACACCAGCGCCACCACGCCGGGAATCACCGACGACGCCGGCAATCCGGTCGCCGACGGCGCGACCACCAGCGACAGCACCCCGACCATCAATGGCAGCGGCATGCAGCCCGGCTCCACCGTGACCGTCTCCGACGGCGACACCGAGCTCGGCACCGCCACCGTGGGCGAGGACGGCAGCTGGACCTTCACCCCTGACGCGCCGCTGGATGACGGCGAGCACGCGCTCGTGGTTGACGGCACCGGTGCGGACGGCAACGCCAGCAGCAGCACCGTCGACGTCACCGTCGACACCAGCGCCACCGCGCCGGGCATCACCGACGACGCCGGTAACCCAATCGCCGACGGCAGCAGCACCAGCGACAGCACCCCGACCATCGGCGGCGGCGGCATGCAGCCCGGCTCCACCGTCACCGTCTCCGACGGCGACACCGAGCTCGGCACCGCCACCGTGGGCGAGGACGGCAGCTGGACCTTCACCCCCGAGGCACCGCTGGCCGACGGCGAGCACGCGCTCGTGGTTGACGGCACCGACGCAGACGGCAACGCGGTCAGTGACACCGTTAACGTAAACGTCGACACCAGCGCCACCGCGCCGGGCATCACCGACGACGCGGGTAATCCGGTCGCCGACGGCGCGACCACCAGCGACAGCACCCCGACCATCGGCGGCGGCGGCATGCAGCCCGGCTCCACCGTGACCATCTCCGACGGCGACACCGAGCTCGGCACCGCCACCGTGGGCGAGGACGGCAGCTGGACCTTTACGCCGGAAAATCCGCTGGCTGACGGCGAGCACGCGCTCGTGGTTGACGGCACCGACGCCGACGGTAACGCGGTCAGTGACACCGTGAACGTAAACGTCGACACCAGCGCCACCGCGCCGGGCCTGACCGACGACGCCGGTAACCCAATCGCCGACGGCACCACCACCAGCGACAGCACCCCGACCATTAATGGCAGCGGCATGCAGCCCGGCTCCACCGTCACCGTCTCCGACGGCGACACCGAGCTCGGCACCGCCACCGTGGGCGAGGACGGCAGCTGGACCTTCACGCCTGACGCGCCGCTGGACGACGGCGAGCACGCCCTGGTCATCGACGGCACCGGTGCGGACGGCAACGCGGTGAACGACACCGTGAACGTGAACGTCGACACCAGCGCCACCGCGCCGGGCCTGACCGACGACGCGGGCAACCCGATCGCCGACGGCGCGACCACCAGCGACAGCACCCCGACCATTGGCGGCGGCGGCATGCAGCCCGGCTCCACCGTCACCGTCTCCGACGGCGAGACCGAACTCGGCACCGCCACCGTGGGCGAGGACGGCAGCTGGACCTTCACCCCTGACGCCCCGCTGGCCGACGGCGAGCACGCGCTCGTGGTTGACGGTACTGATGCGAACGGCAACGCCAGCAGCAGCACCGTCGACGTCACCGTTGACACCAGCGCCACCGCGCCGGGCCTCACCGACGACGCGGGCAACCCGATCGCCGACGGCAGCACCACCAGCGACAGTACGCCAACAATTGGCGGCGGCGGCATGCAGCCCGGCTCCACCGTCACCGTCTCCGACGGCGACACCGAGCTCGGCACCGCCACCGTGGGCGAGGACGGCAGCTGGACCTTTACCCCTGACGCCCCGCTGGCCGACGGCGAGCACGCGCTGGTCATCGACGGCACCGACGCCAGCGGCAACGCGGTCAATGACACCATTAATGTCGTGGTGCAAACCGCGCCGTCTATGGAGATCGTTGATGATAACGGTACCGCTATTCTGGATGGCGACACTGTTAGTGACAGCACCCCAACCTTCAACGGTAAAAACTTCGAACCGGGAACCAATATCGTCATCGCTGATGGCGAAACGACGCTGACCACCGTGACAGTTGGTGAAGATGGAAGCTGGACCTTCACGCCGGAAAACCCACTGGCTGAAGGTGCGCACGCTATCAAGGTCACTGTTACTGATTCAGAAGGTGTGAGTAATGACGGCATCTTCAACGTCACGATTGATACCACCGCGCCAGATGGGGTTGATATCACTACGGTGGCTCTGACCGATGAAGATGGCAATGCGATTACCGCCGCGGATGTTACCTCTGAAAACATGCCGACCTTCAGTGGCAAAGATCTCGAAGCAGGAGCCACCGTTGTTATTCGCGACGGTGAAACTGTACTGGGTGAAACGACGGTGAATGAGGATGGCAGCTGGTCGTTTACACCATCAACCGCACTTGACGATGGCGATCATCACTTTACGTTTGAAGTCACCGATGCAGTCGGCAACAGCAGCGGCATGTCTGAGGCACTGGATCTCTCAGTCTCAGCTACCAAAGGCATTAACACCGGTGTCGTAATTACCGATGATGCAGGACGCGTGATTGTTGATGGCGATGCCATAAATGACACCACCCCGACGTTTAGCGGAAAAGATCAGACACCAGGCACCACAGTGACTATCGCCGATGGTGAAACCGTGCTGGGAAGTGTCGTGGTTGCCGAAGATGGAAGCTGGAGCTTTACGCCTGAAGCAGCCCTGGCTGAAGGTGACCATGCGTTAATCGTGACTGTAACGGATGCGGAAGGCAACACCAGCAGCGACACCGTTAACGTCGTGGTCGACACCGTTGCGCCAGAGGTCATTGATGTGGCCGCGATGGTGGTCTCAGATGATGCAGGCAATGCGTTAGTCGCTGGCAGCGCTATCGGTGATACCACACCGACCTTTAGCGCCTCAGGCCAGGAAGCGGGCACCACTATTATCGTTCGCGATAATGGTACGGTACTGGGTGAAGCTCAGGTCGCCGACGATGGCAGCTGGTCTTTCACGCCGTCTGAAGCGCTGACTGAGGGTGACCATAGCTTTACGTTTGAGACAGTCGACGCGGCAGGTAACAGCAGCGGTGAATCTGACGCTGTCAGTTATGTCGTGGACTCTGTTGCACCTGAAGGTGTGGACATTGCTGCGGTGGTGATCACCGATGAAGTGGGCGCGGCTATTAATACAGCCGAAACCCAGAGCGACAGTAAACTCACCTTCAGCGGCAGCGATCTTGAGCCTGGTGCCACCGTTACGATCTATGACAAAGGTCAGATCGTCGGCGAAACTACCGTTGCTGATGATGGCAGCTGGAAATTTACCGCTGAAGACGGTTTGTATGACGGCACGCATGAAGTGACCTTTACCGTGACAGATGCGGCAGGTAACAGCAGCGCGCCTTCTGACGCTCTGGATCTGAATGTGCAGGCGATTGTGCTGACCGCCTCCGATAATGTCAGCTCAGGTGCAGCGGTCGGCTTTACCTATCCGGTTGATGTGAGTCAGGATCTGGGGACAGTACTGGAAGACAGCGGATTAGTGTCGTTTAACAATAAGATTGTCAGTGATCCGATTGTGGTCGCCGATGGCACCATTATCGATCTTGATGTTACGGCCACCTCTTCCGCATTCCTTAACGTCGCCAGTAACTCGACGCTGGTGTTGCAGAAGTATGACTCATCCACCAGCACCTGGGTTACCGTTTCTGAGGAGAACAGCGGAAACCTGTTTGGCATGTTTGGACTGGGCGCATCCACCTCCACCATCACGCTAACCGGTCTGACTGCTGGCCAGTATCAGCTGGTTTATACCACCGGCGGTATTAACGTCGGTGCGAGCTTTAATCTGAACGCCTCTAAAACCGTCTATACGCTGGCGGAACAGGGCACGCCGACCGACTACACCACGGCAACCGGCAATGTGATCACGGATGTCGATACCGTCTATGGGGCAGATGGTATTCCGCACAGCGCCTATACCTCAGTGAGTGCGGCGAGCGTGACCAGCAGTGATGGCACCGTGACATCTGTCACGCTGGATGCCACCACCAAAACCGCCACACTGGTGGGTCAGTATGGCACGCTGGTCATCAACGCCGATGGCAGCTATGTCTATACCCCGATCTCGTCCATGGACAGCATCGGTAAGGTAGATTCCTTTACCTATACCATTACCGACTCTGCCACCGGCCAGAGTTCATCCGCCCAGATTCACGTGCAGATTGGTACCACCAATGCGGCTCTGGATCTGAGCTGGGATCCAACCGATCCCACGGCGGCAGCGATCACCGACATTGCTTCCAGTAACGAGGCAAATGCCAGCGTTACGGTGATTTACAACAAAACCAGTGACACGATGCCCGAAGCCCTGCTGACAGCACAGAGTGCAGCCATTTACACCGACTCATTCACGCTGAATTCTGCAGATGACATTGTGACCGGCGAGTTTAAGCTCTCAACGCAATATGATTTCTGGGGCAATAACTTCTCGCAGGATATGACTCTCGTCTACGAAGTCCAGAAACTGGGAGAAGACGGAAGCTGGTCAACGGTAACCACCAACGAGTTAGTGGTGAAAGCGGGCAACCATAGTGACGAAGTGCTGCTTCTCACCGACATGTCCTCTCTGGTTTCTGAAGCAGGAACCTATCGGATTGCTGTCTCCAAAACGGGGGCAACCAACACGATCAGAGTGAACATGAACGTGGATGTTTTAAGCACTACGGACTACGTCATCACCGCGAATGAACTCGCCACTGGCAACGTGCTGACCGATGAAGGCACAGACGGTGCGGTTGATAAGCTGAGTTCTATCTACACCCGCATCTATGCCAAAGCCGGTGACAGCACCAGCGATGTGACGATCGATGACAGCTATACCTGGGTCACCGAAAGTGGCGTCTCCATTGCGGGTCAGTATGGCACCCTGGTGATCTATAACAACGGGGCTTATACCTACACCCCTGCCACCACCACACTGCCAGCCGGCTCTGAAGACGTGTTCACCTATGCGCTGAAAGGTGCCAATGGTGAGGTCGTTACTGCCACCGTCACGATCCATCTGGGCGTTGAGGTTAACGGCAGCAACGGCGGTGCTCTGGTGTTCCACGGCACTGAGGCAGACGATGTGTTTGATGTGTATGACACTAACTTCGCCTCGGTAGATGGTGCGGCTGGCGACGACACGCTGGCGTGGCATGGCAATGGCCAGCTGGTCTTAAGCGACGTCGCAGCGAAAGTCAGCAATATCGAATCGATCATGCTGACCTCAACCACCAGCAGCGACAATCTGGTGCTGGATGCGCAGAGCGTAGAAGATGTCACCAGCGAAAGTAATGCGCTGTATATCAAAGGCATCGCTGGCGACAGCGTGACGCTGCAAGGCACCTGGGTCGACAGTGGCACGGTAATCGTCGACAGCATCACCTACACGCACTACACCAGCACGACGGCTGCCGGAACAGTGGTCGATATCTACGTGCAGCAGGGGATTAATCTCTCTTCAACCACCTATACGGATAGCCAGAATGGAACGGAATATACCGTTACCGCTGCGCAGGATGTAACAGGTACGGCTAGCGACGATATCTTTAACGTGAGCGATAGCAGCTTCACCCATATTGATGGGGGTGAAGGTCTGGATACGCTGGTGTGGAGCGGCACAGGCACACTGACGCTCAGCGATCTGCAGTCGAAAATCAGCAATATCGAAGAGATTGAGCTGGTTAATGACAGCGCGGTCAATAATCTGGTTGTCACCACGCAAAACATAGCGGATATCACTGATGCTGATAACACGCTGTTTGTTAAAGGTGCCATCACAGACACACTGACCCTCTCCGGTCGCTGGACGCTCTCTGGCAGTGAAGTGGTCAACAATGTGGATTACGTTCATTACGTCGGCACCACCGCCGATGGTCAGACCGTGAACCTCTATGTTGATCGTGACATGAAATTGAGCAGCACCGAAACCGCGCCTGAAAACAATGCGGCCGATGTCACGGGCGACGTTGCTCTGCTCAGCGACAGCGTGGCGCAGACCACCACGATGAACACTGCGACCAGCAGCTTCACCAGTGAGAGCTTCACGGTTAACAGCATCAGCGATCTGCAGGAGATTAACGTCAGCGTGACCGGGGCGTCGATCAATGCCAGCAATACCGTTTCGGTGAACTGGTCGTTGCAGGTTTATAACGAGCAGACGCTGCGCTGGGACAACGTGACCAGCGGCACTCAGGCGGTTACCAGCGGCAGTCCGCTGAATGTTTCGCTGGAAGGCCAGAGTGCGGGAACCTATCGCATCGTGGTCGACAGCACGCAGTCCGGACATCCTGGCTTCCTGTGGTCAACCAACTACGACGCGCTCACCGTGAAAGTGGCAGTGAATATCGTCAGCACCACCGACTATAAGGTCAGCACCAGCTCCAGCGTCAATGGCTCGGTCTTTACCAGCGACAGCGCCAGTGACAGTTCACTGCTGGTGAAATCGATAACCGCGGGTATTGTGACCGGTGCCGCAAGCTACACGCTGGTGGCCGCAGCGGGCACCACCATTGCGGGGACCTACGGCACGCTGACGATTCATACCGATGGGAGTTATACCTACACGCTGAACAGTGACTCGGTGATCAAACTGACCGGCAGTGAAGATTCATTCACCTACATTCTGGCGGACGGCACCACCAAAAATCTGGTGATGACGCTGGGTGTTTCCGTGGATGGATCGGAAGGTGGTGCGCTGATCTTTGCCGGTACCGTTGGCGATGACAGCTTCACCGTTCACGACACCCAGTTCACCTCGGTGGATGGTAAATCGGGTCAGGATACGCTGGTCTGGAATGGTGCAAGCGAGCTGAACCTCAGTGAGATCGCGGGCAAAGTGAACAATATCGAAATCATCGATTTGCAGGACAACGCCCAGGCAACGGCGCTGCTGATTGGTGCCGATGATATTGAGAAAATCACTGATGCCAGCAATGTGCTGTATGTCAGGGGTGGCAGCAATGACTCCCTTTCATTGCAGGGCGTGTGGACCGTTAACGGCGTGGAAACGCTGAATAACATTACCTACACCCTCTACACCAGCACGGCACTGGATGGCTCGGCAGTCAAACTCTATGTTCAGCAGGGCCTGCACTTCAACGAAGTGACAGAGCACCTTGCCGGTTCCATAGCGGATGTCTCAGCCGATCTGACCGTGGTATCGGTGAGCCTGAATGGTGAAACCACCGCGATTACCGACGACAGTGCCGTCAGCGTTAAAGGCGCCTATGGCACGCTGGTTATCGATGAGGCGGGTCACTACAGCTACGAGGTGGATGATGCGTTTGCGCACAGCGGTAACACTGACACCTTCACCTATGCCCTGTCAGACGGCAGCAATGCTTCTCTGAGCTTTAACCTGGGGGTTGATGTTGATGGCAGCGCGGGTGGCGAAATTACCTTCACCGGCACCAGCGGTGCGGATGTTTTCGAAGTCTATGACACCGATTTCATCTCAATCAACGGCGCTGATGGTAACGATACGCTGGCCTGGCATGGCACAGGTACGCTGAACCTCAGTGATATCTCGGCCAGGGTCAATAATATTGAAACCATCGACCTGATGACGGACGCCGGAAAAGACAATCTGGTGGTCAGTGCAGAAAGTCTGCTGAAGGTAACGGATAACGATAATACGTTATTTGTCAGAGGGGAAAATGGCGACACGGTGACGCTCAATGGTAACTGGGAGCAGGCGGAAGGATTAGTGGCAAATGGGGTTAACTATAACCATTACACCAGTTCTGCAGCCGATGGCTCCGTGGTACAGTTATATATTGAAGACGATGTAACCATCGGATAATTAAAATCCGCATTAAAAGCAGGCTGGGTTATTTATACCAGCCTGCTCTTTCCCCGCGCGCTAAGCCGACTTTTATGACTGAGGTATATTTAACTTTTAAAATATCATGAAAAAAATAATTATCATTTTGCACTGTATTTTTATTACCCACTCTTCTTTTGCTGCAGATAAAAAACTATTTTCTGCAAGTGAGCCTTCAATAAATGAAGCCCCGTCCGGCTTTTGGGGCGTATTTTCTAAAACGCCCGATCCCGGAACCTTACCTGCGGGCGGTTCTGCGCTGGCAGATAAATTACAAATTAATCCGGCAAAAATTGATATGCAGCCTGCAGAATCAAACGGGGCTGACAGCTTTCCGGCTGACTGGCAGGCGGCCATTCAACTGGCGGTTAATCATCACCCCTCCATCAGCAGCAGCATTGCGACGCTGGAGTCATCAGGATTCACCATTGATGCCGCGAAAGCGGGCTATCTGCCTGCCATAAAAGCGGGCATCACCACGGGTCGACAGCAGGATGAAGGCAGCGGCCATATCGCGACCGTCGGCCTTTCTCAGATGCTCTACGACTTTGGTAAAACCGGCAGCGCGGTCGATCAGGCCAGCGCGAAATATCTGCGCCAGCAGGCCACGGTCCTGATGCAGATCGACACCATTATTGAGCAGACCGCACTGGCACTGAATGAGGTTTATCGATCAACGCAGCTGCTTGATAATGCAAAAAAAGAGGTAAAAGCACTGCGTGACATCCTGGCACTGACGCAAATGCGCGCCGAGGCCGGGGCCAGCACCCGTGTGGATCCGGTTCAGGCCCAGGCACGCGTTGAAGCCGCCCAGGCGTCACAGCTGGATCTGGAAATCAAACTGGAGCAGCAGAAATACCATCTGCAATCGCTACTCGGTCAGCCGGTCGCAGAGAAGAAAATATCCGCGCCGGTCTCCCTGTTGCCCCTGATTGAGCGTCAAAGCGCCAGGATCGATTTAAACCGTAACCCGACCATTTTAGTGGCCCAGGCAGATGCTGCCGTCGCCCTGGCAGAGTTACGTAATTACAAAGCGCAGCGCTACCCCACTTTATCGCTTGAAGCCAACACCAATAAATATATCGGCGACATTGCGGATTATCAGCGCCATAGCCAGTACCAGAACGTTTATCTTTCGGTGAACAGCACCCTTTATCAGGGCGGCGCATTAGTGGCGCAGGAAAGCGCCAGTGCCAGAGCGCTGGAAGCAGCCAGGACCACTATTTCCAGTAAGAAACTGGAGATTAGCGATCAGCAGCGAAATTATTTCCAGAGCGTTAAAGGATTGCAAAAAAATATCACTTTGCTGAGCAGCCGGATGAAAACCATTATGGAAACACGCGCTCTGTACCGGGAACAATATTTATCTTTAGGTAATCGAAATGTTCTCGACTTACTCAATGCCGAACAGGAAATAAGTCGCGCCCAGCAGGATTTAATTAACGCCCGCTGCGATCTTTGGGCCTCCTCCGTTAATTATCTGGTGGTGACCGGAATGGCCCGCGACGCGTTTGATTTAAATAATAAAGTGATCCAGGGACTGCGCATTGCGCCGTAATTCTGTCAGCAACGAAGAGAAGACGATAATGAACACGATATCTGACAGGGAGAGTGCTTCAGCCCAGCCTGAGGTAAAAAAGGCTTATACCCCCTGGCTTGAAGCACTGCTGCTGGTGGCTAAACATTACCGGCTTGATGGTTCACCTGAACGGGTGAAAGGGGAAGCGGAATGGCATATGCAGCATCTTTCACAGGATGCGCTGATTGAAAATATGGCCCGCCAGCTCGGCCTGCTGGTCATTTTTGATGAATTTCATCCGGATCAGCTCGATCCCTGGCGGATGCCGCTGATCGTCGATTTTGGTCCCCGCGGCGTCGGCGTCATCACCACGGCAGGCGAAGAAGACAAAGTCAGCGTGATGCTGAGCGGCGAAAAACAGCTGCAGACCACGCTGAGTCTTGAAGAGCTGTCGCAGCATGCGCAGCGCGTACTGCTGGCGAAGCCGGAGTCCTCGGTGCCGGATGCGCGGGTAGATGACTATATCAAGCCGCATCGTGCTGACTGGCTGTGGCAGACCATTCTTCGGGAGTGGCCAGCCTATGTAAACGTGATGTTTGCGTCGCTGATCTCCAACGTGCTGGGTCTCTCCGCGATGCTGTTCACCATGCAGGTGTATGATCGGGTGATCCCTTCCCAGTCCGTTCCCTCACTCTGGGTGCTGTTCGGTGGCGTAATGATCGCCCTGACCTGCGTTTTTGTAATGCGCATTATCCGCACGCATATCTCTGATATGGCAGGTAAAAGTGCGGATCTGCGCATCTCCGACCGCGTCTTTGGTCACGCGTTGCGTATCCGTAACGATCAGCGGCCCAAATCCACCGGCTCTTTTATTGCGCAGATCCGCGAGCTGGAACAGATCCGTGAACTGATTACCTCGACCACCATTTCTGCGATTGCCGATCTGCCTTTTTTAATCATCTTTCTCTTTATCCTCTGGTTACTGGGTGGATGGCTGGTGCTGGTTCCGCTGGCGGCGATTCCGCTGATTGTTATTCCGGGCCTGCTGGCACAGGGTTCGCTGGCGAAGCTCTCCAAAGCGACCATGCGCGAGTCCGCGGTTCGCAGCGCCATGCTGGTTGAGACCGTACAGGGCATGGATGACATCAAGCTGCTGCGCGCAGAGCCCTACTTTCAGAACCAGTGGAATCACCTCAACGAGGTAATCAGTAAATCTTCGCAGAAGCAGCGTTTTATCAGCGGATTGCTGATGAGCTGGACCAGCGAAGTTCAGACTATTGCTTACGTGGGCGTGGTGCTGGTGGGTGCCTTCTTTGCCATGAGTGGCGACCTCTCTACCGGCGTGTTAATCGGCTGCTCGATGCTGGCGTCACGCATGATGGCACCGCTGGGACAACTGGCGATGATATTTGGCCGCTGGCAGCAGGCCAAAGTGGCGCGTGAAGGACTGGAGAACCTGCTTAACAGTGAGATCGATCAGCCAGAGCGCAGCATCCGGGTTCATCGTCCGCGCATTAACGGCGAATATGCCCTCTCCGACGTCATCTATCGCTACGACCCGAACTCCCCTGACCCGGTGCTGACGGTGAAAAAGCTGACGATTAAAGCCGGTGAGAAAGTGGCGCTGCTGGGGCGTAATGGTTCCGGTAAATCGACGCTGCTGCAACTGATGGCGGGCCTGTTGCAACCGGGCGAAGGTGCACTGCTGCTGGATGGTGTGCGTCTTTCCTCTATCGATCCGCTGGATGTGCGGCGTGATGTGGGGCTGCTTACCCAGACCTCCTCCCTTTTTTACGGCACGATCCGTGAGAACTTACGCCTGGGCATGCCGCTGGCGACCGAAGAGGAGATGCTTCAGGCCCTGGAGATCAGCGGCGCACTCGACTTTATTCAGCGCTTGCCGGAGGGCATGGATTACCTGTTGCAGGAGGGCGGCAAAGGATTGTCTGGCGGTCAGCGTCAGCAGCTGTTGCTGGCGCGCACCCTGCTCCGCCAGCCCAGCGTACTGCTGCTGGATGAGCCTACCGCCTGGCTGGATGATAGCGCGGAAAAACATCTGATTGAGCGGCTGATGACGTGGATGGGCAACCGGACGCTGATTATCGCCACTCATCGTCCGGCGGTACTGCAGCTGGTTGATCGCATTATGCTGATCGACAAAGGCAGGATTGCGCGGGATGGAACGAAAGCCGAGATGCTTATCACCAGGCCCGAGGCCAGCGCAGCGCCGCATCAGGGCAAAGTGAACGTTAAACCGCAGGGAGCACAGATATGAGTTTCTCCTTATTCCGTAAAAAGAAGTATCAGCGTTCCCGTAAGCGGGTCTCTTCTGGCGGTCTGATCATCCTGTCGGTGCTGATCATGCTGGTGCTGTTCTTTATCTGGGCCTCGAACTTCGAACTGGATGAAGTTACCGTCGGTGTCGGCAAAGTAGTGCCAAGCTCACACGAGCAGATTATTCAGTCGCTGGAGGGCGGGATCCTGAAAGAGCTGAAGGTTCACGAAGGCGATGTGGTTGAGGCGGGTCAGGTGCTGGCCCTGCTGGATCCGACCCAGATTGATTCAGGTGTGCAGGAGAGCACCTCACGGTTACGTGCCGCGCTGGCGACGGCGGCCCGCTTACAGGCTGAGACCGCTGGTACACCTCTGAGCTTTCCGCCAGAGGTATTAGCCGATCCGCCACTGGTGGCTGCTGAAACCGCGCTTTATCAGTCGCGCCGTGAAAACTACAGCAAGACCATCAGCGGCCTGACCGAAGCGCTGGAGCTGATCAACCGCGAGTTGCGGCTGACCTCTTCGCTGGTGGCTAAAGGCGCAGCCAGTAATGTGGAAGTGCTGCGGCTGAAACGCCAGGCGAACGATCTGCAAAACAAGCTCAACGACGCTGAGAATCACTATATCGTTCAGGCACGTGAAGAGCTGGCGAAAGCCAATGCCGAAGCGGCGTCTCAGCGCTCCATTATTATCGGACGCGCTGACTCGCTGAAGCGCACGGTGATTGTTACGCCGGTCAGAGGCATTGTTAAAGATATCGAGGTCAATACGGTTGGCGGCGTTATCCCACAGCGCGGTAATCTGATGGAGATTGTGCCGCTGGATGAGCAACTGATGATTGAGGCGCAGATTGCTCCGCGCGATGTCGCCTTTATCACGCCCGGCCAGCGTGCCGTGGTGAAGCTCACGGCCTACGACTACAACATCTATGGCGGTCTGGAGGGTAAAGTGGCCTCTATCTCACCTGACACCATCCAGGATGAAGTCCATCGCGATCAGTACTATTACCGCGTCTACATCCGCACCGATAAGGATTATCTGGTCAATAAAAAGGGCAAAAAGTTTCCGGTTTATCCCGGCATGATCGCGATGGGCGAGATTCACACCGGCAGTAAAACCATCATGGAGTATCTGATGAAACCGCTGAACCGCGCGAAGGAAGCGCTGCGCGAAAGGTAAGTGTGTTTAGCCTGGGTGGCTGCCGATATGGATTGGGCAGCCACTTCCACTTTTAGTGACGAAGCGCATTAATCAGTAATGGCGACCTGGCCACCTTTCCCTCTGATCCCCTCTCCTCTGGCGCTTTTCTCTGTTTCATCTTTTCAGACATTATTTCAGCAAACTGCGGCTGGGTGGTCAGTCTGACCACTTAGTTGTGGCCATGTTTTAATATTTACATGGCATAGTGCCTTTGCTTAGATGATAACTGACAAGGCGAATAACAGATTAAGCGGAACCTGATGATGATGAAGGCGCTGACTGAACGGCAACTGACGATTATGCGACAGCTTATTTCTCATAACAGTTATGTGAGCCTGCACGCTATTTCAGAAAAAACAGCAATCACCACCCGAACCTTGCGCCGCGACATCGCCGATATTAACGAAAAACTTTCTGACCAGGGAATCAATCTCAGCGGAAAAAGTGGGAGAGGGATCACAATTAAATTCGCTGACGCACAGTCAGAAATAGCTGCGCGCCGGATTTTCTCAACCGAGGCGGATGATTTCAGCAGCAACTTCAGGATGCTGAAAATAGCGTCTGATTTATTAATGCTGTCACCAAAAAGTTCCTCCATCAGCGAACTGGCGGATAAATATTTTATCAGCCGCGCTTCGATAGTGAATGATTTGAAAACATTAGAAGCATGGTTACATCAGTTTGATTTAACCTTATTAAAAAGTCGTGTCGGAACCAGCATAAAAGGCAGTGACCATAATATTCGCATGGCGATGAAAGCGCTGGTGTTAAAATCGATTTATAACCGTCAGGACATGATGGAAAGCCGTCTGGATGAAAGCACGCTGCAGGAGCTTTCAGAGAAATTTGGTCAGCAGGCTGTCCATTTTACCCTGCAATTAATTAATTTTATTGAACAGCAGCTGCAATATACGATAAGCGA
This sequence comes from Pantoea sp. Lu_F5_004, assembly GCF_051136245.1. Taxonomy (NCBI): domain Bacteria; kingdom Pseudomonadati; phylum Pseudomonadota; class Gammaproteobacteria; order Enterobacterales; family Erwiniaceae; genus Pantoea; species Pantoea sp. Lu_F5_004. The sequence goes on from NZ_CP194946.1 coordinate 3,554,524, forward strand.
TCCTTACTACATCAATTTATTTACGCATATTCTGGTACTGATCCACCGGAGTCACTCGCCGATGCACAGGACCGACGCCCGCGCGGTGTCGATGAACCGGGTCAGCGACCATCACGCATGGCAGGTATCACTGGCGGTGATAGAGCGCATTGAGACCGCCTACAACACGGTACTGGTGGCCGAGGAGTCTCACTCCATCTATCAGTATCTGGTCTCCTCCGGTAAGGCGGGCGGTGAGTCACCACAGCACGATGACTCCCTGATTTCAGAGCGTGAAACCCGTTTTGCTGAGGCGCTGATCGCCCGGGTGGCGCAGCGCATCAACATTGAAATCACTACCGACCAGAACCTGCAGGCGTCATTGTCCTCGCATATCAAGCCGATGCTGAACCGCCTCAGATATCATATCCGGATTAAAAATCCGCTGCTGCATGATATCCAGACCGAACTGGGCACGGTGTTCGCCGCCGTTAAAGCGGTGATCAGCCAGCTGACGCAGGAGTACAGCCTGGATGAGATCAGTGATGACGAAGTGGCTTATCTGACGGTGCATATTCAGGCAGCCATCGAAAACAGCATCAAGGTAAAACGGGTATTGCTGGTCTGCTCCAGCGGTCTGGGTACCTCGCAGCTGCTTTACGGACGGATTATCCGTGCCTTTCCCGACTGGAAGATTATCGACATCGTGCCAGGGAAAAATATTGCTGACTCCCTGAAACGACATGAGTGTGACGTGGTGATTTCCACCATCCGGCTGGAGCCGCTGGAAAAACCGGTGGTGTATGTCTCGGCCCTGTTCTCGGCGAAAGATATCGCAAGAGTAACGGAGTGTCTGGTATCGAATTCGATTAATTAATGATAATGGAGAAGCAAAATGACGACAGCCGTGGCTATTAACGAAGTATTAAAAGAAGAGTGCATTATTCTCGATGTCGATTGCCAGACCAAAGAGCAGATTATTTCGCAGCTGACCGACCTGCTCTGCCAGACCGGGGCCGTCACCGATAAAGCCGCTTTTCTGAAAGATGTTTATCTGCGTGAGGAATTAGGCTCCACCGGATTTGAAAATCATATTGCTATTCCACACGGTAAATCTGCTGCCGTCGCTAAAACCCGCATTGCCGTGGGTCGTTTACGCCAGGATATTCCGTGGGAAACCATCGACGGCACCAAAGTCCGGCTGGTTATTCTGTTCGCGGTAAAAGAGTCCGATAAAGATGTGGGCCATATCAAAATGCTCGCCAAAATATCCATCGCGTTAGGCGATGAAGACGTCGTCGAGCAATTGCTTAATGTCCCGCATCGCGAAGAGATGTTTCATTTACTGTTATCCCGATCGGGAGCCTGAATAAACCGGAGAACAGCATGAATTAAAAAACAAAGGAGGTATTCCAGGTTGTAGCCATCCCTTCAGACCGAAAAAAACAAATATAAAATTTTCACTGGAGAACATTTATGAACATTATTGCCATTACCGCCTGTCCTACAGGTGTCGCCCACACCTACCTTGCCGAAAGTAATTTAAAAAAAGCGGCTAAAAAACTGGGCCTGAATGTATTAGTTGAAACCCAGGGTGCGATTGAAAGCGAATATATTTTCAGCGACGACGATATTCATCGGGCTGACGTCGTGTTGATCGCCGCAGATAAAAAAGTTGAGATGGCGCGCTTCCAGCATAAAAACGTGATTGAGGTGCCCGTTACCCGTGCCGCGAAGGATGCTGAAGGCCTGTTAAACGCCATTGTTAACGGCGAACTGGCTCCGAGGCTGGCAGACGCTGCGCCGCAGGCCAGTGCATCTGAGCCGGCTAACAGTGCCCGTGAGACGTCGGGTTCCCGTTCATGGATTTCAGAGATTTATGTGCACCTGATCACCGGCGTGAACCTGATGATCCCCTTTGTGGTGGCGGGCGGCATTCTGATCGCACTGAGCTTTTCATTCGGGATTACGGCGGCCACACCAGGGGACGCGAACTTCAGCCCGATAGCGAAGATGCTCTCTGACATCGGTGGCGGTTCCGCCTTTGCCCTGATGCTGCCGATTCTTGCGCTGGGGATCAGCCAGTCTGTCAGCGGCAAAGCGGGCATCGTGGCGGGCGCCGTGGGCGGGATGATGGCGATCCACACCGGCTCCGGCTTTCTCGGCGCGCTGATTGCCGGCTTCCTGGCCGGATACATCACGCTGCTGATCAATAACCATATCCATCTGCCCAAAGCGGTCGCCGGGCTGAAACCTATTTTAATCGTGCCTCTGTTAAGCGTGCTGCTGACCGGCGCACTGATGGCACTGCTGATTGGTGAGCCGATCAAAATGCTGCTCGGCTGGCTGACCGACTTCCTTAGTTCGCTGGGTAACACCAACGCGGCCATCCTCGGCCTGCTGTTCGGCATGATGGTGGCCTTTGATATGGGCGGCCCGCTGAATAAAACCGTCTGTATGTTTGCGATTGGCCTGATGTCGAGCGGGGTTTACGGACCGATTGCCGCCTGTATGGCGGCGGGCATGGTGCCACCACTGGGCATCGCGCTGGCAACCACCCTCTTCCGCCGCAAATTTACCGAGCAGGAGCGGGAAACCGGCAAAGTCACCTATATCCTCGGCCTGTCATTTATTACCGAAGGCGCGATCCCTTACGCGGTCGCCGATCCGCTGCGCGTCATCCCGGCCATCGTGGCGGGCTCCGGATTAGCGGGCGCCCTGTCAATGATGCTGGGCTGCGCTTCCCGCGCTCCGCACGGCGGCATTTTCGTCATCTTCATTCCTAACGTGATCAGCAATGTCATGGGTTATCTGTTTGCGATTGCCGCAGGCAGTCTGCTGACGGCGCTGATCCTGCTGTTCCTGAAAAAAGATATCTCCGTTCCTGCAAAACAAGGATAAAACCTATGCTTTACAACATGAAAGATCTGCTCAGCGTTGCCCGACAGCATCAGTTTGGCGTTGGCGCGTTCAACATCGCCAGCGCGGAGTTTGGACGTGTGGCGGTTGAGACTGCCGAGCGACTGGATTCACCGCTGATTCTGGAGATCCATCCTGAAGAGATGGCCTTCACCGGCCCGGAATTTATCGGCTATCTGCGGACGCTGGCGATTCAGGCGCACGTGCCAGTGGTGATCCATCTGGACCATGGCCGCTCGCTGGAAGAGGTGATGAAAGCCATCTACGCCGGTTTTACCTCGGTGATGATTGACGCCTCCTCTCACCCTTTCGAGCAGAACATTGCGCTGACGAAGAAGATTGTCGAGATAGCGCACACGATTAATGTCTCTGTGGAAGCGGAGCTGGGCACCATCGGCGTGGCAGAAGGCAGCGGCGAAGGCGGCAGTAACGAGATTCTCTATACCGATCCGCAGCAGGCCGAGACCTTTGTGCGCGAGACCGGCACCGACACGCTGGCGGTCGCCATCGGCACTTCGCATGGCCTCTACCCCAAAGGGAAGCAGCCGAAGCTGGATATCGAGCGCCTGCAGCAGATCCGTAAGGTGGTTGATATCCCGCTGGTGCTGCATGGCGGTTCGGGCAACAAAGACAGCGAGGTCGCGGAATCAATTCGTTATGGCGTCGGTAAAATCAATATCTCCAGTGATATGAAGAAGGCGTTCTTCGTGGCGCTGGAGCAGGAACTGAAGCTTGGGGGTCACGAGCCTAATTCCCTCTTTGTTAAACCGATGCAGGCGGCGAGTGAAGTGGTCGCCACGAAGATGGCGCTGTTTAGTTCGGTGGGGAAAGCGGCGTTGTATCGGTAAGCCAGTTACCAGTCGTTAGTGGAACCCGGCGGCGATTTGAAGAGACACTGAGGATTCGGTGTCTCTTTTTGCTGGCATCACAAAAATCAGCGCTCTGTTTCTGACTGAAATTCAGGGGCGTTTAGCGAGGCGACCTGTTCAGCCACGGACGGTAATAGATATGTTCAGCCTGGAAATCAACCGCCCCCTTATTCCCGGTCAGGCGCAGAGCAAGCGTTAGTGCAAAATCGAAGGCGACACCCAGGCCCCGACCACTAAGCAGATTGCCATCCTCCACGACATCCTCCATCACGTATTCGCCATCTGTTACCTCAAGCCCCAGCTCGCCTGAGCAGGTGTAGCGACGGCCTTTCAGCAGGTTATTCGCCCCCAGCACCCGGGCGGCGGCAGAGCAGATTGGCGCAATCAACATTCCCGCTTCATCATGTCTCTGGATTAAAGCAGCCACAGCAGGACTGGCGGCCAGGTTCTTAGAACCCTCAGGCCCGCCAGGCATGATCAGAGCATCGAATAAATGTGAGTCCTGTAATTCTTCAATCAGCGTATCTGTTTTAATGACGGCGCCGTGATAACTGACGATCTCACGCTGAGGCTGACAGGCAACGGTAGTGACTGTGATGCCTAGTCGGCTGAGAATATCGAGAGTAATAAACGCTTCTGCTTCTTCAAATCCTGTGGCCAGGAGTAATGCTGCATTTTTGGACATATTCCCTCCGATGATTTTAAATAAATGAAACGCCATTTCATTTATTGGGATTCTACCAGAAGTTTCCCGCTGTCGATGACTCTGTTTAAGAGAGGCGATTTATAATGTGTGCGTGACAGGATCCTACTGGATGGATTGAGCGAAAGCGGGAGCGCTGTTCTCACGCAGCACACGGGTGATCGCATCCATCTTTGCAGAACGGGGTCGCCGGGCTGCTGGCCTTTCATTACGGCATAAGCCATGTGCTGGTTTTTCTGCGCGGGCGATCGTCCTCGTCAGCCGGGTTCTTGCTGGCAGAACGTTTGATTACAGCAGAGTGGCTGGGTCGGTGGAGGATTAAGGGCGATAAGGTTGAGTTACTTCCCGACTGCAACGTCAGCTGGCGGCGTTGAAAGAATAGCGCAGCGTTTATCCAGCAGCGACTCAACGGACGCCCGATTGCCCTTATCCCAGCCGCGCCGGGTAGTTAGCAGGATAAATCCTTTTTCTCCCGAAAACGTCGCCGGGATGAGCGCCACACCAGACTCTGCCAGCTGCGGCGGCGACAGCCGGAAATGGCGCGCCACGGAGGAGACAGGATAGATCCCCATCGCCGTCGGCTGCATAACGCGACGGGCATAGTAGGTGTGATTCAGTAAACGGTCGGGCAAGGGTCGCCAGTCATTATTAATATAGGGGCGCTCGGCCTGAAGCTGGCGATAGACATCTTCCCGCAGGCAGGTCAGATGAATATGCAGTTGATTCTGGCTGCGGCCATAAGCGGAATTCAGCGCCATGCCGAGCCGATCCTCAGGCACTTTAGCGCCATAGGCCGCCATCAGACGATAGCGCATTAACCAGGCGTAGCCGAAATAGTCGGGACGTCCGGGGCGCGTCAGCGTAATGCTCTCAATACCGGACATCGCCACCGTGGGCACCAGAATAAAGTGCAACCTGTGGCGAGGATTCTGGATGATGCTGTAGCCCTGCGTGTTGTCCTGCGGCAGATAGATTTGCTGGCAGGGAGCCGGATCGCGACGATAGTGATAGTTATTCATGCAGAGGTCATGCGTGACCGTCCACAGCGCGTCAGAGCGGGCGCATCCCACCAGTAGCAGCGCGATGACCAGTGGCAGAGAACGGCATCGCCGTAACAATTTCCCGTTCAGCGGATGGCGTCCGGTCAGGCGACTCAATGCAGGTACAACCTCATCAACAAGGGTTCATATTGAGGGAGCGTTTATCCAGTTTAGTACGGAGCCAGTGGTAACCAGCTTCGGGTTGGTTAGTATAGCGCTGGTGTTGCAGGGTGGTTAGGGCAACTGAGTGAATGTTCTGCCTCCTTATTCTTTGGAATAAGAAAAATCAGCAGTGACTAAATGCGACGCTGATTTATCAGATTGAACATCACAGGCGAAATAATAACGTTCTCCAGTTGTGAACTTAAATCCAAACACAGGAAGACACTCACCTTTTGGAATATAAACTGGTTTGTCATCAAAAACCTTGTGAAGAGAGTTGCCTTTATCGCTGTTGATTTGAATGGCAGTAATCCTTTCTTGTGGCTCCAGTGGCGACACCACACAAACTTGCTTGTCTTTGATAAATGCCGTTGTAGATTCGCGCTCCACCATTCGGTCGCCAGGCCCGGGGCATCCCGTTAAGAGAAATACGACACCCAGCATCATCTTGTTTTTCATGATTAACGCCCCTTCCCTGTTACGCTTTTCTGATAAAGCGAGGGGACATCCTGCAACATATCATTGCCCCTGTACATCCCCATGCGCCCTGGCCTCTGATAGAAACACCACTTACTCATCCCATAAACCAGTAGTAACCAATAATCAGCTAAAATAGAGACTTGCTGTTCAGGAGAGTAATCAGGTTACTGGCCTACTTACACAACCTGATGTGCCTCCTGCTGATTAACACTCGCTTGTCATCACCTATATGGCCAGTGAAAGCGCAGGCGTTAAGCCGGCTGCAGGGTTGACCTGAACGTTTGCCATCAGGCCCTATGTCCGAAACCCACAGGGGTTAGCGCAGCAGAACTGACGACCCGGTAACGCCGGGGAGCCGAAGGGGAGCATGAGCATCAGGATTTAAAAACTATCAGTAGTCAGATACTGACTCGGTGCCTGTTTAATTACGCCTGCCAGCATGAGTTTTGTTATGAAAAATGCTGCTGTCGGTTCACTCCAGTCCGCAATAACTTAAAATCGCGAATCATTATTCGAATTTTTCTGCTGTCCCCGCAGATTTTTGTGAATCCCGATAATCCATCTGTAGTCTTGTAAGCTGGTCTTTCCATCCGTTTTGTAAAGCAAAAATATCCAGGATATTGCTGGCAGATGTCATTTGCACTGTCTGTTAGCTGGATTAAAATACGATTAGCAACAGCTAACGAAGCGGATTATACTGGTTTATCCACTCATCCCGGAGGTAGATACTGACGTGAAGGATACATACTACAACGATACAAGAATCAATTTGTTAATCCAGAATGAACTGAATGCATTCTTTGAGGATTACAAGGGTGTTATCTATGCCTACGCCATTATGAACAAGAAAGACCCTTCACAGATGCGTATTATTAATAACAACCCTGAGTGGTTCGATATATACCTTGAAAGAAAATATCAATTTATTGATCCTGTCATTATTCAGAGTTTACGTTGTGTTGAAGATTTTTTTTGGGAAAACAATGTCATTCTGTCAGGCGGCTACAATCTCACGCGAATTTTCAATGAAAGTTTTCAATATAATATTTTCCAGGGGCAGACATTCCCTCTGCATGACTACCTGAACAACCTGGCTTTGCTATCCATTATCAGTCAGAAAGATTCTGGTATTGACATGGAAAAAAATCGTTCGGAAATAGTTAGTTTTCTTATTAAATTGCATCAGAAAACGCTTAACTTATACAGTCAACACCATCAGAAAAAGAACGTTTTTTTGTCACCGCGTGAGCGGCAAATACTTAAGTGGGTCGGCGCCGGGAAAACATACGCCGAAGTTGCGGTCATTTTATCTATTGCGGAACGCACCGTAAAATTTCATATGGGCAACGTCATGAAAAAGCTCGGAGTGAATAACGCCACACATGCGGTAAAACTTGGAACGGAGCTCCGGCTGCTGGACAACTGAGCCAGCGTTACGGGTTAAAGATGGCGTAAATGCCGGGACATCTCACGAAGCCAGCCACTGGCTTTGTCCCTGGTGATAATATCTTCCACGATGCTCATGCTGGCAGGCATGAAAATGTAGTAGATAACTTCCCCCTTTTCAGAAAGGCCTTTCTGAATAACTTCTATTTTCCAGTTTGCATGGCGAAATATTGCATACATGCCGCGACTTGCCACAGCGTACATCCCCCGATAGTTTCTCTTCATGCAATAAAAAATCATTGCAAGGAATAACACTTTACTGGCGGGCAAGCCATGCAGGCCTGCAGAGTCACGTCTTTCTTTATCTAAAAACAGCCGGCTAATCTCACAACAGGGGATATCTGTGGGGAGACCACTTATACCCTCGAAATATTCATGAAAAACTTCGCTCATCATCGTCGGCTGCGTCGAATCTATAAACCGTGCACCACATAGCAACTTCCCGTTATGCATGCCCAGCAGGTAAGTCGTATTTTCGTTGTCAAATTGATCCTTTTCCATGCCGTCAATGCATTCGACTTTCCAGTCGAGCCTCTCACGAAATGTTTTTCTTCTGAGCCGGTAGAGTTCGGTTGATAATTCTGGCGGAAATTCATCGTAATCACGCAAAAAAAACTCAATAGCAGAATTCATTCATTCATTCCTGATAATCACACATGGGAACCATTACCCCTGTCTTTTAAGACAGCTTTTATTACACCTGCGCAGACCCTATACTTAAAAAAGTACCTGACCACCGGGCACTCACCATGCTTAGCGGTCAGGAGGTCAAAGACCAAGTCAACACCAGGGAAAACCCACCCGCGATTATCTGATATTTCAGGTACCGGGTACAGAGTGCAATAAGCGCTCAAACGATAATTATATTAAAATACGAAAAACATCAATTAACTATAGTTTAATTATTGCCCTTTATAATTTTAAGGGGCAAGCTTTCCTGTTGAATTGACTAAAGCAACTATTATCTAATCTGTGATACAGGTTAACCGGGGGTTTCCCCGCCTGACACTAATCAGTTGCTGAAGACATTGCCGCCAAACTGTTCAGCCGTTATACGAAACCCCTCACTATTATCGTTACAGATACCGCCAGCAGCGAGTAACCGACCGACTTTTTTGATGTTAAGCGTTCCGTAGGTTTCTGGCTGGCTGCCTCCCGCCTCCCACGCTGAGCTGCCTTAATGAGGTTGGCGCAGGTTTTCCGTCAGAGCGACGGTGATCGCGCTTACTCACTGCAGGATTAAACGCACCGATAGTGTTTTCGCTCCACCGAATCTGAAGGCATTTTCATCGCCGCAAATTAACTTACCTTTGTCGTCAGTGTAAAACAGCCCGGCGGACAGAACAGCCACATCATTCAGGTATACCACATCACCACACTGTATCATGGCTTTTAGTTGTTCCTTTGACCACTCTCCGTGTCTGGAAAGCATTCCGGCAAGGGGATAGATGGACTTTGGTTCGATATTGACGATATAGCGCTGGTGATGTCAGCGATTATCAAACTAGTAGTCCTGTCCGGCGTGGCTCCATGGAGCAAAAGGGCTGATGATACGTTCAAACGATTCCGGCGAAAGATTATCCCTCGACAGGCAAATAAGACGGTTTTCTGGCAGGCTCAATCCCGTATAAACATCCCTGTGTTGTCTCTTTCATTCCCAGGGGGATAATTGGACTGCAGGAAAGTGAATTAAACAATCAGGCAACGAAAACCCGATGTCCCGGTGGAGGTACACCAGAAAACAGTGAGCAGGTTACAATGCAACTCAATCAATTGCGCATGCACGTATTTTTGGGCAAAAAACCTAAGATTTAGCCGTACATATCATAATAATTTAATACGCAATGTGAGCGAATTTAGATCATTCAATTTATAAGCAATTTTTTAACTTCTGCAGAATTAATTCACATCTTATAAAATTATTGCTTAGTGTTAAGTTGCTTCTCAATCGCTCTGACTATAATCTGATAACCAATGAGTGTTACCATTGTACATATCACTAATAGCGCAATCCCCACGAAACCCTCAATGTCGCGTTGATTAAATAGCGTTGCTAACTCTGTCCAAAACTGCTGCTCTCCTTGTGTCGATGGATCTGACGGTCTTACCAGAAGGAACGTCATTACAAACAAAGATACTGCGATCAGGATTCTAAACCCCGCTGGGACACGTTTTGCTTCCATTTAAAACCACCTCAATTGTGCCAAAAGACATTAGTCCATTACGTAATTTAACCTGGGATGTAGAGAGTAATGCTTGCCGAATAGCGATGAAATCAGTTCTGTGTTGCAAAGTGATACAACCTAAAGATACACCAAGAGGCCCGCGAGGATGTAGTCTGAAATTCCCTCGCTCTACATTATTAACCCACATATGATCATCTATCCTTCCATCATCACGATACAAAGCAAACCATTCATACTTGATAACTGGCGTTGAAGTAGGCCATGAGTAGAAATCATGCAAGTCAGTTCGGATTATACCTTTCCAGCCACCGGTTGGGCGCTTAACGATGTGATATAAACCATCAGGTATTGGCCCGTTGTCTGGAACTGCAATGCATCCTGCACGATTGCGATATTCCCTGTTACCAGAGTACGCCATAAACGTCCCTATCCCATACATGAGTAAAGGTGAGTAATCTGCATCATTGACAGTGAAAATTCCTTTTAATGCCATGTCTGACTCCTTCTACTTTCATCATTTTATAGATGAGTGTGATTTATCATAATGCCTCATCATAAAATGAAAATGATCTGCGTCTAATATTCAACACAATCATGAGTTAGTGATATATCTAATATTTACTGTGTTTATATTTCGCCAACGTGCTGAAAACTCAGATAGACTTTGATAACTCAGTGCTGAATGCAGATAACACTCTTTATAATTCTACCGCCAGATTTCCTGCGCCAGGTTTAGAAAGTAGCTTTGTGAAGAGTATGCTTACGGAGAGTTTCGGGGCAAAAAAATCAGCTCTGGCCTCACGAAGGATGCTGATTTGGAAAGCCATTTTTATACGCACGTCTTCAAATTGCCGATGAAGACAGCACCAACATTGCAATATGTTAATTAATGGTGAGCAGGTCAAAACCAGTCAAAGTGATGGCATTCTGTTCGCCACGTAATATTTAATATCATCGTAAGCTGGCGATGACCGCTGAAGATGGCCAGGTATTGAATATTCGCTTCGATCAGGGAATGGGATACCGTGCATTAACTTTGTATCACAGCGGTATAGCTTTAAGTTCAGCGATAACGTTTCTTTGCGGTCAGGTAATAAGGCGCTGGTCTGCAAGGAGGAAAATGTGGTCAACAGCGAAGAAAGTCAGGCAACTGATGTATTTGTGGAAGTGATCGCGTCCTGACATTTAACCGCTCCCGATGCGATGTCGGGAGCGGCTTTTCATTCACACGACTTTCTGTTTACCGGCAATGACCTGAATAAACTCCTGCACCTGCTTTTGTTTCCGCGCCGACAGCTTGCATACCTGGCGCAGAGACTGCATCAGTTCGCTCTCCTGCCGGGCGGTGAGCACAATACAACCTTCCATTACCTTTACATCTACTGCTGTGCCCGTGGCAAAACCGGCAGCTTCCAGCCATTGTCCTTTCATGGTGATGGCGGGTATCCGGCTGTAATCCGGATAGCGGCTTGCATAGCTAACCGTTAATTGCCGGTTATTTGCAGGAGAGACTTCTGGTTCAGACAGTTGTGCAATAGAATGGGCGTCAGTCATGATTACTATTCTCCGTAAATAGTAGTTGTGATTAGCGGCGCGGGTGTGTTGGCGCACATCCGCGCCGCGCTAAATACCTGTATATATCATCAGGAAAGAGAAGAAAAGTCCAGCTAAAAACAGAGTAAAATAAGTAAGTTATAAAATCATTTTAATATAAAGCGTACGGTTTATCTGGCAGGAAATAATAAGAGGCGCACCAGTAAGGTGCGCAATCAAATAAGTATCAGGATTTTCTACGTGAGGCTTTTTTACCTGTGCTGGCTGCACGTTCGGCTTTGATCTTTTCCAGCAACGCGGCAGCGCTGTTTTCACCGCTGATTAGTTCCGGGTTTTCAGCTCGCCACTGGGCGGTGAGTTCACCCCGGAATGCTTTCGCCAGGATAGATTGCGTCAGGTTGTTGACGCGGGCCAGCGCATTGTTGACCTGTTTTTCAATGGTGTCGGCGTAGGCAAAGAGTTGTTCTACGCGGCAGACGATTTCAGCTTGTTCCGGCAGCGGAGGGATGAATACAGTAAAGTTTCTGAGATCAATAGGTGATAAATTTGGTTGTAAGGTTTCGGATAAGTTATCTAAAATCTGCACTTTAAAATATTCTGATTGGAACAATAACTCAAAAAATCCACTATTGATATTTTCATTAAATATAAACCTGCAGACGCGCTGATTTAGCAAACCAACTGGTTTTGAGTGGGGATAACGACAAACTTTTAACTGATTATTGGTGACCGGACGAGTTAGAGCCATTAGTATATCATTGGCTACAACCTTGAATGAGCTATATTTTTCTAAATATTCATATGATAAATATTCTTGGTTTTTTATTTCAAATTCACCATATTGAATATTGGATATTTTTACAACAGGTACATCTCCATTTATCGTAAAATTACTGCTTTTAAATGCATTGCCAGAAATTATGGTGCAGCAGTCTTTGAGTTGATATTTCCCCCACAATTCAGCATATTGAATATTTTTTTCCTCTTTTGATAGAAATAATGTGTAAGATGAATAATTAGAGTTTTGTCTAAATGACTCCGTTAGTTTTCCACTTACCGCAGCACCCAGCACTGCCTGACGAAAACGTTTCAGGATTTTTGGGATTTTCTCAAGACGTACTTTGGTGCTGTCTACCTGCGCCAGCAGTGTATCGAGTTTTTCAGCGATGAATTTTTGTTCGGCAAGCGGAGCGATAACGAAGGGTAGCGTTTTAGCAGAGCTACCTGAGATCTCTTTAAATGTGGTACCTGTGCCCTTTTCTTCCGCGAGATGCCTGATGTTACGAAGATAGTAATAAGCATAATCAGTGTAAATATCATCGGTAAAAACAAAGCTCTTAAAACCTTGGTTAGTAGCAATTTCATTGGAAGCAACTGCGACATAGCCAATTGGAGCCCTGCTGCTGAACAATATAGCGCCTGCTGGCATCAATTTTGCTGAACAGGATGAATAGCCATCTATAGATAAATCCCTGGCACCACGAGCAATGCACTTCTTTTTATATCCGCTCAGGTCTGCTGGGGTTAACCAGGCAATACCTTCACCAGTCGGAGCGAAGTTAGATGCGTTACCAGACTTCGGCGTGCCGCCTGAGATGATTTCAGCTATATCGCCAATTTCTGTATTTACCCACCCCTCTGGCAATTTCCCCGCACTCATCCTTTCACCTCACCAAACGCTTCCTGCAGCAACTGACGCTGTGCATCGGCTTCATCGCTCGCACCCAGTTCACGCATCAGCGCATCAAGTTCGCCCATCGCCTGTACCAGCTCACCCATCGCTTCTGCCGCTAAAACATCCGGCTCCGGCAGGTTGTCGGCATCAATGCTGTCTTTATCTTTCAGCCAGGAGATATCCAGAGAATCGGACTTAACCGTACGGATCCACTCGCGGCTGAATTTGCGCCAGCGGCTGGTAGCCAGATGCTGATCGGTGTTTTTGTTCTCTTCGCTATCGGCAATTTCCGCCTCTTCAGCGTTAAAACTCCACTCACCTTCACTACGCGGGCTCAAACCATGCGGATCTTCAGCATATACGCGCTCGAACGGCTGTAAATGATCGTCGGTAAACGGCGTGCGTTTGCCGAAACTCGGCATATTGGTTCGCAGATCGTACACCCACACGTCATCGGTACAGTTCTTATCCTGAGTCGGCTTCGCCACTGTGCCTTTGGTGAAAAAGAGCACGTTGGTCTTCACGCCCTGGGCATAAAAAATACCTGTCGGCAGGCGCAGAATAGTATGCAGATGGCACTTATCCATCAGGTCACGACGAATTTCGGTACCTTTGCCGCCTTCAAACAACACGTTATCCGGCACCACGACCGCCGCACGCCCGCCGGGGAGCAGGGTTTCAACGATATGCTGCATAAAGCAGAGCTGTTTGTTGCTGGTCGGGTGAACGAAGGTGCGGGTGATGTTGGTGCCCGCCGCGCTGCCAAAAGGTGGGTTGGTGGCGACCACATGTGCCATCGGTAATGTTTCGCCATCGCTACCCAGCGTGTTACCCAAACGGATAGCGCCACCGTGGTCGAGGTTGCCTTCAATATCGTGCAGCAGGCAGTTCATCAGCGCCAGGCGACGGGTGCCGGGCACCAGTTCCAGGCCAACAAAGGCACGATGGATCTGGAAATCCTGCGTATCGTTATCAAGGTCATCCAGATCGCTGGTCTGCGATTTAACGTAGCGGTCGGCTTCAATCAGAAAGCCCGCCGTACCCGCAGCCGGATCCTGTACAACCTCACGCGGCTGCGGTTTCAGCAGGTGAATAATGGTTTTGATCAGCGGACGTGGGGTGAAGTACTGACCGGCACCAGACTTGGTTTCGTTAGCGTTCTTCTGCAACAGCCCTTCATACATATCACCGAAGTCATCGCGGGATTTGCCGTGCGTGCCGTTGTACCAGTCCAGTGAATCCATGTTGCTGACCAGCTCGGTTAACTGTTTGGGCTGGGTAATGGTGGTATTCACGTTCTGGAACACCGCCTGCACCAGTTTTTGATTATCGGCACCCAGATGTACCAGCAGGTTGCGATAGAACTGCAGCTGATCCTGGCCGATACGGGATTTCAGATCATCCCAGCGATAGCCTTCCGGCAGGTAGTCTGCTTCCTGGCCGGTCTCTTTACACATTTTCAAAAACAGCAGCGAGGCGAGTTCGTTAACGTAGTTTTGATAGGAGACGCCGCCATCGCGCAGGTTGTCGCACAGCTTCCACAGTTTCGCGACCAGATCGTTATTATTCATTGAGTGTTCCGTAAATAAACAGCGGCCCTTATTGGGGCCGCAGAAGAAGACATTGCCGGGGATGATAACGCGTTAAGCTGGCTCGTCCCAGATGTAATCGCTGAACTTATTGAGCAGGCTATCGAGATCATCATCGAAGGTTTTTTGCAGCATCGTCTTGCCGCCACGACGATGAAAATTGCCCGTTTTGAAGACATCGTCGTCAAGCACCACCTTCTCTTTCAGCGCAGTGGCCAAACGATCGAGCCAGGTCAGTTGCTCACTGTTCCAGTCGTTTTCACCTTTGATGCGCTCCAGCGCATGATCGACACGCTCATCGAACGGCTTCAGTGCATCACCCACCGCCGCACGGCGTATGTGACCAATTAATCGGGCGGCGATATCCTGATTGCGCGTCTCTTTCCACGCTTTGCGCAGGGTAGATTCCTCGAAGTGCTGACGATCAAACCACTCCTGCAGTTCGACCAGCCCTTTGCGGGTAAGATCGCGCGGACGATTGATCACCGCCTGTAAGGCTGGCTGCGCATTCGGAGAACGTTGCACCAGCGAATCAAAGGCTTCGAGAAAATCCTGCGGCGTGTCGTAATCCCCATAGAGCGATTTTACGCTCACCACTTCATCGTCAATGTCGAGGAAGATTGGCGCATCATTCAGGTTGTTGATGTCAGTTTTCAGCTTCTCCAGACGGGAAATAAAGCCTGGCAGTTTGTTGAAGACTTCGGCACTCCAGTGCGCACCTTTATCCCGCAGGCATGAGGCAAAGCCATTAAAATTAACGCCTGCCGCGTCCTGACATAGCTCATCAAGACGACGCACCTGCTTATCTACTATTTCGCTGCGGTCACGGTTAAACGTGGCAAGGCCGATAATACGCTGGAGCTTGGCCACCAGCTGTTCATGGCTGTGCTCGGCAAAGCTGCGGCCATCCACTTCGATGGTTTTGTAAGTCTCGGAATCAGTGATTTCATTGACCAGCGTTTGCAGTTCGACCTGAGGACGGACAACCACCGGGCGCATGGTATCGACACTTTCCAGCGAGCTATAGATATCGACACAGTCGAAAATCTTAAAGCTGGTTTTCGCCACCGCCGGACACAGACGTGTCGCACGGCCTTTCATCTGCTCGTACAGAATGCGGCTGCGTACCTTACGAAGGAAAACGATATTACAGATCGATGGAATATCGACGCCGGTGGTCAGCAAATCGACGGTCACGACAATATTGGGCAGCCGCTCTTTGTTAAAGCGGATGATCATAGTCTGCACTTTACGCGCGTCTTTATCGGCATCGCCGGTAATCTTGATAATCGCGTCATGTTCCAGCTGCGGATACTTTTTCTTAAATGCGGTTCGCAGCTCTTCCACCACCATATCGGCATGGGCATTGGTGACGCAGAACACCAGCGTTTTTTGTATACCTGTGGGGTCGAGGTAGTTAGTGAGTTCGTTACAGACGGCGCGGTTAAACGCAGGAATAATCAGGTTGCGGTTAAAGTCGGCGACCTCAAAATCCTGTTCGTCTTCCAGGGTGTCGTTAATCACTTCACCCTGCGAGCTGATACGCTCGACCTGCTCACCCTGAGCAAGATAAACGCCATCCTGCGCGTTACGGGTCGTGATCTGAATCGGCGGATCCTGGTCGATCAGATAACCATCGATTACCGCAGTACGGTAGGTGTAGCGATAAACCGGATCACCGAAGATCTGCACCGTATGCAAAGCGGGCGTTGCGGTCAGCGCAACCTTTACTGCATCAAAATGATCGAGAATACGGCGATAGGCAGAAACGTAATCAAGCTGGCTACGAAATTGCAGTTCTCCTTCGGTCTGCTCTTTATCGAGAATGTAGCCACGGTGTGCTTCGTCCACGACAATACAATCGTAACGGCCAACCGGCATGGGTTCATCCGATTGCAGGGTGCGTTTAACCAGCGACTGGACCGTGGCAACGTGAATTTTGGTGCTGTCTTCCGGGAATTTATCCGTCAGCCCTTTGATATCAAAGATGCTGTTAAAGGTGTCGCCGTTAATACGCGTATCGTCAAACGCGCCAAGCGCCTGCTCACCGAGAGAACGGCGATCTACCAGGAAGAGAATGCGCTTAAAACGCTGAGACTGGATAAGACGGAACATCAGGGCGATCGCGGTACGGGTTTTACCGGTGCCGGTCGCCATCGCCAGCAGGATCTCTTGCTGCCCATTAACGATGGCAGTTTCGACTGCGCGCACGGCATCTTCCTGATAGTAGCGCAGGCCCAGCTCGCTCATCCCTGGGTTATCAGCAAACCACTGATTTTGTATGTGCGCATCGCTGCCGAGCATATCTGACAGCTCTTCCGGACGATGCCACTCCGGCAATGCTTTGGACATATTGGTAGTATGACGGACGTCACGATACCAGATACCGCTTTTGGTCTTCATTGCCGCGCGATATTCACGCCCGTTGGTTGAGTAGCAGAAAGGAATTTTAAAGCGCTGTTCGCCGCTGGTATCCTGCCAGCTGATTTCATAGAGAGGCACCGCTTCGTGCACATCGTCGGCAGCGAACTCCTCCAGCAACGTATCGCGTAAGAATGCATTATCGAAGTATTTACTGTAGCGATAGGACTCATTGAGTTTGGCGGGAACGTCGATATTTTTACGCTTCGCTTCAACTACTGCGATGGGCTTAAGGCCAACGAATAAGACATAGTCCGCAAAGCCCTGCTTGCCCGTTTCATCTTTACCGGTTGGCCATTCAGCAATAGCTTTATTAACACCCGGTTCCGGGCGCGCACCTTCAGAGAAGCGCAAAGCTTTGCTATCAGCTTGCCAGCCTGCTTTACGCAGCTGTGCATCAATCAGGAAGCGACTCTCTTCTTCACTCAGGTCGAGCGTACGCTTGATGGCCTGATCGGTGATCTCTTTTTGGTATGCCTTGCGTTCCTGTTCGGTCTGTTTCGCCAGCTCCGCATTTTTCTCGGCTAACTGGGCTTCCAGCGCCGCAAGCCGTGCTCGCGTTTGTGCTTCGGTTTCCTGCTGCTTACCTTCAAGAATAGCGATATAGCCGTTCAGGCTAATCAGCTTCTGCTGCTGTGCTGCCAGCTCTGACTGACTTTGCGCTTTTTCCCGTGCCTGCTGTTCAAGCTGGTGTTTCAGCGTCAGCACTTCCTGGTGATAAAGATTTTCGCCACGTTCAGGCAAAGTAAAAACAGGCACCGCGAAGTCATAATTTTTGGTGACCAGACGGTAGTACCAGACACCCAAACGGAAGCCGAGCCGCAGGCACATCTGGGCGTCATCAAGATCGTTATGGTATTCATGTACCGCCTGATTACCAATGCGGCGCAATTTGTGGAATACAGAAAGGATGGTGTCATCAACGAACGCAATTTTTCCCAGCTCACGCAGGAGATCGTGTTGATTCTCGCAGGCAGGAATGCCCAGCAGCAGTCCAAGATGTTTAGCCGTCGCTTCGCCAAACATACGCATTTTAACCAGCGTGGTGTTGGGATCATCCGGATAATTGTTTTCCGCCGCGCAGGCGATAGCATAGGTAAAGTCGTTGACGCCCTTCAGAAACTCAAAACTGGATTTAGTCATCAGCAGTATCAATCCATCACTGTGCAGGCCTGTCCATACATTAGACCTGTAACTCTGTATCTTAACTTTTCATATTGTTTTGAACAATGGCCAACATCACTGCAACACGCTAATTCTTTCCGATTAGTCTAATAAAATCAGAATGCACGTTTTCCATTTAGCCATATTCAGCAATCGAAGGCATGAAAGGGATTATCTACCAGATTTTAGTGCTGTAGAGCGATTGTAGCTTTTTCCTTTAAGAGCAGGCGGCGTCAGGTTTGCCATATTCTGCAAACCAAATGCAAAGCATGGGCCTGTAGCAAATCAGCGCTATGCTTGAATCTACCAATTGTATTTTTGATTTTTATACAGGTAATAACATCCTGAGCTGTGCTACCGGTTCCACAGTGCTTTATGTATTTTTCCTGTCTGGTGATAATCAGACACCAGATCAATAAACTCTTTAAAATCCTTGTTCTCTACAACCAGACGATTGACAGATTGCCAGTCAATACTGGTTCGCTCCCGCGCCGGAATAAGAGTCTGACTATTGCCGGGATCTTGCGGATTAAGCAGGATCACGCCAATGCCATGCAGTGCACATAACATCTGCAGCTCTTTTTCAACACTACGCTGCTTATCTTCGTTTATTTCGGTCGCAACCAGATAGCCGAAATGAGCCCAGCTTGAATTGCTCACTGCCTGGAAGAAACACTCCCTGACATTGCTGCGGTTAAGCTGGCGTTTTACTTCAAATGACCACAAACGCGTCAAACGCCCTTCGCTATAGCGTACGCAGTTTTGCACAACGCTATCCCACCCCTTATCAAGGGGCTGTAAGGCAACGATGTCAGGGTAAAGCCAATGATTTGCTCCAGGTCCTTTATTATTGCCTGAACGTCTCTCATCGATACGACGGCAAAGTAGTTCTTCTTCTTCAGAAAGGTATTCAATCAGAAGCGGATAAAGTGCATGCTCGGAAAAACTTACTGTCCCAGCAGAGGGAGTCGGAGCGATATCAAAAGATGATTCTTGTTGCACACCATTATCAATTTCCTTACCCCAGTAAAATAGCCTGGGTCGCGGCTTGTCACGCGTCATAACCTGAGGACACATCGCTTTAGCCTGAACAGTTCTGGTCCCACCTATTTCAGCTGCTATTTGACTTAAGAAATCTTCATCACTGGCAAAACGAGGATTTTGACGTTTACTGGCAAGCTCTGCGCTGTATCGATCGATGATCTTCTGGGCAAGCTGACGGGCTGTGAATTGTTCATCAGGATTGGCCTGAAGAACATTAATGATCATCTGCGGGCGACTCGTCATGGCTCCTGCCTTGGTATAAGAATAAGAACACGGATTTTAAGATGTCACAGTGTAAAACTCCCTGATGCTCAAACCAAGATCTCAATATGTGGTCTTGTGGCTTGTTTCCCTTTCAACGGAGAGCTGGTCAGTTGTCGGGCTTATTGACGGACTGATATGTCGCGACTTACGGCGATTTTAGGCAGCTCCTGAGTCCGGGATTGTTTATCACTGCGCCAGGCGTATGATTTCATGCAGCTTAATAGCAAGGGGACTGGTTTGGCTGGCGGTGCCGTTTTTTTGTACCAGAGAGTGTGTTTATATCAGTGGCGGCAGCGATTGGACTGATAGTATCCATTACAGACGGATCTTTTAAAAAAATACGTGTGATGCAATCATTCCCAGCCTGACTGAAACAAACAGTCCAGGATTTACCAGTGCGCTATCTACAACTATCGTTGGCAACATTTTTGCTGCGACAGACATTGTACATTGACTTTCCACTCGCCAGATAGTTTACTTTTTTTTATTATAGTTACACCCTGAGTGAATCTATGCCATCAAAAATAAACTGGCTGTTGCAAAACACCTCCCCGGGAAGCGTGGTTTTGCAATCCTGGCTAACCCGGAACAACATATCGCCTTCTCTGGCCTTTAAATACGCGCAAAGCGGCTGGCTGAAAAAACTGCGGGCTGGCGTTTATGCGCGCGCAGGACGTGAACCGGACTGGAGTGATGCGCTATGGAGTCTGCAAAGCCAGCTTGAGGCGCCAGTGCATCTGGCCGGACTGAGCAGCCTCTCCTGGCAGGGCCGTTCCCATTACCTGCAACTTAAGCAGAGTCAATGCTGGCTTAGCGCTGAAACCAAAACGATATTGCCCAAATGGTTTAAAGAATTTCCCGGCGTTGAATGGCTAATAGTGTCAGCTCTGAAGCTTCCTCAACTGGATGAGAAGTTCCGAACCGAGCTTGACGTTAAAGGAAAAAAATTAACCGCCAGCGTACCAGAGCTGGCAGCCTATGAGCTGTTAAGCGCAGTTCCTCAGGAAATCTCATTTGAGCATGCTGCCGAGCTTTTTCAGGGACTGGTCAATCTTAATCCACGTAAAGTGGAAAAGCTGCTTACGCTCAGCCAGTCCGTACAAACCAAGCGCTTGTATCTGTTTTTCGCCAGTTTCTATGAGCATGCATGGTTCAAGCGCGTGGATACCAGCAAAATCGAACTGGGATCGGGTAACCGACAGGTCGTTGTTAATGGCAAGCTGGACACGCAATACCAGATTACTGTCCCCGAAAATTTTACCAGGAAGGGAATAAGCCATGGATAAAACCTCCCCCTACTACCGCCAGGTCGCCCTGCTGGTGCGAGCATTGCCCTATGTCGCTAACGAGACCTGTTTTGCGCTGAAAGGGGGAACCGCGATCAACTTATTTATTCGCGATTTTCCCAGATTGTCCGTTGATATCGATCTGGCTTATATCCCACTGGAAAACAGAGAGGTCGCCTTACCCAACGTGCGGGAAGCGCTAACCCGCATCGCCACTGAACTGGAAACACAAGCCGGAATCAGTGCAGTGCTGCAAACCCATAATCCCGATGAGATGCGTATCATAGTCACTACGGACGACGCGCAAATCAAAATCGAAGTTTCACCTGTTGCCCGGGGGACATTGTATCTACCGCAAGAACACGATGTCGTGGAAGCCGTGGAGGAAGAGTTTGGTTTTGCCGCGATCCCGGTAGTCTCACTGCCTGACTTATATGGCGGAAAGCTATGTGCTGCGTTAGATCGCCAGCATCCCAGAGATTTCTACGACGTTAAAATGCTCTTAGATACACAAGGAATTGACCGCGCAATATTCAATGGCTTTATCGCTTATTTACTTAGCCATAATCGTCCATTGTCTGAAGTGCTTAGCCCACGCTGGAAGGATATTACTGAACCCTTTCAAAATGAATTCAGCGGTATGACCCTTGAGGAGGTCTCACTGGAAGCGCTGAGAGAAGTCCCGGAAAGAATGCTAAGCGCGCTGAAAGCGCATTTCACTCAACAGGATTTCGACTTCCTGATGTCATTCAAACGCGGGGAGCCTGACTGGAATTTAGCACCAGAACCCCACATTCAGAATTTGCCAGCCGTTCAATGGAAGCTGCGAAATATAGGACGGATGAAGGAGGAAAAACGCGCGCAGTCGTTGCAGAAACTGGAAAATGTCATGACAGAATGGCTAAGCTAGTTTACTTTTTTTATTATAGTCACACCAATAGTGAAACTATATGGTTTTTTATAAACCAGCAAAGCTTTGTCAGGATTGATTCCCCTCCGATACTTAAAAATAAGGTTGCTGTTGGCCTAGCAGGCGATCTGGTTTGTCAGGACCTGCAGAATTTTGATGCGGGCCATGATTCGGGGTTTGTTTATCAACATGCCAGGCAGTAAAGGGGTTATTCGTGATTTTTATCTCACGCCAAAGCAGATATTGGTGCCAGGAACAGTAAGGAATTGAACTGAGGGTGTCTACGGGGGCCGGGGCATTCAGAAAGTATAAGTGACCGCCCAACAATCAAGAAATCATTCAGATGAATTATTATATTGACTCTGTAGTATCTTACTTAATAATTTACATTCCTGAGGCCGAGGTATCATTTTCCCAAAAGTAATAAAGAAAAGAAACATAACCACAGCAACTGTATATAATATCAAATGCCCCCAAAAAGGAATGTATGCATTCCTATAAACAGGTAATATCAAAGATAAAATTGCCAGACACAAAAACTGGAGCGAAAACAAAGCATACATACCATTCTCAAACCAGAAAGAAAACCCTTTATTAAACACAAGAGCATCATCTTTAATCAGTAAAAAAGTTCTGAATTTTTTGAAGAAACTGATAGGTATTAGATACCTATGTTCAACGAAAAGCCGCAGAATAATTTTTTGACTGGCAACATCAGAAATTCCAGTCATGCGATAGCTGGTTATTCTCTCAATATCCTCTTTGATGCAGATATTCACTTCATCCGATAGCTTGTGGCTATCCAGAAGGCGCTGCAATTCATTTAACTTAGAATTCCTGACTTCATTAACAAATGCAAGAATTCCTCGTATTTTCCAGATGATAAGAGCCAGCGGCCCAGCAATAAAAATAAAGATAAGAATCTGTTTTATCTCCAATGCTCCACTTGACACAGCAGCAGAAATCCATCCATTCACTATATCCAGTATTTTATCCATAACCTATTCCAAAATTAATGAGTTCCTATATAAGGATAAAACAGCCACACATAAAATTGGTAGTCGTATTTTCAATTTCAGGCTGAAAACATTGAGGGCATCACGGATGAGCGCATTGATACGATTATTGTTAACTTCTTTAACATTCATAGCATCGGGCGTTATCGAAGGCGCGAACGATGCCGACACGCTGTACCGTGGATATGTCCAGAACCACATTAAGCGATGGACGAACGTAAATCAGCCGCTGATGTTCCGGGATGACGTGCTGAGCGTGAGCGGTGCGCATCCTTTTCGTGGAACCAGAACCGATCGCCGCAAGCGTAAACTTTTCTGAGCTGCAGGCATAAAAACTCACCGAAGCATGGCCAGTGCCGGGCTTTTTTACGTCCCTTTCGTGAGTGCATGCTTATGCTGCATAAAAACGTATGAGTCTCAGGCATCCCGGAACGGCTGGCAAGGCCAGCAACGGCGCAGCTCAGAGCTAATCATGCAGGTGCATGAAAACCGTTGCATAAAGCGGGCAGGCGTGGCGGGGATACGAGAGCGCGTAGGGCAGAGAATGTTAACTAAAATCAATATTATGATCTCACCAAATTTATTCAAATGCTGCGTCGGTCACACACAATAACTCATCAATAGTGGATATTACTTAAGTAACTACAAAGGAGAGTGTATGCGCGATAAATTTATTGATGCGATTCATAATCGTTCTAAAATCCAGTTAACTTTTTATTCAAAGGAAGATGACGCGACAATCACGCGATTAACCGCTCCTATGGACTTCGGTCCTAGTCGTAGGGCACATAATAAAAGTGATAGATTTCATTTTTGGGATTATGAAAGTGATAAAAAAAATCATGTTCTTAGTTTGCTACCTGAAGCCATTGAATCTTTAATGGTCATCGATCAAGACTTTCAACCGCAAGAGTTTGTAAGCTGGACGCCCAACTGGTTTATTGCCAGAGACTGGGGGCAATACTCTTAATTACATGAGGCTACAATCGTAGCCTCATGTTTTTTCTCATGTATATGCTTACACACACTTCCCAGCATTATAAAGCCCCTAAACCTCAACTCAATCACCTAAAAAATACACATAAGCACCTGATTAAAAAATCATTTCATTATTTAAGGCCATATTAAAATTGAATTTTTTATTTGCAGATATCAATGAAAATAATTGGTCGCCAGGTAAATAGAGTTATGTTTGCGCGCAATTCATTAGCTTCAAATAATGTTTTTATTAAGAATTTAAATGATTGAAAAAACCAAGTTTCCTGATATTTTTATAGTTATTTAAACGCAGATAGTCGGGCTAAGCAACGGCACTATCTCACAAGGCTTGAAGTAATCCTGAAATTAATAAATTGCTCATGTAACTGAGAAGTGTGGTATCAGCCCCTCACCTGATGCCTGACAGCATCGCACCTCGCTTCATGTCTAATCTCTCTGTTAGCCCGGCATAGTCAATGGCTCTGTTGACAATGGTGCTACTTTCCAATACGTTAAGCGCAAGGTTAGCGCGACCAGGCAGCTCACGGCCAAAGCGGAATGCAGCGCAGACTTATCAAATCTTTTTTGGTTAAGTGTCTTTGATTCTTATGGTTCGTGAGCACATAAGACAGATAAGAGACTCAAACCATGAAACAACTCCCCACATGCGCTGAAGCAAAAGCCCACGCTAAATACCTTTCACGGTCGCTCAATATCAATCTAAGCTACGCCCGGGATGCAGTGGCATTACGTTATAACTGCCATAACTGGTCGGAACTCAGCACAGTATTTGGTCAGCTTAGCGATAAGTACATGTCGTGCTATGGCCTTGCCAGCCATGAAGAAAAGCGTGTTTTTAGCCAGCTTCTGGCACCGTATATCGCAGAATTGCAAAATGCCATTCATCCTGACCGCCATGTGCCGGAAAGCTTGATACGTAAGATTGCTGAAGGCCATATTTCCCGGGTATCCGGTAAAGTCATGTCGGCTGTAATACGTGAATGCGAGGATTTTCCTCCCACGACAGTTAAAGACATCATTGAACTGCTTGAATTTTATGATGAAACGGCCAGCCGGATATTAGCAGGACACCACAAACAGATCCCGACCAATAATCCCTGGCTGGAACCTTGGGTATTTGGTGTGCGCTTTTATGCCTATTACCACTTTAATGGCAAGCAGGTCACCATCTTAAGCCGGGAGTGTGACTTAGATATTCATGATGCCTACCTGCCACATTCACGTGACAGAGTATTTTCACGCCCATGGTTTCAGGACTATATGATCGGCTATCTGGCCTACCTCGTGAAGCAATTTATCGGATTGGGTTACGACGGTACCATTAAGATTTGTTGCATTAATAATTATAGCGCGCTGGATTACCATCAGAAAAAAGCAGCCCCCAACGGTCGTGTGGGGCTCAATCATTTATACAGAGAGTTACTTAATCGCGGGGGAGAAGAAAAGTGGTCGTTTAGTCAAAATGGTCATAAACATGATTTTGGTATCGAGCTCCCGTTTGCCGCATTGACCTCATTGAAGAAAGGAAGAAAATGAGATGAACAAAGCCGGAAAAATAGCGTATTCATGGCTAAAGGCACAGAGCGATAGCGAAAAAATTCGATTTATTGCACAAGCGCTGGGGAGTGTCGAATATCAGGCGTTTATAAAAAAACATCAGACTGAAAAGCAGCATGCCCACAATCTACCTTTAAGTTTTTTGAAATGGCATTTGCCTCAGAAACTAGTGGCCTCCTATCACGGCAAGGAGATCGGCCTGAGAAGTGTGCCGGAGACAGTTGGAGATAAGCTGGAAATTCGGCATACCTGGATGCCAACAGGACAGTTTGCTCCTTCGCGTCATGGATCTTACATACCACTGGGAACCCACTTTGCTTGTACTGCTCTGATGCAACCCTTTTTGCAAAAACAGCAGGAAAAATATCTGGAGCAGGCCTGGCAGGCAGCACTTCCCCTGCTTCTGTCACCTGACATCAGTAATAACAATGAATTCACCGCTCCATGGCTTGATTACGAGCCCTATCTCAATGGTGAAACGGATGTGTACTTTTTACTGGATGAACCTCAGGAAAGAGTCAAGATTGGAATATCAGGTAATCTCAGGCAACGCGTGGATACCTTGAAGCAACAACATAATACCAGCCTGAGTCTTATCTCCATAATACCCGCAGGGGGTATTGAGACAGAATCCGCATTACATCTTTTCTTTAAAAAATACAGGTTGGATCAGAAGGGACTTGGTAGAGAGTGGTTTTCTTATACGGATGAATTACGTGAATTTATCAATGCCCTGAACACCTATGCAATCAGAAGCCACTGCCTTAGAGCTTACGGCATTATCTGACATAAGATCGTATCTTTAGGGGCCGTGGCGCTACGCACCTACATCGATTATTTAATCCCAGTGCCGTATGTAACCATTAAGCCAGTACAGGTCTGACAGAGCCAGGCAACAACGTGGCAGAATGAACGCTACAAGCCATCTGTCTTGGCAAGAGAAATTATATCTTCTTCGGGAGCGATCACGATGGTGAGTACAACGATAATCCATCTTTTTACGCCACATCTAGATCGCACCAACTACCTTTACGCACTGGTACGTATCAGATGTCAAGACCTATGTTCCGGAACTTCTGGTTCATGTCAGACAGAGCATCTACAGTGCAGCGCGATATATTCTTTGTCACTTTGCTGACTTTCATCCGCACTTGGTAAATAAGCCAAAACGAGGATAAGGTGGCCGCGGAATAGACAAAATACATGGCATGGCAGAAACAAGAATCAACGTTACTTTTTGCCCTGGTAGACCACTGTGATGTTGTCTGGTTTTCTTAATGTCGGGGCAGTAGCAGGGTCAATCAGGTACACAGGCACTATCACGGCATTTTTTCCACTAAACAGGATTGGCACCCAGCAGTGAACACGTTGGTCTCCTGTCGTCTCCTAAATATCACTTGTACCGTATGGCATAAGATCAATCACATTGATAAAAAGCGCCTTACCTATATCAAAGAAAAACTCGTTAAAAACCACATCTTTTGCCAGCAAAATTACAGCGTCGCCTGCCGCCAGTTTTACTGGCGATGAAGAGAGTTCAGGGGTTTCTACATCAGCAAAAATAATCCTTTCGGTATAGATAAAACAAGCATAGCGGGCATCCTGTTCTGACCTTTCCAGGAGCGACTGACAGAACTCTTTGATATGTCGATTTTCGACCCTGCCAACTGCATTATCCCGACGGTGGTGTCGCTTATGTTCGCGGACATGCACCTTGCCATTAACGCTGTCAAAGTCATACACTTTTCCAACCTGAAGCTTACTCTCCCAGATCTCCATACAATACTTTTCAGCAGCTACAACATTTCTTCGGCGAGGCAAATCCTGCTGATAGACACCAGACAGTAACGTAATCGCCAATATTTAGAACCGTTCGGGTGAACCAACAAAACCATACTTTCGCCGTCAGTCAGCTTATAGGCTTTTGCTTCAGGTTTTGCCGAACGAACCTTCACATCGCTCAGAGCCACGATGAGTATCCTTTCAAGGGTTCTGTGTGGGTACAAACATTATCGAACCGGAATATACCCGCAGTTGTACCCGCATCAATAAGTTGATGTAGATAGAATCAGATTGAATTAGGTTCAGTGAAAAAGTGAGGAACCCCTTGCGGAGACTGGATTTCAGGCATAAAAAAAGACCTCAGTTGAGGTCCATTTACATACTGTTGGTGCCGAAGGCCGGAATCGAACCGGCACGCCTCGCGGCGGTTGATTTTGAATCAACTGCGTCTACCGATTTCGCCACTTCGGCACTGAAGGGTATGCGGAAAACGTTGAGGATTATACCGTTACCCCCTGTTTCCGCAACCCTTATCGGCAGGCTAAGGTGCAACTGCTGAAAAAAACGTCTTTCGGGTTCTCAGCGACGCTGCGTGACATCCTTGTCAGAAATTATTCACTCACCCTCGCCCGCCCCGCCGTAAAGCAGTCGCTTCAGCCATCATGTTTCACTGGCACATCAAAAGCTCTAACCCGAAACAGGCTTCACGTCCGTTACCAGCGTCGGCAGATTCCAGGTGCCGCCCGCATGGATATAACGGCACATGCCGGTCCCGCCGTCATAGCTTTTGCGGAAAGCCTGACCATCCCATACCCAGCTTTCCTGACTCATGCAGTCACCAATACCGCGGCCTTTCTGCACACTGGTAATCTCGCCCTTGTCATAATCCGACCCGGAAATGGTCACCAGCTCAGGCTTGCCTTTGAGTTGGTTATCAATGACCCAGTAGCCATATCCTTCGTTATACGCAGCTCGCCAGCAGAGCGCCGAAAGCAAAGCGTGTGTGTCATCCAGTGGAGTAAGAGTGAGTCCGTCAGTTTCCGGATCGCTGTTTTCTGCCGGTGAATACAGGCTGTCGCACGTGTCATCGTCATTATGATTGACCGTTGAAAGCAGTCGGGTTTTCAGCGCGTCCATTTCC
Organism: Pantoea sp. Lu_F5_004; assembly: GCF_051136245.1. Taxonomy (NCBI): domain Bacteria; kingdom Pseudomonadati; phylum Pseudomonadota; class Gammaproteobacteria; order Enterobacterales; family Erwiniaceae; genus Pantoea; species Pantoea sp. Lu_F5_004. The sequence goes on from NZ_CP194946.1 coordinate 3,582,710, forward strand.
GGAGCGGTCAGCAAACGGGGTTCGCCGCTGAGGGTTTTCGCTGCCTGAATAACCGGTGCGGGCATAGCCTTAGCCACGCTGCTCTCGGGCTTATTGCCCTTTTTGGTAAGCGCACCTGGTGTGCCGATACGGCCCTGTACGTCGTCCGCTTTCAGCAGCACGGCATAAGCGCCCTCGCCAGAAAGCTGGAATGGCTTTGTGCCGCCTTTAAACTCGACTTTACCGCTGCCTTTGACGGCGCTGATTACCGCGGAGGTCTGGCTGGCAGACATTCGCCAGTTGTCATCAGCCGCCACCAGATCGCCAGCTGATTTTCCGTTGATCCACAGCGTCAACTTTTCCGCCGGTTTGCTGTCATCTTCGGTGTCGCCCAGCGTCACCTCTCCCACTGTCTCCGTTCCAGGTCCAGCGGCACGGGTGAGCAGGATCGAGCCGGATGGATCCTCTTCTTTGGCATAACCCGCAATGCGACAGGTCAGGGTGTTATCACAGACAACTTCCCAGTCTTTGTGCTCAAGCGTTTTTCCGCTCTGGGCGGCCTGAGCCGACAGGGAGAACGCCGCCAGCACGAAAAGCATCGGTTTACAGTTCACTCTATTCCCTCAGGTTGTATTTCTGATATCAGCACAGGTATCACTCTTTCACCATCGGTGTGAGGGAACCCAAAGCCATTGTTAATCGCCGCCAGGCTTTGAAAAAAGGCTACGCTCCGTCCTGGGCGATGCGCCTATCGGGTAACTCTCTCTGTTTTGTTAAGCGCTTCAACCAGCACGCTGTGCAACTGGCCGACAAAGAGATCGCGGACAACAGGCGCAGGAATGCCGCGCAGTCGTCTGCAAAGATAAACAATGCCAAAAAAGTCGATGCCTTCACTATGGAAAAGATATTCGTTTTCTTTCAGGGAAAATGTCTCACGGAAACCACCTTCTTCTGCAGAAAAGCTCACGCCGAAAACTTTTTCGGCCTCCTCCAGCAATTCAACACCATCATCGCCGGTAATCCCCAGATCCTTTTCCAGCCAGGTATTTTCATCGATTATTTCACGTCTGTATCCTGCAAAATCGCGGACAAAAGCGATAACGTCCGCCATTGAGGGTTCCATATCATTGCTCATGCTAAAGCGCTCCGCGCCATCCTGTCATTTTACAGTCGCCCTAATGTCATTTCCTGCACCTCAGCCGCTGGATTAGCCTCTTTCACGGCGGCAAGAAAACCGGCAAAATCCCGATTAAAAAGGGTGTAGTTGTTCAGGACTCTGAACTCCCTTTCGGTGCTATAAGACCCGGTGACATAACGAACCAGCCATACCCGGCGACTGCTGACTTCAGTTCCGGTGACTTTTATCCTGATAATATTTTCCAGCGGAACTTTGCAAAGCGTTTCGCCGTCACGCTGCTGATACAGGAAGTCGCTGTCATAGTAATAATCTTCCGTGTTCATGCCCAATTTTTTCAATATCGGAGTGTTAGCCGATATCTTTTTCATCTCGCCAGGAGAAGGAGGGAGCCCTTTTTTAAAGGGCAAAGGCTTGAAGCAATACCAGATGAGCAAAATGAAGAAAGCTAACGACAGCAGTGAGAAAATAAAATAAACAAACTGATGCATTTAAATGACCCGACCTGTTCGGATAGCTCCTGATTATATCGAAGAAGATATGACGCCGTTATTCGTTTTTACCGCCCTGAGCAGCGCCTTTGCCAGCAGCTGCAGAGGCGAACCAGCCGCCTGCATCGACAAGCGCTGGCCCCACTTCAGACAATTTTCATAAGCGGCAAAGCAGACGTTAATGCTTTTCCACCAGTTGCTCCAGTAGCTGCGCCAGCCTTGCCTGAACCTCCTCTTCCGGTTCCCTGCTCTTAGCCTCAGCCAGTATTGCAACGGCTTCTGCTGGCAGCAGAGCCTGCGGCCAGGCTTCCAGCGCATTAAGCGCCTTATGGCGGCTAAACGTCATCGGGCTTTTTAAGCCCGTCCGGATCAGCGTCCAGCCCTGCCCAGGAAAACGGTTTAAATCCTGCAGGACAAAACTGAGCGCCGAATGCTGCTGATATAGCGGCCCCCTCCCCTGGGATTTCTGCGGCCCGCAGCTGAGGGTGGCCAGATCCAGCTCACTTTCCGCCAGCGCGATAACCTGCGCGATAAAATCCGGGTTATCGGTCTGCATCAGCTGATACCAGAGGACGCTTTCCGACTTTTCACGGTACCGCTGATAAATGGCCGGCCACGGATCGCCACCCTGCTCTCTGCAAAGCTGAAGCGCAGTATGAAAAATCACGGCGTCATCGTCATGTAGCCCGGCCTCAATCAGCGCGGGCCACTCGGGCAAGATACGGATCTGCTCGCACAGCACTGTCAGCCGCTGCCGCTCCGCCTCGTCAGCAAACTCTTCGTCATCCACCAGCCTGCCGATTTCGCCTGCAACCTTATAATGCAGCAGATCGGCCGTAGAGCCAGGCAGGATATGCCCGAGGTAACGCTCGCAGGCCTGCACGGCAAAGGTGTATTTATTGATACCGGGCCCGGGCTCACCGCTAATCATGCCGAGCAGGATTTCTGCTGCTCCCTTTAACAGCTCCGCATCAACCTCGCCCTCCAGCGCGTCGTGCAGACGGCCATACTCGGCGCAGTGCCAGGCGGTATATTCCACCATCACGTCATTGTTATAGCCCTCCCTTAACAACCACTGACGAACGGTCCGATCCAGCGCGTCCGGCAGCCGCTCTATTAGCTGAATACGCCCCCAACCTGTCGTGCGCTTTGCCAGCGCCAGCCACGCCAGCGTGAACTCCTCCGGCGGCAGGATAGTTCGCATCGCCACCACGGCATAAAGGGTGAATTCATCGTGGCTACCTAACGTCTGCAGAAGATCAACGCTTTGCTGATACGGGAAAAAAGCCAGCAGCGCCATGGCTAATTTCACCACCTGACGGTCAGGTGCCTGTGTCGCGAGGAACACCGTCAGCGCCCGCAGGCGGCGGGCATCTATGGCCTGAGAAGCACTCATCATCTTCAGCAGATCGTCGATAAAATTCAGCGGTGTATCCTGCTTTGCCAGTTGATACAGCGCCTGCATGTTTTTACTGCTGCTCCGCCGCAGCACGCGGCTTATCGCCTGCATCACCTGAGTCGCTTGTTCCTCGTTGTCGCCGCGCGCGACATGATGACCGAAGGCCCCGTCCAGCGCACCGGGTGCCCAGCGTAGCGTTTCCTCATCTTCTTGCGGTGAAAACTCATCCGGCAACGTCTGCACCGCGTCAGGCAACACGCCCGTTTCTTCCGACCACTGCGCCAGCCAGTCATAGATGGCGCGCTGCTCTGGTGGCCACACGATCGGAAAACGCTGTTCGTCAGGCTGACGGAAGATGTTGGCGATCCACTCTTTCATTTTATATTCCCTTATTTGTCAGTTACGCCATGCTCAGCACGGTTTTCATCAGCAATGCATCCAGATCGCGGCAGTCGCGCCGCTCGCTATCCGGCAGCGTTTCACTGACGCGCCCTTCATCCAGGCACTGGTGGATGAAAGCATGGATGCGATCCATACGCTCACCATATTCCGCTTCGCCTGCACGCTGCTTGCGCGCAAGCAGCTGTTCGATTTCGGCCAGCAGAGCGGGATCCGTTACCGTCCCTGCCAGCAGATCTTCAAAACGCATAGGCGGCACACCTTTTCCGGACTCTATCCATTGCACCGCCAGCAGTGGGCGCAACACGTAGAAGTACTTTTTCAGCCGCACGCTGTCGCCCTGCAGATATCCCCGGAAGTTCTTTTTCGCCATTGAGAGATAGTGCCAGCGCGCCCGTAATGGTGAAAACCAGTCCGGTATTCTTTCCCGTAAATCAGCAACGATAGCCGCTTCCTGCTGATAGACCACGGGCGAATCCAGCCATTCGATCAGTGTAGGGTTAGCTCGCTTTAACAGACCCAGCGCTTTTCGCCACTCCCAGCCGCAGACATCCAGCGTATCGTCGATCGGTAGCTCGATGACGTCGCGCGGCGGCTCCACACGCAGATACCACTCCGGTTTATGCACATAGAGAAAACGCACATCGTAATCACTGTCCGGTGAGGCAAAGCCCCAGCCGCGACTGCCCGACTCGCAGGCATACAGCACTTTGACTGCGTGCTCCTCTTCTAGCTGACGCAGCACGCCACGTACGCGCTCGCGCATTGCGCTATCCACTCCATGCAATCCTGTTCTCATTTTTTTATCCTTTTACGCAAACAACCTGTGACAGCGTATGCACCACTTCCACCAGCGAAGACTGGGCGGCCATTACGGCATCAATATCTTTATAAGCCATAGGGATTTCGTCGATAACTTTTTTATCTTTTCGGCACTCCACATGCGCCGTAGCACGTCGCTGATCTTCCACGGTAAAACGGGCTTTTGCCGCCGTGCGGCTCATGATGCGCCCCGCGCCGTGGCTACAGGAGCAGAAGCTCTCTTCATTACCCAGGCCGCGCACGATAAAGCTCTTCGCGCCCATTGAGCCGGGGATAATGCCCATCTGTCCTTTTTGCGCCGAAACCGCGCCTTTACGCGTCACCAGCACCGACTCGCCAAAATGCGTTTCCTGCTCCACATAGTTGTGGTGGCAGTTCACCGCTTCCAGATGCGTGCTAAAAGGCTTACTGATGACACGTGACATCGCCGCCAGCACACGCTCCATCATGGCTTCGCGATTATGGCGGGCGAAATCCTGTGCCCAGCTCACCGCTTCCACATAGTCGTTAAAATGCCTGCTGCCCTCCTCAAAATAAGCGAGGTTACGATCCGGCAGATTAGCGATATGGCGCTGCATGTCCTTTTGCGCCAGTGCGATAAACAGGTTACCGATGGCATTCCCTACCCCGCGCGATCCGCTGTGCAACATCACCCATACCTGCTGGCACTCATCCAGGCAGACTTCAATAAAGTGATTGCCCGTTCCCAGCGTTCCCAGATGCTGATAGTTGTTGGTTTTAAACAACGTCGGATGCTTTTGCGTCAGCGTCTTAAATCCTGGTGCCAGTTCAGCCCAGTGACGATCCACTTCCTGTGGTGGCGTCTGCCAGGCCCCCTTATCACGACGGGAGCGGGTATTCGTGCGGCCATGCGGGACTTCCTGTTCGATGGCGCTACGTATGCCCGACAGATTGTCCGGCAGATCGCTGGCCATCAGCGAGGTGCGCACCGCAATCATGCCGCAGCCGATATCCACGCCGACCGCCGCCGGGATAATCGCGCCTTTGGTCGGGATCACGCTGCCGATGGTGGAGCCTTTGCCCAGATGCACGTCCGGCATCACCGCCAGATGGCGAAAGATAAACGGCATTTTCGCCGTGTTCAGCAGCTGCTCGCGCGCTTCTGGCTCAACCGGCACGCCATTGGTCCACATTTTTATCGGCACGCCCTTTTCCTGCTGGAGGGTCTGATAGCTATTTTTCATTTCGTTCTCCTCATTGCTGTGACTTAGCTATTGCGAATGCCATGCCAGAAAGCTCTCATTCGCAGAATAAAATTTATCAGTTTGATTACTAACATCATTTATGATCACTTTGCATCTGCACATTGCTATAACCGGTAAGGAAAATTATCTTATTGGATAAGTTATTTATCTTATGGGATAAACATGAAAGCTAACGTTGTGATAGGTGTGCTGGGCACGGTGCTGGATAGGCGTGGCAAGCGGGAAAATCGCTGGAGCAAATGGCGGCCAACCGTCGCGCTTTGCCAGCAGGACGATCTCCGCATTGATCGGCTGGAACTCCTTCACCAACCGCGTGATATCAGTATGGCGCAGCGGGTGGCTGAAGATATCACGCAGGCATCGCCCGCCACCGAAGTGGTGCTGCACAGCGTTAAGCTGGAAGATCCCTGGGATTTTGAAGAGGTTTACGGCAGCTTGCTCGATTTTGTCAGTCGCTATCCTTTCAATACCGACACCGAAGAATACCTGGTGCATATCACTACCGGCACCCACGTGGCACAAATCTGCTGGTTTTTACTGACCGAAGCTCGCTATCTGCCCGCGCGCCTTTTGCAGACTTCCCCAGCCAGCAAGGGATCTGATACGCCAACCGCACTCGGCCACTACTCCATTATCGATCTCGATCTGAACCGATACGCCACACTGACCAGCCGTTTTCAGCGCGAACAGCAGCACTCCACCTCCTTTTTAAAATCTGGCATTGAGACGCGAAACCCTACGTTTAACAGACTGATCGAGCAGATTGAACGCGTGGCGCTCCGCTCCGACTCTCCGATGCTGCTGACCGGCCCAACCGGCGCGGGCAAATCTTTCCTTGCGGAGCGCATCTATCAACTGCGCCATGCCCGCCACCGGCTAGCGGGTAAATTCGTGGCGGTTAACTGCGCTACTCTGCGCGGTGACAATGCGATGTCCACGCTGTTCGGCCATGTCAAAGGGGCTTTTACAGGTGCACAGCAGGCACGTGGCGGCCTGCTGCGGGAAGCCGATGGCGGCATGCTGTTTTTGGACGAGATCGCCGAACTGGGGCTGGATGAGCAAGCGATGTTACTGCGTGCCATCGAAGAGAAACGCTTTTTCCCTTATGGCTCAGATAAAGAAGTCAGCAGCGATTTCCAGCTGGTCGCCGGCACGCACCGGGACATGCAACAGTGGATTGCCGAAGGCCGCTTTCGCGAAGATCTTTTTGCCCGCATCAACATGTGGACGTTTCAACTGCCGGGACTGGCCGAACGCCGCGAAGATATTGAACCTAATCTGGATTTTGAGCTGGCGCGTTACACACGTGAACAGCAAACGCAGGTGCGATTTGATAAAGAAGCGAGAAGTCACTTTCTGCGTTTCGCCTGCTCGGCAGAAGCCAGCTGGCGAGGCAATTTCCGCGAACTAAGCGCTTCCGTCACACGTATGGCGACCCTGGCGGAACAGGGAAGGATTTCTCTGGAACTGGTAGAAGAAGAGATTGCCCGGCTGCGCACCAACTGGTGCTCTCCGGTTGTGCTGGCTGCCCAGCCAGATCCCCCTTTAGCGCAGTACGATCTGTTTGATGAGTGCCAGCTACAGACGGTGTTAAGCGTCTGCCGCGCGGCAGATTCGCTTTCCGAAGCGGGGCGACGCCTGTTTGCCGTCTCCCGCCAGGGGAAAAAACAGCCCAACGATGCCGATCGCCTGCGTAAGTATCTGGCACGGTTTGGGCTGAACTGGGAAGAGGTTAAAGGATAACGCGTCTACTGGCCTTCGTAGCTGTAATACTGAACCGGCAAACGCTGGCCATTAATTTCAAGATCGCGCCAGGGCTTTACATCGCGCAGACGATAAAGCGTGAAGGCCAGTATGCTGGCCATAGTCAATGATAGAGGCGGCAGATACACTGAATAATGATCGTACAGGTTAAAACCATCCGGTACCGCCCAAAGCAATCCGGCTATCATTCCGATAACGATAATGGCACATCGAGTACGGTGGGGGAAAACGTCCTTTTTCAACATAGCTATTCCTTGCTGTAGGGTTAAGTTGAAATAAGTCAGGACATCGGGTCATCATAAGACATCTTTTATTAAAAACACCTCTGTCTGCCAGTGGTTATTTTGCGCGTTTTCTTTTTTTTCTGCTTTGATTCTGGCTTTTTCCTCACGGGTGCGTGCCTTGAGGATTTTTCGCATACGAAAAGCCAGTTTCATCAGACGCAAGTCGGTGCTGATGGGCAGACTACGCTGAGAAGCATTTGTCCATAACACGATTAGCATCACTATAGTCATAACAGTGATATATATTAATGCCTCAGTTTTATCATTACCGAATAACAACATTAAAAATAAAATCACATATATGGGAGCACCCCCCTGATTTTAGTGCTGTCTTCTGCCATTTGCGTAATAGCTTCCGGCAAATCTATATGCGACGTTAAATTTGGGTGATACATCTTTTTTACGGTCTTCATATTTCTCTTAAAGACAGAGTAATCTTTACGAGTGAAATTATTACTAAGTATCTTTTCCCGAATAGCCGCTTTATTATCCATACACCGATGACCCTCTAAGCTTCCATGAAATATGAACCCGTATGATAACTGGCTAATGATAGTGGCTTTTGAGAATTGACTCCAGATGAAATTTATAGAATCTGGTGTGACTTACTGCTTATTAGCAGGTCGCATAAATAAAATCGGTAATATCCAGACATAGCAGCCGGTAGCGCTTTATCCTGAATTTTATGACTTTGCATTTTTCTTACGCTGAATATGCCGTCATGCTACCCCCACGCCTGTCTGCTCTTATCCACCAAAAGAAGACTTCGTCATCGTGACCTCTGCTTACGATCTCCATTTTTGCCCCTAACAACGCTCCGCCCCCTCCCCACCTTTACGGTTTACATTTACCTGCATTTGTTATGTGATCCTGTTAAGTGATTTTTTCGAGCTGTCTCGCAAAACAGGATCCTGCATGCGCTTTTACCAGGCCGATCCCCGCCTTGAAAACTACTGGCGCGGCGTTATCCTTTTTGGCAAAAACGTCGCGTCCTATAAGTTTGCTCTTGCCCATGCGCTTTACGACCTGAAGCAGCCGGACAACGACCTGATTACGCTGGAAGCGCTGGCCGTGCCTTTTGTGCGGCATTTATGTGCCCACCTGCGTCATGCGCCAAAGCAGATCACCAGCAAAAGCAGCGAGTTTCTGGAGGCATGCAGACAATTCAACGCAGGCGAAATCAGCGAAGAGCAATTAATTGCTATTACCGTTAAGCGCGGGTTCGCAAACGTCATCGATGCTTTTCATAATGTGAATCACGCCGAGATCGACAAACGCTTTTTCCTGGATGAACGGCGAAGCCATAAAGGCATCCGGCTGACGGAGAATTTTTATCAGCTGACGGAAAACGAACAGTTTGCCAGTCTGAAAGCGGAAACGGATGCCAGATGGCGGCTGGTAGAAGAAGCCTGGGCGATGAACGTTTCACGCAACCTGATTGCGGTTGATTATGACGATAATGACAAGACGCTTTTCAGCCGTCAGAGCGGTCGCCGCGTCACCATTACCAGCTGCCGCAGCAGCCTGAATGGCTACCAGAAAGGCCGGTGCTTTTATTGCTTCCGTGCCATTGGCGTGACGGGTGGCGAAGAGAACCTGGCGGATGTCGATCACTTTCTGCCGCTAATGCTTAGCGAGCAAATCGGCAACCTCAACGGCGTCTGGAATCTGGTGCTGGCCTGCCAGACCTGTAATCGCGGCGCCCAGGGTAAGTTTGCGCGTATCCCTTCGATAAGACTTTTGCATCGACTGCATGATCGAAACGAATACTTTATTAACAGTCATCTGCCACTGCGGGAGACGTTAATCCGCCAGACCGGCGCAACGCCAATGCTGCGGCACAGCTTCCTGCAAAACAGCTGGGATACGGCAAAATTTGCCCTGCTCCACGAGTGGCAGCCAGCGGCACAAGGGGACAGCCTGTTTTGAACAACGAAGATTATTACCGGCAGAACGCTCAGCGGTTTTTTACCGATACGGCAAGCGTGGATATGTCTGCGCTTTACCCGCCTTTTATTGACTGCCTGCCGCCGGGCGCTCGCATTCTTGATGCAGGCTGTGGTTCAGGTCGTGACGTTAAAGCCTTCAGCGAAATGGGTTTTATCGTCGAAGCCTTTGATGCCTCGGCGGAGCTGGTTGCGCTGGCCCGCCAGTTATCCGGAAAGCCTGTAGCGCAGATGCGCTTTCAGGATGTGGATGCGGTTGAAAGATATGATGGTATCTGGTGCTGCGCCTCGCTGCTGCATATTTCCGAAGCTGAACTACCCGGCGTCATGACAAAACTGGCCATGGCGCTGAAGCCTGGCGGCATAGGGTATCTCTCTTTTAAATATGGCCGCGGCGAACGGGAAAAGGATGGGCGCAGATTTACAGATATGGATGTGGCTGGATTACAGAAACTGGTAGATGGGGTAAATACACTCGGCGGTGACATTCTGACTACAAATAAGATAGGGATAAAAAGAGAGGCTGGCTCTAAGGGCATAATGGGGAACAGGTTCGCTATTGAAACAGAAAAAACCTGGCAGACCGGTGATGTACGTGCGGGACGTGGCGACGAAGTCTGGCTGAATGCGATTATCAGGAAAAAATAACGCAAAAGAGCCAACCTCTCGGTTGGCCCCTTCTTGCATCTTGCATGCTCAGCATCGGGCATCAGCGGTGCCCATTAGCGCCTGTTGTTGTCAGGATAAGCGCCTCAATGCGAGTGGTCGTGCAGTTTGTTCCCGACCTTATCCTTCACTTCGCTGGCTTTCTCACTCACCTTCTCAGTCAGGCTCTCTTTGTGGTCGCGGTTATGTGCACCTGGTGACTGCGTGCCTGCTGCTGCGGTCGCAGGTTTTACCCCTGCGGTCGTACCCGGCAGTTCACGCTCCAGACCACCTCGTGCATGGTCGATATCCACTTCCTGACGACGCACCGTGTCGTTAATGGTCTCGGTACGATCGCTGCCGTCGGTACGGACCACCACTTCTTCTTTCACGTGGGTCGTTTTGTTGATAACCGGCTGCTCATGGGTCTCAGCAACCTCGACAGTTTTCTCTGACCAGTCCACTTCCCCAGCCAGCGCGGGTTCATTCACCGAACGGCGGAAGATGTCAGCGTGCTGCTCATGCAGCGAGATATCTTCAGATACGGTATCGGTCACGGTGTAGCGGCGAACACGAGTCGAGCCTTCGCTCACCAGACGTTTACCCACTTCCACCTGCTCTTCGGCCAGACGCAGAATGTCAGCTTCGCTCTCATCACCGGTCAGTGAGGTGCGTCGCGGTTCAACCTGGCGGTCGTTGGTCTCACCAGCAAACTGCTTGCCTGCCGTTGTCGGGTTGATGCCCGGCGCGGTAGTGCCATTCTCAACCGAGCTTTGCATACGTGACGGAACGTCCACCGAGTCATGAGAATGGAGAATGGTCATGGCGCGAGCCAGCTTCTCCTCCTCAGTACGGATAGTCAGCACTACACCGCCCTTGTCCATCGCTCTGGTGTAAACATCGGCCTGCTCTTTATCAACGGAGTGACCAAACAGACGCTGCCAGATGCTCGGATGGCGGATAGAGTGTCCTTCCTCCTGCAAACGTTCTCCACTGATAAGACTGATGTCCCGATCAGAAAAGCCTGCTTTCACGAGATTTCTTTTCGCGGCCTCTGCCTGATTTGCAGAATCGAACAGTGTTACGATTTTTTCATGTGCCATGATAGGTTCCTCTCTGTTAGCTAATTTGATCGTCATCTCTTTCAACGTTCACCTGCTGCTCACGTCGGGTCACCACCTCCTGAAAAGGAACATTCTCCTGCACTTTTCGGATGTGGATCTCCTCTTTAAGCACCAGCTTTCTGACGATTTGGATTTCTTCCTCTACTACCGGGACAATCAGTACACCGTTTTCTTCCCTGGTTTCGGGCATCGTTTCAACGGGTTGCGCTTTCGCTACATGCTCAACCTCAACCTTCTCCCGGTTAAGCAGTGTACTGATGACCTCGTCATGCTCAGTTGTGGAACGGGTAACACGGACATGTCCATCCACAATCTTTTGCTTAGTCAGGGCTATTTGCTCTTCAGCGAGTTTAAGCGTGACCTCTGCATTATTATTGTGCTCTGGCTGCCCAGCCATAATATCGCTCCCGTTAAATTAAATATCTGCCACAACTGCCTGACACAGTGATTAAGCATGAACACTCTGGCTGATTTCGCAAGCCGGAATAATAAAAAACTCCACTAACTCAATTTAATTACGGCACAGAAAATCGCATCAATAACCAGCGGTACGGCTTAAACAGCCGCTACGCTAAAAATAAAAATTAACCAAAATACATTCAGTTATATAAATTTAATTCCTCAGGTAAATATTACCAACACAGACACAAGCGCTTAGAAAACACGCTATAAGCAAAGCGGTAACTTTAATTTAAACCAGGACGATTCCTGATAAACATGGTGAGGATATTAAATAATGTTTCAGCGGAACGTGCTTATTACTGACTCCGGAAGACTACCTCATAGAATAATAACGCCCACAAACATCTGAATATTTTATTGCTCCTGTTACAGAACATTCCCAAAGTGCTATTTAAGACGCTTTTTATAAAAGGAAGTCAGGAACTTTCTGCCCGTCAGCCTTTCTTAGGAAAACTGAATAAGCACATACCGAGGTTGAAATGAAGCAAGCACAACGCAGTGCGTGGGGATGGGGACTGGCGGCACTTCTGGTCGCAGGCAGTGCATCAGCGGCAAGCTGGCAGGATCAGCTGAGCAGTGCAGCGTCACAGCTCAGCCAGCAGAACAACGGCAGCACCACCGGCACCACGCAGCAGAATGGCGGCATGTCGCTCTCCTCTATTACCAGCATGCTGGGCGGCGGCGATAAAGCGGTCAGCGCCAACAGCATGACCAATGCCGCCGGTGTGATGCAGTACTGCGTCGAACACAACGTGGTGAAAAACAATGTGCAGTCGGTCAAAGACCAGGTGCTGAGCAAGCTCGGTCTGAACACCACCACCGCGCAGGAACAGAAAACCGATTACACCCAGGGCGTGGCCGGTCTGCTGAATACCGGTAACGGCCAGCAGTTGAATCTGCAAAGCCTGAGCAACTCGCAGATGGGTGAGAAGCTGAAAACCAAAGCCTGTGACGTAGTGCTGAAGCAGGGCAAAAACTTTATCTCGTAATCTCCTTCCCTTCTCTCCCCTCTCTGCTCTGAGGGGAGCGTTAAACGCCCCACTGCTGTGATGCCTGACATTCCCTTAACCTGGGGTTGAGCGCTATAGTGTTGTTTTGATTTCTACAGGACAGCACGCATGAAAGGCATCAACATCGCACTTTACTTCGACCCCGATCAGATTCAGGCCTGCGTTCACGAACAGGACGACAGCTATGTCACCAAAAAATTCGAGTATGACGATGGCGTGATTGAAGAGATCTACCAGTGGCTGGAGCAGTACGAACCCAAACGTACCCACATCTGCGTGATTGAAAACGAAACCGCCGAGCTGCTGGCGGATGAGCTGGTCGACAGCGGCTTTCGCGTCCATCAGGTCACCATGCATCAGCTGCTGAGCTGGTTCGCCACCGAGCCGCCATCCACGCCAGACGGCACGCCGATGCGCGCCATGCTGCGTTTCCTGGAAGATGAACACCCGCGTGAATATGAGTCGCGCACGCCGCAGACCGAAGCGCTGATGGAGATGTTCGACGAGCTGGATGCGCTGGAGATGGTGGATGACGCTGACGACGAAGACGCGCTGCCAGGCGATCTGCTGCGCGCCATGAAGAAGCACAAAATCACTGCCAGCGCCGCGGCCCAGCGTCTGCTGCCGGACATCAACGAGCGTATCCGTGAACATCTGATGCAGTATCCCGAACTGATGACGCCTGAAATCCTGCAGGACTTCTTCCCGGAACTGCTTGAGGCGCTGGAGCGTCCGAAGCACTAATCACCACGGAAAAGGCGATTTGTCATGCTGGAGTTAATTAAAGCAGTCAGTCTGGGGCTGGTGGTGATCCTGCCGCTCGCCAATCCACTCACCACCGTGGCGCTGTTCCTGGGGCTGGCGGGTGAGATGAACTTCCAGGAGCGCAACCGACAGGCGCGCCAGGCTTCCATCTATGTCTTCGCCATCATGATGGTGGCGTGGTACGCGGGCAGCGCGGTGCTGAATACCTTCGGCATCTCCATTCCTGGCCTGCGCATGGCGGGGGGGCTGATCGTTGCTTTTATCGGTTTTCGGATGCTGTTCCCGGCTAAACCTGCGGGTCACTCTGTCGAAGCAAAGCAGAAACTGGATGAGCTGGATGGGGCCAAAGAGCCGGTAAATATCGCCTTTGTGCCGCTGGCGATGCCAAGCACGGCCGGGCCAGGAACCATTGCGATGATCATCTCCTCTGCCTCGACGGTAAGAAGCGGCGTCGATTTTCCGGCCTGGGTGGTAAGCGTCGCGCCGGTGCTGACCTTCCTGCTGGTAAGTCTGATTCTGTGGATTTCACTGCGCAGTTCGGGTGCCATCATGAAGCTGGTGGGTAAAAGCGGCATTGAGGCGATATCGCGCCTGATGGGATTTTTACTGGTCTGTATGGGCGTGCAGTTTATCATTAACGGCGTGCTGGAAGTGGTGCGCACCTTTCATTAATGGGATTTCCCCTCTCCGAACGGGCAGAGGGGAAAGCTCGATTACTTCAGCGTTTTACGCACTTCAGCAACCTGATCTTTGCTCACCGCTGGCGCGGTGTTGCTCCAGCCCTGGCGAATAAAGGTCGCCAGCTGCGCGACTTCATCATCACTCAGACGCTGACCAAAGCCTGGCATCGCCAGTTTCGACGGGGCCTTCGCGGTGGAAGGCTGCTGTGCGCCGGCCAGGATGGTGTGGATCAATCCGGTTGGATCTTTGGCATTGACGATCGTCGCCTGATCCAGTTCCGGGAAGATCCCCGGGGCGCCTTTGCCGGTCACGAAGTGACAGGCACCGCAGTTATCCAGATAAAGACGCTCGCCTTCGCTCAGGTTCTTCGCGGCAGTGAGTTTCGCTTCCGTTGCCTGCTGCGCCTGCACGTTGTACGCCTGCAATGGCGGGTTGCCGCCCAGGAACTTCAGGTAGGCCGCGATGGCTTTCAGATCGGCGTCGGTCATGTGTGAGCTGCTGTGCTCAATCACCGAGGTCATCTCGCCGCCCACCGCCGCTTTATCGTTACGGCCGGTCTGCAGGTAGTCCACCACTTCCTGCTCGCTCCAGCGTGGCAGGCCACGCAGTGACGGCACATCCCAGTTATTCAGGCTGCCGCCTGCCAGGAATTTATCGTCACCGCTATCCAGCGCTTTCTCGTTCATGCCCAGACCGCGCGGCGTATGGCAGCTGCCGCAGTGACCCAGACTCTCCACGATATAGGCACCGCGGTTGACCTCTTCAGAAGCTCCACCAATCGGCTGGAACGGCTTATCCGAGGCGAACGCCCAGTTCCAGAAACGCATGCCCCAGCGCTGGCTGAACGGGAAGCTCAGATCGGTTTCCGGCGGCTGTTCTGCACTTGGCTGCACGCCTTTCATGAAGTAGACGTAAAGCGCGTGGATGTCGGCATCACTGATTTTGGCGTAATCAGGATAAGGCATCGCCGGATAGAGATGCGAACCGTCCGGTAATACCCCTTTGCGCACCGCGTCCGAGAACTGCTGCTCGCTGTAGTTGCCAATACCGTGCTGCTTATCGGGCGTGATGTTGGTGGAGAAGATGGTGCCAAGGTTCGACTCAATCGCCAGCCCGCCGGAATAGTCAGGCTTGCCAGGCAGTGAGTGGCACGCCATGCAGTCGCCCAGCCGCGAGAGATATTCGCCCTGCTTAATCAGTTGCGCTTCATCTTCGGCGTGAACCGGCAGCGCAAATCCGCTGGCTAACAGCACCGCGTTGGCAAAGATAAAAGATTTCAGTTTCAGCTTATTCATGCGCTTATGCCTGTACCAGTGGGCCGGGATTTTTCAGATACTGATCTTTGATCGCCTGTGCCGCCATCAGGGTGATCGCACCGATGGTATCGGTCGGGTTCGCCTGGAAGTTCTGCGGGAAAGCGTTGCCGCCCGGCACAAAGACGTTATGCACGTCCCAGCTCTGCAGATACTTATTCAGCGCCGAGGTTTTCGGGTTATCGCCCATTACGGCACCGCCCACGTTGTGGGTAGAGACATATTTGGTCAGATCGAAATCCGCGCCCATTGGCAGGAAGCTCATGCTCATGCTGTCAGGGTTCAGCTCTTTGGCGATATTGCCGACGATGCCTTTCAGGTGCTGCTGAAGTTTCAGCTCATTCTCTTTCCAGTTGAAGGTCATGCGCAGCAGTGGCAGGCCACGGTGATCGTTGTAGTTCGGATCGAGATCCAGATAGATATCGCGGTAAGACTGACAGGTGGTGGTGATGCTGATCTTCATCGAATGACCGTACCACTCCTCCAGACCTTCCTTGTATCCCATGCCCCAGGTCGGCGTGCCTTTTGGCAGCGCGGTGCTGATCGGCGTACCGGTCGCCTGTGAGCTGTGGATCTTCGCGCCGCCGAGGAAGCCGAGTGATGGGCCGTCGAAGTTGCCTGGCGAGATATCGTTAAACATCTGTCCGGTCGCGCCCGCGGTCGCGTACGGATTGAAGTTTTTATCTTTGAAGAACAGCGTCGCGCCGCCGTTGGACAGGAACGCGTAGTTACGCCCTACCACACCCTCTTCGGTAATCGGGTTGTAAGGCTTGCCGATGCCGGAGAGCAGCATCAGACGCACGTTGTAGAGCTGGAAGCTGCTCAGCACCACGATTTTCGCTGGCTGGAAGCACTCGTTACCCTGTGCATCGATGTAGATCACGCCTTTCGCGGTTTTCTTATCATCGTTCAGCACGACCTTGATCACTTCCGCATTCACTTCATAGGAGAAGTTCGGCATACGCTTCAGTGAATCCATTACGGCGGTCTGCGGCGACGCTTTGGAATAGTTCAGGCAGGGATATTTACTGCAGTAGCCGCAGTAGTTGCACGGTGCGATCTGGTTGCCGTACGGGTTTTTCCACGCACGTGACACACAGGCCGACGGGTTCGGGAACGGATGGTAACCGAGTTTGGTCGCCACCTCTTTGAACATCACGTTGTTCAGCGTGTCATCCAGCGCAGGCAGCGGATAAGGCTCAGAACGCGGGCCTTCAAACGGATCGCCGCCTTCCAGGATTTTGCCGCGCAGGTTTCCGGTGTTGCCCGACTGGCCGCAAATCAGTTCGAATTTGTAGTAGTAGGGTTCGATCTCTTCCCAGCTGAACGGGAAGTCCATCACCCGCATATCATCCTGCAGAATGCCCGGCTTGTAAGCCTCGTCGACATAGGTCTTCAGTTTGATATCGGTCGGTGTCGGACGGATCAGTACCGCCGTCCAGTGCAGGCCGGAACCGCCTACGCCGGTGCCCGGTGCAAACGCACCCCATTTACGGGTTGGCAATGCCGTCTGGCTGCTGTTGTAGCGGACGGTGACCGCCACTTCAGCGGGAGTGGCAAACACTTTATTGCGCACCGCATAGGCGTATTCATCCGCCGGTTTCGGGTAGGCGAACTCGTCATAATCGCGATCGCCGCCGCGCTCAAGGGCGCGCACGTCCAGACCTGCCAGTGCCAGCTCGATGCTCATCAGCGAGCCTGCCCAGCCGAGGCCGCAGACCACGACGTCGACTTCTTTTTTAGTAACCTGTGCCATGATAATCCTGTTTCAAATACCTGATGTGGACGCGCCCTACGCGCGTTCGCCCTTCACACTGACCGGACCCAGCGGATAAGGAACGTTGTGCTGTTTCACCCATTCGGTGAAGCTGGCACGCGCGCCGGGGAAGCCGATGGCAATCCAGGCTTTCATGCCTTTATTACCGCCGTACATCGGGTCAGCAAGGTAGCCATGCTTGGTATCGGAAAGCAGCTGGCTGAAGAAATGCGCAGGCTTAAGATCGGCTTCGCCCAGTGCGGCAAAGTCGATCTCGTTTTTGTTTACCTGGGTCAGTACCGCATCTTTCTCTTCCAGCGTCAGTGCATGAAACGCTTTCTGATGGGTGTTCTGCGACCACTGATTAATCAGCCGGATACCGGTCTGATACATCTGTTGTGGGCGGAACGGGATCTGGTAACCCATGGTTGCGGGCGCCTGCGTATTGAACGGCCCCTGCATGTAGATTTCGCTGCCAAACGCTTCGCTGTGCAGCTGCTGATCGATAAAGATCGGCACGTTAGTTTCCAGCGCGCCAGGCGCTTTGCCTTTGCCGCCTGCCGGAATCAAACGGTCAGTGGCGGCCAGGATAAACTGCCACTCATCGGCACTAAAAAAGATCGGTTTGTAATCGGCTAACTCCGGTGCAGCCATCTCTGCCGCCTGTGCCGCAGTAATGCCTTTGAAGACCAGTTCACTTAATGGCAACGCCAGCAGTGAACCGAGCAAAAATTTACGCCTGGTGGTGGGTTTTTCTAAAAGCATATCCGCACGACTCTCATCTGCTAAATACCCGCTTTATTTGTTATGAAGCTGAAAGGCTGAGTGCAGGCGGAAAACTCCCCGCAGAGATTAACGCACGCGGCACAGACGACGGCAGAACAGACAAGGGCAGGTAGAATTATGGTTCGGTGACTAACGGAACTTATCGGTTAATAACCTGGCAATCTTAGGGATATAGATATGTCTGAATGTAAAAATTGAATTTAAGATGTGTCTTAGTGAAAGTTTATCATGGTGTTGCGAAAGGGTTGCAGAGAGGTAAAAGATTTACAGCGCGGAAATCGGGGGTAAAACCGCATAAACATCGGGTATTTAACAATTTTAACGCAGGAATGAGGGTTATTATTTTCGCTCTGTCATCATCACGCCAAATAACCGATAAAAAAATATCATACTTCCATACAAGAGAATCATTCTCATCGTTAACACTATAGTGACTTTGATAGTCATACAATCAGACTGTGCGCAATTTGTGATCGGCTGAGTAAAACCGGCTTTATTCCGCCCGCTGTAAATGACAATGAAATAATGACTGACCGTCATTATCTTATTTTGTCTCTTTGCCTGAATGACAACGCTAATAATTGTGCAAAGCTCATAAGAAACCCGCATTTGGAGATTATCCGGCGCCCGATAGAGTAGAGCTATCAACGACTCAGGATAACCCTCCATGCGAAAAACACTCTTGTCACTGTTTACGGCTCTGGCACTGGTTCACCCGGCACACGCCGCCACGCCTGGCGACACGCTGGTGATTGCCGTTCCGCTTGATGGCATCATCAGTTTCGACCCGGCGGAAAGTTTTGAGACCGTCAGTAACAGCAGCCTGCGCAATATCTACCAGACGCTGCTGGAGCCGGATCATCAGAATCCGCAGCAGCTCTCACCGCTGGCTGCCACGCGCTGGCAGGCAGGCAAAACACCTCACAGCCTGGTGTTTGATCTTAATCCGCAGGCCCGCTTCGCCAGTGGTCATCCCGTGACCGCACAGGATGTGGTCTTCTCATTAACCCGCGCGGTAAAACTCAATAAAGCGCCCTCTTTTATTCTGGGTGAATTTGGCTGGACGCCAGAAAACATCGATCAGCAGTTCACGGTGATCAACGACCACCAGCTTGAACTGCGCTGGCCAGCGGAGATCGGCAGCGATCTGGCGCTGCGCCTGCTGACCGCGCCGGTCTCCTCCATCGTCGACAGCAAACTGGCACAAGAGCACGCCAGCAACAACGATTACGGCAATAGCTGGCTGAAGGTGCACTCCGCCGGCAGCGCCGCCTATGCCATCAAACAGTTTGTGCCGCTACAGGCGCTGGTGCTGGAAGCCAATCCCCACAGCAGCCAGAAGCCGCATCTGAAGCGGGTATTGCTGAAAGGTGTGGCCGATCCGGGCAGCCGCCGTCTGCTGATCCAGCAGGGTGATGTGGATGTCGCCTATCAGCTCGGTCCGGATCAGATTACCGCGCTGAAGAACACCGCCAATGTGCGTATTGATGCCTTCCCGTCCAGCCTGGTTTATTACATCGGCTTTAACACCCAAAGCCCGCAGCAACCGGCGCTGGGGAATCCGGCGCTGTGGCAGGCGGCACGCTGGCTGGTTGACTATGACAGCCTGGCGAACCAGCTGCTGAAAGGTCAGTACCGCATTCATCAGAGCTTCCTGCCGGACGGCTTCGATGGTGCGCTGAACACGACACCGTTCCATTACGATCTGAAAAAGGCACAGGCGATTCTGCAAAAAGGCGGCATTAAACCTGGCACCCATATCGCGCTGACGGTGGTGAACCAGCCGCCTTACATTGATGTGGCGCAGGCACTGCAGGCCAGCTTTGCCAAAGCGGATGTGCAGCTTGATATCCAGCCGGTGGCGGAATCGGAGCTGTGGAGCAAAATGCGTAGCCGTGACTTCCAGGCCATCTTTACTTACTGGGGCGCGGACTACATCGATCCCAACACCAATGCCAGCACCTTTGCCTATAACGTGCCGGGCGGCGGCAAAACCCTGGCGTGGCGCGTCGGCTGGACGATTCCGGAGCTGAGTGCACAGACCCGCGCTGCCGCCGGAGAGAGCGATGCGGTGAAACGTCGCAACCTCTACACCGGGCTGCAAACCCGCATCCAGCAGGATTCGCCGTTTGTCATGCTGTTGCAGGGCGCAACCCAGGTGGCGGTGCGCAGCAACCTCAGTCACCTGCAGCAGGGCATCGGGGTCAGCCTGCTCAATTTTGAAGAGGTGCAGAAGTAAACCACTGTTGCTGGCCGCTGCTCCCCGGGCAGCGGCCTTTTTTTGGTGAATAGTTCTCCTCCTGTGCCGCTCCGGCTTGCTATCCTTCAGGCATAACCCAATGCCTGAGAGTGGAAAATCATGACTTCCCCGCTACTGATTGCCCGTACGCCAGACGTCGAACTTCATCTGTTGCCGCAAATGGCCAACCGCCACGGCCTGATCACCGGCGCGACCGGCACCGGTAAAACCGTTACGCTGCAGAAACTGGCTGAATCGTTCTCCGCCAGCGGCGTGCCGGTCTTTATGGCTGACGTTAAAGGCGATTTGACCGGCGTGGCGATGGCTGGCCAGTCCAGCGAAAAGCTGCAGGAGAGGCTGGCGAAAATCGGCGTCACCGACTGGCAGCCGCAGAGCAATCCGGTGGTGCTGTGGGATATCTTCGGCGAGAAAGGCCATCCGGTTCGCGCTACCGTCTCCGATCTCGGGCCGCTGCTGCTGGCGCGACTGCTGAACCTGAATGAGGTGCAGAGTGGCGTATTGCAGATTATTTTCCGCATCGCCGATGACCAGGGTTTACTGCTGCTCGACTTCAAAGATCTGCGCGCCATGACCCGGTACATCGGTGACAACGCCAAAAGCTTCCAGACCCACTACGGCAACATCAACAGCGCCTCGGTCGGCGCCATCCAGCGCGGGTTACTGACGCTGGAGCAACAGGGCGCGGAGCACTTCTTTGGTGAACCGATGCTGGATATCGCCGACTGGATGCGCGTCGACAGCAACGGCAAAGGTGTCATCAACATCCTCTCTGCTGAGAAGCTCTACCAGATGCCAAAACTCTACGCCACCAGCCTGCTGTGGATGCTGTCGGAGCTTTACGAGCACCTGCCGGAAGCGGGCGATCTCGATCAGCCAAAGCTGGTGTTCTTCTTTGATGAGGCGCACCTGCTGTTTACCGACGCGCCGCCGGTGCTGCTGGAGAAAATAGAACAGGTCATGCGGCTGATCCGCTCCAAAGGGGTCGGCGTCTGGTTCGTCACCCAGAACCCGGCAGATATTCCCGATCGGGTGCTGGGGCAGCTCGGCAACCGCGTTCAGCACGCCCTGCGCGCCTTCACCCCCAAAGATCAGAAAGCGGTAAAAACCGCCGCCGATACCCTGCGCGCCAACCCGGCGTTTGACAGCGTCGAGGCGATTCAGGCGCTGGGCACCGGCGAAGCCCTGATCTCCTTCCTGGATGCCAAAGGCAGTCCGTCGGTGGTGGAACGCGCCATGGTGATCGCACCCGGCTCACGTATGGGCCCGGTCACCGGCGATGAGCGCAACGGCCTGATCAACCATTCACCGCTCTATGGCAAATATGACAGCGAAGTTGATCGCGAATCGGCATTTGAGAAGCTGCAAAAAGGGTTTCAGGCCGCCAGCGATCAGGCCAGCGCGCCTCCGGCGAAAGGCGACGACGTCGCGGTAGATAACGGCATTCTCGGCGGGCTGAAAGAGATCCTGTTTGGCCGAACCGGCCCGCACGGCGGCAAGCACGATGGCGTGGTGCAGACCATGGCGAAAAGCGCCACGCGCCAGATTACCAATCAGATCATCCGTGGCGTACTCGGCAGCCTGCTGGGCGGGCGTCGCCGATGAAACCGGCTCTCTGCTAAGATCAGGATATGGATAAACAACACGAACTGAAACGGACGAAACGTCTGGCGCTGCTGCTGTTACTGCTGGCTGCAATTACCTTTATCGTTACGCTTTTTCTGCCGCCCGGCTTCTGGGTCAGCGGCGTAAAAGCGATTGCGGAAGCTGCGATGGTCGGCGCGCTGGCGGACTGGTTCGCGGTGGTCGCACTGTTCCGGCGCGTGCCGGTGCCCTTTATCTCGCGTCATACCGCCATCATTCCGCGCAACAAAGATCGTATCGGTGAAAACCTCGGTCGCTTTGTGCAGGAGAAGTTTCTTGATACCGACTCGCTGCTCAATCTGATTCGTCGTCACGATCCTTCCAGCCTGCTGGCGCAATGGCTGAATGCGCCCGGCAATGCTGACCGCATCGGACGTCATCTGCTGCAGGTCATGCGCGGCTTCCTTGATCTGACCGATGATGCGCGGATCCAGACCTTCATGCGCCGCGCAGTACATCGCGCCATCGACAAGGTCGATCTCAGCCAGACCAGCGCCCTGCTGCTGGAGAGCCTGACGAAAAACAACCGTCATCAGGCGCTGCTGGACGCGGCAATCGAACAGCTGCTGAAGCTGCTGCATAAGCCCAGTACCCGCGAGTTTATTGCCATGCAGCTGGTGCGCTGGCTCAAACGCGAGCATCCGATCAAAGCCAAAATGTTGCCGACCGAATGGCTGGGCGAGCACAGCGCCGAGCTGGTGGCAAACGCGGTCGATTCACTGCTGGATGATGTGGCGCTGGATCAGGGCCATGAGCTGCGCCTCGGCTTCAATCGGGCGGTCGACAAGCTGATCGTTAAACTGCAGAACGACCCGGAGATGGCAGAGCGTGCCGAGGAGATCAAAGGCTGGCTGAAAGAAGATGCCTCATTCAATCGCTACATCGGCGAGCTGTGGAATGATATGCGCAACTGGCTTAAGGCGGATCTCAGCAGCGATGACTCACGGGTGCAGGAGAAAGTGCGTGGTGCAGCATTGTGGCTGGGCGAAACCCTGGCGGCCGACCCGGCGCTGCGTGACTCGATGAATCAGCATCTGGAACAGGCCGCACGCAGCGTTGCACCCGAGTTTGCTGGCTTCCTGACGCGTCATATCAGCGACACCGTGAAGAGTTGGGATGCACGCGACATGTCGCAGCAGATCGAACTCAATATCGGTAAAGACCTGCAGTTTATCCGCATCAACGGCACGCTGGTTGGCGGCACCATCGGGCTGATTCTCTACCTGCTGTCGCAGCTGCCCCAGTTACTCCCGCTGCTGAGCCGATAACCGCCTGGTTTAGCCTGACGTGGGTGGATAGAGGCCAAACTCGGTAATAATGGCGCTAACAAAGCTGCGGATTTTCACCGTCTGGCGGCGGCCCGCCGGGATCAGCACATGCATGGGTCGTGCTGGCCCGGCATAATCGGGCAGCACCTGGACCAGCCGACCCTGTCTGATCTCTTCAGAGAGAATGGTGGCCGGCCCCAGGGTAATGCCATAACCCTCCAGCGCCGCATGCAGGAGCGCTTTCCAGTCATTTGATCGCATGCGCCCCTGCGGATGCACCTCTTCAACCTTACCGGCCTGGCTGAATACCCAGCGGCAGGGTTTTGAGGGCGACCAGATGCCATAAACGAGACAGGCGTGGTTCACCAGCTCCGCTGGCGTGGCGGGCACACCGTGCCGCGCCAGATAGGCTGGTGACGCGCAGGCTATCAGCCGGTAGGGCTGCAGTGGGTGGGCGATGATCGAACTGTCCGCCAGCGCGCCAATCCGGATCACCACTTCATAACCCTCTTCAAACGGATCGACCAGCCGATCGCTGAGTTCAAGATCGACCTGCGTTTCCGGAAACCGGTCAAGATAGCGGGTCACAAACGGCGCCAGGCTAAAAGAACCAAACGTGACCGGGGCGCTGACCTTCAGCGTACCGGACGGTCGCTGCTGCATATCCAGCGCAATCGCATCTGCTTCCTGCACCTCGGCCAGCACGATTTTACAGCGTTCGAAATAGTTGCGGCCCACATCCGTCAGGCTTTGCCGTCGGGTGGTGCGATGCAGAAGCAGCGTACCGAGATGCTTCTCCAGCATGGCGATATGCTTCGCCACCATCTGCGGTGAGATTTGCAAATGCCCGGCTGCGGCGGCAAACGAGCCCGATTCCGCGACGGTAACGAACACGTTCATGCTGGTAAGCCGATCCATGATTCCCTCCTGTTGGTTGTTTATATTGCGTCTGTTTGTCGATTTATTCACCCCCTGTTTTTAATTAAGGTCAGTGCGTGAAACTCATCGAGGAGCAACGTATGAAAATAGGCATTATTGGCGCAGGCTTTGTTGGCCGGGCGATTGCAAAACTGGCGATTCAGGCGGGACATCAGGTGATGCTCAGCAACTCGCGCGATCCACGAACGCTGTTCAGCCTGAAGCCGATGATTGGCTGTGAAACCGGCACCGCCACCGAGGCCGCAGAGTTCGGTGATGTGGTGGTGATTGCCGTGCCGCTCACGGCAACGGAACAACTTCCGGCCACAGAATTGCGGGGAAAAATCGTGCTTGATGCGGTCAATTACTATCCCGACCGCGATGGCGAAATTGAAGAGCTGCTCAATGGCCGCATCAGCACCAGTGAACGGCTTGCCCGCCTGCTTCCTGACAGCCGCATCACCAGGGCATTCAATGCCATCCGCATGACCGATCTTGAAACTCAGGGCCTGCCGCCGGGCGATGCTAACCGGCAGGCGTTACCGCTGGCGGGGGATGATAGCGAAGGGAAAGCGACCGCCACGGCATTATATGAAGCCTTTGGATTTGATGCGGTGGATGCGGGATCGTTAGCGGAAGGCTGGCGTTTCGAGCGTGCGACGCCCGCCTATTGCGTAGCACTCAATAAAGAGCAACTCATCAGGACATTGAAAGAGACGACCCGGCACTCCGCATAAACAGGGCGTCAGCGCAGAATAAAGCCGCTCCCCGCGCTGAAACCGACTCTTCCAGACGACGGCTAAACGTAAAGCGATAGGAGCCTGCTCTGAGCCTGAACACCGGTCACAAAAAAGGCCGCTTGCGCGGCCTTTTCTTTTACTGCATTCATTGCGCTTAGCGCCGCTTAATCAACATAAACATACTGATAGCGAAGAACGCAAAACTCGGCAGAATCGCTCCCAGAATCGGCGGCAGACCGTAAACCAGACTCAGCGGGCCAAAAATCTGGTCCAGCACGTAGAACAGGAAGCCAAAGCTGATACCGGTCACTACCCGCACACCCATCGACACGCTACGCAGCGGTCCGAAGATAAACGACAGCGCCATCAGCATCATCACCGCCACCGACAGCGGCTGGAAGATTTTGCTCCACATATTCAGCTGATAACGTCCCGATTCCTGGCCGCTCTGCTTCAGATATTTACTGTAGCTATGCAGACCGCGAATCGATAACGCGTCCGGATCCAGCGCAACCACACCCAGCTTGTCCGGCGTCAGATTGGTTTTCCACTCGCCACTCAGGCTCTGTGAACCGGTAATCTGTTTAGGATCGGTAAGGTTAGACTCATCAACCTGCGACAGTATCCAGCGCTTCTTAGCCGCATCCCAGGTCGCCGTCGCCGCGTAACGCACACTCTGCAGACGACGCTGATCGTTAAAGCTGTAGATGCTCACGCCATCAATTTCGTTGTCGCCTTTAATGCGCTCGATAAAGATAAAGCTATTGCCATCTTTCGCCCACAGACCGTTCTGCGTCGAGACCAGTGCGCCACCGTAAAGCTGCTGCGCCCGGTAATTACGCGCCATCTGCTCGCCCGACGGCGCAACAAACTCACCTATCGCCATGGTCAGCAACACCAGCGGAATCGCCGTTTTCATCACTGACAGCGCAACCTGCATGCGGGTAAAGCCCGCCGCCTGCATCACCACCAGTTCACTGCGCTGCGCCAGCGCGCCCAGTCCCAGCAGTGCACCCAACAGAGCCGCCATCGGGAAAAAGATCTCAATATCTTTGGGTACGCTCAGCAGGGTGTAGTAAC
This sequence comes from Pantoea sp. Lu_F5_004, assembly GCF_051136245.1. Lineage (NCBI taxonomy): Bacteria > Pseudomonadati > Pseudomonadota > Gammaproteobacteria > Enterobacterales > Erwiniaceae > Pantoea > Pantoea sp. Lu_F5_004. The sequence goes on from NZ_CP194946.1 coordinate 3,608,604, forward strand.
CGGCACTCAGCGCGTTGTAGCTGCCCTGGCCGGTCTTGCGCAGCTGATCGACGAACTTGATGATGCCGGAAAGCGACACCAGCATGAACAGCGTCAGCATGATGGTATTGAAAATGGTTTTACCGATATAGCGGTCAAGTACGCGAAACATCAGACCGACCCTCCGCGGGTAAAGCGGGCGCGAATCCGACGCATCGGCACCGTATCCCACAGGTTAAGGAGCACCGCCAGCACCAGATAGCTGATATTTACAACCCACATCCAGAGCGCCGGATCGAGCCGCCCTTTCGCGCCGCTCGACTTCAGCGAACTCTGCAACAGGAAGAAAATCAGATAGAGCAGCATGGCGGGCAGCATAGACAGCACGCGCCCCTGACGTGGGTTCACCACGCTGAGCGGTACCACCATCAGCGCCATCACCAGCACCGCAAACACCAGCGTCAGACGCCAGTGCAGCTCGGCCTGAAACTCAGGTGTCTTGTTTGCGAACAGGTCGGTCAGACTCGCCTGTTCTGCATCGTTAGGATCGAGCGTTGCCGCTTTATAGCCTACGATTGCCTGATAATTGGTGAAGTCGGTGATACGGAAATCACGCAGCAGAGCGGTGCCCTCAAAACGGGTGCCTTTATCCAGCGTCACCACCTGCGAGCCATCTTTATGCTGCTCCATGTGACCGCTGTCAGCCAGCACCACTGAAGGACGCGCGTTACCTTTTGGCCGTAACTGCGCCAGGAACACGTTACCAAAGTTGTTGCCCTTCACATCCTCGACAAACAGCACGGCGCTGCCGTCGCTGGAGGTCTGGAACTGCCCGGCGGCCATTGCTGCCGCGCCCGGGTTCGCTTTGGCGTTCTGCGTCACCTCATCCTGATAGCGGGATGACCATGGTCCCAGCCAGATGACGTTCACGGCCGCTACTATCGAAGTAAACAGCATCAGCACCATCGCCGCTTTCACCAGGACGGCCTTACTCAGGCCGCAGGCGTGCATCACGGTAATTTCACTTTCCGTGTAGAGCCGCCCCAGCGTCATCAGGATCGCCAGAAACAGACTTAAGGGCAGTATAAGTTGTGCCATTTGAGGCACACCGAGTCCTAACAAGGTCAGAACGAGGTTTGTCGGCACTTCGCCATCCACCGCGGCACCCAGGATCCTGACTAACTTCTGACAAAAGAAGATGAGTAGCAGGATAAACAGGATAGCCAGCTGGCTTTTGAGCGTTTCCCGAACCAGATATCTAATGATGATCACGCTTAGTACGCCTGTGAAAACTTGTCTTTTTGCAGGAAAATCGCTAGTTTCAACGCTTATCAGCCATTTTTCTTCATCAATGGCCGTCGCCGTAGCTAAATTTGTATGAAAAACGCGTCCGGGTGGTGAAAAAACAACATCTTGTCACCCTGATTCATTATGACCTCCAGCAGCAGAATGTCATGCTGCGACGATGAATAAATGGGTCATGAGCGCGCTACATTCTAGCGGCAGCAGCGGCCGTTGTCTTTAAGATTCAGGAGAGTGCATGGAGTTCAGTGTAAAAAGCGGAAGCCCGGAAAAACAGCGCAGTGCCTGCATTGTCGTTGGCGTTTTCGAACCGCGTCGTCTGTCACCGATTGCCGAGCAGCTGGATAAAATCAGCGACGGCTACATCAGCGCCCTGCTGCGCCGCGGCGAGCTGGAAGGAAAAGTGGGCCAGACACTGCTGCTGCATCATGTGCCAAATATCCTGTCCGAGCGTATTCTGCTGATTGGCTGCGGTAAAGAGCGTGAGCTGGATGAACGCCAGTACAAGCAGGTCATTCAGAAAACCATTAACACGCTCAACGACACCGGCTCAATGGAAGCGGTCTGCTTCCTGACCGAACTGCATGTCAAAGGCCGCAACACCTACTGGAAAGTGCGTCAGGCAGTAGAGACCTCCAAAGAGGCGCTCTACAACTTTGACCAGCTGAAAAGTAACAAAGCGGAGCCACGTCGTCCGCTGCGCAAGCTGGTCTTTAACGTGCCGACCCGCCGTGAACTCACCAGCGGCGAACGGGCGATCCAGCATGGATTAGCAGTCGCGGCAGGTATGAAAGCGGCTAAAGATCTCGGCAACATGCCACCTAATATCTGTAACGCCGCCTATCTGGCGTCACAGGCGCGTCAGCTGGCCGATGCCTTCAGCAAAAATGTCACCACCCGCGTCATTGGTGAACAGCAGATGAAAGAGCTGGGCATGAACGCCTATCTCGCGGTCGGGGCCGGTTCGCAAAACGAATCGCTGATGTCGGTAATTGAATACAAAGGCAATCCGGATGCGGAAGCACGTCCGATTGTGCTGGTGGGTAAAGGGCTGACCTTTGACTCCGGCGGCATCTCCATCAAGCCTGCCGACAGCATGGACGAAATGAAGTATGACATGTGCGGCGCGGCGGCCGTCTATGGCGTAATGCGTATGGTGGCAGAGCTGAATCTGCCGCTGAACGTGGTCGGCGTGCTGGCAGGCTGTGAAAACATGCCGGATGGCCGGTCGATGCGTCCGGGCGATGTGCTGACCACCATGTCCGGCCAGACGGTTGAGGTGCTGAACACCGACGCCGAAGGTCGCCTGGTACTGTGCGATGCGCTGACCTACGTCGAACGTTTCGATCCGGAAGTGGTGATTGACGTGGCGACGCTGACCGGTGCCTGCGTGATTGCCCTGGGTCATCACATCAGCGGCCTGCTGTCGAACCACAATCCGCTGGCGCATGAGCTGATCAGCGCCTCGGAGCAGTCAGGCGATCGCGCCTGGCGTCTGCCGATGGCGGATGAGTTCCAGGAGCAGCTGGAGTCCAACTTTGCCGATATGGCGAACATTGGTGGCCGTCCCGGCGGCGCGATTACCGCCGCCTGCTTCCTGGCACGCTTTGCCCGCAAATATAACTGGGCACACCTGGATATCGCCGGTACCGCCTGGCGCTCCGGCAAGGCCAAAGGCGCCACCGGACGTCCGGTGCCGATGCTGTCGCAATTTCTGTTGAATCGGGCAGGATTGAACGGCGACGATTAAGCGCCCTCTTTTCTGACAGCAAGGGCGGATGTCATTCCGCCCTTGATCTTCTGATGAGCAAACCGATGAAAAACGCAACCTTCTACGTGCTGGAAACCGATGCAACGAGCGATGGCCTTAGCGCCGTTGAAGCGCTGGTGTGCAATCTGGCGGAAACACGCTGGCGGGCCGGAAAGCGGGTGTTGATCGCCTGCGAAGATGAACAGCAAGCCATTCGTCTCGACGAAGCGCTGTGGCAACGACCGGCAAACGCCTTCGTGCCGCATAACCTGGCGGGTGAAGGCCCGCGCTACGGTGCGCCGGTTGAGCTGGCCTGGCCACAGCGTCGCGGCAGTTCACCGCGTGACCTGCTGATTAGCCTGCTGCCCCACTTCGCAGATTTTGCTACTGCTTTCCATGAAGTGATAGACTTCGTTCCTTACGAAGACACGCTCAAACAACTGGCGCGCGACCGCTATAAAGCGTATCGCAGCGTTGGATTCCAATTGAATACGGCAGCGCCACCACAGCCGCAAACGACATAGCAGAAATGGAAAAGACATATAACCCGCAAGATATCGAGCAGCCGCTTTACGAGCATTGGGAAAAGCAGGGCTACTTCAAACCGAATGGCGATACCAGCCAGGAAAGCTTTTGCATCATGATCCCGCCGCCGAACGTCACCGGTAGCTTGCACATGGGTCACGCCTTCCAGCAAACCATCATGGACACCATGATCCGTTACCAGCGCATGCAGGGGAAAAATACCCTGTGGCAGGCGGGTACTGACCACGCGGGCATCGCCACGCAGATGGTGGTTGAGCGCAAAATTGCGGCTGAAGAGGGCAAGACGCGCCAGGACTATGGCCGTGATGCGTTCATCGACAAAATCTGGCAGTGGAAAGCAGAGTCCGGCGGCACCATCACCCGCCAGATGCGCCGTCTGGGCAACTCCGTCGACTGGGAGCGCGAGCGCTTCACCATGGACGATGGCCTTTCCAACGCCGTGAAAGAGGTGTTTGTTCGCCTCTATAAAGAGAACCTGATCTACCGTGGCAAACGCCTGGTGAACTGGGATCCAAAACTGCGTACCGCAATCTCCGATCTGGAAGTGGAAAACCGCGAGAGCAAAGGCTCCATGTGGCATATCCGCTATCCACTGGCTGACGGCGCAAAAACCGCCGACGGTAAAGATTATCTGGTGGTCGCCACCACGCGTCCGGAAACCCTGCTGGGCGATACCGGCGTCGCCGTTAACCCGGAAGATCCACGTTACAAAGATCTGATCGGCAAATTTGTGATGTTGCCGCTGGTTGGCCGCCTGATCCCTATCGTTGGCGACGAACATGCCGACATGGAAAAAGGCACCGGCTGCGTCAAGATCACCCCGGCGCATGACTTCAACGACTATGAAGTCGGCCGTCGTCACAAACTGCCGATGATCAATATCCTGACTTTCGACGGCGATATCCGCGACCGTGCTCAGGTGTATGACACCAATGGCGAAGCCAGCGATGCCTGTTCCGATGAGATCCCGGCGGCTTTCCAGAACATGGAACGCTTCGCGGCGCGTAAAGCGATTGTTGCCGCTGTCGATGAACTCGGTCTGCTTGAAGAGATCAAACCTCACGATCTGACCGTGCCTTACGGCGACCGTGGCGGCGTGGTTATCGAGCCGATGCTGACTGATCAGTGGTATGTGCGTACCGCACCGCTGGCGAAAGTCGCGGTTGAAGCCGTTGAAAACGGCGACATCCAGTTTGTACCGAAGCAGTACGAAAACATGTACTTCTCCTGGATGCGCGATATTCAGGACTGGTGTATCTCCCGTCAGCTCTGGTGGGGTCACCGCATCCCGGCGTGGTATGACGACAACGGTAACGTCTACGTCGGCCGCACCGAAGACGAAGTGCGCGCCGAGAATAACCTGGCCGCCGATGTGGCGCTGCGTCAGGATGATGACGTGCTGGATACCTGGTTCTCCTCAGGTCTGTGGACCTTCTCCACCCTGGGCTGGCCGGAAAACACCGAAGCGCTGCGTACTTTCCATCCGACCAGTGTGCTGGTCAGCGGCTTCGACATCATCTTCTTCTGGATTGCCCGCATGATCATGCTGACCATGCACTTCATCAAAGATGAAAACGGCAAACCACAGGTACCGTTTAAAACCGTCTACATGACCGGTCTGATCCGTGATGAAGAAGGTCAGAAGATGTCGAAATCCAAGGGCAACGTGATTGACCCGCTGGATATGGTCGACGGCATTTCGCTGGAAGCACTGCTGGAAAAACGCACCGGCAACATGATGCAGCCACAGCTGGCGGAGAAAATCCGCAAACGTACCGAGAAGCAGTTCCCGGACGGCATCGAGCCATCAGGCACCGATGCGCTGCGTTTCACCCTGGCGGCACTGGCCTCTACCGGTCGCGACATCAACTGGGACATGAAGCGCCTGGAAGGCTATCGCAACTTCTGTAACAAGCTGTGGAACGCCAGCCGCTTTGTGCTGATGAACACCGAAGATCAGGATTGTGGACAGAATGGCGGCGAAATGACGCTGTCGCTGGCAGATCGCTGGATCCTGACCGAGTTCAACAACACGGTGAAAGCGTACCGTGAAGCGCTGGATAGCTACCGTTTCGATATCGCGGCTAACCTGCTGTATGACTTCACCTGGAACCAGTTCTGCGACTGGTATCTGGAGCTGACCAAGCCGGTAATGAACAGCGGCAGTGAATCTGAACTGCGTGGCACCCGTCATACGCTGGTTCACGTGCTGGAGGCGCTGCTGCGTCTGGCGCATCCGATCATTCCGTTTATCACTGAAACCATCTGGCAGCGCGTGAAGGGGCTGAAAAATATCAGCGACGACACCATCATGCTGCAGCCTTTCCCGCAGTACGATGCGGCGAAAGAAGATGCCGAAGCGAAAGCGGATATCGAGTGGATGAAACAGGCGATCGTCGCAGTGCGTAATATCCGTGCCGAGATGAACATCGCACTGAGCAAGCCGCTGGATGTGTTGCTGCGTGACTGCTCGCCTGCGGCGCTGCGTCGCGTTGAAGCCAACCGCAACTTCCTGTCGCGCCTGGCGCGTCTGGAAAGCCTGACCATTCTGCCTGCGGGCGAGAAAGGTCCGGTGTCGGTGACCAAACTGGTTGAAGGCGCAGAGCTGTTGATCCCGATGGCGGATCTGGTGGATAAAACCGCCGAGCTGGAGCGTCTGGCGAAAGAGCTGGTTAAGCTGGATGTGGAAATCGAGAAGATCGAGACCAAGCTGGCGAATGAAGGCTTTGTTTCGCGTGCTCCGGAAGCGGTAGTGGCGAAAGAGCGCGAACGCGTAGCGGACCTGCAACAATCAAAAGCAAAACTGATTGAACAGCAGGCGGTCATTGCGGCATTGTAAGCGTCTTAGCTGACAGCTTATTCATAAAGCCGGGCTTGCCCGGCTTTTTTATTGACCTCGTACAAATCCGGAAGAGATGATGACGACCAGCGCCACCCCGCGTATTAACCTCCAGGTGCGGCCGATTACTGCCGCCGATAATCCGCATATCGCCCAGGTGATCCGCGATGTTTCCGCGGAATTCGGCCTGACGGCTGACAAGGGCTACACCGTTTCCGATCCGCAGCTCGACCAGCTGTTTGAGCTCTACAGTGCCGAACAGAGCGCCTACTGGATTGTTGAGTATCAGGGCAAGGTGGTCGGCGGCGGCGGTGTTGCGCCGCTCGCCTGCAGCGCGCCCGATATCTGCGAACTGCAAAAGATGTACTTTCTGCCAGAGGTGCGCGGTCAGGGTCTGGCACGCGAACTGGCGCTGCGGGCGATAGAACATGCACGCAGCCACGGTTTCCGTCGCTGCTATCTGGAAACCACCGCCAGCCTGACGCGGGCCATTAAACTTTATGAGTCACTTGGCTTCGAGCATATCGACAGCGCGATGGGCTGCACAGGCCATGTCGACTGCGAAGTGCGTATGTTGCGGAAGTTATAAGCCGCGCGCGATGTAACTCATGTCGTTGATGGATTCAATCACGAACTCCCCGCTATCGGTATAGCGCAGCCGGGTTACGCTCGCATTGTCCAGCGGCTGATTTAACGAGGTATCGCCAAGCGCCTGCAGTAGCGTTGAAATCGCCATGCCGTGCGTGACCACCAGAACGTTACCGCCTCCCTGCTGCTGTGCCTGCTGCGCTATCCGGGTCAGGCTATCCACCATTCGCTTTGCCACCTGCTGATAGCTTTCGGCCATTCCTGCCGATTTAATGCCTTCAAGTGACGACGTGCCGGACGCTTCCGCCTGGTGGATAGCGTCTATCATCCGATCGATATGAATCTTTCCGTCGGCAAATGCCTTCATTAGCGCCGTTTCGGAGGCAAAACCGGCCTGCCGGGCGGCGGCGTCCCACATATTCTTATCCAGATCGCCTTCATACAGGCCAAAGCCCACTTCCCGCAACCCTCTCCGCTCGTTTAACGGTAGTGGTGTTTTCCATTCATGCATAACCAGCTGCGCGGTTTCTCTCGCTCTGCCAGCATCGCTGGACCAGACGGCGATAAACGGGATCGTCTGCAGACCGCGTCCCAGCTTTTGCGCCACCTCTACGCCTGCTGGCGTTAGCGGGGTATCTGCCCATCCCTGCGCGCGATGCACCGTGTTGAACATCGTTTTACCATGCCGCGTAACATAGAGAGTGACATCGGCGGCGAAGGCTTCGCCTGCGACAGCCCCAACCACAATAAGAATCAGCAACGTTTTAACTAATCTCTTCATCGTATTTTCCTTATCTGAACAGGTTTAATTTATACTCAACCGCGATCTCTGCAGAAAGGCTGGGAGAACGCATATATTTTCCTTGCGCATTAAAAACCGGCGTTTCTTTATTATTCTTATATGACCAGCCATAACCGAATAGCGTAAAGACCGATAAATTCTTCAGGAGCGGATGGGGTTCGTTGAAACGGTTGATGAGCGAGACCTCCCCCGTACGAATACGCGTATTACGGAAGTTGAACTGTCCATAGTTAATCTGAAACCCGCTAAACACACCGGGTAAAATTTCATACTCAGTCTGCGAAACCAGCGCCAGTTCTTTGTCACGGGTATAATCTTTTCCGGCAGAGGTCAGGGCGTTGAAACGCCCACGGGTATTTTTTGTCAGCGGACGCACATAATATCCCACCGCATTATGTTTGGGCGCCGAAGTCCAGGCGGCAGCGAATTTCTGCGTCCATCTGTCATTAATCCAGTCTGCTTCACCGACATAGTGCCACGCGTGGTTATCGAACGATCTTTTGCTGGCGGCCATGCTTTTATAATTTCCCAGCCCCTGACTGCCATAAATTTGAGAGGACAAGCGCCAGTTCGGCGAGAGCGAGTAATTCACATCGATAAAATGACGCCGCTGGTAGGCTTCCGCTTCGCCAAATGCGTAGGCGAGACGTCCGCGATTACCGGTATAGCTCAGTGCGCCGGTATAGATCGCATTAATTTTTCGTCGGTCCTGAGTTTGCAGGGCAAGACTCTCCGGCGAGTCGTGGCGAAGCGTTTTTGTCACGTACGCCAAATCCAGCCGTACCTTCTGCACGTTCAGCGCGCCGCTATAGCCTGAGTAACTGTTGCGTGACAAGCGATCCGTGGTGGTCAGCACGCCGATGTTTTTTAACTCCTGCCAGCCTGCTTTTCCATTAAATCCCGCGTGCCCGTCGCCCAGCTTCACTTTCAGATAGCGTTCACCAAACTTGCTGAAGCCGTGCGCGTCAGCTTTTTGCTGATGTCCGCCGCTGTCGTAAAGCAGGCCGCGCGTGGCAAAGTAGTCGCTGGCTCCCAGCCTGATCGCTCGGGTATAAGTTGCATCGAAACCCAGCCAGTCCCACTGATAGCCGGAACGAAAATTCAGGCTTGCCGCCTGTCCCCAGGCATTATGAACAGCGGTAGGCTGCGCTTCATTTTCCTTGAGATATTTCCAGTGATTACGCAGTCTGAGATCGAGTTGCGAATCACGCAGGAAAGCATTATCAGAGAACGATAATGCGTCGGAAAAGTCAGCCCATGCGTCATATGGCTGCAAAAACAGTAAAATAAATAACGGAATACAGCGCTTTCCCTTCATTTTTATGACTCCTTCCATTAAATGCCTGTTAGCAATAACTGGACGCCCGAAAAAAGTCGCTGATTCTTTTCCCCGGCTATACCCGGTGCAAAAAAAACCTGATTCACAACCCTCTCTGGCAAAGAGGAATTATGAATCAGGTTTTGCTTGAAAAATAACAACCCTAATCCGGCAAGAGCACTATAGTTATTCCTAAAAGAAAAAACAGAAGAGATAAAATATTCTGTGAGGAGTGACTCAAATTATATTTATCGGAAGTAACGCATTCACATTAGACTAATAGTTAATATTTATCTTTTTATTATTAATAAAATCAACCCGGTTCAATATAAAAAAATAAACGGCCATCGTAAGAGCGCCGTTTACTGTTATCAGAACGCCGGTACGCCGCTGTGAAAGCGTAATTCGTTGTCAGGTTCGCTGATTAACCGCCCTTCTGTTGCCCCAATTGCCTTCACCCGCGGCGTAATATCTCTGGTGGCAATCTGCGCCGCCAGGGTTAAATAGTCCTGATAATGCCGCGCCTCTGAGCGCAGCAGCGACAGATAGAACTTCGCCAGTTCGTCATCAAGATAAGGTGCCAGACTGGCGAAACGCTCGCAGGAGCGCGCCTCGATGTAAGCACCGCATATCAGCTTATCCACCAGCGTTTCCGGTTCATGGGTGGTGACTTCGCGCAGCAGCGATTTGGCATAGCGGCTGGAGGTGATCTTCTGATAGACCAGCCCGCGCGACTGCATAATTTCCCACACCTGATAGAAGTGATGCAGCTCCTCTTTAATCAGCAGCACCATCTTCTCCACCAGTTCATCCGCCCACGGCAGCGCATTGCGCACGATGATACGTTTCGTGAGGTTCTTATGGGCGTTGATAAAGTCGCTGTCACCATCTTCGCGGAAGATAAAATCTTCATAGGGTTTCAGCCATGCCAGAATGGCGTCGCCGCTGGGTTTGTCGGCAACATATTTGCGGATCAACCACACCGCGGTCTGCGCGGCTTTCAGTTCGCACACCAGATGGTCGGTTAACAGCAGGGTCAGATTTTCCGGCTTGCGCGCCTCATCAATCCAGGCCTGTGGCGTGCGGCAGTGCAGAAACTGATAGATTGGTTCAAGTAAGGGTGCGTAGTTCATGATGTTAAAACAGGTGGCAGGGGTGACAGGCGGAGAACTCTCCGCCCCGGCTACTTAGTGGCGAATACCATCATCATCTTCATCTTCGATGGCGTCGTCATCTTCATCTTCGGCATCGGGATCTTCAAAATAGGTGCCCCAGCCGTCGTAATCGACGTTGTACTTACCAATCAGATTCACCAGCTGCTCAACCTGCACATCGATCAGTTCAGGCTTCAGGGCGGATTCGCTGATGATGTCGACGCACATCACGGTGGTGCCATCTTCCAGCTCCAGCTCTTCCGGCTCGGTTACTTCATAACCCAGCTTGAATGCATCAACGGCCGCTTTTTCCAGCGAATCAAAATTATTGCATGAGAGATGGTGCTCGATGGTATAGAGCGCATCAGGATCGCTGCCATCCTCCAGCAGCTCTTCGATAATCTGCCGCGTCTCTTCCTGCTGCTCTTCCAGTAATGCTTCATATGCCATGACGATATCCTCTCTGAGTTCGGCAATAATCAATTATTTTCCCATACTGCCCGTCGCGCCACTACACAAAACGAAAAGTTTATTAGCCCTGCACTTGAAAATGCATATTCATACGGTTAGATTGAATTTTAATTCACTTTAATGATTACCGGAGTGTTGTATGAGTCAGCTGTATCAGCGCCATTTCCTCAGGCTTCTGGATTTTACGCCCGCCGAGATTGATCACCTGCTTACCCTTTCCGCGGAATTGAAACAGGCCAAAAAAAGCGCCCAGGAAGTGCAGCATCTGAAAGGTAAAAATATCGCGCTCATCTTCGAAAAAGACTCGACCCGTACCCGATGCTCTTTCGAAGTTGCCGCTTACGATCAGGGTGCGAACGTCACCTATCTTGGCCCGAGTGGCAGCCAGATCGGCCATAAAGAGTCGATGCGCGATACCGCGCGGGTGCTGGGCCGGATGTTCGATGGCATTCAGTATCGCGGTTACGGTCAGGAACTGGTGGAAACGCTGGCGGAACATGCCGGTGTGCCGGTGTGGAACGGTCTGACCACCGAGTTTCATCCGACCCAGCTGCTGGCCGATCTGCTGACCATGCAGGAGCATCTGCCAGGCAAAAAGCTCAGCGAGATGGCGCTGGTTTATGTAGGTGATGCGCGTAACAACATGGGTAACACCATGCTGGAAGCCGCCGCACAGGTGGGGCTGGATCTGCGTCTGGTGGCACCGAAGAGCTGCTGGCCAGAGGAGCAACTGGTGGCGCAGTGCCGTGAAGCTGCGCAGCAGACCGGCGGGAAAATCACCCTCACCGAACATATTGCCGACGGCGTGAAAGGCGCTGACTTTATCTACACCGATGTCTGGGTGTCGATGGGCGAAGCCAAAGCGGTGTGGGCCGAGCGTATCGCGCTGCTGCGTGACTATCAGGTGAATCGGGCGATGCTCGATCTGACCGGCAACCCGCAGGTTAAATTCCTGCACTGCCTGCCCGCCTTCCACGACGATCAGACCACGCTGGGCCAGCAGATGGCGGAACAGTACGATCTGCCCAACGGCATGGAAGTGAGCAATGAGGTGTTTGAGTCACCACACAGCATTGTGTTCGACCAGGCCGAGAACCGGATGCACACGATTAAAGCGGTAATGGTGGCCACACTGGGCCAGCGCTGACCGCGCAGCTGAGGACGCTGAGTCGCGCCCGCTCATAGCGGGCGATTCACCGTCTGATCTGGCCCGGCCTCTGATCGGCCAGGCAGGCGCAAACGTTTTCCTCTTGCTGCCCCACCGCGAACGGGTATAATGCGGCCCAATTTGCCGGAGGAAATATGCTACAGCACAGCGGACAATTTGACGCTCAATCACGCCTGACCGCAGGCGGTGCTACTGTTTCTTTCGGTCATCGACCCGATCTTAAAAAAGCCCCTTAAGCAGGGGCTTTTTTTTGTCCGCAATCCGGCCGCGCAGAGGAGAAAGCTATGGCTAACCCGCTATATCGCAAACACATTATTTCAATTAACGACCTCAGTCGTGAAGAGCTGGAACTGGCGTTGCACACCGCCGCAAAGCTTAAAGCCCATCCGCAGCCGGAACTGCTGAAGCACAAGGTTATCGCCAGCTGCTTCTTTGAGGCGTCGACCCGTACCCGCCTGTCGTTTGAAACCGCAATTCATCGCCTCGGCGCGTCAGCGGTGGGCTTTGCTGACGGCAGTAATACGTCGCTGGGCAAAAAAGGCGAAACCCTGGCCGACACCATTTCAGTGATTAGCACCTACGTCGATGCGATCGTGATGCGTCACCCGCAGGAAGGCGCGGCGCGGCTGGCGACCGAGTTCTCCGGCGGCATCCCGATTCTCAACGCCGGTGACGGCGCGAACCAGCATCCGACCCAGACGCTGCTTGATCTCTTTACCATTCAGGAGACGCAGAGCCGTCTTAATCAGCTGAATGTGGCGATGGTCGGCGACCTGAAGTATGGCCGAACCGTCCACTCCCTGACCCAGGCGCTGGCGAAGTTTGACGGCAACCGCTTCTTCTTTATCGCGCCCGATGCGCTGGCGATGCCGGCCTATATCACCGACATGCTGGATGAGAAGAATATCAGCTGGTCACGTCACGACAGCTTTGAAGAGGTGATGCCGCAGCTCGATATCCTCTACATGACGCGGGTGCAGAAAGAGCGGCTCGATCCGTCAGAATATGCCAACGTCAAAGCGCAGTTCATTCTGCGCGCCGCCGATCTCGCTACGGCGCGCGACAATATGAAGGTACTGCACCCGCTGCCGCGCATCGACGAAATCACCACCGATGTCGATAAAACTCCGTATGCCTGGTATTTCCAGCAGGCGGGTAACGGCATCTATGCGCGCCAGGCTCTGCTGGCACTGGTTTTAAACAGCGAACTCGCCCTGTAAGGAGATACCCCCATGACGCAGGACAACAAACTGCAGGTCGAAGCGATCAAACGCGGCACGGTCATCGACCATATTCCGGCGCAGATCGGCTTTAAATTGCTCTCCCTGTTCCGGCTGACCGAAACCGATCAGCGGATTACCATTGGCCTGAATCTGCCCTCGGGTGAGATGGGCCGCAAAGATCTGATCAAGATTGAGAACACCTTTCTCACCGACGATCAGGTGAATCAGCTGGCGGTCTATGCGCCCCATGCCACGGTCAACCGCATCGACGACTATGAAGTAGTGGCGAAGATAGCCCCGACGCTGCCGGACCACGTTGAACGGGTACTGACCTGCCCGAACAGCAACTGCATCAGCCGCAGCGAGCCGGTCTTCTCCAGCTTTGCCGTGAAGCAGCGCGCCGACGATGTGCATCTGAAGTGCAAATATTGCGAAAAAGAGTTCGCCCGCCATGTGGTGCTGGGTCACTGGTAATCGCCCTGCCCGACCTTATAATGGGCAACACCGGCGGCATCGCCGCCTGACGACGTAATCAAAGGAGCAATGATGTCTCGTGAAATCAGTACTGAAAAAGCCCCTGCCGCTATCGGCCCCTATGTTCAGGGTGTCGATCTGGGCAGCATGATCATCACCTCTGGCCAGATCCCGGTGGATCCGGCGACTGGCCAGGTGGCGGATGACGTTGCCGCACAGGCGCGTCAGTCACTGGAAAATGTGAAGGCGATTGTTGAAGCAGCGGGTCTGAAGGTCGGCGACATCGTGAAGACCACGGTGTTCGTGAAAGACTTAAATGACTTCGCCACGGTCAATGCGGCTTATGAGGCGTTTTTCACCGAGCATGAAGCTCACTTCCCGGCGCGTTCCTGTGTCGAAGTGGCGCGTCTGCCAAAAGATGTGAAGATCGAAATCGAAGCGATTGCCCTTCGTCGCTAATCTCCGTTGTTAACATCTATTGTTAACGAGGGCGCCCGCCTCTCTCCGGCTATCCCGGAGAGAGGCGGTGAATCGCTTAACGCTTAGCCGGTCGCCACAGCCACAGCAGCGCTATCGCCAGCGCAAACAGCACGCCAAAACCGACGCCCGTCGCCACCGCAGGTGCACCCGCCTTGATCGCCAGCGTATAGAGCCCCAGCATGATCAGCATGGCGCTGTTCTCACCCAGATTCTGCACCGCAATCGCATTACCTGAACCGACGCTCTCTTTGCCCCGCGCCTGCAACAGCGCATTCAGCGGCACCACAAAGAAACCGCCCAGCGCGCCAATCAGCATCAGCACCAGATAGGCATTCAGCAGAGAATGCTGCAGCGCGAAGACGACGACCATCACACCAATCAGCACACCGGCTGGCATACAGCGGCGCACCGTTTCAAGCGTCACCAGCTTCGCCGCCGCCGCCGCCCCAATCACGATGCCAATCGCTACCATGGCATTCAGCGTGGTCGGCGTGGTGTTGTCACTGATGCCCAGCGCCACCGGCACCCACAGCACCAGCAGAAAACGCAGCGTCACGCCTGCACCCCAGAACAGGCTGGTGCCGAGCAGCGAGAAGCGCGTCTCCGCATCACGCCATAGCAGCGCGGCGGCACTGAAAAAACTGCGTGCCATCATACCCAGTTGCCAGCTCTGACCGGGACGCGCCGCCTGCAGTTTCGGGATAAACAGGTTGGCTACCACGGCAATGCCGTAGGTCAGCGCACAGATCCCCAGCGCCGCCAGCAGATGCCAGTCAGCCAGCATCCCGCCCGCCACTGAGCCGAGCAGAATGGCGGCGATGGTCGAACCCTCCATCAGCCCGTTGGCTTTCACCAGCTTCTCGCCGTGGGTGATCTCACCGAGGATGCCATATTTAGCCGGAGAGTAAGCGGCTGCGCCCGCGCCCACCAGGGTATAACCGAGGAAGGGATTAAAGCCGAAACAGATCACCAGCGCGCCCAGCAGCTTCAGGCTGTTGGCGAGCATCATCACCCGCCCTTTTGCCATGCTGTCCGCGACCTGACCGACAAACGGTGCCAGCAGAATGTAGGCTGCGACAAAGAGCATCTGCAGCACCGGCTGACTCCAGTCGGGATAGAACTGGCTTTTCAGCACGGCCAGCGTGGCAAACAGCAGCGCGTTATCGCCGAAGGCCGAAAAGAACTGGGCGATAATCACGGCGATCATGCCGCGTGACATCAGCGGCGCATTACGATCAAGGCTCATGCCTGCTCCTCTTCCGCCATTTTTTTCAGCGTGACGTAATCGGGTTTACCGCTGCCCAGCTGCGGCAACTGCTTCATCACCCGGATATCACGCGGCAGCGCCAGTTCTGGCGCACCCAGCTCGCGGGCCGCTTTCTGCAGGTTGTCGCGCGCCAGTTCAGCGTCGGTGGTGAACAGCACCAGTGCCTCACCACGCTGACCATCCGGGCGCAGCGAGGCGGCATGCTGTTTGTCCGGCGACGCTTTCAGGGCGATCTGCTCGACGATCTCCAGCGACACCATCTCACCGGCAATCTTCGCGAAGCGTTTGGCGCGCCCCTGAATCTGGCAGAAACCGCCGTCATCAAAGCTGACGATATCACCCGTGTCATACCAGCCCGCTTCCTGATTGCCTTCACCATCGTCGGCGACCGGCACTTCCAGCACGCCTGGATTCTCAACCCGCAGATACCCTTTCATCACGTTCGGCCCACGCAGCTGCAGCCGTCCGCCCTGCTCAATGCCCGGCACCGACATCAGCCGCGAATCCATGCCCGGCAGAATGCGTCCGACGGTGTGCGCCTTCGCCGCCATCGGCACGTTAATCGCGACCACTGGCGCGCATTCGGTTACGCCGTAGCCTTCAAGAATGCGAATGCCATACTTCTCCATGTAGAGCTGACGGGTGTTCTCCTGCAGCTTCTCCGCCCCCGCCACCACATAGCGCAGGCGGGCAAAATCATAGGGCGCGGCAAAGCGCGCGTAGTTGCCGAGGAAGGTCGAGGTGCCAAACAGCACGGTGCAGTTGCGGTCATAGACCAGCTCCGGCACGATGCGATAGTGCAGCGGGCTGGGATAGAGGAACACCTGCGCGCCGGTCATCAGCGGCGTAAACAGCCCGACGGTCAGACCAAATGCATGGAACAGCGGCAGCGCCGACATAAAGCGGTCGCGCGGGGTGAAGTCGGCGATGGTGCGGATCTGTTCAACGTTTGCCAGCAGGCTTTTATGTGAGTGTACGACGCCTTTGGGATTGCCTTCCGAGCCGGAGGTAAACAGTACCATCGCGGCGTCTTCCGGCTGCTGGGGCAGCTGCGCGCGATGCGGCATCAGCAGATGGGTGACGATCCACAGTTTGTCTTTACTGGTCACGGTATCTTTCAGATCTTCCAGATAGATCCACTGCACATCATCGAGCCCCTGCGGCAGATGCCACAGGTTGCCTTTGTCCAGGAACTGGCGCGACGTGAAGACCGTTTTGATCTGCGCGGCGGTCAGTGCCGCCCGCATGCCGTTCACGCCCGCCGTATAGTTGAGCATCGCCGGAACACGCCCACGCAGTGTGGCCCCGAAAATCGCCGCTGCCGTGACGGTGGTATTGGGCAGCAGCAGTCCTACCACCTCGCGCGGCTGGCTGTAGCGCTCCAGAATACGACCCACGCCCAGCGCCTTCTTCAGCAGTCCGTTGTAGCTGTCAGGTTTGAAATTGACATCTTCGATGCAGCGCTTAAACGCGCCATAACGCGTACGCGCCGCCAGAAACGCCTCAAACAGGGTTTCACGCGGACGCACCGCCATGCGTGCTTCCATCATCACATGGTGCAGATGCTCACCGGCCAGCACGCGCCGATCGCGCGCCCGTTTCGCCTCCGGCATCGGAATGCGGGTGGCGGGCAGAATCGTCAGGGTGATGCGCGGGAACAGGCGACGTTTAAATACGCCCGCCAGACGGCCAAACGGCGTGTACTCTGCGCCTTCAATGCGCATCGGCACCACATTCGCGCCCGAACGCGCCGCGACAAAACCCGCCCCGCTGTAGATCTTCATCAGCGATCCGGTGACGGTAATGCGTCCTTCCGGGAAGATCACCACCGGACGGCCACTGTCGATCAGCCTGACCAGCTGTTTGAGCGCCATGGGTTTGGTGGGATCGAGCGGCACATAGTCGATAAAGGGTTTAACCAGCCGCATAAACCAGCTTTCGCTGATGGTCGAATAGACCGCATAGACCGGCTTAATCGGCAAAAATAGCGCCAGCAATATGCCGTCGAGAAACGACATATGGTTCGGCGTGATCAATACCTTCTGCTTATGCAGTTCGGCGACGTCGCCACGCAGTTCGACCCGCCATAACAGGCGAAATATCAGGCGCAATAGTGTGAAAACCATGCCGGCTCCTTAGCATCGTGAAAATAGCCCCTCACGATGCAGGATTTGACGCGGTTCGACAACAGAATTATCGGTAACCTGACGCCGCCTTCAGGGTGCCTGCCAGCCACCGCCCAGCGCGGCAATCAGCGCCACACTGCTGACCCACTGCGTGCTCTGCAGCGTCAGCAAACTCTGCTGCGCACTCAGGCGGCTGTTTTCGGTGGTCGCCACATCCAGATACGTAATCATGCCCGCCTCATACTGCAAACGCGTCACCCGCGCCGAGGTCTGCGCCGCGTCGGTGGCGCGCTGCTGCGCGGCGATCTCGCCCTGCAGCGTGTTCAGCTCCACCAGCTTATCTTCCACCTCCTGCATTGCGGTCAGCACCGTCTGACGATAGGTCGCAACGCTGGCATCCCAGCCCGCTCGTGCCTGATCGACCTGTGCCGAAGTCGCACCAAAATCCAGCAGCGTGCCGCTCAGCTCCGGCCCCAGCGACCAGACGCGGTTCGGCAGCGAGAAGAGCGAATGCAGCACGGAAGAACTGACGCCACCGCTGGCGCTCAGGGTCAGGTCGGGATAGTAACCGGCCACCGCCACGCCCACTGCGGCATTGGCCGCGGCCATGTTACGTTCGGCGTAAGCAATGTCGGGACGGCGCTGCAACAACTCGCCCGGCAGGGCTGCCGGTATCGCGGGCAGCGTGGCCGTCAGCGGCGCGGCGGTCAGGCTGAATTCAGCGGGTGCTTTGCCGGCCAGCAGCGCAATGGCGTGCTCCATCTGTGCGCGCTGCCACTGATAATCCTGCGCCGAGGCGCTGGCGCTCTCCAGCTGCAGTTGTGCCTGAGCCAGGGTCGCACGCGACGCGGTGCCCGCCTGATACTGGCTGGTAATCACTTTCAGGTAGCGCTGATAAGCATCAACGCTCTGCTGATAGAGCGCGATTTTCTGATCCATGATGCGCAGCTGGAAATAGTCCTGCGCCAGTTCAGACTGGGCGCTCAGGGTAATATTGGCCAGTTCCGCCGCGCTGGCCGAGGCGCTGGCGCGGTTCTCCTCCAGCGTGCGTCGCAGTTTGCCCCACAGATCCAGCTCCCAGCTGGCACTCAGCTCCGCCTGATGGCTGCTGCTGGTAGTGCGAACGCTGCTGTCAGTCGCGTGGCTACCGCTGCGCGTCGCGCTGCCGTCATAGCCCAGCGAGGGGAACAGCGCCGCGCGTGACTCACTCGCCAGCGCCTGTGCCTGCCGGTACTGCGCGGCATAATTCGCCACGTTCTGGTTCGAGATGCTCACCTGGTTCAGCAGGCCGCTCAGGGTGGCGTCGTGATAAACCGCCCACCATTCGCCTTTGCTTTGCGCATCAAGCGGCGTCGCCTGCTGCCAGCCTCTGGCCTCTTTATAGTGGACCGGCATCACCATCGCGGGGCGCTGATAGTCGGGACCGACGCTACAGCCGCCCAGCAGCAGCATCACAACAAAGGGGATAAGCGGTTTCATGGATCAGGATTCCGTAGGGCGCAGACGACGCCATTGACGTTGAGTGGCACGGCCCAGACGATCGAGCCAAAGATAAACAACCGGCGTGGTAAACAGCGTCAGCAGCTGGCTGAGCGCCAGTCCGCCCGCGATAGCGATGCCCAGCGGGCTGCGCAGATCGGCATCACCGCCGCTGCCCAGCGCCAGCGGCAACGCGCCGAAAAAGGCGGCCAGCGTGGTCATCATGATGGGCCGGAAGCGCATCAGGCACGCCTGGGTGATCGCCTGCTGTGGCGACATGCCCTGCCGCCGCTCCGCGTCGATGGCGAAATCGATCATCATGATGGCGTTCTTTTTCACGATGCCGATCAGCAGGATGATGCCAATCAGCGCGATTACCGTGAGCTGCGTGCCGGTCAGCAGCAGCAGTAACAGCGCGCCGACGCCCGCTGACGGCAGGGTCGAAAGAATGGTCAGCGGATGGATGTAGCTCTCATAGAGCACGCCGAGGACGAGATAGACTGCCGCCAGCGCCGCCAGAATCAGCCAAGGCATGGTCGCGGTCAGCTGAGAAAAGGCGGCGGCGGTGCCGGCAAAACCGGCGTGAAGGGTCGATGGCAGGCCCAGCTTCGCCATCGCCTGTTTTATCAGTTCCTGCGCCTGTTCCAGTGACACCCCCTCGTTGAGATTAAACGCCAGGGTGCTGGTAGCGGCCTGGCCCTGATGCGCCACCGACAGCGGCGCGTTGCCGCCGCTGAAGCGGGCAAAGGCGGAGAGCGGCACGCGGTCACCGCTGTCGTTAATCACATAAAGCTGCTGCAGCGTCTCAGGATTGGCGGTGTCGCTATCCTGCAGTGACATCACCACGTGATACTGATTCAGGGTGTGATAGAGCGTGGCGATCTGCCGCTGGCTGAACGCATTGTTCAGCAGCGTATCCAGCATGTTTACGTTGACGCCCAGCCGGGTGGCGCGATCACGATCGATGGTCAGCTCCACCTCCTGGCCGCCGGTCTGCGAATCGGAGTCCACGCTGTTGAGCTCGGGGAGCGCCGCCAGCGCCGCCTGCACTTTCGGCGTCCAGGTGCGCAGCAGATCGAGATCGTCCGCCTGCAGACTGTACTGATACGTGGCGTTGGCGCTGCGTCCGCCAATATGCAGGTCCTGTGCCGCCATCAGGAACATCTGCGCCCCGGCGATGTGACTGGTTTTGCGCGTCAGCCGGTTAGCCACCTCGGTGGCGGTCGCATCGCGCTGATCAAAATCTTTAAGCCGCACAAAGAAGTTGGCGCTGTTGCGGGAGCCAAACATCCCGCTGCCCATCGACGACATCACGCTCTCTACCGCCGGATCTTCCTGAATGATCTGCGTGAACATCAGCATTTTCGGCTTCATCGCCTGGAACGAGATGTTCTGATCAGCGCGCAGCGCACCCATCAGCAGCCCGGTATCCTGATTGGGGAAGAAGCCCTTCTGCACCACGACGAAGAGAAAAACATTCAGTAGTACGGTCAGCAGCAGGCTGAGCAGCGTCAGTTTCTGATGGCGCATCACCCAGGCCAGCCCGCGCCCGTAGGCGGCCAGCAGGCGATTCAGCTGGTTTTCAATCAACTGATAAAGCGGATGCGGCCGCAGGCTGACGGGCGGTTTCGGTTTCAGCAGCCGGGCGCAGAGCATCGGCGTCAGGCTCAGCGAGACAAACAGCGAGATCAGCAGCGACACGGTGAGCGTCACGGCGAATTCGCGGAACAGCCGCCCGACAATGCTGCCCATCAGCAGGATCGGGATGAACACCGCGATCAGCGACACGGTCATCGACAGCACAGTGAAGCTCACCTCCTGCGCCCCGCGCAGTGCTGCCCGCAACGGGCTCAGCCCGCGCTCAATGTGACGGGTGATGTTCTCCAGCACCACAATCGCATCATCCACCACGAAGCCGGTGGCGATAATCAGCGCCATCAGCGACAGGTTATCCAGGCTGTATCCCAGCAGATACATCACCGCGCAGGTGCCGATCAGCGACACCGGCAGTGCCAGCGCCGGAATGATCACCGCCTGCAGATTGCGCAGAAAAATAAACACCACCGCAATCACCAGCAGCACCGCGATCAGCAGCGTCTCTTCGGTGTCATACAGTGAGGCGCGCACGCCGGGTGAACGGTCAACCACCACCTTCAGCTGGGTGTCAGCGGGCAGACTCTTTTCCAGCTGCGGCAACTGCGCTTTTATCGCGTCTATGGTTTCCAGCATGTTGGCACCCGCCTGACGTTTGATACCGATCATCACCGCCGGTGTGGCATTCAGAAACCCCGCCTGATAACGATCTTCCACCGAGTCATAGACCGTGGCGACGTCGCGCAAGCGCACCGCCTTGCCCTGCTGATAAGTGATGATCAGATCGCGGTAGCTGGCGGCCTTCTCCAGCTGGCCATTGCTGTCCACCAGCCACGACTGGTCACTGCTCTGCAAAATCCCTTTGGGCAGATTGGTGGTACTGTTGGCGACGGCGGCGCGCACCGTCTCCAGCGAGATGCCGTAATGGGTCAGCTTCAGCGGCTGCAGATCAATCCGCACCGCCGGTAAGGCGCTGCCCATCAGTGACACTTCGCCGACGCCCTGTACCTGCCCCATCGCCTGTTCGATTTTGCTCTCCGCCAGATCGTAGAGTTCGCCTGGCGTGCGGGTGGCAGAGGTCAGCGCCAGCATCACTATTGGCGCGTCTGACGGGTTGGCTTTGCGATAGGTCGGCAGCGAGGCCATTGCGCTGGGCAGCAGACTGCGCGCCGCGTTGATTGCCGCCTGCACGTCGCGCGCCGCGCCATTGATATCGCGGTCCAGCTCAAACTGCAGGATGATGCTGCTGGAGCCCTGCGAGCTGCTGGAGGTCATCTCACTGATACCGGCAATCTGCCCCAGCGAACGTTCCAGCGGCGTAGCGACCGTCGCCGCCATGGTTTCCGGACTGGCGCCTGCCAGGCTGGCGCTGACCATGATGGTGGGGAAATCGACCTGCGGCAGTGGTGCTACCGGCAGCAGCCGGTAGCCCAGCGCGCCCAGCAGCAGGATCGCCAGCGTCAGCAGCAGCGTCGCCACCGGACGAAAGATAAACAGCCGGGTCAGATTCATTGCCCGCTCCGCGCCCGCTGCTGACGGCGTTTCACCCAGGCGTGGCCGCGCTGCGCCAGCCCATCAAACAGGAGGTAGATCACCGGCGTGGAGAAGAGCGTCAGCACCTGACTGACAATCAGCCCGCCGACAATCACCAGCCCCAGCGGCTGACGCAGCTCTGCCCCGGAGCCGGAGGCCAGCATCAGCGGCAGCGCACCCAGCAGCGCCGCCATCGTCGTCATCAGAATCGGGCGGAAGCGCAGCAGGCAGGCCTGATGAATTGCGTCGCGCGCGCTGAGCTGCTGATGGTGTTCCGCCTCCAGCGCGAAGTCGATCATCATGATGGCGTTCTTTTTCACGATGCCGATCAGCAGGATCACCCCAATCAGCGCAATCAGGCTGAATTCGGTGCCCGCCAGCAGCAGCGTCAGCAGCGCGCCCACCGCCGCCGACGGCAGCGTAGAGAGGATGGTCACCGGATGGATAAAGCTTTCGTAGAGGATGCCGAGCACCACATACATGGTGATCAGCGCCGCCAGAATCAGCCACAGCGTGTTGCCGGTGGCGCTCTGAAACGCCGAGGTTTCCCCCTGATAACGCAGCGTGGTGCTCTCCGGCAGGTGCAACTGCTGCTGCACCTCGGCGATCGCCCGCTGCCCATCCTCCAGCGAGTAGCCCGGATTAAGGTTGAAGGAGATCATCACCGCCGGGAACTGATTCAGCCGCATGTGCATCAGCGAACCGGTGCGCTGGTGGATAGTGGCGATAGAAGTGAGTTTGACCATGCCGCTGCTGGTGGTGCTGGTGTCAGAGGCTGAAGTGGACGTCGACGAAGACGAAGATGTTGACGAAGACGTTGACGCTGATGAAGTCGTGCTGGTGGATGATGACGCCGAACTGCTGCTGCCAGACGATTGCAGCCAGACATCATCAAACGACGCCGGACCCTGCTGGTATGCCGGAGCCACTTCCAGCACCACCCGATACTGATTCGACTGGGTGAAGATGGTCGAGACCAGCCGCTGACCAAAGGCGTTATAGAGCGCGGTGTCCACGTCCGAGGCAGTAATGCCGAAGCGCGCCGCTTTATCGCGGTTCAGCTCAACGTAAGAGACGCGCCCCTGATCCTGCAGGTTACTCACCACGCCATTAAATTCGGGCCGCTGCTGCAACGCCGCCACCAGTTTCGGCGACTCGCTGACCAGATTTTCACTGTCGGCATCATCGAGAGTGAACTGATACTGACTCGGCGAGACCTGATCGTTGACGGTGAGATCCTGCGCCGGTTGCAGATAGAGCCGGATGCCCGCCACATCGGCGGTCGCCTGTTGCAGTTGTTTAATCACCTCATCCGCTTTCACATCACGCGAGCCAAACGGCTTCAGGTTGATCTGCAATCGTCCGCTGTTAAGGCTGGTGTTGGTGCCGTCGATGCCAATCGTCGATGAGACGCTCTCCACCGCCGGGTTTTTCAGGATCCGCGCCGACAACGCCTGCTGGCGCGTTGCCATGGCGTTAAACGAGACGTCCTGTGAAGCGACGGTAATGCCCTGAATCAGCCCGGTATCCTGGGTCGGGAAGAAGCCTTTCGGCACCATCATGTAGAGCAGCGCCGTCAGCCCGAAGGTGGCCAGCGCCACCAGCAGCGTCAGTTTCTGATGGTTCAGCACCACGGTCAGCAGCCGGTCATAGCCGCGCACCAGGGTGTCAAAAAGCTCGCCGCCCTTGCGGGCAAACGTCGACTGCTGTTCGGGCGGAATATGGCGCAGCAGATATGCACACAGCATCGGTGTCAGGGTCAGCGACACCAGCATTGACACCAGAATCGCCACCGCCAGCGTAATCGCGAACTCCCGGAACAGTCGCCCGACCACATCGCCCATAAACAGCAGCGGGATCAGCACCGCAATCAGCGAAAAGGTCAGCGAGATGATGGTGAAGCCAATCTGCTGTGAGCCTTTCAGCGCCGCCTCCATCGGTGACTCGCCCTGCTCCAGCCGCCGGGAGATGTTCTCAACCACCACGATGGCGTCATCAATGACAAAACCGGTGGCGATGGTCAGCGCCATCAGCGACAGATTATTCAGGCTGAAGCCCGCCAGATACATCACCCCAAAGGTGCCGACCAGCGACAGCGGCACCGCCACGCTCGGGATCAGCGTGGCGGCCACGTTGCGCAGAAACAGGAAGGTCACCATCACCACCAGCGCAATCGACAGCATCAGCTCAAACTGGACGTCGCTGATCGAGGCGCGAATGGTCTGGGTGCGATCGGAGAGAATGGTCATCTTCACCCCCTCCGGCAGCGCCGCCTGCAGCGCGGGGAGCTGCGCCTTGATGTTGTCCACCACCTGGATGACGTTCGCGCCCGGCTGACGCTGCACGCTGATCACAATCGCGGGCTGGTTGTTGGCCCACGCCGACTGGAAGCTGTTTTCCGGGCCCTGTTCGATATGGGCGATATCTTTCAGGCGCAGCGCCGCGCCATTCTCATAGCTGAGGATGAGGTTGCCGTACTCGGTTGCGGTGCGCAGCTGGTCGTTGGCGTCGATGGTCACCGAATGATATTTACCGTCAAAGCCGCCTTTGGAGCCATTGACGTTGCTGTTGCCAATCAGCGTATTTACCGCCTCCAGCGTCAGATGATGCGCCGCCAGCGCCTGAGGATTCATCTGCACCCGAATCGCCGGCTGGTGGCCGCCCGCCAGCGTCACCATCCCGACGCCGGAGATCTGCGACAACTTCAGTGCCACCCGGGTGTTGACCAGATCCTGCACCGCGGTCAACGGCAGCGTGCTGGAACTGGCCGCCAGCGTTACCACCGCGCTGTCCGCCGGATTAACCTTTTTGTAGGTCGGCGGATTGGGCAGGTCGTCGGGCAGCAGGTTATTCGCCGCATTGATCGCCGCCTGCACCTCCTGTTCGGCGACATCCAGCGACAGATCGAGGCTGAACTTCAGGGTAATGATCGACGAGCCGCTGGAGCTGGTGGAGCTCATCTGGCTAAGCCCCGCCATCTGCCCTAACTGGCGCTCCAGCGGTGAGGTGACCGACGACGCCATCACATCCGGGCTGGCACCCGGATAGAGCGTGGTGACCTGAATGATCGGATAGTCGACCTGCGGCAGCGCCGAGGTTGAGAGGAATTTCCAGGCAAAAATGCCGGCGATCAGCACACCGACCATCAGCAGAATGGTGGCGACCGGACGCAGGATAAACAGGCGTGACGGGTTCATTTCGACACAGCACCCGCAGCGGCGGGTTTCTCATCGGCCAGCGACACTTTGCTGCCGCTGGTCAGACGATCGATCCCTTCCGTCACCAGCCGATCGCCCGGCGAAACGCCGCTGAGGATCGCCTGCTGATCGTCTCCGAAAGCGGGACCGGTGGTGACCGCTTTGCGCGTAACGCTGCGATCCTGATTGATCACAAAGACAAAGCTGCCGTCGCTGCTCAGCTGCAGCGCCTGGGCCGGGATCACCGTCGCGCCTTTCAGCACCCGGATCTGCAGCCGCAGATTCACAAACTGATTGGCAAACAGCGACTCATCCTGGTTGGCGAACACCGCTTTCAGCGCCACGGTGCCGGTGGCGGTGTCGATCTGGTTGCTGATGAACTTCACCTCGCCGCTGCCGAGCTGATGCTGGTTGTCCTGATCATACAGCGTGGCGGGCAGGCTCTGCCCCTGATGCAGCACGCTGACCAGCGTCGGGATTTCGCTTTGTGGCACGCTAAAGGTCACGGCGGCGGGCTGCATCTGGGTAATAGTCACCAGGCCGGTGCTGCTGGCACTCTGAACCATGTTGCCGGGATCGACCTGACGCAGGCCGACGCGCCCGCTGATCGGGGCGGTGATCCGGGCATATTCAATGCTGAGTTTCGCACTGGCGATCTGCGCCTGATCGGCGGCGACGGCACCGCGATACTGCCCGACGGTGGCAATCTGGCTGTCCAGATCCTGACGCGCCAGTGCATCCTGCGCCGCCAGTTTGCGGTAGCGCGCCAGCGTCAGCTCTGCACTTTTCAGCAGCGCCTGGTTTTCGCTGAGTTCGCCCTGATACTGGTTCAGCGTGGCCTGAAAGCTGCGCGGATCGATCTGCGCCAGCAGCTGCCCGGCGCTGACTTTCTGCCCCTCGGTAAAGAAAACCTGCTCCAGCTGGCCGTCAACGCGGCTGGTCACCGTGACGCTGGCGTTGGGGATGACCGTGCCGAGTGCATTCAGCCACACCGGCACATCCGCCGTGCTGGCGACACCGCTGTGAACCAGCGTCGCCCCTCCGCCCATCATGCCATGCGCACCCGGTCTGCCCGACGGCATCCCCTCGCCCGGCCCGTGACCCGCCGACAGCAGACGCCAGATAACCCCAGCGATAATCGCCATCACCAGCAACAGGAGCAGCCATTTAAGCCCAAAGGAACGCGCGGGGCGAGAAAGGTGAGTCATCGTCGAACTCTTCAGATAAGCAAAAAAGAAATCCCGGAACGTGCGGAATGCGGCAGTGAGCGGCGACGAGCAAAAAAGCGCCAGGCTTCACGGCGGCCATTATCAGTGAAAGGCGACGCGCCTTTCTATTGGCAAACTGTCAGGGTTTCGTTAAGAACGATGTTGATTTAGCGGGGGTTTTTACAGCGGTAACGGCAGGCTCAGGCGAGCAGGCAAAAAAAACCCACGCATCTGCGTGGGTTGGTGTAATAACAGGGTCTCACTGCCGAAGCGGTGTTGTTTTCACACCCATCAATACCTCTGGGACTGCTATCCTCGCACTGATTGACCGCGCGGAGACAGCAGGAAAACGCAACCGAATTCGGGGAAGTGCAACGAGGTGTGAATATCCTTCACGCCTCGCTTACACTCTGATTTTTCTAAGATTTATCTGAAGGGGTGGCGGCCGGTTTGGTGTAGATGGCATCCGGTGCAATATTCATGTGTTTCAGTACCGGTCCCATGATATTGCCAAACACCGGTGCAGCAACCGAGCCACCGAAGTGATCGCCCGCCGTCGGATGGTTGATCATCACCACCAGTGCCACTTCAGGATGGCTGGCGGGAGCGAGACCGGCGGTGTAGTTGACGTAGCCGCCATCATACTTGCCGCTGGTGCCCATTTTTTCCGCCGTACCGGTTTTGGTTGCCAGACGGTAGCCCGGCACCGCGGCTTTTAGCCCGGTTCCGCCCGGCAGGACATCACTCTCCAGCATGTGCACCACCTCTTTCACCGTTTCCGGGTTGGCGACCTGGCGTCCCATGACCGGTGGCGTAACGCGGGTGATCGACAGCGGACGGTAAATGCCATAGGAGCCGAGCGTGGCGTATTCGCGGGCAATCTGCAACGGCGTCACACGCAGGCCATAGCCAAAGGAGAAGGTGGCCCGCTCGATATCTGCCCAGCGGGTGCGGTGCAACGGAAAGTAGCCGACACTTTCGCCGGTCAGCCCTAAGCCGGTCGGTTTGCCAAGGCCGAACGCATGATAGGTGTTGACCAGCGCTTCGGCGGGCATCGCCAGCGCGAGGTGTGACACGCCGATGTCGCTCGATTTTTGCAGAATGCCGGTCATGGTCAGACGCGGCCAGTGGCCGACGTCGCGGATCAGGTGGCCGTTAACGCTGTAAGGCGTGGTGTCGATCACCGAATCCGGGCGCACCAGGTGGCGCTCCAGCGCTTCCATCACCACTAACGGTTTGACGGTCGATCCCGGTTCGTAGCTGTCATTGATGGCAGAGTTACGCATCTGCGCGGGCGTTGCCCCTTCATAGTTGTTGGGGTTGAACGACGGATAAGAGGCCATCGCCAGAATCTCGCCGGTGTCGATTTTCACCAGCACGGCTGCACCGGAGTCCGCCTTGTTGATCAGTACGCCGTCGCGCAGTTTGCTGTAGAGCGTGTACTGGTCATATTTGTCGATGCTGAGCTGTACCGTCGGCGGCTGGGTCGGCGGCTGATAGTTGATCATCGCGATGATATTGCCCGCGGCATCCTGCCGATAGACCTCTTTGCCCGGCTCGCCCTGCAATACTTTATCAAAGCCCTTTTCCAGTCCGTTCAGGCCGACGTTATCCGCCCCGACGATGCCGATCAGCGGCGCAGAGGCCTCGCTCATCGGATAGAAACGGCTGTCATCATAGACTTCACTGATGCCTTTCAGCTTCAGCTCTTTAATATCTTTGGCAATGCCCAGTTCGACTTTACGCCCCAGATAGAGGAAGCGACGTTTCGGGTTGGCGGTGATCTGCGCCGCCAGCTCTTCGGGGCGGGTGTTGAGCGCCGCCGCCAGATAGGCCCATTTGGCACTGGTAAAATCGGGGTTGCTCTCCAGCACGCGCAGCGGATCGGCAATCACGTCGCGCGACGGGACGCTGAGCGCCAGCGCTTCACCGTTACGATCCAGCAGCGTGCCGCGACTGGTCGGCAGCGTCACGGTACGCAGCGATCGCTGATCCGCTTCGTGCTCCAGCATCGGCTGATTCAGGAACTGCAGGTCCGCGACGCGCGCCAGCAGCACCACCAGACAGGTCGTGACGCCCAGGCAGATCAGTCGGAAACGAAAAGGGTTAAACGGCGCTTTTATCTGGTCTTTTCCCAGTAGTTTTTTAATCCGGGGCATGGCATTCCGCTGCGCAAAATAAAGAGAAAGGGGCTGGTGCCAGCAGTTATAAAGAAAGCGCTGACCGTATAACAGGAAAACTGTGTATCAGTTCGTTATCGGCAGCCGATTTCTGGCAAAAAAAAACCTGCGCATCTGCGCAGGTTGGTGTAATCAAGAAAATCTATTGATGTTCACCCATCAATACCTCTGGGACCCTGAATGTAGCAAGAGGGATCGATCGGCTGCCATCTCTCAAACGCAACAGTTACCGGCAAAATGTAACCAGCCATGAGATCCTTACGCTATTGTGCAATCCTGATGTTTTTTGATTTCCACCAGGCAGCTCATGGCGTTTGGCCCCTGCGTCAGCGACGAGGTGCCGATGTCGAGCGTCAGCACGTTGGGGTTACCCGCGCGATCGTGCGGCTGCCACGCCTTGCCAAAGCCAGGATCAAACCAGGCGCCGGTGGCGATAATCACTACGCCCTGCGTCACGCCATCGGTGATCCGCACGCCCGCCAGCATCACGCCGCGTGCGTTGCTCACCTCTATCTCGTCGCCCTCCACCAGCCCGCGCGCGGCCGCATCCTGCGGATGCATGTAGAGCGTTTCGTGTCCGGCGGTTTTATTGCCCTGCACCGTTTCTGTAGCATCCAGCTGACTGTGTAACCGGTCGGAAGGCTGAATCGAGATCATGTGCAGCGGATAGTCGCGGCTGACCGGCGAACCGAGCCACTCCTGGGGTTCACGCCATTCCGGATGGCCGGCGAAATCGTCCAGCTGGTAGTCCGCAATGGTCTGGCTGAAGAGCTCGATTTTGCCGCTGGCGGTTTTAATCGGATTGGCCTGCGGATCGGCACGGAAATCATCCATAAACTGATAGGGTTTGCCCCCTTCGGGGATCTCCACAAAGCCGCGCTGCCAGAACTCTTCAAACGACGGGAAATCGATGCCTTTACGCTGATGCGCCGTCGCACACTGCTGATAAAGATGGGCGATCCACTGCATCTCGTTGCGCCCTTCGGTGAAGGTATCGCGGTAGCCGAGGCGCTCCGCCAGGTCAGCAAAAATATCGAAGTCGTTACGCGCCTGATGCTGCGGTTTAATCGCCTGATGCATCGCCAGCACAAAGCGGTCACGGGAGGAGCCGCCGATGTCATTGCGCTCCAGCGTGGTGGTCGCGGGCAGCACGATGTCCGCCATCTGCGCGGCGGGTGTCCAGACGATATCCTGCACCACGACCGTATCGGGCCGCTGCCAGCCCTCCACCAGCCGGTTAAGCTGCTGGTGATGGTGGAAAGGATTGCCGCCCGCCCAGTGCACCATGTGAATGTCGGGATAGTGCAGGGTTTCGCCCTGAAAGCGGTAAGGCTGGCCGGGATTGAGCAGCATGTCGCTGATCCGCGCCACCGGAATCGACAGCCCGGAAGGATTGGGGCCGGTGCTCATCATCGGAGCCGGACCTTCCTGGCGCGGGTTGCCGACGCTGTTCATCGAACCGTGACCAAAAGAGAAACCGGCGCCCGGCAAACCTGGCTGGCCGAGCATCGACGACAGCGCAATCATCATCCAGTAAGGCTGCTCGCCGCGATGAGCGCGCTGAACGGAATAGGAGCAGGTAATAAAGCTGCGCTTGCCGGTGAGCTGCTGCGCCAGCTGCACAATGCGATCGGCGGGGATGCCGGTGATACGGCTGGCCCAGCCGGCGGTTTTCGCCACGCCGTCGGTTTCGCCCAGCAGATAGGCGCGCAGCTGCGGCCAGCCGGTGCAGTGGCTGGCGAGAAACGCTTCGTCAACCGTGCCGCGCTGGGTGATCTCATGACCCAGCGCCAGCATCAGCGCCACGTCGGTGTTGGGGCGAATCGGAATCCACTCGGCGTTAACAAATTCCGGGCAGTCATCGCGCATCGGGCTGATATTGATCACCGGCGTGCCTTTGGCCGCCAGCTGCATCAGCGCCGGTTTCAGGCTGTGCTGCCCTGCGCCCCCCGAGGCGACCTGGGCGTTTTTAAGCGCCAGCCCACCAAATGCGACAAAAATTTCGGCATGTTCCACCACCTGCGGCCATTCGGTGACGCGCCCGGTCAGCGGCATGTAGGTGCCAATCACATAGGGCAGGAAGAATTGCGCGGCGCCCCAGCTGTAGTTACCCTGCTGATCAACGCCGCCGCCGCCCTGAAAGTAGAAGCGACGAATCAGGGTGCGGGCATGGTTAACACGTCCGGCCGATGACCAGCCGTAGGAACCGTTGAAAATGCCCGATGCGCCATAGCGCTCGCGAATGCGGCGATTCTCCTCCGCCACCAGATCCAGCGCGGTTTCCCAGTCGACGGCAACAAAATCTTCCCGGCCACGCAGCGTACGATCGCTTTTTTCGCGTGACTTCAGCCACGAGCGCCGCACCATCGGCTGACGAATGCGTTTGTCGGAATAGACCAGTTCAGGAATGGTGTGGATCATCGGTGACGGATCGGCATCGGCGAAGAAAGGTTCGCAGCCAATCAGACGATCGTTTTCAGTGACGGCGGTAAAGGCGCCCCAGTGCGCCAGATGTGGCACTTTGGTTTTCATCGTTGTTTTTCACGGTAGCCAGGTGGGAGATTGAGCATAGCATGGTGCGACGCCTCAGCAGAAGACGTGCAGCAGTGACCGTTTTTACCCCTTTTTGCGACGACGCTGGCATTCTGTCGGGTTGATGTGTCCGCCCTTTTCCGTAACACTGATGCGATGTGTAAACGTTTTCCCCAAAGCAGGTCAACGCATGGCTACCATAAAGGATGTTGCGCGACTGGCTGGCGTTTCTGTCGCCACAGTCTCCCGTGTAATCAATAATTCTCCCAAAGCCAGCGACAGCTCCCGACAGGCCGTAGGTCAGGCGATGGAGCAGCTTCAGTATCACCCGAATGCCAACGCACGTGCGCTGGCGCAGCAATCAACCGAAACGCTCGGCCTGATTGTCGGTGACGTCTCCGATCCCTTTTTTGGCGCAATGGTTAAAGCCGTGGATGAGGTGGCAGGTGACACCGGTAACTTTTTGCTGATTGGTAACGGTTACCATAATGAGCAAAAAGAGCGGCAGGCGATTGAACAACTGATGCGTCACCGCTGCGCGGCGCTGGTGGTTCACGCCAAGAAAATCCCCGATGCAGAACTGGAAGTGCTGATGAAGCAGGTGCCTGGCATGGTGCTGCTGAACCGACTGATAAAAGGCTTTGAAAAGCGCTGTATCGCGCTCGACGATCGCTACGGCGCCTGGCTGGCGACCCGTCATCTGATCCAGCTTGGCCACCAGAATATCGCCTTTATCTGCTCGACCCACACCATCTCCGATGCAGAAGATCGCCTGCAGGGTTACTACGATGCGCTGAAAGAACATGGCCTGCCGTGCAGCGATCGGCTGGTCACCTGGGGCGAACCAGATGAAGTGGGCGGTGAGCAGGCGATGACGGAACTGCTGGGTCGCGGCAAGAATTTCACCGCTGTCGCCTGCTACAACGACTCAATGGCCGCCGGCGCGCTGGCGGTGCTGAGCGATAACGGCGTTCGGGTGCCGGAAGAGATGTCGCTGATCGGCTTCGATGATGTGCTGGTTTCACGCTATGTGCGACCGCGCCTCACCACCATCCGCTATCCGATTGTCACCATGGCGCAGCAGGCGGCACAGCTTGCGCTGGCGCTGGCCAACAATCAGCCGCTGCCGGAAGTGACCCACATGTTCAGCCCGACCCTGGTGCGCCGCCACTCGGTCAGCGGCCCGGCCTGAGGACGCTATGGCCGGTTTATCCGGCCGCAGCGTTTACTGAAAGGCGCGCAGCAGCGTCTCCAGCGGCCTGACCAGCGCAATCACTGTTTCATCCTGTACCTCTGCGGCGGCATCCAGTGTCGCACGCATCTCCGCCACTTCACTGGCACCAAACGCCTGATTGCGAACGTAAGCATTAACCAGCGCGAGGCCCATGGCGCTCAGCGCCTCGATCTGCTGCACGCTCTGTGCCAGCGGCTTCAGCGTTGCACTGGCGTTAATGATCGGCAGCACCGCGCTGGTGTTAGCCTGCCAGCGCTGCAGCGGCGCGCGAACCGCAGAGGCGGCAGCCGGATTATTACGATTGGCGATTAACACGGCGACCTGCTGCTCCAGCTGACGTACCGCCTCACTCTCAGCGGGCAGTACATCTGCCAGCCGGTTCAGGGGTTCATGGTAGTCGTAATGGCCCGCCTGAAACTTGAGATGCTGACGCGTGTAGTATTGCGCCGGTTCCAGCACCTCGGCCAGAACCCGCAGTGGGGCGATGTCATGCCCACTGGCTAGCCGCATCATCTGCTGCTCCGTCTGCGCATGTTGCAGCGTTCCGACCGACACGCTGCTCCAGCGATCCATCGCCGCCAGCCGCGAATACATCGAGTCGGTATTGGTGACATCCTGCGCCGACCATAACCGCTCGGCCACCACGAAGGCGCGCGGCCACAATTTGGTATCAATAATCTGGCTGTTGATGTTTTCCGCCCACAGCGCCGCCTCGCCACCCAGCAGATTTTGCTGCACCTGCTCAGGTGTGGGCAGCGCAGGCGCGATGCCCGCAGGCGTCTGCGCCAGCCGTTGACCGCTGGTGGGATAACGCACGTTGCCTACCTCTGCATAACCTTTAAGAGCGTTCTGTTGCAGCGTGACCACCGGCTGGAACGGCCCCATCCAGCTATCCACGCTAAACCGCACCTGCTGCGTCGAGAGCCAGTTAATCTGACTGACCATCCGGCGGGCTTTGCCATCGAAGTCGATAAAACCGCGCCAGCCTGCTTCTCCCTGTATCAGCGTAAAGCTGCCCTTCACCGGGCTGCCTTTCAGCCGCGGCATGGTGAATGACCAGCTCTGCGCCTGGTCGCCTGGCCGCAGACGATCCTGGCCGTTGAGGCCCTGTGGCGTGACCTCATTGCGGTAGTGATAGCTGGCAGGCTGAGGCTGATCGAGGTAGAAACCGGTAGAGAGGATGCCGCGGTAGTTCTCTTTTGCCAGCGCGCTCAGCGCATCCTGGCCCTGCCACGACTGGATCAGAATGCTGCGCGGCAAGTCGGGATGGGCAATCTCATCCCAGCCCACCATCTGACGGTGATGGGCTTCCAGGATCTTCTCTACCCGCTGATTGAAATATGCCTGAAGCGCATGGGCATCTTTCAGATCATTGTCGCGCATAAACTGCTGGATAGTGGGCGAGTCGTTCCACTGTGTCGGATCCACCTCGTCGCCGCCAATGTGCAGCCAGGGGTCGGGGAAGATCGCCGCCATCTCACCCACCAGCGTGTCGATCACCTGATAAACCTGTTCGTTGCTGGGATCGAGCAGCGGTTTAAAGACGCCCCAGCCGCGTTCCATCTGCCATGGCCCGGGTGCGCTAATCAGCTCTGGCATCGCCACCGCCAGCGCGGACGCATGTCCCGGCATATCCAGCTCGGGCACCACACGCACCCCGCGATCGGTGGCATATTTCACGATCTCCCGCATCTGCTGCTGGCTGTAATAGTTGCCATCGCTGGCTTTCTGCTGCAACTGGGGATAGTGGCTGGAGGCGAAGCGCCAGCCCTGATCGTCGGTAAGATGCCAGTGAAAAACGTTCATTCGCGCGGCGGCGATGCCGTCGATCTGACGTTTAAGCGTCTCCACCGGCATAAAGTGACGCGCCGTGTCGATCAGCACGCCGCGCCACGGAAAGCGCGGATGATCGTGGATGGTGACGTAAGGAATGGTTGTCCCCTGTGCGCCGTTTTGTATCAACTGCAGCAGGGTTTCCATGCCGCGCATCGCGCCGAAACGGCTGGACGCGGTTAACAGCACACCGTCGCCATCGACCTGCAACTGATAGCTCTCATCGCTATCAGGCAGCGGCTGCGGATCCACCGCCTTCGCAATGACGATGCGGATAGTCGGTGCTGCCACCGGCTGGGTGGCGGGCAACAGCGGCCAGCCGGTCTGATTGCTGATGCGCTCCAGCCAGCGCGCTTCGGCATCCGCCAGATGATCGCCGGTGATTTGCAGCGTCAGCTGCGGCGTCAGGATAAGCGTGCCGCCGCTGGCGGGCTGTTCCACCTGTTGCGGCCAGGGCATCAGTGGCAGCGGACTGGCCTGGGCGATCGGGCAGAGAGCCGAGAGCAGGAGCAGAGAACGGGGTAACCACATTGGCGGGCATCCTTGTAACGTCAACGTTTTGACAGGGCAGAATGTTGATTAAAGTTGCTGCTCGCCAATCCGCCAGTGAATCCTGCAGGAAACCTGAACCAGCACCCGATTTTTTACATCAGCCGGAGTTTTCCAGCCGGTTGATGCTTCCTTGTTTCAGGTCAAATCTGATCGCAATAATTCTCAGCAATCACTACATGTAGCGAATAGAATCCTTCCGACCCCTATATGTAGTTTATGGAGAGAAAAATGGCGACGGTGGTAATCAAGCGTGATGGATGCCGGACAGGCTTTGATGCGCAGCGTATTGAGCAGGCCGTGGCGGCGGCGGCACGGGCAGCCGAAGTAGAAGACGCGGCCTGGTGCGCGCAGGTCGCTGAGCGCGTGGCATTGCGGCTGGCCGATCGTCCGGAAGTGGATATCCGTGAAATTCAGTGTGCAGTAGAAGAGACGCTGATGGCGGGCCCTTATCCTCAACTGGCCCGCGCCTACATTGAATACCGCCACGATCGCGATGTCGCCCGCGATCGTCAGAGCCAGTTACATCACGCCATTCGCGGGCTGGTCGATCAGACCAATGCGGCGCTGCTGAACGAGAATGCCAACAAAGACAGCAAAGTGATCCCGACGCAGCGCGATCTGCTGGCCGGGATCGTGGCAAAACACTACGCACAGCAGCAGATCCTGCCGCGCGATGTGGTGCTGGCGCACGAGCGCGGCGAGATCCATTATCACGATCTCGACTACTCCCCTTTCTTCCCGATGTTCAACTGCATGCTGATCGATCTGAAAGGCATGCTGACCAACGGTTTCAAAATGGGCAATGCTGAAATCGAGCCGCCTAAATCGATCGCCACCGCCACCGCCGTAACGGCGCAGATCATCGCGCAGGTCGCCAGCCATATTTACGGCGGCACCACGATTAATCGTATTGATGAAGTGCTGGCCCCGTTTGTTGAGCAGAGCTATGCCCGGCATCTGGCGATTGCTGAGCAGTGGCAGATCCCGCAGGCCGAGCAGTATGCGCGCCAGCGTACGGAGAAAGAGTGCTACGACGCCTTTCAGTCGCTGGAGTATGAGGTGAATACCCTGCACACTGCCAACGGCCAGACGCCGTTTGTCACCTTTGGTTTTGGTCTGGGGACGGATTGGGCGGCCCGGCTGATTCAGCAGTCGATTCTGCTTAACCGGCTGGCCGGACTGGGTAAAAATCGCAAGACGGCGGTGTTCCCTAAACTGGTGTTCAGCATTCGCGAAGGCGTCAACCGCCGGGCGGGCGACGTTAATTACGATATCAAACAACTGGCGCTGGAGTGCGCCAGCAAGCGGATGTATCCCGACATCCTCAATTACGATCAGGTGGTTAAAGTTACCGGCTCGTTTAAAACCCCAATGGGCTGCCGTAGTTTCTTGGGCGTTTATGAAGAGAACGGCGAGCAGATTCATGAGGGTCGCAACAATATCGGGGTGATCAGCCTGAACCTGCCGCGCATCGCACTGGAAGCGGGCGGTGATGAAGCGCACTTCTGGACGCTGCTCGATGCGCGACTGCAGCTGGCTAAGCGGGCGCTGATGACGCGGGTGGCGCGGCTGGAGAAGACCAAAGCGCGCGTCGCGCCCATCCTCTATATGGAAGGGGCCTGTGGCGTTCGGCTGAATGCAGATGATGAAGTAGGTCCTATTTTCCGTAATGGCCGTGCGTCGCTGTCGCTGGGCTATATCGGCCTGCATGAAACCCTGAATGCGCTCAGCGGCGGTCATCAGCATCCTTACGATGACGCGGCTCTGCGCGCCAAAGGGGTAGAGATCATTGCTTACATGCGCGATGCCACCGAGCGCTGGAAAGCTGAAACAGGCTATGGGTTCAGCCTTTACAGCACGCCAAGCGAGAATCTGTGCGACCGCTTCTGCCGTCTTGATGCGGCGCAGTTTGGTCTGGTGCCAGGCGTTACCGACAAGGGTTACTACACCAACAGCTTCCATCTCGACGTTGAGAAGAAGGTCAATCCTTACGACAAAATCGACTTTGAAGCGCCCTATCCGCCGCTGGCGAATGGCGGATTCATCTGTTACGGCGAATACCCGAATGTGCAGCACAACCTCAAGGCGCTGGAGGATGTCTGGGATTACAGCTACGACCGCGTGCCCTATTACGGCACCAATACCCCGATTGATGAGTGCTACGAGTGCGGCTTCAACGGCGAGTTCACCTGTACCAGCCGCGGCTTCACCTGTCCGAATTGCGGCAACCACGATCCGGCGCGCGTCTCCGTTACCCGGCGGGTCTGCGGCTATCTGGGCAGCCCGGATGCGCGGCCCTTTAATGCCGGTAAACAGCAGGAAGTGCAGCGTCGGGTGAAGCATCTGTCTGAAGGGCCACTGGGATGATGCATATCCATCGCTACTATGATGTGGATATCGTTAATGGCCCCGGTACCCGCTGCACGCTGTTTGTCGCTGGTTGCGAACATCAGTGTCGCGGCTGCTACAACCAGAGCACCTGGCGGCTTGATTCCGGCGTGCCCTTTACGCTTGCGATGGAGGAGCAACTGCTGGCGGATTTGCAGGACACCCGCATTCCGCGCCAGGGATTGTCGCTGAGTGGTGGCGATCCGCTGCATCCGCATAACGTGCCGCACATTCGCCGTCTGGTGAAACGGGTGCGACAGACGTGTCCCGGTAAAGATATCTGGCTCTGGACCGGTTACCGGATGCAGGAGCTGAATGCGGCGCAGCGCGCTGTGCTGGTCTATCTCGACGTGCTGATCGATGGCCGTTTTGTCGAAGAGGAGAAGGATGCCACGCTGAAATGGCGCGGCAGCCGTAATCAGATTATCTGGCAGTTACGCTGAGCGGCGCGGGATTTCGCCAGACTCAATGATATTGACGCTCTCACTCCCCGGCGTAAAAGCCTGCTGGTGCAGACAGCGTGCCACGTCGTGCGCGTTGACCGCCCGCCAGTTGCCCGGCAGCAGCGAAAACAGCGGTCCCGCCAGGCTTTCACCCCGACGCTTCTGCGCGCGATCTCCAAGCAGCAATGAAGGCCGCACCAGCGTCAGGCGCGGCCAGCCCTGATGGCGCAGCGCATTCTCCATTTCGCCTTTGACGCGATTGTACAAAAACGGTGAGTGACGACTGGCCCCGTGCGCGCTGACCACCAGCATCTGCTTCGCCCCCAGACGCAATCCGCTTAACCCGCTGTCCACCACCAGGGTGTAATCAACGTGAATAAAAGCCTGTTTACTGCCTGCCTGCTTACGCGTGGTGCCCAGGCAGCAGAACACCGTGTCCAGCGAACTTTGCAGCGGTCCGAGTACATCGGTGAGATCGGCCTCAACCGGGTTCACCACCTTGTTCATCGCGGGCAGTGGCCGACGGGTTGGCGCGATGATCTCATCGACGCGTGGATCCTCAATCAGTAAGCGCAGCAGATGCGACCCGACTAAGCCGGTGGCACCGGTCAGTAATACGCGATTCATCTCAGATTCATCCTTATTTCACTGCTGACTGGTTAAAAGATAGCTGATCTTAACGGGCTGGCTTGCGTTCTCACTCTCAGCGACCAGGCTTATAGCGTTATCCGGAAAGCGCGTCTCGCGCTCCACACGCTGAAGGAGGAAAAAAATGAGCAAGAAAGTGGCGGTTTTAATTACCGATGAATTTGAAGACTCAGAATTTACCTCACCTGCGGAAGTTTACAAACGCGCTGGTTTTGAGGTGGTTACCATTGAGAAACAAGCCGGTAATGTCGTTAAAGGCAAGAAAGGCGAAGCGGAAGTGACCATCGATCGCAGCATTGATGATGTCAGCCCGGCGGAATTTGACGCCCTGCTCCTGCCTGGCGGCCACTCACCCGATGCCCTGCGCGGCGACGATCGTTTTGTCGCGTTTACCAAAGAGTTTGTCGCCAGCGGCAAGCCAATCTTTGCCATCTGCCACGGGCCACAGCTGCTGATTAGCGCTAACGGCGTGCGCGGTCGCAAGATGACTACCGTTAAAGCCGTTGCCATTGACCTGATCAATGCCGGTGCCGACTTCCATGACAAGGAAGTGGTGGTAGACGACGATAAGCTGGTCACCAGCCGCACCCCGGCCGATTTACCGGCCTTTAATCGTGAATCCCTGCGGATCCTCGAAGCGCTGTAAGCCGCGACGCCCTTTTCTGCTGAAAAGGGCGTTTCTATTTCTCCCGCTGCCAGGCAATTTTCTTGCCGAATCCCAGCGCATTATCCGTCATCTTCACTTCATCCAGCACAATCTCCCACAGCGGTGCCGACACTTTGCGTGAGACCGGAAAACGTTTCTGATAAGCGGCTCTGGCGATCTGCTCTGTTGTCTCCTCCAGCCGTTTGACCCGGCCACGATATTGCACCCCTTTAATCAGCAGCACGCTTCTGGGCTGGCCATTAACGGTGCCCGCAACCTGCGGATTCTGCACCATTAACTCACCGTGACGGGTATCGGGCTCCGTCATGATCCAGAAGGCCATGCGCGTCTCATCAAAGACGTAGTAGCAGTTAGCGCACCACAGTTGATCGTCGGCGGTACAGCAGAGTGAAAGCACATGCTGCTTTCTCAGATAGCGAACCAGATGGGCGTGATCGGACAAGATAAACTCCTGGCGGTGCACCGGAGAGTGAAGCGCGCTACACTGCCCGGCACCTTTTTTTGGGAAATGATTGCGATGAGTCAGCAGTGGCAACTCTACATCGTCCGTACGGCGAAAGGGAGCCTGTATACCGGTATCACCACGGATGTGGTGCGCCGGGTCGCTCAGCACCAGAGCGGACGCGGCGCCCGCGCGCTGCGCGGCAAAGGTCCGCTGGACCTGGTGTTTCACTGTGACGCGGGCGATCGCGCCAGCGCCTCCAGGCTGGAGTATCAGGTCAAGCAACTGACCCGCCAGCAGAAATTACTGTTGGTGGCGGGCCAGCCCGGCTGTCTGGAGAGCTGGCTGGGTATTACGGCTGGCGATTAAAGGGTTCGGCGTAGTCGATCTGCCCTTCCGCCCCGTCATACGCATTATCCGCCAGACGGTAGACCTGGAACGTTCCCTCTGTGCCCGGCCAGCGGCTGCGCAGGCCGTGGCGTGCCGCCGGTTCAAAACCAAAACGGTTGAACAGCGCGGGATCGCCCAGCACCACCACCGCGCTGTAGCCAAATTCATTGAGCGTATCCAGCCCCTCGTAAATCAGCTTGCTGGCAATTCCCTGACCGCGCAGCGTCTCATCGACGGCCAGCGGCGCCAGGCCAACCCAGCCGCGATCTTCACCCTGAACGCTGACCGGACTGAATGCGGCATAACCCAGCACCTGTCCCTCATCATCCGTCGCGACCACGCCCAGGGTCAGCAAGCCATCTTCACGCAGCGCCTGAGTCAGTTCCGCCTCTGCTGAGGTACTGAAGCAGCGTCTGAGCAGCGCGTCGATGCCTGCGGCATCCACGCCAATTTCACTACGAATCAACATGCAGCACCTGCGCGCGCCTGTGCGGCCTTCGCGTCCTGTTTCATGCCGGCGTCGACAAATGCCGCCATCTGCTCAATTGCCGTGCGTAACGCGGTGGGCATAGCCTCGGGTTCAATAGCATCCATTACGTTCTTCACCTCAAGTCCCAGTTCAGTGTCACCTTCAATCACCAGCCGGCGTTGAAAGAACAGCATGTCGGGATCTGCTTTACGTGCTGCCACCAGCAACAGATCATTGGCATTGCCCCGAAACCAGACATCCGCTTCGGACTGTTGCAATACCGCCAGTCGGCCGTCCTGCAGCGTGGTTATCCATTGCAGATTGAGATCGGCAATTTCAATACCCAGCAGGCGACCATCCAGAAAGTCTAACTCACCTTCAGCCAAAGCATGGCGAAATTGCCAGTTTAAGAGTTGTTGCAGAAGCAACTTTTTGACCGGGAATGGGGTGAACGCAGCGGGTAACCCTAAGATTTTAGGACCGTTTTTCACACAATGGGCATGTATCCGCTCTAACACTTTCGTCACTCCCTTCAGAAAATTTTACGTATATTGCCATATCCTTTTCTTCGCGCCTCCTCTGAGATCAATAAAAACCGCTGCCATTCAGGTAAAAAAAGCGCCGCAGGGCGGATGAATTTGAATTTCACTGCCTCAAATCAACACGCTGCCCGGACCAGATGCCTAGACTCGACGCCCATCTGCATGTTGAGAGGAATATCTATGGAACTGCTCTGCCCGGCAGGAAACTTACCCGCAGTGCGCACCGCTGTAGAGAATGGCGCTGATGCGGTGTATGTGGGGCTGAAAGATGACACTAATGCCCGTCATTTTGCGGGCCTGAATTTCACCGATAAAAAACTGGCCGAAGCCGCGCGCTATCTTCATCAGCATCGTCGCAAACTGCATGTCGCGATCAACACCTTTGCCCATCCGGATGGCATGGGGCGCTGGCAGCGGGCGATTGATGTGGCGGCGCAAAACGGAGCCGACGCGCTGATCCTGGCGGATATCGCCACGCTGGAGTATGCCGCGACGCGCTATCCCCAGGTTGAACGTCATCTTTCTGTACAGGCTTCGGCGACCAATCTGGAGGCGATTCGCTTTTACCATCGCCACTTCGATCTGCAGCGCGTGGTGCTGCCTCGCGTGCTGTCGATTCATCAGGTTAAACAGCTGGCGCGCAGCACGCCGGTGCCGCTGGAGGTGTTCGCCTTTGGCAGCCTGTGCATCATGGCGGAAGGCCGCTGCTATCTCTCTTCCTGGCTGACCGGTGAATCGCCTAACAGCGCAGGTGCCTGCTCTCCGGCGAAGTTTGTGCGCTGGCAGCAGACGCCGCAGGGCATGGAGTCACGTCTTAATGAAGTGTTAATTGATCGCTACGCCCCGGACGAAAGCGCGGGTTATCCGACACTTTGCAAAGGACGGTATGTGGTTAACGACAAGCGTTATCACGTGCTCGAGGAGCCCACCAGTCTGAACACGCTGGAGCTGCTGCCGGAACTGCTGCGGGCAGGCATCGCCTCGGTGAAAATCGAAGGCCGTCAGCGCAGCCCTGCCTATGTCGCTGACGTGGCGCGCGTCTGGCGTCAGGCAATTGATCGCTGCAAGGCGCAGCCGGAACAGTTTGAAGTCGCACCACAATGGATGCAGACGCTGGGCGATCTCTCAGAAGGTTCGCAAACCACGCTGGGTGCTTATCACCGTGAATGGCAATAAGGAGTCATGATGCAATATGCCCTTGGGCCGGTGCTCTGGTACTGGCCGACCGATACGCTGGAAGATTTTTACCAGCAGGCTGCCCGCAGTAGCGCGGATATTATCTACCTTGGCGAAGCGGTGTGCAGTAAACGTCGCGCCACGCCCTATGCCCGCTGGATGGCGCTGGCCCGTGAACTCGCGGCCAGCGGCAAACAGGTGGTGCTGAGCACGCTGGCGCTGCTGCAATCGCCCTCTGAGCTGAAAGAGCTACAGCGTTACGTTGAGAACGGTGAGTTCCTGATTGAAGCCAATGA
The DNA here is from genome assembly GCF_051136245.1 of Pantoea sp. Lu_F5_004. NCBI lineage: Bacteria > Pseudomonadati > Pseudomonadota > Gammaproteobacteria > Enterobacterales > Erwiniaceae > Pantoea > Pantoea sp. Lu_F5_004. The sequence continues at coordinate 3,650,893 of NZ_CP194946.1, forward strand.
TATCGGCACGGTAAACATGGCCGCTGAGCGTCATCTGCCCTTTGTCGCGGGTCCGACGCTCAATGTTTATAACGCCGACACGCTGCAACTGCTGGTCAAAGAGGGCATGACGCGCTGGTGTATGCCGGTGGAGATGTCACGTGACTGGCTGCTACAGCTGCTGGAGCAGTGCGAGACGCGGGGTATCCGGCAGCAGTTTGAGGTGGAGGTGCTGGGCTACGGTCATCTGCCGCTGGCGCTGTCAGCGCGCTGCTTCACCGCCCGCTCGGAAAACCGCGCGAAAGATGATTGCGAAACCTGCTGTATCAACTATCCGACAGGCCGGCGCGTCAACTCCCAGGAGGGGCAGCAGGTGTTCGTCCTCAATGGCATTCAGACCATGAGCGGCTACTGTTATAACCTGGGTAACGATCTGGCCGGTATGCGCGGCCAGGTCGATTGCATACGGCTCTCGCCGCAGGATGTGACGACGCTGGCAGAGATCGACCGTTTCCGCGCTAATGAAGACGGCCACGCTCCGCTAATGGTCGCGAAAGGCAGTGATTGTAACGGTTACTGGCGCAAACTGGCGGGCATGACGCTGGCATCCTGAATAAAAGCACATACCGGCTATATTCCTGCTGAGGTTAGCAGTTTTAATATAAGGAATGATGCGTAATACTAAATGGTGCAGGCCTTAACTTAGCGCCTGCGCCATACAACGGGAGTAGTCATGTCTGATAAAAAACCTCTTCGCCTGTCCGTGCTGGATCTCGCGCCGATTCCACAGGGCGCGACCGCTCGGGATGCGTTCCATAATTCGCTGGCGCTGGCGCGTCAGGCTGAAAAACTGGGCTATCAACGCTACTGGCTGGCTGAACATCACAACATGACCGGGATTGCCAGCGCAGCCACCTCAGTGCTGATTGGCTATCTGGCGGCGAATACCGAGACTCTGAAGCTGGGCTCCGGCGGCATTATGTTGCCTAACCATGCGCCGCTGGTGATCGCCGAGCAGTTTGGCACGCTGGCCTCTCTCTATCCTGGCCGTATCGATCTCGGCTTAGGTCGCGCACCAGGTTCTGACCAGCGCACCATGATGGCACTGCGCCGTCATCAGGCCAACATGCACATCGATACGTTCCCCGAGGATGTGGCTGAACTGATTAGCTGGTTCGATGCCGAAGCGGATGCGCAGCCGCCAGTGCAGCCGGTACCCGGTCTGGGCCTGCAGATCCCGGTCTGGCTGCTCGGCTCCAGTCTCTACAGCGCACAGCTTTCAGCGAAAATGGGCCTGCCGTTTGCGTTTGCTTCCCATTTTGCCCCCGACCAGCTCTTCCAGGCGCTGCACGTCTACCGCGAGAACTTCCAGCCATCGGCGCGTCTCGACAAGCCTTATGCCATGGTCTGCATTAACGTGATCGCCGCAGACAGTGAGCGTGATGCGCGCTTCCTGTTTACCTCGCAGCAGCAGCAGTTTATTAACCTGCGCCGCGGCAAACCGGGCCCGTTACCTGCACCGGTTGAAAACATGGATAACCTCTGGTCGCCATCAGAACAGTATGGCGTACAGCAGGCACTCAGCATGTCGCTGGTCGGCGATACGGACAAAGTGCGTCATGGGCTGGCCTCGCTGATGCGTGAAACCCAGGCGGATGAGATTATGGTCAATGGCCAGATTTTTGATTCCGAAGCGCGCCTGCGCTCCTTCGCCATTGCGATGGAAGCGGCTAACAGCCTGTAATCAGTTCTGCGGTGGGCGCAATCTGTCCGGGCTCACCGCCAGCTGACGACTATCCCTGGCCGGAGATTGCCCATACAGGCGGCGATACTCACGGCTGAACTGTGACGCGCTCTGATACCCCACCCGATAGCCTGCCGTACCGGCATCCAGCTTTTCCACCATCATCAAACGCCGCGCCTCATTCAGCCGCAGTTGTTTCTGGTATTGCATCGGCGTCATGGCCGTGACGGCTTTGAAGTGATGATGCAGCGAAGAGATACTCATGCCGACACTGCTGGCGAGCCGATCGATCTTCAGCGGCTGATGAAAGTTTTCCCGCAGCCAGCGGGCAGCCTGCGCGACCCGGTTGCCCGGCCGCTCAGCAAGCGCCATATTCAGGATGCGCGAACCTTCCGGCCCGGTCAGCAGCCGGTAGAAAATCTCCTGCTCAATGAGCGGGGCCAGCGCCTCAATGTCCTCAGGGTGGTCAAGCAGGCGTACCAGCCGGATAACCGCATCCACCAGCAAAGGTGAGACCTTATGCACGGTGACGCCACGTTCACTATCTGGTGTCGCCAGCGGCAGCGTCGGGGGAAACTGTTCGAGGTAGCGCATCAGCCGGGATTCATTGATGGCGATACCAATCCCCAGATTGGGCTTTTCCGGCGTGGCGACGGTGACGCAGGCGCGTACCGGCATATCCAGCGTCACCAGCAGCAGATCGCCCGGACCATAGTGCAGCACCTCATCACCGATATGCAGCGCCTTACCGCCCTGTGCCACCAGGGCAAAACTGGCCCATTGAGCAAAGTGCATCGGCTCAGTCGGTGCTGAAACCCGGCCAAAAAACAGGCAATCTATGGCACTTGAATGCCGCCCATCCTCCGGAGCATGACGGGCAATTAACTGCGCCAGCCCCTGCCACTTCTCACTCTCTGTCACTGTGTTCTCCCCTCCCGCTATCTGTGCTGATATTACCTGACGCTGAGCGAAATACCTGTCCCGTTGCGTTACTTTTGCAGGATCGTGCAAGAAGCTTGCAGGATTGCACTACCCGCTTTTCGGCGCCAGCGCGCATAGTCTTTCGACGCAATCATTACGGCGGAGAACAACATAATGAAGGCACTGCAGAATAAAATCGCGCTGGTAACAGGCGCCTCAAAAGGCATTGGTGCGGCGATTGCCATCGCTTTTGCCGCGGCTGGCGCCCGCGTCGTGGTCAACTATCGTCAGGATGAAGTGGGAGCGGCTGACGTGGTCAGCGATATCGTCACCCTGGGCAGTGAAGCCGTGGCGGTACAGGCAGATATCTCTCTCCTGCGCGATGTGGAACGGCTCTTCGCCACCACCGCAGAGTGCTTCGGCGCACCCGACATTGTGGTAAACAATGCGGGCAGCTTTCATCACGGCGAGTTTGCGGCGCTGACGCTGGAGGAGATGCAGCAACAGATTAACGTTAACCTGCTGGGTACGCTGATGGTCTGTCAGCAGGCGATTCGTCACTTCCCGGCGCACGGCGGCAGCATTATTAATCTCAGCGCCCTGAACAGTAAAAACAGCACGCCGGGTTCCGTGCTCTGGGCAGCAACCAAAGGCGCAGTGGATACCCTGACCCAGGGACTGGCGCGCGAACTGGGCGCAAAGAACATCCGGGTTAACGCCCTGGCACCAGGCATGATTCTGACGGAGGGATTACTGGCCGCGAAGAGGATGAGCCCGCAGCTCAAGGCGCAACTGCTGGCTGCCACGCCGCTGGGTCGCTTTGGTCTGCCGGAAGATGTGGCGCAGGTTGCGCTGTTTCTGGCCTCTGAAGAGTCCGCCTGGGTCAGTGGCGAACGCGTGATGATCAGCGGCGGTGCCTGACAGGCATAAAAAAAGGGAAGCCATTGGCTTCCCTTTTTGTTACGACGCTAAGTCGTTATGCATCACGACGACGTGGAGCGGCGGCTGCGCCCTCTTCACGACGTGGACCACGGCTACCTTCACGGTTGAAAGTACGTCCGCCGCCTTCACGACCACCTTCACGGCGTTCAGAAGAGAAGCGACGACCACCTTCACGATTAGCTGCGCCCGGACCGCCTGCACCTGGACCGCTGCGACGCTCACCGCCAGCACCAGCTGGACGACGGTCACCACGGCCTTCGTTCGGCTGTGCATCACCCAGTAACTGCATATTCATCGGCTTGTTCAGAATACGGGTACGGGTAAAGTGCTGCAGCACATCGCCTGGCATGCCTTTCGGCAGCTCGATAGTCGAGTGGGTACCGAACAGCTTGATGTTACCGATGTAACGGCTGCTGATGTCGCCTTCGTTAGCGATAGCGCCAACGATGTGACGAACTTCAACACCATCATCGCGGCCTACTTCGATGCGGTACAGCTGCATTTCGCCAACGTCACGACGTTCGCGACGTGGACGATCGCCATCACGGCTTTCGCGGTTTTCACGCGGAGCACGAGAATCGCCACGTGCTTCACGGCTGTCACGACGGCCATCACGCTCGTCACGATCGCGGTATTCGCGACGTGCCGGACGCGGTGCTTCTGGTGGCAGAATCAGAGGACGTTCGCCCTGTGCCATCTTCAGCAGTGCTGCTGCCAGCGTTTCCAGATCCATTTCTTCTTCTGGCTGCATTTTAGCCAGCAGAGCGCGGTACTGATCCAGATCGCTGCTTTCCAGCTGCTGCTGAACTTTAGCAGCAAACTTAGCCAGACGACGCTCACCCAGCAGTTCTGCGTTAGGCAGTTCTACCTCAGGAATGGTCAGCTTCATGGTACGTTCGATGTTACGCAGCAGACGGCGTTCGCGGTTCTCAACGAACAGCAGCGCACGGCCAGCACGGCCAGCACGACCGGTACGGCCGATACGGTGAACGTAAGATTCTGAGTCCATCGGGATGTCGTAGTTAACAACCAGGCTGATGCGCTCAACGTCCAGGCCACGAGCCGCAACGTCGGTTGCAATCAGAATGTCGAGACGACCATCTTTCAGGCGCTCAAGCGTCTGCTCACGCAGAGCCTGGTTCATGTCACCGTTCAGCGCGGCGCTGTTATAGCCACTACGCTCCAGCGCTTCTGCCACTTCCATGGTTGCGTTTTTGGTACGCACGAAGATGATGGCAGCATCAAAGTCTTCTGCTTCCAGGAAGCGAACCAGTGCGTCTGTTTTACGACCGTAAGCGGTCCAGTAGCTCTGGCTGATATCAGGACGCGTGGTCAGACTTGACTGAATACGCACTTCCTGTGGATCTTTCATGAAGCGTTTGGTGATACGACGAATCGCTTCAGGCATGGTTGCAGAGAACAGCGCGGTCTGATGATCGGCTGGAATTTGCGCCATGATGGTTTCAACGTCTTCGATGAAGCCCATGCGCAGCATTTCGTCTGCTTCATCCAGCACCAGGCCACGCAGGTTAGAAAGGTCTAACGTGCCGCGTTTCAGGTGGTCAAGCAGACGGCCAGGCGTACCCACAACAACCTGTGGTCCCTGACGCAGTGCGCGCAGCTGCACGTCATAACGCTGGCCGCCGTAAAGGGCAACCACGTTCAGGCCACGCATGTGTTTAGAGAATTCGGTAACTGCTTCAGCAACCTGTACCGCCAGTTCGCGGGTAGGTGCCAGCACCAGGATTTGTGGCGCTTTAACAGTAGGATCAATGTTGTGTAACAGCGGCAGAGAGAACGCCGCGGTTTTACCACTCCCGGTCTGCGCCATGCCTAACACGTCACGGCCCGCCAGCAGGTGAGGAATACACTCAGCCTGGATTGGGGATGGCTTTACGTAGCCCATACCATTCAGTGATTCAAGGATGTCGGCGTTCAGGCCAAGGTCAGCAAAAGTGGTTTGAATATCAGTCATGTAGTACACGTGCCTCTTAGATTGCGGCGGCCAGTCTACATAACTCGTCGTGAAAACTTTCAGTCATTTTCATCAAAAAGTGTGAACCGGCTCAAATTAAAAGTTTTGACGAACAGAAAAGCCTTCATCCTTTAAGATGATGACTTAACAGGTTTTACAGGCAAATTAAGTTCGTCAGCTATTGCTGGTCAGATTCTGATAAATCGTCTTGTGCCTGGCCGAGTTGCGCCAGTTCCAACAATGCGTATCGGTGTTCAACAAAGTTATTGACGTTGTTGGCCACCGCCAGTTTGAACAACGCTTTCGCGTCGTCCTTCTCCCCCAGACTTAGGTAGTACTTACCTAAATAGAAGTTGGTTTCACTGAGATGTTCAGCGAGCGAGGTGTTATCCGTTGCGTCCGCCTTGAGACTTTCCATCAACGTTTTCTCGTTGATATCTCCAAGGTAGAACTCGACAATATTCCATCCCCATTGATCTCTGACCGCTTTGTCGTGACGCTGTTGAAGCGCGACTTTTGCCTTGTCGACATCCATCTCACGTTCAACGAGATAGAGCCACAAACTGCGGAAAGGATCGTTAGGATCGTCTTGATAAAACGCCAGCAGATCATCTTGCGCTAACTTGTATCGACCGCCGTAATAGAGGGCGATACCACGGTTTAAATGCGCATAGTTGTAAGTTGGATCAAGCTCAAGTACAGAATCAAACGCTTCATAGGCGGCATCAAAGTTGCCCGCCTGCGTTAAATATATGCCTAAGTAGTTAAACACTTCGGGCATATCTGGTCTTATAGACAGCGCTTGCGAAAAATCGTTCCGCGCTAATGCCCGCAGACCTAAACTATCATACAACACTCCGCGCTCATATAATAGCTGTGCGCGTTCATCATCGGTGAGAGCGCGACTGGCAAGAATTTGTTCCATGCGCGCCAGTATCACTTCCTGCTGCAGTGTGGGCTGTAAAGGCACTGCAAGAACTTCGTTCTTACGCCAATTGGAGTTGCTGCATCCTGCCAGCGTCAAAGCTGTCGCAACAAAACACCAGCGCAGAAAAGGCTTCATTTCCCACTCCCGAATACAAACATTGGGATAACCATCCTGTCATCCGCCTGCTGTGCACAAGGATTCCCGCCCTCGCGATGATACAAACGCCCCTCTCTGCCAGGCAGAGAGGGGCAAATCAGCAACGACTTATTCAGCAGCGTCAGGCGTGGTCACCGCGACAGCTTCTTCAGCCTGCGGCTTAGATTCTGTCGCTTCTTTGATGCTCAGACGTACACGGCCCTGGCGATCAACTTCCATCACCTTAACCGGTACTTCCTGACCCATCTGCAGATAGTCAGTCACTTTCTCAACGCGCTTATCAGCGATTTGTGAAATGTGAACCAGACCTTCTTTACCACCGCCGATTGCAACGAAGGCGCCGAAGTCAACGATACGGGTCACTTTACCACTGTAAACGCGGCCCACTTCGATCTCTGCGGTAATCTCTTCGATACGACGAATCGCTTCTTTCGCTTTCAGACCATCGGTCGCAGCGATTTTCACGGTGCCATCATCTTCAATTTCAATCGTTGTGCCGGTCTCTTCGGTCAGTGCACGAATCACTGAGCCGCCTTTACCGATCACATCTTTGATCTTGTCAGAGCTGATTTTGATGGTGTAAATGCGTGGTGCGAATTCAGAAATCTCAGTACGCGGTGTGCTGATAGCCTGTTCCATAACGCCCAGAATGTGCAGACGCGCACCCCGGGCCTGGTTCAGCGCTTCCTGCATGATTTCACGCGTGATGCCTTCGATTTTGATGTCCATCTGCAGCGCGGTGATACCTTCACGGCTACCGGCTACTTTGAAGTCCATGTCGCCCAGGTGATCTTCATCGCCCAGGATGTCAGACAGAACAACAAACTTCTCATCTTCTTTCACCAGACCCATTGCGATACCGGCAACGGCGGCTTTGATTGGCACACCTGCATCCATCAGCGCCAGTGAGGCACCACAGACAGAGGCCATTGAAGAAGAGCCGTTAGATTCGGTGATTTCAGAAACAACACGAATGGTGTAAGGGAAATCTTCCGCTTTAGGCATTACCGCTAACACGCCGCGCTTCGCCAGACGACCGTGACCAATCTCACGACGCTTCGGCGAACCTACCATGCCGGTTTCGCCGACAGAGTATGGAGGGAAGTTGTAATGGAACAGGAAGCTGTCGGTACGTTCGCCCATCAGCTCATCAAGGTTCTGCGCATCACGGGTCGTACCCAGCGTTGCAGTAACCAGTGCCTGCGTCTCACCACGAGTGAACAGTGATGAACCGTGTGTACGTGGCAATACGCCAGTACGCACATCCAGACCACGGATCATATCTTTTTCACGACCATCGATGCGTGGCTCGCCATTCAGGATGCGAGTACGAACAACGGTTTTTTCAAGGCTATGCACGATGTCGCCGATTTCTGAACCATCCAGCGTTTCATCTTCAGCCAGCAGCGCAGCGATGGTTTCGTCTTTAATGACGCCAACCTGCGTGTAACGCTCCTGCTTGTCAGTGATGCGGTAAGCATCGCTGATGCGCGCTTCTGCCAGGGCAGCAACACGAGAAATCAGTGCGGTATTGTCCGCTTCTGGCTGCCAGTCCCAGCGTGGTTTGCCCGCTTCAGCAACCAGGGCATTGATGTTTTCGATAACGATCTGCTGCTGGTCATGGCCAAAGACCACGGCGCCCAGCATCTGCTCTTCTGACAGGATCTCAGCTTCAGATTCAACCATCAGAACGGCATTCTGCGTACCGGCAACCACCAGATCCAGACGAGACTGTTTCAGCTCATCTGCGGTTGGGTTCAGGACATATTGATCGTTGATGTAACCAACACGCGCAGATCCAATTGGGCCATTGAACGGCAGACCAGAAAGCGCCAGTGCAGCAGAAGCACCGATCATGGCAACGATGTCCGGATGAACCTGTGGGTTCACAGAGACAACAGTGGCGATAACCTGAACTTCGTTAACAAAACCTTCCGGGAACAGCGGACGAATCGGGCGGTCAATCAGACGCGAAATAAGGGTTTCGCCTTCGCTTGGACGGCCTTCACGACGGAAGAAGCTGCCTGGGATACGACCAGCAGCGTAAGTACGCTCCTGATAGTTCACGGTAAGTGGGAAGAAATCCTGACCTGGTTTAGATTTTTTCTGACCTACTACAGTGACGAATACTGCAGTATCGTCCATGCTCACCATAACAGCGGCTGTCGCCTGGCGAGCCATCATGCCGGTTTCCAGCGTGACGGTATGTTGACCATATTGGAATTTGCGTACGATCGGATTCAGCAAAATCAAAGTCCTTAACTTCGGGGCATGGCTATCTGTAGCCCGCCATTGATTACCAATCTTCAGTTGCATCCTCGCGACTAATGACAACCCTCGACCGCCCCTGCGGTAAAGCCTCTCATTAGCCGCGCGAAATTCTGCAAACTAAAGATCACACTAAGCAACAATACATCAGTTTGGTCCGGATTGCTGCCGATTGCTCGAAAAAAGGGGCCATAAAGGCCCCCTCTTCACGAAACTCGCACAAATCTGATCGTAAGCTGCACAGAGTGCAAAAGCCCGCATAATGCCCCGACGATCAGATTCTTCAGACTTAGCGACGCAGACCGAGACTTTCGATCAGGCTGCTGTAGCGTGCAACGTCTTTACGCTTCAGGTAGTCCAGCAGCTTACGACGCTGAGATACCATGCGCAGCAGACCGCGGCGGCTGTGGTGGTCTTTTTTGTGCTCAGAGAAGTGACCCTGCAGATGAGTAATCTGCGCGGTCAACAGGGCAACCTGAACTTCAGTTGAACCGCTGTCGTTAGCACCACGGCCATATTTAGCAACGATCTCTGCTTTAGCTTCTACGCTTAGAGACATAATAAACTCCAGTAATAAATGAATGTATGGGTGCCGATCTCTAATTCAGCATCCCGCTTTAAAGCCGCGCTATTCTACTCTGCGCCCGATAGCAACGCAAATGCCCCATCAGCGAAAAGTGAACGCCTGGCTCAATCCTGATACTCAACCACTAAACGACGTGGCGCAAGCCGGCCATCGTCGGCAATTTCTGCCATACCGATAAACTTACGCGCTTCGCCTTCCGATACCCTTACCAGCCCCTGCGCAGGCGCATTGCTGGCCTGTACCGGCTGTCCCTGGCGGAAGAAATCTGCCACGGCAGGCGGGATATTCACTTCAGGGAAATCAGAGGCGGGGCTGTCCATCGGCAACAACAGCGGATCGAGCTGCGTTTCCAGTGGGATGCCGGCTTCTGTGGCTTCCGTCAGCAGGGTATTGAGCTGTTCCAGCGTCACCATCCTTTCATACGGATAACGGGCAACCTGTACGCGACGCAGCATAATCACGTGCGCACCGCATCCCAGCTTTTCGCCCAGGTCATCGATGATGGTACGGATATAGGTGCCTTTGGAGCAGTGAATTTCCAGCTCCAGCTCATTATCCTGCCAGCGAATAAATTGCAGCTCATAGACAGTGATCGGACGCGGTTCACGCGCAATCTCAATGCCCTGACGCGCATATTCATACAGCGGGCGTCCCTGATGCTTCAGTGCCGAAAACATCGAAGGCACCTGCAGCGTTTCGCCGCGGAAGCTCTCCAGAGCACTGTCCAGATCGGCCTGGCTGAAGCTGACCGGACGCGTCTGCACGATGTTGCCATCGGCGTCTGACGTGTCGGTCCGCTCGCCCAGTCGGGCAATCACGCGGTAGCGTTTGTCGGAATCGAGCAGATACTGCGAAAACTTAGTCGCTTCACCCAGGCAGATCGGCAACATGCCGGTAGCCAGAGGATCCAGCGCGCCGGTATGTCCTGCGCGATTCGCGTTAAAGATACGCTTCACTTTCTGCAGGACATCATTCGACGAGACGCCTTGTGGCTTATCCAGCAACAACACGCCATGGACGTCGCGACCGCGACGACGCGGACGACTCATTACGCCTCCTCGTCATCGCCAGTGGCATCCGGACCACGGCGCTCAGTATCGTTCTTCACGACGCTGGTGACGAGATTGGACATGCGCATCCCTTCGACTAACGAGTTGTCGTAGAAGAAAGTCAGCTCAGGCACGATACGCAGACGCATCGCTTTGCCCAGCAGAATGCGGATATAACCTGACGCTTCTTTCAGCGCTTTCAGGCCATGTTTAATCGCTTCTTCATCTTTGTCGTTGAGGAAAGTCACGAACACTTTTGCGTAAGCGAGATCGCGTGAGACTTCAACGCCTGATACGGTGACCATCATGCCAAGACGTGGATCTTTGATCTCACGCTGCAGGATCATCGCAATCTCTTTTTGCAGCTCTTGTGAAACGCGCTGCGGGCGACCAAATTCTTTCGCCATCATTATTTCTCCCAAATAATTCGGGAGGCCAGAGGCCTCCCAAATTGCAACACATCAGCAGTCTATTACTCGATGGTGCGTTTAATTTCGATGATTTCAAACACTTCGATCATATCGCCAACGCGAACGTCGTTGTAGTTCTTCACGCCGATACCGCACTCCATGCCGTTACGCACTTCGTTGACGTCATCTTTAAAGCGACGCAGAGATTCCAGCTCGCCTTCGTAAATCACCACGTTGTCGCGCAGGACACGGATTGGATTGTGACGCTTGATGTTACCTTCCGTCACCATACAACCGGCAATCGCGCCAAACTTCGGTGATTTGAACACATCGCGCACCGCAGCCAGACCGATGATCTGCTGTTTGTACTCTGGTGCCAGCATGCCGCTCATCGCCGCTTTAACTTCGTCAATCAGGTTATAGATGACAGAGTAGTAGCGCAGATCCAGGCTTTCTGCGTCAATGACGCGACGCGCAGAGGCATCGGCACGAACGTTGAAGCCAAGGAGGATGGCGTTAGAGGCCGCAGCCAGGGTCGCATCGGTTTCGGTAATCCCGCCCACGCCTGAACCAACAATCTTCACCTTCACTTCGTCGGTGGAGAGTTTCTGCAGGGAGTCGGAGATTGCTTCCACAGACCCCTGAACGTCAGCTTTCAGAACGATGTTCAGTTCAGACACTTCGCCTTCGGTCATGTTAGCAAACATGTTCTCGAGCTTAGATTTCTGCTGGCGAGCCAGTTTAACTTCGCGGAATTTGCCCTGACGATAGAGCGCAACTTCACGTGCTTTCTTCTCGTCACGTACCACGGTCGCTTCATCACCCGCAGCCGGCACGCCGGACAGGCCCAGAATCTCAACCGGGATAGAGGGACCCGCTTCCATGACTTCGCGACCCAGTTCGTCACGCATTGCACGAACGCGGCCATATTCGAAACCACAAAGAACGATGTCGCCTTTGTTCAGCGTACCTTCACGTACCAGCACGGTGGCAACCGGACCACGACCTTTGTCGAGGAACGATTCGATCACCACGCCGCTCGCCATACCTTCACGGATAGCGGTCAGTTCCAGCACTTCCGCCTGCAGCAGGATAGCGTTTAACAGGTCATCAATGCCGGTACCCGCTTTCGCAGAGACATTAACGAACATGTTTTCACCGCCCCACTCTTCCGGAATGATACCGTACTGAGTCAGTTCGTTTTTAACACGATCCGGATCCGCTTCTGGCTTATCGCACTTGTTCACTGCAACCACAACCGGCACTTTAGCGGCTTTGGCGTGCTGAATAGCTTCGACAGTCTGTGGCATCACGCCATCGTCTGCTGCAACCACCAGGATAACGATATCGGTCGCCTGCGCACCACGTGCACGCATCGCGGTAAACGCGGCGTGACCCGGGGTATCCAGGAAGGTGACCATACCGTTGTCGGTTTCAACGTGGTAAGCACCGATGTGCTGAGTAATACCGCCCGCTTCGCCAGAGGCGATTTTAGTGGAACGGATATAGTCCAGCAGGGACGTTTTACCGTGGTCGACGTGGCCCATGATGGTGACAACCGGAGCACGAGACTCCTGCGCAGCATCAGTATCACGATCGTCCATTACCGCTTCTTCCAGCTCGTTCTCACGACGCAGGGTCACTTTGTGGCCCATCTCTTCGGCAACGAGCTGTGCAGTTTCCTGGTCGATGACCTGGTTGATGGTCGCCATGGCGCCCATTCTCATCATCGCTTTAATGACCAGAGAACCTTTCACCGCCATTTTGTTAGCCAGTTCGGCTACGGTGATGGTTTCGCCAATCACAACATCGCGGTTAACGGCCTGCGCTGGCTTGTTGAAGCCCTGCTGCAGTGCGCTAGGTTTGCGATGCTTGCCGCCTTTACCGCCACGAACCTGCGCACGCGCTTCTTCACGGTCAGTTTTGGCTTCAGAGTGTTTGTTGCCTTTTTTCGCCGGACGCGCAGCTTTAGCAGTAGTACGCGCACGCGCACGACCTGCTTCAACCTGGCGGTCGTTTTCGTCTTCCGCCTGACGGGCATGGGTCGAAGTGGTGACGTGATAGTCGCCTTTATCCTCTTCTTCCGGTTTTTCCCATTCAGCTGATTTCTCTTCAGCCAGACGGCGGGCTTCTTCTGCTACGAGGCGGGCAGCCTCTTCAAGCTTACGGCGGGCTTCTTCTTCAGCTTTACGCTTCAGTTCGGCAGCTTCAGCTTCGCGACGGGCTTTGTCTGATTGCGCAGCCCTGGTCACTTCGTCGGTAGGTTGATTTGTCACTTTGTCATTTTCCGCTGCTGCACGTTTGGCCTTGTCAGCGGCTTCGCGCCTGGCTTTATCTTCGGCTTCACGTTGCGCTTTCTGTTCAGCTTCGCGACGGGCTTTTTCTTCAGCCTCGCGTTGCGCCTGCTCTTCCGCTTCACGCTGCGCCTCGGCTTCAGCTTCTGCCTGAGCTTGCTCAGCCTCTGCATCACCCTTCACATAGGTACGCTTTTTGCGGACTTCAATTTGCACCGACTTACTTTTACCCCCGGTGCCTGGAATATTCAAGGTGCTGCGCGTTTTACGCTGCAGCGTCAGCTTAGCTGAACCGACCTGACCGTGTTCACGGTTCAGATGAGATAGTAAGGTTTCTTTCTCTTGCTGGGTCACTGCGTCATTTTCAGACTTAGGGATCCCCGCATCAGCAAATTGCTGTACCAGGCGATCGACCGGAGTCTGAATTTCTGCGGCCAGCGATTTTACGGTTACATCTGTCATGCTGTTCCTTCCTGTTATTACGCGTCATCGCCGAACCAGCAGATATTACGTGCGGCCATAATCAGCGCGCCGGCTTGTTCATCAGACATGCCTTCAATATCCGTCAGATCGTCAACACCTTGCTCAGCGAGATCTTCCAGCGTGCAAACGCCTTTCGACGCCAGGCGGAACGCCAGCGCACGATCGAGGCCTTCAAGATTCAGAAGATCCTCAGCGGGCTCCTGATTTCCAAGACTCTCTTCTTTCGCCAGTGCCAGGGTGGTTAACGCATTTTTTGCTCGTTCACGCAGGGCTTCAATGGTCTCTTCGTCGAGGCCGTCGACTTCCAGCAGCTCGTTGATTGGCACGTATGCCAGCTCTTCCAGCGAGGAGAAGCCCTCTTCCACCAGTACGGTGGCGAACTCTTCGTCGATGTCGAGATGTTTAGTGAACATATCGATCGCTGCATGTGCTTCAGCCTGATGCTTAGCCTGCAGATCATCGACGGTCATCACGTTCAGCTCCCAGCCACTCAGCTGTGAAGCGAGACGCACGTTTTGGCCGTTACGGCCGATCGCCTGAGCCAGATTGCCAGCTTCTACGGCGATATCCATGGTGTGGTTATCTTCATCAACCACGATTGACGCCACATCGGCCGGAGCCATGGCGTTAATAACAAACTGCGCCGGGTTATCGTCCCACAGCACGATATCGATACGCTCGCCACCCAGTTCACTGGAAACTGCCTGAACACGCGCGCCGCGCATGCCCACACAGGCACCCACCGGATCAATACGTTTGTCGTTGGTTTTGACTGCAATTTTAGCGCGCGAACCCGGATCACGAGCAGCGGCTTTAATTTCAATCAGTTCTTCGCCAATTTCTGGCACCTCGATGCGGAACAGTTCAATCAGCATTTCTGGTTTAGAACGCGTCACGAACAGCTGCGCGCCACGCGCTTCCGGACGTACAGAGTAGAGTACGCCACGAATACGGTCGCCAGGACGGAAGTTTTCACGCGGCAGCATATCTTCGCGCAGAATCACCGCTTCGGCATTGCTGCCTAAGTCGAGGGAGATGTTGTCGCGGTTAACTTTCTTCACCACGCCCGTGATAATTTCGCCTTCCTGCTCACGGAACTGATCAACCACCATTGCGCGCTCAGCTTCGCGCACTTTTTGCACGATAACCTGCTTAGCAGTCTGGGTGGTGATACGGTCAAAGGTGACCGATTCAATCTGATCTTCGACATATTCGCCCAGATTGAATGCTTCATCTTCGAAGCGGGCCGCATCCAGCGTGATCTCGCGCGTCGGCTGTGTCACCTCTTCTACGATTTCCCAGCGGCGGAAAGTATCGAAATCGCCACTGCGGCGATCAATGCTGACGCGTACCTCAATTTCCTGCTCATACTTTTTCTTGGTCGCAGTCGCCAGCGCGCTCTCCAGCGCTTCGAAGATTTTCTCACGCGGCAGGGCTTTTTCGTTAGAAACGGCTTCTACAACAGCTAAGATCTCTTTGTTCATCCTGGTTAGCCTCAATCCGGACTTTTAAAAGTGGGGGACCAGGTTCGCTTTCTGAATATTACTCAGCGCGAACACTTCATCGCTACCCTCAACGTGCACCGTGATCATCTCGCCATCAACTGACTTAATGGTTCCCTGCCATTTACGGCGGTTCTGAACGGCCATACGCAACACCAGACTCACTTCTTCACCCATAAAGCGGGTGTAGTGTTCTGCAGTGAACAGAGGACGATCGAGTCCCGGTGAAGAGACTTCTAGGTTGTAAGGGACCGTAATGGGATCTTCAACATCCATTACCGCACTTACCTGGTGGCTGACATCGGCGCAATCATCGACATTGATGCCATCTTCACTATCAATATAGATGCGCAGGATAGATGTGCGACTACGAACGAATTCAATTCCAACCAGTTCGTAACCCAGCGCTTCTACGGGAGCCGATACCAACTCTGTCAATTTTTGCTCTAATGTGGACAAGCCCACCCCCAAGACATAAAAAAAGGGCCTATAGCCCAGTATTACGATTCGCTAATAACAAAAAACCCCGAATATTCGGGGCTTTTAATCACTGGACCCTGTATGCCGCAATGCGGCCCGGACTCCATCCAAAGAATTTTCTTTCAAAAAATAACCGTGAATGCGTCCGTCGATGCATACAGTATATTTGAAAAAGAACTCAAAGGGAAAATTGGTTGCGGGGGCCGGATTTGAACCGACGACCTTCGGGTTATGAGCCCGACGAGCTACCAGGCTGCTCCACCCCGCGTCCGAAAACGTGGCGAATAATACGCCAGACCTGCATAAAATGCAAGGGATACTACTATTTGGTACCGAGGACGGGACTTGAACCCGTAAGCCCAATCGGGCACTACCACCTCAAGGTAGCGTGTCTACCAATTCCACCACCACGGCACTGCACTGACCACAACGATTCGTTGTGCTGACGACCTTACTTAGGAATATCGCTGCCCGGAGTTACCGGTTGAGCTGGCTTTTCAGTCTGTTGAGAAGACTGCGCCGGCGCAGAAAGATTTTCCCACTCGCTTCCTTTAGACGCTTTATTGCTGTTCAGATTACCCAGAACCAGGCTGATGATGAAAAACAGCGCTGCTAAGATGCCGGTTGTACGAGTCATGAAATTACCTGAGCCCGAAGAACCAAACACCGTACCGGATGCGCCTGCACCGAATGAGGCTCCCATATCAGCGCCTTTGCCTTGCTGCAGCATGATCATACCCACGAGGGCGATAGCTACAATAAGGAAAACTACTAAAAGAGCTTGGTACATATCATCCTGTTCCTTGCACGGTAATCGTACAGTTAAAGCTTCAACCAGTATTGATGGGGAGTCTCGTCATCACCCATCAGAAGCGGGTCTGAATACTAACCAAAGGCGCATATCTCTGCAAGTGCAATTTTTACTACCCACACTGTTTGCAGAAAAAAACGCCATCCCGGTGATTTTACAGGCAGTTCAGCACTCTGCAGACCGCCTGTTACGGTTTTAAACGGCCTTGACCTGGTCGGCGATGCGATTCGCCAGTTCGGTGACCTGCGCCTCATTTTCGCCTTCGACCATGACACGAATTAATGGCTCAGTACCTGATTTACGCAGCAGAACGCGTCCGCGACCCGCCAGCGCTTTTTCCACGTCGGCCGTGACAGCTTTTACCGAGTCACTCTGAAGCGGATCATGTTCGCCCGCAAAGCGTACGTTAACCAGGACCTGCGGCAGCATCTTCATGCCACTACAGAGATCGTGCAGGCTCATGTGATTGCGCACCATCGCAGTGAGCACTTGCAAACTTGCAACGATACCGTCACCGGTCGTGGTTTTATCCAGCAGAATCACATGACCGGAGTTCTCTGCACCCAGACGCCAGCCCTTCTCCTGCATCTTCTCCAGTACATAACGGTCACCGACTTTGGCACGGGTAAATGGAATGCCAAGCTGTTTCAGCGCTAATTCCAGCCCCATGTTACTCATCAGGGTACCCACCACGCCGCCGCGCAGCTGTCCCTGACGCAGTGCTTCACGCGCAATGATGTAGAGGATCTGGTCGCCATCAACTTTGTCACCCAGATGGTCAATCATCATGATGCGATCGCCGTCACCGTCGTAGGCCAGGCCGATATCGGCCTTCTCCGCCAGCACGCGCTGCTGCAGCAGTTTGAGGTCGGTGGCACCGCACTCTTTGTTGATGTTCATGCCGTCTGGCTGGACACCGATAGCAATCACCGTCGCGCCCAGTTCACGCAATACATTCGGCGCAATGTGGTAGGTGGCACCATTGGCGCAGTCGACCACAATTTTCAGGCCATTCAGATTCAGTTCGCTGGGGAACGTCCCTTTACAGAACTCAATGTAACGCCCTGCTGCGTCAACGATGCGGCTGGCGCGGCCTAACTGCGCTGATTCAACGCAGGTAATCGGCTTTTCCATCTCCAGCTCAATTGCCTCTTCAACATCGTCAGGCAGTTTGGTGCCCTCGGACGAGAAGAATTTAATTCCGTTGTCGTCAAACGGGTTATGTGACGCTGAAATCACAATGCCCGCCTCTGCGCGGAAGGTACGGGTCAGATAGGCGATGGCTGGTGTCGGCATCGGGCCGGTAAAGGCGGCCGTCAGGCCCGCCGCGGCGAGGCCGGCTTCCAGCGCCGACTCCAGCATATAGCCAGAGATACGGGTATCTTTGCCGATGATGATTTTCTTTGAACCGTGGCGCGCCAGCACTTTACCTGCGGCCCAGCCTAGCTTCAGGACGAAATCAGGAGTGATGGGTGCTTCACCGACTTTGCCGCGAATGCCGTCTGTACCGAAATATTTACGATTACTCATGATACTCCTTTTGCTCTTCGGGTCGCTTCGACCACGCGCATCGCTTCAGCCGTCTCTTTTACATCATGGGCGCGAATAATCTGCGCGCCCTGCATTGCAGCAATCACCCCGCAACTCAGGCTGCCGGTTAAACGCTGTGACGGGCCGACGTTTAACAGCTGGCCAATCATCGATTTACGCGACATCCCCACTAACAGCGGCAGGCCGAAGTGGTGAAAATCGCCAAGATGAGCCAGCAGTTCATAATTGTGGCTGAGATTTTTACCGAAACCGAAGCCCGGGTCGAGTATCAGACGCTCTTTTTTAATGCCCGCCGCTTCGCAGCGCGCTATCTGCTGAGCGAAGTAAGTGTCCACTTCGCTTAAAATATTTTCATAAACCGGTGCCTGCTGCATGGTGCGCGGTTCGCCCTGCATATGCATTAAACAGACAGGCAGTCCGGTCGCGGCTGCGGCTTCCAGCGCTCCGGGTTCAGAAAGGGAACGCACGTCGTTAATGATGTGAGCACCCACTCGCGCAGCTTCCCGGATGACGTCAGCTTTAGAGGTGTCCACTGAAATCCAGACTTCGAAACGCTGGGCAATGGCATCGATGACCGGAATCACCCGCTCCAGCTCCTCCTCCACACTCACTTCATCCGCGCCAGGACGGGTTGATTCTCCGCCCACATCGATGATGGTCGCGCCTGCATTGACCATCTCATTGGTATGCGTCAGCGCATCGACCAGCGCATTATGCTTTCCACCATCTGAAAAGGAGTCCGGCGTGACGTTGAGAATGCCCATCACATGAGGAAAAGATAAATCGAGATGGGAATCACGGGCGAACAACTTCATGGCGGAAACTCCTTGCTGATCAATATCTGGATGTAAAAAACCCCGGACCAGCCGGGGTTTTGTCTGACGATGTTGCGTCTTATTTGTTGTACTGCTCTGACATGGTATTGCCTGGGTTTGGCGTACGCGGTTCATCAACCGGACGTGGCGCCTTTGGCGTACCGTTGCTGTCTGAGTTGCTGCCTGGATCTTCCCAGCCCGCTGGCGGACGCACTTCGCGGCGCGCCATCAGGTCATCGATCTGCGGTGCATCGATGGTTTCATACTTCATCAGCGCGTCTTTCATCGCGTGAAGGATGTCCATGTTCTCACCCAGAATCTGACGAGCACGCTGGTAGTTGCTGTCGATCAGGTGCTTAACTTCCTGGTCGATGATGCGGGCCGTTTCATCAGACATATGTTTCGCTTTCGCGACAGAACGTCCGAGGAACACTTCACCCTCTTCTTCTGCATAGAGCAACGGACCCAGTTTTTCAGAGAAGCCCCACTGCGTCACCATGTTACGCGCCAGATTGGTCGCAACTTTAATATCGTTGGACGCACCGGTAGAAACACGTTCTGCACCGTAGATGATCTCTTCTGCCAGACGACCGCCGTAAAGCGTTGAGATCTGGCTTTCCAGTTTCTGACGGCTGGCGCTGATCGCGTCGCCTTCAGGCAGGAAGAAGGTCACACCCAGTGCGCGACCGCGCGGGATAATCGTTACTTTATGAACCGGGTCATGCTCTGGCACCAGGCGACCAATAATGGCGTGGCCTGCTTCGTGGTAGGCAGTTGACTCTTTCTGCGATTCCGTCATCACCATGGAGCGACGTTCCGCACCCATCATGATTTTGTCTTTCGCTTTCTCGAACTCTACCATCGAAACCACACGCTTGTTTGAACGGGCCGCGAACAGCGCTGCTTCGTTAACAAGGTTGGCCAGATCGGCACCTGAGAAGCCTGGCGTACCACGTGCAATGATTGCTGCATCAATATCTGTAGCCAGTGGCACACGACGCATATGCACTTTCAGGATCTGCTCACGACCGCGAACATCTGGCAGGCCAACTACAACCTGGCGGTCAAAGCGGCCTGGACGCAGCAGCGCAGGGTCCAGTACGTCAGGACGGTTAGTTGCGGCGATAACGATAATACCTTCGTTACCTTCGAAACCATCCATCTCAACCAGCATCTGGTTCAGCGTCTGCTCACGTTCGTCATGTCCACCGCCTAAACCGGCGCCACGCTGACGACCGACGGCGTCGATCTCATCGATAAAGATGATGCACGGAGCCGCTTTTTTGGCCTGTTCGAACATGTCACGCACACGGGATGCACCGACACCGACAAACATTTCCACAAAGTCAGAACCGGAGATGGTAAAGAAAGGCACCTTCGCTTCACCTGCAATCGCTTTTGCCAGCAAGGTTTTACCGGTACCCGGTGGCCCCACCATCAGAACGCCTTTTGGAATCTTACCGCCCAGCTTCTGGAAACGGCTCGGCTCACGCAGATATTCCACCAGCTCAGCAACTTCATCTTTCGCTTCGTCACAACCGGCTACGTCGGCGAAAGTGGTTTTAATCTGGTCTTCCGTCAACATGCGGGCTTTGCTCTTGCCGAAGGACATCGCGCCCTTACCGCCGCCGCCCTGCATCTGACGCATAAAGAAGATCCACACACCGATCAGCAGCAACATCGGGAACCACGAAATGAAGATTGAAGCCAGCAGGCTTGGTTCTTCCGGCGGTTCGCCAACCACTTTGACGTTTTTGGTCAAGAGGTTATCGAGCAACTTGGGATCGTTGACAGGAATGTAGGTCGTGTATTTATTGCTGTCTTTTTTAACGACGTTAATTTCACGCCCGTTAATACGTGCCTCGCGGACCTGATCCTGGTTCACTTCCGACAGGAAGGTTGAATAATCAACCCGACGGCCATTCGACTCGCTGGGCCCAAAGCTCTGGAATACTGACATCAGCACGACCGCGATGACTAACCAGAGAATCAGGTTTTTCGCCATGTCACTCAAGGGATTAACCTCATATTACAACGGTGTTAACAGATAGCGTAGGGTACTATAGATCCCGCATACATGGAATCGCAGCAAAACTGCGGACTTCTCCAGCAATTTGGTTATAGTTTGCGCCCAGTCGCCACAATATACACTTCACGTGAACGTGAACGTGAAGCGTCCGGCTTACGAATTTTCACTTTCGTAAACAGGGAGCGAATTTCCCGCAGGTATTCATCGAAGCCATCTCCCTGAAACACTTTCACTACAAAACTGCCGCCAGGTGCCAGGATATCCCGACACATCTCCAGCGCCAGCTCGACTAAATACATCGACCGGGGAATATCTACGGCAGGTGTACCACTCATATTCGGCGCCATATCGGACATGACAACCTGAACTTTTTGATCGCCAACGCGTTCAAGCAGCGCATTGACTACCGATTCTTCACGAAAATCGCCCTGAAGGAAATCGACACCGACTATCGGATCCATTGGCAGGATATCACAGGCAATGACTCGCCCTTTGTTCCCAATTTGCTGTACCACATATTGCGACCAGCCACCGGGGGCAGCTCCCAGATCTACCACGGTCATGCCGGGTTTGAACAGCTTGTCACCCTGTTGTATTTCATCAAGTTTAAACCAGGCGCGCGAGCGCAACCCTTTTTTATGCGCCTGGAGCACATATTTATCGCTAAAGTGTTCCTGAAGCCAGCGGCCGGAGCTGGCCGAACGCTTTTTACCCGTCATAATATTTCCAACTAAATCGTCATCGTAGCGATAAACCTGCACGCAATGGGTTGCGTCGATTTGGTGATATACCCGAGATGGCGGTAGAATGAACCGTTTTCAATCCCTGAGTAAGTAAAAAACTACGATGAATCTAAGTACCAAACAAAAACAGCACCTCAAGGGCCTCGCCCATCCGCTCAAGCCAGTGGTTATGCTGGGTGGCAATGGCCTGACTGAAGGCGTGCTGGCCGAAATCGAGCAGGCTCTGTCGCATCACGAACTGATCAAGGTAAAAATTGCCTCAGAAGATCGTGAAACGAAACAGCTGATCGTTGAGGCTATCGTGCGTGAGACCGGTGCCAGCAACGTACAGGTGATCGGCAAAACGCTGGTGCTGTATCGCCCCTCTAAAGAGAGCAAAATTTCTCTGCCACGCTAAGTGGGCAAAGAAAGTGACATGCTCTTACCTCAGATAAAAGGCCGCAATGCGGCCTTTTTCCTTTCTTTACATTGTGCTTTAACGCTTTTCAAAGCGTAGCAACATCTTAAAGGTATTCCACCTTCAGGATTTCATACTCAACGTCGCCGCCCGGGGTTTTAACGATAGCCACGTCATCGGCCTCTTTACCCACCAGGCCACGCGCCATCGGCGAATTGACCGAAATCAGATTTTGCTTAAAGTCCGCTTCGTCATCGCCCACAATGCGATACGTCGCTTCTTCGTCGGTTTCGACGTTCAGCACGGTAACGGTTGCACCGAAAATCACGCGTCCGGTTTTCGGCATCTGAGTGACGTCGATAACCTGCGCATTGGAGAGTTTGGCTTCAATCTCCTGAATACGACCTTCGCAAAAACCCTGCTCTTCACGTGCAGCGTGATATTCCGCGTTCTCTTTTAAATCGCCATGTTCGCGTGCGTCAGCGATAGAGGCGATAATGCGCGGGCGCTTCACGGTTTTCAGCTCGTTCAGCTCTTCGCGCAATCTTTCAGCGCCTCTTAACGTCATCGGAATCTGATTCATTTAAGCTCCTCGCCATCTTTCCTGTTTAACGATGTCATCCTGACCGGTGACTGCAGAAAAAAGCGTTCTGCGGCGCATTAGCCCGTTTTGCAAATAAAAAAATCCTGACCCGGAGATGCTTCCAGGCCAGAAAAGAGTTTTGCAATTTGATACGTATTTTACCCCAGAGTTCCCTGCGGGTCATCGTTTACTTTGCACCGTCCAGCGACGTAGTATTGACGCCCTCACCTGCCAGTTACCGCGAGATTATGCGATTTTCACGACTTGTTACCGGATTAAGCTGCGCATTTATGCTGCAGGCACACGCAGCGCCAGTTGATGAATACATGCAGTACCTGCCAGACGGTGCCAATCTGGCGCTGATGGTGCAGAAAGTAGGCGCATCAACCCCGATTATTGATTATCACGGAAAACAGATGGCCCTGCCCGCCAGTACCATGAAAGTGGTAACGGCGCTGGCAGCATTGCTGGAGCTGGGTGGCGACTTCCGTTTTCAGACCACTTTTGAGACTCGCGGCGCCATTATCGATGGCACACTGAACGGCGATTTAGTCGCACGTTTCGGCGGTGATCCCACCTTAAGCCGGCAGGATCTGCGCAACATGGTGGCGGCGATAAAGAAGCAGGGCATTAACCATATCAAAGGCAATCTGGTTATCGACACCTCCGTTTTTGCCAGTCACGACATGGCGCCGGGCTGGCCGTGGAATGATATGACTCAGTGCTTCAGCGCCCCGCCGGGTGCGGCAATCGTTGATAAAAACTGCTTCTCGGTGTCGCTCTACAGTGCTAATACGCCGGGTGAAAATGCCTTTGTGCGCATCGCCTCCTATTATCCGGCGCATATGTACAGCCAGGTGCGTACCATTGGCCGCAACAGCGGCGAAGGGCAATATTGCGAGCTGGATGTGGTGCCGGGCGAGCTGAACCGTTACACCCTGACGGGTTGTATGCGCCAGCGCGCGGAACCGCTGCCGCTGGCATTTGCGGTGCAGGATGGCGCGGCCTGGGCTGGCGAAATACTCAAGGCAGAACTGCGGTCGTCTGAGATTGACTACAGCGGGCATCTGGTAAGACAGACACAGGTCACCGAACCGGGTACGGTGCTGGCATCGACCCAGTCCGCGCCGCTGCATACGCTGCTGCACACCATGCTGAAGAAGTCAGACAACATGATTGCCGACACGGTGTTTCGCACCATTGGTCATCACTACTTCAATGTGCCCGGCACGTTCCGCGCCGGACAGGATGCCGTTCGCCGCATCCTGAAAGCCAAAGCCAATGTCGACATGGGTAATAGCATTCAGGTGGATGGTTCCGGTCTCTCCCGCCATGACCTGATTTCGCCGCAAACCATGATGCAGGTTTTGCAGTTTATTGCGAAGAATGACAATACGCTGGATTATATTTCGATGCTGCCGCTGGCAGGTTACGACGGCACGCTGCAGTATCGCGGCGGGCTGCATGAGGCGGGGCTGGATGGCAAAGTCTCGGCGAAAACCGGTTCACTGCAGGGCGTCTATAACCTGGCGGGCTTTATTACTACTTCCAGTGGCGCGCGGGTGGCATTCGTTCAGTTCCTTTCCGGTTATGCGGTCCCGCCGGAAGATCAGCGTACCCGCCGTATTCCGCTGGTGCGATTTGAGAGCCGTCTCTACCGCGATATCAATCAGAACAACTGATTATTCAGTCATAAAAAAAGCGCAGCGGTCAGATCAACCGCTGCGCTTTTTATTGCCTGTCCATCAGAAGCGGGTGTTCACGCTCATATAATAAGTGCGGCCCGACTCGTTAAAGGTATTGGCCCCTGCGCCATAGAGCCACGCTCCGGTGGTGGCATTGCCGGTGGTCTGCGCGTTGCCCTGACGGAAATGACGCCTGTCGAACAGGTTGTCGATACCCACGGTGACGCTGGCATATTTATTAACGTCATAGGTGCCGCTCATGCCTACAACCGAATAGGGGCTCACCTGATCGGTGGCGCTACCGGTGACGGCGTTACCTTTATAGTCATATTTCTTCGGTACTTGTTTACCGTACCAGGTCAGCGTCGTTTGCAGGGAGAGGTCCTGCATCGCCTGCCAGCTCAGCGTCGAATTGAGCGTATATTCCGGAATAATCGACAGACGATCGCCAGTCTCTTTATTCTTACTCTGCAGCATGTAAGTGAAGTTATTGTTCCACGTCACGCTGTCGGAGAATGGGACATTGACCGTGCCTTCCAGCCCCTCGACGACCGCTTTTGGCACATTTTCCCATTTGTAGATGTCGGTTTTGCCGTTAGATGCGGTGCCGGTTGGCGCCGTGCCAGCCTCGATCTTGTTACGGTAGTCGTTGCGGAACCAGGTCAGGCCCGCCTGGTAGCCGTCGCGCTTCCATTCGACCCCAATCTCTTTATTGATGCTGTTTTCCGCTTTCAGATCGTCATTACCCATCAGATAACAGGCACCGGCACTGGCGGCGCAGCCCTGACCGTTGCTGTAGAGCAGATAGTTCGGGTTGGTCTGATAGAGGCTCGGGGCTTTGTAGGCGCGCGCAATGCCCATTTTCAGGGTGAACTCATCGCCTAATCCCTGTGACAGGTTGAGCGACGGGCTCCAGTTATCGCCGACAATCGAATGGTGATCGAAGCGCAGGCCCGGCGTCAGCATGGTGCTGTCGGTCAGCTCAATATTGTCTTCAGCAAACAGCGAGAAGATCTCCGCCTGTGAATAGGGTGTGCGGCCGGTCGTAGCGATACCGGGAATCGACCCGTAGCTGGCGGCCTGCGTCGTCGATGAAGGATCCTTCATCCGTTGCTGATTCCATTCCGTCCCGAAAGTCGCGGTCTGGTTCACCAGCCATTCAAACGGCACGCTGACCTCACTGTGCAACAACACATCATCCAGCTGGATGGTATTGAAGTTGCTGTTGGCGAAGATGCCTTCGGTGCCGCCCGCCAGCCCCTCATTCAGACGCGCGTTGCGGGTATTCTCATATTGCGCGTAAGTATTGGTGCTGATGCCATTATCCCAGGCACCGGTCCACTTAACAGAAAAGTTCTGCCGATAGAGCCGGTTGGTCTCGTCACCATATTTGCTTTTCACCAGGGCGTTGGTATTGGTGTTCTGCGTGTCCCCGGCATAGAGGTTGCCCTGACGACTGTAACCGGCCCCCACTTCCAGCGTCTGCATCGGCGCAAATGCCCAGCGCAGCAGGCCATGAATATCTTTGTTGATCGAGCCTTCACGGCCCGCCGGGTACGATCCGGCGTAACTGCCGGTGCGGTCTGCGGCGTGCCCTTCATTAATGTCGTAAGCATCAGCCTGCGTTTTTGCCAGTCCGCCATAGAGCCGGAAACTGACATCATCGCCCAGTGGACCTTCAAGGCTGAAGTTGGTGCGACGGGTCGCGCCCTCCTCCTTGTGTTCCGGCACGTTGTAATAGGCGCTCCATGAGCCGTGCCACTGATTATCCATCTCTTTTTTAGTGATGATGTTCACCACGCCGCCCGCTGCACCGTTACCGTAACGGGCTGCTGCCGGACCGCGGATCACCTCAATGCGATCAATGATCTCTGGCGGCACCCAGTTGGTGTCGCCGCGCGTATCACGCTCGCCACGCCAGCCAAGCCGAACCGCGTTGCGGCTGGTCACCGGCAATCCATCAATCAGAATCAGGGTATTTTCCGGCCCCATGCCGCGGATATCGATCTGGCGATTGTTTCCGCGCTGGCCGCTGGTGGAGTTACCGGTCAGATTGACGCCAGGCATGGTGCGGATAATTTCGGCGACATCGCGTGCGGGTGGATGTTTTTTAATTTCGTCGGCGGTGATGGTCGACACGCCAGGTGCCTGCAACGTCTGCTCGGCGGCGGTCACCATCATGGTCTCGTCGTGGAGGGTATCGGAGGTGCTGCTGTCGATGGCCGGTTCGCGGGTGGCTTCGGCAGCCACGGCACCGGCAGAAATGAGAGAGGCGGTGAAACCCAGTTCAATCATAATGGCTAACGAAAGCCGGGATAACTTTTTCATTTTTCTGTTCCTGGAGTGCCGGCGAGGATGCCACTGCCGGCGTGCCGGTAAAAAAGTAATAACCTTGCCTGCAACGTTTTCCCCTTGTCGCCGGGCCAGTGTCAGAACCGCTTTGCATCAGTCTGAAAGCCGGTGCGGCAGAGAGGATGCACGCGCTCCCTGTCGGGCGGAAACACCCTATTGCAAATGCAAATAATTATCAATACTATTATTCATAACATGCATGACCCTAATCAAGGGTGATCGAAAGATGGCGCGTATGACGTGGTTAAATGAAGAAACCGGCAGTGAACGCTGGTGGCAACAGCAGCAGCAACGGGGCATTCCTCTGGTTGAAGCTGGCGAAAAGGGAACCTGTCAGGTCACCTTTTTCTGGCGCGATCCCCAGGGTGACACGCAGCACTCCGCTACCCGGCGCGTCTGGATCAATATTACCGGCGTAACCGATCATCATCATTCTGCGGTCCCCTCCTCATTAACGCCTGTTCCCGATACCGATGTCTGGTGGTGGCAAACCGCCCTGCCCGCTGACTGGCGCGGCAGCTACTGCCTGATTCCTGATAGTCAGGAAGAGACTTTTACCGGGCAGGCCGATATGCAGTCAGTGCGCCAGTGGTGGCGTCAGAAATTCCCGCAGGCGCAAAGCGACCCGCTGAATCCTTTGCGAAGCTGGGCGGGTGGACGCGGAATGAGGGTCTCGCCACTGCACCTGCCACACGCGCCGGATCAGCAGGTGTGGCGTGCGGTTGATGAAGGCCGTGCCGCCGATATTCCGCTGCAACACTATTTGTGGCGCAGCGAACGGCTGGGAAACCAGCGTCAGATCTGGATCTCTGTTACCGGAGACGCCAGTGCAGGCGATCGTCCGCTGGTACTGCTGCTGGATGGTCAGTTCTGGGCACAGAACATGCCGGTTGCCGGCCCGCTTCAGCAACTGACAGAGGCGGGCGAACTGCCCCCTGCGGTCTATGTCATGATCGACATCATCGACCGCGAACACCGCACGCGTGAGCTGACCTGTAACCCTGACTTCTGGCTGGCGATTCAGCACGAGCTGTTGCCGCAGGTTCAGCGCTGGGCGCCGTTTCGTGCCGACAGCACGCTGGTAGCGGGACAGAGTTTTGGCGGCCTTTCTGCCGCTTACGCCACCCTGACCTGGCCGGAAACCTTTGCTGGAGCGATCAGCCTCTCCGGTTCGTTCTGGTGGCCCGCGCGCGGCGACCCCAATGGCTGGCTGCCACAGCAGTTACAACAGGGTTTGCTGCAGGCACCCCCTCGCCGCTTCTACATGGAAGCGGGACGACGCGAACGGTTGATTCTGGCAGCAAACCAGCAGTTTCAGCGCGATCTGACCGCCGCCGGACATCAGGTCAGCTATCACCCGGTTGAAGGCGGCCACGATGCGCTGTGCTGGCGCGGCGGACTGCTGGCAGGCCTTAAAGCCATGTGGCAATAGCCCTGACCCGCTTATATCCCGCCTTCTGCGCGCCACTGAAAGATATCGGATATGCAGGACAGCGGCGTTAGCGCGCCCGGTGACTGCGGACAGGAGACCGACATGCAACAACTTAACCCTTTCGACGATCCGCAACAGGATTGTCAGGTACTGAAGAACGATCAGCAGCAGTACAGCCTATGGCCCGCCTTTTGTGCGGTTCCGGCAGGATGGCAGCCGGTGTTTGGCCCCGGACCACAGGCTGACTGTCTGAGCTGGCTGAATGAAAACTGGCACGATATCCGTCCGGTTATGACGCAGGACAGAGGCGAAAATGTCTGAGATCACCCTCAACCCGCAGACAGAACAAAAAACGCTGCCACTGGTGGCCGCTCAGCCCGGAATCTGGATCGCTGACCAGCTATCGCCCTATTCCAATGCTTACGCCGTGGCGCATTTTGTCGAACTGCGCGGTGCGCTGAACAGCGCGCTGTTATCACGGGCCATAATTGCTGGCATGCAGGAAGCGGACACACTGAATATGGCCTTTGGCGAGCTGGAGGGTGAACCGCTACAGTGGCCTGAACCCCAGGCTTTCCGCGAGCCTGAGGTGATCGATCTGCGCGACGCCGCCGATCCGGAGGCCGCAGCACGTGCGCTGATGCAGCAGGATATGACCGGCGATCTGCGGGTGCTGAGCGGCGCGCCGCTCTACCATCACAGCCTGTTTCGGCTGGATGAGGATCACTGGTACTGGTATCAGCGATACCATCATCTGGTGGTTGATGGTTTTAGTTTCACCGCCCTGACCCGCCGTATCGCCAATCTCTACAGCGCCTGGCAGCGCGGCGACACGCCGGAGCCAAGCCCGTTCGTGCCGTTCAGCGACGTCGTTGATGAATATCAGCGCTATCAGAAATCTTCGGGCTGGCAGCGCGATCGCCAGTTCTGGCTGGAGAAAGGGGCGCAGTTACCTGCGCCCGCCTCGTTGTCCGCTCTGCCGCTGGCCGGTCAGAGCGCCAGTACCGACCTGCTGCGCCACACGTTTGCCGTGGATCGCGACACGTTTCAGGCTTTGCTGACGCACACCGGGCAGCACAACCTCAGCGTCGCGGATACCGCCTTTGCGCTGGTGGCCTTATGGCTGGCGCGCCTCACCGGTCAGCATGCGTTCGCCGCCGGTTTCATCTTTATGCGCCGTATCGGCTCGGCCGCGCTTTGCGCCACCGGTCCGGTGATTAACGTGCTGCCAATGGCGGTGCATTACGATCCGGCACAGCCGCTGACGGCACTGGCCGGGCGTCTGGCGGGTGAAGTCAAAAAAATGCGTCGTCATCAGCGTTACGATGCTGAACAGGTGCAGCGCGATCTGGGTCGCTCCGGTGACAGCGATCCG
Organism: Pantoea sp. Lu_F5_004; assembly: GCF_051136245.1. Classification (NCBI taxonomy): domain Bacteria; kingdom Pseudomonadati; phylum Pseudomonadota; class Gammaproteobacteria; order Enterobacterales; family Erwiniaceae; genus Pantoea; species Pantoea sp. Lu_F5_004. Next base: position 3,680,383 of record NZ_CP194946.1, read on the forward strand.
CTCTATGGGCCGGTAATCAACCTGAAGATGTTTGATTACCAGCTCGATTTCGCTGGCATCAAAGGCGTAACCCATCAACTGGCGTCAGGACCGGTACGCGATCTGGAGATTGCTATCTACCTCAGCGAACAGGGCGACCTGACCCTGGAGTTACTGGCTAATGCACAGCGTTACAGCGACACAACGCTGAAGCAACACGCCAGCCGCTTTGGCCTGCTGCTTCAGCAGCTTGCCGTCCGGCCAGCCAGTGCCTGTGGCGAGCTGGATATGCTGATGCCGGAAGAGCATCAGCAGCTCGCGGCGATCAACCAGACCGCAGTAATGCTGCCCGCAGAAACCCTGAGTAGCCTGCTGCTTCGTCAGGCACAGCGTTCGCCGCGCGCTCCGGCACTGGCAGATGAGGGGCATCAGCTTAATTATCAACAGATGCAGCAGCAGGTCGCCGCACTGGGGCAGCAGTTGATTGCGCAGGGAGTAACTCAGGGTGATATCGTCGCCGTAGCGCTGCCGCGTTCAGTCTTTTTATCGCTGGCGCTGCAGGCGATCGTCAGCGTGGGTGCAACCTGGCTACCGCTCGATACCGGCTATCCGGACGATCGGCTACAGATGATGCTGGAAGATGCCGCGCCGAAAACGCTGATCACCTGCCGTGAACTGGCCGATCGGCTGGCGGCACTCTCACCCGTCGCGCCACTGTTTTACGACGCGCTGTTAACACCCGTTGATAGCGTACTGATGCAGGCCCCATGCCCACAGGATGGCGCATACATCATCTATACCTCCGGCTCGACCGGCCGGCCAAAAGGGGTGCTGGTCAGTCATGAGGCGATCATCAACCGTCTGTTATGGATGCAGGATCGCTATCCGCTCGGCAGCGATGATGTGGTGTTGCAGAAAACCCCGAGCAGTTTTGATGTTTCGGTATGGGAGTTCTTCTGGCCGCTCATCGTCGGCGCACAGCTGGTGATGGCACCGCCCGATGCTCATCGCGACCCGGACGCGCTGCAGCAGCTGTTTGCCCGCTACCGCGTGACCACCACCCATTTTGTCCCGTCGATGCTGGCTGCTTTTGTCGCTTCGCTGCAGGAAGATGACGCGATAGCGCGCTGCGCCACCCTGCGCCGGGTTTTCTGTAGCGGCGAAGCGCTGCCCGCAGAGCTATCGCGCCAGTGGCAGGCACTGACCCGGGTCCCCTTGCATAATCTTTATGGCCCGACCGAAGCGGCGGTTGATGTCAGCTACTATCCGGCCTTTGGCCCGGAGCTGGCGGCCGTCGAAGGGGCCAGCGTGCCGATTGGCTTCCCGGTCTGGAACACCGGCTTACGGATTCTGGATGCGCGTCTGCAGCCGGTGCCACCGGGCGTGGCTGGCGATCTCTATCTGACCGGCGTGCAGCTGGCGCATGGCTATCTTGATCGTCCCGACCTCACTGCCAGCCGGTTTGTCGCCGATCCGTGGGGTCACGGCTCCCGGATGTACCGCACCGGTGATGTGGCGCGCTGGCTGCCGGATGGTGCGGTGGAGTATCTGGGCCGCAGCGACGATCAGCTAAAAATTCGCGGGCAGCGTATCGAGCTGAACGAGATCGACCACGCCATGGCTGCGCTACCTGGCATTGAGCAGGCCGTCACACATGCGGTGGTGCTGGGAAGCAGCAGCGATCAGCAGGGCGATGCCCGCCAGCTGGTCGGCTATGTGGTGGCTGATGGCCCGATCGATACCGACGCAATACGTCAGACTCTGGCCTCACAGTTACCGGCGCATATGGTGCCGGTGGCGATTGTTCAGCTGGCGGCGTTACCGCTCAGCAGCAACGGTAAGCTGGATCGCAAAGCGCTGCCGCTGCCGCAAACGCAGGCAGCACTGGCTGGTCGCGCGCCGCATCCCGGACTCGAAACGACACTGGCACAGGCGTTTGCCAGGCTGCTGGAGTGCGAACCGGTAAGCGCCCAGGATGATTTCTTCTCGCTGGGCGGCCACTCCCTGCTGGCAATGCGGCTGGCAGCACAGCTGCGCCGGACGCTGAATCAGCCGGTGTCGGTGGGCCAGATCATGGTGGCATCCACGGTAGAAAAGCTGGCAGCACTGCTCTGCAGCGAGCCAGCGGATGTGGCTCGTGCCGGATTTGAAGCGGTATTACCCTTGCGACGCGGCACTGGCCCGACGCTGTTCTGCTTCCATCCCGCCTCCGGTTTTGCCTGGCAGTTCAGCGTGTTGCAGCGCTATCTGGATGCACGCTGGTCGCTACTTGGCATTCAGTCACCCGACATCACCAGCCCGCTGAACCAGGCGCAGCACCTTGACGCGGTGTGTGAGGCGCATCTGGCGACGGTGCGTCAGCAGCAGCCACAGGGGCCATACTATTTCCTGGGCTACTCGCTGGGCGGCACGCTGGCGCAGGGTATCGCCGCGCGGCTGGAGGCCGAAGGTGAAACCGTTGCCTTCCTCGGACTGCTGGATACCTGGCCACCGGAGACGCAGAACTGGGATGAACGGCGCGGCGAAAATGTGCTGGATCCGGCGGTGCTGGAAGAGGTTAATCGTGAGCGCGAGCAGTTTATCGCTGCGCAGCGGCGGCAGGCCGGTGAAGGAATGGAGGCACTGTTTACTACCATTGAAGCCAACTACGCCAGTTCGGTGCGCCTGCTGGCAACAGCGCGCAGTGCTCGCTTCAGCGGACACGCAACCCTGTTCCTGGCGGAACAGACGCAGCAGCCCGGTCAGGATGCGCGCCGCGCCTGGGCGCCCTATGTCGGCGAGCTGACTATCTGGCCGCTGGACTGTGCGCACGTCGAGATCATCTCACCGCGCATGTTCGAACAGATTGGGCCACGACTGCAGCAGTGCCTGGCGTCGCTGAATCCCTGAGCCGTTCTGACTTTGCGCTTTCTCCACCCGAAGAAAGCGCAGGTCAGCCTCTTCCCAGCGGCACAATCATCGGCGTACCGGCCACCGGATCGTTAATGATGATGCAGCGCAGGCCGTAGATCGCTTCTATCAGTTCCGGCGTGACGATCTCCGCCGGTTTCCCTTCGACAATGATTTTCCCGTCTCGCATCGCAATCAGGTGGCTGGCATAGCGGCACGCCTGATTGAGATCGTGCAGCACCACCACCAGCGTACGACCATGCTGCTGATTGAGATCCTGCATTAATTCCAGCAACTCAATCTGATGGGCGATGTCGAGCCAGGTGGTCGGTTCATCCAGCAGCAACAGTGGCGTCTGCTGAGCCAGCACCATCGCAATCCACACCCGCTGCCGCTGGCCGCCAGAGAGCGTATCAACCTGCTGCTGCGCTAAGTCTGCCACGCCGGTAGCCTGCATTGCCTGCTGAACAGCAGTCTCATCGTCCTGTCGCCAGCGACCAAACAACGACTGGTGCGGATAACGCCCGCGCGCGACCAGTTCGCTGACGCTGATGCCCGCTGGCGCATTCGAGCTTTGCGGTAGCAGCCCCAGCCGACGCGCCACCTCTTTGGTAGCGTAGTGAGCAATCGCATTGCCATCCAGCAGCACCTGGCCTTTCAGGGGCGAGACCAGACGGCTTAAGGTACGCAGCAGCGTCGACTTTCCGCAGGCGTTGGGGCCAATAATAACGGTCAGTTCACCGTCGGGGATCGCGACGGTGAGATTCTCCGCCACGATTTTTTTGTCATACCCCAGCGTCAGCGCGTCGCCCTGCAAACGTGTTTTCACTGTCATTGGCGTCGCGCCTCCCGTACCAGTAGAGCAATCAGATAGAGTCCGCCCAGGCTAACCGTGATGACGCCAACCGGCAGCTGATAAGGCAGGAAAAAGTGCTGCGCGGCGTAATCCGCGGCGGTTAACAGCAGCGCGCCGCATAAGGCAGCCAGCGGCAGCGCGCCTTTGATACCGCCACACAACCGACGAGCAATCTGCGGTGCCAGCAGCGCAATAAAGGAGATGGGACCGACCAGCGCGGTAGAGGCGGCGGTGAGGATCACGCCCGTCAGCATCAGCAAAATGCGGCTGCGTTCAACCGGTACGCCCAGCGCGCAGGCAGTGTCGTCACCCATCTCCAGCAGACGCATGCGCCGGGCCAGCATGCTTGTCGCCAGCAGCGCCAGCAGCAGCACCGTAATCACCGGCGTCGTTTTCGCCCAGGTAATGCCGTTGAGTGAACCGGCGCTCCAGAGCCCGGCGCTCAGTGCCGCCTCCAGTGAGGCGCTGATAATCAGCCAGCTGTTCAGCGCCATCAGCAGCGCCCGCACGCTGATGCCCACAATGATCAGACGAAAGGTCTCCACGCCGTTGCGCCAGCTGAACAGCCAGACCACGCCCGCGGTGAGCAGTCCGCCAAGCAGTGCCGCCAGCGTCATGCCCTCCATGTTTTGCTGGAACAGCACCAGCGCCACCAGCACGCCGCTGTAAGCGCCGGTATTGAAACCCAGAATATCAGGGCTGCCCAGCGGGTTGCGCAGCAGCGACTGAAAAATTGCCCCGCTGACGCCCAGTGCCGCACCAATCAGCAACGCCATCATGACGCGCGGCAGTCGCCACTCCAGCACAATCAGCTGAATATTGCGCGCCGCCTCGCCGTTGATAAGGGCCCACAACTGGCTGGCGGAGAGCGGTAAGGTGCCGCGCGTAATGCTCAGAAAGGCCAGCACCCCGCAGGCCATCAGCAGCATCAGCGCATTAATCATCACCCGTTTCATAGCTGCCCTCTTCCCGACTTGCGGCGCACCAGCACAATCAGCATAGGCGCGCCCAGTATGGCCGTGACAATCGACACGCGCAGTTCACCCGGTACCAGCAGCCGTCCCAGAATATCGGCGGCCAGCAGCAAACAGGGGGTGATAAGAAGGGTTCCGGGCAGCATCCAGCGATGATCGTTACCCAGCAGCCAGCGGGACAGATGTGGCGTCATTAAGCCGACAAAAGCGATGGGGCCGACAGCAGCTGTCGCCGCCCCACTCAGCAGCGCAATAGCCAGTAATCCCACCAACTGGGTACGCATCACCCGGGTACCCAGCGCGGTCGCCATATCACCGCCCATACTCAGGCTGTTGAGCGAACGCGCCAGCAGCAGCGCCAGCAGGCTACCGGCGACTACCGCCGGAAAGGTGGTGCGCAGAATGGCAAAATTGCGGATATCCAGCGAGCCGCTGTGCCAGAAACGCAGATGATCGTAGATGTCAGGATTGAGCAGCGATAAACCAGAGGTTAACCCCTCCAGCACCGCGCCCAGCGCCACGCCTGCCAGCGTCAGACGCACCGGGTTAACGCGGCCACCGCCCAGCGCGCCGGTCAGCGCCACCAGCAGGGAGGCCAGCAGTGCGCCCGTAAAGGCAAAGCCAAGCCAGTCAGCGGGGGAATCTGCGCCAGACAGGGCGATGCCCAGCACCACCGCAAAGCCCGCACCGGCGTTGATACCGAGAATGCCGGGATCGGCCAGCGGATTGCGCGTCAGGCTCTGCATCAGCGCGCCCGCCAGACCTAAACTGATCCCGGCCAGCAGACCCGCCAGGGTGCGCGGCAGTCGGGCATCGCGCACGATGACACAATCGACGCGGTTACAGTCGCTGAATAAGGCCTGCGTGACATCATGAAAGGGGATAGATTTGGCGCCCAGCATCAGGCTGAGCGCGAGAAGCAACAAAAGCAGCATCCCTGAACCTGCTATTGCACGAAGTTGACGCATAACGTTTAAACCTTCACCGATTCATTGAGATCGCAGCACGAGTCATTATGATAATGATACTTGTTATCGTTATTAGTGATTTTTTGTATGTTACCATGACTCCCGGACTCAATGATGAGGAAAATGGGTGCAAAAAAGCGACGTTATGAACAAACCCTCCCACTTTATCGATCTCAGCCTGCTGAGAACCCACCCCGCCTTTCGCGCCATTTTTATCGCCCGCTTTATCTCCATTGTCGCCCTCGGCATGCTGGCGGTGGCGGTACCGGTTCAGATTCAGCAACTGACGCAGTCGCCGCTGCTGGTGGGTCTGGCGGTGACGCTGGCCGGTGCCGGCATGTTTATCGGCCTGCTGACTGGCGGCGTGCTGGCGGATCGCTATGAGCGCCGACGTCTGATCCTGTTTGCCCGATCCACCTGTGGCCTGGGCTTTGTCGCCTTATGCATCAATGCCCTGCTCCCTTCGCCGTCGGTGATCGCCGTCTTTGTGCTGGGACTGTGGGATGGTTTTTTCGGCGCGATAGGCGTCACCGCGCTGCTGGCGGCAACTCCGGCGCTGGTCGGGCGTGAAAATCTGATGAAAGCAGGTGCGATTACCATGCTGACGGTGCGCTTTGGCGCGATTCTCTCCCCGGCCATTGCCGGACTGGTCATCGCGCAGGGCGGTGTGGCGTGGAACTACGGACTGGCGGCGTTCGGCACGTTGCTGACGGTGTTAACCCTGCTGCGATTGCCGCGGCTTGCGCCACCGCCGCAGCCGCGTGAACATCCGCTGAAAGCACTGGCCAGCGGCGTGCAATTCCTGTTTGCCAGCCCGATTGTTGGCATGGCGGCGCTGGTCGGCGCGCTGGTGACGTTAGCCAGCGCAGTGCGCGTGCTCTATCCGGCGCTGGCGCCACACTGGCAGGTCGGCGTGACGGAGTTAGGGCTGATGTATGCCGCTGTTCCGCTGGGTGCTGCCACAGGTGCGCTCACCAGCGGACGGCTGGCACAGTCACCACAGCCGGGCCGCCTGATTCTGGCGAGTGCTATTGCTGCTTTCGTCGCACTGGCTCTGTTCAGCCTGATGCCGTGGTTCAGCGCCAGTCTGGTCTGCCTCGCGGCCTTTGGCTATTTCAGTGCCATCAACAGCCTGGTGCAGTACGCGATGATCCAGACGCTGACGCCTGATGCGCTGCTCGGCAGGATCAACAGCCTCTGGACAGCGCAGAATGTCACCGGCGATGCGATAGGTGCAGCGATGATTGGCGCGATGGGTTCACTGCTGTTGCCGCAGCAGGCGGCCAGCCTGTCTGGTCTGGCAGCCACCGTGCTGGGCATCATCATGTGGCTGCTGATGGCGCGTCTGCGTCGCTATCAACCGCCTGCACCGGCGGAAACGGGATCATGATTTCACGAACAGCGTCTCCAGCCGCGTCAGCAAATTGCTGGCGCTGTAGTAGTCGAGCCGGAAGCTATCCAGCCCCAGCGCATAGACCGCTTTGGCGCGCACCGCTGGGGTCTGTGCCAGGAAAGGGTTGCTCATCACCTGTGCGGCGGTGGGCTCTTCAGCGGCAAACAGCAGATATGATTGACCATTAAGGCCTGCCGCCAGATTTTCTCCTGACAGTTGCAGGATATCTTTACGCTGTCCCATGCTGTGACCAGACTGAAGAGTGGCCGGCGGCGTCGCCAGAGTGAAGCCCAGTTGCTGCAGTAATTTCCCCTGCGCCGACGCATCCGTCCATAGATTGACTGCCCGGCCATCCCCGTTCCACACCATCGCTGAAACCGGCTGCGGCGGCAGGGTCAGCTTCGCTTTCAGAGCCTTTTCTCGCGCATCAAACTCAGCTTTCCGGGCGGCAGCTTCCGCTTCATGCCCGGTCGCCTCGCCCAGCAACGTCACCAGTTGCTGCCAGCTTTTATCGTCGTAATTCACCACCAGCACCGGCGCAATCGCCGCGAGTTGATCGACAAGTTTGAGCGCCGAATCATTCCCGGTGGCGCTGACCACAATCAGGTCTGGCGCTTCAGCAGCAATCGCTTCTGCACTGGGCTCACCAATGTAGAGACGTTTTACGCCGCGCTGTTTGGCCACTTCGCCCCACTGACGGAAGAATCCCTGCTTATCAGCCAGCCGACTGCCGGGTGCAGTTGCGCCACTGGCGACGACCGGCGCATCAATCGCCAGCAGCGAGCCTGTCAGGGTAACGCTGGTCGAAACAATACGCATAGGTGCCTGGGTCAGCGTGATATTGCCTGTTGCCCCGGCGACAGTCCGCGGCCAGCCGGTCTGGGCAGCAGCGGTAACGCTGAACAGGCTGATACTCAGGAAAAACAGCGCTATCGCCGATGTGACACCATGTTTACTCATAGATTTTCGTCCACTTTTACCCGCAAAAAGAGAGAGACCATTTGTGCTGATTTAACCGGCCATGCCAGCTGAATCGCCGCGTAATTATTGACACTTTCGGCTAATCAACGTAGGTTACTGGCCCACAATACAAATGATAATCATTATTAGTTATCTTATCATTTATAGGTGGAAATTATGGTGGAATCGCTGGCATTTGAACATCCCTTGTTGCAGGATTTCCCGGCACTCTGCCGTGGCTTTCTGTTTACCTCTCCCTGGCAAAGCCTGACCACACAGGGCTGTTTTACTACCCTTACCGCGCCGGTGAAGCAGGGTGAGCAGCTGACAGGGGAGTTTCAGCAGCAACTACAGCACCATTTTGCTTCAGCCAGAAAACAGGGCATTGCCCATCCCATTCTGGTGGGTGCAATCCCCTTCGACGTGGATCAGCCCGCTGCGCTGTTTATCCCTGAGTCGTATCAGACCTTTAACCGTGACGACCTCAACGCCAGTGCCTCTCTGGCTGAGGCTGAACTGCCGCAGGTGCGTCGCCGCACGGCGGTGCCGGAACATGACATTTTCATCGACATGGTTGCGCAGGCAGTGGCGACCACGCAGCGCGGCGATCTGGATAAAGTGGTGTTGTCGCGGCTGATGGATATCGTGGCGGAACAGCCGGTTGATACGGCCGCCCTGATGCAGCGCATCGTGGCGCAGAACCCTAACAGCTATCACTTTCATCTGCCGCTGCCCGATGGCGGCGCGCTGGTTGGCGCCAGCCCGGAACTGATGATTCGTAAGCAGGGCCGCCAGTTCAGCTCCTGTCCGCTGGCCGGTTCAGCGCCGCGTCATCGCGATCCGCAGCATGACCAGGCCTCTGGCGACAGCCTGATGCACTCAGCAAAAGATCGTCATGAGCATAAGCTGGTCACGGATGCGATGCGTGCGACGCTGCAGCCGCGCAGCCGCCTGCTGTCGGTCCCCGAGACACCTTCACTGCTGACCACCGCAACATTGTGGCATCTCGCTACGCAGATTCAGGGTGACGTGCTGGACGATCGCGAAAATGCGCTGTCACTGGCCTGTCTGCTGCATCCGACACCGGCCCTCAGCGGCTTCCCGCATCAGCGTGCTCAGGCGCTGATTCAGCGACTGGAGCCATTTGAACGTCAGCTGTTTGGCGGCATCGTCGGCTGGTGTGACGATCAGGGCAATGGCGAATGGGTCGTCACCATTCGCTGCGGTACGGTGAATGGCCCGCGGGTGCGGCTGTTTGCGGGCGCAGGCATCGTAGCGGACTCACAACCTGAATCAGAATGGCGTGAAACCGGCGTCAAACTCGACACCATGCTTCGCGCTTTTGGACTGCAATAAAGGAACCTGTATGACGATTTCCTACAGCCGCTGGCCGGACGATCTGGCCGCACGTTACCGTGAAAAAGGCTACTGGCTCGATCTGCCGATGACCGACATCCTGGAACGTCATCGCGACAGCGAGAGCGTGGCGGTGATTGATGGCGAACGACAATTTACCTATCGCCAGCTGGCGGCGCTGAGTGACAACCTGGCCGCGGCATTGCAGCGTCGCGGCCTGAAGTCAGGCGATACGGCGCTGGTGCAGCTTGGCAACGTGGCGGAATTTTACCTGACGCTGTTTGCCCTGTTCAAAATCGGCGTCGCCCCGGTTAACGCCCTGTTCAGCCATCAGCGCACCGAACTGGCCGCCTATGCCAGTCAGATCTCGCCGAGCCTGTTAATTGCCGATCGCAGCCACGCTCTGTTCGCCGATGATGCGTTTATTGCGCAACTTCGCCGCGATCAGCGTTCACTCCAACAGGTGATCCTGCGTAATGACGCTCAGACGGAAAACAGCCTCGACGCCCTGCTGGCTGAATCCGCGGGCAACTTCATCGCAACCCCGACCGCAGGCGATGAAGTCGCCTTTTTCCAGCTGTCGGGAGGCAGTACCGGTACACCGAAACTGATCCCACGCACCCATAATGATTACTACTACAGCATCCGTGAGAGTGACGTTATCTGCGGTGTTACCGCCGACACCCGCTACCTGATCGCCCTGCCCGCCGCGCATAACTTCCCGATGAGTTCGCCGGGCGCGCTGGGTGTTTTTTACGCGGGCGGACAGGTGATCTTAGCCGCCGATCCCAGCGCAACGCTCTGCTTCCCGCTGATTGAAAAGCATCAGGTCACCGATACCGGCCTGGTTCCGCCCGCTGCCAGTCTCTGGCTGCAGGCGATTCAGGAATGGGGCAGCAATGCCGCGCTGGCCTCGCTGCAACGCATTCAGGTCGGTGGCGCAAAGCTGGGCGAAACGCTGGCCGCGCGCATCCAGAACGAGATCGGCTGCACCCTTCAGCAGGTATTTGGTATGGCGGAAGGTCTGGTGAACTACACCCGACTGGATGACGATGAGCAGACCATTCTCACCACGCAGGGACGCCCGATCTCCCCGGATGACGAGGTGTGGGTCGCCGACGATCAGGGTAACCCATTGCCAGCAGGCTCCATCGGTCGACTGATGACCCGTGGTCCTTATACCTTCCGTGGCTACTACAACAGCCCGGAACATAACGCCGCCAGCTTCGATGACCAGGGCTTTTACTGCTCTGGCGATCTGATTGAGATCACGCCCTCTGGCAACATCATCGTGCAGGGCCGGGAGAAAGATCAGATCAACCGGGGCGGCGAAAAGATCGCAGCCGAAGAGATCGAAAACCTGCTGCAGCGCCATGCGGATGTGATCCACGCTGCGCTGGTCTCCATGAGCGACGAGCTGATGGGTGAAAAAAGCTGTGCCTTTATCGTTACCCGTCAGCCGGTTAAACCGGTGGTGCTGCGTCGTCACCTGCGTGAACTTGGCGTCGCAGAATTTAAGCTGCCCGACCGTATTACCTGCGTAGATGCCCTGCCGCTGACCGCGGTCGGAAAGGTGGACAAAAAACGTCTGCGCCAACAACTTGCCGATCAACAAGCGCAAGCCTGATCTGTCCGGAGATTTTCAATGGCTATTCCACAACTGACCTCTTATCCGCTGCCAGCCGCCACCGAGTTGCCCAACAACAAAGTGAAATGGATGCTGGAGCCGGACCGTGCCGCCCTGCTGATCCACGATATGCAGCGCTATTTTCTCAACTTCTGGGGCGAAAATAGCCCGCTGGTTGAGCAGGTAGTCGACAATATTGCCCGGCTGCGTCGCTACTGCAAAGCGCAGGGCATTCCGGTGTTTTACACCGCTCAGCCAAACGCGCAGAGCGATGAAGATCGTGCGCTGCTCAACGACATGTGGGGACCGGGACTGAATAAACATCCCGATCAGCAGAAGATCGTGGATGCGCTGGCACCTGATGAGGACGATCAGGTCCTGACCAAATGGCGCTACAGTGCATTTCACCGCTCGCCGCTGGAGTCGATCCTGCAGGAGATGGGCCGCGATCAGCTGATTATCACCGGCGTCTATGCTCATATTGGCTGCCTGACTACGGCCACCGATGCGTTTATGCGCAATATTCAGCCGTTTATGGTGGCCGATGCGCTGGCTGACTTCAGCCGTGAGGAACATATGATGGCGCTGACCTACACCGCGGGCCGTAGCGGAAAAGTGGTGATGACCGCCGATCTGATGCCTGTGCCACTCAGCAAAGATGATCTGCGCGCGTTGATCCTGCCGCTGCTGGAAGATGATGATGCGCCGGAAGATGATGAAAACCTGATTGATTACGGTCTGGATTCAGTACGCGTGATGGCGCTGGCGGCACGCTGGCGTCAGGTACATCGTGATATCGATTTCGTCAGCCTGGCGAAAAATCCGAGCATTGATGGCTGGTGGGCGCTGCTGGCGCGGGAGCCGGCGAAATGAGCCACACATTCGACTTCAGCGGTAAAATCGTCTGGGTAACCGGTGCCGGCCAGGGCATCGGCTATCATACTGCGTTAGCCTTTCATCAGGCTGGCGCACAGGTCGAGGCTTTTGATCAACGTTTCAAGGGCCATGATTACCCGTTTCCCTGCCACACGATGGATGTGGCCGATCCGGCGCAGGTCAAAACGATCTGCCAGCGCGTATTGGCCGCGCAGCCGCGCATTGATGTGCTGGTCAACGCAGCCGGTATCTTACGGATTGGTGCCACCGATGAGCTGTCGTTTACCGACTGGCAGGCGTGTCTTAACGTCAATGCGGGCGGCGCGTTTAATCTGTTCCAGCAGACATTGCCACGCTTTCGCGAACAGCGCGCCGGTGCCATCGTCACCGTCGCGTCTAATTCGGCTCATGCCCCGCGTATTGGCATGTCCGCTTATGGCGCTTCAAAAGCGGCGCTGCGCAGTCTCTGTCAGACCGTGGGTCTGGAGATGGCCCCCTATGGCGTGCGCTGCAACATCGTTTCACCCGGTTCTACCGACACCGATATGCAGCGCAGCCTGTGGCACACACCGACGGGTGAGCAGGAGATGATTGCCGGCTTCCCGGATCAGTTCAAGCTGGGTATCCCGCTGGGCAAGATCGCGCAGCCGCAGGAAATTGCGGCCACTGTACTGTTTCTCGCGTCGGATCTTGCCAGTCATGTGACGCTGCAGGATATTGTGGTTGATGGTGGCGCAACCCTGGGAGCCTGATGATGACAGCGATCTGGAAGCGATCCATTGATCTTCCCGCCCTGAATGCGCTGGGTGAGAACTCTCTGGTGGCCCATCTGGGTATCGTTTTTACCCTGATAGGTGATGATTATCTGGAAGCGACGATGCCGGTCGATGCCCGTACGCAACAGCCGTTCGGGCTGCTGCATGGCGGTGCGTCCGTGGTGCTGGCGGAGTCGATGGGCTCAATTGCCGGATATCTGGCGGTTGAAGAAGGCAGCAGCGTGGTTGGCGTAGAAGTGAATGCCAGCCATCATCGTGCGGTTTCTGCCGGTCTGGTGCGGGGAATTTGCCGTCCACTGCATCTGGGTAAACGCAGTCAGAGCTGGCAGATTGAGATTCGGAACGGTCGGGATCAGCTGTGCTGCAGTGCGCGACTGAGTGTGGCGGTGATGAGCTAGCTGCAGAAAGAACAATGCCCCCTTTCAGGCCTGAAAGGGGGCATTGCATATCACGCTATAGCAGGCGATCGGTTAACGCTGATAGATAATTTCAACGCCTTCGTCGTCTTCATCATCCCAGTCGTCATCCCACTCTTCATCTTCCACTTCAACCGTGTTTTCAATGGTTTCTTTGTGGTAATCGTCCCACATGAACTCCACTTTCTCCGGCTGCTTCTCTTCAAGCTCCGCTTCTTTCGGGTTAGCGTTGATGAAGCTCATCACGTCCCAGCAGAGTTCGTTGACACCGGTACGGCTTGCGGCAGAAATCAGGTAATACTTATCTTCCCAGCCCAGCGCTTCAGCCACCGCTTTAGCCCGTGACTGCGCCTCTTCTTCACTGATCAGATCAATTTTGTTGAAGACCAGCCAGCGTGGCTTGTTGAACAGCTTCTCGCTGTACTTTTCCAGCTCGCCGAGAATGATGCGGGCATTTTCAACCGGATCGCTTTCATCGATGGGATCGATGTCAATCAGGTGCAGCAACACGCGGCAGCGCTCAAGGTGCTTCAGGAAGCGAATGCCCAGGCCTGCGCCATCGGCTGCGCCTTCAATCAGGCCAGGGATATCGGCCACGACGAAGCTCTGCTCGCTGTCCATACGAACCACGCCCAGGCTCGGCACCAGCGTGGTAAACGGATAGTCCGCCACTTTTGGCTTCGCTGCCGATACGGCACGGATAAAGGTCGATTTACCGGCATTCGGTAAGCCCAGCATCCCGACATCTGCCAGCAGCATCAGCTCCAGCTGCAGGTCGCGCTTTTCGCCCGGGGTACCCATGGTTTTCTGGCGCGGACTGCGGTTTACAGATGATTTAAAGCGGGTGTTGCCCAGGCCATGCCAGCCACCTTTGCCGACCATCAGTTTCTGGCCGTGACGCGTCATGTCACCCAGTGTCTCGCCGGTACCCTGATCGATAACCCGGGTGCCGACCGGCACTTTAACTTCGATATCTTTACCGCGTTTACCGGTACAGTCGCGGCTCTGGCCGTTCTGCCCACGCTCGGCGCGGAAAGATTTTTCGAAACGATAATCGATAAGGGTATTGAGGTTTTCATCAGCGATCAGATAAACGTCACCGCCGTCACCGCCATCACCCCCGTCAGGGCCGCCTCTCGGGATATATTTCTCGCGGCGGAAGCTTACGCAACCATTACCGCCATCACCGGCGACGACCAAAATTGTCGCTTCATCTACAAACTTCATTTTCTATCTCCGTCACACAATCGCCTGCAGCACTCTGCAGACGGGTCCGCCAGGGTCTTCTGCGCTGACCAGCGGCGGATAAATCAGGATTGGCTTTCGCCAGTGCGTACATAAAGTGTACAGCAAACTTTTGTGATGCGTCGCTTTTACCGCAACAGAGCGCAGAATGTAAAAAGCCCCGCAGGAGCTGCGGGGCCTTTAATTCGTGCGTTCAGACGTTAAACGTCTGCGTCACGACAACCTTACTCAGCAACGATGCTGATGTATTTACGGTTGTTCGGACCTTTAATTTCGAACTGTACTTTGCCGTCTGCGGTAGCAAACAGGGTGTGGTCACGACCACAACCTACATTGGTACCGGCGTGGAATTTGGTGCCACGCTGACGAACGATGATGCTACCTGCCAGAACAGATTCGCCACCGAAACGTTTTACACCCAGACGTTTTGCATTGGAGTCACGACCATTTCGAGTCGAACCACCAGCCTTTTTATGTGCCATTTGTCAGATCTCCTCTTATGCCGTGATACCAGTGATTTTCACATCAGTGAACCACTGGCGATGGCCTGCTTGCTTACGGTAGTGCTTACGACGACGAAACTTAACGATCTTAATTTTCTCGCCACGACCGTGAGCAACAACTTCTGCCTTGATCATTCCGCCTGAAACCAGTGGCGCGCCGATTTTCACGTCTTCGCCATTAGCAATCATCAGAACCTGGTCAAACTCAATCGTTTCACCGGTTGCGATGTCCAGCTTTTCCAGGCGAACGGTCTGACCTTCGCTTACTCGGTGTTGTTTACCACCACTTTGGAAAACCGCGTACATATAAAACTCCGCTTCTGCGCTTGCCTTTTAGTTCATCAGGCGGCGCGCTAAATATTCACAATAGGGCGCGAATTCTACGCAAAACTCCAGAAGAAGACAAGAGCACTTTGCACACTCTTGCAGAAAAAAAACACAGGCTGAATGCAACCGTTTCTCAGGCAGAAAATTCAAGTACAATCAGTAACAGATTACCTGAACGCTGGCTGGGTAAAAGCACTTACCATGGCAGAGATAACGAGTCATAGCTGAAAAGACGAATGAACTTAGAACAGATTAATGAATTAACCGCACAGGATATGGCTGCCGTTAACCAGACCATCCTCGACCAGCTGAATTCAGATGTCTCGCTCATCAACCAGTTGGGCTACTACATCATCAGTGGTGGGGGCAAGCGTATCCGTCCCATGATTGCCGTGCTATCCGCACGTGCCATGGGCTACAAGGGCGATCTGCACGTGACCAATGCGGCGCTGATCGAATTTATCCACACCGCCACGCTGCTGCATGACGATGTCGTGGATGAATCCGATATGCGTCGTGGCAAAGCGACCGCGAACGCGGCGTTTGGCAATGCGGCAAGCGTGCTGGTCGGTGATTTTATTTACACCCGCGCCTTCCAGATGATGACCAGCATGGGTTCGCTGCGTATCCTGGCGCTGATGTCAGAAGCGGTAAACGTGATTGCTGAGGGCGAAGTCCTGCAGCTGATGAACGTCAACGATCCCGACATCACCGAAGAGAGCTACATGCGCGTGATTTACAGCAAGACCGCGCGCCTGTTTGAAGCGGCCTCGCAGGCCTCGGCGATACTGGCTGAAGCCACACCTGAAGAGGAAAAAGCGCTACAGGATTATGGGCGCTATCTGGGCACCGCTTTCCAGTTAATTGACGATTTACTGGATTACAGTGCTGACGGCGAGACGCTGGGCAAAAATACCGGCGATGACCTGAGTGAAGGCAAACCCACGCTGCCACTGCTGCATGCTATGCAGCACGGCTCACCTGAACAGGCGAAGATGATTCGTGAAGCCATTGAGCAGGGAAATGGCCGCCATCTGCTGGAACCGGTACTGGAAGCGATGAATCAGTGTGGTTCACTCGAATGGACGCGCAGCCGTGCCGAACAGGAAGCGGATAAAGCGATTGATGCCTTGCGCATTCTGCCCGAATCGCCGTGGCGCAGTGCGCTGGAGTCGCTGGCGCACATGTCAGTTCAGCGCGATTTCTGATCCCTCACGGAGCCTGACAGGCTCCGTTTTTACGTTCCTGCTCTCACTTCTTTTTGTTACCTCTTAGCTGTTGCACTCCTTTTGCATGCCACCCCACAGATCAGATGCTGGATCCAAATATTACTGGAAACTAATGGGAACTATTTGCTATAAAAACCCTAATCTTTCCAGATAACGGTAAAAAGGAAAGCTCACGTCCTGCTGGACGACGCAATGACAGGGAAAAGGAGAACAGGATATGCAAAAAAGGATGGAAGACTGGCACCCGGCTGACATTATCGCGGCGCTGCATAAGCGTGGAATGACACTGGCGGCGCTGTCACGCGCAGCAGGTCTCAGTTCATCAACGCTGGCTAATGCGCTGACACGTCCATGGCCCAAGGGCGAATGGTTGATCGCCGACGCGCTCAAGGTTCATCCGTGTGAGATCTGGCCCAGCCGCTATTACGATCCCGAGACCCACTGCCTGCTGGATCGCAGGAAACGTATCCGGACGCCCGTCGATCACTCCGATAACGCCTGAAAACTCAGGCGATCCTCAGGCGAAAAAAAACCAGCCCCCAAAGGAGGCTGGTTTTTTCAGAGCATCTGCGGGATTACTCTTCGCTGACGCGCTCAATGTTGGCGCCCATTGCTTTCAGTTTATCTTCGATGTGCTCATAGCCACGATCGATGTGATAAATGCGATCAACGAACGTCGTTCCTTCCGCAATACAACCAGCCAGAACCAGGCTGGCAGACGCACGCAAATCGGTCGCCATCACCTGCGCACCTGACAGGGTTTCAACCCCATGACAGATCGCCGTGTTGCTCTCAATCTCAGCATGTCCGCCCATACGAATCAGTTCCGGGATATGCATGAAACGGTTTTCGAAGATGGTTTCGGTAATCACGCCCGTGCCTTCCGCGACCATGTTTAACAGAGTGAACTGCGCCTGCATATCGGTCGGGAAACCTGGATGCGGTGCAGTGCGCACGTTGACCGCTTTTGGCCGCTTGCCGTGCATATCCAGACTGATCCAGTCTTCACCGGTTTCGATATCGGCACCCGCATCACGCAGCTTGGCCAGCACAGCATCCAGCGTATCCGGCTGGGTTTTGTGACACATCACTTTGCCACCCGAAATGGCGGCAGCCACCAGGAAGGTACCGGTTTCGATACGGTCTGGCAGGACACGATAAACACCGCCACCCAGACGCTCTACGCCTTCGATGGTGATTTTATCGCTGCCTGCACCGCTGATTCTTGCGCCCAGGGTGTTCAGGAAATTGGCGGTATCGACAATTTCCGGCTCACGCGCCGCATTCTCAATCACGGTAGTACCGGTCGCCAGCGTCGCAGCACTCATGATGGTCACGGTCGCGCCGACGCTGATTTTGTCCATGACAATCAGTGCGCCCTTCAGGCGGCCATTGACTGACGCTTTCACGTAGCCCTCTTCCAGCTTGATCTCGGCACCCAGCTGTTCAAGACCGGTGATGTGCAGATCGACCGGACGCGCGCCGATAGCGCAGCCACCCGGCAGGGAAACCTGACCCTGACCAAAACGCGCTACCAGCGGGCCCAGCGCCCAGATTGAGGCACGCATGGTTTTGACCAGATCGTAAGGCGCACAAAATACATCTACCGCGCTGGCATCGACATGCACAGAACCGTTGCGTTCCACCTTCGCACCCAGCTGGCTCAGCAGCTTCATGGTGGTATCAATGTCGCGCAGCTTTGGCACATTCTGGATCTCGACCGGCTCTTCAGCCAGCAGCGCAGCAAACAGAATAGGAAGCGCGGCGTTCTTTGCCCCGGAAATGGTTACTTCACCACTTAAGCGGGTGGGGCCTTGCACACGAAATTTGTCCATTAACACGGCTCTCAATTAACTAGCTAAAGATTGGACTCGCCAGCGACGAGTTCACCACGCTGGGGATCAGAAACCGTTGAGTTTACGGTCACGCGCCCATTCAGCGGGAGTATAGGTTTTGATAGAGACAGCATGAATGCGGTTATCCGCGATGAATTCCATCAGCGGCGCGTAGACAGCCTGCTGCTTTTTCACGCGGCTCAGTTCGCCAAACAGTTCGCCTACGGCGATCACCTGAAAATGGCTGCCATCATTGCTCATCACATGCACTTCGTCTAAAGGCAATGCTGCCATCAGCACGGCCTGAATTTCACTGTTTTCCATTGGGCTTAACTTCACTTAATAATAATAAGGCTGACATAGTAGAGGAAAGCGGCTGACTCTTAAATACGCAAAAGCCCCTGTTGAAAACAGGGGCTTAGCATAACAACCGGATATCAGGCGCTTTTATCCGCAGAAACAATAATCTGTTGCAGATTGTAAAGCGTTATCAGCGAATGCAGTTTATCGCTGATGCCCGTAAAGCGAGGGGTAATACCCTGTGCTCGTGCGATTTCCCGCAGGTGCACCAGCAGGGCAAGCCCGGAAGAGTCCACACGCTCCAGCGCCGCAACGTCGATGGTATCGACATCTTTAATCAGCGTCTCACGTTGCTGCCACAGGCCCATCAGCGTGTCGCGATCCAGTTCGCCTTTCAGTAATAGCGTGCTGGCTTCCCGCTCCCAGCGTAACGATTCGTGCATTATTGTTGTTTATCCAGCGTGATTGGCTGTGCCGCAGAAGATTTCAGCTGCGCCGTCAGACCATCAATACCTTTGGTACGTAACAGATCGCTCCACTCATTTTGTTTGGTGGTGATCATGCTTACGCCTTCAGCGATCATGTCATACGCCTGCCAGTTACCGCTCTGGCTGTTTTTACGCCACTGGAAGTCGAGGCGAACCGGTGGACGACCATTTGGGTCGATAATGGAAACGCGAATAGCGACAATCTGGGCATCGCCTAACGGCTGCTCAGGTTGAATCTGGTAGCTCTGTCCGTTGTACAGTGCCAGTGCCTGACCATAAGCCTGCGCCAGATAGTCACCAAAGGCGCTGAAGTAGGCTTCACGCTGAGCGGGGGTCGAATCACGATAGTAGCGGCCCAGCACTAACGCGCCCGCATATTTGATCTGCACATAGGGCAGCAGCTCCTGACGCACAATCTGACGCAGGTAGTTAGGGTCCTGCTTGATTTTCGGCTGCTCGTTTTTCAGACGGGTGAACGTCTTTTGCGCCGCTTCATTCATCAGTTTGTAGGGGTTGCTCTGATCGGCTGCGGTTGCCGTCAGCGGTACCGCAACCACCAGCATGGCAATCATCAGTAAACGTTTAAACATGGTATACCCTCTTCTTTAAGGTTGAGCCGGTGCCGCAGGCGCAGCACTGTCGCCTTCCTGCGCATCCTTGTTTTCACTGTTTTGTTTATTATCGCCGCTCTTATAAAGGAACTGACCGATCAGGTCTTCGAGCACCATGGCGGATTTCGTATCGCGCAGCGTATCGCCATCTTTCAGCATCGCCGAACCCAGTTCAGGATCGTCAAATCCTAAGTTGAGCGCCAGGAATTGCTCACCCAGCAGTCCCTGAGTGCGAACCGCCAGCGAGCTGGTGTCTGAAATTTTATTCGCATACTGATCGCTGATGTCCATGGTGACACGCGGCAGCAGCGTTTTCGGCTCTAACTCAATGTTGGTCACCCGGCCAATCACCACCCCGCCAATCTTGACCGGCGAACTGGCTTTAAGACCGCCAATATTGTCAAAGGTGGCGTAGAGCTTCCACGTCGGCTCGGTGCCCATCGACTTTAAATCGGCGACGCGCAGCGCGAGAAACAGCGCCGCCAGTAACGCCATAATCATAAATATGCCAACCCAGATTTCGCTTTTTTTGCTTTGCATTGCATCAATTCCCAAACATCAGTGCTGTCAGCACAAAATCCAATCCGAGCACCGCCAGTGACGCGTGCACCACAGTGCGCGTCGTCGCGCGACTGATCCCTTCAGAGGTTGGAATCGCATCATAGCCGTTAAACAGCGCAATCCACGTCACGGTAATGGCAAATACTGCACTTTTAATCAGGCAGTTAACCACATCGGCACGAAAATCGACGGCATTCTGCATCGCCGACCAGAAGAAACCAGGATCAATCCCTTTCCAGCTCACCCCGACCAGCGCCCCACCGGCAATCCCTACCGCGGTAAAAATCAGCGTCAGTAAGGGCATACTGATAAAACCGGCCCAGAAGCGCGGCGAGACCACCCGGCGCAACGGGTCAACCGCCATCATCTCCATGCTGGAGAGCTGTTCGGTGGCTTTCATCAGGCCGATTTCGGCGGTCAGCGCAGACCCTGCCCGTCCGGCGAACAGCAGCGCGGTTACAACCGGCCCCAGTTCGCGCAGCAATGACAACGCCACCAGCATACCGAGGCTGGTTTCCGCCCCATACGTGTTTAAGACCAGATAACCCTGGAGGCCAAGCACCATGCCGATAAACAGACCGGAAACCACGATGATCAGCAGCGACAGCACGCCGACGCTATAAAGTTGTTTAATCAGTAGCGGCGTGTGTCTGCGGAACGCTGGCTTGCCCACCAGCGCATGAAAGAGCATGAGTCCTGCGCGTCCAAAACTGGCGCACGTTTCAATTCCCTGACGTCCAAATGTCGCCAGCGCCTTCAACACCATCAGTTTAGTTACTCCCTGAGCCGGTTAAATCAGCGAGATAGTCGCCGGCAGGAAAACGGAAGGGAACCGGACCATCCGCATCGCCATCAATAAACTGGCGAACGCGCGGGTCATTGTTCTCTCGCAACTCCGGCGTGGTGCCGTGTGCGATAATTTTTTGTCCGGCCACGATATAGGCATAGTCCGCAATACTCAGTACTTCCGGTACGTCGTGCGAGACCACAATACAGGTCAGGCCCAGAGCATGGTTCAGTTCATCAATGAGTTTTACCAGCACACCCATCGTGATCGGATCCTGACCGACGAAAGGCTCATCAAACATGATCAGTTCCGGCTCCAGCGCGATAGCGCGCGCCAGGGCCACACGACGCGCCATTCCGCCCGACAGCTCCGCGGGCTTCAGCTGGGCCGCGCCACGCAGACCCACCGCTTCCAGCTTCATCAGCACTGTGCTGTGCAGCAGCGGAGGAGGCAGACGGGTATGTTCACGCAGCGGCCAGGCAACATTTTCATAGACCGTCAGGTCAGTAAACAGCGCGCCAGACTGGAACAGCATGCTCATTTTTTTGCGCGCTTCGTACAATTTAGTGCGAGACAATGACGGAATGTTTTCACCACGGAAAAAGATTTCACCGCTGGTCGGCTGAAGTTGCCCCCCAATCAAGCGTAGCAGCGTGGTTTTTCCTATCCCCGACGGCCCCATTATCGCCGTCACTTTGCCTTTCGGCACGGTCAGCGAAATGTCATCGAAGATGGTGCGATCTCCGCGCGAAAAACTCACGCCACGAACCTCAACCAGATTCGATTGCTGCTGGATCATTATAACCTCTTGTAAGGATCGGGCGTAAACATGGGGTACGATGGTAGCCTGTTCGGTCCTGATTCACGATAGCTTTACAGAAACTTACCGCTAAGATTTGGCGAAAATGGTCATTAAATTTACTTTTGCCGTCCGGACGGTCAAAATCAGCGCCTGTCTCGCCAAACAGAACCTTAAACCGGTCGGGAAAGGCATTGCCGGCCTGGGTTTTTACGCAAGGATTTTTCATGTTCGTAGCTTCTGCACTGCTGATTATCGGTTTGCTTTTACTGGCATATGGTGCCGATCGTCTGGTGTTTAGCGCCTCTATATTGTGTCGATCATTTGGCATCCCGCCACTGATTATTGGCATGACCGTTGTCAGCATCGGCACCTCGCTGCCAGAGATGATCCTCTCCTTTTCCGCCGCGCAGCATGGCCAGATGGATCTTGCTGTTGGCACCGCGCTCGGCTCGAATATTACCAATATTTTACTCATCCTGGGTGCCGCTGCGCTCATGCACCCGCTTAGCGTCCATTCTAATCTGATACGCCGTGAACTGCCGTTAATGTTGCTGGTTACCCTGCTCAGCGGTTTCATGCTGTTTGACAATCAGCTTAGTCGACTGGATGGAATAGGCCTGATCGCTATTGCCGCGATTTATCTGATGGTAGTGATTCGCATTGCGCGTAAAGCAGAACGGGATAACAACGACACCCTGACCCGCGAGCAGCTGGCCGAATTGCCACGCGAGGAGAGCGGAAATACGGTGGCCTTTCTCTGGCTGGCCGTCGCGCTGATTATCCTGCCGATGTCGACACGAATGGTGATCGACAATGCCACGGCGTTTGCCGACTATTTTGGCGTCAGCGAACTGGTGATGGGCCTGACGCTGATCGCCGTGGGCACCAGCCTGCCCGAGCTGGCAACGGTTATTGCCGGTGCGCTGAAAGGCGAAGATGATATCGCGATCGGCAATCTGATCGGCGCCAACATTTATAATATTGCCATTGTGCTGGGTCTGCCGGCGCTGATTCACCCTGGCAGTGTCGATTATCACGCCTTCGCCCGTGATTACTGGGTGATGCTGGGAGTCAGCGTGCTGTTTGCCCTGCTCTGCCTGCTACGTCGCCGCCGCGTTGGCCGTACGGCAGGCTTATTTTTACTCTGTAGTTTCTTCGTCTGGGTGACGCTGCTGTGGATGCAGCCGGCATTCATGGACGGCTAACAAGGACAGACTCACTATGTCATATCAGCAACCAACAGCATTTGATTTCCAGCAGGCGGGGAAAACCGTACTGCGCATTGAGCGCGAAGGTCTGGAACAACTCGATCAATATATTAACGACGACTTCGCCCGCGCCTGCGCCCTGATCTACGCCTGTCAGGGTAAAGTGGTGGTGATGGGTATGGGCAAGTCTGGCCATATCGGCAAAAAAATGGCGGCGACCTTTGCCAGTACCGGCACGCCCGCTTTTTTTGTTCATCCGGCCGAAGCCAGCCATGGCGATCTGGGCATGGTGAGCAAAAATGATGTGGTCATCGCCATCTCCAACAGCGGTGAATCAAACGAAATCCTCGCGCTGATTCCGGTTTTAAAGCGTCAGCACATCACGCTGATCTGCATGACCGGACGGCCTGACAGTGCGATGGGCCGGGTTGCCGATGTGCATCTGTGTGTCCATGTTCCGCAGGAAGCCTGCCCACTGGGACTGGCACCGACCACCAGCACCACGGCCACACTGGTGATGGGTGACGCGCTGGCGGTTTCGCTGCTGGAAGCGCGCGGCTTCACCGCGGAAGACTTTGCTTTGTCCCATCCTGGCGGTGCGCTGGGCCGTAAGCTGCTGCTGCATGTGGCTGATATCATGCACAGCGGCGATGAACTGCCGCACGTTACACGGGACGCCTCGCTGCGTGATGCGCTGCTGGAGATTACCCGCAAGAATCTGGGGCTGACGGTGATCGTCGACGATCTGATGAAAATTGAAGGTATCTTTACCGATGGTGACCTGCGCCGCATCTTTGATATGGGCATCGATTTCCAGCGTGCCACCATCGGGGAAGTGATGACGCCAGGTGGCATTCGCGTGCGGCCTAATATGCTGGCGGTGGAAGCCCTGAACCTGATGCAGACCAAAAACATTACCTCGATTCTGGTGGCCGATGACGACCATCTGCTCGGTGTGGTACATATGCATGACATGCTGCGCGCTGGCGTAGTCTGAACAGGAAGAAAAAATGCAACAGGCAACCCACCCGATTGAAACCTGCTATGGCCCGGTCAGCGCTGACGTTATGGCGCACGCCAGCAGGATTCGTCTGCTGATCTGCGATGTCGATGGCGTGATGTCCGACGGGGTGATCTACATGGGGAATAATGGCGAAGAGCTGAAGGCATTCAACGTGCGGGACGGTTACGGCGTTCGCTGTTTGCTGACCTCCGATGTGGAAGTGGCTATTATTACCGGCCGCAATGCCCGTCTGATGGAAGATCGCTGCAAAACGCTCGGCATCCGTCATCTTTATCAGGGACAATCGGATAAGCTTTTGGCCTATCGTGAACTTCTGGATAAACTGTCTCTTTCCGACGACCAGGTCGCCTACATCGGTGACGATCTGATCGACTGGCCTGTTATGGCGAAAGTGGGATTAAGCGTGGCGGTGGCGGATGCACATCCAATCCTGTTGCCGCGCGCGCATTATGTCACGCGGATTGCCGGTGGACGCGGTGCAGTTCGCGAAGTATGTGACCTGATCTTAATGGCGCAGAACAAATTTGAGGATGCCAAAGGGCAATCAGTATGAGTAAAAGCAGGCGTTGGATAACGCTGATTCTGACCTTGATTGCACTGGTTTTGATCGGCTGGAATCTTACTAACCAGGATGACGATGGCACGCCAGTCGGCACGGACACTCAGTCACCGACCTATACCAGTGCTGATTCACACACTGTGGTTTACAACCCGCAGGGCGCGCTGTCATATAAACTGGTCTCTGACAAAGTGACCTATTTCTCGGATGATGAACTGAGCTGGTTCGACAATCCGGTCATGACCACCTTTGATGAGAACAAAATCCCTACCTGGACGTTACGCGCGGATAAAGCAAAGCTCACCAAAGATCGTATGCTTTACCTGTATGGCCATGTTGAGCTGAATACGCTGACGCAGGATTCTCAGCTTGAGCGGATCAAAACCGATAACGCCCAGATTAATCTTGTCACTCAGGACGTTACCTCTGATGACCAGGTGACATTGTATGGCCGCAGTTTTAACTCCACCGGCATGAAAATGCGCGGCAATTTACGGACAAAAAACGCCGAGTTAATCGAGAAGGTCAAAACCTCTTATGAAATTCAAAATGAACAAAAATAGCCTGAAGCTTTTACTGGCCAGCCTGCTGCTGGCAACCAGCGTTCCGGCGCTGGCTCTGACCGGTGACTCGGACAAGCCCGTCAATATTGACTCGCAGAATCAGGCGCTGGATTTGCAAGGCAATGTCGCGACCTTTACCGGCAATGTCATCGTGACGCAGGGCTCAATTAAAATCACGGCAGATAAAGTCGTGGTGACCCGTCCGGGCGGCGACAGCAAGAAAACCATCGTTGACGCCTACGGTAATCCCGCCACCTTCTATCAGATGCAGGACAGCGGTAAGCCGGTGCAGGGCCATGCCGCAAAACTGCACTATGAACTGGCTAACGATTTCGTTGAACTGACCGGCAATGCGTTCATTGAGCAGCAGGACAGCAACATCAAAGGCGATCGTATTACCTACCTGGTGAAAGAGCAGAAAATGCAGGCTTTCAGTCAGGGTCAGAACAAGCGCGTCACGACTGTACTGGTGCCGTCGCAACTTCAGGACAAAGGTTCGTCCAACAGCGGAAAGAAGAGTAACTGATAGCTATGGCCACATTAATCGCAGAAAACCTGGCGAAGGCATATAAGGGCCGTCGCGTGGTAGAAGATGTCAGCCTGCAGGTAAAATCCGGCGAGATTGTCGGCCTGCTGGGCCCGAACGGTGCCGGTAAAACCACCACCTTTTACATGGTGGTGGGCATTGTGCCGCGTGACGCTGGCCGCATTATTATTGATGATGAAGATATCAGCATCCTGCCGCTGCATGCTCGTGCGCGTCGTGGCATCGGCTATCTGCCGCAGGAGGCATCGATCTTCCGTCGCCTCAGCGTCTACGATAACCTGATGGCGGTCTTGCAGATCCGTGACGATCTGACCGAAGAGCAACGCCAGGATCGCGCCCGTGAACTGATGGAAGAGTTTCACATTGAGCACCTGCGCGACAGCATGGGCCAGGCACTTTCGGGTGGTGAGCGACGTCGTGTTGAGATTGCGCGGGCGCTGGCGGCTAATCCTAAATTTATCCTGCTGGATGAACCTTTTGCCGGTGTTGACCCCATCTCCGTTATCGACATTAAGAAGATCATTGAGCATCTGCGTGACAGCGGCCTCGGTGTGCTGATTACCGACCATAACGTACGCGAAACGTTAGCGGTCTGTGAGCGGGCTTATATCGTCAGTCAGGGGCACCTGATCGCACACGGCACACCGAATGAAATTCTTGCGGATGAGCAGGTTAAGCGGGTTTATTTGGGTGAAGAGTTCAGACTCTGATAAGGTGTCGTTAATACCGATGTTTACCTGGGAACGATCATCCTGTCTATGAAGCAAGGTTTACAACTCAGGTTCAGCCAACAGCTGGCAATGACTCCGCAATTGCAACAGGCGATTCGCCTGCTGCAACTCTCTACGCTTGAACTCCAGCAGGAACTTCAGCTTGCGCTGGAAAGTAATCCGCTGCTTGAGCAGACTGACCTGCATGAAGAGATCGATTCACGGGAGTCTTCAGAGGCCGAGGCGCTGGATACACGCGAAGCGCTTGAGCAGAAAGAGATGCCTGATGAACTGCCGCTGGATGCGACCTGGGATGAGATCTACACCGCGGGTACGCCTTCCGGCACCGGCACCGATTACCAGGATGATGAGTTACCGGTTTATCAGGGCGAGACGACCCAGTCACTGCAGGATTATCTGATGTGGCAGGTCGGACTGACGCCGTTCAGCGATACCGATCGCGCCATTGCCACCTCTATTGTCGATGCTATTGATGACACCGGATATCTCACCGTTTCGCTTGAAGAGATTCTTGACAGCATCGGCGATGATGAGCTCGAAGCGGATGAAGTTGAAGCGGTGCTGAAACGCATCCAGCGCTTTGACCCGATTGGTGTCGGCGCGCGCGATCTGCGTGACTGCCTGCTGGTGCAGCTTTCACAATATGCGCCCGAAACGCCGATGCTGGCAGAGGCGCGCCTGATCGTCAGCGAACATCTCGATCTGCTGGCAAACCACGACTTCCGCAGCCTGATGCGGGTCACACGCCTGAAAGAAGAGGTGCTGAAAGAGGCGATGCTGCTGATTCAGTCGCTGGACCCGCGTCCGGGTCAGTCGATCAACACCGGCGAACCAGAATATGTCATTCCCGATGTGCTGGTACGTAAAGTCGGCAGCCGCTGGACGGTTGAACTCAATGCCGATAGCGTGCCACGCCTGAAGATCAATCAGCACTATGCGGCAATGAGCGGCGCGACGCGGAACGACAGCGACAGCCAGTTCATTCGCAGTAATCTGCAGGAAGCCCGCTGGCTGATTAAGAGCCTGGAAAGCCGCAATGATACCCTGCTGAAAGTGACGCGCTGTATTGTTGAGCAGCAGCAGGCCTTTTTCGAGCAGGGTGAAGAATTTATGCGCCCGATGGTGCTGGCGGATATTGCCCAGGCCGTTGAGATGCACGAATCGACCATCTCCCGCGTTACCACGCAGAAGTATCTGCACAGCCCGCGTGGCATTTTTGAACTGAAGTACTTTTTCTCCAGTCACGTTAATACGGAAGGTGGCGGTGAAGCCTCCTCTACCGCGATTCGTGCCCTGGTGAAAAAATTAATTTCGGCGGAAAATCCAGCCAAACCCTTGAGCGACAGTAAACTGACCTCCATGTTATCTGATCAGGGGATCATGGTGGCACGGCGCACCGTCGCCAAATATCGTGAGTCTTTATCCATCCCGCCATCGAACCAGCGTAAACAACTGGTTTGAAAGAAATGAGAAGGAAGACCTATGCAGCTGAACCTGACCGGGCAACACGTTGAAATCACTCCACCTCTGCGTGAATTCGTCAACGGTAAATTTGCCAAACTGGAACACTATTTTGAACATATCAATCAGGTCTATATTGTCCTGAAGGTTGAGAAAGTCACACAGGTGGCTGACGCAACACTACACGTGAATGGTGGCGAGCTGCACGCCACATCCGAAGCGGAAGATATGTATGCGGCCATTGACGGACTGATCGATAAGCTCACCCGTCAGCTGACCAAACACAAAGATAAACTGAAAAAACACTAACCTTCACGCTAGCGACCGCGCCTGGCGCGCAGAGCCGACAGGATGGGGCGGATAATCCGCCCCGTTTTGTCATCTGAGCAGGCGCCGTTTGTCACACGCGTCAATACGCGCTGGCGGTGAATGGCCTGGTGAACACGCAAGTGAAACGATAATGAACAACGATCTCACACTGGAATTGAGCACAGTGCTTTCGCCAGACTGCACCCGCAGCGGCGTCCACTGCCAGAGCAAAAAACGTGCGCTGGAAATTATCAGCGAACTGGCCGCTAAGCAGCTCAACCTGCCGCACCAGACGCTTTTCGAAGCGATCCTGACCCGCGAACGCATGGGCAGTACCGGTATTGGTAACGGGATAGCCATCCCGCACGGCAAGCTGGAAGAGGATACGCTGCGCGCGGTTGGGGTCTTTATCAGCCTCGAACAGCCGATTGCGTTTGATGCCGTCGACAACCAGCCGGTCGATCTGTTGTTTGCCTTACTGGTCCCGGCTGACCAGTGCAAAACACATCTCCACACCCTGTCACTGGTGGCAAAGCGTCTGGCAGATAAAACGGTTTGCCGTCGTCTGCGCGCAGCGCAGAGTGATGAAGAGCTCTATGCCATTATTACGGAAGTCCAGTCGGAGCAGTAACGCGTCTTTACCGGCCGGGTGCCGGTTTTAAAACGGGAGAGAAGGTCATGGTGCTGATGATCGTTAGCGGTCGTTCAGGCTCGGGGAAGTCAGTGGCGCTCCGTGCGCTGGAAGATATGGGGTTCTACTGCGTTGATAACCTGCCGGTCGTGCTGCTGCCTGAGTTAGCTAACTCGCTGGCAGAGCGCAATATTTCGGCGGCGGTCAGCATCGACGTGCGTAATATGCCTGAATCCCCGGAAATTTTTGAAACCGCACTGAATAATCTGCCTGATACATTTTCCCCTCAGCTGCTGTTTCTCGACGCCGATCGCAACACCCTGATACGTCGTTACAGCGATACGCGCCGTCTGCATCCCCTCTCCAGCAAAAACCTCTCCCTGGAGAGTGCGATTGATGAAGAGAGCGATCTGCTGGAGCCACTTCGTTCGCGTGCCGATCTGATCATCGACACCTCAGAGATGTCGGTGCATGAGCTGGCCGAGATGCTGCGTACCCGCCTGCTGGGCAAGCGTGAACGTGAGCTGACCATGGTGTTTGAGTCGTTTGGCTTCAAGCATGGCATCCCGATTGACGCTGACTATGTATTTGACGTGCGCTTTCTGCCCAACCCCCACTGGGATCCCAAACTGCGCCCGATGACCGGCCTGGATCGCCCTGTGGCGGCCTTCCTTGATCGCCACACTGAAGTGCATAATTTTATCTACCAGACGCGCAGCTACCTTGAACTCTGGCTGCCGATGCTGGAGACCAATAACCGTAGCTATCTTACCGTGGCGATTGGCTGCACCGGCGGTAAACACCGCTCAGTCTATATTGCAGAACAGCTGGCAGATTACTTCCGTTCACGGGGTAAGAATGTGCAGTCACGCCATCGTACGCTGGAAAAGCGCAAATCATGACCGTCAGACAAACTGTAGAAATTAAAAATAAGCTGGGTATGCATGCACGTCCGGCGATGAAGTTATTTGAGCTGGTGCAGAGCTTTGATGCCGAAGTACTACTGCGCAATGAAGCGGGCACTGAAGCCGAAGCCAGCAGCGTGATTGCGCTGCTGATGCTCGACTCGGCAAAAGGCGGCCACATTGAGATTGAGGCCAGCGGCCCGGAGGAGATCCCGGCGCTGGCAGCGGTCATTGAGTTATTTGAAGCTGGTTTCGATGAAGATTAACGCTTAGTCGAGCTGATTACGCTGCAGGAAGCCTTCCCCGCCAAGCTGGCGCATCTGACGCAGTATCCACTGCTGCCGCTCTCTGACGTAGCCTGAGGGTGCAGCAGCACGATAACGTATCGGATTAGGCAGCACCGCTGCCAGTAAGGCAGCATCTGCTGCGGTCAGCCGGCTGGCAGGCTTAAGGAAGTAGCGCTGAGAAGCCGCCTCAACGCCAAAGATGCCCGGCCCGAACTCCGCAATATTGAGATAGACGGTTAAAATACGCCGCTTTGTCCAGACCGTTTCAATTCCTACCGTCAGACCCGCTTCCAGACCTTTACGCACCCAGCTGCGGCCATCCCAGAGGAACAGATTCTTCGCCGTCTGTTGAGACAGCGTGGACGCCCCACGCATCCGGCTATCGCTGTTATCCAGTACAGACTCAATCGCCGCCACATCGAAGCCCCAATGGGTGGGAAACTTTTGATCTTCTGAAGCGATAACGGCCAGCCCCATCCAGGGCGAAATCTCGTCATGGCCGACCCAGTCTGAATGGGCGACATAACTAAAATCACCGCGTAACCAGGCTCCAATCTGTCGTTCAGCCATCACCGCTGAGAACGGTACGGGTAAGAACGAAAAGAGTAAAATGCCCGCCAGCCATATTCCCAGCCACACCAGTACGATACGACCAACAATACGTCTGATACGCTGCCCGACGCTTCCTTTATGCTTGTTCATGCAATCTTCCCACACTTGTTTCAGACGTTAATCAATCACTCATGTAATCACTGCTAAAAAAGCAGCTTTTTTACGATTATCGCTGAAAACTGACTGGCTGTTTCCAGACTTTATTCAATCATTTTGCATCAACATGCTGCAACAGTTCGAAATAGTTCAAGTACTTCCGCAAAAAAGGAATCGGTTCCATTCATTGCCACTGCTTAGCCTCTTTCCAGATAAACACTTAATAATGAGTAATAAGCACCCGCACAAATCATTTACCATGCTTAACTGTTATTTTTTTCTTAATCCTGCTGAGCCCAAAGGTTAATCAGAATTATCGTTATAACGTATAAATAAACAGCGCTTAATGGCGTCACAGGTTGCCAGAACGGCACTATTTCCTTTCGGCAATAACCCTGATGGCAGAACGACAGAAGCACAAAGTTTTAGATTCTTTTTTATCATTCCAAATCGTTTTGGATAATTCGTGTCATTTCAGGCAGCGCGCTTGCAATATCAGCGCGTTAGCCTCCCTTAAAAGGCAAATGTTAACGCGGGCTCACTTTGGTGCTGTTCAGCCTCTGCTTCCCTGCCCGGCAGCGTTAAAACTACACGAAAAAGCGTAAAACTGATTAAAATAACAGCAACACAGCACAGAAATTAATTCCTTACTTGACTGTGTTGCCAAATTAATGTTTTCTGTATTTAAACGCTGCTCAATATCACAAATTTTAATGAATCTTGTCGCATGAGAAGATGAATTTGCTAAGGTGATGACAGTGTTAACCAATACCCTGCGGCTGCATTAATTATTCAAATCATAGCGGCCGCAATGATTTCCCTGGTGTTGGCGCAGTATTTCGCGCACCCCGGCCTCGGCTGGGGTCATTTTTTTCCGGGGTATCACTTATCCTGCTCTGCCACCCAGTCGCGTAATACCTGCACATCGTGTCGCCATTCATGCTTCAGCTCATCAATCCATTCACCCACATTGTCCCACCACGCCGGTAACTCCGGACTCTGGATCTGTTTCGCCAGCATCTGCAAACGCTGCAGCCCGACCGAACCCGCCGCCCCTTTGATTTTGTGCCCCTCTTCAGCAATGCCTTTCTGATCGCGCGCCATCAGATTCGATTCCAGCACCGCAAGGTAGTCCGGCATCATCTTTTCAAACATCGTCAGGCTTTGGGTAATCAGGCTGGGGCCAACCAGCTCGATATACTGTTCGAGCATCGCGACATCCAGCAGCATCCGGGTTTTGTCATCGCTGACATCAGCGATCTCCTCTTCCGGTTCGGCCTGATAATCCCAGTACTTTTTAATCATCGCAGTGAGTGCCGGCACTGCCAGCGGTTTGCTAAGCACGTCATCCATTCCCGCATCGAAGTACTCTTTTTTGTCTTTGAGGACATTGGCGGTAAGAGCAACCAGCGGGGGCAGATGCGTACCCTGGTACTGCTGGCGAATCGCACGTGAGACATCCAGCCCGGTCATATCGGGCAGCTGAATGTCCAGCAGCACCAGGTCAAACTCCAGGGGGTCAAACATCGCCAGCGCCTCGCTGCCGGTCATGGCGACCTCCACACTGCAGCCCAGCTTCTCCAGTACCGAGCGCGCCACAATCACATTAAGCTCAATATCTTCAACCAGCAGCACGTGCAGCGCAGGCAGTGGCAGGCTGTCGTCCACACCTTCATCCTCCACCTCTTCAGCAATGCGTGGCGCTTTGATCTCTACGGTGAAGCATGACCCCTGTCCCGGCGCACTGTGCACGCGGATATCACCGCCCATCGCCTGCGCCAGGCGGCGTGATACTGCCAGCCCGATGCCGGTACCGGTTGCGGGTTTTCCGCCATGCTGATCTTTGACCTGATAGTACATAGCGAAGATCTTGTCCTGCTCCTCCTGACGGATACCCATGCCGGAGTCCTGCACCTCAAAGCGCAGCGTCTCGTCCTGCTCATAGGTTACCCGCACCACGATCTCGCCCTGCTGGGTGAACTTCACGGCGTTACCAATCAGGTTCCAGAGAATCTGGCGCAGACGCGTTCCATCGGTCGAGATCATATGCGGCAGCGGCAGTTGCGGCGCGAGCACAAACTTCAGCCCTTTCGGCTGTGCCAGCAGACCAGAGAGGTTTTCTAAATCGGCCAGGAAACCGGTGAAGTCGAGCGGCTGATTATCCAGCTGCACTTTACGGCGCTCGATTTTGTCCACCTCAATCACATCATTGAAGATGTTGCCCAGCGTGATAGCGGAGACGTGAATGGTTTTCAGGTATTTCAGCTGTTCCTGATTAAGGTCGGTGTCAAGCAGGATGCGGCTCAGGCCGACAATGCCATTAAGCGGCGTACGAAGCTCGTGGCTGATCGTAGAGATAAAGGTGGTCTTCTCCCGGCTGGCGTTCTCTAACGCGTCCTGATAGCGCTTACGTTCGGTTATATCGCGGCCAAAGCCCATCAATCCGCTGCGCTTACCCACGCGGTCGTAGTAAGGCACTTTACGGATCTCAAAGCAGGCTTTGCGTCCGTCGGGATATTGCAGCCACTGTTCATAGGTCAGCGAGACGTTGTGGCGGAACACCTTCTCGTCCGTTTCCAGCACCTTAGTGGCCGCTTCATCATCATAGATATCGCGCGGCGTCAGGCCAATCAGCTGCTTTTCGCTTTTGCCGGTCAGCAGCTCCATCGCGCGGTTGCAGCCGGAGAACTGTTTATCGATGTTGCGATAGAACACCAGGTCAGGCGAGGCATCCAGGAAGGAGCGCAGGAAGGAGGATTGCTGTTCCAGCTCAATCTGTGCCTGCTCACGACGCGTTACCTCTTCACGCAGCTTATCCATCACCTGTTCGCGTGCCAGCTCCGCCTTTTTACGATCGCTGATCTCCTGATTCAGCTGCGTAATGGTCTCTTTCATCTGCTGATTGAGTTCCAGATCGCGGGTACGCATCTCTTCCAGCTTATCCACCAGCCGTGCCAGTCGTTGCCGTGACTCCTCCAGCTGATCCACCACCACCGAGAGAAAATAGACCGCCCAGGGCGTGATCAACAGCCCGAAGAAGACCGAACGCACCACGTCAATACTCTCGACATGGCCCCGCAGTACCATCGTGACCGCCATCTGAACAATCATCGCCAGCACCACCAGCGCAGACGCCAGCAGCAGCGAGAACCTCACCAGTCCGAGCTTCACCATTAAATCAACGTAGTACTGCGCCAACAGACGAATTTGTTTCATAACAACTCCCTGGAAGAGAAACAGCCTCATAATAGCGCAGTTACCCCGCTGCCGTCGCAGCACGTCGCGTGGAGATAAGGGATCAAATGCGCTTTTATGGTGCAGCAGCCTCGCCGATCGGCGACGTTAAGGACAAAGCGGTTAAAACCCTTGACTGACTGTGCCAAATGAATAATCTGTAAGGCCGCCAGCGAATCACCGATTCCTCTGTACGGCCTTTTTTCAATATCCTGGCAGCGTCCTGTTGCGCAGGCACACCCTTTTATATGCATACCCATTCATCTTTAATGCTGTTTTAAGCATGCCCATGCTGATTAATTTTTCTTATAACCAACCGTGGTTTCATTCAAATAGCCGGACATAAGAAAAACAGATACATGCTATGCATCACGGGTGCTGAACAGCATTTAATGCTGCTAAAGACCCTGTCACCAGCATGGTGCAGAGATCTGACACCTGCACTACAGTGAGTCAGTTCACATTTATCGGCCTGTCTCCTGGCACCAGAGTGATACATTTTAAACCATAAAAATCATTAAATTCATAGCCTTAAGCAGATAAAACGCCTGATAATCCCGTCTGACCGCCCTATTTGACCTGATTACGCTTTCCCGATAAGTTGGAAATCCGCTGAAAGCTTTCCAGACGGGCCATTGTCTCGGCATATCTATGCAACAAGAAGACTCCCGCGTGGTTTAAGTCATCTCCTTTAAGAGACCGGAAATCAAAGAGCAGCTCAATTAAGGACGTTTTACCGATGTCTGGAGAGAAATGCTCAGGGCTATGACGCGCGCTCGACAGAGCATGGCGATGAAAATGATAGCGCCCCCGTTGCGCTCAGACCCTGAAACAGTGCAGGTAATGTCAAAGCAGTTTAAGGAGACCCTCAATGTCCACTAAAAAACCTCAATCCTATGGCTTGTATGATCCGACAGCAGGCAGTGACAGCTGTGGTGTAGGTTTCATTACGCGTAAGGACGGCGAGCAGACCCACGAGATTCTGCAGATGGCGCACAGCGCCCTGTGTACGGTGCCTCACCGCGGCGGCATGTCAGCGGAAGGCGTTGGTGATGGCGCGGGGGTCAACGTTGATCTTTCGCTGCAATTCTTCCGCAAAATTACCGGCCAGCCGCTGGAAGCGGGACGCTTTGGTGTCGGTAACTTCTTTGTGCCGAAAGATGCTGAGCTGCGTGCGAATGCCGAACGTCTGGTGGATGAAACCCTCAGCAGCTTTGGTCTGCCGGTACTCATGAAACGTGACATGCCGCTCGACAGCAGCGTGACGCGTCCGGCAGCCGCGCAGTTCCAGTTACCGATTCTGCAGTGGATTTTCACTGCGCCACAGGATGTGGTTGATCAGAACGACTTCGAAAAACGCATCTACCGCGCCCTGTTAACCATTGAAGCCCGAGCTTTCACCGAAAGCGAATTTGGCGGCCTCTATCCGCTGTCGCTGTCGTCACGCACGCAGGTGTTCAAAGCCCGTCTGAATTCCAATGAAGTGATCCCTTACTTCAAAGATCTGACCGATCCTGATCATCAGGTGCGCGGGCTGTTTTTCCATACCCGCTTCTCCACTAACACCGATCCACATACCACGATGGCGCAGCCGTTCCGCCTGATGGCGCACAACGGCGAGCTGAACACTGACCGTAAAAACCGCATCGCTGAGTCCGCGCTGGCGCTGGCCCGTGGCAAGACCATCGTGCGGCCTAAAGGCCAGTCCGACAGTTCGCGCCTGGATCAGAGCATCCACAGCCGTCTGATGGAAGATGACCTCGATCTGATCACCGCCGTGGTGTCGATGATGCCGCCCGCCTGGGAAAACGACAGCGCGCTGTCGCCAGAAGTGCGTGACATGCTGGAGTACTTCTCGCTGTATGAAGAGAAGAACGACGGTCCTGCTGCCTTAATCTTTGGTAATGGCGAAGTGATTGGCGCCCGTCTTGATCGTCTGGGCCTGCGTCCCCTGCGTTCAGTAGAAACCGCTGACTATATCGGTGCGATGTCGGAAGCGGGCCAGATCGCCTTCCCACCTGAAAGCGTGTTGCGTCGTGGGCGTATCGAAGCGGGCGGTATGCTCTATTTCGATCACCGTGAAAAACGCAGCTATACCACGCTGCAGGCGCTGGAAAAACTGGCCGCAGAGAAAGATTATTCGGCGTTGCTGCGTGAAGCGCGCGTCGGACTTGACGATCTGCCCGAGATCCCGGCAGAACAACAGGGTTCACCGCTGCGTTATCGTGGCGATCTGAAAACGTATCAGCGCTTTGTTGCCTACTACTACAACCAGGAAAGCTTCAAGTTCATGATGGATCCGATGCTGAATACCGGCGCAGAGAAGATCTCCGCGATGGGTTACGGCAACGCCATCAACGGCTTATCCGATCATGAAGGCGGCATGGCGCACTACTTCTCTCAGCGCTTTGCTCAGGTCACCAACCCGCCGCTGGACTCAATCCGCGAAGTGGATGGCATGACGCTGCGTGTCGCGCTGGGGGCAAAACCCCATCTGGGCCGCAGCAAAGGCCGTCAGATTGTGGTGCCGACCCCGATTCTCAGCCACCTTGATATGCTGCGTTTACGCGAGCAGAGCATCGCACCTTATGCCCGCTTTGAGATGCTCTATGAGCCGGTGATCGGCAAAGATCTGCTGAGCACCACCGCGAACGCGAATGCCCTGGAAAAAGCGATTGATGACCTGGCGCAACAGGTGGTTGATTTTGCCCGTACCCAGGGTGGCATCGCCGTACTTACCGATCGCCATATCTCTTCAAAGCACGCCGCGATCCCGATGCTGCTGGTGGTTTCCGCCATCAACCAGCGCCTGATAAAGGAAGGGTTGCGTCTGGATGTTTCTCTGGTAGTTGAAAGCGGCCAGAGCATCTCCTCGCACCACATTGCCGCCACACTTGGCTTTGGGGCGTCGGCTATCTATCCGCTGGGCGTACAGATGCGCGCAGAGGAGAAATTTGGTGAAGGTGAAGAAGGTAATAAAGCCTTTAAGCGCTATGCCAAAGCGGCTGAAAAAGCACTGATGAAAACCATGGGCAAAGTGGGCCTCTGTACCGTTGAGAGCTACAGCAGCGGCGAGTTCTTTGAGCCTAACTTCCTCAACACCGATGACCCGGTGCTGAAAAAGTATTTCCCGAATATCAAAACGCCGGTGGGCGGCGCAGGCTTCGCGACGATCGCGCAGATGGCCGTTGACTGGCACCAGAGCGCACTGAAGATCCAGGGCGAATCTGAAGTTCCGTTGCTGGGTCTGTTCAAAGAGCGTGCAGAAGGCGCAGGTCACTCCTACGGCACCATCGCCGTGCGGACCTTTATCGATATGACCGAAGAGCCGATTCGCTTTGCTGACAAAGCGCGCGAAGAGGACAACTTCATCCGCCTGATGACGCTGGCTAAACTGGATAATGCGTTTGGCATCAAGCCAGAGACCTTTAAAGACAGCAGCTTTGAGCGCATCCCGGATGAGGTGATCAATAATTTCGCGATTACTGCTGATTACCGTCAGTTCTCAAGCCTGATGTATGAAGAGCGTAAACGTCGCCCGGCGGCCCTGCGCGACATCCTGACATTCCCGGCTGACCTGACCCACATCGACAGCGAAGCGGAGTTCCGCCGCAAGCTGGGACGCTACTCGCTGACCAACAACGGCTTTGCCATTCGTGGCATGGAGTGTGAAGCGGTAGATGGCAGCCTGAATCACTTTATGCTGCGTCTGACTGATGCGATTGAAGGACTGAAGCCTGAGAGCGAACGCCTGCAGAATCTGTCTCGCGCCCTGAAATCCCGCTTCGGCGACGATATCGAAAGCAGCGAAGTGGTGACTGGCGGTCTGAAAGTAACCGCTTACGGTAAAGCGGCCGATTATCTGTCACGTATCTTCACTACCCTGCCCTCACTGCCGCTGAGCGAAGTGCAGCCAGCCTGTGAAATTACCCGTACCTTTGCCTCCGGGGCGATGAGCCACGGCGCGCTGGTGGCTCCCGCTCATGAAGCGGTCGCGCACGGCACCAATATGGTCGGCGGCATGAGTAACTGCGGTGAAGGCGGCGAGCATTACTCCCGTCACGGCACCATCCGTGCCTCACGCATCAAACAGCTGGCTTCGGGCCGTTTTGGCGTCTGGGCTGCCTATCTGGCGGATCCGATGCTGGAAGAGCTGGAGATCAAAATTGGTCAGGGTGCGAAACCTGGCGAAGGCGGTCAGTTACCGGCGGCCAAAGTTACCGTCGAGATTGCTGCTGCGCGTGGCGGTACGCCTGGCGTCGAGCTGGTCTCACCGCCGCCGCACCACGACACCTATTCCATCGAAGATCTGGCGCAGCTGATCCACGACTGCAAAGCCGCGCGGGTGCGCGTTATCGTCAAGCTGGTCTCGTCTGAAGGGATCGGCACCATCGCGGTTGGCGTAGCCAAAGCGGGTGCAGACGTGATTAACGTTGCGGGTAACACCGGCGGTACCGGCGCTGCGTCGGTGACCAGCCTGAAATATACCGGACGCGTGGCCGAAATCGGCATCGCTGAAGTCCACCAGGCGCTGTGCGCTAATGGCCTGCGTGAGAAAGTGCTGCTGCGCTGTTCTGGCGCACAGCAGACCGGCAGCGACGTGGTGAAATCTGCGCTGCTGGGCGGCGACAGCTTTGAGTTCGGTACGACAGCGCTGATGATGCTGAAATGCGTGATGGCGAAGAACTGTAACGTTAAGTGCCCGGCTGGCTTAACCACGAATGCCGAAGCGTTTGATGGCGATCCGCGTCAGCTGGCGCAGTATTTCCTCAACGTGGCGCATGAAGTGCGTGAAATCCTGGCGCGTATGGGCCTGCGTTCCCTGCGTGAGGCACGCGGTCGCTCTGACCTGTTGCACCTGATGGATCACCCGCTGGAAGTGGGCAAACTCGACTTACGCGCCATGCTTACCGTGGTGCCTGAGCTGAAAATCGACAAGCCGGTTTATCTGGAAAAAGATTTTGAGCTGGATGATGTCTGGATTGAGCAACTGAAGCTGTCACTGGTGGATCAGGGAAATCCTGACGTCACTCTGGGCAACAACATCGTGCTGAATAACCGAAACAAAAGTGTTGGTGGCCAGCTGGCCATCGATATTGAGCGGATGCTGAACCATCAGCTGAGTTCTGAGCAGCTGCAGGCGATGCCTGCCGTAATGACCGACGATCGCGGTCGTCGCTATCTGGCCCCTGAGAGCGTAAAAATTTCCACCACCGGTTCTGCCGGTCAGTCGTTTGGCGCCTTCTGCAACGATGGCATGCAGCTGACTCACTACGGCACCTGTAACGACGGTGTCGGCAAAGGACAGTGTGGCGGCGAACTGATCGTGATGTCGCCTGGTGGCGGCGCGCAGGATGCCGATGGCAACGTGCTGATTGGTAACTTTGCACTGTTTGGCGCGACCGGCGGACGTCTGTTCGTGCAGGGCCAGGCCGGTGACCGTTTCGCGGTGCGTAACTCCGGTGCCACCGCCGTGGTTGAAGGCGTCGGTGACTTCTGCTGCGAATATATGACCAACGGCGCCATCCTCAACCTGGGCACCTTTGGTAAAGGATTTGGCAACGGCATGAGCGGCGGCTTCGCCTACCAGTACGACCCCTATGGATCGCTGGCCAGCCATGCTGCCGGTGATTCGGTGCAGTTCGGCTCGATTGCCGATCAGGATGAGATGGCCCAGGTGCACAAGCAGGCGGTACTGACCATGCTGAACTGGCATCTGGAGGCGACCAAATCACCGCGTGCCGCCTGGCTGCTGGAGAACTGGGAAACAGAGTGTCACCACTTTGTTTACGTGATGCCGCGTTCGCTGCTGCTCTATCAGGATGGCGGCGAGATTCTGAAAGCCAAGAGCCGCAAAGATCTGCTCGAAGAGCTGTCGACGGCGCTGGCAGGCCATCAGGTGGCGAAGTTTAAAGCCGCATGGCGTCAGGGTAAAACCATCGCCAACGGTGCCGTACCGGCTTATGGCGCGACCGATACGCTGGAAATGTTTGTCCTGCTCAACAACTACACCGTGCTGAGCTTTGCCCAGCAGCTGGCGCTGGGCAAATTACCGAAAGGCACCCCGGTTGAAGATGCGGCAGTTGAAAAAGCGGTCCGTAATCTGTTGATGACGGAAGACTTTTCGCTGATAAGCAAGCTGCAGCGTCATGCCCGTTCCGCCATCGAGAGCTATAGCGATGATGAACTGGCGAGTCTGATTGGTACCAAACGCATGTCAGATTACAAAGCGGCGCTGACGCAACGTAACATCCGCTCCATGGACAGTCTGGCAACCTACGGCTGGATCATGTATCAGGATGCCTGTAACCGGGAAGTGCTGGGCCACCTGCCTTACTTTGAAGAGCTGTTTGCACGTGCGGCATTGCCGGAAATCGCCGCTGCGGTGGGTAAACTCTCCTGACAGTGATACTGATCAGGCTGAACTGAATATTATTAATTGATCATTGCCCGGATTAATCGTTGTACCGGACAGATGCAGCACCGCTCTCCCCTGTCGCACACGCTGCGGCGCGGGAAAGCGGAACCGCTTTCACACCGGACAATGCCACTGATGACGGGCGAGAACGGGATTGAGTAAAAGTACCCATGAAAATTCCTTATATTCCAGAAGATGCACCTTTTAATGGCGATCAGAAGTACTGGCTGGCTGGCTTTCTTGCGGGTCTGCACTCCCGTTTGCTGGTATTAGAAGACAAGCAGCAACCCGCCGCGGGCACAGGCGCAGCCGCGACGACGCAACTGCACATTCTTTATGGCTCACAGACCGGCAATGCTGAAGCCCTGGCGCAGACCGCAGCGAAGTCTGCGCGCGCTAAAGGGCTGGTGCCGGTGGTTCAGGCGCTGGGCGATGTCGATCTCGACGTGTTTGCCACCATGCGCCATGTGCTGATCGTCACCTCGACCTATGGCGAAGGTGAAATGCCGGACAACGCGCAGCTGTTCTGGGATGCGATCTCTGCCAGTACCGCACCGCGTCTGGAGCAGATGCATTTCGCCGTGCTGGCGATTGGCGATACCGGCTACGATGGCTTCTGTCAGGCGGGCAAGTTCATTGATATGCGCCTTGAGCAGCTGGGCGCGAAACGCGTGGTTGATCGTATCGATTGTGATATCGATTTTGAGGAGCCTTCCAGCGAGTGGCTGAACAGCTCAATGCCACAGTTTGCCGCCAGCGCGGGCAGCAGCGGCACCGTGCTGGAAAGCGCGCCTGAAGCGCCAGTCATTCCAGGCAGCAACAAATCCAATCCATACGCCGCCGCGCTGATCACCAACAAGCGTTTGTCAGGCGAGCAGTCAGCCAAAGATATTCGTCATTTCGAGTTCGACCTGTCTGACAGCGGCCTGAAGTATGAAGCGGGCGATGCGCTGGGCGTGATTCCGGTCAACGAGCCGTCGCTGGTCAGCCTGCTGCTGACCCAGCTTAACGCGGACTACGAGACGCCGGTGCCCGGCTTTGATCGCAGCCTTGGCGACCTGCTGACCTATCAGTTTGAGATCTCAGAGCCGTCACGCAAGTTAATCGAATGGGTCGGGCAGAACACCACCAACCAGGAGCTGCGTCATGTGTTACAGCATGATGATAAAGATGCGCTGGGCGTATGGCTGTGGGGCAAAGATACCCTTGACCTGCTGCAGCTTGAGCTGACGCGCACGCTGGCGGTACCCGAGTTTGTCGCGCTGCTGCGTCCGCTGCAGCATCGCGCTTACTCTATTTCATCCAGTTCTAAAGCCCATCCTGACCAGGTGCATCTGACCGTTGCCTCGGTGCGCTATCACAGTGGTGGCCGTAATCGCGGTGGCGTCTGCTCAACCTATCTGGCTGAGCGTGTGCGTCGCGGTGAGAAGCCCGCCATCTTTATCTCACCCAATAAATCGTTCCGCGTGCCTGCCAACAACAGCGCACCGCTGATCATGGTGGGACCGGGTACCGGCATCGCGCCATTCCGTGCCTTCCTGCAGGAGCGCCAGGCAACCGGCGCGCAGGGGAAAAACTGGCTGTTCTTCGGCGATCAGCATCAGGAACATGACTTTATCTATCAGGATGAATTACTTGCCTGGCGTGATAATGGCTTGCTGACGCGTCTGGATCTGGCCTTCTCACGCGATCAGGAGAAGAAGATCTACGTACAGAGCCGGATGCTTGAACAGGGCGCTGAGCTGTATGCCTGGCTGCAGGAAGGGGCTTACTTCTATGTCTGTGGCGATGCATCGCGTATGGCGAAGGATGTGGATAATGCGCTGTATGAAGTGGTTCGCCAGTTTGGTGGCCTCTCCACCGAGCGTGCTGCTGACTATGTCGATCAGCTGAAGAAAGAGAAGCGCTACCTGCGCGACGTCTATTGATCGCGATGGTCTGCTGAAAAAATCCGGCTTGCGCAGGCAGCCGGATTTTTTTATGGCTGACAGGCAAAAAAATACCCGTCGGATGGACGGGTATTCACTGTTATGTCACTGCTATTTCACTACGCGCAGTGAAGGTCGTCCACCACGTGGCGGTGGATCGTCATCAGGCGGTGTCTCGTCATCGCTGGCATCGTCAGGACGATCACCATCAATCACCGACATCATGGTCTCTTCCTGACCCTCTGACGCCTCATGCGTGCCCAGCTCGTAAGCCGGTTCCGGTTCAAACATCGTCCCGGCACCGTTTTCACGCGCATAGATTGCCAGAATCGCCGCCATCGGCACGTTAACCTGGCGAGGAACGCCACCAAAGCGGGCGTTGAACGACACCTGATCGTTTGCCAGATCGAGGTTACCGACAGCACGTGGCGCAATGTTCAGGACAATCTGACCATCGCGCGCATACTCCAGCGGCACCAGCACACCCGGCAGATTAATGTCGACCACCAGATGCGGCGTCAGCTGGTTGTCGAGCAACCAGTCATAAAAGGCGCGCAGCAGATAGGGACGACGTGCAGTAAGTTGCGACATTTCCATACGTTAAGCCCGGGCTTGCAGCCGCATTTCACGTTCAGCTTCAGTTAATGAAGCGAGGAAGGAGTCACGCTCAAATACGCGATTCATGTAACCTTTCAGCTCTTTGGAACCTGAGCCGATCAAATCGATACCCATTGACGGCAGACGCCATAACAGCGGAGCCAGATAGCAATCAACCAGGCTGAACTCTTCGCTCATGAAATAAGGCGTACGGCCAAACAGTGGCGCGATAGCCAGCAGCTCTTCACGCAGTTGCTTGCGTGCCGCTTCCGCTTCCTGACCGCTGCTGTTCTCTACTTTCCTCATCAGGCTATACCAGTCCTGCTCGATGCGGTGCATCATCAGGCGGCTATCACCACGGGCAACCGGATAAACCGGCATCAGTGGCGGATGCGGGAAGCGCTCATCTAAATATTCCATGATGATGCGTGATTCATACAGCGTCAGCTCACGATCTACCAGCGTCGGTACCGTGCGATACGGATTGAGGTCAATCAGATCCTGCGGCAGGTTATCCATTTCGACCTGCTCGATCTCTACGCTGACACCCTTCTCCGCCAGGACGATACGTACCTGATGGCTGAAAATGTCAGTAGGACCAGAAAACAGCGTCATTACCGAACGTTTGTTGGCAGCGACAGCCATGAAAACCTCCAAGTTTGTTCACAAAAAGATACTGCGAATAGCCAACCACACGGCGACTCACTTGCTTATCGAACTCGCACGCAACCTGGTTAGCCGCGCCGTAGATACTGACGCCCCGACAGTGGGGAGGCGCATAACGCACCGGCCTGCGGGCGCAAAGTGACACACAGTTTACCAGATTTTAGGCTGCTTGTGGGCGTGGAATGAATTTTTGCAGGTAAATTGAGCGCGGCGTTACGGTTTTCGCGGGGCGTTAATGGGAAGACAGAAAATAAAAAACCCGCCGAAGCGGGTTTTTTGAGCCAATTGCCGCAGCCGGAGCTGCAAACAATTAACGCTTGGAGAACTGAGGACGACGACGTGCTTTACGCAGGCCGACTTTCTTACGTTCAACCTGACGCGCATCACGCGTTACGAAGCCAGCTTTACGCAGCTCGCCACGCAGTGATTCGTCGTATTCCATCAGAGCGCGGGTGATACCGTGACGGATCGCACCAGCCTGACCAGAAATACCGCCACCTTTAACAGTGACATAGAGATCGAATTTACCAACCAGGTCCAGCAGCTCAAGCGGCTGACGAACTACCATGCGGGCAGTTTCGCGACCGAAGTACTGTTCCAGAGAACGTTGGTTAATTACGATGTTACCGCTACCCGGCTTAATGAATACGCGAGCGGTAGAGCTTTTGCGGCGACCAGTGCCGTAGTTTTGAGTTTCAGCCATTGCCTTTAATCCCGATTAAATGTCAAGAACTTGCGGTTGCTGTGCCGCATGGGTGTGCTCGTTGCCTGCGTAAACTTTCAGTTTACGGTACATAGCACGACCCAGCGGGCCCTTCGGCAGCATGCCTTTAACCGCGATCTCAATCACACGCTCAGGACGGCGAGCAATCATCTCTTCAAAGGTCGCCTGTTTGATACCACCGATGTGGCCAGTGTGGTGATAGTAGATCTTGTCAGTACGCTTGTTGCCGGTTACAGCAACTTTTTCTGCGTTCAGAACGATGATGTAATCACCCGTATCAACGTGCGGAGTGTATTCCGCTTTATGCTTACCACGCAGACGGCGCGCCAGTTCAGTCGCCAGGCGACCCAAAGTTTTGCCCGTTGCGTCAACTACAAACCAGTCACGTTGGACGGTTTCTGGTTTAGCTGT
Organism: Pantoea sp. Lu_F5_004; assembly: GCF_051136245.1. Classification (NCBI taxonomy): domain Bacteria; kingdom Pseudomonadati; phylum Pseudomonadota; class Gammaproteobacteria; order Enterobacterales; family Erwiniaceae; genus Pantoea; species Pantoea sp. Lu_F5_004. The sequence continues at coordinate 3,725,052 of NZ_CP194946.1, forward strand.
AAAAGTTTTCATCGAAAAGCTTACCCAAATTAAGTTACACGTTGGTGAAATCCCAAACGCTTAAGTAAACGAATGAGGCTCACACGACCATTTTGACCAGCAAGCCACCCCTTCGGATAGAGTTACTGGAACACAGAGGATTTGGGAAAAAAATCCTTTGCTGTAACGTGGGGTCGCAAGATTATAGAGAAGTCGGTTACAAAAATCGAACCCTATTTCGGTATTTATCCCGATTATTCTCACGGCAGGTGCGGTAAACGCAGATACTCTTCGCTCTGCATCTCCTGAAGTCGCGATAAACAGCGCTGGTATTCAAACTTCAGCCGCGTACCCTGATAAATCTCGGTCAGTGACGTTTCTGCCGCGACCACCAGCTTCACATGCCGTTCATAGAACTCATCGACCAGTGCCAGGAAACGCCGTGCCTGATCTTCGGTTTTGTAGATCATCACCGGCACGTCATACAGCAGCACACTGTGAAAACGGCGCGACAGCGCAATATAGTCATGCTGGCTGCGCCCTTCGCCACACAGGGTGGTGAAATTAATCGCCAGCACGCCCTCGCTGACGCCCAGCGTCGGCATCTGGCGGTGATTAATTTCCAGTACCGGCGCATCTTCAGGCTGGCTGCCCGACAGCGCTTTAAACATCCGCGCCATTTCAGCGTGCGTCTCTTTGTTCAGCGGAGAGTTCCACAGGTGCGCGGAGGTCAGCGTGCGTAACCGGTAGTCGATACCGGCATCCACATTCATCACATCACAATGACGTTTGATCTGCTCGATGGCAGGCAGGAAGCGCGCGCGCTGCAGACCATTGCGATAGAGATCATCAGGCGGAATGTTCGAGGTGGCCACCAGCGCAATGCCGCGTTCAAACAGCGCTTCCATCAGCGTGCCCAGCAGCATCGCATCGGTGATATCGGAGACAAAAAATTCATCAAAACAGAGGATGTCCGTTTCCGCTTTGAATTTGTCCGCAATAATCAGTAACGGATCGCTCTGCCCCTGAAGCTGCGTCAGCTCTTCATGCACCCGCAGCATAAAGCGGTGGAAGTGCAGACGCAGTTTGCGATCGCCAGGAATAGACTGAAAAAAGAGATCCATGACCCAGGTTTTACCGCGACCGACACCGCCCCACATATAGAGTCCACGTACCGGTTGTGGCGTCTCGATTTTCTCTTTACCGATCAATTTTGACAGGCGACCCAGCAGGCCGGATGTGGCAGGCGCGGCGGATTGTTGCCGGGCAACCAGCGCCTGCTGCAGCGTGTCTAAACGGGTAATCGCTTCACGTTGTACGTCATCGGGCCTGAATTCGCCCTGCGACAGCGCCTGTTCATAGCGTGCAAGCGGAGTTGAGGTTTGCATTGTTGTTTCAAAGTCCCTGAATGGTGTCTGATTCATACCACGGTTGCTGAAAAAAAGGCCGTTCTACACTAAGCCATGCTGCTCCAGAGTTCCACATCCATTAGATTAACGGGTATAGTGACTATTATTGAAATGGTGCAATGCCCTACGGAACAATGGAAATAACACGGGAGTCATTATGACCTGGGAATACGGGCTAATTGGTTTAGTGGTAGGTATTATTGTCGGCGCAGTCGCCATGCGTTTTGGCAACAAAAAGCTGCGTGAGCAGCGCAGCATGCAGTACGAGCTGGAAAAATCGAAAGCGGAGCTGGCGGATTATCGCGAAGAGCTGACCAACCACTTCGCGCAGAGCGCGGAGCTGCTGGACAACATGGCGCGTGATTATCGTCAGCTCTATCAGCACATGGCAAAAGGCTCAAATGACCTGCTGCCGAATCTGCCTGGCCAGAAAAATCCGTTTGCCTATCAGCTGACTGAAGCCGAAGCGGACAACGATCAGGTGCCGGTGCAGATGCCGCGCGACTATTCTGAAGGCGCATCCGGTTTACTGCGTGGCGAGCGCCCTGCCCGCGACTAATCTTTTTGGGGCGCAGCCTGTCTGCGCCCGCTGTTTTTGCGAACCCTGACCGCAAACGACTGTCACACTTATTAATTCCTCCCACCTTTTGCAGCGAGAGCGTTGTAGCAATGAAAAAACAAGCACGCCTGTTTAGCGCATTAGCCCTGAGTATTGGGATGAGCCTTGCCGCCGCGCCAGACGCGATGGCAACGCTGCCAGCACAAATTGCGGGCCAGCCGCTGCCGAGTCTGGCACCGATGCTGGAGAAAGTGTTACCTGCCGTGGTCAGTGTGCATGTGGAAGGCACTGATTCGGGTGCACAGGCTCAGGATATTCCTGAACCGCTGAAGCGTTTTTTTGGTCAGATGCCTGGCGGAAATAGTCAGCCACAGCCGTTTGAAGGTTTAGGGTCTGGCGTGATCATCGATGCCGCGAAAGGCTACGTGCTCACCAACAATCACGTGGTCAACGGTGCGGATAAAATCAACGTACAGCTTGGCGACGGCAGTGAATATGAAGCCAAGCTGATTGGCCATGATGAGCAGACCGATATCGCGCTGATTCAGATTCAGGGCGCAAAAAACCTTACGCAGGTGAAAGTCGCGGACTCTGACCAGCTGAAAGTGGGTGATTTCGCGGTAGCTATCGGTAACCCGTTCGGTCTGGGACAGACGGCCACCTCCGGTATTATCTCCGCACTGGGCCGCAGCGGCCTGAACCTGGAAGGGCTGGAAAACTTTATTCAGACCGATGCCGCGATCAACCGTGGCAACTCAGGCGGTGCGCTGGTCAACCTTAACGGCGAACTCATCGGTATCAACACCGCGATTCTCGCCTCCAGCGGCGGTAACATCGGTATCGGCTTTGCTATCCCGAGTGATATGGCGATGAACCTCGCGCAGCAGCTGATTAAATTTGGTGAAGTGAAGCGCGGTCAGCTCGGCATCAAAGGCACTGAAATGACAGCCGATATGGCTAAAGCGTTCAATGTCGATGCGCAGCGCGGCGCCTTTGTCTCTGAAGTCCTGCCGCAATCTGCTGCGCAGAAAGCGGGCGTGAAGTCAGGCGATATCATTACGTCGATCAACGATAAGCCGATTACCAGCTTCGCTGAGCTGCGCGTCAAAGTGGGAACCACGCCGCCAGGTGAACAGGTTAAGCTTGGCCTGCTGCGTGAAGGTAAGCCGTTAACGGTTACCGTTACGCTGGAGCAGAGCGCACAGACCACCGCCAGCGCACAGCTGATGTCACCCGCGCTTCAGGGCGCAACCCTGAGTGATGGACAGACTAAAACCGGTGATAAAGGCGTGAAGGTCGATACCATCGAAAAAGGCACACCGGCTGAACAGGTTGGTCTGCAGAAAGATGATGTGATTATCGGCGTTAACCGCAACCGGGTTCAGACCATTGCTGAAATGCGTAAAATACTGGAAGGGAAACCGCCGGTACTGGCACTGAATGTGGTGCGCGGCGATGAAAGTATCTATCTGTTGTTGAGATAAACCTCGCATTACGGCGGACACAAGCGCGTGTGTGTCCGCCGCTCTCATGCTATTCTCCCCTGCGATCTCCCCTGGCGTAATTTAACACCATGTTTCTTAAACTTTTGCGTGCCGTGGTGCTGGGCCTGATTGTGGCGGGTATTTTGCTCGCAGCACTGCCTGCACTGCGTATGGGCAGCGACGCCCTCTATAACCACGAAAATATTACAGACGAAACGCCCTTTAGCTTCAATCAAGGGGTGCGCCGCGCCGTGCCTGCCGTTGTGAACGTTTACAACCGTAGCGCCCACGGCAACAACAACCGTGGCATCACGACCCTGGGTTCAGGGGTCATCATGAATGCAAAAGGCTACATCCTTACCAATAAGCATGTGATCAATAATGCCGATCAAATTATCGTGGCGCTTCAGGATGGCCGCTTCTTTGAAGCGACGCTGGTGGGTTCCGATGGCATGACCGATCTGGCGGTACTGAAGATTACGGCCTCCGGCCTGCCCGTTATCCCCATCAATCCAAATCGCCAGGCGCATATCGGGGATGTGGTGATGGCGATCGGCAACCCCTATAACCTCGGTCAGACGGTCACGCAGGGCATTATCAGCGCCACGGGCCGGGTTGGCTTAAGTTCATCAGGCCGACAGAACTTCCTGCAGACCGATGCGTCAATTAATCAGGGTAACTCCGGCGGCGCGCTGATTAACTCGCTTGGCGAGCTGATGGGCATTAACACCCTGACCTTCGATAAAAGTAGCGATGGTGAAACCCCGGAAGGGATTGGTTTCGCCATTCCAACCGTTTTAGCCTCGAAAATCATGGATAAGCTGATTCGTGATGGTCGGGTGATCCGCGGCTATATCGGCATTACCGGGCGTGAGCTGCCGCCGCTGCATGGACAGGGCAGCAATCTGGATAGGGTTCAGGGCATTATTGTCAGCGTGGTCACGCCAGATGGGCCAGCGGATAAAGCCGGGATTCAGGCCAACGATGTGCTGCTCAGCGTTAATGGCAAGCCGGCCATCTCCGCGCAGGAGACCATGGATCAGGTGGCAGAAATTCGCCCGGGTTCAGTGATTGATGTGCAGGTACTGCGAAACGATCAGAAACTGACGCTGCCGGTCACCATTCAGGAGTTTCCTGACAGCAGCAGTTAGCTGAAACCTGTGCCAGGTCAGGGATGGCCCGGCTGATCGCAAAGAAGGCCGCCATCCATGGCGGTCGGCCTCGCCATCCTGGCTCGGACGCTTTGCTCTTCATCCGGGCCAACCCTTCCCCTCTAATCCGCCATCGTTTGTGATTAACCGATTAGCAGCGATCCACCGGAAACGCGATGACATCGCTCAATGACTCCGCTTTCAACGCCAGCATGATGAGGCGATCAATACCCAGTGCGACCCCGGAACAGGCTGGCATGCCATGCGCCAGCGCATCCAGCAGATACGTATCAATAGGATGCACAGGCAGGCCGCGCGCCGCACGGCGACGGTTATCCTGCTCAAAACGCTGACGCTGCTCACGGCTGTCGGTCAGTTCACGGAAACCGTTCGCCAGCTCAATGCCTTTGTAATAGACCTCAAAGCGTTCGGCCACACGGTGATCTTCGGTACTGATCTCCGCCAGGGCTGCCTGGCTGGCCGGGAAATGATAAACGAAGCAGGGTTTATCCTGACCAATCTTCGGTTCCACACCCAGCATAAACAGCAGCATCAGTAAGGTATCGCGATCTTCTTCTGCACGCGCCAGCTCACCTTCACCCAGCTTCTCTGCCGCTTCACGCAACTGCGCTTTATCCGCTGACAGCGGATCCAGCTCAAGATGGCGGATAAACGCCTGCTGATAGGAGAGCGACTCAGCGCTGTCACACTCCAGCACCTGCTGCATCAGATCGTCGACTTCGTTCATCAGACGGTACATGTCGTAATGCGGCCGGTACCACTCCAGCATGGTGAATTCCGGGTTGTGGTGACGTCCCGCCTCTTCATTGCGGAAGCTGCGCGCCATCTGATAGATCGGGCCACTGCCCGCCGCCAGCAGGCGTTTCATATGATATTCCGGGCTGGTCATCAGCCAGAGATCGCGCCCCTGTGCCGCGCCAGGCCCGACAAAACGCGTCTGGAATGGCACCAGATGGATATCGGTAATGGTTGCCTGGCTCATCGCCGGCGTATCCACTTCCAGCACGCCGCGATCGGCAAAGAAACGACGCACTTCTGCTAAAATAGCGGCGCGTTTTAACAAATTGGCGATGGATGCGCTTGGTTGCCAGCTTGCCGTTTCGCTCATGGTGATGACTCCTGATACAAATTAGGGGGGAAGTCTACCTGCAATGCCTGCGGCAAACAATCTCGTGCCCGTACTGCCAAAAACAGCGTTTCGGCTTCTATACTTAAGCGGTTAAATCACAAAGGAATCCCACTATGTCTCCATGGAAAACAGTTGTTGCCAGCCTGAGTGCTTTTCTCTCTGTCGCCTGCAGCACTACGCCGCCAAAGAACGTCACGGTCGTAGATAACTTTGACAGCCAGCGCTATCTCGGTCAGTGGTATGAGATTGCCCGCCTTAACCACCCTTTTGAGCGCGGACTTGAACAGGTAACGGCAAACTACAGCCCGCGTGAAGATGGCGGCCTGAAGGTAATCAACCGTGGCTATAACGTCAAAAAGCAGCGCTGGCAGGAGAGCGTCGGCAAAGCCTACTTCACCGGGGAACCCACGCAGGCTTCTCTGAAAGTCTCTTTCTTCGGCCCCTTCTATGGCGGCTATAACGTGATTGCTCTCGATCCGGACTACCGCTATGCACTGGTATGTGGACCGAATCGCCACTATCTCTGGATACTGTCACGCACACCCCAGCTGGAGCCGGGCGTAAAAGAGAAGCTGGTTGATCAGGCGCGTCGGGATGGTTTCCCGGTTGAAGAGTTAATCTGGGTAAAACAGAAATAGTGCAGAATCTGACAAGCCGGTACGAAAAGCATTTCGTACCGGTTGGAATAACAGGTTACTTCGTGCTGTTCTGAATCGCCTGGCCGCCCGCTTCGACATCTTCACCTACGCCACGCGTTGTATTACAAGCTGTGAGCAGGGAAGAGAGCACCAGTACAGAGAAGATCGCAGCAATACTTTTCTTTAACATAACAATGTCCTTTTTGATGGATGTAAAGTACAGCGCTTTAAGCATAGCCGGATTTCCGGCAGTTGCTGCTGGCGAGACTTTAAAAAGGACAATCAGTTAAGGTCATTTTGCTGCTCGCGAAATGGCACCACCTAAGTGAGAGACATCTTCGCCAAAACCGTGGAATGTGTTACAGGCGCTTAACGCAGAGGAGACCAGCAACGCGAACGCGATTAATTTTGCCAGCTTGATCATTTTTTTCTCTCAGACAAGAAAAAGGCGCACCAGAAGATGCGCCTGCGAATCTTATTTCACGCGTGACACGTATTCGCCAGAGCGGGTGTCAACTTTCACCACTTCGCCCTCTTGCACGAACAGTGGCACTTTCACCACGGCACCGGTAGAGAGCTTAGCTGGCTTGCCGCCAGTCCCTGCGGTATCACCTTTCAGGCCTGGATCGGTTTCGATAACTTCAGCTTCGATAAAGTTCGGCGGCTGAACGGCGATCGGACGACCGTTCCACAGCGTAACGATACATTCAGCGTTATCCTGCAGCCATTTCGCTGCATCGTTTACCGTCTTCTCTTCAACCTGGAACTGCTCAAAGCTTTCCGGATGCATGAAGTGGTAGAACTCACCGTCGTTGTACAGGTAGTTCAGGTTGGTATCTACTACGTCAGCGCCTTCGGCGGAGTCGGTAGATTTAAAAGTTTTCTCAACGCGAGAACCCGTCAGCAGGCGACGCATTTTAACGCGCGCGAATGCCTGACCTTTACCCGGTTTAACGAACTCACTGGATTCGATGGCATACGGCTCGCCTTCGAACATGATTTTAAGACCGGGACGGAAATCGTTGCTAGAATAAGTCGCCATGAAGGCCCTCTACGAAAATTGACACTGGTACTAAGCCAAAAAAATGGCACACATTGTAACCCTAAAAACACCTTCCAGAGAAGATTGGTTGCAGCAACTTGCGGATGTTGTCACCGAACCTGATGAATTACTGCGGATTTTAGCCCTTGATCAGCACACTGAGCTGGCTGAAGGTGCGGATGCGCGGCGTCTTTTCGCCTTACGTGTACCGCATGCGTTCATCCGCCGGATGAAAAAAGGCGATGCGCACGACCCGCTGCTGCTTCAGGTACTGACCCGCCGCCAGGAATTCACTGATGCGCCAGGTTATAGCACCGATCCGCTCGATGAACAAAGCAACGTTGTACCTGGATTGCTGCATAAATACCGAAACCGGGCTTTATTGTTGGTAAAAGGCGGCTGCGCCGTCAACTGTCGCTACTGCTTCCGTCGTCATTTCCCCTATCAGGATAATCCCGGCAACAAGCGTAGCTGGCAGGCTGCACTGGACTATATCGCCGATCATCCCGAGCTGGATGAGATCATTTTCTCCGGCGGTGACCCGCTTATGGCGAAAGATCATGAGCTCGCCTGGCTTATCGCCGCGCTGGAACAGATCCCCCATCTGAAACGTCTGCGCATCCACAGCCGCTTACCGGTGGTGATACCGGCGCGCATTACCGATCAGCTCTGTCAGATGTTAAGCGAGACGCGTCTGCAGGTGGTGATGGTGACGCACATCAACCATGCGCAGGAGATTGATGATGAGCTGCGTGAGGCGATGATTAGCCTGAAGCGTGCTGGAGTGACTCTGCTGAATCAGAGCGTGCTGTTGCGTGGCGTCAACGATAATGCACAGACGCTGGCCACCCTGAGCAATGCACTATTTGATGCCGGCATCCTGCCCTACTATCTGCACGTGCTGGATAAGGTACAGGGTGCGGCGCATTTCTTTGTGTCAGATGACGAGGCCCGCCAGCTGGTGCGTGCACTTCTGTCACAGGTCTCCGGCTATCTGGTGCCAAAGCTGGCGCGTGAAATTGGCGGAGAGCCAAGTAAAACACCGTTAGATTTACAGTTACGTCAGGAATAAAAACGGCCAGCAAAAGGCTGGCCGGTTCAATATGGCAGACTGCCTGACTCACATTATGGGCACTTGTAGACCTGGCCGGTCATTTTGCTGTCGAGTGGCGCGAACGCGGACAACAGGTTCTGCGTCGGACTGGTTGCTCCATAAATCACGTTACCGCCCATCTCCGCTGCGCGATTGCGCAGGTCGTTTGCTGCGCCACGCAGTGCACTGGTTTCGCCGCCCGCACCGCTCAGCCAGTTGCTCTGTGAGCCGGTAATATTGCCCAGAAGCTGACAGGTATTGCCAGGCTGCTGATCGGTAAACGTTACGCGCTGTCCTGCTGAAGAGAGTTGCGTAGAGCTGCTGCAGCCCGCCAGCAATAACGCGCCAGCCGTCAGTCCGAGCAAGAGGTTAATCCGCATTGTAATCCCCATTTATTATCATCAGAGTCGGGTGGCAGCGTAGCAGAAAAAGGATTTTTCTTTCTGCACATTCATTGCCCTTATCCCGTTATATCGTCTCAATATTTCACGCCGCTTGCAGGCTGGCAAGCGTGCCGATGCTGGTGAATAAAATGAAGCCAGTCGATCAGTCGGCGCAGCCGCAGACAGCGTGACATATCAAGAGGAAAGACGAACGATTGCGCCTTACTTATACTATTTTCCCACCCAAAAGAAAAACCCCCGACCGTTTCCGATCGGGGGTGATGTCAGAGCGTGATGCCCTTAACCGGTGTAGCCATTACGTCGTGCATTTTCGATGCAATCGGCTTTGTTAACGTAGCCCTGACTGGCGGCGCCGGTAATATTGCCGTTGGGCGCCGTTCTTCTCCAGCGCCACTTGTGTGCTTCGTCCTTATAAAATTCCCATTTATCGTGCATTTTTATTTTCCTTAATCTGCTGTTTATCCCTTTCAGAGCGCGCTATTTCGCGCCGGGATCCACGTTAGAGCATCCCGCCCTGACTAAACCATGATGCAGAACATAAAAAAAGTTAATGGGTTTTTCCTGCTGCTGCCAGCATTCAGACGCTGAAAAAGAAAAACCCCCGACCGTTTCCGATCGGGGGTTCTTTGATGACTTAAGCAGTCAACGGCAATTACATCATGCCGCCCATACCGCCCATGCCACCCATACCGCCAGCGCCGCCGCCTAAATCAGGTGCGTCGCCTTTTGGCAGGTCAGTGACCATACATTCGGTTGTGATCATCAGACCCGCAACAGAGGCCGCGTACTGCAGAGCAGAACGGGTCACTTTGGTTGGGTCCAGGATACCGAAGTCGATCATGTTGCCGTACTCTTCAGTCTGCGCGTTGTAACCGTAGTTACCGTCGCCCGCTTTCACGTTGTTAGCGACAACAGATGGCTCTTCACCGGCGTTAGAAACGATCTGACGCAGTGGAGATTCCATCGCGCGCAGCGCAACTTTGATACCGACGTTCTGATCTTCGTTCTGACCACGCAGATCAACCAGCTGTGCTGCCACGCGAACCAGCGCCACACCACCACCAGCAACCACACCTTCTTCTACAGCAGCACGGGTTGCGTGCAGCGCATCTTCAACGCGGGCTTTCTTCTCTTTCATTTCAACTTCAGTTGCTGCGCCTACTTTCAGAACGGCTACGCCGCCTGCCAGTTTCGCTACGCGCTCCTGCAGTTTTTCTTTGTCGTAGTCAGAGGTTGCTTCTTCGATCTGCTGACGAATCTGGGTTACACGGCCCTGAATTGTCGCCTCTTCACCCACACCGTCGATGATGGTGGTGGTATCTTTGTTGATCACAACGCGTTTTGCCTGGCCCAGATCTTCCAGAGCCGCTTTCTCCAGCTCCATACCGATCTCTTCAGAGATTACGGTACCACCGGTCAGGATAGCGATATCCTGCAGCATAGCTTTACGACGGTCGCCGAAGCCTGGTGCTTTAACCGCAGCCACTTTCACGATGCCGCGCATGGTGTTAACCACCAGTGTTGCCAGCGCTTCGCCTTCAACATCTTCCGCGATGATCAGCAGCGGTTTACCGGCTTTCGCAACGGCTTCCAGCACTGGCAGCATTTCACGGATGTTAGAGATTTTCTTGTCAGCCAGCAGGATGAACGGAGATTCCAGTTCAATCGCACCGGTTTCTGGCTTGTTGATGAAGTAAGGTGACAGGTAGCCGCGATCAAACTGCATACCTTCAACCACATCCAGCTCATCCTGCAGGCCGGTGCCTTCTTCAACGGTGATCACGCCTTCTTTACCCACTTTCTCCATCGCCTGAGCAATCAGCTGACCCACTGTTTCATCGGAGTTAGCAGAGATAGTACCTACCTGCGCAATCGCTTTAGAGTCTGAGCAAGGAACAGACAGCGCTTTCAGTTTCTCAACCGCAGCGATAACAGCCTGGTCAATACCGCGCTTCAGGTCCATCGGGTTCATACCCGCTGCGACCGCTTTCAGGCCTTCGGTGATGATAGACTGTGCCAGTACGGTTGCAGTGGTGGTACCGTCACCCGCAGCGTCGTTCGCTTTAGAGGCAACTTCTTTCACCATCTGCGCGCCCATGTTCTCGAACTTGTCTTCCAGCTCGATTTCACGTGCGACAGAAACACCATCTTTAGTGATGGTCGGTGCACCAAAAGATTTATCCAGAACTACGTTACGGCCTTTAGGACCCAGGGTAACTTTTACTGCGTCTGCCAGTACGTTCACGCCACGCAGCATTTTTACGCGTGCGTCATTACCGAATTTTACGTCTTTAGCTGCCATCTTTAAATATCCCTTAAATTCGTTTCGTTCAGTGAATTACGCGTAAAAATTACGCTTCAACAACGGCCAGAATGTCGCTCTCAGAGATGATAAGCACCTCTTCGTTGTCGATTTTCTCGGTTTTCGCGCCGTAACCTTCGCTGAAGATCACGATGTCGCCAACCTTCACGTCCAGCGGCTTAATGTCGCCACTCTCAAGGATGCGGCCATTGCCGACAGCCAGTACTTCACCACGGGTGGATTTACCGGCTGCGGAACCGGTCAGCACGATGCCGCCAGCTGATTTAGCTTCAACTTCTTTACGCTTGACGATAACGCGATCGTGCAATGGACGAATTTTCATTTGATAGCTCTCCTTTGAGAAGTCCAATCATTCAGTTTTGGGGTTGAACACCGGGCTGCATGGCTTCCGGCCTCGTGACCAGAGAGATAGGGCCGCTGCCACCCACTTTCAAGGGGGCGGACAACAAATTTTTTACCCGCGAGTGATAAGTGATGGCTTTTTGAACAGATAATGGGGCAAATAAAAAACGCAACCCGAAGGTTGCGCCAGTGTGCTGACAAACTCATAACAGGGTGACCCTGGCAGCAACGACTAAGCTCAGGGCGCAGGAAACTGGGTCAGAAGAGGAAAGCGTCCCGCGCCACGGATGGCGCGGGCCGAGCAGTCATGGATGACGATTTTGCGACTTTCCGATCTGACCCTGTTCCCTGAGCGGCTCCGGTCTCACAGTTGACCGGGTCAGTTTTTTCAACAATCTCACGCAACCCGAAGGTTGCGCTTTCAGAGGTGACAGTTGCGGTTAACGATCCTTGTGATCGTCATGATGCTCAAGGCGATCGCTGTCTTTACGCTCGAACTCGCCATCCATGGTGTAGCCGCTGTCTGGTCCGGCTCCCGGTCCCCGCCAGACGCGCAGATGAGGCATCAGCTTCAGCGTCAGATGCTTCTGCACCGGTGGCAGCAGCAGCAGCAGGCCCAGCAGGTCGGTAAAGAAACCAGGCAGCAGCAGCAGGAAACCGGCGATGATCAGCGACACGCTTTTGATCATCTCGTTGGCCGGGCTTTCATTACGTGCCAGCTTCTCCTGCATCAGCATAAAGTTTTTCATGCCCTGATTTTTGACCAGCGAGACGCCGATACACGAGGTGAAGACCACCAGCAGCATGGTAAGCAGCACGCCCATGACGTGTGCAACCTGAATGAAGAGGGAAATTTCAATCCAGGCCAGAACGAAAAAGACTAATAACGGTATCCAGCGCACCGTACTCTCCTGTAAGTAGGGGCTGAACGGCAGCGTGCCGGTCAGCAGAAAGCGTTCATCCTGAGGATGATAAGAAAAGAGATGGGCACCCGCGCCGCCATTTTCAACCGATCCTGTCAAATTTATCCTGCGGGGTTAATTTTGTAACCAACTTCACATATCGTTAACCAGGCTGCAGCATTAAGTGATCTGCATGCGTGCTTTTCATATGCATCAGAATATGATCGCACACGCCCCTATGAAGACGGATAATATGTCGGCACGGGTACACCACGACAAAATAAACACATCCTTTGTGATGGTTAGCGGCAACAACAAGAAGGTTATCATGGCGAACAACATTCGTATCGAAGAAGACCTGTTAGGTATGCGCGAAGTTCCGGCGGATGCCTATTATGGCGTTCATACTCTGCGTGCGATTGAGAATTTTTATATCAGCAACAGCAAAATCAGCGACATACCTGAATTTGTCCGCGGCATGGTGATGGTAAAAAAAGCGGCGGCGATGGCCAACAAAGAGCTGCAGACCATTCCGCGCAACATTGCCGATACCATCATTAAGGCCTGCGACGAAGTGCTCAACAATGGCCGCTGTATGGACCAGTTCCCCGTGGATGTTTATCAGGGCGGTGCCGGAACCTCGGTTAACATGAACACCAATGAAGTGCTGGCGAACATCGGTCTGGAGCTGATGGGCCACCAGAAAGGGGAATATCAGTACCTCAACCCCAACGATCATGTGAACAAATGCCAGTCCACCAACGACGCTTACCCAACCGGTTTCCGCATCGCGGTCTACAGCTCGCTACTGAAACTGCTTGATGGCATCAGCCAGCTGGCCGAAGGCTTCCAGCACAAAGCCGATGAATTCCAGACCATCCTGAAAATGGGCCGCACCCAGTTGCAGGATGCCGTGCCGATGACTCTCGGGCAGGAATTTCACGCCTTCAGCGTACTGCTGAATGAAGAGACCAAAAGCATTCTGCGCACCGCGGAACTGCTGCTGGAAGTGAACCTGGGCGCGACCGCCATCGGCACCCGCCTCAATACGCCGGAAGGTTATCAGCACCTGGCGGTACAGCGTCTGGCGGAAGTCAGCAACCTGCCGGTGGTGCCGGCGGAAGATCTGATTGAAGCGACCTCTGACTGTGGCGCCTATGTGATGGTCCATTCATCGCTGAAACGTCTGGCGGTGAAGCTCTCTAAAATCTGTAACGACCTGCGCCTGCTCTCCTCTGGCCCGCGTGCTGGCCTCAATGAAATCAACCTGCCAGAGCTGCAGGCGGGTTCCTCTATCATGCCCGCCAAGGTCAATCCGGTTGTACCGGAGGTGGTAAACCAGGTCTGCTTCAAAGTGATTGGCAACGACATCACCGTGACGATGGCCTCTGAAGCGGGCCAGTTGCAGCTCAACGTGATGGAGCCGGTGATTGGCCAGGCGCTGTTTGAGTCGATCAGCATTCTGACTAACGCCTGCTACAACCTGCTGGAGAAGTGCATCAACGGCATTACCGCCAACCGCGCGGTGTGCGAAGCCTATGTCTTCAACTCGATTGGTATCGTGACTTACCTCAACCCTTACATCGGCCACCATAACGGCGACATCGTCGGCAAAATCTGTGCGGAAACCGGTAAAAGCGTACGTGAGGTCGTGCTGGAGCGCGGCCTGCTGACGGAAAGTGAGCTGGACGATATCTTCTCGGTGCAGAACCTGATGTACCCGGTTTATAAAGCCAAACGTTATACTGATGAAAACGAACAGTAAGGTTTAACCGACGCTGGTTAACAAAAGGCACACCGCGATCAACACGGTGTGCCTTTTTTTTGTTAAACAGCACACCCGGCTATTACCGGTTTATCTTTCAGGAGTCATTCATGTTTGTGGTTGAGCTGCTTATCGTCTTGATGGCGATCTGGTTGGGCGCACGTCTTGGCGGCATTGGTATCGGGTTCGCAGGCGGAATGGGCGTGCTGATCCTGACGCTGGGATTTGGCATGACACCCGGCGCTATTCCGTTCGATGTGATTGAAATCATCATGGCGGTGATCGCCGCCATAGCCGCCATGCAGGTGGCGGGCGGGATGGATTATCTGGTGAGCCTGGCGGAACGCCTGCTGCGCCGTCATCCACGCCACGTTACGCTGCTGGCACCGCTGGTGACCTACCTGATGACGCTACTGGCCGGTACCGGACATACCGCGTTCTCAACATTACCGGTGATTGCCGAAGTGGCGAAAGAGCAAGGCGTTCGCCCTTCCCGGCCGCTGTCGATTGCGGTAGTGGCTTCGCAGATCGCGATTACCGCGTCACCCATTTCAGCCGCGGTGGTCTTCTTCGCCACCCTGCTTGAGCCGCGCGGCGTCAGCTATATCACGCTGCTGGCGATTGCCATCCCCTCAACCATGGTGGGCCTCTTCCTGGCGGCTCTGGTGACTAACTTCTTAGGCCGTGAGCTAAAGGATGATGAGGTTTATCAGGCGCGTCTCGCCAAAGGCGAAGTCACGCTGCGTGGCGCCAGCCTCTATCAGGCAAAACCGGGCGCGAAAAAATCGGTGCTGCTGTTTCTGACGGGCATTGTGGCCGTGGTGCTTTATGCCACCGCGACCAGCGCCAGCGTCGGGCTGATCGTCAATCCGCCACTGCCACGCAATGAAGCAATTGTGGTGTTTATGCTGACCATCGCCACGCTGATCAGCCTGACCTGCAAACTCGACACCAGCGAAATTCTCAGCGCCAGCACCTTTAAGTCCGGCATGAGCGCCTGTATCTGCGTGATGGGCGTCGCCTGGCTGGGCGATACCTTTGTGAAGGCACATCTGGCGGAGATTCAGATGCTGGCGGGCGACACGCTGAAAACCTATCCGTGGATGCTGGCGCTGGTGCTGTTTTTCGCCTCGATGCTGCTCTACTCGCAGGCTGCGACCACCAAAGCGCTGATGCCCGCCGCGCTGCTGCTGGGCGTTACGCCGCTTACTGCCATCGCTTCCTTCGCGGCGGTTTCGGCGCTGTTTGTGCTACCGACCTACCCGACCCTGCTGGCCGCCGTAGAGATGGATGACACGGGTTCGACCCGGATTGGCAAGTATGTGTTTAACCACGCCTTTATCATTCCCGGAGTGATCGCCATTGCACTGTCGGTGCTCTCTGGCTTCGTCTTTGGTGGATTGCTGCTTTAGCGCACTCCTCGTGTTACGGATGGAGCGTGCTATCATCGGCGCTCTTTAAAACAGGAGTCACAGGATGAATGCTGTCGTTATCCTCTGCACCGCGCCCGATCAGGCCACGGCGGAGCACCTTGCTGGCTTAGCGCTGGAAGCCAGGCTGGCGGCCTGCGTCACACTGCTGCCGGGCGCCACCTCCTGGTATCTCTGGCAGGGAAAAATGGAGCAGAGTAGCGAAGTCCAGATGCTGCTGAAATGCGACCGCGATCATCAGCAGGCGCTGTGTGATCTGCTCAAAGAAGCTCACCCTTACGATGTGCCCGAACTGCTGGCGCTGCCGGTTCAATATGGAGACAGTGAATACTTGTCATGGCTGCACGCATCTCTCGCTTAATTACGCTTCTGCTGACGCTGTTTATCTGCCTGCAGGCGCACGCTTCACTCTTTTCAAATCCGGCGACCAGTCGCTTTGTGCCGGTCGATCAAGCCTTTACTTTTGACTTCGAGCAGAAGGGCTCGCAGCTCAACCTGCACTGGAAAGTGAAATCGGGTTATTACCTTTATCGCCAGCAGATCCACATCACACCGCAGAACGCGGCCATCGCGCCGTTAACGCTGCCGGCAGGTCAGCCGCATGAAGATGAATTCTTCGGCAAAAGTGAAATCTATCCGCAGGATCTGACGCTGCCGGTGACGCTGCAACAGGCGGCCAGCGGCGCCACGCTCAGTGTGACTTATCAGGGCTGTGCCGCCGCCGGATTCTGTTATCCGCCAGAGACGCGCAGCGTACCGGTAAATGCGGTGACCGCCAGCAGCGCACCGCCGCCAGTCAGCGCTCAGCCCGCGCCCGCCAGCCCGCTGCCTTTCTCGCCGCTCTGGGCGCTACTGATTGGTATCGGTGTCGCGTTTACGCCCTGCGTACTGCCGATGTATCCGCTGATCTCCGGCATTATCCTTGGCGGACAGCGCCACTATTCGCTGGGCCGGCTGTTCGCGCTGGCGATGGTCTATGTGCAGGGGATGGCGCTGACCTACACACTGCTGGGATTGGTCGTCGCGGCAGCGGGTCTGCGCTTCCAGGCCGCGTTGCAGCATCCTTATGTGCTGTTCACGCTCTCACTGCTGTTTATCGTGCTGGCGCTGTCGATGTTCGGCCTGTTTACGCTGCAACTGCCCGCCAGCCTGCAAACCCGCCTGACCCTGTGGAGTAATCGTCAGCAGGGTGGCTCGCTGCCCGGCGTCTTCCTGATGGGCGCGCTGGCGGGTTTGATCTGCTCGCCCTGCACCACGGCGCCGCTCAGCGCCATTCTGCTTTACATCGCGCAGAGCGGAAATCTGTGGGCCGGTGCCGGGACGCTGTGGCTTTATGCGGTCGGAATGGGATTACCGCTGATCGCCGTGACCCTGTTTGGTAACCGGCTGCTGCCGAAAAGCGGCCCGTGGATGCAAACCGTTAAAGAGGGCTTTGGCTTTGTCATCCTGGCGCTGCCGGTCTTCCTGCTGGAGCGGGTGCTGGGCGATGCGTGGGGATTGCGACTCTGGAGCCTGCTCGGCGTCGCGTTCTTTGGCTGGGCGTTCAGCGTCAGCCTGCGCGCCAGCAGCGGTAAGTGGCGCATCGTGCAGATTATCATGCTGGCCGCTGCGCTGATCAGCGCACGCCCGTTGCAGGACTGGGCCTTTGGTGGCCCGGCGGCGCTGCAGGCTGTGGCACCGCTGCCGTTCCATACCATCCAGACGCCGCAGCAGCTCGAAAGCGCGCTGCAGCAGGCCCGCGGGCGCATCACCATGGTCGATCTCTACGCTGACTGGTGCGTCGCCTGTAAAGAGTTTGAAAAATATACCTTTAGTGATAGCGCCGTGCGCGATAGCCTGAGCCAGGTACAGCTGCTCCAGGCCAACGTCACCGCCAACAACGCCAGTGACAACGCGCTGTTGCAGCATCTTCAGGTGCTGGGCTTACCGACAATTTTGTTCTTTGATGCGCAGGGCCGCGAAATCGCCGGATCGCGCATCACCGGGTTTCTCAATGCCGCCGACTTCCGGGCGCATTTGCAGAAACTTACCCCGTAAACAACACTGGAGTCAGGGCATTGCCCGGTGCATTACCGGGCCTGCATACCAGAGGAGAGTCACTTGCAGCGTGAACAGATACTCGAGCATGCATTGAATGTGCTTGAACAGAACGGCCTCGCCGCCACCCTCTCATTGGAAACCCTGGCGGGTTCCGAATTAACCCGTGACCAGCTTCAGCAGTTCTGGCCCGATCGTGACGCCCTGCTCTACGATGCGCTGCGCTATCACGGGCAGCAGATTGAAACCTGGCGGCGCCAGATCCTGCTGGATGAATCGCTGTCGCCCGACCAGAAGCTGATGGCACGCTATGAGGTCCTGAGTGAGCAGGTCAGCAAAGGACGCTTTCCGGGCTGCCTGTTTATCGCCGCCTGTAGCTTCTACCCGCAGCCCGATCAGCCCATCCATCAACTGGCCGAACAGCAGAAACGCGGCTCATGGCAGTTCACCCACGACATTCTGGTGGAGCAGGCGCTGGATAACCCCAGCATGGTGGCCGATCAGATGGAGCTGATTCTTGAAGGCTGCCTCAGCAAGCTGCTGGTGAAGCGCAATGTGCAGGATGTCGCTACCGCACAGCGGCTGGCGGAGGATGTTTACAGCATCGCGCTGTGCCGTAAAAATGGCGCACTGGCCTGAGGTTTTACCCGCTTTGACTGAAAATCAGGCAATCAGTCACGTTTTCCGGGGTTTTTTAGTGAAAGCCGTTGACGACCCGCGGCCTTTACGGTTTAATGCGCCCCGTTGCCCGAATAGCTCAGTCGGTAGAGCAGGGGATTGAAAATCCCCGTGTCCCTGGTTCGATTCCGGGTTCGGGCACCAAAATTTAAAGAACCCGCCTCTGGCGGGTTTTTTGCTTTTGTGGCGCGAACCGGTTATCGAAGGTTCGATATACTCGCCACATCCTGTGCCTCACCCTCCGGGCCGCGCGATGCAAAAATGCTCCCGGCATTTTCGGGTTCGGGCACCCTATTTAAAATGAACGGACCTCCACGGAAATCCGTTTTTTTTGCGTCATGTTTATGTCACCTCTACCCTGTTTCGCGCCCTCTTCCGCACAGGTACGCCATTCTGCCGTTGTCCAGCGTCAGGCATGACAGCGACAATCTCTGAACTGCCCCTCAATTCTTCCCCCTCTGCTCGCTTCTCTGAACTTATCAGCTCTGTCAGCGGCCATCCTGGCCTGGATCAGGCGATCACGCTATCTGTCATAGACATTGAGCCTGCTGATTACTCTTTGTTCGGGCCAGC
The DNA here is from genome assembly GCF_051136245.1 of Pantoea sp. Lu_F5_004. Taxonomy (NCBI): domain Bacteria; kingdom Pseudomonadati; phylum Pseudomonadota; class Gammaproteobacteria; order Enterobacterales; family Erwiniaceae; genus Pantoea; species Pantoea sp. Lu_F5_004. The sequence continues at coordinate 3,744,011 of NZ_CP194946.1, forward strand.
CCCATTTTATCCGATAGTCCGGAATGGTTTTTTTAAAATCATTGCAAACGATCTTTTCTGATCTTTATCAAAGCATATGTTGTGGGCAGCAGAGATAACTTACATCTCTTTCATTGCGATAGACGCACACATAATATACGCCTCAAATGAGAATGAAATCATTCTCCACCCTGATAAATATTATTGCATTTATAAATTTCATTATTTTTAGTAAAAATAAAATAACTTATTAACATGGATATCCAATATACAATACTTATTCCTCAATACTTCGCCTGTATAATAAAAAATCACAGGTTATTTTTTCTTAAAAAAATTATAATGCCCCCATCTTATTATTAAGAGGAGGGCATCACCCCGCATACAGCACAACACCATAAAAATAATAAAGAAAAAAATAAATTATATATAAAACCTCAACTGCGATATTTTCGTAATTTTACAATAAAAATATTTCTTATATTTATTGTCAGTCGTTATTTACAAAACACAACAAAGCAAACTCAATAATAAAGGTGATCACATGAAACTGGAATTTAATAAAAAAGCCCTTCTGGTATTTGGTGTTTCAGCGCTGTTCCCGGTGGGCTCAGCTATGGCGGCAACAACCAGCGGTGGTTCTGTCAATTTTAACGGAAGCGTTGTGACATCAGCCTGCGCCATCAGCGCCAACAGCGCAAACATTGATGTTGATATGGGTGAAGTGCGTACGGCTACGCTGGCCGCTGCAGGCAGTGAAGCAAGCGTGGCTAAAACGTTTTCTATCGCCCTTGAGGATTGCGCAATTGCGGATACCTCAGCATCGACAGAAGAGACACCTATTGCGGCCACCACTGTCGCAGTGACCTTCTCCGGTACGCCAGACAGTAATGATGCCAACAGCCTGGCAGCAGGTGTAAACGGCGGCGCTGCATCAGCGCAGAATGTGGCCATTCGTCTTTATGACGAGCAGGGCAACATCGTGAAACTGGGCGAGGCAGCCACAGCGATTCCACTGCGTAAAGGTGCTAACTCTCTGAACTTCAGCGCTAAATATTATTCGCCAACCGGTGGTGCGACTGCGGGCGATGCCAGTGCAGTTGCCACTTACACCGTAACCTACTCGTAATCATCATGCCCGGTTTAACGACCGGGCATGAATAGACGTTCAGGAGAAAAATAATGCGTTCTTTAAGCTGGGTTTGTCTGGCTGCCACATTGTTTTCATCGGCGGTACACGCTGGTGGAGTGGGGTTAGGGGCGACACGTATGGTCTACTCCGCTGATGCAAAACAATCAACATTGCAGGTCAGAAATACGCACGTACAGGCCTCGTTTTTAATTCAATCCTGGATGGAAACTGCCAGCGGGGAGCGCACGCAGGATTTCGTTATTACGCCGCCGCTTTATGTTTTAAAACCAGCAACCGAAAGCGTGGTAAAGATTATCTTTAATGGTCGATCTTTGCCACAGGATCGTGAATCCCTGTACTGGATAACGGTTAAGGCTATTCCTCAGCAAACAAAAAATAGTGCAGGTAACTCTCTGCAGTTCGCCTCTGCGAATCGTATTAAGGTATTTTACCGTCCCGCTTCACTTCCGGGTAATGCTAACGAAGCATGGAAAAAAATCACCGGTGAATACAGCGCGGGCAAAGTTGTGCTGCGCAACCCAACGCCCTGGTTCATCACAACGATCAATCTCAACGTTGATGGTAAGGCGGTTAAGCCTGTGATGTTGCCACCTGAATCAAGTACCACGCTGGAGGAGAAGTTCAGCCGGGCTACATCGCTGACTTTTCAGACCATCAATGACTACGGTGCATGGACACCTGTAACCCGCGTCCCGTTGAACCGTAAATAAACTCATTGAGGAATGCTCGCGTGAAAATGAAAATCGTTTGTGCGGTGGTGGCTTTCCATGCCATGCGGTATACCGCAGCCGCGGAGAGCGATTTACACTTTAACCCCGCCTTCCTTAATGGCGAGAGCGCGTCAGTGGCTGATTTATCCTGGGTTAATACAGGCAGTGCCTTACCGCCAGGCGAATATAATATCAACGTCTATATCAACAAGAATTATGCCTTCACGGGCAACGTCATCTTTGCGGTGGATAAATCCAGCGGGCAGGAGGTCACTGCAGCCTGTCTGACGGCCAGCCAGCTTGATGCGCTTGGCGTCGACATGGCACAGGCAGAGGGTGTCAGCCTGCCGCTGGCAAAACAGTGCTATTTCCTTAGCACGCTGTTTCCCGGCAGCAGCGCGGACTATGAGCCGCAAACTCTCACGCTCAACATCACTGTACCGCAGAGCAGGATGCGTAATCTGCCACGCGGCTACGTCAGTCCGGAAAACTGGGAACGTGGCATCCATGCCGGGTGGCTGAACTATGTCATTAACGGCTCGAATAATACCTATAAAGGTGAAAACAAAACCCGCGATCAACAGCTGTTTGCCAGTCTGAACAGCGGCATAAACATTGGCGCATGGCGGCTGCGCGACTATACCACCTGGACCAAAGACACGAATGAGCTGAACCATGTACAGACCTGGTTGCAGCGCGATGTTCCGGCGCTGGGCGCACAGCTTTATGCCGGAGAAACTTACACCTCATCTCAGGTGTTTGACTCCGTCGGTGTCCGCGGGCTGGCGCTTAAAACGGATGACAACATGCTGCCTGCAAGCCTGAGTGGTTACGCGCCCGAAGTTCGGGGGATTGCGCGCAGCAATGCTATCGTCACCGTACGACAGAACGGCAATGTTATTTATCAAACCAGCGTATCGCCCGGGCCATTTGTGCTCAGCGATCTCTATCCCACGTCTTCGGGGGGTGATCTCTCTGTCACTATCAGGGAGAGCGATGGCTACGAAACTCAGTTCAATGTGCCTTTCGCCAGCGTGCCTAATCTGGTCCGCAGCGGCCAGGTTAAATATGCCCTCAGTGCGGGAAAATTCCAGCCGGTCAATAATCAGGCTGCGCCGACATTTGCCCAGGGTGAACTCTTTTATGGCTGGCGATATGGACTGACCTTTTATGGTGGCGCTCAGCTTTCCGAGCGTTATCGCGGGGTTGCAGCGGGCATCGGTCAGAACCTGGGCCGCCTGGGAGCCTATTCACTGGATGTTACCCATGCCCGGAGCCAGCTTGCAGATGATAAGCGCTATACGGGCGACTCCGTACGCCTGCGCTACAGCAAACTGCTCAACGACATCGGGACACGCGTAAATTTCTATTCGCTGCGCTACTCCACACAAGGGTTCTATAACCTCAGCGATACGGCTTATAAAAGAATGAGCGGCGGCAGACCAGAACAGGTCGTGGAAGCGGACGGCACTGTCACCACCCGCTATGAAAATCTCTACGACCTTCGGATGTCACGCAAGGCCAGAAACCAGCTACAGCTCTCGCAGCCGATGGACGAATATGGCTCTTTATCGCTCTCCTGGGATCAGCAAACCTACTGGCATACGTCGAAAACGACACAGGGGATTCAGTTTGCATGGAATACGACATTCCGATCTGCCTCGCTGGGCGTGAGCTTCCAGCGCAGCACCAGTCTGTATGATGACAGTAAAGATAACATTCTGGCCTTGTCGCTCTCGATACCCTTTGGCGATCCCAAAAATTCGACACGCGCACGTTTTTCCACCACTCAGGGGAAATCAGCAGGAACAACCTACAGCGGTGGCGTTAGTGGTTATGTGCCTGGAAAAGATGAACTTTATTACAGCGTAAATCAGCGCTACAACGCACAGAAACAGTATGGCGGCGATGCTGCACTGCAATATAAAGACCATCGGGGCCAGTACAACCTGGGTTACAGCTACGGGCGTGATGCCCGGAATCTCAGCTATGGCATCAGCGGTGGTGCCGTTTTACACGAAGATGGTTTGACACTGAGCCAGCCGCTGGGCAATACCAATATTCTGATCAAAGCACCCGGAGCCAGCGAGGTTGCGGTTCTTAATCACCGCAGTATTAAAACCGACAGCCGGGGTTATGCCGTCATCCCCTACGCCACGCCCTACCGCGTTAATCGGGTCGGCCTCGACGCCACGACCGCAGGCAGTGATGTGGAACTCGATAATGCCATCATCAGCAAAACACCAACCGACGGCGCGCTGGTGCGAGCCACTATCACTACGCAACAGGGTGCAAAAGCGATGTTTGTCTTACGCCAGAACGGCAAGGAATTACCTTTTGGTACCGTCGTCGCGTTAGCAGACAGCGAAGTCAGCAGCATTGTGGGTGATGGTGGCAGCATCTATTTATCGGGTCTGCCGTTGAAAGGTACGCTTAACGCGGTCTGGGGAAAAGATAACGCGGCCCGTTGCTCTGTTCGCTATCAGCTCAATAAGCAGGATTTTAACGCCCGCACGGGCCTCTATTCTCTGGAGGGAGCATGTCAGTAACAACCCGCCTGGTATGCATCGTACTTCTGTTCGCCTGCACATGGCCGGTGCGGGGTTACGATGTGCTGGTTTCGGTAAAGGGTAATCTGATCGCCAATACGTGCGTCGTTGCCGCCGACTCGCTGGAGAAAAATGTCCCCCTTGGCGACATCGGTACCAGACAATTAAGTAAAGCGGGTGCGGTAAGCAATATTAAATCTCCGTTCACGCTCACGCTGGAAGCGTGTGGCCCCACCTTTTCTGGCGTAAAGATCCGCTTTAGCGGCACGCCGGATGATATTGATCCGCAACTGATTAAAGTGGCAGAGGGCGGAGCGACAGGCGTGGCAGTGCAAATCCTCGACAAAGATGGCGCGCTTGTCCCACTCGATACCCAGACAACCGCCTATGGTGTGAAGGGGAGTGACAGCGTGCAGATGAATTTTTATGCCCGATTAATCGCCACAACTGCCGAGGTTAATGCTGGCAACGTTTCAGCCATCGCCACCTGGACTACGGAGTATCAATGATGCGTAATTTACTGTTGCTTGCCTGTTTTCTTGCCTCGGCCAGCGCGCTGGCTATGGACTGGAAATCAGACATTACGCTCTCACCCCAGCCAATGGAATATTCCGGACCAGCAGACTCCGTGATGCCCGGTGACATTATTGGTTCAACCTGGAGTGCGACAGTGGACGTACAGGAAGTGTTCTGGTGCGGATGGGTATGGGTCTGTGAAAAGGGTACGCTTGAGCCCTCTCCATCGGCTATATCCAGCGGCATGGCGGTCACCGTTGATGGTGTAAATTACACAATTTTCGAAACGGGTATACCGGGTATTGGCTACATCATCGGGCTAAAAGATTTTAACGGATCGGAGTATATGCCGTTACAAACGGGCATCACGCAGAGCTATCCGGCTCCAGGCACGAGTGGCCGTGCCACAAATCTGGGCTGGTCAGCGAAAGTGACCTTTATTAAAACGGGAACCGCGTTGAAATCGGGCCTGTATACAACGCCCACTATCCAGGCTGCCATTCTGACGGCCTACAATAATGAAACGAAAACAGCGCAGGTCATTATCAACCCCACCACCATCACGGTGGCCGCCAGCGGCTGTACGGTCAACACCAAAAGTGCGAACGTCGATCTGGGCACGCTGGATATCCGCACACTTTCAACCGTGGGCAGCACCTCACCTTCGGGGACGTTCAACGTCACACTCACCTGTGATCAGAACATCGCGGTGAATGCGGTCATGACCGACCAGACAACCCCGTCAAACAGTTCATCGGTTGTGACGCTGACGGGCGACTCTACCGCGTCGGGCGTGGGCGTACAGTTTTTCTATAACGGTATCGGTCCCCTGAGCATGGGCCCGGACAGTACGGCTGATGGCACGCTCAATCAGTTCTTTATCCAGACAACCTCATCGGCAAAACAGGTATTGTCACTGCCCTTCCAGGCGCAGTATATCCGTACGGGCGATCTGGTACCCGGAACGGCTAATGCACTGGCGAGTATTACGTTTTCCTATCAGTAATAGATCCACCTTCTGAGCAGACCGACCAGGCAAGGCTGGCTCTCTGAGCCAGAGCCAGCCCGTTTATGACCTGGTCATCGGTGATAGCCGTTCTCACTGAGCAGCAGGCGCGTCCCGCTCTTCCCCGCTAAAGACTCGCTTCAGCACGCCACCCACACCGCACCGGCATCCGCCGATTTCACGCACTTCGCGACCCAGCGCACGCCCATTAATCCGGCATGCACGTCGGGATACCAGAAATCCTGCAGAAAGTCGGTGTCGCGGCGATCGGTGGCATCCATCGCCAGCGCGAAGCGACGATAAAGATTGGACCAGGCTTCAAATAAACCCTCTGTATGCCCTCCGCCAATGCGGTCCTCTTCCAGTGCGCGCGGGCTTAGATAACCCATGCCGCGCTCCAGAATGCGCACCGGCTCGCCCTGCACCTCATAGCGCAACTGGTTCGGCTGCTCATCCCACCACTCCAGGCTGGCTTTCGATCCGACGACCCGAATCTTCTGCCCGTGCATCGATCCGGCATTCACCGCCGACGCCCATAACGTGCCGACCGCGCCGTTGTCATACTCCATCATCACAAAGGCGTTGTCCTCCAGCGGCGCACGCGACGCGACAAAGCTCTGACGCGAACAGAGCAGACGCGTCACTTTCAGCTGTGGCAACATCGTTTCTGCGATAAACAGCGGATGCGTCGCCAGGTCGCCTAACACATAACTCGGGCCGACAAAGCGCGGATCGACCCGCCAGCGTGTGCTTTCACTCTGCAACTCCACCGCCTCATTATGGAAGCCGTGAGCAAACTGCATGTTAACGATGCGGATCTCACCCAGAGCCCCTTCGGCGATCATCTCCCTGGCCTGATGAACCAGCTGATGCCCGGCATAACCGTAGGTGACACCAACAACCTTCTGCTTCTCCCGGCTCAGCTGCTCCAGCTCATCCGCCTCTTCGACCGTAAAACAGAGGGGCTTCTCGCACACCACATGCAGCCCGGCATTAAGCGCCGCCCGGCAAATGGCGAAATGAGTATTATTAGGCGTGGCGACAGACACCGCCTCAATGCCATCTTCACGCGCGGCTTCCCCGGCGAACAGGCTGGCATAATCGGGATAACAGCGGTCCGGTGCCACACCCAGCGCCTGACCAAACTCACGCCCGCGTGCGGCATCAATATCAAACGCCCCCGCCAGCAGCACAAAGTTTCCGTCTCGCTGTGCCGCAGAGCGATGGATATACCCAATCTGGCTGGTGCCGCCGCCGCCGATCATGCCCCAGCGCAGTGAGCGATTAGCCGCTTTTTTACCGTTAATCATGCTGTTGTCCTCAGAATCCTGTTGATCGGAGATAGTCCAGGCTGGCTTTAACATCCCGCAGACTGGTGTCGGCATGGCGCGGATCACGCTCCTGTTCGATGGTGATCCAGCCCTGATAGTTACGCTCAGTCAGCAGCGTGCGCACCGCCGGATAGTCGATTGCGCCCTGCCCCAGCGGACACATCACCCCCTGCGCGCAGGCAGTGAAAAAGTCGAGTCCGCGAGAGAGTGCGTCACGCCAGACCCGCTGGTTAACGTCTTTGAAGTGGAGATAATCGATGCGGGTCCAGTACTGTTGCAGCGAAGCGACCGGATCCATTCCGGCATAATAGAGATGGCCGGTATCCAGGCATAAACCAGCGACCTGATGCGGAATATCACTGACCAGCCGCGCAAGCTCATCGGCAAATTCAATGCAGCCGCCCGCATGCGGATGGATCACCGGCCGCACGCCATACTCCTGCCAGGCAATTTCACTCAGAATGGTGATGTGTCGTATCATGCGCTGCCAGTCGTCAGCGGAGAGCCGTGGCGCTTTTTCTGACTGACCAGCATATTTCGCCCGCTCCAGATTCCCGAAGTCGATGATCACCAGATAAGGCGCGCTGGCACCGGGCGTTCTGGCGGCGGTTGGCACACTGGCCAGCGTACGACACAGGTTGTGGGTCAGCGTGATCAGTTCAGGGAAATGCGCTTCACTGACCAAATCATCAAAAATCGTACCCGCCACCAGCGAAAGCTGATGCGCATTAAGCTGCCGGGTCAGTTCGGCTGCATCGGATGGCAGATAGCCCCAGGGGCCAAGTTCGATACTGGGATAGCCAGCCTGAGCGGCCTCGGTCAGGACTTTCTGCCACGGCGGCAGCCAGGGATTAGCGGGATCGTCCACGCCCCAGCTACAGGGCGCATTAGCAATGTGAAAGGTCATGATATCTGCCTGTGCAGTGAAAACTGCTGGCAGTATCAAATGAAAATTTCATCTCAGACAACAATGAAAGTTTCATTTTTTGATAGAGATCGCGTTTAAATATCCCACAAAATGATAGATTTTTATCAAATAGGCGCTAACCTTTTCTTTTTACAGGTTTTCACGCGTCACGATTTCAAAGGGTACGGTCACCTGTGCAAAATGGTCGCGCTGCTCCATCCGACTGTTGAGACAGGTGGCTATCACCGCCGCAGCCATGACATCAAGACGATGACGCAGCATCAGCGTGATGGTGCCATCAATCAGCGCCAGCTCATCGCCGGGCAATGGACCGTGGCACAGCAGATCGATCTGCCTGCGTCCGCTGTCACGCAGCGCCTGCACCACGCCCTCTATGCCGCCGCAGGGCGCATAAATCATCACCAGATCATCATGGGTCTCCAGCAACTGACGGGTTGCCTGATAGCCGCCGTCACCCGACTCATAAGTCTTTAACGGTTCCAGTACCCGCTGGGTGATACCTGACTCGCGCAGGTAAGAGCGGAAACTGATCTCGCTGCTCTCCTGGCAGGTAAAGCGATGATCGCCCAGCAGCACCCCGACGCATCCCGGCTGACGCAGCAGATGCTGTGCCATCCACGCCGCTGTGCGCCCCGCTTTCTGATTATCAATGCCGACAAACCCCGCATGCTCGCAGGGCGAAAAATCAGAAAACAGCGCGTAAACCCGTACGCCCAGTCGTGACACATCCTGAATCGCGTGACGAATCAGCGGATGATCCAGCGCCACCAGCGCAATCACATCACTGCGCTGTGCCAGCAGACGCAGCGAGTGCGCCACCGCCTCCACTTCGTGAATATCATGCCAGCAAAACTCAGGTTCGCTGCCCTGTGGCTGCTGCGCTTTAAGCTGCTGTTTCAGCATCTCGCCCAGTTGCTGATAAAACGAATAGCGGGCAGGCAGCAGGATAAAACTCACGCGAACTGTTGCTGCGGCAAGGGGTGATGTTGTCCGGATGTGTGCCTGCGTGAGGTGATAGCCCAGCTCGCGGGCCGCAGCCAGCACTTTCTGCTCGGTCACGCTGCGCACCGGCGCGCGGCCATTCAGCACCCGATCCACGGTGGCCACGCCCACGCCCGCCGCCTGCGCAATGGCGGTCATCGTCACTTTTGACATTATCCTTCTCCCTGTTTCTGCTCTCTGTAGCGCTGACTGACGGCTACGCCTTGATATTCTGTTATCTGAGACATTAACACTCTATCGCGCCCTGGCCATTTCCTCTCATTTATTTGATAGAAAGTCAGCGCCAATCTTGATCGTCCTCGCAAAATGAAACATTCATTTCTTTCTGTATTCTCTTTAAAACGCCCATTTGCTAAAACGGATAAAAATCCTGCGCCGATCGGGTTGATGGGATCACATCATTAAAAGGTTAGAGCGTCGACGGCGGGCTTTCTATAGTGGAGTCCTGAGCAGCACCTGCCTGCACGTACAAAAGGAAAAGTTATGTTCCCTTCAACGCTTCCGCTTCCACGCCTGCCCGTTGCCAGCCAGATACCACAGTTGCGCTGGGGCATTATCGGGCCGGGCTGGATCGCCGACCATTTTGCCAATGCACTGCGAAAGCACACCCACCAGCAGATCACCGCGGTGGCTGCGCGTGACCCGGCAAAAGCGAAGGCCTTTGCCGACAAATGGTCAATCAGCCATGCCTCGGGCAGTATCGACGTGCTGCTGGCGCGGGAGGATGTTGATGCGGTTTATATCGCTACGCCCCACAACCACCATTTTCCCGATGGTCTGCGCGCCATTGCCGCCGGAAAGCATCTGCTGATTGAAAAGCCGCTGGCGCTGAATGCTCAGCAGGCGACTCAGCTTAAACAGGCCGCCGCTGCCGCGAACCTGCTCTGTATGGAGGCGATGTGGTGCAACTTCACACCGAAATATGACGTTATCCTTCAGCTGCTGGAGGATGGCGTGCTCGGCGATGTTCACACCCTGATTGCCGATCATGGCGAGTTTTTCACCCCGGACCACCGCATCTTCAACGCCGATCTGGCGGGCGGCCCGATGCTGGATCTGGGCAGCTATCTGGTGGCGCTTAGCGTGTTTGTTGGCGGCGGTGCGCCTGACACGATCGTCGCCCGGGGCCAGCCCGTCCCGGATGGGTGTGTAAACGGTCAGACGTCGATGCTGTTTACCCATCAGCACGGCATGCAGTCGGTGCTGAATACCACCCTGTTCAGCAACACGCCAGGCGGCGCGGTGATCGCCGGACGCGAGGCCACGCTGGAACTTTCAGGCCAGTTCTATGCGCCCGGTAACTTCACCCTGACCTCCAGCGATCGGCGTCATCGCCTGCAGTGGCAGGAGCCTGCCAGTCGCTATGAACAGCTCTGTCATGAAATTAACCACTTCGCCTGGTGTATCGGCCAGAACCGGATCGATTCGCCCATCCATTCGCTTGACCAGGCGATTACCACCCTGGCCGCGATGGACAACGTCAGGCAGCAGATTGGCGTGACCTTCAATGAAGAACAGCAACCTTAATGTGCCCGGAGCAGAAAGATGAAAATCGCTTTTGATGTGGATGTGATTAAAGATTTAGGCATCACCCGTATGGTTCATCAGGTGGCCGACTGGGGATACAAATATATCGAACAGTCGCCGCATCCGCAGATCAACCCGTTTTATAAGCATCCTAAAGCCAGCCGTGAAATCATCACCGAGTATAAGAATGCGTTAAGCGCCACCGGGCTGGAGATCTCCTCGTTTATCGTGGTCTATCGCTGGTCCGGCCCGGATGAGCTGCGTCGTCAGGCAGCGGTGAAGAACTGGAAGCGGATGATTGAGATCGCAGTTGAGATGGGTGTGCAGGTGATTAACACCGAACTCTCCGGCACGCCTAATGAGCCGGAAATCTGTGAAGAGATGTTCTATCGTTCCATGGAAGAGCTGCTGCCGATCATCGAACGTGAAGGCATCCGCGTCGAAATCCAGGCGCATCCATGGGATTTCTGCGAAGAAAACAACGAAACCGTGGATATCGTGAAGTCGTTCCGCAGCGATAACGTGAAGTATATCTACAGCGCGCCACACACTTTCTTTTATGACAAAGGCAAAGGCGATGTGAAGCCGATGCTGGAGTATGCCGGTGACGATCTGTCGCACATGCTGATCGCCGATACCATGAACCATACTAAGCACTGTCGCTACATCGTTAACCCGCCAGGGGTGGATGCCACCATTCACCAGCATGTCGGCGTGGGCGAAGGCGAAGTGGACTTCGACACCCTGTTCAAAACGCTGCGCGACACCGGCTTTGCCACCCGCAGTTATAAAGTCGGCGGTGAACCGATCATCGCGGCGTCTCTGTTTGGCTACCCGGAAAAAATGAAGGTTCAGGCGGTAGAAACCCGCGAACTGATTGAGCGTGAACTGCTGTAACCCTGTCTGCCGTGCTGTCGCTGCTGACTGCACGGCCACCTCCGCTCAGGACAACGAACCACCCGCCTGACACACTTTCATTCACTTTTCCTCTGTGCTGCTGCCCGCCTGACATCAGCCCCTGCAGCACGCCCTTGCGCAGCCAGCAGAGTTAAACCCCCTTTGCAGCACCTGCTACACTCCAGACCAATACCACACCATAAGGCGAACTTTCATTATGTCGGAAAATGCATATCAGCCCGCAAAAGTCTGGACCTGGGACCCTGAAGCCAAAGGTAACGGCGCTAAAACTAATCGTCCGTTCGCTGGTCCCACCCATGAAAAAGCGTTGCCGGTCGGCAAGCATCCTTTACAGCTCTATTCGCTTGGCACGCCTAACGGCCAGAAAGTGACCATCCTGCTGGAAGAACTGCTGGCGCTTAACGTCAACGATGCGGAATATGATGCCTGGCTGATCCGTATCGGCGAAGGCGATCAGTTCTCCAGCGGTTTTGTCGACATAAACCCGAACTCGAAAATCCCGGCGCTGAGCGACCACTCAGCAACGCCGCCGATTCGGGTATTTGAATCGGGCAATATCCTGCTCTATCTGGCGGAAAAGTATGGCTACTTCCTGCCAAAAGATATCGCTGGCCGCACCGAAACCCTGAACTGGCTCTTCTGGCTGCAGGGCTCAGCGCCTTACCTCGGCGGTGGTTTCGGTCATTTCTATCACTACGCGCCAGAAAAAATTGAGTACGCCATTAACCGCTTCACGCTGGAAGCGAAGCGTCAGCTCGACGTGCTGGATCGTCAGCTGGCAGATAACCGCTATCTGGCCGGTGATGACTACACCATCGCTGATATCGCCACCTGGCCGTGGTACGGCAACATGGTGCTGAATGACCAGTATGGCGGTGCCGAATTCCTGGATGTGCAGTCCTATAAAAATGTGGTGCGCTGGGCGAAAGAGATCGCGCTGCGACCTGCTGTGATTCGTGGCCGCAAGGTCAACCGTGTCATGGGCGACCCGGCCGATCAGCTGCATGAGCGTCATGATGCCGCTGATTTCGATACCGAAACCCAGGATAAAAAAGCTTAAGGAGAGACCTGTGAGTGCATATGTTGTATTTATTCGTGATAACACCCTGAACCAGGACGAAATGGCGATCTATGCCGAGAAAGCGGGCGAGGCTCGCGGCGATCATCAGATCAATCCTCTCGCCTTTTATGGCGAACTGGAAACGCTGGAAGGACAGGAAGCGGAAGGCGTGGTGATTCTGGAATTCGCGAGCCGCGAAGCCGCGCATGCCTGGTATGACAGCCCGGAGTATCAGGCTGCCAAAGCGCACCGTCTGAAAGGCGCTAACTACCGCGTGGTGCTGGTAGAAGGTGTGGCTAAGTAAGGATTCAGGCGGCAGCGATGCCGCCTTTTTTTATTGCAGCGTGATACGCGCCACGCCATCCAGTCCCTGACTGCTGCGATCGTCATTGAAGCCCTGCTTCAGGGTGACGAACAGGGTCTGCCCGTCCGGTGAGACCAGCAGACTGTTGGGATGGCTATCAAATGACCAGCTGTTTTTCACCTCATAGGTGGTGCCATCCAGCTGCAGTACCTTCTTCGATTCGCGCTGGCTGATATAAATCTCATTGCGCTTGCCATTAAACTTAATCCCCAGTGAATCACCCAGATTCAGACGCTTAATGACCTTGCCGCTGCGCTCATCAAACACCAGCGTATTTTTCGCTTTTGAATTATCCGTCACAAACAGGCGACCGGTTGCCGGATCCTCGGCCATATTCAGGAACAGATACTCCTGCCCGTCACCCGCCGTCAGGCGCTGCTCGATTCTGGCACTGCGCGGATTGATCACCAGGATTTCCCCGCTGCCGTTCGCCGCATAAATCCGGTCGCTGACCGGCGAGAAGATGATGCCTGTGACCCACTTCCCGGCATTTTTTATCCGGGTTTTCAGCGTCAGGGTTTTGGCATCAACCACCCAGATCACGCCAGGATCGCCCACGCCGCCGACATAGAGCAGCCCGTCATGCAGAAAGATTTCACGCGTGCCATAGGGCAAGCCTTTCTCGTTTTTCTCGTCAAACATCAGGCGCTTCAGCACCTTACCGTTATCAGGATCGATCTTAGAGATACCGCCATCCAGCGTGTTGGTGGCGTAGAGTGCGCTGCCATCAGGCGCGCTGATCAGACCAAAGTTTTTCAGGTCGAAGTGCCCCGCGCCGGTACTCTGCAGCGTGGAAGCATCAAGACGGTAGATCATGCCGCCGCTGATATCTTTGAATCCCTGCGCACTGGCGACATAGAGAGCGTTTTTTGCTGGCAGATAGGCCATTTCATACAAACCTTCACCCAGCTCGCGCTGAATCAGGTTATCGGGGCTGGAGGGCTGCATCACCACCGGCGCACTGGCATCCACTTTTTTCGCCGGCATCTGACACGCCGTCAGGCTGAAGGTGGTCACCATCGCCAGTGTAAGTGCCGCTGTACGCGGACTGAACAACGCTTTCATACTTAACTCCCCTATCTGCCTGCTGCTCCCGGCTGGCCACAACGCAGAGGACAGACAGGAAATAAAAAGAATAAGAATCATACGCAGCCGCTAAAACGCTGTAAACGCAGCGGCACGCTGACCCAACCGAATCAGCTTAATGCGGTATATTTATTGTCCGCAGGCGCCTGACCGCGCCAGAAACAGCCTTTAAACTCCTGACTAATCAACTGATTGCAGATTGCTCTGCAGAAACGCCACAAATGCGGTAATACGCGCCGGAAGCTGGCGCTGCGCCTGCCAGACCGCAAAAATATCGCCATCCGGTGCCTGCCAGTCGGGTAACACCGGCAGCAGTTCGCCCGTCGCCAGACTGTGCTGCGCGTCCCACCAGGAACGCAGCAAGATGCCATGCCCATCCATCGCCAGCCGCATCGCCACTTCGCCATCGTTGGTGATCAGACTGCCGCGCACTTTCTGATTGATGCTCTGTTCGCCGCTGGTCAGCCGCCACAGGGTAAAATCGCTGTCGTGCTGGCGCAGTAAAATGCAGTTGTGTTGTGCCAGATCGCGCACTGTCTCCGGCAGACCGTGCCGGGCGGCATAGGCGGGTGAGCAGCAGAGAATGCGCGGATTGGTACGCAGTTTGCGCGCCACCAGCCGTGAGTCGGGCGGTTCCCCGACGCGGATATCAATATCCATGTGGGCATCAAGAAAATTAAGTGGCTGGCTGCTGAGCTGCAGCGACAGCGAGAGTTCCGGGTGCAGCGCGGCAAAAGCCGAAACGCAGGACGCAATATGCCGACGGCCAAAACCAAATGAGGCGTTGATGTTAAGTGTACCGCGCAGCTGGGCGGTCTCGCCGCTGACCGCCTCTTCCAGCGCCGCCAGCTGATCCAGCAACGGACGCGCGCCCGCCAGATAGCGGCGGCCTTCCGGCGTCAGCTCCAGTCGTCGCGTGGTGCGGCGCAGGAGTTGCACACCAAGCCGCTGCTCCAGCTGGCTCAGACGTTTGCTGACCGCCGCCAGTGACAGTCCCAGTTCGCGCGCTGCCGCAGTCAGGCTATCCAGCGCAGCCAGGCGAACAAAGAAGGCTAAATCATCGGTGGAGGTGCGGGATTCTCTACTTTTATTCAACACTGGATTGCCTTTCAGGCTCATTATTTCCCCGGAATCGACAGTTATACTGCGTACACAATTCGAACATCAACCGGAAAGGTACCCTGTGACTGACAAAATTCACTCTGTTGCCGTGATCCCTGGCGACGGCATCGGCAAAGAAGTGATGCCGGAAGGCGTCCGTGTAATGAATGCGGCCGCAGAGAAATTTAACATTCCGCTGCGCTGGGAGTGGTTCGATTACGCCAGTGCCGACTACTGGCAGCAGCATGGCAAAATGTTGCCTGACGACTGGTTTCCACAACTGAAAGCCTTTGATGCGATCTATTTTGGCGCAGTCGGCTGGCCCGATGTGGTGCCCGACCACGTTTCACTGTGGGGCTCGCTGCTGCAGTTCCGCCGGGAGTTCGATCAATATGTGAATCTGCGTCCGGTGCGACTGATGCCAGGTGTTAAAGCGCCGCTGGCGAATCGTCAGCCCGGCGATATCGACTTTTATGTGGTACGCGAAAACACCGAGGGTGAATACTCCAGCGTCGGCGGCACCATGTTCCCCGGCACCGAACGTGAAGTGGTGATTCAGGAGACGGTGATGACGCGCACTGGCGTCGATCGCATCCTGAAGTTTGCCTATCAGCTGGCGCAGAGTCGGCCGAAGAAACACCTGACCTCCGCCACCAAATCGAACGGTATTGCCATCACCATGCCCTACTGGGATAGCCGCGTTGAAGCCATGGCCGGTCAGTTCCCCGATGTTCGCGTCGATAAGTATCACATCGATATTCTCACTGCTAACTTCGTGTTGCATCCGGACTGGTTTGATGTGGTGGTCGCCAGCAATCTGTTTGGCGATATCCTCTCCGATCTCGGCCCGGCCTGTACCGGCACTATCGGCATCGCCCCTTCGGCCAATATCAACCCGGAAGGCCTGTTCCCCAGCCTGTTTGAGCCGGTTCACGGTTCTGCGCCCGATATCGCCGGTAAAGGCGTCGCCAATCCCATCGGACAGATCTGGTGTGGCGCGATGATGCTGGAGCACCTCGGCTACAAAGCGGCAGGTGATGCGGTGTTAGACGCGATTGAACGCACGCTGGCAGCGGGTGAGCACCTGACGCGCGATCTCGGCGGCAGCGCCAGCACCGAACAACTCGGTATGGCCATCGCCGCCGCGCTGTGATTTAGTCCGGCAACTGCACCACGCACTCAGGGTGCCAGCCTGGCGGTAACGGTTCCGGTCGTACTATCGCCAGGCTGTGCAGTTGCAGGTTCTCCACCCCGCGTGCGAACAGGCCCGGCAGCCCGCCGGGATAGCGCTCTACGCCAAAAGCTTCGCCGGTTTTCGGGTCAAGTTTGTAGGCGTTATCCAGCCCCATGCCGGTCGGTGAGTCCGGGTTACAGGGCGGCCGTACGTCATAGTGTCCCTGTGCAACCGGTGCCACGGTCTGCCGCATCTGCAGCTGGCTGATGACCACATCGCGTATCCAGCCCGGTTCTGCCGCATGCAGGTTAATCGCCCCTTCCGCCACGCCCGTAACGTTACTGAACTGCACCTGCTCTACGATGCCGGGCGTAATGGCAGGATCGCGCCTGCGCACCGAAATATGCAGCGGATCGGCTTTTCCCCAGTGGCAGGGCGGCGCATGGTGACAGGCAAAAGTCAGATTACTGAACAGCAGACGCCGCATCGCGCCGCCGTCACGCGACAGAATGCCGATGCCACGGTTGGAATCAAAAATGGTGCAGCCGGTCACCGTGACATCTTCCACATCATCCCAGGTTTCAGTACCGATTTTAAAGGCGCAGCTGTAGCTACGCAGCAGGCAATTGGTGATCATAATCTGCCGCGCCGGACGCCGCAGCGCGGCCGGTTTGTGGGTGGTTTTGATGCAGATGGCATCATCGGCGGCACTGAGATAGCTATTGCTGACAAACACCGCTTCGCAACTGTCGATATCGAGCGCATCGGTATTCGGCATGGTCATGGCATTGTCGATGGTGAGGTGGTCGATATGCACATGGCGACAGCTCACCAGATGCACCGTCCACATCGGCGCCTGCACGATGGTAAAAGCGGTCAGCGTTACCTGCTCACAATCTTCAAACACAATGATCCGCGGCCGGTCCGCACGCGGCAGGCGATAGCCCTGCTCGTCACGCTCAGCGGCAAACCAGGCTTCACCGTCACCGTCGATACGGCCGGTGCCGCTGATGGTGATATTGCGCTGGCCCAGCGCATAGAGCAGTACATTGTGGGACTTCTCAGCACAGCTCAGCGCCTGTACCGCCTGGTAATCAGCCAGCCGCTGACTGGCGATCAGCACCGCGCCTGCTTCAAGATGGAGTTCAAAATCAGAGGGCAGATTCAGGCAGCCGCTGCGATAACGCCCGGCAGGCAGAGTCAGACGGCCACCGCCCGCCGCCGCAATCTGATCCATAGCGCGTTGCAGCACGGCCGTGTCCGGGGTTTCGCCATCGGCGACAGGGTGAAAATCAGCAAGGGAAAGGTGCATCATGCGTCTCCCGCAGGATTGAGGAGGAGGAATTGCAGCACGATACGGCGCGGCAAACCTTTGTCTGGCCGCCAGTGCGCCGTTTCGTGCGGGCTATCACAGATTACTTCACGGCCCCTTCGGTGACGCCGCTGATGAACTTGCGCTGGAAAATCAGGAACACCACGATCAGCGGCATAATCACAATCATCGCGCCCGCCATCAGCACCGGAATGTCGATGGTGTTTTTGTTCTGGAAAAACATCATGCCAATTGGCAGTGTGCGTAACTCATCCTTGTTGACCAGAATCAGCGGGATCAGGAACTCATTCCAGGTCCAGATAAACAGCAGCAGCCCCAGCGTTGAGAGGGTCGGCCAGATAGCGGGCACCAGAATGCCCCACAGAATTTTGACCCGCGATGCCCCATCCATTACCGCCGCTTCCACCAGTTCTTTCGGCACCTGCTGAAAAGCGCTGGCGATCATCAGCGTGGTAAAGGGCAGCGACAGGGCGATTTGCGGCAGGATCAGCGCCAGATAGGTGTTGGTCAGCCCCATCCAGCGCAGCTCGTGATAGAGCGGAATGATAAAGGCTTCACTGGGCAACACCATCCCCAGCGCCAGCATCGCTCCGATGACTTTTTTACCAGGGATTTTCAGCCACGCGAAACCGAACCCGGCCAGAATGCCCAGCAGCACGCTGAACAGCACCACCGGAATCACCACCAGCACCGAGTTGAGGAAGTAGACGTTGAAGTGTCCCTGTTGCCACGCGGTCAGGTAGTTTTTGAAATTCAGCGAGGCGGGCAGCGTGAAGACCCCCTGAAACAGCTCCATCTGGGTTTTGAACGACGTCATCAGCGCCATCAGGAACGGCAGAATCGTCATCAGCGCCACGATCCAGATCAGCGCGCGTGAAATCACCGGCGTGCTTCGCATCAGTAACGCTCCTTTAAGGCCAGATGGATCAGATAGTTAATCCCTAAAACAATGACCATGCTGAACACCGCTACCGACGAGGCGTAGCCAAAGTAGTGCAGATCAAAGCCCTGCTTGTACATAAAGATGTTGGTGACCATGGTGGAGGTGCCCGGGCCGCCCTGCGTCATCACATAGACCAGGTCAAAGGCTTTCAGGCTGGCGATCACCGTCAGCAGCAGGGCAATCCGCAGCTCGGGTCGCAGGCCTGGCAGCGTAATGCGCATAAACTTCTGGCGACGCGACGAGCCATCGAGATCGGCCGCTTCCAGCAGTGACGGATCCATGCGCTGCAGGCCCGCCATAAACAGCACCAGACAGAAACCGAAGAAGTACCAGGTGGCGACCAGACCCACGGCGGGCAGCGCCCAGGTAAAATCACCCAGCCAGGAGAGCGCCAGCCGGGGCAATCCGATTGCGCGTAATATCTGGTCGATCGGGCCAAACGCCGGGTTATAGAGCCAGCGCCACACCACGCCGAGCACTGCCATCGGCATGATGTAGGGCAGGAAAAAGAGAATGCGCAGCACGCTGCGTTCGCTGTTGTTGCGCGTGTCATACAGAAAGCTGCAGAGCAGCAGGCCGACGCCAATCGGCAACAGGGTATAGAACAGCATCAGAATGGCATTATTGCCTAGCGCAATCCAGAACACCGGATCGCTGAACATCCGCAGATAGTTGCTGACGCCGCTAAACACCGGCAGCGAGGTGCCGTCCCATTCGGTAAAACTGATGCCCAGCGAGGCCAGTAGCGGGAACAGCAGAAACACCGCATAGACCAGCACCGCAGGCAGAACATAGAGAAAATTACGCCAGCCACTTAAATTCAACATAACTCTACTCGTGGTTCAGAACGGGGCTCAGACCCGGCTGTTCGCCGGGCCTCCGGCTTAATGCTTCAGCGTTTTCAGGTAACGCTGATAGTTGTTGTCAAAATTAACTACCATCTGATCGGGTGTCTGACGGCCCGCCAGCAGCAGCTGGACGTTCTGATTCAGCTCGGCGTTCATGGTGGGTGTCGCCCAGTCCACATAGTGACCTAAACCGTCATAATCATTGAGCGTCAGCCAGACCTGATACGCCTCGGCCAGCAGCGCATTGTCCGCCGGCATTTTCGCCGCTTTGTTGGTGCTGGCAGGCAGGAAGCCCACCTTCAGCCAGCGGTTCGCCATGGCATCAGAGACCATATAGTTGATGAACTTCGCCGCACCTTCCTGCTGGTCTTTGCCTTTGGCAGTGCTGGTGATGGAGAACGCCAGATCGGTACCGCCCACCATCAGCGGCTGCTTCACGCCTTCACCGGCAGGCATCGCGGCAAAGTGAATATCTTTGTTGTCTTTAAACTGGCCGAGATACCAGGTGCCGCTGACCAGGAACGCGGCCTGGCCGTTCTGGAACAGCGTCGCCGCATCGTCGTGACCGATGCCCTGGAAGCCAGGGAAGAAGTACCCTTTGTCGGTCCAGCTCTTCATCATAGAGGCGGCATTGACCAGCTTGCTGTCTTTGAAGGTGCCGCCCACATCGTAAATCAGATTATCCAGCGTCTTGCGGTCGTGGCTCTCAATCTGCGCCTGCCACAGGGTGCTGAGCAGCTGCTGGCCCATGTTGCCATCCAGCAGGCCGAGCATCATCGGCGCGGTGCCCTGCTGCTTCAGTTTCGCCATCGCGCTTTCCAGTTCAGCCAGCGTTTTCGGCACGGCAATGCCCGCTTTATCCAGCAGCGCTTTGTTGTAATAGAGTCCAACCATCTCGCCCAGGCTGGCGACGCCGTAGAGTTTGCCGCTGCCGAACTCGCCGCTGTCTGACCAGCGGTTACGTTTCAGAATCGAGTCAGGGAAGCGTGTAGTCCAGCCGTTGCTGGCGGCGTAGCTGTCGAGCGGCAGCAGCAGCTTATCTTTAACCAGCGAGCCCATATCGCCGCCGCCCTGGTTGACCTGAGCGATCTGCGGGCCATCACCGGCAGTCAGCGCCAGCTTCAGAGGAATACGGGTATCTTCAAAGGAGTGAACCGAGCGGTTAATCACAATGCCGGGATTCTGCTGGGAAAACTCTTTAATCCCTTCATCCACCGCGGCAGTCTGCTCCGGGTAGTTGTAGATATCCCACTCATTCAGGGTAACGGCGGCGTGGGCGGCATGCGAGACGCTGCCCGCCAGCAGGCCCGCTGCCAGCAGCCGACCCACATTGCGAATTCGGAACGAACGAACGGAGGAAACAGACATTATGCTCACCTTCTTCAGACCAGGATCGGCATCCTTTCATCTCACCGCCTGACATCCTGCAGGCTGCAGCCGCACACAAACGCACTCACTCATACTTACTTTAATAAAAAAATAAAGTCAAACAGCCTGCGCGGGGAATTGCAACGCTGTGAGCACGCGCAAATAAACAGCGGCATGGCGTGAAATTCAGCACACTGCGCTGGCATTTACGCAATTAACCGTGGCGGTGCGTCGCCAGCCACTTTTTCTGTAGCAGGAGATACCAGTGCAAACATTGCAAAATAACCTCCTGATAAAACATACGAAAATCCTATCACGCTCACACTTTCCCCCTTTCACTGGCCGTGAATCTGCTGCCAGCCGCCACAATCCGGGCGTGTTGGCGATCACAGTTGTGCATCCCGATGCCGGTAAACATTGCCGAAGCGCCCGTGTTAGTGAGATAAGGTAATTATTCTATCTTGAAAACTAAGTCCACTTTCATTAACGTAACTTTCATCTGCGGATCTGTTCAATCCCTGACCGATTCACTCACTCACGAGAATTCACCATGGCGAATCAAGGTGTCATTCGTCCGGCCACCCCGGCGGACTATCCGGCGCTCTACCGCATCTGCCTGGAAACAGCCGATGCAGGTGGCGATGCCCGCGCGCTCTATTCCGATCCTGACTATCCCGGCCAGCGTTTTGCTGTGCCTTATGCGCGTTTCGCGCCTGACTTTGCTTTTGTGCTGGAGCGGGACGGTGAGGTGCAGGGTTACGTGGTGGCCGCGCCCGATACCCGCGCGTTTGAAGCGCAGCTACAGGCCGAATGGTGGCCGCAGCTGCAGGAGAAATATCGTGATCGCAGCGCCAGCGCGCCGCTCGACAGCAAAGTGCTCGACTCAATACGCCATCCCGACCAGGCCGCTGACACGCTGGTGACGCAGTGGCCCGCTCATCTGCATATCAACCTGCTGCCGGCGGCACAGAAAGGCGGCTGGGGTCGCCGGATGATTGAGCATGAACTGGCGGCACTGCGCACTGCCGGTGTCAGCGGTGTCCATCTTGGCGTCAGCCTGCAGAATGAGCAGGTCTGCGTCTTTTATCAGCGCATGGGGTTCACCCCAATCCTGCGCAGCAATGCCATCTACATGGGCCAGTTACTCTGAGTGAGGTAGCCGATGACCAGCCTGCGCTTGCAGAATGTGAAGAAGTCTTATGAACACGTTAATGTCATTCATGGCATCGATCTGACGATCAACAGCGGCGAATTTGTGGTGTTTGTCGGGCCATCCGGCTGCGGCAAATCGACGCTGCTGCGGATGATCGCCGGGCTGGAGGAGATCAGCAGCGGGCAGTTGCTGATTGAGGAGCAGGACATGACGCAGCAGCCCGCCACCGAGCGCGGCATTGCTATGGTGTTTCAGTCTTATGCGCTCTACCCCAACATGACGGTGCGCGGCAACCTGGCCTATCCACTTGAGGTAATGAAAAAGTCCAAAGCGGAGATCAACGAGGCGATTGCCCGGACGGCCGCCCGCCTGCATCTCACCGAACTGCTCGACCGCCTGCCGCGCGCGCTCTCTGGCGGACAGCGGCAGCGCGTGGCGATTGGCCGGGCAATTATCCGTCATCCGCGTATCTTCCTGTTCGATGAGCCGCTCTCTAACCTCGATGCCGAGCTGCGTTTGCAGATGCGGATTGAGATTGCGCGGCTGCACGCCTCGCTCGGCAACACCATGATTTATGTCACCCACGATCAGCTGGAGGCGATGACGCTGGCTGACCGCATCGTCGTGCTGCGTCAGGGCCGCATTGAGCAGGTCGGCGCACCGCTGACGCTCTATCACGACCCGGATAACCTGTTTGTCGCCGGTTTTATCGGCTCGCCAAAAATGAACTTCCTGCAGGCGGAAATCAGCGCCACGGGCGAGGGTGAAGTGCAGCTGCGGGTGCCGGAACTGAAGATTGAGGGGCTGGTGCTGAAAATCGCCGCCGACTGCCGCGAGGGGCAAACCGTGACGCTGGGAATTCGTCCCGAGCATTTCCAGCCTGCCGCGCAGACGCCGGACGCACTGCGCTTTCATGGCGAGCTGGCCTATGGCGAAATGCTGGGCCACACCAACTATCTCTACCTGGATATCGGGCGTGAAGAGATGCTGGTGGTGGAAGAGCGCGAAGCAACCACGCGCGATCTGGGAACTCAGGTTGAACTGGGCTTCTCTGCCGCGCACTGCCTGCTGTTTGACGAGCAGGGAATGCGCCTGCGCTAAGGGAAGCGCGGAAACAAAAACGGGCGCCGCGGCGCCCGTTTTTATTCGAGGGATAACTCAGGTGACCGGCTCTTCATCGGCCTGCGCCGCCAGCAGATCAAGCAGCCGGTTGACGGCAAAACCCGCCGCGCCCAGCGCCCACATGCGGTTCGATTCAGTCAGGAACTGCAGCGGCGTCATGTGCGGCGTCAGTTTAAGCCGGTAGGCCTGGAAGCTCTGGGTGATGTGATCGAGCAGAATGCGTGACGCCATGTGCGGCTCCATCGCCAGATAAACCACATCCGGATCGTAAGCCACCGACAGGTTCGCCAGTGAAATTCCCAGCTCGCGCCCTGCCTCTTCCAGCACCGCCAGTACCTCAGGCGTTGGCCGCTGATCCAGCGCCTGTAATGTGAGGCCTTCCACCGGTTCCTGCTCAGCAAGCCGTTGCAGAATGGCGCGCGATGAGGCGACATCTTCCAGCAGACGCAGTGAGCCGTCGCCCACCAGCCCGTTGCCAATCTCCCCCGCCTTGCCGTGACGACCGCGGTAGAGCTGACGATTCAGGATGATGCCTGCCCCGATCCCTTTGCCGTAGGTGGCGATCACCGCCGACTGCGCGTTGCCGAGCTGACCAAACACCAGCGCCGCCATTGCCATGGCGTTGGCGTCATTCTCGATAAACACCGGCAGCGAGAAACGCTCTTCCAGCAGGCGCGCAATCGGGACGTTGTCCCAGTCGAGCACTTTGGATCGGATACAGTAGCCGTTTTCGGCATCGACCAGTCCCGACAGGGCCAGGCCAATGGCGCCCACCCGCTTCTCCTCAACGCCGCGCAGGAATTTCGCCAGCGCATCGCCGAGCTGGCGCGGCGTCAGCGTGCCTTTCGGCATCTGCTGTTCGCCCAGCAGATTGCCGCTGAGATCGGTCATGACGATCAGGTTGCGTTCCGCATTGAGCTGAATGCCAATCACGCTGGCGCGATCGGGATTGAGCCCAAGCAGCGTTTTTGGCCGCCCCATCGACACGCGACGCAGCCCCAGCTCCTGCACGATCTCCTGCGCCAGCAGGCGATTAGTCGCCTGCGACACGGTCGACATGCTCAGTCCGCTACGAACTTTCAGGTCTGACTGGCTGATCGGCGCATTTTCAACAATCAACCGCAGAATGCGCGCGGTTACGTTGGGAGCGGTCATAAATTCCTCGGGTTATCCGGCTGAGGATGCTCAGCCAGCTTCAGATCGGTAATCGGGCAGGCGTCAGCTGCTGCGCCAGTATCAGCGCTCCGCTCAGGGCATCGCCCTGCGGCGTCACCAGCCGGGCCTGAATATCGTCATCCAGCCAGCGCTGAATCGGCGTGGCCAGTCCCCCCATCAGCGCCACGGGTCCGCTACTCAGGGCAGTCAGACGACGGACCATCAGGCCGATATCGGCTGCGGTCTGATGCAGCAGATCCTGTGCATGACCATCGCCCGCGTCGGCGGCCGCAAAAATCTGTGGCACCACGCGGGCCCAGTCTGCAGGCGTCGCTGAGCGCGTCCAGAGCAGCATGGTTTCCGGGCTGTGATCGAACTGCGCCATCAGCTGCCGGGTAAGTGCGCTCTGGGTAATAATTGCTTCATGGGCCAGCAGTGCCAGCCGCAGCGCACGACGGCCCAGCTCAGCGCCCGATCCCTGGTCAGACAAGGCAAAGCCCCAGCCGCCAAGCAGCGTAAACTGTTCGCCATCCCAAGCGGCTCCCTGACTGCCGGTGCCGATGATAAAGACGGCGCCAGGTGCGCCGCCATGGGCGCCCGCACAGGCGATCTCCACATCGCTGACCACCTGTAACGCCGCGCAGGCAGGCTGCCAACTGGCGAGCCGCGCCTGTACCGAGGTGACATTCGCACCGGCTAATCCGGCGACCAGCGCGGTTTGCGTCAGCGCCTCCGGGGCTAATCCCGCCTGTGACACTACCCGGTCGATCAGCTGCCCGACGCAGGTCAGCGCCGCGTCATAGTCTGACCAGACGTTGGCAGGCCCGCCGGTGGCTTCCGCCAGCATGCGACCCTGCAGGTCGGTTAACCGCGCGCGACACTGTGTACCGCCGCCATCAATGCCCAGAAGATAGTGTGGTTGCACGCGCTTCCTTCCCTGATTAAGGGTTATAGCCATAATGAGCGAACGATAGGATAAAAAAACTTAAATCGCAATAACAAATAAATATAGCAAAATCATATCTGAATTTTATTCTTAGTTTACATGATGATAACAAAAAACCCCTCGCAAAACGCGTAGTGCGTTATTGACATTAGTTTTTCTGTCGTAATAAGTTGGTGGTCAGATTATCAACAGGCGCGCCCGATCACAGGCGGGCTATGCATCATGCGATTTCAGGAGCAGGGGTTTAACATGAAAGTAGGCATTATCGGTCTCGGCTTTCGACTGTCCCACGTGATCAAAGAGTTCAGCAAAGCCGACGACGCCTTCTCGGTAGTGGGTTATTACGATCCGGCACCCGCCGGACTGCCTAATCTGCACAGCTTTGGTATCGCGCCCGGCCAGGCCTTTGCGTCAATCGATGCTCTGCTGGAACATGGCGGAATGGATGTCGTGCTGGTTGGCTCTCCCAACTTTCTGCATCTGGAGCATGTGGGTCAGGCCCTGGCGGCGGGTTACACGGTGTTTACCGAAAAGCCGGTGGTGATCAATGAAGAGCAGACCATGGAGATGGCGAAGCTGGTGCGTCAGTATGGCGAGGCGCGCATTCTGGTCGGCCTGGTGCTGCGCTATTCCCCGCTCTATCACGATCTGCTGGCGGCACGCGATGCCGGTCAGTTGGGTGAGATCACCTCGATTGAGGCGACAGAACATATCAAGCCTTATCACGGCGCATTCTTTCAGCGCGACTGGCGCCGTCTGGAGAAATATGCCGGTCCGTACATTCTGGAAAAATGCTGTCACGACATTGATCTCTATCAGGGCCTGTTGCAGGAGCGCCCGATCCGCGTCGCCAGCTTTGGTGGCCGTAAATCCTTTACCCCCGCTCATGCGCCGCAGGGAGCTATCACCGCTGACTCAGAACTTTATCACGTGAAGCCCAGCGGCTGGTCGAGCACCGATGCGGTGTTCGACAGCGATGCCGATATTGTCGACTACCAGACAGCCCTGATTGAGTACGAAGGCGGCGCGACGCTGGCCTTCCACGCCAATCTGAATGTGCCGGATGAGTTCCGCCGTTTCTGTGTCATGGGCACCGACGGCATGGCGGAAGGCGACTTCGTACGAAACTACTTCCGCGTACACAACGCGCGCAGCGGCGAGAAAGAGGTCGATACCGCCTACAGCGGCAATGCGTATGATGGCCATTACGGCGCAGATGCGCTGATGGCTGAAGAGATCGTTAAACATATTAAACAGGGAACACCGCTGAAAGTTTCAGTAGTGGACGCGCTGGAAGCGGGCCTCACGGCAATAAAAATCGATGAGGCCCGTAAAACCCGTAGCGTAGTGGACATGCGTGAAAGCTGGCTAACATTTGACGCCAACCTGGGAAAAACCGGGGCCTGATGTCCCCAGCCTGCGGGTCGGCCTCCCCCTCTGACCCCAGGATTTTAATGGCAGTATGACTGGTAACTTCCTGTACTGGCCTTCGGGCCAGTGACAATATTGAGGTTGAGCTGGCTCGGGCAACCGTCGCCAGCGACAACTCAACCGCCCCTTCTCCAGCCCTCTTCTCCGAAGGCGTATTTGATTAAGCTGAAGGCAGCTCTTAATGAAGGTTTTTTTCATTCCGGGCGCAGACCGAGGGGCGCTGGCAGTGAAGGTACTCATACAGCAGCAGCATTCCTACCGGGTTATCCTCCAGATTTTCGAAATCAACGTGAGTTTTTTCCAGAAGATATTTTCTCAGGGCGCTAACCGGGATGTTTTTATGGGAAGCCAGCGCCCGGCACAGCTGCGCCACGATCTCGCACTTTACTGAATACGGCACATCAGGATTATAAATTTCCGGAATGGAGTGAGTCTGATTCATGACGGTACCCTCTATAAGCGCTTAAGCTGACTGAGGAGGCCACAGGCCTGCCGATGAGAGATAAGTTATAGCAAGGAACGCGTTTTCGTGTAAATCAGGAACGTTTTGAAAGGCGTTCCGGAGCTTTGCGTTCGTCCGGTTTGCGTCTCAGTCAGAGGCAACTTAAACACTTAAAGCGATGGGAACATATGCCTGTAGCAAAGCATCGCGGGCCACGGACAAAAACGCCGGGAGCGTTTTTGAACAACGCAAAGCGTTGGCCCGGCTTCGGGCGCACCTCAGGGATGAGGTACGTAATCGCCCGCGCTGAGCCTGCACCGGGTGATCTTGTGCTGATACGCGACAGTCTTTCATCCCTGATGGTAATGCGTTTATTAGTGACCTGATTTCAATCTTCTTTGGATGAAATCTTCCAGGCTAACCAGTAAAGAACCAGGCCAGCGATAAAGACGAGTAAGGGGGCGATAACGCGCATAATTCCTTCATTCGCAAATATTGCGATGAAAATTCCTATCACTACAGCGCTGACAACAACCGCCCCTGATAACTCAGAAATGACTTTTCTGATTAGTCTAAAGATTTTCGATTGCACCCAGAAATTGCTCCGTTTTCGAAGGATTTTTACGTAGAGTCTCACCGAGCTCGATGTAATTGGCTAAAGGTTCTTCAAAGAGGAAGTAAAGCATTTCAAAATCAAGTATATAAAGCCTTGACCATAATTCAGGATTTTGATGCCTCAAACGCCGTGAAGCTGCAGAAGCACGCGAAAGCACCCCCTGCAGAACTATGCCGCCCGCAAGGGTGCCTGTCCATAATCGCAGTGATAACTTCGTTATCACGCTGGCCATCATTCCTCCAACAACTTTTGAACCAAGATAACCTGTAATGGCCAGCTGCATGGACTGTCTTGAACCCAGTGAAGACGCTGCTCCGATGAGTTTATCTGTGATTTTTTTAAGGGCTGGATCCGGAAGGTAGGAAAGAGAGTCTTTGATTATCATCTCTGCAATCTGCCCCAGAATGGCTCTGTTACGGAAGAGCTTGTTCAAAGCCCGATACATCCTCTCATCCTCACCGAAGTTACGGCGCTGAATGTTTCTGCCGCCATCTGCCAGGTTGAGATCCTGAAAGGTTCTTTCAATACCCAAATAAAAATCCATCGGAAGTGAAGCAATACCATGAGCAACTGATACGGCGAGCGTCTTTGCGTCCATTCATTCTTCTACCGTTTTAGATACCAGCCTGAAAAATATCAGCCCACGCTGCCTTCCGTAAACGAAAACTGATCTCTTAAGTGCCATTAATATAGTTTTAATTGGCACTGATTTGTCATTCACTCCTATGCCAGGATCAAGAACTGGGATTAGAAAAGGGCATTTTTTAATCATTGCCGCTGCGCAGCATCACTAAATGGCGGAACAGTTAAAGGTGCCGGAAACGAGCCGTTCGTATCAGAAAAGCATTAAAGGACTCTCAAGGGCCGCAGACAGGCTTTGGTCACAAACAAACTTAAAGCGATGGGAGCATATGCCTGCACACAATTCTACAACCGCAATAATCCAGCCAGCCTCAATCTATCTCTCCGCAGCCTTAGGCAACGAACAAACTCAAAGCGAATGAGCGAATGGATGGCGCTTTTGCGTCTTTGCGAAAGGTGTTTGTTCCCTGCGCCTGCGCCGTGGTTCACCACCGCACAACCCCCTCACCTAACCCCAACGCCAGTTATCAAACCGGATCCACCTCATTCTCCAGCTTCTGACGACGCCGCAGATGCGGAAACAACTTCATCCACAGCGCCACCACCACCAGCGTACCGATGCCGCCAATCGCCGCCGCCGGTGCCGCACCCATCCAGGCCGCCAGCAACCCCGACTCAAACTCGCCCAGCTGATTCGACGTATTAATGAAAATCGCGTTAACCGCATTCACCCGCCCGCGCATGGTATCCGGCGTATCCAGCTGCACCAGCGCACCCCGGATCACCATACTCACCATATCAAAGCCACCCAGCGCACAGAGCGCCACCAGCGACAGCCATAACTGCGTGGATAGTGCGAACACCAGCGTGGCCACGCCAAAGCCCGCCACCGAGCCAAACATAATCATCCCGACATGCTTCTCCAGCTTGTGACGGCTCAGCCAGATGCCCACCAGCAATGCTCCTACCGACGGCGCGCCGCGCAACATCCCCAACCCCCACGGCCCGGTATGCAGAATATCTTTGGCAAAAATCGGCAGCAGCGCCGTTGCACCGCCCAAAAGCACCGCAAACAGATCGAGCGAAATTACCCCAAGTACATCTTTGCGCTCACGGATAAAGTGAATCCCGGCAAACAGATTCTTCATATTCATCGGCAGACGAGCCTGCACCGGGCGTTCATAACGCAGCAGACTCACCAGCGTCAGCGAAACCAGATAAAATAGCCCGGAAACGCCATACACCACATGCGGCCCGGCGACATAAAGCAGCCCGCCAATCGTCGGCCCGACGATAACCGCTGCCTGACCGCCCACGGAGTTCATCGCCATCGCACGCGCCAGAATCGAAGGTGGCACCAGCGACGGCAGCATCGAAGACATCGCAGGCCACTCCAGCGCTTTCGCCACTGCAATCATAAACACCAGCCCCCACAACGCGGTCTTATCGGGAGTATGGAATAAGGTAAGCACCACTAATGCCAGCAGTGCGGCAAATTCCACCAGCTGACCCAACAGCACGATCCGCCGCCGGTCATATTGATCCGCCAGATGGCCCGCTGGCAGCGCCAGCAACACCGACGGCAGAAACTGCATTAAGCCAATCATCCCTAACGCCATCGCGCTGTTGGTCAGCGCATAGATCTGCCAGCTGATTGCGACCGAGAACATCTGAAAACCAAATGATGAGCAGGTACGCGCCACCCAGAAGGCGACAAATGTCCGATGTCGCCACAGCGACTCTTCCGCTGCCGATGCCATAAATCCCATGTCTTATCCCAAATCAGGTGAGGAAACCCGCGTCGTTGCGCGGTGTTATTGGTGTGGTGATTGTCGGCTTCACGATAGCAGACCGGATGCGAGCAGAAGGCCTGCGGCTCCAGCTCTGCCTCCCTGTGCGATAAGCAGCGTCCCTGTCCGGCCGAGGCGTGTCAGACCCCTCATGATTATTACCAGCCTATTGGTCCCGACTATTGAATATATTCCAGCACATCATCAGACGCCAAAGGAATTATCGTTTCTTTGCTAACAGGTTTATTTACTTTCTCAGGCAACAAAAGGATGATTTGGATTAAGCATGTGATCTATATTTATTCACGCGTTTAGAAAAATGCGACTTTTTATATGCTTAATTAACAACAAATCCTTTCTATTGAATTTCATAGAGATAATGAAAAACAGTTTATATAACCCCTATGTTACTGAACCAATCCATCACGTTAAGCGTAATGTCACTGGCATTTGCTATAGCGTGCCTTATCTTCAGCAAAACCAGGATAGCGGCAATATACTTAATACAAACAACATTATTTCATTACACAATCAAATTGCTACTGAAGCAGCATTAATGGTTGTGCCGGTGGAAGATATTCGATTACGGGGAATGATCGCGGTTCCGGATGCCTATACGCATTTACAAAATGCGCGTGTCCGGATTGGAATTAATTATTCCAGTCTGGCAGCACATAGTACGTCACTGATTGAATTAACAAAGAAATTTGATTTCTGGCTTTATGATTTTGCGCCACCGGGTGCAGACTGGCGACTACTGGAATCATTTCCTTTTTCAGGAATTGTTTTAACCGAATCTTTCTTTAATGATAATTATGAGAAGTTTACCTTTCCCTTTTTTATGGCGACGTTTCGTGAAAAAGGGGCAGAGGTAATCGTACGAAGTTATACGCCGCCCTTAACCGCTGAGCAGTTTGCTGAGATAAATATCAGCGGCTGGCAACAGCAACGCTCGGACGGCGATCTTATTAGCTGCTGATTCACAAATCCTGCCTTCCGGCGTTAAGGGCACACGGCGGTGCGCTTAACGTCCTTTAATCCCCCATAAAATGTCGTTTTATTCCAGTTGTTAAGCGGTTTAAGCCAAAAAAATCAAACCTCGATCTGATTTTGCTATAACATTTAACACAAAGGGATCGTCTGTCTTAACGGAAGAGATACTTCAGAACACCCTAATCATTTGTACTTGATAACTGGAAACAGCCTATCTGGTTGTTTTCGTGTGTTTTATGGCAACGAAACGAGGTCGATATTATGGGGAAAAACTCCTCATCTTTTGGCGTAATTCGTTTCCTGACGGTGCTGTTCGCAGTGCTGACGGGCGCGTTTATGCTGATTGGCGGTGGCTGGTTAGCCGCCATTGGTGGTTCCTGGTATTACGTTTTTGGCGGTGTGGTGATGCTTATCACCGCTTATCTGCTTTCCCGTCGTAAAAGCACTGCGCTGGTTCTCTATGCGCTGCTGCTGATCGGCACCCTGATCTGGGGTGTATGGGAAGTGGGCACCGACTTCTGGGCACTGGCACCACGCACCGATGTGCTGGTGATCTTCGGTGTCTGGCTGATCCTGCCGTTTGTTTATCGCAGCTTCAATGCGGGCAGCAAAGCCGCGCTGGGTACCATGGCTGTGGCGCTGATTGCCAGTGCCATTGTGCTGGCCTATGCGGTATTCAACGATCCGCAGGTCATCAACGGGTCAGTACCAGAAACCGCTGACAACGCCCCGCAGGCTGCGCCGCTGAGCAACATCCCGGACGCTGACTGGCCCGCTTATGCGCGCGATCAGCAGGGAACCCGTTTCTCTCCGCTGAAGCAGATTAATCACCAGAACGTGAAAGAGTTGCAGGTTGCCTGGCAGTTCCAGACTGGCGACATGAAAACCCCTAACGATCCGGGTGAAATTACCGACGAAGTCACGCCGATTAAAATCCGCGACACGCTTTATCTCTGTTCGCCACACCAGATCCTGTTTGCACTGGATGCGGCCACCGGTAAGCAGAAGTGGAAATTTGATCCGGGCATGAAGGTCAACCCGACCTTCCAGCACGTGACCTGTCGCGGTGTTTCTTACCACGAAGTGCCGGCAGCCGCCGATGCAGCGAACACTCAGCCTGCGCTGTGTTCACGTCGTATCTATCTGCCGGTCAACGATGGTCGTCTGTTTGCACTGGACGCAGAGACCGGCGAACGCTGCCCGGCATTTGGCGTTAACGGCGAGCTGGATCTGCAACACAAACAGCCTGTCACCACTGCGGGTCAGTATGAGCCGACCTCACCGCCGGTGATTACTAACACCACCATCGTGATGGCGGGTGCGGTTACCGATAACTACTCAACCCGCGAGCCGTCAGGCGTGATTCGTGGCTTTGATGTGAATACCGGCAAACTGCTGTGGGTGTTTGATCCAGGCGCAAAAGATCCTAATGCCATACCGGCTGATGAACACACCTTCACCATGAACTCTCCGAATTCATGGGCACCGGCAGTTTACGATCCGAAACTGGATACCGTTTACCTGCCGATGGGCGTGAGCACACCGGATATCTGGGGCGGTAACCGCACACCAGAGCAGGAGCGTTATGCAAGCAGCGTGCTGGCCCTGAACGCCACCACCGGTAAGCTGGTCTGGTCTTATCAGACTGTGCATCACGATCTGTGGGATATGGATCTGCCGTCGCAGCCTACGCTGGCTGACATCACCGACAAAGATGGCAACACCGTACCGGTTGTCTACGCGCCAGCGAAAACCGGCAACATCTTTGTACTGGATCGCCGTACCGGCAAGCCAGTCGTGCCTGCGCCAGAAACGCCAGTGCCACAGGGTGCTGCTAAAGGCGATCACGTTGCCGCCACTCAGCCCTACTCTGAGCTGACCTTCCGTCCGAAACAGAATCTCACGGACAAAGATATGTGGGGCGCAACGATGTTTGACCAGTTGGTGTGCCGCGTGATCTTCAAGCGCCTGCGCTATGAAGGTCCGTTCACCCCGCCATCTGAGCAGGGTACGCTGGTGTTCCCGGGTAACCTCGGTATGTTCGAATGGGGCGGCATCGCAGTCGATCCTCATCGTCAGATCGCGATTGCTAATCCAATGGCGCTGCCGTTTGTCTCTAAGCTGATTCCACGTGGCCCAGGCAACCCGATTGAGCCGCCGAAAGGCGCTGAAGGTGGTTCAGGTACTGAAACCGGTATTCAGCCTCAGTATGGCGTGCCGTATGGCGTCGAGCTGAACCCGTTCCTGTCACCGTTTGGTCTGCCATGCAAACAGCCTGCCTGGGGTTACATCTCCGCGGTGGATCTGAAGACCAACAACGTGGTGTGGAAACAGCGTATCGGTACCGTTCGCGATAGCGCACCGGTTCCGCTGCCGTTCAAAATGGGTATGCCGATGCTGGGTGGTCCTATCACCACCGCAGGTAAGGTGTTCTTCATTGGTGCGACCGCAGATAACTACCTGCGTGCTTTCAGCACTGATACCGGCGAACTGTTATGGCAGGCACGTCTGCCAGCAGGCGGCCAGGCGACACCAATGACCTATGAAGTGGATGGCAAGCAGTACGTTGTCATCGCGGCAGGGGGTCACGGCTCGTTTGGTACCAAGCTGGGCGATTATGTGATTGCCTACGCGCTGCCAGACCAGAAGTAATTCACGCAGCGGTGAATAAACTAAGGCGGACTCCGGTCCGCCTTTTTTGATCGCGCTACTTTTTCATCCCACGCCAGTTGAGCCAGGCGCAAAACAGCATCACCACGCAGGTTGCCAGAAACACCGGCCGCATCCCGAATGCACCGCCCACCAGCCCACCGAACAGCGGGCCGCTGACCTGGCCGATATATTGTGCCGATGTCGAATATCCCAGCATCCGCCCAACCTGTGAACCCGGCACGTTATGACGAATAATCGCCGTGATGCACGGCATCAACCCGCCCAGCGCCATCCCCATCAGAAAACGCAGCAGCACCAGTTGCCAGGCCGCCGTGATAAATGCCTGGGGTATCAGCAGCAGGCCGCTAACGACTAAACCACCGGTCAGCACCCGCCAGTGCCCTACCCGATCGGCCAGCCGACCCAGTCGTGGTGCCGCCAGGACCGTACCCAGCGCCGCAGCGGACATCACCAGTCCGGCTATCAGGGTGATCTGATGGTCGCCCTGCACAAACTCGCCCACGTAAAGCGTAATAATCGGCTCAATCGACATGCTGGCGAAGATAAGCAACATGCCAGAGAGCCACATCAGCCGTATCAGGCTGTGATTAACCGGCCCGGCTTCAGGATGCGGTTGCTGGTTGGTGCGCGATGTCGCGGGAGCACGTGGCTGCTCTTTGAATAAAAAGGTGGTGGCGAGGAAGGCGAGAAAAATCACGGCACCGGTCAGCCAGAAAGTCTGACGAATGCCGATAAGCGGCGGTAAGACGCCCCCCAGCAGCGGCCCGACTACATTGCCCGCCATAATACCGGAGGACAATACGCCCAGTGCCCAGCCGGTCTGTGCTTTCGGCGTTTGTGCCGCCACCAGAATGGTCGATCCCGATGCGTAGCCGCCCAGCAGCCCCGCCAGCAGGCGCAGCGCCACCAGTTGCCACGGCGCGGTCGCCATGCCAATCAGCGACATCGCAATCGCCATCCCGAGACTGGCCCGAATCAGCATCAGCTTACGACCATAGCGGTCAGCCAGCCTGCCCCACAACGGCGCAGTCAGAGCGGCGCTGAAAAAGGTCGCGCCGTAGGCAAGGCCGGACCAGCGGGCGATAGCGGCGGGCTGCTCAACGCCGAGTTGCTGCACATAGAGCGGCAGGAACGGCAGCAGCAGCGTCATCGCCACGATAGTGGTAAAAGAGCCAACGACGCAGACCCCTAAGTTACGTCGCCAGTGCTGAAACTCTGCAGTTTCGGATGACTGTTGCATGATGATATCCGGTGAGTAGTCAGGGATACAGGCTAACCGGCGTAGCGGAGTAACAACAGTCGCGGCGGGATAGTTACTCTGTGGCGCTGATTGTTGTCAGCAGGCAACAATCAGCCTGTATTCAGCGCCGCAACCAGGGCATCACACAGCAGCGTCACGGGCGACGCCGGTTCAGGCGTATCGTGCAGCAGCAGATAGCTTTGCAGACGATCCATCTGCCACTCCGGCAGCAGTTGCTGAATATCCCCGCGCGCCATCGCCTCCTGGGCCATGTAGGAGGGCAGATAGGCGATGCCGCTCCCCGCCAGTGCCGCATTGAGCAGCGCCATACTGTTATTGGCGCGAAAACGGCTGCGTACATCCAGTGCCAGCCGCTGTTTATCACGGCGGAACGGCAGTGCGGCGGTGTGCGCCGGACCATGAAACAGCAGCAGGTCGTGGCGTGGCAGCATCTCAGGATGTGTGATAGCGGGTCGCTGCGCCAGGTAGGCGGGCGCGGCATAGAGCCCCCACTCGATTTCGCTCAGTACCCGAAAATTGCCCTGCTGTGGCGATCGGGATCGGATCACAATCGCCAGATCCGCCTGATCATCCAGCCGATCGTGACTGCGATCGGTCAGATCAAGATCGACATTGATATGCAGATGCCGACGCAGAAAGCGGTTAAGGACAGGGACTACGCACTGGCAGCCGAACGTAACGGGTGCCTGCAGCCTGACATGGCCGGCGGGCTGCTGATGCACCTGCTGCACAAAGGCTTCGGCGCGCTGCACTTCGGCCAGCATCCGCACACAGTAGGGATAGTACGCCTGGCCCAGCTCGGTCAGCGCCAGCCGCCGGGTGGTGCGTTGCAGCAGCCGGATACCGAGCCGCAGCTCCAGACGGGCGATCTCCCGGCTGACATGGGATTTTGACAAGCCGAGTGCGCGTGCCGCCTCACTGAAACTCTGTAATTCCACAACCCGTGCAAATACCAACATGGCGGTTAAATTCGCGCCGTTTTCCATGTTTCCCGACTCCGACAGTAAAGGGATGCTGGCAACAAACTAACACGTCCGGACGGGGTCACTGTGGCTGATGGGCAAAAAAAAGCGAGGCGAAGAGCAGGTGGCGAGAGACGCAAAGCGCGGGCCGACCTTCCCGTCCGCAGGCTGTGACGGGAAGGTCTTATCAGGCATCAGCTGGCCATCGCCAGAGGGAATAGCAGCCGATCCGGCTCGACGCGACGCTGACGGCGCAACTGGCCAGGCGTCACCATAAAGTAGTTTTTAAACGTGCGGGTATAGGCCTGCTGGGTATCAAAGCCATAGTTCATCGCCACCTGCAGTATCGCTTCGTTGCTGCTCAGCAACGTGAGCGCAGACTCGGTTAAGCGGCGCTGACGGATATATTCTGCCAGTGAAAAGCCGGTATGCTGGCGAAACAGCCGTTGCAGATGCCAGCGCGAATAGCCCGAGCGGCGCGCCACCTCATCCAGATGCAGATCGTGTCCTAAGTTGTTCTCAATCCAGTCCAGCAAACTCCGAATAAACTCGCGCTGATTCATGGTTCCTCCTGTTGATGCTGATGTGCAGTGGAGCCACTCTACCCGCTAAAATTTATCCCTTAATTAGCAGAAAATTAGCGCAGAATTAGCAACGGCGGAAATGGAGGCGGAATCGCGCGGCCAGCGGGGCTTTGGGGGGAAATTCTATAGTGAGATTGCTGTTGAAAAGACGTGAGATTTTTAAAAAACTTAGTCAGCCGGGAGCTTTTTTTGTGTGGGAAGTGATGTGGTGATTAGTTCCTGGCTGCATCGTTTACGTTATCAATAAATCTCTGCCCCACACACAAATCCTCCATTTCTGAACAAATCCTGTCAAAGCATCGCTGTTGTACCATTTATAGTTCAAGGTGACATGTATTAGCCCCCTGTCTTACCGATTTATTAAATAAACATAGGGGCCGGAGCCCCTGCAGATTTAATATCCACGCTTAACTTTTTTTACCGCTGCCAGAAGTACTGAAAAACCGTGAACACAAAGAAATAGCAGCTTTAACAAACGTAGCCAATGTAGCGATTGTAACCACCATTTTTGATGCATTTTCTGGCATAGCATACCAGCCTACATAGGAGACGCCTGCGCCACTCAAAAACATCGCGCCTACTAATATGCTGATTAATATAGATAGATAGCAGACTATTTTTTGCATAAGATCCTCAGCTGTCATTAGTCATGGAAACTAACTTCACCAGGTACATTGACCACCAAAATTATTCCCAGCATTGCTGTTTCCAGAATTATTAAAACATGAACCAATACCACCACCAATGGCACTTGCCACAGCTGAGCCCGGACCGCCTGCTGAACCACCAATCATCCCTCCGAGAATACCATTGAGGCAGCCCGCAATTTCAGGATGAGCAGCCACGACCTGTACTACGCCATTACTCGGCCCAAATAGATTACTGGAACCACCCGACTTATTACCATGCTGGCTGGCATGAGAAGACGCTCCGGCATAAGCAGGGTCATATGCACCGCTTGCACCAGTAACTAAAATCAATTGATTATTTTCTAAGATCTTCATTTCACAAACTCCTTATGTTCTTTATCTATTGATAGCAATCTCTATTGCCAGCACGTTTATATCAATTGAGTTTTCCATGAGCAAATAGTTATTATCCCTGTTGTGATTTAGAAAAAAACAATTCATATCAAATAGATTAACGGAAACAACAGGCTGTTATGCGCTATTTTTTGTCTGCTCACATTGAAATAATCTTAATATTTACGTAATTTTGTGACATCAAACGCAATTCATTCCTGGAGTTAATTTTCATTGCATAGTTTTAACATTCATCTACAAATGGTTGAATTAGCGAATCTGAAACCTGTATCGAATAACAATCATTTTTAACGTGGATTATTAATATAAGGGTGAAATGGCATCCTTCACGTCTGTTCAGGATGGTGTTTACTTAATCATGAAAGCGTCAAAATTTTCACACTGAGGCCAGAAGTTTTACTCTCGTTTAATATGAAAAATGTGGATAGAGTTCTGATGGAGCACTATAGATACAGCCAACGCCGCCACAGTGCGAAGTATGACGGCGGTCCGCCAAAATAATCCGTGCTGTGGCAAGGCGGCAAATGCGCGAGTCCCCAGGAGCTGACATAAGTCAGTGACTGGGGTGAGCAAAAGCAGCCAACGCCGCCACAGTGCGAAGTATGACGGCAGAAGTCCGCCAAAATAATTCGTGCTGTGGCAAGGCGGCAACTGCGTGAATCCCCAGGAGCTGACATCAGTCAGTGACTGGGGTGAGCAAAAGCAGCCAACGCCGCCACAGTGCGAAGTATGACGGCAGAAGTCCGCCAAAATAATTCGTGCTGTGGCAAGGCGGCAACTGCGTGAATCCCCAGGAGCTGACATCAGTCAGTGACTGGGGTGAGCAAAAGCAGCCAACGCCGCCACAGTGCGAAGTATGACGGCGGATAATTCTGGCCTAACAATTGGTGAGTAAACTCTCTCCCTATCTTTATGAAGGAGATCAGCCATGCGCGTGTTACTGGTTGAAGATGATGAAATGATCGGCGCGAACCTGCAGCAGGCACTGGAGGGCGCGGGCTGGTCGGTGGACTGGGTGCGTGATGGCATCTATGCCCAGAATGCCTGGAGCGAAGGCGGCTACAGCTGCGTGCTGCTCGATCTCGGCTTACCGCGCGATGATGGCCTGCAGGTACTGCGCCGGGCGCGCGGGCGCGGCGACGCCACGCCGGTACTGATTCTTACCGCACGCGACACGGTGGCGCAGCGGATTCAGGGACTCGACAGCGGCGCTGACGACTACCTGCTTAAACCGTTCGATTTACAGGAAGTCATGGCCCGGATGCGCGCGATTACCCGACGCAGCCACGGCGCAGCAGACTCGGTGCTGGGCAGCGGCGATGTGCAACTGGATATGATGACCCGCGAAGTGCTCTACAAAGGACAGCGCGAGCAGCTTACGGCGCGCGAATATGCCCTGCTCTACGCCCTGCTGGAGCGGCCAGGCGCTATTCTGTCGCGCGAGCAGCTGGAAAATCGCATCTATGGCTGGGGCGATGAAGTCAGCAGCAACGCGGTGGATGTCCTGATCCACGGGATGCGCCGCAAGCTGGATAACGACGTGATCCGCAACGTGCGCGGGCTGGGCTGGCGGGTACCGGCAATATGAAACCCTTCACCTTTATGCGTTCACTACGCAACAAATTACTCTCTACGCTGCTGATTATTCATCTGCTGATGATCGGTGGCGTCACCTGGTATTTCTTCAGCTGCTATGGCGATATGGTTGGCACCATGAAGGACGATCAGCTGGCAAAAATCGCTGATGCCTGGTCCACTAATAAACAGATGCCCGCCCTGATGCCGATGCTTATTGCGCCTGACAAGGCGAAGAGCGCCTTTGTGGTGCAACTGTGGGACGATCGGGGTCAGTTACGGGCCAGCTCATGGCCGGAGCTGCAGGCTCCGCTGCAAAATCAACGGGGCTATCGCGACGTGCATGTGGGTCAGTGCGACGACTGCGAATGGCGCATCTATACCCGGCCCGGCTTACCTGGCAGCGAGATCAAAACCATCCAGGTGATGCACAACCTCAGCTACATGAAGGCATTGATGGTCAAGCGGGCGCTGTCAGCGATCATTCCATTGATCCTGATGATGCCGCTGTCACTGCTGGTGATCTGGCTGGTGGTGCGCAAGATCACCCGGGATCTGCAGGTCGCTTCGCGTCAGATTGCCGCGCAGGAGACGCATCATCCGCACAATGTCTCACCCGAAGGCTTGCCGGATGAGATCCTGCCGCTGGTGGCCGCCTACAACTCGCTGCTGAGTAAGCTGCGTGAGGCCTGGTCGTCGCAGCGTCAGTTCCTGGAAGATGCGGCGCATGAGCTACGCACGCCGGTAACAGCGGTGACCTTGCAGCTGGAAAATCTGCGTCAGCATATCCAGCCGGGCGAAGCGAGCCGGCAGTTCAGCCAGCTGGAAGCGGGCGTCACACGCACCCGTCATCTGGTCACGCAGTTACTCAATGTCTCGCGTCAGGATGACCAGAGCGTGGTCGCCAGCGTCGAGCATATCGAACTGGACGATCTGCTGAAAGAGAGCATTGAGCAGCTGATGGTAGTGGCAGATAAACGCGGCATCGATATCGGCTTTAATGGCTCCACGCAGTATCGTCTGCAGGCCAGCCGTTCCGAGCTGCGCAGCCTGTTCGACAATCTGATTGGTAACGCCATGTTGCACACGCCGGAGGGCAGCCTGGTCGATGTGCTGCTGCATCGGGTCGCAGGTAAAACAGTGGTCGATATTGTCGATAACGGGCCAGGCATGCCGGAATCCTTTATCGAACGCGCCTTTGACCGTTTTACCCGTTCGCCTGACGTTAAAGCCCAGGGCAGCGGGCTGGGATTATCCATTGTGCGCAACGTCGCACAGAAGCATCAGATTCACGTCGCCCTTTCCAATTGCCTTACGCCACAGGGTGCCATTTGTGGTTTGCAGGTTCGCGTCACCCTTCCCTGATCCCGCCCGTTTGATCACGAACCAGACAACGTAAACGGTTGCCTGGTTCCGTTCGATTCTGGTCATTATTGTGAAGTGCATCACATTTTAGCTGAATTGTAATGCAACACTTTTTGACAAACGTGAGCAAAATCTATTTTCTATCGATCTGTTACAGGCACGCTACGCGGGCTGAAGAACTGGCTGTTATTTGCTGTGAAACCCTCATTCCCATCAAGGGACCGATTTCTCTCTGACTGCGTCTGCTGTGCGGCGGTCAAAAGCATGTGGCTGATAATAATGAAATTTAAAACGTTGATAGCAGGTGCCGTGCTGGCATGTTCATTGAGTGGTGCTGCGCAGGCCGCTGCAAGCGATCCGCAGTATGTCTCCGACTGGTGGCATCAGAGCGTTAACGTGGTAGGCAGCTACCACACCCGTTTCGGACCGCAGTTTAACAACGACGTTTATCTGGAATATGAAGCGTTTGCGAAGAAGGACTGGTTCGATTTTTATGGCTACCTCGACCTGACCAACTTCTTCGGCGCAGGCAACAGCAACGCCAACGGCATTTTTGATCACGGTTCACCGATGTTTATGGAGATTGAGCCGCGCTTCTCTATCGACAAACTGACCGGCACCAGCCTGGCCTTTGGTCCGTTCAAAGAGTGGTATTTCGCTAACAACTACATCTACGACATGGGCCGCAACAGCGATAGCCGCCAGAACACCTGGTATATGGGTCTGGGCACCGATATCGATACGCACAGCGATGTCGGCCTGTCGCTGAACGTCTACGCCAAATATCAGTGGGAAAACTACGGTGCGGCGAATGAAAACAGCTGGGATGGCTATCGCTTCAAGGTGAAATACTTCGTGCCAATCACCACGCTGTGGGGCGGTAATCTGGGCTATGTGGGCTTCACCAACTTCGACTGGGGTTCCGATCTCCGCGATAAAGGCGGTTCAGCACGCACCAGCAACTCCATCGCCTCCAGCCATATTCTGTCACTGGGTTACGATCACTGGCACTTCTCTGCGGTGGCGCGTTACTTCCACAACGGCGGACAGTGGGCGGATGGACAGGAACAGAATTTCGGCAATGGGCCGTTTGAAGTGAAATCGACTGGCTGGGGTTACTACCTGGTGGCGGGTTATAACTTCTGATTACATGCGGCGGCCTGAATAGCGCCGCCGCGCATTAATCCGGGCAGTTGCCATTAATTAATACGGCGCCGCAAATTGCGACGCCGGCTGGCCCGATTATTCCTGCGGCTTCTCGACATTGATGCGCCACGGAATGTTGAACTTATCGATGAACATCGCGAATCCGTTCGACCAGAACGTCTCCTGCCACTCAGTTGTCACCTTGCCGCCTGCCGACAGTTTCTCAAACCAGGCTTTACCCTTTTCAACATCGGTAGTTGAGAGACTGACCGCGTAACCGGCATGCTCAGACGCTGGCGGCTGATCGGTGTTGCCATCGCTCAGCATCAGCTCACCATCACCAATACGCAGCTGGGCATGCATGATTTTTTCTGGCGGCTGCGGCGCGGCAGACTGATCGCCGACCTGCTCACCCTGATCCGGCATATCACCGAATTTCATTTTAGAGAGCAACTCTCCCCCGGTCGCCTGCAGGTAAAAGTCGATAGCCTCTTCGCAACGGCCATAGAGAAACAGATAAGGACTGACTTGCATCGTAACCTCTATATTTGTCGGGTGGATTTTTTTCAGTACCTTAACAGTGTAGACGATCGACTTTACTCACTGATTTTACTGGCAATAACGGCGAAAGAGTTGTGCCATATAACTGCTCATTGGGGTCAGCGTCGTGTCTTTGCGCTGGATCAGATAGAAAATCGCTTTCGGCAGGGGTTCGTCGAGCATCAGCGCCACCAGCGACCGACCCAGAATCGGGTCGTCAATGACGTCGACCGACAGAATACTGATGAAATCGCTTTGCGCCACCAGGCTGGTGCAGGCCATAAAGGTTTCACAGGTCACCACGATTTTCGGGGCCATGCCGCGCTCGCCAAACAGATCGTGCAACAAGCGGTAGTAACTGCCTTTGGGCGTTGGCATCGTCCAGTCCGCCTGCTGTAACTCCGCCAGAGAACGCGCCTTTTCCAGCGGATGGCCTTTGCGCACCACCACCTTGTACTCGCGCTCCATCATCCGCTCATACATCAGCTCCTGATCGAGATGGCTCTGATCGTAGGTATTAATGGTGAAATCGAGCGCCCCCTGGCGCAGTTCATGCACCATCGACACCAGCTGGCCTTCGACGATGCGCACCTTCACCAGCGGGTATTCGCGATGAAACTGGTTAATCACCTGCGGCATAATGGTGCGCGCCACGCTGCCACCGACGCCGATATTCACCTGACCACCACCCAGTCCCAGCCGCTGCTGAATATCCTCTTCGGCGACCCGCAGCTCTGCCAGCACCAGGCTGGCATGCCGAAAAAAGTTATCACCGATATCGGTTAACACTACGCCCTGCTGACGGCGGATAAACAGCTTTGCCCCCAGCTCGCGCTCCAGTTCCTGAATCGCTTTGGTTAACGCCGGTTGTGACAGCCCGGAAAGACGGCTTGCCGCCCGGATACTGCCCTGCCGCGCCACGTCAACGAAGGCGCGCAGCTGATGGAGCTTGAGATTGGCAGACATAATTTTGCGATAACCGTTGTTTATCAGTCACAAGATATTCGCATCTTATGCCGGTCAATACCATTGTGTAGATTCGGAACAGTGCATAAAAAACCAACAACGAGGAGAAAGCCGATGAACCCCCTTTCAGACCACGTCAGCGCCCGGCTGCCACAGCTGCAACAGTGGCGTCGCGACTTCCATCACTATGCCGAATCGGGCTGGCTGGAGTTCCGCACCGCCACCTTAGTCGCTGAAGAGCTGCATAAGCTCGGTTATCAACTGAAGCTGGGCCGTGAGGTCATCGACGCCGACGCGCGGATGGGCTTGCCCGACGAGGCGGTGCTGAAGCAGCAGGAAGCACGCGCGCTGCAACAGGGCGCGCTGCCGCAGTGGATCAGCCACTTCTCTGGGGGATTCTGCGGCATCGTGGCAACGCTCGAGACCGACCGTCCAGGCCCGGTGATGGGCTTCCGCGTCGATATGGATGCCCTGGATCTCAACGAGAGCCAGGCTGACGATCATCTGCCGCAGCGTGAAGGGTTCGCCTCCTGCAACGCAGGCATGATGCACGCCTGCGGACATGACGGCCACACCACCATCGGGCTGGGTCTCGCCTCGGTGCTGATGGCGATGAAAGAACAGCTCAGCGGTACGATTAAACTGATCTTCCAGCCCGCCGAAGAGGGTGTGCGCGGCGCAAAAGCGATGGTGGCGGCGGGCGTAGTCGATGACGTTGAGCGCTTCACCGCGATTCATATCGGCACCGGCGTGCCGGCAGGCGAAGTGGTGTGCGGCAGCGACAGCTTCCTCGCCACTACCAAGCTGGATGTTCACTTTACCGGCGTCGGTGCCCATGCGGGCGGTCGCCCGGAAGAGGGGCGCAATGCTCTGCTGGCCGCCGCACAGGCAACGCTGGCGCTGCATGGTTTAACCCAGCACAGCGGCGGCGTGGCACGGGTCAACGTGGGCGTGCTGCAGGCGGGAACCGGCCGCAACGTGGTAGCCGACTGCGCCCTGCTGAAAGTCGAAACCCGTGGCGTGACCAATCAGGTTAATGACGATATTTATCAGCAGGCGCTGCGGGTGATTGCCGGTGCGGCGGCGATGTATGGCGTTGAGCAGCAGGTCTTGCTGATGGGGGCCGCGCGCAGCTGCACCCCGACGCAGCCATGGGTTGATTTCATCCATCAGCAGGCGGACGCGCTCGGTATCTTCGACTCCGTGGTCGATCGTAAAGCGCAGGCGGCAGGTTCGGAAGATGCGACCTACATGATGGAACGGGTAAAGCAGCGCGGCGGTCAGGCCTCTTACGTCATTTTTGGCTGTGAGCTGGCGGCGGGTCACCACAATGCGAAATTCGACTTCGATGAGCGGGTGATGCCGGACGCCATCACGCTGCTGGCGACGCTGGCGCTGAATCAGGCGCAGTATGGGGGCTCACGATGATGGAAGACTTTATTACCGACTATATCGATCGCCATCAGCTTCGTTTCAGCATGCTCAGCGATGCCATCTGGGACACGCCGGAGACCCGCTTTGCCGAAACCCGCTCGTCAGCCCTGCTTTCTGATGCGCTGGCAGAAGAGGGATTCAGAGTGGAACGCGGCGTGGGTGGCATCGATACGGCGTTTATCGCCAGTGCGGGCAGCGGCAA
Source organism: Pantoea sp. Lu_F5_004 (assembly GCF_051136245.1). Taxonomy (NCBI): domain Bacteria; kingdom Pseudomonadati; phylum Pseudomonadota; class Gammaproteobacteria; order Enterobacterales; family Erwiniaceae; genus Pantoea; species Pantoea sp. Lu_F5_004. The sequence goes on from NZ_CP194946.1 coordinate 3,788,888, forward strand.
GCCGGTGATTGCCATCCTTGGCGAGTTCGATGCGCTGGCGGGTCTGAGTCAGCAGGCGGGCTGCGCCCGGCCGCAACCGCTGGAAGCCAACGGCAACGGACACGGCTGCGGCCACAACCTGCTCGGCACGGCGGGCGTTGCGGCGGCCTGCGCAGTGAAAGCCTGGATGGAACAGTATCACACGGGCGGCACGGTTCGCTTTTATGGCTGCCCTGGCGAAGAAGGCGGTTCGGGCAAGACTTTTATGGTACGCGAAGGGCTGTTTGACGACGTTGATGCCGCCGTGACCTGGCATCCGGAGGGGTTCAGCGGCATGTTCAATCTGCGCACCCTCGCCAATATTCAGGCGGCGTTCAGCTTCAAAGGGGTTGCGGCGCACGCGGCCAATTCTCCCCATCTGGGCCGAAGCGCCCTGGATGCCGTCACGCTGATGAATACCGGGGCCAACTTTCTGCGCGAGCATATCGTCCAGGAGGCGCGTCTGCACTACGCCATCACCAACAGCGGCGGTGTTTCGCCAAACGTGGTGCAGGCCGATGCAGAGGTGCTCTACCTGATCCGCGCCCCGGAACTGCCACAGGCGCAGGCGATTTATGAACGGGTGATCAATATCGCCAGGGGCGCAGCACTGATGACCGACACCACGCTGACCGTACGTTTTGACAAAGCCTGCTCAGATTACGTGCCGAATCGCGCGCTGGAAGCGGTCATGGAGCGTTATTTGCATCAGTTTGGTTTGCCCGACTACAGCGACGAAGAGCGCGCGTTTGCGGCTGAACTGCGCGCCACGCTCACTGATGACGATCTGCGCAATGCCCGGCTCAATGCCGCCCGAACCGGTGGTGAAGCCGGTCACGCCTGGGCTGAACAACTGGGCGACAAGCTGTTTATGGATGAGGTCGCGCCCTATGCGGTCACGCGTGAGCTGCTTTATGGCTCCACCGACGTCGGCGATGTCAGCTGGGTGACGCCGACTGCACAGTGTTTTGCGCCCTGCTTTACGTTCGGCACGCCGCTGCACACCTGGCAACTGGTGGCGCAGGGACGCACCAGTATCGGGCATAAGGGGATGTTTCTGGCGGGCAAAGTGATGGCGGCCACGGTGCTAACGCTGTTAACGGATCGGCAGGCGCTGGCTGGCTGCCGGACCGAGTTTGACCGGGTACGCGCTGCGCAGCCCTATCACTGCCCGATCCCGGCGGGGATCACACCAACAAAACTGGCCGAATGAGCCAACGGCCGTGTCTCTGACACGGACCACTATAAAAAATATTGCAAACACTTCCCTGACTCAGCGGTACCGGAACTGAACTCACCGCCTGTCGCACAACGCGACCGGCGTCAGGCCTAGCTACCGCCGATAAAAGGGACACAAGACGAGAACCAATACCATGGAAGCAACATCCGAGAACCGCAGTCCTGGCCGGCTCTTCAGCTGGATCGAGCGCGTGGGGAATAAAGTCCCCAACCCGTTTTTACTGTTTGTCTATCTGATCGTGGTGCTGATGGTGGCGACCGCCATTATCAGCGCGCTGGATCTGGCGGTGAAGAACCCCAGCAACGGCGAAATCGTGCGGGTGAATAACCTGCTGAGCGTCGCAGGCATTCAGTGGATCCTGCCAAATATCATCAAAAACTTCAGCAGCTTTACCCCGCTGGGATCGATTCTTGCGCTGGTGATTGGTGCCGGACTGGCGGAAAAGGTCGGCTTATTGCAGTCTCTGATGGTGAAGATGGCGTCACGCGTCAGCCGCCGTTATGCCAGCTACATGGTGCTGTTTATCGCCTTTTTCAGCCATATCTCCTCGGATGCCGCGCTGGTAGTGATGCCGCCGCTGGGCGCACTGATCTTTCTGGCGGTGGGTCGTCATCCGGTGGCGGGCCTGCTGGCCGCCATTGCCGGTGTGGCCTCCGGCTTTACCGCCAACCTGCTGATTGTCACCACCGATGTGCTGCTCTCGGGCATCAGCACTGAAGCGGCTAAAGCGGTCAGCGATACGGTGCATGTCAGCGTCATCGATAACTGGTTCTTTATGGCCACGTCGGTGATTGTGCTGACAATTGTGGGCGCGCTGCTGACCGATAAATTTGTCGAGCCGCGACTGCCAAAGTGGCAGGGCAACGGCGAGAAGCTGGCGGCGCTGACGCCGCTTGAGAACCGCGGTCTGCGGGCTGCCGGGATCGCCGCGCTGCTGTTTATCGCCCTGATGGCGCTGCTGGTGGTGCCGGAAAATGCACCGCTGCGCAATCCCGCCACCGGCGCCATTATTCCCTCGCCATTTATTCAGGGCATCGTGCCGATCATCATTCTGTTTTTCTTTGTGGTGGCGATTGCTTATGGCGTGGTCACCCGACAGATCCGCCGTCCGGATGATATCCCGCAGCTGCTGGTCGATCCGATGAAGGGCATGGCGGGTTTTATCGTGATGGTGTTTCCGCTGTCGCAGTTCGTGGCGTTCTTCAACTGGAGCAACATGGGCAAATTCATGGCGATCGGGCTGACTGATGTGCTGGAGAGCGCAGGCGTCAGCGGCGCGCCCGCTTTTCTTGGCCTGATGTTCCTGTCGGCGTTTCTCTGCATGTTTATCGCCAGCGGCTCAGCCATCTGGTCGATTCTGGCGCCGGTCTTTGTGCCGATGTTTATGCTGCTCGGCTTCCACCCCGCCTTTGCCCAGATGATTTTCCGCATCGCCGACTCCGCCGTGCTGCCACTGGCACCGATGTCGCCGTTTCTGCCGCTGTTTCTCGCCTTTTTGCAGCGTTACCAGAAAGATGCGCAGCTCGGCACCTATTACGTGCTGATCTTCCCCTATCCGCTGGTGTTCTTTATCAGCTGGATAGCGCTGCTGCTGGTGTGGTATCTGCTGGGTCTGCCGATCGGGCCAGGCGTCTGGCCAAAACTGCCTTAAAGCACAGTGCCACGGATGGCAAAACCTGCAACGTACGTTGCTAAATAGTCAGCAACGACCCTCTCGGCAACGGCGGATGAATTGACTATTCTGCTATTTCTTCGCTTGCTAACGGTTAACTATTTTAATAAGCCTCCGACCGGCTGCGAGTCGTCTCCACACTGCCTGAGGTTCACGCTGACATGACCACCTCCTCCACCAGCCTGCCGCCGATGCACGCTTCATCGGCGGCCCGTAACAGCTTAGCCGCTCGTGTTGATGCGCTGCCCTCCTCCGCCGGATTGTGGCGCTTTATTACGCTGCTGGCGCTGGGCGGCTTTTTTGAGCTTTATGACCTGTTTGAAACCGGCTACATCAGTACCGGCCTGCTGTCGGCGGGCGTATTTCACACGGGTGCGGCAGGCGTGCTGGGCTTCTCCGATCAGGCGGCCTTCGCCTCGGCCACTTTTCTCGGTCTGTTTTTCGGTGCCAGCCTGCTGGCGCCCTACGCTGACCGCTTTGGTCGCCGTCTCACCTTTATGTGTGCGCTGCTGTGGTACGGGCTGTTTTCGCTGCTGATGGCGTTCCAGCAGAGCGCGGAGATGATTATTCTGTTCCGCTTTCTGGTAGGGATCGGGCTGGGCGTCGAGCTGGTGACCATCGACACCTATCTGTCGGAATGGGTGCCGACCCATCTGCGCAGCCGCGCCTTTGCCTTCTCCTTTTTCGTGCAGTTTTTATCGGTGCCGGCCGTGGCGCTGATGTCGTGGTGGCTGATTCCGCAAACGCTGTTCAGCCTTGAAGGCTGGCGCTGGGTGGTCATTGCGGGCGCGATCTGCTCGCTGGTGATCTGGCTGGTGCGCAGAAACCTGCCGGAGTCGGCGCGCTGGCTGGCGCAGCAGGGTCGTCATCAGGAGGCGCATCAGGTGCTGTCCACGATGGAGCAACGCTGCGGCATCCCGGCCGGACCCGCTTTTTCAGCAGATGACGCCGCGGCGCAGCTGCCAAAACGGGGGCGTTTCAGCGAGATCTGGTCACCCGCTTACCGCAAGCGCACCCTGATGCTGGTGGTGATGAACTTTTTCCAGGCGATCGGCTTTTTCGGCTTTGGTAACTGGCTGCCTGCGCTGCTGTCAGGAAACGGTGCCACGGTGACGCACAGTTTGCTTTATGCCTTCTTCATCACGCTGGCCTATCCGCTGGGATCGCTGATCTGTAGCCGCTACGCCGATAAGCTGGAAAATAAGTGGCAGATCGTCCTGTCGTCGTTGATGACGGTGGTGTTCGGTACGCTGTTCGCCTTCCAGACGCAGCCGGTGTTGCTGATTCTCTGCGGCTTCCTGATCACCTGGTCCAACGCCTGGCTGACCTTCAGCTTCCACGCCTATCAGACCGAGATTTTCCCGACCCATATTCGGGCGCGGGCGGTCGGCTTCTGCTACTCATTCAGCCGCCTCTCTACGGTATTCAGCAGTATTTTGATTGGGGTGATCCTGCAGTACGCCGGTACGCCAGGCGTGATTACCTTTATCGTGCTGAGCATGGTGATGGTGATGCTGTCGGTAGGGATTTACGGGCCGAAAACGCGCGGTATCGATCTGGAGAATATCTAAAAGAAAAGGCCGTCATCCTGATGATGACGGCCTTTTTTACTGCCGATTATTTGCCTTCCAGTACCCGGATATCTGCACTGCCCAGCCGATCTTTCTCATCTTTACGCAGCTCAGCGACCTGTTTCGCGCTGACCGGCTCCGACGCCTTGTTGCCCCAGCTGTTACGCACGAAATTCACCACGTCTGCCACTTGCTGATCGTCAAGACGCCAGCCAAATGCTGGCATGGTAATCGTCGACGGCGCGCCATTAACGCCAGGCAACTGTCCGCCCACCAGCACGATATGGATCAGTGAGGTCGGATCGTCCGCCAGCACCACCGGATTACCGCGCAGCGCCGGATAGAAACGTTTGTAGCCGCTGCCATCGGTTTTATGGCACGCCGCACAGCTGTCGACGTAGGTGGCTGCACCCGTCGCACTGTCGTCACCTTTCCACAACGCTTTGGCGGTGGCGTCATCGACGCTGAAGGCTGCCTGATGGGGATCTTTCGCGCCCAGCGACTTCAGATAGCGCGCAATCGCCGTGATATCGGACTCGCTCAGGTGCTGCAGGCTGTGTTCCACCACGTCGGTCATGCCACCAAAAGCGGCGGTCTGATCGTTGCGGCCATAACGCAGGAACTGACGCAGGTCCTCTTCGCTCCAGCGACCCAGTCCATCGCGGTTGTCGCCACGCAGATTGCTGGCGGTCCAGCCATCAATCGGTGCGCTGCTGCCCGCCAGATAGTCGCTGCCCTCATTGTTGGTCAGCGCCTTCTCCTGCATCGTGATGCTGCGCGGCGTGTGACAGGCCCCGCAGTGACCCAGTCCTTCAACCAGATAGCGACCACGTGCCAGCACCGGATCTTCCTGGGCTGCAGGCTGGAACGCTTTCACGTCGGGCGCAAAAATACCGCGCCAGATCGCCAGCGGCCAGCGCATCGATAGCGGCCAGGGAATGTCGCTCTCCCGGTTTGGCTGCCCGACCGGCGCGACGCCATGCATGAAGTAGGCGTAAAGCGCCTTCATGTCTTCATCGCTGACCACGGCGTAAGAGGGATATGGCATCGCCGGATAGAGCGTGTCGCCATTTTTCGCCACGCCCTGGCGCACCGCTTTCTGGAAGTCGTCGTAGCTGTATTCGCCAATGCCAGTCGCGGGATCGGGCGTAATGTTGGTGGAGTAGATGGTGCCAATCGGTGTTGCCATCGGCAGACCACCGGCAAAAGCCGCGCCGCCTTTGCTGGTGTGGCAGGCCACACAGTCACCGGCTCGCGCCAGATACTCACCCCGTTTAACCAGATCGTCCTGGCTGCTCTCCGCCAGGGCGGCGAACGTCAGGGAGCCAAGAATCAGAGCCAGAATGCCATTTTTCATCGCCATGTCCTTATGCCTGCACCAGTGGGCCTGGGTTTTTCAGGTAGTGTTCGCGAATCGCTTTAGCTGACCAGTAGGTCAGCGCCGCCACCATGCCGGTCGGGTTGTAGCCCAGTCCCTGCGGGAAAGCTGATGCGCCCGGTACAAACACATTCGGCACGTCCCAGCTTTGCAGATAACGGTTAACCGCACTGGTTTTTGGATCGTCGCCCATGATCGCCCCGCCACTGATATGGGTAGTCTGATAAACCGTGGAGTCGAAATGGGTGCCCGGCTTTTTCGCGCCGCCGATGATCATCTTCGGATTCATCGCTTCCGCGATATTGCGCATCTTACCGACCATGAACTGCGCCATTTTGATGTCGTTCTCCTGCCAGTCAAAGGTCATGCGCAGCAGCGGCTGTCCATAGGCATCTTTGTAGTTGGGATCGAGATCAAGATAGTTGGCGCGATAAGACTGATGGGCGCCGTGCGCATCCATCGACAGATGATGGGTGTAGGTATCCGCCACCGCCGCTTTCCATTTGCTGCCCCAGTTGGGCGAACCCGCCGGCACCGGCAGGCCGGAGATCGGTTTGGTGCCCGCCTGGTTAACCCAGAATGGCGAACCACCAACAAAGCCCAGCGGCCCATGGTCGAAGTTATCCGCGTTGAAATCATCAACCGCAACACCTGCGCCACCCGCACCGATAAACGGATTAGTGGTGGTGTTCTTATCAAACAGCGCCTTCAGCGTAGAGAGGTTCTGATAGGCGAAGTTGCGGCCCACGGTCCCTTCGTTGGTAATCGGGTTGTAGGGTTTGCCGATGCCCGACAGTAGCATCAGGTGAACATTGTGGAACTGGAAGGCGGAGAGGATCACCAGGTCAGCGGGCTGAATCTGCTCGCGGCCCTGCCCATCCACATAGGTCACGCCGGTCGCACGCGTTTTGTCATCGCTGAGATTGACCCGCAGCACATAAGAGTTATTGCGCAGCTCAAACTTCGGCTCCTGACGCAGCGCAGGCAGGATATTGACGTTAGGCGACGCCTTGGAATACATGTAGCAGGCGTAGCCGCTGCAATAACCGCAGAAGTTGCACGGCCCCATCTGTGCGCCGTAGGTGTTGGTATACGGACCCGAGGTATTGGCGGATGGCAGATCGTAAGGGTGATAACCGACCGACTCTGCCGCCTGAGCAAACAGCTGCGCCGAGTAGGTGCGCTTCTGCGCGGGCAGCGGGAAGTTATCTGAGCGATCGGGCGCAAACGGGTTGCCGCCTGTATCTTTGCCGACCACTTTGCCTTTGATACTCCAGGCGCTGCCTGAGGTGCCAAAAACCTTTTCCGCTTTGTCGAAGAACGGCTCCAGCTCATCGTAGCTGACGCCAAAATCCTGAATCGTCATGCCTTCCGGAATGAAGTTCTTGCCGTAGCGCTCTTCGTAATGGCTGCGCAACCGCAACTCAACCGGATCGACACGGAAATGGACGCCGGACCAGTGAAGACCCGCGCCACCGGTACCGGTGCCGGGCAGAAACGCCGCCAGCTGACGATAGGGCACTGCGGTCTGCGACGCATCATGACGAATGGTCACGGTGCTTTTGGAGAGATCCTGGAAAAGCTTTTTGCGGACGTTATAGGTCAGCTCATCAATGGACTGCGGATAGGAGCCATCAGGATAGGTATCGCGATGCGGTCCGCGCTCCAGCGCCAGCACATTCAGGCCCGCTTCGGTCAGCTCTTTTGCCATAATGGCACCCGCCCAGCCGAAGCCGACAATCACCGCATCCACTTTTTTCATTTCGTTTGCCATGCTTAGCTTCTCTCCCCGCGAATCGACACTGACGGGAACGGATAACGTTCGCCGCGCTCTACCCAGTCCATAAAGTCGGCGCGTGCGCCAGGGAAGTTAATCAGCTTCCAGCCGACCATGCCCTGATTCCCGCCGTGTATAGGATCGCTGAAGAAGCCTTCACGGGTATTCTGCAACAGGAAACTAAAAAAGACTTTTGCCGGCAACTGGCTGAATTCAGCACTGCCACTTTCCATCGCCTGCAGTAAGGCATCCTGCTGCTCGCCACTGAGCTGGGCGAACACCTTGCCGTGCTGCTTTTTGCTGTAATTATCGGCATCGGCCAGACCGAGGCGGTAGATCTGCTGTGGCACCAGCGGCAGCTGATAGCCCAGCTCTTTCGGCAGGTCGGGGTTAAACGGCCCCTGCATATACCAGTTCGACCCTGTGGCATACGGCGTATTCATCTGACGATCGATAAACTCAGGCACGCCTGCTTCCAGCGCACCAGGCCCGCGTTCATCGCTGGGGATAAGCCGTGCCACGGCGGCGGTAATAAAAGCAAACTCTTCGGCGGTGAACCAGTTCGGCTGGTAGTCGCGCGCCTGCTGTGGCGTGGCCGGGGTTTCAGCCGCCTGTGTGGCCAGCGGCAGGGAGAGTGCACCCATCGCTGTGGAACCTACCGCCATTGCAGGCGCCAGGGTGATTGTCTTCAGCAAAAAATCCCTGCGTGAATGACCCTTTTTTTGTTCTGACATGACATTGCCTCATTCCCGCGCTGACCGGCGGTATGAAAAAAATAGGTGGTTGCGTTGTAATGGTTTTTATCAGCAGATACAGGCCAGGAGCCTGTTTGTTACCGGTAACAAACAACCTATTGTAACACTGCCATTCACAAAGATTTAGTTCCAGGAAACAAAACCGCACAATTTCATTAACATCTGCCCCCTTCCTGTCATTAGCAGAAACAACAGACTACAGACAGCGACCCGTCAAAAACGTTATAACAGGCAACACACAACAGCGGAGTGCCTATGTTTAAGTCTTTTTTTCCGCGGCCAGCGCTGTTTTTCAGCTCTGCGGCTGTCTGGAGCTTAGTAGCGATTTTTGCCTGGTTCGGCTTTGCCGCGCATCTGCCCGGCATCTGGCCCACCTTTGAAACAGCAATGAAACAGCCCCTGCCGACGACGGCAGCGCGTTTTATCGCCGTGAGTCAGCTCTGGTTCTACCTCTATTACTGGATCATGGTAGCCATTTTTGCCGGGGCCTGGCGGTTGATTGATGCGCATCCATGGCAACGCTGGTCAGTCTGGGGCTCCGCGCTGATCATCTTTGTTACCTGGTTTGGCGTGCAGGTCGGAGTGGCCATTAACGCCTGGTATGGACCGTTTTATGATCTGATTCAGAAAGCGTTAACCAAAGCGGGATCGGTGCAGATTGCGGAGTTTTACCATGAGGTTTTCTCTTTTCTCGGCATCGCATTAATCGCAGTGGTGATTGGCGTACTTAACTCCTTCTTTATCAGCCACTGGGTTTTCCGCTGGCGTAGCGCCATGAATAACTACTACATGCACAACTGGCAGCGTCTGCGTCATGTCGAAGGTGCCGCACAGCGTGTGCAGGAAGACACCATGCGGTTTGCGACCACGCTGGAAAACTGGGGTGTCAGTTTTATTCAGGCGATTATGACGCTGGTGGCGTTTTTACCGGTGCTGGTCGCGCTCTCCCATCACGTGAAAGATATTCCCATCCTCGGTAATATTCCTTACGCACTGGTGATTGCCGCTGTGCTCTGGTCAGTGTTTGGTACCGGTTTGCTGGCGCTGGTAGGGATCAAGCTGCCGGGGCTGGAGTTCCGCAATCAGCGGGTTGAAGCCGCCTACCGTAAAGAACTGGTCTACGGCGAAGACAATGCCGATCGCGCCACACCGCAGACGGTTCAGGAGTTGTTCAGTCGGGTGCGGGTCAACTACTTCCGTCTCTACTTTCACTATCTCTACTTCAACATCACCCGCATTCTCTATCTGCAGGTCGATAACGTGTTTGGTCTGTTTCTGCTGTTTCCATCTATTGTGGCGGGCACCATCACGCTGGGCTTACTCAACCAGATCACCAACGTGTTTGATCAGGTGCGCGGCTCGTTCCAGTATCTGATCGCCTCCTGGTCGACGCTGATCGAACTGATGTCGATCTATAAGCGTCTGCGCAGCTTTGAACAGATTCTGGATGATGTTCCGCACGATGAGATGATGCGCGAAGCGTCGGAAGAGGTGTAACTACTTAAGGATGGTGGCACGGGTCGATTGCCGCCCCACTCTCCTCAGCCACGGATCATCCCGCAAAGAACCTGCAGGACTCCTGTAACAGCAGAGATGTGCTGCTCCTGGCCCGCGAAAGCGGGCTTTTTTAATGCTTAAATCAGCCGTCATGCATGTTCTCTGGCTTGAATTTATAAGCTGTAGCTTATAATTTGTACCCTGTATGACGGAATATATACAAGGAAGTATGTCATGTGGACCGTACTCCTGAGCCCGCGCTTTGAAAGCTGGCTAAGTGAGCAGGAAGAAGCCCTGCAGGAAAAAATGTTAGCGGATCCGGGAAAGTTAAAAGTATACGGCCCTGATTTGCCTCGCCCTTATGCTGATACTCTCAAGGGCTCGCAGTACAGGAATATGAAAGAACTCCGCGTACAGTTTTCAGGAAAGCCAATTCGGGCATTTTATGCATTTGACCCTGTCCGCCAGGCTATTGTGTTATGTGCCGGAGATAAGAGTCATGACAAACGTTTTTATATCCGAATGATACGCATCGCTGACGATGAATTTTCAGCCTGGCTGGCTGAACAGGAGAAGGGAAATAATTAATGAGAACCCTGGATGATGTTATCGCCGACTTCTCCCCTGAGAGTCAGGCGCGAATCAAAAAAATGTCTGATGAAATGATTCTGGAAGTCGGGCTTCAGATGATTCGCGAAGAGCTTCAGTTATCACAAAAGACGCTCGCCGAGGCCATGGGCGTGCGTCAGCCTGCCGTTGCTCAGATTGAGCAACGCGGAAATGAGATTAAGGTTGCCACGCTGAAACGCTATGTCGAAGCAATGGGCGGAAAACTCAGTCTTGATGTGGAACTTCCGACCGGAAAAAGAGTGGCCTTTCGCATCTGAACCCTCAAAACGGCGAAAGCGATTTTGTTTAAATAAAAAAGCCACTCGTCAGAGTGGCTTTCTCGTTTACAAAGACCGGATGTAAAACAGCTTCAACACAGCAGCGTCCGGGACGTCACGCCTTACAGTGCAATACGCATCACGCTGTCAGGATTTTTTGGCGGCGCCTTGCGCGAGCCAGGCTGCTTCACGCTGACATAAAGCACCTTGCCGTCTGCCGAGAGCGCCAGACTGTTAGGCAACGCCGGGGTTTTTACCGTGCGCTTCACCTTATAGCTGCTGGCGTCGATGATGCTGACTTCACCCGCTTTACGATGAGTAACATAAAGCTCATCGCGATCACCATTAAACAGCACCGCCAGCGATTCCGGCACATCAATCCGCTGAATCACCTGCTGATTACGCAGATCAACCACCAGCACCTGCGCCTGCTTTGAATCCGTCAGGAAGGCGCGCTGACCGCGCGTATCCAGCGCGATGTTCAGGAAGAAGTGCTCTTTATCTCCGTCAATCTTCTGCTTTTTCTCAATGGCATTGGTGCGCGCATTGATCGTCACCAGTTCACCATCACCGTTGGTGACGTAGACCTTTTGCGCGTCTGAATCTACCGCCAGGCCGGTGCCCATTTTACCGGTATTCGGAATGGTGCTGACAAGCTTCAGCGTGCTGCCATCCACCACCCAGACCACGCTTTGCGGTCCCAGCCCGGTGATATAAACCCGGTTAGTTTTAGCATCAACCGCCACCTGACGCGGCTGCAATGGGCGCACTGTCTCACTGCGCTTACGGCTATCCAGCACCAGCGTGTTGAGTACTTTGCCGCTGCTGGCATCAATGGCGGTGACCGAGCCGTTAACCGTGTTACCGATATAGAGCACGTTAGTTTGCGGGTTGATCGCCGCGCCGAACGATTTCAGCGCCGTGTTGATCGACTGCTGTACTGCCAGCGTAGCCGGGTCGAGACGGAAAACGGTGCCGCCGTTACCGCTGCTGTTCTGCGCTGTCGCCACGAACAGCGCGTTATCTTTCGGGCTGACTGCCAGTTCATAGACGCCTTTACCCACGGCCTGATTGAGGTCTTCAGCCTGCACCGCCAGCCATCCTGAGGCAGAGAACAGGGCCGTAGCCAGTAACAGCGGACGCAGGGTCCGGCACGTATTGGTAATCGCTTTCATAACTTCTCCATAGTTAATCCACTGCAAACGCAGTGAAAAGAAAGCCCGACATTGCAACCAGAAACAGCTGACCAGCGGTCAGATGCAGAATTGTTTTTGAGAATAATAATTATTTCGGGGGGAAAGGGACAGGATTATTAGCGGATAAACGCCGCCAGGACGCCCAAAGGCGTCCTGTCAGCACAAGAGGGTAAAACTTAACTTATTTCAGCAGCTCAGCGGTCATGTGAACGCCGTTGTTGGTGTAAGCTTCAGTGATTTTATATGAAGCACCAGCTTCCTGAGCCTGCGCAGCGATTTTCGCTTCAGCACCATCCAGCGTAGAGTCGATGGCGGTCACAGATTGGGCGAAGCTGGCGAATGGCAGAACAGAAAGCGCGATAACAGCTGCAAAAGTTTTGATAGATTTCATGGTCAATTCCTCGGTTAATTTTTATCAGGTAAGGCGTACTGCCTTGTTGATAGATATATTAGTCCGAAAGTTGATCAGTAAAAAGCGGAGGGTTTTGCTTAACTCGTTCAGTAAAATTGATGATAAAAAGCACATTTCGCACAGTTATCACTCAAAAGGTTAATAATCTACCCTCATCAAAAAAGGCAGCATATATTGCTGCCCTTGGGAATTTAACCGTGATGTCGTACCCGGGTGAAGATGGTCAGCGCGGCCAGCAGCATCAGCACTCCGCTGGCAACGAACACACCGCCTGCGCCGCGCAGGTCAAACATCCAGCCGCCCGCCGCCGCGCCGACAGTAATCGCCAGCTGGATGGTGGCAACCAGTAACCCCCCGCCCGACTCCGCATCATCCGGCACCGCGCGCGAAATCCAGGTTGACCAGCCGGTTGGCATCGAACCAAACGCCATACCCCAGATCGCCACGCCTGCGCCTACCATCCAGCTGACATCGCCAAAGCTCACCAGCAGCAGCGCGGTGACACTCATCAACAGCGCCATGCCACTCAGGGTCAGTGATACGCTGCGGGTGACCAGGAAACCGGCCAGCGAGGTGCCAAAGAAGTTCGCCACACCAAAGGCCAGCAGCACCAGCGACAGCTGATTGAGGTTGAGCTGCGCAACACTTTCCAGAAATGGACGCAGATAGGTAAAGAAGGCGAAGTGACCGGTAAACATCATGATTACCGCCAGCATTCCCCAGCGCATCACACCAATTCGCAGCAGTGCCAGCACCCCGCCGTTGCGGGCTTTGTTCTCTGCTGGCATGGCGGGCAGGGTAAAGAACTGCCACAGCAGCGCCACCGCACCCAGTCCGGCGGTCAGCATAAAGATATTGCGCCAGCCCACCAGTCCGCCTAGATAGCTGCCCAGTGGCGTAGCGATAATCGTCGCCAGCGAGATACCGCTGAAGACGATAGAGAGCGCACGCGGCACCTGATCGGTGGGAACCAGACGCATGGTGATGGCGGTTGAGAGTGTCCAGAAGCCGCCAATGGCCATACCCAGCAGCACCCGCGCCAGCAGGATCACCGTCAGGTCAGCCGCAAACGCCACCATCAGTGCCGAAGCGATCAGCAACAGCGAAAAGACCAGCATGACGATGCGGCGGTCGATGCGCCGCGTGACGCTGCCGGTGACCAGGCTGGTAAACAGCGCCACCAGCGCGGTGATGGTGACGGTCTGTCCCGCCTGACCTTCTGATACGCCCAGGCTGTGGGCCATCGGCGTCAACAGACTCACGGGTAAAAATTCGGCGGTGATGAGGCTGAACACCCCAAATGCCATAGCAAATACCGCGCCCCACGCGGGACGGGTCGGCGAGGAAACCTCATCAGCCACTTCGGTTGTCAGACTCATGCTGCTTCTCCGGAAGATAAAAAATTGAGTGTGAGCATAGAACGCCGTGTCAGGACGATCTATGATGCTTACACCTTCATTTTTGATAATTCGTCTGGAATCACATGAGCCACTATGGAGATCTGACCAGTGAGCTGCTGATGGGGATGCGCCTCTATGGCGTGAACTATCAGCGTATCGCAGTGAGCGCGCCGTTCGGGCTGCGTTATGAGCACGCGCCGGGCCGGGCGCAGTTCCACTTTGTCGGTCGCGGCTCACTGATGGTGCGCAGCGCCTCCGGCGAGGTGTTTCAGCTCAACAGCGGCGATGCGCTGCTGGTGCCGCACGGTAAACCCCACAGCCTGATCTCCAGTGAGGAGGCGAGCTGCCAGTGTATTAAGAACATGGCGAGCAAGCCGCTCTGCGACAGCGTCTGCGCCATTGCAGCCCCGGAAGATGCCTGTGATGACGAGCACAGCGTGCTGCTGTTCAGCGCCTGCATGGCGTTTGAGCTCGGCGGCATGCAGCCGCTGATCAACACCATGCCCGATGTGATGCTGGTAAGTACCCTGCTGTCGCAATACCCGGAGATTCAGCCGATTCTGGCGGCGATGGAGCGGGAGTCGCGTACCCGCCAGGCGGGATTCGCCGGAATTCTGTCGCGTCTGGCAGACGTGGTTGCCGCGCTGATTGTGCGCGGCTGGGTAGAGAACGGCTGCGGCGAGCGCAGTGGGCTGGTGCAGGCGATGCGCGATCCACGTCTGAGTCAGGCGATTGCTGCGATGCATCGGGAGCCAGGCGAAAACTGGACGGTGGCGCGGCTGGCCAGCGTGGCAGGCTGTTCGCGCTCAGTGTTTGCCGGACGGTTTCTCAATGCCACCGGCATGACGCCGCTGCGCTATCTGACGGAGTTGCGGATGCGGCTGGCGGTGCAGCGGATTGTGAACAACGGTGAAGCGGTGGAAGCCGTGGCTTATCATCTCGGCTACGGCTCGATTGCAGCATTCAGTCGTGCCTTTAAACGGATTGTCGGTCAGTCACCAGGCGCACTGCGTGCCGGACGCGACGGCACGCAGGCGCTGGCCTCTTAACCGGGCCGCTTAATCTCTTCTCTTAACGAAAGACGCTGATCGCTTCGACCAGACGGTTAGCCTGATGAGTCATACGACCTGAAGCCTCGGCGCTTTCTGTCACGCGGGCGGCGTTCTGGTGGGTGATATCATCAAGATCTTCCACCGCTGAACTGACTTCGCTGAGCGCAGTCGCCTGTTCGGCCGTGGCGGCGCTGATCTGAGCGATCAGTGCGGTGACATTCTGCACCTGCGACACGATATCCTGCATCGTGCGGCCTGCCGCGCTGGCGTGCTCATTGCCCGAGTTGACCCGGCTGGCGCTGGTTTCAACCAGCATTTTGATTTCGCTCGCGGCTTTGGCGCTGCGCTGCGCCAGGCTACGCACTTCTCCCGCCACTACCGCAAAGCCTTTGCCCTGCTCTCCGGCCCGTGCCGCTTCCACGGCGGCGTTCAGAGCCAGTATATTGGTCTGGAAGGCAATCCCGTCGATAACGCTGGTAATATTGGCAATCCGCTTTGAACTGTCGGCAATTTCGCCCATCATGCCCATCATTTCGGTCATCACCTCGCCGCCTTTACTGGCAGCGTGGCTGGTGCCGGCTGAAAGGGTATTCGCCTCATGCGCAGTTTCAGTGTTGCTCTTCACCGTAGCGGTCATTTCGTTCATGGTGGCCGCAGTCTGCTGCACGTTGGCAGCCGCCTGTTCGGTACGGCGGCTGAGTTCGTTGTTGCTGCGGGCGATGGCGTCGCTGGCGCTCAGCACGTTGATCGCCTGGCCGCTGACATCATCCACCAGCCAGCGGAACATCAATCCGAGCTGACCGATGGCGCGCAGCGTGATACCCACCTCATCAACGCGGTCCATCTGCTCCACTTTATGGCTGGCACCGGTTGCCACGCTCAGCGCCTGTTTGCACATCCGCTCAATAGGGCGTGAAATCTGCTGCTCCAGCCACAGGCTGCAGAGCAGAAGCAGCGCAGCCATTCCCGCGGTAAAGCCTGCCAGTGCCGCGGGCGTCATGCCCAGCGCCCAGACGCCCGCCACCGAGAGGGGCAGTAACGTCAGCAGCGTTGTGCGGATCCGCCAGCGAAGGGGCAGCGTCTTCAGGATTGAGGCGGGACGACGCCAGCCGCTGCGAACCAGCAGGCCTTTGTGAAAACGTCGCCCTCTGGCGCGGCCTTCACGAAAATCCTGATAGAGCACCTCAGTCTGACGCACTTCCTCTGCCGTGGGTTTGGTGCGCACCGACATGTAGCCCTGCACTTTACCGTCGCGGACTACCGGAATGGCGTTGGCCCGTACCCAGTAGTGATCGCCATTTTTACGGCGATTCTTGACAAGTGCCGTCCAGGGCTCACCCTGTTTCAGCGTCGCCCACATGTCGGCAAACGCTTCTGATGGCATATCGGGATGACGCACCATGTTATGCGGCTGGCCGTTGATCTCGTCGGCGGTGAAGCCGCTCGCCTCGATAAACGCGTCGTTAGCGTAGGTGATGTGGCTGTTAAGATCGGTGGTCGACATCAGTGTCGCATTATCGTCGAACAGATATTCACGCTGAGAGACAGGCTGGTTGTTACGCATCAAAAGTCCTTGGAGACCCGACGTCCTGCACGCGACGGTCTGAGTGTCGGCATGAAAACTGTGGGCTGAGAGATAACGATTACCTTTTTTTATGTTTTCGGCATGCTTCTGCCTACTCTTTAGCGTTTAAGTTAAATTAATGGCAATAATAAAGCCGCTTTGTAGCGGCTTTCACATTTTTGGTTGATTATCCATCCGTTAGCCGGACTGGAGAATTCCGGCAGCGGGTCAGCTGAGGTCGACATTACGGGTGCCAAACCACCAGGTGAGCAGGAATCCGCCGATCCAGGCCACCATCAGCCCAGCCAGATAGACCGCCATGCCAGCGAAGATCCCCTGGCTGGAGGTCATCAGTGGCAGCGTGACCAGGCCGGAGGGTCCGAATACCGTGTTCATCCCGACCGGCAAACCCAGCCACGCCACCAGCCCGATAAAGAACCCGCCCAGCGCACCGCCGCCACAGGCGGTGATAAAGGGCTTGAGGCGCGGCAGTGTGACGCCGTAGATCAGTGGTTCACCGACGCCAAGCAGCCCCGGCACGATAGCGCCTTTGATCTGCGCCCGCAGCAGCGCCCCTTTTTCTGCTTTGCACCACAATGCCAGTGATGCGCCGACCTGGCCTGCTCCCGCCATCGCCAGAATCGGGAAGAGCGAGTTAAAACCCTGGGTTTCCATCAGCGCAAAGTAGACCGGAATAAAGCCCTGATGGATGCCGAACATCACCGCGATCAGGAACAGCCCGGCCAGCAGCGCACAGCCAAAGGGATTGTTATTGAGATGGATAAACAGCCACGACATCCCTTTAAACAGTTCGCCGCCCAGCGGCATGATCAACAGATAGGTGATGGCGCCGGTGATCACCAGCGTAAACAGCGAGGTGAGGATCATATCGAGATTATCGGGAATGATTTTGCGCAGCTGTTTTTCAATCCACGCCCCGATAATCGCCGCCATCAGCACGCCAATAATGTTGCCGCGCGGGTCGATCGCCAGGCCAAAGAAGTTTTCCATGCCGCTGTAGTAGCCGGTGGTGGCCGTGGGCACATAGCCGAGCACAAACAGCGAGGCGAGGATTGCGCCATTGACGCCGCTGCCGCCAAACGCTTTCTGCGCGTTGTAGCCAATCAGGATGCTGAGAAAGGTGAACAACCCTTTACCGAAGACTTTCATGTACGCCACGGTATGCAGCAGCCAGGGCGCGTGGTCACCGGGTGCATTGAGGTGGAGACTCTGTTCAATCAGCGTGGCAAATCCCAGCAGCAGCCCCGCGCCGATAAAGCCCGGAATCAGCGGAGTGAAGATGGTGGCGAAGCGCGACAGGAACTGATGCACGCCGCTGGTCTGTTTCGCCTTTAGCTGCTGCTTCTGCTGCGCCGCAAGCAGGCTTAGTTCCGCTGCTTGGCCCTGCGGTGCCAGCGCGGTATCACCCTGAGCCAGCAGGTTCTGCATCCCTTCGGCGGCGGTTTGCGCCTTGCCAGGTCCCAGCACAATCTGTAACTGTGCCTCGCTGTCGATAACGCCTAAGACACCCGGCAGGCTTTTTAACCTTGCCAGATCACTCTCTCCAGGCTGATTGAGCGTCAGGCGGAGCCGCGTCATGCAGTGACCACAGGCCGCGATATTTTGCGCGCCACCGACCGCCTGCAGGATGTCGCGCAACAGTGCCTCGGTGATTCTGGCCATTAGCGTGCTCCCGCTGCCTGTAAAGCCTGACGGATAAAGCCCTGATGCTGACTGAGCAGCGCTTTCGCCTCATCGGCAGCCAGGTCAGCCAGTACCATCAGGATGGCGGTTTTGCAGTGTCCGCCACAGGCGGTGAGCGCGGCGCTGGCGGTCGCGTCATCACAGTCAGTGGCCTGCATGACGATGTTAACCTGACGCTGCACCAGTTTTTGATTGGTGGCTTCCACATCGACCATCAGGTTGCCGTACACTTTTCCGCTGCGGATCATCGACCCGGTAGTGAGCATGTTGAGTACCAGTTTTTGCGCCGTGCCCGCTTTCATACGGGAAGACCCGGTGACCACTTCGGGGCCGACCACCGGCGTGAGCGCAATCGCGGCAACCTGCGACATGGCGCTGCCTGGATTACAGGTGAGCGATACAGTGGTTGCGCCAAGTTCGTTCGCGTATGCCAGCGCGCCCAGTACGTAGGGTGTGCGACCGCTGGCGGCGATGCCAACCAGCACATCGTGGCGGCTGAAGTGGATATCTTTCAGATCCTGCGCGCCCTGCTCCCGGTTGTCTTCCGCGTTTTCTACCGCCTGGAGTATGGCGGTATGACCTCCTGCAATCAGGCCGATCACCTGCTCGCGGGGTGTGCCAAAGGTAGGTGGGCATTCGCTGGCATCCAGTATGCCCAGCCGACCGGAGGTGCCTGCGCCGCAATAGATCAGTCGTCCACCGGCCTGGAATGCGGCGCAGATGGCGTCAACGGCGGCGGCAATCTGCGGCACGATGGCCTCTACCGCCAGCGCCACCTTTTTATCTTCATCATTGATGACGTGCAGCATCGCTTCGGTGGAGAGTTCGTCAATATTCTGGCTGGCCGGGTTGCGGCCTTCGGTGATCATCTGGCTGAGGTCGAGTTTCATGGCGGGCTCCGCAAAGGAATAAATTATTCAAATTACTAACTATCATAACGAATGATTAATTCATTGGGTGAGATCTTTTTTCGATGGATGTGGGGTGAGTCATGTTGCGGGGGATCAGATTGGTTGAGTGATGAGTATAAGCATTACGGCCTGGGTGCGGTGCATGTGAGAGGAATCGCTGAGAGACCGGTGCAGGTCAGAAAAGGTTCACCTGATCGTAAAGACGCATTCGTCATCCATGACGCTCGGCCCACGCGATGGGTTTACGACGACTTTACGCAGTCACTGCTGGTATCCGACTGAACGGAGCACTGTTTTCCCTGCAAAGACCGCGCCTCGCATCCTATGTCACTCATCCAAAAGACAATAAAAAACCACGAATCACGGGTTAAAAGCGCATCCATTTAATCAATATAGAGTTGTGACGTTCTGCAGCCATATAAAGCAGCCAGCTTCTCAAGCGTTTGTTTTTGAGGTTTCTTTCTCGACTCTAACTTCGACACGCCAGCCTGCGTGATGCCCAGTTTATTCGCCACCTCTTCCTGTGACAGGTGACGATGCAAACGCCAGGCAACATGCAAAGGAACGGATTGCCGTCGGCTGATTTTCATTACATCGTGAGGAATCGTTTCATCATCGTCTGGACCCACTTCATAAGGGACAGACTCAAACACATCATCTAAATGACGTTCAGCCATGAGCTTATTAAACAGCTCTATAGGGATGACAGCACCAGTGCGGTTCCCGCGCTCGTCCGTCAGAAACTGTATAGCATTCATGGGTAATCACTCCTTAGTGGTACGGCAGGCAACACTGTCTGATCGTCTGCCTGTGCTGCGGAACGCTAAACCCGGCTGCACAGAACTTATTGATGACGCACATTGCTCCCACCACACTGCTAGCGCTTTTTGTACGTGGTCGATGTTCTTCTTACGACTTCAAGTATATCTATCACTACTGGCTGACCTTTCTCTACCTTCCAGAGTACGCGGTAGTGACCTACTACCAGCTTCATTCGCTTCTGTTTATCATCAGTCAGCTTTTCGACTTTCAGATGAGGAATATCCGGCCATTTAGCCAGCGCCTCTACAGCATCTTCAATAGCGTTGCCCTCTTTCTGAGGCAGCCCATAAAGCTGTTTTAATGCCTTCTTCGTCCAGTTAATTTCTGGCATCCGTCAACACTCCATGTTGTCAAAGAACACAGTCAACTCACCGCAGCGAAATATAACCATAATCAATCATAATTACAATATAATTGTCGTATAACCGTGGCTTTTAGTTATAAAATTATAACCTTTTAATTTTCGGTCAACCTGTATATCTGCCATTAAAAATCTCATAAAAAAAGGCCCAACTTTCGTTGAGCCCATTTTTACGTTAATGCCGTGTTCAGCTTGCGGTCTGTGTCCGCAGCTCCAGCTCATACTCTTTCGCCTTTTCGACGTCGAACTGGTTTTCCCAGCGGGCAATCACCAGCACCGCCAGCGCATTACCAACCACGTTCAGCGCGGTACGCGCCATATCCATGATGCGGTCAACACCGGCGATAAACGCCAGACCTTCCAGAGGAATGCCGACGCTGCCCAGCGTGGCCAGCAGCACCACGAAGGAGACGCCTGGCACGCCAGCGATACCTTTCGAGGTCACCATCAGCGTTATTACCAGCACAATCTCGTCGGTCAGCGACAGGTCAATGCCATACAGCTGCGCGATAAAGATTGCCGCGATACTCTGATAAAGCGTTGAACCATCCAGATTAAACGAATAACCGGTCGGCACCACGAAGCTGGTGATCGCTTTTGGCGCGCCGTAGGCTTCCATCTTCTCCATGATACGCGGCAGCACCGTTTCCGAACTGGAAGTGGAGTAAGAGAGAATCAGCTCATCCTTCAGGATACGCATCAGCGTGGTAATCCGCAGCTTACAGAAGCGCGCCACCCCGCCCAGCACCACAAAGGCGAAGAACAGAATTGCCGCGTAAACCAGCAGCACCAGCTTAGCCAGCGGCCAGAGCGAGGCAAAGCCGAAGTTAGCAATCGTCACCGCAATCAGCGCAAACACACCCACCGGGGCATAGCGCATGATCATGTGCGTCACTTTAAACATCGCTTCAGAAATGCCACGGAACAGGTTCACCAGCGGATCGCGCTGTTCTGACGGCAGTGACGACAGGCCTAAACCAAACAGCACCGAGAAAAAGATAATCGGCAGCATGTCGCCCTTCGCCATTGAGGCGAAAATATTCTGCGGGATCAGCGACAGAATGGTGGTGACCAGGCTGTGCGGACCGCCCTGTACCTCTGCCGTTGTCGCTTCATATTTAGAGATGTCCACCGTTGCCAGCGTTGACATATCAATGCCGGTGCCGGGTTGAAATACGTTGGCCAGCGTAATACCGACCACAATGGCAATGGTGGTGATCACTTCAAAGTAGAGAATCGTTTTGACGCCGATGCGTCCCAGCTTCTTTGCATCACCCACGCCAGCGATGCCGACAATCAGGGATGAAATCACAATCGGTACCACAATCATCTTGATAAGATGAATAAAGATATCGCCTGCCGGGCTGAGAATGTTGGTGACTAACCATTCACGATTGTCTGGCTGATTATGCAACACAGCACCCACAACGATGCCAAGCACCAGGGCTGTCAGAATCTGCCAGGCCAGGCTGATTTTAAAACCTTTCATAACGTGTAATTTCCTCAGTCAAAACCCGTTTCTCTCTACTGCGAAGGTGCAGAAGACAATACACACAGGGAGTGAGCAAAAAGCCCGGTAAATTAGAGGGTGTCTTGAAACAGCGCCTCGTATGAGAATCTGATGATTCCCATACCCATTTTCAGACGCGGTCTGAGTTGATACCTGCAGAACAGGGGCGAGATAAGTACCATTTTCACTGTGGTAAATGCAACCCCTGGCGGATCCGATTAAAAGTTCACCATCTAAGCAGCATAAAGTGCTGCCAGAGCTGAAAAACCCTAACCTGCTGTTATGAAAAGTATTACTTCGATGAATTTACGCATAGCTATGCAGAAACGATTAAAAACTGATCCGGCGCGTTTGCTCGCTTTTTATTCAGGATGAAAACGTAAAAGCAATGCCTGACTTCTCCAGCGCCGCCAGAGCGTTAACCTGATAGATCAGAATGGCTTAACGCTTCTCGGGGGGATGTGTATCACGTGATCTGTGGCGCAAAAAAGAAACAAAGCTTTGGCGCGGGCTTTAATTAACCATTGATTGACATATCATTAACATCTTCAAGGAGATCCGCCATGAGCCAAATACACAAACATCCCGTTCCAGAGAATATTGCAGCAAACACCCTGATTACTGCAGAACAGTATCAGGCGATGTATCAGCAATCTGTCGACGATCCAGACAGTTTCTGGGGCGAACAGGGCAAAATCCTTGACTGGATCAAGCCTTACAGCAAAGTGAAAAACTGCTCGTTTGCACCAGGTAACATTAACATTCGCTGGTACGAAGATGGCACGCTCAACCTGGCGGCAAACTGCCTTGACCGTCATTTAGCCACGCGCGGCGATCACCCGGCGATTATCTGGGAAGGCGACGACGCCAGCGAAAGCAAAACCCTGACTTTCCGCCAGCTGCATGCCGAAGTCTGTCGCTTCGCCAACGTACTGGAACTGCTGGAAGTGAAAAAAGGCGACGTGGTGGCGATCTATATGCCGATGGTGCCGGAAGCCGCAGTAGCGATGCTGGCCTGTGCGCGTATCGGTGCCGTTCACTCGGTGATCTTTGGCGGTTTCTCACCGGAGGCGGTCGCGGGCCGCATCGTCGATTCCAGCGCCTCGCTGGTAATCACGGCCGATGAAGGGATCCGCGCCGGTCGCAGCATTCCGCTGAAGAAAAATGTCGATGACGCGTTAAAAAATCCTAATGTCACCAGCGTGAAAAACGTGGTGGTGTTCCAGCGCACCGGTAAAGATGTGGGCTGGGTTGAAGGCCGCGATCAGTGGTGGCACGACCTGATGCTGAACGCGAGCACCAACCACGCTGCCGCAGAAGTCGGCGCGGAAGATCCGCTGTTTATCCTTTATACCTCCGGCTCAACCGGCAAACCCAAAGGCGTGTTGCACTCCACCGGTGGGTATCTGGTCTATGCCGCCACAACCTTTAAGTTCGTCTTTGATTACCATCAGGATGATATCTACTGGTGCACCGCCGATGTTGGCTGGGTGACGGGCCACAGCTATCTGGTTTATGGCCCGCTGGCCTGTGGCGCTACCACACTGATGTTTGAAGGGGTGCCGAACTGGCCAACGCCGAGCCGTATGGCAGAAGTGGTCGATAAACATAAAGTCACGCTGCTCTACACCGCGCCCACTGCAATCCGTGCGCTGATGGCGGAAGGTGATAAGGCGATTGCCGGCACCGACCGCAGCAGCCTGCGCATTATGGGATCGGTCGGTGAGCCAATTAACCCGGAAGCCTGGAAGTGGTACTACAAGAAAATCGGCAACAGCCGCTGCCCGATTGTTGATACCTGGTGGCAGACCGAAACCGGCGGCTTCATGATCACGCCGCTGCCGGGTGCGACCGAACTGAAAGCGGGTTCCGCCACCCGACCGTTCTTTGGCGTGCAGCCCGCGCTGGTGGATAACGAAGGTCAGCCACAGGAAGGCGCCTGTGAAGGCAATCTGGTGATCACCGAGTCGTGGCCGGGTCAGGCGCGTACCCTCTATGGCGATCACGACCGTTTCGAGCAGACCTACTTCTCTACCTTTAAAAATGTCTACTTCAGTGGTGATGGTGCCCGTCGTGATGAGGATGGCTACTACTGGATCACCGGACGCGTCGATGACGTGCTCAATGTTTCCGGTCACCGACTCGGCACCGCCGAAATTGAATCGGCGCTGGTCTCGCACCCTAAAATTGCCGAAGCGGCGGTAGTGGGGATTCCGCACAGCATCAAAGGCCAGGCGATTTATGCCTATATCACGCTGAATCATGGCGAAGAGCCGTCGCCGGAGTTGTACACCGAAGTGCGCCAGTGGGTCCGTAAAGAGATTGGCCCGATAGCCACACCGGATGTGCTGCACTGGACCGACTCACTGCCGAAAACCCGCTCCGGCAAAATCATGCGGCGTATTCTGCGCAAAATTGCCACCGGGGATACCAGTAATCTTGGTGATACTTCTACGCTCGCCGATCCTGGCGTAGTAGAAAAACTGCTTGAGGAGAAACAGTCGATCAAAATGCCTTAAGCGCACGCTGTCCGGCGGGAAGATCGCTTCCCGCCACACCCGCCCTACGCAGTCTGTTTCGGTAGTCACAAATATTATAACCAGCTGAATCCGCGCCCTGTCGCGAGGTTCTCGCCTGCAAGCCCTCTGGAGAAAATGTGATGAATGACGCCCTTTCGAATCAGGATGCCATCAATCAACAGATTGAGCGTAATCCCCTTTTTCATGAATTAGTCCGTAAGCGCCAGGCGTTCGCGACGCTGCTGTCGCTGATCATGCTGGTGCTCTATGTCGGCTTTATCCTGCTGATCGCATTTGCACCCGGCTGGCTCGGCACGCCGCTGCATGCCGGCACCAACGTCACGCGCGGTATCCCGATTGGGGTCGGGCTGATTGTGATGTCGTTTGTGCTGACCGGCGTCTATGTCTGGCGTGCCAACGGCGAGTTTGACCGTTTAACGAAAGCGATCCTCCGCGAGGTGAAATCATGACTCGTCTCACCTTATGGCTGCTGGCCTTAATGCTGCCGTTTTCAGCGCTGGCTGCCGATGCGATAACCGGTGCCGTGCAGCGTCAGGCGACCAACTACCAGGCGATCATCATGTTTACGATTTTCGTCGGGGCCACGCTGGGAATTACTTACTGGGCCTCAAAGCGCACCCGATCACGTAATGACTACTACACCGCGGGCGGCAATATCACCGGCTTCCAGAATGGCCTGGCGATGGCGGGTGACTTCATGTCGGCCGCCTCGTTCCTGGGCATTTCGGCGCTGGTTTACACCTCCGGTTATGACGGGCTGATCTACTCGCTCGGCTTCCTGGTCGGCTGGCCGATGATTCTGTTTTTAATCGCCGAGCGACTGCGCAACCTGGGTCGCTACACGTTTGCCGATGTCGCCTCGTATCGTCTGAAGCAGATGCCGATCCGCACCCTGTCAGCCTGCGGCTCACTGGTGGTCGTGGCGCTCTACCTGATCGCGCAGATGGTCGGGGCCGGTAAACTGATCCAGCTGCTGTTTGGCCTTAACTACCACGTTGCGGTAGTCCTGGTCGGCATTCTGATGGTGATGTATGTGCTGTTTGGCGGCATGCTGGCCACCACCTGGGTGCAGATCATTAAAGCCGTGCTGCTGCTGTTTGGCGCCACCTTCATGGCAGTCATGGTAATGAAGGCGACCGGTTTCAGCTTTAATACGCTGTTCACCGAAGCGATGGCGGTCCATCCAAAAGGCATCGCGATTATGCAGCCTGGCGGACTGGTTAAAGATCCTATCTCGGCGCTGTCTCTGGGGCTGGGGCTGATGTTTGGTACGGCCGGATTGCCGCATATTCTGATGCGTTTCTTTACCGTAGCGGATGCTAAAGAGGCACGTAAAAGCGTCTTCTGGGCCACCGGTTTTATGGGCTACTTCTACTTCCTGACCTTTATTATCGGCTTCGGTGCCATCCTGCTGGTGGGCGCTAACCCGGCCTTTAAAGATGCCAGCGGCGCGCTGATTGGCGGCACCAATATGGCGGCGGTGCACCTGGCGAACGCCGTAGGCGGCAGCACCTTCCTGGGCTTTATCTCTGCGGTTGCCTTCGCCACGATTCTGGCCGTTGTCGCAGGCTTAACCCTGGCGGGTGCGTCGGCGGTGTCTCACGACCTCTATGCCAGCGTGTATCGTAAAGGTCAGGCGAGCGAGAAAGATGAGCTGCGGGTTTCAAAAATTACCGTGCTGGCGCTGGGCGTGGTGGCGATTGCGCTGGGTATTCTGTTTGAGAAACAGAACATTGCCTTTATGGTCGGGCTGGCCTTCTCGATTGCGGCCAGCTGTAACTTCCCGATCATCCTGCTGTCGATGTACTGGTCAAAACTCACGACGCGCGGCGCGATGGTAGGCGGCTGGCTCGGTCTGCTGACCGCCGTCATCCTGATGATCCTCGGCCCGACGGTGTGGGTACAGGTGCTGGGCAACGCGAAGGCGATTTTCCCCTATGAGTATCCGGCGCTGTTCTCCATGGCGGTGGCCTTCGTGGGCATCTGGCTCTTCTCGATTACCGACCATTCGCAGCAGGGCGCAGAAGAACGTTCACGCTTCCGTGCACAGTTTATCCGCTCGCAGACCGGCACCGGCATCGAACAGGGCAAAGCGCACTGATCGTGGCTTTTCGTTCATAACGAGCAGGCAATAAAAAAGGGCGGCTACCGAAGTAGTCGCCCTCTTCTTTTGCGCAGCAGAATCAGAAGCGCAGCGATGCACCCACGTACGGGCCATCGACCAGCACGTTATCTTTGCGTCCATCTTTGTTGTTCAGTTCGATGTACTGATAACCCACACGCAGGTTAAGCAGTGAAACCGGCGTGAAGCTCAGGCCGCCACCGGCTTCCTGATAGCTGTCGAGCTGATCGGTGAAAGACTCCGGCGCGTAATAATATTCGCCATACAGGCCCCACATGCTGTTGAAGCTGTAGTGTGCTGCACCACCCAGCGCCACCGCAAATCCATCTTTTCCATCTTCAGGATGGGTGAAGATCGCTTTTGCGGTCGGCGCCAGACGCAGCGGCCCGAAATCAACGTTGTAACCCAGACCGGCGCCGTAGGTGCTGCCGTCATGGTCGCTACGCAGCCAGTTACCTTTCAGAAACAGACCGGGTGTTGTGGTGCCCAGACCCACATTCAGGTTGGTGTTGTGTTCGCTGACATCAACACTGCCTTCAATCGCCTGAGCGGCACCGCTCATTAAAACCAGCCCGAGGGCGCTCCCGGCAACAAGTTGCTTAAACATGATTCCACTCCGTGAAAGGACAATTAATTCGGCCGCAAGGTTAACAGCCTGAAATGGGGAGACAACAAAATCTGGAAAACTTTACGTAAAAATACGTGTCTCAGCGCAGACCAGCGTCTGTGCGACGGAGTGTAGCCTATATTGTCCACATCAGGTGCCCAATCAGTGGGGCCAGCACCACGGTCACCACGCCAGAGAGCATCATCACCAGGCTGGCGACCACGCCCTCCTGCTCGCCAATCTGATAGGCGCGTGCCGTGCCGGCGCCGTGGGACGCCGCACCGAATCCCGCGCCTTTCGCCACGCCCTGCTTAATGGCGAGCCGCAGAAACAGCACGTCGCCGATTGCCATGCCAAACACGCCCGTGATCACCACGAACAGCGCCACCAGATCGGGCTGCCCGCCAATCGGACCCGCCGCAGCCAGCGCAAACGGCGTGGTGATAGAGCGCACGGCCAGGCTGCGCTGAATCGACTCCGGCAGGGTTAACAGCCGCGCCAGCCAGACGGAACTGCAGACGGCGACCAGCGTCGCGGTCACTACGCCCGCGCTCAGCGACAGCCAGTGGCGCTTTATAATTTCCACATTCTCATAGACCGGCACGGCAAACGCCAGCGTCGCCGGTCCCAGCAGCCAGAGCAGCCAGTGGTTTTCGGCGATGTAATCCTGCCAGCTGATATGCGTCAGCAGCAGCAATGCCACCAGCACCAGCGGCGTCATCACCAGTGGCATCAGCAGCAGCGTCCGCCAGCGCCGATAGAGCCGTTTATTCAGCGCATAAACCAGCAGCGTAACGGCTACACACAGCAGGCTGAGCAGAAAATCACGCATGCGGATCCTGCTTACGCGCGGCGCGCGCGACTTCATACTGATACAGCCGGTCCACCACCCAGGCGGTGGAAGCCAGCACCAGCAGCGTACTGACGCCGATCACCACACAGATGCGCCAGCCATCGACCCGCAGCAGATCGCCATAGTTCACCACCGCCACTACCGCCGGAATAAAGAACAGCAGCATCTCGGCCAGCAGCCAGCGTGACCCGGCTTTCACCCAGTTCAGCGGCACAATCCGCGTCACGATTAACACCAGCAGCAGCAGCATCCCGACAATATTGGCGGGCAGCGGCAGGTGCAGCCAGCTCACCAGCCGGTCGCAGGCGATAAACAGGCCGATATAGAAACCCAGCTGCAGCGGCAGGCTGAGCCATTGCACTGCGCGGTTGCTGCGTAAAGTGAGCGCTAACGCCATCACCTTGTCTCCCCGATTAAATTGATGTCACCAGTATAAATCGTCAACAGAAGGTGAAAAAAATGAATTAAAATTATCGAAATCATGCCTGAAAGGAATAGTTATGGATGTCCGCGCCCTGCGTTATTTTACTGAAGTGGTACGCCAGCAGAGCTTTACCCGTGCGGCGCAGAAGCTGTTTGTGACGCAACCGACCATCAGCAAAATGCTGCGCCAGCTGGAGGAGGAGCTGGGCTGCACGCTGATCCTGCGCGATGGTCGTCGTCTGCACCTCACCGACAGCGGCCAGGCGGTCTATCAGCGCGGCCTGGCGATCCTGCAGGAGTTTCATCAGCTGGAAGCGGAGATTGGTGACATCAACCAGCTCAAAACCGGTGAGCTGCGACTGGGTATTCCGCCGATGGTCGGTATGCAGATCGCCGGTTCGATTTCCGCGTTTCGCCGCCGCTATCCCGGTGTGAAGCTGAAAATCTCTGAATTCGGCGGTCTGACCGTCCAGCAGGCGGTGCTGGCGGGCAGTCTGGATATCGCCCTGACCGCGCTACCGGTCGATGCCGAGCTGCCACTGAACACCCTGCCCCTGATGCATCATCCGCTCTGCGTACTGCTGCCGCGTCGCCCGGAGTGGCTCAGCCGCCAGCAGATTGGACTGGCAGAACTGGCAGAGCATCCACTGCTGATTTTTAATGAGGAGTTCTCGCTGAATCGTCAGCTGATGCAGGCGTTTCAGCGGCTAAACCTGACGCCAACGGTGGCGGTTCGCAGCGGTCAGTGGGATTTTCTGGCGGCGATGGTGCAGGCGGAGATGGGGCTGGCGATTCTGCCGGAGCCGATCTGTCAGCGGCTGGATAAGCAGTCGCTGCTGTGGCTGCCGCTGGAATCGGAACTGAAGTGGAGTCTGGGATTGATCTGGCGGGAAGGGAGTTATCTGTCGCGCAGTGCGCAGGCATGGATAGCCTGCTGTCGCGAGCATTGGCCGGATGAGCCGCCGCGCCTGTCGGTGTGAAAGGCTGGCACGCCGCATTAACGCGCAGGCGTGCCAGTCAGGACTTACTCCTCTTTTTCGATCAGCAGCGCTTCCAGCAGATCCAGGTCGTGCAGTAACTTCTGCATCGTCTCATTGGAGATTTGCTGGGTGGCGCGCAGATGATAGAGCTCAGCGCGTTCGGCACGCAGTCCGGTCAGGCGGAAGCGACGCTCCAGGTTCTCAGCAAACAGCGCGTGTTCAAGGTCATTCTTCCCTTCGGCGCGACGACGTAAGTTGCCAATCACCCGCAGACTCACCTCTTTAAGCAGCTCCGGATCGATGTTCTCTTCCGACTCATTCTCCAGCCGCTCTTCCATCTTGTGCAGGCTCTCAATGGCTGCGCCTGCCATTACCGCTCGCGCATTCTGCAGCTCGCGACGGTGTGCGCCTTTATCAATGGTATCAATGCCGCGCAGCAGAATCGGCAGAATCACTACCCCTACCAATAGCGAGAAGAGAATCACGCCGGTGGCGATAAAGACCAGTTCATAACGCGCCGGGAAAGGCTCGCCGTTGGTCAGGAACAGCGGAATCGACAGGACACCGGCCAGGGTAATCGCGCCGCGCACACCCGCAAAGGAGGCGATCAGCAGTTCACGCAACGAGTAGTTGGAGAACTCCAGCGGCTTCTTCTTCAGCAGGCGTTTGCTGAAGCGCTGCATAATCCACAGCCAGCCAAAACGCACGATCATCAGCGCGGCATAGACCAGCCCGATATCGGCAAACAGCATCCAGAGTTCGACGTTCGGATCGGCCTGCGCCTGATCGACAGAGGTCTGCAGAATATCCGGCAACTGCAGGCCCAGCATCAGGAAGACCATGCCGTTAAAGACGAATTCCAGCATCTGCCAGACGCTGTTGGCACGCAGGCGCATCGCCAGCGGTGCCTGACGAATAATACCGGAACGGGTGATGGTCATACCGGCCGCCACGGCCGCCAGGATGCCTGAGACACCCAGATGTTCAGCAATCAGGTAAGAGGCAAATGGCAGCAACAGCAGCAGCACGGTCTGGGTAGCCGGATCGTCACCGCTCCAGCGGCTGAGCAAACGCAACGACTTACCGTAGAGCCAGCAGATCGCGACACCCGCAATCAGACCGCCCACTGCCACTTTCAGGAACTCAACGCTGGCACCGCCCCAGGTAAACACCATGGTGCCCATAGCGACTGCCACGGCAAATTTCAGCGATACCAGGCCCGATGCGTCATTCATCAGGGCTTCGCCCTGCACGATTGACATAATCTTCTTGGGAATACGGCCCTCGCCGACAATGCCGGAAAGCGCCACGGCATCGGTCGGTGACAGCACCGCCGCCAGCGCAAAGGCAGGGATCAGCGGGATACCCGGTACCAGCCAGTAGATCAGATAGCCGATGCCGATCACGGTAATCAGGACCAGTGCCAGTGCTAAGCCAATTATCTCGCGACCATGATGCAGGAACTCACTGATCGGCGTCTTCCAGCCATCCGCGAACAGCAGCGGCGGAATGAACAGCACCAGAAACAGCTCCGGATCAAAGTCGACATGCAGACCAAAAGTCGGCCAGGCCAGCATCGCACCAACAGCGATCTGAACCAGCGGCAACGGGATCTGAAAAGGGAGAATGCGGGCCGCGACGCCAGAGAGCGACACGACCAGCGTCATGATGAGAATTGTAAAAAAGATTTCCATGCTTTCCTTAGGCGTCGTTTCTTTCAATCATTGGTTAAGCGCTAAAGTGTAAAACAAACTGCGGTGAAGATTGTCAGCTACGCGTGCGCCGGGCGGGAAAATAGTGGAAAATTCCGGACGTGCAGCCGCACGCCCGGTTGTACAGTCAGATCGCCCAGCCACCGGCGTAAAACGCTACCAGCGCGATAGCAATAATGACGGTGCCGACGTTGAGCTTACGCCATTCCCCCGCGAAGAGACGCCCCACCACCAGACTGGCGAAGCCGATCATAATGCCGGTGACGATGTTACAGGTGAGCACGATAATCACCGCCGTTAACAGGCCCGACATCGCATCGACAAAATCATTGAAGTCGACTTTCGCCACGTTGCTCAGCATCAGCAGACCCACATACATCAGCGCGGGGGCGGTGGCGTAAGCCGGCACCAGATACGCCAGCGGTGACATAAACAGAATGGCAAGGAACAGCAGGCCAACCACAATCGCGGTAAGACCGGTTTTGCCGCCCGCCGCCGTTCCTGCCGCCGATTCGATATAAACCGCAGCCGGTGACGCGCCCACCAGTCCCGCGAACAGGCTGCTGACGGAGTCGCTAGTCAGCGCACGGCCACCATTGATAATCTGGCCCTGTTTATCCAGCAGATTTGCCTGACCCGCGACCGCGCGAATGGTGCCGGTAGCGTCAAAGACCGCCGTCATCACCAGTGCCAGCACGCTTGGCAGCACGACCGGCTGCATCGCGCCCATAATGTCGAGGCTGAACAGCAGCGACTCACCGCTGGCATCACGCAGGCTCGGCAGCGCAAATAATCCTTTGTAGCTCACCGCCGGATCGAAGATCAGCCCCAGCAGCGAAATGGCGATAATTGTCATGAGAATACCGCCGGGCATCCGACGCTTCTCCAGTCCAATAATCGCTGCCAGTCCCAGCAGCGTCATCATTACCGGAAAGGTGGTGAAGTGCCCCAGCGCCACCGGCAGGCCCGGTGCCGGGTTTTTCACTATCAGGCCTACACCGTCAGCCGCAATCAGCAGCAAAAACAGGCCAATTCCGACGCCGGTGCCGTGCGCCACGCCCATCGGCAGGTTACGCAGGATCCAGGCTCGAATGCCGGTCACCGAGATCAGGGTAAACAGCAGGCCCATCAGGAACACCGCGCCCAGCGCGACCGGCACGCTGATGTGCTGGCCCAGCACAAGGCTGAAAGCGGTAAAGGCGGTTAAGGAGATTGCACAGCCAATCGCCATCGGCAGATTGGCCCACAGGCCCATAATGATGGAACCAAAGCTGGCAACCAGACAGGTGGCGACAAACACGGCAGTGGGGGGAAAACCGGCTTTGCCCAGCATTCCTGGCACCACGATGACGGAGTAGACCATCGCCAGGAAGGTGGTGAGTCCGGCCAGAATCTCCTGGCGCACACTGCTGCCGCGCGCCGAGATCGAGAACCAGGCGTCCAGTTTTCCACTGGCCGGGCGTGATTCAGTTGACATAGTTGAGCCTCAAAAATTTTTGTTGTGTGGATCGCTCTGCGACCATCGCTGTCCCTGGAATAAGCGGGTAGACGGCGTCACTGTCGGGTTTTACCCGGCAGGCAAACGTTTACCTTGCCGCAGATAGTTGGCCGCCAGAAGCGGCCAGATAAAAAGGCATGCGATTATCCGGCGTTTAGCGGCACATTTTCAACTGTCAGAGGGAGATTCTTCAGCATAAAGATCAGGCTTAAGTCGCCAGCAGCCACGCGGCACAAGCCGACGTCAAACGCTGACGCCCTGAAGTTAACGCGATTTTCAGGGGGGATGCGCACCGGCGCAGCCGTGATGAGACACGACCCGCCAGTGGAGGAGGGGAATTAACCTGGCAGCGAAAGCTCGCCGCCCTGATCGATCGCGCGCTGCCAGGCGGCACGCTGTTGCACAGTCTGCAGCCATTTCTGGCTGGCGGGCATCTGCTCCAGTCCGGCACGTCGCGCAAGCGCCAGCAGCGGAAAGCTCATCTGGATATCAGCGATACTGAAGCGCTGACCGGCGAACCAGGGATTTGCAGCCAGATGTTGTTCGATCATCTGCATGTGTGGCTTAAGCTGTTTATCCAGGAACGCCTTCTGCACGCCTTTACCGAATGCCGCCCCGACCGGGCGCAGCAGCCACGGCACCGGTGCTTTACCCATCTGACCGAAGATGAGCTTCATCACCAGCAGCGGCATCAGCGAGCCTTCGGCATAGTGCAGCCAGTAGCGGCACTGCAGCCGCGACGCCTCATCACTCACTTTGAGCCGGAACTCGTGATCATATTTCTCTTCAAGGTATTCGAGAATGGCACCTGATTCTGCCACTACCTGGTTCCCGTCGGTAATGACCGGTGATTTTCCCAGTGGATGCACTTTTTTCAGCGCCTCCGGGGCCAGCATGGTCGGTTCGCGTTGATAGCGTTTAATCTGGTACGGCACTTCCAGCTCTTCCAGCAGCCACAGCACCCGATGCGAGCGCGATTGCTCAAGATGGTGAACGGTGATCATCATGATTCCCTGTG
The DNA here is from genome assembly GCF_051136245.1 of Pantoea sp. Lu_F5_004. Classification (NCBI taxonomy): domain Bacteria; kingdom Pseudomonadati; phylum Pseudomonadota; class Gammaproteobacteria; order Enterobacterales; family Erwiniaceae; genus Pantoea; species Pantoea sp. Lu_F5_004. The sequence continues at coordinate 3,822,368 of NZ_CP194946.1, forward strand.
TTTTGACCTCCCCCTAGTATAGACGTCACTCCACATCCGGATGTTTATCATCCTGTTCTGGATCAAGCAGCACCGCACCCGAGCCCTGCTGACCCAGCCGGTCGCCGGGATTGCGCAGCGGGCAGTCGCGCATCGACAAACAGCCGCAGCCGATACAGCCATCCAGGTCATTACGCAGGCGGGTCAGGGTTTCAATGCGCTTATCCAGCTCTTCGCGCCAGTGCCGGGTCAGCGCATCCCACTCCGGTGCTGACATGCGCGTGTTCGCCGGAATGTGATCAAGACTGTTACTGACCGTCGCCAGCGGAATGCCGATGCGCTGCGCAATCTTAATAATAGCGACGCGTCGCAGCACATCACGGCTGTATCGCCGCTGATTGCCGCTGTTGCGGGTGCTGGAGATCAGCCCTTTGGTCTCATAGAAGTGCAGCGCCGAGACCGCCACACCGCTGCGGCGCGCCACTTCACCCGGTGTTAAAACCGGTTTGGGATAGTTGCGTTCTTTTTTCATCAGGCTCTTTACCTCAAGTTAACTTGAGGAATTATACTCGCTCTCCATCAAAACCACTAAACTCCTATTACCGCTTATTAAGCACCAGAAGGATGAGGCCATGATGCAAGAAGAGATCATTCATTCCCTGACGCACTGGATTGACCAGAACCTGGATAAGAGCCTGTCGATCGATGAGGTTGCCGCAAAATCGGGCTATTCGAAATGGCACCTGCAGCGTATGTTCCGTTCGGTAACGAAACAGACGCTGGGTGGCTATATTCGCGAGCGCCGTCTGACGCTGGCTGCAGAAGCCCTGTCGCAGACACAGCGCCCGGTGTTTGATATTGCGATGCAGTATGGCTATGACTCGCAGCAGACCTTCTCCCGTGTGTTTCGTCGTCAGTTTTCACAGACGCCTACCGCTTACCGCCACACCATGCGCCGCCAGGCGATTCAGCGCCCTCGCCTGCTGAGTTTTGGCTGCAATGACGGTATCAGTAGCTTCACCCAGCGCACGACCGGCGAGTGCTGTCCGGTTCGTTGACCCTTCAGATGCGCCCGCCCGGGCGCATCTGACTGATTTCCCCGCCGTTCTTCTTCTACTTCTCACTATTCCCTCACGCCGCTACCATACCAGAGTCAAATTTTGTTCAAAATTTAAAATCGGGTGATATAATGTGACCCAAGTCACACTTTGAACCTGGGTTGACGGCGAAAAAGCACCCCCTGACACACTTTTCCGCCGCCGGTGATGTCCGCAGATTGTCAGGAATACTTACTGATATTGAGGTCCGGCCGATGGCTACGTTAACCGCCAGTTTACTTGTTATGCGTTGGGAATTGCTGAGCGCAGTCATGATGTTTTTTGCCAGCACCCTGAAAACCAAACTTCGTCAGGATAGCCGTCACGTGATGGCATTTATGTGTGGCGGGATTGGTTTAGGCATGACCTGCTGGTTTGTTACCGGTCTGATGGGCATTACCCTGAGCATGGATAACGTGCATAACTTTCTGGAAATCTCAAAGCATGCCTTTATCGATGTGATGAGCCAGGCGCCTGCTGACTGGCCGATGCCCTGATTTTTGCGCATAAAAAACCCCGCTTAGCGGGGTTTTTTATATTGCTGTGTGTACTTAAATTTTCTTCAACATGGCAGGGATATTAACATCCTGCACTGTAACGCCCGGGCTCTGCGTTCCGCGGCGGTCCTGAATCCACATATCTCCCATCATCTGATTTAAACCACGATCTAATCCGGTGACCAGTCCTGCACCTGGGGTGAAGGTCAGTTCGCCAAAGTAGATCCGCTCGTCATGGATATACCAGTCCACACGCACGTAGTCGAAATCACTGGCCAGCTTCTTGCTCAGTTCGAGCGCATGTTCCAGTGACGGCATAATCGGTGAGACATCCAGACCGGTATCGCGAATCTTGTGATAGGCCTCATTGAGGTTATTCACGTAGAAATTCATCGACAGCAGCGGCTGGCAGCGGTTGTAGATCACCTGCAGCACATATTCGAACTTGCCATCACGCTTGTTGAACATATGAAACTTGTAATCAATCGGCGCGCTTTTGCCATCACCAATGTACTTCTCAACCAGGATACGTGGCTTGATATAGCGATAGTGAATCTCACGCGCTTCGTTGGCGAAGTCGGTCTTCAGCCAGCGATAGCAGTCATGAATGATCTGCTGCTTGCGCAGTGCGTCCGGCTCCTCCAGCAGAATCTCTACCATGTTGGAGGCGTGGTTCGGCTTGATCACCGTCCCCTTCCAGCAGGGTAAGCTGTTGAGCGTGGTCGGGTCAGTGGTTTCGTGTACCAGCGGGATCAGGTATTCATTACCGATTTTTTCAGCAATGAATTCGCGCACCGAGTACTTATCTGACAGACGACCATAGTTCTGGTAATCGCCGAAGATAAACTTACGGTACAACACCTTCTCGTTGAACACTTTTGGCTGACGCAGATTGGGCAGCTTTCTGAACTTATGGAAGTAGTAGATGCGGTCCTGATAAGCCCAGGGCATCTTCTTAATAAAATACTGCACACTTCTTCTGAGTTCTTCTTTCAACTTGAGCATATCTGACCTCATTTGTATGTTTTGTAGTTGAGTGAGGAAACCTGAATCTTTTGAATGACGCCGTTTTTAAAGAAGTAATTCATTACGGTCAGGGACAAAAGTTCTGAAAGGAAAACGCTCCACGCGGCCCCCATGATGCCGTGACCCTGGATCAACCACCAGGAGAGCGGCAAACTGATGACCATCAGGCAGATGATTTTCCTCAGCAAGTAGTTAAATCCTCCCTCTTTGACCATGTAGCGATACGCTACGGTCCCCATTGCCGAAAAGCTGGTCGCTATCGACAGCAACGTAATGAGACTTCCTGACTGTGTAAATTCCGGGCCGTACAACGCAATGATGATCCGCTCGCCATAAAGCGAAATGACCAGCAGCATCAGCAATGAAACAGCCATAACATAGCCATTGAGCCGCGCAGCCAGCTTAATGGCGACCTCGCCCCGCTCCCTGAAGATTTCAGTGAAGCAGGAGGTGATGAGCGCCACCGGGATAAAAATCCATGAGGCGGAAATGGTATTCGCCGCCGCAAACAGCCCGAGGTCGCGCGCGGGTGCCGTGCCTGCCAGGAACATCTGCGCTGCTTTTACCTGCACAGAGATAAAGATGCTGGAGATCGCCAGCGGCAGACCGGCATACATCAGATAACGCAGATAGGCCGTGCGCTTTTCACGCGGTGGCATCTGATCCTGATGGTCCTGATAGAAGTTGTGACGCTTAATCAGGTAAGGCACCAGGGTCACTGCGACAATCGACAGCGTCAGCCAGAGCGGATTAAGACGCAGCCAGGCGACGGTGAAGCTGATGCCGAAACTCAGCAGCATGCCCACGGCGTTGGCGATGGTGTTAAGACGCGAGGCAAGACGCGCGTTGTTATAAACGCTGAAGGTATCCTGGGTGACAAAAACCGAGGCAACAAATGAGGCCAGTGCAAACGCCAGGAAATTTTCCTGCATGTTGTACCAGACCCAGATTAAGACTGGCACCGAAGTGACCAGCAACAGCACCATTCTCATCGTACGGGCGATGGTCATCAGGCGCAGGCCTTTTGACGCATTTTTGCTGACGCGTTTAAACAGAATGGTTTCGGTGCCAAAGATTGCAACGGTTTGCACCATCGCAAATAGTGAAGTAGAAAACGCCATCTGGCCAAACACCGTTGGGCCAAAGGATTTCGCCACGTAAGACGTCACAAAAATGACGCCAAAGACGGAGATGATCTTCTCAGACATCATCCAGGCGGCATTAGACATTACGCTCAATTTCATCGACTCTTCCTTAGTATTACTCAACTACAACCGCTTCGGTACAACATCCCTGTAACGAATTAATAAGCGCTCAGTGGGCCTGGCGAAAATGTAAGACTTCAGACCATGCTGGTCCGAAAATTGAGATGTAAATCATGATCCGGAGTGTTAATTCAGGATAATTCTTATTATAAATGGCGCGAATCACTTCAGATGGAAACGATTTCAGGCTGAAAATAAAACAACCTTTAAGAGTCCTTCCCGGCATATTAATCAAGTCGGTCAGGCTAAATATCCAATGTACGTAGAATTTTTTCGTATTTTGGATGCGATGAATTTATAACAAAAAGCCCCCTCCAGGAAGGCACGCCCACCGGATAAGAATAAAATAAGATTTATCCCATGATGATATTTATTCTAAATATCTTAATTTAGGCTTCGCAATTCAATTCGCGCACTTTAATACTGCCTTAATAGAATCTTACAGTGCCAGAAATTATTAAAGTCATTCTCATCCATTAATCGATAAGAAAGGTAAGAGCATTTATGAGAAAGTCACGATACAGCGAAGATCAAATCACAAATGCCATTAAAGCTTCTGAATCGGGCGTGAAAGTCAGAGAGATTTGTGAAGAGTTAGGCATCTCTGAAGCCACGTTCTACAGCTGGAAGAAGAAGTTTTCTGGGTTGTCTTCGGAAGAAGGCAGAAAAATCAAAGAGCTGGAAGAAAAACTGCAGAACATCACGCGTGAACTGCAGACGCTCAACTCGGACAAAGAGATGCTGCAGAGCGTTCTGAAGCACTTCTTTACCACTAATGAAAAACGTCAGGCTGTGGATTTCCTGCAGGCCACCTTTGACATCGGCACCCGCCGCAGCTGCCGCTTATTAGATATCAGCCGCAGCGTATACCATTATCCGTCAGGCACGGAGAACCGCTAAACCCAATGCTACCGCGCTTTTTAGACTTAACGCTGAGATTTGTTCTTACCAGAAGAGATGAAGATCATTTAACAGGACAATTGCGGCACCCTTTTCCGCTCCATTTATAACTAATGAATGGCTTCACGGCTAAGCTTCTTTTTTTGCGGTAAAATTGATTCACAACAGCAAACGTCTCGCATTCTACGGCTACTCTTCCCTTCCCAATCTCGTTTACGCGGGATTGGGCCCTCCCTATCTTACGTAAGCCCAGCTAATCGTCGGAACTAAATCGTCTCAATATCATTAAGGCAATTTAAACATCGCGCAAAAAACAATCGCCATACATTTGAGTTAATGCTGGACCTGACTCAAATTTTTGCGGCTGCGTTTAATTCCGGGCTATGGGTTAATGGCATATACTTTCTCCAGGATTAATCCAGGATAAATAGTTTATTGCTCCTTATCACTAACGTTATGTGTCTATCTTTTCGCTCTCTTCATTGCGCATCATTGATGCCAGAGATTAATCTTTAATTATTAACGCAGCGGCGGAGTTTTCTTACTCATTCATCAATGAGTGAAGTTAATAGTGGTTTTCAGCCTCCCTTTCTCAGGACCATACCGCAATAAAAAGCCGCTGATAAAAGCATAACGTCCATAATGCTGCGCTATTTTTCCTGATTAATGACCGATATCTGAACAGTTACCCTCTGCCAGCGCTGAGCATCGCTATGTTCAGGAGACCATCAGTCCCGTTTTTTCACTGACAAACGGAGGATCAGAGAGGCTTTCGGGGGTTAAGGTGCGATTACGCAGGGGCATGAAATCGATTTCGCGGCACAAATCTGCCGGAGAGCGAGCAAATCGGGGTAGGGTTTAATCTTAAAAAGCCGCGCGGCGTGTTATCCGCGCGGCAGAGGTCTTTTGGCGATCTTCGCGGTTTACTCTTTAATCGCGACGACGAGAGGCTGCGGTTTGATGCGCATTGCCCACAGGACACCCGCCATCAGACAAACAATGCCCGTCACGGTGAGCAGGGGTGGCCAGCTTTGATACCAGAGAAAAGTCCACAACAGGCCGAAAAGGATCTCAAAAACAATCAGTGGACCCATCAGTACGGTGGGCAGACGCTGGCTGGCTGCGTTCCAGCATAAGGTCCCCAGCCAGGAACAGAGCAGACCGATCGCCAGCATCAGGTAGATAAACACCGCAGGACGCGGCCCAAACGGCAGCGAAAAAGCTGGCTGTTGCCAGGCGAGCTGTGCGCTGACCAACGCGTACATGATTAGCGCCATCGGCAGCGTCACGACTCCCTGCGCTGTTGCCCAGGTTGAGGGCCGCAGTTCGGGATGAGTACGCAGCCAGCGGGCATTGCGCAGCGGATACCAGGTCCAGCAGACCACAGCCAGCAGCGCCAGCGCGATACCGGTCAGATAACGGCTGAGATCAAGTGAGTGGCCCTGACTCTGTAGCTCCGCCGCATTTACGCAGAGTAATCCGGCCGCCATCATGACCAGTGCCGGAAACAGCCGCCGCCACGGCAGGCGTCCTTCAAGATGGCCGTAACAGAGATTGGCCGTCACAGCGATCACCACCGGCAGCGTGCCGATAATCATGGTGGAGACCGGCCCGCCAGTGCGCTGAATGGCGTTCGCCAGAAACGCATAGTAGAGGAGGTTTCCCACCAGCGAGAGCTTTACCGCCTCACGCCAGTCAGCCCGGGCCAGCTTGCGCAGGCGATGACGACCGTGCCAGGCCAGCGGCAGCGCAATCAGCCCAAACGCCACATAACGTCCCGCCGATTGCAGCGCGCCAGGATAGTCAGGCACCAGCAGCGGCCCGACAAAGATCAGCCCCCACAGCAGTCCGGCGGTGACGGCAAACATGACACCAGCAAACATAATTTCTTCCTTATATAGCTTTTTAGTTCAGTGTGGCGGGTTCGGGCGGGGAATGCTTGTAGCAGATTGCGGTGGTATCAGGGCTGGCGCACCTGCTTTTGATAGCGGCCCGGCGTGATGCCATAACGGTTTGCAAAGGCGCGGGTCAGATGGGCCTGATCGGTTAATCCCACCGCCGCCGCAACGCTGGCAGCCGGTTCACCCTGTGCCAGCCTTTGCTTGGCGTCGTAAAGCCGGAAAGCCATCAGCATCTGATGCGGCGTAACGTGATAGTGCTGTCGAAAGGCGCGTAAGAAGTGCCACGGCGAAAGCGATGCCAGCGCCGCCAGCTCATCCAGCCGCACCGGTTCTGCGAGGTTCGCGCGCAGAAAATCTCTTACCTGATCAAAACGATGCCGTGCATCCGGTCTGCCCTGTGAGGACATGCGTGCCAGCGGACGAATCTGCAACAGCAGTTCAGCGAGCAGGCTCTGACGTGCCAGTGGTGATTCCGCCTGCCAGAGAGTCGCCAGCGTGTGGGAGAGCGGCCGCGCCACCCGCGGATCGGTCAACAGCGCCTCGTTGAACCACCAGCCACGATCGCCGGTCAGTTCATCCATCAGCTGCGGCTGAATGTAGATCATCTGGTAGCGCCAGCCCTCTTCACACGCTGACTCACCGGTATGCAGCTCATCCGGATTCATCATGACCAGCGAGTTCTCCGGCGCAGTATATTCGGTGCCGCGGTAGCGAAAGCGTTGCGCGCCCGCTTCAATGGTGCCGATACCAAAGGCTTCATGGGTATGGGGTTCAAATGCGTAGCGGGAGATGTGGGCCTGATAGAGTTCCACACCGGGCAGTTCGGCGAGTTGCTGAAACCGGGCGCGGTCTTTCTCACAGGGGAAACTCGCCGGAACACCTTCCACTTCTCTCTCCTTATTTAACCAGTCGGTTTAGCATGCCTGTGACAGGGGGGAAAATGCAAAAGATTGCTTTCCGCAATGCCTCAGGTAACACTGCTTTTTTCAAACCGGATGGGATTAAGCATGGCACAGCGGGTAGTCGTGGTCATTGATATGCAGAATGGCGTCTTCAGCACGCCACGCTTCGACACAGCGGGAAGGATTGCACAGATTAACCGGCTGACCGAACGCGCCGATATCACAATATTTATCCAGCACCGCGAAGGCGAGATGTGCGAGGGTAATGCGGCTTTCGATCTGCTGCCGGAAATTGTTCAGCCTGCTGGCGCACACTATGTGACTAAAACTGCCTGCGACAGCTTCTGGCACACCGACCTGGCCGCGCTGTTAAAGAGGCTGGCGGTAGAGGAATTTGTGGTGTGCGGTTGTGCCACTGACTACTGCCTGGATACCACGATAAAAGTCGGTGCCAGTTCGGGCTATGCGATTACCGTTGCCGCTGATGCGCACACCACGGCAGATCGCCGCTGGGTCAGCGCCGAAGCACTGATTAACCAGCACAATGATGTGTGGGCCTCACTGCTGATCCCCGGCAACGTGCCGCGTGTGCTGAGCACAGAGGCGATTCTGGCAGAATGGTCGTAACCGCCAGCGAAAGCCGCGCATAAAAAAGCCCGCAAAGCGGGCTTTTTTTGTACTCTCTGGCCAACGGAATCAGAACGGAATATCGTCGTCGAAATCCATTGGTGGTTCGTTGTTGTTGCTGGCCGGCGCGCTCTGTGGCTGCGGCTGCGGACGGGACTGCGCGCCGCCACTGAACTGGTTATTGTTGCCCTGCGGCTGCTGCGGCTGACCCCAGCCATTGTTGTTGCCACCGCCCTGCGCGCCGCCACCGGCTGGAGCGCCTGCACCGGCGTTACCGCCCTGCTGACGGCCACCCAGCATCTGCATGGTACCGCCAACGTTAACCACGACTTCTGTGGTGTAACGCTCCTGGCCACCCTGATCCTGCCATTTACGGGTGCGCAGCTGGCCTTCGATATAGACCTGCGACCCTTTTTTCAGGTATTCACCCGCGACTTCAGCCAGTTTGCCAAACAGCACCACACGGTGCCACTCAGTGATCTCTTTGTTTTCACCGGTCTGCTTGTCGCGCCAGCTTTCCGACGTAGCCAGCGTAATGTTGGCAACAGCGCCACCATTTGGCATATAACGTACTTCCGGATCCTGACCCAGATTCCCGACAAGAATCACTTTGTTAACGCCACGACTGGCCATGTTGCTGTCTCCCGATGAGTTAATGCATACAGTCTAATCTATCAATTCTAACACGTCCTGCGGTCTGTTTCCCACTTTCGAGCGGGGTTCCAGTTTTAATCCTCTGCGCTCCGGAGGCTAAGAGTACTGGATATTTATTCAGTCTATTTTTTGTGCCATAATGACACGTTTATTCTGGCCGTGTCGGCAAGGCGCGGTGAGTGCTGCTAATCCGGGAAAGGTGAATGGATAAGATCGAAGTTCGTGGTGCCCGCACCCATAATTTGAAAAACATCAACCTGACCATCCCACGCGACAAACTCATTGTGGTAACCGGCCTGTCAGGTTCCGGTAAATCCTCACTGGCGTTTGATACGCTGTATGCGGAAGGTCAGCGCCGCTATGTGGAGTCGCTCTCTGCGTATGCGCGCCAGTTTCTTTCGTTAATGGAGAAGCCGGACGTCGATCATATCGAAGGTTTGTCGCCCGCCATTTCCATTGAACAGAAATCCACCTCGCACAACCCACGCTCGACCGTGGGAACCATCACCGAGATCCATGATTACCTGCGTCTGCTGTTTGCCCGCGTTGGCGAACCGCGCTGCCCGGATCATGATGTGCCGCTGGCGGCGCAGACCGTCAGCCAGATGGTCGATCAGGTGCTCTCCCAGCCGGAAGGCCGTCGCCTGATGCTGCTGGCGCCGGTGGTGAAAGATCGTAAGGGTGAGCACACCAAAACGCTGGAGAATCTGGCGACCCAGGGCTATATCCGTGCGCGTATTGATGGCGAAGTGTGTGACCTCTCCGACCCGCCAAAACTCGAGCTGCAGAAGAAGCACACCATTGAAGTGGTGATTGACCGCTTTAAAGTGCGTGAAGATCTCGCGACCCGCCTGGCGGAATCGTTTGAGACCACGCTGGAGCTCTCCGGCGGGACGGCCATCGTGGCGGACATGGATGACAGCGCCGCAGAAGAGCTGCTCTTCTCGGCTAACTTCGCCTGCCCGATCTGTGGTTACAGCATGAGCGAGCTGGAGCCGCGCCTGTTCTCGTTTAACAACCCGGCGGGCGCCTGTCCGACCTGTGACGGCCTTGGCGTACAGCAATATTTTGACCCTGACCGCGTGGTGCAGAATCCTGAACTCTCGCTGGCGGGCGGTGCAATTCGTGGCTGGGATCGCCGCAATTTCTACTATTTCCAGATGCTGCGTTCGCTGGCGGAACACCTCGATTTTGATATCGAAGCGTCGTTCGGCAGCCTGCCAGAAAACGTACAGAAAGTGATTCTGTACGGATCAGGCAAAGAGAGCATCGAATTCAAGTACATCAACGATCGCGGCGACACCTCGGTGCGCCGTCATCCGTTTGAAGGCGTACTCAATAACATGGAGCGCCGCTACAAAGAGACCGAGTCCTCAGCGGTACGCGAAGAGCTGGCGAAATTTATCAGCAACCGCGCCTGTGCCAGCTGTGAAGGGACCCGTCTGCGTCGTGAAGCGCGTCATGTCTTCGTGGAGAACACCACGCTGCCGACCATCTCTGAGATGAGCATCGGCCATGCGATGTCCTTCTTTGAAAACATGAAACTCAGCGGCCAGCGTGCGCAGATCGCCGAGAAAATCCTGAAAGAGATTGGCGATCGCCTGAGCTTCCTGGTCAACGTCGGCCTGAACTATCTTTCGATGTCGCGTTCCGCCGAGACCCTGTCCGGTGGTGAAGCGCAGCGTATCCGTCTGGCCAGCCAGATCGGTGCCGGTCTGGTCGGCGTGATGTATGTGCTGGATGAGCCTTCAATCGGCCTGCACCAGCGCGACAACGAGCGTCTGCTTGGCACCCTGATTCATCTGCGCGACCTCGGTAACACGGTGATCGTAGTTGAGCATGATGAAGATGCGATTCGTGCCGCTGACCATGTGATCGATATCGGTCCGGGTGCGGGCGTGCATGGCGGCCAGGTGGTGGCTGAAGGCACCGTTGATCAGATTATGGCGGAAGAGGCCTCTCTGACCGGCCAGTTCCTGAGCGGCAAGCGTGGCATTGTGGTGCCAGAGGAGCGCGTCAAAGGCGATCCGGCCAAAGTCCTGAAGATTACCGGCGCACGCGGCAACAACCTCAAGGATGTCACGCTGACGCTGCCGGTCGGGCTGTTCACCTGTATTACCGGTGTTTCCGGCTCGGGTAAATCGACCCTGATCAACGATACGCTCTTCCCGATTGCCCAGCGGGCGCTGAACGGCGCGACCATCGCCGAACCGGCACCTTACCGTGACGTGGCGGGACTGGAGCACTTCGACAAAGTAATCGACATCGACCAGAGCCCGATTGGTCGTACACCGCGCTCTAACCCGGCCACCTACACCGGCATCTTCACCCCGGTGCGTGAACTGTTTGCGGGCGTGCCGGAAGCGCGTTCACGCGGCTACAATCCGGGCCGCTTCAGCTTTAACGTGCGTGGCGGACGCTGTGAAGCCTGTCAGGGCGATGGCGTGCTGAAAGTCGAAATGCACTTCCTTCCGGACATTTATGTGCCGTGCGATCAGTGCAAAGGCAAACGCTATAACCGTGAAACGCTGGAAGTGAAGTACAAAGGCAAGAGCATTCACGAAGTGCTGGAGATGACCATCGAAGAGGCTCGTGAGTTCTTCGATGCGGTGCCGGCGCTGGCGCGTAAGTTGCAGACGTTGATCGATGTCGGTCTCACCTACATCCGCCTCGGTCAGTCCGCCACCACCCTTTCCGGCGGTGAAGCCCAGCGCGTGAAGCTGGCGCGTGAGCTGTCAAAGCGTGGCACCGGTCAGACGCTCTACATTCTGGATGAACCGACTACCGGCCTGCACTTTGCCGATATCCAGCAACTGCTGGAAGTGCTGCATAAGCTGCGCGATCAGGGCAACACCATCGTGGTGATTGAGCACAACCTGGATGTGGTCAAAACTGCAGACTGGATTGTCGACCTGGGTCCGGAAGGCGGCAGCGGCGGTGGTGAAATACTGGTAGCTGGTACGCCAGAAACCGTGGCGGAGTGTGAGAAATCACATACCGCACGCTTCCTGAAACCACTGTTACAGAAGTAATTTTGTCAGGCCCGCCGCGTGCGGGCCTTTTACTCTCCCCTGGCGATACAGCCAGAAAAATGCAGAATCAGGCAAGATTCAGACATGTATAGGCATATACGCTTTTCCCCACGCTGACTATCCTTAAGCAGTTCCTCTTTGGCACGCCCCTGGCGTCGCCCTGTTTTCGCAGCACATCAACGCTGCTGCACTTCATCGAATAACACTCACGACACATCGAAACTGGAGACACCATGAATATTACGCATGCGTATGCTGCTCAGGATGCAAAATCCAAACTGGCACCGTTCGATTTTAAGCCGCGTGAGCTGCGCGCCCATGACGTTCAGCTTGAGGTGCTGTTCTGTGGCGTCTGCCACTCAGACCTGCATCAGGCCCGTAATGAGTGGAAAAACACCATTTTCCCCGTGGTTCCGGGTCATGAAATTGTCGGTCGCGTCACGGCCGTTGGCCCGCAGACGCAGAAATACAAAGTCGGCGATCTGGTCGGCGTAGGCTGCATGGTCGATTCGTGCCGCAGCTGTCCGAGCTGTCAGCAGGGGCTGGAGCAGTATTGCGAAAACGGCTTTGTTGGCACCTATAACGGTGAAGATCGCGAAACCGGCGCCATTACCTACGGCGGTTACTCAACGTCGATGGTGGTTGATGAGAGCTTTGTGCTGCGCATTCCCGAGAACCTGGAGCTGGCGGGCGTGGCACCGCTGCTGTGTGCCGGTATCACCACTTACTCGCCGCTGCGCCACTGGAATGTCGGCCCGGGCAAGAAAGTGGGTATCGTAGGCTTAGGCGGCCTGGGCCATATGGGCGTGAAAATTGCCCATGCCATGGGCGCACATGTGGTGCTGTTCACCACTTCGCCTTCCAAAATTGAAGATGGCAAACGTCTGGGTGCCGATGAAGTCGTGATCTCCAAAGATGCGGAGCAGATGGCGCAGCACGCCAACAGCTTTGACTTCATTCTGAATACCGTGGCGGCTCAGCACGATCTCAACCCCTTCATCACCCTGCTGAAGCTGGATGGCAACATGACGCTGGTGGGTGCACCAGAGCACGATCACCCGGCACCGCAGGTGTTTAACCTGATCTTCAAGCGTCGCAGCATCGCCGGTTCACTGATCGGCGGCATCGCAGAGACCCAGGAGATGCTCGATTTCTGTGGTGAGCACGGCATTACGTCAGACATTGAACTGATCGCGATGGACCAGATCAATGAAGCCTATGAGCGCATGCTGAAAAGCGATGTGAAATACCGCTTCGTTATCGACATTAATACCCTGCGCGAGCAGCCTGCCGCGTAACCCGCTGCCTCTGAAACCCTCTTGCTCCGGTAAGAGGGTTTTTTATTGCCGTCTAGCGGGCCGTTGCAACCTGCTGGAATGAGGCATCGATCAGATAGTAGATCTGGGAATCTTTCAGCGAACCGTCCAGGAACAGCGTGCTCCAGTGTGACTTGTTCAGATGCTCGCTGGGAATAATATCGCTATGCTCTTCACGCAGTAATTCGGCCAGCGCAGGCGTCGATTTCAGCGAGACCGCGGGTCGCCCTTTCGCCTCATGTACCATCGCAAACAGCACGCCGTTGCTTTTAATCTGCGTGGCTTTCCAGTCACTGTGGACGCTCTGCTCCGCGCCCGGCTTGCTCATGCAATAGGTCAGTAAGTCTGAGTTATTCATTACGATTCCCCTTGTAAAGTGGCGACAATCCGCCTGGCACCGCCCTCAATGCGATGCTCGCCCAGCCAGATACCCTGCCAGGTGCCCAGCACCAGACGTCCCCGCTGAACCGGTAATAACAACGAAACCCCTAAGGTCGACGATTTGATGTGCGCCGGCATATCATCCCGCCCTTCGTAGTCGTGCTGATAAGGCGCATTCTCCGGCACGTGCCGCATGAAATGCTGCTCCATGTCGCTGCGCACCGTCGGGTCGCAATTCTCATTTAAGGTTAACGATGCCGAAGTATGCTGCAACAGAAGATGCAGCAGACCGGTTTTGATATCACGCAGTCCGGAGAGCGAGTTCACGATCTCATCGGTGACCAGATGAAACCCGCGCGGCTTCGCGCTCAGCGTAATAGTTTGTTGATGCCACATAGCTTATTCCTGAAACGGTTACCCCGTTTAAGTGTGCAGCATGTCGCCGAAAGGTAAACCCTGACCCATAAAAAAACCGCCAGAGAGCACCCTGACGGTTTTTTTCACAGCATGGCTGCCGTTACATCACGGCGGCAAACGCTTCAGCCACCTGATGCACATTTGTGCTGTTCAGACCGGCCACACACATGCGGCCACTGCCCACCAGATAGATGCCAAATTCGTTGCGCAGACGATCGACCTGCTGCGCACTCAGGCCGGTGTAGCTGAACATGCCACGCTGCTTCAGCAGGTAGTCGAAGTTTTTACCTGGCAGTGCGGTGCTCAGCACGTCCACCAGCGACTGACGCATGTCCAGAATGCGTAAGCGCATCGCTTCCACTTCAGCCAGCCAGTTGGCCTTCAACTCGTCATCGTTGAGTACGCGCGCAACAACCTGCGCACCGAAATTCGGCGGGCTGGAGTAGTTGCGGCGAACCGTCGCTTTTAACTGGCCCAGCACACGCGCTGACTCTTCGGCGCTGTCACAGACGATAGAGAGACCGCCTACGCGCTCGCCATAGAGCGAGAAAATTTTGGAGAAGGAGTTGCTCACCAGGGCTGGCAGGCCCGCCGCCGCGACCGCGCGCAACGCATAGGCATCCTGCTGCATGCCGGCACCAAAGCCCTGATAGGCGATATCCAGGAAAGGAATCAGCTGCTGTGCTTTCAGCACCTCAACGGTCTGATCCCACTGCGCATCAGTCAGGTCAGCGCCGGTCGGGTTATGACAGCAGGGATGCAGCAGCACGACGCTCTGCGCTGGCAGGGTTTTCAGGGTGCTGATAAAGGCATCAAACCGCACGCCGTGGGTCTCTGCGTCATACCAGGGATAGGTATTTACCTCAAAACCTGCACCATTAAAAATCGCAACGTGGTTTTCCCAGGTCGGATCGCTGACCCAGACCGCAGACTGCGGGAAGTAGCGCTTAAGGAAATCCGCGCCCACTTTCAGCGCGCCAGAACCGCCCAGCGTCTGAATAGAGGCGATACGGCCCGCGTTTAACACCGGATGATCGGCACCAAACAGCAGCGGTGCAATCGCACTACGGTAGCTGTTCAGCCCTTCCATTGGCAGATAGAGCGATGCCTGATGCGGCTCAGCATAGATCTGCTCTTCGGCAGCGGCTACAGCCTTCAGCTGCGGGATGATGCCCTTTTCGTCGTAATAGAGGCCGATACTCAGGTTAACTTTGTGTTCGCGTGGGTCTTGTTTGAAGGCTTCCATCAACGACAGAATCGGATCGCCAGCATAGGCATCAACGTTTTGAAACACGGTGTAGGTCTCCATGATTGGTCCAGAGGGAAGATGCGGATTAAACCCGATAGCGTCCCGGACGGTGGTTCATTGCAATAATCAGATTCAGGATCACCGCACCCGCAATCGACGCGAGCAGGATGGGGCCACTCACCACAAACAGTGACGCCAGCACGACGCAGGTATCGACGGCCATTTGCAGTTTCCCCGCGCGGATCCCAAAGCGATCCTGTAGCCACAGCGCCAGAATATTGATGCCGCCCAGGCTCGCCTTATGACGAAATAACACTATAAACCCGATTCCCATGATGACGTTACCGAACAGTGTCGCATAGAAGGGGTTAAGGTCAGAAAAGTGGACGAACAGCGGGTGCAGTTGGGTGAACAGCGACACCAGACCGACGGCGCAGAAGGTTTTCAGCGTAAACTCCCAGCCCATGCGTTTTACCGCCAGCCAGTAAAAAGGGATGTTGATCAGGAAAAACGCGCTGCCGAACGAAAGCGGCGACAGGTAGCTGATCAGAAAGGCGATGCCTGCGGTGCTGCCGGTCAGCGCCCCCGCCTGTTTCAGCATAATGACGCCGAACGAGACCATCAGGGTGCCAAGCACCATCGCCAGCGCATCTTCAATGCGCGAATGCGGGACGCGGGAGGGTTCTGCGATGTTATCCATGGGGTTTTCTCAGTGCAAAGGATGCGGTTTCGATGCAAAAAACGCACCATCGCCACAGCACTGAACTGCTGTAAACCGGGTGCCAGCGATATCCCATTGATATCTAAGGCGCTTTAAAAAAGAACTTTGTGCATAAATTCCGACTAATACCGTCAACCTATGCGTTAAAGTCCAACTCCATGCGCGCTCTTCGCATTAATTGCCGCAAGTGTGCACCAAAAGCGCACAGCGCGCACCTTTTTAGCGCGTCTTCTGCTCAGGCAGCATCATCAGCCCGTTCTCTTTCATGCGTCCCAGCACTACCGAGGTTTTCACATGGGAAACGCTCTGGTGGCCCGCGACTAACTGGCTGATTAACGCACTAAGGGAATTGAGATCGGCCACTGCCACTTTAAGCAGATAGTCCGCATCGCCGGTGGTTTTATAGGCATCCACGATCGCCTGTTCCTGCTCCACCATCCGGTGAAAGCTCTCAACATATTCTGCGGTGTGGTTAATTAAACGCACCTCAATCAATCCCACCATGCCAAGCCCGATGGCATCGGGCGACAGCCGGGCATGATAACCCAGGATCAGATTAGCCTGTTCCAGATTGATACGACGGCGGGAACATTGTGAGGCAGAAAGGCCGACCAGATCGCTGAGTTCCTGATTGGTCAGACGGCCGTTGGATTGTAATAAAGTCAGGATTTTAAGGTCGTAATCGTCTACGTGAGTCATTCCGTTTCCACAGCGTGATGGGCGTCGCTTTGTTACAGATAACCCGATAACCCGAGAGGTTGTCCAACACTATTTTGTGATGATGGGGGCTGTCATGCACAGATCGTGCATGACAGCACAAACCGGGGATTATTCGTCGTCGTATTGCGGGCCAGCGTAGTTGTCGAAGCGTGACCACTGACCGTTAAAGGTCAGGCGTACTGTACCGATCGGGCCGTTACGCTGTTTACCCAGAATGATCTCCGCGATCCCTTTAAGATCGCTGTTTTCGTGGTAAACCTCATCGCGATAGATAAACATGATCAAATCCGCATCCTGCTCGATCGAGCCCGATTCACGTAGATCCGAGTTGACCGGACGTTTATCGGCTCGCTGCTCCAGCGAGCGGTTAAGCTGCGACAGCGCCACAACCGGCACGTTCAGCTCTTTGGCCAGTGCTTTCAGCGAGCGGGAGATCTCAGCAATTTCCAGCGTACGGTTGTCCGACAGCGACGGCACGCGCATCAGTTGCAGATAGTCGATCATGATCATGCTTAATCCACCGTTTTCACGGTAGATGCGCCGGGCGCGTGAACGCACTTCGGTGGGCGTCAGGCCGGAAGAGTCATCAATGTACATGTTCTTCTTCTCAAGCAGGATACCCATGGTGCCGGAAATACGCGCCCAGTCCTCATCATCCAGCTGTCCGGTACGGATGCGGGTCTGATCGACGCGGGAGAGTGACGCCAGCATACGCATCATGATCTGCTCGCTGGGCATCTCCAGACTGAAGATCAGCACCGGTTTTTCCTGCAGCATGGCGGCGTTTTCGCACAGGTTCATCGCAAAAGTGGTTTTACCCATCGAAGGACGTGCGGCGACAATAATCAGATCAGAACCCTGCAGGCCCGCGGTCTTTTTATTCAGATCCTGATAGCCGGTATCGACGCCAGTGACGCCATCGTGCGGTGTCTGATAGAGCGATTCGATACGCGATACGGTCGATTCCAGAATCTGCTCGATGTTTTTCGGGCCAGCATCCTTATCCGCGCGCGCTTCCGCAATTTTAAAGACGTTCGACTCCGCGAAGTCGAGCAGCTCTTCGCTGTTACGCCCCTGCGGATCATAACCGGCATCAGCAATCTGGTTAGCGACGGCGATCATCTCGCGCACCACCGCACGTTCACGCACGATGTCAGCATAGGCGCCGATGTTCGCCGCGCTCGGGGTGTTTTTCGCCAGTTCCGCCAGATAGGCAAAGCCGCCCGCCATCTCCAGCTCGCCACGGGTTTCCAGCGATTCGGAGAGCGTAATCAGGTCAATGGGCTTGCTGTTTTCCAGCAGCCGCTGCATCTCTGAAAAAATCAGCCGATGCGAGCGGTTGAAAAAATCATTCGCGACGACGCGCTCAGAGACATTGTCCCAGCGCTCGTTATCCAGCATTAACCCACCGAGCACCGACTGCTCCGCTTCCAGCGAATGCGGGGGCATTTTCACGCCTGCGAGCTGGCGATCCTGCGTTTCGTTCGATTTGTTGGTGGGTTTATTTCCTGCCATAGTGAATGCATTACCGATCTTCTGTGGGGACGCGCAAGTATACCTTAGTTGGGGTGCGTGCCTCACCCTCATGATGAAACAATCACAGGAGTCAGAATGGCAAAGCGTATTCAGTTCAGCGCACAGGGCGGCCCGGACGTTTTAGAGTGGACAGATTTTGAACCTGCTGATCCGGCCGAACATGAAGTGCAGGTAGAACATCGCGCTATCGGCATTAATTACATCGATACCTATGTTCGCAGCGGACTTTATCCGGTCGCCGCTTTTCCCTCTGGCCTGGGTACAGAAGCCGCGGGCGTGGTGTCGCGGGTTGGACGTGGCGTGACATTATTTAAGCCCGGCGATCGCGTGGTCTACTGTCTGGCGTCGATGGGGGCCTATAGCGAAGTGCACAACGTGGCGGAAGATCGCCTGATGCATCTCCCGGAGGCGATCAGTTTTGAGCAGGGCGCAGCCAGCTACCTGAAAGGGCTGACCACACAATATCTGCTGCGCCAGACCTATAAAATCAGCGCCGGTGAGACCTTCCTTTTTCATGCCGCTGCGGGCGGCGTCGGTTTAATTGCCTGTCAGTGGGCAAAAGCGCTGGGTGCCCATTTGATTGGCACAGTCGGGTCAGCAGAAAAGGCAGCGATGGCCAAGAAGGCTGGCGCCTGGGCGACGATTAACTACCGCGAAGAGAATATTGCGCAACGCGTCAGCGAACTGACCGACGGGAAAAAAGTGGGCGTAGTTTATGACTCAGTGGGCAAAGATACCTGGGAAGCATCGCTGGACTCATTGCGCCGTCATGGGCTGATGGTCAGTTTTGGCAATGCTTCGGGTCCGGTGACCGGGATTGATCTCGGCATTCTGAATAAGAAAGGCTCGCTGTTTGTGACCCGCCCTTCACTGTTTGGCTATATCACCAACCAGCAGGAGCTGGAAACCGCCAGTGCCGAGCTTTTCTCCCTGCTGGCGAGTGGCGCAATTAAAGTTGATGTACCGGAGCAGCAGAAGTTTGCGCTGAAAGAGGCCAGCAAAGCGCACCAGATGCTGGAGAGCCGCGCCACGCAGGGATCCTGTCTCTTAATTCCATAGTAGTGAGCAACAAAAAGGGCTTCCCGCGGGAAGCCCTTCTCTTTTTTTATTTTTTGTTCGCGCTGGTGTAGGGACAGCGGCGATGAATTCATGTCGAGTCGATGGCACATCGATTTGACGACAGGCATCCTGCCAGAAAACATAAGTAAAAAATATGTTTAATTGCAGATCAGCCCTGACCAATCTCTCACACTGTGATCTTCACCGCATTTAGCGCCAGCCTTTGCGGTCTAACCTGTTGATCTTACGCCGCAGCTTGCGACGTGCTCGCTCATCGCTGTCGCCAAAAAAGGCACGATGCAGCCAGACCGCAATTACCGCCAGCACCAGCCACGGCAACACTTTAATAACAATTGCAAACAGTCCACCGACAAACATCACGATGGTTGCGACCACCAGTGCTGCCAGCACGCCCAACAGCGAAACGCCTGTCAGCAACAGCATCAGGAAAAACCCTAATACGAATAAAATTTCCACGTCAGCGCTCCTTTTTAATTCCGATTGTTATAGTTATTACAAAAAACGTGCCAACAGTTAACTTATTGATTTTTAGTTGATAAGAGATAAACAGAAGAGAGCAATCTGGTGAAAAAAACCACATAGTGGCGTAAAAAAAACCAGCGTTCAGAGCTGGTTTTTTCGGGTTCAGATGAGGCGTCAGGCTTCCTGCGGGATCTTATCGGCGACCAGCGCCAGCGCCGCTTCCAGCACACGGACATCGGCACCGGGCTTGTGGGCATTTTCACTCAGGTGGCGTCGCCACTGGCGGGCGCCCGGAATCCCATGGAACAAACCCAGCATATGGCGCGTGACATGTCCCAGATACGTCCCCTTCGCCAGTTCTGCTTCAATATAGGGATACATGGCGCGCACCACTTCAACCGGGTTAGCCGCCGGATGCTGACGACCAAACAATGTCTGATCGACCTGCGCCAGAATGCCGGGATTTTGGTAGGCTTCACGTCCCATCATCACGCCGTCAAGGTGTTGCAGATGAGTCTGTGCCTCTTCCAGCGTTTTTACGCCGCCATTGAGGGCGATGGTCAGTTGCGGAAAATCGCGTTTCAGCTGATAGACGCGGGGATAATCCAGCGGTGGAATCTCGCGGTTCTCTTTCGGGCTGAGGCCGGAGAGCCAGGCTTTACGCGCATGAATGATAAATGTCTCGCACTCACCTCGCCCCGCCACCGTGCCGATAAAATCGGTCAGGAATTCATAGCTGTCCAGCTCATCGATGCCAATACGGGTTTTCACCGTGACCGGAATTGAGACCACGTCGCGCATCGCTTTAACGGCATCTGCGACCAGATTCGCCTCGGCCATGAGGCAGGCGCCGAAACGGCCATTCTGCACGCGATCAGAGGGACAGCCGACATTAAGGTTCACTTCATCATAGCCGCGCTGCTCTGCCAGCTTCGCGCACTGCGCCAGTGCCGCCGGATCGCTACCGCCAAGCTGCAACGCGACCGGATGCTCAGCCTCACTGTAAGCCAGGTAATCCCCTTTGCCATGAATGATTGCGCCCGTGGTCACCATTTCGGTGTAGAGCAGCGTGTCACCGGTCAGCTGGCGATGAAAATAGCGACAGTGACGATCGGTCCAGTCGAGCATAGGGGCGATAGAGAAACGTTGCGAAGAGAAATTAGGCATGAAGCGCAGACAATCCGGTAATTAAGGGGTGATGGAATTCTGTGCAAGGATAACACAAGGGCGGGCGATAGTGCATCGCCCGCCCCCGAACAGTCTGAATAACGCGCTTAGAAGTTAAAGCCCAGCTGCATCATCGCGCCCCAGGTGTTGTTAGCACCCACAGAGCCCGCCAGATCCAGATGTACGGCTTTGTTAAACGGTGACAGACCAAAACCGGCCGTAGCGACATTTTCGTCGTTAGAACGCATGTCCGCACGATAACCAGCACGCAGCTGCAGCCAGTCAAGTACGCGGTATTCCGCGCCCACTGCCGCATACTGGCTGTTATCCTGAGTTTTGAAGCGTTTGGTTTCAGTCAGATCCACATCGCCCGTCACGGTAAACGGACCTTTATCCCAGGCCAGACCGGTGGTGACCAGCGGGCGAATCTGGTAGGTGTCGCGGAAACCATTGACCTCTTTGGTCTGCAGATCGCGTGAAACCAGGTTCTGTCCGGTTACACCCAGCGTCCAGTTTTCAGCAAAGGTGGTCGCCAGGCCGGCATCAACGTTAAAGCCGGTGTCGGTGCTGCGATACTTACTATTGTTGATGTCGTTCTTGTCGTAGTTGTAGATGCTGGCGGTGTAGTTATAGAGCCAGGTTTTCTGCACTTTCGGCGTCACGCCAACTGATACCGGCTGACCGGCGATGGTGAACTCATGCGCCACCGCTACACCATAATCGGTGGTCAGGGCCGCTAATCCATTCGCGCTGGAGCGCAGGTTATTTTGATCGCCAGGACGAGGAAGCACTGTGCCGTTAGCCACACCGCGCAGATAGTCGATATCGCTCTGTACTACGTTGGCGCGGACATGCGCCGTACCGTAGGCCTTAGTAATAAAGGCGAAAGGCAGAGTGTCGTTGGGGATCGTAACGGCCACGGCCGCACCCGCGCTGCCGTCTGCTTTGTTACCGCGCAAATCACTGAGCTTGTTAGCGACATCGCCTGAGGCAGCGCGCACTTCAGGATAGCCACGCAGATAATCAGCGAAGGTTAAATTACTGAGCACGTCACGGTAACGATCCACGGTGTCCGTAATATCATCGACTTTATCTATCAGCTTATCTTTGTCAGTCACCTGAATGCCCGCTGAGGGAAAAATAATGCTGACGCTATCGTCGGGTTTGGCGCGCGTCATTAATGCCGGGTTCGCCAGCACTGCGGAGCCATAAAGAGAAGATGCTACGCCGGTTCCGCCCATGGCGTCATTACGTGCATCATACCAGGTCCCTGCCGCCATGGCGGAAGAAGAAAGGAAAAGCGCGGTCGTTGCAGCCGTGTAGATCAGCGCTGAACGTTGAGCGGATTTTTTCACCATTTGCCTGCCATCACCTGAGAAATTGCCATTGAAACATTCAATGACTGAATAGTTTGTTAGCCCTATTGTGAACCCTGGCTAACGCGTTATTGCTGTGAATTCGAAGGAAACAGTGTCTTAATTCAAAGGATTGGACGTTTTCCAATCAAAAAACCGTTGTAATTGTTCAAACTGCATTGGGATATTTCAAATAATGCCAGACTTTTCTTAAGTCTTTCTGAACATTACTTCTTAACTCAGTGAGATGCAAAGCAAAATGCCAACAAATTCCGCTTCAGGTGGATTCAGAATGGATCTGATTTATCGTCAGATTTGAGATAGAGGACGGCTTAAATTCTGAATATGCTGCTTTTTCAGGCAAATGATGCTGTTTTTTCAGACGAAACCAACCTCAGCGCCGCGAAACTATGTGTGATAAAATAACATCACTTATCCAGCGGAGAATTTTCATGACAAACATGACGTCGCAGCAAATTTTGATTCAGGCCGAAAAGATGTGCCTGCAGCGCGGTGTGCGTCTGACTTCGCAGCGTGCTGAAGTGTTGCGCCTGATGGCCGAGCAGCCTGGCTCGATCAGCGCCTACGATCTGCTGGATCAACTCCGGGTCAGCGAGCCGCAGGCCAAGCCTCCCACGGTTTATCGGGCGCTTGATTTCCTGCTGGAGCAGGGTTTCATTCATCGGGTGGAATCCAACAACAGCTACGTCATGTGTCACCATTTTGAGGCACCAGCACATACGTCGGTGATGCTGGTCTGTGACCGCTGTGCCGCCGTTACAGAGAAGCAGGCGCAGGGCGTAGAGAAGATTATTGCTAGCCTGGCAGGTGAAGCGCAGTTTGCATTACGCCACAGCGTGATTGAAGCGCATGGTTTATGTGAAAGTTGTGCTGCGGTTGAAGCCTGTACGCACCATGAAAGCTGCGAGCATGACCATCAGGATGAGGGTAAAAAGCGGGGGAAACGCGGATAATCGGCACATCCTTGTGCGGTTCCGGTGAGGGCCCACCGGAACGCATTCAGCTGATTATCAAGCTATTGTCTGATTACCAGCGGTGATCTTTGTTCTGACCTTCCCAGTCGGTTACTTCGCGCTCGGCTTCATCTTTCGTAGAGCCGTAACGCTCCTGGATTTTGCCGACCAGCTGATCGCGTTTACCTTCGATAACCTGCATATCATCGTCGGTCAGCTTGCCCCATTTCTCTTTCATTTTGCCTTTGAACTGCTTCCAGTTGCCGCTTGCTTCGTCTTTATTCATGGCAGACCTCCAATCCTCGGGTTTAATGATTATCTTGCTGCTTAACAAAATAACGATACAAAGCGCTGGTTAACTGCGCTGCATAAAGTTAATTGTAGTAGCCAATTTCTTAACCGTGGAATAATACAGAATAATCCGTATCGGCTTGCGTGCAGCAACGGCTGACTCAGGCATCAAACCAGCTGTTCTGACGCCAGTGTTTACGCCAGATGAGCCACAGCGACAGGCCGCGCAGCGCCAGGAAAACCGTGACTGCCAGCCAAAGACCATGGTTACCCAGCACCGGTACGCTAAGCAGTGTCAGAAAATAGCCGGCTGCGGCTACTACCATGCTGTTACGCATCTCGCGCCCGCGCGTCGCCCCGATGAACATGCCATCCAGCAGATAACACCAGACGCCGATCAACGGCATTATCATCTGCCAGATCAGATAGCGGTCCGCTGTCTGCTGAAGTGACTGAAGAGAGGTCAGCAGGGTAACGATCTGCGGGCCAAAAATGGCATAGATCAGCGAGAAGAACAGCGCCACCACCACCGCCTGCCGACAGGCAGAGTGCCAGACGCGCAGGAGTTTGCTGCCATCTTTTGCACCATGCGCCTCACCCGCAAAAGCTTCAACCGCATAGGCAAAGCCATCCAGCGCGTAGGCAGTAAAAGTAATAAACATCAGTAATACCGCGTTAACCGCCACCACATCAGGGCCGAGTCGCGCGCCCAGCACGGTCAGCGAGGCGAAACAGAGTTGCAGCATCAGAGAGCGCAGCATGATATCCCGGTTCAGTCGCAGCAGCCGGCCGCTGTCACCGCGCCAGCTCTGCTTCAGCAGGCTAAGCGTAATTCCGCGCAGTTTTAGCACCCGCCAGACCATGATGCTGCCGACACCCAGCGTGATGTACTCTGCCAGCGCCGTGGCGGTGGCCGCCCCCGCGACACCCCAGTGCAGCCCCATCACCAGCCAGAGATCGAGCACGATGTTAACCAGGTTCCCCACGACCAGCAGGATCACCGGCGCGCGTGCATACTGCACGCCCAGCAGCCAGCCCAGAATGACCAGGTTTGCCAGCGTGGCAGGCGCACTGAGCCAGCGAATCTGAATAAACAGTGCCGCCTGTTCGAGTACATCGGGATTGCCGCCAACCAGATGGGTCGACAGCTGAATAATCGGATAACGCAAAGCGATGAACAGTACGCCCGCCAGCAGCGCGATAATCAGCGGTTGCGTCAGCGCGCGCGCCAGAGCGGTTTTATCGCCCGCGCCAAACGCCTGTGCCGTAAGGCCAGTAGTACTCATTCGAAGGAAAAGCAGCAGCATAAAAAGGAAGCTGGTCACTGTCGTCCCGACCGCAACCCCGCCAAGATAGACAGGGCTGTCGAGATGACCAATTACTGCAGTATCGACCACTCCCAGTAAGGGAACGGTGATGTTTGAAAGGATCATCGGCAGCGCAAGCCGCCAGAGATTTTTATCGGTTGCCGTAATAAAGCGCATTCGCCGTTCCGTGCTCAGTGTCGCTGCGCAAAAGAGGCAGCGACAAAATTAGGGCAGACAGAATAGCATCAGAGAAGACGAATGCACGCTGGCAGAAGAATCAGAGCCACTCGCCGTTGCGCACCACGCCAACTGCCAGACCTTCAATGGTCAGTGACTGCGCACGGGTATCGACAACAATCGGGTCAAAATCGCTGTTTTCAGGCAGCAGATGCACGATAGCACCCTGCTTTTTCCAGCGCTTAACGGTGACTTCATCATCAATGCGGGCAACCACAACCTGGCCGTTACGCACATCCTGGGTTTTATGCACCGCGAGCAGGTCGCCATCCATAATCCCGATATCTTTCATCGACATTCCGCTGACGCGCAGCAGGAAGTCAGCAGACGGCTTAAACAGGCCCGGATCGACCTTATAGTGGGTTTCGATATGTTCCTGCGCCATGATCGGCTCACCGGCAGCAACCCGCCCAATCAGCGGTAGCCCTTCTGAGGCTTCTACTTCCATTAACAGTCGAATGCCGCGCGATGCACCGGAAACGATCTCGATGACGCCTTTGCGCGCCAGCGCTTTCAGATGCTCTTCTGCCGCATTCGGCGAACGGAAGCCCAGCTGCGCGGCGATCTCGGCACGCGTAGGCGGCATGCCCGTTGAAGAAATATGGTCGCGAATCAGGTCATAGACCTGCTGCTGCCTGCTGGTTAATGCTTTCATCCCGCCCCCTGGTTGTTTATACAGTCGCTGTGAGTATATACAGGTATTGGTGAAATGGAAACCGATTGTCAGGGAAAACGCGCCCTCAGACGCGTTATGGAAGGCTTATCGCAAATGTGTCCAGAGCAGCGCGATCCAGACGAAGAGTGCCAGTAAGATGCTGATCAACACCGCCGCCGAACCCATGTCTTTTGCCCGGCCCGCCAGCGGATGATGCTCCTGACCAATACGGTCGACCACCGCTTCAATGGCGCTATTGAGGATTTCAACAATGACCACCAGCACCACCGTCCCAATCATGAGGATGCGGGCGACCACATCGACATCCAGCCAGCACGCGATAACAATAGCGGCCAGCGCAGCCAGCGCTTCCTGCCGAAACGCAGCTTCATGTTGCCAGGCGGCACGCAGTCCCTGCCATGAGTAACCTGCAGCTTTTACTATTCTGATAAGTCCGGTGGCATTATTTGCCATGATGTGGGAACCCTTTCATCGGATTGACGTCAATGTCTGGGCTGCGTGCAATTGGCACCACCACAGATCTTCGCTGCGCTTTCTGGTATGCTTGCGGCGCTTTGCTAACAAGAGGCTTCATGTTGTCTATGTCAGGTTGGCGTAAACTCTATTACAAACTGCTTAATTTACCACTGTCGTTTTTGGTAAAAAGTAAGGCCATTCCGGCCGATCCCGTGTCTGAACATGGTCTGGATCCGACCCGACCTATTATGTATGTTTTGCCTTACGATTCGAAGGCCGACTTACTGACTTTACGCGCACAGTGTCTGCGGCATCATCTGCCCGACCCGCTCACTCCGCTGGAGATTGATGGTTCTCTGCTGCCGCGTCACGTGTTTATCCACAATGGCCCACGCGTCTTCCCCTATTTTGTGCCCAGCGTTGAATCTGTGAAAATCTTTCACGATTACCTGGACCTGCATCGCAATAACCCTAAGCTGGATATTCAGATGCTGCCGGTCACGGTGATGTTTGGCCGCGCACCAGGACGTGAAGTCCAGGGCGAAGCAACGCCACACCTGCGGGTGCTGAACGGGGTGCAGAAGTTCTTTGCGGTGATCTGGCACGGGCGCGACAGTTTTGTCCGCTTCTCACCGACGGTGTCGCTGCGCCGCATGGCAACTGAACACGGTACGGATCAGTCGATCGCCCAGAAGCTGGCTCGCGTGGCGCGCATTCATTTTGCCCGCCAGCGGCTGGCGGCGATTGGCCCGCGCTTGCCGGCGCGTCAGGATCTGTTTAATCGTCTGCTGCAATCCAAAGCGATTGAAAAAGCAGTAGAGGATGAAGCACGCAGTAAAAAAATCTCCCATGAGAAAGCGCAGCAGAACGCTGTCGAGATGATGGAGGAAATTGCGGCAAACTTCTCCTATGAAGCCATCCGCGTAACTGACCGCGTGATGGGCTGGCTCTGGAGTCGGCTCTATCAGGGCATCAACGTCAATGGCGGCGAAAAAGTCCGCCAGCTGGCGCAGGATGGCCACGAGATTGTCTATGTGCCGTGTCATCGCAGCCACATGGATTATCTGCTGCTCTCCTATGTGCTCTATCATCAGGGCCTGGTGCCGCCGCACATCGCAGCCGGGATCAATCTCAACTTCTGGCCAGCCGGCCCGATTTTCCGTCGTCTGGGCGCCTTCTTCATTCGTCGTACCTTTAAAGGCAACAAGCTCTACGCCACGGTATTCCGCGAATATCTCGGCGAGCTGTTCACCCGCGGCTATTCGGTTGAGTACTTTGTCGAAGGAGGCCGTTCACGAACCGGTCGCCTGCTGGACCCTAAAACCGGCACCTTAGCCATGACGCTGCAGGCGATGCTGCGCGGCGGAAATCGCCCTATCACGCTGGTGCCGATCTATATCGGCTATGAGCACGTAATGGAAGTGGGCACTTACGCTAAAGAACTGCGCGGCGCGGCGAAAGAGAAAGAGGGCTTCATGCAGATGGTGCGCGGCTTACGCAAGCTGCGCAATCTCGGTCAGGGTTACGTGAACTTTGGCGAACCCCTGCCGCTGGTCAACTATCTCAACAAGCGGGTACCGGAATGGCGCGATGCCATCGATCCGATTGAGCCGCAGCGTCCCAGCTGGTTAACTCCGACCGTCAACGATATTGCTGCCAGCCTGATGGTGCGTATCAATGAAGCGGGCGCGGCTAACGCCATGAACCTCTGTGTCACCGCCCTGCTGGCGTCACGTCAGCGCTCACTAACCCGTGAACAGCTGATTGAACAACTGGAGTGCTATACCCAGTTGCTGCGCAACGTGCCTTACTCGCCAAATGCGACCGTACCCGATCTTTCAGCGGAAGCGCTGCTGGATCACGCCATGGGTATGAATAAGTTTGAGAGTGAAAAGGACAGCATTGGCGACATCATCATTCTGCCACGTGAGCAGGCGGTGCTGATGACCTACTATCGCAATAATATTCATCACATGCTGGTGATGCCGTCGCTGATTGCCGCCATAGTTCAGCAGCATCAGACGCTGAGCGAAGCAGAACTGCTGCGTCAGGTGAGCCTGATCTACCCGATGCTGAAGAGTGAGCTGTTCCTGCGCTGGCAGACCGATGAGCTGCCGCAACTGCTGACCGAACTGAGTCAGGAGCTGGCGCGTCAGGGCCTGATTACGCTCGAAGCCGGCGAATTGCGCTTTTCCTCAGCGCGCTATCGCACGCTGCAACTGCTGGCCGCCGGTGTGCGTGAAACACTGCAGCGCTATGCCATTACGTTCTCCATTCTCAGCGCCAAGCCGACGATTAACCGCGGCACGCTGGAGAAAGAGAGCCGGACGCTGGCACAGCGTCTGTCGGTGCTGCACGGTATCAATGCTCCGGAATTCTTCGACAAAGCGGTCTTTACCTCACTGGTCCTGACCCTGCGCGATGAAGGGTATATCAGCGACAGCGGTGATGCCGATGTTGCGCAGACTCTGGCGACCTGGCATATGCTGGCAGACCTGGTCACCAGCGATGTCCGTATGACGATTGAAACCGCTGTGGCGCACGACTGACCGCAGCGCGCATAGTAAAAAGGCGACCTCATGAGGTCGCCTTTTTTATAGGCCAGGTCTGGTCCGATTCGCTGTAAGACGGTGCCTGCTCAGGGAACATCGTCAGATCGGAAAGACGTAAAAGCGTCATCCCTGACTGCTCGGCCCGCGCGATTACGCACCTCATCCCTGAGGTGCGCCCGTTGCCGGACCAACGCTCTGCGTTGTTCAAAAACGCTCCCGGCGTTTTTGTCCCTGGCGCGGGACGCTTTCCTCTTCTGCCCATGTTCCCTGCGCGTTGAGCTCATTCATTGCTGCCAGATTCATCCTCATCAGGTTTGGCGACCTCCCGGATCGCCTTTTTATGTCTGTAAACTCTCTATCAGAACAGCTGGCTGAACGGCGGGGTATTCATCAGTACACCGAGGAACAGCACCATCCCGACATAGTTATTATTGAGAAAAGCCTGGAAACAGGGTTGCCGCTCGCGTCCGGCGATCAGCTTCTGTTGATAAATAAACAGCGCGGCGGCCAGCAAGAGCGTCCAGTAGAAGGCGCTGTTCAGATGCAGCATGAGGCCAACCAGCGCCATCAGCAGCAGCGTCGCCAGTTGCAGCAGACCAATGATCAGCTTGTCGAAACGGCCAAAGAGAATCGCGGTCGACTTCACGCCAATCTTCAGGTCATCATCCCGATCCACCATCGCATACTGGGTGTCATAAGCGACCGTCCAGCAGATGTTGGCGATGAATACCAGCCAGCAGACCAGAGGTAAGGACTCACTAACTGCGGACCATGCCATAGGAATTGCCCAGCCAAAGGCGGCACCCAGCACTACCTGCGGCAGGTGGGTATAACGCTTCATAAAGGGATAGACCCAGGCCAGCGCCAGCCCCACCACGGAGAGCATAATCGTCATCATGTTCATGGTCAGCACCAGCGCAAAAGCCGCCAGAGCCAGGATCACGAACAGCAGCTTAGCCTCTTTTGCACTCACCGCGCCGCTGGCCAGTGGCCGATGCTTCGTGCGTTCGACATAACCGTCTACTTTGCGATCGGCATAGTCATTGATCACACAACCGGCTGCACGCATCACGATGACCCCGGCAACAAACACCGCCAGCACCGGTAGCGGCGGGATCGCCATGTCAGCCAGCCATAATGCCCAGAGCGTTGGCCACATCAGCAGCAGCGTACCGATAGGCTTATCGATACGCATCAGGCGCGTGTAGGCCCGCCATTTATTTATACTTAAGCTATTTTGCACCACAGGATCCTCAGACCAGATCGCGATAGAGCGGCGATGCCGGTAAAAACAGTTCAGTCAGCAGCAGCGGTTTGCCGGAGAGACGCAGGCGTGAGCGCCGTCCCCACAATCCCTCTACCTGCCCCGGCTCAATAAAATCGCGGGTCAGCGTCGAAGAGGAGAAGAGATAGCGGCCCAGCGGCCGGGTGCCCAGTTGCTGCAGCATCGCTTCTGGCCCGTTGAGGGTGCTTTCCGGCACCAGCGTACGGCCAGCCAGCCAGGGCTGATCGTCGCCGAACAGCAGCACTTCGCGCAGCCAGAAGCGTTTATCGTCTGGCAACAAGCCCTTTTCATCACCCAACTCGCTGGCGTCGATAAAGCCTTCACGCAGCGGCTGAACCGTGACCCGCTGGCAATGTTGTTCAAAACGGCGCGTCATTGAATCCTCCTCCATCAGCCAGTCGAGCAATGGCGGCGCAAGGGTTGCCTGCGACGGAGAAAGCCAGTTGAGTGCACGTAATAAGCTGAGCGCGTCTTGCGACATAGCACCACTCCCAATAATTTTCAGGACGCTAGTTTAGCGCAGAGACGCGATGCGAACACCTGCCGTCATGACAGACGGCAGGGGGATTACTCGCGTTTCAGGCGGTTGCTGTTTGCCAGCCACAGGGTGACCACCAGAATCAGAATCGCCGCAGAGTAACAGAGCGTATCGAAGGGATTTTTATGGTCGACGATAATCAGGCGGATAATTGCCGTGATACCGATATAGACAAAATAGCGCAGCGGAAAGTGATAACCCGACTGAAAGTACTTAACAATCAACGCAATAAATTCGAAGTAGAGGAAATAAATGACAATTCCCTCAATCAACAGATAGGAGGATGACTGCTCGCTGGTGTTAAACAGCACGTTTGCCAGATGGATAGTTTCTTTGCCTAAAAAGACGATCAGGATGATCGCCAGACTCAGCAGACCCAGATTCAGCACCCATTGCAGTACCGTTGCAAGGTGGCGGGCCAAAGGATTTTTGTCACTCATGTTGCGCCTTAAAAAAGGAGTTGTTATCGCGCGATATCATGCGCGAGTGTGACGCAAATCACAATAACTCCTCAGGCCTCCACATCAACACAGAGCGCATCGTAACGCCAGTATTCACAGTCGCAATCAATCACCTCTTTTTGCTGGTTGCGATTGATGCGGGTGATCAACAAACCGGGGCTGCCCGGTGCCACATTCAGCATGGGTGCGGCGACCTCCGGCAGCGGGCCAGGCAGGATGGTGAAGCGCGCGCCACCGTAACGAATGCCGTAGCGCTGGTCATAGAGATCGGTCAGTGAGCGGGTCAAATCTTCATCAAGCAGACCAGGGAAAAAACGCGGATTGAGGTAGTGTTCAACATAGAGCACCGCGCGCCCGTCAATGCGCCGCAGGCGGCGGATGCAGTAAACCGACGAACCGGATGCCAGCCGCAGCGCCGTCGCCACGCTGTCGTGCGCCGCGACCTGTTCGGCGGCGATGACCTCGGTGGCCGCCTGCCGTCCCTGCTCCATTGCCATGGCATGAAAGTGGCTGTGATGCAGCGGGTTATAGATCAGTCGCGGCGGTGCGATAAACCAGCCGCGACGCAGTTCCCGGTAGATCATCCCCTGGGCTTCCAGCTTGCCCAGTGCTTCCCGCAGGGTAATCCGGGTCGTGCTGAACGCCTCGCTTAAGGCACGCTCCGCCGGCAGTCGCCCGGCGCTGAACTCTCCGGCCTGAATGCGCGTCAGCAGGACGCTGGCGATCGCATCCGCCGTTTTGAGTGCTATCGACTCCACAACAGTAGCCTCATTTTGGTGCGACTCCGCACTCTTACTGTTCAGGTAAACGCGCCTTTGACAGGCGAACGGGTCACCTCTTTCATCGCCCATCCCCTGCACAGCGCCGCCCTGTCATAAATCGTTCATATACAGGGGCTACATTGGCTCGGTTCTTGCTGGACTAGACCAGCCAGGCCCATCAACTTACACCCGGAGCAACTGAGATGAAAGCGTTTATCGCCTCTGTAGTAGCCAGTGCTGTAGTGCTCACCCTGCCCGTTGCGCAGGCCGCCGATAACGACCTTGCCGCCCTGGAAAAAGCGGCACGCAGTGAAGGCCAGGTCAACAGCGTCGGGATGCCGGATAGCTGGGCTAACTGGAAAGATACCTGGAACGACATCAGCAGCAAATATGGCCTTAAGCACAGCGATACCGATATGTCATCGGCGCAGGAGCTGGCGAAATTCGATGCAGAGAAAGAGAACGCCAGCGCTGACATCGGTGACGTGGGTGCCGCCTTTGGCCCGATCGCTGTCGCTAAAGGTGTGACCCAGCCCTATAAACCCACTCACTGGGATCAGATTCCGGCCTGGGCCAAAGATAAAGATGGCCACTGGGCGCTGGCCTATACCGGCACCATCGCCTTTCTGATCGACAAGCAGCAGGTTAAAGATATCCCCCACAGCTGGGCCGATCTGAAAAAAGGTAAGTATGTGGTTACTATCGGTGACGTCGGCGTGGCAGCTCAGGCGGCCAACGGCGTACTGGCGGCAAACTACGCCTTAGGTGGCGATGAGAAGAACCTGAAACCGGCGCTTGCTTTCTTTGCCGATCTGGCCAAACAGGGTCGTCTTGGCGTTACCGATCCGGTGATTGCCAATATCGAAAAAGGCGAAGTGCAGATGGCGGTGGTGTGGGACTTTAACGCCCTTAACTACCGGGACCAGATCGACAAAAACCGCTACGAAGTGGTTATCCCGTCTGATGGCTCCGTGACCTCCGGCTACACCACCGTCATCAACAAATATGCGAAACACCCTAACGCCGCAAAACTGACGCGCGAATATATCTTCTCAGACCAGGGACAGATCAATCTGGCGAAGGGCTATGCCCGTCCGATCCGTGCCGAGCATCTGACGCTGCCAGCGGACGTTCAGGCTCGCCTGCTGCCGCAATCTGAATATAAAAATGCCCGTCCGGTGAAGGATCAGGCTGCCTGGGATAAATCGTCGAAAATGCTGCCGCGCCTGTGGCAGGAAAACGTCATCATCAATATGCAGCAGTAATTCGCGGCAGGGAGAACGGAATGAAGACCATCCTGGTAGTGCTGGACGGCCTGAGCAATCAGGTCGCACAACATGCAATGGGTTACCTGCATGCCGAATGTTCGCAGGGCAACGGGTTTTATTACCGTATGACCTGTGAATTACCCTCGCTGTCACGCCCGCTTTATGAGTGCATTCTGACCGGTGTTCCGCCGGTCAGAAGCGGCATTATTCATAATGGCGTCAGCCGGTTAAGCCGCGAGCGCAGCGTCTTTCACTTTGCGCGAGCAGCGGGACTGACGACTGCGGCGGCGGCCTACCACTGGGTGAGTGAGCTTTATAACCGAACGCCGTTCGTTCCGGCGCGCGATCGTCACACTGACGCGCCGGACCTGCCCATTCAGTATGGCCATTTTTATTCTGACGATAGCTATCCCGACTCGCATCTGTTTGAAGATGCAGAGAGCCTGCGACTGCGTCACGATCCCGATTTTCTGCTAATCCACCCGATGAATATCGACGATGCCGGTCATAAATCGGGCCTCTCCTCGCCACAGTACCGCAACCGGGCACGCATCGCCGACGGCCTGCTGTCTCAGTGGATGCCCTTGTGGCTGGCTGAGGGCTATCAGGTGATGGTGACCGCCGATCACGGTATGAATGACGATCGCTCCCACGGCGGCATTCTGCCGGAAGAGACCACGGTGCCGCTGTTTGTCTTTGGCCGGGCTTTCTCGCTGCAGCCTGACCTGGCACCGCAGCAGACCGATCTGTGCGGCACGCTGTGTGAACTGCTTGAGGTGGCGCATGACAAGCCGGTCTGTCGCGGCCTGCTGGCGGAGCCGAAGAGATGAGAGGAAAAGGAGTCGCGCTGCTGCTGCTGTTACCGTTCACCCTGTTCTGGGTCGCCTTTCAGCTGGCACCGCTGTTGTGGATCGCCATTAACAGCTTCTGGAGTGAGATGAACAGCCAGTGGGGCTGGGATAACTATCAGGACATTCTCACCTCGCCCTTCTACCAGCAGGCATTTCGTTTTTCGCTGGATATCTCACTCTGGTCAAGCGTCTACGGCTTACTGATTGCACTGGTCACCGGCTATTCACTGCATCAGCTCGGCGGCGGGCGACTGCAGCGCTTTCTCATCGCTTTTACCAACATGACCAGCAACTTTGCCGGTGTCCCGCTGGCGTTTGCCTTTGTGATTCTGCTGGGGCTGAACGGCTGCCTGACATTGCTGTTGCGCCATTATGGTCTGGTTGAGAGCTTCAGACTCTTCTCGCGCAACGGCATGGTGCTGGTCTACACCTGGTTCCAGATCCCGCTGGGCGTGCTGCTGCTCTACCCGGCATTCGACGGGCTGAAAAAAGAGTGGCAGGAGTCCGCTGCGCTGCTGGGTGCCAGCCGCTGGCACTACTGGTGGCACATCGGCCTGCCGATTCTGTTTCCGGCGCTGCTCGGGACCTTTGTGATCCTGCTGGCGAATGCGCTGGGCGCTTATGCCACGATTTATGCCCTGACCACGGGTAATTTCAACGTGGTGCCGGTGCGTATTGCCGCGCTGGTCTCCGGCGATATCTCGCTGGATCCCAACACAGGTAGCGCGCTGGCAATGCTGCTGGTGGCGATTATGGCACTGATTACCCTGGTGCAGCAGTATCTGGTGCGCCGTAGCTATCTCAATGCGAAACAGCCATGAAAGGAGCCGCCATGTCACGTGCTGAGCACCTCTATCACCGGATAATGGTCGGGTTACTCTTTACCCTGCTGGCACTGCCTTTACTGGCCACACTGCTTTATGCACTGTCGTCCGACTGGAGTAACACCATTCTGCCACAGGGCTATAGCCTGAAGTGGTTCATCCAGCTCTGGAGCGACCCGCGATTTCTGACGGCGCTGGGCCATTCGCTGCTGATTTGCCTGGGTGCGCTGCTGTTCTCGCTGGTGCTGGTGCTGCCTGCCATGTTTGTAATCGCTTACTATTTTCCTCGACTGGATGCGGTGATGAACGTCCTGATCCTGATGCCTTTCGCCGTGCCGCCGGTGGTGTCGTCAGTGGGATTACTGCAACTCTACTCTTCGTCACCGCTGATGCTGACCGGCACGCCGTGGATCTTAATCGGCTGTTATTTCACTATCGCCTTGCCCTTTATCTACCGGGCGCTGGCGAACAATATGCAGGCGATCAACCTCAAAGAGCTGATTGATGCCGCGCAGTTGCTGGGTGCCAGCACCTGGCAGGCGGCGCTGTGGGTCGTGCTGCCCAACCTGCGCAAAGGGATGCTGATTGCCGTGCTGCTCTCTTTCTCCTTCCTGATTGGCGAATTTGTCTTCGCTAACCTGCTGGTCGGCAACCGCTATGAAACCCTGCAGGTTTACCTCTTCAACATGCGTAACGGCAGCGGTCACTTCACCAGCGCCCTGGTGATCTCCTACTTCTTTGTGGTGCTGCTGGTCACCTGGCTGGCCAACGCCCTGAATCCCGAACGAGGCTGAATATGAGTTACCTTGAGGTCAGAGAGCTGAACAAGTCCTATGGACCCACGCCCATTTTTGAGCAGATCGATTTCAGCGCCGCTGAAGGGGAATTTGTCACCCTGCTCGGCCCCAGCGGCTGCGGTAAATCGACGCTGCTGCGTTGTCTGGCGGGGTTAACCAGCGTCGACAGCGGTGAAATCAGGCTGGAGGGCAAAGATATTGTACCGCTGGCCCCGCAGAAGCGTGCCATCGGTATGGTGTTCCAGAGCTATGCGCTGTTTCCCAATATGACGGTAGAGAAGAACGTCGCATTTGGCCTGAAGATGCAGAAACTGCCCGAAGCGCAGATTCGCCAGCGGGTACTGGAGGTGCTGGAGCTGGTTGAACTCAGTGATTATGCACGCCGCTATCCGCACCAGTTGTCAGGCGGGCAGTGTCAGCGCGTGGCACTGGCACGTTCGCTGGTGACGCGTCCGCGTCTGCTGCTGCTGGATGAACCGCTGTCAGCGCTGGATGCACGTATTCGCCGCCATCTGCGCGATCAAATCCGGCGCATCCAGCGCGAGCTGAATCTCACCACCCTGTTCGTCACCCACGATCAGGAGGAGGCGCTGACGCTCTCCGATCGTATCGTGCTGATGAACCGGGGCAAAATCGTGCAGAATGGCGATGCCGAAGCGCTCTATACCCAACCGGTCGATCTCTTTGCCGCCGGATTTATTGGCAACTACAACCTGCTGAGCGCTGAGCAGGCGACGCGACTGACCGGGCAGCCTTTCCATAGCCAGGTGGCCATTCGCCCGGAATCGATGCTGTTCACTGCGCCGGGCCAGGGCATTCCTGCGGAAATCCTCAGCCACAGTCTGCTGGGCAACGTGATCCGCTATCGTATCCGGGCGCATGATGTGGAACTTTCGGTTGATGTGCTTAACCGATCGGCGGCGGATTTGCACCCCGCTGGCAGGAAGATTGGTCTACAATTAGAGATGTCGACTTTGCGCCAGGTGGCTTAAAACACAGGAAAAAATCACGCATCGCACGGCAATCCCCTTCACAGATTGCTCTCTTCCGTCAGGCTGGCAGTCTGTGCTTTGAGCCTGACATTCGAGGAGCGACACCACGTGTTAACCCTGCTTAATTTACTCTCTGCAGTGGCCCTGCTGGTCTGGGGCACGCATATCGTACGAACCGGCATCATGCGGGTCTACGGTGCCGATCTGCGCCGCGTCCTGAGTCGCAGCATAGAAAAAAAACCGATGGCGTTTCTGGCGGGCATTGGCGTGACCACGCTGGTGCAGAGCAGCAACGCCACCACGCTGCTGGTGACCTCTTTTGTGGCACAGAATCTGGTCAGCCTGACGCCCGCGCTGGTAGTGATTCTTGGCGCGGATGTCGGCACCGCTATTATGGCGCGTATCCTGACGTTTGATCTCTCCTGGCTCTCACCGCTGTTTATCTTCTTTGGCGTGGTGTTCTTCCTCAGCCGCAAGCAGACCCGTGCGGGTCAGTTAGGCCGGGCCAGTATCGGCCTGGGCCTGATATTGCTGGCGCTGCAGCTGATTGTCGAAGCGGCTCGGCCGATTACCCAGGCCGCCGGTGTCCAGGTGCTTTTCTCCAGCCTGACCGGCGACGTGATGCTTGATGCGCTGCTGGGGGCGGTATTCGCCATCATCAGTTACTCCAGCCTGGCCGCGGTGCTGATCACCGCGACGCTCACCGCCACCGGCGTGATTTCATTCAAGGTGGCGCTCTGTCTGGTGATTGGTGCCAATCTCGGTAGCGGCCTGCTGGCGATGATCAACGCCAGCGGCTCAAATGCCGCGGGCAAGCGCGTGGCGCTCGGCAGCCTGCTGTTCAAGCTGATCGGCTGCGTGTTCATCCTGCCGTTTGTCGATATTGTGGCAGAGTGGCTGGATAAGCTGCCGGTCAACGATGAAGAGTTAGTGATTTTCTTCCATGTGTTTTACAACCTGATCCGCTGCGTAGCGATGGTGCCGTTTGCTGACCTGATGGCGCGCCTCTGTCGTCGTATGATCGCCGACGACGTGGATAACGCGCTGCACCTTAAGCCGAAACACCTCGATCGCAGCGCGCTGGATACGCCGGCGCTGGCGCTGGTGAATGCCGCCCGCGAAGCGTTGCGCATGGGCGACGTGCTGGAGCAGATGCTGGAGGCGTTTAATAAGGTGGTACATGGCGAATCCCGCGAGGAACGCACGGTGCGCAGGCTGGATGATGATGTCGATGTGCTCTATACCGCCATCAAACTCTATCTGGCGCGGATGCCAAAAGAGGACCTCCCCGAAGAGGACTCGCGTCGCTGGGGCGAAATCATTGAAATGTCACTAAATCTGGAGCAGGCCGGGGACATCATTGAGCGGATGAGCGGCGATGTCGCTGACAAGTCGCTGGCAGCGGGCCGCGCTTTCTCTGCCGAGGGATTAAAAGAGCTGCAGGAGCTGCATGAGCTGCTGATCGCTAACCTCAGAATGAGTCTGTCGGTGTTTCTGTCACACGATGTCACCAGCGCTAAACGTCTGCGCCGCGCTAAACATCGCTTCCGTCTGATGATCCGCCGCTACTCTCACGCGCATGTTGACCGGCTGCACCAGCAGAACGTGCAGAGCATTGAGACCAGTTCGCTGCACCTCGGTTTACTGGGCGACATGAAGCGCCTGAATTCACTGTTCTGCAGTGTGGCCTACACGGTGCTGGAACAGCCCGACGATGAACGTGACTATGAATAAAACTGAGCGGAGTGAATAGCCTGCTGCGCCGGAGCGGTGATCGTCCGGCGCGGCAGCAGTGAGATGCGGCGCAGTGCAATAATGCGCCGCCACTGTTACTTCTTCTTAATCGGCTTTCCTGACCAGTAACCCGCCAGCAGTGAACCTGACAGGTTGTGCCACACCGAGAACAGCGCGCCTGGCAATGCCGCCAGTGGTGAGAAGTAGAGTTTTCCCAGCGTCGCCGCCAGTCCGGAGTTTTGCATGCCAACCTCCAGCGCCAGGGTACGGCAGGTTGACTCATCGAAGCCAAACAGCTTGCCACCCCAGTAGCCGCCAAGCAGGCCAATCGCGTTATGCAGGATCACCGCCGCGATCACCATCAGACCCACCGATCCAATAAAGGCCTGACTGCCCGCCACCACCGCACTGATGATCAGCAGAATGCAGACCATCGAAAATGCAGGCAGCCAGGGTTCGACCCGGCGAACCACGCTGTTCATGCTGTGATGAATGATCAGTCCCAGGGAGATGGGGATCACGACGATCTTCACGATACTCAGCAGCATGCCAGCCACATCAACCTCAATGTGGGTATCAACATAAAAGCGGGTTAACAGCGGCGTGGCGAACACACCCACCAGCGCAGAGACTGACGAGATTGTCACTGACAGCGCCACATCCCCCTTCGCCAGATAGATCATGACGTTGCTGGCGGTGCCGCTGGCAACTGAGCCGACCAGAATCATACCGGCAGCCAAATCGGGCGGCATATGAAACAGTTTTGCCAGTCCCCAGGCGGCTAACGGCATCACCAGATAGTGCAGAAAGGTTCCGGCAATCACCGGCGCAGGTCGGGTCAGGACCCGTTTAAAATCGTCGATATTCAGGGTCACACCCATGCCGAACATAATCAGCATCAGCAGATAAGTGACCCAGGGTCCGATGCCGAGAAACGTACCTGGAGAGTAATAAGCGGCGACAGATAACAGCACGGCCCAGAGCGGGAACAGGCGGGTTAACGTGGCGAGCATAGCCAGACTTCCTTATAAGAATGTTATGTTTTATGCAGATTTGCCATAGAGAGTCGCCATGCAGGAACGACTGCCGTGACGAAGGCCGGATCATAACATTTCATTATCATGGCGTAAGGCGAAGATGGGTCGAGGCGGGAAAATGCGGATCGACTGCTGCCGATCCGCTGAATATTGACGAAATTACGCTGCTTTTTCCTCTAAACCGCGGTAGATCAAACCACCAATCACGGCACCGATAATCGGCATTAACCAGAACATCCACAGCTGAGAGATCGCCCAGTCCCCCTGGAACAGGGCTGCCGCAGTGCTGCGTGCCGGGTTAACCGAGGTATTGGTTACCGGAATGCTGATCAGGTGAATCAGGATTAACGCCAGGCCAATCGCAATAGGTGCAAAGCCTTTCGGCGCGCGCTCGCTGGTGGCACCCATGATCACAATCAGGAAGATAGCGGTCATCACCCCTTCGGCGATCATACCTGACTGCAGGCTGAAGCCGCCCGGCGAGTGTTCGCCGTAGCCATTTGCCGCAAAGCCGCTGGCCGCTGCACTGAAGTCGCCTTTACCGCTGGCGATCAGATAGAGCACTGCGCCAGCGGCAATGCCGCCTGCCAGTTGCGCGATGATGTAAGGAATGGCCTGAGACGCGGGAAAACGTCCGCCTGCCACTAATCCCAGGGTCACCGCCGGGTTAAAGTGCCCGCCTGAGATGTGACCGACCGCATACGCCATGACCAGCACGCTCAGCCCGAAAGCCAGCGCCACGCCCACGAAGCCAATGCCCAGTTCCGGGAACGCAGCTGACAGCACGGCACTACCACAACCGCCGGCCACCAGCACGAAGGTACCCAGCGCCTCTGCGACTAACCTTTTCATGATATTTCCTAAATTTGGGTGAATTGATTCAGCGGCGGGATTATAAATCTGCGGAAAGGGAGCGCAATGCAGGTGCACGAAATGCGCAGAGAAAGGGGTTGCCATTTGGCAATAACAGGAATTAACTTTATGAATTAACAGGTTTTATCGGAATTCGCATGCCGGGGAGTAATGAGGGAGATATGAACCATTTTTGCCGCTTTTCAGGCCGCGCTGACGCGGCCTGAATGGCAAAGAAGTTTACTCGAACAGATTACGATGCAGCGTACGTACCACGCTTTCCGCATCGTTGCCCGGTACCAGGAAGCAGAGGTTGTAGCTGCTGGCACCGTAGCAAATCATCCGCAGGTTGAACGGGTCGAGCACACCAAACACCTCTTTGCCGACGCCGCACGCTTTTGACAGCTGGTTACCGATAATCGCCACCAGCGCCAGATCTTCTTCCACTTCAACCCGGCACAGCGACGAGAGTTCAGTCAGTAAAGCCTGGGTCAGCAGGCTGGCACTGGTTGAGGTCGATCCGGTGGTGTCGAGCGTCAGCGCCACGCTCACTTCGGAGGTGGTGATCAGGTCAACCGAGACGTTATGACGCGCCAGAATATTGAAGAGTTCAGCAAGAAAACCAAACGTATGAAGCATGTTAAGGCTGTGCAGCGTTAACAGCGTCTGCTTACGGCGTAGCGCCAGTGCACGAAACAGCGGCGGGTTGCGGGTTTCATTGCAGACGCGGGTCCCACCGGCTGCCGGATCCTTACTGGAACCGACGAATACCGGAATACCCCGGCGTACAGCGGGAAGCAGCGTCGCCGGGTGCAGCACTTTCGCGCCGAACGTCGCCATTTCAGCGGCTTCTTCAAAAGTAATTTCATCAATACGCTTCGCCGTCGGCACCACGCGCGGATCGGTGGTGTAGATGCCTGGCACATCCGTCCAGATATCCACACGCGCCGCGTTCAGCGCTTCGCCCAGTAGCGCGGCGGTGTAATCACTGCCGCCGCGACCCAGGGTGGTGGTGCGCCCTTCGCTTTCACTGCCAATGAAACCCTGAGTAATGACTAATGCCTGCTCAATGCGCGGCTGTAACTGCGCCGTCGCCTGCTCCGCCAGCACCTGTACATCCGGTACTGCCCGGCCAAAATGATCGTCGGTACGCATTACCTTGCGGACATCGAACCATTCCGCATTAACCTGGCGTTCACGCAGGATTTCCACAAACAGCAGTGATGACATCAGCTCACCGTGGCTGACCAGTTCATCGGTCAGGGCATTCGAGGTTGCCAGTGAGGCGGCTTCGGAAAGCATGCTGATATTGTCGATCATCCGATCAATTTCATCGCGGATTACTTCCGGACGCTGCAGGCGATCAACAATGGCGTACTGGATACGGCGGATATCATCAAGCAGAACAGCGCGCTGGGGAGCCTGCTGGCCTTCAGCCAGCGCAACCAGCAGATTAGTAATACCCGCCGAGGCAGAGAGCACTACCAGACGC
The DNA here is from genome assembly GCF_051136245.1 of Pantoea sp. Lu_F5_004. NCBI lineage: Bacteria > Pseudomonadati > Pseudomonadota > Gammaproteobacteria > Enterobacterales > Erwiniaceae > Pantoea > Pantoea sp. Lu_F5_004. The sequence goes on from NZ_CP194946.1 coordinate 3,864,037, forward strand.
GTGCTGGCGTCCTGCAACACCACATCGGCGCTGCGGTTCATCGCTTCAAAATCGGCTACGCTGGTGCCGCCGAATTTTGCCACTATCAGTGTTTGAGACATGTAGGACCTCGTGTCAGGTTATCTTGTTCTCGCCGATGAAAGGGTCGAGAAACATTCTTTCAGCCAGGCACAAGGAAAGAGCAGAAACGGGCGGACAAGATCGGATAGACGAGTCACCCAGAAGCGCCCCACCTTGCGAAACGTCGACTGCAGACGTTTCTGGTGACAACCCAGAGGATTCAGCCCCTGTAGCCGACAGGCAGCACACCGCATGCTGACCCACCTCGGCGTCGCTCCCCATCATGTGTTTTCACCGGATACGGTTCCTCCAACACACTGCCTGGGCGACGCGCCTCTTCTGGCTTGCGCACAGGTGCGCAAGTAGGCGCATAGATCTAGCCTTTTCTGGACCTGCTGTCAATGTCAGCGATGACCGGAGCGCCGCATCAGAAAACAAATGACTCTGCGTCGCAGCGGCTACAGTGCTTAATGGGTTCAGCCCATGCAGCAATCCCTGATACGGCACAACGTTTTGCGCAGACTTTCGCGTCACACTTTACCGCGCGTTGCCTCTGCGGTCCGCTGGCTGTTCGCGCCAGTGAATGCTGGCGATAAACAGCGGCGTTCAGATCGCCTGTCCGGCGCGCGCTGACAAAATTTTTCCTTTCAGTTACAACTGTGGTCATACTGAAACGCTAAACGGGCATGATGTGCCTCCGATGGAATGACGGTTCTTAATATCAACAAGAGTGTTGCCATGAAAAATATCAATCCGACACAAACCGCAGCCTGGAAAGCGCTGCAACAGCATTTTGAGCAGATGAAGTCGGTAGAAATTGCCGATCTGTTCGCCCAGGATGCCGATCGTTTTGCCAAATTCTCTGCCACCTTTGATGATCAGATGCTGGTGGATTTCTCTAAAAACCGCATCACCCAGGAAACCCTCGATAAGTTACAGGCGCTGGCCAAAGAGACCGACCTGAGCGGTGCTATTAAGTCTATGTTCTCGGGTGAGAAGATTAACCGCACCGAAGATCGTGCGGTGCTGCACGTCGCGCTGCGTAACCGGAGTAACACACCGATTCTGGTGGATGGCAAAGATGTGATGCCAGAGGTCAACGCGGTGCTGGATAAGATGAAAGGCTTCTCTGAGCGCATCATCAGCGGCGAATGGAAAGGCTATACCGGTAAAGCGATCACCGACGTGGTGAATATCGGTATCGGCGGCTCTGACCTCGGCCCGTTTATGGTGACTGAAGCGCTGCGCCCGTACAAAAACCATCTGAACATGCATTTTGTTTCTAACGTTGACGGCACCCACATCGCCGAAACGCTGAAAGATCTCAGCCCGGAAACCACCCTGTTCCTGGTGGCATCGAAAACCTTTACCACCCAGGAAACCATGACCAACGCCCACAGCGCGCGCGACTGGTTCCTGAAAACGGCGGGCGACCAGCAACACGTAGCGAAACACTTTGCTGCGCTGTCGACCAACGCCAAAGCGGTGGGCGAATTCGGTATCGACACCAACAACATGTTTGAATTCTGGGACTGGGTTGGCGGCCGCTATTCACTATGGTCAGCGATCGGCCTGTCGATTATTCTCTCGATTGGCTTCGATAACTTCGAGCAGCTGCTGAGCGGCGCACATGCCATGGACCAGCACTTCGCCTCTGCGCCGGCTGAGCAGAACCTGCCGGTGCTGCTGGCGCTGATTGGCATCTGGTACAACAATTTCTTTGATGCTGAAACCGAAGCGATTCTGCCTTACGACCAGTACATGCACCGCTTTGCCGCCTATTTCCAGCAGGGGAATATGGAGTCAAACGGCAAGTATGTGGATCGTGCCGGTCATCCGGTAGACTACCAGACTGGCCCAATCATCTGGGGCGAACCTGGCACCAACGGTCAGCACGCGTTTTATCAGCTGATCCATCAGGGTACCAAGCTGGTTCCGTGTGACTTTATTGCCCCGGCCATTACCCATAACGCACTCGCGGATCACCATCCGAAGCTGCTCTCTAACTTCTTTGCCCAGACTGAAGCGCTGGCGTTTGGTAAGTCACGCGACGTCGTAGAGAAAGAGTTTACCGATGCCGGTAAATCCGCAGAGTCTGTGGCCCATATCGTGCCGTTCAAGGTGTTTGAAGGTAACCGCCCGACTAACTCCATCCTGCTGCGTGAGATTACTCCCTACAGCCTGGGTGCACTGATTGCCCTGTATGAGCACAAAATCTTCACTCAGGGTGCCATCCTGAATATCTTCACCTTCGATCAGTGGGGTGTGGAATTAGGTAAGCAGCTGGCGAACCGTATTCTGCCGGAACTGGAAAACGAGGACGAAATTACCACTCACGACAGCTCCACTAATGCCTTAATTAACCGCTATAAATCCTGGCGTTAATCAGCGTTAATTTCATCGGGCGGCAACTTTGCCGCCCTTTTTTTGTCTGTTTTTACATCTGAATGGGCTGTTTATATCGTCGGGGAGGATGGATTGTCAGGGAAAAGTCTTAAAATCCCCTAAGATAATTCTGAACATCGATACACTGAACGGACCGATCTAAAGTATAAAATGGACCTGAAACGGGACGATCTCTATTGTTAGCCATTGATTCATAATCATATTCAGCTTCAGCAATCCTCAGTAAATTCTGATTATTCTTATTCCGTACCAGATATTAATAAAAAAGAACATTACGCTTTGCAATTGATTCGCCAGCAGCGAAATATCTGGCATCAGCCCGAAATATTCCGATATAAAAAGTAGTTATCCCCAATCCAGCTAATTAAATCACGCGTCCACCCCGCTATTCACCCTGGTTTTTCCGGTGCTGAACTCTGGTATTTTGTTGCCCTATACTGAACGCGCCCGCAATGGGACTGTCCGTCGATTTTGCCGCAGTCTGACTGTGTTGCAACCTCAGCGGACAGAGATCCTTCATTCACTCAATGCAGGAAACGCTGTTATGAAAAAAACTATGGTTGCCGGTGCAGCCTTGATCTTCGTTGCCGTCTCTTCCAGCGCATTTGCTGCGCCGGAAGAAGCTGGTACTGCAGCTGGCGCGCAGGCGGGAGCAATCTCTGCTGGCACGTCGACCGCTGTGGGTATCGGTGCACTTGGCGCGCTGGTCGGGCTCGGCATTGCCGCTTCTGGCGGTGGTGACGGTGCAAATACCGGTACAACAACCACGACCACGACGAGCACCACTCGTTGATGGATGCCCGACCCCCGTCTGATTGCTGATCTGCAGCAAACGGGCAGAGGCTGAACCACTGACTTCGGTGAGTGATGACGCTGAGCCACGTAACCTGTATTTCTGCAGCCGGAACGGGACGGGCAGAGCACCTTTAAACATAACCACACGCCTGTGTGGTTATTTTTTACTTTGGCATGACTTATCAGGGACACACAGTGCGCCAACTTCCTCTGCTGCTCGCTTGCCTGCTGCTGCAGGCCTGTACACAAACGCAAAAAGGTCTTGAACAGACGCTGCTGCTTGCGGTTAACGGTCCGGACGACGTGACCGTTACCGATCAACAGGTCAACAATCTTCCCTATGCCAGTCTCTATGCTCGCCTGAATGAAGGTCCGCGCATTTTTGTGGTGCTCGGCTACAACGAGAAAGGTCAGCAGAAATGGGTGACACAGGATCAGGCGATGCTGGCGACACAGCATGGCCGCCTGGTTAAAACCCTGGGCTTGCCGGATAACCTGCTGAGCGTCAGCAATCTGCAACAGGATCCGCTCGCTGACAGCCTGCATATCAGCAACGGCGCAGGCTGGACCCGCATCGTGCAGTGGACCGAACAGGGCAAGGTTCGCGGCGCGACTGTGCGTTCAACCTTCCAGCGCGGCACCGACGAAGTCCTGACCGTGGCGGGCAACCGCATTCCGTGCCGCGTCTGGCATGAGCAGGTGAGCATCGACAGCAGTAACCGCGAGTGGGAAAACACCTTCTGGATCGATAACAGCAGCGGCGATGTGGTGCAGGCCCATCAGATGCTGGCGGCAGACGCCTTCCCTGTAGATATCACTATTCTGAAGCCGGCGAAATCATGAAAAAAATCACTTTTTTGCTGGCCGGGCTGAGCCTGTTCAGCGCCGCAGAAGCGCAGGCAACCGCGCAGGTTATCGTTCATGCACCGCACAACGGCGGTCAGGCTGAGCTGAGCCAGGTCGCGGATCTGTCCCAGCTGGTGGCTCTGCCTCCACTGCAGGTCAACACTGACTGGCGCGCGACCTTTATTGCCGAGCGCGGCGCCAGTGCAGTAGCACAGCAGCACTATCAACAGACGCTGGGCGCGTTACGTGCCTGGCGTGCCGACAGCAGCGGCGATCGGGCGGCGGCCATTGATGAGGTGATCCGCCAGCTGAACGCCATCAAAGTGGCAGGTCGCCAGTTCACGTCGCTCGACCCGGACTGGATCCGTCTGCATCCGGCTGACAACCGTCGGCTGGAAGGCAGCTATGACCTCTATCTGCAGGCCCCCTCCGATTCTGTGCTGCTGCTCGGCGCGCTGAGCGGCGCAGGCAAAGTGAGCTGGCAGCCGGGTAAATCAGTACGCGACTATCTGGATGGTCATGACGCACTCTCCGGGGCAGAACGCAATTTTGTCACGGTGATTGCACCTTCAGGCACCACACAGCAGGTGCCGGTTGCCTACTGGAATCATCGCCACGCGGAAGTGGAGCCAGGCAGCATTATCTGGCTCGGCTTTTCGTCATGGAGCCTGCCAGGCAGCTATGAAGACCTTAATGAACGCATCCTTTCCGTACTGACTCACCGGATACCAGACTGATGAAAAAACGTTATCTCTTCAGCCTGTTGGCTGTTTCTGTGGCGGCAGCCTGTCAGGCGCAGGCTGACACCTGGCCCGAGCCGGTGGGTCCTTCACAATCCGATTTCGGCGGCGTGGGTCTGATGCAGGTGCCGACGGCGCGCATGGCCAAAGAGGGCGAGTTCAGCCTCAACGCGCGCGACAACGATCAGTACCGATACTACTCCGCGTCACTGCAGCTCTTTCCCTGGCTGGAGACCACGGTGCGGTATACCGACGTACGCACCCGTCAGTACAGTGCGGTCTCAGAATTCAGCGGCACGCAGAGCTATAAAGATAAAGCCTTCGACCTGAAACTCCGTCTGTGGCAGGAGGGCTTCTGGCTGCCGGAAGTGGCGGTGGGCACCCGCGATCTGGGCGGTACCGGTCTGTTCGACAGCGAATATCTGGTGGCGACCAAAGCATGGGGACCGTTCGACTTTACCCTGGGGCTTGGCTGGGGCTATCTCGGCAACAGCGGCACCGTGAAGAACCCCTTCTGCTCATACAGCGACAGCTATTGCCAGCGTCCGCAGGTGGGCGAAGCGGGTTCAATCAACGGCTCGCAGATGTTCCACGGCCCGACGGCGCTGTTTGGCGGCGTGGAGTATCAGACGCCCTGGCAGCCGCTGCGCCTTAAAATGGAGTATGAGGGCAACGACTACCAGAATGACTTTGCTGGTCGCCTTGAGCAGCGCAGCAAGCTCAACGTCGGCGCGATTTATCGCGTGACCGACTGGGCTGACATCAACGCCAGCTACGAACGCGGTAACACCTTTATGTTTGGTGTCACCATTCGCACCAACTTCAACGATCTGCGTCAGGCGCACATCGACAGTGAGAAGCCTTCCTACAATCCGCAGCCGCAACCTAAGTTGCTGGAGCCGACGGTGGTGGGCACTCAGCTGACCGATCTGAAATACAATGCCGGTCTCGATGGTCCGCGTATTCAGACTCAGGGTCACACGATCTATGTGTCAGGCGAGCAGACAAAGTATCGCGATACCCGTGAAGGGGTGGATCGTGCTAACCGCATCATCATGAACCACCTGCCTGACGGCATCGACACCATCAATGTCACCGAGTCGCGCTTTAACATGCCACAGGTGACGACTGAGACGCAGGTCGCCAGCCTGCGTAACAATCTGGAAGGCTATCCGCTGGGCCATGAGCAGCCACTGCAACAGACACGCAAAGAACCGGTCGATCCGGGTAGCACCGAGCAGGGTATGTTTATCCGTCAGGATCGCCTGAACTACAGCCTCTCACCGGTGCTGAATCAGTCGGTGGGCGGCCCGGAAAGCTTCTATATGTATCAGGTCGGCGTAATGGCTAACGCTGATTACTGGCTGACGGATCACCTGCTGGTGGGCGGTAGTCTGTTTGGTAACCTCGCCAACAACTACGACAAGTTCAACTACAACGGCGCACCGGCGGATTCTTCGCTGCCGCGCGTGCGTACCCATATCCGCGACTACGTTGAGAACAACGTCTACGTCAACGATCTGCAGGCAAACTATATGGGCCACCTCGGTAACGGCTTCTATGGTCAGGTTTACGGCGGGTACCTGGAGACGATGTACGGCGGCGTGGGCGGCGAGCTGCTCTATCGTCCGGTCGATGCGAACTGGGCGGTGGGCGTCGATGCCAACTATGTCCGTCAGCGTGACTGGGACAACATGATGCAGTTCAATCGCTATAAAGCCTCAACCGGCAACCTGACGGGTTACTGGCGTCCATGGTTCATGCAGGATGTGCTGGTGAAAACCAGCGTCGGTCAGTATCTGGCAAAAGATAAAGGCGTGACGGTCGATGTGTCGAAGCGCTTCGACAGCGGCGTGATGGTGGGTGTCTATGCCACCAAAACCAACGTCTCGTCTGAAGAGTATGGCGAAGGCGACTTCACCAAAGGCTTCTATATCTCTATCCCAATGGATCTGTTCACCGTGACGCCAACGCGCGGTCGCGCGCAGGTGAACTGGGTGCCGCTGACGCGTGATGGCGGTCAGATGCTGGGTCGCAAGTACCAGCTGTATGATCTGACGTCCGATCGCGACGCGCGCTTTAACTAAGCAGATGGCGGCCTCAGGGCCGTTTCATGCGGTTAACAGAAAGCAGGCTCAGGGAGCATACGCCTGAAGCAAAGCATAGCAATGAGATCGCGCCTGCTCAGGGAACCCGGTCAGATCGGAAAGGCGCTAATGCCATCCCTGGCCGCTCGGCCCGCGCCGTCCCTGGCGCGGGACGCTTTCCTCCTCTGACCGGGTTCCCTGCGCGCTGAGTTTCTTAATTGCTGCCAGATTTAACCGGAGCTGGATTTGTCAGCAGTCTGAAGCGGCCCTCAGGCCGCTTTTTTACTTAGTCCGCGTCGTAGCCGAGATTCGGCGCCAGCCAGCGCTCAACTTCTGTGACCGACATCCCTTTGCGTGCCGCATAATCTTCCACCTGGTCACGCTGGATCTGCGCCACGGCGAAATAGCGGCTGTCAGGATGGCTGAAGTACCAGCCAGAGACTGACGCGCCCGGCCACATGGCAAAGGATTCGGTGAGCTTCATGCCGGTCTGTTCTTCCACCGCCAGCAGACGCCAGATAGCGGCTTTCTCAGTGTGCTCCGGGCAGGCCGGATAGCCTGGCGCCGGACGTATCCCCTGATAATTTTCCCGAATCAGCTCTTCATTACTGAGATTTTCGTTAGGCGCGAAGCCCCAGATCACCTTACGTACCCGCTCGTGCAGGTATTCGGCAAAGGCTTCCGCCAGACGGTCAGCCAGCGCTTTCACCATGATCTTGTTGTAGTCGTCATGCTGACGATCGTACGCCTCCGCAAGCGCATCCTCTTCCAGCCCGCCGGTCACCGCAAAGGCCCCGAGATAGTCCGCTTTACCGCTCGATTTCGGGGCCACAAAATCCGCCAGACAGTAGTTGGCGAAGTCGGTTTTTTCGGTCTGCTGGCGTAAGTGATGACTCACACACAAAATCTCATCACGCCGCTCATCACTGTAGAGATGAATATCATCGCCGACCCGGTTAGCCGGAAAAATACCAACTACGCCACGTGGCTTCAGCAGCGACTGCTGGCTTAATCTGTCGAGCATCGCATTGGCATCGGCAAACAGACGCTGCGCCTCTTCACCCACCACCTCATCCTCCATGATGCGGGGATATTTGCCCGCCAGCGACCAGGTCATAAAGAACGGCGTCCAGTCGATGTAGTTGCGCAGCGTTTCAATGGTGGCCTCCACCTGGCTGACCCCGGAACGATGCGGCACGGGTGGCGTGTAACTCTCCCAGTCAATTGAGGTGGCGTTATCGCGCGCCGCCTGCAGCGAGACCGGCGGCGTGCGCGGCTTTTTGCGTGCATGCTGAATGCGCACGGTCTCGTACTCTTTGCGGGTTCGGGCGACGAAATCCTCTTTTAAGGTAGCGGAAAGCAGCGACGACACCACGCCAACGGTGCGTGAGGCGTTCTGCACGTAGACCGTCGGGCCGCTGTAATGCTGCTCAATTTTGACAGCGGTATGCGCCTTCGAGGTGGTCGCGCCGCCAATCAGCAGCGGTAAGGTAAAGCCCTGACGCTCCATCTCTTTCGCCATGTTGACCATCTCATCCAGCGACGGCGTAATCAGGCCTGATAAGCCGATGATGTCCGCATTCACTTCGCGCGCCGTTTTAAGAATTTTTTCGCCCGGCACCATCACGCCAAGGTCAATGATTTCGTAGTTATTACACTGCAGCACCACGCCGACAATGTTTTTGCCGATGTCGTGCACGTCGCCTTTGACCGTGGCCAGCACGATTTTACCGTTGCTGCGCCCCGCCTCTTTACTGGCTTCGATAAAGGGCTCCAGATACGCCACCGCCTGCTTCATCACGCGCGCCGATTTCACCACCTGCGGCAGGAACATCTTGCCCTCACCGAACAGGTCACCGACCACGTTCATGCCGGACATCAGCGGGCCTTCAATCACCTCTATCGGCCGTGGTACCTGCTGGCGCGCCTCTTCGGTATCCTGCTCGATAAACTCGGTGATCCCCTTGACCAGCGAATACTCCAGCCGTTTCACCACGTCCCAGCTGCGCCATTCCGCGAGCTGTTTTTCCTGCGCGCCATCGCTTTTGCCGCCACGGTATTTCTCCGCCAGCGCCAGCAGCCGCTCGGTGCCATCATCCCGCCGGTTAAGAATCACATCCTCTACCGCCTCGCGCAGTTCTGCTGGCAAATCATCATAAATCGCCAGTTGGCCTGCGTTGACGATGCCCATATCCATGCCTTTACGGATGGCGTAATAGAGAAAGACGGCATGTATCGCTTCACGCACCGGATCGTTGCCACGGAATGAAAACGATACGTTGGAGACGCCGCCGGAGATCATCGCATGGGGCAGCTCGCGCTTGATATCTTCGCAGGCACCAATGAAATCCATGGCGTAGTTGTTATGTTCATCGATGCCGGTGGCGACCGCAAAGATGTTGGGGTCGAAGATAATATCTTCCGGCGGGAAACCGACCTGTTCGGTGAGGATCCGGTAAGCACGGCGGCAGATCTCAATTTTTCGGGCGCGGGTATCCGCCTGCCCCACTTCGTCAAACGCCATGACCACCATCGCCGCGCCGTAACGCCGGACCTGACGGGCATGATGAATAAAGGCCGCTTCACCCTCTTTCATCGAAATTGAGTTCACGATCCCTTTGCCCTGAATGCACTGCAACCCTTTCTCAATCACCTCCCATTTTGAGGAGTCGATCATGATCGGCACGCGGGCGATATCCGGTTCGCCAGCAATCAGATTCAGAAAGCGCACCATCGCCGCCTCGGCGTCGAGCATGCCTTCATCCATGTTGATGTCGATGATCTGCGCGCCGCTCTGCACCTGCTGCAGCGCCACTTCCAGCGCTTCGTTATACTTCTCTTCTTTGATCAGCCGTTTAAATTTTGCCGAGCCGGTGACGTTGGTGCGCTCACCGACGTTAACAAACAGTGACTCTGCGGTGATGTTAAGCGGCTCCAGACCGGAGAGACGACAGGCCACCGGGATCGTCGGCAACTGACGCGGTGCGACGCCTTCAACCGCCGCCACCATGGCAGCGATATGTTGCGGTGTGGTGCCACAGCAGCCGCCGATAATGTTCAGGAATCCGGCGGTGGCCCATTCACCAATCTGCTGCGCCATCACTTCCGCATCCAGATCATATTCGCCAAAGGCATTGGGCAGGCCGGCGTTGGGATGGGCGGTCACATAGCCTTCAGCGATGCGCGACAGTTCCGCCACATACTGACGAAGCTCGTCGGGTCCCAGCGCGCAGTTCAGGCCAAAAGAGAGCGGTTCGGCGTGACGCAGCGAGTTGTAAAAAGCTTCGGTGGTCTGGCCGGAGAGCGTTCGGCCGGAGGCGTCGGTGATAGTGCCGGAGATCATCAGCGGCAGCGCAACGCCCAGCGCTTCCATCTCGGTCTGCACCGCATAGACGGCTGCTTTGGCATTCAGCGTATCGAACACCGTTTCAATCATGATGATGTCGGAACCGCCCTCCACCAGCGCGCGGGTCGATTCGCGGTACGCCTCCACCAGCTGATTAAAAGTAACGTTACGGTAGGCAGGATCGTTGACGTCGGGTGAGATCGAGCAGGTGCGGTTGGTCGGGCCGAGCACACCCGCAACATAGCGCGGACGATCCGGCGTTTTCGCCGTCCACGCATCGGCGCAGGCTCGCGCCAGGCGGGCCGCTTCAAAATTGATCTCCGCCGATAAACTTTCCATCTGGTAATCCGCCATCGCAATCGACGTGGCGTTAAAGGTGTTGGTTTCGAGGATATCCGCACCCGCCGCCAGATATGCGTCGTGGATCTCGCGGATCACCGCTGGTTTACTCAGCACCAGCAGATCGTTGTTGCCTTTGAGATCGCAAGGCCAGTCAGCAAAACGGCTGCCGCGATAATCCTCTTCTTCCAGCTTATAGCTCTGGATCATGGTGCCCATACCACCATCCAGCACCATAATGCGTTGTGCGAGCTGCTGTTTTAACGCGTCGATTTTATTGCTCACTGTTGCCCCATTCACGTCAGTCTGCTGGCGGAAAAGCCCGTTTTTCATTCTGGCACAAGCTGGTCAGGCGACAAAGTAACCTCGAATGAGAGATTTTCAGGTCACGGCTATACAGGTCTGACCAGAAAACCAGCGTTTGCAATGCGCGTGATTAAAACGAAAATGATTTCCACAATGTAAAAGGAGAAACAATGATGGCAACGCCGGTTCCTGTTAAGCGCGGCAAGAAACCCCGTGGCACCCCTGTCGCCGCACCCGCGGGCGGTCAGGTGCAATCGCTGACCCGCGGCCTGACGCTGCTGGAGCTGATTGCTGACTCACATGGCAGCGTAGCGCTGACCGAGCTGGCTCAGCAGGCGGGTTTGCCTAACTCCACCACGCATCGCCTGCTCAGCACCATGCAGCAGCAGGGTTTTGTCCGGCAGGTGGGCGATCTCGGGCTGTGGACGATCGGCGCACACGCCTTCGTGGTCGGCAGCAGTTTCCTGCAGAGCCGTAACCTGCTGGCGCTGGTACACCCGGTGCTGCGTAGCCTGATGGAGCAGTCCGGTGAAACGGTGAATCTGGCGGTGCTGGATCTCAGCGATCACCAGGCGGTGATCATTGATCAGGTGCAGTGTACCCAGCTGATGCGAATGTCTGCGCCGATTGGCGGCAAGCTGCCGATGCATGCGTCTGGCGCAGGCAAAGCGTTTCTGGCCCATCTGGGCGATGAGCAGGTCACCGCCCTGCTGCATCAGAAAGGATTGCATTACTACACGCCGAAAACCCTGATGTCACCGCAGAGTCTGAAAGAGAATCTGGCGCTGGTGCGCAAAGCGGGCTTCTCGTTTGATGATGAAGAGCATGCGCTTGGACTACGCTGTGTCGCCGCGCCGATCTATGACGAACATGGCGAGGCGTTTGCCGCGCTCTCCATCTCCGGCCCCATCGCCCGCATGACAGACGATCGGATTACTGAATTAGGTGCACTGGTCATCCGCGAAGCGCGCCAGGTTACGCTGGCGTACAGCGGTCGTTAACTTTATCTGCGCCGTAGCAGACGCTGAAACGCTGCGTCTGCCGCCAGGCGATCACCTCTTCCACATGGCCCTGGGCAATGCGCTGCTGCTGCGCGCGCCACCAGCGGGCGTCGAATATCTCCGGATGCAGTTGCAGCAGCAATGCGCCGGTAGCGGCTTCACTGCATAACGCATAGCGGAAGGTTTCCGGGAAGACATCGTCCGGCCCGACGCTGTACCAGGGCTCGGCGCTGAGTTCATCCTCCTCATAGCGCGCCGCGGGCACCTCCCGGAAGTGCAGCTCCTGCATCGGGCGAATCTCATCGTAATCGTAAAAAATCACCCGGCCATGGCGGGTGATGCCGAAGTTTTTAAACAGCATGTCTCCGGGAAAGATATTGGCCGCCGCCAGCTGTCGGATGGCATTGCCATACTCCTCAATCGCGTGACGTCGCTCTGCGGCATTCGCCTGGGCCAGGTAGAGATTGAGCGGCTGCATACGACGCTCCAGCCACAGGTGACGAATAATCAGGCGATCGCCTTCGATATGCAGCTTCTCAGCCACGCAGGCATGGAGTTCTGCCAGCAGCGCCGGTGAGATGCGCGACAGCGGCAGCGCAAACTGTTCGAACTCCTGCGTATCCGCCATACGTCCCACGCGATCGTGCTCTTTGACCTGCTGATAACAGGCGCGGACCTGTGCTTCCGTCACCTCTTTTTGCGGCGCGAAGCGATCCCTGATGACCTTGAACACCCAGTCAAAGCCCGGCAGCGTGAAGACCAGCATCACCATGCCGCGCACGCCGGGTGCGATCTCAAAGGCCGTCTCATTCTCTGCCAGCGCCTGAAGATATTCGCGATAGCTCTCGGTTTTACCGTGCTTCTGGCAGCCAATCGCCATATAGCGCTCCGCCAGGGTTTTGCCAGGCAGAATCGGTTGCAGCCAGGCGACCAGCGCCGCAGGCACCGGCGCATAAACCATGAAATAGGCGCGGGCAAAACCAAAGACAATGCTGGCGTCATTCACATCGGTCAGACAGGTGTCGATCCACAGTTCGCCCGTTTCACTGCGCTGGATCGGCAGCAGACAGGGCAAGATGCCTTCCGGCAGATGCAGGCGCGCCACCAGCCAGGCGGTTTTGTTACGATAGAAGAGTTCACTGTTGACCTCGAGCCAGCCCTGGTTCAACCGGGGAAAATGCGACTGCAGGTGGCGGACAATCCAGCCGACATCGCGAGCGCGCTGCTGCCACGGCAACGTCAGCGGTAAATCGCTCAACACCTGATCCACCAGTGCCAGCCAGCCCCGCTCCGGCTGATAACGGCGCGATAACGGGCGCAAAGGTGTGACCGGTGCGGTCAGGGATTGAGAGCTGAAGATAAACAGCCGGTCCGGCTGCAGATCGGCATGTCCATGTAACCGGCAGTAGACAGAATTAAAGAAGCTTTCGGCAATTTCATGCCGTGGATAGCCGGGCAGCAGGCTTTGATAGTGGTCCTTAACCCGCAGCCAGAACATCTCATCCCAGCTGGCCGCACCGTTCAGCACCCGCAATTGATCGGCAACCAGGCTGACGTGATGATCATAGAGATGAATGCGGGCCTTCATGGCATGCTGCACCGCCTGCCATTCCGCCTGCTCAAACCGCTGCTGCGCGCCAGCAGTGATGTCGAGAAAGCGACCATACTGTGCATCAAAACCCTGCAGGATAGTGTGGGCGATCAATGATTCGCGTGGCGGCATAATCAGCTCCGGTAAACGCCCGCCCGCGGTTTGCGGACGGGGAATCAGTCAGAGAAAAAGGGTCAGAACTGATGCTCTTCGGTCGAACCGGTGAGCGCGGTGACCGAGGACTTACCGCCCTGAATGATATTGGTCACCTGATCAAAATAGCCGGTGCCCACCTCCTGCTGATGCGATGAGAAACTGTAACCGCGATCGCGGGCAGCGAACTCAGGCTGCTGAACCTTTTCAACATAGTGACGCATCCCTTCGCCCTGGGCGTAGGCGTGGGCCAGATCGAACATGTTGAACCACATGCTGTGGATGCCCGCCAGCGTGATGAACTGGAAGCGATAGCCCATATCGCTGAGCGCCTGCTGAAACTTCGCGATGGTGCGATCGTCGAGGTTCTTCTTCCAGTTGAACGACGGTGAACAGTTGTAGGCCAGCAGCTTGCCGGGGAAACGCGCATGAATGGCGTCGGCAAAGCGCTGCGCCATCGCCAGATCCGGCGTTGAGGTTTCACACCACAGGATGTCTGCATAAGGTGCATAGGCCAGCCCGCGACTGATCGCCTGTTCAATGCCGGCGTGGGTGCGAAAGAAGCCCTCTGCCGTCCGGTCGCCCTGGATAAAGGGCCGATCGTATTCATCGCAGTCTGAGGTAATCAGGTCAGCGGCGTCGGCATCGGTGCGTGCCAGCAGCACGGTTGGCACGCCCATCACATCGGCAGCCAGCCGTGCCGCCACCAGTTTCTGAATGGCTTCCTGAGTCGGTACCAGAACTTTGCCGCCCATGTGACCGCATTTTTTTACCGCCGCCAGCTGATCTTCGAAGTGGACCGCCGCCGCGCCCGCCTGAATCATCGCCTTCATCAGCTCATACGCATTCAGCACGCCGCCAAAACCAGCTTCAGCATCGGCCACAATTGGCAGGAAGAAATCGGTATGCCGGCTGTCCCCCGCTTCAATGCCGCTGGACCACTGAATCTGATCGGCGCGCTGAAAAGTCTGATTAATGCGCGTCACCACCTCCGGCACCGAGTTCACCGGGTAGAGCGACTGATCGGGATACATCTGCCCCGCCACGTTGGCATCCGCAGCCACCTGCCAGCCAGAAAGGTAGATCGCTTCGATGCCCGCTTTGGCCTGCTGCAGTGCCTGCCCGCCGCTCAGCGCACCCAGGCTATTGATATACCCTTTCTTCGCCTCGCCATTCAGCAACGCCCATAATTTCTCCGCACCGCGCTCTGCCAGCGTACAGGCGGGCAGGACCGAGCCGCGCAGATTGACGACTTCTGCTGCGCTGTAAGGGCGGCTAATGCCCTGCCAGCGTGCGGTCTGCCAGAGTTGTTCCAGTTGATCGATCTGTTGAGTACGTGTCATGGCAATAGCTCCTCTGTTCAGGGGATCAGGCGATAGCCTGGCAGGGTAAGAAAGGAAACCAGCTCGCGCTCGGTGGTGATCTGAGCCATCAGCTGCGCCGCGTCGTCATAGCGACCGGCGCTGAAGTGGGCTTCGCCCAGCGCGTTTTGCAGCAGATGCAGCTCTTCGTTCAGCCAGCGCAGAAACAGTTCAGCTGTGACCTGCTGACCGTTGTTCAGCATTTGCTGATGACGAATCCATTGCCAGATTGAGGTGCGTGCGATCTCAGCGGTGGCGGCATCCTCCATCAGTCCGTCAATCGGGACACAGCCGTTACCGCTGATCCACGCTTCCAGATATTGCAGCGCAACACGGATGTTGGCGCGCATACCGGCTTCGGTGCGCTCACCCTGACAGGGCGCCAGCAGTTGCTCCGCCGTGATCGGCGCATCCTCTTCCCGCATGACCTGCAGCTGGTTTGGCCGGTCGCCCAGCGCGGTGTTGAAGACCGCCATCGCGGTCTCTGCCAGACCAGGATGAGCAATCCAGGTGCCATCATGCCCGTTACCTGCCTCCCGCTGCTTATCTTCCGTCACGCGCTGCAGTACCCAGGCATTGCGCGTAGGATCTTTAGCGGGGATGAGCGCTGACATCCCGCCCATCGCAAAAGCGCCCCGGCGATGACAGGTTTTAATCAGCAGTCGCGAATAAGCGTCCAGGAATGGCTGAGACATGGTGACGGACTGGCGATCCGGCAGCACGCGATCCGCATGCTGTTTCAGGGATTTGATATAGCTGAAGATGTAATCCCAGCGGCCACAGTTGAGGCCAACAATGTGATCGCGCAGATTCCACAGGATCTCATTCATCTGAAACACGGCGGGTAAGGTTTCGATCAGGACAGTGGCTTTGATCGTGCCATGCGGCAGATCGAACTGATCCTCGCTGAAACTGAAGATCTCACGCCACCAGGCGATCTCCTGCCAGCTCTCGGTTTTCGGCAGATAGAAATAAGGACCGCTGCCTTTGGCCAGTAATGGCCGGACGTTGTGGAAGAAATAGAGCGCGAAATCAAACAGCCCGGCCGGAATTGCCTTCCCCTGCCAGCTGACATGTTTTTCTGACAGATGCAGACCGCGCACCCGGCACATCAGCACGGCAGGGGTAGCGCCGAGCTGATAAATTTTGCCTTTGTCGCTGGTATAACTCAGGGTGCCCTTTACTGCTTCGCGCAGTGTCAGCTGCCCTTCAATCAACTTCGACCACTCCGGAGACAGCGAATCTTCAAAGTCGGCCATAAAGACTTTAACATTTGAGTTCAGGGCGTTAATTACCATTTTCCGATCGGGTGGGCCGGTGATCTCGACCCGACGATCTTCTAAATCTGCCGGAATAGATTGAATACGCCATTCACTGGCTCTTATGGAAGCCGTTTCCATATCGAATTCTGGCAGATAGCCCTGGTCATATTGCTGCTGACGCTGCTGGCGAGCCGATAACAGCACTTCGCGTTGCGGTGCAAAGCGTGCGACCAGAGTCTCTAAAAAAGAAACAGCCTCGGGCGTTAACAGCTGCTGTTCGGCATGGCTAAAGGGCTGGCTGAAAATCAGGGTATGGCTGATCACTGAGTCTGTCATGCTGGCGTTCTCCTGTATTTAAAGGATCGAAAGCAGCGGATCCACACGGTGTTTATTTTGTAAGCTACAGGATCAGAGCATAAGCATTTATTTTTTTAAATCAAAAACTATTTCCATTTTAATGGAAAGATAAATCTATCCTCATGTTTTATCTGTAATAAAACTTTAATCCATTAAAGGAATTGCTTTCATTTGACTTTTTGCAGGCGAAAAAAAACCGTGTTGCCATCGGCTAACACGGTTCAGTTGATCTTCAGACGGGACTATTCCAGCGTTGGGTTCATGTGACGCAGATCGAACGGCGTGATCTGGTAAACGTAGTAGTTGAGCCAGTTCGAGAACAGCAGATTGCCGTGACTGCGCCAGGTGGCGCGGGGTGGCAAGGCCGGATTATCCTGCGGGAAATAGTTATAAGGGACTTCCGGATTCACTCCCGCTTCATAATCGCGATGATACTCACCAGACAACGTCAGGGCATCATATTCCGGGTGGCCGGTAACGAACACCAGACGTTTGTCTTTACTCGCCATCAGATAGGCACCGGTTTGTTCCGATTCAGCAAACAGCTCAAGATCGGTGTAATCCGTAATCAAATGAGTGGGAAAATCAGCATAGCGTGAGTGCGGTGCGAGGAAATTATCATCAAAACCGCGGGTCAGTAACGCATGGGGATGCAGTATCTGATGCTCATAGACGCCAGACAGTTTGTTATGCCGGGTTTGCTTGGGAATACCATACAGAATGTTAAGCGCAGCCTGCACCGCCCAACAGACAAACAGGGTTGAGGTGACATGCTCATTTGCCCAGTGCAGAACGCGCTGAATCTGTGGCCAGTAAGCGACATCATTAAAATCAACCAGCCCGAGTGGCGCACCTGTCACGATTAAGCCATCGTAGTTATCATGCTGGATATCTTCAAAATTGCAGTAGAAGTTGTTGAGGTGCTCAGTGGGTGTATTGCGTGACTCACGGCTGTCGATGCGCAGCAGCTGAATATCGATCTGTAAGGGCGAGTTGGAAAGCAGACGCAGAAACTGATTCTCCGTTTCGATCTTTTTCGGCATCAGATTCAGTATGAGCACTTTAAGCGGGCGGATCTCCTGAACACTGGCGCGCGACGATGTCATCACAAAGACATTTTCGTCACGCAAAAAATTCACTGCCGGTAATTCGTCGGGAACCCTGATTGGCATAACCTGCTCACCTCTTACAACCATATAAACGTTTAGACATCCAGATGCCCAACATTAGCCTGTTCGTTGTAAGATGTCGAGGTTTGATGCAGAAAATGAAAATGTTTCAGCTTAACGTGGCAAAGCGCGGACGTAAAAAAGCCCCGCACTACTGTGCGGGGCTTCTTCACTTGTTTAATGCCTGGCAGTTCCCTACTCTCGCATGGGGAGACCCCACACTACCATCGGCGCTACGGCGTTTCACTTCTGAGTTCGGCATGGGGTCAGGTGGGACCACCGCGCTAAAGCCGCCAGGCAAATTCTGTCTCCGCGCCGCCCGTAAGGCCGCGCAGATATATCCGGTTCAGGCTGAAAATTGTGTCTCTCAAAAACGCCTCTGGCGTTGTAAGGTTAAGCCTCACGGGTCATTAGTACCGGTTAGCTCAACGCATCGCTGCGCTTACACACCCGGCCTATCAACGTCGTAGTCTTCAACGTCCCTTCAGGACTCTCAAGGAGTCAGGGAGAACTCATCTCGGGGCAAGTTTCGTGCTTAGATGCTTTCAGCACTTATCTTTTCCGCACTTAGCTACCGGGCAATGCCATTGGCATGACAACCCGAACACCAGTGGTGCGTTCACTCCGGTCCTCTCGTACTAGGAGCAACCCCCCTCAATTCTCCAGCGCCCACGGCAGATAGGGACCGAACTGTCTCACGACGTTCTAAACCCAGCTCGCGTACCACTTTAAACGGCGAACAGCCGTACCCTTGGGACCTACTTCAGCCCCAGGATGTGATGAGCCGACATCGAGGTGCCAAACACCGCCGTCGATATGAACTCTTGGGCGGTATCAGCCTGTTATCCCCGGAGTACCTTTTATCCGTTGAGCGATGGCCCTTCCATTCAGAACCACCGGATCACTATGACCTGCTTTCGCACCTGCTCGAGCCGTCACTCTCGCAGTCAAGCCAGCTTATGCCATTGCACTAACCTCACGATGTCCGACCGTGATTAGCTGACCTTCGTGCTCCTCCGTTACTCTTTAGGAGGAGACCGCCCCAGTCAAACTACCCACCAGACACTGTCCGCAGCCCGGGTAACGGGCCTACGTTAGAACATCAAACATTAAAGGGTGGTATTTCAAGGTTGGCTCCACGCGAACTGGCGTCCGCGCTTCAAAGCCTCCCACCTATCCTACACATCAAGGCTCAATGTTCAGTGTCAAGCTGTAGTAAAGGTTCACGGGGTCTTTCCGTCTTGCCGCGGGTACACTGCATCTTCACAGCGAGTTCAATTTCACTGAGTCTCGGGTGGAGACAGCCTGGCCATCATTACGCCATTCGTGCAGGTCGGAACTTACCCGACAAGGAATTTCGCTACCTTAGGACCGTTATAGTTACGGCCGCCGTTTACCGGGGCTTCGATCAAGAGCTTCTCCTTACGGATAACCCCATCAATTAACCTTCCGGCACCGGGCAGGCGTCACACCGTATACGTCCACTTTCGTGTTTGCACAGTGCTGTGTTTTTAATAAACAGTTGCAGCCAGCTGGTATCTTCGACTGGCTTCGGCTCGGGGAGCAAGTCCCTCCACCTACGCGCCAGCGTGCCTTCTCCCGAAGTTACGGCACCATTTTGCCTAGTTCCTTCACCCGAGTTCTCTCAAGCGCCTTGGTATTCTCTACCTGACCACCTGTGTCGGTTTGGGGTACGATTCTGTGTTACCTGATGCTTAGAGGCTTTTCCTGGAAGCTGGGCATTTATCACTTCAGCACCGTAGTGCCTCGTCGTCACGCCTCAGCGTTAACAAGCGTCCGGATTTACCTGGACACTCCGCCTACACGCTTAAACCGGGACAACCGTCGCCCGGCTGATATAGCCTTCTCCGTCCCCCCTTCGCAGTAACACCGAGTACAGGAATATTAACCTGTTTCCCATCGACTACGCCTTTCGGCCTCGCCTTAGGGGTCGACTCACCCTGCTCCGATTAACGTTGAACAGGAACCCTTGGTCTTCCGGCGAGCGGGCTTTTCACCCGCTTTATCGTTACTTATGTCAGCATTCGCACTTCTGATACCTCCAGCATGCCTCACAGCACACCTTCGACGGCTTACAGAACGCTCCCCTACCCAACAACGCATAAGCGTCGCTGCCGCAGCTTCGGTGCATGGTTTAGCCCCGTTACATCTTCCGCGCAGGCCGACTCGACCAGTGAGCTATTACGCTTTCTTTAAATGATGGCTGCTTCTAAGCCAACATCCTGGCTGTCTGTGCCTTCCCACATCGTTTCCCACTTAACCATGACTTTGGGACCTTAGCTGGCGGTCTGGGTTGTTTCCCTCTTCACGACGGACGTTAGCACCCGCCGTGTGTCTCCCGTGATAACATTCTTCGGTATTCGCAGTTTGCATCGGGTTGGTAAGCCGGGATGGCCCCCTAGCCGAAACAGTGCTCTACCCCCGAAGATGAGTTCACGAGGCGCTACCTAAATAGCTTTCGGGGAGAACCAGCTATCTCCCGGTTTGATTGGCCTTTCACCCCCAGCCACAGGTCATCCGCTAATTTTTCAACATTAGTCGGTTCGGTCCTCCAGTTAGTGTTACCCAACCTTCAACCTGCCCATGGCTAGATCACCGGGTTTCGGGTCTATACCCTGCAACTTAACGCCCAGTTAAGACTCGGTTTCCCTGCGGCTCCCCTATACGGTTAACCTTGCTACAGAATATAAGTCGCTGACCCATTATACAAAAGGTACGCAGTCACCCCCATAAAGAAGGCTCCCACTGCTTGTACGTACACGGTTTCAGGTTCTGTTTCACTCCCCTCGCCGGGGTTCTTTTCGCCTTTCCCTCACGGTACTGGTTCACTATCGGTCAGTCAGGAGTATTTAGCCTTGGAGGATGGTCCCCCCATATTCAGACAGGATACCACGTGTCCCGCCTTACTCATCGAGCTCACAGCATGTGTGTTTTTGTGTACGGGAGTATCACCCTGTACCCTGCGACTTTCCAGACGCTTCCACTAACACACAAGCTGATTCAGGCTCTGGGCTGCTCCCCGTTCGCTCGCCGCTACTGGGGGAATCTCGGTTGATTTCTTTTCCTCGGGGTACTTAGATGTTTCAGTTCCCCCGGTTCGCCTTGCAGCACTATGTATTCATGCTGCAATGATGCACAGAGTGCACCGGGTTTCCCCATTCGGACATCGACGGCTGTAGCGGTTCATATCACCTTACCGTCGCTTTACGCAGATTAGCACGTCCTTCATCGCCTCTGACTGCCTGGGCATCCACCGTGTACGCTTAGTCGCTTAACCTCACAACCCACAGGCGTTTTACAACGCTGCGTGCTGCAAGCATTTGAGAGACTCGAACGCATCGCTTTGTCATTCCTTATTACGGAGGAATGACGCGCTGCGTCGTTTCAATTTTCAGCTTGTTCCGGATTGTTAAAGAGCAATATCTTAAACATGACTCGTAAGTCATCTTTAAGATATGTGGGTAACATCTTTCACCTGTCACCAAGCTTTGGCGTCCCCTAGGGGATTCGAACCCCTGTTACCGCCGTGAAAGGGCGGTGTCCTGGGCCTCTAGACGAAGGGGACAATTAAGTCTGTCTTCGAAAGACACTTTGCTCGTTATTTTCTATCAGACAATCTGTGTGGACACTGCGCGGGAAGGTATCTTCAGGTAAGGAGGTGATCCAACCGCAGGTTCCCCTACGGTTACCTTGTTACGACTTCACCCCAGTCATGAATCACAAAGTGGTAAGCGCCCTCCCGAAGGTTAAGCTACCTACTTCTTTTGCAACCCACTCCCATGGTGTGACGGGCGGTGTGTACAAGGCCCGGGAACGTATTCACCGTGGCATTCTGATCCACGATTACTAGCGATTCCGACTTCACGGAGTCGAGTTGCAGACTCCGATCCGGACTACGACGCACTTTGTGAGGTCCGCTTGCTCTCGCGAGGTCGCTTCTCTTTGTATGCGCCATTGTAGCACGTGTGTAGCCCTACTCGTAAGGGCCATGATGACTTGACGTCATCCCCACCTTCCTCCGGTTTATCACCGGCAGTCTCCTTTGAGTTCCCGACCGAATCGCTGGCAACAAAGGATAAGGGTTGCGCTCGTTGCGGGACTTAACCCAACATTTCACAACACGAGCTGACGACAGCCATGCAGCACCTGTCTCAGCGTTCCCGAAGGCACCAATCCATCTCTGGAAAGTTCGCTGGATGTCAAGAGTAGGTAAGGTTCTTCGCGTTGCATCGAATTAAACCACATGCTCCACCGCTTGTGCGGGCCCCCGTCAATTCATTTGAGTTTTAACCTTGCGGCCGTACTCCCCAGGCGGTCGACTTAACGCGTTAGCTCCGGAAGCCACTCCTCAAGGGAACAACCTCCAAGTCGACATCGTTTACGGCGTGGACTACCAGGGTATCTAATCCTGTTTGCTCCCCACGCTTTCGCACCTGAGCGTCAGTCTTTGTCCAGGGGGCCGCCTTCGCCACCGGTATTCCTCCAGATCTCTACGCATTTCACCGCTACACCTGGAATTCTACCCCCCTCTACAAGACTCAAGCCTGCCAGTTTCAAATGCAGTTCCCAGGTTAAGCCCGGGGATTTCACATCTGACTTAACAGACCGCCTGCGTGCGCTTTACGCCCAGTAATTCCGATTAACGCTTGCACCCTCCGTATTACCGCGGCTGCTGGCACGGAGTTAGCCGGTGCTTCTTCTGCGGGTAACGTCAATCGACAGGGTTATTAACCCCGTCGCCTTCCTCCCCGCTGAAAGTACTTTACAACCCGAAGGCCTTCTTCATACACGCGGCATGGCTGCATCAGGCTTGCGCCCATTGTGCAATATTCCCCACTGCTGCCTCCCGTAGGAGTCTGGACCGTGTCTCAGTTCCAGTGTGGCTGGTCATCCTCTCAGACCAGCTAGGGATCGTCGCCTAGGTGGGCCATTACCCCGCCTACTAGCTAATCCCATCTGGGTTCATCCGATAGTGAGAGGCCCGAAGGTCCCCCTCTTTGGTCTTGCGACGTTATGCGGTATTAGCCACCGTTTCCAGTGGTTATCCCCCTCTATCGGGCAGATCCCCAGACATTACTCACCCGTCCGCCACTCGTCACCCAAGAGCAAGCTCTCTGTGCTACCGTCCGACTTGCATGTGTTAGGCCTGCCGCCAGCGTTCAATCTGAGCCATGATCAAACTCTTCAATTTAAGTTTGATTTGCTTAAACAAGTTAAGCGGTGCTCATCTGTAAAACGTCATAATGAATTTCATTATGTGTTCACTCGTGAGGCTTGATATTTTTTTACGTCCGGAGACGCTGATATCAATCCTGCGAGTGCCCACACAGATTGTCTGATAAATTGTTAAAGAGCAGTGCGAACAGTGCGTTAGCGTCCTGTCGCGAGGTGGCGTATATTACGCTTTCCTCCTGCAGAGTCAACCTCTATTTCAGAAGTTTTTCTCCGGCGGCGCAGTCTCCTGTGCCTCTCAACCCGTTTTCCGTTGCCGGTGTTCCGTGTTGATGGATGCGCATTATAGGGAGTTGTCTGAGAGGCGCAACCCATAAATTGCATAAAAAAGAGCGTTCGCTGCATTCCACAGCAAAAGCGGCTGTTATACGCAGTTACACACAATGTTATCCACATTAGTCGGGCCAGATAAATTTAGGCGAGCATCACGCAAACGTTTTCGCTACAATGCCGGGCGAAGTTCCGGACACCCCTTTTCGGGGCGTTACCTGAGGTTTTTGATTTTTTCTTCCTATATAGAGAAGAGAAAACCGCTGTAAAGCCTGATGTAACGCTCTTATACACGCGAAACAAAGCCAAGGGATAAACCACCATGCAACAAACTCGTCCTGTACGCCGCGCATTGCTCAGTGTCTCTGACAAAGCCGGTATCCTCGAATTTGCTCAGGCGCTCTCAAGTCGCGGTGTCGAACTGCTCTCCACAGGCGGAACAGCTCGCCTGCTGGCGGATGCGGGTCTGGCTGTCACAGAAGTCTCTGACTACACCGGTTTCCCGGAAATGATGGATGGACGCGTCAAAACCCTGCATCCCAAAGTGCATGGCGGCATTTTAGGTCGTCGCGGCCAGGATGATGCCATTATGGCGCAGCACGACATCAGCCCAATCGACATGGTGGTCGTTAACCTCTATCCCTTTGCACAGACCGTCGCCCGTGAAGGATGTTCACTGGAAGATGCAGTGGAAAATATCGACATCGGTGGCCCGACCATGGTGCGCTCTGCTGCCAAGAACCATAAAGATGTGGCAATCGTGGTCAGCAGCGGCGACTACGATGCGATCATTGCCGAAATGGATGCCCATGAAAATGGTCTGAAGCTTGAGACCCGTTTCGATCTGGCGATCAAAGCGTTTGAACACACTGCCGCGTATGACAGCATGATCGCTAACTACTTTGGCAGCCTGGTGCCCGCCTATCACGGTGATCGTAATCAGCCCGCCGGCCGTTTCCCGCGTACTCTGAATCTGAACTTCATTAAGAAGCAGGATATGCGCTACGGTGAAAACAGCCATCAGGATGCTGCCTTCTATATAGAAGAGAATATCACTGAAGCTTCAGTGGCGACTGCCCGGCAGGTTCAGGGTAAAGCGCTCTCCTATAACAACATTGCTGACACGGATGCTGCACTGGAGTGCGTCAAAGAGTTCAGTGAACCCGCCTGCGTCATCGTCAAACATGCGAACCCTTGTGGCGTAGCGACCGGTGACTCGCTGCTGGCAGCCTATGATCGCGCTTACCAGACCGATCCGACCTCCGCATTTGGCGGCATCATCGCCTTTAACCGCGAGCTGGATGAAGCAACTGCGCAGGCCATTATCAGCCGCCAGTTTGTTGAGGTGATTATCGCGCCAGCGGTTTCCGAGGCTGCGCTGAAAATTACCACCGCGAAGCAGAATGTCCGTGTCCTGATCTGCGGCCAATGGCAAAACCGTACTGCCGCACTGGATTTCAAACGTGTCAACGGGGGTCTGCTGGTACAGGATCGCGATCTCGGCATGGTCGATGCCAGCCAGCTGCGCGTAGTCAGTAAACGTCAGCCAACCGAACAGGAACTGCGTGATGCGCTGTTCTGCTGGAAAGTGGCGAAGTTCGTTAAGTCTAACGCCATTGTTTATGCACGCGACAACATGACCATTGGTATCGGTGCCGGACAGATGAGCCGTGTCTATTCCGCTAAGATTGCCGGCATTAAAGCAGCCGATGAAGGGCTGGAAGTAAAAGGATCAGCCATGGCGTCGGATGCCTTCTTCCCGTTCCGTGATGGTATTGATGCGGCAGCCGCGTCAGGCGTGAGCTGCGTCATCCAGCCTGGCGGCTCTATCCGCGATGAAGAGGTGATTGCGGCGGCTGATGAGCACGGCATTGCCATGATCTTCACCGACATGCGTCACTTCCGCCATTAATCGTTCTGGAGAGAAACAGATGAAAATTTTAGTAATCGGCAATGGCGGACGTGAACATGCTCTGGCCTGGAAAGCAGTCCAGTCGCCGCTGGCGGAAACCGTGTTTGTGGCGCCGGGTAACGCGGGTACCGCATTAGAGCCTGCGCTGCAGAATGTCGCGATTAGTGCGACTGATGTTCCTGCCCTGCTTGAGTTTGCCCGGCGTGAAAAGATTGATCTGACGATTGTCGGCCCCGAAGCGCCGCTGGTAATTGGCATCGTGGATGCCTTCCGTGAGGCCGGGCTGGCTATCTTTGGTCCGACTCAGGCCGCTGCGCAGCTGGAAGGCTCTAAGGCTTTCACTAAAGATTTCCTGGCGCGTCATCAGATCCCGAGTGCGGAATACCAGAACTTCACCGAGGTTGAGCCCGCTCTCGCGTATCTGCGTGAGAAAGGCGCCCCTATCGTCATCAAAGCCGACGGCCTGGCCGCAGGTAAAGGCGTAATTGTGGCGATGACGCTGCAGGAAGCTGAGGATGCGGTTCAGGATATGCTGGCCGGTAACGCCTTTGGCGATGCCGGACACCGCATTGTGATTGAAGAGTTTCTGGATGGCGAAGAAGCCAGCTTCATCGTGATGGTGGACGGCGAGCATGTGCTGCCTATGGCCACCAGCCAGGATCACAAACGCGTGGGCGATGGCGATACCGGTCCGAACACCGGCGGAATGGGTGCCTACTCTCCGGCTCCGGTTGTCACCGATGAGATCCACCAGCGCGTTATGGATCAGGTTATCTGGCCGACCGTGCGCGGCATGGCGGCTGAAGGCAATGTCTATACCGGTTTTCTCTATGCCGGTCTGATGATCGATCACACCGGGCAGCCGAAAGTGATCGAATTCAACTGCCGCTTCGGCGATCCAGAGACTCAGCCGATCATGCTGCGTCTGCAGTCGGATCTGGTCGATCTTTGCCTGGCCGCCTGTGACGGTAAGCTGGATCAGAAAACGTCACAATGGGATCCCCGCCCTGCGCTGGGTGTGGTCCTGGCGGCGGGCGGTTATCCGGGTGACTACACTCAGGGCGATCAGATTCACGGTCTGCCACTGGAAGAAGTTGCTGACGGCAAGGTATTCCACGCCGGAACACGGCTGGAAGAGGATCGGGTGCTGACAAACGGTGGCCGCGTGTTGTGCGTAACCGCGCTGGGCGACGATGTGGCCGCGGCACAAAAGCGGGCTTATGAGCTGACACAGCCAATCTCATGGCAGGGCAGCTTCTGTCGCCGCGATATCGGCTACCGCGCCATTAATCGCAAATAAGTTCAGGGGGCACCAGGTGCCCCCTTTTCAATTCACATATCTTCTTCTGTCGGCTGCTGTGAGCAGTCATCCTGCTGACTGACCCGCAATAGCTGTATCCCTTCCGGCGCTTCAAGCCATGACACCATCAGCGGTGCCGATGCGCGGCGTTGCTGCTGTGTCAGCATCTGCAGAGCGTCGGCGTCAAAAGCCGGTCTGACCTGCTGGCCTTCGCAACTCTCCAGCACATTGTTTCCCAGCCAGTGTCCCTGTCTGAGGAACACCTGACCGCTTAATAGCGCATCGCTGAGGTTACGCATCCGCTCGGCATCAAACTTATAGAGCTCAACCGCATCCGGACTGACCGCTTCACGCCGGCCTGAAAGCTGGCGCTGCATAAAGTTAAGACCGCCAGCCTGGTCAAAGCGCAGGGTCACATCATCAGGCTGGTTGCCCTTCACCTGACGCTGGATGCTGATCAACGACTCTTCCAGCCAGACATAATCCGTCACTTCACCCTCACCGCCACTGAACGGCGTATAGAAGGTGCGGATATGGACCGACTGGTGGTCGCTGTTTTTACGCCAGATACGAACAACACCACGATCGGCAAGATAGCCACTGGCAGAAAAGGGGGGAATATCCGGAGTAGAGCTGCAACCGAAAAGAAACAGGGAGAGAAACAGAACAGATAAACGCTGAAACAGCGGGGTCATGATGGCTGGCCTCTTAAACAAAAGGGGCGAAACGCCCCCTGTTTTAAAGCTTAACCGCAGTGCGACGTCTTACTTAACGGCGTCTTTCAGCGCTTTACCAGACACGAATGCCGGTACATTTGCTGCAGCGATTTTGATCTCTTTGCCAGTCTGCGGGTTACGACCGGTACGCTCAGCGCGGTGGTTCACTTTAAAAGTACCAAAACCAACCAGTTGTACAGCATCACCATCTTTCAGAGACTCAGTGATCGCAGCCAGAGTAGATTCCAGCGCTGCCTTTGCCTGGGTTTTAGACAGGTCAGCTTTTTCTGCGATCACATCAATCAGTTGAGTCTTGTTCATAAGTTATCCTTAAAGTGTATTTATCGCTTGCTAAGCAACGAGTGCGAGGGAAAAGCCATATTCTGGCACTCTTCTGCCTGCACGCACCGATAGCCACAATTTTCAGCCCCCCAAATGTAGACCAGACAGGGGGCCAATGTGAAGCCTCCAGGCGCGCTAATTCGGGCCTGAAGTCACGTTTTATCGCCTTACTGCTGGAAATTTATACCGATGTTGCTAATTCCAGCTTCACGCAGGTCAGATCGCAGACCTTTAATCAATTCAAGGTCGCGCTCTTCACACTCCGCCAGCAGGCGGAAAATCTCCCACTGAAGGTCCCACTCATCGATGATAGCCGGGTTTTCACGCAGCTCTTCGTCGGTCATTTCGCGTCCAGCCTGGGTCATTTCCAGCATGGCGATAGTGGTAATTGAGGTCTCGCTGACTTCAATTGCATGCTCAAGAGTTTCACCGCTCAGCTGCGCATGTACGACTTCGCTTAATGCCACACAGGCATCGATAGCCGGATAAACGCCGTAAACCTCAAACGCATCACCATCCGGAATGGCGGCTTCGAGCTTTTCCAGCTGGCTGTCGAAGTTAATCTTCGCATCTTTGACCGTCAGGTTTTCCCAGATCAGATCAAGAATACGGCGATAGAGTGCCGGATCGGCAAATTCAGTCTGCTCGCAGAACGCACGATAGTTGGGATACATGCGCTCGCACAGGCAGGCCATAAAAGTAAGGTGCTGCCAGCTTTCCAGCTTCGCCAGACGCAGATGAACGGGATTTTGTAACATAAAGATGGCTCTTATTCGTTTCGCTGGCCGCAGTGTAACTGCAAAACCGCAGCACAAACAGTGTTAAAGCGCGTTTTGCCAGCGCTGGAAAGCGGTTCGGTTCGAGGCAACCGCGTCGGCCCAGCGGGTCGGTTCCGGCAGGCGGTAACCACGCGTACAGTTTTCGACCCACTGCAACGCGGTATCCAGGCTGACACGATGACCGGTGGCGACAAACAGCGGATTACAACGGAGCTTGCTGCGCCATACCCAGCCTATCTGCTCACCTTTGTCGATCAGTGGCTGGCGACTGCCAGGCTGCGCATCCAGATCGGCAAAACGGCCACACAGGCGACTTTTCGCGACACCAATGGTGGGCACATCGACCAGCAGACCAAAATGTGACGCGACGCCAAGTCGTCGTGGATGCGAAATACCGTGTCCATCCACAAACAGCAGGTCCGGCTTTTGCTCCAGCATCTGCCAGGCGGCCATCAGCGCTGGATATTCACGGAATGAGAGAAAGCCCGGAATATAAGGCATGGTGGTCTCAACGCGTGCGATGCGATGCTCCACCAGCTTTAAGGAGGGATACTCCAGTATCACCATCGCCGCCCGGGTGATAGTGCCTTCCTGCTCAAATCCAACGTCCGCCCCGCCGATAAAGCGGGGTGGCAGCACATCAAAGTCATCTTCACGCACCACATCAGCGGCGCGTTGTAACTGCTCAGCGCGAAGTGCGGCAATATCCATGATTACTCCTGATGCCAGGGACGTGATAAACGGTGTACCGCCTCAACAAAGACGCCCGCATTTTCCGGTGGCACATCCAGATGAATACCATGACCCAGATTAAAGACATGCCCGGTGCCCGAGCCAAAGCGCTCCAGGATCCCAGCCACTTCCTGTTCGATACGCTCAGGTGCCGCATAGAGCATAGAAGGATCCATGTTGCCCTGCAGTGCGACTTTGTCGCCCACGCGACGGCGTGCGTCATCAATATCGGTGGTCCAGTCGAGCCCCAGCGCGTCACAACCGGTGGCGGCCATCGCTTCCAGCCACTGTCCGCCGCCTTTAGTGAAGAGCGTCACCGGCACGCGGCGACCGTCGTTTTCACGCAGCAGGCCATCGACAATTTTGTGCATGTAATGGAGTGAGAATTCGCGGTAATCACGACCGGTCAGCACGCCGCCCCAGGTATCAAAGACCATAACGGACTGCGCACCGGCGCGGATCTGAGCATTGAGATAGAGGATGACGCTGTCGGCCAGCTTATCCAGCATCGCGTGGAGCGTAGCGGGATCGGCATACATCATCTTCTTAATTTTGGTAAACGCCTTGCTGCTCCCGCCTTCCACCATATAGGTGGCCAGCGTCCACGGACTGCCAGAGAAGCCAATCAGCGGCAGATCGCCGTTCAGGTTCTTACGGATGGTGCGGACAGCATTCATCACATAGCCCAGCTCCATTTCCGGATCGGGCACCGGTAAACGCTCAACGTCAGCGCGACAGGTCACAGGATTTGAGAAACGCGGGCCTTCGCCGGTTTCAAAGTAGAGACCCAGTCCCATCGCATCCGGAATGGTCAGGATGTCACTGAAGAGGATGGCGGCATCCAGCGGATAACGGCGCAGCGGCTGCAGGGTGACTTCACAGGCCAGCTCGGCGTTTTTACACAGCGACATAAAGTCACCCGCCTGGGCGCGTGTCGCTTTGTACTCCGGCAAATAGCGCCCGGCTTGTCGCATCATCCAGACCGGCGTGACATCAACCGGCTGACGTAACAGGGCACGCAAATAACGATCGTTCTTCAGTTCACTCATCTCAACACTCTCTCAATAACAGGCGTGTAGTGTAGCACTTTCACACTTCGGCGCGGCACAGGGCGACGGTATCTTCAATCAGGCGGCGCGCCACGGTGCCTGGCGGTGGCAGCAACGGCAGCTCATCAAAACGGAACCAGGCCGCATCCAGCAGCTCTTTACCGTCGTGCTGCAGATCGCCGCTGTCATACTCCGCCATAAAGGCTGTCATCAGCGATTGCGGGAAGGGCCACGGCTGGGAGGTAACGTAACGGACGTTTTTGACGCGGATATTGCTCT
This sequence comes from Pantoea sp. Lu_F5_004, assembly GCF_051136245.1. Lineage (NCBI taxonomy): Bacteria > Pseudomonadati > Pseudomonadota > Gammaproteobacteria > Enterobacterales > Erwiniaceae > Pantoea > Pantoea sp. Lu_F5_004. Next base: position 3,894,488 of record NZ_CP194946.1, read on the forward strand.
CTTCCATCACTTCGCGGGCAACGGCCTGCTCCAGCGTCTCGCCAACTTCCACAAAACCCGCCAGCACGGTGTAGACCTTGTTGCGATGGCGGGCATGATTCGCCAGCAGGATTTCATCACCGCGACGGATAGCCACAATGATGCAGGGTGCTATCTGCGGATAATAACGCTCGCGACAATGGCTGCAGAGACAGGCAAATTCATGTTTGCTTTGGTGCATTTCATGGCCGCAATAGCCGCACCAGCGATGAGAACGGTAGAATTCTGCCAGTTGCACACCGCGCCCCACCAGCTGAAACAGCGCCACATCCTGATCGATCAGCTGTCGTACTGAGAACATATCGGCAGAACGCGGCTCACAAATCAGCCAGACTTTTTCGCCCTGCCACTCACCGATGGTCCGGGCTTTACTGCCGGTCAAACCAAATTTTTCGGCGTTTCCGTGGGGTAAATCACCTTGTGGCAACCAAAGTTTCTGTTCATGGCTGACAATCCACCATCCAGCGTCTACGCTTGAGATTTCGCATTGCATTTATTTCGTCATCCTTAGCGTCAACTCGCACGCTGAAGTCCTGATGTTAAGTGTGTAGATAAACAACTATAACTCACATGGAGTTAGATATGCTTAACCAGTTAGACGTCCTGGCTGAACGCGTAGGTGGCAGTAATGAACTGGTCGATTCGTGGCTTGAAGCCCGTCGTCAGCTACTGGTGACCTATTATCACCTGGTCGGACTTAAACCAAACAAAGAGGCGCTGACGCGTCTTGATGAGCAGGCTCTGGACAACTTCTGTCACGGTCTGGTCGATTATCTTTCTGCGGGTCACTTCAGTATCTATGAACGCGTGATCAGTGAAATGAGTGGCGACAGCCCGATGATTGCCGCCGCACAGATCTATCCACCGCTGGAAGCCAATACTGAGCGTCTGATGCAGCTGTATGACGGCCACCTGCAGCAGGCGATCGACGACGAGAACTGCATGACCTTCCAGCAGGCACTCTCCGAAGTGGGTGAAGTGCTGGAAGCACGCTTTACGCTGGAAGATAAGCTGATTCAGCTGGCATGGGACAACCAGCTTGTCCCCCCGCCGGTAGCCAATGACAGCCATATCGCGCGTCCGGCTTAATCATCATCTCCGGCAAAGGGGTTGAGATTATCCCGTAGCCCTTTTATGCTGAACAGGTTCTGAGGAGAGTGCTCCAAAGAACCTTTTTTATTTTTGCTTTGAAATATAAGGTTTTTACGCCTGGCACTGTTATCAGACACCAGCGTAAAAACAGCTTCTTGTCGGAGTGCCCAGTTGGGCTGAGACCGTTAATTCGGGATCCGCGGAACCTGATCAGGTTAGAACCTGCGAAGGGAACAAGAGTAAATATTCTCTGTATGCCAGCATGCTTACGCTGTCTATACGGTTACTCCTTCCGAACTCCGGACAAGCATCGTTCCCCCTTAACAGGAAGATTGCTATGTCTGACCAAAAAACAACCCGTCGTGAACAGCGTGCCCAGGCGCAGGAATTTATCGATTCCCTGCAAAGCGGTAGTGCATTTCCCCAGTCCCGCCGCATCTGGATTACCGGCAGCCGCGAGGATATCCGCGTTCCCATGCGTGAAATCGTGCTAAACCCGACCCACATCGGCGGCAGCAAAGAACAGCCTCTCTATGAGCAGAACGAAGCGGTACCGGTCTATGACACGGCGGGTGCCTATGGCGATCCCGCAGCACAGATCGATGTTCATCGTGGCCTGGAAAAGCTGCGCGCCCGCTGGATTGCTGAACGCGACGACAGCGAATTTCTCGAACAGAACAGCTCGGGTTATACCCAGCAGCGGCTGGCTGACGAGGGACTGGATCATCTGCGCTTCGATCAACTCCCGACACCGCGCCGTGCCCGCGCAGGCTGCTGCGTCACGCAATTGCACTATGCCCGTCAGGGGATCATCACCCCGGAAATGGAATTTATCGCACTGCGGGAAAACATGGGCCGTGAGCGAATCCGCAGTGAGGTATTGCTGCAACAGCATCCCGGCCACAGTTTTGGCGCGCATCTGCCAGCCAGTATCACGCCCGAGTTTGTGCGTCAGGAGGTCGCTGCCGGACGCGCCATCATCCCTGCCAATATCAATCACCCTGAATCGGAGCCGATGATCATTGGCCGCAACTTTCTGGTTAAGGTCAACGCCAACATCGGTAACTCGGCGGTGACCTCTTCTATTGAGGAAGAGGTGGAAAAACTGGTCTGGTCGACTCGCTGGGGTGCCGATACGGTGATGGATCTCTCTACCGGTCGTTATATTCATGAAACGCGCGAATGGATTTTGCGAAACAGCCCGGTGCCAATCGGTACAGTGCCGATTTATCAGGCACTGGAAAAAGTGAATGGCGTGGCCGAGGCGCTGAACTGGGAAATATTCCGCGATACGCTGCTTGAGCAGGCGGAACAGGGTGTCGATTACTTCACTATCCACGCTGGCGTGCTGCTGCGTTATGTCCCGATGACGGCGAAACGTCTGACCGGGATTGTATCGCGGGGTGGATCTATCATGGCGAAATGGTGCCTGTCGCATCATCAGGAGAGCTTCCTGTATCAGCACTTCCGGGAGATTTGTGAAATCTGCGCCGCTTATGATGTCTCCCTGTCGCTGGGCGATGGCCTTCGTCCGGGTTCCATTCAGGATGCCAACGATGAGGCGCAGTTTGCCGAACTGCGTACCCTGGGCGAACTGACCCGTATTGCATGGGAATATGACGTTCAGGTAATGATTGAAGGCCCGGGGCACGTCCCGATGCATATGATCCGCCGCAACATGACCGAACAGCTCGACCTGTGCGATGAAGCCCCCTTCTACACTCTTGGCCCGCTGACCACCGACATCGCGCCCGGCTATGACCATTTCACCTCAGGTATCGGTGCCGCCATGATTGGCTGGTTTGGTTGCGCCATGTTGTGTTACGTCACGCCCAAAGAGCATCTCGGGCTGCCGAACAAAGAGGATGTGAAGCAGGGATTGATCACCTACAAAATCGCGGCGCATGCCGCCGATCTCGCGAAAGGCCATCCGGGTGCGCAGATCCGTGATAACGCTATGTCCAAAGCGCGCTTTGAGTTCCGCTGGGAAGATCAGTTTAATCTGGCGCTGGATCCCCATACGGCACGGGCAATGCATGACGAAACCCTGCCGCAGGAGTCGGGCAAGGTGGCCCATTTCTGCTCGATGTGCGGCCCTAAGTTCTGCTCGATGAAAATTTCCCAGGAGGTGCGCGAGTTCGCGGCACGTCAGGATACGCGCGCCGAGCCCGTTGAAGTGGGCATGGCGCAGATGTCAGACCGTTTTCGTCGTCGCGGCGGTGAGCTTTATCATCCCGCCGACGCCACTAAGGAGGAGTAACGATGCCCGCATTTCCCGCTACCGCCCCACGCCTGGGGCTTTATCCGGTGGTTGATAGCCCCGACTGGATTGAACGCCTGCTGGAGATGGGCGTTCGTACGCTGCAGCTGCGCATCAAAGATCAGCCCGATGAGGTCGCCGAGCCCGCCATCGCTCAGGCGATTGCACTGGGTAAACGCTATGACGCGCGCTTGTTTATCAATGACTACTGGCAGCTGGCGATAAGGCATCAGGCTTATGGCGTGCATCTGGGTCAGGAGGATCTCGATGTCGCCGATCTTGCCCGGATTCATCAGGCAGGATTGCGTCTGGGGCTCTCCACCCATGACGATACTGAACTGGACCGCGCACTGGCAATCCAGCCCTCTTACATCGCGCTTGGACATATTTTCCCGACGCAGACCAAAGAGATGCCTTCCGCGCCGCAGGGCATTGAGCAGCTGAAGCGGCATCTGACGCGCCTGACGCATATCCCCACCGTGGCAATTGGCGGTATTTCGATTGAACGCGCACCTGACGTGCTGGCAACCGGCGTGGGCAGTATTGCGGTGGTGAGTGCGATTACCCAGGCAGATGACTGGCGTGAAGCAACACGAACTCTGCTGGCGCTGGCAGAGCCTCACCAATAAGGAATTGTGGAAGCTGTCCCGCATAGCGGCTGCAAAACCAGTAACGCCAGCGTTTCTGCCGGGAAAGTGACGCGCAAAAGCGTAAGTTGCTGCTGGCGTGCTCTGATGTAAAACCTTAACGTGGCCTCCGTCAGGTTAAGGTTATCTGACCAGGGCCGGTTCCCTCCTCTTGCCGGCCCTGCTTCTTCTTTTCGCTATGCGAGAGTAGAAGCTGAAATCTGCGTTTCATGCTGGCACGAGAGCATGGCGCGTTCGACGGCTGCACCCACCAGCGCCAGCGCCTTTTCAGTCTGCTCGTTGATCGGCAGCCCGTAGTTTAAGCGCAGACAGTTACGGTATTTACCCGAGGCCGAAAAGAGTGAGCCTACGGCTATCTGAATTTTTGACTCGCGCAATTCGCGATTGAGCCGGACCGCATCAAACGCTTCGGGGAGCTCTATCCACATCAGAAAACCGCCCTGAGGACGGGAAACGCAGATGCCGCAGGGAAAGTAGTGGCGCACCCAGCAGCTAAAGGTTTCATAGTTACGATGGTAGATTTGCCGCATCCGGCGCAGATGGGGCTGATAATGGCCCTGGCGGATAAATTCGGAGACCGCATGCTGAGGCTGTGTGGCGGTGGAACCTGTGACGATATATTTCATGTGCAGTACACGGTCGCGATAGCGGCCGGGTGCAACCCAGCCGACACGCAAACCTGGCGCCAGCGTTTTGGAAAAGGAGCTGCACAGCAGAACCCGGCCATCGAGATCCAGCGCTTTAATGGTCGCTGGGCGCGGATATTCCCAGGCTAACTCACCATAAACATCATCTTCAATGACCGCCGCGTCAAACCGCTGCGCCAGGGCCAGCAATGCCCGCTTACGCTGCTCAGGCATGATAAATCCCAGCGGATTATTACAGTTAGGTACAACAACGACTGCTTTAATCGGCCATTGATCAAACGCCAGTTCCAGCGCTTCCAGGCTGATGCCGGTTACCGCATCGGTCGGGATCTCAATGGCACGAATGCCAAATCCGCGCAGGGTTTGCATGATCCCGTGAAACGAAGGCGACTCAACGGCAATGATATCGCCCGGCTCGCAGACCGCACGCACGGCTACCGATAAGGCTTCATGGCAGCCGGTGGTAATAACAATGTCATCGGCGGTGAGCTGGCAACCGCTATCTATCGCCAGTCGTGCAACCTGTTGCCGCAGTGCGAGAACACCATAGAGGTTGTCATAATTGAGCAGCGCGATGTCCTGCTTCTGAGCCTGTCGGCTGAAGGCTTTCCACAGCGGCTTAAGCGTCGGTTGGGTCAGATCGGGCATGCCGCTTCCCAGCTGCAACACATCATCTTCCAGACGGCTGTTAATCAGCTCCAGTACCGCATCCCACTGCGTTACCTCAACCGGCCGCTGTGCGGGACGGGTCAGCGCAGGCATCGGGGGCGTCGCTTTACGCGAGGCCACAAAATAGCCAGAGCGCGACTGCGGCGTAATCATCTGCTTCTCTTCCAGCAGATGATAAGCCTGCTGCACGGTGCTGATACTGACGCCATGTTCGGCACTCAGACTGCGTACCGAGGGCAGGCGCTCACCGCTGCGATATAAACCTTGTTCGATACGCTGAGCCAGCAGCGTGGCCAGATGTTCATATCGCGTCATTGTATTTCCTCTGACTCAGGAGCTGAGCATTAACCGGTACAGTTATGTCTCTTTTTTACCATTCAGATCGCCATTACCGCAATCTGTATGTTAAAGAAAGGTGATTTTTGCGTCTGTATCATACAGAGCGATCCGCTGAGAATAGTCCTCAGACAATTCAATGAGGGCACTATCATGGGATACGACGAGAATCGCGCAGCTAAACCGTTTACAGGCACGCCTTACCAGCTGGTTCGTTACTTGTGGCGCAGTTATAAACGCTGGCAGCTGCGGCGTGAGACACGCGTCATCCTGTCGAAGCTGAGTGACAGTCAGCTGAAAGACATTGGCCTTGGCCGCAACGACTGGAATGCCTGAATCAGAGACAAAAAAAAACCCTGCCGAAGCAGGGTTTTTATCAGGCAAAGGACGATTAATCGTCTTTGTTGCCGCCGAGACCGGCGTTTAACAGTTCAGCCAGGCTGGCTGAGGCTTCATCCGCAGTAACCTGCGGTGCAACCGGAACTTCACCTGCCGCTTTGCGGCGCATACGATCCTGATGGTACGCATAACCGGTACCGGCCGGGATCAGACGACCCACGATTACGTTCTCTTTCAGGCCGCGCAGTTCATCGCGCTTACCTGCTACTGCTGCTTCGGTCAGGACACGCGTGGTTTCCTGGAACGATGCTGCAGAGATGAACGATTCGGTTGCCAGTGACGCTTTGGTAATACCCAGCAGGTCACGCATGAAGGTTGCGCCAACTTTTCCGTTCGCTTCCAGATCACGGTTAGAGATCTTGATGCGAGAGAATTCAGCCTGCTCACCTTCCAGGAAGTCTGCACTTCCTGCGCTCACGATGGTTGCTTTACGCAGCATCTGACGAACGATGACTTCGATGTGCTTATCGTTAATCTTAACGCCTTGCAGACGGTAAACTTCCTGCACTTCGTTAGTGATGTAACGGGTCACCGCATGCACGCCACGCAAGCGCAGGATGTCATGTGGAGACTCTGGGCCATCGGAAACCACGTCACCGCGCTCAACACGTTCACCTTCGAACACGTTCAGCTGACGCCATTTCGGAATCATCTCTTCGTACGGCTCACTGCCATCCAGCGGAGTGATGACCAGACGACGCTTACCTTTGGTCTCTTTACCGAAGGAGATGATGCCGCTGATCTCCGCCAGAATAGCTGGCTCTTTCGGACGACGCGCTTCGAACAGGTCAGCAACGCGTGGCAGACCACCGGTAATATCCTTGGTACCGCCAGATTCCTGCGGAACACGCGCCAGCGTGTCACCAGCACTGATCTTCACGCCATCTTCCAGCTGAACAATCGCTTTACCAGGCAGGAAGTACTGAGCCGGCATGTCGGTGCCCGGAATCAGAACGTCGTTGCCGTTGGCATCAACAATTTTCAGCGCAGGACGCAGATCTTTACCGCCCGCAGTACGTTCAGCACTGTCCAGAACCACCAGCGAAGAAAGACCGGTTAAGTCATCTGTCTGACGGGTAATGGTCTGGCCATCAACCATGTCCGTGAAGCGAATGAAACCGCCCACTTCGGTGATGACTGGCATGGTATGCGGATCCCAGTTTGCGACGGTTTCGCCCGCTGCAACCTGCTCACCATCACCTTTCGCCATGGTAGAACCATAAGGAACTTTATAGCTCTCTTTGGTACGACCAAATTCGTCGATCATTTTCAGTTCAACGTTACGCGAGGTGATTACCAGCTTGCCTGCCGAGTTCGTTACCGACTTGGCGTTGGTCAGCTTGATGGTACCTTTGTTCTTCACCTGAATGCTGGATTCAGCAGCCGCACGTGATGCCGCACCACCGATGTGGAACGTACGCATCGTCAGCTGTGTACCTGGCTCACCGATGGACTGTGCCGCGATAACACCGATCGCTTCACCTTTGTTGATGATGTGACCACGTGCCAGGTCGCGACCATAGCAATGCGCACACACACCAAAGTCGGTTTCACAACCTACTACTGAGCGGACTTTCAGGCTATCGACTGAGTTCAGTTCCAGCACGTCACACCAGTGCTCATCGAGCAGCGTGTTGCGTGGAACCAGAATGTCAGCAGTACCCGGCTTCAGAACGTCTTCAGCGGTCACACGACCCAGTACACGTTCACGCAGTGGCTCTTTAACATCGCCACCTTCGATGACAGGTGTCATCATGATGCCTTCGTGTGTACCACAGTCATCTTCGGTAACAACCAGATCCTGTGCAACGTCAACCAGACGACGCGTCAGATAACCGGAGTTCGCCGTTTTCAGTGCGGTATCCGCCAGACCTTTACGTGCACCGTGGGTTGAGATGAAGTACTGGAGTACGTTCAACCCTTCACGGAAGTTCGCCGTGATTGGTGTTTCGATGATGGAGCCATCTGGCTTCGCCATCAGACCACGCATACCGGCCAGCTGACGAATCTGTGCAGCAGAACCACGCGCACCGGAGTCAGCCATCATAAAGATGCTGTTAAAGGAAACCTGTCGCTCTTCTACGCCGTCACGGTTAATAACGGTTTCGGTTGAGAGGTTTTCCATCATCGCCTTGGCAACACGTTCGTTGGCCGCTGCCCAGATATCGATGACTTTGTTGTAACGTTCGCCGGCGGTTACCAGACCAGACTGGAACTGCTCCTGGATCTCAGCCACTTCTGCTTCCGCTTCGGTGATGATTTCCACTTTCTTCTCTGGAATAACCATGTCGTCGATGCCGACAGACGCGCCTGAACGGGCTGCGTAAGCGAAACCGGTGTACATGGTCTGGTCAGCAAAGATAACGGTCGGCTTCAGGCCCAGAATGCGGTAACAGGTGTTCAGCATTTTGGAGATAGCTTTTTTGCCCAGCGCCTGGTTAACGATGGAGAAAGGCAGACCTTTTGGCACGATCATCCACAGGATGGCACGGCCAACAGTGGTGTCGATGATGCTGGTTTTAGCAACCCACTCATCCTGCTCATTTTTCTCGTGTTCGGTGATACGCACCTTAACGCGAGCATGCAGCGATGCGAGGCCAGCGCGATAAATACGCTCAGCTTCTTTCGGGCCAGTCAGCACCATGCCTTCGCCTTTGGCGTTAACACAGTCACGGGTCATGTAGTACAGACCCAGTACAACGTCCTGAGAAGGAACGATGATTGGCTCGCCGTTCGCAGGTGACAGGATGTTGTTGGTCGACATCATCAGCGCACGTGCTTCCAGCTGGGCTTCCAGCGTCAGCGGTACGTGAACAGCCATCTGGTCACCATCGAAGTCGGCGTTATATGCCGCACAAACCAGCGGGTGCAGCTGGATTGCTTTACCTTCGATCAGAACCGGTTCAAAGGCCTGAATACCCAGACGGTGCAGCGTAGGCGCACGGTTCAGCAGAACCGGGTGCTCACGGATCACTTCGTCGAGGATATCCCAGACAACCGCTTCTTCGCGCTCAACCATTTTCTTCGCGGCTTTGATGGTGGTGGCCAGGCCACGCAGTTCCAGCTTGCCGTAAATGAACGGTTTGAACAGTTCGAGTGCCATTTTCTTCGGCAGACCGCACTGATGCAGGCGCAGATATGGACCTACGGTGATAACCGAACGACCAGAATAGTCGACACGTTTACCCAGCAGGTTCTGACGGAAACGACCCTGCTTACCTTTGATCATGTCAGCCAGTGATTTCAGCGGACGCTTGTTGGAACCGGTGATCGCACGACCGCGACGACCGTTGTCCAGCAGTGCATCGACCGCTTCCTGCAACATACGCTTTTCGTTGCGCACGATGATATCTGGCGCAGCCAGATCCAGCAGGCGTTTCAGGCGGTTGTTACGGTTGATCACGCGACGATAGAGATCGTTCAGATCCGACGTTGCGAAACGGCCACCATCCAGCGGTACCAGCGGACGCAGATCCGGTGGCAGAACAGGCAGCACGGTCAGGATCATCCACTCTGGCTTGTTGCCAGACTGTACGAACGCTTCCAGCAGCTTGATGCGCTTGGTCAGTTTTTTACGTTTGGTTTCGGAGTTAGTTTCGTTCAGCTCTTCACGCAGCTGCTCGCACTCCTGCTCCAGATCCATGTTTTTCAACAGGGCCTGGATCGCTTCGGCGCCCATTTTGGCGTCGAACTCGTCACCGAACTCTTCCAGAGCGTCAAGGTACTGCTCTTCAGTCAGAATCTGACGCTTCTCGAGGTTGGTCATGCCACCTTCGATTACCACGTAAGATTCAAAGTAGAGCACGCGCTCAATGTCACGCAGTGGCATATCCAGCAGTAAGCCGATACGCGATGGCAGTGACTTCAGGAACCAGATGTGCGCAGTCGGAGACGCCAGTTCGATGTGGCCCATACGCTCACGGCGTACTTTAGTCTGGGTCACTTCAACGCCGCACTTCTCACAAATCACACCACGGTGTTTCAGGCGCTTGTATTTGCCGCACAGGCACTCATAGTCTTTTACCGGCCCGAAGATACGGGCACAGAACAGACCATCGCGCTCTGGCTTAAAAGTACGGTAGTTAATGGTTTCTGGCTTTTTCACTTCACCAAAAGACCAGGAACGGATCATGTCTGGCGAAGCCAGCGCAATTTTGATCGCATCAAACTCTTCGGTCTTAGTTTGCGCTTTCAGAAACTTAAGTAAGTCTTTCACGGATTAGCTCCCGTCGGAGTGAGACTCAGAGGGCGTCCAACCGAAATTGAACGCCCCGTAACCAGTACAATTGCGAGCGCTTTAAACCCTGCACTTTCAGGCGGCGGCGAACCGCAGCCTGAAAAGGGGTTACTCGTCTTCCAGCTCGATGTTGATACCCAGCGAGCGAATCTCTTTCAACAGTACGTTGAAGGATTCCGGCATGCCCGGTTCCATCTGATGGTTACCGTCAACGATGTTTTTATACATCTTGGTACGGCCGTTGACGTCATCAGACTTAACGGTAAGCATTTCCTGCAGGGTATACGCGGCACCGTATGCTTCCAGTGCCCATACTTCCATCTCACCAAAGCGCTGACCACCGAACTGCGCCTTACCACCCAGCGGCTGCTGAGTAACCAGGCTGTAGGAACCGGTTGAACGTGCATGCATCTTGTCATCAACCAGGTGGTTGAGTTTCAGCATGTACATGTAGCCAACGGTTACCTGACGTTCGAACTGCTCACCGGTACGGCCGTCAAACAGGGTAATCTGACCGGAAGAAGGCAAGCCGCCGAGCTGCAGCAGCTCTTTGATTTCGCTCTCTTTCGCGCCATCAAACACCGGAGTGGCGATTGGCATACCTTTCTTCAGGTTCTCAGCCAGACGCAATACTTCGTCATCGGAGAAGGTGTTCAGGTCAACTTTCTGACGCAGATCGCTACCCAGGTCATAGGCGCGCTGGATGAATTCGCGCAGTTTCGCGACATCTTCCTGCTTTTTGAGCATGGCGTTGATCTTCTCGCCGATGCCTTTCGCTGCCATACCCAGGTGGGTTTCCAGAATCTGACCGATGTTCATACGCGATGGTACGCCCAGCGGGTTCAGAACGATGTCAACCGGCGTGCCGTTTTCATCGTAAGGCATATCTTCAATCGGGTTGATCTTGGAGATAACACCTTTGTTACCGTGACGGCCTGCCATTTTGTCACCCGGCTGAATCTGACGTTTAACAGCCAGATAAACCTTAACGATTTTCAGCACGCCTGGTGCCAGATCATCGCCCTGGGTGATTTTACGACGCTTACCTTCGAGTTTTTTCTCAAACTCGTGCTTCAGTTCGTCGTACTGCTCTGCCAGCTGCTCCAGCTGGTTTTGCTTGGCTTCGTCAGTCAGACCCAGTTCCAGCCAGCGCTCGCGCGGCAGCTTGTCCAGTTTGTCTGCTTCAACGCCACCAGAAATCAATACGTTCTGAATACGGCTGAACAGGCCCGCTTCCAGAATCTGCAGTTCTTCAGACAGGTCTTTCTTGGCCTGCTTCAGCTGCATCTCTTCGATTTCCAGCGCACGTTTGTCTTTTTCCACGCCATCGCGGGTAAAGACCTGAACGTCGATCACGGTGCCTGACACGCCATTCGGTACGCGCAGTGACGAATCTTTCACGTCAGAGGCTTTTTCACCGAAGATAGCGCGCAGCAGTTTCTCTTCTGGCGTCAGCTGGGTTTCACCTTTCGGCGTAACCTTACCAACCAGAATGTCGCCACCGGTCACTTCAGCACCGATGTAGACGATGCCTGACTCATCCAGTTTAGAGAGTGCAGCTTCACCCACGTTCGGGATATCAGCGGTAATCTCTTCCGGCCCCAGTTTGGTGTCACGCGACACGCAAGCCAGTTCCTGAATGTGGATAGTCGTAAAGCGATCTTCCTGTACCACACGCTCGGAGACCAGGATGGAGTCTTCGAAGTTGTAACCGTTCCACGGCATGAACGCTACGCGCATGTTCTGGCCCAGCGCCAGTTCACCCAGATCGGTGGACGGGCCATCTGCCAGCACGTCGCCGCGCTCAACCGGCTCACCCAGAGAAACACATGGCATCTGGTTGATGCAGGTGTTCTGGTTAGAACGGGTATATTTGGTCAGGTTATAAATGTCGATACCGGCTTCGCCAGCATGCATTTCGTCTTCGTTAACTTTGATAACGATGCGTGATGCGTCGACGTACTGTACGGTACCGCCACGTTTGGCAACGGCAGTTACACCGGAGTCAACGGCAACAGCACGTTCCATACCCGTACCAACCAGCGGCTTATCAGCACGCAGAGTTGGAACGGCCTGACGTTGCATGTTCGCACCCATCAGGGCGCGGTTAGCATCATCGTGTTCCAGGAACGGGATCAGTGACGCACCGACAGAAACGATCTGTTGAGTCGAAACGTCCATGTAGTCAACCTGATCGCGGCTGAACAGGCTCGATTCGCCTTTGCTACGGCAGGTGACCAGGTCATCAACAAACGCACCGTTATCATCAAGAGGGGCGTTCGCCTGAGCGATAACGTAGTTACCCTCTTCGATAGCAGAGAGGTAGTGAATCTCGTCAGAAACCAGACCGTCGATAACACGGCGGTAAGGCGTCTCAAGGAAACCGTACTCGTTGGTCTGTGCATACACAGACAAGGAGTTGATCAGACCGATGTTCGGGCCTTCAGGGGTTTCGATTGGGCAGACACGACCGTAGTGCGTTGGGTGTACGTCACGCACTTCGAAGCCGGCACGCTCACGTGTCAAACCACCCGGGCCGAGAGCAGAGATACGACGTTTGTGCGTAATCTCTGACAGCGGGTTGTTCTGATCCATAAACTGAGAAAGCTGGCTGGAACCAAAGAACTCTTTCACCGCGGCCGAAATCGGCTTCGCGTTGATCATGTCCTGTGGCATCAGGGTATCAAGGTCGCCCAGTGACAGACGCTCTTTAACCGCACGCTCAACACGTACCAGACCGACACGGAACTGGTTCTCAGCCATTTCACCAACTGAACGAATACGACGGTTACCGAGGTGGTCGATATCGTCCACTTCGCCTTTACCGTTACGGATGTCGATCAGCTTCTTCATCACTTCGATGATGTCATCTTTGCTCAGGATGCCTGAACCTTCGATTTCATCACGCAGCAATGAACGGTTGAACTTCATACGACCCACAGCAGAAAGATCGTAACGATCTTCAGAGAAGAACAGGTTCTCAAACAGGTTCTCTGCTGCTTCGCGTGTTGGCGGCTCACCAGGACGCATCATGCGGTAGATCTCAACCAGTGCGCTCAGACGATCGCTGGTTGGGTCAACACGCAGGGTCTCGGACATATATGGACCGTGGTCCAGATCGTTGGTGAACAGCGTTTCGATGCGCTTGTGACCGGACTGGCTCAGCTTGGCCAGCAGATCCAGTGACAGTTCCATGTTCGCTGCAATGATCAGCTCACCGGTGCTCTCATCGATGTAGTCTTTAGCGACCACTTTGCCCGCGATATATTCAACCGGAACTTCGATGTGCTGAATGCCATCTTTTTCCAGCTGACGGATATGGCGCGCAGTAATACGGCGTGCTTTTTCGACGTAGACGGTGCCGTTCGCTTCGATATCGAAGGTCGCAGTTTCACCGCGCAGGCGCTCAGGCACCAGCTCCATCTGCAGCTTGTTGTCGCGAATCTCAAACACCACTTTCTCGAAGAAGATATCGAGGATCTGAGGTGTAGTGAACTGCAACGCACGCAGGATGATAGTGGCCGGCAGCTTACGACGACGGTCAATACGGACAAACAGGTTATCTTTCGGGTCAAACTCAAAGTCGAGCCATGAACCGCGGTAAGGGATGATACGTGCGTTGTAGAGCACTTTACCCGATGAGTGGGTTTTACCCTTATCGCTATCAAAGAACACGCCAGGACTACGGTGCAGCTGAGAAACGATAACGCGCTCGGTACCATTGATAACAAAGGTACCATTGTCGGTCATGAGCGGAATTTCGCCCATGTAGACTTCTTGTTCTTTAATGTCTTTTACGGTGCCTTCTGGCGCTTCGCGCTCATAGACCACCAGACGCAGTTTCACGCGCAGCGGTGCCGAATAGGTCACGCCACGGATCTGACACTCTTTCACGTCAAAGACAGGTTCACCCAGGCGATAGCTGACATACTGCAACTCAGAGTTGCCGCTGTAGCTCGCAATAGGGAATACAGAGCGGAATGCAGCTTCCAGTCCGTACTGACCTTCTGGATCTTGCTCGATAAACTTCTGGAACGAGTCGAGCTGGATGGAAAGGAGATAAGGTATGTCCAGTACTTGCGGACGTTTACCAAAATCCTTACGAATACGTTTTTTCTCGGTATAGGAGTAAACCATAGGGTTCCTCAGCTAGCTGACAAGTCGACCCACGCTGTCCGTCCTGACAGGACAGTTCATGCAACACGATTTTGTTTGATTCACTGGCTGCGCAGCAGCAGTGCAATACCTCTTTCTATCACGCTTAAATCATTTCATCGCTGTTGCGAGGGCAGGGAACCCGCACAGGTAGAGCGGTATATTAAGTCGTCGATAGAGAAAGATATTGAAGAGTAACAATGGACAAACAGTGTGAAACCCCATTGAGACCCTGTAGCGCAAAAAGGCTGGTGACCAAAAAGTCACCAGCCATCAGCCTGAAACTACTCAGACTGCAACCCGAAGGCTGTCTTACTTAACTTCAACTTCAGCGCCAGCTTCTTTCAGAGCAGCTTCAAGTGCAGCTGCGTCATCTTTGCTGATCGCTTCTTTGATTACGCCAGTTGCTTCAACCAGATCTTTGGCTTCTTTCAGGCCCAGACCAGTTGCAGTACGTACGGCTTTGATTACTGCAACCTTGTTCGGGCCAACAGCTTTCAGGACTACGTCGAATTCAGTTTTTTCTTCAACAGCTTCAGCCGGGCCCGCAGCAACAGCTACAGCAGCAGCAGCAGAAACGCCGAATTTTTCTTCCATAGCAGAAACCAGCTCAACTACTTCCATTACGGACATCGCTGCAACAGCTTCCAGAATTTGGTCTTTAGTAATAGACATGACAATTGTTCCTAAGAATCAGAAAAAGTTTATACGTAAGCAAGTACGAAGAAAAGAATATGGCCTTAAGCCGCTTCTTTTGCATCGCGTACAGCAGCCAGAGTGCGGACCAGTTTGCCGGCAGCGGCTTCTTTCATGGTCGACATCAGACGTGCCAGTGCTTCTTCGTAGGTCGGCAGCGTTGCCAGACGGTCAATATTGGCCGCCGTGATCAGCTCACCTTCAAAGGCTGCAGCTTTGACCTCAAATTTTGCATTCGCTTTCGCGAAATCTTTGAACAGACGAGCAGCAGCGCCCGGGTGTTCCATAGAATATGCAATCAGGGTCGGACCAACAAACGTGTCTTTCAGGCACTCAAACTGAGTTCCTTCAACGACGCGGCGCAGCAGGGTGTTACGAACAACACGCATGTAAACGCCAGCTTCACGGCCTGCTTTACGCAGTTCGGTCATTTTATCAACGGTAACGCCACGGGAATCCGCAACAACCGCTGAAAGCGCACCTTTGGCTACTTCGCTGACTTCAGCAACAATCGCTTGTTTGTCTTGAAGATTTAATGCCATTAGCTTTTGCTCCTGGATTTGACCGGGAAAGGATTTCCCCGGAACTCACTTCACTTACTCACCCCGAAGGGAAATAAGCGCTCGAACACGGTGAGCAGAATCCAGCTAAGAAAAAATTCTTTTGGTTCTGTCACCGTCTACGCAGGGTATTAAGCGGAATATCCGGAGATAAACAGCTCCTGCGGTCTTGGACGGAGGCCAGGATAAGGCCTGGCTCCAACCTAAATTCTGTGCGACGCAGCAGAGTCAGAGGGAAAGGCGATAAACGCAACAATCAGTTCTGGCTCTCTGGTGTCCTGTTCCGTTAATAACAGAACAACGGGCGTAAGATTCTAGGTGAATTTTTCGCCCGTTTCAAGCAGCAATTAGTTTGCTGTTGCGTTCAGACCAGCCTGGTCAACGGCAACGCCGGCGCCCATGGTGGTTGAAAGGCTAACTTTCTTGATGTACACGCCTTTCGCCTGAGATGGTTTTGCTTTTTTCAGCGCAACCAGCAGAGATTCCAGGTTTTCTTTCAGTTTGTCAGCGTCAAAGTCCACTTTACCGATGGTAGTGTGGATGATGCCGTTTTTGTCGTTACGATAACGAACCTGACCCGCTTTAGCGTTCTTAACCGCTTCAGCAACGTTAGGCGTTACAGTACCGACTTTCGGGTTTGGCATCAGGCCACGTGGACCCAGAATCTGGCCCAGCTGGCCAACAACGCGCATTGCATCCGGAGAAGCAATCACAACGTCAAAATTCATTTCGCCTTTCTTGATCTGATCAGCCAGGTCTTCCATGCCTACCAGCTCAGCGCCTGCTGCTTTAGCAGCTTCAGCGTTGGCGCCCTGGGCGAAGACAGCAACACGTACTGAACGACCAGTACCGTGTGGCAGAACGGTCGCGCCGCGAACGTTCTGATCAGATTTACGTGCGTCAATGCCGAGGTTGACAGCAACGTCAACGCTTTCAACGAACTTGGCAGTAGCCAGTTCTTTCAGCAGAGCAACAGCTTCAGCAATATCATACTGCTTGGTCGCGTCAACTTTGTCGCGAATTACGGTCATGCGCTTGGTCAGCTTAGCCATTTCTTAGTCCTCTACTACCAGGCCCATGGAACGAGCAGTACCTTCGATTGAGCGAGTCATCGCTTCAACGTCAGAACCAGTCATGTCCGCAGCTTTGGTTTCTGCGATTTCACGTACCTGAGCACGAGTCACTTTACCGACTTTATCTTTGTTCGGCTTACCAGAACCAGACTTGATGCCCGCTGCTTTTTTCAGCAGTACGGCAGCCGGAGGCGTTTTGGTAATGAAGGTAAAAGAACGGTCGCTGTATACGGTGATAACAACTGGAGTCGGCAGACCTTTTTCCAGAGATTCGGTCTTAGCGTTGAACGCTTTACAGAATTCCATGATGTTAACACCCTGCTGACCCAGAGCTGGACCAACCGGTGGACTTGGGTTCGCCATACCAGCTGCAACCTGCAGCTTGACGTAGGCTTGGACTTTCTTAGCCATGATATTTCCTCAATTGGGTTATAGCGCCTGTAAAGGCTCCCCGTGATAACGATTTACACGCTGTTGCCAGCGCATAAAAACAAAAGGCGCGAAATTGTAGTTAAATTTCGCGCCTGCTGCAACAGCTAATTTGTGAGCGGAAAGAGGTTAACCTTTCTCCACCTGACCGAAGTCGAGCTCAACCGGCGTCGCACGTCCAAAGATGGAAACGGATACCGTCAGGCGGCTCTTCTCGTAATCCACATCTTCAACCACACCGTTAAAGTCAGCAAAAGGACCGTCATTAACGCGAACCATTTCACCTGGCTCAAACAGCGTTTTCGGACGAGGCTTATCGCCGACCTGCTGCAGACGGTTCATGATCGCATCAACTTCTTTATCGCTGATAGGTGCCGGACGGTCAGATGTACCGCCGATGAAACCCATCACGCGTGGGACGCTGCGTACCAGATGCCAGCTGGCGTCATTCATCACCATCTGAACCAGTACGTATCCCGGGAAAAACTTGCGCTCGCTCTTACGACGCTGGCCACCACGAATTTCAACGACTTCTTCAGTCGGAACCATGACGTCGCCAAACAGCTCTTCCATGTTGTGCAATTTGATATGCTCGCGCAGCGATTGTGCTACGCGGCCTTCAAAACCGGAAAACGCCTGTACGACGTACCAGCGTTTCTTTGGAGCTTCAGACATCTCAGAACCTCAGGCCAGTGATAAACGATACCAGACGGACCAGAATACCATCCAGCCCCCACAAAATCAGTGACATCACGGCAGTAACCGCGGCAACGATTAACGTGGTGTGCAGCGTTTCCTGGCGGGTTGGCCAGATAACCTTACGCATTTCTGTTCTTGCTTCACGAGCAAAAGCCACGGTCGCTTTGCCTTTGGTCGTTAAAAGCGCAATGCCGCCAGCCGCTGCAATCAGTACAACTACGGCTAAAGCACGCAGTGGCAGTGACACATCACGATAGAGGTAGTTACCTACAATCGCTGCAAGCAGCAGTAACACGACTACTACCCACTTTACCGCTTCCAGGCCACGCCCGCTCCCTTGAGCTTCGGTATTCGCACTCATAAACCAACCTGCCACAATAATTCAGAAACTATTCTGCCCCGCAGTGCGAGGCGTCCAAACCGAATGAGCTTTTGGGGCGTAACTCGGTATCCAACGCCGCATAACAGAGCCTGTCTCAGCAATGATTATGATTCAAAAAATCACTGATGAGCCAGGTTCTATGAAACAGCGTGCAAAAAGGGCATCAAATGATGCCCTTTCCGTGTGCATTGCGTCAAACGTTATCGGTAATTATGCGATAACTTTAGCAACAACACCCGCGCCAACGGTACGGCCACCTTCGCGGATTGCGAAGCGCAGACCTTCGTCCATTGCGATTGGGTGGATCAGGGTAACAACCATTTTGATGTTGTCGCCTGGCATTACCATTTCAACGCCTTCTGGCAGCTCTACTGAGCCGGTTACGTCAGTTGTACGGAAGTAGAACTGTGGACGATAGCCTTTGAAGAACGGAGTATGGCGACCACCTTCGTCTTTAGACAGAACGTAAACTTCTGACTCGAACTGGGTGTGCGGCTTGATTGAGCCTGGCTTAGCCAGAACCTGGCCACGCTGGATGTCTTCACGCTTGATACCGCGCAGCAGAACACCACAGTTTTCGCCTGCCTGACCCTGGTCCAGCAGCTTACGGAACATCTCAACACCGGTACAGGTTGATTTCACAGTATCTTTGATACCCACGATTTCAACTTCGTCGCCGACTTTAACGATGCCGCGCTCAACACGACCGGTAACAACGGTACCACGGCCAGAGATTGAGAATACGTCTTCGATTGGCAGCAGGAACGGCATGTCGATCGCACGGACTGGATCCGGGATGTAGTTGTCCAGGTGTTCAGCCAGCTCGATGATCTTCGCTTCCCACTCTGGGTTGCCTTCCAGCGCTTTCAGAGCAGAACCACGAACGATTGGAGTGTCGTCGCCTGGGAAGTCATATGCTGACAGCAGGTCACGAACTTCCATCTCTACCAGTTCCAGCAGCTCTTCATCATCAACCATGTCACATTTGTTCAGGAACACGATGATGTAAGGAACGCCAACCTGACGACCCAGCAGGATGTGCTCACGGGTCTGTGGCATTGGGCCATCAGTCGCAGCAACAACCAGGATCGCGCCGTCCATCTGAGCAGCACCGGTGATCATGTTTTTCACATAGTCGGCGTGGCCTGGGCAGTCAACGTGAGCGTAGTGACGTGCAGCAGTCTCATACTCAACGTGTGCGGTGTTGATGGTGATACCGCGGGCTTTTTCTTCAGGCGTGCTGTCGATCTGATCGAATGCACGAGCCTGGCCGCCGTTGGTTTTAGCCAGTACGGTAGTGATAGCTGCAGTCAGGGTGGTTTTACCGTGGTCAACGTGACCGATGGTGCCCACGTTTACGTGCAGTTTGTTACGTTGAAATTGCTCTTTAGCCATCGCTAGTCCCTCTAAGACACGGATATATCAATGATATCATCACATTAACCAGGCAATGCCTGACTGCAAGGAAGTTACAGAGAAAATCAGGAGGGAGATTAAAGGAAGTGGTGCTGATACCCAGAGTCGAACTGGGGACCTCACCCTTACCAAGGGTGCGCTCTACCAACTGAGCCATATCAGCACATCTGGAGCGGGCAGCGGGAATCGAACCCGCATCATCAGCTTGGAAGGCTGAGGTAATAGCCATTATACGATGCCCGCATCCTGGAACTCGGCTACCTGTTCTTTCTGTAGCTTGTAGATAACAGAGATGTTTCTCTACTATCTACTGCCTGTCAGCGAAGCTGACCGACTTTGACTTCGCTAACGCTCAGTCTGAATTCAGGGTGATAAGTGACTCACCTGGCAGATAAACAGGTTGTTCATCTGCGTACCCAACCGCGAGGTTGAGATGGTGGTGGGAGAAGGATTCGAACCTTCGAAGTCTGTGACGGCAGATTTACAGTCTGCTCCCTTTGGCCGCTCGGGAATCCCACCTACTTGATGGTGCCGGCTACCGGAATCGAACTGGTGACCTACTGATTACAAGTCAGTTGCTCTACCAACTGAGCTAAGCCGGCATCAAGTGGTGCGCATTCTAGGAAGGTCGGGCTCTGGATGCAACTAAAAAATCGCTTATTTTTTTCTATCGCTTACTATTTGTGCAAATCATCGCATTTTAGTGTTCTTGTGCAGAATATTTGTGCAATCTGGTCCTGTTTTCATAGGTTCAGTCGGCTCGCGCTATTGCCTCACGCCTTTCTCCGGGTCGCTTTTCAGCAGGTAAATAAATCTGCAGGCAGCATTTTTATTTTACACGCCTGTACCGAACGATGCTTTTTTGACCTCGCCTGCGCTGTTTTTTTCATGTGCAGGCACTTTTCTGTAGAAAGCAGGCCGTTTTGACATGCGTGTCCCTTATGTCGGTACGACGATGACCTGCCGTGGAGTTGTTCAAAATGACTCTATACCGTTTGTTCTTTTGCTGCAGTTCTCATGGGACAGATTGAATCTGTAACGCCTCAGCCTCTCTGTATGCCTTTATGGCGGCGTTTTGTCATTCAGACGTAGTCAGATATAAAAAGCAGATAAAAGCCGCACATGCGCTGTGATGACCTGCAATATCATAAACAACGATAAAGCAGTAAAAATTAAAGCCACCATGATGTTTTGTGGGTATGCCGACGAAAGCGAGATCACGTTTATCTTTTTACTTCTGTTAAAAGCCATACTGGTGATACCCTCCAGCCCATTGTTCTCACTGATAAACCAGCGATTCGTGATTCACTTCACCTGTGCTGTCCTGCTTATCGGATAACACGCGGTTGATAGCCATGAATTTGCGGTCAGATGCATGCTTATGGATAAAACGACCCCCCTGACAACGCCTTATTTAGAGTTCACTCGTGAGCAATGGGCTGCATTACGTGATTCCGTTCCTATGACGCTGTCAGAGGAAGAGATCGCGCAGCTGGAGGGCATCAACGAGGATCTCTCGCTGGAGGAAGTAGCGGAAATTTATCTGCCACTTTCGCGTCTGCTCAATTTCTATATAAGTTCTAACGTTCGCCGGCAGGCTGTACTGGAGCAATTTCTGGGCACCAATGGCCAGAAAATCCCCTATATCATCAGTATTGCGGGTAGCGTAGCGGTCGGTAAAAGCACGACTGCGCGTGTCTTGCAGGCTTTGCTCAGCCGCTGGCCTGAACATCGCAAAGTCGAATTGATCACTACTGATGGCTTCCTTCATCCTAATGCCGTGCTGAAAGAGCGTGGGTTAATGAAGAAAAAAGGATTTCCGCAATCCTACGACATGCATCGGTTGGTCAATTTTGTCTCCGATTTGAAGTCGGGAGCCAGTCAGGTGACCGCTCCGGTCTATTCACATCTGATTTATGATGTCATCCCTGATGGCGATAAAGTGATACAGCAGCCTGATATTCTTATTCTGGAAGGTCTGAATGTATTACAGAGTGGAATGGACTATCCCCACGATCCCCATCATGTCTTTGTTTCAGACTTCGTCGATTTTTCTATCTATGTAGATGCAGAGGAAGATCTCCTGCAAAGCTGGTATATCAATCGATTCCTGAAATTCCGCCAGGGCGCATTTACCAATCCGGACTCCTATTTCCATCATTACGCCCAGCTTTCAGAGGCAGAAGCGGTTGAAATTGCTGGCAATTTATGGAAAGAAATTAACTGGCTTAACCTGCAGGAAAATATCCTGCCGACGCGCGAACGAGCCAGCCTGATTATGACCAAAAGTGGCGATCATGCAGTCGATAAGGTTCGCTTACGTAAATAACTGCAGTCATAAAAAAGCCTGCGTTTCTGCAGGCTTTTTTTACTCAGACAGGACGCAGTGATATTTCTCCACCCACCCAGGCTTTTATTTCGCCATCCTGTTCCAGTAACAGACCACCCTGGCTGTCTACGCCTCGCGCAATACCATGGACCTCACGTTCACCGATAAGCAACTTAACCGGCCGGTTAATAAAGTTATCCAGTGCAGCCCAGCGTGCGACAAACGGGGTTAATCCCTCCTGCTCAAAGAGCGGCAGAGCTTCGCGCAGACTGTTGATCAGACGTGCCGCCAGCTCATTGCGGTTTACCGTTACCCCGGCCTCCTGCAGGTTAATCCAGCCCTGATTAATCTGTGATGCATCGGCTGTTCGCATCGCCAGGTTAATCCCGGCACCAATCACGATCTGCGCAGCATCGCCGGTTTTACCTGTCAGTTCAACCAGAATACCCGCCAGTTTACGATCGTTCAGGTAAATATCATTGGGCCATTTTACGCGGACATAATCGGCCCCTAATGAACGTAATGTCTCAGCCATGATAATGCCAATTACCAGACTCAGGCCCATCGCCGCTGCCGGCCCCTGCTCCAGACGCCAGTACATAGACATGTAGAGGTTCGCGCCAAAGGGCGAAAACCACTGACGCCCACGACGGCCTCGACCCGCCTGCTGATATTCAGCAATGCAGGCAGCACCCGACTCCATTTCATGCATACGTTCCAGCAGATACTGATTTGTGGAATCAATCACCGGGATTACCGAGACGTTACCCTGCGTAACCTGTGAGAGAATCGCCTGCTCATCCAGCAGCTGTATCGGGGCAGAGAGACTGTAACCTTTGCCTGTCACGGTATAGACATCAAGACCCCAGCTTTTTAACGTCTGG
The DNA here is from genome assembly GCF_051136245.1 of Pantoea sp. Lu_F5_004. Lineage (NCBI taxonomy): Bacteria > Pseudomonadati > Pseudomonadota > Gammaproteobacteria > Enterobacterales > Erwiniaceae > Pantoea > Pantoea sp. Lu_F5_004. The sequence goes on from NZ_CP194946.1 coordinate 3,917,437, forward strand.
ATATGCTTATTTATGGCTGCGCGACTCATGCCCAGCGTTTCACCCAACTGCTCACCGGAATGGAACTCACCATCAGATAAGATATCAACCAGCTTTAGCGGAACATTATGGTCTTTCATGCGATCACCCCGACGGCATTACACTCACCCTGCGCCTGAATAAAGCGCACTTCGGGTTGAAGCCAGACATCGAATTTTTCACCAACCTGAGCGCGCACGGTTTTTGCCAGCGCAACGATATCGTCGGGTGTGGCATTTTCAGCGTTGATCAGCACCAGTGCCTGTTGCTGGTGAACTGCCGCGCCCCCGATGCGATAACCTTTCAGCTGGCACTGATCGATAAGCCATCCTGCTGCCAGTTTGATTTCACCATTTGGCATCAGATAGTGTGGCATAGCCGGAAAATGCGTCAGTAGTGAGCTGCACTGCGCCTCGGTGACGACAGGATTTTTAAAAAAGCTGCCTACATTACCGGTGACTTTAGGATCGGGTAATTTGCTCTGCCGCATCTGGCATACCGCATGATAGACATCCCAGGCATTGGCGGTCACCGGATTGAGCGTTTTCAGATCGCCGTAGGTTAATACCGGTTGCCATTGCTTAGGCAATATTATCCCGACCGCAACGATGACATAGCCTGACTGATAGTGATGTTTAAAAATGCTGTCACGATAGCCAAACTCGCAGGCTTCACGATCGAGACGTTCTGTCTGACCATTGTGCAGATTAAGTACATCCACGTATTCGCAGACGTCTTTTAATTCCACGCCATAAGCGCCTATGTTCTGAATCGGTGCCGAACCTGTCATACCGGGGATCAACGCCAGATTTTCAAGGCCCGTGATCCCTTTTTCCAGCGTGCTTTTAACCAGCTGATGCCAGTTCTCACCTGCCCCGACATGCAATTTCCAGCACTCATATTCATCCTGAATTTTGATGCCTTTGATGCGGTTCAGCACCACTGTACCGGCAAAATCTTCCAGGAAGAGGACATTACTGCCTTCACCGAGCACGAGAAAAGGCGTTTGATCACTCCGGCTGGCCTGCCATGCTGCCAGAATGGCGGCTGGCGTCTCGGCGACGATGCGTTTCTGTGTATGTACTTCAAGCCCAAGTGTATTGTCGGCTTTTAAGGAGAGATGCTGGCTGGACATTTGACGGCCTTTACTGAGTTATCTGGCCGTAGTTTACCGTATCAGAGAGGGGTTCTCAGGCTGTTTTCGGGGGTTATGATGAGGTTTTTCACGATCTGCAGACGTGAAAAAGCCCCGCACTACTGTGCGGGGCTTTTTCACTTATTTAATGCCTGGCAGTTCCCTACTCTCGCATGGGGAGACCCCACACTACCATCGGCGCTACGGCGTTTCACTTCTGAGTTCGGCATGGGGTCAGGTGGGACCACCGCGCTAAAGCCGCCAGGCAAATTCTGTCTCCGCGCCGCCCGTAAGGCCGCGCAGAATATCCGGTACAGGCTGAAAATTGTGTCTCTCAAAAACGCCTCTGGCGTTGTAAGGTTAAGCCTCACGGGTCATTAGTACCGGTTAGCTCAACGCATCGCTGCGCTTACACACCCGGCCTATCAACGTCGTAGTCTTCAACGTCCCTTCAGGACTCTCAAGGAGTCAGGGAGAACTCATCTCGGGGCAAGTTTCGTGCTTAGATGCTTTCAGCACTTATCTTTTCCGCACTTAGCTACCGGGCAATGCCATTGGCATGACAACCCGAACACCAGTGGTGCGTTCACTCCGGTCCTCTCGTACTAGGAGCAACCCCCCTCAATTCTCCAGCGCCCACGGCAGATAGGGACCGAACTGTCTCACGACGTTCTAAACCCAGCTCGCGTACCACTTTAAACGGCGAACAGCCGTACCCTTGGGACCTACTTCAGCCCCAGGATGTGATGAGCCGACATCGAGGTGCCAAACACCGCCGTCGATATGAACTCTTGGGCGGTATCAGCCTGTTATCCCCGGAGTACCTTTTATCCGTTGAGCGATGGCCCTTCCATTCAGAACCACCGGATCACTATGACCTGCTTTCGCACCTGCTCGAGCCGTCACTCTCGCAGTCAAGCCAGCTTATGCCATTGCACTAACCTCACGATGTCCGACCGTGATTAGCTGACCTTCGTGCTCCTCCGTTACTCTTTAGGAGGAGACCGCCCCAGTCAAACTACCCACCAGACACTGTCCGCAGCCCGGGTAACGGGCCTACGTTAGAACATCAAACATTAAAGGGTGGTATTTCAAGGTTGGCTCCACGCGAACTGGCGTCCGCGCTTCAAAGCCTCCCACCTATCCTACACATCAAGGCTCAATGTTCAGTGTCAAGCTGTAGTAAAGGTTCACGGGGTCTTTCCGTCTTGCCGCGGGTACACTGCATCTTCACAGCGAGTTCAATTTCACTGAGTCTCGGGTGGAGACAGCCTGGCCATCATTACGCCATTCGTGCAGGTCGGAACTTACCCGACAAGGAATTTCGCTACCTTAGGACCGTTATAGTTACGGCCGCCGTTTACCGGGGCTTCGATCAAGAGCTTCTCCTTGCGGATAACCCCATCAATTAACCTTCCGGCACCGGGCAGGCGTCACACCGTATACGTCCACTTTCGTGTTTGCACAGTGCTGTGTTTTTAATAAACAGTTGCAGCCAGCTGGTATCTTCGACTGGCTTCGGCTCGGGGAGCAAGTCCCTCCACCTACGCGCCAGCGTGCCTTCTCCCGAAGTTACGGCACCATTTTGCCTAGTTCCTTCACCCGAGTTCTCTCAAGCGCCTTGGTATTCTCTACCTGACCACCTGTGTCGGTTTGGGGTACGATTCTGTGTTACCTGATGCTTAGAGGCTTTTCCTGGAAGCTGGGCATTTATCACTTCAGCACCGTAGTGCCTCGTCGTCACGCCTCAGCGTTAACAAGCGTCCGGATTTACCTGGACGCTCCGCCTACACGCTTAAACCGGGACAACCGTCGCCCGGCTGATATAGCCTTCTCCGTCCCCCCTTCGCAGTAACACCGAGTACAGGAATATTAACCTGTTTCCCATCGACTACGCCTTTCGGCCTCGCCTTAGGGGTCGACTCACCCTGCTCCGATTAACGTTGAACAGGAACCCTTGGTCTTCCGGCGAGCGGGCTTTTCACCCGCTTTATCGTTACTTATGTCAGCATTCGCACTTCTGATACCTCCAGCATGCCTCACAGCACACCTTCGACGGCTTACAGAACGCTCCCCTACCCAACAACGCATAAGCGTCGCTGCCGCAGCTTCGGTGCATGGTTTAGCCCCGTTACATCTTCCGCGCAGGCCGACTCGACCAGTGAGCTATTACGCTTTCTTTAAATGGTGGCTGCTTCTAAGCCAACATCCTGGCTGTCTGTGCCTTCCCACATCGTTTCCCACTTAACCATGACTTTGGGACCTTAGCTGGCGGTCTGGGTTGTTTCCCTCTTCACGACGGACGTTAGCACCCGCCGTGTGTCTCCCGTGATAACATTCTTCGGTATTCGCAGTTTGCATCGGGTTGGTAAGCCGGGATGGCCCCCTAGCCGAAACAGTGCTCTACCCCCGAAGATGAGTTCACGAGGCGCTACCTAAATAGCTTTCGGGGAGAACCAGCTATCTCCCGGTTTGATTGGCCTTTCACCCCCAGCCACAGGTCATCCGCTAATTTTTCAACATTAGTCGGTTCGGTCCTCCAGTTAGTGTTACCCAACCTTCAACCTGCCCATGGCTAGATCACCGGGTTTCGGGTCTATACCCTGCAACTTAACGCCCAGTTAAGACTCGGTTTCCCTGCGGCTCCCCTATACGGTTAACCTTGCTACAGAATATAAGTCGCTGACCCATTATACAAAAGGTACGCAGTCACCCCCATAAAGAGGGCTCCCACTGCTTGTACGTACACGGTTTCAGGTTCTGTTTCACTCCCCTCGCCGGGGTTCTTTTCGCCTTTCCCTCACGGTACTGGTTCACTATCGGTCAGTCAGGAGTATTTAGCCTTGGAGGATGGTCCCCCCATATTCAGACAGGATACCACGTGTCCCGCCTTACTCATCGAGCTCACAGCATGTGTGTTTTTGTGTACGGGAGTATCACCCTGTACCCTGCGACTTTCCAGACGCTTCCACTAACACACAAGCTGATTCAGGCTCTGGGCTGCTCCCCGTTCGCTCGCCGCTACTGGGGGAATCTCGGTTGATTTCTTTTCCTCGGGGTACTTAGATGTTTCAGTTCCCCCGGTTCGCCTTGCAGCACTATGTATTCATGCTGCAATGATGCACAGAGTGCACCGGGTTTCCCCATTCGGACATCGACGGCTGTAGCGGTTCATATCACCTTACCGTCGCTTTACGCAGATTAGCACGTCCTTCATCGCCTCTGACTGCCTGGGCATCCACCGTGTACGCTTAGTCGCTTAACCTCACAACCCACAGGCGTTTTACAACGCTGCGTGTTGCAAGCATTTGAGAGACTCGAACGCATCGCTTTGTCATTCCTTAATTACGGAGGAATGACGCGCTGCGTCGTTTCAATTTTCAGCTTGTTCCGGATTGTTAAAGAGCATAATACGTCGCAGCACACCGTCGCCGGTATGCTCTGAGGTATTTCAGAAAAAAAACAGATAAACGGTATGGTGGAGCTAAGCGGGATCGAACCGCTGACCTCCTGCGTGCAAGGCAGGCGCTCTCCCAGCTGAGCTATAGCCCCATACAGTTACTGCAGAGACCACTACTACCACTCAACCGAGTTACATTCTTCAGGAGAAGGATGCAATTTCTTTTCAGGCAAGGCATGCGGAAGGGAAGTTTACTCAGGTAAACGACCGCGCGCATAACGCAGCATGAGAAGAAATTTGGTAGGCCTGAGTGGACTTGAACCACCGACCTCACCCTTATCAGGGGTGCGCTCTAACCACCTGAGCTACAAGCCTGTAGAGGTTTTTTCTGCTCGTTACTTTTTATCAGACAATCTGTGTGGACACTGCGCGGGAAGGTATCTTCAGGTAAGGAGGTGATCCAACCGCAGGTTCCCCTACGGTTACCTTGTTACGACTTCACCCCAGTCATGAATCACAAAGTGGTAAGCGCCCTCCCGAAGGTTAAGCTACCTACTTCTTTTGCAACCCACTCCCATGGTGTGACGGGCGGTGTGTACAAGGCCCGGGAACGTATTCACCGTGGCATTCTGATCCACGATTACTAGCGATTCCGACTTCACGGAGTCGAGTTGCAGACTCCGATCCGGACTACGACGCACTTTGTGAGGTCCGCTTGCTCTCGCGAGGTCGCTTCTCTTTGTATGCGCCATTGTAGCACGTGTGTAGCCCTACTCGTAAGGGCCATGATGACTTGACGTCATCCCCACCTTCCTCCGGTTTATCACCGGCAGTCTCCTTTGAGTTCCCGACCGAATCGCTGGCAACAAAGGATAAGGGTTGCGCTCGTTGCGGGACTTAACCCAACATTTCACAACACGAGCTGACGACAGCCATGCAGCACCTGTCTCACGGTTCCCGAAGGCACTAAGGCATCTCTGCCAAATTCCGTGGATGTCAAGAGTAGGTAAGGTTCTTCGCGTTGCATCGAATTAAACCACATGCTCCACCGCTTGTGCGGGCCCCCGTCAATTCATTTGAGTTTTAACCTTGCGGCCGTACTCCCCAGGCGGTCGACTTAACGCGTTAGCTCCGGAAGCCACTCCTCAAGGGAACAACCTCCAAGTCGACATCGTTTACGGCGTGGACTACCAGGGTATCTAATCCTGTTTGCTCCCCACGCTTTCGCACCTGAGCGTCAGTCTTTGTCCAGGGGGCCGCCTTCGCCACCGGTATTCCTCCAGATCTCTACGCATTTCACCGCTACACCTGGAATTCTACCCCCCTCTACAAGACTCAAGCCTGCCAGTTTCAAATGCAGTTCCCAGGTTAAGCCCGGGGATTTCACATCTGACTTAACAGACCGCCTGCGTGCGCTTTACGCCCAGTAATTCCGATTAACGCTTGCACCCTCCGTATTACCGCGGCTGCTGGCACGGAGTTAGCCGGTGCTTCTTCTGCGGGTAACGTCAATCGACGCGGTTATTAACCTCATCGCCTTCCTCCCCGCTGAAAGTACTTTACAACCCGAAGGCCTTCTTCATACACGCGGCATGGCTGCATCAGGCTTGCGCCCATTGTGCAATATTCCCCACTGCTGCCTCCCGTAGGAGTCTGGACCGTGTCTCAGTTCCAGTGTGGCTGGTCATCCTCTCAGACCAGCTAGGGATCGTCGCCTAGGTGGGCCATTACCCCGCCTACTAGCTAATCCCATCTGGGTTCATCCGATAGTGAGAGGCCCGAAGGTCCCCCTCTTTGGTCTTGCGACGTTATGCGGTATTAGCCACCGTTTCCAGTGGTTATCCCCCTCTATCGGGCAGATCCCCAGACATTACTCACCCGTCCGCCACTCGTCACCCAAGAGCAAGCTCTCTGTGCTACCGTCCGACTTGCATGTGTTAGGCCTGCCGCCAGCGTTCAATCTGAGCCATGATCAAACTCTTCAATTTAAGTTTGATTTGCTTAAACAAGTTAAGCGGTGCTCATCTGTAAAACGTCATAATGAATTTCATTATGTGTTCACTCGTGAGGCTTGATATTTTTTTACGTCCGGAGACGCTGATATCAATCCTGCGAGTGCCCACACAGATTGTCTGATAAATTGTTAAAGAGCAGTGCGAACAGTGCGTTAGCGTCCTGTCGCGAGGTGGCGTATATTACGCTTTCCTCCTGCAGAGTCAACTTCTTTCTCAGAAGTTTTTCTCCGGCGGCTCAGTCTCCTGCGCCTCTCAACCTGTCATTCCGTTGCCGGTGTTCCGTGTCGATGGAGGCGCATTATAGGGAGTTTCCGCGGGCTGACAAGCGTTTATTACGAAAATATTATCGTTCGCAGTAATTTTCATCAAATCGCGCTATTTCGCTACGATTTGCCTGGTAACTGTGCAAAATCATTGGCAAAAGTGCGTACCTGCTGCCAGTCCGTGTACTCCACTTCTTTCGTCGAATCTGTCTCACCACCGGTCATGCGCATAATCAACTGAATCATGACGCGATCGAACCAGCGATAGCGCGGGTAATAGAGCGCGCCTGCGAACACGGCACAGCAATCAGGCTGCCACGGCGAGTGTGCCAGGAACTTCTGCGTATAGGCATTGGTTTCAGGAGAACGCTTCTCAGGTTTGCGCGCCGTCAGGTTCACCGAAAAGAAACCGCTGGTACGCTGCTGCAACTCATGAAGGTATTGTTTAACGAACTTATCGACGACCGGCTGAAAATGGCCATAGCGGATAGATGCGCCAATTAACACGCGATCATACTGTGCCCAGTCAGGCAGAGTGGCATCCTGAATGTTCAGCACATCACACTGCTGCTGCTGACGGATCACATCAGCAATAGAAGAGGCAATCTTCTTTGTTTGTCCGTCGCGAGTGGAATAGAGAATCAGCGCTTTCATGTCAGCATCCTTATTAATTATTCACGCCAGAAAGTAGGCGTGAACAGCACCAGCAAGGTGAATACCTCGAGACGCCCAAACAACATGGTGGAAATAAGAATCCATTTCGCCACGTCATTCATTGAAGTGAAGTTATCAGCTACGACCCCTAAGCCAGGGCCGAGGTTATTGAGCGTCGCGGCAACGGCAGCAAAAGCCGAGAAGTCATCAACACCGGTAGCGATGATCGCCAGCATGCTGATCAGGAACACCAGCGCATAAGCCGAGAAGAATCCCCATACGGCTTCAAGGATACGTTCCGGCAGCGCCCGGTTGCCCAGCTTAATGGTGTAGACCGCATTGGGGTGAACCAGACGCTTAAGCTCACGGTTACCCTGCTTGCATAACAGCAGTATGCGAATCACCTTCAGACCACCGCCGGTTGAACCGGCACAACCGCCGATAAAGGCGGAGCACAACAGCAGTACCGGCAGGAACAATGGCCAGCGTGCGATGCTGTCGGTCGTGAATCCCGCCGTCGTCGCCATTGAGACCACCTGGAAAAAGGCCTGGTTCAGCGTCTGCCAGCCACTTTCATAGACATTATGGAACCAGAGCACCAGAGTACAGATCAACACCAGTGTCAGCTGAACGCCAATAAACATGCGGAACTCAGGGTCGCGCCAGTACACGCGCAGATTGCGTCCGCTTAACATGGCAAAGTGCAGGCCGTAGTTACAGCCGGAGATCAGCAGAAACACCGCCACGATGGTATTGATAGTACCACTGTTAAAATAGCCGATACTGGCATCATGGGTTGAGAAGCCGCCAATGGCGATAGTCGAGAAGCTGTGGCCAATAGCATCAAACGCTGGCATTCCCGCCAGCCACAATGCCAGCGCACAGGCTATCGTCAGCAGAACGTAGATCAGCCAGAGTGTTTTGGCCGTCTCGGCGATACGTGGTCGCATTTTATTATCTTTCAGCGGCCCCGGCATTTCAGCGCGATAGAGCTGCATGCCCCCGACGCCCAGAATCGGCAGTATCGCCACGGCTAATACGATGATCCCCATACCGCCCAGCCACTGCAGCATCTGCCGATAGAAGAGAATCGCCTTAGGCAACGAGTCCAGCCCCACCAGCGTGGTAGCACCCGTGGTCGTCAGGCCAGAGAAAGATTCAAAGAATGCATCCGTCACCGAAAGATGCGGCTGTTCGGCAAAGATAAAGGGCATCGCCCCTACACTGCCCAGCACCGTCCAGAACAGGACCACAATCAGAAACCCTTCCCGCGGTTTGAGTTCGGTTTTCTTTTTGCGATTCGGCCACCACAGCAGCGAGCCGATCACCAGCGCCATCATAAAGGTCTGGCTAAATGCCCGCCCTGCGCCATCGCGATAAATTAAGGCGACCAGGCCGGGCAAAATCATCGTCACTGAAAAGAGGATCACCAGCAGACCGACTATGCGGGTAATGGCGCGAAAGTGCATTCAGCCGTTCCTTTAAATAAAAGAGATGAACATCATGGTGTGAGCGGGATCAGCGATAACGCGCCCCGACTAAAGTCTGACAGATTTTTTTTGAACCCGTCGATCTGTCCGTAAGGTACAGCCAGCGTCAACGCAATACGATCCTGAAACTGGCTGTCGGTCACCTTACCTTCAAAACGCTGTACCAGCCGTTCAATATCACTGAGCTGTGCATAGTCACATTGCAAAGTGAACAGCTTCATCGGCACTTTGCGCTGCCGTGGCAGCTGCTTAAGCCCCTGCTGGACGCCACCACCATACGCTTTCACTAAGCCGCCGGTTCCCAGCATGATGCCACCGTAATAACGCACCACCACAGCGGTAATCTCGCCAATATCCGCGCCCATCAGTTGCGCCAGCATCGGTTTCCCTGCCGTACCCGAAGGTTCACCATCATCAGAGAAACCGAGTTGCTGAGAATCATTCGGTGCGCCCGCTACCCAGGCCCAGCAGTGATGCCGGGCAGTGGGATGCTCGCTTTTAACCTGCTGGACAAACGCGCGCGCCGCCTCTGCACCCTCGGTGTGCGCCAGTAGCGTAATGAAGCGACTCTTTTTGATTGTCTCCTCACTGCTGCTCACTGGCACAGCGGGAATATCAAAGGCCTCCATCAGGCCAGATGCAGATCGCGGGTCATGTTCTCAACGCGATGCGCATGGATCACCACGTTATCCTCGATACGAATCCCGCCATAAGGCCGAAGCGCATCAATGGCCTGCCAGTTAAAGTGCTGACTGAAACGGCCTTCACGCAGCGGCTTCAGTAACGAGTCAATAATATAGAAGCCCGGCTCAATGGTTAATACCATGCCCGGTTGCAGCACGCGGGTGCAGCGAAGATAAGGATATTGCGCTGGCGCGGCGAGATGGGTGCCCTGCTCATCCTGCATAAAACCGGCAACGTCATGGACCTGCAGACCCAGCGGATGCCCCAGGCCATGTGGCATAAACGGACCAGTCAGATCTTCAGCCACCAGCGCTTCTTCACTGATTCCCTGAACCAGCTCAAACTTCAGCAACATCTTCGCAATACGCTGATGCATCTGAAGATGGTAATCGGTGTAGCGTACGCCCGGTTTCAGCGTGGCTATCAGGGCCAGCTCTTCAGTGTTCATCGCCTCAACCATTCTGGCATAGAGCGAACTGCTCTGCGCCGCATAGCTGCGGGTCAAATCAGCGGCATAGCCAAGATACTCGGCACCCGCATCAATCAAAAAGCTATGGCGTTTCGCCGGTGGCTGATGATCCAGCCGGGTGTAGTGCAGCACCGCAGCGTGCTCATTCAGCGCAATGATATTGCCGTAAGGTACATCGGTGTCGCGATGACCGGTAGCGGTCAGATACGCCTGATTGATATCGAACTCGCTTAAGCCCGCCGAGAACGCCTCTTTAGCAGCGCGATGACCGGCAACCGCCAGCTTCTGTGCCTGGCGCAGACAGGCGAGTTCATAATCAGTTTTGATGCTGCGATGGAAGTGCAGGAAGTCGATGACCGCTTTGGGATTAATATTGCCAGAGGCGATGCCGAGCTGAGACGCACGCGCGTTAACCGGGCCGATATAGGCGACGTTATCACGCTGTGCAGGCAGCAACTGCGCAATCTCATCCGCATTTTTCAGGCCGATAACTTCGACATCCCCGGTCCAGAAGCTATCCGGCAACGGTTCAACGTTATGCCAGTAATCCACCGGAGAGTAGAACCACAGTTTCGGTTTGTTCACCCCATCAATCCAGAGCCAGCAGTTGGGCACCTGCGTCACCGGCACCCAGGCCTTGAACTGCGGATTCACCTTAAATGGATAAGTGTGATCATCCAGAAACACCGTCAACAACTCACCGGAATGGATCAACATCGCATCCAGTTTATTGCGTGCCAGCACCTGCTGCGCCCGTTGTTGCAACGTGGCGATGTGAGCGTGATACAAGGTCTTCAGTGAATCCATTGACGTCTCTCCAGTGTCGCGAAATGGCCGCAGTTTAGCATACCCCTTGCGCAGATGCCGAAGTCGGCGCAGCTGTGATCTTGTTAGCAAATAAGCAAAGACCAGTTTGCAAAAAATTAACATCGCTCCCACACTCACGATCATCTGGTATGACCAGATCACTTTTCGCGGTTTCAGGAGACGCACATGCTCTACCAAGGCGCTAACCTTACTCTTCACTGGCTGGACGATGGCATCGCCGAGCTGGTTTTTGACGCTACGGGCTCGGTCAACAAGCTCGATACGCAAACTGTCGCCAGCCTGGGCGAGGCGATAGCTGTGCTGGAGCAGGAGCCAGAACTGCGCGGCCTGCTGCTGAGCTCCGCTAAACCTGCATTTATTGTAGGGGCAGATATCACCGAGTTCCTTTCACTGTTTGATGCACCCACCGAAAAACTGAGCCAGTGGCTGAGTTACGCCAACAGCATCTTCAATCGTCTGGAAGATTTGCCGGTCCCGACTCTGGCCGCCATTGACGGCTATGCACTGGGCGGCGGATGTGAATGCGTACTGGCAACCGATCTGCGTATCGCTACTGCGGACGCCCGTATTGGCCTGCCGGAAACCAAACTCGGCATCATGCCGGGATTTGGCGGGAGCGTGCGATTGCCGCGCCTGCTGGGTGCCGACAGTGCGCTGGAAATTATTGCGGCGGGAAAAGATGTCGATGGCAATGCCGCTCTTAAACTCGGTCTGGTCGATGCGGTGGTGTCTCGCGAGAAACTGCGTGAGGCGGGGATCATCATGCTCAAAGCCGCTGCCACTGATGGCAGCTGGCGCGCACGCCGGGCCCCTAAGCTGGCTCCGCTGAAACTCAGCCCGATTGAAGCGGCCATGAGCTTCACTATCGCGAAAGCCATGGTGCTGCAAACCGCAGGCAAGCATTATCCCGCTCCGCTGATGGCGGTAAAAACCATTGAAGCCGCAGCCAGCCTTGGCCGGGATGACGCGCTGAAACTTGAAACCGCAGCGTTTGTGCCGCTGGCCCAGTCTGATGAAGCACGCGCGCTGGTCGGCATCTTCCTCAACGATCAGTACGTGAAAGGTCTGGCGAAAAAGCGCGGCAGCGAAAGCGGCGCACCCGCTCAGGCAGCGGTACTGGGCGCAGGCATCATGGGTGGCGGCATCAGCTACCAGTCTGCGTGGAAAGGCGTGCCGGTCAGAATGAAAGATATTAATCCACAGGCGTTAACGCTGGGGATGAACGAAGCCAGCAAGCTGCTCAATAAGCTGCTGGAACGCGGCAAAATCGACGGCAACAAACTCGCCAGTGTGATCGCTACTATCCAGCCCACGCTGGATTACGCCGGTTTTGAACAGGCTGATGTGGTGGTTGAAGCGGTCGTAGAGAACCCGCTGATCAAGGCAAAAGTGCTGGCGGAAACCGAACAGCATCTGCGTAAGGATGCGATTCTGGCCTCCAATACCTCGACCATTCCCATCAGCCAGCTGGCGCAGGCGCTGCAGCGACCGGAAAACTTCTGCGGCATGCACTTCTTCAATCCGGTACCGCGTATGCCGCTGGTAGAGGTGGTTCGTGGCGAGAAAACCAGTGAAGCGACCCTGAGCAAAGTGGTGGCCTGGGCCAGCAAAATGGGCAAAACCCCCATCGTAGTGAATGACTGTCCGGGCTTCTTTGTTAACCGGGTGCTGTTCCCTTACTTCGCCGCTTTCAGCCTGCTGCTGCGCGACGGCGCTGATTTCCGTCAGATTGATAAAGTGATGGAAAAACAGTTTGGCTGGCCGATGGGCCCCTCATGGCTGCTGGATGTGGTGGGCATTGATACCGCGCACCACGCGCAAAGCGTCATGGCTGACGGTTTCCCGGATCGTATGAAGTATGACTATCGTGATGCGATCGATCTGCTGTTTGATGCCGGTCGTTTTGGCCAGAAAAATGGCAAAGGCTTCTGGCGCTGGGAAGAAGATAAAAAGGGCAAACTGACAAAAGTGGCTGATACCGAAGTGGATACGCTGCTGGAGCAGGTCTGCCAGCCTAAGCGGGTCTTTAGCGACGAAGAGATCCTGAACCGCATGATGCTGCCAATGCTGAATGAAGTAGTGCGCTGCCTGGAAGAGAAGATTATTGCCTCGCCAGCGGAAGCGGATATGGCGCTGGTCTATGGTCTCGGCTTCCCGCCTTTCCGTGGCGGCGCTTTCCGCTATCTCGATACCCTGGGCAACAGCAACGTGGTGGATCAGGCCCGGCGTTATAGCGCGCTCGGAGGCTTATATGCCCTGCCTGCGCTGCTGGTGCAAAAAGCCCATCAGCATGAAAGCTGGTATCCCGCCGCCAAACCGATTGATGAAGCCGCGCTGAAAAGCGCCTGAGGGCAAAAAGATGGAAAATGTGGTGATTATTGATGCGGTGCGCACGCCAATGGGACGTTCAAAAGGCGGCGCCTTTCGTCACGTGCGCGCTGAAGATCTCTCTGCGCACCTGATGCGCGAACTCCTGAGCCGCAACCCGGCGGTGAACCCGACATCACTGGATGATATCGTCTGGGGCTGCGTACAGCAGACGCTGGAGCAGGGATTTAATATCGCGCGTAACGCCGCGCTGCTGGCCGAAATCCCGCACTCAGTGCCGGCCACCACCGTCAACCGACTGTGTGGCTCTTCAATGCAGGCGCTGCATGATGCGGCCCGCGCCATTATGGTCGGTGATGCGCAATGTTGTCTGATCGGTGGCGTGGAGCATATGGGGCACGTGCCGATGAATCACGGCGTCGACTTTCATCCCGGTCTGGGCCGTACCGTGGCAAAAGCAGCAGGCATGATGGGCTTAACAGCTGAAATGCTGGCGCGGATGCATCATATCAGCCGTGAGCAGCAGGATGCATTTGCCCTGCGTTCGCACCAGCGGGCCTGGCAGGCCACCCAGCGCGGAGACTTTGCAACAGAGATTGTCGCCACCTATGGTCACGACAGCGACGGCATTCTTAAACGCTATGACTTCGATGAGGTGATTCGCGAGGAGACCAGCGCCGAAGGACTGGCAGCACTCAAACCCGCCTTCGATCCGGTTAACGGCACCGTCACAGCGGGCACGTCGTCGGCGTTGTCAGATGGCGCGGCCGCCATGCTGGTCATGAGTGAATCACGCGCCCGTGAACTGGGGCTGACAGCGCGCGCGCGCATCCGCAGCATGGCGGTGGTGGGCTGTGATCCTTCGATCATGGGCTATGGACCGGTACCGGCCAGCAAACTGGCATTAAAACGGGCGGGACTGAGCGTCAGTGATATCGATGTGTTTGAGCTGAACGAAGCCTTTGCCGCGCAGACGCTGCCGTGTATCAAGGACTTAGGTTTGCTGGAACGGATGGATGATAAGGTCAATCTGAATGGCGGCGCGATTGCGTTAGGCCATCCGCTGGGCTGCTCCGGCGCACGCATCAGCACGACGTTGCTGAATATTATGGAACGACGCGATGCCCGTTTTGGCCTCGCCACCATGTGTATCGGACTGGGTCAGGGCATTGCGACCGTATTCGAGCGTCTGTAATACGTTGAGTCTTACTTTGTCAGATTTACCCGCCAGTAAACCGGCGGGTTTTTTCTGTCTGCTACAGGCTGCTACAGGGGATCAGATAAAGGCAAACGCATCGCCGTACATCTGTGACTCCACTGCGCCACGCTCGGCACAGAAACGATCGCGCGCAATCTTCGCCATCTCAAAACGTCCGGCGATGTAGATCTCATGCTCGCTCAGCGTACTGAAGTCCTGCATCACTGCCGTCAGTACCGTGCCTGAGCGGCCCTGCCAGCCCGCTTCAGGTTGCTCGACAACCGGGATCACCTTCAGGTTCGGATGCTTCACCGCCAGCGCATCCAGCTCTTCCAGATCGTACAGATGCTTGAGTTCACGTCCGCCCCAGTAAATGGCGATATCGCGCTCTGGCTGTTCCGCCAGTGCAGTGAGCAGAATCGAACGGGCATAGGAGAAACCGGTGCCGCCTGCAATCAGAATCAGCGGCTTGCTGCTCTCTTCACGCAGCCAGGCATCGCCGTGCGGCATATCAACCGTAATCTGGCGATCGTTACGGATGCGATCCATGACGGCCATGGCATAGAGGTTCAGATCGGACGCGCCGATATGCAGCTCAATGATATCTTTTTCCATCGGCGTTGAGGCCAGTGAGAACGGACGCTTGTCACGCTCGTCCATCACCACCATCAGATACTGTCCCGCGCGAAAACTGAATTCCGCTTCAGGGATCAGGCGAACGCGATAGACCGTGTCGGTAATCGCCTCAACCGAAGTTACTTTACAGCTTAACGTTGTCATGCGTTCCCTCTGTCGGGTCGTCTTTATGGTTGTGCTCGCCATCAACGCTGTGGCGGCTGATCAAAAATACCTAGCTCATCCCAGATAGCATCAATGCGCGCGGTGACCGCAGGATCTTTGACGATAGGTGTACCCCATTCGCGCTGCGTTTCACCTGGCCACTTATTGGTCGCATCCATCCCCATCTTCGATCCCAGCCCGGAAACGGGCGAAGCGAAATCGAGATAATCGATTGGGGTATTTTCCACTAATACCGTATCGCGGGCCGGATCCATACGCGTGGTGATCGCCCAGATCACGTCGTTCCAGTCACGCGCATTAACGTCATCGTCACACACAATAACAAATTTGGTGTACATGAACTGCCGCAGAAACGACCAGACGCCAAACATGACACGTTTGGCATGCCCCGCGTACTGCTTTTTAATCGTCACGACCGCCAGCCGGTATGAACACCCTTCTGGCGGCAGATAGAAGTCCACGATCTCCGGGAACTGCTTCACCAGAATCGGCACCAGTACTTCATTCAGCGCCACGCCCAGCACCGCAGGTTCATCCGGCGGACGGCCGGTGTAGGTGGAGTGATAGATAGGCTTATGGCGCTGCGTAATATGCGTAACGGTAAACACCGGGAAGCTATCTACTTCATTGTAGTAGCCGGTGTGGTCGCCGTAAGGTCCTTCCGGCGCCATATCGCCCGCTTCGATATACCCTTCCAGCACGATTTCCGCGCTGGCGGGAACTTCGAGATCGTTCGAGAGGCATTTCACTACTTCAGTTTTATTGCCGCGCAGCAACCCGGCGAACGCATATTCTGACAGCGTATCAGGCACCGGCGTTACAGCTCCAAGGATAGTGGCGGGATCGGCACCCAGCGCCACCGAGACCGGAAAACGCTCACCCGGATGCGCTTTCGTCCACTCCAGATAGTCGAGCGCGCCGCCACGGTGCGACAGCCAGCGCATAATCAGACGATTTTTGCCGATCACCTGCTGCCGGTAGATCCCAAGATTCTGCCGCTCTTTGTGCGGACCGCGCGTCACGGTCAGCCCCCAGGTAATCAGCGGTGCCGCATCGCCCGGCCAGCACTTCATCACCGGAATGCGCGTCAGATCGACTTCATCGCCGCTGAACACCTCTTCCTGACAGGGTGCATTGCGCAGGCGTTTGGTCGGCATGTTCAGGACCTGCTTAAACTGCGGCATCTTATCGAACAGATCGCGGAAGCCTTTTGGCGGCTCCGGCTCTTTCAGGAAGGCCAGCAGCTTCCCCACTTCACGTAGTGCGCTGACCTCTTCCTGGCCCATGCCCATTGCCACACGCTTTGGTGTGCCGAACAGATTGCACAGCACCGGCATGTCGTACCCTTTCGGGTTTTCAAACAGCAGAGCCGGGCCACCGGCACGCAGGGTGCGGTCGGCGATTTCGGTCATTTCCAGTTCAGGATCGATCGACTGGGTAATGCGCTTTAGCTCACCGCGCTGTTCGAGCAGCGCGAGAAAGTCTCTTAAATCGTGATATTTCATGCGGCTTTAGCTTTCCGGCCAGAGTGAATCGGCCATTATAGGTCTGATTAAGCGGTTATGCTGAGGTTTATATGGCAGCGTCATACGCACTGAAAGGGAACCAGCGGTTGTAACGCGCGGGCATCGTGATACCCCTGAATCGGCTCGCCGTGGCGAAACAGTTTAAAATCTTCGTTTCGCACGCTGTGATAGCGCAGCTGATTGTCGTGAAGGTGCAGAAAACTACCTTCACGCAGTGCAATCACAGACTCGGTCGGATTAACTGCACAGAACTCTGCCAGCCGTTCGTCGCGGGTTTCGCCCATATGCCCGCTGACGCTGGCATCCAGATAGTGGGGATTAATCTGCACCGGAAAGAGTCCCAGCGCAGGCAGCACCACGCTGCTGCGCACCGGCATATCATTCGTGGTACGGATTGAGGGCGTCGCCACGTTGCAGCCTGCGCTCCAGCCGACATAAGGTACCTGCCGCTCCCGCACCGCGCGCTGAATCGCCCCGATCAGACCCTGCTCATGCAGCATCTGATTCAGGAACCAGGTGTTACCGCCGCTGACTAAAATCAGCTCTGCCTGCGCAATCGCTTCAGCCGGTGAGGCGAATGCCTGAACCCGCTCAACCTGAATACCCAGAGAGGCACTAAGTTCGGCGGCGCGTTGCTGCTGATCGCCACGAATAATCGCGTAGGGGATTAATACCGCCGAGCGAATAGCGCGTTGGGCGATCATGGCGTGCAGCTGCGGCTGCGCATAGCCCAGCAGCGGCGCATCATCGGCCAGCTTGCCGTTGCTCAACAGAAAGAGTTCCATCAGAGGATCCTTTTGCAGATGTGATGGTCATTGAGTCTGATACAGAGCAATAGCAGACGTCAATTTTCAGTCACCTTTTCTGCTGCCATCGGGCATCTTAAGAAAAGTCTCAGTTTATTTTCTTTGCGGGACGCTTTACCCTGCCCCTGCGCTATAACTCTGGCAGCAGGTTTGCTATTCTTAGCGTCCATTCAATGGGAGCAGTTATGGAATCCTGGTACTTACTCTATTGCAAACGTGGACAGCTACTGCGCGCGAAGGAGCATCTGGAGCGGCAGGAAGTGCATTGCCTCAGCCCGATGATCGCTCTGGAAAAGATCGTGCGCGGTAAACGCACCACCGTGAGTGAGCCACTGTTCCCGAATTATCTGTTTATCGAGTTTGATCCGGAAGCCATTCACACCACGACGATCAGCAGTACCCGTGGTGTCAGTCACTTTGTGCGCTTTGGCACGACGCCCGCGACCGTGCCTTCAGCCGTGATCGAAGCGCTGGAAACGGACGTTCCGCAAATCCTGCTTGACCCTGAAACGCCGCAAAGCGGCGATGAAGTGGTCATCACCGAAGGGACGTTTGAAGGGCTGCGCGCCATCTTTGCCGAGCCGGATGGCGAAACACGCTCGATTCTGTTGCTTAATTTGCTGAACAAGCAGGTGATGCGCAGCGTCGACAACAAGCAGTTCCGCAAGATTTAAGCCAGTCTGAATAACGTCCGCGCATTATGGTCGATGCGGGTCGCAAGTTCCTCAGCACTCTCACCACGCCATGTCGCCACCTGATGCACAATATGCGGTAAAAAGCAGGGTTCATTACGGCGCGAAGTCGGGCGTGGACGCATGTCTCGCGGCAGCAGATATGGGGCATCCGTTTCCAGCAGCAGGCGATCGGCCGGAATCAGTGGCAGCAGCTCGCGCAACTCCAGACCACGGCGCTCATCGCATACCCAGCCCGTAATTCCTACCGATAATCCCATGCCCAGACAGGCTTCCAGTTCGTCACGCGTGCCGGTAAAGCAGTGGATCACCGCGCCAGGCAATTTTGGCAGCCAGGGCGCCAGCACTGCGGCGAAACGCGCATGGGCTTCGCGGCAGTGCAGAAAGACCGGCATATTGAGTTCCGCCGCCAGAGCCAGCTGCGCATCAAACGCATACTCCTGCTGCTCATGAGCCGACAGGTTGCGATTGAAATCGAGTCCGCACTCACCGATGGCAACCACTTCCGGTTTTTCAGCCAGACGACGCAGGGTGCTGGCAATTTCCGTTGACCATTCGCTGGCATGATGAGGATGGACGCCAGCAGTAGACCAACAGAAGCCCGGTTGATCCTCAGCCAGTCGCTGAGCCTGCTGGCTCTCCAGCGCGTTAGTGCCGGTAATAAGCATGCCGGTGACGCCCGCATCACGCGCGCGTTTAACCACCTTTTGCCGATCGGAGGCGAATTGCGTGCTGGTCAGGTTTACACCGATATCAAACATAATTTTTCCCACAGTTTATAAACAAAAACCGCCCATCAGGGCGGTTTGGATTGATCGCTTCCCGCCAGTGCGGGTAAAGCTGTCCGCATCAGGAGTCGGTATTCTCGTCTTCATCCTGTAACCGGCGGCCTTTACCCACATAGTAACGGGAAAAGAATACGCCGACTTCAAACAGGCAGTACATCGGAATAGCGAGCAAAGTTTGGGAAAAAACATCCGGCGGTGTGAGCAACATCCCGACCACGAAGGCGCCCACCAGAATATAGGGACGTTTCTTCTTCAACTCTTCCGGGCTGGTGATCCCGGTCCAGCACAGCAACACAATCGCCACCGGCACTTCAAACGCCACGCCAAATGCCATAAACAGCGTCATGACAAAATCGAGATACTTAGAGATATCCGTTGCTACGGTCACGCCGATCGGCGCTGTCTTGGTGAAAAAACCAAATGCCAGCGGGAAGACCACGAAATAGGCAAAGGCCACGCCAAAGTAGAACAGGAAGGTGCTGGAAAACAGCAGCGGCATAACCAGCCTGCGCTCATGCCGGTAAAGCGCCGGGGCGACAAATGCCCAGACCTGATAGAGGATCACCGGCACCGCAAGAAACACCGACACAATAATGGTCAGCTTAATCGGGGTGAAAAACGGTGAGGCCACATCGGTCGCGATCATGCTGGAGCCCACCGGCATCTGGCTGATTAGCGGTGCCGCGACCAGCTGGTAGATGTCGTTGGCGAAATAAACCAGCACCAGGAAAATCGCTAATACGGCGATGATGCAGTTCAGTAGGCGCTTACGCAGCTCAATCAGATGACTGATGAGCGGTTGGGTATCTTCAACGGCCATTATCGTTCATCACTTGCAGAAGAGGGGGTAGCGGAATGACGCGCAGGATCTGCCGGCCTGGCAACGTCGCCAGCGGGTACCTGTGCCGGTGCGCTGGCCACAGCGGTTGGTGCGGCAGAGGATTGCACCGCCGGACCTGATGAAACCGCTGGAGAAGCCGGTGCCGGAGCAGTGGCGACGGCAGAAGGTGCAGCAGAGGATTGCGCCGCCGGACCTGAGTCTGAAACCGCAGACGGCGTCTGTGCCGGGGCACTGGCCTGGTGTTCTGCAGTAGCCGGTGTCGCCGAAGGCTCAGACGCAGCAGGCTCAGAGACCGGATGAGGCGCGGGCCTGTGCTGAGCCGAATGGATGGTGTTTGCCTCGTCTTCCTCTTTTTCAATGTCGATGCTCTGGCTGACCGAGCGTTTCATTGAATCCGCAGTTTTACGCAGCTCTTCCATTGACTCTTTCAGCTCAGGTGAGAGCGTGCCACGGCCCGCTTCTTCCACCTTTTTCAGGCTCTCCTGCAACTCCTGCAACTTGAGCTCCTGCGCCAGTTCATGTTGTACATTGGCTGCCAGCGAACGAATCGCCCTGATCCAGCCGACCACGGTTTTCACCGCAACCGGTAAACGTTGCGGGCCGAGTACAATCAGCCCGATCACGAACACCAATACCAGTTCACTAAAACCAATATCAAACACGGTTTACACCTGCTTGTCGTTCTTGGCTTCTTCTTTGTTAGCCGAAGTTTGCTGTTTGTCCGCCAGCGTTTTGGCAGCGAAGTCAGCGTCCTGCTCTTTCGGTTGATCCTTTTTGTCGTCCTCGTCACTCATGGCTTTTTTGAAGCCACGAATCGAAGAACCCAAATCTGAACCCAGATTACGTAATTTGTTAGTACCGAACAGAAGTACAACAATCACGGCAATGATTACCAATTGCCAGATACTAATACCGCCCATGAGATAGCCTCTAATATTCTGTGAAAACGATGAGGTAATGCACCACAGAGTGCCCTTTTCAACCGGGCCTGAGCCAGCGACATTACCTTTTTTTAGACGGACGTGACAATCAGTTTGTCTTACGCCAGCCGATTAACCAGGAGACAATTCCTGCTGCCATTAACACCGCCGGGAAAAAGTCCCAATCCGGTCGGGTGAGCAGCACAGCCGTTCCGCTTAACAGCAACGTTGCACCGACGCCGAACAGGTAACGCGCCTGATGGTGCCGGACGCGCTGCGCATTCATATCGCCCACTAATTTATCGACGCTGTGCCGTAAAAGTTTGTGCTGGCGCATGCTGTCGTAAAACAGCTCCGGCAGCTCAGGGAGCTTCTCAGCCCAGAATGGCGCTTTCTCTTTTACCGCACGGATAATAGCCGGTAATCCCACCTGATCTTTAATCCACTCTTCCAGGAAGGGCTTGGCTGTCTTCCACAGGTCGAGCTGCGGATAGAGCTGACGGCCGATGCCTTCAACATAGAGCAGCGTTTTTTGCAGCAGGACCAGCTGCGGCTGCACTTCCATAT
The DNA here is from genome assembly GCF_051136245.1 of Pantoea sp. Lu_F5_004. Classification (NCBI taxonomy): domain Bacteria; kingdom Pseudomonadati; phylum Pseudomonadota; class Gammaproteobacteria; order Enterobacterales; family Erwiniaceae; genus Pantoea; species Pantoea sp. Lu_F5_004. Next base: position 3,938,860 of record NZ_CP194946.1, read on the forward strand.
TAAAGCGGCGTGCAGTGTTGAACAGGTTCAGCAGCACATGCCCGAAGGAGATTTCAGCCAGCGGTTTTTCAAAAATCGGCTCGCAGACTGTGCGAATCGCAAACTCGAAATCTTCTACGTTGGTATCGGGTGGCACCCAGCCTGAGTCAACGTGCAACTCCGCGACCTTACGGTAGTCACGGTTGAAGAAGGCGATAAAGTTTTCAGCCAGATAGCGCTTATCTTCTTTGTTCAGTGAACCCACGATACCGCAGTCGATGCCGATATATTGTGGATCTTCCGGATGTTCGTAGCTGACAAAAATATTGCCCGGATGCATATCCGCATGGAAGAAGCTGTCGCGGAAGACCTGGGTGAAGAAGACCTGCACGCCACGTTCTGCCAGCAGCTTCATATTAACGCCATGACGCTCCAGCGTGGCAACGTCTGAAATCGGAATGCCGTAGATGCGCTCCATCACCATCATGGTTTCGCTGCAGTAGTCGGAATAGACTTCCGGCACATAGAGCATGCGGCTATCTTCAAAATTCCGGCGCAGCTGAATGGCGTTAGCCGCTTCACGTAACAGATTCAGCTCATCAAGCAGGGTTTTCTCATAATCACGCACCACCTCGACCGGACGCAGACGACGGCCATCCGGCAACAGGCGCGGGACCCAGCGGGCCAGGCGATAAATCAGCTTCATGTCCGCCCGAATCACCGGCAAAATATCGGGGCGAATCACTTTGATCACCACTTTCTTGCCGTTTGATTTCAGCGTGGCGGTGTGCACCTGCGCAATGGATGCCGAAGCCAGTGGCTTGATATCAAAATCATCAAACCAGGTTTCAATCGGCGCGCCCATTGAAGCTTCAATCTGCGCTTTGGCTTTGACGCCATCGAACGGCGCAACGCGGTCCTGCAGGATCGCCAGTTGATCGGCAATCAGCGGCGGGAAGAGATCACGACGGGTCGACAGCATCTGGCCAAACTTGATCCAGACCGGACCCAGCTGCTCCATCGCCATGCGCATACGTGCGCCGATCGGTTCATGCTGATGCAGATTAGGGATCCAGAAAACAGAGCGACGCCACAGGCGAAACAGGAAAGTGAGGCGTGTCTGAGGAATCAGTTCATCAAGGCCATAGGTCAGAAACACCTTCATGATCAGATATAAGCGGCGGATCTCTCCAAAACTCATTTTGCCTCCAGCTGCGCAAGACGCGCATCAAGCGCCTCAAGCGAACGTTCCATCGCGTCGACCTCCTCAGAAAACCAGGCTAATTCCAGCGAGCCAGGCGCAACACGCCACTCTTCGGTTATGGCCTGTCCGAGATAATCCTGGCGACGCTGCACTTCACCTTTGAAAAAGCGTAATGCCTGTTGTGAGCGCTGGCTGATCCCCTGTGCGGCGATATCGCCGACCCAGGGAGCCAGATATTCTGCCGGATCCAGCTCAGCCAGATCCATCAGCGCAGAGAACTGCTGCACCACCTGCAGGTCACCTTCAACCTGCAGTTCACCGCTACGGATCAGCGGCGTCAGCTGCTGGCGATCGCGCAGCTTCGGCAGGGTTTTCAGCGAGGTGATCACCGTGCAGTCACTGCGATCCTGCCAGTCAGCTAACACATCGACCTGCTGTTCACTGAAGACCAGCACCAGCGGATGAGAGAACTCATTCAGGCGCAGCGTCAGCACTTTGCCATTCAGGCGTTGCCGCGCCGGTTTCAGGCCACGATCGCGATAGAGAATACGGTTCAGCGCCGTTTCCAGGCCCGCGGTAATCAAGGGCGTCAGGTTCATTACCATCTCACTCAGAACTTAAATCCACGATGCAGCGCCACAATGCCGCCGGTCATATTGGAGTAAGTGGTATTTTCAAAACCAACATCGTTCATCATCGCTTTCAGGGTCTCCTGATCGGGATGCATACGGATCGATTCGGCCAGATAGCGATAGCTCTCTGCATCCTGCGCCACCAGTTGTCCGATGCGCGGCAGAATGTGGAACGAGTAGGCGTCATACGCTTTGCTCAGCGGATCCAGGACGGGTTTAGAGAACTCCAGCACCAGCAGGCGTCCGCCCGGCTTGAGTACCCGGAACATAGAGGCCAGCGCCTTCTCTTTTTCCGTAACGTTACGCAGGCCAAAAGAGATGGTAATGCAGTCGAAATAGTTATCGGGGAAAGGCAGGGCTTCGGCGTTGGCCTGTACGTAACTCACGTTGCCGACCACGCCCTGATTGCGCAGCTTTTCGCGGCCCATCTTCAGCATGGAACTGTTGATATCGGCCAGTACAACCTGACCCGTTTCGCCCACCAGACGAGAAAATTTAGCCGTCAGATCGCCGGTACCACCCGCCAGATCCAACACGCGCTGACCGCGACGTACGCCGCTGCTGTCAATGGTAAAACGCTTCCAGATACGATGGACGCCAAACGACATCAAATCGTTCATCAGGTCATATTTTGCCGCTACGGAGTGAAACACGTCCGCGACTTTGTCAGCTTTTTCGCTTTTGGCGACCGTCTGAAAGCCAAAATGGGTAGTTTCCTGCTGTGATTCATCTGCCATCGGTTTTACCTGCTCCACAAACAATACTTCCCGAAGTGTATCAGAGTCACGGAAGCCAGGCACGCTGCGCCCATACTATTCGTGGAGGCGCCTCACACGCATCGCACTCTCATCCGCATCACTGTCATCATCTGCGTCATCAGCCGCCCGGTTTTCCGGCATGGCTTGTTCGGCCAGTTGAGGATTGATTGGTCGTTTGATCTCCACACCCAGCGCACGAAATCCTTCAGTCTGCGCAATCAGATTGCCGCGCCCTTCTGACAGCTTTTTCATCGCCTCGCGATAGCTGTTCTGTGCTTTATCCAGGCTGTGACCAATGCCGCTCATGTCATCGACAAACAGCCGCATCTTGTCATAGAGCCGCGTTGCCCGATCGGCAATACGCTGTGCATTGCGGCTCTGATGCTCATAGCGCCACAGGTTATTAATGGTACGTAACGCCACCAGCAGCGTGGTGGGGCTGACCAGCATGATGTTCTGCTGCAGCGCCTCGCCAATCAGCTCAGGCTGGCGGTCAATGGCCAGCAAAAAGGCGGGCTCCACCGGGATAAACATCAGCACATAATCCAGCGATCGTAAGCCGGGCAATTGTTGATAATCTTTTCTTCCCAGCAGTCGGATGTGCGCCCGCATAGCAGCGACATGTTCCTGAATAGCCTGCTCTCGTTCGATCTCATCATCCGCATTGAAGTAGCGCTCATAGGCCACCAGCGTCATTTTGGCGTCCACCACCACATCTTTGCCCTGCGGCAGGCGTACAATCACATCCGGCTGCATCCTGCCCTGCTGTTCTGACTGAATGCTAACCTGGGTTTCATATTCGTAGCCTTCACGCAGTCCGGAGGCTTCCAGTACCCGGCTCAGCACCACTTCACCCCAGTTGCCCTGGATTTTATTATCGCCCTTCAGCGCTTTGGTCAGGTTAAGCGCCTCCTGCGCCATCTGCGCATTCAGCTGCTGTAACTGCCGGATTTCATGGGTCAGGGTATGCCGTTCACGCGCCTCTGCGCCAAAGCTTTCATGAACCTGACGACGAAAGCCATCAAGCTGTTCACGCAACGGGCCAATCAGCCCGTCCAGACTTTGCCGGTTCTGCTCATCGACGCGACGGCCGCTGTTTTCGAAAATACGGTTGGCGAGGTTTTCAAACTGGGCGCTGAGGCGTTGTTCGCTATTGGTCAGCAGGCGCTGTTTCTCTTCTGCGGCGAAACGGGTCTCTTCAAGACGAATGGTCACTTCCCGCAACTCCGCTTCCTGCGCGCTGTTGACCTCCAGCTGATTGCGCAGTTCACGATTAAGCTGCTCACTTTCATTGCGCCAGTAATCGTGCTGTTGCAGCCGCTCATTGGCGCCGCTCAGCGCGCCGTGCAGCTGACGAAGCTCCTGCTCACGCTGCTGCGTCTGCTGCTGAAGCTGTTCGATTTGCTGCTGCTGACGCTGTTGCGCCTCTTCCTGCAGACGGCGCTCGGTCTGGAAACTGGCGACCTGATGGCCGGCACGTAACTGTGCCAGCATCCAGCCAATCCCTAACCCGGCAAGCGCCAGACAGGCGCTGATAATGATGTGCTGATCCATGATTTCCCCCGCGACTCAGGCTGCTGAGGGAAAGGTAGAGTCGCACTGTATGAATGTCCAGATAATTTTAGCAGGATTCAGCGCCTTACAGTGCCGCCACCGTGAGCTTGCCAGCCTGCCAATCATCAATCAGGAAAAACGGCATGGGAAATAGCCATTCACCCTTTTTAACCTGCGCCAGATAGTGCCAGGTTGTTCCGCCCGAGGTGATCGCGACGCGCTGTCTGCTTCCCTCAGCGGCGCTGGATTTGCCGGTCATACTGGCAAAACCGGCATTGCTGCCCACATGGAAATGCGGCGTCTGCCAGCGCACGGGGGCATGGTCAGGCCACGGCTGGGCCTGATGAAAATGAAACAGCGCATCGTGGCTCAGGAGGCTTTCGCGCACCGTCGGCCACAACGCCACCTTGAGGAAATATTGATCGGTGAAGCGCTGGCTGCCCTGATACTCCGCAATGAAATCGCGCATCGCCTGTTCCACATCCCGGAAGACGCCGTGACAGCCGCCCCACATCCCTGCCAGCAACAGCTCAGTATGGGAGAAGTAGTCACGCATATGGTGGAACCAGTAAGGTGACGCCAGCCAGGCGTTTACCGCTGCCGCTTCGCGCTCCGAGAGCAGCGAGTCGGCATCACGGACGATAAAGCGTTTCACGCCAGGATCGTCCATCACCAGGAAACGCCACAAGGTCGGAAACAGGGTTTTCTCGTGGGACATATCGATCAGCTGGACGTGCGGCTGGTCAAGGCGCTGCCAGACATGCTGCGGCACGCTGTCATCAAGGTAGATGCGGCAGACCCAGCCGGGATAGAGCTCAGGCGCCACTTCAACGTTTTTGATTAAGGTTTCACAGTAGCGCGGCTGATCGCCATAGAGGCAGAAAGCGATGACATTCTGGTGCGGATGAGTGAGATCGACAGGCTCCGGTTGCGGAGCGGGAAACGCGGCGCGCTGCCCCTGACTGAAACGCGCATCAGAGCGCTTCAGCGACGCCAGACCGTGACGCGCCACCTCGTCCTTTTTATCCAGCCAGCCACACACTTCGGTCAGGCCATCCAGCCAGGTTTCAGAGGCGGTAGCCTGCACCGCGGGCGGTGACTGATAAATCTTCTGGTAGATTTTGTACGATTTATTGTACTGACCCAGACGCAGCAGGCAGAGCGCGTAGTCGCTCAACACCTGCATCTGATTGGGCATCGTGCGCAATACCTCTTCACAGCATTGAGCGGCCAGCGCATAGTCGCCCTGTTGCATGGCGGTACGGAAACGTTCGGCACTGCGTTCCAGCATGGCTTTGAGTGCGGCCGGATTAGCACCAGGAGCAGGACGTCGGACGGGAATAGTATTGCGCATAAAAACTCTCAGGTTTCACTGATGTTACGCGCCGTTAACTACCGGCAGCAGATTTTGAGTCTGGACAAAAAACCTGCTGCCAGACGCAATCGTTATAGTAAACGACGCGCCGCTTCGACCACAATCTTCACTGCGTCGCTTTCTGTCTGTTTCATGGTGACCGCATCCGGGATCTCTTTCTGAGTGCGGTTCACAATCACGCCCGCCACCATGCCGGCTCGCAGACCCTGGCTGGCGCACATGGTTAACAGTGTAGCGGATTCCATCTCATAGTTGAGAACGCCCATCTCCTGCCACTCTTTCATCGATCCCCTGAAGCGACTGACTACGCGGCCCGAGACGGTGTCGTAGCGCTCCTGGCCCGGATAGAAGGTGTCAGAAGAGGCGGTGATGCCGATATGCGTTTTCGCGCCACAGGCTTCTGCGGCGGCAACCAGCGCGGTGGTGCAGGCGAAATCAGCCACTGCCGGGAACTCCATCGGCGCAAAATGCAGGCTGGCCCCGTCCAGGCGAACAGACGCGGTAGTCACCAGCACATCGCCGACATTGATATGCGGCTGGATAGCGCCCGTAGTACCGACACGCAGGAAGGTCCGCACGCCAAGCTGCGCCAGCTCTTCGACCGCAATCGAGGTAGACGGACCGCCAATGCCGGTTGAGCAGACTACGACCGGCTTACCATCAATTTTTGCCAGCCAGGAGGTAAATTCACGGTGTGAGGCGAGATGCGTGGCATCTTCCATCAGTCCGGCAATTTTCTTCACGCGCTCCGGATCGCCCGGCACAATCGCCAGGGTGGCGCCCTGCAGATCGGCTTTAGTCAGGCCAAGATGGAAAACGTCAGACTGTGTCATTTTCAGACTCCTGTTAAGGGAAGGTAGCGCGCCACTCTACGCCAGCACGCCCGATAAATATGTGACAAAATTCACTTAAGAAAATGAAAGTTACATTTCCAGGAAGATAAATTGTGACAACAATCACACAATAGCATCTTCCTGGTGCGGATAGCTCTCGGTGGGGCTGTGTCAGGGTCTGCGCAATGTTAAAGAGGAGGATGATTTTATTCGCTGCTGATTCTGTGACCCGACACCTGGCGCATACGCTTTCCGGCCAGGCTATAGTTACGTGATTGCGCAAATGCTTGCACGGAGAGAATAATGAAACCCAGTGATAATATGGCACAAAAACCGGCGACGGGCGGCTTTGCCCCTGCCGTGCAGCCCATCGCCTCCACCACCATCATTACCGACAGCCCGGCGATTCACGCGGGTGAAACCTCAGTGCCCAGCCAGGGCGAAAACATGCCGGCATTCTTTGCAAAACCCCAGTCAGCGGAAGGCCCGTGGCCTGTCGTGCTGGTCGTGCAGGAGATCTTTGGTGTGCATGAACACATCCGGGATATCTGCCGCCGCCTGGCGCTGGAAGGCTATCTGGCGATTGCGCCTGAGCTCTATTTCCGCGAGGGCGATCCCGCTGAGTATAACGATATCCCGACGCTGTTCAGCGAGCTGGTCAGCAAAGTGCCTGACAGCCAGGTGCTGGCCGATCTCGATCATGCCGCCAACTGGGCCGCACGCAACGGCGGCGATATTCGTCGCATGGGCATTACCGGTTTTTGCTGGGGTGGCCGCATCAGCTGGCTCTACGCCGCGCATAACCCGCAACTGCGCGCCGCCGTGGCGTGGTATGGACGACTGACCGGTGAGCGTACGCTGAAGCAGCAGAAGCATCCTATTGATATTGCGGTCGATCTGAATGCGCCAGTATTAGGTTTGTATGGTGGCCAGGATGAGGGTATCCCGCTGGAGAGCGTCGAGCAGATGCGTCAGGCACTCCATGCCGCCAATGCGACCGCAGAGATCATCGTCTATCCCGAAGCGGGCCATGCCTTTAATGCTGACTATCGTGCAAGCTATCATGCTGAATCTGCCAATGATGGCTGGCAGCGGATGCTGGCCTGGTTCAGGCAGTATGGTGTTGCATCGCAGTAAATGAAAAAGGGGCGCTTATGCGCCCCTGATTTTTTCACCCACCAGACCCGATTCCCTACGCCGTTTCGCCACGCAATTTCTTCGCCGCCGTCACCATGTTCGCCAGCGCCTGACGCGTTTCCGTCCAGCCCCGTGTTTTTAAACCGCAATCCGGGTTCACCCACAGACGCGCTTCCGGAATACGTTTTGCCGCCTTCAGTAACAGTGCTTCTATCCACTCCACGCTGGGGACGTTAGGCGAATGGATGTCGTAGACGCCGGGGCCGATTTCATTCGGGTAGTCGAAGTTTTCAAACGCCTCCAGCAGATCCATGTCAGATCGCGAGGTTTCGATGGTGATCACATCGGCATCCAGCGCCGCGATAGCGTCCATAATGTCGTTGAACTCGCAGTAACACATATGGGTGTGAATCTGGGTTTCATCCCGCGCCACCGCCGCGTTCAGTCGGAAGGCCTCCACCGCCCAGTTCAGGTAGGCGGCCCACTGTGACTGATGCAGTGGCAGACCTTCACGCAGCGCAGGCTCATCAATCTGGATAATCCCGATGCCCGCATTTTCCAGATCTTCGACTTCATCACGCAGCGCCAGCGCGATCTGTTTCGCGATGGTTTCGCGTGACACATCTTCACGCGGAAATGACCAGCAGAGGATGGTTACCGGGCCGGTCAGCATCCCTTTTACCGGTTTATCGGTCAGCGACTGAGCATATCTGGCCCACTCAACGGTGATCGCCTCCGGGCGACTGATATCGCCGATAATGACAGGCGGTTTCACACAGCGTGAACCGTAGCTCTGAACCCAGCCATTCTGTGTGAAGACAAACCCCTCCAGATGTTCGCCGAAGTACTCAACCATGTCGTTACGTTCCGCTTCACCGTGCACCAGCACATCCAGCCCCAGCCGCTCCTGTTCGAGAATCGCCTGCTTAATGTGCTCCGCGATGCCGGTGCGGTAATGGTTGCTGTCGAGCCGGCCCTGTTTAAAGTCGAGGCGCAGGCCGCGAATTTCCGTGGTCTGCGGAAAAGAGCCGATGGTGGTGGTAGGCCAGGCTGGCAGATTGAAACGCTGACGCTGCAGGACCGCCCGCACCGGATAAGCGCTCTGGCGTTCGCTGTGCTGTGGGGTAATGGCCTGCAGACGCTGGCTCACCGCCGCATTATGCACGCGGCGGGAGTGAGCGCGGGCGTGTACCGGTGCGCTCCAGGCTTCCAGCGCCGTCGCATCGTTGTTGTTGAGTGCCTGACTCAGCAGCGAGAGCTCGGCACATTTCTGCAGCGCAAAGGCGAACCAGCTTTTGACTTCATCATCCAGACGGGTCTCGACGCTCAGGTCGATAGGGCTATGCAGCAGCGAGCAGGAGGAGCCAATCCACACCTGTTCACGCGCTCTGGTCAGCGGCTGCAAACGGCTGAACCAGCGGCTCAGATCGGCGCGCCAGACGTTGCGTCCGTTGATCACGCCGAGCGACAGCAGCCAGCTGGCGGGCAGTTGCTGATTCAGTTGCTGAATATCATCACCTCCATGGGCCAGATCGACATGCAGCCCCTGCACCGGCAGCGCACGAATCACATCAATGTTCTGGCCGATGCAGTCAAAATAGGTGGTCAGCAGCAGTTTGCTGTGACCCTGCAGTGCGTCATACGCCGGCTGGAAGGCTTCGCGCCACGTCTGCGGCAGCTCCAGCGCCAGAGCAGGTTCATCAATCTGTACCCATTCGATGCCGCGCTTTGCCAGTTCCGCCAGCACCTGCTGATAGACCGGCAGAATCCCCTCCAGCAGCGACAGACGTTCAAACGGCTCACCCTTCACTTTACCCAGCCACAGATACGTCACCGGCCCCAGTAGCACTGGCTTGATGTTGTGTCCCAGCGCCAGTGCCTCATCCACCTCGTCCAGCAGTTGGGTCCAGGTCAGTTTAAACGTCTGACCCTGGGTAAATTCCGGCACCATGTAGTGATAGTTGGTGTTAAACCATTTGGTCATTTCTGCCGCCGCTGCAGGCTCGCCGGTCGGCGCACGACCGCGTGCCAGGCGGAACAGGGTGTCGAGGTCCACGGTGCCGGCTTTGTTCTGATGACGCGCGGGCACGTTGCCCAGCATCAGGCTGGTGGTCAGCACATGGTCATACCAGGCGAAATCGCCGACCGGCAGCAGATCGACGCCCGCCTCTTTCTGTTGTTGCCAGTGTCGCGCACGCAGCTCACGGCCCGTCGCCAGTAACGCCTGCTGCGTGCTGTCGCCAGCCCAGTAACTCTCCAGCGCTTTTTTCAGTTCACGGCGCAGGCCAATACGGGGAAAGCCGAGGGTATGGTTCAGGATAGTCATGTGCTGTTCTCCAGATAATCTTTCACTTTGGCTTAAATGGGCAGCCAAAGATGTTTAGCCGTCCAGATGTTTACACTGCTATACTCTGCGGGTACTGTATATTGCTCAAGCGCAATATGTTCATTTTCGATGTGAAGGACTCTCATGATCGAACTCAAGCACCTGCGGACGCTTCAGGCTCTGCGCAATACGGGCTCGCTGGCGGCGGCCGCGGCCCAGCTTCATCAGACGCAATCGGCGTTGTCTCATCAGTTCAGCGATCTGGAGCAGCGACTGGGATTCCGCCTGTTCGTGCGTAAAAGTCAGCCGCTGCGCTTTACGCCGCAGGGCGATATTCTGCTGCAGCTGGCCGAGCAGGTGCTGCCGCAGATTCAGCAGGCATTGCAGGCCTGCCATGAGCCGCATCAGACCACATTACGGGTGGCGATAGAGTGCCATAGCTGCATTCAGTGGCTGACCCCCGCGCTGGATAAATTCCGCCAGAGCTGGCCGCAGGTGGTGATGGATTTCAAATCGGGCGTGACCTTTGATCCTCAACCCGCCCTGCAACAGGGTGAGCTGGATGTGGTGCTGACCTCCGATATCCTGGCGCGCTCGGGTCTGTTCTACTCCCCGATGTTTGATTATGAAGTACGTCTGGTGCTGGCAACGGATCACCCGCTGGCGCAGGTTGAGCAGATTTCGCCGGAAGATCTAGCCGATGAGGTGTTGATGATCTATCCGGTGCAGCGTCAGCGTCTGGATATCTGGCGTCACTTTCTGCAGCCCGCAGGCGTCAGTCCGGCACTGAAAAGTGTGGATAACACCCTGCTGATGATTCAGATGGTCTCGGCGCGTATGGGGATTGCCGCGCTGCCGCATTGGGTGGTGGAGAGTTTTGAGAAGCAGGGTCTGGTGGTCACCCGCACGCTGGGTGATGGCCTGTGGAGCCGTCTTTATGCGGCCGTGCGCGAAGGGGAGCAACGTCAGCCGGTGCTGGAAGCGTTTATCCGCTTTGCCCGTCAGCACGCCTGTGAGCATCTGCCTTTTGTGCGCGACGCCGCGCTGCCCGGTGCGGTGTTGCAGCGGTAATCTGGCGGGCACAAACCTGCGCGAAGGCGGGCAAAATCCCCTATAATGCGCAGCCTGTCGACTGACCACGAGAAGATTTCACCATGACTAACAATGATATTCTGCGCAGCGTGCGCTACATGCTCAACCTGAGCGATGCCAAAATGGTGGAGATTTTTGCGCTGGCGCAATGTGACGTGCCGCTGGCGGATATTCAGGCGTGGCTGAAAAAAGATGACGATGCTGCGTTCCGTGCCTGCCCCGATGTGCTGATGGGTTATTTCCTGAATGGCCTGATCTTCTACCGTCGCGGTAAAAGTGAAGATGCGCCCGCACCGTCGATTGAGCGCAAGATGACCAACAACATCTTCATGAGAAAGCTGCGTATCGCTTTTGATCTGAAAACCACCGATATTCCTGATGTACTGAAGCGCGTGAATTTTACCGTTTCACAGGCTGAGATTGGTGCGATTTTCCGCAAACCTGATCATAAGAACTACCGCGAATGCGGCGATCAGATTCTGCGTAACTTCCTGAAAGGGCTGGCGATGATTCAGCGTCCTAAGAGTGAGAAGCCTGCTTAACGTCTGTGGCTGATCGCTTCGGGTACCTGCGTGGTCAGAGTGGCGCATCTGATCGCAAAGAAAGCCTGCATCCATGCAGCACGGCCTCGCCATCCCTGGCTCGGACGCTTTGCTCCTCAGTTGCGCCACCTCTTCCCTCAAGCTTCTTCATGGCTTTTTAATCAGCAACACCAGGCCAGCGCTGGGGAGTGAAAGCGGGTCATCGGTGGAGCGTTCGTCGCAGGGGGAAAAAGCGCCGGGCGCGTTTCTGAACCATCCTGTAAGATTCCTTCACGATCGCACACGCCAACTCCATCGCGAATGCTCTACGTTTCAGCGCGCCATCCCCTCTTTCATATTCGCTCTGAGCCCCTGGTTCAACTGCGATGATGCTGTTAAGTCTCCCGGGCTGGCGCGTCTGAAGAGCGAAGCGTCCGGGCCAGGGATGGCCCGGCCGATCAACAGGGATGTGAGATTCCTTCGCGATCGGACGCGCCAGCCCGGGAGGCCGCACCCATGCAACAGCCCTGTTTATGATCGGTCACTGCGCCCCACCACCCAGCGCTTGTGCACCCACAGCGAGGCGAGGATCACCAGTGCGCCCGCAATAAAGCCTGGCCAGTGCGGTTTCTCCTGCCAGATAGCCAGATTCACCAGCAGCCCGGCAGGAACGTGCATGTTATTCATAATGCCCAGCGTACCGGCATCGACCTGGGTCGCACCATAATTCCACATAAAATAGCCCAGACCAGAAGCCGCAATGCCCAGCCAGACCAGAATGCCCCACTGCAATGAGGTGGTCGGCAACTTCTGCGGATTGCCCCAGGCACACCATGCGATCACCGCAATCAACACCGCACCCAGATAGAACCAGGAGAAGGCCGCGTGCTGCGGCATCGGGCGGGTCTCCTGCAGACGCTTATAGCCCACCATTCCCGCCGCAAAGCAGATGTTTGCCAGTTGCACTAACAGCAGACCAAACCAGAAATGATCGCTGACTTTGTCATAGCGAATAATCGCCGCACCTGCCACAGCCAGCAGTGCACTGAAGATATAGCCGATGCGCAGTGGACGACGGCTGATCAGATCGTAAATCAGCGTCACATAAAGCGGCGTCATCACCGTAAACAGCAGGAATTCCGACACGCTAAGGTAGAGATAGGCTTCAAAACTCAGCAGATACATCACGCCCAGCTGCAGCATCCCGACCAGCATGTAAAGCAACAGCGTTGAAGGGCGATGACCACGCCAGCGCAGGAAAGGTAAAAATACCAGCGCAGCCAGCGCCAGTCGCATCAGTACAGAGAACCAGCTGTCCACCTGCCCGGCAAGATATTCGCCGATCAGACTGAACGAAAAGGCCCACAGAATGGTGGTAATAATCAATAAAAACACGGTGACGACCCCGAAATTAACAGGCCGTCAGTGTAAACAATGTGCTGCCATCAGGCTGTGAAATCTGGTTGACATCTGATTACAAAACAGGCGATCAGAATGCCCATCGGAAAAGGGCTTTCGCTTCCTGACATAACTGTCTGCAGAAAGATCTTTCAGCCAGATAAAATGCGCGAAATGATCCATCACATGATCACTTCCGCTCCAGAATGTAATAAAAGTGTAACAAATGTGTCATTCATCACAGTAACGTTGCGCAACTAACACTATTCTTTGCGCGAAATGGAACATTCTGCGTCCATTTTCTTCTGCTCTTTTCCTGCCCCAACCTGCTGGGAATTAAAAACCATAATGTGCCCTGGAGGGCCTCACTGATGCTGAGCATTTTTAAACCTGCACCACGTCAGCCGCAGGTGGCGGAGGATCACGTTGATCCGCTCTACCGTCGTCTGCGCTGGCAAATTTTCATCGGGATCTTCTTTGGTTACGCCGCCTACTATCTGGTCAGAAAAAACTTCGCACTCGCCATGCCCTACCTGGTAGAGCAGGGTTTTTCACGTGGCGATCTCGGTTTTGCCTTATCCGGGATATCTATCGCCTACGGCTTTTCAAAATTCATCATGGGATCGGTCTCTGACCGCTCAAACCCGCGCGTCTTCTTACCGGCAGGCCTGATTCTGGCCGCGACAGTGATGCTGATTATGGGATTCGTGCCCTGGGCCACCTCCAGCATCATGGTGATGTTCGTGCTGCTGTTTATCTGCGGCTGGTTCCAGGGCATGGGCTGGCCACCTTGTGGACGTACCATGGTTCACTGGTGGTCGCAGAAGGAGCGCGGCAGGATCGTTTCGGTCTGGAACTGCGCCCATAATGTCGGCGGCGGTATTCCGCCTCTGCTGTTCCTGCTCGGTATGGCGTGGTTCAACGACTGGAAAGCGGCTCTCTATATGCCGGCGTTTGGCGCCATCGCCATTGCTATTCTGGCCTTTGCGCTGATGCGCGATACGCCGCAATCCTGTGGTCTGCCACCGATTGAAGAGTACAAAAACGACTATCCGCCCGACTACGATGCCAGCCACGAAGAGGAGCTGACGGCTAAACAGATCTTCATGAAATATGTACTGCCGAACAAGCTGCTGTGGTACATCGCGCTGGCCAACGTATTTGTTTATCTGCTGCGCTACGGCATTCTCGACTGGTCGCCGACCTATCTCAGAGAAGTAAAACACTTCACGCTGGATAAATCGTCGTGGGCTTACTTCCTGTATGAGTATGCGGGGATCCCCGGGACGCTGCTGTGCGGCTGGATGTCGGACAAAGTGTTCCGCGGTAATCGCGGTGCGACCGGGGTGTTCTTTATGACGCTGGTAACCATCGCGACCGTGATCTACTGGCTCAACCCGGCGGGCAATCCTGGCGTCGATATGGCCTGTATGATTGTGATTGGCTTCCTGATCTACGGTCCGGTGATGCTGATTGGTCTGCACGCGCTGGAGCTGGCGCCGAAAAAAGCGGCGGGGACGGCGGCGGGCTTCACCGGCCTGTTCGGCTATCTGGGTGGATCGGTGGCAGCCAGCGCCATTGTCGGTTACACCGTCGATTACTTCGGCTGGGACGGCGGCTTCATGGTGATGATTGCTGGCTGTGTGCTGGCGGTTATCCTGCTGTTACTGACCATGGTCAGCGAACACAAACACAAAAAGACCTCTGCCTGACGGCAATAAAAAAGGGCCGGATGTCCGGCTCTTTTTTACGCAGACGGCTTAAGCAAGATAGAGCGTGCGCAGCGTCTGCGGCACGGCATCATCGGCATTTGAACCGATCACATCCAGCTCCGGCAGCGTATCTTTCAACCGCTGATGGGCGTTCTGCATGATAAAGCCTTTACCCGCCATGCTCAGCATCTCCACATCGTTCATGCCGTCGCCAAAGGCGATACAGCTTTCCAGTGAGTGGCCCAGCGTTTTCGCCACCGCTTCCAGCGCATGCCCTTTCGACACGCCGCCCGCCATCACTTCCAGGCAGGTAGGCAGCGAGAAACTGACGTTAACCCGGTCGCCCCAGCGCGCTTCAATCGCCTGTTCCATCGGGATCAGATGCTCGGGATTTTCGCAGGTGAAAAAGACCTTGCTGATATTATCGGTTGGCAGCAGACCCGGCTCATAGACCTGATAGTTGAACACCGACTCGCGGAAATAGTCCTGCTCAGCCGGGCTTGAGCGGCTGACAAACCACTCATCGTCGCGGTAAACGTGGGTCAGAATATCGCTGTGATGATATTGCAGGCCAAACAGATCGCTGGCGATATCCTCATCCAGATTATGACTGAACACCAGTTCGCCCTCTGCGTTGTGCACGCGCGCGCCGTTTGAGGTGATCATATAGGCCGGAATCGCCAGGCTGTCGCGCATCTGTCCGACATCGATATGATGACGGCCGGTGGCGAATATAAAGTGAATATCTTTCGCAACCAGTTGCTGCAGCGTTTCACGCGCAAAAGGGGTCAGGCGATGTTCGGGAGAAAGCAGCGTGCCATCCAGATCGGATGCAACGATGTGATACATGAATACCTCGGGTATCTGGTTCTGCCGGCCTTAACCGGTCGGATAAATAACGTCAGTGGTGCGAGGAAAAAAGTCGACCACTGCATTGAGTGCTTCGGCGCGCATCTCATCCTTTTCAAACAGGATCTCATGACGCGCACCGTCGATCACCCGTGGCTTATTGCCCTCACACGGATGACCCGCCGCCGCCATCGCGGCACAAAAAAGGTCCTGCGAACGATTGTCGACCACCCGATCATCGCTGGCCTGTAACAGCAGCAGTGGCGTGGTGATTTTATCGACCTGACTGATGATGTTGCGACCCGCATGGACGCCTTCACGTACCCAATGGTAGGTTGGTCCGCCAACGCGAATCGCCGGATCGTCCGCATAAAAGCGCAGGTTTCGCCGATAACGCTCGGTGCTGTGCGTCAGCCGGTTAATGCCAAACGGATGCGCACGCCAGCGGCCGGTGCCGAGCGCATAGCCATCGCGCATGGCCGGACGCTTCTCCGCCCAGTCCAGAATCCGATGAGCCAGAAAAGAGGGCAACGGTAAAGCAATGCCAAACATCGGCGCCACCAGCGCGGCCGCATGAAACGCCTGCGGCTGACGCGCCAGAAACAGCGTTAAGATTGCGCCGCCCATGGAGTGAGCCAGCGCATAGCGCTGCTGGTAGTGACCGCTGATAATCTCTTTCAGATAGAGCGTTTCAAGGTCGTCGACATAATGGGTAAATTCCGCCACGTGGCCACGGTGTGAATCTTCCAGCAGGCGATCGGAACGCCCCTGACCGCGATGGTCAAGGATCACCACATCAAATCCGCAGTGAAACAGATCGTACGCCAGCTCAGGATATTTTATGTAACTCTCGATGCGTCCCGGCACAATCAGGATCACACGCTTGTGTTGCGGTGATGTGAAGCGGACGTAGCGCAGCGTCAGATTACCCACGCCGGTAAACTCAAGCTCTTCGCGGCTGTGCCAGAAATCGAGCAGTGGCCCGGTAGCGAAGGCAGCAAAGGCTTTTTCTCGTCGCAGCCAGCTGGCTTTGTGTTGATTCATTCGCCCTCCTGATGACCGGATACAGAGTCCTGAATGCCATGCGCAGGCCGTAGCGCCGCGCTTATTTCTGGCGTATTGTGTCACAATTCCGCTACTAAAGAGAGCCTGACCCATGACCATCGAATGGTGGCTGACCTATCTGCTTACCACTACAATTCTCAGCCTGTCGCCCGGTTCCGGCGCAATCAACACCATGAGTACCGGTATCAGCCACGGCTATCGCGGCACGGTGGCCTCTATCTCCGGTTTGCAGGTCGGCCTGGCGCTGCATATCGTGCTGGTCGGCATCGGTCTGGGTGCGCTGTTTTCTCAGTCGCTGCTGGCGTTTGAGATTCTGAAATGGGCCGGTGCGGCCTATCTGGTCTGGCTGGGTATTCAGCAGTGGCGCTCAGCGGGTGGCATTGATCTGGATGCGGTCGCCAGAGCGATGCCGCGTCGTCGCCTGTTCAAACGCGCCGTGCTGGTTAACCTGACCAACCCGAAAAGTATCGTCTTTCTCGCCGCCCTGTTCCCGCAATTTATTCAGCCGCATCAGCCACTATTTATGCAGTATCTGGTGCTGGGCGTCACCACCGTTGTGGTCGATATCATCGTGATGATTGGCTACGCCACGCTGGCAACGCGGATTGCGGGCTGGATTAAGGGACCAAAACAGATGAAGTTAATGAACCGCATTTTTGGCGGGCTGTTTATGGCGGTAGGCGCACTGCTGGCCAGTGCCAGAAAAATCGCTTAACGCCTTTCGCGCCGAATTCGGCGCGAAAGATTATTCCTTCTTCCCTGGCCCCGCTACGGCGCTGACAATGGAACCGCACGCAACACAATGATGCCCGGCTTCGAGCGCATATATTCCCTGAACGGCGCATCGACAACTTTTCGATTAACGGCCAGCGAAGAGGCGTTCCTGAACCATAAGCGGCCATCATGCCGGACAGCAATCCCCACATGCGTAACATCCAGCCCCTGACTGGTGGCGTAAACCCCCACGTAATCGCCGGTCTGGATCTGCTTCAGCACCTGCGGTGTGATCGCCCGGGCCGGAATGTAAGTGATACGACGTGCAATCACACCCAGACCGGGCACCTGTTCTGCTCCGCTGGCCTGACGATTCAGGTGCTTCACCACCGTCACCGTATCCGGGCTAAGGGTGCGGGTCACGTCATCGGCATTGCGCGGGCTATCGGCGAACCAGTCGGAAAAAAAGTGGCGACGATTCCGGTAGCTGACCTCACCGCCAGCGTAGCGGGTCCGAATCAGGTTAGCCTCAAAGCTGGCGCGATCGTGGCTGCGGCTCAGCGCCTGCACATAATCAAGCAGCGTGTAACAATCCACACTGTTGAAATTGATCACCAGCGCTTCCGGACGCGTGGGAGAACCGATCAGCGTATCCGCTTCATAGGGTGTTCCGAGAAACGTCGCAGAGATCCGGCTAATCCTTTCGCCCTGCGTCTTATCGACATCGGGCAGCGTCTGCATCAGGATCGAGGTGACCTCATCGGTCTGGCCCGCCTCTGGCGCAGGATTGCGGGCGGCATCAGGCGAGGCGCAGGCGCTGAGACAGGCCGTCATCAACACCAGTAATATGAACTTCACTCTCATCATCCTCTCCATAAACGTTGCGCCTGCTTCCCGACTGTAATGGAGATGTGGATATGAATGATTAATAAAGAGTGACGATTTATCTGCGGTTGCAACAGCAAAACTCCCTGAGCCCTGGAATGTGACATCCGTCACACAAGCGAACTCTCTCGAGGAAGCGACAGCAAGGGAGGTTTCTGCCGGAGGCGCAACGCGCACTCCGGCATAAAGACTGAAACGCGGAATTTAACGCGAAAGAATCAGGTGGATACCAAAACCGGCAAACAGTACGCCTGCCATGCCATCGACCCACTTCGCCAGTTGCTGATACTTAGCGCGGATCCACGGCAGCGCAAAAATCGCCGCCACCAGGGTAAACCAGGCAAAGGTTTCACCGACAATCAGCAGGAACAGCCCCCAGCGCTCCGCCGAACCGACATCGTCGCCAACAAACAGCGAGAAGACGCTGCCGAAGTAGATAATGGCTTTAGGATTCGACAGGTTCGTCAGCAGGCCTTTGAGAAAGCTCATGCCGCGTTTCGGCAACGCAACCACCGGCTCATCCTGCTGCGGCTGTTTATGACGCTGACGTGCCGAGCACATCAGCTGCCAGCCCATCCACAACAGATAAAGTCCACCGCCGACCATGATGATCTGATGCAGCCAGGCCATTTTTTCCAGAATCAGATGCAGCCCCATCAGCGCCACACCCGCCCAGACCACAATGCCCAGCGTAATGCCCAGTACACCCATCATCGCCTCTTTGCGCGAGCGGCTGGCGGCAGTCTGTGACACGAAAAAGAAATCGGGGCCGGGGCTCATCAGTGCCACCAGATGCACCAGCGCCACAGTGGCGAATAACATCAGCATAATCAGTGTCCTTTACTCTTCATCATCAAGATGCTCTTTGATCATCACCAGGAAAGGTTTGCCAAAGCGCTCCAGTTTGCGGTGACCCACGCCGTTGACGCTGAGCATCTCTGACGCGCTGACCGGCATCTGTTCTGCCATCTCTATCAGTGTGGCGTCATTGAACACCACGTAAGGCGGAATATTCTCTTCATCGGCGATCGCTTTTCGCAGCTTACGCAGCTTGGCGAACAGTTTGCGATCGTAGTTGCCACCGTGAAACTTCGCCGGACTGCTGCTTTTTGTTTTTGCGGTGATTAAACGGGGCACCGCCAGCATCAGTGGCACTTCACCGCGCAGCACGGGACGCGCCGCTTCGGTGAGCTGCAGAGCCGAATGCATAGCGATGTTCTGCGTCACCAGCCCCAGATGGATTAGCTGACGTAACACGCTCACCCAGTGTTCGTGGCTCTGATCTTTGCCCAGTCCATAGACCGGCAGTTTGTCATGGCCCTGCTCTCGGATACGCTGATTGTTGGACCCGCGCAGCACCTCAACGATATAGCCCATACCAAAACGCTGACCCACACGGTAGATGCCGGAGAGCGCTTTTTGCGCTTCAACCAGGCCGTCATACCGTTTAGGCGGGTCGAGACAGATATCGCAGTTATCGCACGGCTGCTGGCGGCCCTCGCCAAAATAGTTCAGCAGCACCAGACGGCGGCAGGTCTGCGCTTCAGCAAACGCGCCCATGGCGTTGAGTTTGTGACGCTCAATATCCTGCAGCGGCCCGGGCACTTTCTCTTCCAGACATTTACGCAGCCAGGCCATATCGGCCGGGTCGTAAAGCATCATCGCTTCGGCAGGCAGACCATCACGTCCGGCCCGCCCGGTTTCCTGATAATAGGACTCAATGTTGCGCGGGATATCGAAGTGGACCACAAAACGGACGTTGGGCTTGTTGATGCCCATGCCAAAGGCCACCGTCGCCACCACGATTTGCAGATCGTCACGCTGAAACGCTTCCTGCACCCGGCCACGCTGTTCGCTGTCGATCCCGGCATGGTATGCCCCAACGCTAAACCCCCGGCTTTGCAGCCGCGCGGCGGTGTCTTCCACCTTCGCCCGGCTGTTGCAGTAGATAATGCCGCACTTGCCGCGCTGATCCTGAACGTAACGCAGCAGCTGATCGGTGGGTTTAAATTTCTCCACCAGCGTGTAGCGAATATTGGGGCGGTCAAAGCTGCTGATCTGGATCAGCGGATCCTGCATATGCAGCAGGTTAACGATGTCGTTGCGGGTGGTTTCATCCGCGGTCGCGGTCAGCGCCATTACCGGTAATTCCGGGAAGCGCTGACGCATCTTGCCGAGTGCGCCATATTCCGGACGGAAATCGTGGCCCCACTGGGAAATACAGTGCGCTTCATCCACCGCCAGCATCGCCGGTTGCCAGTGCGCCAGACTCTCCAGGAAGTTATCCATCATCAGGCGTTCCGGGGCGATGTAGAGCAGCTTAACCCGACCGGTTCGGCAGTCGGCCATCACCGTCTGCTGCTGATCGCGCGTCATAGTGGAGTTGAGATACGCCGCCGCCACGCCGTTCGCCAGCAGCTGATCGACCTGATCTTTCATCAGCGAGATCAGCGGCGACACCACCAGCGTCAGCCCCTCGCGCACCAGCGCAGGGATCTGATAACAGAGCGATTTACCACCGCCGGTGGGCATCACCACCAGACAATCGCGCCCGCTCAGCGCCTCATTGATGATCGTCTGCTGACCGGGACGAAAATGCTGGTAGCCGAAGGTATCCTGCAATACCTGCTGCGCCAGCGCTTCCTGATTAAGAACTGCCGAGGTTGCCACGCGATTCCTGTCTTTCGTTATGGATTAGAACAAGTCGTTAAGTGTTACACCCACACCCAGACGCGTCTGGCGATGGTTGTAATCGATCAGTGATTCACCGTAACCGCTAAACACCTGAGTATAGAAGCGAACGTGCTCAGTGATAGGGTAGCTCCAGCCCAGGGTCGCGCCGCCATAACCGCTGTTCCAGTTATAGTTGCCCTCTACGCTGAAGATATTGTCGCCGAGCTTATAGCCCAGACGGGTGCGGTAGTAACCCATGTATTTGGTGATATCGGGATTATCATCGCTGTTCGCCCCTTCAGGGATACGATACCAGGGTTTGATTTCCGCCAGGAAGTTACCATTCTCAGCCATCAGACGTGCATAGACGCGGTTCCAGCTGCGCGAGGTGGGATCGCTTCGTCCGTTGGATTGGTGATTCAGACCCACTTCGACATCACGCAGTGTCCAGCCCGCCAGCGAATAGTCGGTCGCCCAGCCCAGGAAAATCTGCGGCTCATAGTTGGTCTCACGGAATGGCGATGACTCAGCGCTATTCGACAGCTGCCACCAGGAACGCTGGGTATAAGAGGCGGCCAGCACCGAGTTGTCGCCCAGAATACCGCGCCACAGCGGAAACGCCAGGCTGAGCTGGAATTTCACTTCATCTTTGCGGGCATTCTCTCCCCAGTTATAGGAGGAGATCGCCTCTTTATTGAGGTCGCTGGTATAGGTATAAAGCAGATAGTTGTTCTCGTAAGGATAGAGAACAAACGGGTTGTCATGCTTCTCCAGCAGGTTAGCGATAATGCTGCCCTGAACCTGTGGCGCGTCATGAACCTCTTTAATATGGGCTTCATCCGCCTGCGCCAGCGCAGGAAATATCAACATTGCCGCCAGCAAGGCGCGATGCTTACGCATAAAATTCTCCGGTGAGCAGCTGCGTATCAAAGTAACTGAAAGGGTGTCGTAAAAAGCAGGCCATTCTACACGCAAATGGCAGTGAGCATGAGTGCTGATTTCTTAAACTGGAAACACCCTCGCAGGCGGCATAGAATACACAACTCATTCATATTCCGCGCCCCTCTGGCCCGATTTTTTCAGGACACATCATCATGTCATCACCCGTGCTGACACAGCAGGACGCTCGCCAGCTGGTCGGCGAAATTTTCGTTTATCACATGCCGTTTAATCAGGCGCTGGGCCTGGAACTGATGCGCCTTGACGCAGACTACGCAGAGATCAGCTTCAATAACAAAACCATGCTGGTGGGCAACCAGGCGCAGCAGATTCTGCACGGCGGCGTTATCGCGTCGGTACTGGATGTGGCGGCGGGCATGGTCTGCGTCAGTAATGCGTTAACCCGTCAGGAAAGCATAAGCGAAGCGGATCTGCGCCAGCGTCTGTCACGCATGGGTACCATTGATATGCGCGTCGACTATCTGCGTCCCGGACGCGGCGAACGCTTCACCGCCACCAGCAGCCTGTTGCGCGCCGGTAACAAAGTCGCCGTGGCGCGTGTGGAACTGCACAATCAACAGGGCGATTATATCGCCACGGCTACCGCCACCTATCTTATCGGCTAACCACGCCATTGAATGGATCGCATATGGATACGCAACAAACCCGCCAGGGCGTTGGCTTTGCACTGGGCGCTTACTTTATCTGGGGCATTGCGCCCGCTTATTTCAAGCTGGTAAAGCAGGTTCCCGCCACGGAAATCATGACGCACCGGGTGATCTGGTCTGCACTGTTTATGCTGTTACTGATTACCCTGAGCCGCAGCTGGCCCGGCGTTCGCAGCGTGTTGCGCCAGCCTAAAAAAGTGCTGCTGCTGGCGCTGACGGCCGTGACTATCGGCGGCAACTGGCTGCTGTTTATCTGGGCAGTCAACAATCAGCATATGCTGGAAGCCAGCCTGGGCTACTTTATTAACCCGCTGATCAACGTGGTGTTCGGCATGCTGTTTTTGCGCGAACGGTTTCGCCGCTTGCAGTGGCTCGCCGTGCTGCTGGCCACCGTCGGCGTGCTGGTCCAGCTGTGGCAGTTTGGCTCGTTACCGATCATCGCGCTGGGCCTGGCGCTGAGTTTTGCCCTGTATGGCCTGGTGCGTAAAAAGATTCAGGTCGATGCGCAGAGCGGCATGCTGATTGAAACTCTGTGGCTGTTTCCGCTGGCGGCGATTTACCTGTTTGGCTTTGCCGACAGCGCCACCAGCCACTTATCCGCCAACCCACTGAGTCTCAACCTGAAGCTGATAGCGGCGGGCATTGTGACCACCATTCCGCTGATGCTGTTTGCGGCAGCCTGCAGTCGTCTGCGACTTTCCACCGTAGGCTTCTTTCAGTATCTCGGTCCGACGCTGATGTTTGTGCTGGCGGTCGCGTTTTACGGTGAGACCATCACGCCAGACAAGATGGTGACTTTTGGTTTCATCTGGCTGGCGCTGCTGGTATTTGTCTGCGATGCGGTGGCGTTTTCATTCCGTTCCCGTTCGCGCATAGCGTGAAATAAAGCGCGCTAAAGCCGGGCCGGTCAGCAGGATAGTAAAGAGACGCAACGTCTGCAACGCCATCACAAACGCCATGTTGACCTGGGTTCCCGCCGCAATGATCGCCACCGTGTCCAGCCCGCCTGGACTGGTGGCGAGATAGGCCGTCATCAGATCGATATCCAGCATTCGCGTCAGCATCCACGCCAGCCCGCCACACAACAGCATCAGCCCGAAGATCGAGGCCAGCATCTGCGGCAGCGTGCGCAGTGCCAGCAGAAAAATCGGGCGGGTGAAACGTAATCCCACGCTCCAGCCAATCAGTGCATAGGCCACGGCCAGCAGCCATTCCGGCACCTGTAACACCGCGATGTCGCTACTGTGCAGTGCCGCACCCGCCAGCGCAGGCAGCAGCAGCGCGCCAGAAGGAATGCGCAGTCGTGTGCCCAGCCACGCGCCTGTCAGCATCACCACCAGGGTGACAACAAAGCCATGATTCAGCGGTGGAAACCAGAGCAGCGAGACGCTGTGCGCCTCATCACCCAGCCCGATGCGCGCCACCAGTGCGGCCGCCGAGGCGACAAACAGCACCCGCAGATATTGCATAAATGCGACCAGCCGCACGTCAGCGCCAAAGTCACCCGCCATCGCCACCATGGCCGATGCACCGCCCGGCGACGATCCCCATGCGCCGGTCGGGCCAGGCAGATGACTGAAGCGCACCAGCAGAAAACCTGACAGGCCGCTGGCCGCCAGCGTCAGCAGCAGCACCGTCAGCACGATCGGCCAGTCCTGAATCAGCGGTGCCAGAATCGAAGGCGACAGACTCTGCGCAATCATGCAGCCCAGTACGGCCTGAGCGAGCAGGAACAGCCGTTTATCAATTCGCAGCGTGGCACCCGACAGCCCCATCACTACACCGACAATCATCGGCCCCAGTAACAGCGCAGCGGGCACATGAAAATAGTGCAGCACCGCGCCCAGTAATACCGAGATCAGCAGCAGCAGTGTCCACTGCGCGCGCAACGAAAAAGCGTCCATAAGAAGTTAATAATTTGTAAAAAAAGGAGGGTAAGATTACGCAGAAATGGGGACAGGAGCCAGCAGAACGGGCCATCTCAGATGGCCCGTTCTTATTTTACAGCCAGTTTTTACGTTTGAAATAGAGATAGGGCGCCAGTCCGGCCAGAATCATCAGGCCGATCGCCGCCGGATAACCGAAGCTCCACTTCAGTTCCGGCATAAACTCAAAGTTCATCCCGTAACTGGAGGCCACCAGCGTCGGCGGCAGAAACACCACGGAGACCACCGAGAAGATCTTGATGATGCGGTTCTGCTCGATGTTGATGAAACCCATAGCCGCCTGCATCAGGAAGTTGACCTTCTGAAACAGTGATTCGTTATGCGGCAGCAGCGATTCGATATCGCGCAGAATTTCACGCGCCTGCTCCAGCTGATTGCCCGGCAAACGTGCTTTGCGTACCAGGAAGTTCAGGGCGCGCTGGGTATCCATCAGACAGAGGCGCACCTTCCAGCCGATATCTTCCAGTTCCGCTAATCGCGACAGCGCCTGATCGTACTCTTCGCCCTGCTGACCTTCCATGATCACCCGGCTGAGTTTCTCCAGTGCGCTGTAGATGTTCTCGATTTCGTCCGCCAGCTGCTCGATTTTGGTTTCAAACAGGTCAAGCAGCAGCTCAAAGGCATTGCCGTCGATCAGGGTCTGATTACGGGCGCGCATGCGATAGAGACGGAAAGCAGGCAGCTCACGTTCGCGCAGCGTGTAGAGGCGGCCTTCACGGATGGTGAACGCCACGGTGGAGTTACCGGCGTGATCGTCAGCATCTTCATAGAAGAAGAAGGAGTGGATATGCAGGCCATCTTCATCTTCGAAGAAGCGTGCCGAGGCCTCGATATCTTCCAGCTCAGGCCGTGTTGCCAGACTCTGGCCCAGCTCAGATTGCACGCGATCACGTTCGCCCTCTTCCGGCTCGATCAGATCGACCCAGACAGAGGTCGTCAGTTTGTCGTTTTCGTCTTCCAGCTCCAGTCGCGTCAGGCGGCTGTGATCCAGTTTAAATGCGCTCAGCATAGCAATACTCCCCATTGCAGACTAAATGGGACAAGGCAGTCCGCCGTTCCTCAACATGGAACGGGCAGCCTGAACACGGAAACAGAGTTTCAGAGATAAATCAGTGCTGACTCGCGACGGAATCAAAAAGGGAGGTCGCTGATAACCGCTAAGGCTACCCGCGTAAAGAGGTAGCCTTAGATGTTATTCCTGGAATCCAGGTCATTGAGCCAGCATCGACTGGGCGTGTCCAAGGCATTGTCCTCTCATGATAATAGTGGGCGCATGTTACGCTGAGACGAAAAAGCCGTCAACCGCACGCTAAAGCGTTTCCAGCTTCGCGTAAGCCGCCACCAGCCACTTGATTCCCTGCCCCTGAAACGCCACCTGAAGACGGCTATGCTCGCCGCTGCCTTCCAGATTAATGATGGTGCCTTCGCCAAATTTTGCGTGATGAACACGCTGACCCAGCGCGAATCCACTGTCATTTTTGGTCACCGGGGCACCCATACGCTGATGGTTTACCGGACGGCTGACGCTGGCGCGCAGACGCACTTCTTCTATGCACGCTTCGGGCAGTTCGCCGATAAAACGGGACGGCCGGTGATACACTTCCTTACCATAGAGTCGGCGGGTTTCGGCGTAGGTCAGCGTCAGCTTGAGCATCGCACGGGTCACGCCGACATAAGCCAGACGACGCTCCTCCTCCAGCCGGCCACCTTCATCCAGTGACATCTGGCTCGGGAACATGCCCTCTTCCATGCCGACGATAAACACCTGGCTGAACTCCAGCCCTTTTGCCGAGTGCAGCGTCATCAGCTGAACTGCATCCTGCCATTTGTCTGCCTGGCCTTCGCCCGCTTCCAGCGCGGCGTGGGATAAAAAGGCCTGCAACGGCATCAGATCTTCATCTTCATCCTGATAGCTGAACTGCCGCGTAGCGGTCACCAGCTCCTCAAGGTTTTCGATACGCGCCTGACCCTTCTCACCTTTTTCCTGCTCATACATCAGCCACAGGCCAGAGTCTTTGATGACCCGGTCGGTCTGCACATGCAGCGGTAACTCGGCGGTTTCGGTTGCCAGTGAATCAACCAGTTCACAGAAGCGTTGCAGTGCAGACGCGGCCCGGCCGGCCAGCGCACGGCTTTGCAGCAGTTCACGCGTTGCCTGCCACAGCGTCATCTGACGTTCACGGGCCGTCTGACGCACCACGTCGAGCGTGCGATCGCCCACGCCGCGGGTCGGGGTATTTACCACGCGTTCAAATGCCGCGTCGTCATTGCGGTTCGCCATCAGACGCAGATAGGAGAGCGCATCTTTGATCTCCTGACGTTCGAAGAAGCGCATGCCGCCATAAATACGGTACGGCATGCTGCTCTGCAGTAATGCCTCTTCCAGCACACGCGACTGGGCGTTGCTGCGATAGAGAATGGCGCAGTCGTTGAGCGCACCGCCGTTCTCCATCCAGACCTTAATGCGGTTGACCACGAAGCGTGCTTCATCCAGCTCATTAAAGGCGCAGTAAATCGAGATCGGTTCGCCATCGCTGCCTTCGGTCCAGAGCTCTTTCCCCAGACGACCATTGTTGTTAGCGATCAGGGCGTTGGCGGCTTTCAGGATGTTATTGGTTGAGCGGTAGTTCTGCTCCAGACGGATCGTTTCCGCGCCGGGGAAATCCTGCAGAAAGCGCTGAATATTCTCGACCTGCGCGCCGCGCCAGCCGTAGATCGACTGGTCATCATCGCCCACGATGATCACCCGGCCACTGTCGCCCGCCAGCATCCGAATCCATGCATACTGAATGTTGTTGGTATCCTGGAACTCATCCACCAGCACATTGGTAAAGCGTTCGCGGTAGTGATTAAGAATGTGTGGCTTGTTGAGCCATAACTCATGGGCGCGCAGCAACAGCTCGGCAAAGTCGACTAAACCCGCGCGATCACAGGCTTCCTGATAGGCCTGATAGATGCGCAGCCAGGTCTGCTCAATCGGATTGCCGTAGCTTTCGATATGCTTTGGCCGCAGGCCTTCATCTTTTTTGCCATTGATGTACCACATGCCCTGACGCGCAGGCCACTGTTTGTCATCAAGGTTCATTGATTTGATCAGGCGCTTGAGCAGACGTAGCTGATCTTCGCTGTCGAGGATCTGAAAATCCTGTGGCAGACCGGCGTCAAGATGGTGGGCGCGCAGTAAGCGGTGCGCCAGACCGTGGAAGGTTCCGATCCACATCCCGCCCTGACTGGTGCCGATCAGATGCTCGATACGGTGACGCATCTCCGCTGCCGCTTTATTGGTAAAGGTCACCGCCATAATCGAATAGGGCGAGCAGTTCTCCACCGACATCAGCCAGGCAATGCGATGCACCAGCACCCGCGTTTTACCACTGCCCGCGCCTGCCAGCACCAGCAGGTTACTGCGCGGTGCCGCAACGGCAGCGCGCTGATTGTCATTCAAACCATCGAGCAGTTCAGAAACGTCCATAAGCACCGATTACCAAAGAAAAAAACGCCGTCGTCACACTGATTATTCCGCCTGCCGCAAGGCATTATCGCTGCCAGTCAGGCGGCGACACAGGTGCCGGATAAGGGACGGCGGCAAAACAGAAAGAGGAGACGACTGGATAAATTTACAGCCATTATAGCAGTGAGGTGAGTGATGCCAACCGCGAAATTTCGACATGCGGCAACAGGCGCGCATCCGGGATATGCATCAGGTTGCCCTGCCGCAGGTTAATCCAGCAGGCCTGCAGCCCGCAGCGCAGTGAGCCCGCCACGTCGGTGGTCAGGTCATCACCCACGTGCAGAATATGGTGTGGCGCGATATCAAGGCGTTGCGCGGCAAGCTGATACATATCCTGCCACGGCTTGGCGCGCCCGTCCGGGCCGGCCCGCAGTGTGAAGCGGAAGTATTCGGCAATGCCCATTTTTTCCGGGCAGGCGTTGCCGTTGGTGACCGCCACCAGCGGGATTTTTTCCGCCAGGGCTTTCAGCGTCTGGTGCGTCTCATCCGGCATCTCGACCTGACTCCGCCACTGATGGAAGACCGCCATCACTTCTGCCGCGCCCGCGGTGGCTTCAGCAGCAGAGAGGCCGATATTCAGCATCGCCAGCTCAACCGAACGGCGTCGCCACTCCGAAACATCATGATAGATATCAGGTTCGCGCTGCAGCAGTTCATCGCGCAACTGCTGATAATCCTGCGGCGTGAAGTCACGCAGCGCCGGATGAAAAGCCTGCAACGCGGCATGGGATTCCAGGGTGGTGCGACGGATGACCGGGTAGTTATCGTAGAGTGTGTCATCAAGGTCGAAGGTCATGGCTTTTATGGCCGACAGCGGACGATAAAACTTCATTCGTTCTTTCCTCGTTTGGCGCGGGGATGCGCAGCGTCATACACCGAAGCCAGATGCTGGAAGTCGAGATGGGTATAGATCTGGGTCGTCGACAGGTTTGCATGGCCCAGCAACTCCTGCACGGCGCGCAGGTCACCACTGGATTCCAGCAGATGCGTGGCAAATGAATGTCGTAGCTTATGCGGATGGATATGGCTGGCCACGCCCTGTCGGATGCCCCAT
Source organism: Pantoea sp. Lu_F5_004 (assembly GCF_051136245.1). Taxonomy (NCBI): domain Bacteria; kingdom Pseudomonadati; phylum Pseudomonadota; class Gammaproteobacteria; order Enterobacterales; family Erwiniaceae; genus Pantoea; species Pantoea sp. Lu_F5_004. The sequence continues at coordinate 3,967,685 of NZ_CP194946.1, forward strand.
TCGGCAAAGCGTTTCTGCACGTTACGTGGCGAGATGCGGTTGCCGCGCGTCGAAAGAAACAGCGCATCATCCTGGGCGCCAAAGGTTTCACGCAGCGGCAGCCAGTGCTGGATCCAGGTGACCGCCGTGCGACCAATCGGTATCCGGCGCTCTTTGCTGCCCTTACCGACGACCCACACTTCGCCTGAATCGAGATCGACGTGGCGACAATCCATATTCACCAGTTCAGAGAGACGCAAACCGCCGCCATACATCACTTCCAGCATCGCCCGGTCGCGCACCGCCAGCGGATCGCTAAGGTCGATCTCCAGCAGTTGATTCACTTCATCAACATCAATGTTTTTAGGCAGATGGCGCGCTTTACGCGGCGTCATCACCCCTTTGGCCGGGTTGGCGGAAAGCAAACCCTGGCTCACCTGCCAGTCGAGAAAACTGCGCAGGGCGGAGAGCCGCAGCGCGAGGCTGCTGGCGGCCAGTCCGGCGCGACGGCTGCGCGCCGCCATGCTGCGCACCTGTGCTGGTTCCAGCTGCGCCCAGCTGCTGAGCTTCATCTCATCAGCAATCGCCACCAGCGCGGCAAGCTGGCGCGCATAGCTGCTCTGGGTTAACGGACTGAGCTGGCGCTCCACTTTCAGGTAGCGCAGAAATCCGTCGACGGCCTCCTGCAGCGCGCTGCTCATGCGCGTTCAACCCAGCGGGAGAGCAGATCAGGCATCATCTGCGACAGATGCTGCAGCAGCAGTGTCCCCATGCCCGATTGATAGTGCTGGCTGTCACGACTGCTAAACACCAGCACGCCGAGATCGCCCTCCTCACCCATTAGCGACATGGCAACCGACCCGATCGCTTTGGCCTGCGGCAACAGCAGCAGCAGTTCCGGCCCGTTAATGTTGCCAAGATAGTGATGCTGGTTACCGAAGCGCTGAATACGCAGCGGTTCAAACGCCTGACGCGAGAGGCTCAGCTGAAAGAAATCGGAGGGCGCGCCCAGCAGCCATTTATCACTGAACAGCCGCACATTGGCACCCGCCAGGCCCAGCTCACGCGCCCAGCGATGCAGACGGTTGAGCATATCCTGCAGCGAGTCAGCCGCGGCCAGATGGCTTTCCAGCGACAGCAGACGGTCAAACAGTTCGTGGTTAGCGCTGGCCTGCTCCATCAGCAGCGTGATCTCTTCTTCCAGCCGCTGAATATGGTTGCGTTGCCGCGCCATATGCCATTCGACCAGCGAGACGCTGCCACGCACCGGATGCGGCACGGCCATCTGTTCAACTGCGCGGGCATTGCGGATAAAGAAATCGGGATTCTGCCGCAGATAATCACTGACGGCCTGATCGTCCAGCAGAACCGAACTGTCAGCCTGCTCTTCGATATTTTTCATAGATGAATAAACCCATCGTAGACGTGTGTCGCAGGCCCGGTCATATAGAGCGGCTGACCGGCGCCTTTCCAGGTGATGTGCAGCGTTCCGCCAGGCAGGTCGACACGCACTTTGGGTGCCAGAATGCCCTGCTGAATGCCACAGGCAACGGCAGCACAGGCGCCGCTGCCGCACGCCTGCGTTTCACCCGCTCCGCGTTCGTAAACGCGCAGGCGGATATGTTCGGGATTGATGATCTCCATAAAACCGACATTGACGCGATCCGGGAAGCGTTCATGACTCTCCAGAATCGGGCCAAGCAGTTCAACCTGCGCGGTTTTGACACTTTCAACCTGGATAACGCAGTGCGGGTTGCCCATCGACACCGCACCCAACATCACCGTCTGTTCGGCCACACGTAGCAGATAGAGATTTTCGGCTTTGTTGGCACGAAACGGCACCTGCTGAGGCTCAAAGTTTGGCTCGCCCATGTTCACGCGCACCTGGTCGTCAGGCGTGACGGTCAACACCATGCGGCCATTCTGCGTACTGACCCGGATGTCACTTTTGTTGGTCAGCCCTTTCAGCTGAACAAAGCGGGCAAAGCAGCGCGCACCGTTGCCGCACTGTGCGACTTCACTGCCGTCAGCGTTGAAAATGCGATAGTGGAAATCGAGATCGGGATCATAAGGCGGTTCAACAATCAGCAGTTGATCAAAACCGATCCCCAGATGACGATCGGCCAGCCGGCGGATCAATTCCGGCGAAAAGAAGACGTTTTGTGTCACCGCATCCACAACCATAAAATCGTTGCCGAGACCGTGCATTTTGGAGAACTGCATTTTTTGCTCCGCCGGATAAGCCATCAGATTAGTTCGCTTTTACGCCTGAATTGCCGGTAACCAGCCCGCCGACATCGGCTTTAGAGGCATCCGCTTTCTGGCGGTCGGTTGGGGCTTGTTGTTTCTTCGGCTGATCCTTCGGCGGGAAGTAGAGCGGTCCTTTCAGACCACAACCTGCAAGGCTGATTACTGCCAGTGTCATGGCCAACAGGCTTATTACTTTCTTCATTCTTTATGCTCTTCATGTCCTTTACCTGGATGCTTATCATCGCAGTTGAAGGTGGAAAAGCAACAGGAAATGCCCGCAAATAGCGTGAAGCGGGTGACAAGCCGGGAAGATAGCGGCCACCTGCAGAGTGCAGGCAGCCCGTCAGCATCAGTGCACCTGATAGCGTGGCTGATAGTCGCTGTTGTCGTTATCAGGCTGCGAGGTACACAGCTGCGTCAGCGTCTGGCTACGGAACGGAATCACCTGGAATCGCTCACCGGTGTTCACAATCTGGTAGAACTGCGGCAGGTTGAAGTTGATAAAGCTCGAACCATAGGTAAAGCGATCGTGCGATGAGGAGTAGAACCGGCTGACGTCGCGCACCAGCTCCTCTTTGCTGCCTTCACAGTGATGATAGACCTCAACCCGATTGGTCTCATCAAGGATGTAGATATTGAAGCCGCGCTCATCAGTGGTGTTTTCAAAGAAGAACTGAATAATGCCTTCGCTGGCATAACCGTTGACCACGGGTGGCAGCGGCGTCTGATTCGTTTCGACTTTGATCGACAGTCCGTGCAGCTTGTTGTTGGAGATCGCGCCATAAAACTCAACCGCGTTTTCCAGCTTCTGCACCGAAACGCTCATGCGTTCAAAGAACAGGCCCCAGGTCTCGCCAGCCATGCGCAGCGCTTTAAAGCGACCCGGCTCCTGACGTGTGCTGGAGAGGCGAAGCTCAATGCATTCTGAGACCAGTTGCTGTACCCGCGTCCGAATCAGACCGCGCAGATGCTGGCTGTAGCAGAACACTTCCACCGTATCGGGCGGTGCAGCATCCTGATGCATCTTGCCGAGAATGGTTTTCAGCCCTTCGATCATCGCCTGTTCGCCACTGAAGTGCAGTGTACGCACCTCATTCCAGGAGTTGCGATAGAGCAGATCGATGCTGCCAATCAGGCACTGCTGCTGCTGACCAAAACTAAAGACATCCAGCTTACGGAAGTCGAAGTGCACCACCTGATTGCGGAAGGCCGCCGTCGGATCGTGTTCAAGGTTAACAATAATCGCAAGGTGCCGGATTTCGCACGGACTGTAGAGCGCTTTTGGCGTCGGCGAGGGCAGACGCAGCGGGAAATGGCTGGAAACATCGTTAACCAGCTCCTGCAGACGCGCCAGATCGCAAACCTCATTGCCTTTAATATGCAGCCGGGTTTTACGGGTCAGCAGCCCATTGAACCACGCCCACGCCACCAGCTTATTCAGGTAACGGTTATATTCCAGCGGCTGATGGCTGATAATCGAATCCATGTCCGGTGCCTGGTTGTAGAGATACCAGCCGGAACGGTTGGCGCGGCCAGGCGGCACATGAATAAAGGTCAGATTGGGCTCGGAGAGATCGGGCGAAATCTGCGGATTCACCAGCGTCACTTTGCCCGGCAGCGCTTCAAACGCGGCATACAGTTTACGGGTCAACACACCGATATCCTGCGGGCTGGCGCTGACGCTTAAGTTATTGCGGCGGGCAAAACGGATCAGGTTGCGATAACTCTGCATCATCGCATCCAGCAATTCATTATGGGCTTCGCGCACCCGCTCGATTTTCCACTCAGCGCGGTTGTCCAGAATGGCAATCTTCTCTTCGTTCCAGCCCCACTCTTTGACCAGCTGCGATAAAATTTCGCGACGCCAGCCGGTGCGGTGCTGATGATCTTCGGTGCTGAGCTTTTCACACACTTTGAGGTAGAAGCAGCGACGCACCAGGTCAAGACGCGGCTGATCGTCAACGCTGGTCAGATAGTGCGTGACGCGCTCCAGCATCATGCAGTAAGGATCAAGCCCGAAGCAGATGATTTCACCGTCATGCAGGCGCTGTTTGATATCCATCGCCAGCAGTTGCGTATTCGGGTATTCCCAGCTGTACGCTTCCAGCAGCAGCGTTTTCAGTACGGCTTTATACGGGGAGTCGATGCTTTTATAAAGCTGCCACAGGCTGGCGCCGAAATACTCTTCCGCCGACAGCGTGCCGAGGCCGCCAAGATCGAGCCACTCATTAGGGGTCAGCACGCCTTTGGCGTAAAGCGACATCACGTAGTCGTCGTAATTGTGCTCTTCTTCGCCCGGCACCATATTCCACAGGATCCGTTTACCCGCCATACGAACCGCGGTACGGTAAAACTCATCCAGCAGTAAAATATGTTGTGTTGAACCGCAATCTTCACCGCCCAGACTGCCGCTTTCGTTGTGGCGGAAGCGGTTCTCATCAATCAGAAAGAAACTCACCTCTACGCCCATTGAAACGCACCACTTCTGCAGCAGCGTACATTTGCGCTGCAGATTCAGACGCTCTTCATTATCAAGCCAGGATTGATGGCAGACCCAGATATCGAGATCCGAGACGCTGTTCTGGCCGACAGATGAGGTGCTGCCCATAGAATAGATAGCCGTGATCGGCATTTCGCCTTTAGGCGCATCGGCATGACGCAGATCGCTGTCGCCGGTGAGATCGGCCAGCAGCTGACGCTGATTTTCATCAGGCGTGAAGAAGCTGATGCCATGTGGAACGCTACCTTCAAGGTAACCCGGCATCTGCGGATGTTGATAATGTAATAAGGTTGGCAGCAGACTGTAGACGCGCTGAAAAGCGGGTCCCATAGCAGCCAGCGCACGATCAACGCGCAGCTGGTTGATTGCATCCAGTCTCTGTTTCAGTGTCTCAATGTAGAGGTACAAGACGTTTCGCCTGATTGTCCCAGTGTTTAAGCACCCTGTTTCCACACTCTGCCGCTTATAAAGTAAAAAAGTTGGCAGATAATTGCTGGAAACGTGATCAATCTAACACCCTGCAGATTGACCGTAAAGAAAGTTGCGCTACCTGACAGTTTAGCACGTTCTTACCAGCTTCCCGCCTTTTCAGCTCTGGTTCCCACGTTATGGCTTAATAAACCGGCCTGAAACCGCACGCAGGCCGTTTTCAATCCGTTGAAACTGACAGTCTTCACCCAGAGATGATAGGATATTCAGTGAACGATAAAAATGGTTAACAGCATGTTAGACAAAATTTTCAGAATTGCTACAAGACAAAGCCCGCTCGCATTATGGCAGGCACATTATGTACAGCAACGACTCATGAGTGCCCATCCGGGACTGCGCGTTGAGCTGGTGCCTATGGTCACGAAAGGTGACATTATCCTTGATACGCCGCTGGCAAAAGTGGGTGGCAAAGGGCTGTTTGTCAAAGAGCTTGAGCTGGCGATGCAGGATGGCCGTGCCGATATGGCGGTGCACTCGATGAAGGATGTGCCGGTCAATTTCCCGGAAGGTCTGGGCCTGGTAACCATCTGCGAGCGCGACGATCCGCGCGATGCGTTCGTTTCTCATCATTATGACTCTATTGACGCGCTGCCACAGGGTGCCATTGTCGGCACGTCCAGCCTGCGCCGTCAGTGCCAGATTAGTGCGCGCCGTCCGGATCTGGTGATCCGCTCGCTGCGAGGCAATGTCGGCACCCGCCTCGGCAAGCTCGATGCCGGAGAGTATGACGCGATTATTCTTGCTGTCGCCGGGCTGAAACGCCTGGGACTGGAAGATCGCATTCGTCAGGCGATGCCTGCCGAAGTTTCCCTGCCCGCCGTGGGTCAGGGTGCGGTCGGCATTGAATGCCGTCTGGACGACACCACCTTAATTGGCCTGTTGCAGGCGCTGAATCACGATGACACCGAAGTCTGTGTCCGAGCGGAGCGCGCCATGAATACCCGTTTAGAGGGTGGCTGCCAGGTGCCAATCGGCAGTTTCGCGGTGCTGGAAGGCGATGACCTCTGGCTGCGCGGCATGGTCGGCGCACCGGATGGCCGGGTCATGGTCAGCGGCGAACGCCGTGGTCCCCGTGCTCAGGCTGAACAGATGGGCATTTCACTGGCCGATGAACTGCTCAATGGCGGCGCGCGTGAAATCCTGCAGGAAGTTTACCAGGGGCAGCCGCCGGCATGACCATTCTGGTGACGCGTCCGGAACCCGCAGCGGCAGAGCTGGTGTCACGCCTGCATGCCCTTGGCAAACAGGCGTGGAGCCTGCCGCTGATCGAATTTGCGCCGGGCGCTGATCTCACCTCTCTGCCACAAAAGCTCGCCGCACTTCGCCCTGGCGACCTGGTTTTTATCCTTTCTCAGCAGGTTATACATTACGCACAACACACCGTCACAGCATGGCCCGCTGAGCTGGACTATTATGCAATTGGTCGCAGCACCGCACTGGCGTTTCATACCGCCAGCGGACAGCAGGTGACCTGGCCTCATGCACATGAAACCAGTGAAGAACTGATCCAGCTGAATACCCTTCAGCAGGTTGCCGGTAAACGTGCACTGATCCTGCGTGGCGATCCCGGACGCGAGTTGCTGGCACAGACGTTAACCCGGCGAGGTGCTGAGGTGTCGTTTGCAGCCTGTTATCAGCGCTGCCAGAAGTATTATGATGGACCCGTTGAAGGACGCCGCTGGCGCGATCGCGGTGTCTCCGTGCTGGTGGTGACCAGCGGTGAAATGTTACAACAGCTTTTTTCGCTGTTCCCCGCAGTTGATCGCGAGGAATGGCTGCTCAACTGCCGACTGGTTGTCGTCAGTGAACGTTTGGCTACCCTGGCCGCAGGATTGGGTTGGCAGGATATTCAGGTAGCCGATGGTGCCGATAACGATGCGCTGCTGCGCGCGTTACGCTGAACTTTAACAATGGGATGTGCCACATATGACGGAACAAAAAGACTCCTCCGCCATGGTTGAAGAAACCACCCCAGCGGTCGACCGCTCTCCTTCCAGCAACAGCACACCATCGCGTAATGCGAAAAATGGTGGCATGGTGCTGGGTGCAGTTGCGATTGTCATTGCGCTGGCGATTGGTGCGGGTTTATACCTTAACGGGAAACATCAGGCTGATTTACAGGCACAAACCAATCAGAAGCTGAGCGAACAATTAAGCGCGTTGCAACAGCAGGCCAGCAGCGACAAACAGCAGCTGACTCAGCAACTGAGCGGCGCCGAAACCGCGTTGCAGACAGCCCAGACACAGCAGAACGCGTCAGCAAAAGAGCTGGAAACCCTGCGTGAAAAAGTGGCCGTGATTTCTGGCAACGACGTGCGCAGCTGGTTGCTGGCACAGGCGGACTATCTGGTGAAACTGGCTGGTCGCAAACTCTGGAGCGACCAGGATGTCACCACCGCCGCTGCTCTGCTGAAAAGCGCCGATGCCAGCCTGGCAGACATGAACGATCCCAGCGTCATGAATGTGCGTCGTGCGCTGACCCAGGATATCAGTAACCTCTCTTCTGTTACGCAGGTCGATTATGACGGCGTGATCCTCAAACTGAACCAGCTGTCGAACAACGTTGATAATCTGCGTCTGGCCGATAACGACAGCGATGATGCGCCGATGGACAGCGATGGCGGTGAACTGTCAGGTTCCGTGCGCGAATGGCGTCAGAATCTGGTGAAAAGCTGGCATAACTTTATGGATGATTTTATTACCATCCGCCGCCGCGATAACACCGCACAGCCACTGCTGGCCCCTAATCAGGATGTTTACCTGCGTGAGAATATCCGCTCGCGTCTGCTGATTGCTGCTCAGGCGGTACCGCGTCATCAGGATGAGATTTATAAACAATCTATCGACACCGTATCCGCGTGGGTTCGCGCCTGGTACGACACCAATGATGCCGCTACCAAAGCCTTCCTTGCCCAGCTGGATGAGCTGAGCCAGCAGAACATCAATATGGATCTGCCGGATAACCTGGAAAGTCAGCCGTTGCTGGAACAGCTGATGCAGACCCGCGTTCGGAACCTGTTAGCGCAACCGTCTGCCGCTGCTAATCAGCAGGGAGGCTAAACATGCTTAAGGTATTTATCCTCTTTATCCTGCTGATTGCTGGCGTAGTGCTGGGACCGATGATTGCCGGTCATCAGGGCTACGTGCTGATTCAGACCGATAACTGGAATATCGAAACCAGCGTCACCGGCCTGGTCATTATCCTCATCCTCAGCCTGCTGGTGATTCTGGCCGTGGAATGGCTGCTGCGCCGCGTGCTGCACACCGGCGCGCGTACCCGTGGCTGGTTTACCGGACGTAAACGCCGTCGCGCCCAGCGTCATACTCAGTCGGCGCTGATGAAGCTGGCAGAAGGCGATCACCGTCAGGTGGAAAAACTGCTTTCTAAAGATGCCGATCACGCTGATGTGCCGGTGGCGAACTACCTGCTGGCAGCAGAAGCTGCGCAACAGCGTGGTGATGAAATCCGTGCTAATCAGCATCTTGAACGTGCTGCAGAGCTGTCGGAGAGCAACACTATTCCGGTAGAAATTGCCCGCGCACGTATTCAGCTGGCACGTAACGAAGATCATGCTGCACGTCATAGCATTGACCGTCTGCTGGAAGTGGCACCGCGTCATCCTGAAGTGCTGCGCCTGGCCGAACAGGCGTATGTCCGTACTGGTGCCTGGAGTGCATTGCTGGATATTCTGCCCGCCATGCAGAAGGCGCAGGTTGGCGATGAGCTGCATCGCGATGCGTTACAGCAGCAGGCCTGGCTGGGTCTGATGAATCAGGCGATGGCCGACCAGGGCAGCGATGGGCTGAAGCGCTGGTGGAACGATCTGAGCCGCAAAACTCGTCAGGAAACGACGCTGCAGGTGGCCATGGCGGATCATCTGATTGAATGCAACGATCACGACACCGCGCAATCGATCGTGCTGGAGGGCCTCAAGCGTCATTATGACGATCGTCTGGTACTGCTGATGCCTCGCATCAAAAGCGGTAATCCGGAAGCGCTGGAGAAAGTTCTACGCCAGCAAATCAAACAACACGGCGCAACACCGCTGCTGCACAGTACGCTGGGGCAGTTGCTGATGCGGCATGGTGAATGGCAGCAGGCTGCTGAGGCACTGCAGCAGGCGCTGGCACAGCGTCCTGACGCGTTTGATTATGCATGGCTGGCGGATGTTTACGATCGTCTGCGTCGCCCGGAAGAAGCGGCGAAGATGCGTCGTGAAGGGTTGTTACTCACACTGAAGAACAATCCCAACGCCTGATCCTCTTTTCATACCTGAGAAAGCCGGGCTTGCCCGGCTTTTTTGTGCCCGCAATCTGCCAGCACGCTTTCGCAGGCAAAAAAAACACCTGCCACTGGCAGGTGTAAGATCAGGTCGGTAAGACAACCGGGAGGTACCTGACTCAACGTGGTGTCTGTTAACCCTGTAAGGCTTTCGCGATACAGGCAGGCAGACAACAGGTACCTAAAATTGGCTCTGCGTCATTCCCAGGTTTATGTAGCATCAGCAGACATAAGAGGTGGAATGAGCATCTACAGCAGAAGTATTGCACAAGCCATGCCAGGTTTATGATTATTTTTAAAATCACGATAAATCAGCAGGTTAAAAAATTAGCTCAAAGCTTCATTCAACAGGCCTGTCGGGAAATGTCGGTATCCAGCGACAGCTGGCATTTTCTCTGTCTCTGAATGGAGACAGCAAGGTCAATCTCTCTGTGAACTCAACAATAACAATGACTTATTTGTCGGCAATTCACGACGCTGTTGCTACTGTTTAAGCAACTTTATCTGACAACTGGCGAAATCGAGGGTGAGCTGGCATCAAAGGATTAGCTAACAAGCAGCCCGCTCTCACTGCTGTGCGGGCTTCAGGGAGCATACGCCTTTCGCAAAGACGCAAAAGACGCCATCCATGGCAGACTCAGCGCGGGCCGTCCCTGGCCCGCGATGCTTTGCTACAGGCGTATGCTCCCTTCGCTTCACGTATGGCAGACGCATCTGATACTTACAAGGACGCTTCAGACAAATGACAGATCTAAACCCGGATGCATCTGACGACAGCGCATAAGCTCAACGCGCAGGGAGCATGGTCAGAAGAGGAAAGCGTCCCACGCCAGGGACAAAACGCCGGGAGCGTTTTTGAACAACGCAAAGTGTTGGCCCGTTTACGGGCGCACCTCAGGGATGAGGTGCGTAATCGTGTGGGCCGAGCGGCCATGGATGGCTTAAGCGACTTTCCGATCTGACCATGTTCCCTTCGCAGGCTCGGATTTACAGCAAACTTATTTAGCTGTACTCACCTAAACCTCCTTCGGAGGTTCTCATCCTCTTTTCTGCAGACGAAAAAAAACCTGTCTTTACAGACAGGTTTCTAAAATGGTCGGCGAGAGAGGATTCGAACCTCCGACCCACTGGTCCCAAACCAGTTGCGCTACCAAGCTGCGCTACTCGCCGATTTTTTTAACTGTTTTGCCTGGTGCGAAGGGAGGGACTTGAACCCTCACGTCCGTTAAGACACTAACACCTGAAGCTAGCGCGTCTACCAATTCCGCCACCTTCGCGTTTCCCAGCAAAATCTGGGGTGGCTAATGGGACTCGAACCCACGACAACTGGAATCACAATCCAGGGCTCTACCAACTGAGCTATAGCCACCACAATACTTAATGTCACAAGTTAAAAACCTGCAGCATTTAAATCTCTACTGCCAACCGCGGTAAATCAACCACCGAAGCTCATGCGCACAAACGATATGGCGCGCCCGACAGGATTCGAACCTGAGACCTCTGCCTCCGGAGGGCAGCGCTCTATCCAGCTGAGCTACGGGCGCGTAGCGCCGTTGCGGATGTGCATACTAGAGATAAGCGCCCATCGTGTCTAGTGCTTTTTAAATAAAAAGACGCGTTTGATTACGCTTTGTGCATTTTGTCGACAAATAGTGCATTTCCTCTCTCACGACGCGTAAAAATGCGGCATTTATCAGCAATATCAGAGATCGCCACGCCAGTGATAGCGCAAATATTTAAGCAGTTTTAATTGCCGGCGCAGGCGGCCAGGCTGCCGAATCAGACGATAGAGCCACTCCAGCCCCAACCGCTGCCAGATCTCAGGCGCTCGCTTCACATGGCCGGTGAAAACATCGTACGTTCCACCAACGCCCATATAGAGCGCATCAGGCCAGTGCGCACGGCACGCCAGCATCAATAGCTCCTGACGTGGCGACCCCAGCGCTACAGTCACCAGCTTCGCGCCGCTGGCTGCAATCCGTGCAAACAGCGCATCCTGATCGGCTGGCGCAAAATAGCCATCCTGCGCCCCGACAATATTCACATTCCACTGACGACGTAGCTTTTCGCAGGTTTCATCCAGCACCTGCTGACGACCGCCGATAAGAAATACAGGCGTCCCTTCTCGCCCGGCGCGTTCCATCAGCGCTTCCCATAAATCAGCACCTGCAATGCGCTGCACCGACGCGTGTGGATACTTTTTACGAATCGAGCGCACAATGCTGATGCCATCGGCGTACGCATACTCCGCCTGCGCTAACAGCGTGCGTAATCCCTCATCCCGCTCAGCGGTCAGGATCTTCTCCGCATTAATCGCCACTAAAATACCGCTACGTACGCTCTGCGGGGGCATCAAAAAATTCACCGCCGACGGCATGTTTTCGAAGCCATACAACTCAACGCCGCGAATCCGGTACTGCGGCGTCTCAGTTAACTTTGTCATATCTTCCGTCAATCCCAGAGGTTACTCAGAGCGGGCTGTGCAACACCCGCCCGCTGCGGTCGCGAATCAAACCTGCGCGATCCAGTAACCAGAAAAGTAATTTAGCCATGCCCAGACAGGCAGCAAAAATGATGCAGAAAAACACCACGCGTGAACCGAACGCATCAAGGCCTTCGCGTGCCAGCACGATCATGTTAAAGACCGCACCAAAACAGAAGCTTTGCAGGATAGCGCCGGTGTAACGGTTGGTCTCAAGGCAGCCACGCTGATAGATCGCATCAAAGGCTTTTATAATCATCCCTACCGCGACCGCACCAATCGGAATCGCCCAGACGCCGCCCATCACCACCAGCGACCCTATCAGCGTGGGTGAGATCGCCAGGCCAGAATGGTTGTTCAGCACTTCCCAGGTGAAGTAGTTAGCACTGTTTAACACTGCCAGCGGCCGATCCGGCCAGAGCCAGGTCGGAATGAAAACGTAGAAATCACGCCACAGCGGTGCCAGCCCCTGAAACTCAATTCTGGCGTAATTATCCAGCAGCAAGGCGAGATTCTCCCACGGCGAGAAGGTATCACGCGTCAGATACAGAAAGGTATAGAACGCTTCATCGCCCATAACGTCGAGGTTATAGCGGCGCAGTGCCAGCCAGAACATTCCTGCAATCGCCAGCACGCCCGCCGTTGCCAGCATCCACAAAGTGATCCAGCCACGGGTAATCCCGATAAACAGGAACAGGGCAAACGCAATAATAATATTGGCTCGGGTACCGCCCACCAGCGCGTAGGTCAGTAAACCAAAGGCAACGGTCACCACCAGGAACAGCAGCCAGTTGCGGCGCGTCGGGCTCAAAAAGTAGGGGATCAGCATCGCCGGAATAAAGAAATAGAAGAAGCGCTTAAGCGCTACACCCGACACTTCACTGGAGAAAATCTGGTTATAGGCGGTCAGGCGGAACAGCAGAAAACCGTTATGAATGAAGAACACCGTCACCGTACCCAGCGCCACCAGCGCCAGGATCACGCAGGTCAGATGGGTTTCGACGCGATTCATCTGCAGCCAGGGCTTCGCCGGAGACGCGCTGGCGGGTTTCAGTCGCACTTTATAGCTGACGTAATAAATGGCGTAAAAGGCCGTGGCCGACAGCAGCGCCTCCAGCAGGTTCTCAACCGGCACCACTTCGACATTAAAGCGAAACACCAGCACGGAGGTCAGCGGGAAGCCGAAATAAAAGGTCAGTAAGAACAGCAGCGTGAAGAACAGATGAAAGTTAAAACGGACGCGCTTAAACTCCCGCCAGGTCAGGGTCAGAATAAAAACCAGCGACAGCAGATAGACCACCAGCAGGCCGCCAAACTGCATAAGACTCATGACAACTCCCCTTCGCTAAGCTGTAACGCGGCTCGCCAGCCCGCCAGATAACCCGGCGCAAAAAAGGCGATAGCCTGTTTATTACAGCTCATCAGCTGACGACGTGCCTCGGCGATCACCGCAGGCGACAGCATATCTTCACTGAACAATACCGGAAGCTGCTGCTCTGCCACATCACGCCAGAATGGATTTTTGCGGGTCAGGACAAACGGCACGTTGGCCTGGATCAGCAGGCAGAGTGTTCCAACCCCTTGCTGACGTTCAAACATAAAATAGCCGACATGGCAGCGCGCCAGCAGGGCTAAGTAATCATCGAAGGCCAGGTTTTCACGCATCAGATTCACCTGCCCGTTCGGGAACAGCGCATCGGCAGCGGCCTGAATCTGGCTGATGTAAGCCTCATTGCCTGGCGGATAGCCCAACGGGACCTCGATACGCACCTGCTCGCCAAACTGCGCGTGAATCGCTTTTAAGCCTTCGATATGTCGGTTACTCGGATCGCCCGAGTTACCCAGCAACAGCGTAAAAGGTTGCGACGGGACAGATTCAACGGCTGCGGCGGGCATTCTGGTGGGAAAATAGAGCAGTGAACCGGGTACGCGCCGATGGCGCTGCTGGTAGTGATGCAGGTCGCCCCGGGTCGCAAAAATCTGTGCAACCCGCCCCTGCGCTATCCGGCGAACCAGATAGAACAGGCGGAACTTCAGGCTGCGCGAATCTTCATAAAGATCGGCGCCCCAGACGTGCCAGAACAGCTGTGAACGACGCAGCTTACCGCTGAGCAACGCCAGCCAGATCCACGGATTAAACTGTCCATGGCAGAAAAAATGCTGCTGACGATTTCTGGCCCGCTGCACTACCGCCTGCGCCAGCGCTTTCTTACTGGTAAAGCACTCGATCTGCAACGCAGTGAACGGCGTCAGACTCTCAGGCTGCTGCGTCACCACCATAAAATGGCGTGGTGCAGCCGCTGGCTGCTCAACGCTGAGTACGTCGTTGAAAAAGCGCAGCACCGTAAGATTGTGGTGGGGAATGTCCGATCCCAAAACGTGAATTAAAGTCATTTTTTCCGGCAGTAAACAATAAAAGCGCCACAACAGAGGGCAAAGTAAGCCATATAGCTAAACATATAGGCCTGCGCCGCACCTGTCGCGCCATGTAACGGGATCAACCAGCGTGAGAACAGGGTCAGCAACAGGAACTGGCTGATCTCAGTCAGAACATAAAAGCGCAGCGAGGCTTTGGCGATAACCAGATATCCGAAAACATAGGCGCCGACCTTAAAAACATCACCGCACAGCTGCCAGACAAAGAGATCGCGCATCCCGCGAAAAGCTTCAGAGAACAGCAGGCTGATGGCGAAATCGCGCAGTACCCAGACACCCAGGCTGGCAACCGCCACGGCGGGCAGGACAAAGCGCAGTGCACGGCCAATCTCGCGCGCGATGTCGCGTTTGTTATCCAGCCGCGCCAGCGTCGGCAGCAGCCAGACGCTAAACGTCGCGGTAATAAACTGCAGATAGGCATCGGAAATGCTGGTAACGCCCTGCCACAATCCGACCTGTGCCCAGCCCTGCTGCTCCGCCAGCAGATTACGCATCAACACCCAGGCGACCGGCAGGGTCACGGCAGTGATCAGCGCCATCAGCGTATATTTTGCCAGATTACGGGCCAGCTCAGGATGCCATTGCGGACGCAGCCAGCTAAGCGGCAGCGGCGCACGGTGTTTCAGCATCAGGAGTGCAGGCAACAGCAGCAAAGCCGGCACCAGCGCCAGACCCGTCAGCGCGCCCTGATAGCCGCCCAGCCACCAGCAGAGCAGATAGCCCGCCACACCAATCAGGCTGCCAAGAATCAGCGCCAGCGCATTACCGCGCGCGTCGCGATAGCCCTTCAGCAGCGCCAGGGTAAAGTTGGCCCAGGCGATGCCGAGCTGAAGAAAGGCCACCACGCGGATAACGCCCTGATAGCGGTCGTGACCAAACAGCGCGATGCTGATGGGTGCCGCCGCCAGCAGAAACAGCAGCGCCAGCACACCGGAAAAGCCCAGCACCATAGTTGATGCCGTGCCCACCATCGCCCGCAACTGTTCGGGCTTCTGCTGATACTGCGCCACATAGGTGGTAACGCCATTAAAGATGCCTGCGCCCGCCAGCACGCCCAGCACGGTGATTAACTGACGGAAGTTCCCCGCCTGGCCGACACCCTCGGGTCCGAAGCTGACCGCCAGCAGTTTGACGACCAGCAGGCCGGCCACAATTTTTACCAGCGTGGACGATGCGGTCCACACTGAGGCTCTGGCTAATGACATCAGGAAAAGAAGCTCAGCAGTGAGCTGATAACCGTGCTCTGATTATTATCCGACAGGTTATAAAACAGCGGCAGGCGCAGCAGGCGTTCACTTTCCCGCGTGGTAAAGCGATCGTCGCCGACAAACTGCGAGAACCGCTCACCGGCAGGCGAACTGTGCAGCGGAATATAGTGAAACACCGTCAGTATCTCGGCTTCTTTCATCCAGTTTATCAGCGCCTGACGATCGTCCTGATCGCGCAGTTTGATATAGAACATGTGCGCATTGTGTTCACAGCTGGCGGGGATCACCGGCAGACTGATGCGTCCCTGAGCCGCCAGCGGCTGCAGCGCATCGTAATAACGCTGCCAGATGCGTAACCGCTGCTGGTTGATACCTTCAGCGGCTTCCAGCTGCGCCCAGAGATACGCTGCCTGCAGATCGGCCATCAGATAGCTCGATCCCATATCGCGCCAGGTGTATTTATCGACCTGACCCCGGAAGAACTGGCTGCGATTGGTTCCTTTTTCCCGCACGATCTCGGCGCGCTCGACCAGGCTGGTGTCGTTAATGAGCGTCGCGCCACCTTCGCCGCCGGCGGTGTAGTTCTTGGTTTCGTGGAAACTGAAACAGCCAATATGACCGATGGTGCCGAGCGCACGACCTTTGTAGCGTGACATCACGCCCTGCGCCGCATCTTCAATCACAAACAGCTTATGCTTTGCCGCCAGCGCCATAATGGTGTCCATTTCACAGGCCACGCCTGCGTAATGCACCGGCACAATGGCGCGGGTTTTTTCAGTGATGGCCGCTTCGATCAGCGTTTCATCAATGTTCATGGTGTCCGGGCGCACATCGACAAACACAATGCGGGCGCCGCGCAGCACAAAGGCGTTGGCGGTAGAGACAAAGGTGTAGCTCGGCATAATCACTTCATCGCCGGGCTGCAGATCGATTAACAGCGCCGCCATCTCCAGCGAAGCGGTACAGGAGGGGGTCAGCAGCACTTTTTTGCTGCCAAACCGCTGCTCCATCCACTGCTGACAGCGACGGGTAAATCCACCGTCGCCGCACAGCTTGCCGCTGTTCATCGCCGACTGCATATACTCAATTTCTGTGCCCACAATCGGGGGCGCATTAAATGGAATCATGACCTTTCCTGTAAAACCAGTACGCGGTGCTGTCGAGCCGGGCACCGCTGCGTAAATAGAGGCGCATCGCCGTGAGATTGCTGAGCTGGGTAGCAACCCGAAGCTGAGCCAGCTGTCGTACCCGCGCCCAGTCTGCCGCCGCCAGCATCAGTCGCTGACCCAGCCCCTGGCCCTGCGCGTCGGGCAGTACGCCCAGCAGGCCAATGCGGGCATCGCCATCCACCGCGCGCAGCGAAACAAATCCCTGCAGCTGACCCGCGGTATCGCTTGCCACCAGACACTGATCGTCAAACGCCCCGCGCACCGCATTTTCAATCCACTGCGCATAGAAGCGTCCACTGGCGTCCGGTGCATACCAGGGCGTGCGAAAACGACTCTGGCTGAAGAGCTGTGAGGCCGCATCGCGCAGTAGCGGGATCTGGGCTTCACGCGCGATGCGAATTCCCGTCTGCCGTTCCGTCTGTTTCAGCGCCAGCGTCAGATCTGCTTCGCCTTCTGCCAGCCGGAACTGATGCTGCTGCAGCGTATCAATCAGTGCCGTCTCGCTGGCAGCGACTTTTATCTGCATCAGCGCACAGGGATGAAGCAGCGCCTGTTCCAGCGGAATGTCACCTTGCGGCTCCAGCCGCACAGTATTAACACCGAAGAATGCGCTCTCCCAGCTAAGGGGATTAATATTGACGTGGACGGGCATGCAATAAATCCAGCAGGTATTGGCCGTAGCCGGTTTTTGTCAGCGCTTCACCCGCGGCCCGCAGCTGGTCATCACTCAGCCAGCTGTTACGCCAGGCAATCTCTTCCAGGCAGGCAATCTTGAAGCCCTGACGTTTTTCCACCGTCTGCACAAACATGCTGGCTTCCACCAGGCTGTCGTGTGTGCCGGTATCCAGCCAGGCAAAACCTCGTCCCAGCAGTTCGACCGTCAGCTCACCACGCTCCAGATACATCTGGTTAATGGCCGTGATTTCCAGCTCGCCCCGCGCTGAGGGCTTCACCTGTTTCGCGAATTCAATAACCTGATTGTCATAAAAATAGAGCCCGGTTACTGCCCAGCGCGATTTCGGCTGCTGTGGCTTCTCTTCAATCGAGATCGCCCTGAAGTTATCGTCAAACTCCACCACGCCGAAACGTTCCGGGTCCATGACCTGATAGCCAAAAACCGTTGCGCCACGATTCTGTTCAACAACTTTCCGGAGCTTGGGGCTGAAGCCCTGGCCAAAATAGAGGTTATCACCCAGAACCAGGCAGCAATTATCCTCCCCGATAAAGGATTCGCCGATGATAAAGGCCTGCGCCAGCCCATCGGGACTTGGCTGCACCGCATAGCTAAGGCGTATCCCAAATTCACTGCCATCGCCCAGCAGACGTTCAAACTGCGCCCGGTCTTCCGGCGTGGTAATTAACAGGATGTCGCGAATACCCGCCAGCATCAGCACGGAGAGCGGATAGTAGATCATCGGTTTGTCGTAAACCGGCAGAAGTTGCTTTGATACTGCACGGGTTATCGGGTGTAGCCGCGTGCCCGACCCTCCCGCTAAAATGATGCCTTTCATCGCTGCTCCTTACACGGGTTTATTGCGATAAGCCAAGGCGTTCGCCCTGATAGCGGCCATCCAGAATAGCCTGCCACCAGGTGGGATTGGTCAGATACCATGCCACGGTTTTACGCATGCCGCTTTCAAAGGTTTCCTGCGGCACCCAGCCAAGTTCATGCGCGATTTTACTGGCATCAATGGCATAGCGCTGATCGTGACCGGGGCGGTCAGTGACATAGGTAATGAGGTCGCGGTAATGCGCCAGCCCGGCAGGTTTCTGCTCTGCAGCCAGCTCTTCAAGCAGGCTGCAGATAGTTTCGACCACCTCAATATTGCGTCGCTCGTTATGGCCGCCAATATTATAAGTTTCGCCTGGCTTGCCATGGCTGACCACCTGATAGAGTGCGCGGGCGTGATCTTCGACGTAGAGCCAGTCACGAATCTGCTGTCCGTTGCCGTAAACCGGCAAGGCTTTCCCGGCCAGCGCATTGATGATGGTCAGCGGGATCAGCTTCTCCGGGAAATGGCAGGGGCCGTAGTTATTTGAACAGTTGGTGACCAGCGTGGGCAGACCGTAAGTTCGCAGCCAGGCCCGCACTAAATGGTCGCTGCTGGCCTTGCTGGCGGCGTAAGGACTGCTTGGCGCATAAGGTGTGGTTTCGGTGAAGTAAGCCTGGCTGTCATGCAGATCGCCAAAGACTTCATCGGTCGAGATATGGTGGAACAGAAAGGCGGTTTTGCGCGCGTCATCCAGGTTTTGCCAGTAAAAACGCGCGGCTTCCAGCAACTGATAAGTCCCGACAATATTGGTCTCGATAAAGGCCACCGGCCCGTCAATTGAACGATCCACATGGCTTTCAGCCGCAAGATGCATCACACAGTCTGGCTGATGACGGGCAAACACCTGATCAAGTGCCGGGCGATCGCAGATATCGACCTGCTCAAAATGAAAGCGGGACGAGTCGGCAACGCTGGCGAGTGACGCCAGATTTCCGGCGTAGCTGAGTTTATCGACCACCACCACCTGATGTTCGGTTTCTGCAATCAGAAAGCGCACCAGTGCGGAACCGATAAAACCGGCACCGCCCGTGATCAGAAAACGCCTCATCGCCACACACCTTTGGTGTCGACAATCCAGTTCTGCTGAACGCTGGCACCATCAATGGCGCGGAAGGCGCGGTGATCGACCAGCATCACCAGAATATCGGCCTGTTCCAGCGCCTGCCCGGCAGAGACCAGCACGGCTTTGTCGGCCAGTGCGTCAGCAAGCTGCTCAATATGGGGTTCAACCACCCAGGTGGTGCCGCTGTGCCACTCTGCAATTTTCTGTGCCACACCCACCGCCGGACTTTCGCGCAGGTCGTCGATATTGGGTTTAAAGGCCAGGCCAAAGCAGGCGATGGTGATATCGCTGGCGCGCTTGCCGGTCTGCGTCAGGCAGTCCGCCAGCGCGGTTTTCACCTGGTCCAGCACCCACAGCGGCTTGGCGTCATTGACCTCGCGCGCGGTGCGGATCAGGCGGGCTAATTCAGGATTCTGCGCCACGATGAACCAGGGATCGACGGCGATACAGTGACCGCCGACGCCTGGACCTGGCTGCAGAATGTTGACACGCGGATGGCGATTCGCCAGCGCAATCAGCTCCCAGACGTTAATCCCCTGATCGGCACAAATCAGCGACAGCTCATTGGCAAAGGCGATATTCACGTCACGGAAGCTGTTTTCTGTCAGCTTACACATCTCGGCGGTTCGGGCGTTGGTTTCAACGCATTCGCCTTTTAAAAACAGCCGATAAAGCTCGCTGGCGCGGGTGGAACAGGCTGGCGTCATGCCGCCAATCACCCGGTCGTTGTTAATCAGCTCAATCATCACCTGACCAGGCAGCACGCGCTCCGGGCAGTAGGCGACAAAAATATCGGGCGTATCACCGTGCTGAGGAAAGCGCAGGTCGGGACGCGCCGCCGCCAGCCAGTCGGCCATCTGTTCGGTGCTGCCCACCGGTGAGGTCGACTCCAGAATCACCAGGTCGCCCTTTTTCAGTACCGGCGCAATCGACTCCGCCGCGGCTTTCACAAAGCGCAGATCGGGCTGATGCTCATCTTTAAAAGGGGTCGGTACGGCGATAAGAAAAGCGTCGGCGGCTTCCGGCTGCGTGGTGGCGCGCAGATCGCCACGCGTAACGGCCGCATGCACCACCTGATCTAAATCGGGTTCCACGATATGGATCGCGCCACGATTGATGGTTTCAACGGCGCGCGCGTTGATATCCACGCCGACCACTTTTTTTCCCTTTGAGGCAAAAACGGCTGCCGTCGGCAGCCCAATGTATCCCAGTCCAATCACGGAGATGGTTTCAAAACTCATAATTCGGCTCGGTTATCTTTTAAGGCTTGTAAAATACGACCACAGGCTTTGCCATCGCCATACGGATTATGGGCGTGGCTCATCGCCTGCCAGGCAGCGTCGTCAGTCAGCAAGGTGCTGACCTCCGCCACGATTCGGGCGATATCGGTCCCCACCAGTTTGACGGTGCCGGCGTCGACCGCTTCAGGCCGCTCGGTGGTATCACGCATCACCAGCACCGGTTTACCCAGCGAAGGCGCTTCCTCCTGAATGCCACCGGAGTCAGTGAGGATGAGCCAGGCGCGGTTCATCAGCCAGACAAAAGGCAGATACTCCTGCGGTTCAATCAGAATGATATTCTCAATGCCGCTGAGAATCCGGTTTACCGGCTCGCTGACATTGGGGTTAAGGTGCACCGGATAGACAATCTGCGCCTCGGGATGCTGGCGGGCAATCTGCGCCAGCGCGCTGCAGATACGTTCAAAGCCGCCACCAAAGCTTTCGCGACGATGTCCGGTGACCAGCACCAGTTTCTTATCCGGGTCGAGAAACGGATAGCGCGCTGCCAGTTGTGCATTCAGATTGCTGTCATCCAGCACCCTGTCGCGAACCCACAGCAGCGCATCAATGACCGTATTGCCGGTCACGATAATGCGCGCATCGGGCAGATTTTCCTGCAACAGATTCTGACGCGATCGCGAGGTGGGGGTAAAATGCAGATGGGCAAGATGACCGGTAAGTTTACGGTTACCCTCTTCCGGCCATGGAGAGGCGAGATCGCCGGTACGCAGACCGGCCTCCACATGCCCGACCGGAATCTGATGATAAAATGCCGCCAGGCTCGCCGCCAGTGTGGTGGTGGTGTCACCATGCACCAGCACGATGTCCGGTTTGAAGTCGAGCAGGACGGTTTTCATGCCCTCTAAAATGCGGCAGGTGATCTCGGTCAGCCCCTGCTCGGGACGCATAATATTGAGATCATAGTCCGGCTGCAGCTTGAACAGGCGCAGCACCTGATCGAGCATTTCGCGATGCTGTGCGGTGACGCACAGTCGCGATTCGAAAGCGGGATCCTGCGCCAGCGCCTGAACCAGCGGTGCCATTTTGATCGCTTCGGGGCGAGTACCAAATACCGTCAGAACTTTCACACTGTTTCTCTCACTCATGCGTGTCTGACATCAGACGCGGACGACGTGCCAGCGCCACTCCCGCGCCTGTTAATGCCCCAATGGCACCCCACATAATCATCATGAACAGACGTCGCGGACTGTCACGTGATACCGGCTCTTCCGGCGTACGCAGATAACGGTAGGTCTGGAACTGGCTGTTCAGTTTTGGCCCGGTCTGCAGCGTGGTCAGCATAGCTCTGTTCTGATCATAGCTGATATCAAACTCCGGACCGGTAGCGCGCAGCGTATCCAGCTGTCCCTGTAAAACGGGCTGGCCCAGCAGGAACAGGTCGCTGTCTGCCAGATTTTCACCCGCTTCTCGCGTCTGTTTCTCATTGATGCCCTGCTGGCTGGCGATCTTCAGCGCCTGCTCCAGCCGATGCTGCTGGCGCTGAAATACCGCGTTAGCCACATCTTCCTGACGTTTCACCTGCGCCTGCAACTGGTCGGTACGCGCCCGCCAGGCACCTTTTAGCTCATCATTCAGATGACGTGCGGCGCGCTCACTGGCATAGGCGATGTACTGACGCAGCAGATTGTTGGCGTCGCCAGCGGTTTCCGCTTTGAGTTTCACGTTATCGGGCAGGTTATGTGCCGCGTCAGCGGGCGTAAACAGGATATTGCCGATCATATCGTCGAGCAGCGCGGCGTCATTATGTGCATTGCCGGTTTTACGACTCTTGTAATAATCCGTTTGCTGCCAGAACTCACGACGCGTATCCCAGGAGGCGAGTTGCATGGTGAACTCCTGATAAACCTGATCCATCACCGTAGGTGAAGGTGCGGCCAGGGTTAAGGCGTTGTTGCGCACATCCAGATTGGTCAGGAATTGCTGCTGCGCATAGTAAGAACCCAGCATGTTTACCGTCGGACGATCGGTGATCGCCGTGGTGCTCCAGACCTGTTTCAGCAGCAGCGTGGCCAGCCAGGCGATCAGAGCAAACAGCAGCGCCAGCCCGATAATCCAGCGCTTGCCACGCCATAAACGGCAGCAAAAGCTGCGAATATCCAGTTCGTTGTCCACAACGTCAGAAGGCATGGCAGAGGTATCCTTTATCAGCTCTTTTCAGGGTAATTTGTTTTTTGCTTCGCGATGATGGCTCAGACGGCGCTTAATGCGGCGGACACGTCGCGCCACGCGCCACGCATGTTTGAGGCAGTAGCCGTAAACCATAAACGCGCCCAGGAACAGCAGCAGCATCACCCACTCCGGGATAAATGCCAGATATTCACCCAGCACACCGATACCGGCGAGAATGGCCGCCGCAACGGTAATCAGCACAAAGGCCTGACGTGAGGTAAAACCGGCACGCATAATCAGATGGTGGATGTGCTGACGATCAGCCGAGAACGGACTCATGCCTTTACGCAGGCGACGATACATAATCGCCACCATATCCATCAGGGGAATGGCGATAAGCCACAGTGCGGTAACGGGCGTAATGGGATGGCTCAGACCCTGCGTCGTTTCCAGCAGAATCCAGATAATGGTGAACCCGATCATGGTGCTGCCGGCATCGCCCATAAAAACTTTGAAGCGACGGCCAAGGAAGCCGAGGTTAAGCAGGATATAGGGCAGCGTGGCGGCAATCATCGCAAAACACCACATCGCGAGGCTGGTCTGGCCGTCGAAGTAGAGGATAATCCCCATGGCGGCAAAAGTGACCGAGGAGAGTCCGCCCAGCAGACCGTCGATCCCATCCACCATATTAAAGGCGTTGATCGCGGCCCAGACGGCAAACAGCGTCAGCACATAACCGAAGGGCCCCACGATAAGCTCGAACGGGCCGACGATAAAGCCCAGGCTAAGCAGATAGAGTTTTGCGCCAAACATCATCACCAGCGCGACAATGGCCTGCACCACCGCACGAATTTTGACGCTGATATCGAAACGGTCATCCAGTGCGCCAACCAGCACCAGAACACCGGCGCAGCCCAGATAGAGCAGCGCGTGGGGCAGATAGTAGTTGGTAATGGCAAACGTAAAGCAGATACCTGCGAACACAGAAATGCCGCCCACCAACGGAATCGCGCCATGATGGCGTTTACGTGAGTTAGGCTTATCAACTAAACCAATTTTTTTAGCCGCTTTTCGAGCAAAAAAGAGGAAAGCCAGGGAAAAGAGAAAAATTAAACCAAGCTCAGTACTCATAGTGAGTAAATTCACGTTAAACGCTCTCAGCTAACATCCCGCACAACAATACGCGAAAAAACGCGCCTATCGCTGTGTCGGATTCCGAATTCTGCATAAAGAGACAGACGAACGGTCAAAATTTCGCCATCGCTACCACAGTCATTATAAATGCTCCTGCCAGTGTTCAATCCTATAGCTCACAAATGAAAAACGCCACGTTGAGACGTGGCGTGAGGTCGATTTTCTGCGCATCTGGACTAAAAAAGCCGAATCTGAGGTTCGGCCAGGCAGTATCGGATTAAGAACGCTTCATCATATCGAAGAATTCATCATTAGTTTTGGTCATCGCCAGCTTGTTGATGAGGAATTCCATTGCGTCGATTTCGCCCATCGGGTGAATAATCTTACGCAGGATCCACATCTTCTGCAGCTCTTCCTGAGAGGTGAGCAGCTCTTCTTTACGCGTACCAGAGCGATTGTAATCAATAGCAGGGAAGACGCGTTTTTCAGCGATTTTACGGGCGAGATGCAGTTCCATGTTACCGGTACCTTTAAACTCTTCGTAAATCACTTCATCCATCTTCGAACCGGTATCAACCAGCGCAGTCGCGATGATGGTCAGGCTGCCGCCCTCTTCCACGTTACGTGCAGCACCAAAGAAACGCTTTGGACGATGCAGGGCGTTGGCATCCACACCACCGGTCAGGACTTTACCTGAAGCAGGAACCACGGTGTTGTAAGCACGTGCCAGACGTGTAATGGAGTCGAGCAGGATGATGACATCTTTTTTGTGCTCAACCAGACGCTTGGCCTTCTCGATCACCATTTCAGCAACCTGAACGTGGCGTGAAGCTGGCTCATCGAAGGTTGAGGCGATAACTTCGCCTTTCACCAGACGCTGCATCTCGGTTACTTCTTCCGGGCGCTCATCGATCAGCAGTACCATCAGGGTACAGTCCGGATAGTTGTGCGCCAGGCTCTGCGCGATGTTCTGCAGCAGCATGGTTTTACCGGCTTTCGGTGGTGCAACAATCAGACCACGCTGGCCAC
This sequence comes from Pantoea sp. Lu_F5_004, assembly GCF_051136245.1. Taxonomy (NCBI): domain Bacteria; kingdom Pseudomonadati; phylum Pseudomonadota; class Gammaproteobacteria; order Enterobacterales; family Erwiniaceae; genus Pantoea; species Pantoea sp. Lu_F5_004. The sequence continues at coordinate 3,992,669 of NZ_CP194946.1, forward strand.
GACCAATTGGCGATGCCAGATCCAGTACGCGAGCGGTTAAATCTTCCGTTGAGCCATTACCCCGCTCCATACGCAGACGTTTATTTGCGTGCAGCGGCGTGAGGTTTTCGAACAGAATCTTATTACGCGCATTTTCCGGCTTGTCGTAGTTAACTTCGTTAACTTTCAGCAGCGCAAAATAACGTTCACCCTCTTTCGGTGGACGGATTTTGCCAGAGATGGTGTCACCAGTGCGGAGGTTGAAGCGGCGGATTTGACTAGGGGAAACGTAGATATCATCAGGGCCGGCGAGGTAGGAGCTGTCTCCGGAACGGAGGAATCCAAATCCATCCTGAAGGATCTCCAGCACGCCATCACCGAAGATGTCTTCGCCGCTTTTCGCGTGCTGCTTCAGGATTGAAAAGATAATGTCCTGCTTGCGCATACGAGCCTGGTTTTCCAGTCCCATATTTTCGCCGAGAGTAACCAGCTCAGCAACCGGCGTATTCTTTAATTCGGTAAGATTCATAGTGATGGGTTCTTAAACTCGGGGTAATACTCGGAATGTTTGTCGTGAATGGTATGGCAACTAATCCATGCCGTTAATGGCTCTTTTCGGCTCTTCCTGACGATCATCGTATGGAATGGCGATCGGTATGCAGGGAGATGTCCGAATGTGATGCCAGAGTTGGAGCTAACCGTAAGATTGCTGAACCGTTCTATCTTTATAAGGTACAGGGCGACAGGGTTCAACAAGGGAAAACTTTTAGATGCTAACTACAAGGTAAGTTCGTAATGCAGTGCTGGTAAATTAGCACGCCTGAAAGCGAACGTCCAGCAGCAGGAGATAAATTCACCACTGCCGGACATTCAGCCCTGAATTACGCCAGATTGGCGTTCAGGAACTCTTTCAGCTGGCCTTTAGACAGCGCGCCCACTTTGGTCGCGGCGACTTCGCCATTTTTAAACAGCAGCAGCGTCGGGATACCACGAATGCCATACTTCGGTGCCGTGCCTGGGTTATCATCAATATTCAGCTTAGCGATGGTCAGCTTGCCATCATACTCTTCTGCAACTTCATCAAGGATTGGCGCGATCATTTTGCAAGGACCGCACCATTCAGCCCAGAAATCTACCAGTGTAACGCCGTCGGCTTTCAGCACGTCGGTGTCGAAACTGTCATCAGTCAGATGAACGATTTTATCGCTGCTCATGTTTTACTCCACAAGATTATGCCTGGCGAATTGGCGTAAAATATACCAATGTTGGTTGACTTTATTTCATCGGATACGCTTTCGTAAAGCGATAGTAAGCTGATATTCTACCACACTATGAGCAAAACACACTTAACTGAACAGAAGTTTTCCGACTTCGCCCTGCACCCAAAAGTGGTGGAAGCCCTTGATACTAAAGGCTTTCAATACTGCACGCCGATTCAGGCGTTAGCTCTGCCTTTTACGCTTTCAGGGCGTGATGTTGCAGGCCAGGCGCAAACCGGTACCGGCAAAACGATGGCGTTTCTGACGTCAACGTTTCATCATCTTCTCTCTCATCCTGCGGCGGAAGGTCGTCAGGTTAACCAGCCACGGGCATTAATTCTTGCGCCGACGCGTGAACTTGCTGTGCAGATTCATGCAGATGCAGAACCCCTTACCGCCTCAACCGGCCTGAAACTGGGTCTCGCCTATGGCGGAGACGGTTATGACAAACAGCTGAAAGTGCTGGAGCAGGGCGTTGATATTCTGGTGGCTACCACCGGTCGCCTGATCGACTACGCGAAACAGAATCACGTCAACCTTGGTGCTATTCAGGTCATGGTGCTGGACGAAGCCGATCGCATGTTCGATCTCGGCTTTATTAAAGATATTCGCTGGCTGTTCCGTCGCATGCCGCCGGCGACTCAGCGTCTGAGCATGCTGTTCTCGGCGACCCTCTCCTACCGCGTCCGTGAACTGGCGTTTGAGCACATGAACAGTGCTGAATATGTGGAAGTGGAACCGGAACAGAAAACCGGCCATCGCATTCAGGAAGAGCTTTTCTATCCGTCTAACGAAGAGAAAATGCGCCTGTTGCAGACCCTGCTGGAAGAAGAGTGGCCCGATCGCGCCATTATTTTCGCCAATACTAAGCACCGCTGTGAAGATATCTGGGGCCACCTGGCCGCCGATGGACACCGTGTCGGCCTGCTGACCGGCGACGTTGCTCAGAAGAAGCGCCTGCGCATTCTGGATGACTTCACCAAAGGTGATGTGGATATTCTGGTCGCCACTGACGTGGCTGCTCGCGGTCTGCATATCCCGGCTGTTACCCACGTCTTTAACTACGATCTGCCAGACGACTGTGAAGATTACGTTCACCGTATTGGCCGTACCGGTCGCGCGGGCGCCAGCGGTCATTCAATCAGCCTGGCCTGTGAAGAGTACGCGCTGAATCTGCCTTCCATTGAAGAGTACATCGGCCACAGCATCCCGGTCAGCAAGTACAGCAGCGAAGCGTTGTTAACGGATTTACCGCCGCCTAAGCGTCTGCAACGTAGCCGTTCCGGCAATGGCCCGCGTCGCGGAGGGAATAACGCCAATCGTCGCGGTGCTCCACGCAACAACAACCGTAAACGTTCAGGTTAAGGCCACCATGCTAAGCGCATCGTCACTTTATGCAGCGATTGATTTAGGGTCTAACAGCTTTCATATGTTGGTGGTGCGCGAGGTCTCTGGCAGTATCCAGACCGTTGCAAAAATTAAGCGCAAGGTTCGCCTTGCTGCCGGTCTGGATAAAAATAACCTGTTGTCAGCCGACGCGATGTCGCGTGGCTGGCAATGCCTCAGACTGTTCTCTGAACAACTGCAGGATATTCCTCCCGATCAGATTCGCGTGGTGGCGACCGCCACGCTGCGTCTGGCTGCCAATGCGCAGACCTTCCTCGACACCGCCCAACAGATCCTTGGCTGTACCATCAACGTCATCAGCGGTGAAGAAGAGGCGCGCCTGATTTATCAGGGCGTGGCCCACACCACCGGCGGTTCCGACCAGCGTTTAGTGGTCGATATCGGCGGCGGCAGCACCGAGCTGGCTACCGGCGATGGTTCGCACGCGTCGGTGTTGTTCAGTCTGTCGATGGGCTGTGTGACGTGGCTGGAGCGCTTCTTCAGCGATCGTCATCTGGCAAAAGAGAACTTTGACCAGGCCGAGCTGGCGGCACGTGAGATGATCCAGCCCATTGCAGCGCAGCTGCGTGAGCAGGGCTGGCAGGCCTGTGTTGGTGCTTCAGGCACGGTTCAGGCGCTGCAGGAGATCATGGTGGCGCAGGGCATGGATGAGCGCATCACGCTGAATAAGCTGCAGCAGCTGAAGCAGCGCGCCATTCAGTGCGGCAAACTGGAAGAGCTGGAAATTGAAGGGCTGACGCTGGAGCGGGCGCTGGTGTTCCCCAGCGGCCTGTCGATTCTGATCGCCATCTTCCAGGAGCTCAGTATCGATAGCATGACGCTGGCGGGCGGCGCACTGCGTGAAGGACTGGTCTACGGCATGCTGCATCTGCCCATCGACCGGGATATCCGTACCCGTACGCTACACAACGTCCAGCGCCGTTTCAGCATTGATGTTGAGCAGGCGGATCGCGTGCGTCAGCTGGCGGAGAGCTTTTTCCGTCAGGTTTCCACGTTGTGGAAGCTGGATCAGCGCTGTCGTGAGTTGCTGCTCAGCGCCTGCGCGATTCACGAAATCGGCCTGAGCGTTGACTTCCGTCATGCGCCGCAGCATGCGGCGTATCTGGTACGTCACCTCGATCTTCCTGGTTTCACACCGGCGCAGAAGAAGCTGCTGGCCTGTTTACTGCAAAACCAGAGCGGCAGCATCGATCTGGCTTTGCTGACTCAGCAGAATGCCCTGCCGCCGCGGCTGGCGGAACGGATGTGCCGTCTGCTCCGGCTGGCGATTATTTTCTCCACCCGTCGTCGCGATGACACCCTGCCTGCGGTGCGGCTACGGGCAGACGATGATGCCCTGCATCTGACCCTGCCCGCGGGCTGGCTGGAGGCCCATCCGTTGCGCAGTGAGCTGCTGGAGCAGGAAAGCCACTATCAGTCTTACGTCCACTGGTTATTAACGCTGCAGGAATAAACCCTGAAGTGAGTGGCATGGAAATAACTACGATGTAATCGTTATCTATTTTCAATGCCCCTGAGGCAGGCGGTTAGGCATTGCCGCTTTTCTCTCCTTCGGGATCGCCTGCTGAGCATTTTGCTGCTTATGTATGACTGGTGCAAGCCGGGTAGGGGATGCTTTATTGCTGTCTCTACGTCTGAAGTAAATCTAATCGGTTCCGTCTTTTACTATCTTACCGTCTTTCTTCATGCGATATATTTCATTATTCGTTGTAAAAGAGAGCCCCCTATTCCTGCCATAGCTAACAATAAAAACTTTATCTTTTTCTATACAGTTCCTTGGTGGTTTCATGTCTTCAAAGCAAAGTCTGTCGTACTTACCTTCTTCTTTATAACCATCACCAAAAGCCCAAAAGACAACAGTAAAAAAACCATCAACATCAGGCCTGGGGACTTCATACCTTTCTTTGAGCATATCCTTGTTTTCCTTCCACCAATTTATTCTTCCTTGATCCGTAAAAGGAAATTTTCTCACTAAAATATAGCTGTGATTACCATTCTCGTGTACAGCGACGATTTCCATCGTACGCAGTGACAGCCAGAGTATGCATGCCAGTAGCAGCAAAGCGAAAAATGACAGCGCGAATAGTACTGTCTTGTGTTTAACTTTCATTACGAAATCCGGTAATTTCTACAGCAGCTTCCAGTAATTATGAAAGGTTTGAAGCCAGACTGATTGTATTGCTGTCTCTTCGCGTGGAGCAAACCTAATCGGAAGCGACTTTTATAATGTAACCATTATGGTCTAAGCGATAATCATCACCATCGTACACGGTAAAGATTACGCCCATATTTCTGCTTTTATCGACAGAAAAAACAGCATCTTTTTCTATGCAGTTTACTTTTGTCTTCATATCATCAAAACAAAGCCTGTCATATTTCCCTTCTTCCTTATATCCTTCTCCAAACAACCAAAAAGTTACATAAAAGTAACCCTCTGAATCAGGGTTGGGAATACCATATTTATCTTTTAACATATCCTTATTTTTTAACCACCAGTTGATTTTTCCTTTATCAGTCGGCGGGAAACTGGCGACCAGAACATCACTAAAACCACTACATCTGTGATGAACGTCTATGATCTCCACGGGGCGAAGAAACACCCAAAGCCAATAGCTAAGTAGCACACAGCCAGCCAGAAAGAGCGAAATTATAGTTTTCTTGTATTTCACTATCATTTGCGAGTTCCTGTGATTTGTATGGTGGCTTCCATATTGGTCATGAATGGCTTGAAGCCAAACTGATTATATCGCTGGAGAACAAACCAGATGCAGAAGAAGTGGAACTGGCTGAACTTTGTTTTCAGAATATCATCACTATCCAGACCAAAATGATCCTGAACTTTATAATGCACCACTGCCCGGAAACGGTCATTTTCAACATGCAGGGAGTTTAGGGTGATGTGTGTTGCCCAGGTATCATGAACAGTGACGCCCATACCATTAAAATTATCTTCTAAGCGGTCAAATTTTGGGAGTTTACCCCCAATAATTATTTCTTTTAATTTATCCTTCTCTTTTCCAGGGTAATATCTTTTATCCCAATCAATATTTTTCTCAATAACTTCGTATAGTCTCAAGCGAGTACTATTTTTTGTCCTGTCATTAAAAATCTGCTCTTTTAAAGCTCCATCCAGCGCCATATCCCGAAAAGGCTTACCGTTGCCGTTCTGCATGTGAGTGATCATTTTTTCGATCAGATGACTGTATGGCCCATAAAGGGAAAACTGACGGGATAATGAGCGGAATTCATCAAACAGTATTGCGGCGCACTGCTGGCGGGTAATCTTTTCACCCTGGCCGCGCAGATTACAGCAGAACATGGACTGAGGACGATCCATTGAAGAACGCCGGGTGAGCGAGTAAGGATCAACCCGGTCAGATATATAGCCCAGTCCGTATTGGAATTTTAGCTCTGCTTCTGTCAGATCGCCGCATTGCATATCACTGGCGCTGTAGTCGTCCATCCATTTCTGGGTTTTGAATAGAGTGCAGGGTAACTGTAGTGCGGTCATCGTGACACATTCCTTGTGCTATCATCCGTTGAGCTTTTAAAAGAGAATAATATGCGGTGGCAGGCGGGAGTGTAAACGTTGTACAGTCCTGATCGCATTTTGTGCACCATCCGGGCCGGGTTCATATAATCGGCGTACTGCGCTTACAGTTTAAAGCCACAATGCGATATAACATCTTTCAGACTTTCAGTGATGGCCTGCGTCTGGAACTCAGTATTATCGATCCGCATATCTGTATACTGCGAAACCTGCCGGGAGGGTGTTGAGGCAGGCGATAAGGCATTGCAGCTTTTCTCTCCTTCGGGATAGCATCCTGAGCATTTTGCTACTTATGCAAAGCTGGTGCAGGAGATGATTGTATTGCTGTCTCTACGCGTGAAGTAAACCTAATCGGAAGCGACTTTTATAATGTAACCATTATGGTCTAAGCGATAATCATCACCATCGTACACGGTAAAGATTACGCCCATATTTCTGCTTTTATCGACAGAAAAAACAGCATCTTTTTCTATGCAATTTAATTTTTTCTTCATACCATAAAAATAAAGCCAGTGATATTTCTCTTCTTCCTTATATCCTTCTCCAGATAATCAAAACGTTACACAAAAGTAACCTTCTGAATCAGGCTTGGGAATACCATATTTATTTTTTATCCACCAGTTAATTTTCTCTTTATCAGTCGGCGGGAAACTCGTGACTAAAAGATCGCTGAAACCACTACTTTGATGATGAATGGCGACAATTTCCACTGGCCGCAGAGATAACCAAAACCATTAGCCAGGGAACAAGCAGTCAGCCAGAAAGAGCAGAACAATAGTGGTGTTTTTCACTATCATTAACGAACCCCCAAAATTTCCATGGCAGCCTCTATATTGGTCATGAATGGCTTTAAGCCAGACTGGTTTTATTGCTTTCTTTACATGAGGGGCGGCGCAGAGTTACTCATCTTTAATTTTTATTATCTTACCCTCTTTATTCATACGGTATTCGCCATCATTTACTGTAAATATAGTGCCTCTGTTTTTGCTGGAACTGATCGAAAAAACCCTATCTTTCTCAATGCAGTTTACAGGAGGGGACATATCAACAAAGCAAAGCCTGTCATATTTTCCTTCCTCTTTATACCCCTCGCCAAATATCCAGAAGGTTGTATAAAAATAGCCATTTCTTTCAGGCATTGGAATGTCATATTTATCTTTTAACATATCCTTGTTTTTTAACCACCAGTTGATTTTTCCTTTATCAGTCGGCGGAAAATTGGTGACCAGAACATCACTAAAACCACTACTTCTGTGATGAACATCTATGATCTCCACAGGACGAAGAAACACCCAAAGCCAATAGCTAAGTAGCACACAACCAGCCAGAAAGAGCGAAATTATAGTTTTCTTGTATTTCGCTATCATTTGCGAGTTCCTGTGATTTGTATGGTGGCTTCCATGTTGGTCATGAAAGGCTTGAAGCCAAACTGATTATATCGCTGGATAACAAACCAGATGCGGAAGAAGTGGAACTGGCTGAACTTTGTTTTCAGAATGTCATCACTATCCAGACCAAAATGATCCTGAACTTTATAATGCACCACTGCCCGGAAACGATCATTTTCAATATGCAGGGAGTTTAGGGTGATGTGTGTTGCCCAGGTATCATGAACGATAATACCCATACCGTTAAAATTATCCTGAAGTTTATTGAATTTAGGCAATTTACCCCCTGATATGGCTTCATACAGTTTTGCCTTCTCAATAGATAAATAAATGTTATTTTTCCAGTCTATATTGTCTTCAACCGCTTTCTGCAATAAAACATGTGTACTATTTTCCTGTGACTTATCGCTGAGAATTTGTTCTTTTAACGCCCCATCCAGCGCCATATCCCGAAACGGCTTACCGTTACCATTTTGCATATGAGTGATCATCTTTTCGATCAAATGACTGTATGGCCCGTAAAGGGAAAACTGACGGAATAACAAGCGAAATTCATCAAGCAGCATAGCAGCACACTGCTGGCGGGTAATCTTTTCACCCTGGCCGCGCAGATTACAGCAGAACATGGACTGAGGACGATCCATTGAAGAGCGTCGGGTCAGCGTGTAAGGATCAACCCGGTCAGAAATATAGCCCAGCCCGTAATGGGATTTTAGCGCCGCTTCAGTCAGATCGGCGCACTGCATATCACTGGCGCTGTAGTCGTCCATCCATTTCTGGGTTTTGAATAGGGTGCAGGGAAACTGTAGTGCGGCCATCCGTATACATTCCTTGTATTATCGTCCGTTGCGTCCTTAGCAGAGAATAATACGTGGAAGCAGGCGGCAGTGTAAATATTGTACAGCAATGATCGCATTTTATGCATCATTTGTGCCGTGTTGCCATAATCGGCGCACTTCGCTTACCGTCTATTACCAGAATGCTATATGACATATTTCCGACTTTCAGGTATGGCTTGCTCTGGTCAGGGAACTAAAGAGGTACAATCCCATACCATCAGCAAGTTTATAGGCTTTGTCTTTGGGCTTGCATGTCTCTACCTGTCGTGCAGATAATTTTATCTCAGGGGCAGTTTTAATATCGAACCAGAGCGCCCCCAGTCATGCCTCTTAATATGTGCGAATTACAATAGATGTTAAAAATTTACAGCCACTGCAAAGCCGCATTGTTAAAGATTAATTTTAATTTTCATCAGATCTTCTGAAAGTGAAAATAGTTGCGGAAGGTGTTCCCTGTCGTAATTGCCGTCGCGTGAGGCGAATCTCTTTCGCCTCCTGCGCTGGTTTAACTCTTTTTCGCCTTATCCAGCATCGCTCTCAGACCGGCCACCCGGCTCTGACCGGTTTTCATCCGCTCCTCCGCACTGACCACTTTGCGCTCAGTTTCCCATTGCAGATCGTCCTGCGGCAGTTCCAGCAGAAAACGGCTCGGCTCCGGCCGGATTAATTCGCCATATTGCCGGCGTTCGCGACACAGGGTAAAGGTCAGCTCTTTCTGCGCCCGTGTGATCCCCACGTAGGCCAGGCGACGCTCCTCTTCGATATTATTTTCATCGATACTGCTCTGATGCGGTAACAGCCCCTCCTCCATGCCCACCAGGAACACATAGGGGAACTCCAGCCCTTTGGAGGCGTGCAGCGTCATCAGCTGCACCTGATCCAGCTCTTCATCGCTTTCACCGCGCTCCATCATGTCGCGCAGGGTAAAGCGCGTCACCACCTGCGCCAGCGTCATCGGCTCATCGATATCGCTGCCCTCCAGCATCTCGGTCATCCACTGAAACAGCGTGTTGACGTTCTTCATCCGTATCTCTGCGGCTTTCGGGCTGCCGGAGGTTTCGAACAGCCAGCTTTCGTAGTCGATGCCGCGAATCAAATCACGCACTGCGTTTACCGGCTCACGTTCGGTCAGCTGGATAATCTCATTCAGCCAGTGGGTGAAGCGCTGCAGGTGCTCCAGACCGCGGCCACTCAGCGTCTGCCCCAGACCGACATCAAAACTGGCGTTAAACAGGCTCTTGCTGCGCAGGTTGGCCCACTCACCGAGCTTCTGCAGCGTAGCCGGGCCAATCTCACGGCGCGGTGTATTGACGATGCGCAGAAACGCGCTGTCATCCTCAGGATTGGTCAGCACGCGCAGATAGGCGAGCAGATCTTTGATCTCGGGCCGTGAGAAGAACGAGGTACCGCCAGAGATGCGATAAGGGATGCGGTTCTGCATCAGAAACTTTTCAAAGGTCCGGGACTGATGGTTGCCACGATAAAGAATGGCGTAATCTTTGTACTGCGTCCGGTTGATAAAGTGATGCGCGATGAGCTCGCCGGTGACCCGCTCCGCTTCATGCTCTTCACTGTTGGCAGTAAGCACCTTCAGCTCGCTGCCCTGCCCCAGCTCCGAAAAGAGCCGCTTCTCAAAGACGTGCGGGTTATTGGCAATCAGGATATTTGCCGCTTTCAGTATGCGCTGCGAAGAGCGGTAGTTCTGCTCCAGCTTCACCACCTCCAGCGCCGGGAAATCCTGATTCAGCAGCACCAGATTCTGCGGGCGTGCGCCGCGCCAGGAGTAGATAGACTGATCATCATCGCCCACCACCGTGAAGCGCGCCCGCGCCCCCACCAGCAGCTTAACCAGTTCATACTGGCTGGTGTTGGTATCCTGATACTCATCCACCAGCAGATAGCGGATACGCTGCTGCCAGCGTTCACGCACCTCCTGATTACGCTGCAGCAGCAGCGTCGGCAGCAGAATCAAATCGTCGAAATCGAGCACGTTGCACGACTTAAGATGCTGGCTGTAGAGGGCGTAGCAGTGAGCAAAAATATTATCCTGCTGCGATCGTGCCTGCGCGGCGGCGCCCTGCGGATCGATCAGATCATTTTTCCAGTTCGAGATGGTGGAGATGAGCTGCTGTAGCAGCGTCTTATCCTCTTCCAGCCACTCTTTTGTCAGCTCTTTCAGCAGGGCGAGCTGATCCTGATCGTCGAACAGCGAGAAGTTTGACTTCATGCCCAGCGCCGCCGTTTCGCGTTTGATGATCTCCAGCCCCAGCGTATGGAAGGTGGAGATCAGCAGGCCGCGCGCCTCTTTGCGGCCCAGCGTCTGCGCCACACGCTCTTTCATTTCGCGCGAGGCTTTATTGGTAAAGGTCACTGCAGCGATGTGGCGCGCCTGATAGCCGCATTCACGGATCAGATGGGCGATTTTATTGGTAATCACGCGGGTTTTGCCCGATCCCGCGCCCGCCAGCACCAGACAGGGACCGGTAACAAATTCGACGGCACGTTGTTGGCTGGGGTTTAAACGCATAGGAGAAATCGCCTGATTGAATCAAAAGAAAGGGGTTTATACTGGGCGGCAATTATACACAACCGAGATACCAACATGGCGAAAACCGCGGCGGCTTTACACATCCTGGTCAAAGAGGAAGCGCTGGCAAAAGAGATTCTGGCTAAACTGGCGAAGGGTGGCAATTTCCAGCAGCTGGCAAAGAAGCACTCAACCTGTCCTTCTGGCCGGAATGGCGGCGATCTGGGCGAGTTCCGGCAGGGACAGATGGTGCCGGCCTTTGATAAAGCGGTCTTTACCTGCCCGCTGCTGACGCCTTACGGGCCGGTAAAGACCAGCTTTGGTTATCACATTATCAAAGTGCTCTATCGCAACTAGTTACTTCTTCTGCTTCATCTGCTGCAGGACGGTGCTGCACTGATTGTCTTCGTTATCACTAGGAGAGATCAGTGCCAGCAGCGCCGCCGCCGGGCCGACTACTGCGCCAAGTGCCACTGCAGCGGCACCACGTGCAAGCAGTGGCCCCGTTTTCACGCCCGCATCAGGATTTTTAAAGGTGCCGCGCACGTAAAGCGGGGAGCGCAGCGTTACGATGCGGACGCCCTTACTCTCCGGATTCACCGAAAGATCCAGCCGCTCACTGGCGAAGTTCGCGTTGCCTGACACATTGATAATCGCGTTCTCGGTATCAAACACAAACAGGTTAGGCGTCGCCACACCGTTCTGCAGTTTGAGATCGGTGGCGGCGCAGTTGATGCGCACCTGGTCATCGCCAAACAGTTTGCCCACCACGTAGTTACCGACGTTGAGTCCGGCAATTTCCATCAGGCTGCGGCTAATCAGGCCATCATTCATCAGCAGCTTAAGTTGCCCGTTGCTGGTCGCCAGCAGATCGGCTACGGAGTTACCGGTGCCGGTAAAGCTGGCATCGCCATTGAGCTGGCCACGGCTGTTCTTCATCGCCTCCACATTCGGGAAGAGCTGACGCAGCTGCAGCTTACGGACATGAAGATCAACCCGACCACGCATCGGCGAGTGATCGCCCTCCAGCCGGATGGTGCTGTTGAGATTGCCGCCCGCCACACCAAAGCGCAGCGGGTCCAGCAGCAGATCACCGTTTTTCAGCTGCAAATGGGTATAGAGATCGCTTAACGGCAGTGAATTTCTGTGTTCGATCCGTTTGCCGCTGAACTTCACGTCGGCATCCATTACGTCCCAGTTTTTGGTGTCGAATTTATCGTGCGGCAGCACGCGGTCTGCGGGCTGATTCGATTTCTCACCGCGCCGGGCTTTGGCCTGCGCCGTTTTTTCACTGCCTTTGCCAGAGTCGACGCCAATCAGCGGCCCCAGATCGGCCATGCGCAGTTGCTCAGAGGTCAGTTCGCCGCTGAGTGTCGGGCGGGGTTTGACCTGACTGTAGATCAGCGAACCATGAATATCGCTGTCGCCAATATGTCCGTTGAATTTCTCATAGCGGTAGACCGCGCCCTTTTCGCCGCTGAATTTAGCAATCAGATGGCCGTCGGTTTCATAAGGTGGCGTGTCAGGCAGCAGGACGCCGGTCAGGCCATAGAGATTCGCCAGCGTATCGCCCGAGAAGCGCAGTCGCACGTTAAGCCCGCCGAGGTTCATCGGATCCTGCAGACCGCCGGTCACCTGAACCCGCGTGCTGCCGTTGCGCAGATCGGCCTCAATCGGGAACGGGGTGTTCTGACTGCGCAGTGACAGCATGCCGCCAATCTTACCGTCGCCGCTGAGTGACTCATTGTTATAAGTGCCCTTCGCCTGCCAGCCAAAGACGAAGTCGCCTGCGCCCTTCTGCTGATCATTGCCTCCGGCAATCTGCGTATACGGCACCGGTTTACCCAGCGGATTAACCTGCACCGTGACATCTGCGCGGTTAATGGCGTCGCGATAACGAATCTGGCCCTGATCGAACAGAATATTATCCAGACGGAATGACCAGGCCGATGGCGCAGCACTCTTCTCATCCTTGCCGCTATCGGCAAGGGTAAAGGTCCAGTTGTTCTTTTTATCCGCGGTCTGGATCAGACGCGCATCCGGCCGCTGCAATTTAATCCATGGGATGAACAGTTCTTTGTGCAGCAGCGACAGCGGTGACAATGTGGCATCGACCCGCTGCAGATGTACCATGGTGACGTCAGCAATATCAGGCGGATTCCCCAGCATGATATCTTCCGCATGGATCTGCGGCCACGGCACCCAGCGCCGCCAGCCTGCCTCGTCGCGATTTCGTGCCCAGTCGATACCCAGATCCCCGCGTATCGCAAAGGGACGGTTTAACTCGGTTGAAACTTTTTGATTGATGGTGGGCTTCAGGCGATTCCAGTCAAAGGTCGCGATGACGACGATAATCACCACGATCAACAACACCAGAATTCCTGCTACCCAGCTGACTATTTTCCCGGTACGCGACATTACGCTTTCTCCTTGCACATTCACGGTCTGCGTTAAAGATAGTCGAGACCACGGGCAACGGCATCAGGGAAGCGGGATAGTAAGATGATTCAATTCAGAAAAGGGGGTTTATCAGCCATTTCGTTAGCATAAGCGGTAAAAAAAGCCGACATTCCCGGCGTTTATCCCCGAGACCGGGGCTAATGGTCACCTTTGAAGGTAAATTAAAACACCGTTTTAAAACCATTGACGTCTGCCATACCAGACGCGAGACTAAGGCGATATTTCACTACAGGTCTGAAACCATGACGCAGAAAAAAATCGCCATCATCGGCGAATGCATGATTGAGCTGTCCGAAAAGGGTGAGAACATTAAACGTGGCTTTGGCGGCGATACGCTCAATACGGCCGTTTATCTCGCCCGCCAGGTTGATGAGCAGCAGTTACGGGTCGATTATGTCACTGCGCTGGGTACGGATTCGTTCAGCGATCAAATGATCGCAGCCTGGCAGCAGGAGAAGGTCAATACCGACCTGATTCAGCGGCTCGATAATAAAATGCCGGGCCTGTATTTCATTGAAACCGATGCCGACGGTGAGCGTACCTTCTGGTACTGGCGCAGTGATGCCGCCGCGCGTTACTGGCTCGACAGTCCGCAATCCGCAGAGATAACTGAACAGCTGTCGCAATACGATTATGTCTACCTCAGCGGCATCAGCCTGGCGATTCTGTCGCCTGCCAGTCGTGAAAAGCTGATGCTGCTGCTGGCTCGCTGCCGGGCTAATGGCGGCAAAGTAATTTTCGATAACAACTACCGCCCACGTTTATGGGCCGATCGGGCCAGCACACAGGCCGCTTATCGCGCCATGCTCAACTGTACCGATATCGCCTTCCTGACACTGGATGATGAACATCTGCTCTGGGGCGAAGAGCCGCTGGATGACGTTATCGCGCGTACCCGTCAGGCGGGTGCCAGCGAAATCGTGATTAAGCGCGGTGCAGACTCCTGCCTGGTGGTCACCGGCGATGCGCCGCTGATTGATGTGCCTGCGGTTCGTCTGGCGAAAGAGAAAGTGATCGATACCACCGCAGCCGGTGATTCGTTCAGTGCCGGTTATCTGGCTCGCCGTCTGACCGGCGCTTCTGCAGAGGTCGCCGCGCAGCGCGGACACCTGACTGCCAGTACCGTGATTCAGCATCGCGGCGCGATTATTCCGGCAGAGGCGATGCCTGACTGACAGAGCGGCAGCCAGCGTCGTTGATACAGGCACTGATCGTGCCGATGCCAGAAAATGCGCCTGAGGGCGCATTTTTTAGGCTGTTGGTAACGTCTGGTTGGGTGGCTGTAACACTTTTCTCCTCTGACCCGGCTCTCTGTGAGTTGAGCATATTAATTGCTGTTGGGTTCACTCTGCTTTGGCATTCGGCACAAACATCTCTTACGCACAAAGTGGCTGACTGAACTGCATCTGATAAAGCCGGGCATAAGCGCCGTTCTTTTGCAGCAGCTGCTGATGCGAGCCGCGCTCAACAATCCTGCCCTCTTCCACCAGCAGAATTTCATCTGCCTTTTCAATGGTCGAGAGCCGGTGAGCGATAATCAGCGTGGTCCGGTTTTGCTGTAGCGTCTCCAGTGCAGACTGAATCGCGCGTTCAGACTCGCTGTCCAGAGCCGAGGTCGCTTCGTCGAGGATCAGAATCGGACTGTCGCGCAGCAGGGCACGGGCAATTGCGATGCGCTGACGCTGTCCACCCGACAGCAGCACCCCATTCTCTCCAATCACCGTATCCAGCCCATTATCCATTTTATTAATAAACTCCATGGCATGGGCCATCTGCGCCGCCTTTTCGATCGCCTCCCGACTGAAGACGTCGGTACGGGCATAGGCAATGTTATTGGCGACCGTGTCATTGAACAGGTGAACATGCTGAGAGACCAGCGCCACCTGCTCGCGCAGTGAGGCCAGGGTGTAATCGCGCAGGTCATGACCATCCAGCAAAATTTCGCCGCTGTCGATATCGTAAAAACGCGTTAACAGGCTGGCGAGAGTCGATTTACCCGAACCGGAACGGCCCACCAGGGCCACGGTTTTACCGGCGGGAAGGGTCAGATTGATATGCTGCAACGCAGGCGTTTCCGATCCCGGATAAGTAAAGGTGACATCGCGAAATTCAATATTCCCGGTGGCGCGATCAGCCACCCGGGTACCTTCATCCTTTTCCTGTTCAGTATCCAGGATCGCGAACAGCGTCTGACAGGCTGCCATTCCGCGCTGGAACTGGGCATTGACGTTGGTCAGGGACTTTAACGGACGCATCAGCATCAGCATGGCGGAAAACACCGCGCTGATGGATCCCGCCGTCAGCGTTGCCATGACCGACGGAAAACTGGCTGCATAGAGCACAAAGGCGAGCGCAGAGGAGGCGAGCAACTGAATAATCGGATCGGATAGCGAGGTCGCCGAGACCATTTTCATTCCCTGGCGACGCATTTTGTTGCTGACCTGTTCAAAGCGGGAGGTCTCGACCTGCTGACCGCCGAACATCAGTACCTCTTTATGCCCTTTCAGCATCTGCTCTGCATGAGACGTCACCTGCCCCATGGTGTTCTGCATATTCTTGCTGATTGTGCGGAAGCGTCTGGAGACGATGCGGATCGCCAGTGACACAATGGGTGCCAGCACCAGCAGGATCAGTGAAAGCTGCCAGCTGTAGTAGAACATCATCACAAACAGGCCAACAATGGAGGCCCCTTCGCGCACCACCGTCACCAGCGAGCCGGAAGAGGAGGAGGCGACCTGCTCGCAGTCGTAGCTGATACGGGAGAGCAGCGTGCCGGTTGACTGCTGATCAAAAAATGCCACCGGCATGCCCATCATGTGACTGAACAGGCGACGACGCAGGGTCATCACCACTTTGCCTGACACCCACGAGATGCAGTAACTGGAGATGTAGCCGCTGACACCGCGAATCAGAATCAGCCCGATAATCACCAGCGGCATCCAGCGCAGAATGCCGTGATTGTTTTTGCCAATGACATCGTCCAGCAGCGTCTTCAGTAACGTCAGCATAAATGGATCTATTGCGGCGTTGACGATCAGGGCAACACCCGCAACCAGCAGTCCCAGCCTGAAGGGAGAAATCGTCGGCCACAGGCGACCAAAGGTTTGTCGGGTGGAGAGATCGGTATCAAACATGGGATGCATCTTACCGTTGTGAATGAACGACTGATATTATGTTAAACCCCATCAACCAACAGGAAACTGCCTGTTTCTATCCGACGCTGATCATTCCCAAATGAGACTGGTACTTAAGCCTCTGCAGCGTGGCGGGAGTGACTCTGGCGCTAAAATCATTATGTCGCCTTAACAGCAGACAGCGTGATATCCGGTAAATTGCGGCTATCGAAGCGGGCCGTGCCAGCCATTTACCTTAAGCTGCAAATTAGTGGTTAATAATGGACTTCCTGCGGCAATCCCCTTCAACCATCCTTATAATTTATTGATTAAAATTAATCAGTTATATAAACAGATCCACCACCAGGCATAGTCCGAATCTGGTCAGATCCCCCCTTTTCGGATGGACGACCGCCTGAAAAAAGACCATCTTTTAATCAAAAGACAGCAGGACGCTGTTCTCTCCGGCCGCGAACAAAACAATTAAAATATTCCCCGCATCAGGATCTATTTATGCACACAGAAATTATTAATATCTGGCCACACGGTGATGCGCCAGGCGCCAGCGATTCGCGCGCCCAGCCGCAGATTGTCGACATGGCAAAAGAGTATGAGCCTTACGATCGGGCTGCTACCGGCGTGCGTTGCCCGGAGATGGCGATCTGGCATCCGGTCGAATCAAACGGGATTACCCTGCTGGTCGCACCGGGCGGTGGCTATCAGCGCGTGATGATCGATCGTGAAGGCAGCGCCCTGGCGACATTCTTTACCTCAATGGGTTACACCCTGGCGGTGATGACTTATCGCCTGCCCTATGATGGACATCACGAAGGCCCCGACGCGCCGCTGGCCGATGCTCAGCGCGCGGTACGCGTCCTGCGTGAACGGGCGCAGCGCGGCCTGAATGGTAAATATATCGTCATGATGGGCTTTTCGGCGGGTGGCCACGTGGCTGCCAGTCTGGGTACGCGTTTCGCAGAGAAACTCTATCCGGTGCAGGATGGCGCAGAAAACTTCTCGCCGCGTCCGGATGCGATGGTCCTGGTCTATCCGGTAATCAGCATGCGGGACGGCATCGCCCATGAAGGAGCCAGAACCCGCCTGCTGGGTGCCTGGCCCGATCAGAAAACCATTGACGCTTATTCAATGGAAACCCGGGTTCATCCGCTGGTACCGCCGACGCTGTTGATCCATGCAGCCGACGATGATGATGTATCCGTGAATCACAGCATGGCGTTTTTTGGCGCGCTGCGTGAGCATAAGGTCCCGGCAGAGGTGCATTTCTATCAGAAAGGCGGGCACGGATTTGGTATCCGCGGCGTGGCAGATTTGCCCCTCGCCAGCTGGCCGATGTTAGTGACCGAGTGGCTCAGGGCAAAGACCTGATTTTATGCGGCTGGCGGAACGTCTTTGACGTTACTATCCGGCGGACTGGCTTCATTGCTGGTCGCCGGTGCCGCTGGCGGTGCCATCACTTTGTCCCAGTTGTTTTGCAGGCTCTTCACGTTGGTTTCCGCTTCGCCTTCTGGCTGAATCAGTACCATCATCAGCTCCTGCGTCAGCTGCTGACGCAGCTCCTGGTTTAACTGTTCGCGGGTCAGGCCGGCCAGGAAAGTCTGACGCAGCTTCTGATACTGCTCAGGTGCGATATCGACTACGGCGTTCTGCTGGGAGCGCAGGCGCTGGCTCATCAGCACATCCGTATCGGTGCGGGCATAGGTGGTAAACAGCTTGTTCAGCTCCAGCAGCTTCTGCGCCATCAGCGCATCGAACTCCTCCTGCGGCAAGCCTTTGTCACGCACGTTTGCCAGCTCACGCGCCACCAGGTTCATATTCTGCGCCAGATTTTCGTTGCGTCCATCCAGGTTGATGGAGCACTGCGCACGCTGATAGAGCACACGGCAATCAAATCCCACCTGTATGCCCTGAGCCTTGCTGTCACTGAGCGCACGCTGGACATGCCAGAACAGCGCTTCACGCGCCAGATCGCCCTGCCAGTAACGCTGCAGATTCTGGGAGTCACGAATCGGTTGCCACGGCGTATCCCACACCAGCGAAAGGCGATCCTGCGTCATGTTGCTGCTGACCAGATTTACCGGCTCGTGCGGCAGCGGCGACAGGGTGGGCAGTGGCGCAGGCGTTTCTCGTTTACCGGTTAACGCCGAGAAGGTTTTATTGATCTGCTCAGAGAGGTTGCGGCTGTCGACATTCCCTACCACGTAGAGCGTCATCGCATCCGGGGTGTACCACTGATGATAAAAATCATTGAGCTGGGTTAAATCAACCGGCACGCGTGGTTGCGCTGCGGGATCATGTGCCAGCAGCGCGGAGCCTTTCAGGCGGTAGCGCCACCAGACATCCTGGGTATCTTTCGGCCAGGTCGCCACCGGATCCGATGCCGCCAGCGCGGTGTTGACCACCTGTTCGGTGATGGCCATATTGCCCGCCGTGGCCGCCAGCCAGTTCAGCGCTTCTTTCAGCAACTCGGGGCGGTTATTCGGCAGACTCAGATTATATTGGGTGGAATCATAGGAGGTGATCACAGGTGGCAGCGGATGCTGTGGATCCATCGCCTGTTGCCATAGCGCGCGCTGCTGATTGTTATCAAGCGCGGTGTTGTGCACCATCGCCAGACGCGGCAGCAGATGGCTGAAGCCGGCCTGTTGCGCACTCTCCACCAGCGAGCCGGTATTCACCACCAGCCGCAGTTCAATACGGTCACTGGGGCGTTGCGGTGTGGCCAGTAACTGCCAGTTAAATCCATTATCCAGCTTGCCTTCCTGCCAGGCCGGATCCGGTTGCAGCGTTTCTGCCTGGAGACCAAAGCTGCTTGCCAGCACTAATCCACCAACCAAAAGCCGAATTCTGGTGCCCTGCATGTGAACCCCTACTCAAATAATTCAAATATCGTTATCACTGGCGCATATTGCCGCTGTTATTAACGAATCGGCTGGCGCCGAATCGCGCTGTTATCCAACAACAAAGTGTTTGACCACAGGAAGCTCAGGATGTCGCGTAACGAAGTGAAAAACGTCAAAAAAAACAAGTGGGGTTTATTATGCAAATGCCCGCTGTCAGGGCAAGCGACAGCGGGCATTTGTGGGGATTTAAGTGAAATTCAATGATTAAATTGAAGATTCAGACGCTTTATTCTCCTTATTCCGGCCTGCCAGCGTGTCGGTCAGCTGTTTATGATCCAGCTGATCGACCCACTTCGCCACCACCACGGTCGCCACACCGTTACCGATCAGGTTGGTCAGCGCACGGGCTTCGGACATAAAGCGGTCGATACCAAGAATCAGCGCCAGACCCGCCACCGGCAAATGTCCCACCGCAGAGAGCGTCGCGGCCAGCACAATAAATCCGCTCCCGGTTACCCCCGCCGCGCCTTTGGAGGAGAGCAGCAGCACCACCAGCAGCGTAATCTGATGGAAAATGTCCATGTGCGCATTGGTCGCCTGAGCGATAAATACTGCCGCCATGGTCAGATAAATCGAGGTGCCGTCCAGGTTAAAGGAGTAACCGGTGGGGATCACCAGCCCTACTACCGATTTCTTGCAGCCCAGCTTCTCCATCTTATCCAGCATGCGCGGCAGCGCAGACTCGGAAGAGGAAGTGCCCAGCACAATCAGCAGCTCTTCTTTGATATAGGCGATGAACTTAAAGATGCTGAATCCGGCGAACAGTCGTGCAATCAGTCCCAGCACGATCACAACAAACAGAATACAGGTGATATAGAAGCAGATAATCAGCTGGCCGAGCTGCACCAGTGAGCCCACGCCATACTTGCCGATAGTGAACGCCATCGCGCCAAATGCCCCTATCGGTGCCAGACGCATGATCATGTTAATGATGCCGAAAATCACTTTTGAGAAGCTTTCAATCACGTTGAAAATCAGCGTGCCGGTGTTACCCAGACGATGCAGGGCAAAACCAAACAGAATGGCAAACAGCAGTACCTGCAGAATATTGCCGCTGGCAAAGGCGCCAATTACGCTGTTGGGGATAATATCCAGCAGGAAAGCAACGATACCCTGCTGTTCTGCCTGCTGGGCGTACATCGCTACGGCTTTGGCATCCAGCGTGGCAGGATCAACGTTCATCCCGGCACCTGGCTGCACCACGTTCACCACGATCAGGCCGATAATCAGCGCGATGGTGCTGACAATTTCAAAATAGAGCAGTGCAACCGCACCGGTCCGTCCTACCGCTTTCATGCTTTCCATGCCAGCGATGCCGGTCACCACGGTACAGAAAATTACCGGGGCGATAATCATCTTGATTAACTTAACAAAGCCATCTCCCAGCGGCTTCATCTGGGTCCCTAACTCCGGGTAAAAATGGCCTAACAAAACGCCGATGCCAATCGCCATCAGCACCTGGAAATAAAGGCTTTTAAAAAGTGAGGTTTTCATAAACAGGTGTCCACTAACGCCGTGAGGTGATGTTGTCGGATTCGTTATTGTGACTGGCGGGCAACAGAGGTGGCGCCTGACAGTAACCCGAAAATAACACTCTGTTTACGTGATTAATACAGGGTGACAAACGCCCAGGAAACCCGGGGATCGTAATTCTGAACTGAAACGCTTCAGCAGGGGGTTTTGTAACTAAAATTCTCGCAAAATCAATGAATCAGGCAATTATTGCGGCAGTGAGGAGTTTTCGATCCATGCCTGATTGAATCGGGCCAGAGGCAGCGCTTCAGCATAAAGATAGCCCTGTCCGATATGGATACCGCGCGCCAGAAGCCAGTCACGTTGTTCCGCTGTCTCCACACCTTCGGCAATCACCTCCAGATGGATAATCTCGGCGATGGCCGCCACGATGCAGACCATGGTGTCGTCATGCGGCAGCGCCGCCACGAAGCTGCGATCCATCTTCAGCTTGTTAACCGGCAACGCTTTCAGCTGATGGAGGTAGTTAAGGTTGGAGTAGCCCATGCCGAAATCGTCCAGAGCCACGGCCACGCCGGTCTGCTGCAACATCCGCAGCATCGATATCGCCTGTTCAGCATCATCAAGCTGAGCCGTTTCTGTCACTTCCAGCACGAAGGTGCCAGGTGCGATGCGGTGGCGCGTCAGCAGGGATTGCAGATGAGAGACCACGCCCGTGTCACGCAGTTGCACAGCGGAAATATTCACACTCAGCGGCAGCGTAATGCCCTGTCGCTGCCAGCCTGCCAGAATGCGGCACGCCTCTTCAAACACCCAGCGGCCAATGGCGCTAATCACGCCAATCTCTTCGGCACTGGCAATAAACTCTTCGGTCAGACCGTAGCTGCCGTCGGGCTGGCGCATACGCAGCAGCGCTTCCGCGCCAACTAACGTGCCGGTGCGCATATCGACCTGCGGTTGCAGATAGAGGGCGAACTGCTCATTGTGCAGGCCCTGCAGAATGTCATGCTCCTGGGTCAGACGTTTTTGCGCGCGCTCGGTTAACGCGGCGTCAAAGAACAGGATCTGATTTTTGCCCTGATGGCGGGCCGACATCATCGCTGAGGTCGCGCGGCCAAGCAGATCACTGGCGCTCAGCGGCTGATCGTCGCGCAGCGCCAGACCAATGCTGACGTTAGGACGCAGCTGCAGCTGATACAGGTTGACCGGCTGATTAAGGCGAATCATCAGGTTACGGGCCAGACGCAGGGCGCGGAACGGATTACTGGCGCGCTTCATTAACAGGACAAAGTCGCTGGTCCCGGTCTGCGCCAGCAGAGTATGGTCATCCAGCGTATTACGGATCTTCTCCACCAGCGTCAGCATCAGCGTATCGCGCTGCTCATCGCTCAATACGCCATTGGCTTCCTGCAGGGTTTCAATGCGGATCACCATCAGCCCCAGCGGCTGTTCCGGGCTGCTCATGAACTGCTCGACCAGCGCCAGAAACAGGGTACGGTTGGGCAGATCGGTCACGGGAAAATGGGTGGTCAGCCGGCTCATCTCATCATGTATCGACTCCAGCACCTGCTGATTGCGGTTGTAGCTGCGGATCAGCATGCCGATTTCATCATCGCGGTGGCTCTGCGGCAGTGACAGCTTATGCGTCAGAATCGACTGCGGCGGCAGCTCCTGCAGCTCCCGCGAGAGATTGCGCAGCGGATGCACCACCAGCCGGTTGATACACCAGCTGATCGCCACCGACAGGATCAGTGCCAGCAGCAGATAGGTGATAATCATGGTCGAGAGCGTGCTGAGAATAAACTGGTAGACGCGCGTCGAGTTAGCCTGCAACACCAGATAGGCCAGCGGTTTCGGCATCCCGGTATTTTCCACTGAATAGAGCGGCAGGGTAATCTGCACCGGCAGCTCAAACAGTCGCGCCACCAGACGCGGCACCGGTTTCTCCGTTTCGAAGTCGGCATGCAGAGCCTGAAACGCATTCGGCAGCACCACATCGGCGCGCGATAAAATACCGGCAGGTTTCAGTGAATGGAGAATGCGTTCGGCCTGAGAAATATCGGCGCGTAGCACCGCTTCCGACAGCGGCTGGCGGACGGTGTGTGCAATATTCTCCATCTGCTGGGCGTAGTCAATCCTGCGCTGCTGCACAAAATGAAACAGTTGGATGACGATAAAGATGCTGATGGTGATAACCGCAACCAGCGAAACCGTCGCCATCTGCTTTATCGTAAGTGACCGGCTTACGCGCAAAAATATTCTCCTGACGATGAAAAAAGCCCAGATAGCAGACAGTACAATGCCCGCCAGTATATCCCATAAACTGACTTTTTTACCGTCTGAAAAGTCCGGCTTTTTCCCGGTCGGGATTATTTAAAATCCGCGTAAGGGGTCAGCGGCTGTGGCGGCATATCCAGATCCCCTTCCCAGCCTGCGGCAGAGTAACGCACGTAGATAAGCCCGTGACTTGGGGTATAGTCTTTCGCCTGTTGAATATCGACACCCACCCCGATAAACCAGTCGGGCGTAATACGACGTTCAACAACGCCCTGCAGCGTATACCCGGTGCCGCTGCCGGTGCTGCTGGCGGAAACGGGATTGCTGGCAAGGGTAAAACCGGGATTGACCGGATAGCGCTGCTGCGCATCGGTTTTCGAATGTGACCAGGAAACCGAGCCGCCCAGGTCGAACGACCAGTTTTCCGTACGCTGTCGCCAGGTGACCGGCACGGAAAAGGAGAGATACTGCTGCGGACTGTAGTAGCCGCCCTGACCGAAGGTGTAATCGCTGAGATCCTTCTGATAGTGCCAGAGCATGCTGTTCAGCCCGACGGTGGCACGGCGATTATCGCTATTAATGAGCTTGTAGTAGTAGCCGGCCATTAAGCGCTCGCGACTGTTATCCGCAACGTTTTTACCGGTGATCTGATGCGCGCTGATGTCGCCCCAGATACCGTGCGCCCCACCCTGATCGTAACTCAGCCCGATGCTGCCACCCGTTGCCACTACGCCGCCCCAGCTTTTTCCACCATTGGCCGATGGATCGCGCGCGCCCGAATAGGAAAGCAGCGAACTGGCGATCGGCCGTCGCGAGGCGGTCAGCGTCACGCCAAGATCCCTGACGTCAGTTTTCCAGCTCAGTCCACCGGTCCAGTTGGTCACCTCAAAGCCCAGCGGCGTGGTACCCAGATCCGCTGACCAGCGGTCATTATGCCAGCCGACGCCCAGCGCAGTGCCCTCGGCGCGCTGACTGGCATCGCGGCTGCATCCGCCGGAACTGGCGTCGTCGCAGCTACCAAACTGCTCGTCGAAGCTGCCGTTGCGGGTGGTAAAACTCCCTGCCGAGACGTCCACCCGGTCGAGACGGAAAAAGCCGCGTCCGTCGGCAAACGGACTTTCCGCCTGCAGCATGGTGGTATGGGCAGTAAAGTCGGAGACCCCAGCCGTACCCTTATTGCGCGAATAATCCTGCTGCACCGTCAGCGTTGTCTCACGCTGACGATAGAGATCTGCGGTGTCGCTGCGAATACTGCGCTTCAGCCAGTCATCCTGTTCCTGAGAACGTGTCGCGCGGCTGATACTTTCGCCGCTGCCGATACCGCTGGCCGTCATCGCCTGACGATAATCCGCCAGCGCGATCTCTGGCTGCTGCTGTGCGCGCTCCAGCCGTGCCGCATCACGAAACACCAGTGCCTTATCCTGCGAAGGCGGCAGTGACGCAGCGCGCTGCTTCAGGCTGGCAAAGCGCACGGCAGCCTGCGTGGTTTCGCCCACTGCCTGCCATGCCAGCGCGGCGCGGCGATCGGCATTAAGAGTATTGGGCTGGGCTGGCTGCTGCTCAAGTGCCTGCCGTGCTTCACCGGTGCGCTGGAGCGCGACCAGCGCTTCGATTCGTCCCAGCGCCGCGTCGCCGCTATCCGGCTCGCGCGACAGCACCTGCTGATAGGTCTCCAGTGCCTGCTGCGCATCCCCGCGAGCCAGCGCCCAGTCGGCCAGCGTCAGGTCACGTCGGCTGGAAACCGGCTGCTGGTAAAGCAGCGTCACCGATGCCCGCTCCTGCCCTGCCGCACGAAGCGCTTCGGCGCTGGCAAAAATTTTATCCTGCCCGAGCCGGTCAGCCAGCTCATGCATATTGCTGTTCCACTGCGTTTCAGGCAGACGATGCAGCGTTGCCAGTGCGGCGTCATCATTATCCCGGCTGGAAAGGTAGAGTGCGGCAGCGTAGATCGCGGTCGTATCTCCGGGATGCTGCTGTTGCAGCGTCGCGATCTGTGCATCCGCCTGTTGGGTGGCCCCACCGTCGCGTAGCGCGCTCGCCAGCCGATAACTGAGCCAGACGTCATCCGGCTGCAGCGCCAGCGCCGCCCGATACTTCTCTGCCGCCTGCGGCCATTTATTCTGCCGGGCGAGCGCATCGGCCTCGGCGCGCAGACTGTCACTGCGCAGCGCGCGCAACGTTCCCGCCATCTCGCGCTGCTGCCCGGCGGGTAGCGTACTGATAAACTGCATTACGCGGGCAGGCGACTCAGCCTGATAAAGCCCGGCCAGGCGACGCACGGTGGTCGTGTTGGTCGCGTCAAGCCGCAGCGCATGCTGCCAGAACAGTTCGGCACCTGCCGCATCTTTGCGCGCCATCGCCACATCGCCCAGGCCAATCAGGGCATAGCTGTCGGTGCTATCAATTTTCTGTGCGGCGCGGTAAGCGCGTTCGGCCCCCTCAACGTCATGCTGCGCCAGCGCCTTGTCGCCCTGTTCGACCGCCAGCCAGTAACGGTTAGTCTGCAACAGCGACTGCCATTTGCCGATCAACGTGCTCTGCTTGCCCGCTTCAACGGCGCGTTCCAGCCAGAGCACCGCCACGTCACGATGGCCGGCGCGTGCCTGAGTCTGCCCCATTGCACCCATCAATTCGGCGTCGTTGGGGTTATCCTTCAGTGCCCGGCTAAGCGCTGCCATCGCATTATTCACATCGCCCGCCTCGACCAGCGCCAGGCCACGCATCCGTTCGCGATAGGCGGGATCGGCGAGCTGCGCCTGCTGCTTCGCCAGCACATCCGCGCCCTGCTGGTGCGCGTCGCCGTCGGTAAAAACAGCCAGATAAGCCTTCAACTGCGCCACGCTGCTGTCGCTGACCGGCTGATCGTTGATTTGCTGCAGCCAGAGATCGGCGGCGGCGGCGCGTCCGCCGTTGCTGTTTGCCAGCTTTTTCAACTGCGCTATCGCCTGCGCCGGCTGCTGTTGATCAAATGCCATGCGTGCAATTTGCAGCTCAACCCCGATATTGCCCGGGTAGCGCTGCTCCAGCGCCTGTAGCTGCTGGTAAGCGACGCTCTCCTGATCGGGAATGCGTGCCAGCAGCCGCCAGTATTCCAGCGCCGTGTTCGCATCCGGAAAAACCCCTCCGAACAACGCATCGTAAGCACTTTTCGCCTCCGCCAGGCGCCCCGAAGTGGCGAGCAGGCGCGCCTGCTGCAGCTGCTGCCGCCCATCCGACGACATCAGCGTCAGGCCGACGGCTGATTCACGCGTCGCGGCGGAGTCGGGCGCAACCTTTTTCAGCTGCTCCAGCAGCATCTGAGCTTTAGGGATATCGCCCTGACGCAGCGCCAGCCGCAGGCGAGCCGCCAGCACCTGCGGATTATCAGGATCGATCTTCTCAAGCCGGTAGAGCGATTGCTGCACCAGATCGTATTTGTTGGTCGACTCGCCGGTGCGTACCTGTGACAGCAACCATTCGACCGGCGACACCTCCGGTCCGTCGACCGGTGCAGCCAGCCCCGGCAGCGCACTCAGTGCGCCGAGCAGCATGCCTGCCCGCAGCACCCGGGCGTTATTCATCTTCATCCAGTAAACGACGACGGGTAATAATTCGCATCAGACGCCAGGTCATCAGCGCGAACAGTACCACCACAAAGAGTGCGCAGAGTGCCAGCCAGAAGGGATGGACGGAGAGTAGCGACCAGAGACGCTCCCACCACGGCAGATGACCAACGTAGTAGCTCTCTCCCACGCGCAGGCTGTTAACCCCTGACTCGCGGATCACCACGGTGGAGCCAGACATCGTGCCACGCTTGCCGCTGTCACCCATCGCCTCGTTGAGCAACTGCCAGCTGCGCGGCGTGCCATCGGCGAGCAACGCGACAACGCTGCGCTGATCGTAAAAAGGTGACTGGAAGCCAATCACCGTTGCCAGCGGGCCGCGGGAGCTGATAGTCGTCGTGCTTTCTGCCGCCTGCTCGCGCTGACTTTGCGGGTTCACCTCCGGAGTGATCCGTCGCACAGGCTCTTTCAGCCAGCTGGCGGTGGCGTCGACCAGCGCCGGGATCCGCTGGTCATCCTGAAGATCTTTGGGGATGACGCCGATCATCAGCAGATCCACATCCTGCTTCTTCGCCGTGGCCCAGTCATCGGTCAACTGAACGCGCAGCGCCGGATAGCCGGTTTGCGCACCCATATTGCCCAACGTATTCAGCAGCGTGCTGACCTGCTCTGCATCGGGTTTTGGCGGCATCAGTACCAGGGTTTGCGCCAGATCGGCGTAGCGGCTGAACGGAAAGCCCGCATTCGCCCACGCGCGCAGCGACGGCATTTCGATGTAGTGCCGATAGCCGGAAAAATCGATGCTGGAATTGTCGTCCACCACCACATGATGCGTAATCGGCGTTGCGGTTTCGCAGCGCCCATCCGCGTTACCGCTGATGGTGATGTTGGCGTAATCAAAATCGAAGCGCAGCTGATTCACCACCCCGAGGCGCAGCGCCGGAATCAGCAGCTCATGACTCTTGTCCAGCATTCCCTGTATCAGCGGAATATGCAGCAGCTGCTGACCCGTCGTATTTTTCGGCGGCAGCGGATAATCCTGAATGAACTGATTATTCAGGTTGACCGCCAGCCGTGAGCCATTCGACTGGAAAGGCGCGGTATAGCGATAACTCAGATCCATATCGATACCGCGCGCGCGAACCAGGAAGAGATCGGGCGGCAGATTAAGGGTCAGGCTTACGGGATTAGGCTGCACCCCATCAGACTGCAACTGATTCTCATATTGCGTCAGTTCGGCGAAAGTGGTGCGGCGATCGGTCCGCACCCAGTTAGGTGCGTCATAGGCCTGGCGCGGGGAGAGCAGCTTAACGCTGTCGATGGTTGAGATATCGCCGCGCAGCAGCAGCTCACCCTGGGCGATACCCTGAACCGCCGTCAGCAGGTCCTCATCATTGCGTCCCAGAATCAGCAGCATTTTTTCATACGGATTATCGGGCTGGCTGACAATCTCTACTGTGGGTTTCGTCACCGGCGGTAGATCTTTCAGGAAATCCGGGCGCGATTCGTTGGTGGCGAACACCACCGCATGATGCTGTTGCGGTAACTGGTTATACAGCACCGGAAAGCGCTGCCCGCGCCAGCCCGTTTTGCTGCCAAACCAGGAAGCAAGAATGGCGGCAGCCCGCTGCTGCGTGACATCCGGCTGGGCGCTGAACACCATCGGCAGAGTCAGCGGTCGCGTATCCCGCGAATCAAAAAAGGGTTCCGGGAAGTGGGAGAGGTCATTTTTCAGCGGCAGTTTTTGCAGCGTCAGATCGATGCCGCTCTGTTTGCCGATATCGAGCCAGATTGCGCTATTGGCAGGATTTTCACAGACGTTGGCGTAGTGGCCCACCAGCTCGAAACGCACGCGGTTGAAGTCGGCAATGTAACGCGGAGCGATCGACAGCTGCGTCTGGGTCTCTTTACCCAGCTGTTCCGGCGTCAGGGTGATCAGACCGACCAGCTCATCATTGAGATACACCTTCAGCTGCGACAGCGTCGGCAGCAGTGCGGGCGAAGGCCGAAAGCTGAGGTTCAGCAACGCGCGCGTCACCACCTCATCGCTGCGCACACCGAACTCAATCTGTCCGGTGGTGCGGGTGCCACGCAGCGTCATGCTGCCAGGCGGCGGTGCCAGCTGGGCAAAGCTCAGCTGGCTGTTCCGCAGCGGTGCGCCGTTATCCTGCGGTAAAGATTGCACAGGCGTTACACCAGCGATGTTTGCGGGCGCGTCCTCCTGCGCGGCGGCACAGCTTAACGTTGCACTGCCCAGCAGCAGAGCGGCAAACCACCTGTTTACTCTCGGTATCGTCATATCATCAACTCAATGCGTTTTTTGAAGCCGGCACACGTCCGATGCCTTGCGGCAACAGCGAAGCCAGCCAGCTCACCCCAACGGTAAGCAGGTTAAACAGCCGACGTAACTGCGGTGGGCCATATTCCGCCAGGCGCAGGTAACCTTTGAAACCGAGGATCATGATATCGGCGAGGCTTTGCACCGGTTTATCTTCCGGAAAACCGTCCTGCCACAGCGCCCAGGTATCGGCGCGGGCGAAGGTACACTGGATAAATTCAATATGCTGCTGGGTGGTCAGCTGATGGAGACGCACGCCAGCACGGTGGCCAAAGACACGCTGCACCTGGCACGGGAAGCTGAACTCCTGCTGTCCACGACGCAGCAGCAGCCACACTTTTTCATTCTCCCGCAGCGCATCCGGCTCGCGCATCTCCAGCCCGACGCCGCCGTCAGAGTAATCACGTAGCGTACAGGGCAGCATATGACCATCTTCGCGTGCAATGGCGGCCGGCATGGCGATCTCCACCCGGTGCGCCTCACGGATCTGCCGTGCTTCAACCGAAACCGCTACCGCACCGCCAAGAATAATCATGTTGTAGAGCACCCAAATCAGGCTCACCCATACCGTCAGTACCTCATTGGCCGGACCGTGCTGCATGCGCCAGAACGCCATCAATACCCCTGCGAGGTTGAGCAGCACCAGCAGCATATAGGGCTTGGTTATCACCCAGTCCAGATGCTGCTCCTCGACCAGCCCGCCTTTTGCGGTGACGTTAAACTTCCCTTTATGAGGATTGAACAGCGCCACGGTGGTAGGCCGGGCGATATACCAGGCCAGCACCGTCTCGTAGACCTCGCTCCAGAAAGAGTGTCGCCAGCGTCCCTGAATACGCGAGTTGGTGAGGCTGGTATGCAGCATATGGGGCAAAACATAAATGGCGATCGCCAGCGCAGGCGCGTAGATGATGTAGGCATGACAGAGCAGAAACGCCAGCGGCGCCAGCAGGAAGACCAGCCGCGGAATGCCAGAGAGAAAGTGCAGCATGGCGTTGGCATAACAGAGCCGCTGTACCCACTTCAGCCCCTTACCAAACAGCGGGTTATCAAGGCGGAAAATCTGCACCATACCGCGTGCCCAGCGGATACGCTGTCCGATATGCGCTGACAGACTTTCGGTCGCCAGTCCGGCCGCCTGAGGAATGCGGATGTAGGCCGAGGTGTAGCCGCGCCGGTGCAGACGCAGCGAGGTATGGGCATCTTCGGTAACGGTTTCCACCGCAATACCGCCAATTTCATCCAGCGCGCTGCGGCGCAGCACGGCGCAGGAGCCGCAGAAAAAGGTGGCATCCCAGGTATCATTACCGTCCTGCACCAGCCCATAAAAGAGCGAACCCTCATTGGGCGTACGACGAAACCGCCCGAGATTGCGCTCAAACGGATCAGGCGAGAAGAAGTGATGCGGCGTCTGCATCATCGCCAGCCGGGGATCTTTAATAAACCAGCCCATGGTCATCTGCAAAAAGGCGCGCGTCGGTACATGGTCACAGTCGAAAATCACCACAAATTCGCTGCGGCAGTACTTTTTCAGCGCGTGATTGATGTTGCCGGCCTTGGCGTGCTCATGAGTGGGACGGACGACATAGTTGATACCCACGCTGGCGGCAAAGTCGCGGAATTCCGGCCGGTCACCGTCGTCGAGCAGATAGATATTCAGGCGGTCTTTCGGCCAGTCGATGCCCATGGCAGCATAGATGGTGGGTCTGACCACGCTGAGCGGTTCGTTGTAGGTTGGCACCAGCAGATCGATGCCTGGCCACTGATCCCGATCGACAGGCATCGACACCGGCTGACGGTTAAGCGGCCAGAGCGTCTGAAAATAGCCCAGCACCAGCACCACCCAGGCGTAGGTCTCAGCCGCAATAAGCAGCAGACCAAACACCAGACTCAGCGGATCGTCCCAGTTCAGCGTCGAGGTATAGCGCCACCAGAGGTAGCGGCACGATACGGTCAGCGACAGCACAATCAGCATCATGGTCGGGAAACGCCCCGGGACGCGTCGTACCAGCATCGCCAGACTCCAGAGCAGTACCACAAAGATAAACTGCGTCATCAGACCAAAGGGCTGGCTGATACAGAGCAGCGCCAGCAACGTCGCAAACAGGGCGGTGACGGCGAAGAGGCTGCGTCGCACCAGCGGCGACAGCCGCTTCAGCCACTGTTCGATGCGCACATCGATTCCCTGGGTCTGTGAGTGGGCAACGGCCCTGTCCAGCCAGCGGTAGCCATGGTGGCGCCACCCAGACAGCGCACCGAGGCCACGGAAACCGCCACGAGCGCCATCGCTCTGCGTCAGGATCACCAAAAGCCACAGCGTCTGGATCAGATAACGCAGGATATCCAGCGGTCGCGGCCGCTCCGGCGAAATGTGCGGATAGAGCCGGCGGCGCTGCTGAATAATCCGCTGCCAGCCCGGCGTTTCGAAGCGAAGCAGCATCAGACCCAGCACCGACCAGAACAGATGGAGCGCACTGGCGAAGCGGGACGCGCCATTGCCTCGCGCTGTGGTGTAGCCCCTGTGCAGCGATTGGCAGGCGGGCGCTGTTAACAGCCAGCACAACGGATTCAAGAGCTCACTCCATTCAGATTGAGCAGCAGCCAGCTTGCCAGCGTGATGATCTCTTCACTGACCAACGCATGTGGCCGGTATTCACCGACCGGCTGCTTCATCATCAGCGCTTCTGCCAGCGCCTCATCCCGGTGGATCAGTAGCGGGATCAGCGGATTCAGCGAGGCCATCCAGAGCTGATGCAGATCCTGCTGCAGACGGCTGTTGGCATTAAACTGATTGATAATAAACCGGGTGCGCGCCGGAAACTGGCGCTGGTTAAGCCGCAAATGGCAATTCGCGTCTGGCTGAGTGACGCACAACAGGCTGTCCAGCGTCGGATAGAGCGTTTCATGCCAGGGCAGGGTATCGGCAGGCAGATCGAAAATAATCCACTGATAGCGCGCCCGCAGGTCCGGCAATGCCTGGAGCAGCGGCGCGGCGATCGCCTCATTCTGTCTGGCAATAGTCAAAGCATGCTGATGGGAAAGCACCCCGTGAGGCAGCAAATCAGGACCATCGGGATAGCGAAGCCCGCTGTGCTGCCAGTCACCGCCCTCACACAGTGCTTTCATCCAGCCATTATCCTGCTGAGCGGGCAGATTAAAATGCACGCCGAGCTGGCTGACCGGGGAGCCATCGATCAACAATACTCGCTCGCCGAGTGCAGCCAGCGCCCAGCCTAATCCGGCACAAAGAGAAGTCGTGCCGACGCCGCCCCGTACGCCCTGAAGCGCAATCTGCGGCATCAGCGATCGGTCTCAGACTGGCTGGCAAGGGTTTCCGCTAATAGCGGCCAGCGCGACACAATCGCTTTCAGGCGCTCTTCCCGCGCAATGTCGACATAGCGGAAAGAGTGCAAAGAAAACGCATCACGCAACGCACTAATATCATCCTGACGATCGCCATCAGCGGCAACAGGGTTATAGAGATTGTGGTTTTTCATTACTGTTCGCCAAAAATAAAACAACGTCACACTCAGGATGACGGACTGCGCGTAAAGAAAAGTTGAAAAACATTTCCAGAAACGCGGCAATTGCAGAACAATGTGAGCCGGCCTGTGATTAGCAATGTTTAAATTTCTCAGGTTACATCCCGGCCTGTCTATAATAAGCTAGCCTGGACTGGAAAAATAACGAATTCAATATGAAAAATTCTTTTTCGCTGGGGCTGTTGCATGTTCAGCCTGAATTAACGGCATTGCAAACGCCTGGCTGTTATTGGGTGACCTGTGCGCGGCAGGATGACGCCCGCACTTTTATTCGACAGGTAATTTCACATCAGCAGGCCGTAACGCTGATCAGCGCTGACCAGCCGCCGCGTGATTTGCTGACGCCCGACCCCATTGGCGGACCCGATCGTATTCCGCTGTTTTCTCTTTCCAAAAGCAAAAGCAGTTTGTTGCAGCTGGAAAGTGATTTTCTGCGCACGCTCGGCAGTAAAAATGGGTTAGTGATATTTAATAGCAACGCAGCGCAATGGGATAAGCTTGATGACGCAGAATTATCCCGCTGGATAAAGGGCATGCGTCAGACGCTGCATAAAAGAAAGCTCACCCTTTTAATCGTGACCTCGGGCACCACAATAATAAATCTGAGTAATCATCTTCAGCGTTATTTTCGTCAGCTGGATGGCGTTGCGCATTTGAGCTTTCAGCAGGATAGCTGGCAGTATCGAATTAACTGGTGGTATGCCGCGGAACGCCTGCTTGCCGATCGGGCAATACGTCTGGGCTGTGAAAATGAGCGCTTTTTTACCTTAAATGAAAAGCAGGAACCGCTGAGCCTCAACGATGAGCAGCATTATCTTGCGGACAAAATCGTGCTCGAAGGCGCGCCGCCGCTTTCACGCCAGTGGCAACTGTTCGAGGATAATGAACAGGCCTGGTTGCGGGCGCAGCAGGCCAATGCCGCAACGGTGATTTTCAGCCTGACCCGCAGCGAATATATCAACGAACTGGCGAAGATGGTGCACAGCCTGCGGCGTACACGCGGCAACGGCCTGAAAATTGTGGTGCGCGAGATGGGGGCCAGCCTGCGTTATAGCGACGAACGTCTGCTGCTGGCCTGCGGTGTGAACGCCATCGTCCCGACTAACGCCACACTGTCGCGCTTTCTGACCACGCTGGAGGGCCTTCAGGGACAGGTGTTTAACCGTCGCGTTCCCGCCAGTCTTGAGGCGTTAACTGCTTCGTTGCAGCCTCTGCATGAGAAAGGCTACCTGCGTCTCGACGCCTTCTGTCAGTCAGTCGGCCAGTTGATCAGCAATACCCTGCTGCCGGAAAATGATAAGGGCCTGCTGGTCGCGTTGCGGCCGGTGCCACAGCTTAAGCCTCAGCAAATCCTGACGCTCTGTAAACCGCGCCGCTTTGGCGACCTGGTCACGGTGCTGGAAGATCGTGTCATCCTTTTCCTCTCTTCCTGCCGCTATAACGACCTTGATAAAGCATTGAAATATATCTTTTCTCTGCCTCACGACGAGCTGTTTGCTAACCGGATGGTCTGGTTTGAGGATAATCAGATCCTCGCGGAAGTCAGCAATATCAAGAAACTGACGCCGATGGCAATTCAGGAGCTGACTCCGGTATCAGAGACGGCCCGCGCCGCCGTTGAGAGCCGGCCTGAAACACATGAACGCGCTGCACCGCAGCCCATCACTTTATTGCCGGAGAACAAAGCCTGATGAATCTGATGGACTGGGTACAAATCGCGCTACTTACTCTGGTTATCCTGCTGTTTTTAAAGCCGTTATATCAAAAATGGCTACCCCGTCGCTGGAACGGCATCATGAATCGCCTGTTGCCGGCTCGCGCGCTTAAATCGGAAGGTCACTGGCAGCGTCAATCCTCTGAAACGGATAGAAAAAATTAATGAATACTGATCAACCTGCGGCGGCCTCCTCTTCCCGCTTCTGGTCCTCCTGGCGCGGACTGGGCGGCTGGAATTTCTACTTTTTACTGAAGTTCGGCCTGCTGTGGTATGGCTATCTCAATTTTCACGCCCTGAGTAATCTGGTGTTTCTCGCCTGGCTGCTTTTTCCGTTACCCTCGGCGCGCCTGCATCGCATCCGCCAGTTGATCTCGATTCCGGTTGGCATCGCGCTGTTCTGGCACGACACCTGGCTGCCAGGACTCAGCAGCATACTCAGCCAGGGCGATCAGCTGGCGGGCTTCTCTGCGGCCTATCTGCTCGACCTGGCCGATCGCTTTATTAACTGGCAAATGGTGGGGGCCGCCTTTGTGCTGCTGGTTCTCTATCTGTTTGTTTCACAATGGATCCGCATCACGGTGCTGGTTTCGCTGATGCTGATCTGGCTTAACGTGCTGACGATTGCTGGCCCGGCGATGTCGCTGCTGCCGACCCGGACGGCCACGCCACAGGTGGTATTGAATCAGACGCCCAGCGGCGGCCAGCCAGCCGCCACGCCGGATGGACTGGAGCAGTCTGCGCCGCCGACCAGCGCGAATCTCACCGCCTGGCTGAACCGCTTTCATGAAAGTGAACGCCAGCGCGTGACGCATTTTCCCGACAATCTGCCCGCCGATTCGCAGCCTTTCGACATCCTGGTGATCAATATCTGTTCGCTCGCCTGGTCTGATATGGATGCTTCTCAGCTGCGTAACCATCCGCTGTGGCAGCATTTCGACATCATGCTGAGCAATTATAACGCCGCAACCAGCTACAGCGGACCGGCAGGCATCCGACTGCTGCGTGCCAGTTGTGGCCAGACCTCGCATAGCGATCTCTATAAACCTGCCGATCCGCGTTGCTATCTGTTCGACAATCTGGCGAAGCTGGGCTTTAAAGAGCAGTTGATGATGGATCACACCGGCGTATTCGGTAACTATCTGAAGGAGGTACGCGAAGGGGGCGATATTCAGGCACCGCTGATGTCACAGGCGGGTATCGCACCAGAACTGACATCATTCGACGGCTCGCCGGTCTTCAACGATGCGCAACTGATGCAGCGCTGGCTGGACGACCGCAGCAAAAGCAGCGATGCACGCAGCGCCACTTTCTACAATCTGATCCCGCTGCACGACGGCACCCGCGAACTCGGCAGCACCAAAACGGCACCGTGGAAGCCGCGCGCGCAACTACTATTCGATCAGCTTGATACCTTTATGACACAACTGGAGAAGTCGGGCCGCCGCGTCATGGTAATGGTAGTGCCCGAGCATGGTGCCGCGCTAGAGGGAGACAAAATGCAGATGTCCGGCCTGCGCGATATTCCCAGCCCGGATATTACTCACGTACCGGTAGGCATTAAATTCGTCGGAATGAAGGCGCCGCATCAGGCTCAGCCATTGAACATTGATGCGCCGACCAGCCTGCTGGCCTTGTCAGAGATTGTGTCGCGCGTCGTAGATGGGCAGGTTTTTAATGCCCCGAATGTGAATATGTCGGTGCTGACTGACAAGCTGCCACAGACGCCGGTGGTGTCGGAAAATGACGGTGCGGTGGTGATGATGTATCAGGGCAAACCCTGGATCAGGCTGAACGGCGGCGACTGGGTCGCCTATCCGCAGTAACGCGTAACCGACGGGCTGCAGAGCCGTGACCCGGCAGTTAAAGGCGGAGCAGGCGCGGCTGAGCGCCTGCTCCCTGTTGAGCGCGTGGCGGTCGGTGGCAGAACAGCGGCCAGTGCCGCCATTCTGCTGGTTATCAGCGCTTCTCCTGAAATGCCTGCCAGGTCAGCAACTGCAGACTGGCAGAAAAGTAGTTCTGATCCGCAGCCAGCTTATCGCTCAGATAGCCGGTTTCATTCAGCGTCAGGTCACGTACCGCCAGCAGTCCGCCCTCAAGATGGTAAGGTGCAGGGGCATTCGCCAGCACGTCGAACCAGGCGGGTGTCAGCATGCGGCTGTAACCCTGCCAGACGCGCTGAAACGGCACCAGTGCCAGGCTGTGCGGGTCATACCACCAGATGTTCAGCGGCACGCGAATCGCATCGTAACTGAAGCGGTTCGAGTAGCCGACGGCCGGGGCAACCGAACCGTCGGCATTCAGTGCGACCCAGTCCATTGGCAGCCCGGTTTTACCAAAGCTCAGCTTACCCAGCAGATCAAAGCCATCGTTAATCAGCTTATCCCAGACCTGAAGATGGCTGTGTTCACCAAACTCGCGCCACGCCTGAAACAGGAAGTAAGAGGGATTGAGCACCACATAACTGACTTTGTTAAAGCCCTGCGCACCCGGCAGCATCACGGTGTGGCCGCCAAAACTCGTGACATCCAGCCTGATGATGGCGCGCTGAATACGGTCAGATTCCTGCTGGTAGCTATCCATCTGCCATTTCTGTGCAGCACGCTGTAGTGCCCAGGCCAGCAACACATCGCCATCCGAGGCGTTATTCTTGTCGGCGACGGGGTTGTCACTGCCCGGCACGTAGCGCCAGTAGAAGAGCCCGGTCTGCGGATTACGCAGCTGGCTGCGCGTCCACTGCCACAACCGATCGAAGGTGGCGCGATCGTCGTTGGCCACCGCCAGCAACATGCCATAACCCTGGCCTTCGGTGTGGCTGACGTTGTTATTGGCGGTGTCAGTGATCCGCCCTTCTGAGGTCACAAAGCGACTTTTAAAAGTCTCCCAGCCGCTGGCATTCGCCTGCGCGCTGCAGGCCAGCAGTAAAACAGAGCAGAGCCAGACCCGCCAGAGTGGATTACGTTTCATTTCCGATCCTATTGATATCGATAGTGCAGCGTGCTGCCATCGTTGAGTTCAAGCGTAACCGGCACAATGCTGCTGCCGCCCTGGCCCTGCAACCAGCCCGAAAAAAGCCCGGCCATCACCGCACCAAACGCCGCCTGCCAGTCAGCCGGAGAGTGGGTGTTGTCGCCTGCCGGTAAGGCGTGACAGGCAATCAGCAGCGCCTTCTCTTCCGGCTGAAGCTGCACAAAGCCCCAGTTAAACCGCGCCAGTTGCAGATTGCACTCGCGCTCCAGATCCTGCACGGTACGCGACTCAGGCAAAGGATAGCGGGTCGCCAGCGATTCCCCCATCTTATAGAGAAAGGCTTCTGCCTCCTGCTGACCGGCGTTGGCGATCATCCCGTCAATCAGCACGCTGACCAGATCAAACCAGCCCGGCTGATAAGGATGCGATACCCCCGAATGCTCACTCATTACTTCTCTCCGAACAGGTAACGGACATAGAGCTGCGCGCTGCTTTCGTTGTAGTCACCAAAGGTGTCATAACCCAGCTGGCCGCCAATCGTCACATCTTTATTTAGTTTGTAGTCCGCCCCGGCGTGCAGGTTGTAGCCGATGCCGTTTTTACTGTCGCCGGAGTAGTAAGCGTCTTTCACACTGCCGCTGGCGGCAAGGGATTCCAGCTCTGACTGCAGGCTGGCATCCGACGGGAAGTACGCGCTTTTATCCTGACTGTAGGTCTGATAACCGGCTGCCCCGCCAATATTGACCTTCAGATCGTCAAATTTGCGGGAGAACTCAATCGGGAAGGAGACCGACGCATAGTTCTGCGGGCTGAAGTAGCCGCCCTGACCGTAGCTGAAATAGCTGAGGTTTTTCGAGAAGTCCATCCACGACAGGCTCATGCCCACTTTCAGCTCGCGATCGTCAGTGTGGAACGGACGAACGTAGGCGCCGGCCGTCGCCTGCAGGTTATTATTGCTGGCGACATTCTCGCCGAGATAGCTGTACGCGCCCGCACCGGCGTAGAAGCCCGCATCGCCATTGTCGTAGCTTAACAGGGCGTTAGCGCCGTTTTTGGTGACGCGTCCCCAGCGTTTGCCACTGGTTTTATCTTCTGCGCCGACGTAAGAGAGCAGGCTGTCGGTAATCGCGCGACGCTCACCGGTCAGGATCAGCGTCAGGAAGTCGGTGAGTTTCGGTGACCACTGCACGCCACCGACCAGAGTACTGAGATCCTGGCCCAGCGGCGTACTGCCGATATCCACCTTATAGCTGTCGCCCTTCAGCGCCAGATTCAGCTCCACGCCCGAGGCAGTTTGCGAATCGGTGGTGGCGTTCGGCAGGTCATTCACCGTTGCACCGCCTGCAGCCACTACCCTGCCCTGACTCAGCGCATTGGTGCCGAAACGGCGCCAGGCATCGGCTGCGCCACTGCCCGCCGTAAGTGAGACCGGCGTTGCGGTAAAGTCGAGGCGCGCCGTTTCAAACGGCACGGTAGAGAAGGTCAGCGGCGCTTTGGCTTCCGTCAGCTTGCTCAGGCCCGACTCGCCGTCACGCCCGCGCACCTGCACCATGCCCTGACTCCAGCTGCCGGTTTTCTCCTGCAGCGAATCCATCATGGTGTCGACGTCGTGCAGAATCTGTGACTGCCGGGAAACAGTTTCGCTGCCCGCGGCCGGTTCACCCTGCGTTGTCACGCCAGCGGCAACGCTCGCAGGTGCCGCCTGCCACGGCAGCACGGTGCCGTAGCTGGATGGTGAACGTCCCACCGGCGAAGTATCACGGTTGATAAACGGATTATCCGCCAGCGCCAGTCCGCCCACGGTCGGCACGCTGCCAGGCTGCGCGCCCTGCAGGCCAATCAGCTGACCGCGCGCTGAACGCAGATAAGCCATCGCCTGAGAATGCTCGCCATTGGCTTCCGCCACCCGCGCCAGCAGCAGCAGACGATCCGGTGTCTGAGTCGTACTGTTAAGGCCGCGACTCAGCTCATTAGCGCGCTGCACATTGTTCTGCGCCAGCGCGACGTTGATGGCCCCGACGCGCGCATCCTGCGTCGGCGTATCCTGGGTCATCAGGTAGTCATAGACCACGCCCGCATCCCGGTTCATCTTGCCGTCCTGGTAGAGACGGGCCATCGCGAACATCAGATCGCGGTTCTGCGGATCCTGCTGCAGTGCACCAATGAGCTTGTCATACGCCACCGCGTACTGACGCTGCTGCCGCAGACGATCCACTTCGTTAATCAGATAGCCATTGCGAATACCGGCCAGCTGCGTCGGCGTACTGCGCGCCTGCAGTTCCGGGTTGCTGAGGAAGCGCTGCGCCTCACTGCCGAGGCCCGCCTGATTCAGCACCGTCATCTGCGCGGCATAATCGCCCGCATTGCCCTGCACGCCACGCTGCAGGTTAGTCCGCACCACCGAAACGGCGCTGGTGAGATCGCCCGCCTGCGCCAGCTTCTGCGCCAGGTTTCCGGCATCAACCGGGTTGGTGGGTGGATTAACCGTGAGCGCCTTCAGGGTATTGGCGGCGGCAGCCGTCGCGCCCTGCGCCAGATACTGGTCGGCCGTGCTCATCTGCAGATTGAAATTAACCCGCTGCGCCAGTTCACGCATCGCCGCCGTCTTCGCGTTAGCGGGAATGCGCGACAGCAACGTGCTGGCCTGCTGCCAGCCGCCGCTTTCGCTGGCGTTAAGCGCACCGGCATACAGTTCGCTGGTGCTGGCCCCGTTGCGCATCACCGGCTGCATCACGTTGGCCGCCAGCAGCGTATCGCCCTGCTGACGGTAGAGCCGGGCTAAATCAAGCCGCAGCCAGCCATCCGTGGGATAGCGCTGAATACCCTGCTGCAGCGTCGCGATGGCAGCGGCATTGTTACCAGCCGCCAGTTGACGCTTCGCCTGCTGACGTAGCGCATCGGCTTCATTGGCCCGTGGCGTGACGCTCTGGCGAACGCTGTCCGGCAGTGCACCCAGCAGCGTACTGGCTTCGGCACCCCGATTCTGCTGACGCAGAACATAGAACAGCCCCTCTTTGGCGCTGCGGTTATCCGCATCGCTTTGCAGAATAGTGCGATAGAGTTGCTCCGCCTGCGCAGGCTGATTGGTGCGGCGCAGCACGTCGGCGCGGAACAGTCTGGCGGCCAGCCCTTTTTCACCGTCAGCCTGCACCAGCGGTTCGCTTAATGTCAGCGCCTGCGCCGTGTCTCCGCTTTTCAGTGCCTGCTGGGCGCTGGCCAGCTGTGCATAAAAACGCGCATCGTCAGCCTGCTGCTGACGCGATGAACCCTGATCGCCGCCGAGCTGAGCAGACCGCTGCAGATAATCCGCCGCTTCCTGATAACGTCCGGCTCGCTGGGCCACATAGCCCATGCCCGCTAACGCATCGGCATCCTGCGGATTCGCGCCCAGTACTTTTTCAAAGCTGGACTGCGCACCGCCGACGTCACCGCTGTTGAGCGCACTGAATCCGGCCCCTTTTTCTGCGCCGCCGACGTTTTTACGGTAGTAGTCGATGACGGCGGAGTCCTGCGGATGACGTTGCTGCCAGGTCTGATAGAGCGCCGCATCTGACGGCTGCGGACCGAGCCACAGCAGCGCCTGACGCAGTGAGCGGTCGGCATCCTGATTACCGCTCGCCAGCGAACTCAGCACCTCAATGCCTTCGCGACGGGTCGGTTCCTGATAGGTCAGCGCTTTACCCAGCGCCAGCCGTGCGCCGGTGTCCTGCGGATGCTGAGTCGCAAACTGACGCAGTGCCTCAACTGCCTGCGGCAGCAGCGTACGGTCGCCCGCCATAGTGAGATAATATTCTGCCGCGACACTGGGTGGTGGCGCATTACCGCTGAAGGTGTTGCGCCATGTCTGTAACGCCGCCGGAATATTGCCGCTGCGCGCCTGCTGACGCGCCAGCGCAAGCTGCGCCTGCGGAATGGTCTGCATCTGGCGCGCGTTATCCAGCTCGCCAAGATGCGGATCGTTGGGGGAGACCTGGCTCAGCCGGGCGCGATACTGCGCCGCCGCCGCAGTGTCGCCGCCCTGCTGTGAATAGAGCGCCAGCAGGTAGAGCGCCTGAGTGTTGTTGGGTTCAACCATCAGCACCTTTTGCAGTGAGGCTGTCGCCAGGTCGTCAT
The DNA here is from genome assembly GCF_051136245.1 of Pantoea sp. Lu_F5_004. NCBI lineage: Bacteria > Pseudomonadati > Pseudomonadota > Gammaproteobacteria > Enterobacterales > Erwiniaceae > Pantoea > Pantoea sp. Lu_F5_004. The sequence goes on from NZ_CP194946.1 coordinate 4,034,078, forward strand.
GCGCTTTCTGATGCCAGTAAGAGGCCTGATCGAACAGCGCCTGCAGCGCCGGGTTGGCGCTTTCTGCCGCCAGCAGCGGCTGTGACAGGGCCAGCGCGCTGCCCAGCAGCAACGCCTTACGAATACCGGCACTTAACAGATTTTTTTTCATTATTATTATCCTTACTTCCTGCCGGAATCACGGTCCTGCTTTGGGTTCAGACGTCGCCAGGCGTGACGCTTCAGCATCACCCAGGCCGCACTGCCCACCAGCGCGGAGAGCAGCATCGCCGCCACCGCCAGCAGCACCGAGTGCTGGTTGGCATACCACACCACCATCATGTACCAGGGCAACTCACCGCTGGGGAACTGCGCGCCGACGCGGAAACTGCGAATGCCGTTTTCATCGGTAATAATCGCCGTATCGCCACGAATGCCGGCGTTAATCTGCGCTGAACTCAAATCGTTATGCAGTCGCAACAGCTGATCGTCGCTGGTTGCCACCGTCATCACCACCAGCCGATCGCGGTTCCATGGCGATCGGTAGCTGAGGAAGCCTCGCCACGCTTCGTTAGAGGAGAAGTAACGATCGGCATCCAGCTGCTGACGACTCCAGTCACCGGTCAGCCAGCCGCGTAATTTTTCCAGCGTGTCGGGCTCTTTCACCCCAAAGGTGCTGCTGGTGGCGTCATAAGGGGAAGCCGCCAGCATCGCCTGATTAAAGGCGCTGTTGCCGGTGGTGCTCACCGCCAGCAGATCGCTCTGCTGTATGCGCGCCAGATGTGTGCCGCCGCTGGGCAGGCCAAACAGTACCTGATTCTGTGTCAGCGCCAGACCGGTGGCTTTACCAGCCCGCGCCGCCAGATCCAGCAGCGTTGACAGTTCAGCATCGCTGGGCGTTTCCGGCAGCAGCAGCGTGGTCTGGCTGAAATCGGCCAGACGTGAGAACGGGAAAGAGGCACCCACAAAGTAAGAGAGGTTCGGCAGCATGCTGAAGTGACGGGTATGGCTCAGGTCGATCCATGAATCCTCTTCAATCCGGCTTTTGATGTTGTTGTTGAGTAACACACCGCAGGGCGCATCAGCCCGTGGTTTGATATTGAAGTAGAGCGCCAGCTGGTTATCGCCATAGATCAGGTAGGGTTCGAGATTAAGCTGATACTTCTCCTGACGCGCATCACCGCCCAGACGGTGCCAGGCGTTCTCCAGCAGGCCGACTTTGTTCACCGTCAGATTGCGCAGAAAAGTGCCGTTGAGCATGACGTTAAGGAAGGAATTATCCTCATCGATCCAGCTTTCAGACGGGAAGCGATAGTGCAGATTGACCGGCACTGTGTCGCCATCCCACAGGAACAAATCAGGCGCGGCGCGGAAGTTAACACGCAGCGCATCATGCCAGATGCCGCTGCTGGTCAGACTCTGATCTTTACGCAGCAGTTCGCTCAGCCGTACCGGGCGGTCAGTGTTAATCCAGCGTGGTGCATCGTAAGGTTTGCGGTTTGCAATAGTCTGCTCAGGGACCTGCAGTTGACTCTCATCTGTCGTCAGTGGCTGCGTCGTCAGACGGTTCGCCGCCTGACGCAACTGCTCCTCATTGTTGCCACTGACCAGCAGCAATTTGTAAACCGGATTATTGGGATTATCCACCACCTGCAACATCGGACCGTTACTGGCCGGGAAAGTCAGGGTGCCGATCCGATCACCAGGATGACCAAACAGGATGCCGTTGTGTTCCGGCAGTTCGCCGCGCACCACCGGGAAACGGATGCCGCGATAATCACTCTGAATGCCGAGCCAGGATGCCACCAGTGCCGCCGCGCTGACGGCCTCGGCTGAAACATGACTGGCAAAGCCCACCGTAACGGTGGACGCCGTCATCCGCTGAGGATCCAGGAAGGGGCGCGGGAAATTACGCAGGCTGGTGCCGATATTGAGCTTCTGACCCTCAAGGTGCAGCGACGTGTTCGGCAGAATGGTGACCTGATACTGCTGTGCGCTCTCTCTTTCACACAGCAACTTGTCCGCATCGTTGATTTTAAAACTCAGATTGTTCGCCGACACCACCATCGCCGCCGGAATATCCAGCTCATAGTCACTGACATCGCTGTCCGTCGCACCCAGCGGCAGCGTGCCGAGCGGCTGACCATTCAGCATCAGCTGCAGCGACGTATTGCGTGCCGCCAGCGCAGCTGAGACGCGCAGCGTCAGATTAAGTCGCGCATTGGTAATGACTTCATCGCCGGGCAGGGTAAAGGTGATGCCCGACTGTAGCTGGCCGCCGGTCAGCGTGATGCCGCGCGACTGGCCCATCTGGGCCACTGAAATAACACTACTGATCGGCTGATTGATGGCAGCCGCGATCGGCGGCTGCGCTTCTGCAACCGGCGCAGCTACCTGGCCTGGCGCGTAGGGCAGCGCACTGGCGGCTGCTTCCAGCGCGGGATCGGCACTGCTCAGGCCCTGCGGCAGGGGTACTGCTGACAGCGCGCTGCTGTCCTGGGTCACCGCGCCGGTGGCGGCCATCGGCGCGGTGGTCTGGGCAGAAGCCGCCGCCTCGCCGGTCGATGACGCTGTCTGAGGCGTTGAAGTCGCGTCACCGGTCACTGAAGATGGCTGAGTTTGTGATGTCGCGTCGCTACCTGGGGCGTAAGAGGCGTTCACCGGGGGTGCCATGGCATTGGGTGATGCACTCTGTGGCGCCGATGCCGGTGCAGATTCTGCGGACGGTGTCGCAGATGGCGCATTTGCCGCTGGTGACACTGACGGCATTGCAGACTCTCCACCGCTGACCGGGGCGGCTACCTGGTCTGAACCTGCCGTCTGGGTGGAACCATTATTCATGGGTGCCACAGAGGCCGCATCGCTGGCCGGAGCCTGATTTGTCGCGGGTGCAATGACGGTGGCATCGGCAGGCTGCGTGCTGGAAGCAGCATCAGACGGCATCGGGGCTGAACTGTTTACCGGCGCACTGGCAGGCTGCGCGGTGGAAGCAGCATCAGGCGGCGTCGGAGCTGAACTGTTTACCGACGCAGCACTGCTGTTATCAGTAGCAACCGGCATTTCCGCGCCAGCGGGCGTCAGCCATAACGCTGCGGTCAGTGAACTGACCAGCAAAGTTTGCGTCAGGATCTTCATGCCGCCCCATCCTCTTTCGCCGCCGCGGCAACCGGGTCGACATTTTTACGTTTATCGTGGCGGCCTTTCCACGTCAGCCAGAACAGCTCAAAGACGGTACGGATAATAGTGCCCAGCGAAATCAGCGGGTTGTCCTGCTTATACTCCGGCTGAATCCAGGCATCAGCACGAGCCAGCACCACACGGACCAGTTCGCGACGACGCGCGAGCGGCATCGCCTCAAAGCGCAGACGGATGCTCTCATCATCGCCGGAAATCTGACTGACCGGGATAGTGATCGCGCCGGATTTCAGCAACAGATCAATCTCTTCAATCTCATCAGTTTCATGACGTCCATCGGGTGCATCAAGTTGCGCGCCGCCCATCGAAAGGTTGCTGGTCTGGGTGCGCGATGAAATGCCGCTGGCGTAATGAATAATCGCCGGGATTTGCACTTCAACACGGATGGTTTTACGCACCTGCTTGGTTTCGCGCGCCACGGCAATCGCCGCCATCAGAATGATCAGGCTGAAGATCGCCCAGCCGACGTTGAGCGCGATAACGTAAGGATCGACGCCAAAATAGTCATGCATCACGGCACGCACCACGCCGGCTACAATGCCAATGCCCAGCAGCAGCGCCACAATCACATGCGGACGCACGATGTGGAAATCGAAGAAGCCCTGATCCAGCACGCCGCCTTTATCGGTCACGTTAAACTTGCCATGTTTTGGCGACAACAGGGTCAGAATGGTCGGGATAACCAGATGGAAGCACATCACCGTCTCATAAATCTCACCCCAGAAGGTGTAACGGAAACGGCCATTCATCCGTGAGTTAACGTAGAGGGACATCACCAGATGGGGCAGCACATAGGCAAAGATCAGCGACGCCGATGAGTGAATAATATTCAGGTTAAACAGCAGGTAAGCCAGCGGCGCGGTCAGGAAGGCAACGCGTGGCAGGCCAAACTGGAAATGCAGCATGGCGTTGAGATAGCAAAGACGCTGCTGCCACTTCAGGCCACGGCCAAACAGCGGATTATCGACGCGGAAAATCTGCGTCATGCCACGCGCCCAGCGGGTACGCTGAATGATATGCAGGCCCAGACGTTCTGTTGCCAGACCGGCAGCCAGCGGGATCGACAAAAAGGCTGAGCCCCAGCCCAGTCGCTGCATTTTCAGGGCAGTGTGTGCATCTTCGGTCACGGTTTCAACGGCAAAACCGCCAATCTCTTCCAGCGCTGAACGACGGATCACCGCACAGGAGCCACAGAAGAAAGTGGCATTCCAGTTATCGTTACCCTGCTGCACCGGGCCATAAAACAGCGAGCCTTCGTTTGGAATGCTGCGTGCGGCGCGCAGGTTACGCTCAAAGGGATCGGGAGAATAGAAGTAGTGCGGCGTCTGTAGCAGCGCCAGCTTTGGATCTTTCAGGAACGGTCCGACCGTCGCCTGCAGGAAGGTGCGCGTCGCCACGTGGTCGCAGTCGAAGATGCAAATCAGCTCACCTTTAGTGATTTTCATCGCATGGTTGAGGTTCCCGGCTTTGGCATGTTTGTTGTCGTCACGGGTGATATAACCCACGCCGACATCCGCCGCAAAGCGGGCAAACTCGCTGCGCTTGCCATCATCCAGCAGATAGACCCTGATTTTGTCACGCGGGTAGTCGATACACTGCGCCGCGAGTACGGTGTCGCGCACCACATCAAGACTTTCATTGTAGGAAGGCACATAAATATCGACCGTCGGCCACAGGCTGGTGTCGTCCGGTAAGGGTTCAATCGTGCGTTTTAATGGCCAGGTGGTTTGCAGGAAGCCAAGAATTAAGATCAGCCAAACGTACAGCTCCGCCAGATATAAGCCAATGCCTAAGATAGCTTCAACTTCGGAATTAAAGTGCAGCGTCTCGGTGGTCCGCCACCAGATATAGCGGCTGGACATCAGCGCAGAGAGAACCACCATCACCACCGTTATTTTGCGGCTCTTGCTGAAACCCAATAAAAACATCATGCCGATGCTGATCAGACCAAAAATATACTGTTTCTGGCTGTCCATTGGCGTAATGATGATCACCGCGGCAACAGGTGCAAGCACCAGCAGCAGCAGGTAAAACCCGATTTTACTCATGATTCACCCTGAGAAGAGCTGTGTAAGTCAGTCGCCTGTCGGAAGCCGACTAAAAGTGGTTTGTGCGGATGGGAGCCTGAACTTCGCCATTACCCACGGTGATATTCAGAATGCTGCTGACCCTTTTCGCGATCAGTTCAATATCAAATGCCGCTGCGGAGGCGGGACTGAAATCGTAAACAGACTGCTGCGAAGCATTGGCTTCACCCACACTTTCATCACGGTGAACCACGCCCAGTAAATTATCGCCCAGGCGCTGCTGCATAAACGCGGTGACATCGCGATTGATATTCCGGCGGTTGTCACACTGGTTAAGGATAAAATAGTGACCCTGCTTATTATTGAGAGGCTTACCGATCATCCGGTTCTCTTCAATCTGCGGTAATAACGATACTGATGCGGTATCGGCTAACATCACCACTAAATGCATATCGGCCAGCGCCGTCATTGCTTTAAGGGCGGGGCCTGGGCCTGGCGGGAAATCAGCCACGATCACCAGACCAGGATAATTGAGCACCGTATCCAGACCGCGCTTAATAAAGTGGGGATCTTTCATCAGGTTCTCTTCGAACCGTTCGCGCTGCGGCTCCGTGACGTCGCCATAGGGCAGCACAAAGATATTGCCGCCAGTGGTAAGAATCGACTGGCTCCAGTCCGCCTGCTCTTCAGAGCGCGCCACAAATCCGCGGCCATCATGAAGCGGCACGCCAAAGTGAAGACGCAGTGCATTCTGCACATCAAAATCAATCGCCAGAACTTTGCTACCGGAACGCGCCAGACTCCAGGCCAGATTCGCCGCCAGCGTGGTTTTCCCCACGCCCCCCTTTGGCGAGCACACACAAACTAATGGCATAGCGCAATCTTCTCCAGTAACGGTTTGAGTAAGGTTTCTTTCGGCAGATTAATCTCGCGCGAGCGGAACAGCGCACCAAATCGTCCTGGCTCAGAATGGGTGGCGGTGGGTGCGACGACGGGCTGAAGTTCCGCCACGGTGGCAGGCCGGACCGGCTCAGCACGCAGCGGGGTCGCAGGCTCAGCCACGGCCGCTTTTTGCAGTGGTGGCGGTGGCGGAAAGAGTGATGAAGGACCGCGTGCAGTCGTGCTGGTTGCTGGCAGGTTACTGCCTGACAGGCTATCAAGAATCGAGGTGCGGGCTGCCATTGCCGGTTGCGCAGTGAGTGCGGCATGTCGTGCCGGTGCCCCAGGCGGTGGAGCCGTGAACTCATCACCACGCAGCGGCTGAGGTTGCGGCAGGTCAATACGCTCGCCGCCGCCAAACGGGGTCTGATGTTCTTCTTTCGCCAGCTGGCGAATCAATGCCCATTTACTGTGTTCCGCCGCTTCCTGTGTCTGGCCAGACATATCTTTAAAGTCGATGTCGAGCGTTTGCGTTTTCTCTTTAAAACGCTGCAAATCATCGTAATTATTCTTCATTGGCCGTGGCCTGCAACAAGGTGGGAATTTTCCTGGAATATAACACATCCCTTTAATATCAGTCAGAAAAACCTGATTACAAAAAAAGCAATTTCAATCAAATTGTTTAATCATAAAGATTCAATAGTGGCGGAAGAAAGCCTTTGCTGAGTCATTACCGCTGATAATTAATAAGTAATACTTAAGTTAAATTCATTAGCACTGTTTTAATAATTTTTCAGAAAATACCGCTCTTACAACCTCTGGCACTGCCAGGCTGACTCCTGTAAACAGCGTTTCAAAGAGCGTTCAGGCTGCCGCAGGCGCAAAAAAAACGTATTTCTGCCATAAGTGATTGAGGATATTTATCTTTTTTCACTGCAAATATCGCCAGAAGAAAAACAGGTTAAGACTGATAACGGAAAAAGAGGAGGAATAACCAGGAAGTGCTCGCTGACCTGCCAGCAATGCGGCTTGCAGCTGAGTTGAGATAAAAAAAGGCTCCAGAAAGGAGCCTTCGGCTGGGGAGTTAAGATCGCGAACAGGCTCAGGGGGCATACGCCTTACGCAAAGACGCCATCCCTGGCTGGCTCAGCGCGGGCGATTACGCACCTCATCCCTGAGGTGCGCCCGTAGCGGGGCCAACGCGTTGCGTTGTTCAAAAACGCTCCCGGCGTTTTTATCCGGGCGGCGCGATACTTTGCTACAGGCGTATGCTCCCATCGCCTTCAATCTTGTGCGGTCTGTAAACACCAGAATGCGCTGCCAATCCTCAGCTGACCTTTTCTGCCACGCCGACTGGCTGATTTTCATCCTGATCAACTGCGAAGCAGGCAATCTCCTGTCCGCCGTAGTTTTTCAGCTTCGGCTGCAACTGCACGCAGGTGCCAAAACGTCGGTGGCAGCGCGCATTAAAGGCGCAGCCTGGCGGCGGATTGAGCGGGCTGGGCAGTTCGCCGGTCAGCTTAATGCGCTCACGACGGTCGTCAGGATTCAGCCGCGGCGTCGCTGACAGCAAAGCCTGAGTATAAGGATGGCGCGGGTTGGCAAAAATTGCCTCTTTGCTGCCCTTCTCAACGCACCGGCCGAGATACATCACCATCACCTCATCGGCAATGTGTTCCACCACCGACAAATCGTGCGAGATAAAGACATAAGAGAGCCCCATATCCTGCTGCAGATCCATCATCAGGTTAAGCACCTGGGCACGCACCGACACGTCGAGCGCCGAAACCGGCTCATCGGCAATCAGGACGTCCGGATCGAGCATCAGCCCACGCGCGATGGCGATACGCTGACGCTGCCCGCCTGAGAACATGTGCGGGTAGCGGTCGTAGTGCTCGGTTTTCAGACCGACTTTTGCCATCATCTCCAGCGTCTTCTCGCGGCGTTCCGCTCTGGTCAGTTGGGTATTAATCACCAGTGGCTCTTCCAGAATCTGGCTTACTTTTTTGCGCGGATTGAGTGAGCCGTACGGGTTCTGGAACACGATCTGGATTTTCTGGCGACGCAACTTCTGCGCCTGGGGATCGTGTTTCAGCAGATCCTGACCGTGCCAGTAAAGCTGCCCTTCGGTCGGGGTTTCAATCATCGTCAGCAGGCGGCCCAGCGTGGATTTACCACAGCCTGACTCGCCCACCACCGCCAGCGTTTTACCGCGTTCCAGATTAAAAGAGACGCCATCCAGCGCTTTGACCAGACGTTCCTGACCAAACAGCCCCTTCTTCACCGGGTAGTGCTTCTTCAGATCAATCGCCTGCAGCAGGAACTGATCTTTAGTGGTTTCATGACTCATAAGTTGGTCTCCCGGCATCGTCCAGCGGATAGTGACACTTGGACTGGCGTCCTGGAATGGTGCGCAGTTCAGGTTCTTCCTGACGACAAAGGTCAGTCGCATAGGGGCAGCGTGGATTAAGCAGACAGCCAATCGGGCGGTCATACTTGCCCGGTACCACGCCAGGCAGCGAGGCCAGGCGTGCTTTATCGGCCGCGAACTCCGGCAGCGCACGCAGCAGCGCCTGCGTATAAGGATGGCGCGGCGCCTTAAAGATATCGGTCGCTTTACCGCTTTCCACCACCTGACCGGCATACATCACGATAATGTGGTGCGCCGCTTCTGCCACTAACGCCAGATCGTGAGTAATCAGGATCAGCGCCATGTTCTCCTGCCGCTGCAACTCCAGCAGCAGTTCGATGATCTGCGCCTGAATGGTCACATCGAGCGCCGTGGTCGGCTCATCGGCGATTAACAGCTTAGGCCGACAGGCGATCGCCATGGCAATCATCACACGCTGGCTCATGCCGCCCGACAGCTGGTGCGGATAGACATCGAGCCGTGACGCGGGATCGGGAATACCGACCTGATTCAGCAGGTCGATCGCCCGCTGACGCCGTGTACGCTTATTACCGCCCTGATGCACCTTGATCGCTTCCATGATCTGGAAACCTACGGTGTAGCAGGGATTGAGGCTGGTCATCGGGTCCTGAAAAATCATCGCCACTTCGGCACCCACCAGCTGGCGGCGCTCACGTTCGGAGATGTTCTGCAGGTCGCGCTGGTTAAACTCCAGCTTCTCAGCCATCACTTTGCCGGGGAAATCGATCAGCCCCATGATCGCCAGTGAACTCACCGATTTACCAGAGCCGGACTCGCCCACGATACCCACGACCTGGCCCTGCTCAACCTGATAACTGATGCGGTCAACCGCGCGGAACGGTGCTTTATCGTCGCCGAAATGCACCGATAGTTTGTCTACATTTAATAACGCCATCTCGGTGCCTCTTTACTGCTTGAGTTTCGGGTCGAGTGCATCACGCAAACCATCGCCCATCAGGTTAAATGCCAGCACGGTAAGCAGAATGACCAATCCAGGGAAGGTCACTACCCACCAGGCACTTTGCGCATACTGCAGGACGTCGGAGAGCATCGTGCCCCACTCCGGCGTTGGCGGTTGCGCACCCATACCGAGAAAGCCCAACGCCGCCATATCGAGAATGGCGTTGGAGAAACCTAATGAAGCCTGCACGATCAATGGTGCAAGGCAGTTAGGCAGAATATTCACAAACATCTGGCGCAGCATACCGGCACCGGCCACGCCGGAGGCGGTCACATAGTCGCGGTTCACTTCCACCAGCACCGCCGCGCGGGTCAGACGGATATAGTGCGGCAGCGCCACAAAGGTCAGCGCGATGGAAGCGTTAACGATTGAGGGGCCAAAGATGGCGACCAGCACCAGCGCCAGCAGCAGACTGGGCAGCGCCAGCATGATATCGACCACACGCATGATGATGGCATCGACCACGCCGCCGAGATAACCGGCCAGCAGGCCAAATATCACGCCGAAAATCAGTGACAGCACCACCACCAGACAGCCAACCAGCAGCGACAGGCGCGCGCCGTACATCAGACGCGACAGCACATCGCGGCCTACATCGTCGGTGCCCAGAATGTAGCTCCAGCTGCCGCCTTCCTGCCAGACCGGCGGATGCAGCAGCGCATCGCGGAACTGCTCAGCAGGGGCATGCGGGGCCAGCACATCGGCAAAAATGGCGCACAGCAACACAATGATGATGTAGACCAGGCCCACAACGGCGCCCTTGTTACGTTTAAAGTAGTGCCAGAATTCCTGAAACGGGGTCATCGGCTTGGGTGCAACGGTAACGCTGCCGGGATCAACAACAGACATGATGCCCCCTTATTTCTTGTGACGTATGCGCGGGTTAACCACGCCATACAGCAGATCAACCAGCAGGTTGACCACAATAATCAGTACTGCTGTGAGCAGCACCCCGCCCTGCACTACCGGATAGTCACGGCGCTGCAACGCTTCAATCAGCCAGCGACCCAGGCCCGGCCACGAGAAGATGGTTTCGGTCAGAATCGCCCCGGCCAGCAAAGTGCCGACCTGCAGGCCGATCACCGTGACCACCGGCAGCATGGCGTTTCGCAGCGCATGCACCACGATCACGCGCATCCGCGTCAGGCCTTTGGCACGCGCAGTACGGATGTAATCTTCACCCAGCACTTCGAGCATCGCCGATCGCGTCATTCGCACAATCACCGCCAGCGGAATGGTGCCGAGCACGATGGCAGGCAGGATCATGTGCATCACCGCATCGTGGAAGTCGCCCGGCTCCCCCCAGAAGAAGGTATCGATCAGCATAAAGCCGGTCAGCGGCATGGTGTCATCCAGGAAGACGGTGTCGCCGACCCGCCCGGAAACCGGCGTCAGGTTGAGCTGTACCGAGACCAGCATGATCAGCATGATGCCCCACCAGAAGATCGGCATCGAGTAGCCGGTCAGTGAGATTCCCACGGCGGTGTGATCGAAAATCGACCCCCGCTTCACGGCAGCCATGACCCCAACCGGGATACCAATGGCCACGGCAAATATCATGGCGCAGATGCCGAGTTCCAGCGTCGCTTTGAAGCGCGGAACAAACTCATCCCAGACCGGGATGCGGCTCTTAAGTGAAATGCCCAGGTCACCATGTAATACGCCGTTAATGTAGTTCAGGTACTGTTTCCACAGCGGCTGATCCAGACCTAACAGCGCCATTAACTGTGCATGGCGTTCAGGAGAAATACCGCGTTCGCCCGCCATGATCAGTACCGGATCGCCGGGGATCATGTGAACAAATGCGAAGGTGAGTAATGTAATACCGATAAACGTTGGGATGACAAGGCCCAGACGTCGGAGTATGAACTGCAGCATAATCCGGGTTCTCTCTTGTCCGCGCGACCGTCGCCGCGAGGGTAGTTATTGCTTACATCTGACGATCGGGTAGGCCCGACCGCGACGCAGACAGGCTGCGCCTCTACCGTTTCCAGTAAAACAGGGAGATAAAGCCGGGGCGACGCGCAGCCGCCCCGGAAAAGGCGACAATTATTCTTTAATGTCTACCTGAGCAAAGTAGTGTCCGCCCAGCGGATCGACTTTGTACCCGGAGACTTTCTTGCTGACCGGTTCGTATACCGTTGAGTGCGCGATCATCAGCGCCGGTACCTGGTCATGCATCACAACCTGTGCCTGCTTGTAGTACTCGATGCGCTTCGCCTGATCGGCGGTGGCGCGAGCTGGCTGAATCTGATCCTCAAAGGATTTATCACACCAGCGCGAGTAGTTAGAGCCATCTTTTGCCGCTGAACAGCTGAACAGGGTGGCCAGGAAGTTATCCGGATCCCCATTGTCACCAGTCCAGCCCATCATGACGGTCTGGTGCTCACCTGCTTTGGCGCGCTTCAGATATTCGCCCCACTCGTAGGTGACGATTTTGGCTTTGACGCCAATCTTCGCCCAGTCGCTCTGAATCATCTCAGCCATGCGGCGTGCATTCGGGTTGTACGGACGCTGAACCGGCATTGCCCACAGGTCGATTGAGAAGCCGTCTGCCATGCCCGCTTCTTTCAGCAGCGCTTTGGCTTTCTCAGGATCGTAGGCGTAGTCTTTCACGTCGTCGTTATAGCCCCACATCGTTGGTGGGATCAGGTTTTTAGCAGGCTGACCTGCCCCCTGATAAACGGCTTCGATAATCGCCTTTTTGTTGACGGCCATGGTCAGTGCCTGACGCACTTTCAGGTTATCCAGCGGTTTTTTCTCAACGTTGTACGACAGATAGCCGACGTTCAGACCAGCCTGCTCATACAGGTTGATGTTTTTGTCCTGCTTCATACGCGCGATGTCAGCCGGGTTTGGATAGGGCATGACCTGACATTCGCCCTTCTGCAGCTTGGCGTAACGCACTGAAGCATCCGGGGTAATAGAGAAGACTAAGCGATCGATTTTCGGCTTGGTGCCCCAGTAATCCGGGTTAGCTTTGTAAAGGATGCGCGAATCTTTCTGGTACTGCAGCAGCTGGAACGGACCGGTACCGACCGGGTTCAGGTCGACATTTTGCGGGGTGCCCGCTTTCAGCATGTTGTCAGCGTACTCTTTCGACAGAATCGAGGCGAAGTCCATGCCGAGGTCAGCAAGGAACGGCGATTCAGGACGCGTCAGCACAAAGCGCACGGTGTTCTCGTCCACTTTTTCAATTTTGCTGATCAGCTTCGGCATGTCCATGCCTTCGAAATATTCGTAGCTGCCGCCGGAGACGCCGTGATAGGCGTTGTTTTTATCCAGCTGGCGCTCAAATGTGAACACCACATCATCCGCATTGAAGTCGCGCGTCGGTTTGAAATCTTTGGTGGTCTGCCACTTCACGCCTTTGCGCAGGTGGAAGGTGTAAGTTTTACCGTCTTCACTGACATCCCACTTCTCTGCCAGCGCAGCGTGCAGTTCGGTGGTGCCGATAGTGAACTCAACCAGTCGGTTGTAGATCTGACGTGAGCTGGCATCGTAGGTGGTGCCCGAGGTGAACAACTGCGGGTTAAAGCCTTCCGGAGAACCTTCAGAACAGTAAACCAGGGTTTTTGCCTGAACACTGGCGGCGACAGTCATAGCAATCAGGCTCAGACCGACCTTCAGCATCCCGGATTTAGCCAGGGAGTTGATCATGCTTTTGCTCCATTGTGATGTGATGTTGTGTGTATTGCCCGACCTCTGATTTTTTTATGCGGTTCAGGCGTACCACCGAACAGGTGGTTAAAGCACGCTACGTTTTTTTTGTTTTTTCTTATGCAGATGGTGCATTCAGAAAATTCCGTAACTGCGCGTTTATTGACGCATCAATTTGTCAACAGTTGCAAAGAACGTCAATACAACGGTTACTTATTTACACAGAGTGTGAGGGATAGCATGCAACGGTAATAAAAACTCTTTCGGCCTAAAAGCCATACAATGCACAGCGCAGCTGGCCTGATTTCCGTGCATTGTGCTGGATGGTTGTTCTATCGCTAGTGATTCTCACCGCTAAAAAACTTAAAACTTTTACCGGCAAATGTTGAATAACTGAACGATTCACCGTGCGTTATGACGTTCATCCAGCGGAATATGCTGGTAAAGAAGCATAAGAAATCAGCATGTTGCCGCTTTCGGTCATAAGAAGAATGTGTCGCGAATTATGATCGCATCTCTTATATGGCAAGGCCTGCCAGCGGGTAAGTGATGATAACAACGGCTGGTAAACAGAATGCGCGGTGGATGGGGTTTACTGGAACTTTCTGGAAAATGATAGCCAGAGGCTGAAAGCGGGGGAATGTTCAGGGAAGAGGATGTGGCATGAATGGCTGTCAGATCGAGACTGCTTCGGAAACACGGCCAGATCGGAAAGGCGCTTTAACCATCCATGGACGTTCAGCGGTAAGAATGTGAATGCTTAGCTGTCAGATCGAGACTGCTTCGGGAACACGGTCAGATCGGAAAGGCGCTTAAACCATCCATGGACGCTCGGCCCACGCCGTCCATGGCGTGGGACGCTTTCCTCCTCTGCCCGTGTTCCCTGCGCCTTGAGATTGTTCATTGCTGTCAGCCGTCACTCGGGTTTGGATCTGTTAGCCGTCTGAGGCTCCCAGCGTCTGCCTGGCGTATGCTCCCTGAAGCCAGCTCAACGGTAAATACGTACCTTTCATCCACTTTTATACAGACGAAAAAAAACATGTCTTTTCAGACAGGTTTCTTAAATATGGTCGGCGAGAGAGGATGACTCTGCTCTGCGAGCAGCGCCCTTCGGGCCGTTGCTGAAGCAACGTTGTCTCGCTACGCTCGGCTCAAACCTCCTTCGGAGGTTCTCATCCTCTTTTCTAAAGACGAAAAAAAACCTGTCTTTTCAGACAGGTTTCTTAAATATGGTCGGCGAGAGAGGATTCGAACCTCCGACCCACTGGTCCCAAACCAGTTGCGCTACCAAGCTGCGCTACTCGCCGATGGGGGCGCATGTTACTGCTACCCCCGATCAGCGTCAACCGCTTTTTATGCTTTTGCCGCCAATCGCCTGGAAAGCATGCGGTTACCGGGAATCAGCCGCCTGCTTTACCCTTTTCGGCCACTATTACAGCGGTTTAGCCTGACCATTACCCGGTGCCTGACACCAGTTGTTGGCCGGGTTAATACCGCCATCTGGCGAGGTGTAACCCAGACAGCCCAGGATGGTATCGAACAGCTCAACGTGGCGATGGGTCCGGCCCACACGCTGCTGCGCCTGCAGACGCTCAAAGTTGCTGCGGTTCTGACTGTCTTCCAGATACTTATCTGACGCCCAGACTATCATCGGCACCCGGAACTGCTCAGGCGGAGCCATCTCACGCGGGGTGCCGTGCAGGTGCATATTCTCGCTAATCGACTCACCATGGTCGGCGGCATAGAAGACGATCGCCTTCTTATCTCGCAGCTGATCCAGCACGCTATCCAGCATGCTATCGACATACAGCACCGAGTTGTCATAAGCGTTGATCAACTGCGCTTTGCTGCAGGTCTCATCTACACCCATACACTCCGGCTGATATTTCGCGAAGCTGCGCGGATAACGCTGTGAATAGAGATAGTGCGAACCTTTCGTGTGCAACACAATCAGATGTTTACCTTTCGGGAAACGATCCAGTGACGCTTTCATCTCCGGTACCAGCAGCATGTCATCCACCGCTTTGCCCTGATTACGCTTCTCTGAACCAATCTGCTCACGGAAGGCAAAATTGTTGGCGTTGATGTTATCGTAGAACCAGACTTCGCTCTGCATCGCAAACAGCTCAGAGGTGAAGCCTAGCTCTTTCATCACCGCAAACACATTCTGCTCTTTCAGCGTGCGGCCCGGATTATCCATAGTGCCGCCTTCGCGCACGAACATGCAGCGCAGTGAAAGCTTAGTCGCTGTATCACAGGACTCGCCCCGGAACGCCACCAGGTTCTTCTCTTTCGACAGCTTTGGCGTAGTGTCACGCTCATAGCCCAGCATCCCCATGTGATCCCAGCGCGTGGTTTCGCCAATCACAAATACCACATAGGTGTCGTCCAGCCCGGCAGGCGCGACGTAGGTAAATTTCTTCGCCGGATCCAGCAGTTCCTGGCTGTTCAGCGACTCATCCACGCGGGTCCAGGCAAACAGGCCCACAGCCGCCAGCCAGTTCGAAGGAAGATAAGAGTGCGCCACCACACCGCCGTAACTCGGCAGATCGATGTTGGTGATCTCTTCGTTATGCTTCTGCAGCTTGTCGAAAAAACGAATCGGCAGCCAGACCAGCGCCACGCAGAGCAGCATGATCAGGGTGGGCTTGAGTCGCTGTCCCGGCGTACGCAGCTGTTCATTCAGCGTCATGCTCAGCTTATTGCGCCAGATCATCAGCAGTGGCAGCGCGCTGACCAGCACCATCCACAGGATGAAATGGTAACCAATCACCTCTTTAGAGAGATCGGTATCGGTCGTCATCACCGAAGCCACAATGCCGTAGCCAATCACCACGTTAAAAAACGCCATGTAATAGGCGGCGGCAACAGAAATCAGCACAATCAGCGTGGCCAGCACGCGATAAAACCACTTTCCTCCCAGCGACAGCAGACGCATCAGGAAGAAAGTCAGCACCACAATAGCCATCACCTCGGTGACGGCAGTCAGCCAGTTCGTTACCGTAGAGTGCCTGAGAAAACCGTCAAAACGACGATAGAAAATCGGTAAATTCAATAAGATACCGAGATAGAGCGCCAGCAAGAGCGATAACTTCTGCTGAGTCAGGGTTTTAATGTAATTCATGAAAAAAGGTGTTTCTCCGGTGTGAAGCGCTTGACCAAATCTTTTATGTGACTGCCGAAACGCGGCAGAGTTCGCTGAATAAGCGGACCGGACAAGATGAAGGAAAATTCTGAACGGATTTATAGGCTATAACGCGAGGTGGCTCAGTAAAACATGGTCGCGTTTGATAGACCAGAAAATAATCGTTGTCGACCTGATTAGCACATTTTTTGTACACAGCGAACAGGAACGGCCGGGTAGGCTGTTGCAGACAGCAGCAGGAGAGAGGAAGTGACAGAGGAAGAAAAGTGCGGGCCTGATAGTTTCAGGCCCGCAGCACGCTTAGCGAATAATGTTCAGCGTGACATCGATGTTGTTGCGGGTGGCGTTTGAGTAAGGACAAACGATGTGTGCCGCATCAACCAGCTTCTGCGCTTCTGCTTCATCCATCTCTGGCAGATGAATGTTCAGGGTCGCTTCAATGCCAAAACCATCAGGGATAGGGCCGATACCCACTTCACCTTCGATCCAGGCGTCTTTTGGCATGGTGATTTTGTCACGGCCCGCCACAAACTTCATTGCGCCCAGGAAGCAGGCAGAATAGCCCGCAGCAAACAGCTGCTCAGGGTTAGTCACTTCGCCGCCTGCACCGCCCATCTCTTTTGGCACACCCAGTTTCACGTCCAGTACACCGTCAGAAGAGGTTGCACGACCATCACGACCACCGGTTGCTTTGGCTTTGGCGCGGTAAACCACTTGTTCTAAAGACATGACATTTCTCCGTTACGCTATTTAATCGCCCGCTACTTATGCAGCTGTAATCAGGCTGTGAGGTTTAACGGGTGCCGCGCACCCGTCAGCAATATTTATCGTGACTGATTCAGGTTATCGCGCAACCCATCCAGCTGTAATTTCAGCGCCAGCAGGGCGTCATCATCACAGGCCGTGGCACACTTAACCGCTTCAGGAATGGCTTCAGCCCTGGCCCGTAACGCCTGGCCAGCTTCGGTCAGCGTCACTGCAACCTGTCGTTCATCCTGACGGGTTCGCTGCCGGTTAATCAGGCCTGCGCTTTCCAGCCGCTTCAATAGAGGTGTTAATGTTGCCGAGTCTAAAAAAGCTGCTCGCCAATCTCTGACACCGTGACATCATCTTTCTGCCACAACACCAGCATGACCAGATATTGAGGATAGGTGATATCGAGCTGGCTCAGCAACTGACGATAGACTTTATTCATCGCCAGGTTGGCAGAATAAAGCGCAAAGCAGAGTTGCTGATCGACCAACAGTGGCATCGTTTTCACTTTTTTGTCATCTTGATCACAGTTCATGGTTAATAATATAGGTAGCGCGCTAGATAATTGCAAGCAAACTTTTTGTCAGGGGGATAGGCATGCAGGATTCACTGGAAGAACAGGCGCGTCGCTTCGCCACCGAGGCACATGCCAGTGCCGGTCAGCGCCGCAAATATACCGATGAGCCTTATATTGTTCATCCGGCAGCGGTGGTGGAACTGGTGCGCAGCGTCAGCCATGACGACGCGTTGTTAGCGGCGGCCTGGCTGCACGATACCGTGGAAGATACCGCAACCACACAGAGCGATATCGAAGCCCACTTTGGTACGCGCGTGGCAGGCCTGGTAGAGATGCTGACCAACAGCGCGCCCGCTGCGGCAAAAAACCGGGCGGCCCGTAAACTGGCGCACTTCCGCCATACAGCCAGCGCCAGTCCGGAGGCACAAACCATCAAACTGGCTGACATCATTGATAACACCCGCGCGATTGTGCGTTTTGATCCCGACTTTGCGCGGGTCTACCTGGTTGAAAAGCAGATACAGATTGAGTTGCTGAAGCAGGGAGATGCGCAGTTATGGCAGCAGGCTTCAACGATTATTGAAAGCGGACTCGCACAGTTGCGGGAGCCGCCCTATAGCGTGCCGGAGAGCTGGTTTGCCAGGCAGGCGGCAAAATACAGTGAATTGCGCTAATAAAAAACCCGCCAGCGGCGGGTTCTTTTCGTGATATCAGTTTATTCAAGCAACTGCCGTCCCAGATAGGGATTGGCATGTAATAACTTCATCAATTTCTGCGCTGTCGCGGAAGGACGGGTACGCCGGGCTTCCCAGCTTTTCACGGAAGAAACGCTCACGCCCATTACTTTTGCAAACTCATCAACCTGCATGCCGGTCATTTCACGCAGACGCTGCGGCTCTGGCTGGGCGGGTTGCTGACGCTGAATAAGTAACTCGGCGGCGCGATCATCACGTGTCAAAACAATCTGCTCAAGGCTGCTGAGCAATTCAAACATCGGGTCTTTTAATTCCATAGAGAACTCCTTAAAAACTCGCTATGAAGCACGTGAAAGTAGAGAGGTACGAGCCTGAAGTCAGGACTCTGAAACCGGGCCTGTTTCAGGCTGGATCCCGCAAGGGTTTATTTTTGTTATGAGAGAAACCATTACGGGACACAGCCTGCGGTGCACTGCTTTAAAGATGTCAGGTCAATGCAACAAATGCCGGGAGACTAAGTATGGATAGAGACCTGACTATTTGCCGCGCAATTTATAATTATTTTTTTAACTATGGTTTGCCGGAAAAGTTCCAGCGCCTCTAACCCGCTGAGGCAGTTGAGTTTTTGGCCTTCAATGTGGGCAAAAAAATCAAATGGTGTTTGCTATTTATGTGGATGCCATCAAGCTTTTTGCTGGCATATCCTCATTTCTGTGAGGCGATACACCTCTTCAGGTAGTGAGTGCAAAATATACGCCAATGGTTTACTTCCTGAACACATATATTCACTGTTCTTATTAAATTAAGAATAGTCCTGGTTGGGGCCTGAGGCCTGGCGCGCGGCGGCTCACAGTGCAGAGCGGGTAAATCTTTTATTCTTAACGGCGCTCTGTCGCCAGATTAATCAACAGTCATCTTAACGAAACGGCTGACGCCTCATGCCGGTGCAGTTACCCGGCAACTATCGACCTGATGCGCGGTAAAAGTGCAGCCCGTAATAACGTACTGACGACGGGCAAAACCTATACCTGACCTCTGTAAGGAAAAGCGATGCGTGAAACAGATTTTAACGTCGGATACCCTTCTCATCGTGTACCGATGATGGGTCGTAATGCCGTCGCAACCTCTCAACCGCTGGCGGCGCAGGCGGGTTTACGTATGCTGCAACAGGGTGGTAACGCCGTGGATGCGGCTATCGCCACCGCCATCGCCTTAACCGTGCTGGAGCCAACCGGAAACGGCATCGGCAGCGATGCGTTTGCCATTGTCTGGGATGGCAGCGAGCTGCATGGGTTAAACGCCTCAGGCCGATCGCCAGCCGCCTGGCATCCCGAACGCTTTGCCGATTTTAGTGCAATGCCTGAAACCGGCTGGGAATCCGTCACTGTGCCGGGGGCCGTCTCAGCATGGGTCACACTGGCACAGCGCTTTGGCACCTTACCGCTGACCACCCTGGCACAACCGGCCATTGACTATGCGCGCGACGGCTTTCCGGTATCTCCGCTGATTGGTCAGCTGTGGCAGCGCGGCTATGACAAGCTGCGGGATCAACCTGGCTTTAGCGACTGCTTTGCGCCGCAGGGTCGTCCGCCGCGTGCTGGCGAGCTGTTCCGCAACCCGGCTCAGGCCCGTACCTTGCAGGAAATCGCTGAGACTCAGGGCGAAAGCTTTTACCGCGGCGCCCTGGCGCAGAAGATGGCAGCCTTTGCCCGTGAGCATGGCGCGGCCCTGACGCTGGAGGATTTGAAAAACCATCGTGCCGACTGGGTTACCCTGCTGTCGCGTCCGTTTGCCGGAGGATCGGTGCAGGAGCTGCCGCCGAATGGTCAGGGCATTGCGACCTTAATTGCACTTGGCATTCTGGAAGAGTGGGAAATCAACCGCTATGCACCGGATTCGCCGCAGTGGCTGCATCTCTCCATCGAGGCGATGAAACTGGCGCTGGTTGATCTGGACCGTTATGTCACCGATGAAGATCACCTCGAATTTCCGGCGGAACACCTGCTCAGCAACGACTATATCCGCCAGCGGGCAGCGTTAATTGATCCTGACAAGGCGGGAGACTTCCGCTTTGGATCACCGCAGCAGAGCGGCACAGTGTATGTCGCCGCCGGTGATGCCAGCGGCATGATGGTCTCATTCATTCAGTCTAACTACATGGGATTTGGCTCCGGCGTGGTGGTACCCGATACCGGCATCAGCCTGCAGAACCGGGGCGCGGGCTTTTCACTCGATCCAGACCATCCCAACGTCGTGGCGGGCGGTAAGCGGCCGTTTCATACCATTATCCCGGCCTTTGCGCGGGATCAGCAGGGCCAGCCGCTGATGGCATTTGGCGTGATGGGCGGCCCGATGCAGGCGCAGGGACACCTCCAGCTGGCGCTACGCATTATGCTGCACCGCCAGAATCCGCAGGCCGCGATTGATGCGCCGCGCTGGCGGGTGGTGCAGGGACGCGAAGTCGTGTTTGAATCAACCCTCGATCGCAATATCCTGAGCACACTGCGCCGTATGGGTCACAACGTGGTACTGGAAGATCCCCTGAGTAATTACAATTTTGGTGGCGCGCAGGCGATAGTGCGCGATCCGCAGGGCTTCTACATTGCGGCCAGTGAGAGTCGCAAAGATGGTCAGGCGGTGGTGTTTTAAGGTTGCGGCAGTGAGCGTCAGGCTGCTCAGCCCCTCCTTCATCTCTGCGCGCTGAAGCCTGCGATGGCAGGGAACGCAGCACGCCGTGAGGCGCAGGCGCTCCCATTCTGTAACCGGCGTTTCAGAAAGCATCTGTTTCACAGGTGGTTTCACGTTGTGCCGTGGCTCGGGTTTGTTCTATTCTTTAGGCCATTCCTACCTGGACATCTGACAGTATCACCGACAGGAGTTGACCCTATGGCTTCAGGACTTACACGCCTTATGGCACGCGGCGGCATTATGCTCGCTGGCGCGCTGATCGTGCTGCAACTCACCGCATGCGGTGATAAAGAAGGCGAGCAGCGCAAAGCATTTATCGATTTTCTCCAGAACACTGTGATGCGCAGCGGCGAGCATCTGCCCAGCCTCAGCGAAAACCAGAAGCAGAGCTTTGGCAACTTCGCCAGCGATTACGCCATTATGTATGGCTTCTCGCAGCAGGCGAACAAAGCGGTTGAACAGGGTATGCGTCCGGTGGTGGATGAGCTTTCTGCTATTCGCGTTCCGCAGGATTATCTCAGCCGTCGTGATTCCCTGCGTCAGGCGACCAGCGCACTGGTGATCGTCACCCAGCAGATTGAAAGCGCCAAAATGCAGGCGGATAGCAGCAAGGCGACCCTGAAGCAGCCGGATGACCTGAAAAAAGTCTACGACACCGCCTATAACAAAGTGGTGACGGTGCCCGCTAATCAGCTGATTCCTCTGCTGCCAAAACTCCAGGCGCTGAGCCAGGGTGCAGTGCAGACCGGCGATTTCCTGCAAACGCAGGGAACCCGTGTCAGCTTCAATGATGGCGGCGTGCAGTTCCCGACTCAGGATCAGGCTTCGCAATATAACGCGCTGATGAGCACCTTATCCGCCAACTCGCAGGCGCTTCCTCAGGCACAGGCTGCCGTCCAGGGTGGTCTGCAGTAAACCCGCCTTACGGGCAGACGTTAATCGTCTGCCCGTTACACTCCCTTTTCTCCTCCCACCCGATCACCCGCAGAATGAAGTGTGATCTGGCGCATTTTCGACCAAAAATAGTTTGTGATCTAAGTCACAGATATATAACAAATCAACGTCAGGCAAGTGTGATTTACCTCACAAATAACCGGCCACCTCGTCTAAAAATCAGCCAAAAGAGCCTGAGCTGCGCTTTAAAGTGTGATCAAAATCACGCTAACCACCCCTGCCACCACCCTTAATTAGTGATGTAGATCACACTTACCCCGCACGCTACGCAGCGTCAAATTCGCGTGATAGAGTCCGCGTGCATACAGTAATACCACCGGCTTTGGGTCGGGGTGGCTAAACAAAAACAAGCGCGCTCTCCTATTGCAGCGCGTCTCAATAAGGGGTGGGTTTATGTCCTCATCAGTGAAGGTCAAAGTACAAAGCTTTGGTCGCTTTCTGAGTAATATGGTGATGCCAAACATCGGGGCGTTTATCGCCTGGGGTATCATCACCGCACTGTTTATTCCAACTGGCTGGATCCCTAACGAAACGCTGGCCAAACTGGTTGGCCCGATGATCACCTACCTGCTGCCACTGCTGATCGGTTTCACCGGTGGGCGTCTGGTCGGCGACGATCGCGGCGGCGTGGTCGGTGCCATTACCACCATGGGTGTGATTGTCGGTGCTGATATGCCAATGTTCCTCGGCGCGATGATTGCCGGTCCGCTGGGCGGCTGGGCAATCAAGTCGTTTGACCGGGCGATTGACGGCAAAATCAAAAGCGGCTTCGAGATGCTGGTCAACAACTTCTCGGCCGGTATTATCGGGATGATACTGGCATTGCTGGCGTTCCTGGCGATCGGTCCGCTGGTAGAAGGTCTGTCACACATTCTCGCCGCGGGCGTGAATCTGATGGTGCAGAACAACCTGCTGCCACTGACCTCAATCTTCGTCGAACCCGCGAAAATCCTGTTCCTGAACAACGCCATTAACCACGGTATCTTCTCGCCGCTCGGTATCCAGCAGGCGAGTGAAGCCGGCAAATCCATTTTCTTCCTGATCGAAGCCAACCCGGGTCCGGGTATGGGTGTGCTGATGGCCTATATGTTCTTTGGTCGTGGCAGTGCTAAACAGTCTGCGGGCGGTGCGGCAATCATCCACTTCCTTGGCGGCATCCATGAGATCTACTTCCCGTATGTGCTGATGGCCCCTCGCCTGCTGCTGGCGGTTATCCTTGGCGGTATGACCGGCGTCTTCACGCTGACTGTGCTGAACGGTGGCCTGGTCTCTCCTGCCTCACCGGGTTCAATCCTGGCGGTGCTGGCAATGACGCCAAAAGGTGCCTACTTCGCGAACATCGCCGCTATTGCTGCGGCCTTCGCTGTCTCCTTCGTGGTGTCCGCTATCCTGCTGAAAACCAGCAAAGTCAAAGAAGATGACGATATCGAAGCCGCGACCCAGCGCATGCATGAGATGAAAGCGCAGTCTAAAGGCCAGAGCGGCGCGGGTGCCCCAGTCGCCAGCGATGCCATGAGCGTTGAACTGCATCACGTGCGTAAAATCATCGTCGCCTGTGATGCCGGTATGGGTTCCAGCGCGATGGGTGCAGGCGTACTGCGTAAGAAAGTGCAGGACGCCGGGCTGAGCAATGTGTCGGTGACCAATACCGCGATCAACGCCCTGCCGGGTGATGTCGATCTGGTGATTACCCACCGTGACCTGACTGAGCGCGCCATTCGTCAGGCTCCGCATGCGCAGCATATCTCGCTGAACAACTTCCTCGACAGCGCGCTCTACAGCACCCTGACCGAGCGTCTGGTGGCGGCTAACCGCAGCGACGTGCATCGTCAAACGGTGAATACCGCGCTCTCTGACAGCTACGATGAAGGCAACGCACACCTGTTTAAACTGGGTGCGGATAACGTCTTCCTCGGCCTGACCGCCAGTAACAAAGAGCAGGCGATTCGCTTTGCGGGTGAACAGCTGGTGAAAGGCGGTTACGTTGAGCCTGAATACGTTGAGGCGATGCTGGCGCGTGAGAAACTGACGCCGACCTATCTCGGTGAGTCGATTGCCGTGCCGCACGGTACGGTCGAAGCGAAAGATCGCGTGCTGAAAACCGGCGTGGTGTTCTGTCAGTACCCGGCAGGCGTCCTGTTCGGTGAAGAGCCGGAGGATGTGGCGCGCCTGGTGATTGGTATTGCTGCCCGTAACAACGAGCACATCCAGGTGATCACCAGCCTGACCAATGCGCTGGATGATGACAGCGTGATTGAGAAGCTGGCGAACACCACCAGCGTGCAGGAAGTGCTGGATCTGCTGTCAGGTAAGCCTGCAATCGCGTAATTTATAGCAATTATTTTCCCTGGGGCGGTCATGCCCGTCCCGATTTCCTGGGGCGGGTTTGCCCGCCCCATCGTCATTTGATATGGGTCAAAAATTATGAAAGCGTTACATTTCGGAGCAGGAAACATTGGTCGCGGCTTTATCGGCAAGTTACTGGCTGATGCAGGTATCGAACTGGTTTTTGCTGATGTGAATCAGACGGTGCTGGATGCACTGAACGCGCGTCATGAGTATCCCGTTCATGTGGTTGGCGAGCAGGCCAAAACAGAAACCGTTAAAGGCGTCAGTGCGGTAAACAGCACCAGCGATGAGATCATCACCCTGGTTTCTGAAGTCGATCTCGTTACCACCGCCGTGGGCCCGCAGATTCTGGAGCGTATTGCCGGCAGTGTGGCTAAAGGGCTGGCAAAACGCAGTGACAACGGCAATACCCGCCCGCTAAATATTATCGCCTGTGAGAATATGGTGCGCGGCACCAGCCAGCTGAAACAGCATGTGCTGAAGGCGCTGCCGGAGCAGTATCACGCCTGGCTGGAGCAGCATGTCGGCTTTGTGGATTCCGCTGTCGATCGCATCGTGCCACCATCTGAAGCGGGCAGCACCGATCCGCTGGAAGTGACCGTGGAAACCTTCAGCGAATGGATCGTCGATAAAACTCAGTTTAAAGGCGACCTGCCTGCGATTCCGGGTATGGAACTGACCGATAACCTGATGGCATTTGTTGAGCGTAAACTCTTCACACTGAACACCGGTCACGCGATTACCGCCTATCTTGGCCAGCTGGCCGGTCACCAGACCATTCGTGACGCCATCCTCGATGAAAAAATCCGGGCCGTGGTAAAAGGGGCGATGGAAGAGAGCGGCGCGGTGCTGATTAAGCGCTACGGTTTTGAGGCGGATAAACATGCGGCCTACATCCAGAAAATTCTTGGCCGTTTTGAAAACCCCTATCTGAAAGATGATGTTGAGCGTGTGGGTCGTCAGCCGCTGCGTAAACTCAGCGCGGGCGATCGCCTGATCAAGCCGACGCTGGGCACGCTGGAGTATGGTTTACCGCACGCCAGCCTGGTGCAGGGCATTGCCGCCGCGATGCACTATCGCAGCGACCAGGACCCACAGGCGCAGGAGCTGGCCACGCTGCTGGCAGAAAAAGGCCCACAGGCGACGCTGGCTGAGGTTTCAGGTCTGGATGCTGACAGCGAAGTGGTAGCTTCTGTGGTGAGCGCCTGGCACGCTATGGCATAATGCGCGCGTGTTAGTGACGCAAGCCGGGCGCAGTTCGCCTGCGCCCAACGGCGGTATTGAACCCATGCAGGCAATAATGGAAGAGAAGCAGGCTTTTGAAAACCGGGTGCTTGAGCGCCTGAACGCCGGTCGTTCGGTGAGAAGCTTTCTGATCGCCGCCGTTGAGCTATTGGCTGAAGCCGTCAATCTGCTGGTGCTGCAGGTCTTCCGCAAAGATGACTACGCGGTGAAATATGCCGTAGAACCACTGCTGCTGGGGAACGGTCCTTTAGGCGAACTCTCGGTTCGTCTGAAGCTGATTTACGGTCTTGGCGTTATCAGCCGGCACGAATATGAAGATGGTGAACTGCTGCTGGCGCTGCGCGAAGAGCTGAATCACGACAGCGGTGATTATCGTTTTACCGACGATGAGATCCTTGGCCCGTTTGGTGAACTGCACTGCGTCACCGCCTGGCCGCCCGCGCCGGTGTTTCACACCGAAGATGCAGAGCTGCGCAGCATGCAGCAGCAGCGCTATCTGCAGATGGTGCGATCCACCATGGTCCTGTCGCTAACCGAGCTGATCGCCCGCATCAGTATGAAGCAGGCGTTTAAAAAGTCCGGCAGCTAATCCTGTCAGGCGCCATCACGGCGCCTTTTTCGTCTTAACCTGAGCGGGAATATGCGCCAGATTTGGTGTATCCTTTGCCTGTTTTCCTCAACGAGTTGTTGTCATGAAAGAGCAAGAAAAGAACGAAATCAAACTTCTCAGCGATAAGCTGGACGCATTGAACCGCAAAGAGCCGCAGTTACTGGAATCGGGTGATGTCGAGAAACTGGGCGCGTTGCTGAAAGAGAAAGAAGCGCTGGTCATTGAGATTGAGCGTCTGCGCGGTCAGCGGGTTGAAAAACTCAGTGCCGAGGCGCAGAAGCTGCAAAAAATGGGCTTCAGCCGCGAAATTACCAAGAAAGAGCAGGCAAATCTGGGCGCGCTGAAGAAAAGCGTGCGCGGCCTGGTCGTGGTGCATCCAATGACCGCGCTGGGACGTGAGATGGGGCTGAGAGCAATGACCGGCTTCGCCAAAACCGCATTCTGACGGGTCGATCAGGCAGCAGCCTGATCGACATCGGCTTTGCGTTCGCCGGCGGCGGCATAGACCTGCTCCGCCAGCGCATCCAGCAATTCATAGCGGCGACGATACTCAGCCCGCTTCTTACTGGCAATCTCCTCCAGCGTTTTGCGCGGCAGGCTCAGTGGCAGAATAAACATCCCATCCCTGCGCGCCTCGCCACTCAGCGACAGCCAGAACTCACTGTAGCTGGCAAAGAACTTATCTCCTTTGCTGTGACGGTAACGCAGGCTGCGGAAGACATGAGTCTCATCGCCTACCGCCAGAATATTCTCCACACCGCACTGCTTCGCCACAATAAATACCGCTTCCATTAACAGGCGTTTCGGAAAGAGACCCTGCGCCGCTTTGGTCGCCTCGCGGATCACTTCATTATTGATATGTTTCCGCGGACCCTGTAATCCGCCAATTAATAATGTGCGCTGGTTATTTTCATTGAGAATTGAAAATGAAAGTGAAGCAATAATTTCGTCGTTATAACGTAATACCAGCGTCACTTCCCCTTCCCGATCGAAATAACCGGAACTGCAGGAAAGTAAAAAGGTTTCGCCATTTTTACCGGTCAGCGTAGCCAGCGGATTATCCGTGGCGCTTTGCAGCAGCTGACGCAGCGCAGGGTTTTCCAGATTATTCATCAGGCTGTAATGATCAAGTATCGCCTGCGCGCGCGCAGCAATGCTCAACCCTGAGCGCAGATAGGGCCGGTGCAGCTTGGCTGGCAGCAATCCCTGAGTACTCATCAACAGAGGGAGTTGCGGTAAATGCGACAGCTCATCCAGATAACGCAGCGTAGTCAGCGGCGATATTAAGGTTCTTAACACAAATTTCAGCCGGAAACGTTTACTTATCCAGAGTTTATTCGGAACGTATTTTCCGCTAATTAACTGAAAAAAAAGCGATGCAGAAGAATCGGTCGTGGTTTCGTGAGTAGTTATAATTGACATAATCATCGACACACAGTGAGCAGGAATGTCACTGAGCATAAGACAACGAGTATCAACGGCGTGTTAATGTGGCAGAAGGTTAAAAGCGCGGCGGTTAAAAAGCGAGATCCGTTTATTTTTGGTTTAATCTGGGACAACAGAAGTTAAAGATAAAAAAAACCGGCGAAATAAATTCCACCGGTTTATCGTCATCACGTTAACACTGGGTTAACTTACTGGGCTGCTGCGAAGCGGGCTGCTGCTTCGTCCCAGTTGACCACGTTCCAGAATGCTTTGATGTAATCAGGACGTTTGTTCTGATACTTCAGGTAGTAGGCGTGTTCCCACACGTCCAGACCGATGATTGGGAAGCCAGAAACGCCAGCAACCGCTTCACCCATCAGCGGGTTGTCCTGGTTTGCGGTAGATACCACAGCCAGTTTGTCGCCTTTTTTAACCAGCCACGCCCAGCCTGAGCCGAAACGGGTCGCAGCCGCTTTCTCGAACTCTTCCTGGAATTTTTCCACGCTACCGAAATCTTTCTCGATAGCCGCTTTCAGGTCGCCCTGCAGCGTGGTGCCGGTTTTCAGGCCTTTCCAGAACAGGCTGTGGTTAGCATGGCCGCCTGCGTTGTTACGCAGTGGGCCTTTTTTGTCGGCTGGCAGCTGATCCAGTTTGGTAATCAGCTCTTC
Source organism: Pantoea sp. Lu_F5_004 (assembly GCF_051136245.1). Classification (NCBI taxonomy): domain Bacteria; kingdom Pseudomonadati; phylum Pseudomonadota; class Gammaproteobacteria; order Enterobacterales; family Erwiniaceae; genus Pantoea; species Pantoea sp. Lu_F5_004. The sequence continues at coordinate 4,062,259 of NZ_CP194946.1, forward strand.
TACCGGCAGATTGGCAAATTCAGTGCCTTCCAGCGCCGCGTTAGCGTTGTTCACGTAGGTCTGGTGATGTTTGGTGTGATGGATTTCCATCGTCTGCTTGTCGAAATGCGGTTCCAGTGCGTCGTATGCGTAAGGCAGGGATGGCAGTGAATAACTCATGTTCTTCCTCTCCATTTAGTTTGAGCAGCACGACGAATTCGGGACGTGCCGCGTAAGCAGTCGAATCATTATAGTTAAATTCATGTAGCGTAAAAGGGTAATCAATGCCCTATTAACCATAAGGATTTGAGAAATCTGGCAAAAGCAACCTGTTGTTTTTACAGCATGCTGCTGCTGACTCCACCTTTTCAGCTTTATCAGACAGGGAGAGCGAAGCACTCTGCCAGCACCACCAGCAGGCACTCATCTCGCCCGAACGCCGCATCTGCCCTGCCCTGCGCGTTACCTGCCGAGTTCGCGCAGCCCACTGTCGAGCGCGCCGACCAGCCAGTCGATATCACCTTCCTGGAACGCCAGTGGCGGACGCAGTTTCAGCACATTCCCATACGGGCCGGCGACCGAGGTCAGCACGCGATGTTCACGCAGCTTCTCGATTAAATCCAGCGCCAGCGTTTTGTCCGGCGTTTTGCTGTGACGATCGGTGACCAGCTCAAAACCGATAAACAGTCCGGCACCGCGCACATCCCCCACGCACTCATAGCGATCCATCAGGGTTCGCAGCTCCGCCAGCAGCTTCGCGCCGACCACGCGGCTGTGTTCCTGTAACCCCTCTTCGGTGATCACGTTCAGTACCGCCTGCGCCGCCGCCATCGCGACCGGATTACCACCAAAGGTATTGAAGTAAGGAATTGAGTCGCTGAAGGCGGCCAGCACTTCACTTTTTGCCAGCAGGCCGGAAACCGGAATGCCGTTGCCCATTGGCTTGCCGGTGGTAATGATGTCAGGCACCACATCGTGGCGGCCAAAGCCCCAGAACGCGTCACCGGTACGGCCAAAACCAGGCTGCACTTCATCGGCAATAAAGATGCCGCCGTTGGCATGCACCACCTCGACCGCTTTTTTCAGGAAGCCGCGCGGATCGGGCAACACGCCGTCCGAGGAGAAGATTGAGTCCGCCAGGAAACCGGCAAATTTAATGCCGTGCGCCGCCATATCATCAATCTGCTGCTGAATCTGGTCAGCGAACCAGTCGCCCAGGTCAGGCGCATCCACACGATACGCATCCGGTGGCATCACCAGCCGCGTGGTGGGCGCAAGCGGCTGGCCACTGCCCAGCGCCGGAGAAGCGCCGGATGTCAGCTCACTGGTGCCGTGATAGGCCTCTTTACTGACAATAATCCCGCTGCCGCCGCTAAAGGCGCGCGCCACGCGAATCGCCAGGTCGTTAGCTTCCGATCCGGTGCACATATACATCGCGCGATCGATCGCCGTGGGCGTAGTCGCCAGCAGCGCTTCACTGTAGTCCAGAATATTTTCATGCAGATAACGGGTGTGGGTGTTCAGCATTTTCATCTGCTGCGTCACCGCCTCAGTCACGGCCGGATGGCAATGACCGATGCTCGCCACGTTGTTGTAGACGTCGAGATATTTATCGCCCGCCGCATCCCACAGATATTGCCCCTCACCCCGCACCAGATGCACCGGTTTGCGATAGAACAGGCGATAAGATTCGCCAAGCACTTTGCTGCGTTTATCGGTCAGTTTGCGCGTCTCGCTGTCGAGCGCATCGGCATGTTCGGCGCGGAAACTGTTGGTATCCATAATAGTGGAACGCGTGGCCATAATGACTCCCGTTACAAGGATGAAGGAGGAAGAGCTGACGCCTTTATCATGCCTGCCTGAATCTAAAATGCAACCAAATACACAAATACAATAAAATACACATGACGCAGGCAGATCGCCGCGCTAAGCTTGCTCTCTGATTCAGACGGAATCTTTCGCTTCACAGGCGTATCATCCGTGCTCTTCGCGCTTTATAAGGAAACCTTTATGCTGCAGGAAACGCGCCTTCATCGCATCCGTGCCTTACTGACCCGGCTTAACCAGGTGAGTACCGAGCGCATTATCAGGGAGCTGGGGGTATCACGCGAAACCGCGCGCCGCGATATCATTGAGCTGGAAGCGCTGGGTCTGGCACGCCGCGTTCACGGCGGGCTGGTGGCGATTGAAACTCGGGCTGAACCGCCGCTGACGGAACGCCGCAGTAATCAGGCCCGGGAGAAGCGCGCCATCGCCCGCGCCGCTGCGCAGTTGCTGCAGCCCGGACAGACGCTGTTTCTGGATGCGGGCAGCACCACCACGCTGCTGGCAGAGGAGTTGCACGCCCTTTCCGGCCTGACGATTGTGACCAACAGCCTGCAGGCCGCGCTGGCGCTGAGCGCCGGAGAAGAAGATCAGCCGCTGAATAATCAGATTATTTTGCTGGGCGGGACGATGTCGGCGGGCGCACAACAGACGCGCGGCGAAATTACCGTGGGTGAGATTATCCGCTACCGCGCCGATGTGGCGCTGCTGTCGCCGGTCGGCATTGAGGCGGGTTGTGGTGCCAGCAGTTTTCATCCGCACGAAGCGGCCATCGCCAGGGCGATGGTGCAGCAATCCACTTCCTGCTATCTGCTGGCCGATCACACTAAACTGGGCGTAGTCAGCCGCACGGTTTACGCGCCGTCACCGGCGATCAACCTGCTGATTACGGATAGTGGCGGCGACAACAGTGCCGCCCTTGAGGCGTTGCAGCAGACGCTGCCAGAGGTGATGGTGGTTTAACGCAGTCGCTGAGGATGGCTGTAAACCGTGGCGCGTCCAGGTTTACTGAACCCGACCAGCGTCAGATTGCAGCGCTCAGCCACCTCAACCGCCAGGCGGGTTGCTGCCGAGACTGCGAACAGGATCTCAGCCCCACACATGGCGGACTTCTGCACCATCTCATAGCTGGCACGGCTGGAGACCAGCACCGCGCCTGGCCCCCACTCAGCCTGGCTGCGATAGCCCAGCAGCTTATCCAGTGCCACATGGCGACCCACATCTTCGCAGCCACCGGCCAGCTGACCATCGGGCTGGATCCACGCGGCAGCATGGGTGCAGCCGGTTTTCTGTCCGACCGGCTGATACGCTTTCAGCTGGCCCAGCGCCCGATCCAGCTTATCCAGCGCAAAGGTCTGGGTAAACGGCAACGGAGAGAGCGGCTTGCCAATCTGGTCCAGCTGTTCAACACCGCATACGCCGCAACCAGTACGGCCTGCCAGCGCACGACGCTGCTCTTTCAGCGCCATAAAACGGCGGCTGGAAAGCTCAATCTGAACCTCAATGCCGTGACAGCCCGGCACGATGTCCATGCCGAAAATGTCACCTTGCGCGTCGATAATGCCCTCTGACAGCGAAAAACCCAGCGCAAACGCCTCCAGATCTTTAGGCGTGGTCATCATCACCACGTGAGAGATGCCGTTGTAAACCAGTGCCACCGGCACCTCGTCCGCCAGCCAGTCAGATTCTGCTGCGGTCAAATCGGCACGCTGCCATACCTGCGTTCTGCTGACGCCGGCCTCAATTGTTAAATCTTCGCCTGAGTCAGGCTGAATAGCTTTCAAAAATTACGACCTGTTGTTAATAAATAATGAAATGCGACAGTCAGTACGGCTGCACAGCGGCGATCAGACGCAGACTAATTTTGCCTTCTGGCCCGGTGCGGCGCAAATAAACAGCGGGGCAATTCATGCGGTTTTCTCATCGGAAAAGGCGCAGCCACGCCTGCTGGCGGGACGCATGCGAATAGGTATCTTTCAGGCTTTAACATCGGTAAGCATAAAACAACAGTAATTATCTGCCGCTAAAGGAAATCTGCTTGCGCCGGGGATCCGTTGCCGAGGATTTTTAACAAAATTTAGAAAAAGAATTACTAATGACTAACCTGTTGACCCTGGTCAACTTACAGGCAGATAGGGCTGCTATTTTGCAAGGCTTCGCAATGGAGCCAATAAAGAAGAACGATAAAATGCAAATTAACAGACGGAGTTTTTTCAAAATCTGTGCTGGCGGGTTGGCGGGCACCAGCGCGGCGTTACTCGGTTTTGCCCCCACCACAGCCTTAGCCAGCGTCAGAGAGTTCAAACTCATTCGCGCCAGAGAAACCCGTAATAACTGCACCTACTGCTCAGTCGGCTGCGGCATGCTGATTTACAGCCTGGGTGATGGCGCTAAAAATGCCCGCGCCTCGATTTACCATATTGAAGGCGACCCTGACCATCCGGTCAGTCGCGGATCGCTCTGCCCCAAAGGTGCGGGCGTGCTCGACTTTATTCACAGTGAACAGCGCCTGAAATACCCGGAATACCGCGCGCCGGGCTCGGATAAATGGCAGCGCATCAGCTGGGATGAGGCATTTGACCGTATTGCCCGCCTGATGAAGCAGGATCGCGATGCCAATTTCCAGGCCACCAATGCCGCTGGCGTCACGGTAAACCGCTGGCCGACTACCGCCATGCTCTGCTCTTCCGCCGCCAGTAATGAAACCGGCCTGCTCGATCAGAAATTTGCCCGCTCGCTGGGTATACTGGCGCTGGAAAACCAGGCGCGCCTGTGTCACGGCCCGACCGTGGCCGCGCTGGCTCCCAGCTTTGGTCGCGGTGCGATGACCAATAACTGGAACGACATCAAAAACGCCAATGTGGTGATGATCATGGGCGGCAACCCCGCCGAGGCGCATCCGGTTGGCTTTAAATGGGTGATTGAAGCCAAAACCCATAACAATGCGCAGGTCATCGTGGTCGATCCACGCTTTAACCGCTCTGCGGCGGTCGCCGATCTCTACGCGCCACTGCGTGCGGGCAGCGACGTGGTTTTCCTGATGGGGGTGATCAACTATCTGCTGCAACACAATCAGATTCAGCAGGAGTATGTTCGCGCCTTCACCAATGCCGCCCTGATTGTCAGCGAAGGCTTCAGCTTCAGCGACGGTTTGTTCAGCGGTTACGATGCTGAAACACGTCAGTACGATCGGCAGAGCTGGCACTATGAGCTGGATGAAAACGGCCATGCGAAACGCGATGAGAGCTTCACTCACCCGCGCTGCGTGCTAAATCTGCTGAAAACCCATGCCAGCCGTTACACCCCGGAAATGGTGACGCGCCTGTGCGGGACCTCGCAGGAATCCTTTATTGCGGTGTGCAGGCAGCTGGCCTCCACCTGTGTGCCGAATCGCACCGCGACTATTCTCTATGCGCTGGGCTGGACTCATCACACCAACGGTTCGCAGATTATCCGCACGGCGGCGATGATTCAGCTGCTGCTGGGTAATATCGGGATGCCAGGCGGCGGTATTAACGCGCTGCGCGGCCACTCCAATGTGCAGGGCTACACCGATCTCGGCCTGCTGGCGCAGAGTCTGCCGGGCTATCTGCCACTGCCCTCCGAGAAGATGACCACCCTGGCAACCTACCTGCAGCAGGCCACGCCGGTTGCGACACTGCCGGATCAGGTCAACTACTGGCAGAACACCGACAAATTTTTCGTCAGCCTGATGAAGAGTTTCTACGGTGATAAAGCCACAGCGGAAAACCAGTGGGGCTACGACTGGCTGCCGAAGTGGGATAAGAGCTACGACTGCATGGCGCAGGCGGAGATGATGGAACAGGGCGCGCTGAACGGCTGTCTGATTCAGGGCTTCAACCTGCTGGCCGCCTTCCCGGACAAAAATAAAGCGGTCCGGGCACTGTCCCGCCTCAAATATATGGTGGTGATCGATCCGCTGCGCACTGAAACCGCCAGCTTCTGGCAGCATCACGACGAGTTTAATGACGTCGATCCGTCGACAATCCAGACCGAAGTGTTCCGTCTGCCCTCTTCCTGCTTCGCTGAAGAGTCGGGATCGGTGGCTAACTCGTCACGCTGGCTGCAGTGGCACTGGGCGGCCGCGGAGCCGCCCGCTGAAGCGCTGCACGACGGTAAAATTCTCGGCAATCTGTTCATGCGTCTGCGCGCGCTCTATCGCCTGGAAGGCGGTGCAGCCCCAGAGCCGCTGATGGCAATGCGCTGGGACTACCGCGATCCGTCTAATCCTGAGCCGGAAGAGGTGGCGCAGGAGAACAACGGTCAGGCGCTGGCCGACATTTACGACGCCAGCGGCAAGCTGTTGCTGAAAAAAGGCCAGCAGCTCAACGGCTTCTCAGAGCTGCGTAACGACGGCACCACCGCCAGCGCCTGCTGGATCTACAGCGGCAGCTGGACGCCGGAAGGCAACCAGATGGCACGACGCGACAACGCCGATCCATCGGGGCTGGGCGCAGTCTCCGGCTGGGCCTGGGCGTGGCCGGCTAACCGCCGCATTCTCTATAACCGCGCCTCCGCCGATGCGCAGGGTAAAGCCTGGGATCCGCAGCGCCGCCTGATTGAGTGGGATGGCACTCGCTGGCACGGCATCGACGTGCCGGATTATCCGGTAACGCTGTCGCCACAGCAGCAGGCCGGTCCGTTTATCATGCAGCCCGATGGTCTTGGCCACCTGTTTGCGCTCGATAAGATGGCCGACGGCCCCTTCCCGGAACATTACGAACCGATGGAAAGCCCGCTCGCCGACAATCCTATGAATCCGCAGCAGCGTCATAGTCCGGTCGTTCGACTGTTCAGCAGCGACGCCGCGCAACTGGGCGAGGCCGCTAACTATCCCTGCGTCGCCACCACCTATTCCATCACCGAACTGTTCCGCCACTGGACCAAACATGCCCTGCTGAACGCGATTGCGCAGCCGGAGCAGTTTGTTGAAATCGGCACCGAACTGGCAGAGGAGAAAGGCATCAAGGCCGGAGACAGCGTCAAAGTCTCGTCGTGCCGTGGCTATATCAAAGCCAAAGCGGTGGTAACACGTCGTCTGCAGCGTCTGATGATTGACGGCAAGCCGGTTGATACCGTGGGTATTCCCTGTCACTGGGGCTTTGAAGGCACCACGCGTAAAGGCTTCCTCGCCAATACGCTGACGCCGTCGGTTGGCGATGCCAACTCGCAGACCCCGGAGTACAAGGGATTTTTAGTGAAAGTGGAAAAAGCGTAACGGTAGATGACAATGGCTTATCAATCACAAGATATTATCCGTCGCTCAGCGACCAACGGCTTTACCCCACCGCCACAGGCGCGCGATCACCAGCGTGAAGTCGCGAAGCTGATCGACGTCACCACCTGTATTGGCTGTAAAGGCTGTCAGGTCGCCTGCTCCGAATGGAACGACATCCGCGATGAAGTCGGTCATAACATCGGGATCTATGACAACCCTACCGATTTGACCGCCAAATCATGGACGGTGATGCGTTTCTCGGAAGTTGAAGAGAACGGCAAGCTGGCCTGGCTGATTCGCAAAGATGGCTGCATGCACTGCGCCGATCCCGGCTGCCTGAAAGCCTGTCCGTCGGCAGGTGCCATTATTCAGTACGCCAACGGCATCGTCGATTTCCAGTCTGAGCAGTGTATCGGCTGCGGCTACTGTATTGCGGGTTGCCCGTTCAACGTGCCGCGGCTCAACAAAGAGGATAACCGCGCCTACAAATGCACCCTGTGCGTGGATCGCGTCAGCGTCGGCCAGGAGCCTGCCTGTGTGAAGACCTGTCCGACCGGTGCCATTCATTTCGGCAGCAAAAGCGACATGCTCACGCTGGCGGAGGAACGCGTAGCGGAGCTGAAGTCGCGCGGGTTTGCGCAGGCTGGTCTCTACAACCCGGAAGGCGTGGGTGGCACCCACGTGATGTATGTGCTGCATCATGCCGACAAGCCTCAGCTCTATCACGGGCTGCCTGCTAACCCAGGCATCAGCCCGACGGTGACCTTCTGGAAGGGGATCTGGAAACCGCTGGCGGCGGTGGGTTTTGCCGCTACGTTCGCCGCCTCTATTTTTCACTATGTTGGCGTTGGCCCGAATCGCGTCACTGAAGAGCACGACGACAACGACGATCACCCTGAGGAGCGCAAATAATGAAAAAGCCCGATCATCTGGTGCGTTACCGCGCCCCCGAACGCATCAATCACTGGATTGTCGCGATTTGCTTTGTCATGGCCGCGTTAAGTGGATTAGGGTTTTTCTTTCCGTCGTTCAACTGGCTGATGCAGATATTTGGCACACCACAACTGGCGCGTATCCTGCATCCTTTTGTCGGTGTGGTGATGTTCGTTGCTTTTATGCTGATGTTTTTGCGTTACTGGAAACACAACCTGATTAATCGCGATGACCTTTACTGGGCCAGAAACATTCACCGGATTGCGCTGAATGAAGAAGTAGGTGATACCGGTAAATATAACTTTGGTCAGAAGTGTGTGTTCTGGGCTGCTATTATCAGCTTAGTGTTGCTGCTTGCCAGTGGCATCGTGATCTGGCGACCTTACTTTGCCGATGCCTTCGCCATTCCGCTGATTCGTCTGGCGTTGGTGGTACATTCGGTGTCAGCGGTGGCGCTGATCATCGTCATTATGGTGCACATTTATGCTGCGTTGTGGGTCAAAGGCACACTGACCGCGATGGTGGAAGGCTGGGTCAGCGCCGAATGGGCCAGGCAGCACCATCCTCGCTGGTATCGTGAGCAGCGTAATCCGCCAATAAAACAGGAAAAACGCCCCTGATGAGTATTCGCATAATCCCGCAAGATCAGCTGGAGAAAGGCGAAAAGACAACGGCGGAGATGATTCCGCCGTTACTTTTTCCACGGCTGAAAAATTTATACAGCCGTCGTGCTGCGCGACTGCGTGACCTGGCGGCGAAAAACCCACTCGGCGACTACCTGCGCTTTGCGGCGGTGATCGCTGAAGCGCAGGAGATTGTGCTGTATGACCATCCGCTGCACATCGACCTGCATGCCCGCCTGACGCAGAGCGCCAGCGAGGGCAAGCCGCCGCTGAATATTCATACCCTGCCGCGCGATCCCCACTGGCAACGACTGCTGCATTCACTGATTGCCGAGCTGAAGCCGGAGATGAGCGGTCAGGCACTGGCGGTGCTGGAGAATCTGGAGAAGGCGTCCGCCACCGAGCTGGAGACGCTGGCCAGTGCGCTGTTTACCGGCGAGTATGCGCTGGTCAGCAGCGACAAAGCGCCCTTTATCTGGGCAGCACTCTCGCTCTACTGGGCGCAGATGGCGGCCCTGATCCCAGGCAAAGCCCGCGCTGAGATGGGCGATCAGCGCCAGTTCTGTCCGGTCTGCGCCAGTATGCCGGTCGCCAGCGTGGTGCATATGGGCAGTCATGAAGGCGCGCGCTATCTGCACTGTAATCTGTGCGAAAGTGAATGGCATGTGGTGCGCAGCAAATGTACCCAGTGCGAACAGTCCCGTGATCTGCACTACTGGTCGATCGACAGCGAACGGGCGGCGGTGAAAGCAGAGAGCTGTGGCGACTGCGGCACTTACCTGAAGATGCTCTATCAGGAGAAAGATCCGGCCATTGAACCGGTGGCAGATGACCTGGCATCGCTGATACTGGATGCCAGAATGGAGCAGGAAGGCTTCGCACGCAGCAGTCTCAATCCCTTTATGTTTCCTGGCGAATAGTCACTGACTCTGGAGAACCCGATGAAACTGATTGGCAGCTATACCAGCCCGTTTGTGCGTAAGATTTCGATTATCATGCTGGAAAAAGGCATTATTTTTGAATTCGTTAACGCATCGCCTTACAGCGATGACAGCCACGTGCCGCACTACAATCCGCTGGGCAAAGTTCCGGCGCTGGTCGCTGACGATAAGCAAATCTGGTTCGATTCCAGCATCATTGCGGAGTTTCTGGAACTGCGTGGCGTGGAGCCTGCTCTGCTGCCTGCCGATCCGCTTGAATCGCTTAACATCCGTCAGCTGGAGAAGCTGGCGGATGGCGTCAGCGATGCCGCGCTGGTGATCGTGCGCGAGCAGATGCGTCCGGGGGATTTGCAGTCGGAAGAGGTGCTGCTGCGCAATCGTGAAAAGATTCAGCGCAGCCTCGACATGCTGGAAGCGAAGGCGGCAGAGGGGAAATGGCTTAACAACGGCCAGCTCAATCTGGCGGATATCGCCACCGGTTGCATGATCGGCTACCTCAATTTCCGCCGCGTAGTGCCGAACTGGTGTGTTGAACGACCGGCGCTGGTGAAGCTGGCGGAAACGCTGTTTCAGCGCGAGAGCTTTGCGCGGACAACGCCGCCTGCGGCGTGATGGGTGCTGTGGCTGGCAGGTGACAAGGTTAACGAGATTCGGTTTTGGGGCTAATTGTCTAATCCAGCTCTGAGGCGTGCCGTTCTATCTGACGACGTTCTTATGCCTGACAATCTGATGCTGGATGAACAGGCTAACTATCTTTGATAGCGGCCTGATATTTTCCGGGATGTATGAAGTACCCGCAGGATGCGAACGCCATCTGCTTCGGCAACATAGATGATGATGAACGGAAAGCGTGACACCACCAGTTTATATTGTTTTTCTGTGCCGACTTTTGTTCCGGCCCGCGGGTTTTCGCTAATCAGACTGGCCATACGGGTAAACTTATCGTCTGTTGCACTGGCTACCAGCAGGCCAGCCTCACGATACAGATAACGAAATATCGTCTCCCTGTCTGCCTGCGCCTGTTTTTCCCATTGAACGGCTGATATCACAACGTTCCCCGCGCGGCCTGCGCTTTCAGTTCTTCCATGCGGGCATTCATTTCATCGTTACTGATGAACTCGCTATCACCGGCTTCATAACGACTAAATGCCGCCGTGATTTGCTCTTCCAGCCATGCATCATGTTGGCCATCCTGATATTGCCGCTCTTCAGCAGCCAGCTCTTCCGCTCGCTGACGCATAACCTCTGTCAGCGTCATCTTCTGGCGCTCTGCTGCCCGCATCGCCAGCCGTTTAACGTCCTCATCAATCCTGAAGTGGATAGTACTCATAACCTGACTCTCGCGTGGTGTCATTTGTGGTGTCATCATGCCTGTCATCCTTTTCCCTGTCATCATCATTTCACTCTTATGCGATGCCGGAAATCGCCATACCCATATAAACAAATGGCTGGCTGCAGATGCTGAAGAGAGTATTGAGAAGAGGATGTAAACGAAATAGTAAATGGAAAAAACAATCCGTTTTTCAGAGACGACTCGCAGTTTATTACTTAGCTTTCAGCGAGTTTACAAAGCGGGCGGTGTATATTTGAACAGGAGAAAACAGAAAAGGAAGAACGTAACGAGAGATTTTTAGCGCGAGCTGAAGGTGGTGGAACACCAACAGCCCGCTGACCACAACTAACTGAACTGGAGTTAATTATGGCTAGAGCAGATTCTACGTCAGAACCCGTCACACCCCAAGCACGTAAAAGCATCGTCGGGTATCGCCCCAACGGTGGCAGACCGAATCCGTTACCCCAACTGACCATCAAAGGACGATGGCTGGAACAGTGGGGATTTATTAAAGGACAGCCCGTAAATATCATCGCCGAACAAGGCCAGCTGATTATCCGCATCGCGACCGTCAGGGAGGATGATTTATGAATATCAGCCTTATCCAAGGGTCGGTGCCGGAGCTGAACATCGCGGGCACTCAGCTTGACGCGCTCGGATTTACCAGTGACGCGCCAGTCCGTCTGGTGCTGCGCGATAACAAGATTTCGGTAACAACCGTGATCGATGAAGCTGAGTGGGAAGAACTCTGCGAAGCCAGCCAGCAGTGGCAGGATTTGGGGGCGTACTGGGTGCGGGAGAACGGTGAGCTGATTATCGGCGGCGACTGGCTGACCGGTTTTGATATCACTGAGGCGGAACAGCTGGAGATTACCGCTGCGCCCGGTATGCTCCGTTTGCAGCGGCGGTAAGCGGGAAGGATTTAGGGATTAAAAGCAAAATCCCGGCTCACTGGCCGGGATTTAACGTTTAAGGCTGATAATCTTCATATTCCCAGGCAAATACGCGGGAGAGTTTATGCGCTATCTCCATCCAGTCTCTCCCTTCGCACTGGTCGATATAATCCGTAATGGTTTTGGTGATCTCATCCAGATCGTATTTACGCACCAGAAGCGTATGGCGCATCAATTCTGGTAGCCAGTGATGTTTGCAGAGCCATTCTGGGGTACAGACATAAACCTCAAAATGATTTATTCCTTTTTCTTCTGATGGCCCTATACATAAATGGGCTAAAAATTGAAAACAATCATCTTCTTCAGGTTCATAACTTGATAAATCAAGCCAATCACAACCAATACTTCTCAGAGATGCTTTCATTTATTTTCCCCTGAAATATTCAAGTGACCGTTACCAGTTTTATCCATTTTTCCTGTTTCAATATTTTTTGTATAACTTTCAAAGTTAGCCTGAGTTCCCGTTGGATTTAATGAATCCGGAGCATTTGGCTTTTCTTTAGGGGATCTATAAATTCTGGTTCCATCAGCACTGACTAATCCTGTGCCATCACTTGTTGGTCTGGCTCCGTCAGCATCAGGTCAAGATCGGCCGAGAGCAGAAGATTGCCACCGGCGTTAAGCTCGCTGCCCTGCGCCTGCTGCCACTCGCCGCTGACCTGGGCCATGCGCTTACCCGCCTCTTCCAGGCCGTCTCTGGTGCGGTTGCCCATAGCCCCGGAGATAACGCTCAGGCTGCCGCTGTGACTGCTTTTTGCGGCACCAATCTCAAGGTTGTTGCGTGCGCTCAGGCTGAGATTATCGGTGGCATCCAGCTTCGCGCCCTGTAGCCGGATATCAGTGCCGCTGAGGCTGATATCGTCAGCGCTCATCGTCGCCTGATGCAGGGCATTCTGCAGATCGGTACTGATCGTCAGCGTCTCCGCCTTCACATCAATGCTGCCCGCCGTGATGTCGCCGCCCAGGTGCTGAAACTGCCCGCTGTCGATGGAGAGCGCCTGGTCCGCAAAGAGGTTACCGGCATTGGTCACGCTGTCTGCCGAGAGCTGCAGATTACCGCCGCCAATCACCGCGCCCGCGCCAGTCAGGCGCAGCGTGGTCTGTGCCAGATAAACTTTCGGCACCCACACCGTCTGAGGGCCGTCTTCCGTATCAACCGTTTCGCTGACCAGCCAGACGATATCCTGTTGCAGCGCCGCAATCTGCTGCGGCGTCAACGCCAAGCCCGGCACCAGATGGAAATCCTGCGCCACTTTAGAGCCGTTGTTCATTAGCTCCTGATACTGCTTCATCGCATCCCAGCCGTTAACGGAAGGCCTGCCGGTCAGTTTCAGGACCTGCTCGCGTACCAGACGCTGCTCATAAAAACCGTCGCCCAGGCGTTTATGCACCTGTGACGGGTCGTAACCCACCCGTTCAAGCAGATAGTCGCTGCTGATAAATTTGCTCTGACTGGTAAAGCGCTCGTCAGTCACAATCAGGAACGGACTGCCGGCAGCAGTGTGCTGGCTGAACAGACCATTATTGGGGATGGTTGTGGCGACTTTCTCCAGCTGTTGTAGCGCCGTCAGAGCCAGTTCAGCCGGTAACAGTGGGCGACCCGATGTGTTATCACCCGTCGTAAGTTCTGTGTCGCCGTCATGGCGGGCGACGCCGTCTACGGCAAAGGCCAGGCCACACGGTATTAGCTGGTCAATGATTGAGAATATTAAATACCCTTGTTAAAACCCCTATTACCAAACTGATGCCCAAAACATTTTCCGGTTTTCATATCGACGTAAATATTCACGGGAGTAGAGGTCTCAATCTCCATCCATGACTTGTTTTCTACATCTTCGCTAGAAGTCTCAACGATATAGCATTCAACACCATCATAAAAAGCCGTTTGAATGAAAGTAAATTTCTCACTCCATCCCATTTTATGCCGGGATGCGTAGTCACGAGCGGCGTCCTTAGCGTCTTCTAAGCTTATCATTGCTGAATTCCATAATAGACATTGTACATAGCACCGCCTACAACAACCGGCCCAAGAAGTACGCCAGCTGCTTCATGTCGAAGTGCGGTAAAGGTAATCTCATAGTTATTGGTTAACGGGAATTTGAAACCATTAATAACATAACGTGGTGACATTCCTTTCGCTCTCATTAGCCCAACCATCTCGGCAAATGCTTCTTCCAGATACCGTAAAATATATGACCTGTTGTAGGAGCTAGTATGCATAAAGGCTCTAAGCTCTCGAAGCAGATAAAACTTTGGCGCAATGGAGGAATGTACCCGCTCATGATATATGGCCGCCAGAACATCCTCAGCCGCTTGTTCCGCTGTTTTTACTGTACGGTCGTAGGCTCTGCCAATAGTAATGTCACCCCATAAATTAGTTGAACCTAACCCGGCATTTTGCCTATCAGTAAAGCGGATTTTTGGGCGATACCGCCAGGATGAAGAAGTGTTTCGGGGGCCATTCATTGCGCGGCCCACTGATGCGCTGTATTTAGGCATACGTATATTTCTGTATGAATGCCTGAAGGCGTCGCGAGGGTTCTTTTTCAGTAAAATCGCCATCACAGTATCTACGCCAATCATGGTAATGGCTGCCGCTAAACAGGCAGCCGCATCATCAAGATCACTTTCGGTCCTGGCTTTGTATGTGGTCTTACTGAATTCGTAGAGCTTTTTTGAAGCCTCAACAGCCACACCACCTACGGCAACCCAACCCGCCACAATCAGAATGAGGTCAGCTAACTCACCAATACCAAAAAAGTGTGCACCAGCCCATAAACCAGTTATTGCAGCCATTGTGGCCAATGCCTGAGGGGTCAGCATTGCCAACAACTGTTGACCGACATCACCAGGCAGAATTTTTGCAGCCTTAGTGATGGAAAGTTCAAGTTTTTGCTGCATATCCATATTTGAGACATTCATCTAAACACCTTTTAGGATTATTTTCACGCGTCTGCTGACGCAGTTGCTCGCGGGCATCAATCGCCTGGCCTTCTTCACGGGGATTATCGGCTGGCGGGGCTGCCATCACCGGGAAAGCAGAGCAGAGCAACGCGCCCGCCACCATGGCGAGCAGACGCACTGGCGGATGCCAGAGCAATAAACAAATCCTTTTCATGAAAATTCCATTTCACTAACTGTAACCGGGTGTAAATTCTGGCGAATTATCCATCAGGAAAGGGGAAAAACAAGAGGGTTGGCTATTTTTCGGGCGGTTTCTTAACCTCCGGATTTTGAAAAAATCTTAGGGTATTCCAGGAAAAAATCAGAAAGTAACTATTTGATATATATTCAATATTTATCAAGTGGCGCATCAACACAGCCGATTTTTGATGACCGGCAATGGCAGTTTGAGCACTTTAGCGTATTCATTTGCACCCTAAAAAATGGCCGCTATAGCGGTCACACTCAGGTATGAGTTGAAGACATAAGGCCAAAAAATCCCATAAAAAAAGGGACGATTGCTCGTCCCTTTTCTGCACAACAAATAGCATTACTGCAGCAGCGAGATATCCGCGACCTGCAGGAACAGCTCACGCAGTTTTGACAGCAGCGTCAGGCGATTAACCCGCACCGCCTGATCGTCGGCGTTAACCATCACTTTATCGAAGAAGTTGTCTACCGCAGTACGCAGCTGTGCCAGTTCGACCAGCGCATCCTGATAGCGGCCTTCAGCAAAGTAAGGCTGCAGCTTGCTGCTCAGCGCAGTGACAAAGGTCGCCAGCTGGATCTCTTCGTTCTCTTTCAGCAGCGACGCCTGCACACTTTCATTCAGCGTTTCGGTCGATTTCGCCAGAATGTTAGAGACGCGCTTGTTCGCCGCCGCCAGTGCTGCGGCTGCTTCCAGCGTACGGAAGTGCGACACCGCTTTCATGCGTGCATCAAAGTCAGCCGGACGGGTCGGACGACGCGCCAGAACCGCCTGCAGCGTGTCGATGCTGTGACCCTCTTCCTGATACCAGGCGCGGAAGCGACCCAGCATAAAGTCGATCACATCATCCACCACGCGGGCGTTGCTCAGCTTGCTGCCATACAGGCGCACCGCTTCTTCGGTCAGAGTC
Organism: Pantoea sp. Lu_F5_004; assembly: GCF_051136245.1. Lineage (NCBI taxonomy): Bacteria > Pseudomonadati > Pseudomonadota > Gammaproteobacteria > Enterobacterales > Erwiniaceae > Pantoea > Pantoea sp. Lu_F5_004. Next base: position 4,078,145 of record NZ_CP194946.1, read on the forward strand.
TGCAGGTCGAGCGGCAGGTTCTTCTCAACGATGATACGCAGCACGCCCAGCGCCGCACGACGCAGTGCGAACGGATCTTTGTCGCCTTTTGGATGCTGACCAATGCCGAAAATACCGGCCAGCGTATCCATTTTATCGGCAATCGCCAGTGCACAGGCGACAGGGCTGGACGGCAGAGCGTCACCGGCAAAGCGCGGCTGATACTGCTCATTCAGCGCCACCGCCACATCTTCGGCTTCGCCGTCGTGACGCGCGTAGTGCATGCCCATCACGCCCTGGGTGTCGGTGAACTCGAAGACCATGTTGGTCATCAGGTCACACTTCGACAGCAGGCCCGCGCGGGTGGCGTGATTCACATCTGCGCCAATTTCACCGGCAATCCAGCCCGCGAGGGCCTGAATGCGATCGGTTTTATCACGCAGCGTGCCCAGCTCTTTCTGGAACAGCACCGTCTCCAGACGCGGCAGGTGATCTTCCAGACGCTTTTTGCGGTCGTTATTAAAGAAGAACTCCGCATCGGCCAGGCGTGGACGTACCACTTTTTCGTTGCCGGAGATAATCTGGCGCGGATCGCTGGATTCGATGTTGGTGACGAAAATGAAGTTCGGCATCAGGTTGCCGTCATTGTCATACACCGGGAAATACTTCTGATCGCCTTTCATGGTGTAGACCAGCGCTTCCGCAGGCACCTTGAGGAATTTCTCTTCAAAGGTCGCGGTCAGGACCACCGGCCACTCCACCAGCGATGTCACCTCTTCCAGCAGGCTGTCGCTGATATCAGCGTTGCCGCCTAAACGGCGTGCTGCCGCTTCAGCATCGGCTTTGATCATCGCTTTGCGGACCTGATAGTCGGCAATGACCTGGCCGCGTTTTTCCAGCACATCAGGGTATTGATCGGCGCTTTCGAGCGTGATTTCGCTTTCACCCATAAAGCGGTGACCACGAATAATCCGGTCTGACGCGATGCCCAGAATGGTGCCAGGGATCAGCTCATCACCCAGCAGCATCGTCACGGTGTGCACCGGACGGACAAACTGCACATCGCTGTCGCCCCAGCGCATCAGTTTTGGCACCGGCAGCTTGCTGAGCGCGGTAGCGATCATTGCGGGCAGCAGCGCCTGGGCCGCTTCGCCTTTAACCTGGGCGCGATAAACCAGCCATTCGCCTTTATCGGTGGCGAGACGTTCAGCCTGATCGACGGTGATGCCGTTGCCACGCGCCCAGCCTTCAGCGGCTTTGGTCGCGTTGCCGTCAGCGTCAAACGCCGCAGAGATCGCCGGTCCGCGCTTCTCTACTTCCCGATCGGGTTGTGAGGCGCTCAGGTTTGCGACTTTCAGCGCCAGACGACGCGGCGCAGCAAACCAGCGGACCTCGCCGTGGCTCAGGTTAGCGGCATCCAGTTCAGCAGTGACCTGCGCGGCAAAGGCTTCTGCCAGGCTGCGCAGGGCTTTTGGTGGCAGCTCTTCGGTGCCGATCTCCACCAGGAAGGTTTGTTCAGTCATGGCTGCCTCTTACTTTTTGTTATTGCACATCGGGAAGCCCATTGCCTCGCGAGAGGCGTAGTAAGCTTCAGCCACGGCTTTGGTCAGGGTACGAATGCGCAGAATATAGCGCTGACGCTCTGTTACCGAGATCGCTTTGCGGGCATCCAGCAGGTTGAAGCTGTGTGCCGCTTTCAGAATGCGTTCGTAGGCGGGCAGTGGCAGCGGTTTTTCCAGCGCCAGCAGATGCTGCGCCTCTTTCTCATACTGCTCGAAGCAGGTAAAGAGGAAATCAACGTCGGCGTATTCGAAGTTATAGGTGGATTGCTCCACTTCGTTCTGATGGAACACGTCGCCGTAGGTGGTTTTGCCCAGCGGACCGTCGCTCCACACCAGATCGTAAACGCTGTCGACGCCCTGGATGTACATCGCCAGACGCTCCAGACCGTAGGTGATCTCGCCGGTCACCGGCTTACACTCCATGCCGCCAACCTGCTGGAAGTAGGTGAACTGCGTCACTTCCATGCCGTTGAGCCACACTTCCCAGCCGAGTCCCCAGGCACCCAGCGTCGGGTTTTCCCAGTTATCTTCCACGAAGCGAATGTCATGCACCGTCGGGTCCATACCCAGCTCTTTCAGCGAGCCAAGATAGAGCTCCTGAATGTTGTCCGGTGAGGGTTTGATGATCACCTGGAACTGGTAATAGTGTTGCAGACGGTTCGGGTTTTCACCGTAGCGGCCATCGGTGGGACGGCGTGATGGCTGCACGTAAGCGGCGGCGATCGGCTCCGGGCCGAGTGCGCGCAGGCAGGTCATCGGGTGTGAAGTGCCAGCGCCCACTTCCATGTCCAGCGGTTGGACAATGGTGCAGCCCTGACGCGCCCAGTAATCCTGCAAGGTCAGGATCAGCCCCTGAAAGGTTTTGGTATCAAACTTTTGCATGTTGAGTGTGCACGCGCTTCGGTTAGATTAAAAAAAGAGGCCGACAGTATACCCTTTGACCGCGCGATGTGCAGCCGTAAATCCCAGGCGCTACCGGCGCGTTTTCGCAGTGATTCAGTGCGCTGGCATACAGATGGCTCCGAATCCTGCTGGCAGCAGTTGTTGCTCTGGTCGCATTTGGCTACCCTTTTGCGCACGGACGCGATGCGCAAGAGGATGCCATGCCGCAGAAGATTTACTGGATCGATAATTTACGCGCGGTTGCCTGTCTGATGGTGATCGTGATTCATACCACCACCTGGTATATCACCGGGCCGATGGCGGTGACTGGCATCACCTGGGATGCGGCTAATCTGCTGAACTCAGCATCACGCGTCTGTGTTCCGCTGTTCTTTATGATCTCCGGCTATCTGTTTTTCGGCGAACGCAGCGCCCAGCCGCGCCATATGCTCCGGCTGGTGCTCTGTCTGCTGTTCTACAGCGCGGTATCGCTGGCCTATATCACCTGGCTGACCCCCATCAGCGAAGGGCGATCAATCCTGAAGATGCTGCAGAAGCCGGTGTTTTATCACCTGTGGTTCTTCTTTGCGCTGATCGGCATCTATCTGCTGTCGCCCCTGATCCAGGTAAAAACCGTGCAGGCGCGCTACGTGGCGCTGCTGGTGCTGGTGCTGGCGGTGCTCGCCAATCCCAATACGGTCAGCCAGTCGCTGGGGCCATTTCACTTTCTGCCGGTTAATCTCTATGTCAGCGGTGACAGTATCTACTACCTGCTCTATGCGCTGCTGGGACGGGCTATCGGCACGATGGAGACGACCCGGCGCGGCCTGACGCCGCTGGCTGCCGGACTGTTTATCGCCTGTGTGATTGGCATTACATTGGGGACGAAACAGGCGTTGATCGTCAATGGGGCGTTTAATGACACCTGGTATCTCTACTGCGGACCGCTGGTGTTTATCGCCGCGATCAGCCTGCTGATCGTGTTTAAAAACAGCCTGAACCAGCGCACGCTGCCGGGTTTAACGGTGATTGCACGCTATTCACTGCCGATCTACGGCTTTCATGCGCTGTTCATTCACTACCTGCGAACGCATCATTACGATGATATGTCACGTCCGTGGCTCGACCTGCCCTGGGTGTTCGGGCTGACGCTGGGCGGCAGCCTGCTGCTGGGTATGGCACTGAAACGCGTCGATACCCGTCACTTTGTCAGCTGATCGGCTTCACGCTGGCGGGCGCGCCGTAGCTGGCGCGCCGATGAAAACCCCGCCGCCAGCGCCGCTTTTTCGGCAGATTCACCCTGCTGCTGACGCTGGCGTGCCACGCCAACCCGCAGCTGCTCATGGTATTCACGCACGCTAATCCCCAGATGCTGGCGAAACAGCCGCGCCAGATGGCGGCTACTGACATGCGTGCGTCCGGCCAGCTCGGTCAGGGTCCAGCCTTGCTCAGGATGGGCAATCATCAGATCCTGCGCCCGATGAATGGCCGGATGCATGTGGTTGCGGTAACGCAGCCACGGCGAAAGTTGCGGATCGTCACCAGCACGGCGGAACCAGACCACCATCTCCCGCGCTACCGCCAGCGCGGTTTGCGTATCGCAGAGCTGATTAATCAGATGCAGCGCCAGATCGATTCCCGCCGTGATGCCTGCGCTGGTCCAGATATTCTCATGCCCGACAAATACCCGGTTCTCCTGCACCCGTGCGCGCGGGGCCGCGGCTTTCAGGCGGGCAATCACATCATGATGGGTGGTGCAGAGCACGTCATCCAGCATGCCTGCCTGCGCCGCCAGCAGCGCTCCCGAGCAGACGCAGACCAGCATAAAGGTCTGCGCGCGCAGCGCGGCGTGCTGGCGCATCAGCCAGTCGCGAGCCTCTCCGGCCTGCGGCGTGGCGTAACAGACCTGCGAGTCATAGACGCCAGGCACCACCAGCAGACTCCCGGCGGGCAACTGTTCAGGTAACGGTTCGATGCCGCCAATGGTCATGCCGGTGGAGCAGACCACCTCCGGCTGCGGGCCGATGTAGCGCAGCGTAAAGTGTTCGCCCGCCAGCTTCAGCGTCTCGGCCGGGCCGGTGAGATCCAGCGCCATCACGCCGGGCAGGGTTAAAAACCAGACGGTATGTGTCATGCTGGCCCGGGCTACACCAGATCCCAGCCACGGGCGCGCCACAGCGCAGGCAGTTGCGCCATATCATCGAAGCGCGTCACCAGCGGGTGATCCAGTTCAGGGTTGTGCGGGTCAGCGCAGTAGTAATAGACCGGAATGCCGGCGGCGATACCGGCGCGGGCGCCCGCTTCGGAGTCATCCACCAGAATGCAGCGCTCAATCGGCACCTGCATCTGTTCCGCCGCGTGGTACATCAGTTCCGGATCGGGCTTCCAGTGCAGAATGTCATAGCCGCTGTAGAGGTGCTCCGCAAACAGCGGCAGCATGCCGGTTAAGCCCAGCGAGTGCTGCATCTTTTTTACCGTCCCGTTTGAAACCACGCACATCGGCACCTTTATCTGCTCAACCAGCGCTTTCGCGCCCGGGATGGGCTGCAGTTGCTGATCAAACAGCCGCGCGACCTCTGCGCGATAGGCGGTCTCCACCTCTTCCATCGGCAGCGTCACCTGATGCGCGTCGCCGACGTCACGAATAATGTCGTAGAGTTTGACGCCCTTATACTTCTCAAACATCTGCTGCAGTGACAGTTCCAGGCCGTAACGGGCAAAGGTGTTGACGTAGGCCTGGGTACAGAGCAACTCACTGTCCACCAGCGTGCCATCGCAATCAAAAAAGACGCATTCTACTGACATCAGACTCTATCCTTCGATTCAGGGGTATGCTCCACACTCTACCGCACTCAGCGCAGATTGCGAGACTGGCAATCGGTTGCGAAAAATCATTGTATTGCCCCGGTAAAATCGCCAGGATACGCGCCGATGATTTTTTCTTCTGGATGGATGGCATGAGCAAGCAAGGCGTTTTGCAGCGCATCTTCAGGCTGCAGGAACATGGCACCACGGTGCGCACCGAAGTGATCGCGGGTATCACCACCTTTCTGACGATGGTCTACATCGTCTTCGTCAATCCGCAGATCCTCGGCGTCGCCGGCATGGATACCCAGGCGGTGTTTGTGACCACCTGTCTGATTGCCGCCTTTGGCAGCATTCTGATGGGACTGTTTGCCAATCTGCCGGTGGCGCTGGCGCCCGCAATGGGGCTGAACGCCTTTTTTGCCTTTGTGGTGGTTGGTGCGATGGGCTATTCGTGGCAGGTGGGTATGGGCGCGATCTTCTGGGGTGCGGTCGGCCTGCTGATCCTGACGCTGCTGCGGGTTCGCTACTGGATGATTGCGAATATCCCGCTGAGCCTGCGCGTCGGCATTACCGCCGGTATCGGCCTGTTTATCGCCATGATGGGGCTGAAGAATGCCGGCATTATCGTGCCGAATCCCGATACCCTGGTGGCCGTGGGGAACCTGACCTCGCACAGCGTACTGCTGGGCGCGCTGGGCTTCTTTATCATCGCCATTCTGGCATCACGCAATATCCACGCGGCAGTGCTGATCTCGATGGTGGTTACCACTGCTATCGGCTGGATGCTGGGTGACGTGAAGTTTGTCGGCCTGTTTTCTGCGCCGCCTTCCATTACTTCTGTGGTCGGCCAGGTGGATATCAAAGGCGCGTTCAACATCGGCATGGCGGGCGTGATCTTCTCCTTTATGCTGGTCAATCTGTTCGACTCCTCCGGCACGCTGATCGGCGTCACCGATAAAGCGGGACTGACTGATGAAACCGGCACTTTCCCGCGCATGCAGCAGGCACTCTATGTCGACAGCATCAGTTCAGTGAGTGGCGCGCTGGCGGGCACCTCATCCGTGACCGCCTATATCGAAAGCACCTCGGGCGTGGCGATTGGTGGTCGTACCGGCCTGATGGCCGTGGTCACCGGCCTGCTGTTCCTGCTGGTGACCTTCCTGTCACCGCTGGCCGCGATGGTGCCATCCTACGCCGCTGCGGGCGCGCTGATTTACGTTGGGGTGTTAATGACCGCCAGCCTGTCGCGCGTACGCTGGGATGATTTGACCGAAGCCGTTCCGGCGTTTGTGACCGCCGCCATGATGCCCTTCAGCTTTTCCATCACCGAAGGCATTGCGCTGGGATTCATCGCTTACTGCGTCATGAAGCTGGGTACTGGCCGCTGGCGTGAAATCAGCCCCTGCGTAGTGATTGTTGCTCTGCTGTTTGTGCTGAAGATTGTTTTTGTAGACGCGCACTAAGCGCATTCAGGGCCGCAACCTTCGGGTTGCGGCTTTTTACATTTCAGGATGCAGGCTGCGCTCGCTGGGCAGGCTGGTCAGCCGCAAAGCATGAGGCCCGATGTTGGGCTTACCCATCTCTATTTCGCGTAATGCATGCCACTGAAAGGCGTTATCCATCTCCCACAGATGCAGACGCTGAGTCGCAGACGACAGCGCACACGACCAGACCAGCATGGGCTCCGCGTCGCACACCACCTGAATATCGGGATAGAGTGAAGATCGCAGCCGACCCGCACCGGGCAACAGGCGCAGCGAATCCAGTCCCCGATCGCCCTCTCCCGTCAGCTTGAGAATGCTCTGGCGTAATGTCCAGATCTGCGTCACCGCCTCCATGGCATCCTGCTGGGCATTGATCCAGGCGATCTCGCCCGAGGTTAATCCCTGCATCAGCTGCTCCTGAGTCTGACGGCTTCTGGCATGCACAATCTCCATATCCAGACCGGCACGTCCACCCTCTTCGGCCAGCAGCACACCCACCGTATTACCCGCATAGGCGATGCTGAAATCAGGCAGATCGCTGTCAGCAAAAACGGGGCGTCCGTTGCCCTGAATAAGCAGGCGCGGCAGTTCACCAATGCCATAAACCCGTAGCATCAGTTGTGCCAGCAGGGTACGCGCGGCCAGAAATCGCCCACGGCGTTTGTCAGCAAACTGCTGTGCCGTGTCGGTGATAGCCTGGGGAATGCGTAAATCATTAGCCGGGAAGCCGGGATCGCCCGTCCAGCGTACAAAATGACCAGCCATCTGTCGCTCCGTGAAAATGGTCAGATAATCATCAGAAGCATTGTAGGAATTTTCTTACCTTAATGCACCTGGCAACGCACGGATTGGGGTAAATTCAGAATAGGATGAGCAGAATCGCGAGGGAGAGCTGACCGGCCAGGAACGTCACGAGGCCCATCTTCAACAGCTTAAAGGAATTATTGCCGCTGCCTGTCAGCACAGAATAACAGGAGGGTTAGCCATGTTGCTGGACGAAATGGTGAAACGAGAGCGCAGCCTGCACAGTGCCAGGCGACGGGAACTGGCGTGGCTGGAGCAGATACTCCATCCCGACTTTTGTGAGATAACCCGTTCAGGACGCTTTGTGACTCGCGCGCAGACCATCGCGGCGCTGATAAAAGAAGATGCGATGCCCGATATGCTTAGTAGTAACTTTCAGCTGGTGAGCACGGGCGAGATGAGTCTGATACTGCACTACCAGAGCTGTGATGCCGATGGCAGTCGGGCCGCACTGCGCGCCTCACACTGGCTGTGCGAGGGTCAGAACTGGCGAATGGTGTTTCATCAGGGGACGCCTGCAGAAAATGCTGCGCCGCTATGACACGCTGTTTATAAGGTCATCCGCGTCGCGATTCGACTCGCGACGCGGGCAGCATCAGGCGAAACGGCTCGCCTGCTCAAAGCTCAGTCGCGGCAGGCGCGGATGCAGTTTTGATGCATCACCGTAGCCGAGGTTAATCAGCAGGTTAACCTGATACTGACCGTCGGGGAAAAAGGCGTCATTGACTTTGGCCGGATCAAACCCGGACATCGGACCGGCATCCAGACCCAGCGAACGAGCCGCCAGAATCAGGTAGCCCGCCTGCAGGCTGCTGTTACGGAAAGCGGTCTCTTTTGCCGCTTCCGGGCTGCCGGTAAACCAGCTGCGCGCATCAGCATGCGGGAACAGGGCGGGCAGCTGCTCATAGAACTCGCGGTCCCAGGCCACAATCACCGTGACCGGCGCGCTCATGGTTTTTTCCAGATTGCCGGAAGAGAGTGCCGGTTTCAGCTTCTCTTTGCCTTCCGCCGAGGTCACGAAAACAAATCGCGCAGGCGAGCAGTTTGCCGAGGTCGGGCCCAGTGCCGTCAGGGCATAGAGCTGCTCCAGCAGGGCGTTATCGACGGGCTTAGCCTGCCAGTAACTGTGGGTGCGGGCATCATTAAACAGCGTGTCCAGTGCGGCAGTGTCGAGCGGTGTACTCATGCAACTCTCCTGTTTCAGGCGAAAAGATTCGCCCAACGGTGTTCACGTAGTGGGTTTGCGTCCGGACCGGCGCGGCGGGATGAGGCGGGGATTATTCACCGCAATCCGTCGCCGCACGTCGTATCGGCGCTTCAACCGTTATACGGCAATGCCGTGCCGCCGCAAAATAACATATCAGCAAGAATCAACGCAGAGGCGGGAATAACAGGGAGGCAGCGTGGCAGGAAATCTGGCCTGACAGCAGGACGCCATCAGGCCAGCAAGGTTATTTACCGATACAGAAGCTGGAGAAGATGCGACCCAGCAGATCGTCAGAAGTGAACTCGCCGGTGATCTCGCTTAACGCCTGCTGGGCAAGACGCAACTCTTCCGCCAGTAACTCACCGGCCCAGGCACCGAGCAGCTGCGCTTTACCCTGCTGTAAGTGCGTTGCCGCCAGCTCCAGCGCCTGCAGATGACGGCGACGCGCCAGGAAGCCACCTTCCATATTGCCGGCGAAGCCCATGCTCTGCTTCAGGTGATCGCGCAGCTCATCCACGCCCGCGCTGGTGCGTGCCGACAGGCGAATCAGTGAGTGACCATTTACTTCTGTCAGACCGAGAGACTCCCCGGTGACATCCGCCTTGTTGCGGACCACGGTAATCGGCAGTTCCGGCGGCAGACGGGAGACGAAATCGGGCCAGATAGCCGCCGCTTCGGTGGCGTCGGTCGTCGTGCCGTCCACCATAAACAGCACCCGGTCAGCCTGTTCGATCTCCTGCCAGGCGCGCTCAATCCCGATGCGCTCCACTTCATCGCTGGCTTCACGCAGACCGGCGGTGTCGATGATATGCAGCGGCATGCCATCAATATGAATATGCTCACGCAGCACGTCACGGGTGGTGCCTGCGATATCCGTGACGATGGCGGCATCACGGCCTGCCAGCGCATTCAGCAGGCTCGATTTGCCCGCATTAGGCCGGCCCGCAATCACCACTTTCATCCCTTCACGCAGCAGGCTGCCCTGACGCGCTTCGGCACGAACGGCATCCAGATCGCCGATCACCGTATTCAGCTGCGCTTCGATTCTGCCGTCAGAGAGGAAATCGATCTCCTCATCCGGGAAGTCGATAGCGGCTTCGACATAGATCCGCAGGTGAGTAAGTGCTTCCACAAGATGATTGATACGGGTGGAGAAGACGCCCTGCAGGGAGTTCACGGCCGAACGCGCCGCCTGCTCAGAGCTGGCATCAATCAGGTCAGCAATCGCTTCGGCCTGCGCCAGATCGAGCTTGTCATTCAGAAACGCACGCTCTGAAAACTCACCCGGCTGGGCGATACGCACACCCGGCAGCGCCACGATGCGCTTCAGCAGCAGATCGAGGATCACCGGGCCGCCGTGGCCCTGCAGCTCCAGCACATCTTCACCGGTAAAGGAGTTAGGACCAGGAAACCACAGCGCAATGCCCTGATCCAGCACGCGGCCATCGCTATCGGTGAACGGCAGATAATCGGCGTAACGCGGCTTAGGCAGTTTGCCCAGCAGCTGGCGGGCGACCTCTGCCGCCTGGGCGCCAGAGACGCGCAGAATGCCTACGCCGCCGCGTCCGGGTGGCGTCGCCTGGGCAACAATGGTATCGCTGTGGCTCATAAATTTTCTCTCGCTACAAAAAACACAGGCGGTCGCTTTGACCGCCTGAGAATAGACTATTTTAGGGCGGGATTGCTCCCGCTCTGGATCGCTTACGCTTTCTTCTTGTCGCGGCTATGCAGACCACGTTTTTCCAGGCCGCGATAAATCAGCTGCTGCTGGAGAATGGTGACCAGGTTGCTGACGATGTAGTACAGCACCAGACCTGACGGGAACCACAGGAAGAACACGGTGAAAATCACCGGCATATACGTCATGATCTTCTGCTGCATCGGATCGGTCACGGTGGTCGGTGACATCTTCTGAATGAAGAACATGGTGATGCCCATCAGAATCGGCAGGATGTAGTACGGGTCCTGCGCTGACAGGTCATGGATCCACAGAATAAATGGCGCATGACGCAGTTCAACCGAGCCTGACAGCATGTAGTAGAGCGCCAGGAAGATTGGCATCTGAATCACCAGCGGCAGACAGCCACCCAGCGGATTCACTTTCTCTGCTTTATACAGCGCCATCATTTCCTGGCTCTGCTTCTGCTTGTCATCACCCAGACGCTCACGCATCGCCTGAATTTTCGGCTGCAGCATGCGCATCTTCGCCATCGAGGTGTACTGCGCTTTGGTCAGCGGGTACATGATGCCGCGCACGATGAAGGTGATCACGATAATGGAGAAGCCCCAGTTACCGATGAAGCTGTGGATAAATTTCAGCAGTTTGAACAGCGGCTGAGAGATAAACCACAACCAGCCGTAATCCACGGTCAGATCAAGGTGCGGCGCAATCGCTGCCATCTTGTCCTGAATTTCCGGGCCGACCCACAGCGTTGCACCCAGATTCTGCTGTGCGCCCGCGGCAATGGTGACCGGTGCAGATTTATAGCCAATCGCCGCCACGCCATTACCCAGGTTGCTGGTGTAAAGGGTGTTGGTGCCTTCGGTACGCGGAACCCATGCCGTTGCAAAGTACTGCTGCAGCATCGCAACCCAGCCATTGCTGGTGGTGGCGTTCAGGTTCTCGTTATCCGCGATGGTGTCGAATTTATACTTCTCATATTTCGACTCGCTGGTGGAGTAGGCCGCGCCACGGAAGGTGTGCAGAGCAAAGTTGTTGCTGCCGGTATCACGATGCTTAGGCAGATCGATGGTCTGCTTCAACTGGCCAAACAGCGACACTTCCAGCGGCTGCTGGGTGGTGTTGTTGACATGATAATCGACATTAACGGCATATTCGCCACGCTTGAAGATGAAGGTTTTGGTGTAAACCACGCCATTTTCAGCGGTGTAGGTCATCGGCACACGCAGTTCGGACTGGCCATCAGCCATCTCGAAGTGATCCTGCGCAGCGTTGAACAGCGGACGCGCGCCGTTGTTCGGATTATCCGGGCCATTACGACCGGTCAAACCACTCTGTGCCTGATAAAGGAACGCTGGCGTTGTTTCAAGCAGCTGGAACGGCTGGTTAGAACCCAGTTTGTCCGGGAAAGTCAGCAGCTGTGCTTGTTCAACATCACCGCCTCGGGTGTTGATATTCAATGACAGGACATCAGTCTTAACGGTGATCGTCTGGCCCTGACCGCTGGCCGGTACACCCTGACTGGCGGTATCACCCGCTACGCTGTTTGTGCCTTGTGTGGTCTGCGTCTGCTGTGGCTGCGGAGCGTGGTCCGTCTGCCAGGCTTGCCAGATCATAAAGGTCACGAACAGAAAAGCGATGAGAAAGAGATTGCGTTGCGAATCCATCGTTAATGTTCTCTGGTATCAAAGGTTTTTGGCGGCACAGGATCGTCACCACCCGGGTTCAAGGGGTGGCATTTTAATACGCGTTTTAATGTCAACCAACTGCCTTTTATCAGGCCGAACCTGCGTAATGCCTCAATTCCGTAATGAGAGCAGGTCGGGTGAAACCGACAGTGTGGTCCCAGTAATGGACTGATGCCGCGTTGATAGACGCGTATCAGGACGATCAGGAGCCGCGCGCCAGGCGACAGTGACGACGCCATAATTTCTCCAACGCTTCCGCCAGCATACGGTTATCCAGATCGGCAACCCCCTTCTTCGCGACCACCACGAAGTCCATCGACGGCAGTTCATGTTGACGCAGACGAAAGCTTTCGCGGGTCAATCGCTTGATCCGGTTGCGTTCATGAGCGCGTTTCACATGTTTTTTAGCGACGGTGAGACCGATGCGGGGATGCCCCAGCGCGTTAAGGCGGCCGAGAATAGTAATTTGCGGCGTGCCAGCCCGTTGTGGCTGCTGGAAGACGAAAGTGAAATGAGTGGGAGTTAACAAACGTAACTCCCTGGGAAATGCGAGCTTACCCATCAGGGCTTGCTTTATTACTTAGAAACGGTCAGACGAGAACGGCCTTTAGCACGACGACGTGCCAGAACCTGACGACCATTTTTTGTTGCCATACGAGCACGGAAACCGTGTGAACGGTTGCGCTTCAGTACGGACGGTTGAAAAGTGCGTTTCATGGCGGTTTCTACCTAAACTTGAAAATTTTCACTGGGTGACGCGTTTCGGGCCAGAAAATCGACCTACGCCTCAATGTGTCTTTAATAAAGAGGCGGGATTGTAATAATTGTACAGTCCCGAGTCAATTTACTTCGCGTGTCATAGTGCCTGAAAACCCGCATACAGCCCGCAGAGTCCCGACTTTGCGCCTGATGGCTCAATGTCGGGTGGAGAATTATACGGGCTCCGCACTAAAGCGCAAGGATCGCACGGGATCTTATTGCGATCGGCTTGCCGGATCCTGGGGATAAAATGAGATGTCGCCCGAAATTTTAATGGATTGCGCCAGATCCCTGCTGGTTTTTCCCGCAACTGGCGTAAACTTCTTTGCGCGCCTCTGGCCTGTGGATAAAAAGGATCAAAACTGTGTAGAAAGGGAAGATCTCTGCCTCGCTTTGCGCTATGATCCGCCCTTCCGCTGACGATCCTCCGGTGATTGCAGGACGGAAAACCGCTGATAGCGGTCGCAGGCGCTTTCTTAGCGTCTGTGTCAAAAATGAACGTTTCTTAGAGTAACGCCTACTATTCTTTTCGAATTTGTACGAGTGGAGTCCGCC